>NZ_JBMHJM010000001.1:0-1512500 GCF_049747295.1 Bradyrhizobium sp. SYSU BS000235
ACGAAAATGCCGCCTCTCACATCGCGCTTGGTCAGTGCTATTCGAAGTGCTTCATCGATGGCGACAAACTGTCCCCAGAGCAGATCGCAGCCCAAGGCGACAACAAGAGCTTGATCCACATCGACTGGATGATCGGCACGAACCAGACCGATATCGACGGCATTTATGCGGATGGGCGTCGGGTGCCCGTGTTCCGCAAGGGTGAATGGGCGACGGGTGTATAGCCACTGAAGGAGTCGGTGAAACAGCGGCGCCGCTCGGCATGAAAAGCTGGTACCGGGAAAAAGCGAAAGCTAAAGAGTACGCGGATCGCCTGGCTTGAGAGGAAAAGAGCGAGCAGCCCCGTACGAAGCTACGCGCTATCCAGTTGAAAAAACGGACCTCGTAAAGCAATTCATGGTTGAAGAGTGATTTTGGCAGTATAAGGATGATACATCGGTCAGCCATATGCCTCAGAGGAGAGCGCTCGGCGAGATGAGTGTTCGATGTGAGCGCGTTCGGAGGCGTTTAGGTTCCTGGTGGTCCTCCCGGTCTTCAAAACCGGTGAGACCGAGTAACTCGGTCTGGCAGGTTCGATTCCTGTCCGCCTCCGCCAATCGCCGCAACCCCGACGCCACCGCGATGGTCGACGGCAAGCAGGACGTGCGATGACGACGCACGTCGTCGCGACGGCTGGTCACGTCGATCACGGCAAGAGCACCCTCATCCGCGCGCTGACCGGGATGGAGCCGGACCGCTGGGAGGAAGAGCGCCGACGCGGACTCACCATCGACCTCGGATTCGCCTGGACGACTCTGCCCTCGGGCCGAGAGGTCGCCTTCGTGGACGTCCCCGGCCACGAGCGATTCATCCGCAACGCATTGGCCGGCTTGGCGACAGCGCCGGTGGTGTGTTTCGTGGTGGCCGCCGACGAGGGCTGGTCGGCGCAATCCAGCGACCACCGCGATGCCATCGCAGCGCTCGGCATCCGCCACGGGTTGATCGTGGTGACGAAGGCCGACCGCGCGCCCGACCTCGTGGCGGCGACCATCGAGCGTGCCCGCAGCGAGCTCGCGCACACCGGTCTGCGTGACGCACCTGCGGTCGCCGTGTCGGCCGTGCAGAGCATCGGCTTGGACACACTCAAGCAGGTCCTCGACGACGTTCTGGCCGAAACGCCCGCGCCCGACGCCGACGGTCGGCTCCGGCTATGGATCGACCGCTCGTTCAGCGTCTCGGGGGCAGGCACGGTGGTAACGGGCACCCTGGTTGCGGGTACGCTGACCAAGGATGCTCGGCTCGTGGTGGTCGGCGATGGGCGGGAGCCGCGCGAGGTCGTCGTTCGTGGCCTGGAATCGCGGGACTCGGCTGCCGATGTCCTCCGCCCCATGAACCGGGCCGCGGTCAATCTGCGCGGTGTGGCTGCGGGGGAGATCCGTCGCGGCCAAGCACTGATCGCACCGGGCGCCTGGTTCTTCGCCACAGTCGTCGATGCGCGCCGTATCGGGGGGGCCGCGCTCGACGAAGTGCCTGAACAACTCACCGTGCATATCGGGACTGCGACCGTGCCGGCCCGGCTGCGCCGCTTCGATGCCGAGCACGCCCGGATCACTCTCGACTGGCCGCTGCCGCTGATCGTGGGCGACCGGCTGCTGCTCCGCGATCCGGGACGCCATCTCGTGCTCGGCGGCGTCGGTGTGCTGGATCCGGATCCGCCGCCGCTACCGCGCCGTGGAGATGGTGCCCGGCGCGGAGTAGCATTGGCCGCCATGCCACCCGAGGGCGACGTGCTGGCCAAGGTCGCGAGCCGTGGCGCTGTGGAGGCGGACTATCTGCGCCGGATCGGCCTCTTAGATGCCGACACTGCACCGCCACCCGAAGTCCGTGAAGTCAGCAATTGGTGGGTCCACCTTCCAACATATGATGACTGGCGGCTGAAGCTGCGGGTTATGGTGGAGAACGACGCCCAGCAAGATCAGCTGACGCTGGGCATCTCGCAAGGAGCCGCGCGCGACCCGCTTGGTCCGTCCGCAGCGCATTTCATCGATCAACTCGTCGCGGATGCCGGCCTCGAGTTGCACAATGGTTACGTCCGGCTGCCACGGGTCCGTGTCGATCTTGGCCGCGCCGAGGTCGGGGTGGCCAAGCTGGAGGCGCGGCTTCTCGCAAATCCCTTCCTCGCACCGCTGGTCGGCGATCTGGCCGCCCTCGGCTTGGGGGCTCGCGAGTTGGCCGCAGCCGAGCGCGCCCAACGGGTGTTACGTCTTCAAGGAGGTGTCGTGCTGCTGCCGTCGGCGCCGGAGCTTGCGATACAGGCTCTCGCGCAACTGCCGCAACCGTTCACCACCAGCCAGGCACGACAGGCCTTGGGGACCAGCCGTCGGGTGGCGATCCCGCTGCTGGAGCACCTCGACGGACGCGGCTGGACGCGCCGGATCGACGACGAGCACCGCGAAGTGGTGCGGTGAGTCGGGTCGAGGCCACAGGTGTCGAGACAGAACACCGAATGGTGAGCCTCTAGTCGGCTCCGTCGTTTTCGCGGCTCTGGACGTGCACGAAACCAAACCTGCCCTTGATGCACAGGTTACCGTGACTGACCGAGTGATCGTGGGGCGAAGTCACCTTAACGATCTTGTTGTCCTGGACGTGCAGGTTCACGTTGCAACCGACACCGCAGTAAGTGCAGACCGTGGTGGTCTGGGTCTGCTGCGACTCGTCCCAAGTGCATGCGGCGCGCATGTCGTACTCGGACTTGAACGACAGCGCCCCCGTTGGACACACCTCTACGCAGTTGCCGCAGAAGACGCATGCGGAATCCGGCAACTCCGCAGCGAACTCGGTGGAGATCTGGGAGTCGAACCCGCGCCCCGCGATCTGGATCGCAAAGCTGTTCTGCCATTGGGACCCGCAGGCATCCACGCATTTGTAGCAGAGGATGCACTTGCTGTATTCGCGCACATAAAGATCGTTGTCGATCTTGTCCGGTTGGCTCATCGTGGCCGCGATACTGCCGTTCCCGGCGTGATGCTCGCCCGGGTCGTGAACATCGCGCGTGAGGCTCTCGCCCGCTCGTTCGCCGTAACGATCCGAGTCGGCGTTGTAGCGCTCTTTCCACTCGGTGATCCGTGGCGTGGTGGACAGATCCACCGAGGAATCGAGCAGCTCCAGCACGAGGCGACGGCTGTGCCGCACCCGGTCGGTGTCGGTCATGACCTCCATGCCGGCCTGGACCTTACGGGAGCATGAAGGAACGAGAACGCGCGAACCTTTGAGCTCGACCATGCAGATGCGGCAAGCATTCTTCGGCGTGAGAGTATCGCCGTAGCAAAGTGTAGGCGTGTCCTTCCCCGCCGCGTTACAGGCAGTCAGGATGGTGCTTCCCTCCGGAACGCTCACCTGCTCACCGTCGATGGTGATCGTGACCAGCGGGACGGACATCCTCCCGGCAGCACCCGGATCGTGCGCGTTCATTTACTTGCCTCCAAGACCTTGAGCCGGTCGATCGCCGACTCGATGGCATTCCAAGCAGCCTGGCCCAGGCCGCAGATCGAGGAATCCTTCATCACCAAACCGACATCGCGCAGCAGGTCAATGTCGCGTCCCTTGGCCGCAGCATCGCGGCGGTTGTTCGCAATGCGCAGGAGCGCCTCCTCCTGACGCACCGTGCCCACGCGACATGGTACGCACTGGCCGCAAGACTCATCGCGGAAGAAGCGCGCGATGCGGAGCAGAATGGCAGGAAGTTCGACGGTGTCGTCGAAGGCCAACACCACGCCCGATCCTAGAGTGGTATTGTTGGCGCGAGCGCCTTCAAGGGTGAGCGGGATGTCGAGTTCGTCAGGGCGCACAAACCCGCCAGCCGCGCCACCCAGCAGCACTGCCTGCAGTTTTCGGCCTTGCGGAACGCCGCCGGCCAGCTTGAGAACATCGCCCAAGGTCGCGCCGAACGGCACTTCGTAGACGCCGGGCCGCACGAGATTGCCCGAAACACAGAACAGTTTGGGTCCAGTGGAGCCCTCGGTTCCGATCTTGGCGTACTCCGCGCCGCCCATCCGCATGATCAGCGGCACGTTGCACAGGGTCTCGACGTTGTTGACCACCGTCGGCTTGCCGAAGAGTCCGGCCTCGAACGGGAACGGCGGCTTGGACCGCGGTTCGCCGCGATAACCTTCGATCGAGTTGAAGATCGCGGTCTCCTCGCCGCAGATGTAGGCGCCGGCACCGCGGCGAATCTCCAGATCGAAGCTCCAACCCTTGCCTTGAATGTCTGCACCCAGGAATCCGCGTTCGCGGGCCTTTTCGATGGCGTTGTGCAGTAGCCGGTGAGCGCGTGGATATTCGCCGCGCAGGTAGATGTAGCCACGCTCAGCGCCGAAGGCATAACCAGCGATGGTCATCGACTCGATCAACGCGAACGGGTCGCCCTCGAGGATAGCGCGATCCTTGAACGTGCCGGGCTCAGACTCGTCGGCGTTGCAGACGAGATAACGAGGTGTCGCGGGCTGCTTGGCGGTGCTCTCCCATTTGACGCCGGCCGGAAAAGCCGCGCCGCCGCGACCCATCAACCGAGACTCCTTGACCTCGCTGATGACCTGCCCGGGTCCCATCTCGAACGCCCGCTTCAACCCAGCGTAACCATCCTTCGCAAGGTAGTCGTCGATGCTTTCCGGATCGACTTGGCCGACGCGCTTAAGCAGCATCAGCCCCTCTTGGCCGGCCTGTGGCACCGCCATGACCGGGGGCGCCTCGGCTGCGAGTGCCGCAGGACCGTCATTCAGCGCAAGCAAGACTTCATCGACGGTCGCGGGTCCGATCAGGTGCTCATGAGGCGGATCGCCAGCCTCCACCGCCATTGCAGCAGGTGCGCGCTCGCACACCCCGAGGCAGGGGCTATGCTTCCAGCCGTTCATGGCACCGGCTGGACCCAGCTGCTTCTCGAGGTCGGCACAGACTTCTTTCGATCCGCGCGCCATGCAGGCAATGTCGGTGCAGACATGCACGATGCGCTTCGGCCGCGCGTTAGTAGAGAACAGCGCATAAAACGTCGCGACGCTGTAGACGTCAGCTGCCGCCATATTGAGCCGTCTTCCGATATAGTTCAGCGCGCCGGGAGTGATCCAACCGACGCGGTCGTTCACTGCATGCAGCGCCTCCAGGACGAGATGCCGTTGTGACCGCGCGGCGTGCCCGGTGTGCGCACGCCGGTGGTCCTCCTCGTCGCGTTCGCCTCCATGCCAGCCGCCTGCGCCTGCCCCAAGGAACCGATCGACCGCATCCCGTTCTTCTGCGAACGGCTCGGCATTGGAGAATTTCAGGTCCACAGATATTCCTTCCTAACTCACGGCTGCGATATCTTTTTTCTTGCGATCGGGCTTGGAGAAAACGTTTCTCTCCCAGGTCGGAACTTCGTTGGTCTTCTCCACCTTGACCGCTGTCGCCTTGAACTCGGCCGTGCCAGCAATCGGGTCGTTCGCCTCGATGGTCAGCGCGTTGACGTCCACTTCGTCGGGGAAGTTGCAAGCCATGAAGAGCAATCCGGGACGCAGTCCCGGCTCCCTACGCACTGGCGCCAGCACTGAGCCACGGCGCGAAGTCACCCGCACCCATTCGCCTTCATTCACATCAAGTCGAACCATATCCTCCGGAGAGAGATCGATGCAGGCACCAAAGCGGATCGGCGAGTTGAAGCCGCCGGACTGCACACCGGTGTTGTAGTCCGTCAGCCGCCGGCCAGTTGTCAGGCGCAGCGGGAATTCGTCGTCGAGCTTGTCCACCGGCAGGCTGTGTTCGGGGGTGCCGAACGCCGCCAACAGCCCGCGCCTCTCGGGATCCTTGTCCCAAAGCCGGGCGTGCAGGAACGGTGACTCAGGCCCGTTCTCATCGGGGAAGGGCCACTGCAACCCACCTCGTTCATCGAGCTGCCGGTAGGTCATTCCAAAATGTCTGGGAGACACCGCGCGCAGATCATCCCACACCTGCTCCGCGGTCTGTATCGGCCAGTGGTACCCCATGCGCTGCGCGACCAGGCGCATGATCTCGATGTCGTCCTTCGCGTTACCAGGTGGCTCGAGCGCTTTTCGCACGCGCTGGACCCGCCGTTCACTGTTGGTGAAGGTACCCTCGCTCTCGCACCACGCCGCGGCGGACGGGAGCACGACATCAGCATAAGAGGCCGTTCTTGTGAGGAAGATGTCCTGCACGACGATATGGTCGAGGTTTTCCAGCCGTTTGCCAACCGCAGAAGAATCGGCGTCGGACTGCACCGGGTTTTCACCAATGATGTAGAGGTTGGTGAGATGCCCTTCATCCATCGCGTGCATCATCTCCGAAAGCGTCATACCGTACTTCGGCGGCATCGTGACGTTCCACAGACGCTCGAACTTCGCGCGATGCTCGGGATTCCCGACGTCCTGGAAGCCCGGAAGATTCTTGGGGATCGCCCCCATGTCGCCGCCGCCCTGAACGTTGTTCTGACCGCGCAACGGAACGAGGCCTGAGCCCCAACGGCCGACATGGCCGGTGAGCAGCGCGAGGTTGCACAACGAACGCACGTTATCGGTGCCGTTGTGATGCTCGGTGATGCCGAGCGTCCAGCAGATCTGTGCACGCTCCGCCTTCGCGTAGTCGTGCGCGAGCGCACGGATCAGCTCCGCAGGCACACCGGTTTCACGCGAAGTGACTTCCAGAGTCCACGGTTCGCACTTTTTGATGTAGTCATCGAAGCCGGTGGTCGCGTTCGCGATGAACTCCTTGTTGGTCAAGCCGGCGTGAATGATCTCGCGACCAATGCCGTAGGCCAGCGCCACGTCGGTGCCGACGTCCAGCCCGAGCCAGCTGTCAGCCCACTCCGCCGTCTTCGATCGACGCGGATCGACCGAATAGACCTTGGCGCCCTTGTGGATCGCCTTCAGCGCGTGATGGAAGAAAATCGGATGCGCTTCGCGGGCGTTCGAGCCCCAGAAGACAAGCAAATCCGCGTCCTCGGCTTCCCGATAGGATGAAGTACCACCGCCAGCTCCGAATACCGTCACCAGACCGGCGACGCTAGGAGCGTGTCAAGTTCTGTTACAGGAGTCGATGTTGTTGGTGCCGATCACCGTGCGCGCAAACTTCTGGGCGATGAAGTTCATCTCGTTGGTCGAGCGAGAGCACGAGAACATGCCGAACGCATCCGGGCCATGAGCCTCGCGGTTGCGGAGGAAGCCTTCTGCCGCACGATCGAGGGCCTCGTCCCAGGACGCAGGCCGCAGGATGCCGTTGTCGCGGACGAGCGGTTCAGTGAGTCTCGTGTAGTTCTGCTTCCCTTGCCGGCCCATAAACCTGTCTCCTGCGTACTGCTCGAAGTATTTGGTATACCACGATCAATGTGGATCCTCATATATGAAGCCGACTGCACATGCTGGGACTTCTGCCCATTATGCGGCGCGCAGAATGTCGCAGGCCCACGGCTCCTGTTCGATCACTGATTCCGCAGGGGACAGTGCCGCAGGTGCGCACGGTGGGGCGGCCCTGCCGATCGCAAGCGTCCGAACATTTGAGAGGACTGCCCGTATGAGAGCGGGCATAATCAGTAGAAGGAGTCCCACGATGTCTCGACGCAAGGAGCCGGTGATCCCGGCTGAGTTACTGGATCAATGCCTGCCAAGACGCGGCCTTGCGACAGCGCTGGATCAAGGCGATGCTCACCTGGTAATTTCGCCAGCGCGGCCTCGTCTTCGATCGTCAGGACCGGCATGTCACGACCGTTTTGGCCGCGGCGGCGTCAATCCGTTTCTGATCTGCGACTAGGGAGGCCGATATGGATGCAGGGACTTCCCTCCCCAGCCGAATTCCGTCCGTCGATGAAATTCTCAAAACGCCGCAGGCGCAGGAGGCGGCGGTACGGTTCGGGCGGACGCGCGCGGTGCACGCGATCCGTCATGCGACCGCTGTCGTGCGGCGTGAAATCGGCGCCGGCGCGGCGGTCGTACCCGATGCCGAAGCCATCGCAGTCGATGCTCTTTTGTGGCTTGAGACAGATGCCCGACCGAATGCGCGGGCGGTGTTCAACCTGACGGGGACCATCCTGCATACCAATCTCGGCCGTGCCATTCTTGCGGAAGCAGCGATTGATGCGGCGACAGTCGCGATGCGTGAAGCGCTCGCGCTGGAATTCGATATCACGCAGGGCAAGCGCGGCGAGCGCGACACTCTGGTCCGCGGCCTGTTGTGTGAACTGACGGGCGCTGAGGATGCGACCATCGTGAACAACAACGCGGCCGCCGTGCTGCTCGCACTCAATACACTGGCCAAGGGTAAAGAAGCTATCGTTTCGCGCGGCGAATTGATTGAGATCGGCGGCGCCTTCCGCATGCCGGAGATCATGGCGCGCGCCGGTACCAGACTGGTCGAGGTGGGCACCACCAATCGCACGCATGAAAAGGACTATGCGGCGGCGATCAACCCGAAGACTGGGTTGATCCTCAAGGTCCATACGTCGAACTATCGCATCGAGGGCTTCACCAAATCGGTGTCTGGCAAGGCCATTTCTGCGCTGGCGCGCGCGAGTCACGTCCCGCTCCTCAATGATCTTGGCTCAGGCACATTGGTCGATCTGGCGCGCTACGGCTTGACCCACGAGCAGACCGTGGCCGAGGCGCTGGCCGAAGGTGCGGACCTCGTGACTTTCTCTGGCGACAAGCTGCTCGGCGGGCCGCAGGCCGGGTTCATCGTCGGATCACGGGAATTGATTGCGCGGCTGAACCGCAATCCGATGAAGCGCGCGCTGCGTATCGACAAAATCCGCCTCGCGGCAATCGAGGCGACGCTGCGGCTGTATCTCGACCCGGACCGGCTGGCGGAGCGATTGCCGACATTGCGGATGATGGCGCGTCCGCTCGCCGACATCGAGGCCGCAGCAGACCGTCTCAAGCCTGCGGTCGCAGCGGCGGCGGGGCCGGACTTTGCCGCCGACGTGATTGCCTGTGCAAGCCAGATCGGTTCGGGAGCGTTGCCGACCGAAGTGATTCCAAGTGCCGGCATCGCCTTGCGCGCGGTGAACACGCGCGGCAAGGGCCGTGCGCTGATGACATTGGCTGCAGCGCTCCGCGCTTTGGATCAACCGGTCATCGGCCGGGTTGAGAATGATACTCTCATCCTCGATCTCCGTTGCCTCGAAGATGAAGCCGCGTTTGTGCGCAATCTTGTGGCTCTCCGTCCGGAGGAGCAGCGCTGATCGACTTGCGCGGATTCCTTGCGGATTTGCGGCAGCCGCACGAAGCGAAGGCCGCCGCATAAAGGCCGGTCCTCCGACGGCGAATTGACCCCAAGCCCGAGCCGGACGATCTGCGATGTTACGTCGTGACGCGCACCTCGGCCGGGCCAGCTTCAGTATGGCCGATGATCCGCGCGGCGCCGTAGCCCGCACGCCGGATCGCCTCAAGTGTGGCCTCTGCGTGATCAGCGGCGCAGGAAATCAGCAACCCGCCCGACGTCTGCGGATCCACAAGTAAGCTGCGTTGCCAATCGGGCAGTTCATCGGGCAAGCGGATCGCGTCGCCGTAGCTCGCCCAGTTTCGCGTAGATGCGCCGGTGATGTAGCCCTGCTGCGCAAGGCGGGCGGCTTCCGTGAACAACGGCACGTCAGTGGCTTTCAGCGTAACAGTGAGTTTTGAGCCACGGGCCATCTCCAGCGCATGACCCAGCAGGCCGAAGCCGGTGACGTCGGTGATGGCATGCACGGCTTTGTCGTCAGCAAGCTCAGCGCCGACACGGTTGAGCTGCGTGGTGGAGGCGACCATTTCGGCATAGCCCTCGCCTGAAAGCTCTCCCTTCTTGATGGCGGCAGAGTAGATGCCGACGCCGATCGCCTTGGTCAGGATCAGCGCATCGCCGGGTTTTGCATCGGCGTTGCGGCGAACTTTATCGGGGTGGCAGAGGCCGATGACGACAAGGCCGTAGATCGGCTCGGGTGCATCGATCGAGTGACCGCCGGCGACCGGAATCCCGGCAGCGCTGCAGACGGCGTTACCGCCCGCGATGATCTTGCGCACGTCCTCGACCGAGACCTTGTTGAGTGGCATCCCCAGGATTGCGAGCGCCATGATCGGCTTTGCACCCATGGCGTAAATGTCGGAGATCGCGTTGGTCGCAGCGATCCGGCCAAAGTCGAACGGGTCGTCCACCACCGGCATGAAGAAGTCCGTGGTGGCCACGACGCAGGTGGAATCGTCGATCTTCCACACTGCGGCGTCGTCGCCAGTCTCGATTCCGACCAGCAGTTGACGGAAAGGTGCGGCGGCAGGCTGGTTGGCGAGCAATTCCTGCAAGACGGATGGCGCAAGCTTGCAGCCGCATCCGCCACCATGGGCAAGGCTCGTCAGGCGCACGATGGGAGCATTCATTGTCAGGTCTCCTGGGGTTGCGCCGGACAGCGGCAGCCTCCTCAACATTCCGCGCACTGGGCGGAGCGGCCAGCGGCAATATATGCAGAAATCATAGCGAAGGATATCGGCAGCTTCATTTAAACAATTGGCATCTCAGTTCATATTTCCGTCCACCTCAAATTACGTCAAAGCTAAACTTCGTGATGTATCTTTTTCGACGCTGAGAAGCCGATGGCTTTCATATCTTGCTGCATATCGGCATCTCATGGCGCTTGCTCATTTATCCATCATGTAGAGGCTCGCCTTGCCAGACACGGGATCTTTAAGGCATTTCGTCGCAGCACCGCGCGTTGACGACAGGGCTAACGAGTCACAGAATAAAAGCGTGGCGGCACAAACTGCTCCCGCGGGCCGGGGCTTTCAAAACAGACAAAGCCAACGCGATATATCCGCGAGGAATGGCGCTGCTTTCCGCAAACATGCGATATCTTCAATCTCATCTATGAGAGATATAAAGGCACGCCGCCTTTCACGCGTCAGTCCGCCACCAGTTTCGTTGTTGCGCTTTTCGGTGCCGCCTGGGTGTTGGCCTGCCCTCCTCTGTCTGCAACCGCCGGCTCTTCCGAGACGCGGCAAAATCCCATTCCGCCCACGCTAAAGACCTGGTCCGGGGCAGAGAAAGACCCGTTTTTACTCGACGATTTGCACGGCAACCGACGCGATCTCCAGGCATTCGCCGGAAAAGTTGTGCTGGTGCATTTCTTCGCAACATGGTGTGAGCCATGTGTGAGCGAAATGGCGTCGCTACAGCGGCTCGCGACAACGACCCGCGGAAAGCCGCTCGCTATTCTCGCTATCGACGTCGCGGAGGTCGATCTTCGCGTCCGGGCGTTCTTCGCAAAGCACCCGGTCGATTTCACCATCCTGCTCGACCGAGATCGCGCTGTCAGCAAATCCTGGGACGTCACGGCGCTGCCGACCACGTTCGTGCTCGACGCCAATCTCGCACCGAAATTCTTCATCGAAGGCGATCTCGACTGGTCGCGTCCTGATGTTTTGGCCGCGATTGAATCGCTCTATCCCGCGGCGGACCAACCGCAGGAAAAAACAATCAGCAGCAAATGATCTAGAGATTCAAAAGGAGGAAAGTATGCAACGGCGAGAATTTCTAAAAGGCACAGCAGCCCTTTCATTGGCAGCCGCATTGCCCGGCACCGCCTGGGCGGAAGTCGTATTTGCACCCAAGCCAGGCGCCTGGCGAGCAGTCGATCTCGTCACAAAAATCACGGTCGAAAAACCTGACGGAAAGATGCAGGCCTGGATTCCATTGCCCTCCGTCACTGAATCCGAATGGATCCGAAACGGCGAAACGACATGGACCGGCAACACCGCTTCCGCGACGCGCGTGCGAGACCAAAAATACGGTGCCGAAATGTTGCATGTGACATGGAAAGAGAGCGAGGCGGCACCGGTTCTTGAAGTCACGAGTCGGGTCGAGATGCGCGACCGGGCGGTCGACCTTAGTAAACCCGGAAAGGTCGCCCCACTCAGCGCGGCCGAGCGCAAGCTCAATCTCGAGGGGACTGCCCTCATCCCGGTTGACGGCATCGTCAAGCAGACATCGGACAAGATCGTCGCAGCGGCCAACGCCAAGTCGGATATAGAGAAGGCTCGTGCGATCTATGACTGGGTGGTCGAGAACACGGTTCGCGTCGCCGCAACGCGTGGCTGCGGCGTCGGCGATATCGCGGCCATGCTCAAAACCGGAAATCTCGGCGGCAAATGCGCCGATCTCAACGCACTCTATGTTGGCCTCACCCGCGCTGCTGGTGTGCCCGCGCGTGACGTCTATGGCATTCGCGTCATCCCCTCGCAGTTCGGCTACAAGAGCCTCGGCGCCGGATCGGCCAACGTCACCAAGGCGCAGCATTGCCGCGCCGAGGTTTTCCTCGAGGGCTTTGGCTGGGTGCCGACCGACCCCGCCGACGTGCGCAAGGTGATGCTGGAGGAGCCTCCGACAAACCTCGCCATCAGTGACCCGAAAGTCGTCGCCGCGCACAAGACGCTGTTCGGCGCGTGGGAGGGCAACTGGATCGCCTACAACACCGCGCACGACATCGCGCTGCCGGGCAGCACGCACCCGAAGCTCGGCTTCCTGATGTACCCGCAGGCGGAGCGCGCGTCGCTTCTCCTCGACTGTCACGACCCGGATAACTTCAAATACGCCCTCACCGCGACGGAAGTGAAGCCGAGCTGATCGCACCGCGCTAACGGGTAGACCATGCTGATACAAATCCGGCCCTGACGGCTATTCCCGTCAGGGCCGGATCGTTTCACAACGCTCTACATGTTGGAAAAAGCGGACGGCCCAAACGTCGGTGCGCGTCGGGACTCAAATTCTTCGGTGAAGACATCAGTCCGAGTACTCCGCCTAAGGAGGATCTGATGAATAGGATATATCGTTACGACAGCTATTGTGTGCAAAGGAGCCGGCCTAAGCGATGGATCCGGTAGAGAATACGGTCCCACCATTTGGGGTTTCGTAGAAGACGACATCACATCGCACCAACCGCAATGCCGGCACTTCTGCAGTCATGCACCGTGCGGATCGATTGACTGAGCGACACCGGCCGTTTCAGCGGCAGCGACATGCAACGTCCCTTACTAAATGCGTCCCCTAATTCTTACGTGCATGATTGACTCAGAAGGTCTCACAAGAAATGCGTTCGTCGAGCCGGTACCATCCGCCAGGAACTGGACGCAAATATTGAGGCAGTACGAACGCTTGCACCTGAGAGTGCGACTTAGGCAGCCTGCAACCGTTCGCGACGCTTAGCACATTGCGCCATACCTGTTATCTATAGAAAACATGCCCAACGGGAATTCCAAATCCGCCCTGTCAGGCAGTAGGTTTCTGCGAAGCGCGGTTACGTCGGCTGTTGATGTCAAGACATCCAGTACCGCCCGCCCCCAAAAGCGATGCGAAAGGACTCTGACAATGAAAACCTCAAGGGCAGTTATTCTCGCCGCTGCTGTGTCGCTGGCGGCTGGCTCGGTCGCAGCTCTGGCGCAAAGGAATGGAGCCGTGAAAAATAGCGCGGCTGAAGTGGTTGACGCCCAGGGTCACCTGCGTGTGCCGACTGACTACCAAACTGCGTATCAGGCGCTCGGAGCTTGGGCCATCGCGGCAGACAATGGACAAGGTTCGAAAGAGATGCATTCCGTCTATGCTTCGCCAGGAGCGATCGATGCCTATCGAAAGTCCGGGCATTTTCCGGACAACACAGTGCTCGTGAAGGAAGTCTTCGAGACGGCGACGGGTGACATGACAACCGGCACCGTCAGTCATGCTGACAAACTCAAGGGCTGGTTTGTGATGGTGAAGGACAGCAAGAATAGTCATCCCGGAAACCCACTTTGGGGTGATGGATGGGGTTGGTCATGGTTCGACGCCGACAAGCCATTGAAAACAACTTCAACGGACTACAAGGTCGACTGCCAGGGCTGCCACGAACCGGCAAAGTCGACAGATTGGATTTACGTCAACGGATATCCAGTCCTACGACACTAAATTTTGTATGTGTGTCGAGCACATTGATGGCAGGAACGACAAAAGCCGTTCCTTTGTCTTTCGCTGTTCGAGGCGTGGCAGGTAAGGCATGTCGTTTTCCATCTACGATATCGCCGTACCAGTGATACTGCATGGCTTCGGCGTGATGGAGAACCACCTGCGGTCCTCGGTGATAGTATCCAGATAACGGCGCTCGATCTGCGCCTTCAACCGCGTGACTGTGGTGGGCGCTTCATCATCAAAAGCTCCGTCACATCATGCCGATCACCTACGGATGAGATCCCAACGTTCAGCCATTTCCCGTCAGGGTATGTACGGGCTTCGTCGTAGAGGTTGACCAGCTGCGAACGCCAGCCATAACGCCGCGCCTCAAACTTCTCCCGCTCTGCTGTCCCCAGGACTACCTCGACCGAAAATCGCTTGTATCCCGGCAAGAAGGTGCAAAATGCCTTCGTCTTCTTGTAACGCAGGGACCAACCGCGCGTCTTGCCGCGATAGAGCCATTCCGGAGCGAAAACACTGGGGTAGTATTCCTCGATCCAGTTCTGTAGCTCCGACCAATGCTTGAATGCCGCCGTCCCGATCCAGTGGCGGACGGTGTTGTCATTGGGTGGCGCCGATTTGTCGGTGATCCTGTCGCCGATCTGGGGGGATTGTTCCATGCCGCTTTCCTTTGCTTCGAATCGGTGTTGCACCCGATATTTCTTCGGTCCTCAGCTCGGTATTGAGGCTTAGGCACACTGCCCGTCAAAGCGGAAAACCAGGTCGCAGATTCTCGGACACAGAATTTGGACTCCCAACACGTGACGCTATGGCAAACAGAGTTCACCTGTTTTCCCGACATCAAGTATCGACCCACAGAATCCACTCCTGAGAGTATGCGCAAAGTCGACCGCTCAAAGCTCGCGCCAGAAATTGCATCTTTATGAACGGCGTCGGATGTTTAACGGCGTCGAAGCGCCGCTGGGCGATGTTCTGCATCTTGCTAGGGCTTGGTCTAAGTTCCCTTGGAAGCGCGATCACGAATATCGCCTTGCCGAATATCTCGCGCTCATTCGCAAGTAGTGATGCCGCAACTGTTTGGGTCGTGAATGCCTATCAGCTTTCGGCAACGGTCTGCTTGTTGCCCGTTGCTAGTCTGGCCGAGTCACTCGGTCTGAAGCGCGTTTATGCCACCGGCCTGGCCATTTTTGTTCTCGCGTCGTTGGCTTGCGCGTTCGCTCCAACATTGCCGATGCTGGTGAGCGCGCGCTTGATTCAGGGGGCTGGCGCGGCCGGGGTTGCTGTGGCCGGCGTTGCATTTGTGCGCGTGATCTATCCGCACCGCATGGTCAGTAAGGGACTCGCGTTGGTCGCATTAGCGGTGGCGATACCTGGAGCATTGGGCCCCACCATCGCGGCGACAATACTTGTCGTGGCAAAATGGCCCTGGTTGTTTTTGGTGAACGTGCCATTCGCCATCGCAGTACCGCTATTTATTGCCGCCGCACCATCAGACGTTCGGGTTGCTCGCCCGCTCGATCTGACGGGGACCGCTCTCAATGCGTTCGCGTTCGGACTTTTCGTCGTTGGGGTGGGCACGCTGGGTACCGGCGATGGGCGCATTGCGACAGCAGAGATCGTAGCGGGTCTCCTATGCTTTGGTCTCTTCGTTCGACAGCAACGGCGGCACCCTATGCCAATGTTGCCGTTCGATCTTTTCTGTATCCCAGTGTTTACCTTATCGATGTGGACATCTGTCTGCGCCTACGCAGCACAAATTCTGGCTTATGTCTCCTTGCCGTTTTTATTTGAGACGGCGCTGCATCTCTCGGCCGTGGAAACGGGCTTTCTTGTGACGCCCTGGCCGTTAATGACCGCCGTCACGGCTCCAATCGCCGGTCGCTTGACAAGCCGCTACCCTGGTTCAGTGATTTGCAGCATCGGTCTGGCGTTGTTAGCATCCGGCCTGCTTCTGATGGTCTTCTTGCCGATGACTCCGACGAAGTGGGATGTCGTATGGCGGCTTGCCCTTTGTGGTATGGGCTTTGGCCTTTTCCAGACGCCGAACAACACGACGATGATGACGGCTGGACCTATTGGTCGTAGCGGCGCCGCAAGCGGGATGAATGCCGCGGCTCGCTACGTCGGATGGTCACTGGGTTCCACCTTGGTCTCACTGATCTTCGGTTTGGGCAGAGATCGTGGCGCGGTGTTTTGTTTGGTTGCCGGAATGGCCTTTGCTCTGATGGGGGCCGCTACGAGCAGCGCTCGTCGGTTCAGATAAATGAACACTTCATCGTCAGTAAGATCGATGCAGGCCATACGCCCGCTCAGCTTCAAACGACTGGCAAATGAGCGCGTACGCCAGGAATCGCTCGACTTAACCTGAGGGATTAGATCGTGGGCAGTGCGTCCTTGATCCTGACCGACAGCGGCCTGGCGCTCTCCGAGCCTAGGGCCATCGGCGCGCGGGGCAGCACCAAGGTGCTCGCCGCGTCGAGCCTGGGCAGCTGCCTCGTGTTCGTCAGCAGTGCCGTCGTCACAGTCGCGCTCGCGGCGATTGGCCGAGACATGCGCCTGTCACCGCTCGAGCTGCAGTGGGTGATGAACGCCGAGCTCCTACCGCTCGCGGCCCTGACCTTGGTCGCCGGCGCTCTGGGTGACCGGTTCGGACAGAAGCGGATTTTCCTCGTAGGGATCGCTCTCTATGGCCTGGGCGCGGTCGCGACTGGTTTCGCGCCGAGTTTCGCGCCGCTCATCGCTGGCCGATTCCAGCAAGGCTTGGGCGAAGCGTTGATCCTGCCCAACGGCCTTTCCGTGCTCGGGCGGGCCTTTCCCGCCGACAAGAAAGCCCATGCGGTCGGTGTCTGGTCCGCGGCCGCAGCCGTCGCCTGCGGCGTCGCGCCTGCTATCGCTGGCGCAATCCTCGATCACGGGTCTTGGCGGATGACCTTTCTGATGCTGCTGCCCGTGGTTGCCGGCGCGCTGGCCATCGGCGCCGCGTGGATACCAAAAGACTCGCCAACCAGCCACGTCCGGGTCGATGTCGGTGGCGCGGTTCTCTCGACAGTCGGCCTCGGCGGGCTCGGCGCAGGGCTCACCAGCCTGACCAACGGATCCGGTCTGAACCTTTGGGTTCTCATCACTCTGATCGCCGGTCTGGGCGGCTTAGCCGGTCTCATCGTGACCGAACGGCGATTAGGCGACAACGCAATGCTGCCCCCGTCCCTCTTCACCTCACGATCGGTCGTCGGCGCGAACCTCTTCACCGCACTCCTCTACGGGGCGTTCACGGTTATGCTGACCTTGATCCCGTTCGTGATGATCCGGGGCGCCGACCTGCCGACGCTTGTCGCGGGGCTGGCCTTCATTCCCTTGCAGGTTCTTATTACGGTCGTCTCGCCGCTCGCCGGCATACTCTGCCGCCAGTTCGGCCGACGAACGCCATTGTTCGCCGGCGGCGCCATCGCCTCGTTGGGATGCGCGATGGCGCTCCGCATCGGTCCGAACGCGACCTATTGGGCGGACATCTTCCCGTCCATCCTGTTGCTGGCGCTGGGCATGAGCGTAGCGATCGCGCCGTTGACGACCCTCGTTCTCACCTCAGTCGAAGCAGATCGCGCCGGCACTGCGTCTGGCGTCAACAGCGCGGTCTCGCGCGCCGCGTCGCTCTTCGCCATCGCCCTCCTCGGCGGCGTCCTGCAGCAGGGTGGTCCTCAGTTGTTCTCAGGGTTCCATATGGCAATGGCTGTCGCCGCGGGCGCATGCGTTCTCGCCACGCTCACGGTGTTCATCATCGAACCGGGGCCCCATGTCGACTTCATCCCGCGAGACTGACGCGTTCGGCGCCCACGACCGGCAGGACTGCGAGGCCGGCGGGAATTATGAAGAATAGAAATCAACCGATAGGCAAATGGAGAAGACGATGAAGATCCGAGCCATCGTTGCCGCCACATGCGCGGCAAATCGCGAGCGCCGGTTATGCAATCTCTGTCATGACCGTGAGGTCGATCGCCGCGAGCGCTTTGTCCCTCGCTGATGTGGCTTGGTCCCCGTCGAGAAACGCCGTAGCCTGCACAGAAAAGAATTGCAGGGTTTTCAGCCCGATGCTGCTCAGCACCACCGACAGATACGGCGTGAGAAAATCGGGCTGGTTGGCTCGGTCGCCGGTAAAGACGCCACCGGAGGCGATGCCGATAAACACCGGACGATCCCGGAGCATTCCCACCTTCCCGGCCGGCGTCGATTTGAAGGTGCGACCCGCGCGCAGGATTTGATCGATCCACGCCTTGAGGACCGAAGGGACGGTGAGATTGTTCATAGGCGTGCCGATGACAATCACATCGGCCGCCTCGACTTCCTGAATAAGAGTCTCGGAAAGCTCCAGCGCGCCCTTCAGCGGGGCCGCCAACGTGGCCGGCGACGACAGGGTCGTCGCGTATTCGGGCGAAGCGTGCGGCAGTGGGGTCGCGGCAAAGTCTCGCCGGCTGATGCTCGCGCTGGGCGCAACCGCAAGGAGCTGTTTGACGATTGCCGCTGAAAGCTGGCGACTGTGCGATTCCAGGCGCGGACTGCAATCGATATGGAGGATGTTCATGCGATCGATCCCAATGGCTTTACTCGGCCGCCGTCACTTGCAGCGCGCTAAGTCGACGGGCACTCAGACAGGGCCGTCATACTCGCCACGTGCCGGATAATTATTGGCGGTGGTGAAGTCGATCGCCTGAAGCAATTCCGAGAACAGCGGACGTGCGTACGGCATTGTTTGAACCGAGCCGTAATACAAGGTGCCGTCCGGTCGGACGAGGAATACACCTGGCTCCGAAAATAGTGGCGGCTCTTCGATGTTAATCGATGACTTTCCGCGCGACGACGAAATATAGAGTCCCCATTGGCGGGCAACCGTGAGCGGAAGCGAATATCCGAAACGCAGGTTGCTGCCGACCTTACTTGCCATTTCCTGAGCGCGCTCGCCAACGTCAGAGCTGATGGCGATGACCTTTGTGCCGCGACGCTCGTATTCAGGGAGCAGCTTGTCTAGGTCACGCAGATACTTGAGGCAGACCGGGCAATGGAGCCCCCGATAAAAGCATACCAAAGTAAACAGCTCCGGCGCATCGGTCGCGAGATCAAAGTCGCCATGAGCAAGGGTCGGCACACGCAATTCAGGAACTGGTCGGCGAGGCAGCAGCATTCTCTTCTCCGGGGTTATTGTCTACGAGCAGCACTCGTCGGTTCAGATGGATCCAAACCTGCGGCACGCGGCTCTGGCCGAAGCCGACATTATTGGCGTATTGGCCGATGATCCGCGTGCCTGCGTTTGTTTCGAAATGGAGTTCAGATCGAGCCAGCCGGCTTAACGGCGGGAAAGTCCTTCTCGGGATCGAACACGTTGTTGAAAAAGTTCGTCAGGGAGTACATGGCGACCAGCGCGACGATCTCCATGACGTTCGCATCCGTGTAGCCGGCATCGCGGACGGCTTTCAGGTCGGCATCATTGACGCGACCGCGAGTCTCGATGACTTTGCGCGCAAATTGGACGGCGGCGTCCCGCTTCGGGTCGGTGGCATGGCCCTTCCGAGCGAGAATGATTTCATCGGCCGACAGTTTGGCCATATGCTCGGCCGTAAAGCTGTGAACTGTTAGGCAGTAGTTGCAGCCATTTACTTCGGAGACAGCGAGGCCGATGCTGTCACGGGTCTTCACATCGAGCGCCTTACTCAAGGAGCCGAGCAGCGCCGCCCATGAATTGAACGCGATCGGGCTCTGCGCGAACGTCGCCATCATATTTGGGGTAAACCCGATGTTCTTGGTGAACATATCGAGAGTCGGTTTCGAATCGGCCGGCACCTGTTCCGGCTTTAGAGCCACACATCTAGCCATCGTAGTCTCCGTGAGTTACTGCTAAAAAAAATTCAAACGAGATTCAGCACATCAGTCACCGGGCGGCGCGGCTTCTGCGCCCAGTTTCCCGGACGCTCCGCTCCAATGGACAACAGCATGACCGGAACCTCGTCCTCGGCCAGTCCGAACTCGCGGTGGACTGCTTCTGCATCGAAGCCGATCATCGGCGTAGAACCCAGGCCCAGCGAACGTGCTGCATAGATCATCGCCGCCGCGCCGAAGGTGGCCGTGCGTACGGCTTCGTCTCGTCGGCGCTGCGGGTACGCCATGTACAGATTGCGTGCGGGGATTTCCCATTCCGGCACCATCGCTGCCGGCATGACCCCCGCTTCTACTAGCGGCGCCAGGCGTTCTGGTATCACGCTGGTCTCGACCAACTGTCCAACGACGATAAAGGTAACCGCCGCTTCGGTGATCGCGGGCTGATTCCAAGCGATCGGCTTCAACCTGGCTTTGGCTTCCGGTGTGCGTACGGCGATGAAGCGCCAGTTCTGCAAGTGGAAGGATGTCGGCGCCGCAGTGCCGATTCGCACCAGCTCGCGGATTTGATCGTCGCTCAAGGTAGCTGCAGTGTCGTAGTACTTCGCGGAGCTTCGGCTCAAGATACATTCGATGACGGCGTTGGTCATGGTCATTCCGTTGGTCATGGTTAGTCTTATGGATGAGAGAATGGATTGAGGGGCGCGAGCGCTTCGCGCTTTGCTGGAAATGCCGGGGGATGGAGCCCTTTCGACATCTCATGCGAAGGGCCATGAATAGCCTCCCTGCTCGCCCCGGCGCGTCCGATAGGACGCAGCCGGCTGCGTGCGTCGAAGGCGCGTGTCGATTACGGACGAACGCGGATGATCGTTTTCCCGGGGCGCCGCTCGGTCGGGTTGAAGGCGGCGACGGCGTCATCGAGGCTCGAGACGTTGCCGATGTTTGTCCGCAATCGTCCGTCCCGCACCCGCTGGCCGATCTCACTCAGCTGAGCGCGATCGGCTTCGACAACGAAGTCGATCGCTAGACCATCGGTGGGTCGCGCCTCTGACGGCCCAACGATGGACACCAGCGTTCCTCCGGCTCGAACCAGGCGCGCAGACCTCTTTCCGATGTCGCCGCCGATGAGATCGAACACCAGATCGACTCCGCCGACGTCTTCCAGCTTGTCGTTGTCGAGGTCGACGAACTCCTGCGCGCCGAAGTCGAGCGCCTTCTGACGGTCGGCGGCGCGTCCGGTGCCAATGACGTAGGCGCCCGCCAATCGCGCGAGTTGCGCCACCATTGACCCGACTGCGCCGGCCGCGCCATGCGCGAGGACGCTCTGCCCCGCCTGAAGGCGGCCGTGCTGGAACAATCCTTGCCACGCGGTGAGGCCCGAGATCGGCAGGCTCGCGCCCACGGTGAAGTCGACGTCGCCTGGGAGCGGCGCGAGGTTTCGTGCCTCGATGGCGATGTACTCCGCCAGTGTGCCGTCGCGATGCCAGTCGGCGAGACCGAACACCCGCTGTCCTACCGATAGCCCCGTCGTGCCATAGCCGAGCGCGGTGACCACTCCGGCGAGTTCGTGCCCGGGGATCGACGGTGTTCGGTCTCGGTTGAGACGATCGGTCCAGGTTGAGGGCCATGCCAACTCAGTCCCGACGAAGCCCGACGCATGAACCCGAACGAGGACGTCGTTGATTGCTGCCTGCGGCTCGGGTCGTTCCACCAGCTTCATCCCGGCCGTTCCCGCAGCCTGGTTCGTTACCACGATTGCCTTCATCGTCCACCTCCTGGTGTGTGGTATGTCGTCATCTTCCGAATTCCTTTGCGAACGAGAAAATGCGACCGCGACACGCGATGGTCCAATGACCTCTGGCTATGAAATCGATGCCATCGACGTGGCTGCCAAGGTTTTCAACGCCCCGCTCTAAGAACGCCGACGAGAGCGATCCGTTGCCGGTCGAGGATCCTGGGACGGTCAAACCCGTTCAAGGAGAGCCACGGTCCCTTGATCACCATTGGCGCAGATGCTGACGATCGCGCGTGGTCCCCGGCCCGCGAGCAGAGTTCCTTCACGGTCTGGCGGCACAAACTCGCTGAGGATCCAGCGATCGGCGGCTCCGTCGGCGAAGATGTCCTCTGGACGACATCATTCACCGGATACCGAAGCCTCCTCAGCCTGAGATTCGGCAAGTTGGCGAACGTTGTTGAGGATGTCGGATGGCTCTTGGCGGATCGTAAAATCGGGCTCGACGAAAGCGCCTTTGACGACGCCGTCTTCATCGATCACGAACGTCGCCGGGATTGGCAGCATCCACTCGGTCGATCCATGACGGTGCCCGAAGTCGTAACCGAGCCCTGCGTAGTGCGCCTTGGTTTCCTCAGGGACGCGAAATAGAACGCCGTAAGATATTGCCACGCCATGGTCGACGTCCGCGAGCATCGTCAAGTCAAGATTCAACTGCCGTTTCAACTGCCTCGGCAAATCACGGGTCTCGGGAGACAGCACGACAAGATTCGCCTTTAGCTTATCAAATTCGGTCTTGACCGCCTGAAGAGCGCGAAGTTCCGCGTTGCAGAATGGGCACCATCCACCCCGGTAGAAGCTAACGACAAGCGGCCCTTCACTGCGAAGGTGTTCAGACGAATGAAGTCGTCCATGTGCATCGGGCAGAAGAAAATCTGGCGCCCGATCGCCAACGCGCAATGCGCGAGACGCGACATCAGTCGCGCGAAGCCAATCGACGAGATGGATGTACGCGTCCCGGTCGGTGTCACTGAACCCGGCCAGAAGCTCATTACGCACCTGATCGAGGGTCTTGGTTAAATGGTCAGACATTACTTCGACGCTCACACTGGGCATCTCAAGGAACGGGCAATATGCGAGGTCACGCGGCCACACCGCTCGCTTCGAGGCGGCTTTGACAGTCGGTCTGTAGGGGCGATCCCGTGTGATGAGACCAGTCGCGTAGCCGTGCAACCTTTACGAAAGCGTCAAGCGCCGGTGAGTAGCGGCGCCCCTGTACGGCGAGAAGCCGGACCTCTCGCCATATTGGATCCCCCTCAATCGGAAGTGCCTTGAGGGATGGGAGCCGGGGCATATGCTCAGGAGCAAGAACAATTCCGAGACCTGCCGCTGCCAAATGCTGCAGGTGCAGATCCCGACTACTGCGATGATTGTGATGCGGCGGAGCGTCGGGAAACAAGAGATGCTGGAATTTTGGAGCCACGTCGCAGTTGGAGCGATCCAGAATAGTGGCTCCGCGAAGAGCTTCCATTCCGACCACTGGAAGATCTGCAAGCTGATGCGACGGGGAGAGAACGGCGACATAGCGCTCCGCAAACAACGCCCAATCGTCGATACGTTCTGGCTTGTCGTCAAGATCACCAACCAAGGCGACATTTATGTCGCCTTCTAACAGAAGCTCAACAAGGCGACTTGGAGACTCCTCCCGCAGCTCGACATCGAGGGCAGGAACGAATTTGCGAATTTCAGCGATAGGCTCGAGAACGAGCGAAGCGGAAATGGATGGAGCGAGACCGATAGCGAGTGGTGCCACCTCCTTTTGCTGAAACTCCCGCGCGCGACGTCGAACAGCCTCCGCCGATGCAAGCGTGCGCTTAAGCATAGGCAGCACCGCCTTCCCTAGGTCAGTGAGGTGGGTGAGTTGTCGCTCACGGTAGATGAGCTGCCCTCCGAGCTCCTGTTCCAGCTTTTGCACGCCCTTGGTCAGTGCCGGTTGTGTGACGTTACACATCTCCGCCGCGCGCGTGAAATTCAGCGTGTTTGCAAGGGCTAGAAAGTACCGAACCTGCTGAAGCTCCATGGGATGTTCACCGTCAACTGATACTGTCTCGACTGACACGCGCGATGGCAACGCAACATCGCGTAGCGAGCGGAGGCGCGATATCCAAAGCCACGTTGCCACTGGTGGCGGCGCGATAAAACCCGCGTCAGCCATCCCTGGACGGTTGGACACGTTTTCTGGAATCCAAAGCACTCGAGCGTCGAGCAGCAGTGCGCCGCGCTCGCGCAAATCTATCAGAAGATGGGAAAGAGCTCGGCTGGGTTGCAGCATCGGGTGTAGTCGGCGCTGCCTGCGGTGAAGTGATCGACGGCACGAGAGCCCCTCAATCCGGATCGATATACGGGATCCGGAGTTGAGCCAGATCATCCTCGTAGATGGCCTGAGTGCTGGCGTTGTGGCCGGAGGCAGGGATGTCCGGGCGCTCGCGAATATCCGCACTCATGCCAAGAATTTGTCCAACCGGGCAGAGGTTCGCGGCCTCCAGCAAGAATGCGCGCTGTTTTGCGTCGAGTTCTCCCTCCAGCACGAGAGTGCGCTCGAACGAATCTCTTTCGCCCCGGAGGCCGTGGCTAAAGCTGACGCCCACCTCCACCCGCTCCAGCGGAATTTTTTGGCGCCGGGCCTGAAAACGAACAGTCATAGCGGTGCAAGCAGCGAGAGACGCACTAAGAAGGTCGTAAGGATTTGGACCGGGTGATACGTGGCCGACTCCATCTGGACCGCCGATAGGAAACTCGGATGCGTCGACACGACCAACGAGCGCGCCGTGATTAGTGGGGTCGCTCGCGACGAAAACTTCTCTGAGCTTGGATGCTTTGTCTTGTGGTGTCATCGAGCGTCCTTTTCATCGTACTGAGCGTGTCAAGCGAAGGCGTTGCCAACTGCCGTACCGTTCGGTCTTGATCGAGGCGGCCTGCCATCGGCAGCGATATTGGGATTCCTGCTATCTCGGCGCCGCATGCGCCCCGGTCGGCGCGTTTAAATTCGGCGGCCATGCGGGTAAAGCAATCATATCCATAACCGGCAGGAATGATCCGCGACGTCAGCGTCGACGCTCCCCGACGAGCAAATCCGTGTATGCCCGCAACGGGCTTAGCGGTGCTGGCGTTCAAGAACAACGCATTTGCTTCCAGCTGAAGTCTAAGTCGAACAGGATGCGAACGAGCGCACCCGAGTGACAATAACGACCGTCTATCGACTTCATGGCGAGAGGTGATTTCCCTCGCCGGCGCCGCAAAGTCATTCTCGATAGCAGGATAGCGGTCTAGCGGACGAAGTGTTTCCGCGAAGGTTCGACTCCGATTTCGAGGCGAAGCCAGTTGGGCGAGGTTTCAGCAGGTCCAGCGATTTGTCCAAAATCCGAGGTCGTCGGAACAGCAGTGCGAATGCCGCTGCCTGTATCGAGACCGGCCGACGATAACCGTCGATCCAATTCAATTGCAACATTCTCGGGAGACGAAAGTGAGTACGACTGACAGAACGGAGTATCCGGCTCCGGCGGCCCGGCTCGATCGCGGTTCGTTTCACCGCCTTGCACGATGCGGTGGCGCATCGATCGGTATACTGTTCGCGCTCACGCTGGCCGGCTGCAATGAGAAGGCGCAATCGCAGGCGGCGCCGTCTCCTCCGCCAGTGACGGTGGCGCAACCGGTCAAACGGACCGTCACCGACTGGGACGAATTCACCGGTCGCTTCGAGGCGATCGAAGAAGTTCAGATCCGTGCCCGCGTCGGCGGTTTCATCAACAGTGTTGAGTTCAAGGATGGTGCGATCGTCCACGCCGGTGATCTGCTTTACGTCATCGATCCGCGCCCGTTCGAGGCGGTCGTAGAGCAAGCCGAGGGGCAGCTCGCCGACGCACGCGCTAAAGGGGAGCTTGCCAAGCGCGACCTCGAGCGAGGCTTGACCCTCGTGCAGACCAGCGCGGTCTCCGAGCAAGTCGTGGATCAGCGCCGTCAGGCGCTGCAGGCGGCGCGTGCCGCCGAGACGCAGGCCGATGGCGCGCTGAAGGCGGCGCAGCTCAACGTCGAATTCACCCGCGTGGTGGCGCCGATCACCGGCCGCGTCAGCCGCCATCTGGTGACCCCCGGTAATCTCGTGCAAGGCAGTGAGGGCGGCGCGACGCTACTGACCTCGATTGTATCGCTCGATCCAATCTACCTTTATTTCGACGTCGACGAGGCGACCTATCAGCGCAACAGCCGGCTGTGGTTCGAAGGCAAGCGACCGAGCTCGCGCGACACGCCGAACCCGGTGCAGGTGACGCTGACAGGCGAGACAAAACCCTCGCATGACGGGAAGATGGACTTCCTCGATAATCGACTGGACGTCTCGACCGCGACGCTGCGAAGCCGCGCGATCATCCCGAACAAGGATCTCTCGATCCTTCCCGGTCAATTTGGTCGGGTCCGGATCATCGGCTCCGCGCCCTACGAGGCGCTGCTGATCCCCGACACCGCTGTCGCCACCGACCAGTCCCGCAAGATCGTATTCGTGGTCAAGGAAGACAACACGGTGGAGGCAAGGCCTGTTGTGCTCGGGCCTCTCGATGAAGGGCTGCGCGTGATTCGCGAAGGCCTCAAGGCAGAGGATCACGTCATCATCGATGGGCTGCAGCGCGCCCGCGTCGGCGCCAAGGTGACACCGAAAATGGCGCAAGCGCCGGCGAGCGATAAGCCAGCAGGTGCCAAGCCATGAATCTCGGAAAACTTTCCATCAATCAACCCATCCTGGCGATGGTGCTGTCGATCGTTCTTTTGATTGTCGGCGCGATCGCCTACCAGACGCTGCCGGTCTCCGAATATCCGCAGGTGGCACCGCCGACCGTTACCGTCACCACGCAATATCCCGGTGCCTCGGCGCAGACCGTATCCGACACCGTCGCCGCCCCGATCGAGCAGGAGATCAACGGCGTCGAAGACATGCTGTATCTCTACAGCCAGGCGACCTCGAACGGCCAGCTCACCATCACCGTCACCTTCAAGCTCGGCACCGACCTCGACAAGGCCCAGGTGCTGGTGCAAAACCGCGTCGCGATTGCGCAATCGCGGTTGCCCGAGGAGGTGCAGCGCAACGGCGTCGTCACCCGCAAGAACTCGCCCGACATCCTGATGGCTGTGTTCGTGCTGTCGCCCGACGACACATTCGATCAGCTCTACATTTCCAATTACACATTGCTGCAGGTCCGCGATCACCTTTTGCGCCTCGACGGCGTCGGCGACATCCAGATGTTCGGCGCGCGCGACTACTCGATGCGCTTGTGGCTTGATCCCGATCGGATGGCCAATCTCGGTTTGACATCGAGCGAAGTATTGGCAGCGATCCGGGCGCAGAACCTGCAGATCACAGGTGGGCAAATTGCGGAGCCACCGATCGCCGATCGCGCATTCCAGCCGAACCTCGTCTTTACTGGCCGCCTCAAAGATATCAGCCAATTCGAGGACATCGTGGTGAAGGCCGGATCCGACGGCCGCACTGTGCAGTTGCGCGACGTCGCCCGTGTCGAGCTCGGTGCACTGTCCTACGCCACCAGCAGCTTCATCCTGCGCAAGTCCGCTGTCGCAATGGTGGTAACGCAACGGCCCGGGTCGAACGCGCTCGCCACCGCGAAGCAGATCTCCGACACGATGGCGCAGCTCAAGAAGAGCTTTCCGAAGGGGCTCGACTACAACATCGGCTACAACCCTACGGAATTCATCGCCCAATCGGTCCATGAGCTGATCAAGACGATCTACGAGGCGATGGCGCTCGTCGTCATCGTGGTGCTGGTGTTTTTGCAGGGGTGGCGGCCTGCGATCATCCCGATCATCGCGATCCCGGTATCACTAATCGGCACCTTCGCGGTGATGGCCGCGCTCGGATTCTCGATCAACAATTTGACGCTGTTCGGTCTGGTCCTTGCAGTCGGCATTGTGGTCGACGACGCCATCGTGGTTGTCGAGAATGTCGAACGACATCTCCAGCGCGGGATGAGCCGGCGCGACGCGGCGCTCAGGACCATGGAAGAAGTCGGCGGTGCGCTGGTCTCGATCGCGCTGGTGCTCTGCGCAGTGTTCGTGCCAACAGCCTTCCTTGGCGGCATTTCCGGACAGTTTTTCCAGCAATTCGCCGTCACGATTGCGGTCGCGACTGCCCTCTCCTGCTTCTGCTCGCTGACGCTGTCGCCAGCATTGGCCTCGCAGATCCTTACTCCGCACGAAGAGAAACACCCGCCGGCGCGCTGGAACATCATCGCGCGCGGATGGGACAAATTTACCGCGTTGTTCAATCGCATCTTCGATCGCCTGGCGTACGGTTACGCGGCCGCCGCCGACTTCATGATCCGGCATACGGCGGCGATGCTTGTGATCTATTTGGCGCTGATTGGCAGCGCCGGCTGGCTGCTCGCCACCACATCGCAGGGCTTCATTCCAGACCAGGATCGCGGTTACCTCATCATCTCGGCGCAATTGCCAGGCGCGGCGTCGCTCGCGCGGACAACTGCTGTGGTCCGCGAAATCGAGCGCATTGCTCTAGATACACCGGGTATTGTCCGCGTCGGGGCGTTCACTGGCTTCTCCGGAGCGACGCGAACGCAGGCCGGCAATGCCGCGGCGTTGTTTCCGGTGTTCGACGAGCAGGAAGCACGGCAGAAGAAGGGGTTATCGGCCAAGGCGATCACGGCCAATTTGCGCAAGCGATTGTCGGTGATTCAGGGCGCTTTCATCATCGTCATTCCACCACCAGCGGTCCCAGGCATCGGCACCGGCGGCGGCTTCGCCATTCGCATCCAGGATCGACAAGGGCGCGGTCCCGAGCAGCTCGCTGCCGTGACAGACGAGCTCGTCGCCGCCGGGCGGAAGTCGCCAAACCTGACCTCGGTGTTCTCTCCGTTCACGGCCAACACGCCGCAGCTGTTTGTCGACATCGATCGCGTCAAGGCACAGAAGCTCGGGGTGCCGATCGCCAATGTCACCGACACGATCGAGACTTACTTCGGCTCGACCTATGTCAACGACTTCAACCTGTTCGGTCGCACCTATCACGTCACCGCGCAGGCGGATCTCCCGTTCCGCAAGGAGGCCGCGGATCTCGCGCGGCTGCGTACCCGCAACGCCGCCGGCGACATGGTGATGCTCGGAAGCGTCGTGGATTTCAGGGACATCTCCGGACCCGATCGTGTCGCGCGCTACAATCTCTACTCGGCCTCCGAACTGCAGGGTGAGCCGGCACCGGGCGTGAGCTCGGGGACGGCCCTCAACACCATCAAACAATTGGCTGACGAAATATTACCGACCGGCTTTTCCTTCGAATGGACCGATCTGTCCTATCAACAGGTGACCGGAGGCAATGCCGGCCTCTATGTCTTCCCGATCTGCGTGCTGTTCGTCTATCTGGTGCTGGCGGCGCAATATGGCAGCTGGACGCTGCCGTTCGCGGTGATCCTGATCGTGCCAATGTGCCTGTTCGCGGCCACCATCGGTGTGCGCATCATGGGCCAGGACGTCAATATCCTGACCCAGATCGGCTTCCTGGTGCTGGTAGGACTCGCGGCCAAGAACGCCATCCTGATCGTCGAGTTCGCGCGTGACATCGAGCTCGAAGGCAGGCCGCGGCTGGAAGCTGTCATCGAGGCCTGCCGGCTCCGCCTGCGGCCGATTCTGATGACATCGTTCGCTTTTATCTTAGGCGTGCTGCCGCTGGTGGTGTCCACCGGCTCCGGCTCGGAGATGCGCCAGGCGGTCGGCGTCGCCGTGTTCTTCGGTATGCTCGGCGTCACACTGTTCGGCCTTGTCTTCACGCCGATCTTCTACATGGTGGTGCGCAACCTCGCGGAAGGCAAGAACGAGGGCAAGCCGACCCAGATCACGGCCGCCGCCGCAGAGTGAGTTGCGACCACGCCGATGCGCAATGAAGCCGCAACACGATCTCCGCCCTCCTGAGACGCGTTCCGTACTCAGGATGGCGGGAACATCGCTTTCGAGGTGCGATGCGGCTCGTGGCATTCTTCACGATGCATCGCGCCACGAGGCAGGCGGCAATAACGATCGTCTATGGAGTCTATGGCGACAGGTGATTTCCCTCGTCAGCGTTCCAAGGTCATCTTCAAAAAGCGTGATCCGATCCATCTCATGATCGGAGCCGTGATGGCGCGGCGCCGGCTACAGGCGTCGTTTGAACGTTAGAAATTTGTACGAAAGAGAAGTCACTGATGTCCGAGGAAGCCTATGACATTGTCATCGTTGGCGCAGGCGCAGCCGGCTGCGTCGTCGCGAGTTATCTCGCCGAACACACCGATGCATCGATCGCGCTGATTGAAGCGGGCGACATAGATCGCGATCCGTTCATCCACATCCCTGCCGGCTTCGCCAATATCCTCGCGCACGATCGGCATGTATGGAAATATGAGACGGTCCCCCAGCATGGCATCAAGCGATCATTTCGCTCAGGCAAAGTGCTCGGCGGCGGCTCTTCGATCAATGCAATGTGCTACGTGCGGGGTCAGACGCGCGACTACGCCGCGTGGCAGGCTGCAGTCGGCGACACCGGCAACTGGTCGTATGACGACCTGCTTCCCGTCTTCATGGCGCAGGAGCACAATGACACCTTCCACGACGCATATCACGGCATCAATGGTGGCTTGGCGGTGCAGCTGCCCAAGGGCATCAACGCGTTGAACCAATATTGCCTCAAGGCCTTCCAGGAATATGGTGTCCCCTACAATCCCGACTATAACGGCGAGAGCCAGATCGGCGTCTCGCCTGTACAGTCTACGGTTGGAAATGCGCAGCGATGCAGCGCGGTCGATGCTTATCTGCGTCCCCACCTCGCCTCCGGCCGCGTGACCGTTCTCACCGGGAAGACGGTCGTTCGCATCCTCGTCGAGAACAAGCGGGCTGTCGGCGTCGAGCTCATGGACAATGAGATGATCATGGCCGGCGAGGTTGTGCTGTCGGCCGGCGCCGTCCACAGTCCAAAAATTCTCATGCACTCAGGTATCGGACCGGCCGAGCAACTGCGCCAGCACGGCATCGCGGTGATCGTCGATTCTCCGGAGGTGGGCGAAAATCTTCACGACCACCCGATGATCCCGGTCCGTGCCTACGTGAAAGGCGATCTCGGCTATCAGGCCGCCGCGCATGGCCTCGGCACCATAAAGGCAGGGGTGCGTTATCTCGTGACCAAGGATGGCCCAGCGTCGGGTAACGGCATTGAAACGGTAACCCACTGGAATCCGTCCGACTTCTCCGCCGACCCGACGATCCAATGTTATCACTCTCCAGTCATCTTGAACGAACAACTCAGCGCGACGGGCGACCGCTCGGGGGTCACCTTCGAACTCGTAGTGCTTCAGCCCAGGAGCCGTGGCTGGGTGCGGCTGGCCGACAGCGACCCGACGTCGATGCCCCTCATCAACCCGAACTTCGTCGGTGAGGAGGAAGACTTAAAGGCCGCGGTGGAATCGGTACACGCGATCCGCAAAGTCATGGCGCAGGAGTCGTTGGCGTCAGTCATCGAAGAGGAGATGGATCCCGGTCCGCGCATCCAGTCGGACGCTGAGATCGCCGACTGGGTGAAGCGTGTCGTGCAAACGATGTGGCATCCCGTCGGCACGTGCCGGATGGGCAAGGATGAGCGAGCGGTTGTTGATGCAAGGCTCAGGGTCCGCGGGGTCGACGGCCTCCGGGTGATCGATGCCTCGATCATGCCGAACATCACCAGCGGCAATACCGACGCCCCGACCCAGGCGCTCGCGCGCCACGCCACGGCGATGCTCGTGGAGGATCTGAAGCGGAACTAAAAGCGCTGAAGATCAGGATAAGCAAGAAGACGCGAGAAGGCGCCGCGAGGCGCCGCCTCGTGCCGATGGATAGTGCGCTCCACGCGAACTCCGATGATGGCGACCGAAGGACGCGCAAATGATGGTGGACGGGTCAGAGCAAACCTTCGAAATCGGCCCTTTCGAGATGAAGGTTGACCAAGAGGCCCAAGACAACAGCTTCTATCAGGCGCTTGCGCCCTTCGACTCTTTTGATGACGTTATGCGGCGGGATCGGTATCGCCCTCTACCTGATGACTGGATCATCGCCGTTACGGACGTCAGCCATTCGACCGAAGCTGTTGAACAAGGTCGGTACCGTGAGGTGAATACGGCCGGCGCAGCGGTTCTTGCTGCCATCAGCAATGCGCTGCCCGACCTGCAGTTTCCGTTCTCGTTCGGAGGAGATGGCGCGAGCTTCGCCGCGCCCGGGACCTATTCGTCCATTGTCCGGGATACGTTGGCAAAAACCGCCGCTTGGGCTGAAGACGCATTCGGTCTCACGTTGCGCATTGCGGTCATTCCTATGGCGGACATTCGCGCTCAGCACTTGGACGTCCTGGTCGCCCGCTTCGCGCCCTCTTCGAACGTCACCTACGCGATGTTTGCCGGCGGAGGGCTTGCCTGGGCCGAGCGCAAACTCAAGCAAGGCAGCTACGCGGTCCCACGCGCGCCCATGGGAGTAATGGCCGACCTCACAGGTCTTTCGTGCCGATTTGCGCCTATCAGTACCAAGAACGGCGTCATTTTGTCTCTTATCGTCGTTCCGCGCGATGATCCGACTTCGTTCGAGGAAATCATCCAGGAGCTCCTGCGGATGCTGCGTTCAGATGATCCCGACCTACATCCATTACCTGCCGAGGGCCCGCTTCCCGCCTGGACCGGCGGCGATCTTGATCATGCCATCAAGACAGGCAGCCGAAAGATCACTTTTGTTACTTGGGCCGCGGAGTGCTTGCGCTCCGTTCTGGCGCGGGTGCGCACCCAATTTGGAATTCCTACTGGCGGTTTTCATGAAGCTCGGTTCCGGCGAGAACTTGTGGAGAATACAGACTTCCGAAAATTCGATGACGGCCTACGTATGACAGTGGACTGCTCATCTGAACTCGCCGATGCCATAGACGCACGCCTGGAAGAGGCTCAGCGACGAGGCGCATGTTTTTTTGGAACGCATCGACAGTCAGCGGCAAATCTTACATGCTTTGTGCCATCACCCACGCAAGCTAATCACGTGCACTTCGTTGATGGCGCTTCCGGCGGTTACACCTTTGCCTCGGTCAAATTGAAGCGAAACGTTGCAAGCAGCCTCGGCGCGATGAACAAGGCTATCGGCACCTGGTAATGACTGCCACTATACACCTCGGCACCTCGTTCTCAGATACTCTTCTCCGCGTCGCTCTCCTTGGCTATCCGCCGATAGTCGCTCGGATCCCGTTTGTGCGCCTTTCGAAAAGCGCGCACAAAACTTGAACGGCTCTCGTACCCCGCATTCTGAGCAACGACGTCGATCGACATCGTCGTTGTCGTCAAATCGATCGCGGCCTGGCGCATTCTCAAGTCTCGCAAGATGACCATCGGGGATTGTCCAAAGATGTCCGAGAACCGCGCCATGAACGCTGAACGACTCAATCCCGCACTGTGTGCCAAGCTTTGAACTGAATGGGCAGCTCCCGGCCGCGCCACCATATCCGCAAAAGCGCGGGTGACCTGCCTGTCGGTGAGTATCGAGAATCGCTCGGTCCACTGCTGGGATGACCTGAGGGACCGTCGCACCAATGAGACAATGACTTGCTTGAGCAGAGACGCTGTCATGGCTCCAACGCCGACCTCTTCTTTTAGCAGTTCGTCCATAGCCTCGCGAAGCTTCAGATCAATCTTGTCCGCTGGCTCGAATTGCTCGACGACCGGCTCGCGGAGTTCTCCGAACAACCTCACAGAGTGACCAAAGGATGCGTTGAAAAAGCCGCATATCTGAACGATTTCGGGTTGTTCGTTCGGCGCTTCGATGCGGAGGATGCCGTCTTTTCGATTCCAGCAATCTCTCGAAATGAGCTTCGTCGGGCCACTTCCACTATCAACCTCGATCATGAACGGAGTGTTCGGCGGCATAATGATGAGCAAATGAGGGCTCAACGCCATCTTTGGTCCGCCGTTAATGGACATGCGTCCTACGCCGCTCAAGTTGTAGTGAATCGCGACTGCGTCGATATTTCCCAGTTCCACTCGATGGCCGTGCGGCACCAGAAGCTGAGTTAGCCCGATGACGTCGATGTTGAGCGCCTGCATCAGGTTGTTGAGGTCTGTTGCAGACAATTTGACGGTGGAGCCCGCGGGCAGCGAAACGTTGTGCCCGACGCGAGCCCGCCCTGGAACCGCTTTCGAAGTGTTCCGCATAAATGTAGTGGCCCTTTACTGCTTGGCTACTGGCACCGATCGTGCTCCGCAGCCTGTTCTCCAAGGATCAGCGAGGGCGTCGCCGTACTTGTTCGTACCACCGTACTTCCCGTCTTGCCATCGATTCTAGGGGGTCTTCAGACGTTCGCCGGCACTATCCAGGAAGCCCGTTACACAGCTTCGAAGAGGATCGAGTTTGTAATCCGAGACGACTTCATTCTGAGCGGTGATTTATTCCGATCGCAGCACGTGAACGCTCCCAAAGCTACTGTGCTCTCGGCTTTAGTCCCAGACCGACATCCCGCGCGCGCTGCAACACGTGCGGGATGACGGGGCAAGAACTAAGACGACGACTTCAGCAAATCTGTATCGATCGGCAGACTGCGGACACGCTTGCCCGTCGCAGCGAAAACCGCATTGGTCACTGCAGCACTTACAATGGCTGTCGGAGCTTCACCAACGCCACCCGGAGCCTCTGCATTCTTAATCAAATGCGTCTCCACCACCGGCACCTCGTCGATACGCATCGGCAAATACGTGTCGAAATTGCTCTGCTCAACGCGTCCATCGTTGAAGGTGATCGAGCCATGGAGCGCGGCGGTCAACCCGAAAAGCGTTCCCCCCTGAATCTGTGCTTCAATCGTATCGGGATTGACGTACATGCCGCAGTCAATCGCACAGACGATCCGCTTGACCTTGACAGTGCCATCGGCCGCGACTTCGACCTCGGCAACCTGCGACGTATAACTTCCGTATGCGAATTGGACCGAAATCCCGCGGCCATGCCGCGCGGGAAGTGGCGATCCCCACCCTGCTTTTTCTGCGGCAAGCAATAGAACTGCAAGCGCTCGCGGGTTGTGACCAAGCAGTCCCTTGCGATAAGCGACAGGATCCTGCTTCGCGGCATGCGCCAGCTCATCCATGAAGCTTTCGACCACAAAAATATTGTGAGTCGGTCCGACGCCACGCCACCAAGACGTCCGGACACCAGGAGGCTCGACCCGGACAAAGTCGACGTGGATATTGGGCAGTGCATAGGGCGGCTCGGCCGCCGCTTCAATGGCATCGGGGTCCAATCCGTCCTTGACGTAAGGGGGATAATAGCGAGCCATGACTGAGGAGCCGGCGATCCGATGCGTCCAGGCAACCGGCTTGCCGGCCGCATCAAGTCCTGCCGACAGCCGATCGAGATAGTACGGCCGATACATATCGTGCTGGATATCTTCCTCGCGGCTCCAGATCACCTTCACCGGACCATCGACGCGCTTGGCAATCTTGACGGCCAGCACCGTGCCATCGGCCTCCAGCCTTCGGCCAAAGCCACCGCCAATCAGATGATTGTGAATTTTGACTGCATCCTTTGGCAAGCCGGTCAGTTCGGCCACCATCGACTGCGTGATCGTAGGTGCCTGTGTGCCGACCCAGATGTCGCAACGATCTTTCCGCAGATGAACGGTGCAGTTCATCGGCTCCATCGCCGCATGGGCCAGAAAAGGCACCTGATAGATGGCGTCAAGCCGCTGCGCTGCCTCCGCAAATGCCTTCCCCACGTCACCCACGTTACGGGCGACGGCACCCGGTTTTTTGGATTCCTCCTCCAATTGCCTGACGATATCGGCGTTGCTGACCTTGCCGTTCGGTCCGTCGTCCCATTTGATGGCAGCGGCCTCAAGCCCCTTCTTCGCAGCACCCATATGGTCCGCGACCACGGCAACTGCTTCATCGATATTGACCACCTGCCGGACGCCCTTCACCGCCAGCGCGGCCTTCTCATCCACCGTTTTCGCTTTGCCACCGAGCACAGGCGAAATAGCAACCGCCGCAACTTTCATGCCCGGCAGTCGCGTATCGATGCCATAGAGCGCGCGCCCATCAACCTTTATTGCTGAATCCACGCGTTTGGCGCGCGTGCCGATCAGGGTGAAATCCTTCGGATCCTTCAATTTGACGCTTGCCGCAGGCGGCACAGGCAATTTCGCCGCGGCGTTCGCAAGTTCACCATAGCTCAGATGCTTCGAGCCTGACGCATGGAACACGACGCCATCCCCGGCGCGGCAAGTCGCTGGATCGACATTCCAGCGCTTTGCAGCCGCCGCAATCAGCAGATTACGCCCCACTGCCCCTGCTTGACGCAGCGGCGTCCAGAAGGCGCGGACAGAGGAGGAACCGCCTGTGTTTTGAATGCCTATGATCGAATTGACGTAAAGCGCCTCATTTGGCGGTGCATGCTGAAGCTGAATCTGCTCGAGCTTCACTTCCAGTTCTTCAGCGAGAAGCATCGAGAGCGACGTGTAAACCCCCTGCCCCATCTCGACCATCGGCATGATGAGGGTCACAGCGCCGGTTGGATTGATCCGTATAAATCCATTCGGCGCGAAAGCAGCGGTGATCTCGCTTTCGATCACCTGCGAAGCAGCCGCCGCGAAAACGGACTCCGTGCTTGCGCCGGTCAACGCAAAACCAAGCACCAAACCTGCGCCCTGAAGAAAGGCACGCCGGGACATTGCTGTTTCATCAACAATCTGCTCTCTCGAAATAAGCTCGTCCATGCCCTCAAACTCCCGCAGCGTGCTTGATCGCAGCGCGGATGCGCTGATAGGTGCCGCATCGGCAAACATTGCCCGACATCGCGGCGTCGATATCGTTATCCGTCGGCTTCGGCGTGTCCTTCAGCAGCGCCGCCGCCGACATGATCTGGCCGGACTGGCAGTAGCCGCATTGCACCACCTCCAGCTCCAGCCACGCCTTTTGCAAGGCTGCGCCCTGCGGCGTCCGGCCGATTGCTTCGATCGTGGTGACCGGGCTGTCTCCAACGCTGTCGACCGGCGTTTGGCAGGAGCGAACGGGCTGCCCGTCGACATGCACCGTGCAGGCGCCGCACAGCGCCTGGCCGCAGCCGAATTTGGTGCCGGTCATACCGAGCACATCGCGCAGCACCCACAGCAGCGGGATGTCACCGTCGACGTCGACGTTGTGTGGTGTGCCGTTTATCTTCAACGTGAAAGCCATAGATGCCTCTTTGTCGCCGGGGGTCGATAGGACGCAGCCGGCCAGTTGCGTGGATCAATGGGCGCGCGTCGCTCAGGGACGAACGCGGATGATCATCTTCCCTGCACGTCGTTCGGTTGAGTTGAAGGTGGCGATGGCGTCATCGAGGGGCGAGACGTTGCCGATGTTTGTCCGCAGTCGTCCATCGCGTACCCGCTGGATGATCTCACTCAATTGGGCACGATCGGCCTCAACAACGAAATCGACCGCCAGACCATCGACAGGCCGCACCTCGGTCGGGCCAGCGATCGTCACCAGCGTTCCTCCGGTTCTAATCAGGTCTTCGGACCGCTTCGCGATGTCGCCGCCGAAGACATCGAACACCAGATCGACGCCGCCGATGTCTTTGAGGGCGTCGCTCGCGAGATCGACGAACTCGTGTGCACCAAAGTCCTGCGCCTTCAGACGGTCCGCAGCGCGTCCGGTGCCGATGACGTGTGCGCCGGCCGATCGCGCGAGTTGCGTCACCATCGAACCGACTACGCCGGCGGCGCCGTGCACGAGAACACTCTGCCCTGCTCGAAGGCGGCCGTGCTGGAACAGTCCCTGCCACGCGGTCAGGCCCGACATCACCACACTCGCGCCCACCGTGAAGTCGACGTCGCCCGGGAGCGGCGCGAGATTGCGAGCCTCCACGGCCACATACTCGGCAAGGGTCCCGTCGCGTGTCCAATCCGTGAGGCCGAAGACCCGCTGCCCTACCGACAGCCCCGTCGTTCCATAGCCGAGGGCTGTGACCACTCCCGCCAGCTCGTGCCCAGGGATCGACGGTGTTCGATCACGGCCAAGGCGATCGGTCCAGGTCGGCGGCCACGTCAGTTCATCCCAGGTGAATCCCGACGCATGAACCTGAACGAGCACGTCGTTAATCGCTGGCAGCGGCTCGGGGCGCTCCACCAGTTTCATCCCGGCCGCTCCCGCCGTCTGGTCCGTCACAATGATCGCCTTCATGATAGTCTTCTCCTCAGGTGGAAACGTTGCGGCGTTGAAAAGCCTGTTGGGCCTCTAACGCAGGGCCATGGTCCGTTCCGAAAGCGAAATAACGCCTCGCAGCGATCCACGTGGCCTCGCTTCCTGAACTGCTCGATGCAGAGCGGGCTTACCCGGCGTCACATCATCGACGCCGTGCCCTGCATATCGATCGCCAACAACGCTGCCATCGCAACGCCCAAGAGACCGACGATCCTCATGATACTGTTGCCTATGCGGGCGAATTGGTGGCGCGCGTTGACGATTTAGCTGTCTCGCGGCGGATAGAATTGGGTCCAGACGAGTGGTGAGCCGACGAACACTAACTCATTGAGATTCGGGGCGGCTAAGTCGCCTGATGCAGTATATGCACGGAGATGGCGCGTCCTCGTCACGTTATTGGATATGGACCGAGCGAACACGGCCGTTACAGCAACCGCGCTGAAAACCGCGACGGTGATCGTTAGGATAATGCGCATATCTTTTTCTTCCGCACGACATTGCGTGAAATCCGTCCGAGCTGCGCTCGACGTTACTTGAGGAGACCTGCATTCTGAGTTGTCGCAGCGTGGGACGATTTTTTCCAATAGCTGGCGCCTATAATTTCCATGGCGTCAGGGAATACTGCTGCGACGTGAGAATGTTAACGCAGGGCAAGCACCGGATTGTCCCAATGCAGGCGCCGCATTTCATCATCAGCACGGGCGAAGCCATTGCTTACGGCGACGTTATTTTAGACTGTCGCAACGAGGCTCATATCGCCGACCTGATGCCAATACTCCGAAGATTACGACGCGCGGAGCGGTCGTCGCTGATCAAGTGAACCAGGCCCCTGAACGCAGGGATAGCGGGAATGGAAACAATAACGAGCGGGCATTTCTAATGCTCCCCTCCGCGGAATAGCTTTTCACCGTACCCGCCGAAGATCTTCGATGTCGTCTTAAGCCATCGAGATGGGTCCAGCCAAACTGACGTTTAAACGTTGATAGGCGATGGCCCGCATTCGGTGGGACGCTCGGATCTAATCAGCGACCCGCACCAGGAGCCACGTCATGCCGTTCCGCTTCGTCACAAAAGCCATCCACGCCTACCTCATCGACTATCCCGTCGCAATTGTACTGATCGGCGCACCATTCGTGCTGGAATTGGGTCATAGCAGCCCAATTGCGATGTGGCTCTCGGTCGTGACCGGTGTCGCGGCGTTTCTGCTTGCTGTGATCACCAATCACGAGACGGGGCTCATCAAACTCGTTCCGTACTGGATGCACCTGTGGGTCGATCGCGCGGTCGGTCTGGTATTTATAATCGCGCCTTTTGTCTTCAACTTTACCGGCCTTGATGCGTGGTACTACTGGGTGTTGGCCGCCGCCGTAATCCTCACGACATCTGTCCTCAATGCGCCCGAAGACGTGAGGGACCAGCACGGGATCGGCACACGCACCGCGGTGTGAGCTACAGTCGGCTTGGCACTCCGAGCGAGGATTCAACCGCAAGGATCGGAGTGCTAAATCGCATTGCCATGGCGAGAGGGTCGTGAGACCTTTACGGCTGCAACTCACTGACGTTCATCCGGTGGCTGAAGGCGTGGCCGGAGCAGATGTCTGCATTCTTGTTAAGTCATACCGGGACTTCAGAAGGTGTTTACCGATGCATTCGCCCTCAGCGAAGCAGAGCTGGCGCAGACCGCAAAAACCTTCGCGCATTCTCGGGCGAACTGTATCCGTTGGCCACGTGAGCGCGACGGACCAGATTGCGTTTATCTTTTTCGCATTGCCGTCGTTCGATCATTTCTAACGAATGTTATCGTATCCTATTCTATCCGATGCTACGCCAAACTACGCCCCGTCACTCCCACTCAATCGTACCCGGCGGCTTTGACGTCACGTCGTAGACGACGCGGTTGACACCCTTTACTTCGTTGATGATGCGTGTGGCCGTCTCGCCGAGGAATTTCATATCGAACGGATAGAAGTCGGCGGTCATGCCGTCAGTGGATGTGACCGCGCGCAAGCCGACTACGTGCTCGTACGTGCGGCCGTCGCCCATCACGCCTACGGTCTTCACCGGCAACAGCACGGCGAAAGCCTGCCAGATGGTGTCGTAAAGGCCGGCCTTGCGGATCTGATCGATGTAGACAGCATCCGCATTGCGCAGGATGTCGAGCTTCTCTCGCGTGATCTCGCCCGGACAACGGATCGCGAGGCCAGGTCCCGGGAATGGGTGGCGGCCAACGAAGACATCCGGCAGACCGAGTTCACGGCCGAGCGCGCGCACTTCGTCCTTGAACAGCTCACGGAGAGGTTCAACGAGCTTCATGTTCATGCGCGCCGGCAAACCGCCGACGTTGTGATGCGATTTGATCGTCACCGACGGACCGCCGGTGAACGATACGCTTTCAATCACGTCGGGATAGAGCGTGCCCTGGGCGAGGAAATCCGCACCACCAATCTTCTTCGCTTCGGCATCGAACACATCGATGAACAGGCGGCCGATGGTCTTGCGCTTGACCTCCGGATCGGTGACGCCGTCGAGCTCGCCGAGGAATTGCGCTGACGCGTCAACGTGCACCAGCGGAATGTTGTAGTGATGCCGGAACAGATCGACGACCGTCTTGGCTTCGTTGAGCCGCAGCATGCCGTGGTCGACAAACACACAGGTCAGCTGATCGCCAATCGCTTCGTGAATCAAGATAGCTGCAACGGACGAATCGACGCCGCCGGAAAGGCCGCAGATCACCCGCCCCTTGCCGACCTGCGCGCGGATCTTTTCGATAGCTTCCTCACGGAACGCACGCATGGTCCAGTCGCCCTTGAGGCCGACGACCTTGCGTACGAAATTACGGATCAGTTTCGCACCATCCCGGGTATGGACGACCTCGGGATGGAATTGCATCGCATAGAATTTACGCTTGTCATCCGCGATGACGGAAATCGGTGAGCCCGGTGCCTTGGCCACGCCACGAAAACCATCAGGCAGCTTCGTGACCCGGTCGCCATGGCTCATCCAGACGTCGTACTTGCCGCCCTTCTCCCAAACCCCGTCGAACAGCGCGCAATCGTCCGTGACTTCGATGGTGGCGCGCCCGAACTCACGATGATGACCAGCCTCGACAGTGCCGCCGAGCTGCTGCGCCATGGTCTGCTCGCCATAGCAGATGCCGAGCACCGGGACGCCCGCCGTCAGGATCGAGAGCGGCACCGATGGCGCGTCCGCGTCCAGCACCGAAGCCGGTCCCCCGGAGAGGATCACCGCCTTGGGTTTCATATCCTGAAAAGCCGCCTCAGCCTTCTGAAACGGCACGATTTCGGAATACACCCCATCCTCGCGGACCCGCCGCGCGATGAGCTGCGTCACCTGCGAGCCGAAATCGACGATGAGAATCTTTTCGTGGGCGGCCGCCACATCGGGCGTCGCCGGGCTGGTCTGGCTGTGTGCTGTCATAGACAGGAATTACGCGAGCCGAGGCTGCACCGCAATGGGTTCCTGTGCCAAACTGGAGACCTATTCCACCGCTTCCAGCTCGTCAGCCCCGGGTCAGGATCGCGGCGAAAAAACCGTCCGTTCCGGTCCGGCGCGGGGTCATCAGCAGCCCTTCGCTCGATTGCAGCGTGGCCTTCCCGAAGTCTGCAGCCCATTCGCCCAGCACCGCGACGGTCTTTGCAGGCGGGAGCACCTTGTATTCCGGGTGGCGCGCGACGAAAGCTTTCACCTGTTCGGTGTTCTCCTGCGGCAGAACCGAACAGGTGATATAGGCCACGCGACCGCCGGGCTTGACCAATAAAGCAGCACGATCAAGCACTTCGATCTGGTCCTTGATACGAACTTCGAGCGCACCGGGGCGCATGCGCCATTTGGCGTCCGGATTTCGCCGCCAGGTCCCGGTTCCGGTGCATGGCGCGTCGATCACCACGAGATCGGCCGAAGCCTTGATATCGGCCAACGTGTCGTCCGGCCCCTTAGGCGTGCGGACATCGGCATTGTGCACGCCGGCACGGGACAGCCGCTCATGGATCGGAGCAAGCTGGCGCTTATCACGATCGGTGGCGATCAGGCGCCCCTTGCCCTGCATCATGGCAGCCAGGGCCAATGTCTTTCCCCCGGCTCCGGCGCACATGTCGATGACCTGCTCACCAGGCTTCGCGTCGGTGAGCAATGCCGCAAGCTGCGAACCTTCGTCCTGAACCTCAACGCCACCCTTGATGAAAATCTCTTCGGCATGAATGCCAGGGTTACGCGCATCCGCGCCGAGCTCGATGCGGATACCCAACGGCGACCATGGCGTCGGCTTGGCGCCCAAATGCGCAATGGACGCCAGCGCCTTCTCGCGCTTGGCCCTCAGTGTATTGACGCGCAGATCGAGCGGCGCGCGGCTGGCCATCGCCGTCGCCTCCTCCATCCGCTCATCTCCGAAAACTTGAGTCAAATGCGGATCAAGCCACTCAGGATAATCGCCCGCGACATGGGCCGGCGCGCCGCTGAGAGAACGCGATGTGAGCGCGGCGCGTTCATCTGCCGACAATGCCTCTGGCGCAAAACGCTCCCCGGTGCAAAGCGCGGCAATCGCGTTGACGTCGAGACCTCGCTCCAACTTCAACATGCCGAGCAATCGTGCGCGCGACGTGTCGGCGTCCATCAGATAACTGCTCGAGGACCGACGGCGCAGAACATCGAAGACCAGGCCCGCAATGGCAGCCCGGTCGCCTGATCCCGCAAACCGGTGCGACGTCCCCCATTCCTTCAGCGCGTTCGCTGCGGGAACACGTTGTGCATCGATGGTCGACAGTATTTCGATGGCTGCGGACAACCGTGCGGCGGGCGTCATCTCTACTCTTCCTGGAAAGCGGCGGGACGGACGATCCAGCGCCAGACGCTCAACTAGCCGCCCCTTAGATGAGAAACAAGACACGGATCGCGAAATAGAGCCACATGGCAAACAAAACCAGTGCCCCAGCCGCGAAAAACAGCGATCCGCGAGCTTCAGAAGCCGAAACCAGAAATCCGGCCTGGCATATCTGCACCACCACAAACACCCAGGCCAGCATGACGATGATGAGATCCGCGTGGCGCGTTTCGATCGCCAATGCGACCAACACGTAGAACAGCGTGTGCAGGTGATATCCGAACCAATCGCCATCTGCCGGCTTTGGTCGCCCACTTCCGCGCCAGAATATCAAAAGAAACGTCAGGCCGACCAATACAAACGTCGGCACCAAAATCATCTGAACCAGCATAAAGAATCCTCAGCCTGAAATGCTCCGCCGTGCCGGACGCGCGGCTTGAGCGCGACCTGCGCTTGAACCTGATGGAATGATCAAGCGACCAATGGGCGAAAGGTTCCAATCCGCAAGCGGCTGCAACTCGTAGCCCACGACGGAGCTGACCGCGAACAACATGCGATCAGATCGACTTCAGGGGATTTGGATGATCAAAACCATTGTGACGATTTCAATCACCAAACCATTTTCTATTTTTTATGCGTGCACGCACGGCGGCGCATTTGAACCGCTGGATAATGATATGGAAAAGGCGGTGTCGGGCCGGTCGCGTTCTACAAGAAAGCCCGCGTGTCTCTAAATTGACCAAACGGCAGTGAGCAAGTGGCGGATGATCTGCAACGCCTGCGATGCAAGTCACGCTCAGCGGCGAAGACACCACAGCTGCCGACAGCCTTTGCTATACGGGTAATTTATTCAGAAATCCCTCACCCCTCGCTTCTGATCAGAAGCGAGGGGTGAGAAAAACCGTTAAGCCTTGTCTGGCCCGACGCGCACGAGCTGCTTGCCGAAGTTTGCGCCCTTCAGAAGTCCCATGAAAGCCTGCGGTGCACTTTCGAGACCTTCGGTGACGAACTCGCGATGCTTGACCTTGCCCTCGCGCAGCCACTGGGACATGTCGCGAATGAAGTCCGGATACAGCGCATCGAAATCGCGGACGATGAAGCCGCGGAAATTCAGGCGCTTCACCAGAATCGCACGCATAATGGAATTGGCCCATGGCGGCGTCGGCGTGTCCTTGCCGAAAATCGTGTTGTAGTCGGCAATCAGACCGCAGACCGGAATGCGCGAGAACGGATTCAGCAGCGGAAATACCGCGTCGAAGACTTTTCCGCCGACGTTCTCAAAATAGACGTCGATGCCTTTGGGGCATGCGCCCTTGAGCTTGTTCGCGAGGTCGGGATCACGATGATCGAGACATTCATCGAAGCCAAGCTCGTTTTTCACATAGTCGCACTTGTCCTTGCCGCCGGCGATTCCGACCGCGCGGGCTCCTTTGATCTTCGCGATCTGTCCGACCGCCGAGCCGACAGCGCCTGAGGCCGCGGCCACGACCACCGTCTCGCCTGCCTTCGGCTTTCCGATCTCGAGCAGACCCGTGTAGGCGGTCATTCCCGGCATGCCGAGCACACCGACCGCGGTCGAGATCGGCGCATTCTTTGGATCGACCTTGCGCAGGCCCTTGCCATCGGAGAGCGCATATTGCTGCCACCCCGAGTGGGAAAGAACAACGTCGCCTTTGGCAAAACCGGGATTGTTCGAAGCGACGACTTCACACACCGCGCCGCCTTCCATCACGCCATCCACGGGCACAGGTGCAGAATAGGAAGGACCATCGCTCATGCGCCCGCGCATGTATGGATCGAGCGAAAGCCAGATCGTGCGGAGCAACACCTGGCCCTCGCCCGGCGCCGGCACAGGATAGTCCTCAAGGCGAAAATTGCTTGCCGTCGGTTCGCCCGTGGGACGGGACGCGAGTACGATACGCTTGGCGGTTTGGGCCATGTTGTTTCCTCGTTGTGTCAAAACTTGAGAGGAGTTCTACCTAACCACCAGCCCGATTGCCAAGCGATGTTGGAACCCGCCGACAGCGCTTATCGGACGCAGCAGGTATGCTAACGCACAGCCGGTGTTTCGCTATGCGGTAATTCTCGCCAGCGCTTGATCGAACGCGACAGCCGCTTCGGACAACTCCTTGAAAGACCGGATGACGTGCGTTGTTTCGAGATTCTTCTCGGCAAAACCTTGCCTGACTTCCGAGAAGGATTTCCCGTCTTGAAGCATTCCTGCGGGCGCAACCACGTGGAATTCGTGCGCTTCAATTGGCGTATCTTTGGGCAGCCAGACACCGAGGCTGACAATACCGTTGCCGCGTCGATGCGAAATATACCGCTCCACCGCAACAGAGCCGTCCCTCTGATGGCCGCCCAGCTTGGCATAGCCTTGAGAGTCGAGCAGTCTGTGTGCCTTGAAGCCCTTCACGCCCTCCGACTTCGCTTTCGCGGTCTCTTCGGAGAGATCGTATTTGGCGGCCATCTCCTTTCCGATTGCCGCAAGCTGTTCCGACATCGCATGCTCGAACTCCTTGAGTTCTGAGCGGGCCTTTGACGGCTTGCGCGGCTTGGAGGCGTTGCGCTTCTCGAGCTCGGTCCTGCACTTCTCGACGACATCCGCGACGGACTTGCGTTCCGCGTTGGCCAGCAGATTCTTCAAATCCTGATCTGAAAGCGCGGCAATCCTGTCGTCAGTCCAATCGACCATGATGTTATGTCTTTCAAATGCTACAGGACTGGAATCGCCGAGACCTTCTTGGGTCGCGAGCGTCAAAGCTTACGTGATAGGTAAATGCTCAACCGGCCGGAACAAGCCAGTTAGCGATCAATAACTGCCGAATGTAGCGCGTTTACGCGCCGTCCGGCAGTCATTCAATCAGGCACCACCCGGATAGTTCGGGCTCTCGCGGGTGATCGTGACGTCATGCACGTGGCTTTCGCGCAGACCGGCGCCGGTAATGCGTACGAATTCCGCCTTCTGGTGGAAGTCTTCGAGGTTTCGCGCACCGACATATCCCATTGCCGCGCGCAGGCCGCCTGCGAGCTGATGCAGGACGTTAGCAACCGGCCCCTTATAAGCGACCTGGCCCTCAATGCCTTCCGGCACCAACTTGAGTGTGTCCTTGATGTCCTGCTGGAAATAGCGGTCCGCAGAGCCGCGCGCCATTGCGCCGACCGATCCCATGCCGCGATACGCTTTGTAGGAGCGACCCTGCCACAAAAAGACTTCGCCGGGTGTTTCGTCTGTGCCCGCCAGCAGCGAGCCGACCATCGCGATATCAGCGCCTGCCGCAAGTGCCTTGGCAAGATCGCCCGAATACTTGATGCCGCCGTCGGCGATCACCGGAATGTTCGCCTTCTTCGCGGCTTCGACCGAATCCATGATCGCGGTGAGTTGCGGCACGCCAACGCCAGCGACGATGCGCGTGGTGCAGATCGATCCCGGACCAATGCCGACCTTGACCGCGTCCGCACCAGAATCGATCAGTGCTTGCGTCGCTTCGGCGGTTGCAACGTTGCCCGCGACGACCTGCACAGCATTGGACAATTTCTTGATGCGACTGACCGCCTCTAACACCCGCACTGAATGCCCATGTGCCGTATCGACAACGATAACATCGACGCCGGCTTCGATCAGCCTTTCGGTGCGTTCGAATCCACCTTCACCAACGGTCGTGGCAGCCGCAACGCGCAAGCGGCCCTGTTCGTCCTTGGATGCCAGCGGATAGGCAACCGCCTTCTCGATATCCTTCACGGTAATAAGGCCGACGCAACGATACTGGTCGTCGACCACCAGCAGCTTCTCGATGCGGTTTTGGTGCAGAAGCTTTTTCGCTTCGGTCTGGCTCACGCCTTCGCGCACCGTAATGAGATTCTGGTGCGTCATCAGTTCGGAGACTTTCTGCTCCGGATCGGTGGCGAAACGCACGTCGCGGTTGGTCAGGATACCGACAAGCTTGCCCGGCTTCCCGTAGCCGCCGCCGGTGACAACCGGAACGCCGGAAATGCTATGGTCCTTCATCAATGTCAGTGCATCGACGAGCTTGGCATCCGGGCCGATGGTCAGCGGATTCACAACCATGCCGGACTCGAACTTCTTGACCTGGCGGACCTGCGCCGCCTGCCCTTCGACATCAAAGTTACGGTGGATCACGCCAATACCGCCAGACTGCGCCATGGCGATGGCCATGCGGGCCTCCGTCACGGTGTCCATCGCGGACGCGATAATCGGAACGTTTAGCGGGATGGCGCGGGTCAGATGGCTGCGGATATCGGCGTCCGATGGCAGAATATCGGACAAACCAGGCTTCAGCAGCACATCGTCAAACGTGAACGCTTCGCGAATGCCCTGATCCGAGTATCTTGCCATTGCCAACTCCGTTCGGCAGCCCGTGGCTGCGATAAAAATGTTCGGATGAGCGAAATCGGACGATACCTTTGGCATCGCCCGAATCGAAGCCCATCAATAGGGTTGGCGGTGGTCGATAGCATGTCATCATGACGTTTCAAAGCATTTCACGCCAAAATTGCGGGTTTTTGCGCATGGGAGTTCTGCAACAGGGCCTCTGGCGCGAAAAGAGAGGCGAACAGGTCCTCTCACGGCGAGTTTATTGACCTAACGGGCCCGGACTCGCCTATCAGTGCCCGGCATTCTCTTGCCGCCCACCATTTCGCTAAATCTTTCCATAAAGCTGAGCCGATGCAGAAGGAACGCCTGATACCCCTAATCGTGGCCTGTGCCCTGTTCATGGAGAACATGGACTCGACCGTGATCGCCACCTCTCTGCCCGCCATCGCCGCGGATATCGGCACCAGCCCGCTGACACTGAAACTTGCGATTACGTCGTACCTGCTCTCCCTGGCCGTCTTCATTCCGGCGAGCGGCTGGACTGCGGACCGCTTCGGTGCACGGACCGTATTCAGCGTCGCCATTGCCGTCTTCATGGTCGGCTCGATCGGTTGCGCTCTCTCCAGTTCGATCACTGACTTCGTGTTCGCGCGTATCCTGCAAGGCATTGGCGGCGCGATGATGACCCCCGTCGGACGCCTTGTTCTGCTGCGCTCCGTCGACAAGAGCGCGCTGGTCAATGCCATGGCGTGGGTAACCGTGCCTGCCCTCATCGGTCCGGTGATCGGACCGCCACTTGGAGGCTTCATCACCACCTATTTTTCGTGGCACTGGATCTTTCTGATCAATATTCCGATCGGGATGCTCGGCATCTTCATGGCGTTGAAATACATCGATCCGATCAAAAGCGAAAATCCCGAGCGCTTCGATGTCGTCGGCCTCGTGCTTGCCGGACTGGGTGTGGCGGGGGTGGCTTTCGGATTGTCCGTTGCCGGTCTCGGCCTGTTGCCGTGGGAAATCGTCTTCGCCTTGATCATCGGCGGCGGTGTTGCGATGGCCCTCTATCTGCGGCACGCGAAACGCACTGCCTCACCCGTGCTGGATTTCACGTTGCTGAGGTTGCCTACATTGCGGGCGTGCCTGACCGGTGGCTTCATGTATCGCCTCGGCATTGGTGCGCTACCCTTCCTGCTGCCGCTGTTGATGCAAATCGGATTCGGCCTGTCGCCGTTCAAATCAGGCTTGGTCACGTTTGCATCTTCGCTCGGCGCACTCGGCATGAAGACGCTCGCGGCTCGCATCATCCGGACCTTTGGCTTCCGCAACATCATGGTCATCAATGCCGTGGTGAGCTCATTTTTCCTCGGCGCCTGTGCTCTGTTCACTCCGTCTACACCGCTCCTGTTGATCATGATCATCCTGATCGTCGGCGGATTTTTCCGCTCGCTTCAGTTCACGGCGATCAACACGCTCGCCTATGCTGATGTCGAGCCCGGAGAAATGAGCCGCGCGACCACGATCGTCAGCGTCAACCAGCAGCTCGCGATATCGGCAGGCGTTGCCGTGGGCGCGCTCGTGGTCGAAGCGACAATGCTGCACAACCAGTCACCACAGTTGGGAGCCGGCGATTTCTGGCCCGCGTTCGTGGTGATCGCGATCTTGTCGGCGGCCTCGGCCTACGCGTTCTGGAAGCTCCCTGAAGACGCTGGCCATCTGGTGTCAGGGCACAAGATTCCATCGCTTGAAGGACCGAAAGCACCTGAAGTGGCCGCGAGCGAAAGCACGCAGGAAGCACGCGACCAGAAGCTCGGGTAAAGCGTTTTCGAACGAAATGACAACGGTTCTGATTGAATCAGAACCGAAGCTCTCGGCTTTGGGCCATCACTCTCTGGACGCGCGAAAGCCCATCGCGAGCACGTAACGCTCGGAGGAATCCTGCCGGCTCGCGGCCGGCTTCACGTGCTTCACGGTCGTGTAGTCGCGCTTGAGCTGTGCGAGCAGATCAGCATCCGCTCCACTTTGGAACACCTTGGCGAGGAATGTCCCCCCGGGATTGAGTACTTCAGCGGCGAACTCCGCCGCGCTTTCCACGAGGCCAACGATCCGCAATTGATCGGTCTTGCGATGGCCGGTGGTGTTGGCCGCCATATCGGACATCACGATATCCGCACCGCCGCCAATCATCGCGCGCAAGCGATCCGGGGCTTTTTCGTCGAGAAAATCCATCTGCGCGAAGTCGACGCCGGGAATTTCGGGCATCTCCAGCAAGTCGATGGCAACAACCTTGCCTTTGCCCTCCAGTGAACCGACGCGCTTGGCCGCGATCTGGCTCCATCCGCCCGGAGCCGCACCAAGATCGACGACGACCTGTCCAGCCTTCAGAAAGCGGTTCTTCTCATCCATTTCCTGCAGCTTGTAAGCTGCGCGCGAACGAAATCCATCGCGCTTGGCCTGTGCCACGTAGGGATCGTTCAATTGGCGCTCGAGCCAAAGCTTTGAGGACAGCTTCCGCTTGCCGCCGGTCTTGACGGTGACGTGGAGCCGCCCGGTGGTGTCTTTTGCCATTGAATCCGCTTTCAGAGCGTCATATTGCGCGATGCCGGAAGGGATACGACGTTTCGCCAGCCGCGTCACCGCTAGTGTCCAGAATCCAAAGTCCGCCTCATCGTGCAGCGCGCTCCGTAGCGGGCTTTGGATTCGAAAGGACACTAGCAAATCTATGATTCTAGTGTGGTTCAGGTTCAGAAGTTCGCCAGAAGGACCTCGCAAGAAAATCGAGCGAACTTCTGAACCACCACACTAGGCTGCGGGCATCACTCCGTCCTTCCGCATCATCTCGACCAGCATGCCTTCGCGCAGGCCGCGATCCGCCACCCGCAACCGCGGCAGCGGGAATGCAAGGCGGATAGCGTCGAGGATGGCGCATCCGGCAAGCACCAGATCGGCCCGTTCCGTGCCGATGCACGGGTTGAGCGCGCGGTCTCTGTAGGTCATCGCGAGCAGTCGCTCGATGGCGGAGTCCAACTCGCCGTCATTCATCCATAGGCCATCGACCTTGCGGCGATCGTAATGCGGCAGGCCAAGATGAACTCCGGCAACCGTTGTGACCGTGCCCGAGGTTCCAAGCAGATGCATACCGCATAAGTCATTGCCATACCGATCGGCGAACGGCGCAAGGTGGCCTGCAACCGCCTCGATCATCGCCTCGTAGCACTGGCGCGTCACATTCGTGCCGCCGAACCGCTCAGCGAGGGTCACAACGCCGAGCGGCAGCGAGACCCAGGGCCCTTTCACAGGTGCGGCATCTGCGGCGCCGCCTGTCCGCTCAATGCGAACGATTTCCGTCGACCCGCCGCCGATATCAAAGAGAATTGCTCCCTTCGCTTTTGAATCGAGCAATGGCGAGCAACCGATCATGGCGAGCGTCGATTCAGTCTCCCGATCGACGATTTCAAGTTGAATGCCGGTTTCTTGCGCGATCACGCTGAGGAACGAATCGGAGTTCTCGGCCGCGCGACAGGCTTCCGTTGCGATGGTTCGAAGACGTTTGACGCCTCTCGCACGAATCTTGTCGCTGCAAACGGTCAGAGCCCCGACGGCGCGTGAAATCGCGGCGTCGCTGATGCGTCCCGTGGTCGAAACACCCTCACCTAACCGGATGATACGAGAAAATGAATCGATGACGCGAAACCCTTCCGGAGCCACGCGCGCGACCAGCAAACGGCAGTTGTTCGTACCAAGGTCGAGAGCTGCATAAGCGGGGGCCGCGACGAAAACGCGATCGTGAATACGATCACGTCCATCGTCCTCTGCGACCGACCTTGGCAGGTCCACGCACGGCTGGGAGCCGTGGCGCAACTGCGCTTCTTCCGCCATATCAACCCATCTCTGCGCAGCCGCTCGGCGGTGCGCCAATTCCTGTTCGATATGGACAGTAACAGTGTGGTGATTGGGTGCAACACCAGTGGCAGCAATAGAAGCACAATCGATTATTGTGGTTAGGGCACCGCAGCACTATTTCTGGGATCGATTCCGCCCAAAACCCAGCCTTTATCGCCGTAAAACCGGGTCTGTCATCGGATTTTCATATGCAAGATCACGTCTCTCGCCCTACCGCTGAAAACCATGCCGCATTGCAAAAATTTGGAGTTGGCCAGCCCGTACGCCGCAAGGAAGACGACACCCTTGTGCGAGGCAAAGGGAAATACACCGACGATTGCACCCTTCCCGGTCAGGCCTATGCCTGGATTGTGCGCAGCGCGCACGCTCATGGTGTCATAAAAAGCATCGGCACTGATGCCGCCAAGAAGATGCCCGGCGTCCTCGGCGTCTGGACCGGTCAGGACCTGATCAGCGCGGGATACACGCCGTTCACGTCCGGCGTGCCGCTGAAAAGCCGAGATGGCTCACCACTGCTCCAGACCAGCCGCCCGGCGCTTGCCACCGATAAGGTGCGTTTCGTTGGCGATCCTGTCGCGTTCGTTGTTGCGGCGACGCTCGCTGAGGCTCGCGATGCAGCCGAGGCAGTGGTCCTCGACATCGATGCGCTTCCGGCAGTCACGAGCGCCGAAGCGGCAACGAAACCAGGAGCTCCGCAACTTTACGATCATATCGCCAACAACGTCGCTCTCGACTTCCACTCAGGCGACACGGCCGCGCTGGACGCAGCTTTTGCGAAAGCGGCCCATATCGCGCATCTCGATATCGTGAATACGCGCCTTGCGGTTGTTGCCATGGAGCCGCGCTCGGCCCTTGCGCATTACGACAAGACCACCGAACGCTATACTATCGAAGTTGCAACGCAGGGCGTGGCCGGAAACCGCACGTCGCTCGCGAAGACTATGAATGTCTCTCCCGACAAAATTCATCTGCTGACGCACAATGTCGGCGGGTCGTTCGGCATGAAGAACGCGAACTATCCCGAGTATGTTTGCATCCTTCACGCAGCGAAGGAACTTGGCCGTCCGGTGAAGTGGACGGACGAGCGCTCGACCAGCTTTCTCTCCGACAGCCATGGACGCGCGCAGGACATTCACTGCGAACTGGCGCTCGCCGCCGACGGCGGCTTCCTCGGCGTGCGCGTCCGCGGTTACGGTAATTTCGGTGCTTATGTCACCGGCTTCGCGCCGGTGGTGTTGTCGCTCAACATCGCCAAGAACATTGCCAGCGTTTACCGGACGCCGCTGATCGAAGTCGATATCAAATGCGTGGTCACCAACACCACGCTGATGGGCGCGTACCGCGGCGCCGGTCGCCCGGAAGCCAACTATTTCATGGAACGCTTGATCGATCGCGCCGCCGACGAGATGGGCATCGACCGCCTGACGCTGCGCAAGCGCAATTTCGTCAAGTCTTCGCAAATCCCCTACGCGGCCGCCAATGGCTTCACCTACGACAGCGGCGATTTCCCTGGCGTGTTCAATAAAGCGATTGAAACAGCAGACCTCGCAGGCTTTGCAAAGCGCAAGCGCGAGAGCCGTAAGCGTGGGAAGTTGCGCGGCATTGCTGTGGGATCCTACCTCGAGATCACAGCGCCGCCGAGCGTCGAATTGGGAAAGATCACGTTCGAGACTGATGGCACGGTAAAAATCACCACCGGCACGCTTGATTACGGACAGGGTCACGCAACGTCCTACGCACAAGTATTGGCGACGCATCTCGGTGTCCCGTTCGATGCGATCACGCTTGAGCAAGGCGACAGTGACACCGTTCATACCGGCAACGGCACCGGCGGATCACGGTCGATCACAGCCAGTGGAGCAGCCATTGTCGGAGCATCGCGGCTCATTGTTGAAAAGGGGAAACAGGCAGCCGCGCATGTGCTGGAAACATCCGAAGGCGATATCGAATTCGCCGATGGGCGCTTCACGATCGCAGGCACCGATCGCGGCATCGGCGTCATGGAGCTCGCGGCCAAGCTGCGAGGCTCCAAGCTGCCGGAGGGCGTGCCGTCATCGCTCGACGTCGATCACACAGCGCAGCCTATTCCTTCGACATTTCCCAACGGCTGCCACGTGGCCGAGGTCGAAATCGACCCGGAGACCGGTGTCGTCCAGATCGTCAATTATACGGGCGTCAATGACTTCGGCACGGTGGTCAATCCGATGCTCGTCGCCGGCCAGATCCATGGCGGTGTCGCGCAAGGTATCGGCCAAGCCCTGATGGAATGCGTCAGCTACGATTCAAACGGCCAGCCGATCACCGGCTCGCTTATGGATTACGCGATACCGCGTGCCCGCGACATTCCATCGATGACGATTGGCAGTCATCCCTCACCCACCGCATCCAATCCGCTTGGTACCAAAGGATGTGGTGAAGCCGGCTGCGCCGGCGGCCTTGCCACCATTGTGAACGCTGCAATCGATGCGCTGTCCGACTATGGCGTCACGCAACTCGACATGCCGCTGACGCCGGAAAAGATTTGGCGGGCCATTCAGGAAGGCAGCAAGGCGAAATCGGCCTGACGGCTGCTGTCACGAAGACCCGGGGTCTTTCCCCGGGCTTTTCCAGGCTATGCGGCCACCGTTTCGCGAGGCTGGTAAATCGCCACATGCCGGCAATGCGCAATGGGCGTCTTTCCGTTTGCGACGATCAGGCCATCCAGTTCGACAAACTTATGGCCTTTGCGATCGTAATTGCCGGTCACTTTGGCGCGTACGGTCAGCACATCCTCGACGGAGGCTGTTGCAAGATATTGGATTGTGCTGCCGACATGAATCCATGGCCCCAGAATGGCGTTCTCCATGAGCGCCCAGTTCATGGTGCGCAGGAGCATACCGGTGTGAACGATCTTCTCGTTTGCATAGAGCGGATCGGTTTCACGAACATCACGCAAGTAATCGAGCGAAGGTTGGGCTCCCAGCGTGTAAGGCGGTATCCCGAGCCACTTTCCCTGCTCGTAGGAACTGGTGTTGACCGGTTCGCGTTTCGCCACCACGGAAACATCCTGGAAATCGGTCAGTGAAATCGTCTTCGTCCCAGACGACATTGACGCATGCCCCATCGCACACAATTCGCCACGGCTTTCGACCTTGATCGCAATGCCCGTATCAGTGTCTGCAGCAGAGACGACAGCGGTCTCGCCATCATAGACCGGCTTGAGAAAGCGACCGTCCATCAGACCGTGTTCAAGAAAGGCCTTCCCCCATTTCGCCACCGGCATATGGCTCATATAGGCGAAGACATCGACGCCGGGGACCAGACCGCCCTGAAACCCGAACCTGCGCGCGACCGTATCGTCGTGCATCTTGTTTTCCGAATTTTTGGCGAGGTTATAGGCGGAAACGGTATGGGGCTTCAGTGCGGTCATCGGCGTCCTCGGGATTTTCTCGATTGTTGAGGAAGATGGTACGCAAAGTTCCGGTCCTGACAAGCGGTGCCCGTGCATGCCTCTTAACCGGGCCCCTGCGGCTTTTGCTCGCCATTCGGCCCGCCTTGCGCTACCAGCATCGGCAATGACCCCAGACGACCCCGCCCAATCGCGCACAATCCGGATTTACGTAGATGCCGACGCCTGCCCGGTGAAAGACGAGATTTATCGCGTCGCCGAGCGGCACCGGCTACCAGTCAGCGTCGTCGCGGGAAATTTCATTCGCGTGCCGAACGACCCGCTCATCGAGCGCATTGCTGCGGGGTCGGGAATGGATGCCGCGGACGACTGGATTGCGGAACGCGCGCAAAAAGGCGATATCGTCATCACAGCCGACATCCCATTGGCAGCGCGCTGCGTCAAAGCTGGTGCAGATGTCATTGCACCGACCGGAAAGCCTTTTTCGGAAGATTCCATCGGAATGACATTGGCGGTCCGCAATCTGATGACAGACCTGCGCTCCAGCGGTGAAGTCACCGGAGGACCACGCTCGTTCTCTCCGAAGGATCGCTCGGCGTTCCTCTCCACCCTCGATCAAACCATTCGCCGCATTCAGCGCGGGCAGCAGAAATAAAGCAATTCGACCACATGGCGCCTCCCCTTATTCAATTGAAAGACATCGCGTTGACCTTCGGCGGCACCCCGCTGCTGACGGGCGCCGAGCTATCCGTATCGACCGGCGAGCGCGTCTGTCTGATCGGACGCAATGGCTCAGGTAAGTCGACCCTGCTGAAGATCGTCGCGGGACTAGTGGAAGCGGATCGCGGCAGCCGCTTTGTGCAGCCGGGCGCGACCATTCGCTATTTGCCGCAGGAGCCGGATTTCACCGGTTGTGCGACGACGCTGGCTTATGTGGAAGCGGGCCTCAATCCCGGCGATGATCATTATCAGGCGCAATACCTCCTGGAGCAGCTCGGACTCACCGGCACTGAAGACCCGACAAACCTCTCGGGCGGAGAAGCACGTCGCGCGGCGCTGGCCCGCGTCCTCGCCCCCTCACCCGATATTCTTCTCCTCGACGAGCCCACCAACCATCTCGATCTCACCACGATTGAATGGCTGGAAGGCGAGTTGGCCGGCCGCCGTAGCGCGTTGGTGATGATCAGCCACGACCGGCGTTTTCTCACCAATCTGTCTCGCGCGACCGTCTGGCTCGATCGCGGCCAAACCAGACGAATCGAAAAGGGCTTCGAAGCATTCGAGGCCTGGCGCGACGACGTTCTCGCTGAAGAGGAGCGCGACCAGCACAAGCTCGACCGCAAGATCGTCGCAGAAGAACACTGGTTGCGCTATGGCGTGTCGGGCCGCCGCAAGCGCAACGTCAAGCGCCTCGGCAACCTTCATGCGCTGCGCGATCAGCGCCGCGATTATCGCGGCGCTGCCGGCAAAGCCAGCCTCGCAGCAGCGGAAGCCGATACGTCCGGTAAACTTGTGATCGAAGCCAAGCGCATCGAAAAGTCTTTCGGCGAGCGCAAGATCGTGGATGATTTCTCGATCCGCGTGACGCGTGGCGATCGGTTGGGCATCGTCGGCCCCAACGGCGCTGGCAAAACCACGCTCATCAATATCCTGACCGGAGCGGACGCACCGGACAGCGGTTCGGTGCGTCTCGGCGCCAATCTGGAGATGGCGACCCTCGACCAGCATCGCGAGAGCCTCGATCCGAAAACGACGCTATCCGAAGCCTTGACGGGCGGACGCGGCGACAGCGTCATGGTCGGCGGCAAGCCAAAACATGTCGTCGGCTACATGAAGGACTTCCTGTTCTCTCAAGAGCAGATCCGTACACCGCTCGAAGTGCTGTCCGGCGGTGAACGCGGCCGGCTGATGCTGGCGCGTGCGCTGGCAAAGCCGTCGAACCTGCTGGTGCTGGACGAACCGACCAACGATCTCGACCTTGAAACCCTCGACGTCCTCGAGGAGATGCTGGGTGATTACGACGGCACGGTCATTCTCATCAGTCACGACCGCGATTTCCTCGATCGCGTGGTGACCTCCGTCATTGCCCCGGAAGGCAATGGGAGATGGGTCGAATATGCCGGTGGCTACTCCGACATGCTGGCCCAGCGCGGCTCCGACCTGCAGGAGAAGGCCGTCAAAGCCGTTGCATCGGATGAAACCAAGCCTGCAAAGACAGTTGCGACATCATCCGCTCCTGCCTCCAAGCGCCGCCTCAGCTTCAATGAAAAGCACGCGCTGGAGACATTGCCCAAGACCATGTCGAAGCTGCAGGCGGAGATCGCCAAACAGCAAAAGCTGCTGGATGATCCTCAACTTTATACGAAAGACAGGAAGGCCTTTGACGCGGCATCAGCCGCTATTGCGAAGGCCCAGAGCGAGCTCGATGCCGCCGAAGAAAAGTGGCTGGAGCTGGAGATGCTGCGCGAGGAGATCGAAAGCGGCGCGTGATTTTCATTTGCCGGTATATTTCCGCAACTCGCCGTCAAGCGCATCGCGAAAGGCCTTGATAGGCTTTGCCAAACGGCCTGCAGGCGGACGGTGAACGATCCAGGCACGCACGGCGGGCTCGAACCCCTCTACCCTGATCGCCTTTAGCTTCGTCCGGTACGGACTCTGCTTGAGCGCAACCGGTGTGACCACACCGACGCCAAGCCCGCGTGCAACCAGCGACAATCGAAGCTCAGAATCCAATGCTTCGACGGCGACATGGAACGGCAGGTGTGCGGCGTCGAGGTGACGTTTGAGCGTGCTGCGAAAGCCGCAGCCGTCCTGATTGATGACCCAGGACATCCGCGAGATTTCCGCAAGACTGACGACGTCGGCAATGTCCTGTTCGCGTGGCACGACGAGAACCACGGGATGAACGCCTAGATCATCGCATTCGAGATCCGCAGGAGGCGCGGTGCCGTCCGGCAGACAAACTGCCGCGGCGTCGAGTTGATTGCGGCTGACCCGCTCGACGTGATCGGGCGACCAACCAGAAATCACCCGGATGCCGAGCGCCGGGAATTCCGACCGAAGCGCATCCAAAGGGCTGCTGAGACCCGTCTCCGAGAGATACGGCGTGATACCCAACCGGAATTCGCCGCGGACCAAACCGTCTGCCGCCACACCGGATTTCAGGTCCTCCAGACTTCGTAAGACGCGACGGCCATGCTCGTAGGCTTCGCGCCCCGCAGGCGTCGGTCTCAACGGCTTCGACTGGCGATCGAGCAGCTCCGCGCCCAGCAGATCCTCAAGATTCTGGACCCGCCGCGTCACGCCCGGCTGCGTCAGATTGAGCCGTGCCGAAGCCGCAACAATCGAGCCCGTCTCCACCACAGCGACGAAAGCGACCAGATCATGCGTGTTCATATGTAACTCGCATATTGATTATCAACATAATTCAATTGTCGCATATTATCACGACTGTTTAAAGGGCCTCCGTTCACCCGAGAGGCCCTCATGTCCGCATGCCAAATAACCACCGTCGCTGACGGCCGGAGCGTTCCGCGCCCTTTCATCTGGCTCGGCGCGATCGCCACAGGCGTCATCGTCACCAATCTGTTTGCCCCGCAAATTCTTGTCGGGCTGATCGCGTCCGCCCTCGGCATGACGACGGCCTATGCAGGCATGGTCGGCACTCTCACTCTGCTGGGGTACGCATTCGGGCTGTTCTTTCTGGTGCCCCTTGCTGACATCTTCGAAAACAGACGCCTGATCGTGCTCACTCTCTGGGGCACCGTGATTACAGCTGCGTGCACCGCAGCTGCGCCAAGCGCAGGCTTCCTGCTGATCGCGGTGTTTCTGTTAGGCGCATTCTGTTCCGCAATTCAGATGCTGGTCCCGCTGGTGGCCTCTATGGCGCAGCCGTCTGAGCGGGGCCGGGTCATCGGCGACGTCATGAGTGGCCTGATGGTCGGCATCCTGCTGTCGCGCCCTGCCGCGAGTTTCATTTCGGACGTGTGGAACTGGCGCGGCTTCTACGTAGCCTCGTCTCTCGCCGTCGCCATCCTCGCCATCGCATTGTCGAGGCAGCTGCCGCCGCTGTGTCCCAAGGCGCAGATGAGCTACCTTCATCTGCTGGGGTCGTATTGGACCTTGATACGCGAGGAGCCGGTGTTGCGGGTTCGCTCTTGGACCGCCGCATTGTCCATGGCTGCGTTCTCGGCATTTTGGGCGGCAGTCGCGCTCAAGCTTGCGCAATCCCCCTTCAATCTCGGCGCAAGCGGCATCGCGATTTTTGCACTCGTTGGAGCAGCCGGCGCGATCGCAACACCATTGGTCGGCCGACTGGGTGATGCGGGGCACATACGCGTCACCCTGTGCGCCTCTCATGCCCTGATCATTCTCTCGCTTGCTCTGTCAGCTTCTATTGACCTCCTCGAAACGAAGACCTGGTCACTTGTCGTGCTGGGCGCTGGCGCTGTCGTGCTTGATCTCGGGGTGACCGGCGATCAAATCCTTGGCCGACGCGCCGTCAACCTGTTGCGAGCGGAAGCAAGAGGACGTCTGAACGGGCTGTTCGTCGGGATATTCTTTATCGGTGGCGCGATTGGTACAGCGACAGCTGCTTTTGCCTGGGCGCACAGTGGATGGATTGCAGTGTGCACGATAGCGGCCGCATTCGGCCTGCTGGCGTTGATCACCGATATGGCAACATCCGTCGGCACATCCTAAGAGATCGATTTTGATCGCTGGGGTGCGCTGCTCAGCCAGGCGAGCGCACCTCGCCCTGCTGCCGCACCCGTTGCAAAGCAGGCTTGCAGCAAATATCCGCCGGTCGGCGCTTCCCAGTCGAGCATCTCGCCCGCAACAAAAACCCCGGGCAGTTTACGAAGCATGAAACCGCCGTCGATTTCATCAAACGCGACTCCACCCGCCGTCGAAATGGCACGCTCAAGCGGCGCAGTCCCGACGAGCTTCACCGGAACGTCGTTGATGAACCGCGCGAGGTCGACAGCCGACATCGTTGACGGATACAACTCCAGCGCAATCGTCGCTTCCTGCAGCAGTCCGATCGCCACCGGCGAAAGGCTGAGCTGCTTTCGAAGATAGGTCGAAAGCGACTGCTTGTTTCGCGGCGCGCTCAATCTGGCCACGAGATCCGAGATCTCCAGATCGGCCCGCAGGGCCACACGCAGAGTTGTCTCACCCAAAGCATCAATCGCATCGCGCAGTGGCGCGGAGATCGCGTAAACGGCCCCGCCCTCGATACCGGCTCGCGTGATGACCATATCGCCACGCGCGATGTGCGCCCCCGATGAAAGCGTCACGCCCTTGAGAGGATGCCCCTCATACCGGTCACGAAACACGTCCGACCACGCGACGCGGAAGCCGCAATTGGCCGGCTGCAGCGTGGTGCTCGCAATCTCTTTGGATTGCAACACACCAACCCAATTGCCATCCGATCCGAGGCGCGGCCAGCTCCCGCCGCCCAATGCCAGAACGGTGGCGTCGGCCTTTACGTTGTGCTCGCCTTCGGGACTCTCGAAGCGCAGTTCGTCGTTGTCTGTCCATCCCGTCCATGTATGGCGCAGAGCGAACTGCACGCCCGACTGATCGAGACGCCGCAGCCAGGCGCGCAACAACGGCGACGCCTTGAACGCCTTCGGAAACACCCGGCCACTGGTGCCGACGAATGTCGGCTGCCCGAGATGCTCGCTCCACGCGCGGAGAGATTCCGGCGGAAAAGCTTCAATGGCCTCGCGCAAGTTCGGCATTGCCGTGCCGTAGCGCGCAAGAAACGCATCGAGCGGCTCGCTGTGGGTCAGGTTAAGTCCGCCCCGCCCGGCCAACAGAAACTTTCGCCCGACGGACGGCATCCGGTCATAGACCGTGACGCGCATGCCGTTCATCGCGAGGATCTCGGCCGCCATCAACCCCGCAGGGCCGGCACCGATGATTGCAACGTCCAACGTGATCAACCGCCCATCGGGGGCAGCTTGATGCCCGCGGCTTTCGCTGCCTGCTCGACATACTTGTAGGTCTGGAAGAACGCGCCTCCAAGGTCGCGGGCTTTCGACATGTCCGCGATCTTTTCAAAGTTCGCAGCAACCGCATCCGGCGTCCATTCGGACTGGGGCAGATTGAGACCTTCTGTCTCCACGATCTTGATCACGGCAAATGAGCCCGCGCCTGCGCCCATGATCGTGCGTGTGGGCGCGTCCTCGCTGAGCATGTACATCACCGCCGGCGTAATCGCTTCCGGCTTCATCAACGCCAGCACATCGGGCGGGATCAGGCCTTCCGTCATGCGCGTTGCCGCCGTCGGCGAGATGGTGTTGACGCGAATGTTGGTCTTGCGCCCTTCTTCGGCCAGCACATTCATCAAGCCGACGATGCCGGCCTTCGCTGCACCGTAGTTGGCCTGACCGAAATTACCGAACATCCCGGACGATGATGTGGTGACGACGATGCGGCCGTAGTTGCGCTCCTTCATCCCATCCCAAACTGCTTTGCAGCAGTTGAACGTTCCCGTGAGATGAACGCTCACGACCTTGGCGAAATCGTCCGGCTCCATCTTGCCGAACGACTTGTCACGCAGAATGCCCGCGTTCGCGACCATGAGGTCAACGCTGCCCCACTTGGCGGTGGCTTGCGCGACCATGTCCTTGACCTGCTCGTAGCTGGACACGTCGGCGCCGTTCACCATCGCCTCGCCGCCCGCCTTGCGGATTTCCTCCACAACCTCCTCGGCCGGGCTGACCGATCCGCCGCTCCCATCGCGTGCCGCGCCCATATCATTGACGACGACACGGGCGCCGAGCTTGGCCAAGCCAAGTGCATGCGCTCGTCCGAGGCCTGCGCCCGCACCCGTCACAACCGCAACGCGTCCATCGAACCTGATTGCCATGATCGTCGTCCCTTTTGAATCCGAGTTAGTTGAAGATGTGCAATGCGAGCCAGTCGGCAACCAAAGCGGGCTTCTGCTCGTTCTCGATTTCGAGCGTGACCGCTGTCCGCGCCAATAACTCCTTTGGCGACCGCATAGTTGCTTCGGACATCACAAATCGCGCACGGACGCGCGCGCCGGCACGCACAGGCGTCAGAAACCGAACCTTATCGAATCCGTAATTGATCGACATCGCCGTGTCGTTGAGTGTCGGCATCGCTTCATAGGCCATGGCGGACAAGAGCGACAGCGACAGAAAGCCGTGAGCGATCGTGCCGCCAAACGGCGTTTCGCGCTTTGCGCGCTCCGGATCGACATGGATGAACTGATGATCGTTGGTCGCGTGGGCGAATTGATCGATCTGTTTCTGGTCGACCGTATGCCATCCCGACACCCCAAGCTCGGTGCCCGTGAGCTTCAGGTAGTCTTCGCGATCCATTGCAACGCCCATCGTGTCCCCTCTGTGGCTGCACCAGTGTGGTAATTCGCACACTAGGGGTTCGCACATTCCACAGAACGGCGTTGGGGCCAAGAGAAAACTTTACTTGCAATGCGTCGGAGCACACCTGCGAATCCGTCATACGACGAAAGTCAGATGTGCATTAAGCGCGGAATTCAGTCGATTCTCGCTAGGAGGAGTTGGAAATCTCCTCCACCGCTGCTAGCGCCCAACCTGTAACTCGGGAAAATCCTCTTCCCGGAATTCGTGACCGCGCATGGGATCCTTGCGATCGTTGTCGTGCTCCAGGCGACGAAGCTGCACGCGACGGATCTTGCCTGAGATCGTCTTCGGCAATTCCGACACCAGTTCGATGCGGCGAATCCGCTTGAACGGCGCAAGGCGCGAATGCGTGTACTGGAAAATCGAGAGCGCGGTCTCACGAGAAATAGTCGTGCCCGCAACCAATGACACGTAGGCCTTCGGAAGCGCGAGGCGAATGGGATCGGGCGTCGGCACCACCGCCGCTTCGGCCACGACGTCGTGCTCGAGCAATACGCTCTCGAGTTCGAATGGGCTGATGCGATAGTCGGACGATTTGAAAACATCATCCGAACGGCCGACAAATGTCAGATAGCCATCGTCATCGAGAAACGCGACGTCTCCGGTCTGATATGTGTCGCCGTCGGCGCCTTTAGGCTTACCATCTTCGCCTTGATAGCCAAGCATCAATCCCGCTGGCCGATCCGCGCCAAGAACGAGGCGAATTTCTCCCTCTTTGGCCGGATTGTTGTCGGCATCCGTGACCTTGACCATGTAGCCCGGCAAGGGCCGGCCCATCGACCCAACTTTCACCGGCTGTCCCGGTGAATTGCCCGCAAGGGCCGTCGTCTCCGTCTGACCGTAGCCGTCGCGAATTGTCAGTCCCCAGGCCGCCTTCACTTGATCGATGACTTCAGGGTTGAGCGGCTCACCTGCGCCGCACACCTCCCGCACAGATACTTTGTAATCCGCCAGCTTCTCCTGGATGAACAGCCGCCAGACGGTCGGTGGCGCACACAACGTCGTCACGCCACAGCGAGCGACGGTTGCGAGCAAAGTCTTGGCGTCGAACCGCGGCTGGTTGCAGATGAAGATCGTCGCGCCGGCATTCCAGGGCGAGAAGAAGCAGCTCCACGCATGCTTCGCCCATCCCGGCGAAGAAATGTTGAGATGAACATCACCGGGCTGCAAGCCGAGCCAGTACATCGTTGACAGCGATCCGACCGGATAGCTGCGATGGCTGTGCAGAACAAGCTTTGGTTTCGCCGTGGTGCCGGAGGTGAAGTACAGCAGCATCGGATCATTGGCGCCGGTCGGCTCGTCCGGTGCAAACGTCTCGGGATATTTGGCTACATCCTCGTAGCGCCGCCAGCCCTCGTGGTCCGAGGTCGCCGCAACAACGATTCTTGTAAACCCTTCGCCGCCCAGGCCTTCGAACTTGGCAACCTGGTCCTGGGAAGCCACCACGACTTTCGCTTTGCCGCGATCAAGGCGATCGCGCAATTCGTCGGCGGTGAGCAGCGTCGTCGCCGGGATGATCACAACGCCGAGCTTCATGGCGGCAAGCATGGTTTCCCACAACGGCACCACATTGCCGAGCAGCAGCAACAGATGATCGCCGCGCTTCAGTCCGAGATCGCGCAGAAAATTCGCGGTTTGGTTGGACCGCCGCGAGAGCTCGCTGAATGACAGTTTGGTTTCGGTATTGGTCGCGACGTCGACAATCCAGAGCGCGGTGCGGTCTTTGCTCTCTGGATCCGTCGCCAGCCCCGCATCGAACCAGTCGAGGGCCCAGTTAAAGTGGGATTCGTCCGGCCAACGGAAATCCCGAAACGCCGTGTCGTAATCGGTGCGATGTTTGAGAAGGAAGGAGCGCGCGTCCCGGAACGTCGTCATCGCGCTCTCCTACTTCGCCAGATGCCGCACGTGCTTGATGATCCCTGAAAAGTCGACGCCGCCGTGGCCCGCCTTCTCGAAAGCATCGTAGATGCTCTCAGCATGGGCTCCGAGCGGCGTGGCCGCGCCGGCCGATTTGGCGGCTTCCTGCGACAGGCGAAGGTCCTTCAACATCAGCGCAGCCGCAAAGCCGGGTTTATAGTCATTGTTGGCGGGCGATGTCGGGACCGGACCCGGTACCGGGCAATAGGTCGTCAGCGACCAGCACTGGCCCGATGACGTTGATGCCACATCGAACAAGGCTTGATGCGAAAGGCCGAGTTTCTCGCCGAGAGCGAACGCTTCCGACACGCCGATCATGGAGATGGCAAGGATCATGTTGTTACAGATCTTGGCCGCCTGCCCCGCGCCCGCCTCGCCGCAGTGCACGATCTTCTTACCCATATTTTCCAGAATTGGTTTGGCGTCGGCAAAGGCCTTGGCGTCGCCGCCGGCCATGAACGTCAGCGTCGCGTTTTTCGCGCCGACAGTCCCACCTGAGACCGGTGCGTCGACCGACGGCAAATTGTGTTCTTTCGCGTGGGCATGGGCGTGGCGCGCACTTTCCACATCGATAGTCGAGCAATCGATCATCAGCGTGTTCTTGCCGACCAAGGGAACGAGTTCTGTCCACACACTCAGGACGTGCTTGCCTGCAGGCAGCATGGTGACGACGATTTCCGCATTCTTGACCGCATCTGCTGCACTTGCCGCGATACTGACGCCGTCTGCCTTGGCTGCGTCCTTCGACGCCTGCACGAGGTCGAAGCCTTGAACCTTGTGTCCCGCCTTAACGAGGTTGGCAGCCATCGGGCCACCCATATTGCCCAGACCAATGAATGCGATGTTTGCCATGTTTCTCCCCTCGCTTTTGAATTTGAGAATCAGTCTGGAAACACCAGCTGATATTTTTTGTGTGGCTCGAAGTACGTCGCGACCATCTCCGGCGTCACGTCCTCAAGACGTGCCGGAGACCATTTCGGATTGCGGTCCTTGTCGATAACCGCCGCGCGAACGCCTTCGATGAATTCCGCACTTTCGAAAACAACCAGAGCCGCGCCGTATTCGCGGACAAGGCATTCCTTGAGCGATTTCGACGTACGGCCAAGCCGCAACAGCCGCAACGTCACCTTCAATCCGATCGGCGACTTGTCGGACAGCGCTTTCAGTGTCGCGAGCGCGAACTCGGAGCCGTCCTGCTTGAGTGCAGCGACGATCTCCTCCATCGTGTCGAAGGCAAAGCAACGATCGATCTGCTCACGATGTTGCGCAATCGAGGCAGTTGCGTCTTTCACCGCGTACCCCTGCAAGATCGCGCGAACATCATTCGCACTCGCACGCAGCGGCGCATTGGTCAGCGCATCACGCAAGGCCGGCCAGTCAGCCGAATTGATCAGGACGTCAGCGACGCCGGCGTAGACCGCATCCGCGCCGCTCATCGGCTGGCCGGTCAGCGCATAGTAAGTGCCGAGTTCGCCCGGCGTATGTGACAGCAGCCACGTGCCTCCGACGTCCGGGAAAAACCCCAGACCGACTTCAGGCATCGCGATTCTCGTTTTCTCGGTGACGATCCGATGCGGTCCATGAGCGGAAAGGCCAACGCCCCCGCCCATCACCAGCCCATCCATGTAAGCAATATAGGGCTTTGGATAGACCGGGATACGCGCGTTCAGGATGTATTCCTCGCGCCAGAAGACGGCCCCGAGGTCACCACCGACCTTGGCGCTCTCGTAAAGCCCTCGGATATCGCCGCCGGCGCACAATCCGCGCTCGCCCGCGCCTTCCAGCAGCACCAGCGAGACGCCGGGATCGGATTCAAAGCTATCAAGCGCCGCGACGATGCCTCGGGTCATCTCCAGCGTCAGCGCATTGATGGCCTTCGGACGATTGAGGCGGAGCACTCCGGCTGCCCCCTCGCGACGAACGATCAAGTCACCATCCACATTGTTCATAGCAGCAAGGGGCGCATTCATCGCGCCGCCTCGATCAGTTTCCGCGACACGATCAACCGCATGATTTCGTTGGTGCCTTCCAGAATTTGGTGCACGCGCAGGTCCCTTACGATCTTCTCGATTCCGTATTCGGCAAGGTAGCCGTAACCGCCGTGCAATTGCAGCGCCTGATTGGCAACGTCAAAGCCTACATCGGTGCCGAACCGCTTGGCCATCGCGCAGAGCATGCTCGCATCCGGATCCTTGCGGTCGAGCGCAGCCGCCGCCCGCCACAAAAACGTGCGCGCGGCCTCCAACTCGGTCGCCATATCGGCAAGCCGGAACTGCAACGCCTGGAACTCGTCGAGGCGTTTTCCAAAGGCCTTGCGCTCTTTCATGTAGTAAAGCGACTTGTCGAGGGCAGACTGCGCGCCGCCCAGCGAGCATGCGGCGATGTTCAGCCGACCGCCGTCGAGCCCCGCCATGGCGATCTTGAAACCGATGCCCTCATCGCCGAGGCGATTGGCAACCGGCACACGAGCGTTCTCGAAGATCACCGCGCGCGTCGGCTGCGCGTTCCAGCCCATCTTGCGCTCATTGCCGCCGAACGACACGCCCGGCGTGTCGCCTTCGATCACCAGTGTCGAAATCCCTGACGGGCCTTCGCTGCCGGTGCGAACCATAGCGACATAAAGATCGCTGGCGCCTGCGCCGGAAATGAACTGTTTTTGTCCGTTCAGAACATAATGATCGCCATCACGAACCGCGCGGGTGCTGAGCGCCGCGGCGTCCGATCCCGAGCCCGGTTCCGTGAGGCAGTAGCTTGCCAGCAGCTCCATGGTGCAGAGCCGCGGCAGCCATTGTTGCCGCTGCGCCTGCGACCCATACGCATCGATCATCCACGCAGACATGTTGTGGATCGAGATGAACGCCGACACCGTCGGACATCCCATCGCGAGAGCCTCAAAAATCAAGGCTGCGTCGAAACGCGTGAGTGCGGAACCACCCACATCGTCGCGGATGTAGATTCCGCCGATGCCAAGCGCGGCAGCTTCGCGCATGACATCGAGGGGGAAATATCGCTCCTCGTCCCATTTGACGGCGAAGGGAGCGATTTTCTCAGCCGCGAATTCGCGAGCCATGTCGCGAACCGCTGTCTGATCCTCAGTGAGAGCGAACTGCATCCGCGCCCGCCTCGCTTGCCGTTAGCTGGTCGGCATCGCGAACTGGGCACCTTCCTTGACACCGGATGGCCAGCGCGAGGTCACCGTCTTGGTTTTGGTGTAGAACCGCACCGAGTCCGGTCCGTACTGGTTGAGGTCTCCGAAACCGGACCGCTTCCAGCCGCCGAAGGTGTAGTACGCGACCGGCACAGGAATCGGCACGTTGATGCCAACCATGCCGACATTCACCTTGGCTGCGAATTCGCGAGCGGCGTCGCCATCGCGGGTAAAGATCGCAACACCGTTGCCGTATTCATGCTCGGACGGCAAAGCCACCGCTTCATGGAAGTCGTTGGCGCGAACGACGGACAGCACCGGGCCGAAGATCTCTTCCTTGTAGATCCGCATATCCTTGGTGACGTTGTCGAACAGACAACCGCCCATGTAGAAGCCCTTCTCGTAGCCCTGCATCTTGAAGCCGCGGCCGTCGACGGCGAGCTTGGCACCTTCCTTGATGCCGATCTCGACGTAGTCGCGCACGCGATCAAGCGCCGCCTTGGTGACGAGCGGACCGTAATCTGCGGTCGGATCGGTAGAGAGGCCGATCTTGAGGTTTTCGACGCGTGGAATGAGCTTTTCCATCAGCCGATCAGCGGTGGTCTTACCGACCGGCACCGCCACCGAAACCGCCATGCAGCGCTCTCCGGCTGCACCGTAACCCGCACCGACCAGCGCATCGGCCGTCTGATCCATGTCGGCGTCCGGCATGATGATCAGATGGTTCTTCGCACCACCGAAGCACTGGCACCGCTTTCCGGTCGCCGCTGCACGCTCATAGATGTACTGCGCAATGGCCGAGGAGCCGACGAAGCCGACCGCGGCGATGTCGTGGTCATCCAGGATCGCATCCACCGATTCCTTGTCGCCATTGACAACATTCAGGATGCCCGCCGGCAAGCCCGCCTCGATCATCAGCTCGGCAAGCTTCATCGGCACGCCCGGATCACGCTCCGACGGCTTCAGAATGAACGCATTGCCGCAGGCGATCGCCGGCGCGAACTTCCACATCGGAATCATTGCCGGGAAGTTGAACGGCGTAATGCCGGCGACAACGCCCAGCGGCTGCCGCATTGAATAAAGGTCGATACCGGGGCCCGCACCTTCGGTGTATTCGCCCTTCATCAGGTGCGGAATACCAAGCGCGAACTCGACAACCTCGACGCCGCGCAGGATATCGCCCTTGGCATCGGGGATGGTCTTGCCATGTTCACGAGCAAGCAGTTCGGCCAACGCATCGTTGTCGCGAGCGACGAGCTCCAGGAAGCGCATCAGAACACGAACGCGGCGCTGCGGGTTGGTCGCCGCCCATGCCGGCTGTGCAGCCTTGGCATTTTCGACGGCGGCCCGGACTTCCGCTTTCGTTGCCAAGGCAACCTGAGCCTGAACATCGCCCGTCATGGGCTCAAACACATCCGCCGTGCGGCCTGATGTGCCTTTTACGTGTTTGCCGCCGATAAAGTGCCCGATCGATCGCATGCGTAACCTCCAGAAAGAAACTGGGAGGCTTTTAGCACCGTCCCATGAGAAATTGGAACGGGGTTCTGTGCACAGCTTGGTCGCACGGAGCGCAAAGGACGCCGTTGATAATATTCGATTTTCTTAGGTCGGCGCCCGTATGACGCCCATAAAACGTCAATCGAATAATCGGCCGACCAATAAAAATGACCATTTGGTCTCAAGAACGTCTCGCGGCATCCTCGGTGACAGCCGCGTCGGCGGTCTTGGCCGCACGCTTGCGACGCCGCGGTTCGGAGGGGCTGTCAGCCTTCTGCGCCGCGGAACGTCCCGCATCGAGGATTTCGTCGGATAGCTCACCCGTGCCGGCCATGCGGGCCATCAACAGCGCCCCCATCATGGTGGCCAGCGCGCCGATCGCCTCCCGCCGCGCATCTTTTTTGCTCTGCCCAGATATCTCGCCGGCAATGACGTCGATCATTCTCTCCAGCTTGGCGGCAACCGCCTTGCGGATTTTGGGATTGGCTCGGGAGACCTCAGCGCCCAGCGCCGGAAGTGCACAACCATTGCCAACGTCGTCGCGGTGAGCGGCTGTCAAATACCCGTTCACCACCGCAGCGAGCCCCTCGCCCTCCGGCGCTTCATCTGCCCGCTTGCGCCAGCGCTTTGCTGCCAGCTCCATCGCATGAATAAAAGCCTCGCCGATCAGCGCATCGCGCGACGGGAAGTGCGCATAAAATCCGCCGTGCGTAAGCCCGGCCTCTTTCATGAGCTCAGCAACGCCAAGGCCTGCTGCGCCACGCTCGCGCAACCGCACCGATGCGTTTCTCACGATCCGCTCGTGCGTCTCAGCTTTATGATCTTTTGAATAGCGCATCGGCGCCTCATCTATAATATGTCACCGGTCATATATAGCACGAATTGCGCGGCAAATGAGGTTTTTCAGGCCAAATGGCTGCCATGCACCTCGTTTGACAAAGCACCATGATCGCGCACCATCGCATTCCCTTCCACGTTCCAACATTAAGCTTCGGTAACATGCAAACGATCAACGACTACTGCGACGTTGCGCACCGCGACAACGGCATTGCACAATTGACGATCCGAAACGCCGGCTCGCTCAACATCGTCAACTCGGACGTCATCTCCGGAGTTCGGGCCGGGCTCGAAACGCTCGCCAAAGACGACAGCATTCGCACTCTCATCCTTGCGGGATCCGGCGAGAAAAGCTTCATCGGCGGAGCCGACATCAAGGAAATGGTGACGCTCAACCAGGCTTCAGCCGAAACGTTCATCAAAGGACTGCGCGATCTTTGCGAGGCGGTTCGGCAATTCCCTTCGCCCGTCATTGCACGATTGAAAGGTTGGTGTCTCGGCGGCGGACTCGAGGTGGCGGCGGCCTGCGATCTGCGGATCGCTGCGCAAGACGCAAAGTTCGGCATGCCCGAAGTCAAGGTCGGCATCCCCTCGGTTATTCATGCCGCGCTTTTGCCGCGGCTGATCGGCTGGGGACGCGCCCGCTGGTTGATCCTGACAGGAGCGAACATCGATGCGGCAACTGCACTGAGCTGGGGCCTGGTCGATCAGGTCGTCGCGGAAACGGACCTCGACACCGCCATCATGGCCGTCGCCTCGTCGATCGCCGAGTGCGGGGCTGAGGCAATGCGCAGCCAGAAGGCCCTGCTGAAACAATGGGAGGAAATGCCATTGACGGAATCCGTCAATCTAAGCGTCGGCGTTTTCGGCCAGGCTTTTCTGACCGGCGAACCGCAGCGCCACATGAGAGCCTTCCTCGACAAGAAGAAGTAACTGCTTTCAAACGAAATTTCGTTCGTTTTAAACAGAACGGGCGCTTGTTCCACGCATCTGCTCCCTATTTTATTGTGCAGATGCGATTGCAATTTTCGCCCCCCTTCATATGATATCCGTCATCTAAATCACAATGCCCTGCCTGCGTGCCGGCAACAGGAGAGCCTCATGTCAACGTCAGATCCCGTCGTCATCGTTTCTGCTGCCCGTACGCCACTCGGCCGTTTCCAGGGTGAACTGTCGCCGTTCAGCGCCCACAATCTCGGTTCGCATGCCATCGGCGCAGCCCTCGAGCGCGCAAAGCTGTCGCCGGACCGGATCGATGAGGTCTTCATGGGCTGCGTTCTTCCCGCTGGCCAGGGACAGGCTCCCGCCCGCCAGGCCGCGCGCGGCGCGAAACTGCCGGACGGGACCGGCGCAACCACCATCAACAAGGTCTGCGGCTCGGGCATGAAGGCGACGATGCTGGCCCACGATATCATCAATGCCGGTTCGGCTGAAATCGTCGTGGCCGGCGGCATGGAAAGCATGACCAACGCCCCCTACCTGCTGGCAAAAGCGCGCGGCGGATATCGCGTCGGGCACGACCGCATCATCGATCACATGCTGATGGACGGCCTTGAAGACGCCTACGAGACCGGCCGTTCGATGGGTGATTTCGGCGAAGCCACTGCCGAGACCTATCAGTTCACACGCAAGGATCAGGACGAGTACGCAATGGAAACCCTGACCCGCGCCCGCAAGGCGGTCGAGGGCGGCGCGTTCAAGAACGAGATCGCGCCTATTTCAGTGAAAGAGAAGGCCGGCGTGCGGGTGGTCGAGAACGACGAGCATCCGCTGAAGGTTGATCCTGCAAAAATTCCGAACCTGAAGCCGGCATTCCGCGCGAACGGCACGATTACGCCTGCGGCCTCTTCGGCCAATGCCGACGGCGCGGCCGCGCTGGTGCTGACGCGCCGCTCAATCGCCGAGCGCGAAGGCCTGCCGATCATGGCGGAAATCAAGGGCCACTCGACCCATAGTCAGGAACCGGCGTGGTTCACCACCGCTCCGATCCCGGCGATCAGGAAGCTGCTCGAGAAAATTGGCTGGAGCGTCAACGACGTCGATCTCTTCGAGATCAATGAGGCGTTCGCTGTCGTCCCGATGGCGGCTGCCCGCGACCTCGGAATTCCGCGCGAGAAGTTGAACATCAATGGCGGCGCCTGTGCCCTTGGTCATCCGATCGGCGCAACAGGCGCCCGCCTGATCGTGACGTTGCTCCATGCCATGGAGAACAACAACGTCAGCCGAGGTATCGCCTCTCTGTGCATCGGCGGCGGCGAAGCCACTGCCATCGCGATCGAGCGCAAGACGCACTAACGCCATCGCGCGGCCTTCAAGGCAGGGATCGCCGAGTTCTTCATCCGGCGATCCAGACGACGTCTGACAACAGGGTATCACGCCGTGAAACAGAGCAGCACCACACGCCGAATTGTCGTCACCGGGATGGGAGCCGTGTCCCCGCTGGGTTGCGGCGTTGAAGGAAACTGGTCGCGCCTCATTGCGGGCCAATCCGGCCTTCGCGCACTCTCGGACAACATCGGCGCTGATCTGCCGGCCAAGGTTTGCGGCGTTGTACCCGACATCGCTGAGGATCCCGAGTTTGGCTTCGATGCCGATCGTGCGGTGCCCCGAAAAGACCAAAAGAAAATGGACCGCTTCATCCAGTTCGCGATGATGGCGGCCAACGAAGCGGTCGCGCAAGCCGGATGGACACCCGATAACGCGATCGCAAGTGAGCGGACCGCGACGATCATTGCATCCGGCGTTGGCGGTTTTCCTGCGATCGTCGATGCCGTCCGTACCACGGATGAGCGTGGCGTGCGTCGCCTTTCCCCGTTCACGGTGCCGGCCTTCCTCGTCAATCTTGCCGCGGGACAAGTTGCGATCCGTCACGGCTTCAAGGGGCCGCTGGGCGCGCCGGTCACGGCCTGTGCCGCGGGCGTACAAGCCATCGGCGATGCAGCGCGTCTGATCCATTCCGGCGAAGCCGACATTGCAATCTGCGGCGGCGCTGAAGCCTGCATCGATCGCGTCAGTCTCGGCGGATTTGCGGCTGCGCGCGCCCTCTCCAGCAGGTTCAACGACGAGCCACAGCGGGCGTCCCGTCCGTTTGACAAGGACCGCGACGGGTTCGTCATGGGTGAAGGTGCTGGTATTCTGGTGATCGAGACCCTTGATCACGCGCTCAATCGCGGCGCAACCCCGATTGCCGAGCTGGTCGGATATGGCACCACCTCTGACGCCTATCACATGACGGCCGGGCCCGAGGATGGCGACGGAGCGCGGCGCGCCATGGAAATCGCAATCCGTCAGGCTGGAATTGCACCGATTGAGATTCAGCATCTCAATGCCCATGCCACATCGACGCCGGTCGGCGATAATGGTGAGCTTGCTGCCATCAAGGCCCTGTTCGGCACCAAGGGCGCCATTGCGGTGAGCGCTACGAAATCCGCGACCGGTCATTTGCTCGGGGCAGCCGGTGGTCTCGAAGCCATTTTCTCGGTACTTGCGCTGCGCGATCAAATTGCACCACCAACTCTGAACCTCGATCACCCGGACGCGGAGGCTGAAGGGATTGATCTCGTGGCCAAGACAGCACGGCCCATGGCCATTGAGCATGTCTTGTCGAACGGCTTCGGTTTTGGCGGCGTCAATGCCAGTGTCATATTCCGCGCCTGGTGATCGCTGCCCGATCAGCCAGCGATCATATCTTTGACGCGCTGGAGAAATTTCTCCACATCGAACGGCTTGGTCATCATGTCCATACCGGGATGGAGAAAGCCTTTCGCCATCGCGGCATTTTCTGCATAGCCGGTGATGAAAAGGATCTTCAGATCCGGCTTCAGCTGGCGCGCTTGATCGCCTAACTCGCGCCCGTTCATTCCCGGCAAGCCGACATCTGAAACCAGCAGATCGATCCGTTGATCGTGCGTGATGATGTGAAGACCTGACGGGCCGTCAACAGCTTCCAGCACGCGATAGCCCTGGTCTTCCAGCGTTTCGACGATCACGTTGCGAACGACCGGCTCGTCTTCCACCACGAGCACCGTTTCACCGGATGCCTGATGCTCGCCGCTCACGCTCAACAAAGACGCGTCAGTCGACGTGCCGCCAGCGTAGCGAGGCAAATAGATTTTGACCGATGTGCCATGCCCCGGCATGCTGTCAATCGAGACATGGCCGTTCGATTGTCTCGCGAAGCCATAGATCATTGACAGGCCGAGCCCGGTCCCCTGCCCGATCGGCTTCGTCGTGAAAAAAGGATCGAATGCTCTCTCCACAATCTCGGATGTCATGCCCATACCCGTGTCCATGACATCGATGCAAACATAGTCCCCAGGTGAAAGGGCCGGGTTGCTTTCCAGCACGCCGTCAAGCCGCACGTTCTTTGTCTTGATCATGAGCCGCCCGCCTTCCGGCATGGCGTCGCGGGCGTTGATCGCAAGATTCAGCAAGCCGCTTTCGAGTTGATTTGGATCGCACAGAGTGCACCACAATCTATCGGATGGCACGATCTCGAGATCGATGCCTTCCCCGATCGTCCGCCGCAACAGATCTTCAAGCGACGCTATCAATTGGTTGGCGTCCACCGACTTCGGGCTGAGCGGCTGTCGCCGCGCAAAAGCGAGCAATCGGTGCGTGAGCGCCGCTGCACGATGGGCTGACGTCATGGCAGCGCCGATGTAGCGCTCGACATTGTCGGTCTTTCCCTTGTTCAACTTCGCTTGCATCAGATCCAGTGACCCGATGATACCGGTCAACAGATTGTTGAAGTCGTGAGCGATGCCGCCGGTGAGCTGACCGACGGCCTCCATCTTCTGCGACTGACGCAAGGCTTCTTCGGTGGCCTTCAACCTTTCCGCTGCCGCCCGCTCCTCGGTGACGTCGCGGGCAACAGCATAAATCTGGCCGGCGTCTGGAACCGCAGTCCACGACAACCAGCGATAGGAGCCATCCCGATGGAGGGCACGCCCCTCAAACCGGATCGTCGGCCTGCCACGATTGAGATTATCGAGTTCAGAGACCACCTTCTCGCGATCATCCGGATGCTCGAGCCACTCCGACTTCCTGTTGATCAGTTCCTGCTCGGTCCACCCGAGCGTCTTCGTCCACGCCGGGTTGACACTTCGCAACGTGCCATCGAGATCTGCCACCGCCAGGAGATCCCGTGACACATTCCAGATGCGGTCACGCTCACGGGTTTTTTCCTGGACCCGCTCGGCGAGCGTCGTATTCAAAGCTGCAAGTTCCGCCGATATTGTTTTTTGATCGTGAACATCTGTACCGGTGCCGATCCAACGGATGATCCGCCCGAGTTCGTCGCGCGCAGGCACAGCTCGCCCGAGAAACCAGCGATAAATCCCGTCTTTGCGGCGCAAGCGAAATTCAACTTCGTAGGTCTCGCCCAATTCGAGAGCGCGCGTCCAGGCTGCGAGAGCCACCGGCACATCATCCGGGTGAATGATCTTGGCCCACTTTCTCCCATCAAGATCGCCAACCGCGGCCCCCACGTATTCGTAGACACGCGGGTTGAACCAGGTCGCCATTCCATCCGCCTTAGCGGTCCAGACATGATGCGGCACGGCATCCGCGAGTGTCCGAAACTCCTCTTCGCTTTCCCGCAAGGCCTTCTCGGCCATCACCTGCTCGGTGATGTCGGTATGAGCGCCAACCAAACGCAACGGCGTGCCATCTGCATCCCGCTCGATAATCGCCTTGACTGAAATCCACCGAACCTGCCCGTCGTTCGGACGAATGATCCGATAAGTTGACGAATAGTCGCGGATGTTGCCTTTCACTGCGTCGCGGAATTGTTTCTCCGCGGCGACGCGATCCTCGGGATGAACGCGCTTGACCCAGTCTTCATGTGTCTCGTGAGCCGCTTCCGGCGGGAGGCCGTGAATCGCGAGGTACTCCGGCGACCTCCGATTGCGAAATCTGCCTCGCAGATCGACTTCAAGTCCGCCGATCCGGCCGATTTGCTGGACACGCGTGAGTTCACTCTCCCGCTCACGCAAGGCAAGTGATGCGGTGTACTCCTTGGTCACGTCGCGGCATATCACCAGCACGCCACCAATTTCGCCATCGCTGTCGATGGGACTGTAGCTGTAGGTCCAGTAGACTTGCTCGAGCTTGCCATGGCGCGTCACGGGAATGAGTTGGTTCTCGTGCCATGTCGCATCCCCGCCTCTCATGACTTGGTCAATCTGAGGCCCGATGACATCCCATATTTCACCCCAGCACTCACGACCGCGTTGACCGAGGGCACTGGGATGCCGCTCCGGCCCCATCGTGGCGCGATATGCATCATTGTAAAACTGGATGAGTTGTGGTCCCCACCATATGAACATCGGGTAATTGGTATTGAGCAAGAGCCTGACCGTTGTTTTCAGGCTTAGAGGCCAACTCTCGGGTTGGCTGAGCGGCGTGGATGACCAGTCGAAGGCGCGCATAAGCGCACCCATCTCGCCGCCGCCGGCAAGAAAGTCCGGAGAACTTGCCTGGTTCGTATCAAGCATCTGGCGTGTTTGACGAAACCCCTGCCACAGGAATTCGGTTTAACTGTCTAAAACGTCGATGGAGCCCGTTGGTTCCATCCCGCCCGCCACTTCTCGATCCTCGCCGGTGCAATGGAACCCAGCGTTCCACTTGCACTTATTCCTATGTCGGCCCGACCAAACTCGGAGGGAGTGCATGGCCCGCAAATATTCAAAGGCTGCGTCGAAGAAAGTCGCGCGTGCGGTACGCAAAACGAAAAAAGGAACACTAAAAAGCGGCCGCTCCGGCAAGAAAGTCAAAAGCCGGAAGCAAGCCATCGCCATCGGCCTTTCCGAAGCGCGAAAGGAAGGAAAGAAAGTCCCCCAAAAGGCGAAGAAGACCTCCAAAACATCGAGTTCAAAGAAGAAGAGCTCCAAAAAGAGAAGCTCAAAGAAGAAATCACGAAAGACCGGAAAATCCCGGTCTTGAGTTAGGCAACTAGGCGAACGGCATCATTGAAGAAGTCCGGCCCCCCGAAATTTCCGGACTTCAATGCCATGATCATGTCGCCTCTTTTCGATCCGATCGTTCGCAGCACCGGCACGCCGGTGGCAATTTCCGGGCCGACAAGGAATGCCGGGATCACGAGCCGATCCACCACGGCTCCCGACGTCTCACCGCCGGCGATGATGAGGCGCCGCACGCCTTGCGACAGCAGTCCCTCGCTGATCTCAGCCATGGCCTGCTCGATGGCGTGACCGGCAGCATCGCGGCCATATCGCGATTGCAAAGCCGAAACCTGATCGGGTGTTGAGCTGCTTGCAATCAGGATCGATGATTTGCCGAGATGGTCTTTAGCCCATGCAAGCGCACGCTGAACCTCCGATCCGCCTTTGACAATCTGCTCGGGATCGAGGCGCAACACGGCCATCGTTTTCTCGGCTTCGGCGATCTGCGTCAGCGTCGCTTGAGAGCAGCTTCCGGCAAGACACGCGACAGGACCACCAACAGGCTTGCTGTCGATCGTGGATGCAGAGGCGTCCTTCACCTTTCCGGATGCAATCAGGCCGCGCGCCAACCCCAATCCCATGCCGGACGCACCGACAGATAGGTCATAGTCGAGCGCCGCCTGGCCGATGGCCTCTAGTTCGTGATCGAACACCGCATCGACGATCGCGCTGTGATGTCCCTCGCCGGCAAGATCCGCAATGCGCTTGCGGATCGCGTCAGGGCCGCGAACCACCGTCGCCAGATCGACGAGGCCGACCTTGTCACGGCTCTGTCGACCCAGCACGCGCACCAGATTGGAATCGTGCATCGGATTAAGCGGATGATCCTTCAACGGACTTTCATTCAGCGGCACGCTGCCGACAAAGAGATTGCCTTGATAGACCGTTCGTCCGGTCCCCGGAAACGCCGGAGTCACCAGCACAATGGGATCGCCGGAATCATCGCGCAGCGCATCCATGACGGGACCGATATTGCCAGCATCCGTGGAATCGAATGTCGAGCAGATCTTGAACAGCACGTGCGACGCACCGCGCGCGCGCAACCATTTGTCCGCGGCGCGCGAACGCGCGACAGCCTGGGATGCCTCGATGGATCGGCTCTTGAGCGAGACCACGACGGCATCAACATTTGGAAGCGCCAGCGCATCATCGGGGACACCAATGGTCTGCACGGTTCGCAAACCGCTGCGCGTCAGCATATTCGCGAGATCGGAAGCCCCCGTATAGTCGTCGGCAATACAGCCCAGTGCCAATGTCACGACCGAACTCCCGACTTTTCTTTGGCGTAAGGCGCAAACCAGCCCAGACCATCAACGGTTTTTCCTTTAGGCCGGTATTCGCAACCGACAAATCCGCTGTAGCCGAGGCGATCCAGTTCCTCGAACAGGAAAGGATAATTCAATTCCTCGCCTGCGGGCTCGTTGCGTGACGGCACACTCGCGATTTGAATATGCCCGATCATCGGCATCATCTGCTGGAGCGCAATCGTGACATCGCCATTAACAATCTGACGATGATAGATGTCGAACTGAAGTTTCAGGTTCGGCAGCTTCATCTCGTTGATCAGGTCCCTGGCGAAATCGAAGTTGTTGAGAAAATATCCCGGCACGTCGCGCGGATTGATCGGCTCGATGACCACATCGACATTTTCCTTAGCGAGCGCTTCAGCCGCCCACGCCACACCCCGGCGAAACGACTTCACCGCCTCCGGATCGTTGCGATCCGCGATGCCGGACATCAGATGCACCCGCTCGACACCGGTCGCTGCAACATAGGGCAACGCCTGCTTGATGCTGTTTTGCAAATCCGTGAAGTGATCGGGCCGCGCAGCAAAGCCCTTCTCGCCCGCATCCCAGTTGCCCGGCGGCAGGTTGAACAGCGCGAGGGTGAGACCATTGCTCTTCAATCTGTCAGCAATCGCTTCCGGCGGATGATCGTAGGGAAACAGAAATTCAACGTTGGCGAAGCCGGCATCGGCCGCGGCAGCAAAGCGATCGAGAAACGACCACTCGTTGAACATCATGGTGAGATTGGCAGCGAAACGGGGCATGGATGTTTCCGTTGTTCTTGCTTGTTGCGGCTATTCTTACTTGAGTATTAACCCGGTTCGCCGGGAATTTTCGTGCCGGTGTTTCGTGCATAGACGCGCGCCACGGATATATCGTCGTCGCGCCCCATTCCAGACGCCGAGGCCATCAGGAACATCTGCAGTGCAGCAGCCGCAACCGGTACCGGGTATTTCGCATTCCGTGCCATGTCCTGGATGATGCCAAGATCCTTCACGAAGATGTCCACCGCACTCCGCGGCGTGTAATCGCCATCAAGCACATGCGGAACGCGGTTTTCGAACATCCATGAATTGCCGGCCGATGCCGTGATGACGTCATAGACTTTGCGGATATCGAGACCTTGCTTGGCTGCAAAGGTGATCGCTTCGCTCGCTGCTGCGATATGCACGCCGGCAAGCAACTGGTTGATCATTTTGAAGGCGGCGCCCTGTCCCGGTTCATCGCCGAGTTCGTAGAGCTTGGCGGACATCGCATCGAGCGCAAGTCTTGCTTTGGCGAACGCGGCCTTGCTGCCTGACGCCAAAACGGTGAGTTCGCCTTGCGCGGCGCGTTGGGCTCCGCCGCTGATCGGCGCATCGAGATAGTGTCGCCCCGTTGCCTCGAGCTGCTTCGCCAGCCGCCGGGCGATATCCGGGTCCATGGTCGCGGATGAAATGAACACCGCCCCCTTAGGCAGCGTCTCGGCAACGCCCTGCGGTCCGAAAAGAATCGTCTCCGTCTGCGCCGCATTGACGACGACGCTGACGACGGCATCGGCATCCCGTGCGGCTTCCGCCGGCGTCGCGGCCGAACGTCCCTTTTCCGCCACCAGCCGGGCGACAGCATCGGCGGATACGTCGCAACCGACGACATCGAAACCCGCGCGCTTTAAGGACAGCGCCATTCCCAGCCCCATCGACCCCAGGCCGATAACGGCAATACGGCCCAAACGTGAATCAGCCGATGCGGCTTTAGCGGGGTCAGTCATGGATATGTCCTTGGATCGCTTCTTTTTGGCGGGCTCCGCGGCAGGCGCGGTTTGTGGGTTGGTAACACGACTTTGCGGCCCAACCAAAAAGCCATTTCAGCAAACTATAAAACATGTGAAAAAGCGCCAGTAAGAGGATGGCAACATGACAGAAACCAGGCTTCGCGAGCAGATTTGCGCATACGGACGCTCGCTGTTCGAACGCGGGCTAACGCCGGGCTCTTCCGGAAACATCAGTATCCGCCTCGACGACGGTGGCTGGCTGGTGACGCCGACCAACGCGTCCCTCGGATTTCTGGATCCAGCCCGAATTTCAAGGTTAGACGCCTCCGGCCGCCTCACCTCCGGCGATGCGCCGACCAAGGAAATCCCCCTGCATTCGGCGCTTTATGAGACCCGCGGGTCAGCACGTGCCATTGTGCACCTGCACTGTTCGCATTGCGTTGCACTATCGATGCTCCCGGAAGTTGATCCACATAACGCGCTTCCGCCAATGACCCCTTATTATGTCATGCGTTGTGGCGCGACCGCCCTGCTGCCTTACTACCGTCCCGGTGATGCGGCGGTGGCCGACGCCATTCGGGGACTGGCCGGGAAATACTCCTGCGTGCTGCTTTCCAATCACGGTCCCGTTGTCGCGGGCGACACGCTGGAAGCGGCCGTATTCGCGACCGAAGAGCTGGAAGAAACGGCGAAGCTCTACCTCATGCTGCGTGGTATGAATCCGCGCGGTCTGACCAAGGAACAAGTCGCGGATCTTGTCGCGACATTCAAGATATCATTGCCGGAGACCTCAACTTGACCGTTACCATCTTTCACAACCCTGCATGCGGCACATCCCGCAACACCCTCGCCATGATCCGGCAGAGCGGCGAAGACCCCGTCGTGATCGAGTATCTCAAGACGCCGCCCAGCCGTGAGCGCCTGGTTGAACTCGCGAAGGCTATGAACAGCCCGGTACGCGCGTTGCTTCGCGAGAAGGAAAAACTTTGCGCAGAGCTTGGTCTCGCCGATCCTGCTCTGACAGACGACGAACTGCTCGAAGCAATGACGAAGCATCCGGTGCTGATCAATCGTCCGATTGTTGAAACGCCCAAAGGCGTGCGGCTGTGCCGTCCCTCCGAGCAGGTGCTCGACCTGCTGCCTCATCCTGTGACGTCTTTTCAGAAAGAGGATGGAGAGGTAGTAACACGTTCCGCTTCCTAGCAACGCGACAATTGGGCGCGGGATAGCAAAGCACTATCCTGCGCGGAGGCGCGATGTTGTTACTGCACTGACACACAAAATCCGGACAAACGGCGCATGGTTCACGGAGATGATTTCCATGCGCATTTTTTCGCTATCGACCTCCATTCTCGCTCTCACCCTTCTGCCTCATATTGCATCAGCGCAAACCGCTGCTCAGTCTTTCCCGGCAACACTGGCTGGACACGCCGTGATGCCGGCGGAATCCTTCGTCGATGCACCAGCAGACGCACCTGCCGATCTCAAAACTTCCGGCAAGTTCACCACTGGCACGCGCATAGACGCGGTCGGCACCATCGAAGGCAAATCCTTCGATCGTCCCACCGGCGTCAAGCTTCCATTCAAAGGGCAACCGCTACAGGGTCATTCCGGCATCAAGAAGATGGCGGACGGGACCTTCTGGGTTCTGACCGACAATGGCTTCGGCAGCAAGGCGACGTCGCCGGACTCGATGCTGTTCCTCAACCATTATCGTATCGACTGGGCTAAGGGGACGCTGGAGAAGATCGCGGCGATCTTCCTGCATGATCCCGATAAGAAGGTCCCCTTCCGTATTGCCAACGAAGGTACCGAAAAGCGCTATTTGACCGGTGCGGATTTCGATACCGAAAGCTTCCAGCCCATCGGCGATAAGATATGGATCGGTGATGAATTCGGCCCTTATCTCTTGCGGGTCGACAACACCGGAAAGATTGAAGCTGTCTTCGAGACGATGATCGATGGCAAGCCGGCGCGCTCTCCGGACCACTATTCGATCACTGCGCCTGCAACGCCAACCGCTCAGGTCGCGTTCAACGTCCGCCGCTCAAAAGGCTATGAAGGCATGGCGGCCTCGCCGGACGGCAAGTTCCTCTATCCGCTCCTCGAAGGCCCGATCTGGGACGCCGAGAAGAAGGACTGGGAAAAGACCGCAGACGGCAAGGAGTATCTACGTATTCTTGAATTCGATGTCGGTGCCGGCAAATGGACCGGCCGGCATTGGAAATATGTCCTGGACGAGAACGGATTCGCGATCGGTGACTTCAACATGATCGACGCGACAACCGGCATGATCATCGAGCGCGACAATGGCGAAGGCACCGCAGACAAGGCTTGCGAGGGCGGAAAGAAGCCGGACTGCTTCCATGACCTCGCGAAGTTCAAGCGCGTCTACAAGATCGAGATGTCTGAAGCGAATGCGAACAGCGCGGTTCGCAAGATCGGCTATATCGATCTGCTAAAAATCAACGATCCCGACAAGAAGGCGCGCAAGCCTCTGAACGACGGCGTTCTCAAATTCCCGTTCTGGACCATCGAGAATGTCGATATCGTCGATCCACAGCACATCATCGTCGGCAACGACAACAACCTGCCCTACTCATCCAGCCGGGAACCGAACAAGGCAGACGACAATGAGTTTGTTCTACTCAATGTTGCTGAATTTCTGAAGGCGCGATGAACTCCAAAATAGCGAAGGCCGCCTCACCAAGGCGGCCTTTCTTTATCACTGCACCATCAAGAACGGCTTTGTCTAACCAGCTGAGTTCGCGCCGACCTTATCGATGACGAACACGATCCGTGCCTCGTTCTGCTCCAGGATTTCGACCCGATCTCCCGTTTCACGGATCAAGTTTGGAATGTCGATAACGGACAGTGGATCGGTGCAATGCACTTCAAGACGGTCTCCGGCCGCGAGGCCCTTAAGAGCTTTGCGCGTCCTGTACACCGGAAGCGGACATTTAAGCCCCATCAGATCAAGCTTGGTCGCGTTCATCGGCAATCAGCTTTCCAACGCCTTGCTGGCCACGAGTTCATCGATCGGCGCTGCGAATTCAAGGATCATGGTCGCAATCGCCGGGATATCATCCAGGTCAGCCAGCGGCAGGCGCGTGTCGATCTTTTGGTCCGTCGCGATGCCGACGATCGCCGGATCATCAGGAAACAGCAATGGCTTGCCGTTGGCTGCGCGATGAACTTCGATCTTGGGGTGCGTATCGGCCTTGAAACCTTCGACAACGACCAGATCGACCACGGACATCCGCTTCAGGTGTTCCCGCAGAGCCGGTTCGGGCGCGTCGCGGAGTTCATGCATCAACGCCCAGCGCCGGCCTGATGAGACCAGAACCTCGGTCGCACCCGATTGTCGATGAACCCACGAATCCTTTCCCGGCACATCGACATCAAAGTTATGATGGGCGTGCTTGATGGTGGAAACTCTGAGACCCTCGGCAACAAAATGGGGGATGAGGCGCGTCAGCAAGGTCGTCTTGCCCGCTCCGCTCCACCCCGCCAGTCCAATAACCTTCATTCCGTCCTCCAGCCCTCTTTCAAGGGCAGTTCAACGCCAGTGTCCCGAATCTGAAGTTCGCTTCATAATGCAGCGCACCCCGGAGCAAACTTCGGAACCACCACACGAGGCCGTCCATATCATATACATAAGGTCCAGCGACCGAATTGTTGGACCGACACCGAGTAATCCGGCCAGATCCCTGGCCCGAAGAGCAGATGGAATGACTGACAATTTCCCAAAAACACTAGGCGTTCTGCTCGCAGGCGGACTGGCGCGGCGAATGGGCGGCGGCGACAAGTCATTGCGGACAATCGGCGGCCGGACGATCATGGAGCTCGTGATCGCGCGATTGGCGGCCCAATGCGATCAGCTCATCCTCAACGCCAATGGCGACCCGTCCCGCTTTGCTGCGTTTGGTCTCCCGGTCGTTGCTGACAATATCGAAGGCTTCGCAGGCCCGCTGGCCGGCGTGCTGGCAGCACTCGACTGGACTGCGGAACACCGGCCCGATGTCGACTGGGTGCTCAGCACCGCCACCGACTGCCCGTTTCTCCCGCGGGACCTGGTACAACGCCTTCATCAGGCGAGAGCCGCGGAAGGTCGTCAAATCGCTGTCGCGGCGTCCGGCGGACATCTCCACCACGTGGTTGCCCTATGGAGCGTGTCGCTCCGCGACCAATTGCGTGATGCGCTGGTGAAAGAGGACATTCGTAAGGTCGGCCTCTGGATGTCACGCTATGAGCCCGCGACCGTCACCTGGCCGGATACACCTCTCGATCCGTTCTTCAACGCCAACACGGTCGAAGATATCGCCGAAGCGGAACGGCTTGCCGCTCTGGATCAAGAATCCCACTAAGCGAAAGCTATTCTATCATCGACGCATAGAGCTCGGATTCGTGGCGGGCTTGGCGCAGCTGCTTCAACAGCTCATCCGTTTTAAACTTCCGAGCCACCGATGCCAGAGCGACGAGTTGATCCGCTTCCGGTGGTGCTGGCAGCAACAACAGAAATACCAGGTCGACCAACTGACCATCGATCGCCTCAAAGTCTATTGCTGGCTTGAGCCTCGCCATCACACCATGAGGCTTCTTCACCATCGGCAATCGAGCATGCGGAATGGCGACACCCCGCCCCATGCCGGTCGAGCCCAAACCTTCGCGTTTCAGCAACTCCGCCGCGACGTATTCCGGCTGTAAGCCAAGACTGGATGCGGCCTTCTTCGACAACTCCTGAAGAAGTTGCTGTTTATTTGTCGCCCGCACATCGCAAACAACATCGCGCGGGGCGAGGAAATCAGAAATCGTCATTGGAGCTCCGGGACTGCGAAATCCAGAACGTGCCGCCATCGGTTGCATCATTGTCAGTCCGGAGCACGAAACCTGTAACCGATACCTGTCTCGGTCAAAACATACTGCGGTTGTTCCGCATCACCTTCGATCTTCTGTCGAAGCTGGCGAACATACACACGCAGATATTGGGCGTCCGTCAGCTCATCCCAGAGTTCATGCAGCAGAAACTTGTGAGTGAGGACCTTGCCGGCATGCTGTACCAGGATGCGTAGAAGATCATATTCCTTTGGTGATAATTTGACGTCTCTGTCGCCAACCTTCACGATCCGCCGCACCAGATCCACGGAGAGATCCCCCGTGCGGAAGATCGGGCGTTCGCCATGGACCTGTAACTGATGACGAAGTGCTGCGCGTATACGTGCCAGAAGCTCGTCCATGCCGAAGGGCTTGGTGACGTAATCGTCGGCGCCGAGATCAAGCGCCTGAACCTTACCGGCTTCGTCGCCCCGGCTCGAAAGAACAACGATAGGAACGCTGTCGTTGCGGGCCCGGATCGTGCGCAGCAGGTCGTGCCCCTGAATATCTGGAAGCCCAAGATCGAGGATGACCAGATCCGGCTTGCTTTCGAGCAATTCCAGCGCCGTCTTGCCATTCGGCGCATCAAGGATTTCGTAACCTTGGGTGCTCAGCCCCATTCGCAACAGCTTGCGGATGGGTGGCTCGTCGTCGACCACAAGGATTTTCAGCGGAGCGGCGCTCATGCTGCGGTATCCAGTTTTTCAGTGATTTTGGGGATGGGAAGTTTGATCGCGATAATTGCGCCTGTCCGATCGGTTCTGTTTTCGGCTGAAATCGTCCCATGCATGGCCTCTATGAAGCCGCGGGAGATTGCGAGTCCAAGCCCCGTGCCGGGTCGAACATGATCGCCCTTCTGCACGCGATAGAATTTATCGAAGACATTCTCAAGCTCATCCGCCGGAATGCCATCGCCCTCATCAAGGATCTGCAGTGAAACTGAATGTGCTTCCCGCCAGCTCTGGACCTGAATGAGACTGCCGACGGGCGCGTATTTTGCGGCATTGTCGAGCAGATTGAACAACACTTGCTCAAACAAAACCGCGTCCAACTGCAGCATCGGAAGCTCCGCCGGAAGCGCGAGCTCGACGCGATGGTGAATGAGAATTTTACTCGCCCGCCGCAAAGCACTGCCAACCACCTCACTCAGATCATGCGGCGCTGCATTGGGGATGATGGCTCCCGATTCGAGTTTGGTCATGTCGAGCAAGTTGGCGATGAATCGATTGAGCCGCTCGGATTCCTCGACAATCGTCGCAAGCAAATCGCCCTTTTCGGCGTCAGTCAGCCGGGTTGACAGATCTCGCAACGCACTCGCGGAGCCCAAAACTGACGATAGCGGCGTCTTGAGATCGTGAGAGATCGACGTCAACAGCGCCGACCGCAATCGATCGGTCTCGACCATTCGCTTGACGTGATCGATATCCTCGACAAGCCGCACGCGCTCAATGGCGAGCGCCGCCTGATCCATCAAGGCATCCAGCAGCCGCGTCTGATCAGGTGTCAGAATGGGCCCGGAGCGGTCATCATCAATGCCAACAACTCCGATCGGGCCCCGCCCCGTTCGTATCGGCAAAAACAGCCTTTTTGCGCCCGGCAGCGTATCCGACCCCCGTCCCGCGGGCCGGTCGTTGCTCCACGCCCAATTCGCAGCTGCAAGGTCCGCCTGATCGAGTTCGTCCTCAGGCGGGTAGCCCGCCTTCACCGCGATCGTGCCGTTCTCCGGCAGAAGCAAGACGACGCGAACCCTCAGCATCAATGCGGTCTGGTAAGCCGTGGCCCACAACACGTCATCCAGCGTGCCCGTTCCCGCGAGCTTCCGGCTGAATGAATAAAGATACTCCGTCGTGCGCGCCCTGCTCGTTGCAACCAATGCCTGCGTCCGCACGCGCGCGGCGACGTTCGAAACGAGAACAGCAATCAAGATAAAGAAGAAGAACGCAGCGATATTGGTCGGATCGGAGATGGTGAGTGTGTAGGTCGGCGGTAGAAAAAAGAAATTATAGCAAAGGGAGGCCGCGATACTCGACAGCAATGACGGCAACAGGCCATAGCGGACTGCAACACTCACGACGACCGTCAGAAAGACCAAGTCGACATTCTCGATACCGAGGACAGGACGGATCAGCAGGCTCACGCCGAGAGCAATGCCTGCGAGCAACAGTGCCATGCCGTAAGGAAGCGGATCCCAGGGCGCTGACGATTCAGCCGTCCGCACCCCTTTTGGAAGTGAAGCATTCTGCTCGAGCTTGTCACCGGCAATCACGTTTACGCTGATGTTGCCCGCACGCCGCACGAGATCGTGGACGATTGAGCCCCGGACAAGTTCAAACCACCACGCCCGGCTCGATTTTCCGATGACAATTTGGGTGACATTATTTGCGCGCGCAAAATTCAGGACGTCATCCGCAATGCGCGTCTCGACCGCGGGAATTGTCAGAACGTCTGCTCCGAGCGTTTCTGCAAGCCGCATGGTGGCCGCAAGACCATCACGCTCAACATCCGTTAACTGCAGACTTCTACGCGTCTCAATGCAGATTGCCGTCCAAGGCGCATGCAGACGGTCCGCCAGGCGTTTGGTGTAACGCACGAGACCAGCCGAGCGCGGGTCTTCACTGAGGCAGACAAGAATCCGCTCCCCCGCTGCCCATGGGCCGGAGATCGCGTTGGCCTGCATGTGGTTGAGCAGTTGCTCGTCGACCCGTTCGGCCGTCCGCCGCAGCGCCAGTTCACGAAGCGCCGTCAGGTTGCCGGGAGAAAAGTAATGCTCCAGCGCCCTTTCAGCTTGCTTTGGCATGTAGACCTTTCCCTCGCGAAGGCGCTGGATAAGATCGTTGGGGGTGAGGTCGACCAGCTCGATATCATCGGCACGATCGATAATCGAATCCGGAACCGTCTCGCGCACGCGCACGCGCGTGATTTGCGCGACGATGTCGTTCAGGCTTTCGATGTGCTGGATATTGACGGCAGTATAGACGTCGATACCGTTGTCCAGCAATTCCTCGACATCGAGATAGCGTTTGGGATGGCGACTGCCCGGCGCGTTTGTATGCGCAAGCTCATCGACGATGGCGATCTTGGGACGCCGCACGATCAACGCGTCCAGATCCATTTCTTCAAGAACTTGCCCCCTGTAATCCAATTGCTTGCGGGGCAGAACGTCGAGACCATTCAGCAGCGCCTGGGTTTCCACTCGACCGTGGGTCTCGACGACACCAACCACGACATCCACGCCGGCTTTCAACTTGGCGTGAGCGCTTTGCAGCATCTCATAGGTCTTGCCAACGCCAGGGGCCGCCCCGAGAAATATCTTGAGGCGGCCTCCATGTCCTTCTTCGCGCCGGGCGGCTTCTAGCAAAGCCTCCGGTGACGGTCGTTGTTCAGAATCGCGAGTGATGATCGCCATCAGCCATTTTAATCCTCAAACCGCCCGACATCGGGGGCTTTAGTTCGCGGCTGCACGATCGAGCGCCAAATTCAGCGCCAACACGTTCACGCGGGGCTCACCAAGAATTCCGGCAAGGCGTCCCTCGGTCTGATCGTTCACGAGCTTGCGAACACTATCCTCAGACATTTTACGCGCTTTCGCAACGCGGGGCACCTGAAACAACGCGCCTTCCGGGGAGATATGGGGATCAAGGCCACTGCCCGTGGTTGTCACCAGGTCCACGGGGACCGGCATCGCGGGGTTCTCCGCCTTCAGCTTCTCGACATCTTCGGTCAGGCGATCGTTGAGTGCCTTGCTCGTCGGCCCCAGATTGGAGGCGGCTGAGCTTGCCGCGTTGTATGGCGCAGGCACGGTCTTGGTCGAATCGTTCGGATCGGCGGCCGTGGTCACGGACGGACGGCCGTGGAAGTAGCCGTCACCCTTGAACTCCTGACCGATCAGGGCCGATCCAATCGTCTTTCCATCCTTCTCGATCAGGCTTCCCTGTGCTTGATAGGGAAAGAGCGTTCCCGCGATACCGGTCATGGCCAACGGATAAGCAAGACCGGTGATAGCGGTCAATCCAATGACCATAACGAGGGCCGGACGAATTTCCTTCAACATGACTTGCCTCCTCAGGCCAGATGCAAGGCGGTGACGACAATGTCGATCGCCTTGATGCCAACGAATGGGATAACGATGCCGCCGACGCCGTAGATGAGCAGGTTACGGCTCAAGAGTGCGCCGGCACCGATGGCCTTATAGGCGACGCCTTTCAGGGCGAGCGGAATCAGGGCGATGATGATGATCGCATTGAAGATGATCGCTGAAAGGATCGCACTCTGCGGGCTTGAAAGATTCATGATGTTCAAGGCCTGCAGCTGCGGATAGAAGGCGAGGAAGATCGCGGGAATGATGGCGAAATACTTCGCCACGTCATTGGCGATCGAGAACGTGGTGAGAGCACCACGGGTCATCAGCAATTGCTTGCCGATCTCCACGACTTCGATCAGCTTGGTCGGATTCGAATCAAGGTCGACCATATTGCCGGCTTCGCGCGCCGCCTGTGTGCCGGTATTCATCGCCACACCGACATCGGCCTGCGCCAGCGCCGGTGCGTCGTTAGTACCATCACCGCACATGGCAACGAGCTTGCCCTTCGCCTGCTCATCACGAATGAGCTTCAGCTTGTCTTCAGGCGTCGCCTGAGCCAGGAAGTCATCGACCCCTGCTTCCGCCGCGATGGCAGCAGCCGTCATGGGGTTATCGCCGGTGATCATGACCGTGCGGATACCCATGCGGCGCAGTTCGGCAAAGCGTTCGCGAATCCCGCCCTTGACGATATCCTTCAAATGGATGACGCCCAGCAGCTTTCCATCGCGCGCGACGGCAAGCGGCGTGCCGCCCGACTTCGCGATCTCATCCGAAATCGCTCGGATCTCCCGCGCGACATCCGTATCGGCCGAAGGAATCACGCGGACGGCACTGCCTCCTGCAGCAGCCAAGGTTCGAGGTACCGGGCCGCTGACATAAGCCAGGATCGCATCGACCGCGCCCTTACGGACCGACGAGCCGCCGGCATCGACACCGCTCATACGCGTCTGCGCGGTGAACGGAATGAAGGTCGCTCCGAGTTCAGCCATGTCACGGCCGCGGATGCCGTATTTTTCCTTGGCAAGGACCACAATGGAGCGTCCTTCCGGCGTCTCGTCTGCAAGCGAAGCAAGCTGTGCAGCGTCAGCAAGGTCTTGTTCGGTCACTCCGGTCACCGGCCGGAATGAGGTCGCCTGACGGTTGCCGAGCGTGATCGTGCCGGTCTTGTCGAGCAACAGCGTGTCCACATCACCCGCCGCTTCCACCGCACGGCCGGACATCGCCAGCACGTTGAAACGCACCAGACGATCCATGCCCGCAATGCCGATTGCAGACAACAGCGCACCGATCGTTGTCGGGATCAGCGTCACGAACAGCGCAACGAGCACGATGACCGAGATCGATCCCCCGGCATACGCCGCATAGCTCGGAATCGTGACGGTCGCGAACACGAAAATGATCGTGAGGCCGGCGAGAAGGATATTGAGCGCGATCTCGTTCGGCGTCTTCTGGCGTTCCGCACCCTCAACCAGCTTGATCATACGGTCGATGAATGTCGAGCCCTGAGCCGCAGTGATGCGGACGCGGATCCAGTCCGACAACACCTGGGTGCCACCCGTTACGGCGGAACGATCGCCACCGGATTCACGGATCACAGGGGCGGATTCGCCGGTGATCGCCGCTTCGTTCACGGAGGCCACGCCTTCGATGACTTCGCCATCCGACGGGATGGTGTCACCGGCTTCCACCAGGACGATGTCCCCGACTTTCAGGCTCGTGCCCGGAACCATGCGATAGGTCAGATCCGAACCGGTCAGGAGCTTAGCCTGGGTCTCAGTCCGGGTCTTCTTCAGAGACTCGGCCTGGGCCTTGCCCCGTCCTTCCGCAACGGCTTCCGCGAAATTTGCGAACAACACCGTGAACCAGAGCCAGAGAATAATCTGGAAGGCGAATCCGAGGTCTTCTCCACCGCTTAAAAGATTGCGGATGAAAATGACCGTCGTCAGCGCCGCGACAACTTCCACCACGAACATGACCGGGTTCTTGACCATCGCCCGAGGGTCGAGCTTGGTAAAAGAAGCGCCGATCGCGGGAAGAACGATCTTCGGATCGAGCAAGGCAGAGCCCGCGGTCCGCTTCTGTGGGTTTAACGTATCCATGGATGTAACTCCGAAATGATATCGATCAGAACAGGGTGTTCGCATTCATCGCGAGATGCTCAACGATCGGCCCCAGCGCGAGCGCGGGGAAGAACGTGAGACCGCCGACGATGAGGATCACACCCACAACTAGTCCGACGAACAGAGTGCCTGTGGTTGGGAACGTGCCTGCCGAAGCCGGGATCGACTTCTTCTCGACGAGCGAGCCGGCAAGCGCCATGGCCGGCACGATCATGAAGAAGCGACCGACCAGCATCGAGCAGCCGAGCGTCAGGTTGTAGAACATCGTATTGCCGGTGAGACCGCCGAAGGCTGATCCGTTGTTCGCGGTGGCTGAGGTGAAGGCATAGAGCACCTCCGAGAAGCCATGCGGACCGGCATTCGCCATTGAAGCAACAGCCGACGGCAGCACGACAGCGACTGCGGTCCAGCCGAGATACATCAACGGCAGGATCAAGATCGCGAGCATCGCCATCTTGACCTCACGCGACTCGATCTTCTTGCCGACATACTCCGGCGTACGGCCAACCATCAGGCCGGCGACGAAGATCGACAGAACGACGAACAGAAGCATGCCGTAAAGGCCTGCGCCGACACCGCCGATGATCAATTCACCGAGCTGCATGTTGATAAGCGGGATCATGCCACCGAGCGCGGTGAACGAGTCGTGCATGGCATTGACAGCACCGCAGGAGGCTGCGGTCGTAACCACGGCGAACAGAGCCGAGGCAACGATGCCGAAGCGGACCTCTTTGCCCTCCATATTGCCGCCGGTCAGGCCGAGATTGCTCAGGATCGACGTCCCTGAGGCTTCCGCCCAGTAGGTGACGATCACGCCGGCGATGAACAGCACACCCATGGCGGCGAAAATCGCCCAACCCTGTCGTTGATTGCCGACCATCCGGCCGAACACGTTGGTCATCCCCGCGCCGATCGCGAAGATCAACGCCATCTGAATGAGGTTCGTCAGGGCGGTTGGGTTCTCGAACGGATGAGCCGCGTTGGTGTTGAAGAAGCCACCGCCGTTGGTTCCCAGCATCTTGATTGCGGCCTGGGATGCGACCGGTCCGACGGCGATCGTCTGCTTGGCGCCTTCCAGCGTTGTAGCACCAACATAAGCGCCGAGCGTCTGGGGCATTCCCTGCCAAACAAGAATCAGGGTGGCAACGACACAGATCGGCAGAAGGATGTAGAGCGTCGTCCGCGTCAGATCGACCCAGAAGTTTCCGACCGTTCGCACGGATGAGCGGGCGAAACCGCGGATCAGCGCCACGGCGATGGCAACGCCAGTCGCGGCCGATACGAAGTTCTGAGATGTCAGACCCATCATCTGGGTCAGATAAGACATCGTGGTCTCGCCGCCGTAGTTCTGCCAATTCGTATTGGTGACAAAGCTCACCGCTGTATTGAACGACAGATCCGGCGCAACAGCCGCCTGCTCTGCCGGATTGAAGGGCAACCCAGCCTGAAGGCGCATCAGCGCATACAGAATGACGAAACCACCGATCTGGAAGAACAGCATCGAGATCGCATAAGTGAGCCAATGTTGCTCCCGCTTCTCATCGACGCCCGCGACCCAGTAAAGACCGGCCTCGATGGGACGAATAACCGGCGAAAGAAATGTTCGTTCGCCGTCGAAGACCTTTGTCATATAGCCGCCGAGCGGCCTTACGAGCGCGACAATGATCGCGCAAAACAGCAGAATTTGAATCCAGCCAATGAAAGTCATGATTGTGCGCCTCTCAGAAACGCTCAGGCCGCAACAGAGCGTAGGTCAGGTAAAACAGCAGCCCTGCGGAAACGAGGCCGGCAAGTGTGTAATCGAAGATCATGGTCGCTCTCCTCAGAGTCGATCGCAGGCGTAGGCGTAGCCCACGGCCAACGCGAAGAAGCCCAAACCGAGGGCCAGCATGATGAAGTCCAGCATTGGAATGCTCCTTGCGGCACGACGACAGCATCAAGCGATCGGTGCACTATCGGGCGTAAACTCTCGGCATCTCAAAACGCGGGAATCCCCGCGCTTTTGTGCAACGATGGAATGGCAGCCGGAGCATAGGTTTTCGAGATAGGAGCGCCCGCGACGTTATAGGAATCCCATAAAGACGCCTGCCCTCGCGCCCTGAGTCATCGCCAGAAAAGACGTGTCAAGCCGCTGCAATTCATGAGGTTTTCGCTAAATCTCGTTTGCCACCACGTTTGTCGTGAGCCCGCCCATCACAGAAATATGCGACAGATGACAACGGACGTTCGGCCGTTATTGGTACGGGCCATCCGCTCATGGCGCCGGTACACTTATACGGCGGCTATATCTTCGCTGTTGTTTCCCTCTCGCATTCAAATGGCGCTTTGCACACTTTGAGCTTCGATCGCGTTCGCGCGCTCGACTTGCAGTAGGAAGGTGCAAAGCGATGTTCTATCACGCCAGCCGAACCAAACGGCTCATCGCGATCACAAACCGACTGTGCGACGCCAATGGTCTCACGGACGATCTTGTGACGACAATCGCGACGGAAGCCTGTCGTGGTGACGAAAACGATCGGGACGACATCCCTGTCCAACTGCAAAAACTGATTGCCGCAGGCGCATGGACAGATGCAGGACTTACGCTGATCGCAGACAAGTTGCCGCAATGGAAGCTTCGCCGCCTCGTTTATGATGAAGGTCAGTGGCACTGCGCCCTCTCCCTCCAGCCTGACTTCCCCGAATGGCTCGACGATGCGATCGAGACCCATCATTGGGACCTCTCACTCGCTATCCTGAGCGCGGTCGTCGAAGCGCTCCGACAATCGCCGGAAACACCCAAGGCGGCTCGCAAGCCGACAGTGCCCCGGGTCCGGACACCGCGTGATGAGACGGTTCTCTGCGAAAATTTCGCCTGAGCATTTAACTCGTCTCATCGCTAAGTGGGGGCGCAATGGCACAATCGCCGAATATGCCAAACGACACGCGATCTATGCAGGTCCTCGTCCGATTTTTCCTGAGGATCGCCGTTCTCAGCGTTTTCGCAGCGCTTGGAAGCGTTTCCTTCACCAGGAGCATGGCCGCCCTGCTCTGGTTATCCGCGATCCTCTGTGTGGTCGCCGGATCGTTACGAAGAGAGACGTTATTCGACTCCGCTCTCACGCACTGGGATGAAGGCGTGGCCTATGCTGCGCTCTATTGTCTCACATCTGCTTTCAACAGTGCAGCAGCGTCGTAAAACGATGGCTTGTTTGCCCTTGCAGCACCCCGCTTATGTTTTCCCTATGAAATCGCACAGACTCCGCTCTCGAAATCATATGCCTTGGAGCAGACATTTCTCGCGTGAACAGAGATCGCTCCGATTCACGTTACTCAGGAGATAAACCGTGAAGCAGACTGAACCTCCCTCGTGTAGCTCGTCACTCGTTTTCATCGGCAAGAACAGCCGAGGCAACTGGGTTGCACAGGAAAAAAATGGACTCTTTGGTGGCCTGTTCGTGAATCGCGCTGAGGCTGTCCGATATGCCCTCTTCGAAAACGGCCATCATCCCGAAGCGATCGTGTCGACGCCATACGTCCTCGAGCTCGACATTTCCGGCCGTAACGTCAACCGACCCGAGCTTGCAATCGCAAGCAACGGCGCCTTCGGCGCCCAGGACTTGCGCCAACGGCGGGTCGCGTAACGTATCTCCCAATTCTTCTTGTTCAGGAGACATCAGTGTTTCAAACCCCTGACCTCGCTCGTGAGCAAATCGTCAGAACAATGATCGAACTGACGCGGCCATCAAGCCTTCATCGTATCGTTGTCGCGGGGAGCGACAGCGCGGACATCGATCTCGATCTCCGCCGTCGCGGATTCTTCCGTGTGACAACGATGGGCCGATGCATTCCGCGGGCTCAATATACGGTCGGCCTGATTGCAGGCCGCCATTCGCTTCAAGCGCTCGAAGCGATGCTGGCGCAGATGACGCATTTCCTGAGCACGACGGCAACGATAGCCGTCGTGATCAACTCCCGCGAAAACGGCATGAGCATGAAAATTCGCGAGCGGCTGGAACGCCTCGGATTCAGGATCGAGGCCGGCGTCAGATGCCGCGACAGCTTCGTGCTGTCGGCACGCCGGCAAAACTTCAGTCACATGGCAAAGGCCGCGTAAAACAGATGACGCTTGCAATGCATTCTCCCTCTTCCTGGCTGCGGGGTTACATTCCCGATCTTCCTACGCCGTTCGACAGTATTCACGAAATCGATCTCACATCGTTTCGTCAGCTGTGCGAACGGCAGATTGCAGCCGGCGCAACGGCTCTCGTGGTCGGCGAGCTTACCGGCGAGGATTCGACACTCAGTCCTGCCGAGCACTCAGCCCTCGTCCGCACAGCGGTGCAAGCCGCTTCCGGGCGCGCGGCGGTGATTGCGGGGGCCGGATCGAATTCGACGAGCCAGGCGATTGAGCTGACCAAGCAAGCGGAGGCAGACGGGGCTGACGCGGTCTTGTCTGTTGTTCCGTATTACAACAAGCCGACGCAATCAGGAATCTGTGCGCATTTTTATGCCATTGCAGACTCCACTGCGTTACCGATTGTTCTGCATGATGTCCCTTCCCGAACGGTCCGCGACCTGTCCGACGACTCCATCACGCAACTTGCCGAGTCACCGCAGTTTATCGGCTTGAGAGATGCCACGGGGGATATCACGCGCCCGCTGCGGTTACGATCGCTGCTGAGACCCGAATTTCGGCTCCTCTCAGGAGACGATACGACCGCACCGGCATTCCTTGTCCATGGCGGGGACGGCTGTGTCTCCATGACGTCGAATGTGGCGCCCGACCTCTGCCAGCAGATGTACCGAAGCTGCCGACAGGGAGAGCGACAGGTTGCCAGAAATCTTGCTGTGCAACTCGGACTTCTCACGGCCGCTCTGTCACGCGAGCCGACGCCCGCGCCCCTGAAATATGTCCTGAGCCTCCTTGGACTGATGTCACCTCGCGTACGCTTGCCGTTGGTTGAGCTGCCGAATGACGCGAAGAGCGATATCGCCGCAGCGGTAGAAAGCTTGTTCAAGGAGTGTGGGTTTTATCCTGTGGTTGGCCCCACGCCCAGTTTGCAGCCTTCGGCTTCAACCCTCTGAGCGCCGACTGGGCCAGAGAATTCTCCATGAACGTCAAGACCGAAATCAGCGATTGGCACTCCAGGACCGTGCGCGCCTGGCTGTTGGCGTTGCTGCGGTTTACAACGACGCTCGATGCCGATGACAAGCTCGCGGTATTTGCGGCGGCCGCCGAAATTGACAGACTCGGCGCCCGGCACTCCGGCCCGTGCGGCTTCAGGTTTTTCCATAGAACCAGCGTCGAAGTCTGCGCAGCCGTCGAAAACCCGCGGCAGGCGGGCAGTATCGCAGTGCTGCGCCGTCATCTCGAAAGGATCAAGGATGAACGCATCAAGCGCGCGTTCGTGGCCGTGCTCGAGCTCGAAGAAGCAACCACCAAGCCCAAGATCAGGTCCATCAAGGCAAGATCACGCGATGATCTATGGAAGGGTCTTCGCTGCTGAATGCAGCTTGACTGGCTCGCGGCCATCTCCTGCGATCCCGCCGTCGCGATCGTACGGCGCGCAATGCCGGCAAAAGCCCCGCATCATCAGCTCACGCTAAAGCCTTCGGCTCTGCGATTTGATGATGACCTCGTGCATCCAATGCAGAAAGCGACCAATTTGATTCAATGTATTGCGCACATGGACCTGCAGGCGCTTAAACTGCACATCCCGTGAATGATAGACGATCGGCTCTTGGTTACGGGTAATAAGATACGCACGATAATCATCGTCGCTGATGTCCCGGTACTTTCCTGCACCCGGGTGAAGGATAGCCATCTTCAGTCTCCCAACATCCGCCGCAGCACGCAGACTGCTCTGTGTCAGAAGGTGCGAAAACGGTCATAGGAAATCGAGACGGTCCGTCAGGCGACTTCATAAAGGCGACATAAAAGAAGCGACGGCGAACGCGCGCGCCGAAAATCACAATCGTGCGATGTCCACTTCCGACAATGTTGCGCCGCCAAAGAATTTTTCTGAAGCGCTTTGATCTTGCGCAGTTCCACGGCTTCGCTAGGCTTGTGAATGTAAAACTTCAAAAATCGGGCTCCACCGGGAGGATAAATCAATGTTTTACGCTGCTAAATTTCGTGCTCTCAGTTCAGTTGCTGTTGCCGCGTTCCTGTGTGCATCCGCAGTTTCCGCGTCTGCCCAGCCTTCGGATAACCTAGATAAGCTCGGCGCATTCAAGACCACCGGCGTTACCGACATTCCCACCGTTCCTCAGACCGGCCGCAAGGTTGACGCGATCAAGGCCAACCTTGCGAAGGTCAAGCTTCCGCCAGGCTTCAAAATCAGCCTCTATGCTCTCGTACCCGACGCGCGGCATATTGCCGTCGGACCGCAGGGCGTGGTTACCTTCGTGGGCACCCGCAAGAACAAAGTCTATGCCGTGACAGACCGCGGCAAGGCAGGCTTTGCCGAGGAAGTGAAGGAATTCGCCCCCTCAGTGAAGTTTACAATTCCGAACGGCGTCTGCTTCTCGAAGGATGGCGTCCTCTATATTGCGGAGCAGAATCGGGTCCTCAGCTTCCCTGCAGCCGAATTTTTCTACGAGAGCCCCGACATTGCCGTCGGGCAAGTCGTGCCTCAGGGCGAGCTTATCCCGAAAGAAGACGAGAGCTTCAATCACACTGCGCGAGTCTGTCGCATCGGGCCGGACAACAAGCTGTATATTACCCTGGGACAACCCTTCAACGTCCCTGCAAAGGACAAGCTTGAGGGATTTGCCAAGGCCGGCATCGGTGGCATCATCCGAATGGATCAGGATGGCAAGAACCGTGAGGTTTTTGCGGGCGGCATCCGAAATTCGGTCGGTATGGACTTCAATCCGAAGAACGGCCAGCTCTGGTTCACGGATAACCAGGTCGACGGTATGGGAGACGGCATTCCCCCCGGCGAGCTGAACCGCATCACGCAGGCCGGTCAGAATTTCGGCTTCCCGTATTACGGCGGCGGTAAGGTCCGCACCGTCGAATACAAGGCCGATACGCCACCCGCGAACGTGGTCTATCCCGAAGTCGAGATGGACGCCCATGCCGCCGACCTTGGAATGAGCTTCTATACCGGCAAGTCATTCCCGGCGAAGTATCGGGGCGGCATCTTCTCCGCCCAGCATGGCTCGTGGAATCGCACCGAGCCGGTCGGCGCCCGCATCATGTTCACCCCCTTGAAGGCTGACGGCAGCGCCGACAAGACCGAAGTCTTTGCGTCAGGCTGGCTGACCTCCGACGGTGAATATCTCGGACGCCCCGTCGATGTGGAGCAGCTGCGTGACGGCTCCCTGCTCGTCTCCGACGATCTCGCAGGTGCGCTCTATCGCATCACATACAACGGGAAGTAGAACTCTACACTTACACATTCTGCCGTGAGCTCACCCGCTCACGGCAGAATTTTCTCACTTCGGTGCTAATCAGCTTCAGAGGACAACGAGATGACCGGACGGCAGCTTTCTTTTCCACTACTGCTGATATCCCTAAGTCTCGCTGTGACCTCGGCTCATGCCGACGGTGATGCCAAGGCTGGCCGCAAGAAAGCCCAGCAATGCGCGCCCTGCCACGGGATCGACGGCCTGTCCAAGATGCCCGTAGCTCCGAATATCGCAGGCTCGCCTGCCATGTACCTGGAAAAGCAGCTCAAGGCCTTCCGCTCCGAAGAGCGCAAGGACGAGACCATGTCTGTGGTGGCCAAGCCCTTGTCCGACAATGACATCGCGGATCTGGCGGCCTGGTACTCGGGGCTAACCGTCGACGTGACGCTGCCGCACTGATCTCCCCGGACGAAGCAAGCTAGCGAACGCGCGCCAGATAATAAGCAAGGTCGACGATTTGCTCGTCGGTCACCGGCTGAAGCACCTCGGCCATGGTCGCATCGTAACCGTGGCGGCTGTTGTCCTTGTACTCCCGCATGGTTTTGACGAGGTAGTCCTCACGCTGATTGCCGATCCGCGGCACGTTCTCCTGTCCGGAAAAGTCCGGCGTGTGGCAAACGTTACAACGGTGCTGTTGAACCAGTGCCAGTCCCCGCTGCATGCGTGCGGGATCGCCGGCGTCCGCCGGTGGCGTGGGCTTCGGCAGGGTGCCGATGTAATCCGAGAATGTCCGCAGATCATCGTCGGTCAAATCCTTCGCCATCTCGTTCATGATGTCGAAGGTCCGCAATTTCTCACGAAACATATAAAGCTGGATCAGCGCGTAAGCCGGCCGCTGCCCACCCAGTGATGGCGTGTTCTCGGTCTCGGACGTCCCCTTCTCTCCATGGCACGCAAGACACGGTGCGACACGATCCTGAAATGAGTCGGCTCGGGCAGCCATCGTTGCAAGGAGGAACGCAAGAACAGTCAAGGGAATACGCATCGGCCAATCCAAATTTTGTAAGCGCAGAAGCTATAGAAGCGAAATGCGAAAAGAAAAAGTCGGGAGCAGCTCTACGCTCCCGACTTCATTGTTTTCATGCGCCGGTTACTTCGAAGCCGACTTCTGCTTGCCGTAGCTGACGCGGTACACCGCGCCGTTCCAGTCGTCCGAAACCAGCAATGATCCATCCTTCATCTGCTGCACGTCCACGGGACGGCCGAGATACTTGTTGTCTTCGATGAAGCCGGTCAGGAACGGCTCAACCGACTTTACGGTGCCGTCCTTGTTCAGTTTCACCGCAACAATGTCTCCGCCCTCTTTCTTGCTCTTATTCCAGGAGCCGTGGCGCGCAACGAAGATCGTGTTCTTATAGCTGCTCGGGAACATGCTGCCGGTGTAGAACCGCATGCCGAGGGAGGCCGTGTGCGGGCCCATCAAGCCGACAGGTGCGGTGAACTGGCTGCAGGACTTGCCCCAACCGAACTCTGGATCGGTGAAGTTGCCCTGGTAGCAGTAAGGCGCGCCGAAATCTTCGCCGGTCTTGGCGACGCGATTGAGCTCGTCCTGCGGAATGTCTTCGGACAGCCAGTCACGGCCGTTATCCGTGAAGTAGAGCTGCTTGGTCTCGGGATTCCAGTCGAATCCGACCGTATTGCGAACGCCTTTTGCGATCACCTCTGCGCCGCTGCCGTCGAGATTGATGCGCCGGATCTGGCCGTGTGCGTCGTCATGAAGCACGTTGTTGCCCGGCTGACCGATCGGCACGTACAGCTTGTTGTCGGGACCAACCGCAATGAATTTCCAGCCGTGGGCCTCGTCCTTCGGCAGGTTGTCGTAGATCATCGTCGGCTTCGGCGGATTTTCGAGATTGTCTTCCACCTTGTCGATCTTGGAGATCTTCGACAGCTCGGCGATGTAGAGCGTGCCGTTATGGAAAGCGACGCCATTGGGACGATAGAGACCGGACGCAAGGACCTTTACGGTCCGCTTCCCGTCCTTGTTGGTGATCGCATAGACCTTGTCGACCAGACGGCTGCCGACGAAGACCGTACCCTTGTCACCCTGTGCCATCGAGCGGGCATTCGCCATGCCGGAAGCGTAGACTTCGACGTTGAAGCCTGCCGGGACCTTGAGCTTTGCAGTCGGCAGCTTATCGGCAGCCGCCGGAATAGGAGGCGCGGCAACTGGAGCCAGCTTGGCCGCTTCAGGGGTGTCAGGCCGCCCAATCAGCGGCGACCCCGGAGGAAGTGCGGGCGCAGCAGCTGGGGCTGCAGCCGGTGCCGGCGCTACGGCGGGTGGACTGGCTGGCTGCTGGCTGTTTGCTGCAAATGCGAACACGCCTGTAAAGACACTCGCGAGCAACACGCTACGCGAAACAGACGAAAACACTTTCATATACTTCCTCCCTCTTCAAAGCTTATTAGAAGCCGATGCTTGCGCCGCGCACTCTCCAAATTTCCAACGTGCTTTGCAATCAGAAACTCTTATGTGCCTGCTGGTGCGGTGGATCTGACGTTCGTATCAGAATTAACCGCGAATCCATCATACGAACGTCAGATCCAAAACCGCACTAGGTTCATATTTTTGCTAGTGTCCCTTAGGTTCTGACATTCGTAAACGAGCTAGCCGCAAGCTGATACGAATGTCAGAACTGGGACACTAGCTCCGCAATTGCGGTTGCGACGGCATCCCTTATGCCCGGATCGTAAAGGGAATGCCCGGCCGCATCGACAATACGCAAGCTTGCATCAGGCCACACCGCTGCCAACGCGTGCGCGGTGTTGGGCGGGCACAAAAGATCATAGCGCCCCTGCACGATGAGCCCGGGAATGCCTTTCAGTTTGCCTGCATTTGATAAAAGTTGTCCCGGCTGCATGAAGCAGTCGTTGCGGAAGTAATGCGCTTCCATGAATGGCGTCGACGGTAATGCGCGAGAACTGTTGTTAACCGAATCGAGATCGAGCCGCGCTTTCGCTGGCTTGAGGTCGGAAAGAATCCGCTCCGTGTCATGCCAAGCGCGGGCTGCCGGTCCATGAATTGCGCGATCGGGGTCAAGAATGCGGCGCCAGTAGGCATCAAGCGGCTGATCGCGCTCGTCCGGTGCAAGCAAGCTGAGAAAATCATCGTTCAAGGCGGGATAGAACCGGCGCAATCCGCCGGTGAAAGTCCATTCCAGCTCAGCGCGCGTGCCGAGGAAAGTTGCCCGCAATACGATACCGCTGACGCGGTCTGGATGTGCTTGAGCGTAGGCAAGCGCCAATGTTGCGCCCCAAGACCCGCCAATAACAAGCCAGCGCTCGATACCCAGCATCTCACGGATTGCTTCCATATCCGCGATCAGATGAGGAAGCGTATTTGCGTCGCGCGATCCCCTGGGGCGGCTTCGACCCGCGCCCCGCTGATCAAACAGCACGGCATGAAAACGTTGCGGATCGAACAGCTTTCGGTGGTCCGGCTGGCAACCACTTCCCGGCCCGCCATGCAGATACACGGCCGGAATTCCATCGACGCGGCCGACGGTCTCGACGTAGATTTCGTGACCATCACCGACCGGCAGATGCCTCGTCGTCAGGGGAGCAAATGGATCAGCCTGTTTGCCGGACGGCACTGCCTCTCCGGCGTCAGCTGCCATGGACATCTTCCGTTTCCAGCGTGCCGCCGGCGAAGTTACGATAGATAAACCGGCGATTATCCTCCGCGGACTCCGTCAACGCCGCCTTGAAAATTTCCTCGTGAACCGGAGACAGTGCGCAGGCCGGATCGGTGTTGCCGGCATTTCCAGTCAACGCAAAAGCCTGACAGCGGCAGCCACCGTAGTCGATCTCCTTGTACGCGCAGCTCTGGCAGGGTTCGGGCATCCAGCCCGTGCCGCGGTAGCGATTAAAGGCCTCGGAGTTCTGCCAGATCCAGGCCACCGAATGATCGCGGACGGACTCAAAATGCAGGCCCGTAATCGTCTCGGCCGCATGGCAAGGGAGCACCTTGCCCGACGGCGAAATATTGAAGAACTGCCGCCCCCAGCCGCCCATACACTTCTTCGGTCTTAGCGCATAGTAGTCCGGCACCACATAGTCGATGGCGAGAATGCCCTTCAGCCTTTCCTGCGCTTCCTCGACAACCCGTGAAGTCTCTTCGATCTGCTCCATGGTCGGCATCAATGCGGCGCGATTTTTCAACGCCCAGCCGTAGTATTGGACGTTGGCGACCTCCAGCCGATCAGCATCGAGATCGACCGCCATCTGGATGATTTCGGGAAGCTGAAACAGGTTTTGGCGGTGCATCACCGCATTGACCGTCAGCGGCAGGCCAAGCTGCCTCGCCCATCCCGCAGCCTCGATCTTTTTCGCATGTGCGTTCTTCAGCCCAGCAACACGATCAGCAACGACGTGTTCGCTGCCCTGAAAACTGATCTGGACGTGCGACAATCCGGCATCCGCCAGCGCTGCGAGCTTGTCTTTCGTCAACAGCACGGCAGACGTAATCAGGTTGGAATAAAGCCCAACGTCCGTTGCGTGCTGAATCAGCTCGGCCAGGTCTTTCCGCGCCGTCGGCTCACCGCCGGAAAAATGGATTTGCAACACCCCGATCTGGGCAAGTTCGCTCAGAACTCGCTTCCACTCCTCGGTCGAAAGCTCACCGGCGTTGCGTTCAAGCTCGACGGGATTGGAGCAATAAGGGCATTGCAACGGACAGCGGTGCGTAATTTCCGCCAAAACAGCCAGCGGAATGCCAAAGGTCTCCGCCTGCGACCTGCGCGTCTCCAGGACCGCCAATCCGTCAGCAGGATCGGCGTGGACGGGGCTCGCGTCGGTCAGCGTCGGACTCATGATTTTGTGTCCTGTGCTTCGGCCAAAAATCCCTTCTCCGCAAGGTCCTTCAACATGGCGATCACATCGGTGGCGATCAGCACACGATCAGCAACATACTTTTCCGCCAGCGTATCAATGATTGCATCGACACTCCGAACGCCATCGCACAGCTGGAGGATCTCGACCGCAATGTCGTCGGGAGCCAGCACGCGCTCCGGGACCAGGATCACCCATCGCTGCCGTGTCTCATCGAAACGCAGCTTCGCGTGCCGGGCCAGCACCGGGTGACTACCTTCAGTTATGTCGATCAGACGATTTCGCAATGGCTTCAATCCTGTTCCGGCACAAAGGCCCCCGGCGGTATGTGGCCGTCGACATAGGCGTGATAGAGCGCATCGAGCTGAACCCACAGCACATTGGTCTTGAAGATGAGTGCATTGCAAACCGCCTCACGCTGTTCCGGCGTGGTTGCATGCACCTTGACGAAATCGAGCGCGAAATTGGCGTCACGCGGGGCCTGTTCCAGGCGCCGCTTGAAGTAGCTCATGATGTTCGGATTGACGAAATCGTAGTGCGCGAGCATTCCGGAAATGCGCTCTTCATGGAGGTTCGGCGCGAACAATTCGGTCAGCGACGATGCGATCGCTTCAAGCGGTGTCTTGTCCCGGACGAAATGGACATAGGCGTCCACCGCGAAACGCGTTGCCGGAAGAATCCCCTCGGCCGACTCCACATAATTGCTGTCGAGGCCAAGCCCTTCGGTCAGCTTGAGCCAGCGTTCGATACCGCCTTCGGTGCCGAAATTGCCGTCGTGATCCTCGATCCGATGCCGCCATTCCAGGCGGATATTGCGGTCGCGAAAACGGGACAGGACCACGGCGTCCTTGATGGGAATGGAGCTCTGATAATAGTAGCGATTGAGCGCCCAGGCCTGCACCTGCCCCTTGTTGAGCTTGCCGCCGTGCAGCAACCGGTGAAACGGATGCAGGTTGTGATAGCGCGTTTCACCAATGTGCCGCAGCGCAGCCTCCAGGTCTTCCGCGCTGGCGAGTGGTGTTCCTTTTGCTAACGAAAAGGCTGTTGTCGTTCTCAAACGATAATCTCCATCCCGTCCGAGGGAATGACCCATCCGGCCTGCTCGATCTGCACGCGCTCCGCAGTCTCGGGCAGCAGCGCCAGATTGGAATTGTTGATGTGAAGAAAAACCTTACGGGCGATCCCGAGGCCGGCAAGCGCTGCGATTGCCCCATCCGCGCCTGACATGGCCATGTGTCCCATCCGCTGCCCTGTCTTGCTGCCAAGTCCTGCGGCGATCAGTTCATCATCGCGCCAGACCGTTCCGTCGAAAAACACCAGAGGCGCGTCTTTCAGACGCATCTTCAGCTCTGGGGTCATGGCGGCGCAAGCGGCAAGAAAAAAGAAGTATTGGCCACTCCGCTTGTCCGCAATCCGCAGCCCCACGGTGTCGCCCGCCTCATCGTCCACCGCAGGTGCAGCAGCGTCTTCAAGATACCAGGCACGTTTACCAGGAACGAGGAATGGCAAAACTTCCAACCCCGACGGCGAGCCGTTCGCCAACTTGGGCTCGAACGTGGCATCGAATTCGATCGGTTCGCGACGCACCCGCTCCGCACTCAGAACATTGAAGATGCTGTTGTCCCTCAGCGTCGCAAGAACGCGTTGGTGAGCGTAGATGGTAAATGGCCAACCCTCACGCAGGGACAGCAACCCCGCGACGGCGTCGACCTCGCCATTGGTCAGGATGACGCCTGCGATCGGGCTATGGCGTAATTGATCCGGCTTTGGATGAAGTTGCGGGGTCGCGATCACCTGTTGGCGCAGGTCAGGTGAAGCATTGATCAGAAACCAGTGTTTGTGGTCAGCGCTGACCGCTATCGATGCCTGCGTGGCTCGCAAGTCCGGCCGCTCAAGACGTGTGATTCGGCAGACCTCACAGTTGCAGTTCCATTGCGGGACGCCGCCACCAGCCGCCACCCCGAGAACGACAACGCGCAACATCAAAACGCCTCCGGCAATCCCGGTTCGCGGAATCCAGACCCAGACACAAACAAGGCCGGCTGCGAAAGAACTTCACCCATTGGGCGAGCCCTTACGCAAACCGGACCAATTGTCTTTTAAACTGAAGAAATTTGCAGACTTACTTGCGCGCCGCGCAGGCGTACATGTTGATTTCCATGCCAACCGGCACTTCAACAATCTTTGGAGCTTTCCAGGCCATTTTGGTTCTCCTTCCCAATTCAATCCTGCGACTGGGTTTCGCTGCCCCGTCGAGAGTCAGGTTAACACGGAGATGACCAAATGCGAGGTGCAATTTTGCCCTTCATTGGCACAAAATTGTTATTCGCCCTACCCAGGATTGCAAAGCAACATCAGACAAATGCTGCTCTGCAATAATTTTATCGAGATCACTCAGCCTTGGCGAAGCGATCATCCAGGGCGTAGCCCGCTCCGCGAACGGTGCGGATGGGATCCTGCTCCCGGCCAAGGTTCAGGAGCTTCCTGAGCCGGCCGATATGAACGTCCACGGTGCGCTCATCGATATAGATGTCGCGTCCCCAAACGCCGTCGAGCAATTGCTCCCGGCTGAAAACACGTCCCGGATGTTCCAGGAAGAACTCCAGAAGACGGTATTCGGTGGGCCCCAGATCAATCGGGCGGCCGGAACGGGCCACACGGCGCCGATCGCGGTCCAACTCGATATCGCCGAAAGCCAAAACCGTGGCGAGACGCTCCGGGCTGGCCCGTCGCAGCAAGCCCTTCACCCGCGCCAGCAATTCCGGGACCGAGAACGGCTTGACGATGTAATCGTCAGCGCCCGTCGCGAGACCCCTCACCCGCTCGCTTTCCTCGCCACGCGCGGTCAGCATGATGATGGGGATCTGCTTCGTTTCAGGCCTTGCCCTTAGACGACGGCAAAGCTCGATCCCCGACAAACCAGGCAGCATCCAATCGAGCACGATCAGATCCGGAATATGCTCCTTGAGTCTGGTGTCGGCGTCGTCCCCGCGTGCAACGGTTTCGACATCGTAGCCTTCGGCATCCAGATTGTAGCGAAGCAGCGTCGTCAACGCTTCTTCATCCTCGACGACAAGAATTCGGGCGCTCATGTCCGATCCTTCAATTTATATCCTTCCAATCAGCTGCCTGAGACAGCCGTCGCAAAACTCGTCATATCGCCTTTGGGGCGCTGATCGAGCATCTGTTGTCCTTCGATCATGTAGAAGACCGTTTCGGCAATGTTGGTCGCATGGTCCCCGATCCGTTCGATGTTCTTGGCGCAGAACATCAAATGGATGCAGAAGCCGATATTGCGCGGATCTTCCATCATGTAAGTCAGCAGCTCGCGGAACAGCGAGGTGCAGATCGCGTCGACTTCTTCGTCGCCTTTCCAAACCGCCATGGCGGCCGGCAGGTCATGCGCGGCATAAGCGTCGAGCACCGACTTGACCTGAGACTGCACCAGGTCGGTCATATGCTCGAGACCACGGATCAGCTTCAACGGATGGAAATCGCTGTCGAGTGCAGCAACGCGCTTGCCGATATTCTTCGACAAATCGCCCATGCGCTCCAGGTCGGTCGCAACCCGCAGCGAGCCGACGATCTCGCGAAGGTCGACAGCCATTGGCTGACGGCGAGCGATCGTCAATACTGCACGCTCTTCGATGGCATGCTGCAACTTGTCGATATCGAGATCAGCGGCGACCACGCGCTTGCCCAGCGCGACGTCCCGACGGATCAGAGCATCGACGGAATCCACGATCTGACGTTCCGCCAGACCACCCATCTCTGCAACGAGCCGATTAAGCTCCTGGAGATCTTCGTCGAACGCCTTGGCGGTATGATCTGTTCCCATAATAATTCTCCACGCGGTAAGCGTCAGCCGAAACGGCCGGTGATGTAGTCTTGCGTCCGCCGATCCGTCGGCGACGTAAAGATCTTGTTTGTTTCATCGAACTCGATGAGCTGGCCGAGATACATGAACGCCGTCTTGTCGGACACGCGCGCCGCCTGCTGCATGTTATGCGTAACGATCGCGATCGTGTAATTTTCCTTCAGTTCCTGGATCAGTTCTTCGACCTTTGCAGTGGAAATCGGGTCAAGCGCCGAGCAAGGCTCGTCGAACAAGATCACTTCCGGCCGCACGGCGACCGTTCGCGCGATACACAGGCGCTGCTGCTGGCCGCCCGAAAGGCTCAGGCCGCTCGCATTCAGCTTGTCCTTCACTTCATTCCAGAGCGCACCGCCACGCAGCGCAGTCTCAACGCGCCCGTCCATTTCCGACTTCGATATCTTTTCATAAAGACGGATGCCGAATGCGATGTTTTCATAGATGGTCATCGGGAACGGCGTCGGCTTCTGAAACACCATGCCGATCCGAGCACGCAGCAGATTCAGATCGAGCTTCGGGTCCAGGATGTTGGTGTTGTCCAGCATGAGCTGTCCCACCGCGCGCTGACCCGGGTAGAGATCATACATCCGGTTGAAGATACGCAACAACGTCGACTTGCCGCATCCCGACGGTCCGATGAACGCGGTCACCCGGTTCTCGCCCAGCGTCAGGTTGATATTCTTGAGCGCGTGATGCTCGCCGTAATAGAAATTCAGGTCGCGCACCGTCACTTTTGGACGCGCGTCGGGCACCGCCATCATAGATGGAGCCGGGTTTGTGGAATGACTGGTGGACACAGAAAGCTCGCTCATTTTGCTGTCCTCTCGGCGACAAGAATGCGTGCGCCAATGTTAAGGGCAAGTACGGTCAACGTGATGATCAATGCGCCACTCCACGCGAGTTCTTTCCAGTACGCATAGGGGCTTTGGACGAAGTTGTTGATGGTCACCGGCAGGTTGGCCATCGTCTTGGTCAGATCGAGGCTGAAGAACTGGTTGCTGAGTGCCGTGAACAGCAGCGGCGCAGTTTCACCCGCGACACGTGCGGTCGCAAGCAGGATGCCGGTAATCAGACCAGAGCGTGCGGCACGATATGCGATACGCTTGATCACGAGGGACCGTGGCAAGCCCAGCGCCGAAGCAGCTTCGCGAAGCTGGCTCGGCACCAGCCGCAACATGTCTTCCGTCGTGCGCAGCACAACCGGAATGACAATCACGGCGAGAGCCAGCGTACCGGCAAGCGCGGAGAACCCACCCATCGGCACAACGACCGCGCCATAGATGAACAAACCGATGATGATCGAAGGCGCACTCAGCAGAATGTCGTTGATGAACCGGATCACCGAGGTGAGTTTGTCGTGCTTGCCGTATTCGGCGAGATAAGTCCCAGCAAACAGTCCAATCGGAGCACCGATACCGACACCCAACACGGTCATGATGAGCGAGCCGACGATGGCGTTCAGCAGTCCGCCCTCAGTAGAACCCGGGGGCGGCGTATTTTCAGTAAAGAGCTGAAGTGAGAGGCCCGCAAGGCCGTTATAAAACAGAGTGAACAAGATCAGAGCCAGCCAGGTGACGCCGAACAGAGCGGCTCCCAGGCACAAAAATCTGACGATGATGTCCGAGCGGCGGCGGGATGCGTAAATCGGGTTCATGAGTTTAGCCTCCCGCCTTCTTCTCAAGGCGCATCAGCATCAAGCGAGCTCCAGCGAGCACGAAGAACGTCAGAACGAACAGCAGCAAGCCAAGCAACATGAGGCCTGATTGATGCAACCCGTCGCTTTCAGCGAATTCGCTCGCGATCGCCGCCGAAATCGTCGTTCCAGGAGCGAAGATAGAAGACGAAATGCGGAACGAGTTACCGATAATAAACGTCACGGCCATCGTCTCGCCAAGCGCGCGTCCGAGCGCCAGCATGACGCCGCCGATCACACCGACACGGGTGTATGGAATGACGACGCTGCGCACGACTTCCCAGGTCGTGCAGCCCAAGCCGTAAGCCGCTTCCTTGAGCACCGGAGGCACCGTCGCGAACACGTCGCGTGAAATCGCGGTGATGAACGGCAGCACCATGATCGCCAGGATCAACGACGCATTGAAAAGGCTGAGGTAGGACGGCGGGCCAGCGAAAATCGCTCCGAGGACAGGCACGCCGTCGAAGATCTTGATCATAAAGGGTTGAAATGTGTTGGCCAGGAATGGCCCGAGCACGAAGAAGCCCCACATGCCGTAGATGATGGATGGAATGCCCGCGAGCAGCTCAATTGCCATACCAATCGGGCGGCGCAGCCATTGGGGGCAAAGCTCCGTCAGGAAGACTGCAATGCCGATACCGACCGGGATGGCAATGCACATTGCAATGACCGATGTGATCAGGGTGCCGTAGATCGGCCCCACCGCACCGAGCACCGGCGGATTTGCAGACGGCGCCCAGCGCTGCGTCCACAGGAAAGAAAATCCATACTCCCGCATCGCAGGCCACGCGCCCGCGATCAGAGATAAAATAATGCCCCCGAGGATGAGAAGCACGCCGATCGCGCAGGCGCGCGTGGTCCAGTAGAATGCCTTGTCCCCGAATTTGAAGGCGCTCAACGCCTTGGCGCGGTCGTAAGGCCCTGCAGCTTCCATCGAAGTGCTTTGTACAGCCATCTCTGCCACGCTGATTCCCCTTGCTCTCAATGAACTCTGTTTGAAACCGCTACCCGGAGACTAAGCGGAGGAGAAGTCGCCCTCTCCTCCGCAAATGTCTTAGCTCTTGATGTCAGCCGACCAGGTCTTTTCGATCTGCTTGACGACCGTTTCCGGCATCGGAATGTAGTCGAGCTCTTCAGCCATCTTGCCGCCCTTCTCGAACGACCACTTGAAGAACTTCAGAGCTTCAGCCGCTGCAGCCTTATCGGTCGGGGTCTTGTGCATCAGGATGAAGGTTGCAGCCGTGATCGGCCAGGAAGTATCGCCCGGCTGGTCGGTCAGGATGACGTAGTAGCCAGGAGCGTGCGACCAGTCGGCGTTCGAAGCGGCAGCCTGGAATGCAGCAACAGTCGGCTGCACGGTCTTGCCAGCCTTGTTGATCATCGCGGCGTAGGTCAGCTTGTTCTGCTTCGCATAGGCGTACTCGACGTAGCCGATCGAGTTCTTGGTCTGGCCGATGTTGCCGGCAACACCTTCGTTGCCCTTGGCGCCAACGCCGGTGGGCCACTCAACCGCAGTGCCGGAACCAACCTTGGTCTTCCACTCTGCGTTTGCCTTCGACAGATAATCGGTGAAGTTGAAGGTCGTTCCCGAACCGTCCGAACGGCGCACAACGGTGATCGCATCCGTCGGCAGCTTCAGCTTCGGATTCAGCTTGGCAATCGCGGCGTCGTTCCACTTGGTGATCTTGCCGAGATAGATGTCGCCTAGCACTTCACCCGAGAGCACGAGCTCACCGGACTTGATGCCTTCGAGGTTCACGACCGGCACGATCGCGCCCATGACCATCGGCCACTGCGCCAGACCATCCTTGTCGAGCTGCTCAGCCTTCAGCGGCGCATCGGTCGCACCGAAGGTCACGGTCTTGGCCTGGATCTGCTTGATGCCGCCGCCCGAACCGATCGACTGATAGTTCAGACCGTTGCCGGTTTCTTTCTTGTAGGCGTCAGCCCACTTCGAATAGACCGGGAACGGGAACGTCGCTCCCGCGCCAGTGATGTCAGCGGCAAAAGCCGACGTCGATGCGGCCACAAGACCGGCAGCGACGATTGTTTTGATGAAATTCACAGGTTCTCTCCATCTTGTGAGCGGGCATGCGACTTCTTGAGATCGCCTCCCGAGGCCGCCTGTCTAAAGGTCCGGCATAGAGCTTTTATGGAGGTTGGATGACAGTCATATGACAGCAAACGGCGGCATCACTTAACTTGCGAGCGCCAAAATAAACATCTGAAATATATAAGAAAATACCAATATCTGGATTCGAGGGCATCGCTCGGACACCCCTCGCCATGGGAGTGTTAACGCCGTTATGTGACAAGGGAACGACGACAAACACCCGCTTCGCACGCGCCTCCTGCCAACGGGAAATCGCTGCAAAGACGCGACACGCCGCGAAGAGTCTTAACGAATGGTTACGCGTCCGGCAGGACCGATCACGTAACAAGAACCACAGCGGCACCCCCTATTATAGGACGATGCGCATCGCGCGATGCATTAAGGTTCTGTCGGAAAATCTCGGCAAACAAACAAAACTGGAGCCGCTCCTCTTCCGAAGAAGAAGAGCCTCCCGAAAAATGCCTGCCGACGATAAAGCCGCGCTCGCGCTAACCCACCATTTACAGATAGGCAGCCAGACCACCGGCGCTGTTCAGCGTACTCTGCACCGACAGCATCGTTCTGTAGTTCTGGATGAGCTTGTTCGTGACGTCGTCGGTCACGCCGAGGACCTGTTTCTCCTCGTCGCTCATGTTCAGATAGCCCTGGATCACGCCTCCCGGCCCGGACGACGAACTATCTCCTGACGACGAGTTCATAGCACCAAGGATGTTCGCCCGCGTACGCCGCTCAAGTTCGGTCTTGGCCGCGTAGGCCTCCTGACTTGAGAACGAGGAGCCCTGATTCAGAACGATCGTCGCCAGCGTTCGGTTATCGAAATTTGAAAAATCGACAAGCTGACCGGTCTTTCGCGATGGGTCAAAAACCAATTCCGATCCATTGTCCCGGGCGTGGTTCTCCTGGTCATCAAGCATCGCGCGGGCATAGTCGGCGACATCTTGGGTGGTGGAATCAGGGCCGATGGCACCGGTGGTGGGAGCCGACTGATCGAGCAGCGCACGGATTGGATCATTGCTGTTACCGGTGTCGGGCGCCTTGCCGAACGATGCCCTTGCAGCAGAAAGCCCATCCTTGATGGCTTGATTCTGATCCTTCCAGGCATCTGTCGCCTTTTCAGCATCGCTCGCTTGATCCATGTAATCCGACGCCGCCTGGTAAAGGCCCGCATAATCGCCCGTATGGCGGGCAATCACCACGTGCGACGCCATTGCGTTGTTGAAGCGCGAGTTCAATTCAGCCGCGGCAGCCGCCTTCTCATCGGCACTGAAGACACCGTCGTCATTGGAAGCAACCTGCGACAAGGTCTCTCTGCTCTGGCCGCTCAAATCGACCGCAACCTTCCCGTCGAGCATAGCGGAAGAAATGCCAAGCTCGTCGTACTGGTCATCGAACCAGGCCCGAATGGCATCGAGGGGATCCGACGGCGCATCGGCCGGGTCGGAGGAATCAGCTGCGTCCGGCGCATCCGCGGCTGGCGCATCATTGGCGCCGCCTGTCTCATCGGAAGCCGATGCATCTTCAGCTGCGGCGACGCGTGCGTTTGGATCCGCAACGTCTGCAGATGGATCCGCAACGTCCGCAGACATGCTGGCAAAAAGAGCCTTTGCTTCGTCAGACACCGTTACAGAATCGGAAAAAGTCCGCGCTTCGTTCGGATCCTCGTCCATGTACTGCACCAAACTTGGCTGAGCGGCAGCCGCTGCATAGCTGTTTCGCGCAGAATTCAACAGCGAAGGAGAATAGGATCCGATGGTCGACGACATAGCGAGAGCTCCCAGCAAGCATTAGCTTGCCGAGAACCCTGCAGGCTCTATGCCAAGCAACAAATGACTGGAATCCGGGGACATTTTGCAGATGCGCTGCATATTCCGTCGCTCCACCCGGCAATTTTTGCACCGCGGCCCGGTGCATTCTACCCAGTTGACTAGTCCGCACCGAACATCGCAGTTGCTCCAGAATCAAAGCACCCGGCCTTGTTCTATTTCCAATAAGGCCGTGCCTTGCTGAAGCTCTTATGGGCCTGCTCGGCCGCAACAAGAACAGCCGCCTCCCGCGCCTCTTCGTGACCAACCACCAAGCCAGCGGCGAACGTTGCTTCTGAGATTTCCGCCGCGATCTCTTTTGAGCGTGATATATGCACGGAGATATCATTGAGATCGCCGAGACAGTTCTGGATATCCTTGACTGCAGCAACAAACTTCCGCTGACGCTTTTGCAGCTTTTTTCCCGGAAACAGCGCCTCAAAGAATTCCGACGCATAACGCACTTTCTTGGCCTGAATCCGCAGCTTGTGTCGCTGCGTGGCGTCGAGTTCAAGCAAGCGGCGTCCTCGCTTGCGGATTTTCCGCCACCGCCGATTCAACTGCGCAACGGCCGTCGCCTCAACCGGCTGCTCACATCTTTCACGCAACAGCATATCTTGCGGCCTGCGCCAGCGCCCGATTTCAAGCCATTCCGCAACGTTGAGCGTGAGATTGCGAAACCGCTGAGAGCACACTGCCGCCTTTGCCCGCTCAAGCGCAGCATCCCGCCGCTTTGAAAGTTCGGCGGCTAACGGCCGCAGTTCGGCTGAATGAGCGGAGCCCTCAAGTGGATGAACAACCCCATTCACAAAAACATCCAGCTCCCGCGAAGGGCTAAGTTCGGCCGTCAGCCATTTCAGTTCGACCTTGATATCATCCGTCTTCTTTCCAGGGATGATATCCGAGAAGAGCGAGATCGCTGTGCGCAAACGACGCAGCCCGACGCGCATCTGGTGAATCCCTTCGGGGTCTGATGCAAGAACCGCGGATCTATTTGCGACAACCTGCTTGAGACACATGCTGGCAACGAGCCGAAACGCGTCTGATGTCCTCATCCCGGCTTCAATCGTAACACTGTCGGTTTTCTCGACCGCGGCCTTATAGCCGTCCAGCAATTCATAACCGCGCTGAGACTTGCTCTTCACCGCCAGATCCGCATGGGCGGAACGCGACAATGAACGAGCAATCCTGAACAAATGCGCCCTGCTCCCTCGCTTGAGCTCCAGCTCTGCCTCATTCAGCGCAATCGTATCCTTGCCTGTATCGATCGAGCCGTGATCGACCGACAACATAATCTCGTAGTCCTTGGTTATGAGCGGATAGGTACTGCGCCGAACACGCGTCTCAAAGACAGGACGCAATTCGTTCAGAAAATTTTCGTCGATGAAAGATTGCAGTGCGGTCCCTCGCGCGACGTCCAAATCGGGACGGTCCCCACCGATTTCGGCTTCCCATTCACCGCGCTCAAACAACGTGCCGTCAGACGCCTTGATGGTCTGCACGTAATGGTCGCCGACGCGTCGCACGCGCAATGTCACGCCATGCTTGTGTAATTTGAGCCGATCTGTATCGAAATAAACCGAGGTGAGATCCTCGCTTTGGGCAGGATCGTTGTCATTGCTCGAAAGCGGCAGCTCCTTGAGCTCCCCGGGCAATTCGAGTTTGATCTCGACTTCCTTTGGCGATGACATGGCGGGGCGCACCAGACGTATAAGTAAGTCATAAAAACCGCTGCGAAGTGGCTTCAGTTCCTCGTAGCCCAAGACAACCAACCCATCGAGGGTAGAACAGGTAAGCGCTTCAGCCAATCGTTTCATCGGGATGCGTGACAATTTGGCAGCTTCCCAATACCGCCATACAGCAGCCCTCGAAGCTATCTACCAAGGGTCGCGATGCTGCGCACCAGAGTCATAGCAGATCCGCGGAAGAGCACGCTTCGCCTGGCTACTTGAACCAAATGCTCTCAGGAAAATCATACGCGCTTTAAGGCTTCGGAGCCTCAACCCATACGTCGCTGTGCTTCATGCGTTCGATAAGCTCGCGTGGATCAAACTTCCTGTAATTCGCGGGAATCTCGAACAAATTTGCGGGTTGAGGTCCTTCCTGCACGTTTGCGAGAGAAAACGTTGCTATCTTTTCTGCCTGGATCTTCAACGGAAATCTGAGGCCGGGATCGATCCATCCCATGAGATCCTGCCCCGCCGAATGCGCATGGTAAGCAACGGCTGTACGGTCACCAATTTTTTCCTCGCTAATCCGCTGACAGTCCCAATGATCACCCTGCTCCGATGCTCCTGAGACGATCGCCATCCGCTGCCATTCGCCGCATGGATTCTCCGGTTCGACGCCAATCAATAAACGTGTCAACGGACTGGACTGCCGTGCTTCCATGAAGATGCCGCTGGACGGCTTGACGAGATATGCCGTCCCTTTCTCGCTATCGACCAAAAAGTAATCTCCGGGAAAGCGAGACGCTTCAATGCGGACTTTGGTATTCGAGGCGTAGATTTTTCCGGAAGACGTTGGCGGATGCGCCATGACCTGTCCGGCGGCTGTTTCAGAGAAGTCGGCCGAGAACTGCTGGGCGCCCGCCACCGCGCTGGTGCACATAATCATCGCACAAGTCAGAAAGCAGCGTGCGATGCCGGGAACTACTGACAGCTTCATCATCACACCAAACTCTATTCTGGAAAAAGAACAGCGCCGACCAGGCAAGAAGCCGGATCGGCGCCGTCACTTACTTTCAAGACCACAGGCACAAGACGCTCAAACTCACAATACAAGGCCCATGACCTATCGCGGTATTACTCAGTGAAATTCTGAACAACCGCGTTGTCGAAATCGAATGCATCGAACAGGTCCGTGAGCGCCGGGCTGTTGGTCGGCACATACGGATTGTTCTTCTTGACAGTCGGGTTCGGCAGGTTGTCGCGGCTGCGGCTGGTGATCGGCTTGAGCTTCCAGTTACGCTCGATGAACTTCAGCAGCGAAACATGGTCGCCATAGCCGTGATGGATCTTACCGCCGGTCGAATACGGCGAGAGGATCAGCAGCGGCATACGCGGTCCGTCGCCGAAGTAGTCGATCGACTGGATGTAGCCCGAGTCCCAATAACCGCCGGCTTCATCCCAGGTGACGAACACCGCGGTTTCCGCCTTCAGCTTCGGGTTGGCATCGAGTGCGCCGAGAACGTTGAGCACGTAGGCTTCGAACAGATCGACCTTCGAGCTCTGCGGATGGCCATCGAGGATACCGTCAGGCTTGCCGAACGAAACTGCCGGCAAGGTGTTGTCCTGGATCGACTGGACCAGGTCAGAGGTGTCCTTGATGTGAGCCGTCCGGATCGCTGGGTCAGCCATGATCGAAGTTGCGTACTGGAACGGATTGCAGATCTGGCAATAAGCCACACCCACCGCGTTCGCCGGATCGGCAAGTGCTGCTGCGCCCAGATCCGGATTGGTCGGATTCTTGGAAACGGCGGCATTCGACAGAGCGACGGCAGCGTTATAGGCGCCACCATAGAAAGCCCACGAGATGTCCTTTTCCATCAGAGCATCGCCGATGGTACGGACAGGAGACGGCGGAAGATTGTTGCCGCCCGACAGCGCACCGTTCGGGAGATAGCCCGGATTGGTGTTGTTCAGCATGTAGTAGTGATTGTGCTGACAGTTCGGCTCGGCAGCGTACTTCAGATGCGAGAGATAGTTCACAATCGGCTGCACGCCGGGTTGGAAGATATCCGCGCATTCGCTGAAATTGCCGTCGACGGTGTACTTGTTGTTGATACCGGGCTTCGGGTTCGGATTCGCGATTATGCTGGCAGGCGGCACAGCAGGATTGCCATGTCCATCCGTCCAGTAACCGGCATCGCCGGTGCCGAGCATGAAGTGGTTGGCGCCCGTGCCGCCGTGGAACGACTGATGGAAGTTGTCGCTCAGCGTAAAGCGGTCAGCAAGCATCTTCAGGATCGGAGCCTGCTCTTGCGTTGCATTGTAGAAGCCCATCGAGTTACCGGCGCTCGATGGCGAGAGGGTCGACATGATGAACGGAAACAAATCCATCTTACAGCCGGAGTTGTCTTCCTTCGTCACATTGGCGGCGCTGCAGTCGTCCTGCTGCCAATCTGAATAGAAGCGGTGCGAAGTATCGCCGGTGTAGTCGTCATCGCTAATCTGCGGGCCCTGCAGCGGGTACGGACCGCTCAGATTGCCGGCACCAGGAACGCGAGTATCCAGAACGTTCTTCGCCAGGCCGCTCGCACCGGTCGTCACGATGTCGAGATCCGCCGGATTCATGTCCTTCTCGACGTGTGCTTCTGCGATCGTCTTGAAAGGAGGCGCAGTATCGCTTTGCGTTGTCGGGGTACCGCCGGTGTTCGGCTGCGGCATCACGCTGGAAGCGCTGTATGGGAACTTCGCGTTTTCAGGCGCGCTGATATAGAACGACGACTGCGCACCGACTGAGTACTGCTGCGCCAACGCGTAATTCGGGCCCGGCGAGCCATCCTCGTTGACGATTCCCTTCGAGAGGAGGTTCGAAATCGTCTGCTTCTTGCCCTTCGGACGATACACACCAAAGGTGTGATCGAGACCGCGGTTTTCTCCGATCAGGATGATCACATGCTTGATCGGGCTTTCCGTCTTGAGCGAGTCGGCAGGATTCTTTTTCTGCTTGTCCGCGTTCTGTACGGCATTCGATTGAAGCTTGAGACCATTGGTCTCAACTTCTTTGTTCAGATAAGGATTGGGATGCGCGCGCGTATCCCAGCTGCTGCGACCAACTTCAGCAGCGTAGCTCGCAGTCGAAACAAGAAGCGACGTAATGACGCACAGCGCTGTGCTAGCGCGCCATCCGTTGTTGAGATATTTCGTGGTTTGCATTGTCGACCCCATTTGAAGTTAACATGTACTGCTTTAGTCGCAGTTCGTGACGGTCGCGTTTCGCACTTGTGAAATCAGAAGAATGCGAAGCGAACGCAGCGATAATTTTTCTCGCGCGCACTCATCTTCAATATCTCAAGTTGTTTTTCTCTCGCGCACGTTGCGCATTCAATGATCGCGCTGTGCATCACACACCATCAAGACGCAATGGCGCGTGATTAAGTCGAGATAGATGTCATCTGATTCGCCCAAGCGCCTATCGAACGACGACAAATTTATCGAAATGCGATACATTCACGTCGAGCGCGTTATGCGAACGCACGGCGCGCCGCTAATCTCTCAATGCGTAGATTGCTTTACCTGCAAGACCTGACGGAATGCATCGTAGTGCGCGTCGTGCACTGACGGATTAAACAGAGACCACGGCTGCGCCCTGGCAAGCAAAGACGGCACTGCTGCGGCCATCAAATATCGATAATTCTTGTATTCAGCTGCCGCGTCGTCAAAGCGATCTTCGTTGGAAGCATTGCCGATACGCCGCAACGTCAATACCAACTCCTTCAGAGCGGAACGCGCGAGCATGCGCTCACTCTGTCCACCCGAAACGCTCGTGTCCTTCCGATCCGGATAGCGTTCTGTCAATTCGCGCAACTCGCCGCCGATCGTCTCGACCGTGAGCGAAACAATCTCCTTATCCTTCGCGGGAATTGCCGTATCCAGCACCGTCGCGAAATCATTGATCTCCTTGAGGACAGCACCAACGCCGTCGACCTCGTAAGGCTGCATCCCGTCCCCGACCGCCGTCAGATACGCAACCAGGTCGTTCTGGTCCTGCGCGGAAAGACCAAGAGTAAAGGTACGATCAAAGTGCGCGACAACCTCGCCATAGCTGCGGTAGCGTCCATCATGAAAATACGGAGCGTTGAAGTCTGCATTCTTCAACGTCGGCGTCTTGTAGAGACCACCAGAGCCAACATCATGCTGTTGATGATCAACAAATCCGGCTGACGGAACGTGACAGCCCGAGCAACTCATCGACGGCTGATTCGGAAATGGCTTTACGAAGAGCGCTTCACCACGACGTTCCGCGTCGCTGATCTTCCCAACGAGTCGCCCGCCTGGACCGAGACTCGGATTCGGGAGGAAGTCGATGTCGTTGATGTAGGCGACCAACGCATCCAGAATGACAGGCGATGGCTCCGGCCCCGCAAATTCATCCACAATCACATTTCGCACGAATTCACGCAGCGACGTCATTCGACCATCGTGGCCATACGGCGCGAGATATCGCGCGCCTCGCAAACTGGGAATCCTTATCGGATCGAACGAGAGATTATCGGCTTTAGGATTGAACAACGGACCGGTCGTGTCGAACGTGCCCGGATGAACCGACATTTTCGGAACAAAAAGCTTCGCGTTAGAGGCGCCGTTGACATGGCACGTCTCGCAGCTCATCCCGGCCTGCCGCGCAGGTCCACCGAACAGCGACGGTGAACTGAAAGCCAGATTTCCAAGGTTGACCATATAGGACTTCCGGCCGCCAATACTCTCCGACCGGAACACCTCGCGCGGCTTCGCCAGCGCGTCTTCATTCAGCTCCGTTGAACGTGGAAGGATAGTCTGATCCCCATCGACCGGAAAAGCAGCCACCCGCACGATCGATCCGCTCGTGAGGCAGACGAGAAGAACGGCGAGCCATGGACGCAATGATTTCATCGCGTTGAGGCCTCGAGCGTCGGACGGCCTAAGCCGAGTTTCGGCGCAGCCGCCTGCAGTGAGACCACCAGGTCCTCGCTCACTTCGCGCAGCTTCGGAATATTCACCGCGCGCAGTTCCCGAACACCCATAAGCTCGGAAAGCGATTTGATCTTTTGGTCAATTTTATCCGCAAGCTTCCGATCGGAAGCTTCGAGAGCGGTGGCGAAAATCGTCCGGTAAGCGAAATCTATCCCGGATACATTGTTGCGCATGTCATCAAGTGACGTTCCGCTGATGCGTGACTCGCCGCCATCCGCTTTGCTTTCTCCAACTTCGTATGCCAGCCGCACGAGGCCATCGAGTAACCCCTGCGGCTTCAATTCCATACCGTGAAGTTTGGAATGGAGATCATCCAGATTGCCTACAAGCGCATCTGCTTCATTTCCGACATCGAGCTTTCCGGAGCCGAACAGTTTTGCCTCGATGGCATGGAATCCGGTCGTGGCATCGGGCCACGCGTCAATCTTCTGATCGAGCTCTGGAACAAAGCCCGCGGTGAAGACTTCGGAGCGCTCCCAGCCCGCGCGGGCTGAAAGCCAGGCTTTCTTTGCCCCTACGAGATCGGATTCGGCGATTCGCTGCTTCAAATCGCGCGCACCGTTCAACGCCTGACCGATCCCCTCCACCATGTAAGGACGATATCGCTCTGCAGAATCATCCAACGGTGACGCCGCCACGCTGCCGGACACCAGCGTAAACGCAAGACACAGAATACCGGCACAGCAACATACAAAACAGTTCAGCGAACGATCCATTCGCGGCGACACGCGAGAGACGCCGTCGAGTGAAAGATCGATCATACTCTTGAACCTTAACTGAGCTTAGAATGTTTCCACGTAATATTGTCGGATTGGTTTGCGGTTTTGTGACGAGATGACGTCGATGTATCGTTTTCCGACCTAACAAGGAATTTCCACGCTCAACGAACGCTTCGGGCGCGGCCTAAAGCGCACTAAGCCACTTCAGCGAGAACGTTTTCCTGAACGGGAAAATCAGATAACAAAAACGCAGGTATCTCAGAACGAGTTTGCATGTCTTTTGATAACGAGTTTTTTATCTTCTTCGCTTTGCTTTTCGCGTTGTGCTTTGCTCTCGCGATCATCGACATCCGGCAAGGAATCATTCCCAACTGGTTGAACCTTGCAATCGCAGGAATTGGAATCGCGGAGGCTGCAACCACCGATGGCTTGCTCGCCTGCGCACAAGCGCTATGCGAAGGAATTCTCGTCGGTGGGGTATTTTGGTTGCTGCAGCGATTTTATTTCTCGCTGCGGAAAGTCCGCGGCCTCGGACTTGGTGATGTCAAGTTCATTGGAGCTGCCGGGATCTGGATCGGATTTATCGGCATACCCGTTCTCTTGCTTGTCGCGTCGCTGACCGCCCTGCTCACGGCAGGGATTATGAAGCTGGCCGGACGAACAATGACCGGTCAAACGGCACTGCCGTTCGGCCCGTTTCTCGCGATTGGTCTGCTATTTGCGCTGGCCTTCAAACCATACGGGTAACGATACGGGATGTACGATTCCCTCTTCACCCACCGGCTCCGGCAAGCGCAGAACTGACGTCTGCTGGTCTTTTTCCAGAGTCACTTCCCTTCCGCGTATCGATTGCAGCTTCCAGCCCTGATGGTCTTCACCGACTTTCAGGCGGAGCGCGGCCTTCGTGGTCTGATCGAGGAAAATACCGAATCCCTCCTCCCCGCTCGCGATCGTACCAACGAGAGAAAGTTGCGGACGCTCCGGCACCTTAGGGCGCGGCGGCGCTCTAACGGTTACAGGTTTGGCTTCAGCAGGCGGCGCCGGAGGCCGACGCGAGACCGAGAATATTGGTCTGTCCCGCGTCTCAGATAACTGACTGAGCGGAATAGCCCATAGCGGATTGGCGCTTGGAACTGGCTTCTTCACGGGCAACATCGCCGAAGGCGCGCCGGCTTTCGTTGGGTTTACGACCTGTGGATCAGACGGAGTCTGAACCGGCCTGTTGACCGGCGGATCGTCAACGACATCCGCATCCAAGGCGTCGCTCGATGGCAATGCAGCCGCGCGCTGCACCAGGATGGTCAGAAGAAAAGCAGAGATCAGGGCTCTCCAGGTCACTTGTTTCCAGGTCACTTGCTGCCCCGCCACTGTCCGGAAACTGCGAGCAAGATGCGTAATTTGTCCTCGCCAGAGGTCGATGATGTCGTTGATTCAACAACAAGCTGATCGACAAACAGGAAGGGCATTCCAGCCTCAAGGTCATATAAAAGCTTCTGCAGTTCCGCCTGACCGATCTCGCAGCTTGCGATCATACTGATAAAGCCGGCCTTCGACTGGCTTCCTTTTAAATCCACCTGCGAAGACAGCACATTGCCACCGAGCTTCGTCACAGCGCCGTCAACGCGTTGTAGCAATGTGGCTCCTGCGATGGTGAAGGTTGCGCCTTCGAGGAACGGCGATCCCGTCGGGATCGATACATCACCCGACGAAGTGCGTGCTGCCGCCAACCTGCGTCCATCCAATTGCGCAAGCATAGTCTCAGCGGATGCCACCTCAGCGCGTCGAGAAAGAAGGTCTGTGACGGACGTCACAACAATGAACAGCAATGCCAGTACCAAAGCCGCATAGGCAGAGGCTGCTAGCGATGGCGAACCGGAAAACGTTTTTCGCAGTGTCGCGATTGCAGTCATGTGCCGGATCCAAAGTACGCGTTGATGTGCGCTTCAATATGAAACCGCTCTCCCGGGTCATTCTGCGCGCGTGTCGTCGGCGCGAAGAAGGTTGCGCGCGTGAACTGTGGCGACTGCTCCATGAGCCGGATCAATGATGGCGCATCCTGTGTCAGTCCAACCACCTGGACCTTGTCCCCCTCAATCCGCAGTTCCGTCACGTAAGTCGTATCAGGTAACACCTTGGAGATCGCTTCAAGGACCATCACACTCGAGGAGGTCTCCTGCTTGCGCTTTGCAAGCAACTCCAACCCAGAGCCACCAGCGGGATCGGAATTAAGGCGCAATGCTGCCCGCCGCTGGGAAATTTGGCTTTGCAGCTGTTGTTGCTCCGAATCCAAGGCATCACCAAAATAGACTGAAACCAGAACTGCAACTGCTGCGGCAACCCCGCCCGTCAACAAAGTGCCGCGCAAGATCGCCGGGACGCTCAGGGCACGTTTGCTCGAACCCTGAAGCGCGTTTTCAAACAACTTTATCGGTAGGAGCGGCCCTTCATTGGCAGCAAACAGCGTGAGTATCGCGACCGACGAGGCGCCGAGATCCGCCGCCAACTGAGACAGCGGCTGAATCTTGCCTTTCGAGGTCGCAACCAGAGCGACATCAATGCGATCACTGGTCGTGTCGGAAAGCAAACTCCATCCAAATGCGGCATCGTTCGCCGTCCACGGCGTGAGGCGATCGATTTGCGATCGAATCATGCCGTCAAGAAACTCAGCCGCCTGCTTCGGAAAATCCAGCTTCCGCGCCATGACCCGTTGTGACGACAGCATGATTTCGATCCGACTGCCGCGGGCGACATTTTGCCAATCTTCCGAGAGCGCGGACGTCGATCGCTCGCTGATCAGACCTAATTTGATATCCGGGAGCGAGATTCCGTTTTTGCTTTGTTGGGCCTTGATGGTGAGCGAACCGTCCGTACTTTCTTCGATGATCACCACTTGTGGCCGGACATATCGCCCCGCGACAAGATCGATAGCGCGCGCAACAGCTGCGATCCAGTCGCTGAATAGCTCCTTCATGTCGGAAACAACCGTCATTGCAACCTCGCCCACTTTTTCTGGCGCTGCCGGGACGTCAGTTCATCCTGCCACGATAGCACCCGATAGGGCACGTCATCATCGCCCAAAACAAACACCACTTCAGAAGTCATTTGGCGACGATCTTTCGTCTTGATCAGGATGGATGCACGAAAGGTGCTGCCTTTGGGAGACGCGGCATCCGGATTTGACGTCTGCGCGCCATCGTTAAGATCGCTGGATGAAGTTGAGACGCTTTTTGCTATGTCACCGAAAGAGGCTGGGGCTCTGTCAGGCTGCGCTGCAACGACTTCCGGTGAGGCAATCGCCACATCCACATTCGGGGACCCGTTGAAGATCGTGACAAAAGGCAACGCCCGCTCGACGAATGCGGGCGGGATTCCAAGGACCAGCCCCAGTTCATTCACATGGACAAAGGACCCCTGCCGCGGTGAATATGTCAATCCAGCGGCGCCGTAGAGTGCGGCTTCATCGTTTGAGGCGCCGGGCGTAGGACGGGTCCTCCATCCGACAATGCGATCCGCATATTCCTTCGCGGCGTTCTCGTTTGCACCAAGAACCGCGAAGAGCCCTGAAAGCGTTTCCTTTGAAGCGTAGTTCAGATCGATGCGGGCCGTTTCGGCTGAAAACGAGACGAAGATATCCGCGCCGTTGAGTCCAAAATGAAATTCGCCCCGTGCAGGACGCGTCTTTTGGTCCGCAGCCAACAAGCGATAAGCCGTCAGTTCGACGCCAGCGGATACAAGTGCCTCAACTTGCAATCCCGTGTCGTTGATGGCGAGCGCCTGAGCTGAATTGGAAAGATACAGAGAGAAGATGACGGTCAATGCAGACAGCGCCATCAAAATCCAAAGTACCGCAACGAGGACGAAGCCACGTTCGGGGGATTCCTGAGCCGTCGAGCGGATGTACATTATAATGCTCCCCCGCCGCTGCCAGGAGCATTGCTCTGTCCGCTATTCTGATGGTCCCGCGTCTCGTCGGCCTTCTTGCTGCATTCCTTCGGCGACTGCATGCACTCGGCGGACACCTGCACGTGGATTGGTGTAACCGTCGATACCGACAAGATGCGCTCGGTCGCAGCATCCCGAACTGTCAACTTGATCGCGGTCGGGAGCTGATCGGCGTCGCGCCAGGAGGCGCGCCAGACCATGTCCTGCCCCGCATAAGCAAAGGACAAACGATACGGCGGACGCAGCAAAAGAACCTGATCGCTGAAATGCAATTGTTCGGTCACCGATGATCCCGGCTGCAATGGCCGGAACGAGGCACGGGAGCGGACCGTCACCAGATCTCCATGGTCGCTCGCTTCACCAAGCCGCACGATGTCGAGGCCGGTTCCGACATTAGGCCCCAACGCCGTCCGCACGAACGTCACCGACAATTCGGAACCGTCGAACAGCGGACGTTTTTTGTCCCGGTCCGGCGAAACATATTCTGCGGAAGCCAGATCCGCCGCGATCCGTTGCAGGGCAATTCCGATGGTCTCGCTGCGCTGAATGCGGTCGATCCCGCGATTCCAGTTTGGCAACCATTGGGCCGTGATGCTGGCGAGCGCCGATAACACCATGCCGGTCAAGGCCAACGCCACCAGCGTCTCGATCAAGGTAAAGCCGCGTTCATTCTCGCGCTGTCTTGCCACTCGCCCGCTCATTGTGAAGGCCGTCCGACCAGCCGGACAGTGCGAAGATCGGAGACGGCGCCAAAGGGCGATCGCACGCGTACTCTGACCAGTTCCGGAATCCACTTTGTGTCAGAGTCTTTATCTCCATCATCCCCGCTCAAGGGATCGATATCAATTGTCCAGCGATAGCCGCCTTCCTCCCCGGATATCGTGCCGGGAGCAAGTGCCGGGCGCGGTGGGACTTTTGTCGCCATAATCATCCGCGTCGTCTGCATCAATGCCACGTGTCGTTCGAGCGAAAGAACGCCGCGCACGTTCGTCGACATGACAGATCCGATCGCGACGACTGAAACCGCGACAACGGCAAGCGCAATCAGCACCTCGATAATGGTGAATCCGGCATCGTTCCGATCAACGGCTTGCGGCGGTACGCGAAACAATTTCAACCCTTCCTGTCAGCCAGTTGACGCGCACGTCATAACCCGTATCGAAGCGAGTCAGCCCTATAGAGCCGCCACATGACATTCCGTTTGCAAAAAAGCTGATGGTCGAAAACGCAGGCTTTTGATTGCACGTTTTCGGAAGCGTCGCGTCGAAGTGAACGTCATCCGGGACATGAATGGTGCTTTTGCCGGTACCCGAGACGATCCTGCGCGATCCGGGATCAACCAGCGTTGCCACATCTGTCCCGCGCCGGACTGCGGCATTGCGATCCGCTTTCAGCAGCGTCGCAACCTGCAGCGCATAGGCCTGAAGTCGCGAGCGCGAGGTGTTGTGAGGGATGAATGGCAACAGAACGGCTGACAATAGCCCGATGATGGCCAGGACACAGACCATCTCGAGCAAGGTGAAGCCGTGCTGTGCGTCATCAGTCATTCTTCGCACTTGTCAGCTTGTCGAGCGAGATATCGGCAGCGACCCCACTTCCGCCTTCCTGACCGTCAGACCCGCGGGATAGGATGTCGTAAGGACCATGCTCGCCCGGAGAACGATAGAGGTAGGGATGATTCCAGGGATCCTTCGGAACGGAGCCACCTTTCAGGTAAGGACCGTTCCAGGCCGCCGCGCCCGCGGCCTGATGGACCAGTGCGTCGAGACCTTCTGACGTGGACGGATACCGGCCGGCATCCAGATAGAACAAATCGAGCGCTCCAGCGAAGCTCTGCAACTGGATTTTCGCAGTCTTGACCTTCGACTCGCTCAGGTAGTTCAGAACTCTCGGGCCAATCAGCCCCATGATGAGGCCGATGATGGTGATCACCACCAGCATCTCGACCAAGGTAAACCCCTCTTCACCCTCGCTGGTCCTCCGAGGGCTCGTCTGACTCATGAGAAGACTGCTGATACGTTTCATCAACGTCATAGTGAACCAACCTTTTTGATCTAGCCGACGAGCTGAGTGACAGAGAGCAATGCAGTCATGACCGAAACAATCAGTCCTCCGACAACCGCACTGATGGTGATGATGGCAAGCGGCCCGATAACGGCGACGATCCGATCGAGGCTGCGCTGCAACTTTGCTTCATAGAATTCCGCGACACGACCTGACAGTGAGGGAAGCTGGCCGGTTTCTTCGCCCAACCGCAGCATCCGCACTGCCATCGGAGGCAAGCAGCCGCCCGCCGCCAATGCTTCGGACAGCTTGCCGCCATGGCGCACGCGATCGGCCGCCGCCGCCCATGCCTCCACGTTGCCGGTAACCGACATGATATCCATCAGGATACGCAACGTTGCCGTGAGGCTCACTCCGCTGCCCAGCAGAACGCCTAGATTCCTGCAGAAGAGACTTGTGCGGTAGAATTGAAAAATCGTCGAAATCCCCGGAACGCGCGAGATCGCTGATGCGATGGCGCTGCCTGTTCCCGGACGGCGCAGCAGCCACCACAGGCTCGCGATGACAGCAGCCGACCCCAACAACATCTCCGTGGCGTTCGCCCGAAGGAAATCCGATAACCTGATGAAGGCGCTGAGCGCGGTGTCGGACTTCGTCCCGAAATCCTGCAGGACCGATGAGAACTGCGGCAACACGAACAGAATGAAGAACAGCATCACGCAAGCCGATGCGATCAGAACAAATACCGGATATTGCATCGCGTCCATCAGCTTGCGACGCATAGCCTCGGAACGCGTGCGCTCCGCCCCCAGCATCTCGAGCACCTGATCCAGCGTTCCGGAGACTTCTCCGACCCGAACCAAGGCGCCATACATCACCGGAAACAGCTCGGGATAGCCCTCCACCGCATCCGCGAAGCTCTCTCCACTCAACAGCGCCGTGCGCAATTTTGCGACGATGGGCCGAAGTCTGCCCACGTCAGCGTCGCTCGCAAGAAGTTCGAGCGCATCATCGAGGCGGGCACCTGCCTTCAAAAGCAGCGCCAGATCCCGGGTGAACGTGGTGATCTCCGCCGTACTTGGCCGACTGAGAAAACCGAACATTCCGCTTGAGTCAGCCGTAGATCGCTTGTCCTCAATCGTCTCGATCGGCAGCAACTGCAGATACTCGATCCGGCGAGCCACTTCCGCAGCCGTCGGAGCGGACAGCGTTCCGTTGACGATCTCGCCGGTCTGGGTCAGGGCGCGGTAGCGAAAATTCGGCATGACGTCACCGCACTGTCGTCACGCGAAGAATTTCGGAGGGCGATGTCAAACCCGCCCGGCATTTGGCAACACCGTCAACAAGCATAGTGGTCATGCCGTTGCGGATCGCGGTCTGATCGATCTTCAAGCCGTCGGTCTTCTCTCCGATGAGCTCTCGAATCTCGTCGGTCAGCTCGAGGACTTCAAAGACCCCAAGCCGGCCGCGATATCCCGTACCGCTACATCGCTCACAACCGCACGGTGTCTGAAGCACCTCGCCGGCCCTGAAACCGAACGCGCGTAACCGGGGGTCCTCGGTGAAATCGTTATCAACAAGCGTTTTTGGCTTCTTGCAGCGATCGCACAGCTGCCGAACCAGTCGTTGCGCAACCACAGCTCGCAGCGTCGAGCGCAGCAGATAGCCTTCGATGCCAAGATCAAGCAGGCGCGGAACCGCAGCCGCCGCGGTCTCGGTATGGAGCGTGGTCAGAACAAGATGTCCTGTCAGAGCCGCATGGACAGCGACGTGCGCCGTCTCGGAATCGCGAACTTCACCAACCATGATGACGTCGGGATCCTGACGGACGAAGGAGCGAAGAGCGGCAGCAAAGGTCAATCCGATTGCGGGTTTGGTCTGCGATTGATTGACCCCCGGGATTTCATATTCGACCGGATCTTCAATCGTCAGAATTTTTCGCGTCGGCTCATTCAATATCGAAAGGACGGTTGCAAGCGTTGTGGTCTTCCCGCTTCCCGTCGGACCGGTGATGACAATCATGCCATGCGGCAGCGTCAGCAGACGTCTAAGCTTTTCTTCGTCTGTCGACGCGAACCCAAGTTTTTCGACAACCAGAAGTCCGCGGTCCTTGGGCAGAATACGAATAACGGCCGATTCACCGTGCTGGGTCGGCATGATGGCGACACGCATGTCCACATCGGACCGCCCCGCTCGCAATCGGGCAGCGCCATCCTGGGGAAGCCGGCGTTCGGCGATATTAAGACCAGCCACGATCTTGATGCGCGAGATCACTGCTTGCGGCAAGACCCCGGCCGGCGCAGCAACAGGCCGCAACAGTCCGTCGATGCGCATCCGGACCACCAGTCCGGACTGGTGCGGTTCGATATGAATGTCGCTGGCGCGCAACTCCAGCGCCTTTTCGAGAAGATCATTGACGGCGCGGACTACCGGCGCGCCACTCGCAAGATCCCGCAGGCTCTCGATATCGTCGTCGCGCAACTCATTGAGCGCGCCAACTGCCTGCGACTCAAGACTTTCATCACTGAGCCGCTGATTCAGGACAATTGCGATATCCTCTGACGAGGCAACCTCGATGGCTACCCCTGCTCCCAGTACAATCTCGGCGGCGCGCTGCGTTGCCCGATCACCGGGATCGGCAACTACAATTCGCGGCATTCCTTCCGCAGTACGATACGGGAACACATACATGTCCCGCAGGAAACGGGACGAAAACAACTCAGTGAGGGAAGTTGCCCCCAGCATTTCCGGCAGCGGAATACGCCGTACGCCAAAGAATTGTGCAGCCTGATCCGCGAAATCGTTAGGCGAGAGATTCGTCAAATCCCACAACTTGCTTGCAGCACCGCCATTGCCGCCATGCCCAGTGACATTAGCCTCGACGTCAGCGGCAGCCAGATGATTGGCCTGGCGCAGATGTTCAATGAACTGCAAAGACTCGCCGCTGGTCATCGTGTCTTTCCAGACAAAACGCTTCTTCATCGCGAGCTGTCAGGAATTTGTGCACCGCCGACAAGCTCTCTGTCATCGCAGGACAGGGGTGTGTTTATTCCTCCGAAGTGTGACACCTGTACGAAACATCCGAGAGGACGTTTGGCAAAACACCCGCAACAACAGTTTTTGATCGCATTACGATGAAATGGATCGATGTCAGCTTCGCCACCATGAAAGATTGTTCGTACATATCAAAATGTGGCTGCCGATCTTTTTTTGAAAATTATTACTGTCATGTTTGATCGCTAAACATTCCGTTCGTTCGACGAATTATCGCAAGCGATCAATTCGTTGCACTTCCAGTAAGAATGGCGGAAAAATGGTACGCGTCGGTCGCTCAAACCGGTACCCGACGATTGCACGCATTGCACATACTGCGTTGATGCTGATGTCGGTTGTATTCCTGACATCATGCAATTCTGCAATCGTCACCTCGAACAGCACGGACATCGATGTTCTCGACAAGGTCCGATCAATCGACATCCTTCCGCGTCAGCCGCAACAGGTGGGCATCGCGCAAGCTCGACCTGCTCAACCGAGCCGATCGGCAGAGTTCGAAGGTGCAGCTGTCACCGACGTTTCCGAAGAACGGCCCCAGCCGGTGGCAAATGGCAACGGCTTCGATCTGAACTTTGAAAACACGCCTGTCGCGACAGTCGCCAAGGTCGTGCTCGGCGACATTATGGGGACCGGCTACACCATCGACCCCCGTGTTCAAGGCACGGTTAGTCTGGTCTCGGTCAGGCCCGTTCCCAAATCTGACATTATATTTGTGCTTGAGAACGCCCTGCGCCTCAGTGGCGTTGTTCTGGTGCGCGACACGGCGGGATATCGCCTGACACCGCTGGGGGATGCGATCGGGGCGGGTCGTGTCGATGCGGCTGCGGCAAGCCCCGAGCCCGGCTACGGCATCTCCGTGGTGCCGCTGCAATACGTTTCAGCGCAGACCCTTCTTAAGCTGATGGACAGTTTCGCAACCAAGCCGGGAACGGTGCGGGCCGATTCAACGCGCAACATCCTCCTGATCCAGGGAAGCGGAGCAGAACGACGAACAGCCGTGGACACCGCCATGAGCTTCGACGTCGACTGGATGCGCGGCCAATCAGTCGGAATCTACCCGATCAACAGCAGCAGCCCTGAAACCATCATCACGGAGCTCGAGAAAATCGTCGACTCCGGCGAGAATGGCCTCAGCCAGAACGTCATCAAGTTTCAGCCCATTGCCCGCTTGAACGCGGTGATGGTCGTCACCAAAAAGCCGGCGCTGCTGCACACCGCTTCGACCTGGATCAAGCGGCTTGATCGCGCTGATACGGCGCGAACCAGCGTCCACGTCTACCAGATCAAGTACGGTGACGCGCGCCAGATGGCGCGGGTGCTGACGGACATGTTCCTCGGCGGTTCGTCCTCTTCCTCGCTCGATAACGCCGACAATCAGATCGCACCGGGATCCGGCACATCCAACACCAGCAGCGCCGACCGACTGTCACTGAACGGCAATTCGTCTTCGCAAAGTGGCTTTGCTAATCGCGGACAATCGGGCACCGGCAACACCACGCAGGGCTTTGGCGGATCAGCGGCGGCTCCCTCTTTAACCGCAAACGCCTCCCCCAATGGCGGCGGTGCGCTCGATAGTAAAGCATCGGGGTCAAACGGCCCGCCCGCGCTGCAAGGCGTGCGCATCACGCCGGACACGGTGAACAACACCCTGCTGATCTATGCGGATCAGCAAAACTATCAGGTCATCGAGGCAACGTTACGTCAGGTCGACCAGCCCCAGCTGCAGGTTGCAATTGACGCCACCATCGCGGAAGTGACTCTGACCGATGAACTCAGCTACGGCGTACAGACCTACCTGACGAGCCACAACCTCGGTCTCAAGCCGAACACCGGCTCAATCCTCAACACCCAGGCGGCCACCGCGCCGGCCACCACCACGGACCCAGTCACCGGCGCGGCTTCCGTCGCGGGATCCGTCACCAACGCCTTCATCAACCGCGCATTTCCCGGCTTTAATTTCCTGATCGGCTCCGAGACGCAGCCAAGCGTCATTCTCGATGCTCTGCACGCGGTCACCAGCGTCAAGGTGTTGTCGAACCCCTCGCTTGTCGTCATCAACAATCAGCCGGCGACCCTTCAGGTCGGCGACGTCGTTCCGGTCTCCACCGGTAGCGCGACTGTCCTGACGACGAACAATACGGTCGTCAACACCATCGACTATCGCAACACCGGTATCATTCTTCGCGTTGCCCCCCGTATCAGCGCGAACGGCAACGTCAGGCTCGACGTTGAGCAGGAAATCAGCAATGTCTTGCCGGCAAGCGCCAACAGTCTGACACCGACGGTTTCGGAACGACGGGTCAAGAGCTCGATCTCGGTTGCGACCGGCCAGACCGTGCTTCTGGCGGGATTGATCAGCGAGCAGCAGGACGGCGGGCGGAACGGTATTCCGCTGCTCGACCAGATTCCAGGTTTGGGCGATGGCTTTGGCCATCAGGACAAGAAGACCACGCGCACCGAACTGATCATTTTTATCCGGCCGCAGATTATTCGTGACAGCACGGATGCCCACTTTGTGGCGGAAGAGCTCCGCTCAAAGCTGCGCGGCAACATCGGCGCAAGCCTCGTGAACCACCCCCACGGCCCGAGGGCGGATTGATGGTAGGAGCCTGGAATTCGGCAGAGCGCACAGGCCGAAAATTGATCTCGCTACGAGTGCTGGTCAGCTGGATCGCCCTGTCGTTCTTGAGTGCGGCGACGATCGGTATTGCACATGCCGGCGATCTCGCACGCAGCAATGCCGCCTATGCCAGACGTGACTATGTTCGCGCGGCAAAGGCCCTGTCCCACGCCGCGCGACGTGGAAATCGAGAAGCACAAGGTCGTCTCGGCTTCATGTATGAAAATGGCCTTGGTGTTCCCCAGGCCTATGATGCCGCCGCCTCTCTTTATATAGACGGTGCCAGGCAGGGCGATCCTTTCGCGCAAAGCCGGCTTGGCTTGATGTACGACAAAGGCCATGGCGTCCCACAGGACTTCGTCCTCGCCTATAAATGGCTCAATCTCGCAGCGGGACGCGCGTCACGACGGGAGCGGGATTTCTTTCTCCGGCTTCGGGATGCCGTGTCGTCGAAAATGACACCCGATCAGATTCTCGAAGGTCAGAGAATGGCCTTGGATTGGCGGCCTGGAGAGTGGTGATCCGTCCGCGCCTGCTTAACAACGGTTCGCGTCTCGCACTCCACACTCAATGCCCGGCGCGATAGCGTGCAATCCGCTCATGCAATCCCGGCGCGCTGACCGAGCGAACAAGCTCAGCCAGATCGGTATCGTTGTTCTGCGGCGACGTCAGATGCAGAATGCGATTGCGCACGGTCTTATCGAGGTGCCCGATCTGCGCGATGATCTCGTCGGCCTTGATACGCAGAGCATCCGGCTCTACCAAATCGGTCAAAAGTCCGATCTCAAGCGCAGTGTTCGCATCGATCGTCGTATTGTTCAGCAAAATATCCCGCGCGGTCTGTGTCCCGACCAGTCGGGCCAGATGGCTCGTCCCCAGTGCGACGCCAAACCGAAAGCCGGGGAAGCGGAATTTCGCCATATCGGATCCGACCCTGTAGGTGCAGGACGCGGCAATATCGGCCCCTGCCCCCATCGCCGCCCCCTGTACGAGCGCGATGCTGACAAACGATGATTGCCGCAGCCGTTGCAAAAGCTGTTCGATGCGCGTGAAACGCAGCAGCAGATCGCCGTGGGACGCGGTTTCATAGCCGGTGAAGTCAAAACCGCCGCAAAAGGCTTTGCCGTTCGCGGCAATGACCACAGCGCGGCAATCTTCATTCTCCGCTTGTTCGATCCAGCCAAGCAGCTGATCGACAAGGTCAGCGCTCAGCGAATTGGCTTTGTCGGCCCGGTCGAGCGTCAGGAAGCGGACACCCTCAACAAGCGGCGATGCAATCACGTACTCTTTGCGCGCGTGGTCCATTCCTTGAAAACCTCTTCATTGTGCTCGCCAAGACCGGGCGGTGCCTTTGTGATCTGGTAGTCAAAATCCGAGATCTTGACCGGAAATCCGACGGTCTTGGTCGTCGCGCCATTCGACACTTTGATCGAATGCACGAGGCCCAGATGTTCGACCTGTTCATTCGAGAGAATTTCACGATAGTCCAGCACGGGCGCACAGGGGATGCCTTTGGCGTCGAGCGCTGCAACCCACTCATCCGCATTCCGCGTCAGAAAGATCGGCTGCACAATCGCAGAGAGTTCTTTCTGGTTTCGCGCGCGATCGAGCTGCGTGACGAACCGGGGATCGTCCGGGAGATCCGGCCGACCGACCACATCGCAGAAATCACGCCACAGCTTGTCGTTGCCGGCGGCTACCGTGAACGGCCGGTCTTTCGCATCAAAGCCCTGATAGGGAGCGTTGCGCGGATGCGCCGCCCCGAGCCGCTTTGGCGCGATGCCGGTGCCGAAAAATTCACTGGTCTGCAGCGCCGCCATGCCAATCAACGAACCGAGCATCGAGCAGTCGATATAAGCGCCCTGTCCGGTCTCTCGTGCCTTCATGATCGCGGCCAACGACGTAAACGCCGCATAGAGCCCCGCGCCGAAGTCACCAATGGGGACACCGCATTTGACCGGCGCCCCGCTCTCCTCTCCTGTGACACTCATCACGCCGCTCATGGCCTGTACCGTCACATCGAACGCGCCCTTCTGGGCGTAAGGACCGGTCTGGCCATATCCAGAGATCGAACAGTAAACGATGCGCGGATTGTGCTTGCGAAGCTCTTCATAGCCAAGGCCGAGCCGTTTCGGCACGCCGGGGCGATAGTTCTCGACAAAGAGATCGGCAGTGGCAACCAACGCATAAAACCGCTTCATGTCCTCCGGGTTCTTCACATCGATGGTAATGCTGCGCTTGTTGCGATTCACCGACGTGAAATTGCCGCTGACGGGCTCGCCACCCTCGCCCTTGATGGCCGGCGGCCAGTTGCGCATCCCGTCGCCGCCATCCGGTCGCTCGACCTTGACCACGTCAGCGCCAAGGTCGGCAAACAGGCTCCCCGCAAAGGGGCCCGCTGCGATCTGCGCGAATTCCAAAACACGTATTCCGGTGAGAGGACCGTTCATTGATTGACCTATGATGATCTGGACTTAAGCTGTTTTGCGGGATGAGTAAGCGTCGCCTGAATACCCAAGCGCCCGCGAGATGGAGTTCGCAACCCCGATCACCTCAGGTGCCTGATCGCGCATAAATGTCGGCTTCATACGGGTGGCCGGTCCGGATATCCCCACTGCACCCACAACCTGCCCTGACGAGTCGCGGATAGGCGCTCCCACTCCGCAAACACCCTCACGCCATTCACCGCGATTGATCGCGTAGCCGACCTGCCGAATGCGCGCGAGTTCGCGCTTCAGTTCTTCGGGGTCTGTGATGGTGCGCGAGGTATGCTGCTCGAGGGATTTGCACACACCAGCAATTACCTCTTCGCTCTGATACGCGAGAAGGACCTTGCCGGTCGCCACACAATAAGCCGGCGCACTCTTCCCGATCTGGCTGTAAGCTCTCACAGGTTGAGGACTGTCGATCTTGTCGATGTAGATGATGACGTCTTCAATGAATACCGACAGATGCACCGTCTCGCCGGTCTTATCCGCCAGCGTCTGCAAGAATGCGCCCGAGACGTTCTTGATATCGACCTTCGCCAGCACCTGAGAGCCAAGCTCCCACAGCTTCAGCGTCGCGGAGTATTTCCCGCTGTCACCAGTGGACTGCGCAAAGCCGCACGACACCAGCGTCTTCAGGAGACGATGAGAATTGCTCTTGGTCAGACCCAACTCGCGCGCGAGATCGCTGACTCCACGCGGGCCCTCGGACGAGGCGAGAGCCTGGAGCATTTTCATGCCTTTGAGAAAAGTCTTTTCCATCTCGTTCTAATATTTGGAACACCTATCCAACATTTAGGATAGACAGACAGGGCTTTCGTCGTCAATAAGTGAGTGAGGCCCAGAAGAGGCCAGACGAGGTGGGAAGCGAATGCTTGTTGAACCGACTATTCTTTTCGGTCACGTAGCGTATCAACTTGGCGACGCCTTCAAGGCGCGCGGCAATCGAGAGCGTTATATCGAGGTGCGCAGCATCGACGACGTCGAAGCAAAGCTGCACGACGCTGATGTGCTGGTTGTTTCCCGCTTCTGGCGCAATGAATGGATCGAGCGCGCCGAACGTCTCAAATTTGTTCAAGCTGTCAGCGCAGGCACGGAGCAGTTCGACCGCGCCCGCCTCGCCGCCCGCGGTATTCGCCTTGCGAGCGCTCAGGGTGCCAACGCCGGAGCCGTCGCCGAGCATGCCATCGGCCTGTTGCTGTCACTGAGCCGCCATCTTCATTTCGCCCGCGATCGGCAGCGCGAGCATCTCTGGCGTCCGATGATCAGCGATCCGAATGTGCGCGAACAAGAACTCAGTGGCAAAACGATTGCCATTGTTGGGCTTGGCGAAATCGGCCAGCGCATTGCCGTGCTGTCCAAAGCGCTAGGTATGCGGGTTATCGGCGTAAACCGGTCCGGGCGCGCACCTCAGGGCATCGATTCCATCCGGACGATTGATCGCCTCAGTCAGATCCTGCCCGAGGTCGACGTTGTGGTGCTCGCCTGCCCCTTGACTCCAGATACCCAAAACCTGATCGGTGGCCGACAATTAAAGGCAATGAAGCGCAACGCGTTCCTCATCAACGTTTCACGTGGCCGTGTCGTCGATGAGGCTGCGCTCATTGAGGCGCTTGCTGATGACATCATCGCGGGCGCAGGCCTCGACTGCTTTCATGAAGAGCCGCTTCCAGCGTCATCTCCCCTCTGGGATTTCAAGAACGCGATCATCACACCCCACAGCGGCGGCGAGACACGAAGCTATGAAATCCGCGTCATCGATATTCTGACCGAGAATCTCGGGCGGCTTGCGCGCGGCGAAACGCAACTTCGCAATCAGGTCGTCTGACGCCATCGAGACAACCAAATATGTAAAAGGAGCTCGACCGATGAAGGTCGCTGAAATCAAAACCCTTCGATGTGATGCCGGCTGGCGAAACTACCGTTTCGTCAAGATCACCACGGATGATGGTGTTGTCGGATGGAGTGAGTTCGATGAAGGTTTCGGCTCGCCTGGTGTCACCTCCGTCATCGAACAACTCGGCCAGCGCCTGATCGGCCAGGATATCCGCAATCATGAACGCTTCTTCGCGGAGGCCTCCGCGCTCACGCGTCCCGCCGCGGCAGGTGGCATTATCGGCCAAGGCATCGGTGCAATTGAAAACGCGCTCCTCGACGCCAAGGCCAAGACTCTCGGCGTCCCTTGCTACGAACTGCTCGGCGGCAAGATTCGTGACCGTGTTCGTGTGTATTGGTCGCATGCGCCATCATGGCGGATCAACCACCCGCAGTTTTTTCCGCCCGCCATCACCGATCTGGAAGGGGTCAAGAATATTGGAGCTGAAGTCCGCGCCCGCGGCTTCACGGCCTGCAAAACCAACATCTTCATCCATGACGACGGCCCAGTGCGCGCATGGCGCCCCGGATTTGGTGTTCCGTTCTATCCCGAACTGAACGTCGATCGTGCGGTCATCCGCAATCTGAAAAGCCACCTGCAGGCGCTGCGCGACGGAGCTGGGCCTGACGTCGACATCTTGCTCGACCTCAACTTCAACGCCAAGACCGAGGGCTATCTCAAAATCCTGCGCGCGCTCGAGGACATGGACATGTTCTGGGTCGAGATCGATACTCACAGCCCGAAAGCACTCGGCTATATCCGGCAGCACAGCCGCCTTCCCATCAGCTCGTGCGAAACGCTGATCGGCCTGCGTCAGTTCCTGCCCTATTTCCAGGAACAGGCCATGGACGTTGCTATTGTCGACGTGCCGTGGAACGGCGCTTGGCAATCCATGAAGATTGCAGCACTCGCCGAAGCTCATGAGGTGAACGTCGCTCCGCACAACTTCTATGGCCATCTGTGCACGATGATGAACGCGCACTTCGCAGCGGCCGTCCCCAATCTTCGCATCATGGAGGTCGATATCGACCGCCTCGCCTGGGACAAGGAGCTGTTCAGCCACGAGCCCGAATTCGAGAATGGACATCTCGTCATTCCCGATCGTCCGGGATGGGGCATCGATCCGGTCGAAGAAGCAATTCTAAAACATCCGCCCAAGGTGACGGGCGGATTACTCCAATACAAAAGATCCTGAAAAGGGACGCACGACAAAGTTCAATGACAAAAAACAAAACTAGGTGGGAAACAATGATGTTGAAGCACTGCTGGGTCGCCTCGGCCCTACTGGCGTTCAGTCTTTCTGGTCCTGCGATCGCCCAAGATAAATACCCGGATCATGTGGTCCGGATCGTCGTTCCCTATACTCCCGGCGGAACGACAGACGTTGTCGCCCGCGTCATCGCCAACAAGCTGAATGCCCGTCTTGGACAGCCGTTCATTGTCGACAACCGTCCGGGCGCCGCCGGCATGATCGGCTCTGACGTTGTGGCGAAGTCACCCGGCGACGGATACACTATCCTGATGGGATCCGTTGCGAATACCACGATCCCGGCGGTTTACACACACGTCCCCTACGACCTCAAACGTGACTTGGTGCCGTTGTGTCAGGTCATCTCGATCCCCAACTTTTTGGTGGTTAGCGCCGAGTCGCCCTACAAATCCGTGGCCGATCTCGTCGCTGCCGCGAAAGCAGCTCCCGGAAAGTTTTCGTTCGCGTCGTCAGGAGCCGGCGCGAGCCCTCATTTGTCCGGCGAGCTTTTCAAGGTCATGACCGGCACCGACATGCTGCACGTTCCTTATAAAGGCAGCGGCCCGGCGCAGGTCGATCTGATGGGCGGCCGCGTGACGATGATGTTCGACAACGCCTCGCTTCCCCTGATCAAGGGCGGAAAATTGCGCGCGCTCGCTGTGAGTTCGCCGAAGCGATCGACCGCAGCACCGGACGTGCCGACCGTGGCCGAAGCTGGCGTTCCGGGTTACGCGGTCACATCGTGGTACGGGCTTTGGGTTCCGAAAGGAACACCGAAGCCGGTCATCGACATGCTTGACAAGAACATCGCCGAAATATTCGCGGACAAGGATATCCAGGCGAAAATGCTCGAATTCGGCGGCGACACTGACGTCGCTTGTGGCGACAAATTTTCCGCCTTTATCGATAAAGAGTTGGCGAAATGGAGCGACCTCGTCAAGAAGGCCAATATCAAGATCGATAACTAGAGCACATTCGGTTCTGATTGAATCAGAACCGAAGCTATATTCTTGTGTTGACGCGTTTTCTTCACGCGAACCGGTAGAAAACGCTTTAGCATGAATTGACCAGAGCGACCGGAAGCCAGCGCGCTTGCTTCCGGTCCGCGCTGCGCGAACCGGGCGTCAATTCATCAGGAGACCGCGCGCACGATGGATATCGTCACCCCCATTTTCAGACAGGCTGCGACGCAGGGTAATGCACCCGCCGTCACCGATCACTCACTCTCGCTCAGCTATTCCGATTTGCAGTGCGAGGTCACACGGCTTGCCGACTATTTAAGGTCGCTCGGCATCGTTCCAGGCGACCGCGTGATGATGATCGGAGAAAACAGCGTAGCGCTCGCGGTCCTGATCCTCGCCGGATCGCATGCAGGCGCAACGATCGTGCTCGAGAATGCACGGCGCGCGCCCCTCGAGATCGATGCCATCACGACGCACTGCCAGCCGAAGCGCGCGATCTTCGTCCTCGCCCATTCGACCGATGCCAGAAAGCACGCCGAACAGGCGAACGCTGACATTCGTTCAGACGCCGTGATCGGTGACTTTGCCGTCAGCGCAGAAAGCCCCAAAGGCAGCTCAGCTTCCGACCAAGATACGGGATTGGCCGCCTTCATCTACACGACCGGCACAACCGGTACACCCAAAGGCGTCATGCTCACCCATGGCAACCTGTGCTTCATCGCATCGATGATGGGCGAGCTGCGCGAGATTGCGTCCAGCGACAAAGTCTACTGCGTCCTTCCCATCACCCATGTCATGGGCCTCGCCTCCGTTCTGCTGGGATCACTGCATTCCGGAGCCCATGTCCATCTGCGCCCGAGATTTTCCGCCAGAGAGTGCCTTGCCGACATCAACGCGCTCGGCATCACCGTGCTGCAGGGCGCGACCGCCATGTTCGCCAAACTGACTGAACAGGCTCACCTCGACAAATGGCAGCTCGCAGCCCGAATGAGGTTCATGGGCGCTGGCGGAGCGCCCATTGACACGACGGTCAAACGAAACACCGAGCGACTTTTTGGCGTCGTACTTCAGAACGGCTACGGACTCACCGAGGCCGCATCCATCTGCTGGACTCGCTTTGACGAAACCTATGACGATGATTCTGTGGGCCGTCCACTCCCCGGCATGGAATTGAGAATTCTCGACGATAACGGCCATGCCGTGGCGGATGATACTGTCGGCGAATTGTGGGCGCTCGGGCCGAATGTCATGCGCGGCTATTTCCGCAACCCGGAGATGACCGAGAAGGTTCTCACCGTCGACGGCTGGCTAAACACACAGGATCTCGCACGACGGTCGCCGGACGGCCGGATTTACATTGTCGGACGAAAGAAGGACGTCATCATCCGTTCTGGATTCAAGGTCAATCCGCTTGAAGTCGAGACGATCCTCAATCGCCATCCCGGCATTGCGCATTCGGCGGTCATCGGCCGAAAGGCAGAGGGCAACAACGAAGACGTCGTTGCCTTCGTCGAGCTCGTACAGCCATTGACCGCCTTGCCCGATGACCTTGAACGGCATCTGCGCAACGCGCTGTCAGCTTACAAATATCCAAACGAGATCATCGTTCTCCCAGCCCTGCCGCTTGCGCCCAACGGCAAGGTGCTCAAGAACAAACTGCTGGAAACTGCGAAAGGTTTGACGTGATGAGCGATCCAGTTCTCTACGAAAGCGCAGACGACATCTGCACGATCACATTGAACCGCCCTGCCAAACTGAACTCCATTGATGAAGCCACCGAACTCGCCCTGGCTGACGCCTGGCGCCGCTTCAATGCGAGCAGTGACCGCGTGGCAATTCTCACCGGCGCCGGCCAGAAGGCGTTTTCGGTGGGAAAAGATCTGAATTCATCTTCGATCCCGGACTACCGACGTTTCACGCCGGGCTTTGATATCGAGGTGAGAAAGCCGATCATTGCCGCCGTCAACGGATGGTGCATCGGCGGCGCGCTGACGCTGGTGCAGATGTGCGATCTCTGTATCGCAACAACCACCACACGCTTCATGTATCCCGAAGCTAAGATCGGCTTTGCCGGCGGCTTGATTGCGGGACTGGCGGCCCGCATTCCCCACAAAGTCGCGATGGAAATCATGCTGCTTGGCGAAGAGTTCTCGGTCGAGCGCGCCCATCAGGTCGGGCTCGTCAACAAGATCGTTCCCGAGGACGAACTCATGTCCGCCGCGAGAGCCTATGCACGGCGCCTTGCCGACAACGCACCTCTGGTACTTGAGATGTTCAAGATGTTCGCGGGCGAAATCATTCCAAGCAGCCCCATGGAACGGGCAAGCCACGCCATGCGCGTGGTTGAAAACATCATGGCAAGTGACGATTTCCGCGAAGGCTTTGAAAGCAACCGCGACAAACGCCCAGCACGGTTTACAGGAAAGTAATGCCGTTAACATGTAACGGCGTTGCCAAATTCATAGGTTGTAACGACGAACTCGCGACTTGCTCCACCAATCAAGGTTTTGGCGTGATCCGGAGATCCGTATCCGGCTTGGGGATGTTGCCCTCCCGGATCAGCGGGCGTTCCCGCCATTCCTCTCCCATGAGCGCAAGATCGCGTGCACGATCAAGCAACACTTCAAGACGCGCCTTGCTGTCCTGACGATATGAGGACGGATCCTCGGCGTAACGTTTCAGAAACGCGTCAAAGCCTTCGGGTTTTCCCGGTAACGTCTCATAGGCCGTGACGACTTCCTCCAGCGTCTCTTCCATACGCGCCATTGCCACTAGAAATCGGCGCCAGCGATGGTCATCCAAGTCAAAGGAGGTGCACAGAATGTCTCCCGCATCTCGCCCATACTCAGCAAGCTGCTTGATTGTGTCATCACTCATGGCGAGATTGAGGCCACCCTCATTCGGCACGAGACCGATATGGACAATTCGCTCTCGATATCCCGGCAAGGTGCTCTGCAGATTGTCCTGCCAGTCCTTGACTGAATCGATCAGCCGCATCAGAAATCCGAGTATTCCCTCAATCGGTTCGAGCGGAATATTGATGCCGCTGATGGCCTTCGCGGGAAGCCAGACGCGGCCATCTCCACGATCCCGCTTTTCGTCATATCGATCGAGCGATATTGCGAAGGTCGGAGTGTTGGGAAGCAACCGGTCAAAAAAGTGAATGGGAAAATTGCTCGACAGGCCACCATCACTGAATAGACAGCGCCGCAGGGTGTTCTGCTCTTCCTCGGTGGCAAAGGTAAAGTCTCGACGCCACAGCGGTACTGCACAGATCAGCCCGGGAAAACTCAGGCTCATCCGCGCAGCGACGGTCAACGGAAGGTGGCTAGCGTCGGGAAAATAGTAATAGTCTCCCGCCTCACCTGATGCCGGCTCGAAGCGCTCACAGTTATCGACGAGATAAGTCATGACGTATTCAGGAAAGAGATTCGCCCATTCACTTCGCTTGAATAGAAATGCTCGCGGGTGTGAAAACGGCATCGTGTAAGGACGACGCTCCATAAGACTGGTCGTCATCATCGCAAGCTTGATCGGCGGACGGTCACCCGGAGGCGCCAACAAATCGCCGAACGAGAGCGGTACCTTTCGATCGGCAACACCAGCCGTTTCATCGATCAGCCGTGCCAGCCAATCGGTAAATCCTTCGTCCTTCGTGTTCCCTTGGCGAAGTCCAGGACACAGTCCGAAATCATTCACAGGCAAGTCGTCGCGGATCGCTGCGACGAGACGATAGGAAACGGCGGCGACGAGCCCTCCGATGCCGAGGATCACACCGCAGACAAGGAATCCCGCGCTCGCGAAGCCTAGCCAGGCAATTGCTGCGAGAAGTGCACCAGGCGCTGCGCCGACGATGGCCGCGAACGGATACCCGGTTACCGCAGCTGCCAGTACGCCACCCCATCGACCGAGGCTGCTTTTTGCGGAGAGCAACGCGATAAAGATGCCAAACAGCGGTTGGAGTGGCGGCGCTGGTTGAAACAGCGACAGCAGCTTCGGCCCTATTTCACTCGGAATTGTCTCAAGCCGTTCAAAACCTGCGCCGGGAACGGATCTGCCATACTCCGCTGCTGCCGCCGCAGCGGCGGCAATGGCACCGGCCGATGTCCCGCCGATATTGGAAAAACGGAATTTCTTGGACAGCTCAACAAGCGCGAGCGGGTAAACGACCCCGCTTGTAATGCCGCCCTTGAGAACGATGTCACAGAAACTCGCAGGTAATTCGTTGACTTGGGCATTCGACGATTGTGTTTTCATTTCGCCCTCGCGATTAGAAACTCAAGTCCCGAAAATCAGTCCGATTCAATCATATTCCAACATGCTTCAATGACGATACAGAGACGCGTCCGCCCGATCGGCGGCTGCGCCTCTTCGTGCGCGCCTATCCCAGCGCTATTCCGCCTCTTCGAACCAACGCGATTTCTGGTCGTTGTCCGGGCCATCGGCAAAGTCTGTCGAGAACGCCAGTTCGCGTTGCGCTTCCAACGCCGCCAGCCGCACTGAGAGTTGCGCATGCATCATCTGGTAGGCATCGCCGCCAAGCGCGATGCGGCGCGGCGCCGGATTTTGCTCGACACTGGCGATCATCGCATCGACCATCTTCGCTGGATCGCCGGGCGATTGATGAGTCCTGTCCGTGAGAATGCGATTGACCATCCGCGACGGTGACACGTCATAAGATTCCAGCATCGGCGCCACCCGGGCACTGCGATAGCGAAAATCCGTCCGCGCGCCGCCGGGTTCGACGAGCGTGCAGCCGATGTTGAAGACCGCAACCTCCTGCGCCACGGCTTCGATGAATCCTTCGATGCCCCACTTGGTCGCGTGATAAAGCGAACCACCTGGAAAGGTGACCTGTCCGCCCATGCTGGACAGCTGAAGGATGCGTCCACCACCCTGGGCCCGCAAATGCGGAAGCGCGGCGCGGATCAGCTGGATCGATCCGAGCAGGTTGGTGTCGATCTGATGCTCGATGAGCTCGTCGGTCAACTCTTCGGCCGCGCCCATGAGACCATAGCCCGCGTTGCTGACGACGACATCGATGCGGCCAAACGCGGACCACGCACGATCGACCACGCCGCGGATCGAGGCTGTGTTGGTGAGATCAAGCTCGGCCAACCACAGCCGATCGCCATACTGGGCTTTCAAACCGTCAACCGCCGACAGGTCCCGCACCGTGCCTGCGACATCGTCGCCCCTGGCCAATAACTGCTCAGCCATCACGCGTCCGAATCCGGTACTGATCCCGGTAATCAACCAGCGCTTCTTCGTCATGCTCAAGTCCTTGGTTCAAATCAGATAATCACGCGCGCACCTCCGGCGGCTGATGGACAATGAGCCATCGGCACGCTACACATCCGGAGGACGCCTCCGATTAAATACGGAGGCATCCTCCGTTTTTCAAGAGGAATAATTCTAAATGGCCGAGCGCAAGCCCCGCACGGATTCCCTGCGCAACCGGACCCGCCTTCTGGAAAAGGCCAAGCTGGCATTTTCCGAGAAAGGATCAGGCGCGAGTCTTGAAGAGATCGCGCGTGCAGCCAATGTCGGAATCGGTACGCTCTATCGTCACTTCCCCACACGCGATGCGTTGATCGAAGCAGTGTATCGCCAGGAGAGCGAACAACTCGTCGGAGCGGCCACCGAGCTTGCCAAGACGCACGATCCCCTCCCGGCGCTGCGTGCGTGGATGCTGCTGTTCGTGGACTTCATCGGCACCAAACAGGGGATGTCCGAAGCGCTCAATTCGATCGTCGGCGGAACGTCCGATCTCTATTCCGCCTCGAGTTCGCACGCGAAAGAGGCGTTTGAAAAATTGATCGCGCGCGCGGTGAAAAGCGGAGAGATTCACTTGACGATCGATCCGCTCGATCTGCTGCGCTCGTTGGCCGGCGTTGCCAACATCAATGCCGGACCAAACTGGAAGCGTAACGCCAAGCGGCTTGTCGATATTCTGCTGGAAGGCGTACGCATACGCGATTGAAGAGCAGTCGTAAGGTAGCGACCGCTAAGGCATGGTCAAATCAGACAGCTTGGTACTTAAGGCACCGCGCCGACGCCCATCCCGACGCCGCCATTGAAACGGACGCAATTGTCCGAACCGGGAAGACGCGTGAATCCTGCACCAAACTGCGCACATGACGTTTCCCGGTGTGGCCGTATGATCGGTTTCTGAACTTGTGTCCGGTGGCGCGTGACTTTGCCATCACGCGGCTCTTTCGGCGCAGCAGCAGCAGACATAGACGTCAACGCCACGGCCGCAACCGGCAACACAGCAATCAAGATAAAGGAGCGATGCATCATCCCTCCCTTATATCAGACTTTACGGGGGGCTTTCACCTCCCAGCGCGCGATCATGGAACTCACATCGCAACGGCCAGCCCGCTGGGCTTTTATTGACTCGTGCCGACACCAACGTCGATCCCGCCGCCGATACGAACACAAGTATCGGAGCCGGGAGCGCGTACAAAGCCCGCCCCGAACTGCGCACATGATGTCGCCTGACGCGGCTTGGCAATCGGCCGATCAGGTGGCGTGGTTACACGCTGGCGTGGGGTTTTGCCGCCAGGCGGCTCTTTCGGTGCGGCGAAAGCTGGCATGGGCGCCAACGAAACGAGCACAGCCAGCAGCACCGAAGCGAGGACTATAGGGGAACGAACCATCATCCCTCCCCTATATCAGACTTCCCTGCCGCCTTCACGTCCCAACGTGGGACCCGATGAACTCACACCACCACCGCCAACCGCCGAGGCTCGACGCCATTCGGAAGTTCAATGTCGACTTCAAGCGTCGAGACGCTTTCGCCGCGATCCATACGGACCACAACTCTTTCCGGATCGAGATCGACATGGCGCGAGACCACCGCAAGGATTTCCTCGCGCAGGATGTTCAAGAGATCCGGCTGACCGCGCAGGCCGCGTTCATGCGCGAGAAGAATCTGCAACCGTTCCCGTGCAACCGGCGCGGACGCCGAACGGCCGCTGAGGAGCCGCCACAGATTCATGCTCATGCAGCGGCCCTCCGTCCGAGCAGTCGGTTCATGAAGCCTTTGCGTTCGGTCGGCACCACCATGGCGATGGATTCACCCATCAGGCGGCGGGCTGCATCGGTGTAAGCCTTGGCGGGAGCGCTCGCCGCGTTGTTGAGCGTGACAGGCGAACCGACGTTGGACGCTTTCAAAACGTCCTGGCTCTCGGGAATGATGCCGAGCAGCGGCGTCGCAAGGATCTCCAGGATGTCGTCGATATTGAGCATCTCGCCGCGCGCCGCACGCGAGGTGTCATAGCGCGTAATGAGAATGTGCTTCTTGATCTGCTCGCCCTTCTCCGCCTTCACGGTCTTGGAGTCGAGCATGCCGATGATGCGATCGGAATCGCGCACCGACGAGACTTCGGGATTGGTGACAATCACCGCTTCGTCGGCAAAGCGCATCGCCATCGTTGCACCGCGTTCGATGCCCGCTGGGCTGTCGCAGAGAATCCAGTCGAACTTCTCGCGGAGCTCATTGATGACAGCCCCGACCCCCTCGTCGGTCAGCGCATCCTTGTCCCTCGTCTGCGACGCGGGAAGCAGCCACAGATTGTCGAGGCGCTTGTCGCGGATGAGCGCCTGCGAAAGCTTGGCGACCCCGTGCACCACGTTGATGAGATCGAACACCACGCGGCGTTCGGCGCCCATCACGAGATCCAGGTTGCGCAGACCGACATCGAAATCCACGACCACGACTTTCTCGCCCAATTGTGCGAGCGCAGCACCGAGTGCGGCAGTGGACGTTGTCTTTCCAACTCCGCCTTTGCCAGACGTCACGACCAAAACTTTGGCCATTCCTACCTCCTTCTTCGCCGGTTAATTCAGCGGGGTAATTCGCATCATGTCGCCGTCGAGCCACGCCTGGGCGGGCCGATGACGTACGGTTTCGTTGATGTCTTCTGCAGTCCGGTAAAAGCCATCGATGGCGAGCAGCTCGGCCTCGATCTTTTGGCAGTAAATCCGCGCACCGGGGTTGCCGTTGACGCCTGCCATCGCACGACCGCGCAGCGTGCCGTACACGTGGATCGAGCCGCCCGCGACGATCTCTGCTCCCGAGCCGACCGAGCCCAGCACCGTCACATCGCCATCCATGAACACGACCGACTGCCCCGAGCGCACCGGGCTATCGAGCAAGAGCGACGTTGGCCGCGGCTTCTCGTCGGGCTTTTTCTGCTCCTGCGGCGCTTCGATCACAACCGGACGCCCGCTGGTCAACACCGGCGGTAAATCCGGCGTGAGCTTGGACCCATCCACCCCCTCGAAGCCGAGAACGCGGATATTTCGGGCGTGAAGGCTGGTGACCAGATGCGTGATGGCGGCCTGGCTGAGCGACAGCGCGGAGAGATCGAGGACAACGGGCCGTCCGACAAAGAATCCGGGTGACGTCGCGATCGTTGCGTCGATCTGCTCCAGCCACCCCACAATCGGCACAACGGGGCTGAACACGAACGCAACGTAAGACCGGCCCCGGAGGCGTACCAACTGCCGTTGTGGTTCCACCTGTGAAAGCATGTTGCCGACTCTCTTTGGTTACTGATTTGTTAAGTTGAGAGTCAGGCAATCGTGGTTAACAAACGGTTAACTCGCCGATTAATTCCTTAATTTTCATTGGCTTGCGGGGTTCCATCCGCGCTCGCATGCCGTGTCCGATAAAAATTTTTCGCGCGATCGCGCGCCAGCGCGACGGAAGCGGGCATGAATTTGTCGTGAGACTGACACGACTTGCCGGAGACTGTTGAAGCTTCCCGGCAACCTGTTACGAATGCTGACTTCGCGCCCTCCCGATCTCCCATGGGACAAATCACATGCACGACTATGTCCGCCGCATCCTCGACTCAGCCGTTTACGAGGTCGCGACCGAAACGCCGCTCGAGCGGATGGGCATGCTGTCGGAACGGCTGGGCCGGGACGTTTTCCTGAAACGCGAGGACCTGCTGCCCGTTTTCTCCTTCAAGCTCCGTGGCGCGTACAACAAGATCGCGAAACTCTCAGCCAGCGAAAGGCAGCGTGGCGTCATCTGCGCCTCCGCCGGCAATCATGCGCAAGGTGTCGCCTATTCCGCGCGGCGGATTGGCGTGCGTGCCATCATCGTCATGCCGACCACGACTCCGTCCATCAAGGTGAAGGCGGTGAAGCGTCTCGGCGGCGAAGTGATCATCTTCGGTGACACTTTCGACGACGCCCGGCTGCATGCGCTGGACCTCTGCAAGAAAGACAATCTCGTCTTCGTACATCCCTATGACGATCCCGACGTGATCGCCGGGCAAGGCACCATCGGCGTTGAGTTGCTTCGTCAACACTCCAGTCAGCTCGCTGCCATCTACGTGCCGATCGGTGGCGGCGGATTGGCTGCGGGAATTGCGAGCTACGTCAAATTCCTGCGGCCTGAAATTCGCGTGATCGGTGTCGAACCGGAAGATGCAGCCTCGATGAAGGCGGCCATCGCGGCGGGACAACCCGTTCCGCTGGATGAGGTCGGCATCTTTGCTGATGGCGTTGCCGTGCGACAGGCGGGAGATGAAACGTTCCGCCTGTGCAGCACGTTGCTCGACGAGGTGGTGACCGTCACAACCGACGAAATTTGTGCCGCCATCAAAGATATCTTCGATCATACCCGCGCCATCTCGGAGCCGGCGGGCGCCGTCTCGCTCGCGGGGCTGCGCAAACATGTCGGACAGCTCGACATCCCCGGCGCGGCCATCGCGATTTCCTCAGGCGCCAACATGAATTTCGACCGGCTGCGACACGTGGCCGAACGCGCGGAGATCGGCGAGCGATCTGAGGCCTTGCTCGGTGTGACCATTCCGGAAAAGCCAGGCTCCTATCGATCTTTCATCCGGTTGCTCGGAGATCGCGCCATCACGGAATTCAACTATCGCATCGCACCCGGCGCGAATGCCCAGATCTTCGTCGGCGTCGCACTGAAGGCTGGCCAGGCGGAAAAGCAGGAAATCATCGCCCTGCTCCGCAACCACGCGCTCACCGTCGTCGATATGACGGACAACGAGTTGGCCAAGCTTCACGTCCGCTACATGGTTGGCGGCCGCGTCGAAGGCTTGATGGATGAGATGCTTTACCGCTTTGAATTTCCCGAGCGCCCCGGTGCGCTCCTCAGATTTCTCGAGGGTTTGCACTCGGACTGGAATATTTCGCTCTTCCACTATCGCAACCACGGCTCCGACTTCGGACGCGTGCTTGCGGGCATTCAGGTGCCGCGAAACGAAAGACCTGCATTCGAGCAATTCCTCAAGGAACTCGGATATGCGCATTGGGATGAGACCGGAAACCCGGCTTACGGCATGTTCCTTGGCATGAACTGACCCGACAAATGCCAGCGGGTCAGTAGCCGTCGGCGACAGAAGCGACACCATCATTGCCACCCACATACGCTGCAACGACGGCGTCGGGGACGAGCTCAACGCCGGCTGCGAAACGCCAAGGCAATGAGCGAAACGCCCTGTATGAGCAGCAGCACAGCGAACACAAACGGCACTGCCAGCGCTGCGGCCATGGGAGCCGTCAATAACAGCACGCCGATCAGCAGGTTGATAACGCCCCGGATAAACGAGCCGATCCCGCCGCCTGAAAAACCGCCAATCAGCTCCAATATGCCGATGATCAACCCTTCAATGCCGAAAACAATGACAATGGCGGTCGGCACGGTTAGCGCTGCAACTAGCGGATGCCTTACAATCAGAACGCCGGCAGCGACGCTGACAAGTCCGATCAGCAGTGACCATATCCATGGCACGGACCGATCGACAAACATTTGAACGAGTGAAAGAACGCCGGTGACAATCCAGTAGAAGCCGAGAAACGTAACCAGCGCGACAAGCGTGGTGCCGGGCGCCGTCAAAAGCATCAAGCCCAGAAGAATTCCTGCGATGCCTTGGAGAAGAAAGACCCACCAGATGTTGCTCGATTGCGGGGTCTGTATGGTTGTCGTGGTCATAACGTCGATCTCCTATTTTGCTTCAATTGCAACGGGATCTTTCGCTAGCTTGTAATTTGACCGTATCGTTTGAACGCTACCAGTTTATGTGAATCGTTTAAGCGGCCAAACGAATTCTAACCAGAAATGACATCAATGTGAAAAGCTCCGTTGGAGCGCGCGCTCAGTCAGTCCATTTTTGTAGGCAGGCTTATCGAGCATCAGAATGACCCGAATACTGAGCCCAAACCAATAACTGCTGCAAGCGCAATAAGCGCGCTGACAATTCCCACCATAACGATATCCAGATAGCTTTCGCGATGTGTGCAACCGCAAACAGCGAGCAACGTCACCACCGCGCCGTTGTGCGGTAGGCTGTCGAGCGTCCCGGAGCCAATTGTCGCCACGCGGTGCATCAATGAAGGATCAATCCCCTGCTCCGCAGCGATACGCATGTAGGTGCTGCCGAGCGCATCGAGGGCGATTGTCATGCCGCCCGAGGCGGAGCCGGTCAGAGCGGCGAGCACGTTGGTGGCGACGGCCAATGAAACCAACGGACCGCCACCGATCGAGAGAACCCAGTCACGCACGGTCGCAAACGCCGGCAGCGCAGCCACGACGGCGCCGAAGCCAACCAGGCTGGCAACGCTGAATGCCGGCAGGACAGACGCGTTCGCGCCAGCATCCATGCTTTGGCGCAGCTCCGGCAGCCGCCGACGGTTGACGAGGATCAGCGTCAAGATTGCAGCGGCAAGCGCCACCACCACCGACCAGACGCCCGCCACGGCAGAGAGCGAGACACCGCCCCAGCTTTCCTCCGCCAAAAAGGAAAAATCGAGCCGTGGCAAAATAAGAAGCGACATCAAAAGATTGACGCCAACGACAACGATCAGTGGCAACATAGCCGTACCGATTGGCACCACGGCATCACTGTGGTGACCGTGACGAATTTCTGCTGGGTCGAACTCCCGCGCAGTCGTCGCTCGCTCTCGAATGATCTCGTTATCGGCAACGATATCGGGAATGATATCAGTTCCGCCGCCATACCCTTCACCGGCACGCTGCGCTGCGCCCTCGGCGCGGGCGAGCCACCACAAGCCAAAGGCCAGCATGATGGCGGAGGCGATAATTCCGAGCCCCGGTGCCGCGAACGGGGTGGTGCCGAAAAACGGCATCGGAATCGCGTTCTGAATCGCCGGTGTCCCCGGAAATGCCGTCATCGTGAACGTCGAGGTGCCGAGCGCGATGGCCGCCGGCATTAGCCGACGCGGGATATCGGCCGCTCGAAACAGCGCCTGCGCCATCGGCGCGAGCACGAAGAAAGCAACAAACAGGCTAACGCCGCCATACGTCACCAATGCACCTGCGAGCACGACCGCAAGGATGGCGCGGCGTGGCCCCAATTTTTTCGTCATGAAGTTCGCGATGGCCGTCACCGAACCGCTGTCATCCATGAGCTTGCCGAACAGGGCGCCCAACAGGAACAGCGGAAAGAATTGCGCGATAAACTGCGCCGCGCTGGTCATGAATGTCTGAGTCCAGTGGGCCAGCAGCGGTTCTCGCGAGATGGCCGCAGCAACCAGTGCAGCCGCGGGCGCGAGCAGAAGGACACTCCAGCCGCGATAGGCGAGAAAGATCAGGAGCCCGAGTGCAAGCAGAATTCCCAGAAGGCCCATGGCTCAGACCTGCTCCAGAAGAACGTCTAAATTGAGCGTAGACGTTTTTCCCAAACTCCCCCGACTGGTCTCCAAAAAAGCTTCGGCGCTCTTGCGGCCTTCATGATGCAGCATGGTCAGAAAATCCCATTCCGCATTGAACTTTGAAGACGCTCCGAGCTTGGCGAGAGCCGCGCTCGCGATGAGGTGGATACGCATCCCCGCCCAGAGCGCGCCCTCACCCGAGCCCGCGTCGGCCACTTGCCGAAGCAGCGCAATCATGCGCAACTCCTTCAGCAGCGTGGCGTTAAACGATACCTCATTCAGCCGGTCGAGGATTTCGCGTGCCGAACGCGGCGTGCCCTGGCGTTCGACCGGGTTGACCGCCACGAGCAGCGTATCCTTGGATTGACACTCACGCACCAGCGGCGTGATCGTTGGGTTACCCGAGTAGCCGCCATCCCAATAGGCTTCGCCGTCGATCTCTATGGCTTGAAACAGCGTCGGCAGGCACGCCGATGCCAGCAAGACGTCAGGGGTAAGCTCGGCATTCCGAAACACGCGGCCGCGACCGGTGCGAACGTTGGTCGCGGTAACGAACAAGCGGATAGACGACTTCGCCACGCGTTCGAAGTCCACACACTCCGCAAGGATTTCCCTCAATGGATTAACGCCTCGCGGATTGAGATCGTAAGGCGAGAACAAACGCGCCGCCAGATCGAAGGCGACAAAGAACGGCGATGTATCCAAGGTCCAACGGCCCATGAGCATATCCAGCGGGCCTCGCTGGATAGGGCTGAACCGCGCGGCATCCGACACCCGCTGCCAGAATAGCTCAAGCGCCGCCCGTGCGCCTTCCGGTCCGCCCGCCGCGTATCCGTCGGCAAGGACTACCGCATTCATTGCGCCCGCGGAGGTCCCGGAAATGCCATCAATCCGTAGCCACGGCTCCTCAAGCAACCGATCGAGCACCCCCCACGTGAAGGCGCCATGAGACCCGCCGCCCTGAAGCGCCAAGTCAACCAAAAGAGTATCGTGAACGCCGTGATGAGAAGCATCGGAAGGAGCAGACACCATGCACTCCTCGGTTACGAGAACCCATTTGAATGTACCTAGGCAACCATTTCAGCGCTATGACGTTTTGGCCCTCTCGCCGATAAGGTTGCGGCAAGGAATTCCCGCTTCAGCGCTGATACCGCGCACAATTGCTGCATCGGCGCCAACAATTCAGGCAGTCGCTAAAAATTGAAGTCATTTTGAGTTTTTCGACGCACGAACACCGTTATTTCTGATCGCCAACCAGATGAACTGCACAGCGCCAAGCATGGTGCGCAATCGCTTCAATGCGTCGCGCTGTATCAACACGGACAATCGCTTCGTCCGCCGTCAAGGCTCCACTCCCGACGGCTCCCAGCGTAGCAGCGCGATACGCGGGCTGCACCTCATTCAGCCCCCGTGCAGACTGCTCGAGCTGGACGAGAGCGCCATCGGCCGTTCCCTCCCAATGTGTTGTCTCCCGATGGGAAGAGCTGATCGGATCGGCAGTCGCTTGAACACCTGTTTGCGCGGAAATTTTTGCCGCGATCAAGGCCGCATTTCGCATCGCATCCGCACACAGCTGCACGACACGCGTGTCCTCAAGCCCACCTTTTCCCGGACTGATGTCGGCCTCTTGGCCCGCGACCTCTGCAAGCCGAGAGGCGTGGTCGAGAGCATGCAAGGTGCTGGTGAGCCGCTGCTGATCCTCCTCTGTTTCAGGCGGACCGCTCACGTCGGTCATGAAAACCTGTGTTTGGCTAAGAGCGCTGGCTGCTTCCGCGATCAAGACATCGCCCGGACGAACTGCTCCACCAGCACTATTCGCCTCAAGCCGCGAGCTAATGGAGTTACATATCGCCTCCAGGGCGCGCGCCACCGTCCGTCGCGCCCCCTCCACCGCCGCGATTGGAATCTCAAGCGCGGCTGGATCCAGACATCGCGTGAGTGGCGAACCGCGCTCCGGCAGGATGCGTTCGACAAATTTGGTGAACTTTTGGATGATCGGCAAAAGCACAAGCACGCCGATAACATTGTAGGCCGTGTGATATGCCGCCAATAGGGTCACGCCATCGATTGTGTTTGAGGCACGGACCAACATGGGGGTGACAACCGGGAAGAGCACCAGAGCGAGTACGGCTGCAATCAGTTTGAACAGGATGTAGGCGACGGCCAACCGTTTGGCCGTACTGCTCGCGCCAATTGCAGCCAGAGCCGAACTGGTTGCCGTCCCGATGTTCTGCCCAATGATGAGAGCGCATGACTGGTCGAGCCCAACGGCTCCGGCGTGATAGGCGGACAGCGTGACAGCAATCGCAGCGGTCGAGGACTGCATCAAGGCAGTCATGACGAGCCCGACAACCACCAGGATCAGCACGCCCAACATACCGGACCACCAACCCGCCCCCGCCGCTGCTGTAACGGCAGGCAAGTCCGCTGGATGCAACTGCTCCGCCAGGCCTCCCATGCCCTGCTGCAGAGTGGTGAGTCCAAAAAGCACGAGAGCGAAGCCGGCAAGAGCTGCGCCCGCGGCGGATAGACGTCCGCGCCCTAATAATTTGACCAGCGCGCCGATAAAGATGAGCGGCAGTGCAAAAGCTGTGAGCGAAACACGAACGCCGATGAGCGCAACCAGCCACCCCGTTCCCGTCGTTCCTATATTCGCGCCAAATACGAGACCGAGACCTTGAGGAAAATTGAGCAAGCCCGCGCTGACCAGGCCGATTGTGGTCATGGTCGTTGCACTTGACGACTGCACCAGGAGCGTCACGAAAGCTCCCCAGAACACACCCGACAAAGGCGTAGCGGCAGCTTTGCCCAACACCGTTCGCAGCGACGGCCCGGCCATGGCTTTGAGGCCGCCGGTCATGACCGACATGCCAAGCAGAAACAGGCCAACGCCACCAATGACTGCGACCGTTGTCGACATTTCGGCTCCCGGGCTGAATCGTTCCCTCAGCTACGTGTAGTGAGTAACAATGACAGAAGTGCCGTCAGATATATCCCCCGCGTCTCACTCTCATTTCTTGCGCTAGTATTTTTCGTCAACGAACCGCCGGCCCTCGAGTGTTGCCTGATCATCGTATGCGTTCTTAACCTCCCGTTTTGGAAGCTTCACAAGCTCCCGCCGTGTCTTCTTGTAAGGAATGACGCCCAGCAGGTGGCTGATGCAGTTCAGTCGCGCACGACGCTTGTCATCAGAACGCACAATAAACCAGGGCGCAAACTTGGTATCGGTCGCCTCGAACATGATGTCGCGCGCTCTGGAGTAATCAAACCATTTGCGTCGGGAGCAGAGATCCGTGGGGCTCAGCTTCCATTGACGAAGCGGGTCCGTGATACGCGCCTCGAAGCGACGTTTTTGCTCGGCATCGCTCACCTCCATCCAGAATTTGATGAGCAAGATGCCGTCGTCCACGGCATATCGTTCAAATTCAGGACAGACCTCAAGAAAGCGCTGGTGTTGTTGCTTTGTACAAAAGCCCATGACGTACTCGACGCCTGCTCGATTGTACCAGCTACGATCGAAAATCACGATTTCGCCGGCTGCCGGAAAGTGCCGGAAGAAACGCTGCATATAGACTTGCGATCGCTCGCGATCTGAAGGAGCCGGTAATGCGACGACGCGGAAGACCCGCGGACTCACTCGTTCGGTGAGAGCCTTGATCGTGCCTCCTTTGCCGGCCGCGTCGCGGCCTTCAAAAACCACGACCACGCGGAGACCTTTTTCCTTAACCCAATCTTGAAGCGCACACAGCTCAACCTGCAAGGTACGAAGCGCAGTCTCATAGTCCTTGCGCGCCATTGGCTTATCGGATGCGATGACCATCCTGTCCCCTCCGAGTTTGGAATAAGGTTCGCAGCCTCGGTACAGCAATCAGCCGTGCGACATGATAGCCGGTCGCCCTCCATGAAACAGTGTGTTTTATTCGTCACTCAAAAGGATACGAACTATCAGTAACTTGGGTGATCGCACGCAGCGGCCTTGCTGCATTGCAACTCAAGAGCCCGCTATAACGAGTCTGCACCCTTTGCTAACTGAGCCGGCTTGAGACGCGCAGCTTTACTCGCGTTTCCAAGACGATCTACACTCAGCTCTCAGCGGATTTACGGTTTGAGGAGCTCTTCGCTCCGCTGCGAACGTCGATTGGTCGAACTCTGGTGCAAATCAAACCACGGAGTACGCCGATGACCACGGTAGCAAACAGTACGCCCGGGCCCGGCTCGATACCTTGGCATGCAATTGCAGCGAACGATGTGCTGCGACGGTTAGACAGCAATCTACAATCCGGCCTGCCCTTCTCCGAAGTCGAGAGCCGTCTTGAGACGTATGGTCCCAACAAATTACCCGAGGGCCGGAAACGAGGACCATTCATGCGGTTCCTCATGCAATTTAACAACATACTCGTCTACGTTTTGCTCGCCGCCGGATTCGTCAAGCTGATGATCGGCCTCTGGCTCGATGCTTTCATTATATTGGCGGTGGTCGTCCTCAATGCTCTCCTCGGATATATTCAAGAAGGCAAAGCCGAGGAAGCGCTTGAATCGATCCGAAACATGTTGTCGGCGGAAGCGAGAACTCTGCGTGGTGGCGAGACTCGTTTTGTGCCGAGCGAGGATCTCGTTCCGGGCGACGTCGTGCTGCTCGAATCCGGCGACAAGATTCCAGCCGACCTGCGCCTCATTGACGCAAAGAACCTGAGAACGGAGGAAGCCGCCCTCACCGGGGAATCCGTTCCCATCGACAAGACCACGGAAGCAGTGAACGAACGGGCGACTGTCGGCGATCGAGAAGGCATGGCCTTCTCCGGCACACTGGTCGCTTCAGGGCGCGGCACCGGCATCGTTGTTGCAACGGGAGCCGATACGGAATTAGGCCGCATCAACCAGATGATGACGGCAGTAAGTGCAATTGAGACGCCCCTGCTGCGTCAGATCAAGAAATTCGGATATGCCATCACCGCAGTGATCGGCATTGTCAGCGTGATCGTCTTCCTGTTCGGCCGTTTTGTGCGGCAAATGCCTTTCGTGGATATCTTTCAATCTGTGGTCAGCATTGCGGTGTCAGCGATCCCTGAGGGGTTGCCGGCTCTTATCACAGTCACCCTGGCGATCGGCGTGCAGCGAATGGCTCAGCGCAATGCCATCATTCGGCAACTTCCCGCGGTCGAAACGCTCGGTTCGGTCTCCCGAATTTGCTCCGACAAAACCGGCACCCTCACCTTGATGGAGATGATGGTGGTCTCGGCCGTGACCGCCAAAACGACATACACCGTGACAGGACAGGGTTATGCAGCGGACGGCGAAATTCAGAAGGATGGCAAACGCGCCGCCGCGGACTCAGCCTTGAAGCTCATGGGCAAGGTTTCGATGCTTTGCAACGATGCGGAATTGCTGCAGGAGGACGGCGTCTGGAAGGTCGAAGGCGATCCGACTGAAGGAGCACTCTATCCATTCGCCGTAAAGATCGGACTCGATCGGCAGGCCGAACAATCCGCGTTCCCAAGAATCGATATGATTCCATTTGAATCAGAACATAAGTTCATGGCCACCGTGAACAAGGATGCTGCCGGGAAGACGATGCTCCTTGTCAAAGGCGCTCCGGAAGTCATTCTGGATCATTGCGATCGACAACACATCCAAGACGACCAATCTGCAGTCATCGAACGCAACTACTGGTTAAAGGCGTCGGATCTCCTCGCCGCGCAGGGTGAGCGCGTACTCGCTCTCGCATGGCAGGATCAACCGGAGATCAACATTGGTAGCCTTGGACCGGCGGACCTGCCGAAAAATCTGGTGCTCATCGGGCTCATTGGACTATTGGATCCTCCGCGCCAAGAGGCCATCGAAGCCGTCAAGGACTGTCACCACGGCGGCATCCGCGTCACCATGATCACCGGCGACCACAAGATTACAGCCGCAGCTATCGCGGAGATGCTGGGGATTGGCGACGGCAAGACCGCAATCACGGGCAGCGAAATCGAGCAGATGGACACAGCGACGCTGCAGGATCGCGTCCGAGATGTGGACGTCTTTGCAAGAGCGAGCCCAGAACACAAGCTACGCCTCGTCAAGGCCATTCAGGCGAACAGACAAGTCGTCGCGATGACGGGCGATGGGGTGAACGACGCCCCAGCCCTGAAGAAAGCCGATATCGGCGTCGCAATGGGCATCAAGGGCACCGAAGTGACCAAGGAAGCTGCCGAGATGGTGCTTGCCGACGACAACTTTGCCTCAATCACCGCAGCCGTCAAAGAAGGGCGTACAGTCTATAACAACATTGAAAAGGCCATTCTGTTCTTATTGCCAACGAACGTCGCCCAGGCACTTGTGATCATGGTGGCCATTTTCGTCGGGTTCACCGCGCCGATTACCGCTCCCCAAATCCTCTGGGTGAACATGGTCACGTCCGTCGCACTTGGGCTCGTGATCTCGTTCGAGCCGCATGAGCTTGATGTCATGCAACGACCGCCACGTGCGGTCGAGCTCCCAATCCTGGATGGATTCGGTGTATGGCGCGTCGTCTTTGTAGGCTTAGCATTGCTCATCCTCACCTTGTGGGCTTTCTTTTGGATGAAATCGAATGGCGCGTCCGATGCGCTTGCGCGGGCTACTGCCGTGAACGCGCTCGTCATCGGCCAGATTTTCTATCTGCTCAACAGCCGATATAAGGTCGACTCATCGCTGTCTTTGAAAGCGCACCTGGACAATAAATATCTGCCGCTCGGCATCGGCGCTGTTGTCATTCTCCAGTTATTGTTCACCTACGCCCCGCCTCTCCAGGCTCTGTTTGAAACAGAAGCCATTCCGCTTTCCGTATGGCCATGGCTCCTGCTGGGCGGCTTTATCTTCTTCCTCGTGGTCGAGGGCGAGAAACTACTCATTCGAAACATGCGCATATCGCGGCTTGCGCACACTGCCGTGCGATGAGCTGCCGTACAATGAAGTGGATATGCTGGCGGTCTCGTCAGTCTTGCGTCGAAGTTCGCAATGGCGGCAGACGACGTCGATGATCGCTGCATCTGTTCGACGTAACACATTTGAGTAGTGTCCGATTTCAATCGCTATCCTCGACTTGAAAAACGCGATAAGCTTATTCGGTGAACTCATTGTAGCTATCGGATATTTCAAGCGGTTCCGCGAAACAGGCGAGACTATCGTACACAGCGATCACGCAGTAAGAGCCGCATCAAGGAAATGGACGGAAGAGAACAATAAACAGAGCACAATAAACAAACTTGCGCGGCAGAAAGGGCTTGGCCATGTCTGCATACGTCGCTCGTATGAAGCAGATGCGTCGTATGACGCAGCCGGCATTGATCGCCCTGATTCTCCCGACCGTGTTTGTAGCTTGCCAGCGCGAGGCGGAAACGTCCGCCGCTCCGGAAGTGCGGCCTGTCAGGGCCATAACGGTTGAACGGCGGGAAGCCGGAACACCGCTGACCTTCACCGGTCGCATCGAGGCAGAGGACGAAGTCTCGCTCGCATTCCGGATTTCCGGCCGCCTGCTCGAAAGCAACGGCAAGCTCGGAGATCGAATAGAGCCCGGTCAGGTTGTCGCACGTCTCGAATCGCAGAACGAGTTGAATGCGCTGCGGCAAGCCCAAGCCGGTCTCGCCGCCGCTCAGGGGCAGCTCACCCAGGCGCGCAATCATTTCGAGCGCCAGGAAACGCTTCTGGGTCAAGGCTGGACGACCCGTGCAAATTTCGACCAAGCAAAGCAGGCACAACAGACCGCCCAATCGCAGGTTGACGCCGCCGAAGCCCAGCTCAAGATTGCACATGATCTGGTCGGCTTTACCGAACTCAAGGCGGACGCGCCGGGCATCTTAACGGCCACAGGTCCCTCGGTCGGCGAAGTTGTTCAGGCAGGACAGAGCATCTTCAGGGTTGCGCGAAAAGACGGACGCGATGCCGTCTTTGATATTCCGTCCCAGATCATTCGAACGGCGCCAAGCGATCCGCAAATCTCCGTAAGCCTTGCGGACGACCCGACCGTGACAGCGCGCGGACGCATTCGCGAGGTTGCGCCGCAGGCCAATCCTGCCACAAGAACCTTCGAAGTGAAGGTTGGATTGACTGAACCTCCAGCAGCAATGCGCCTTGGCGCAACTGTGACGGGACGGCTGGAGACAGTGGCTGTTCCGGTCATCGAAATCCCCGCAACAGCATTGACGCGGATCAATCAGCAGCCGGCAGTGTGGATTGTCGACCCGGCCAACAAGACTGTCTCCATGCGCAATGTGGATGTCCTGCGCTTCGATCAGGCCCTGGTTGCCGTCTCCCAAGGGCTCGATGCCGGCGAACTGGTCGTCACAGCAGGCGTGCAAGCCCTGCACCCAGGGCAGAAGATTCGCGTGCTCGGATCTGTGCCATGACCAGCTTCAATCTTTCAGAATGGGCATTGAGACACCGTTCGCTTGTTGCCTACCTCATGATCATCGCCGTGATCGCAGGTGTTCTGTCCTATTTCCGCCTCGGCCGTAGCGAAGACCCGTCGTTTATCATCAAGACCATGATCGTGCAGGCGGCATGGCCCGGTGCAACCGTCGAAGATACACTCAAGCAGGTCACGGAACGGATCGAGCGCAAGCTTCAGGAAACCCCTCACCTCGACTTCCTGCGCAGTTACACGAGTGCCGGGGTTACGACGATCTTTGTCAATCTCGAGGGGAGCGCGAACGCGAAGCAAGTTGCCGATACCTGGTACCAGGTCCGCAAGAACATCGGTGACATTCGCCACACCCTTCCTGCGGGCATCGTCGGCCCCGGCTTCAATGACGATTTCGGCGATACATTCGGGATCATATACGGCTTCACGAGCGACGGCTTCACCCATCGCGAGCTTCGCGATTACGTTGAAGATATTCGCTCGAAGCTCCTTCTCATTCATGACGTATCGAAAATCGAATTGCTCGGAGCACAGGACGAGCGGATTTTTGTTGAATTCTCGATCAAGGAGCTCGCTGGACTCGGGATTGACCGCTCAGCGCTGATTGCCGCACTTCAGGCCCAAAATATCGTACGCCCCTCCGGCACAATCCAGACGGGCTATGAAAGCGTCTCGCTCCGCGTATCGGGCGCATTCCGCTCTGAGCAGGACGTCGCAAACGTCAATTTCATCGTCGACGGACGTACCCTGCGCCTCAGCGATATCGCCCAGGTGCGCCGTGGATATGCCGATCCGCCGCAACCGATGTTTCGCGTCAATGGCGAGCCGGCAATTGGTCTTGCCATTGCCATGCGCGATGGCGGCGACATCCTTGCTCTCGGTCAGAACATCAAGAAGGCGATGGCACGGATCACCATTGACCTGCCTATCGGCATCGAGCCGAAGCTGGTGGCCGACCAGGCCGTCACTGTGGACGGCGCGATCTCCGAATTCATGACATCGCTGCTGCAAGCGATTGCGATCATTCTAGTCACCAGCTTCATCAGTCTCGGCGTTCGTCCGGGTCTGATCATCGCCCTGTCTATCCCTTTGACACTCGCGATTGTGTTTCCGATCATGAAGATGGCGGGCATCGACATGCAGCGTATATCGCTCGGCGCGTTGATCATCGCGCTCGCGTTACTGGTGGACGATGCAATGACCACCACGGATGCGACGCTCAACCGGCTCGCCGAAGGCGACAGCAAGGTCGAAGCCGCGACCTTCGCATTCCGGACCTATGCGTTCGCCATGCTCGCCGGGACACTGGTCACCATCGCAGGCTTCGTCCCGGTCGGCTTCGCCGCAAGTTCTGCGGGCGAATACACGTTTTCGCTCTTTGCCGTCGTCAGCATCGCATTGATCGTGTCCTGGTTCGTCGCCGTCGTCTTTGCGCCACTGCTGGGCGTCGTCATCCTGAAACCTCCCAGGACGACCCAAAGCGGCGCCCCCGGAAAGATTTCCAATTGGTATCGGGGATTTCTCACCACCGCCATGAGAGGAAAATGGGTCACAATCGCTTTAGCACTGGCATTCTTCGTTGCATCCTTTCTCGCGCTTCCCCTCATCCCGCGGCAATTTTTTCCATCATCCGATCGCCCGGAACTCCTGGTAGACATTAGTCTTCCGCAAAATTCATCGATCTATGCCAGCGAGGCGGCGGCGAAACGCTTCGACGCCGCTCTTAAAGGTGATGCGGATGTGGCGCGCTGGAGCACCTATGTCGGCCGTGGCGCCATCCGCTTCTATTTACCGCTGAATGTCCAATTGCCGAACGACTTCTTCACCCAAGCGGTGATCGTTGCAAAGGACGTGGCGGCGCGCGAGCGACTGCGCGCCAAGCTGGAAACATTTCTCGCGAATGAATTTCCGAGCGCAGTCACCCGCATATCGCCACTCGAACTCGGTCCTCCCGTGGGGTGGCCTCTGCAATACCGTGTCAGCGGCCCGGATATCGCTCAAGTGCGGGAAATCGCCCTGAAGCTCGCCAAAATTGTTGCGGCAAACCCGCAAGCTGAGAAGGTCAACTTTGACTGGATCGAACCGGCGCGCCAGGTGCGCATCCGCATCGATCAGGATGAAGCAAGATTGTTGGGGCTAAGCTCGCAAGCCGTCGCGGCAGTCCTCAACACGGTCATTTCCGGGAACCCGGTCACCCAAGTGCGCGACGACATTTATCTGATCGACGTGGTGACGCGCGCGACTGACGAACAACGCGTCTCGCTCACGAACTTGCGGACCTTGCAGGTCCCTCTCCCGAACGGCCAGACAGTTCCGCTGAGCCAATTCGCCACCTTCGAATATCAACAAGAATATCCCTTAGTTTGGCGACGGGATCGCGTGCCCACGCTCACTGTCCAAGCTGACGTGGTACCTGGAGCACTGCCGGAGACTGTGATCAACGCGTTAGAACCTTCGATCAGCGCTCTGAGGAAGGATCTCCCGCGCTCATATCAAGCCGTCGTCGGTGGCACGGTCGAAGAGAGCAAGAAATCCCAGGCGTCGGTCATTGCCGTTGTACCTGTGATGTTACTGCTGATGCTGACTATCCTCATGGCCCAATTGCACAGCTTTCAGCGGCTGTTTCTGGTGCTGAGTGTCGCACCGCTGGGCTTGATTGGGGTCGTGGCCGCGCTTCTCCTTTCCGGTAAGCCGTTGGGCTTTGTAGCGATCCTCGGGATCCTCGCCTTGATCGGAATGATCACGAAAAACGCCGTGATCCTGATCGGGCAGATCGAGGCCGAGCGGGAGCAAGGCAGAAGTGTCTGGGATGCGGCGATCGATGCCAGCAGCGCGCGCTTCCGCCCCATTATGCTCACAGCGATATCGACGGTGCTCGGCATGATTCCGATCGCGCCGACCGTGTTCTGGGGACCGATGGCCTATGCGATCATGGGTGGATTACTGGTCGCGACCGTCCTGACGCTGATTTTCCTGCCGACCGTTTACGTCGCCTGGTTCGGCGGAAAGGAGCAATCCATCGAAGCCCGCTCACCGGCATAGGCGGTGAGCGAGACTTCGCAGCTGTCTATCGAAATAACTTCACGAGGAATACCGCTCCAGTATCCGCTAACGAAGAACCAGCCTCGTTACTCCGAGAGCCACATTGATGCCGACCTGTCCTTCAACAGAGAGCGGCTGCAAGGAGATCGTTCGGTTGGAGCCGCCAATCAGCACGTTGGCGCCTAAACCAAGACCCAACGATGCATCGGCACTCGCACCCACATAGGTGCCTCGGAGCGACCGGTGAGTAACCCGGCTTGGCGCAAAAACAGCCCAGAACAACCGTCCCCCGGCTGTGACGCCGAGATCGAGACCCACGCGAGTGACGGTCCCCCTATATGTGTAACGCCGTCCCGTCGCGACCGAGCGGAATACACATCGAAGGTTTTGCCGCGAGCCGACGACCAATCCGACGCTTGGGCCGGATTCGCAGGTCAATCCTCCAACGCGCGTGCTACGCGTGCCCTGCGCCGACGCCGGCAAAGCCGACGCAATGACGAAAAAGCACGCAACCGCCGTAAGCCAAGTCTTCGACATTTACATCTCCATGGAAAATTGTCGGATGAGCTGAAGCGTTATCGATCTATCTATGTCCCCTCTTCGCCTGATAATCACGGCCTCCAATCGTAAACCCGAAACCAGAGCCCTCTCAACAATGTATCGTGGAATCCACACCTGGGTGTGACAAGGATTCAAAATGGACTAACGCCGCAAACGATTCATTCCCACGACACGCCCGGTTCGAGCATCGATGCGAACGTTCAAAAGGTCTCGCCCGCGGCGCGGCTCCCCCATCACGATCCAGTATCGACCACGTCGATCTATGTTCCGCACGCGAGCAACTCCATTGAGCCTCGCGATATGTATCGCTTCCTGACGACTGAATTCATGGCGGGCCCCACGACCAGCTCGATCACCAACGGCGGCGTCTTGTGCCAGAGCCGGCGTAAAATCAGATAAGCTGAATAGACCGAGACCGGCTATGAAAGCGTAGGTGAGATATATCTTCATCGCCACCTCATTCACGGGATTGGATCACGTGGTGAAAAGCTACCATGTGAACCACCTGTTGTCGGCGTCAGATTGCTTCTGCTTCGGCTCCTTCGAGAGAAAAAGCGGGATCAACTATCCGTGGTGCTGCGCTGCAAGACGGAGTAGGATAATTTCACGGTGGCCTTAGCCATCTCCAATACAATTTGAACGAATTTAGCCTTCAAACTATCGTCGATGCGGAGGCGAAACGCTTTTCTTTTATTGAGCTTTGGCTCGCCGTTGACATGAGGGCATCAACCTGCTCGCAAATTCATCGGTGTTCTTGAAGCCACTTGCGTCTTAGATTGAACGCCATCGTTACCGGAATGGAGCGAGGTGTCTCACGGCCGATCAGTCACAGTGCGTTGACGCGTATTGAAGAAAGGGCCCGAACATATGAGCGCAATCAACCGCCGAATATTTCTTCGCCACACCCTATCTGGCGTCGTCATCGCAAGCGCGGGCATCACTTCCTTTGGCCTCATTGCATTTAGTCCCGCAGAAGCACTGACAGGTCCGACTGCAAAGACCGCGCCATCTGAGAGTCTCATTACGAGCGCCCAAGCCACCAGTGTAGATCCCAGAGGGCCGCACCATCGTCGGTGGGGTCCTCGCCGTCGCGATCCCCAGCGAAGTCGTTGGACCTGTTGGTGGCATCGCGGACGCAAGAGGTGCGGCTGGCGCTGAACCGCACACTCTCGGGTTCGCACAACCGAGAGTGTGTCCAAGTCAAAAAAGCAGAACGTTGAACAACGGTGAGAGCAAATGTCGATACCGCTGATCGCCCGATGGGTATCGTCGCGACTATCACCCTGTTCATGAATCAAAGCTTCCGGCTGATGGCCTCCGCGATCATGATCGTGGTCACGTTCGTCGGCGCCGAGACAATATCAGGCATGATCGATGCGTCGACGACGTGAAGACCTTCCACGCCGCGAACCGCGCCTTTCATATCGACGACGGCGGCAGGGTCGTTATCGCCGCCCATCGGTACCGATGAGGTCGGATGGGAATAGCCGTCAACGGACGCAATGATCGCCTTCTCGAGGGCAGCATCGTCCTGAACGTCCTTGCCGGGGGTCATCTCAAGCTGGACCACATCGCTGAACGGCGCCGTCCGGCCGATACGGCGCGACAGCCGCACCGCCTCCATCATCCGCCGCAGATCGCTCCGGTCCTGAAAAAAGTTGAACCGAATGAGCGGCATCGCGCGCGGATCGCGGCTGGCCAAGCGGACCGAGCCGAGCGACTTGGGAAGCGTCACCGAGCAGGCGAGAACGATCGCACCTCCTGTTGGGCTTTGCGCCGGATCGAAGATGTGTGTGCCGGAGATGTGCAGATCGAGTTCGTCGGGACCAGCCTCGCTGGAATTGGTCCAGATGATGGCTCCCGCGACCGGCGCCATCGATTTGACCTCCGGCTTAAGTGCGTAGACGTTGTAGTAGAACGGATGCTCCTTCAGCCGCTCGCCGACCGGAGCGTGCACAAGGACCGGGATATCGAGTTCTTTCAGGTGCGACGATGGTCCTATCCCCGATCGCATCAGAATCGCCGGACTGCCGTACGCGCCGGCGGACAAGATGACCTGGCCGGCGGCGACGATCTCCCCGCCCACAAGACGGACGCCAGTTGCGCGGCGGCCATTGAAGACCACGCTGTCGACATCGACACCCCCTCTGATTGTCAGGTTCGGCCGCCCGCGAACCTCGTCCGTCAAGTAGGCCATGCCGGTGTTGATGCGCCGACCATCGACCACGTTGAGCGGATACGGCGACACGCCGTTCTGCTCGGCGCCGTTGAAGTCGCTCACCCGCGACAGGCCGCAAGCCTCCGCGGCGAGCACAAACGCCCGCATCGATGGCGTGTTTTCCTCCATCGTCCGCTGCCGGATCGGAAATGGTCCGGAGCGCCCGTGCCACGCATCATCGCCCGCGGGCGTGTTCTCCAGCGCCTTGTAGATCGGAAGTACATCGTCGAACGACCATCCTTCGATTCCGAGTGCGGCCCAGCGTGCGAAGTCGGACGGTCTCGCGCGCATTGCAACCGCCGCGTTGACGCCCGAACTGCCGCCAAGCACCTTGCCGCGGATCGCCCTCACGTCGTGACCGAGGCCGACATGATCCTGGGTATGATATCCCCAATCATGGGCCTCATCGCCGCCGACGCGGTTTGCGTTCGCGATCACGTCGGGATACTCCGCCGGTGCGTAGGCTTGCCCCGCTTCGAGCAGAAGAACACGTCTGGCGAGATTCTCGCTCAGGCGGTTCGCAAGTACGGCGCCTGCGGATCCACCACCGACGATGACGACGTCGAAGGACTTGCTTTCATTTGCCATGATACTTTCCTTTCCTGAGGGGGCGACTGCGCGGCGTGTGATGCTCAGCGGTGATCGAAGGTGTTGCGAAGGAAGTGCGCGGCCCGGTCGAGTGCAATGCGGCTACTCTCGAGATGCGCCACATCGAGCTGGAATACGTGATGCATCCCTTCCCAGATCTCGAACGCGACCGAGACGCCTGCCCGCGTCGCACGACGGGCGTATTGCTTGGAATCATCGAGCAAGTGCTCGTCGGTGCCGACTTGAATGAGCAGCGGCGGCAACCCCTGCAAATCACCGAACAACGGCGAAGCAAGTGGATCGGAGGCATCCGCTTCTCCAAGGTATTTATGGGCGCAGTCCTGCAGATAGTCGTAGCTGATCAACGGATCGATGACGGTCGGATCTCTCATCGACGCGCCGGTGAAACTGAGATCAGTCCATGGGGAGAACACCACACCAGCGACAGGCGTCGGTCCCTGAGGTTTCTTGATCAGTTGAGCAAGCGTCACCAGCGTCAAACCACCGCCTGCGGAATCTCCGACAATGGCGATCTGTTCAAACCCCTGCGCAATCAGCCACTGCCATGCCTTCAGGGCAGTGTCGGGCGCTGCCGGCAGCGTGGCTTCCGTCGCCAAGGGGTAATCAATGACAAGCGCGGGAATCTGCGTGCGGCTGACGATCTGACTCACAAAGCCACGGTAGGCGTGCGCGGAGCCGACAACGTAACCACCGCCGTGCAGAAAGAGAATTGCGCGACCAGGTTCGGCCGAGTTCGGACGAACCCACCAACCCTGCACGTCTGCCTCGTTGACTTCCGCGAGATCGACATTGTCTGCCAGGGGGCTCGCTGAGATGAAGGAGTCGTAAATCGCTCTCGGCTCCCCGCTCGCTGTCCCCCAGAAGCGCGCGAAGTGATCGCGCAGAGCGATTTCGCGCTCGCGCTCTTCACTTGAGAGCTCGATGATTTCCGTTTTGCTCTGTTGATGATTAAGTGATTCAACATCAGACATTATTAGTCTCCGCTGCTGTGTCCGCGAGCAGGCATTGCGAGGCAAGCCTCCGCCATCGGCGGGGAACACCGACCCACGCGCCACGAGTATTTTGAATGTGAGTTGAGTTAAGCTGGGATGCGGCCGAACTTTCCGTCGGCGTAGTTGGCGAGCGTGCGCCGGACATCCGCCTCCGTCGACATCACCAATGGCCCATGCTTAACGAACGACTCGCGGATGGGCTTCGCCGCCATCAGCACGAAGTGCGATGCTTCACTGGACGCGAGCACGATCTCAGACTCCAATCCGGCCTCGACGATTGTCGCCGTGCCAGCTTTCAGTCTGCGCTCCTCGTTCTGGCAGCTAACTGCGAGATCACCGGAGACCGCGTAGATCCAGGCCTGACGCCCTTCGGGCAATTGGTGAGAGAAGCGACCGTCCTCCAGGCAGCCGTCGAGCATCGTCATTTCCTCCGGCGTGCCGTCGGCTCCGGTGGCCTCATTGCTGCGGCCAAGAAGCACACGGATGCGATACCCCGCCCCTTGCAGAACTGGAACGTCTTCCGCACGGATGTGAAGCGCGCGGGCCGGCTCGTTCTTGAGGCGGCGCGGCAGATTGACGAATATCTGCAGAGCGTGCGTCCGTGCACCTTCCGCCGGGCGCTCTTCATGGGCGGCACCGCTGGCTGCCGCCAGCCAATACAGATCGCCTGCCTTCAACGCGACGTTATGGCCGAGCGTGTCCCGGTTCAGGAAGTCTCCTGTGGAGTCTTCGAACATCGCCGTCACTGCTGAAATACCGGCGTGAAGATGAGGATCGAATGTCGGGGACGTCATCACGAAGTGATCCACCATCAAAAGCGGATCCATGTGGCCTCCGAACATCTCTTCCGAAAAGTGACGCGCGGAAAATCCGCTCCCGATCGTATGCGGGATTGCCGAGACGACCTTTCCAAGTCTTTCAGATCGTCCGTTCACTTCCCTCAGTGCGGCTGGACTGCTCATCGATGTTCTCCAACACGGTTTCGGTATGTCGGAAGCCAACCTACGAGCACGTCGATCGGACGAAAAGATATCGAATTTCAGACTTAACGTCCAACTTATTGGACGATTAGCGCCGTCTTTACATCAGCACGGTCTTGGGAAATTCCGCCGCCAGATGATCGAGGAAGACGCGTACCGACGGCAGGAGTCCCTGCCGGTACGGAATAAGGGCGGTGATTGTGGAATCGCCGGCGATCCAATTCGGCAGCACCCGCCGCAATTTCCCCGACCGCACCGCTTGGCGGCAGATGTAGCCCGGCAACGCGACGATCCCGAGCCCTTTGATGGCCGCCTGCTGCAGACCGACCATGTCATCACTCAGTAACCTCGGCGTCAGCGGCATCACGACTTCGTTCTTCGCCTGCCGCGCATGACGCAGTCGCCATGTCGGCGCAACACCGGTGCGCATCATGAAAAGCGAAGGATGCTTCTCGAGGTCTTGGGGCTTCTCTGGCTCACCATGCTCGTCAAGATAGTCGGATCCCGCGAACAAGAACCATGGCGCCGGCGCGAGTGTCCGCTGGACGAGATTTGAATCCGGCAGCGGATCGGAATGCGCCCGGATGGCGACGTCGTAGTTTTCGCCGACGATATCGACAGCACGATCGACGGCATGCACGACGACGTTGACCTTCGGATATTTAACCAGGAAATCGGCGACGATGTCCGACATGGCGAACTGCATTGTCGCCACGCCACCGGTACAACGTATCGTCCCGCTCGGCTCGCTGAGCCGATGACGGATCGTGGTCTCGGCCAATTCGGCTTCGCGCAGCATCGCAACCGCATGTCGATAGAAATCCTCCCCGGCATCGGTCATTCCGAACTTGCGTGAGGTGCGATTGAGCAGCCTGACGCCGAGATTGGTTTCAAGTTGTTGAATGCGGTGACTGAGGGTCGATTTGGGTGCCCGCAGCGTCCGGCTCGCAGCGGTGAAGCCGCCACGATCGACCACCTGCACGAACAAGAAGAAATCATTTAGATCCAGCATGCGCCACCCATCGTCCAACACATCGGACGTTGAGTTCGGATTTTGACGGCTTTTGGGCCGATCGTCCAGAGGGTAGTTCTCGTTTGTCACATCGGTCCGGAAGCGGATCGAGCAACGAAGGAGAACGAAGATGACTCATCGCGCCTACGAACCGCTCACTGCCGAAAACGCAGCCCTCGTCCTCGTCGATCACCAAATCGGCCTCATGACCGGCGTCCGGGATTACTCCACCGGCGAACTCAAGCACAACGTCGTTGCCCTGGCCAAAGCCGCCAAGGCCCTCAAGCTTCCGATCGTCGTCACGACGACGGCGCGTGACAGCATGTGGGGACCAACCTTCCCCGAACTCGTGGAAGCCCTGCCTGGAATTGAAATCATCGACCGTTCCACGGTGAACGCTTACGACGACGAGCGCGTTGCCCGCGCGATTGAAGCAACCGGCCGCAAGAAGCTGATCTTCGCCGGCATTTCGCTCGAAGTCTGCGCCGCGTTTCCGGCGATGACCGCTGTGGCACGTGGACTGGACGCGTACGTCGCCGTCGACGCCTCAGGGACGTTCAGCGAAACCAAGCACCAGGTGGGCTTGCTGCGCATGCAGCAGGCGGGCGTCATCGTGTCCGACTACGCAACACTGATGGTCGAGATCCTCAAGGATAACGGGCGTCCGGAAGCTGGTGCCGTCTACGGCGCGCTCGACATGCCATGGGCCACGCTCGTCGGCCAAATCTCCAGCGCCTTGCGCAAGTGAGCAGCTTCGACGGTTCGAGCTTACGCCACTGGGCTTAAGTCCGAGCCGTCACCCACATTTGCTTGAGCCGACACGGCAATCGTCTATCCATCCCGGATTTCGATGCATTCCGGGCATCGCAGAACGAGCTACCATGGGTGCGATTAAAGGCGGTCGCAACCAAGGCAACCACTTCTCAGCCAAAAGAGGTCAGGACGGCTGCAAGCACGAAAGTCTATTGATTTAATGGAGAACTTTCCGAGTCTGGCTGGGGAACCTGGATTCGAACCAAGATTAACGGAGTCAGAGTCCGCTGTTCTACCATTGAACTATTCCCCAATCGATCGAGGGTCCCCCAGCGAGCGGGCTTTAGCCCAGGCTCATTGCATTTATGGAAAGCCGCAAATCAATCGTGCCGCAGCATATAGAGTGCGCGCGAGCCGCGGTCTACCCCCCACTTTCCGTCGAAACCATATTCTTGCGGATATGTCCGCACCTGACGGCAAAGACGCGCCAGTTCATTTTTATTCGCAAAAACAAATAGATAAGTTATTTTTCGGTTAAGCTACTTGATGCTGAGATCCGACAATGTCCCTTCCGTAACGAGCGTCCCTATGGCCGTCCCATCTCGCGGGACTGGATCGCCGATTCGATTGGGTTCCACGGCCCTGTTTAACAATTTGTGCAACAACGGCCGTCATAGTCTGGGGAAAATCCCAACTTCTGACAGGCAAAATTTACGCATGTTGACCTCACCGCAGGCTGGTTCGCTTGGGCGCGTGATTTCGGTTCGCGGCTCGCAGGCCCGCATTGGAATCCTCGCGACCAACCAGATTTCGAACAGCGCTCCACGCGCAACCGTCGGCCAATTTTTCGGAATTCGGACCGCGACGACGACGATCGTTGCGATCATCACCGAAGTGACGCGGGAAAATCTGCCGGCGACCGACAATTATATTGCGGTTGCTTCCGTCGACCTGCTCGGCGAAATCGCAAACGGGCCGACCGGCCGCTTTCAACGCGGCGTTACGTCCTACCCGACCATCGGCGATGCTGTCGATGTCCTCACCAATCCCCAGCTCCGGACGGTTTACGCACCATCGAAAGCAGAGCAGATCAGCATCGGCACACTGCAACAGGATCCCTCCGTCATCGCGCATGTCGATATCGAGGAAATGCTGAGCAAGCATTTTGCGATCCTCGGTTCGACCGGCGTCGGAAAATCCAGCGGCGTCTCATTGCTGTTGAATGAGATTCTCCGCGTACGTCCGAATCTGCGCGTCTTCCTGCTTGATGTGCACAACGAATACGGCCGGTGTTTCGGCGACAAGGCACTGGTCCTTAACCCCCGCAATATCAAACTGCCGTTCTGGTTGTTCAATTTCGAGGAATTCGTCGATGTGATCTTTGGCGGACGCCCTGGCGTTCCTGAAGAGCTCGAAGTGCTCGTCGAGCTGATCCCGGTCGCAAAGGCAACCTATACGCAATACCAGAACACTGATCGCGTTGGCCTCAAGCGGATCGACCCGAAAAGCGTCGGCTTCACACCGGACACGCCCGTCCCCTACCGGCTCGTCGACCTGATTTCGCTGATCGACGAGCGCATGGGCAAGCTGGAAAACCGATCCTCCCGTATCGTTTATCACAAGCTGATCGCGCGCATCGAAGCCGTGAAGAACGATCCACGTTATGCGTTCATGTTCGAGAACGCCAACGTCGGCGGCGACACGATGGCTGAAGTGGTCAGCCTTCTGTTCCGTATGCCGGCTAACGGCCGGCCGATGACCATCATGCAGCTCGCGGGCTTCCCGGCCGAGGTTGTGGATTCCGTGGTCTCTGTGCTCTGCCGCATGGCATTCGATTTTGGATTGTGGAGTGACGGCGCATCACCGATGCTTTTCGTTTGCGAAGAAGCTCATCGCTATGCATCTGCCGATCGCACCATTGGATTTGGTCCGACACGCAAGGCCGTCTCGCGTATCGCCAAGGAAGGCCGTAAATACGGCGTCTATCTCGGACTGATCACACAGCGTCCGGCTGAACTCGACGCGACCATCATCTCCCAGTGCAACACGCTCTTTGCAATGCGCTTGGCGAACGATCGCGACCAGGCGCTGCTGCGCTCCGCGGTCTCAGATGCCGCAGCAAACCTTCTGTCGTTCGTGCCGTCGCTCGGCGTTCGCGAAGTGCTTGCGTTCGGCGAAGGCGTCGCCCTGCCGACGCGCCTTCGTTTCAAGGAAGTGCCCGTCCATCAATTGCCGCGGGGTGAAGCGACCATTGCAACCTCGCCATCCGCCTATACCGGTCACGATATCAACTTCGTCAGCTCGGTGCTGGAACGCTGGCGCGGCGCTCAGACGCACCGTGAGGCTCCGAACGATCCGGTCTTCGGCGGCGGATTCGGCGATCGGCCGATTCCCCGCACGTCCGAAGCACCCATGCTGCAACCCTCCATGGGTCTCGATCCCGATCGATTCTCGCTGCTGAAAAAGCCGCTGCGCTGAGCTGATCTGCATTCCGATGATCGGAGAGCCGCTTGCACGGCAGGCGCCTTCGCCTATGCTCGCGGCAGGCAGTTCTCACATCGGACTTAGCAAATGTCTCAACGTCCCATCAGCCGCTTTCCTGTTCCTGCGTTGAACGCGTTGCCGGATGACATCCGGACGCGAATCCTGGCGGTCCAGGAAAAATCGGGCTTCGTGCCGAACGTTTTCCTTGCACTCGCCTACCGGCCAGACGAATTTCGCGCGTTCTTCGCTTACAATGACGCGCTGATGGAAAAAGAAGGCGGGTTGAGCAAGGCCGAGCGCGAGATGATCGTGGTCGCAACCAGTGCCGCCAATCAATGCCACTATTGCGTCGTTTCGCACGGTGCGGTGTTGCGCATTCGCGCCAAGAATCCGCTGATCGCGGACCAGATCGCCAATAATTATCGCAAGGCGGACATCACGCCGCGTGAGCGCGCGATGCTCGATTTCGCCGTCAAGGTTTGCCTGGAATCCCAGACGACTTCCGCCGACGATTTCAAAACACTGCACGCACACGGCTTCAGCGACGACGATATCTGGGACATCGCAGCAATCGCCGCATTCTTCGCACTTTCAAATCGGATGGCCAGCGTCACGGACATGCGGCCCAACGACGAGTTCTATATGATGGGCCGTGTCCCGAAGGCGTAAAGTGAAAGGCGCTTCGCGTGCTTGAGTGGTCTGACATCGTCCTGCGGCTCGGCGTGGCGACGCTCGCATCTGGCTTGGTCGGTCTGAACCGCGACCTGCACGGCAAGCCGATCGGATTGCGCACGCTGGGTCTGGTCGGCCTGGCAACCGCGCTTGCGGTCATGCTCGCCAGCCCTGCGGCCATTGAAGCCGGAAGACTGTCCGACGCCACAAGTCGCGTTATTCAGGGCATTCTCACCGGCATCGGCTTTCTCGGCGCCGGCGTGATCGTCCATGCCGAGCAGCACAAGGTGAAGGGCCTCACAAGCGCAGCTTGCGTCTGGTTCACAGCCTGCATCGGCGTAGTGTGCGGTTTGGGCCACTGGCGGCTCGTGGCCGTCGCCCTGGGATTTGCGTTTTTGGTGCTCGTGCTCGGCGGACCGCTGGAGCGGGCGATCCATCGCCTGTTTGGAGGGCGGAATACCGATGACCTGCCGCCGGCTCCCTAATCGTCGGATGCAGGCCCGCACCAGCCAGGCAAGTAAATCGCGTCTTTGCTTTTTCCCAATGCCAGCGCCTGCTCGATAGCCTTTTCAAAATCGGCCTCGACAGATTTGCGCGACAGCCGCCGGCGCAGAAAATCCGCCCACAGGAATTCGCTGAACGGCGTCGTATCCTTGGCGAAGCCTCCAGCACGGCGCAATTCACCAGCCAGACTTCGGAATGGATCGTCTTTCAGACCGGTGATGTTTTTCGGCAGGTCAACATAGTGACGACGTTCGCCCTTGGCGTCGTAGGGGTAAACCCAGCGATGGTTGTCGAGCACCACCCAGAACGCCTTCTTGTCCACCATCGTGAGATCGGCCACCACCGATACCAGAACCTCTTTCTCGCCTTCTTCGTGAAGTGCACGCGCCAAGTGATGATGGTCGATGACATAGTTGCGCTTGTCAGGACCGACCACGACCGGAATCATGTGCTGGCCGAGTAGTTCGGCCCGCCTCTTTTTGCTGTGCGTGCGCCACCGTTTGCGTTTCTCGTTGACCTCCCTCATGCCGACCGTCATCTGCGTCGGGCGCAGCGAGAGGATTGAAACGGGCTCCAGGATCGGCTCGCGTTTGTTCGCCATTGGCTTCAACAACCTCCGATGAGTAGGCGGGCTCAAATCTATCCGAAAACGTGACCCGGCTGGACATCACGATCCGGGCATGATGCACTGCAAATCAGTCTGGGCACGCTCCGCTACATGAGCGACTCGCCATGCTAAGACAATTAGTTCCATCTATTCTTTAAGGCATCACAGGAATACCTTCTTTTTCCAAGACACCTTGAATCGACGTGCTAAAACATTGGCGATGCGGATGTACGATTCATGCCCACCCAGCGACCAGTGATGACGGACGGCGAAAATCGCGTAGTGAAATTCCGCCCGCGCACTTTGGCGCGACCGCCAGCACCTGTTGCCAATGAAAACACCAACAACGTTGCTCACGTTGGGAGCGGTAAGGCCGCACCAGATTTGTCGCAATACGAGCGTGGGCGCGAGAGCCCTGAGGAGTATCGCCATCGGATGATTGCCAACGTTGCCGCGATCGTTTTCACGGCGGCGCTGACAGGCATTGGAATTTGGCTGGCAATGACCCTTGCCGATCTTCGCAACACACAGGACTGCGTTCTGATGGGTCGCCGGGATTGCGCTCATATCTCTGCTCAGGCCGTCCACCTGGCCCGGTACTTCTGAGTACTCCCCAGGCAGTGTCTCACCTGGCTTCCTGTGCCATTGAACTCAGCCCCCTGCTCCGATATACGGGAATTTAACACTCGTCCCTTCGGGGGCTGCGACAGCCTTCCCTGTTCCTGCTCCGCACCAAGAATGGGCAATTTACCCCGAAATATCAAAGGTTTATAGATGACGACGACATTCGATCAGGTCGCCACGATCATTGCGGAAACATGCGACATTCCCCGCGACACGATCACCCCTGAGAGCCATGCAATCGACGATCTGGGCATCGACAGCCTGGATTTCCTTGACATTGCATTCGCGATTGACAAGGCATTCGGCATCAAGTTGCCGCTTGAAAAGTGGACCCAGGAGGTCAATGACGGTAAGGCGACCACAGAGCAGTACTTTGTTCTGAAGAACCTCAGCGCCCGCATCGACGAACTGGTCGCGGCAAAGGGCGCCTGAAGCGCCCCGCCATGCACCTCGAATATTTCAAACTGATCGACCGGATCGCCGACCTCAACGTCGGCGATCGAACCATTACGGTTGAAGCACAGGTCCCGCAGTCCAATACCATCTTCGAAGGACACTTCCCCGGCTATCCCTTGATGCCGGGCGTCTTGTTGATCGAGTCGATGGCGCAAACGTCAGGTTGGCTTCTGATCGCCCTTCTGAAATTCGAGCGCATGCCGTTCCTTGCCAGCGTCAAAGAAGCCAAGATGCGGGACTTCGTGAAACCCGGCGAGCTGCTGACGATTGATGCCAGCCTCGCCCACGATGGATCGGGCTTTGCAGTCACGGAAGCGAAGGTTCGCGTCAACGGCAAACTGAAATGCAACGCCACGCTGACTTTCCGCCACACGCCATTTCCGAACGCCGAGCTGCGCGGACACATGGAAGAAATGGCCAAGCGGATCGGCTTTCCTGAACAGGCGATGACTCATGACTGAAACGCCCACATCGAACGGCGGGTCGCGTGAGACCTGGATCACGGGCATTGGTCTTGCGACTTCGCTGGGCGAAGGCCCGGACGCCCATTGGGATGCGCTAGGCAAGAAAGAGATCAATGCGGACGTGACGTCGTTCGCGCCTTACATCGTTCACCCGATGGTGAAGGTCTCCTTCGACTCGCAGATCCCCAAGAAGGGTGATCAGCGCCAGATGGAAGCCTGGCAGCGCATTGGCACTTACACGGCCGGACTTGCGCTGGATTCAGCAGGCATCAAAGGCAACACCGAGATTCTGTCCCGGACGGACATGATCGTTGCCGCAGGCGGCGGTGAACGCGATCTGGCTGTGGACTCTGCAATCCTCAACGCTCAAGCACAGGGCAACGCCTCCCCTGCCTCGCTGAACGAGCGTCTGATGAACGATTTGCGCCCGACGCTGTTTCTGGCCCAGCTGTCAAATCTGCTCGCAGGCAACATCGCGATCGTGCATGGGGTGACCGGGTCATCCCGCACTTTCATGGGCGAAGAAGCCGCGGGCTTCGACGCAGTACGCATTGCGCTGGCGCGTATCGCTGCCGGACAAAGTGATATCGCACTGGTCGGCGCTGCTCAGAACGGTGAGCGCAAAGACCTGCTGATGCTCTATGAGTTCGCTGGCTACAACATGAAAGATAAGTTTGCCGGCGTATGGGAGCGCGACAACGGTTTCGCGCTCGGCTCCGGCGGCGCCTTCCTGGTGCTGGAATCTAAAGAGCATGCGCAGGCGCGAGGCGCAAAGCCCTATGCGAAACTGTCGAACGTGGTCGCAGACTCCGCGCGGCGCAAGGGCGCCGGCGATGTGACCGCGACGCTCGATCGCTTGTGGTCTAAGATCGGTCCCCTGGGAAACAACAGCGCCATCATCACCGGTGCAACAGGCGCCGGCCCAGCGACCGCCGAAGAACGCTCATTCCTGGCCAAACACAAAGACATCCCTGCACGCGCGACAGGCACGTCTTTCGGCCATATTATGGAAGCTCAATTCCCGTTGGGAATAGCGCTTGCCGCGTTGTCGATCTCCCGCGGAGGGCTGTTTCCCGCGAACGATGGCAGCGGCGTAGAGATTGAAATGTCCAAGACACCTTCCCAGATTGTGGTGATCGGGGCTGGCCACTGGCGCGGCGAAGGCATGGCGCTAGTGGAAGCTGTATAACTGCGGGGACACCATGACAGCGAAACGCGATAAATTCGGGCGGCCCATCGTCGTTGTCACGGGCATGGGCGTTGTCACCTCTTTGGGCGCCGGGAAATCCGACAACTGGGCGAAGCTGTCCGCGGGTGAATCCGGCATCCGCACGATTACACGCTTTCCAACCGACGGCCTGAAGACCACCATGGCCGGCACCGTCGATTTTCTTTCCATCGAGCCGTTCTCGTCGACCGTCCTTTCCGAGCGTCTGGCCGACGTCGCCGCCGAAGAGGCCGTCGCGCAGGCCAACATTGGCGCAAAGGGTGACTTCCCGGGCCCGCTGTTTCTGGCTGTTGCCCCGGTCGAACTCGAATGGCCTCCGCGGCAGGACATTGGCCGCGCGACGGGGCTGAAGTCCGGGATCGATTATGACGCGTTGCTGCGCGCCAGCGGCGGCGGAAAGTTTACGGACCTGCATCGCCGCTTTGTATTCGGCTCAGTCGCTGACCACCTGGCGGAGACACTCGGCACCAAGGGCTCCCCTATTTCGCTGTCCACCGCATGCGCTTCCGGCGCAACCGCGATTCAGCTCGGCGTTGAGGCCATCCGCCGCGGCGAAACGGACGCTGCGCTCTGCGTAGCAACAGACGGCTCGGTCAACGCCGAAGCCCTGATCCGCTTTTCGCTGCTGTCCGCCCTCTCCACCCATAACGATCCGCCGCAGTCGGCGGTGCGTCCCTTTGCGAAGAACCGCGATGGCTTTGTCATGGCCGAAGGTGCCGGAGCACTGGTGCTTGAAAGCCTCGAATCCGCCACCGCGCGCGGTGCGAAAATTCTCGGCGTTCTCGCCGGCTGCGGCGAACTGGCCGATTCCTTTCACCGCACCCGTTCGAGCCCTGACGGCAAACCGATCGTGGGCTGTGTGCGCAATGCGCTGGCCGATGCCGGCATGGAAGTCGAGCAAATCGACTATATTAATGCACACGGCACGGGCACGCCCGAGAACGACAAAATGGAGTTCCTTGGCATCTCGACCGTTTTTGGTGAGCGCGCCAAGCAGGTTCCGGTTTCGTCCAACAAGTCGATGGTTGGCCACACGCTTTCGGCCGCAGGTGCCGTTGAAGCTGTGTTCTCCTTGCTGACCCTCGAGCACCAGCGGATCCCTCCCACGATCAATTACGATGTGCCGGACCCGGCGATCCCGTTCGACGTGGTGCCGAACCAGGCGCGCGACGCCCGGGTGACGGCGGTCATGTCCAATTCGTTCGGATTCGGCGGCCAGAACGCCTCCCTGATCCTGACCGGCGAGCCGATCTGACCCATTCAGGAAGGGCGATGGTTGACGCCATCGCCTGAACCGGCGATACGCTCCCCGAACAGTTCATGAACCTTTAGTCTTAAATTTAGTCCTGGAGACGCAGTGATGCGTGCGCTTAGCCTTGTTGCCGACCGCGAGCTCGTGGTCGCAGACGTCCCGCCCCCGCCACCACCGGGGGCAGGCGAAGTGCAGATCCGCGTCAAGGCTGTCGCCCTGAACCACATCGATGTGTGGGGCTATCGCGGCATGGCCTTTGCCAAACGGAAGCTGCCGCTTGTGGTTGGTGCCGAAGCTTCGGGCGAGATCGCATCAGTGGGTGAAGGCGTGACGCGCTTCAAGCCCGGCCAAAAGGTCGTCATGTACGGGGCGCTGACATGCGGCACCTGCCCCGCCTGCAAGGCAGGTCGGGACAATCTCTGTGAAAATGTCGCGGGCATCATGGGCTTCCACGTCGACGGATTTGCCCGCGAGCTGATGAACCTGTCGGAGCGGCTTGTCATTCCGGTTCCGGATGGTGTCAACGACCGCGATGCAGCCTGCGCGCCAATCGCCTTCTCCACGGTTCAGCACATGCTGTTCGACAACGCGAAGCTACGGCCGGGCGAGACTGTCCTGGTCCACGCCGGCGGCTCAGGCATCGGCACGGTCGCGATCATGATGGCCAAGGCCATCGGCTGCACAGTCATCACCACGGTCGGCGACGACTCCAAATTCGAGGGCGTGAAGGCCCTCGGTGCCGACCATGTGATCAATTACCGCAAGGACCGGTTCGAGGGTGAGACCCGCAAGATCACCAAGAAGAAGGGCGTCGATGTCGTCTTCGAACATGTCGGCGCAGACACCTTCAACGGCTCCTTGCTGAGCATGAAGCGCGGTGGCCGGCTTGTGACCTGCGGATCGACATCGGGACCGACGACCACCATCAACCTGATGCAGTTGTTTCAGCAGCAGTACCGCATCTTCGGTTCTTTTGGTGCAACCATGCGCAACATCGCCGAGAGCCTCGATAAGATCGCGGCAGGAATGAAGCCCGTGATCGACACCGAAGTGCCGATCAGTGATGTCGCATCGGCCCTCAAGCGTATGGAAAGCCGGCAGGTCTTCGGCAAGATCATCGTCACGTTCTGATGAAGCGTCTTTTCTTACGCGCCAGGGCCGGCCTGCGCGATGCCGTGAAGCCCGTGACGGGGGCAATCCTGGGCAGCATCGCCGTTAGCGTCCTGCGGATGACGCGTTATTTCGATCCGCAACGTACTGCGGACACGTTTGCATCCGTCACGCGCGGGATCGGACCATGGTTGCCGGAGCACAAGATCGGCCGCGCCAACCTGACGGCTGCATTTCCGGAAAAGTCACCAGAGGAAATCGACACGATCCTCATGGGCGTGTGGGAAAATCTTGGACGCGTTGCGGCTGAATTCGCCCACATCGATCATATCTGGAATCTCGATCCCGAGAATCCCGAGAAGGGCCGCATCGAGCCTGCTCCAGGCAGTATCGAAAAATTTCTCAAGTTACGCGATGACGGTAAAGGCGCGCTGGTCTTTGCAAGTCACCTCGCCAACTGGGAGTTGCCTGCCCTCGCCGCGCCCGCCTACGGCCTGGAGTCGGCTGTACTATTTCGCCGGCCGAATATCGCCGCTGTCGACCGCGCGATTCAGGATATCCGCGCGGTGAATATGGGCACGATGATCGCAACGACTCACGATGCCCCCTTACGCCTCGCGCAAGCGCTTCAGGACGGCATTCACGTGGGCATGCTGGTCGACCAGCATTTCGGACGCGGCGTTGATGTTACCTTCTTCGGTCGTCAGGCTAAGGCCAATCCCCTGCTGGCGCGCCTCGCCCGCCAGGTCGACGTGCCAATTCACGGCGTTCATGTCACGCGATTGCCGAACCACCGCTTCCGCATCGAAGTCTCTGATGAAGTCGTTCCGGTCCGCGACGCCGACGGCAAGGTGGATGTGCAAGGCACCACACAGGCGATTACATCCGTGATCGAAGGCTGGATTCGCAAGGCGCCCGAACAGTGGCTCTGGCTGCATCGCCGTTGGCGTTAACGCCTCCTGTCAGCGGCCGGTTTTCACGCGCGTCCATATCCGATTGATGATCCGCTGCGTCGCAGGATCGCGCGCGGTGATGACGAATAGTCGATTGAGCGTCGCGTCATCCGGATAAACCGTCTTGTCGTTGAAGACTTTTGGATTGAGCAGCTTCTGACTGGCCAGATTGCCGTTAGCATAAGACAGGAAGTCGGAGTTCTTGGCTGCAACATCAGGACGGTAGAGATAGTTGATGAGCTCATAGGCCTCGGCGACATTCTTCGCATCTGCCGGAATGGCGAAATTATCGAAGAACATCTGCGCGCCCTCTTTGGGAATCGCATACCCAATTTCAACGCCGTTGTTGGATTCGGCCGCGCGGCTCTGCGCCTGTTTGATGTCTCCCGACCATCCGACAACGAAGCAGATTTCGCCGGTTGCCAGCGCACTCAAATATTCCGAAGAGTGAAACTTGCGGACATACGGCCTTATCTTGCTCACCAACTCAGCGGCCTTTTCAAGATCTGCCTGCTTGGTCGAATTCGGATCGAGGCCGAGATAATTCAGCGCCGCCGGCAGAATATCGTCGGGGGAATCCAGCATTTGGACTCCACAGTCCTTGAACTTCGCCAGATTTTCCGGCTTGAACACAATGTCCCAGGAATCGATCTTTGCGTCAGGTCCGAGGATGCTGCGAACCATCTTGACGTTATAGCCGATGCCGGTGGTGCCCCACATATAATTCGCGGCGTAGTTGTTGCCCGGATCGTAGACAGCGAGCCGCTTTGTCACCTCAGGCCAAGTGTTGGCAAGATTGGGGAGTTTGGCCTTGTCGAGCTTCTGGAAAATATGCGCCGCGATCTGCCGCTGCAGAAAATAGGCCGTGGGAACGACGACGTCGTATCCGGACTTGCCCGCAAGCAATCGCGTTTCCAGCGTCTCGTTGGCGTCGAACGTGTCGTAGACGACTTTGATCCCAGTTTCCTTGGTGAAGTCATCAAGGACGCCCGGAGCTATGTAATTCGACCAATTGTAGAAATTGACGGTACGCTGCTGGGCCTGCGCTGAAAAGCTCGTGAGCACGCCTGCGGCCAAGGCTATCAGGCGTAATCGTCTGGCAATCCCCATGCCCCTCGGCCCTCTTCCGTTCGTTTCCGTCAGCCGTTCAGCACCCGCGACAGTCGCTCCAGCGCCGTATCGATCGTTGCGTCCTTCTTCGAGAAACAGAACCGCACAACCGACGTCACGTGATCCTCTTCATAAAAAGCGGAAACGGGAATCGTCGCCACCTTGTGGTCGGTCACGAGGCGCTTGCAGAAGGCCTCGTCGGTCTCGTTCAATCCAAGCGGGGCGAGATCGACATTCACGAAATACGTGCCCTGCGACTTGAGGACAGGGAAACCGATCTGCGACAACCCCTCGCTCAGCCGATCCCGGCTGCGCGCCAGCTCAGCACGCATGGTGAAGAAGTAATCATCCGATTTGCCGAGCCCGTACGCCACCGCCACCTGAAGGTTCGGTGCCGTGGTGAAAGCCAGAAATTGATGCGCTTTCGCCAGCACACGCAGGATATGCGGCGCGGCGCAGACAAAGCCGATCTTCCACCCGGTCAGCGCGAAGATCTTTCCGGCCGAGCCGATCTTCACGGTGCGGTCGCGCATTCCCGGAATTGAAATCAAAGGAATGTGCTGCCGTCCGTCGAAAACGACATGCTCCCAGACCTCGTCGCAGACCGCGATCAGGTCGAACTCCTGACAGATGCGCGCGAGCATCTCCAGGTTTTCACGTGGATATACGACGGCGGCTGGATTCAACGGGTTGTTGAGGACGACGTACTTCGTCTTCGGCGTAATCGCCCGGCGGATTGCTTCTTCCGGCAGCAGCCAATGCGGCGGTTCGAGGCGAATGAATTTCGGGATACCACCCGCCAAGCGAATGATCGGTACATAAGAGTCGTACATCGGCTGGAACACCAGTACTTCATCGCCGGGCTTGATCAAGCCGAGCAACGTTCCCGCCAGCGCTTCGGTGGCGCCAGACGTGACCATGACTTCGGTCATGGGATCGAGCTGGACGCCGTGCCAGTGTGCATAATGGGTCGAAATCGCCTGTCTCAGTTCAGGGATACCCATCATCGAGGGATATTGGTTGTAGCCGTTCAGGACAGCGTCGGCCGCCTTCTCGCGGATGTCGAGCGGTCCGGGATCATCCGGAAATCCCTGGCCGAGATTGATCGCGTTGAGGTCACGCGCGGCCTGCGACATGGCTTCGAAGATTGTGACCGGCAGGTCCGCAAATATCTTGTTCATCGCGAAATCAGCCGCCCGTCTTCGTCGGCAAACCGGCAGCCTTCCAGGCCAGCATACCGCCCGCGAGATGCGCGTCGTAGGGCTTGCCGTCCGCCTGCGCCGCCAGCGACGCCGTGGCGGAACGCTTGCCGGAACGGCAGGCAAAGACGATCGTCTTGCCCTGCGGGTCAGGAATTTCGGAGGGGTCGAAAGCCGAAAGCGGCAGCACGAAAGCGTCCGGATAGGCCTCGACGGCGACTTCATTTGGCTCCCGGACGTCGATCAGCAGATAACGCCCTTCGGCAATTCCCTTGGCAACGTCGGCCGGAGCCAAATCGTGAACTTTGTGAGCCTGGTCTGACAAGTCGAAGCCTCCGGGAGGTGCGTGGATGCCGCAAACTCCCTTTTTATGACGGGAAAATCAAGCGTTTGGACAATTAGATCGTGACCTGCGTTCCCACCTCCACGACCCGGCCGGTCGGGATCTGGAAGTAATCGGTGGCATCATTGGCGGACCGGCTCAGAGCGATAAACAGATGATCTTGCCAGCGCGGCATTCCGGACTGCGCCGCCGGCTTCAAGGCACGGCGTGAGAGGAAAAACGAGGTCGACATGATGTCAAATTGCCAGCCCAGCTTGCGGGCGATGACCAGGGCCCGCGGCACATTCGGTGATTCCATGAAACCGAACTTGAGCACGACCTTCGAGAACATTTCACTCACCTCCTCAAGCCGCACGCGCTCGGACGGATCGATGCGCGGTGTGGGCGCGGTTTCAATGGTGAGAATAACGTTCTTCTCGTGCAGCACTTTGTAGTGCTTCAAACTATGCATGAGCGCCGTCGGCGCAAAATCAGGATTGCTGGTCAGAAACACGGCGGTGCCAGGCACACGTTGTGGCGGCTTCTTCGCTAACATTCCGATCAGGTCGGTCAGCGGGATTTCCTGCTTGTGCGACTTTTCATAGAGCAGCCGGCTGCCGCGGCGCCAAGTGTACATCAAAAGCATCACGAGACCGCCGAGTGCGAGCGGCACCCATCCACCTTCGAAAATCTTCAGCAGGTTGGCTGTCAAGAAAGTCAGGTCAATGGCGAGGAAGGGCGCGATTAAGGCTGCGGCTGCGATTGGATGCCACCGCCAGACTTTCCAGATCACCACGAAGCCCATCATCGCTGTGACGACCATCGTCCCGGTGACCGCGATGCCGTAAGCCGACGCCAGGGCGCTCGAGGAACGGAAGACGATCACCAGCATCACCACCGCAAAAAACAGCAGCATATTGACGCGAGGAATATAGATTTGGCCCGAGTGAGTCTCGGAGGTGTGCGTGATTTCAAATCGCGGCATCAAGCCAAGCTGGATCGCCTGACGCGTGAGCGAATAAGCCCCCGTAATGACCGCCTGGCTGGCAATGACAGTCGCGATCGTGGCGAAGATCACCATCGGCACCAGGGCCCAATCCGGAAACATCAGATAGAACGGGTTCTCGATGGCCTTTGGATTGCCGATGACGAGCGCGCCCTGGCCGAAATAATTCAGTGCCAGCGACGGCAAGACAATCCCCAGCCAGGCAGTCTGAATTGGCCGCTTGCCGAAATGACCCAGATCCGCATAGAGCGCTTCTGCGCCGGTCACTGCCAGAAAGACGGCGCCCAGCGTGACCAGCCCGATCAAGCCATGATGGGCGACGAACGTCACCGCATAGACCGGATTCAGAGCCTGGAGCACTTCGGGATGCTTCAGGATTTGCGGAATGGCCGCGACGGCGATGACGATGAACCAGAGACACATCACCGGACCGAAGAACGCAGCAACCCGCGCCGTCCCGCGTGATTGGACAGCAAACAGCGCCATGAGAATGATGATCGTCAACGGCACCACATAAGGGTCGAGTGCCGCTGTCGCCAGCTTCATGCCTTCAATGGCCGACAAAACCGAGAGCGCGGGTGTAATCACGGCGTCGCCGTAAAACAGTGCACCGCTGATAATGCCAAACATCACAATCAGGCTGCTGCTCGACTTGAGCGCGCGTTGGGCAAGCGCCATCAGCGCGAGGGTTCCGCCCTCCCCGTTGTTGTCCGCCCGCAACAGGATCAGGACGTATTTAAGGGTGACGACGACGATCAATGCCCAAAGGATCAATGACAGAACGCCGAGCACCGCGGACGGTTCGAGAACCTCCGCCTTCGTGCCTGCTGCGGTCACGGCTTCGCGAAAGGCATAAAGGGGGCTGGTGCCGATATCGCCATAGACCACGCCGATGCTGCCGAGGATCAGCGCAGTGAGTGACGCGGTGGAGTGTGCCTCGCCATGGCCGCTTACGGCCGGCGCGTCAGCGGCGGCCATCGATGTTTCGCTGGTCATGGATCAGTGCCTCAACCCTGCGCTGCCTTGAGCAGACGACCAAGTATACCGGTAAATTCACACGGACGCACGGCGAGAGCGTCCGCAACGGTTAAACGTTTGCACATACCAGCAGGCTCAATTTTCCAGGATTAAATAGTGACTTGCGTACCGACTTCCACGACCCGTCCTGTCGGAATCTGGAAGTAATCGGTCGCGTCATTAGCGGAACGGCTCATCGCGATAAACAAATGATCCTGCCAGAGCGGCATTCCTGATTGCGCTGCCGGCTTCAAAGACCGCCTGGAGACGAAAAATGACGTCGACATGATGTCGAACTGCCATCCGAGCTTGCGGGCAATCGCCAGAGCCTTGGGTACGTTCGGAGATTCCATGAAACCAAATTTAAGACCGACCGTCGAAAACTTGTCGCTGATGCGCTCCATCCGCACACGCTCCGAAATATCCACCCGCGGTGTCTCCGCCGTGTGAATGGTCAGAATGACATTGTGCTCGTGTAGCACCTTATTGTGCTTGAGGTTGTGCAACAGCGCGGTGGGCACGTATTCCGGGTCGCTGGTCAAAAAGACCGCGGTACCCTTGACGATATGCGGTGGCCGTTTCTCGAGACTCTGAATCAAATCCCGTAGCGGCACTTCGGTGCGGCGCGTTTTGTCGATGAGAATTGCGGCGCCCTTTCGCCAGGTCCAGATCATCATCACCATGATGAGACCGAACAGGAGCGGCACCCACGCTCCCTGAAGCAGCTTCAACAAGTTAGCCGTAAAAAACGTCAGGTCGACCACGACAAGTGGAGCAATCAGCGCAGCAGCGGCAGCTGCTCGCCAATTCCAGAGTTTCCAGATCACAACGAAACACATGATGCCGTCAGCGACCATCGTGGTCGAAACCGCAATACCGTAAGCAGACGCAAGCCCGCTCGAGGTCCGGAACAGGCCAACCAGCAGCAACACACCAATCAGCAACAGGATATTCACACGCGGCAAATAGATTTGTCCGGCGTGCGCTTCCGAGGTGTAGCGAACCTCGAAACGGGGCAGCAATCCGAGCTGGATCGCCTGACGAACCAGCGAGAAGGCACCTGTGATCACCGCTTGGCTGGCGATCACCGTCGCCGCCGTCGCCAGACAGATCAGGGGCACCAGAACCTTTTCCGGCACCATGCGATAGAACGGATTTTCGACGGCCCCGGGATGCGACAGGATCAATGCCCCCTGCCCAAAATAATTGATGAGCAGACAGGGCAGCACAAAGAAAAACCATGCGGCCTGAATCGGTTTGCGTCCGAAATGCCCCAGATCGGCGTAAAGCGCTTCGCCGCCCGTGACGGCGAGAAACACCGCGCCCAAGATGACCAAGCCGATCACACCATGCGTCAGTAGAAATCCGACGGCATGGACCGGATTGATCGCGTACATCACCGTGGGATCATCGCTGATGTGCATCAAGCCCAGGACACCGAGCGTCGAAAACCAGATGATCATCACGGGCGCGAAGGCGCTTGCAACCAGCGCCGTTCCACGGCTTTGCACGGCGAACAAGCAAACCAGGATCAGGATCGCCAACGGCACGACATAGTGTTCGAGTGCGGGGGCAGCAAAATTCAGCCCCTCTACCGCCGACAGAACCGAGATCGCGGGCGTGATCATGGCGTCGCCAAGAAACATCGAGCCGCCAACAACGCCCAGAGCGAGAAGGAACCAGCTTCTCCGGCCGAGCGCACGTTGACCGAGCGCCATCAACGAGAGTGTGCCGCCCTCCCCGTTGTTATCGGCGCGCAGCAGCAGGAGCACATATTTGATGGTTACGACGACGATCAGCGACCATAAAATCAGCGACAGCACGCCGAGCACGATGTCCCGCGACACCGGCCCGCCATGGGACGCGTTGTGAACGGCCTCACGAAAGGCGTACAGGGGTGAAGTGCCGATATCACCAAACACCACGCCGATGCTGCCGAACGTAAGCGCCCAAAAGCCGGTGCTTACCGGTACTTCGTGCGAAGCTTCGGTCGATGTCTCGCTGGCCGCCATATCGAGGGAACGCCTATGGTGTTTCTTTGATCCAGACGGACCATCGTCGATCTGAAGTGGCGCTTCTTATAGCACCCCAACCCAAATGGCACCTGCGACAATGCAGATCAGGCTCCCCCTGGTGTGTGGTTCAAAAGCCCCGATTTTGCCTGCGGTTCTTTTCGCGAACTACTGAACCTAAACACAAGTAGAATCATAGACTTACTGGTGACCTCCGAAACCGAAGTCCGCCACGGAGCGTGCTGCACGGTCGGGCGGATTTTGGTTTCGGAACACCAGTCGCGAAAGAGGTATAATAGTAGTGAATCTGCTTTACGGCTTCAGGTTGGGCGGCAGAGGCGGATCTTCCCGCATCAACGTGATGGTCACGCGCCGATTCGCGGCAAGCATCGGATCATCCGGGAACAGCGGCTGCGTATCTGCCTTGCCTGACACCGCGAAGATGTGGGAGGTCGGCAGGCCTTCCTGCTCCAGAATCTGACGCACGACGTTCGCGCGATCGGACGACAGATCGAAGGCATCATATCCGGACCGCGAAGGGACGAAGCTGGCCGAGGTATGGCCAACGATCGATACGCGGAGCGGCGTCGCACGAAGTGGCGCAGCGAGCCGCTGGATCAGTCGCCGCGTTCGGTCTAACGGCTGTTTTGAACCTTCGGAAAACATCGAGCGGCCATCTTGATCGACGATTTCGAGATTCAGCCCCTCCTTGGTTTCCTCGAACATGATGTTCTTGGATATCTCGGTAATTTCCGGCATGTCCTGCAACGCCTGCCGCAACGATGCCGACGCGAGTGCAAACTCGCGATCTGTCTTCATTCGCGCGCCAACAGTTTTGTTCCGATCGTCCTGTTCCGGCGTCGGTGTATTCGACGCCTCGTCCGGCTGGATATGAGCGGTATTCTTCATCTTGGACCGCGTCGGCAAACCGTCGGACTCGATGATACCGGAATAGCGCTGGGTCGAAACGCCGAATGCGTCGCGCATGGATCCCGCGACGACCTTCAGTTTGGCTTGGTCTTGCGTTGAATATGCGACGAGCATGACGAAGAAGCTCATCAGCAATCCCATGAGATCGGCGAACGTCACGAACCAGCCGTGACCGCCTCCCGCATGCCCACCATTCTTTTTCTTGGCCATGACCCGGCTCCTGCCTCGGCGTTCTCAGATCAAGCCGGTACTGGCTCGCCCTCTTCGTGGCGGTGTTTTTCCGGAAGATAGGCCAGCAGCATTTCGCGCACGAGCGTCGGAGACTTCGAATCGCGAATCATCAGAATGCCGTCGATGATCAAGGTGCGATTGGTTTCCTCGTCCGCCAGCTTGACGTGAAGCTTGTCGGCAATCGGCAGACAGAACAGGTTCGCCACAAGCGCACCGTACAAAGTTGCGAGCAACGCGACAGCCATGAAGGGGCCGAGCTTCGACGGATCGGACATGTTGGAGAACATCTGCACCATGCCGATGAGCGTGCCGATCATGCCGAATGCCGGAGCGCAGTCGCCGATCGCGCGATAGATCTTCTGGCCCTCATCGAGATGCATCAGGAAGTTGTCGCGATCGCGCTCAAGGTTGTCGCGGATGAAATCCATGTCGTAACCGTCTGCGACATAGCGGATACCTTTGGCGAGAAACGCATCGTCGGTGTCGACCTTTTCAAGGCCGACCGGCCCCTGCTTACGGGCAACTTCAGCCAAACGCGCCAGTTCATCGACCAGATCACGCGATGTCGTGCTGCGCATTGTGAAGGCGAATTTCAACCCTAGCGGCAGACCATGAACGATAGCAACGAAGGGAAAACGGATCAGCGTTGAGGCGAGACAGCCACCGCCGATAACGATAAGCGCGTGGGTATCATAGAAAGCCTTGAGATCGCCGCCCATGAGAATGATAGTGACAACAACAGTCAACCCCGCAAGAAGGCCGGCCCCAGTGGCGATATCCATAAAAGCACCCCAACGCATTACAGCGCGCATCGTTCTGAAACGCGCGACGTGACCCTAGCGTCGATGCAATTAAATTCGCGTAAAGGTTAGCGGCCGAAGTGAATCGACAACCACAAATGACAATCGCGAGCGATCACATCCCGTCATGGAGATTTTTAACAATCTCCTAACGAGTGCTGCGATGGCGATGGATACGCTGTCAGTTGAGCCGCGATGGGCGATCCGCCGGGTCCTGCTCCACCGCCGAAGGCGCGCTGAAGTCCGGCGCAGTCTCCTGAAGGCTGGCATCACTCGAAGCCGTCGCCGCACGGGCCCGACGTTCATGCTCGCGATAGGACTTCCACCCGATAGGCAGCGAGATCAGGTACAACAGCGAGCCGCCGGTCAAAAGGTGCCATGGGTAGCTGATCAGAATGGCGATGAACAAGACGGCCAACACGACCACAGGCAGCACCATGTCAGGTGCGACCTTGGCGCCGATCATCTTGCCCGAGAAGACCGGGAGCCGTGACACCATCAAGAAGGCGATCGTCAACGTATAGATGGCAGTCAGCGCCGCCGGCACCTGAGGCGCCCCGATGAGCACAAGGTACATCGGCAACAGCACGCAAATCGCTCCGGCGGGCGCCGGCACACCAGTAAAATAGTTCGCGGCAAACGGCGGCTTATTCGGATCGTCCATGGTGGCGTTGAAGCGCGCCAGGCGCAGCCCGCCGCTGATCGCAAAGATCATCGCGGCGATCCAGCCGACATTGTTGAGATCGTGCAGCTGCCAGAAATAAAGAATGAGCCCAGGCGCCACACCGAAATTGACGAAATCCGCGAGGCTGTCGAGTTCGGCGCCGAAGCGGGACTGCCCCTTGATCATGCGCGCGACACGGCCATCGATGCCGTCCAGGATCGCGGCGAAAACGATCGCTGCCAGCGCCAACTCATTGCGCCCCTCGATCGAGAGCCTGATAGCCGTCAGTCCGGCGCAGATCGCCAGCAACGTGATGACGTTAGGCACCAGCATCCGGATCGGAATCTGGCGAAACCGACGGCGGCGGAAATCGGGCGATCTTGGATCAGAAACCATTGGCATAGGTTCGTATATAACAAGTCCGCCCCGCTCCGCCACGACCGTCAGAGCCCCGCAGCGCCCATCCCCGGCGTGGTTAATCGACCCGGTAGGTCCGTCCACCGTCGCCGAGGCGGAAATCGGCCAGAACGGTCTCCCCGGCAATGGCGGTCTGCCCTTCCGAAACCAAGGCCTTGGCCCCTTCCGGAAGATAGACGTCCAGCCGCGATCCAAAGCGGATCAAACCGAACCGCTCACCTGCAGCCAGCGCCTGCCCTTCGCGCACGAAGGACACGATCCGGCGCGCGACGAGCCCGGCGATCTGGATGACACCGATCCGGCCAGCCGGCGTCGAAATCACCAGCGAATTGCGCTCGTTGTCCTCGCTTGCCTTGTCGAGATCGGCATTGAGGAATTTCCCGGGACGATAGGCAATCCGGTCGATCCGGCCGGCCACAGGGCTGCGGTTCACGTGGCAGTTGAAGACGCTCATAAAGATGGAAACGCGCGGGAGCGGCTTGTCGCCCAGCCCCAGTTCCGCCGGCGGCACGGCCTGTACCACCATGGAGACACGCCCGTCAGCCGGCGAGACAACGAGGCCCTCGCGGGTCGGGGTCACGCGAACGGGATCGCGGAAGAAGAGCGCGCACCATACGGTCAGCCCGCACCCGATCCAGCCTAACGGTGTCCAGATCCAGAACAGGATCAGGCTGGCGAGCGCAAAACCACCGATGAACGGATAGCCTTCGGGGTGGATCGGGGGAATTTGCGCGCGAATGGAATTGACGACGGACATGAAATTTCTGACCTGTGTTTAAACGTAATGCAGATTATTCGGCGGCGGCCGGCGCGACCAGCGGATCGTCGATCTGCGGAGGCGCACGATTCAACGCAATATTCTCATCGGCCATCATCGCCAGCTTCTCGCGCGCTTCCTGAGCCTCACGTTGCCTGTTCCACATGCTGGCGTAAAGGCCGTCCGCTGCCAGGAGCCGCGCGTGCGTCCCCCGCTCGACGATACGCCCCTGATCCAGCACGATGATCTCATCAGCGCCCACAATCGTAGAGAGCCGGTGGGCGATCACGAGCGACGTGCGGTTACGCGATACCTTCTCGAGCTCGTCCTGAATTTCCTGCTCGGTGTGGCTATCGAGTGCCGACGTCGCCTCATCGAGAACCAGAATCGGCGGGCCCTTCAGGATGGTCCGCGCAATCGCCACGCGCTGCTTTTCGCCACCGGACAGTTTCAGGCCACGCTCGCCGACCTCGGTTTCGTAGCCGTGGGGCGATCTGCGGATGAAGCCATCGATCTGCGCCATGGCCGCAGCCCCTTCGACCTCCTCATCGGTCGCATCCCAACGGCCGTAGCGGATGTTGTAGCGGATGGTGTCGTTGAACAGCACGGTATCCTGCGGCACCATGCCGATCGAGGCGCGGAGCGACGCCTGGGTGACATCGCGGATGTTCTGGCCGTCGATCGTGATCTGTCCGCCGCTTGCATCGTAAAGACGGAACAGCAGCCGGGAAATGGTCGACTTGCCCGCACCCGACGGGCCAACGATCGCAACAGTTTTACCCGCCGGGACCTCGAAACTGAGCCCCTTCAGAATAGGCCGCTCAGGATCGTAGGCGAACTGCACATTGTCGAACCGGACGACGCCCGCCGATACGTGCAGCGGTTTCGCGCCGGGAATGTCCTTCACCTCAGCGCTTCTGCCAAGCACGCCGAACATCTTCTCGATATCGATGATCGCCTGTTTGATCTCGCGGTACACCATGCCCATGAAGTTCAGGGGCTGGTAGAGCTGGATCATCATGGCATTGATCATGACGAAGTCGCCCACGGTGTTCGTGCCGTTGCGCACGCCGACGGCACACATCATCATCGTCGTCGTGAGACCGAGAGTGAAGATGACGGCCTGTCCGGTGTTGAGCACCGCAAGCGACGTATAAGTCTTGACGCTCGCGCGCTCGTAGCGCTCCATGGATTTGTCATAGCGCGTCGCTTCGCGATCTTCAGCGCTGAAATACTTCACCGTCTCATAGTTGAGCAGCGAGTCGATGGCCTTGGTGTTCGCCTCCGTATCGGAGTCGTTCATCTTGCGGCGGATTTCGATCCGCCATTCCGTCGCGATGTAGGTGTAGTACATGTAGATGACGACGGTCGCGAGCGTCACGAGCGCGTAGCGCCAATCGAACTGCCAGACCAAAACCGCCATCAACAACGTGAGTTCAACGATGGTGGGAGCTAGCTGCAGAATCACCATTCGTACGATGGTCTCAATACCGGTGCGGCCACGCTCCAGCACACGCGTCAAACCGCCGGTCTTGCGCTCCAGATGAAAGCGCAGCGACAGTTCATGCATGTGGATGAAGGTTAGGTAAGCAAGCTTGCGCACCGCATGCATCGCCACCTTCGCAAAGATGCCGTCGCGCCACTGGGTCAGCACCGCCATGAGAATGCGCATGCCGCCATAGCCGGCCGTCATCAGCAGCGGCGATGCAAGCAACCACAATGTCCAGTTCGTTGCCTGAACGGGCGCGGAGCCCGTCCCGGTCAGCGCATCGGTCGCCCACTTGAACGTGAACGGCACCGCAAGGGTGGCCAGCTTCGCAATAAGCAGCAACACCATCGACCAGACGACGCGCATCTTCAGATCGAAGCGGTCACCGGGCCAGATGTAGGGCCACAGCCGTGACAGCGTTCCGAATAGCGTCGCCTTTTCGGCCTTCAGTTCTGCGATGGCATTTTCGGCAGCAGCGGCGGAAGCCGACGGGGACGGAGCGCTAGGGGCAGCCATTGGCCGTCCTGCTCTCTTCGGGCAACCGTTGGCGGCCGCCAGTCTCTTTTTGTTCGCGGATGATCATGCGCCCCCATATAGAGGCTTTAGGTCCGGTTCGCACCCTTTTTGGTGGTAATTCTTTCCAACCCCGGCCCGCTCCGGGACGATTTTTCCCTCGCGATTCCTTCCTCTTATCTTCCCGCATTGGGCCCGTCTTGACGATGTCGCAATGCAGTGCCACATCGCAAAGTATGAAAATTATCAAGAATGTTTGCGTTTATTGCGGTTCCGGCCCTGGCACTAATCCCGGTTTCGTCAAAGCAGCCACTGCCTTCGGCAAGTCCCTTGCCGAGAACGGCGTCGGCCTTGTGTACGGCGGCGGCTCGATCGGTCTCATGGGCGCAGTCGCCACGGGCGCGCTCGACAATGGCGGGACTGTCACCGGCATCATCCCGGACTTCCTGACCGCACGCGAGAACGCCCTGAAGCGCGCGCAGGAGCTGATCGTCACGAAGGACATGCACGAGCGGAAGCAGCTGATGTTTGATCGCTCCGACGCCTTCGTGGCGCTTCCCGGCGGCATCGGCACACTGGAAGAACTCGTCGAGCAGATGACCTGGGCGCAGCTTGGCCGTCACGCCAAGCCGATCCTCATCGCCAACATCGAGGGATTCTGGAATCCCCTCCTCGTATTGCTCGACCACATGAGGGATACGGCGTTTATCCGCGCCAACCTGTCGGTCGATATTTTGACCGCGGAGCATGTCGAAGACATCCTGCCGATTCTGGAAAAGGCAGCGACCCGCGCTCCTGAAGCGACCAAGCTGATGGAAGACAAGGTCGCAAGCCGGCTCTGACCCCGTCAGCCGGCTTTGTCCTTCAGGAAGGTGACGGCCTCGATGCGGTTACCATCGAGATCGATGATGAAGGTCGCGTAGTAGCTCGGGTGATACTCCAGACGCGGTCCAGGCGCTCCATTGGATTGACCGCCTGCCTTTAACGCAGCTGCGTGAAAGGCTTCGATCGCAGCCGTCGTCGGCGCCCGCAGACAGATGTGCGTTCCGCACTCGAGCGGGACCGGCTTCATCCCGGCCCGAAGATTGATCCAGAACTCCGGATAGGTTTTTCCGAACCCGATCGTGGTGGGTCGCTCGACCAGCTTGGTCAGACCAAGCGGCGCAAGCACCGTTTCGTAAAACTTCGTGCCGCGCTCAAGATCGGAAACCCCAACAGAGACATGATCGATCATCGGACCTCCTCACGTCGGTGCGTTCGATTTCACCAGCTTGTAGATCACCGAGTCCATCAGCGCCTGAAATGACGCATCGATAATATTGGGCGATACTCCGACAGTCGTCCAGCGCTCGCCTTGCTCGTCCTCGCTCTCGATGAGCACGCGGGTGACGGCTTCGGTACCCCCGTTGAGGATGCGCACGCGATAGTCAACGAGTTTCAGGCCTTCGATATATTTCTGATACTTTCCAAGATCCTTGCGCAGCGCGACATCCAGCGCATTGACCGGACCGTTGCCTTCCGCCGCGGAGATCAACATCTCTCCAGCAACATTGACCTTCACCACCGCCATCGCCACGGTGACGCGCTCACCGAGGGAATTGTAGCGCTGCTCGACGTTCACGTCGAACTGTACAACATCGAAATAGTTCGGAACCCTGCCAAGCGTCCGGCGCGCCAGCAGGTCGAACGATGCATTGGCAGACTCATACGCATAACCCGCCGCTTCCCGCTCCTTCATCTCCTCGACCAGGCGTGTGAGCTTCTGGTCGGTCTTGTCGAACGGAATATTGGCGCGCTCCAGCGCAGCCATCACGTTGGACCGCCCCGCCTGATCGGACACCAGCACCCGCCGATGATTGCCGACTGCTTCCGGCGCGACATGCTCGTAGGTTTGCGGATCTTTCAGCACCGCGGAGGCGTGAATGCCCGTCTTGGTGACGAATGCGCTCTCGCCGACATAAGGCGCATGGCGATCCGGCGCGCGATTGAGGATATCATCGAGCGCACGCGAGGCCTGAACCAGGGTCGCGAGCTTTTCCTCCGACACGCCGATCTCGAACTTGTCGGCAAATTCCCTCTTCAGCTTCAACGTCGGGATCAGCGAGCAAAGGTTCGCGTTTCCGCAACGCTCGCCAAGTCCGTTCAGTGTGCCCTGAATTTGCCGCGCGCCCGCACGCACCGCCGCCAGTGAATTCGCCACCGCCTGTTCGGTGTCGTTGTGGGTATGGATTCCGACGTGGTCGCCGGGAATGTGTTTGACGACGTCAGCGACGATTGTCTCGATCTCATTCGGCATGGTGCCGCCGTTGGTGTCGCAAAGCACCACCCAGCGCGCCCCGGCGTCGTAAGCGGCCTTCGCGCAGGCCAACGCGAATTGCGGATTTTCCTTGTAGCCATCAAAGAAATGCTCGCAATCGAGCATCACCTCGCGACCAGCGGCCTTGGCCGCACTGACGCTGTCGCGGATCGACGCGAGATTTTCCTCATTGGTCGTCTCAAGCGCCACCCGCACCTGATACTCCGACGACTTCGCCACAAAGCAGATGGCATCCGCTTTGGCTTCGATCAGCGCACCAAGCCCCGGATCGTTCGATGCCGAGCGACCGGCACGGCGGGTCATGCCGAACGCGGTGAATTTGGCATGGCCGAATTTCGGCTTGGTGGAGAAAAACGCGGTGTCGGCGGGATTGGCGCCCGGATAGCCGCCTTCGATGTAGTCGATGCCGAGATCATCAAGCATATTGGCGATGATCTGCTTGTCGTGGAGTGTGAAATCAACGCCATTGGTCTGCGCGCCGTCGCGCAGGGTCGTGTCGAATAAATAAAGCCGTTCGCGGCTCATGACGGCCTTCCAGGCGCCTCGCTCTGAGGACCGTTATCGCCCAATACCTTCTTCATCGTGGTGTTGGTGAGCCATTCATCGCCCATAGACACCGTATTGCGTTGCTCGGAAACATAGCCGCGCCTTGCAAAAAACGGCTCGGCTGTGTCGCTGGATTCCACATTGAGACCCGTCACACCGCGCGCGGCCGACAATTTTTCGATCGCATCGCACAGTGCCGTGGCGACACCCTGCCGGACGAAGCGCGGATGCACGTACAGCAAGTCAATGTGGTCATTGCCCTTTACGGAAATGAAGCCTGCTGGCGAACCTTGAATGGTCGCAACCAGTGTCAACTGACCGGCGAGGCGCTTGCCGAATTTCTCTTCGTCCTCGGCGGCACCGGCCCAGGCCTCGCGCTGTGCCTCTGAATAATCGTCCTCGGTCAGCTCCTCGACACTCGCGACAAAAATAGCCGCGAGCACTGAAGTATCCGCGGGAAGAAATGGCCGTAGCCCGACCTTGGGAAGCGCTTGTCCCATGACGTTAGAAGACTCCGAATACTTTGAGTGCGATCACCACAGCGACAGCAATCACAAGCCACTTGAGCACAATGTAGTAACGCCAATGCTTCGGAAATGGGGTGTCCGGCTTTGTCATCGCGCGATCTCCCAGGTGGTTCCTTCTTTCGAATCTTTGATCACGACCCCCATCGCGGCCAGTTCATCACGGATACGATCGGACTCCTTGAAGTCCTTGCGGGCGCGAGCGGCCGCGCGATCGGAAAGCAGGCTGTTGACTTGAGCGGCATCGATCCCACTCGCCTGTTGTTTCTTGGCCTTCCACCCGGCAGCGCTGTCGGACAGGAAGCCAAGAAGGCGCAAGGATGCAGCGAATGCTTCACGCTGCTTGGCGTCGCCCGAAGCAGCCGCGTTGCGCAAACCATGCAGCGAGGCCACGACCTGTGGTGTATTGAGGTCGTCGGACAGCGCCTCGAGAACCGCACCTGATGCGACCTCTCCCTTGCTGTCGGCCGCAACCTCGTACCAATCGTCAAGCGTCTTGGCGCTTTCTTCCAATCCCTTGAGGGTCCAGTCGATCGGCGAGCGATAGTGCGTCTTCAGCATATTGAGACGCAGCACTTCGCCCGGCCAGTCCCGCAGCAGCTCATTGATGGTGACGAAGTTGCCGAGGCTCTTCGACATCTTCTCACCTTCGACCTGCAGGAAGCCGTTATGCATCCAGATATTGGCCATGGTGTGCGTGCCGTGCGCGCATCGCGATTGCGCGATCTCGTTTTCATGATGAGGAAAGATGAGATCGAGACCGCCGCCGTGGATATCGAAAACCTCGCCAAGATAGGCGGCGCTCATGGCCGAGCATTCGATATGCCAGCCGGGGCGTCCCCTGCCCCATGGGCTGTCCCATCCGGGCTCGTCATCTGATGATTGCTTCCACAGCACAAAGTCGGCGGGATTCTTCTTGTGGGCATCGACGGCAATGCGGGCGCCCGCCTGCTGGTCCTCGAGCTTGCGGCCTGAGAGCAATCCGTAATCGGGCATAGATGCTGTATCGAACAGCACCTCGCCACCGGCCTCATAGGCGTGTCCCCGCGCGATCAACTGCGTGATCAAGGTCACCATGTCCGTTTTGCCATCCGTCCGCGGCAAGACGAACTCGGTCGCGCGCGGCTCGAATGTCGGCTTCAGGCAGCCTAACGCCGCCACATCGGCGTGAAACTGAGCTGCCGTCTTTTCGGTGACCCTCCTGATCGCGTCATTGAGCGGAAGGTCGGGAAAATCACGCAAGGCCCTTGCGTTGATCTTGTCATCCACGTCGGTGATGTTGCGGACATAGGTGACATGGTTCTCGCCATAGACATGCCGCAACAGCCGGAACACCACGTCGAACACGATGACCGGACGGGCATTGCCGATATGGGCGAAGTCGTAGACCGTTGGTCCGCACACATACATGCGCACGTTTTTCGGATCGAGCGGCCGGAACGGCTGCTTCTGCTTGGTCAGCGTGTCGTAAAGCTTCAGTTCCATGGAAAACGCATCCGTCCCTTGCCTTGCGGCCGGGCGTCCCTTGATCTCATTTTTGAGAAAAGACGGCTCCAGCCAGCGAATCGCTAGCGAATAATCCCGCGGCAAATGCCGAAAATGGAGAGAGAACCGTTCATCGGCGGCACAATGGTCCAGCCCAGGGGACCACGTCAAGACCGCGGCATGTCCGGAAGTCGCTCCAAACCTTTGTATAATTGGGAGACATACCCTTAATAATTCTTAACTCTTTGAGCCTATTCGTGTATGCGCCTGCTTCCCTCTCGACCGGTGCATTATGCGATTCGTGTCCGCGCTGCCCTTTTGCGCTCTCTTGCTGCTGAGTTCGCCCGCTTTGGCCGACAGCCGCGTCTTCGTGATCGCCAATCAGTCGGACGGCTATGCCGTCAACGAGTGCCTCGCCAACGGGGAAAAGTGCGGTGAGCACGCCGCCCGGGCCTATTGCCGGTCTCGGGACTTCGCCCAAGCGACCAATTATCACCGCGTTGACCCCGACGACGTGACCGGTTCAGTTCCGTTATCCACAGGCCGCACCTGCAGTGGCGGCGAATGCGGTGAATACATCGCGATCACGTGCCAGCGCTGAGCCGCAACGCTCACGTTCCTTTGCAGTTTTTGCCTTATCTGCGCCCCGGAATCGACGTGACCTCGCCGCCGGAAGCTAGTATGTGAGCTTCGTCGGCCGCGTCGCGGTCAGTCAGCCGGATCGTGACAGTTTGCCTAGTGGTCCGATTTTAACGTTCGCATCCCGTCTCGGCAGCCACTTTTGCGAACGTTAGAATCGAAGGACCACTAGCAAATGTAAGTTCTAGTGGAGCTTTGGATTTGACGTTCGCATCACGAATTCGCGGCAAGGAAGGTAGCGAACGTCAAATCCGCTCCACTAGCCTTCTCTTCAAGCGATGCATCCTTGCCTGCGCCGCCGCCTTGAGCGTCGCAGCGGTGGCTTTCGAGGCTATGGCGCAAGGCGCCCCTCCGCCGCCTCCTGGACCGCCTCCCGGCAATCCCATGTGTCAGCGGCTTGTCGGGCAGCTCGCTGCCATTGACGGCGGTGGCGGCGACAGCGCGCGTGCGGATCAGATCCGGCGCTACGAGGAGGCGGCCCACCGTCAGCAGGCAGAGCTGGAGCGCGTGCAGGGACAGGCGCGACGCCAAGGATGCGACAGTTCAGGATTTTTCTCGCTGTTCAGCGGCCAATCGGCGCAGTGCGGCCCGATCAACAACCAGATTCAGCAAATGCGCTCGAATCTCGACCAGATCACCACCAGCCTTGAGCGGCTGCGTGGCGGCGGCGGTAATCCCGAGCGCGACAATCAGCGCCGCTCGGTGCTGCTGGCACTGGCCCAGAACAATTGCGGACCGCAATACGCCCAGGCGGCCCGCGCCGCCGGCGGCGGTGGTTTTCTCGAAAACCTCTTTGGCGGCGGCGGAGGCCAGACAGCGGACGCTCCCCCGATGGACAACGGCGCGCCGTCATCGACATATCGTACCGTCTGCGCACGCAGCTGCGATGGATATTACTTCCCGATTTCCTTTGCGACGGTTCCGAGCCGTTTCGGCGAAGACGAAAAAACTTGCAAAGCTCTTTGCCCGGCAGCAGACGCAACGCTCTATACCTATCGCAATCCGGGCGAAGACATGAATCAGGCGGTGTCGCTCTCGGGACAGCCCTATTCGCAGTCGCCGAATGCATTCCGCTATCGCCAGCAATTCGACAAAACGTGCAGTTGCAAGGCTCCCGGACAAACCTGGTCCGATGCGCTGAAGAACATCGACGACAAAGCGTCTCTCGAGCAAGGCGACATCATCGTCACCGACGAGCGGTCGAAGAAGATGGCACAACCGCAGCAGACACCGGTGTCTCAGCGGAAAGGTGCGCCTCCCGCCGCAACGGCCCAAAATCCAGCGCCGGCACCAGCGCCGCCCCAGAGCGCGACATCGCAGAACAACAAGCCGATCCGCTCGGTCGGACCGACCTTCATCCCGGCGCACTAATCCGCTCCGACCAGGACAGATTGCCGTTCCGCAACCTCCCCTGACCAATCTTTCCCGAATTCCTGCAGCACCGCACGAGCTGCGCGGGCAACGCCGCGCCAGCAAGCCGGCTTAACCGTCGAAGGCTTCAACCGAACCGCGGCTCGAACGCGTCACCAGCGTGTCATCGGCCTTCGGCGCTGGCACACCGTTTTCACGAAACTTGTTGGTGATCGGGTAGCGGCGGTCGCGACCGAAGTTCTTGCGGGTGACTTTCACGCCGGGCGCCGCCTGACGGCGTTTATATTCCGCGACATTCAGCAACCGGCTGATCCGCAGCACCGTGTCCCGATCGAAGCCTTCCGCAATAATCGATGCGACAGGCTCTTCGCGCTCGACCAGCCGCTCAAGAATGGCGTCGAGCACATCGTAAGGCGGCAGCGAATCCTGGTCGGTCTGATTTTCGCGCAGCTCCGCCGTGGGTGGGCGCGTGATGATGTTGGGAGGAATGACCTCCCCCGATGGACCGAGAGCCCCTTCCGGCTTCCAGCTGTTCCGCAACGTCGACAGGCGGAATACCTCGGTCTTGTAGATATCCTTGATCGGATTGTAGCCGCCGTTCATGTCGCCATAGAGCGTAGCGTATCCCACCGACATTTCAGATTTGTTGCCGGTGGTGACCAGCATCGCGCCGGTCTTGTTGGAGATCGCCATCAGCAGCACACCGCGGGTACGTGCCTGAAGGTTTTCCTCCGTGACGTCGCGTTCCAGGCCCTTGAACGGCCCGGACAAGATTTCTTCAAGACCGTGCACCGCGGGCGCGATGGAAAGCACTTCGTACTGAATGCCGAGCGCTTTTGCGAGCTTTGCTGCATCATCGAGCGACTCCTGCGCCGTGAAACGGAACGGCAGCATCACACCGCGCACGTTGTCGGCACCCAACGCATCGACCGCGATCGCCGCGCATAAAGCGGAATCGATGCCACCGGAAATGCCCAGCAGCACGCCGGGAAAACCGGTCTTGGTGACGTAATCGCGCAAGCCGAGCACGCAGGCTGCGTAGTTCCCCTTGTCGCCATCAAGAACCTGCGCGATTGGCCCCTTCTTGCAGGTCCACCCCTCGTCGCCCTTGATGCATTGGATGGTGGTGATGTTTTCCTCAAATGCGGGAAGCTGCAGTGCCAGCGAACGATCGGCGTTCAGCGCGAACGATGAACCATCGAACACCAGTTCGTCCTGCCCTCCCACCTGATTGAGATAGATCAGCGGCAGGCCGCTCTCCGCGACGCGCGCCACGGAAACCGACAAACGCATGTCGTTTTTCTCACGCGTGTAAGGCGAGCCGTTGGGCACGATCAGAATTTCAGCGCCCGTCTCCGCGAGGCATTCGACGACGTTTTCATAATCCCGGGATTCTTCCATCCATGTGTCTTCACAGATGGGAATTCCGATCCGCACGCCCCGGATTGTAATTGGTCCCGAAACCGGCCCGCGCGCAAACACGCGCTTCTCGTCGAACACGCCGTAGTTCGGCAAATTGACCTTGAACCGCAAGGCTGCGATCCGGCCGCCGTCAAGCAGCACGCACGCATTGTAGAGCTTGCCGTCTTCGACCCAAGGCGTGCCGATCAACATCGCGGGTCCGCCATCGGCGGTTTCACGCGCGAGGTTCTCGACCTCTGCACGGCAGGCAGCCTGGAACGCCGGCTTCAGCACAAGGTCTTCCGGCGGATAGCCCGCGATGAACAATTCGGGGAGCACAACAACATCTGCGCCGTCGGCTTTCGCCCGTCCACGCGCCGCGCGCGCCTTGGCGGCGTTGCCGGTGACGTCACCGACAACCGGATTGAGTTGCGCAAGTGTGATCGTAAGTTGGGAAATCTCGGCCATGTCTGCTTTTAGCCCGGCGGATGAGATTTCCGCAATTGCTCGCTTAGATGAAGCCTATGCGCTCGGCGATGGCAAAGAGCCAGGTGATGCCCGCAATGAGAAGCGCCACGCCCACTGCGGCCGAGCCCATATCCTTGACGCGCCCGATCTGCGGATCGTGATCCATTGTCAGACGGTCGGAGAGCTTTTCAATTGCCGTATTCAGCAACTCAACCACGAGCAACAGCAATATGACAACAATGAGCTCGACCCGCCGCGCCGGCGTTACCCCGATGAACCACGCGGTATCGATATCAAAAGCGCGGCCAGTTCCTCGCGAATGGCCTGTTCGGAACGGACTGCAAAAATCAGTCCGTTCCTGGTGTTGATGGTGGCGCGCCAGATGCGCAGCACCTTTAGAAGCCTGCGACAGCCGGCATCGGTTTCACCTTGCCTGCGCGCTCCTGCTTGAGCAGTTCGGCGATCAGGAAAGCCATATCGATGGACTGCTCGGCATTAAGCCGCGGATCGCAAACCGTGTGATAACGGTCGTTGAGATCCTCATCGGTGATGGCGCGCGCGCCGCCGATGCACTCGGTGACGTCCTGACCGGTCATCTCCAGATGAACGCCACCCGCGTGGGTGCCCTCGGCCGCGTGAATCGTAAAGAACGATTTCACTTCCGACAGCACGCGGTCAAACGGCCGCGTCTTGTATCCGGAGGTCGACGTGATGGTGTTGCCGTGCATCGGATCGCACGACCAGACCACCACCCGGCCCTCGCGCTGAACAGCGCGGATCAACTGCGGCAGATGATCGCCCACCTTGTCCGCGCCGAACCGGTTGATCAGCGTCAGACGTCCCGGCTCGTTGTCGGGGTTGAGAACGTCGATCAGCTTGAGCAGTTCATCAGGCTTCAGCGACGGGCCGCACTTGAGGCCGATCGGATTCTTGATGCCGCGGAAGTATTCCACGTGGCCGTGGTCGAGCTGCCGGGTGCGGTCGCCGATCCAGATCATGTGGCCCGACGTTGCGTACCAGTCGCCGGTCGTGGAATCGACGCGGGTGAACGCCTGCTCGTAGCCGAGCAGCAAGGCCTCATGGCTGGTGTAGAAATCCGTAGCGCGCAGTTCCGGATGGCTTTCGAGATCCAGTCCGCACGCCTGCATGAAGTTGAGCGCATCGGAAATGCGATCGGCCAATTCCTTGTAACGGCGCGACTGCGGCGAATCCTTCAGGAATCCGAGCATCCACTGATGCACGCTGCCGAGATTGGCGAAACCGCCGGTCGCGAACGCGCGCAGCAGGTTCAGGGTCGCAGCGGACTGGCGATAAGCCATCAACTGGCGCTGCGGATCGGGCGTACGCGCTTCCGCCGTGAACGCGTTGTCATTGACGATGTCGCCACGGTAGCTCGGCAGTTCCACGCCATCGATCTTCTCGACCGGCGAGGAACGCGGCTTGGCGAACTGCCCCGCGATGCGCCCGACCTTCACCACCGGCAGCGCGCCGGCATAGGTCAGCACCACCGCCATCTGCAGCAGCACGCGGAAGAAATCGCGAATGTTGTTGGCGCCGTGCTCGGCAAAGCTCTCGGCGCAATCGCCGCCCTGGAGCAGGAAGGCTTCGCCCGCCGCGACGCGCCCGAGCGCCTTCTTCAGGTTGCGCGCTTCACCTGCAAAAACCAGCGGCGGAAACGTGGCCAGTTGCGCCTCGACATCGGCCAACGCCTTGGCATTGGGATACTCAGGCACTTGCAGCACTGGCTTGTTGCGCCAGCTATCGGGCGTCCACCGCTCGGACATCACTGAAACTCCTAACAGAACCGTCTGGACAATAGCGCGGGGTTATACACAGATGGCCCCCTTCTTGCCAGTTGCAATTCGCCGTTGGATTTCAAGCGCTTGCGGACCCGACAAGTTAACTTTAGACGATTTTATTGCCGTTTTGGCCCAAACGCGAAGGGGAATTGCCGTGACATCCGGGATTTCGAGCCCACCGCCGGATGCCGGCTCCAGTGCTAATCTCTCTTTCAAGGCCTCTGATGGCTATCGGCTTGCGGGCACCCTGTTCCGGCCGTCCGGACCGGTCCAAAGCGCGGTTCTGGTCAATTCGGCAACCGCCGTTCCGCGCAAGATCTATCGCGGGTTCGCCAGCTATCTGGCAGAGCGCGGGTGCGCGGTCCTGACCTATGACTATCGCGGCACGGGCGATTCCCGTCCGGGATCACTGGTGGGGTTCGATGCGTCGATGGCGGATTGGGCGGCGCGCGACGTGACTGCAGCCGTTGCCTGGATGCGATCGCAGTTTCCCATGCCGCTTCGCTATGTGGGCCATTCGTTCGGCGGCCAGGCCCTCGGACTGCTGCCAAACAACACCGAGGTTTCGCGCGCGCTGTTTGTGGCCGCTCAGGCCGGCTACTGGGGCCTGATGACACCGCCAGAGGGTTACCGTGTCTATGCGCTGATGAACTTCATCGGCAAACCGCTCACGCAGATGATGGGTTACGCCTCCGGCAAGATGGGGCTTGGGGAGGACCTGCCGAAGCACGTCTATCTGCAGTGGGCGCGCTGGGTCATGAGCAAGCGTTACTACTACGATGACCCAACGCTGGCTGCGCTGGTGAATTACCCGAACTACCGTGGCGCGGTGCGGGCGCTGAGCTTCTCCGACGATCCGTGGGCCACACCACCCGCCGTCGAGGTGCTCTGCTCAGGCTTTACATCGACCAAACCGGAGATCGTCACGATCAGTCCCGCGAGCGTCGGTGCGGCGAAGGTCGGTCACCTAGGCTTCTTTCGTCCCGAGCACCGCAACAGCCTCTGGAAAGATGCCACCGATTGGCTGCTGGCTGACTGAAGCAACAAGCGGGAAGGAAATGTCACTCTCCTCCCCGCGATGCTGATCATTTCTCCGCGGTGCGGATGCCGGCCGGACCGGTGACCTTGATTGCAGGCTTCGGCGTCAATGTCTTGCCGTCGAAATCAAAGACCATGATCTCGTTCTCGACCATGCATTGCACGAGGACCGTCTTACTGTCCTTGCTGAATGCGATGCCCTGACACCAATGACCAACCTTCGCTTCGGTCACAGGCGTCAGGCGCTTGTCCTCAAGCCTGTAAATCTTCAGCAGTCCATTGTCGTTGAAGAACGGCGATGACTTCGGCTTGTTGGAGCCGTTCATCACGGCGACCGCAGCATACTGCCCGTCCGGAGAAAGCTTGAGACCTTCCGGCGTCTGACCGACGGTGATGGTGTCAACGACGCGAGGCGGCTTCGCAGCAATATCGATCACGCTGACGGTATCTGCGTCGCCGGCGCCGGTGCCGATGTTGGCCACGACAGCAGCGTCCCCCTTCGAAGACACATCGATGCCGTAAGGGCGCAGTCCCGCACCAAGGTCGCGCTTGGTGTATTCGACCTTGCTGCCGTCGACCGACAGAACGGAAACCTTGTTGTCACCGTCCCTCGTGACGAGAGCCGTTTTCCCGTCCACGGAGAACACGGCATGGCTGGGCCCGGATGCCTTCGCGCCGAAATCCACCTTGCCTGCCGGCGTCAACGTTTTGCCATTGACGGTGAAGATCGAGACCGTGCCTTCGGATCGATTGGCAACCAGAACAAGACTCCCTGCACGATTGAAGGAGACCCCGGCAGCACCGAGCCCCGCTTCCAGCGTGGCGACAACCGCAGGCGGCGTGGCCTTCAGATCGATCACGGACAGCTTGTTATCCGGAACGGATTTGGTCGCATCTGCGGGATCGATCTTCATCGCTCCCGTGACGACGGCAATCGATTCATCCGGCGCCACGGCCACACTCATCGGCGGCCCAACCACGCTGGCGGGTGCCTTGACCTCACCGACGACCTTGGGCGGAGAAACATTCAAATCGATGATCGAAACCGTGTCAGCCGCAGGCGACGCCGGCGTTTTCGATACGCCGTCAACGAGCACGGCTTTGCCGTCGTTTGCCGAGACGGCAAGCTGGGCATGGGCAGAAGAACAAAGCAGGGGGAGAGCAACAACTGCGCACGCGATCACGCGCCCGCAAGAAGCTTCGAACGGCATGGGACGTCCTCCCGCCCCGATGATTGTTTTTAAAGCCGCAGATCCCGCGGGGGCGTCACAGGCCCGGCGATAAGTGGTCCGATTCTAACGTTCGCCTCCCGCCTCGTCATCACTTTTGCGAACGTTAGAATCAAAGGACCACTTCAAATATAATTCTAGTGGAGTTTTGGATTTGACATTCGCTTACGGAGCTTGCGGCAAGGTGGGTAGCGAATGTCAAATCCACTCCACTAGTAAACACCGCCCGAAGCCTAGTGTCACGAATCCGAAGTTCGCCTCATAATGCAGCGCACCCGTAGCGAACTTCGGATTCGAAAGGACACTAGCAACCTATGATTCTAGTGTGGTTCGGGTTCAGAAGTTCGCTTAAAGGACTCGCCGAGAAATGAAGCGACTTCTGAACCACCACACTAGTCGTCCAACGGGAGTTTTTATTCGGCCGCCTGCCGGACGTGCCGCGCGCTCGGCGTCCGCATGGTCACGAGCTCTTCGGCGGCCGTCGGATGCACCGCCATGGTCGCATCGAAATCGGCCTTGGTCGCCTTCATCTTCACGGCGATGCCGATGACCTGAATCAGTTCTCCGGCATCCGGACCAACGATATGGCAGCCCAGGACGCGGTCGGTGCTCGCGTCGACGATCAACTTCATCAACACGCGGGATTCGCTGCCCGAAAGCGTCGCCTTCAGTGAGCGGAAATCAGCCTTGTAGATATCGATGTGGGTGTACTGCGCCAGAGCTTCTGTCTCGGTCAGCCCCACGGTACCGACCTCAGGCTGCGTAAACACCGCGGTCGGAATATTGGAATGATCGACCTTTATCGGCTTGTTACCGAAGATCGAGTCGGCAAACGCATGTCCTTCGCGGATTGCGACCGGGGTCAGGTTGATGCGCTGCGTCACATCGCCCACTGCGAAAATATGTGGCACCGACGTTTGCGAAAACTCGTTGACGGCGATGCCGCCGTTCACCGGGTTGAGCGCAACGCCCGCCTTCTCTAGGCCAAGTCCCTTCACATTCGGATGCCGGCCGATGGCAAACATGACCTGATCAGACGCAATGCTCGATCCGCTCGACAAATGCGACGTGTAAGCATCGCCATGCTTCTCGACTTTGGTCACGATGCAGCCGGTCAGAATGGTAATCCCGGCCTTTTCCATCTCGCGACGTACGTGGGCACGCACATCGTTGTCGAAACCGCGCAAGATATTGTCGCCGCGATAAACGACAGTGACGTCGGCTCCGAGGCCCGCAAAAATGCAGGCGAACTCCAAGGCGATATAGCCCCCGCCCTGGATCAGGATGCGCTTCGGGAATTTCGGAAGGTGAAACACCTCATTTGACGAAATGACGTGCTCGATCCCTGGAATGGGTTCGCCATGATTGGGCGCTCCGCCGGTCGCGATCAGCACATATTTGGCTTTGACAGTTTCGCCTGTGCTGAGACGCAGCGTGTGCGGATCTTCGAATACGGCCCGCGCCTTGGCGATCCGTGCCCCGGCTTTCTCGGCATTGAACGTGTAAGCCGCCTCGAGCCGAGCAATTTCGCGATCCTTGTTGGCAATCAAGGTCGACCAATCGAACGTGGCGGGAGGGATCGTCCAGCCAAAACCCGCTGCATCATCCAATTCATGACGAACGTGTGACGCATACACCATGAGCTTTTTCGGCACACAGCCACGGATCACACACGTCCCGCCCATTCGATATTCTTCGGCAATCAGGACGCTGGCACCGTAACCGGCGGCAATACGGGCAGCTCTGACGCCGCCTGAACCACCACCGATGACACACAAATCAACGTCCAAATCGGCCATCGGAATCCACCTGCAGAACTTTCCGTCGTCGTCCTAGTGGAGCGGATTTGACCCTCGCTGCCCAGCTTGCAGCGAGTTCGTCAAGCGAATGTCAAATCCAAAACTCCACTGAAAACTTATATTTGCTAGTGATCCTTTGCTTCCAACATTCGCACGAGGTGCCGTTGAAACGGGATGCGAATGCTAGAATCGGACCACGAGTGCTTAGATATCTTTTCCGCGCGCCTTCATTTCAGCGCGGAACTTGCCGTTGATTTCTGCGGCAAACTTTTGCGCCCACTGATCCATATATTGCCGAGCGGAAGCGAATGCGATCGGCTCTTGAGCGATTGCTTTTGCACCCAGCGGCGACTTGTAGAACGTCGCGAGCTCCTTCAGTTCCTGCTCAGTGAACATGGAGGCATAGATCTTCGTCATTTGGTCGCCGATTTCCTTCTCGCGACCAGCAAGATCCTTCGCCACTTTCACCGCGACTTCATTGAGGTCCTTCTGGTAATTCAGATTGCTCTGAAGCAGAACGTCCTTGGTACGCTGAACCAGGCCCGGCACCGCACCTTGATAGATCTGCTCGACGTGCTTGGCGGTGAGGATTTCCTTCGCATAGCCGATAGCAGCCGCGCTCGGTGGCGTTGCTGGCTGCTGTGCCTGTGCTGTGGCCCCAAACAGCGCGATCACCGCGCCGGCCGCGAGCAACGTTTTCGAGAGCTTATTCATCTTCAATCTCCTCAATTACGGCGCGAAGGCCGTTCAATCGTCCGAATTCCATTAGCCCCCGCGAGCACAGCCATGCTCGCCAGACCCACGAATAGACCGTGCTCGACCACGCCCGGGATCGAACTCAGCGACAGTGCCAAGCGAGGTGTGTCCACGATCCGTCCAAGCCGGGCATCGATAATCCAGTGGCCGCCATCGGTGACAAAAGCATGGCCGTCCCGCCCCTTGCGAATGTCCATTTGGCCGGACACCCCATTTTCAGTGAAGGCCTTCTCAATGGCCCGCCGGGTGGCACCAAGGCCAAACGGAATGACCTCGATTGGCAGCGGAAAGCGGCCAAGGGTTTCCACCAACTTGGACTCGTCGGCAATCACAACCATCCGGTCGGAAGCGGCCGCCACGATTTTTTCGCGCAAAAGCGCGCCACCCCCGCCCTTGATCAGGTTGAGGTCGGGATCAATCTCGTCCGCGCCGTCGACAGTTAAATCCAGCCGATCGATGTCATCTAACGTTGTCAAAGGAACGCCACATCGTTCCGCGTCCGCGCGGGTGGCTTCGGATGTCGGGACGCCGATGACCTTCAGACCACCACTCACGCGTTCGCCCAAAAGCTCCACGAAATGCTTTGCCGTCGACCCGGTGCCAAGGCCGAGCTTCATGCCCCCCTCGACCAGCTCAACCGCGCGAGCCGCCGCCTGCCGCTTCAGATCATCCATCGACATGATCGACCTATGTAAAAAGTTCCAATCAACCGGAACGCGAGGCATATAGCGCGACTTCCGCTGCCGTGGATACCGGTTTTGCAGACTTGAAGGTGCAATTCCCTGTCAAATCGGCTCTTCCAGCCTTGCATCTTGCGTGATTGCCCGCCGCCAGCTAGCCATCCACTATGGCTAGCTCCCCCCTGATCGTTTTCGACCTCGATGGCACCCTGATCGACACCGCGCCAGATCTGGTCGCCGCCCTCAATTTTGTCCTTCAGCGTGAAGGCCTCCCCCTAGTGCCCATCGCATCGGCCCGGAACATGATCGGCGGCGGGGCGCGTAAGCTGATTGAACGCGGGCTGGAGATGGAAGGCCGGACCATGAGCGTGCAGGACGTCGATCGCCTGACCGCCGACTTCATCACCTATTACAAGGCGCATATCGCCGACGCGTCACGCCCCTTCGAAGGCCTCCATGCCGCCCTCGATGAACTGAGGGAATCCGGCTTCCGGTTCGCTGTCTGCACCAACAAGTTGGAGGGTCTGTCCAGGCTTCTGCTCGAGCAGCTCGATATGACATCGCGCTTCGAGGCTATTTGTGGTGCGGATACATTTGGTGTCTCCAAACCGGACCCGACGATTCTGCGCCAGACCATCGCGCGTGCGGGGGGCGAGGTCGCCTCATCGATCATGGTCGGGGATTCAGGACCCGATATCGGTGTCGCGCGACGCACCGGCATTCCCGTCATTGGTGTCGAGTTCGGCTATACCGAAGTACCTATCGCCGAGCTGAAACCCGACGTCCTTATCGGGCACATGCGTGAGCTGCCGGGCGCCATCAAGACCTTGATGCCCGAATTCACCCGCTCATAAGGCTTTGAAATCAGGCGCATAATCCGCCACTTTTCCAGCGGGACACACGTTAACCCTTTCTTAACTAAAACCGCCCCTGCGGTTGCGCCCCGGAATTGAGACTTCTATTGTCCGCCCCTGGGGACTTGCGGTTCGCCGCATTATTTGACGGATGCACTATGCGTAAAATTGTTGTTGTCGCTGCGAGCCTCGGCCTCGCCGGCTGTTCGTCGTTCTCCACTCCGGAGATGTTCAAATCGACGCCGCCAACGGTGACAATCCAGCTTGAATCACAGCCCGCCGGTGCGGAAGCCCGCACGCCAGGTGGCCAGACCTGCCAGACGCCCTGTTCGTTGTCCGTTCCTGCGGAAGGCGATTTCGCGGTGACGTTCACGCTTCCGAAGTACACGCCAGAAACGGTTCCGGTGCAGGTTGTCCGCCAGCAACAGGACGGCCTCACCGGCTCATCGCTTCCTCCGACCGTTGATCCCAATCCGGTCTATGCAGAATTGCAGCTTGCTCCGCCTCCTGGGCGAAAGAGCAAACCGAAAGCTGCGGCACCGAGACCAAGGAAACCCAAGCCGGCTCCTGCCGCCGCCGCACCTGCGGCAGCGCCCCCGCCACCGCCTGCTGCAGACAATAGCTCGCCGTTCCCACCGCCTCCGGCGCGCTAATTCAACGCATCCAACAGAGATCCGTTGTATACCACCGCGTGAATGCCTACATTAGCTAGTGTCCCGTCTCCGAATAACCGCCCCATTCGCGGCGCGCTCGCACGGTTATTCGGAGACGAAAGGACACTAGCAAAATCAAAATGCTAGTGTGGCTTCGTCTCGCAATTGCCGATATGGGACTAGTCGCAAGACAGGTCGGCAAATGCGAGACGCCACACTAGTGACATGGGATGCTCCGTGCAGTCACGGAGCATCCGTCACAAGGCATACTGAATGACCGGATCTTTGCCGAACTTCCTCCCCTCAACGACGTCCGCGATGACCGATCCTTTCGGCCGGACGATCAAGTACCTGCGCGTCTCGGTGACGGATCGCTGCGACCTGCGATGCTTTTACTGCATGTCGGAGGACATGACGTTCCTGCCCAAGTCCGACCTCCTCTCTCTGGAAGAGCTTGATCGGCTGTGTTCGGCATTTATCGCTAAAGGTGTCCGCAAGCTCCGCCTAACCGGCGGCGAGCCCCTTGTCCGCCGCAACGTCATGTCGCTGGTACACTCGCTGTCGCGCCATCTCGATACGGGCGCACTCGACGAACTGACGCTGACCACGAATGGTTCGCAGCTTGAGAAATTCGCCGCCGATCTGAAAGATTGCGGCGTTCGGCGCATTAATGTTTCGCTCGACACCCTGGATGCGGCGAAGTTTCGTACGATCACGCGCTGGGGCGATCTGGATAAAGTCTTGCGGGGCATTGAAGCCGCACGCACCGCCGGGCTCAGGGTCAAGATCAATGCCGTTGCCCTCAAGAACATGAATGAGGATGAAATCCCATCGCTCATGGAGTGGGCCCACAGCAAGGACATGGATCTTACTCTGATCGAGGTGATGCCGATGGGAGAGATCGGTGAAGGCCGCATCGATCAATACGTGCCGCTATCCATGCTGCGCGCGCGTCTTGCGGCGCGCTACACACTCACCGATCTCGACGAAGACACCGGAGGTCCGGCCCGCTACGTCCGCGTCAGCGAAACAGGCGGCAAGCTCGGCTTCATTACGCCGATGACTCATAATTTCTGCGAGTCCTGCAATCGCGTCCGCATCACGTGCACCGGCACACTGCACACATGTCTTGGCCACGAGGATGCATCCGATCTGCGCAAGCCGCTTCGCGCATCCCCGGACAATGACTTGCTGAGCGCGGCGATCGATCGGGCCATCGGCCTCAAGCCGAAGGGACACGACTTCATCATCGACCGCCGCCATAATCGCCCAAGCGTCAGCCGGCACATGAGCGTCACCGGCGGCTGACGGCCCGTCCACAACGGCATCTCGGAAACCGTACTTTACATCTTGAAATTGCCTATTTTCCAATTGACGGCGGCCTAAGTCGCTGATTTGGTTGCGCCGCTTCACGCCCTCCGGCAGGGAAAAGCCGGCATGCCGCGCCTTAATGGCTGCAGCAAAGTCCGAGCGACAGTTGAGGCACACCTGGAGGACTGGTTTTGCAATCGCTTCTGAAGTTGAGCCGAGGCATCGACACGTTCAGTACGTGGATCGGGCGCTGGACATCGTGGCTGGTCGTCGTCGCCGTTATTATTTCGGCGGTCAATGCTGTCGTCCGCAAAGTGTTCGACGTATCCTCCAATACCTACCTTGAATTGCAGTGGGTTCTCTTCAGTGTGGTCTTTCTGCTTTGTGCCCCCTGGACGTTGCTCAAGGGCGAACACATCAAGATTGACATCGTCAACCACGCTCTCCCGCTGAAGGTCCGCAGCTGGATTGACATGATCGGGCATATCTTTTTCCTGCTCCCCTTCTGCGCGATCTTGGTTTGGACCGCGATTCCATTTTTCCTTGTTTCCTATCACCAGAACGAACAATCGTTCAGCGCCGGCGGCCTCCCTCAATGGCCGACCAAGTCCTTGATCATGATCGGCCTTGCGATTCTGTTTGTGCAGGGAATCTCGGAAATCATCAAACGTGCTGCAATTATGCGTGGACTGCTCCCTGACCCCAATGTTGATGCGCTCAGTGCGCATGAAATTGCCGAGCAGGAAGCCGTGAAAATCGCACAAGCCATTACAACCGAAAAGCCATGACGGTTACTGCCGTCACGCCGCATCTAAAGAGAGATATCTAGATGGCCGCTATGTTCATCCACTACATGGCGCCGATCATGTTCGCGTCGTTGGTGCTTTTTTTGCTGCTGGGATACCCGGTCGCATTCTCGCTTGCGGCAAACGGATTGCTGTTCGCCCTTATCGGCATCGAGCTTGGGCTATTCCGTCCTGACTTTCTGCAGGCGTTGCCTGAACGCGTTTACGGCGTCATGAACAATGAGACGCTGCTCGCGATCCCATTTTTCACCTTCATGGGCCTTATTCTCGAACGATCTGGAATGGCCGAGGATCTTCTCGAGACCATCGGCCAGTTATTCGGCAGCATTCGCGGCGGCATTGCCTATGCCGTTGTTTTCGTGGGCGCGTTGCTTGCGGCAACGACTGGCGTCGTCGCCGCTTCCGTGATTTCAATGGGCCTGATCTCGCTTCCGATCATGATGCGCTATGGCTACGATCGCCGAGTGGCGACAGGCGTGATTGCAGCATCGGGTACCCTCGCACAGATCATCCCGCCGTCGCTCGTGCTTATCGTGATGGCCGACCAGCTCGGTCGTTCCGTCGGCGATATGTATGAGGGCGCGTTCATTCCGGGCATCGTGCTTTCGCTGCTCTACGCTACCTACATTTTTCTGGTCGCAACTTTCTTCCCGCAAGCCACGCCAGGGCTTCCCGTGGAAGCGCAAACCCTTCGCGAGCCGGAAACCGCAACTCATCCGGTCATTTTGCCGCTGGCGACCCTGTCTGCGGCGGCAACGGCCTATCTGTTTGCGGTAAAGCTTGGCCTGTTCGACTGGACCTCGCCTGTTTTCAATAAGGTGTCAGACAGTCCGCTGGTGTTGCAGGGCTTCTGGCTTGTGGTTCTGACTGCCCTCTTCACCAAGCCGTTCATCGGCATTATCCGCACCATGACGCTGTCCTTGTACCTCGTGCTGGCCGGCGCGACAGCAATTGCACTTGAAATTATGACCTTCACCGACGTTAAGGCGGGTGCTGATTACGTCGTGCTGACGATGTCGATCGTCGTCGCAATGTCGTTTGTGCTGGCAGTCCTGAACCGTGTCCTACGTCTGAAACTGCTCTCGAAACTTGCGGAGCAGGTGGTATTCGTCATGGTCCCGCCGCTTGGTTTAATTTTTCTCGTCCTCGGCACGATCTTCATTGGCGTCGCCACTCCGACCGAAGGCGGAGCTATGGGCGCCGCTGGGGCGTTGATTCTCGCGATCATGAAACGCCGCCTCACCTTCGACCTCACCCGTCAGGCAGCGGAATCCACCGCCAAACTGTCCTCTTTCGTGATCTTCATTCTCGTCGGCGCTCGTGTCTTCTCTCTCACGTTCTATGGTGTCGACGGCCATCGTTGGGTGGAAGAACTTCTCGTGGCACTGCCAGGTGGCCAGACCGGCTTCCTGATCTTTGTGAATGCGTTCGTGTTCGTGCTCGCCTTCTTTCTCGACTTCTTCGAGCTGGCGTTCATTGTCATCCCGTTGCTCGGGCCTGTTGCCGAAAAACTTGGCATCGACCTGATCTGGTTCGGCGTGATCCTTGGCGTGAACATGCAAACATCGTTCATGCATCCACCGTTTGGATTCGCGCTGTTCTATTTGCGATCGGTCGCTCCGAAAGAGGCCTACATCGATCGTGTCAGCGGCAAGCGAATGGAGCCTATCACGACCGGCCAGATCTATTGGGGTTCGGTGCCGTTTGTGATCATTCAAGTGATCATGGTCGGACTTGTGATCGCCTTCCCCGCAATGGTTATGCACTACAAGGGGTCGCTGTCGACGGTTGATCCGAACAAAGTGAAGATCGAAATCCCGCAGATCGAAATCCCGCAGCTCGATTTGGGACCTCCGACCATCAAATAGTGGAATTGCAGCTCAACAAAAAACCCGGCCTTCGCGAGAAGGCCGGGTTCTTTTTGGAGCTCAGTATGATCAGCCGCGGGTGCGCGAGCGGATCATGAAGCTGTCGAAGGTGTATTCGGCAACCTGCCACCACAGATATTGGTCGGAGCGATAAGCCTGCATCGCATCGATCGACTTCTTGAAGTCGGGGTTCTTGGCTGACAGTTCGGCCCACAGCTCATTGGTGGACTTCAGGCAGGCGTCGAGCACGTCGTTGGTGAACGGACGCAGTTGCGTGCCGCTGGCAACGAGCCGCTTCAACGCGGTCGGGTTCTGCATGTCGTAGCGTGCAGCCATCCAGGAGTTGGTGTTGGCTGCCGCATTGGCGAGGATCGCCTGGTAGTTCTTCGGAAGCGAATTGTACTTCTCGAGGTTCGTGAACGCGTGAACCGTCGGTCCGCCTTCCCAGAAGCCTGGATAGTAGTAATACTTGGCAACCTTCTGGAAGCCGAGCTTCTCGTCATCGTAAGGACCGACCCACTCAGCGGCGTCGATGGTGCCTTTTTCCAGCGATGGATAGATGTCGCCGCCGGCGAGCTGTTGTGGGACGACGCCGACCTTCTGCAAGACCTGACCGGCAATACCCCCGATGCGCATCTTCAGACCTTGAAGGTCCGCAACGGTCTTGATCTCCTTACGGAACCAACCACCCATCTGGGTGCCGGTGTTGCCGGCCGGATGCGCGATTACACCGTACTTCTTGAAGAACTCGTTGCCGAGCTCCATACCACCACCCTGGTACCACCAGGAGTTCTGCTGACGCGCATTCAGACCGAACGGCACGGAGGCATAGATCGCGAAGGTCGGATCCTTTCCGACATAGTAATACGCAACGGTGTGGCACATTTCGACGGTGCCGTTCGACGTCGCGTCCAGCGCCTGCAGACCGGGCACGAGTTCACCCGCTGCGAATACCTGGATCTGGAATTTGTTGTCGGTCATTTCGGCGACTTGCTTCGCCAGATACTCACCGCCGCCATAAATGGTGTCGAGCGACTTCGGGAAGCTCGATGCCATGCGCCACTTGATCTCGGGCGACGACTGCGCGATTGCCGGCGAAGCCACCGCAGCAGCGGCGGCCCCGACGGCCGATACTTTCAAAAACTCACGACGCTTCATAAGGCATCTCCTTTGGGGGTGTGTTTCTTTTTGGAATCCTTCGGTCTGTAGCATGGAAGCTCGCCCGCCGAAAATGCGGGGAAGCGGCTATTCCGAAGGATTAAACGAAAGTCGAATAACTTAAAATCTCGGATATCAAGGGATATCTTAAACCGTCGCACCCGCAAGCTGTGCTTTGATCTTCTCCCCGATTGCACGGTAGATCGCCGCGTGTGGGCCATTCGGCTCGCTGTCAACCACAGGTGCACCTGCATCCGACGATGTGCGAATCGCCATGTGAAGCGGAATTTCGCCAAGGAACGGGACATTGAGCCGCTCGGCTTCATGCCGCGCTCCCCCGTGCCCGAAGATATCCGATCGTGTCCCACATTCAGGACATTGAAAATAGCTCATATTCTCCACGATGCCGAGCGTCGGCACATTGACTTTGCTGAACATCGCGATGCCACGCCGCGCATCGATCAAGGCGAGGTCCTGAGGGGTCGACACGATCACCGCACCTCTCAAGGGCACCTGCTGCGCCAGCGTCAGCTGCGCGTCCCCCGTCCCCGGCGGCATGTCCACGATCAAGACATCGAGCACTCCCCAAGCCACGTCCCACAGCATCTGCCGGATTGCCGACATCACCATGGGTCCACGCCACACCATGGGGGTCTCCTCCCCCACCAGGAAGCCGATGGACATCAGCGGTATGCCGAAGCGCAAGATGGGGACCATCTTCCTTGCGTCGTTCAACTGCGGCTTTTGCAGGATGCCAGTGAGCCGCGGGACGGACGGACCGTAAATATCCGCATCCAGCAACCCGACTTTGAGGCCGAGATCCCGCAAGCCAAGTGCAAGATTGATCGCTGTAGTCGACTTGCCAACGCCGCCCTTGCCCGAGGCGACTGCAATGATCGCACCGACTCCCGGGATCGCGACTTGCTTGCCCATCGGCGAATCTGCCGGTGCCCCATGGGGGCGGTGCTGTGTATCCGGCCTCACGCCATGAGAATGTTGATGAGAATGTTGATGAGACGGTTGCGGTGCGGGCGCGGCTCCTGGCCTCCGCTCAGCGGTCAGTGCCACCATCACTGTCGTGACGCCGGGAATCGCCCGGACCGCGGCCTCCGCTCGCCCACGGGTCTCCTCCCACGCACGCGCCTCAGCAGCATCGACATTGATGGAAAAAAACACTTTCCCATCGCTTGCTGCAATCTCGGATAGGACCCTCGCCTCGGTCAGAGGGACCCCGCGCGGCGATGTCACTGCCCGAAGTGCGGCAAGAACCTGATCTTTATCGACGGCCAAAATGGATCTCCAAGGCGGCGGAACGATGGAAAACGCCGCATGACGGCCTTCTTACGCGCGTTACATGCGCCGTCAACGCCCTTGCATCCGAGCGCATCATACGCATAGCTGTCGGCGCCACGCGGGCCCCGGGGTCCGCATCTGCAATCTCAACCCTCAAAGAGTATACGATATGGCAAAAGTCGCATTTCTCGGTCTTGGCGTCATGGGTTTCCCTATGGCCGGTCATCTTGTCGCCAAGGGCGGCCATGAAGTGACAGTGTACAACCGCTCCGGCGCAAAGGCGAAAGCCTGGGCCGAGAAATTCGGTGGCCGCACTGCAGCAACGCCGAAAGCCGCGGCTGAGGGACAGGACTTCGTCATGGCCTGCGTTGGAAACGACGACGACCTCCGCTCGGTGACCCTCGGCAACGACGGCGCCTTCGCCGGCATGAAGTCGGGCGCGATCTTTGTCGATCACACCACGGCCTCCGCAGAAGTCGCGCGCCAGCTTGACGCAGAAGCCACCAAGCGCGGTTTCCATTTCATCGACGCCCCTGTCTCGGGTGGGCAGGCTGGTGCCGAGAACGGCGTTCTCACGGTGATGTGCGGAGGCAAGGAAGCCGACTACAAGCGCGCGGAGCCGATCATCGCGGCCTATGCGCGGATGTGCAAACTGCTGGGGCCTGCCGGCGCTGGTCAGCTTACCAAGATGGTCAACCAGATCTGTATCGCCGGTCTTGTCGAAGGACTGTCCGAAGGAATCCATTTCGCCAAGAAGTCGGGTCTCGATGTCGCCGCCGTGATCGACACCATTTCCAAGGGCGCAGCGCAGTCCTGGCAGATGGAAAATCGTTACAAGGCCATGGACGAGGGTAAATTCGATTTTGGCTTCGCCGTCGAATGGATGCGCAAGGACCTGTCGATCTGCCTCGCGGAAGCCCGCCGCAATGGCGCAAGCCTGCCCGTGACCGCCCTGGTCGACAACTTCTACTCCGAAGTTGAGAAAATGGGCGGCAAGCGCTGGGATACCTCCAGCCTCCTCGCCCGACTGGAGCGCTGATTTTCTTCGCATTTGGGCCTCCGCAGGCTCAACGAACCAAAGGCGGCACTTTCGTGCCGCCTTTGTCCGTTTTTGAGGACTTCCAGCAATCGCGCGACCTCAAATTTAGACTTTCTTAACCCGATTAAATTGACCTTTAAGCCACCTCTTAATGTTTTAGCGCCAAAGATAGCGGTGGCAGTTTGTACACGACCATACGTGGCATTCGCACCGTTCAGGGATTCTGCGTTGTAGTTGTTAGTGTGTAATGAGTGAGTCCGCCGAAAAGATCGAACTTCCCGCGGCAACCGCGGATGGACCGAGCGCGACTCCCGCACGGAACCGACGTGCTGCCGCGCAGCGCGTGCGTGAAGCACGCGATCGGTTAACATCGACCAGCGGGACGCGCCCCGCATTTGATCACGAACTGCTGCGGCAGTACGCCCAGACACGAATCTCAGCCTCACTGGTGGTCGTGCTCCTCGTGGTCGCGACCGGCGTGCTTTGCAGTGTCTGGATTCCCCCCGTTATCGCTGCAGGATGGACCTTCGGCGTCCTGACGCTCCACGCCGTCATCATCCGCTATTGCCGCAAGTTTCTCGCGAAAGCATCGTCCGCTCCGGCCACCACCCGCAAATGGCGCCTGCGCTTTGTTGCGCTCGATTTGTTATACGGCTTGGCGTGGTCCTTCATCCTGATCCACCCATCCGGCATCGACGTGGTCTCCAACACACTGATGCTGTTCTTGATGCTGCTTGTTGTTGCAGTCTCGAGCATGCTGGCTGCGAGCCTGCCGATTGCGGCCTTCGCGGCCACTGTGCCGGTTGCGACCGTCATTGCCACGAACTTTGTTCTGCGCAGAACTTTCGACGACTACATGCTCGCAGCGCTTGCTGTCACCGCGGAAGGCTATTTCGCGCTTCTTGCCCACCGGCTTCACTCAACGACGCTTGCAACGCTCGAGGCTCGCGCCGAAAAGGACGCCCTGATCGGCGAACTTGAGCAATCAAAGGCCATCTCGGACGAGGCGCGCTACCGCGCCGAAGCAGCCAACGTCTCGAAATCGCGCTTTCTCGCACAGATGAGTCACGAGTTGCGCACGCCACTCAACGCCATTCTCGGCTTTTCCGAAGTGATGAAGAGCGAGATTTTCGGCGCGCATACGGTTGAGGTTTATAAGGACTACTCCGCCGACATTCATAACTCCGGCGTACATCTGCTCAATCTCATCAATGAGATCCTCGACTTGTCACGCATCGAAGCGGGCCGCTACGAGCTGAACGAAGAGCCGGTGTCTCTCACCCACGTCGTCGCTGACTGCCACCACCTTTTGAAGCTTCGCGCCTCGACCCGTGGCATCACGATCCACGAAGTGTTCGAACACGGCATGCCCAAGCTATGGGGCGACGAGCGCGCCACCCGTCAGGTCGTTCTCAATCTGCTGTCAAACTCGATCAAATTTACGCCGCCAGGCGGTGAGATCTGGCTCAAGGTTGGTTGGACCGCATCGGGCGGCCAGTATCTCAGCGTCAAGGATACCGGTTCGGGCATTGCAGAAGACGAAATTCCGGTGGTTCTGGCCTCATTCGGCCAAGGATCGAACTCGATCAAATCAGCGGAACAAGGCGCCGGCCTTGGCCTGCCTATCGCCAAAAGCCTGATCGACATGCACGGCGGAACGTTCACGCTGAAATCAACCCTGCGCGTCGGCACGGAAGTGATTGTCACCTATCCGCCGGAACGCGTGATGACCGCGTTGGCACCGATGCGAGAAGAGTCCCCGCCTCTGCAACCCATGCCGGACGCGGTGACCAACGAGAAAAGCCGGCCACGCCATACACCCATCATGAGTGCAGGAACCGGATTATGAGCCCAGGGCGCACGACACTCTCTGATCGAGGTTCTCTGCCCCTGGCCCGACACTCCCGGCTTGCACGATCCGTCAAAATGTCCATCAGTAGCGCTCATGAAAGCCGAAACTCCCTGCATCGCGGTCTGCTTTATCGATCCGAAAACCGATCTTTGTCTGGGCTGCGGACGCACTCTGCCCGAGATTGCGCGGTGGCATGCGATGACCAATCCCGAACGCGTCGAACTCATGGCGGCGTTGCCTCAGCGCATGCTCGACGCTGGCCTTTCCGTGCCGGCCGCCACCAAGAGACGACGCGCGGAATCCTGAACCGCGGTGTGCCGAATGCGGACGCGGCAGGTGACATATGATCCGCGCGGTCCTCATTCTCGCGGGCGTCGTCACAGCGGTGACCTTCCTGCTTTCGATCTCCGATCCCGTCGCCTTCGCAAACATCAAAGGATCGATCACCCGTGTCGCAGAGAAGCCATTCCGTTCGAAATCGTCGTCACGCTCGGTCGAGATTGCACGCAGTGACCGCGGTGACTTCGCGTTGCATGCAAAGGTGAATGGCGTCAGCGCGCCGATGGTGATCGACACCGGTGCAACGTCTGTGGTTCTCACCTATGAAACCGCGAAGGCCGCCGGCCTGCCACTCGAGTTGCTCGACTATAATGTGGACGTTGAAACCGCCGGCGGGCGTGTCCGCGCCGCGCGCCTGACATTGGATCGACTTGCTGTCGGCAAGCTTGTCGAACGCTCGGTGCCGGCGCTAGTGGTGCCGCGCGGGCAGATGAAATCCAACCTGCTAGGGATGAGCTTCCTCAATCGCCTTGAGAGCTGGGAAGTGCGTGCCGACCGCTTGATGCTGCGCGGCTACCCGTAAGTTACGCAGCGATCGGCGCAACCGCAGCTTCATCGACCAGTGCAAGCGCTTGCCGCAGCGATTCAACACCGGCCCCCGGCTTCGTGCACACTTCGGCAAGATAACGGCGAAATGCCCGCGCGCCGGGAACAGCTTGAAACGCACCCACGAGATGGCGCGTGATCGAGTGAAGCCGGGTGCCTGCCGCAAGCTCACGCGCGATATAGGGCATCAGCGCTTCAATGGCTTCATGCATCGACCCGTGCGGAGCGGCTTCACCAAACAGCTCGGGATCGACGCTGAGGAGACGCCACGGCTCCTGATAGGCCGCGCGTCCCAGCATCGCGCCATCAACGTAAGCGAGATGCTGTTTCGCGGCTGCAATGGTGCCGATACCGCCGTTGATCGCAATCGGCACGCCGGGCAGCGACGCTTTGAGCCGATAGACGCGGTCATAGTCGAGCGGCGGAATGTCACGATTTTCCTTCGGGGACAGACCGTTGAGCCACGCCTTGCGTGCGTGCACGACCAGGGCATCTGCCCCGGCCACTAGCACCGCATGCGCCAACGTATCGAGCGCGACTTCCGGATCCTGATCGTCGATGCCGATACGGCATTTGACGGTGACTGGAATGCTGACCGCCCTCTTCATCGCACCGATGCATTCCGCAACGAGATGCGGCTCCGCCATCAGGCAGGCGCCGAAACGGCCGTCTTTCACCCGGTCTGACGGGCAACCGACATTGAGATTGATTTCGTCATAGCCGAAGTCTTCGCCGATGACCGCACTCGCTGCCAGGTCCGCGGGATTGGAACCGCCGAGCTGAAGCGCAACCGGATGTTCGGTCGCATCAAAGCCCAGCAACCGCTGACGGTCGCCATGGATGACAGCGCCGGTCGTCAGCATCTCCGTGTAAAGCCGCGCACGACGCGACAGCAAACGGTGGAACACCCGGCAATGCCGGTCGGTCCAGTCCATCATCGGGGCGACAGAGAATTTTAATTCATTATCAGTCACTTATCAGCCTTTTCCGATCCAACCTTTGATGGAACGAACTCTCATTTACACTGATTTTCCGGATTTTCTCACCTTACGGTCAGTCAAATGCTCCAAGTAGCCGTTCATTTCAACGTACTTACGAGCCAGGTTGCGCCGGAGCAATTTCGCGGAGCTGGTTTCTACGAAGTGGGAACTACCCTGGCCTAGCTATCGGCCGTTAGTAGAGGCACGCTTCGCCAGTGATTATAAGGGCGATGGTAAGTCTAAATTATTGATATAACTTCTTTTTTCTTGAAATTTCCGAACGACTTCGCTGCTGCTGGTCGGTTAATGATAGTGAAGTATCAATACGACAGGTCTACCAGCGGTCGCCACGATGCTTCTCGATCAGTTTTCAATTCTCGTTGCCATCGGCTTTTCCGGTGCGTCGCTGGGTCTCACGCTTTTTATGATGTGGGTGATCGGGCGATCGGACACCCATCTGTTGAATTGGTCGTCTGGTCTCGCGCTTATCGTCGCCGGCGTGGTACTTTTTGGCTCTATCATCGACAAGTTCAACGACAAGCTGCTGCTCGCGTCGTTCGTACTGTTGATCGTCGGCTTTGGATTCGTCTATGCGGGCTCAGCCAAATTCTGTTCAAGCCGAGCAAATTGGCCTCTCGCAATCGTTGTTGTCACCATAGGCGTCTTGTCGACGTTACTCGCTTTCGCGATGGGGTATTCGGGCATAGGGACCGTAATTGGAAATGTGACGATCGGCACACTCCTCGCGCTCAGTGCTCATCAATACTGGCTCGCGCGCGTCGAATCCCCGTTCCTCATGATCATGAATGCAGCGCTTTACCTGATCACTGCAGTATCGTTCATGGCCTGCGGTTATGCCCTTATTGAACAGGGCCAACTCATTCTGACTGCACGGCCGGCCAACTGGGCCGAAGATATCAACTCCCTCGTCGTAATCGCCGGATTGACCGGCATCGGAACGATGTCGCTGACGCTCAATCATCGCGAACCGACATAAATCGGATGCGATGACGGACCCGTTGACCGGTTTGCTCAACCGCCGCGCATTGCTGGACAGCAGCGTGGATGTCGTGCCGGTGGGAACGGCGGTGATCATGATGGATCTGGATCATTTCAAAGCGATCAATGACCAGTTCGGACACGATGCCGGCGATCAGGTGTTGAAAACCTTCGCCGAACTTGTCCACGCAAACATCCGCGCGCACGATCTCGCCGCTCGTATGGGAGGCGAAGAGTTCTGCCTCGTCCTGTCTGATTCATCTCCAAAGGCCGCCGCTTCGGTGGCAGAGCGCATACGGTCCCAGATCGAAGCGATGGCCGTTTCAACGTCTTTCGGGCCGATCCGGGCGACCATCAGCGCCGGCATCTGTCTTCGATCGACGGAGCCTGAAACACTTCAGGCTCTGCTCAACCGCGCGGATGAGGCGCTCTATGAAGCCAAGGCTTCGGGTCGCAACCGCGTGAAGATTTCCGGCTTCAGTCTGGTTGCCTAGCCAGTCGAGAAAGCCCCCTAACCTATCTGGCGAATGCGAAGACGTCGAACGCAGGACAAAAGCGTCGACGCGCACGTCAAGTTGCGATGCAGGCTTCTCCTCAGCCGCCCAAATAGGCTTCCTGGATGTGCTTATCGTCAATCAACTCGTCGCCGCTGCCCGACAGCACGATCGATCCAGCCTCCATCAGGTAGGCATAGTCGCACATGTCGAGGGCTGAATAAGCGTTCTGCTCCACCATCAGCACCGTCGTTCCGGATTTGCGAATGCCATCGATGATCTCAAACACCTGCTCCACGATGTTGGGTGCAAGGCCAAGCGATGGCTCGTCGAACATCACCAGCTTCGGCTTCGACATGATGGCGCGACCGATCGCAAGCATCTGCTGCTCGCCGCCGGATAGCGTACCTGCGACCTGGTGACGACGCTCTGCCATCCTCGGAAACTGGGTGAATATCCGATCGCGATCCGCGGCGATGCCGTCAGCGTCCTTTCGGAGGTAAGCACCCATGTCGAGGTTCTCCTCGACCGTCATGTCGGGAAACACCCGGCGGCCTTCGGGACAATGCGCAATGCCGCGCGCCAGGATTTCCCGGGCCGAACAGCGCGTGATGTCCTCGCCCTCAAACATCATGCGACCAGACACCGATGGTAGAATGCCCGAAATCGAACGCAGCGTGGTGCTTTTGCCGGCGCCGTTGGCACCAATCAACGCGACGAGCTGTCCCTGCTTGATGGACAGCGAAATACCCTTGATGGCTTCGACCTTGCCGTAGCGGCAAACGAGATCGCTAATCTCTAGCACGTTTCTTGGCTCCCTGCCCGAGATAAGCGCGGATGACTTCAGGATTGCCCTGGATCGCCGCAGGCGGTCCCTCGGCAATGATCCGGCCGTAATTCAACACAACGATGCGATCCGACACGCCCATCACCATGGGCATGTCATGCTCAACCAGCAGGATCGTGACACCCAGACCACGCAATTTATCGAGCAATTGCATGAAGCGTGCAGTCTCCGTCGCGTTCATGCCGGACACCGGTTCGTCCAGCAGCAGCATGGACGGATCGGCCGCCAAGGCGAGCGCCACGCCGAGAAGCCGCTGGTCACCGTAAGCGAGGGACCCGGCGAGTTCACGCGAACGGCGCTCGATACCGACAAGGGCGAGGATCTCCGCTGCCCTCGTCTTCAACTCATTTTCGGATTCCCGCTCACGCGGCAGCGCCAGCAACGTATCCCACAGGCGTGAACGGCCGCGGCGATGCAGGCCGATCATGACATTCTCGAAGACGCTGACGCTTTGAAACACACTGGTGCGCTGGAACGTTCTGACCAGCCCAAGCGACGTCACCTGATGCGGCTTCAAATTGTTCAGCGATGATCCGCGATAGCGGACCTCGCCCTTGGTCGGTCGCAAGAAACCGGTGATGACGTTGAAAGCCGTGGTCTTCCCGGCGCCGTTCGGACCGATCAGGCTGACGACCTCGCCCTCATTGACGACGAAGTTCATGTCCGAGATCGCAACAAGGCCGCCGAAATGGACAGCGATGTGCTCGATCGACAGCGCAGGCTGCTTTTGTGTGAGCTGCGCATCCATTATGCGGCATCCTGTATTTTGGCTTCGGTTGTCGGAGCAACCTTCGGCTCATCGCTCACGCCGAACCATTTCTCGATCGCCGGCACGATTCCCTGCGGCAGAACGAACACGATTAGGATCATGAACAAGCCGTACAAGATCCACTGGATCTCCGGGGCGGCGAAGGAGCGTGCCACCACCGGAATGAAGCCAAAGATCAACCCGCCGACGATCGGCCCCGCGAGCGTTCCCTTCCCGCCCGTGATGACCATGATCACCATGGTGACGGTGTACAGAAAGAGAAACACGTCCGGATCAATGATCTTCAAATAGTGCGCATAAAGACTGCCTGCGGCGCCCGCGATGCCAGCCGAAACCACCGCAGCAAGCACCAGGTAACGCGTCACGTCGATACCGACGGATACCGCCAACGACTCGTTTTCCTTCAGCGCGACCATCGCGCGCCCGACTCGCGAATACACCAGCCGCTTGATGATCACGTAGGAAATCACGATGACCGCAAGAACGAGGTAGTAATTCGACTGCTTGCTGTAGAAGTCGTAATAGCCGAGCCCGGGCAATCCCAATGTCATCGGCGGAATGGACGTGAGCGCCAATGGACCCTGGGTGAGCTCGACCCAGTTCAGCGCCACCAGCCGAACGACTTCGGCGAAGCTGATCGTCACGATGACAAAGTAGGCACCGCGCACGCGGAAAGACAGCTTTCCAACAAGGTAGCCACACAACCCGGTAAACAGAATCCCGATCACGAAGCCAAGCCAGACCGGCCATGGTTCGTGCACGACGCGATATCCACCGACCAACTCGACGTCGAAACCGAGCGAAACCAGCGCACTGGTATAGGCACCAATGCCAAAGAATGCGACGTGGCCGAGACTGAGCTGCCCGGTATAGCCGAGCAGCAGATTGAGGCTCATCGCCGCGATGATGAAAATGCCTGTCGTGATAAAGGCATTCAAAAGATACGGATCATTGAGCCACAGCGGAATGGAAGCGAATACCAGCAGCGCGATCCAGGGAAACAGCCGCTTCATCCGATACGCTCCGTTCGCGCAAACAGACCGGTCGGCTTGAAAAGCAGCACCGCAATGATGAGCAGGAATCCCATGGCATCGCGATATCCGGATGAGATGTATCCTGCCCCCATTTCCTCGGCGAAGGCCAGAATAAATCCGCCAACCGTGGCGCCACCAATGCTGCCGAGACCGCCGAGGATGACGATGGCAAATGCCTTCAACGACGCAATGTTACCCATTTGCGGCGAGATGACGTAAACCGGGCCCAGCAGCGCGCCGGCAGCAGCGGCGAGACTCGAGCCAACGGCAAACGTCGCCATGTAAATCATCTGAATGTTGACACCCATCAGCGACGCCGTATCGCGATCCTGAAACGTCGCCCGCATCGCCTTCCCGAGCTTGGTACGGTTGATCAGGAAATAAGCGACCGCGATCAGCGCTAACGCTGCAAAGAACACAAACAGCCGCAACCAGGATACCGAGAACGGCCCAATGGTAAGCGGTGTCTCAGGAAACGGCGTCGATACCGACTTCGCCACGCCACCCCAGACATACTGTTCTGCGTTCTGCATCACGATCATGGCGCCGATCATGATCAACATCGTGGTGTCGATGTCTGCGCCGCGCATCGGCCGCAACAGCACGACTTCGATCAGCGCGCCAAGCAGGCATCCCGCGACAATCGCCACAAGAATTGAGAGAAAGAAATTCAATCCCAGCATGACGGCGACGAAGTAAACGAAGTATGCCCCGAACGCGTAGAGCTCGCCATGCGCGAAATTGACCACGCGCATGATGCCGAAGATCAAAGTCAGGCCAATCCCGAGCAGCGCGTAGGTGCTGCCGAGGATCAGCATGTTGATCATATGTTGCAGAAATTCAGTCATTGAGCCTTATCCAGGACAACCGTCTCCATCCGGCGAAGATCGCCAGCACCACAACGGAAACGTGGGCACCGCCGAATGACAGCGGTGCCCACGCAAACATGCTTAGAGCTTCGGAAGAACAACCTTCGCGTCGTCGATCTTGATCAGATAGACGTTCGGCATGCTCTGACCGCTTTCCTTTCCGGCGGGGCCCTGCTTCTGGAACTTGATCTTGCCGTTCAGGCCAAGCAGATCGACTTCCCACAGTGCCTTCGTGATCGCTTCAGGCTCTGCCTTGCCGGCCTTTTGGATGGCAGCCGCGATGGTACGGATGCCGTCATAGCCGCGGAAGCTTTCCGTTGCGCCAGCGAAGTTGAAGCCGCGCTTCTTCCACTCGCCGAGGAAATACTTGGTGGCTTCAGGGTTCGGCGTCGCATCCGGGTACCACGGCGCAAACGTTGTGAGGTGGAACGTGCCGTTGGCGGCAGTTCCGGCCTGATCAATCAACTGATCAGGATTCTGCGAACCACCCGTGGTGATGATCTTCTTCTTGATGCCAAGTGCAGTTGCCTGCTTCAGAACAAGGGTGAGCTGCTCGACGGCCGTCGTCACCATGATCGTATCGGAATCCGATGCCTTAATTTTAGACAGCTGCGCGCTCATATCTTGAGCGGACTGATCCATGGTTTCGACGAGACCGACCCCAACATTATCAACCTTGAAGATCTTTCCGAAATCATCAGCCGCACCACGTCCCCAGTCATTGTTGATGACGAGGAAGTCAGCTTTCTTCACTGACATCTTTGGCAGGATGTCCTTGAACGCTGCGGCTTCAACCGACGACGGCGGCGAGATGCGGAAGATGTAAGGATTCCCGGTCGTCGTGATCTTCCCTGACGACGAGGTCTCGACCACCATCGGGACCTTGTATTCCATCAGCTTGGGCATGACGGCGAGCGTCAGGCTCGAACCCCAGGCGCCCATGATCACCGGAACCTTGTCGGCCGTGATCAGCTTTTCCGCAACGGCCGCGGCTTCGGTTGGATTGCTCTTGTTATCTTCGATAACGAGCTCAATCTTCTTACCGAGCACACCGCCCTTGGCGTTGATTTCATCGGCCGCGATTTTCGCACCGTTGACGACGTAAGTTCCGGAAGCCGCGAACGGCCCGGTCAGCGGTTCGTTGACGCCGATCTTGATGGTCTGTGCGAACGCCTGCGTTGCCAGACCGGTCGACAGCAGCGCCGCTGCTGCGATCGCAGTAAGTAACTTCGAGTGCTTCACCATCGTACGTTTCCTCCGTTACGTGATATGCGAAAAACCGGTTGCCTTATTTTTCAAGCAAGCATTATGCCAGTTCATCCGCACTTGTTTCTATTTGTCGTTGGCTAATCGTCCCTAACTCTAATCGTCCTATTTTTGGTACCTTAGCATCATCTTTATCGGCCGTACGGCGTCAAGCTCTTTCAGCAGTCAGGCACGTTCACAGCGAGGCCCCCGCGCGAGGTTTCCTTATATTTCGCCTGCATGTCCGCCCCGGTATCCCGCATCGTGCGGATCACCTGATCAAGCGAGACATGATGCGACCCATCGCCGCTTAATGCCAATGATGTCGCGTTGATGGCCTTGACCGCGCCAAACGCGTTGCGTTCGATGCAGGGTATCTGCACCAATCCACCGATCGGATCGCACGTCATCCCGAGATGGTGCTCCATTCCAATCTCCGCAGCATTTTCAATCTGCCGGCTGCTGCCGCCTAACGCCGCTGTCAGGCCCGCTGCGGCCATGGAGCATGCCACACCCACTTCGCCTTGGCATCCGACTTCCGCGCCGGAGATCGACGCGTTCATCTTGCAAAGCGCCCCAATCGCGGCGCTGGTCAGGAGGAAAATCCTGATCCCCTCCTGGGAAGCGCCCTGGCAATGATCTGAATAGTAACGAAGGACTGCCGGCAATACGCCAGCCGCGCCATTGGTCGGCGCCGTCACCACGCGACCGCCGGCGGCGTTTTCCTCATTGACGGCAATGGCATAGAGACTCGCGTAATCCATCGCCGGAATGGAATGCCGCATGTTGCGGGTCTCCGACGCCTGCAATCTGTCATGCAGCGCGCGTGCACGGCGTTTGACCTTCAACCCGCCCGGGAGCTCGCCATCGGTACGCATGCCGCGATCGATACAGTCGAACATCACCGCCGCGATACGATCAAGCCCCGCATGAACCGAGGCCTCATCCACGAAGACTGTCTCGTTCGCCAGCAGGATATCAGCGATCGAAAGACCGGAGCCATCACACATGTCGATCAATTCCGCCGCGCTGTGATAGTCGTACGGAATGTCTGCCGACGATGACGCGGTCGACATCACCTCACCTTCCCGCTGGATGAATCCGCCGCCGATCGAAAACCAGGTTTCTTTCTTCAGCTCGCTGCCGCCGGCGTCGAATGCCGAGAACCGCATCGTGTTCGGATGAACGGCGGGAACTTCGTCGAAATTGAAATCAATGTCCTGCGCAGGATCGAAATCGATCGTCCTGCCGCCCGGCAATGTCATCCGTTTGGTCGCGGCGACGGCAGCAACGATGTCGTCGGCCTTGTCGGGATCAATCGTCTCAGGTGCAAAACCAGAAAGGCCGAGCACAACGGCCTTATCGGTGCCATGACCGCGTCCGGTCCAAGCCAGCGAACCGAGCAAAGTGACTTTCAGCCGTTGAACGGCTGATTGTTCGTCCCTGCTCAGCATACCGATGAAGGCCGCAGCGGCCTTCATCGGACCGACCGTATGGGAGGACGATGGTCCGATCCCGATCTTGAACAGGTCGAAAACACTGATCATGACACGGGACCGGGCATTGTTGCGACCGATGCTGACTTGTCTTTTTACTTGGCTTTCAGCCTTGGGATGATCTCGCGTGCGATCGTCTCAACCTGATCCATCTTGTACTTATAGGGAACAAAGATGATCTTTTGTACGCCGACTGCCAGATGAGCCTTCAATTGTTCGACACACTCGTCGACCGAACCCATGATCGCACTATCGCGTGAACAATCGCTGTGCTCGGGGAAGTCCCATTCCTTGTTGAGCCAATCCATCATCTCATCGCGGACTGCCGCCTTCGATGGACCGACCATAATCGGCAACTGCGAAGCATTGAGCAGCTTGTCGGGATCTTTGCCGCCTTCCTTGGCGAAGTTGCGCAACTTGGCCCACGACTTCGCGAACGCTTCCGGAGAGTAGAAATAGGTCAGCCAGCCGTCGCCGGCCGTCGCCGCGCGCTGCAGCACGCGATCAACATAGCCGCCGATCAGGATCGGCATCCGCGGTTGCTGCACCGGCTTCGGATACATCACGGCTGCGGAAATGTTGTGCGCGAGATACTTGCCGTCGACCATCGGCTCGGTCCACAGACGGTTGAGAATTTCAAGGTTCTCGTCCATCAGCTTGCCGCGCTTGTCGAACGGAATGCCCATCGCGTCGAATTCGCGCTTGTACCAGCCGGACGCCATGCCCATCAGCATGCGGCCATTCGAGAACTGGTCCATGGTGGACAGCTGCTTTGCCAGTGCCACCGGGTTGCGCAGCGGCAGAACAAGAATACCGGTGCCGAGCTTGATCTTGCTGGTACGCGCGGCAATCGCTGTGAGCGTGGTCAGGGAGTCGAGGATCGGAAAATGCGGATCGACACCGAGGAGAATGTGATCCCAGACCCAAAGGGAGTCATACCCAAGCTCTTCAACACGCACACCATAATCGACCAGCGCCTTGGCATCCGGAAGCTCGGGCCAGGCGGTGAAGTTGCGCGCAGCGATACCGAACGTATTCGACAGGATTGTCATTCTTACTCCCCGTTTTTCTTATGCAATGAAGAGACGATCGGGATCGAGCATCCGCAACGTTGATAGTTCGTGCTCGGTCGGCGGCTCGGTGACATTGATCTGATCCTCGAAGATCAGATCGAAACCGGTGTTGTCCTGCACCTGCTCCCGCGTGATACCGGGATTGAGCGCAAGAACCTTCATCCGGCGAGACGTCTCATCGAATGAAAACACCGCCAACTCGGTGATAACCCGGAACATCCCGCCCTGGGGCAAGCCGCTTTCAGCGCGGGTCTTGCCGCCGCGGATATATCCCGGGCTGGTGATGAAATCGACTTGATCGACGAAGCGACGCTTCTCGTGCTTCATCGCAACAATCATGTTGGTCAGGCTGGAAATATCATTGCCGCCGCCGGTGCCCGGAAGCCGCGTCTTCGGGTTGTCGGAATCGCCGATGAAGGACGAATTCAGATTGCCGTATTTATCGATCTGCGCGCCGCCCATGAAGCCGACATCGACATAGCCGCGCTGAAGCAACAGAAGCACTTCGGCACTGCCGAGCACCATGTTGGCGCGCTTGGTGCAACGCTGGTCGTTCGTCGAAGGCGGCAGCTTGCCCGGCTCCACGAAAGCGCCGATCACGCCCCCTTCGAACAAAATCGTCAAGCCAGGGCAACGCAGGCGTTGCGCAAGCGTTGCAGCCAGCAGCGGGATGCCGATGCCGGCGAACACGACCTGCCCTTCCCTCAGCTGCCGCGCGCTGAGGATCGCCAGCATTTCCGACGCGGTGTGACGGCTCTGCTCAGTCATCGAAAATGCTCCTGCCTCTGCGGCTCGCCGTCACGACTTCCTCCATGCCGATCATCGACAGGAACTCGTTCCAGTTTTTCGGTCCGTAGACATAATCGTCGAGATATTTCTTCATGCCGCCGACGGGATCACCGTTCACCTGCTTCACGTAGGCATCGAGGTGATTCATCATCGGTTCGTAAACGCCGTAGCATTCATGCGGCGCGGAACCGTAAGGGACCTCTACGACTGCATCGACGCAGAAGAAAGGGATCTTGGTGTGATCGGGGGCACGGCGGATCTGATCGTTGGAGACGATGCGCTCCGTGGTCAGGATCACGCGGTTGGCGGCCATCGCCAGATCGATATCCATGAACTGAAGACCATCGATCTGCGCATTGCCGTAAGCGTCGCAGCGCTGCACATGAATCAACGCAACGTCGGGATTGAGCGCCGGCACCAGCAGGATCTTCTCCCCGGTGAAAGGACAATCGATCTCCTTCGTCTCCGGCCGCTTCTTGCCGACATCCGAGCCCAGCATCGAGCGCATCGGCATGAATGGAACACCCATTGCACCGGCGCGGAAACGCATGCCGACGCCCATATGGCTCCATTCGTCGTAACGAGCATGACCACCTTCAATGTGGTGCCGCATCACCTTGGAGAGGCCCCACAGAATGCCCTGAGCAAACCAGCTCGAAACAATGTGGTTCGCAGCGCCCGAGCCGAGCAACAGATCGCCATCCGTCGAGATGATGCAGCGCGAGCAGGACAGTTCCTTCTTGCGCGCCCGGATGAGCTGCCAGATCATCGCCATCGGCGTACGCGACATGGTCGAACCGCCGATACCGACTGTCGCGCCATCGCTGACGAACGAAGCCGCCTCCTCCAGCGTCACCACCTTCTCGCGCAGGCTCCGGTCGCGCCGCGCCAGATTTTCCCGCAGCGTCTGATAGGGCAGAACCGTACTCTGATCCACGCTCATGACCTCGCTTTGCCTGAAGCTTCTGTATTCGATCCAGCGACCTCCGCGTTGAAGTCCTCGATCAGCCTGTCCCATTGAGGAAGGCTATCCGCGATGCCTTCCCAGAACGACTGATGCCTGCGCCGCTCGAAATCCTCGACGCTGACGCCCTGCTGCTCGACCCAGGTGTAATAACCAAGATTGAAAACCTGCCGCCGCAACTGATCCGTGAGCTCCATCACGTGATCCGTCGCGATCGACGTCAGGCACGACCCGAAGATCTCGCCGGCATTCACCTCGTCGAATGAACCGAAATGCTTCTCGCTATAGCTATCGCGCTCGCTGTCGTAGAGGGACGCGCTGTCGGTCGCGACCGTGACGATGACATCGTCGGCGCCGTAATGGAGCTGCTTCGCCAGCTTGATCGACGCAACAATGTTCGCAAAGCCGGAAATGCCGACATCTGCGAAAGATTCCACCAGCGTCTTGTCGAGCTTGCGGCGATTTCGCAGGTACTTCCGTCCGACTTCCGAGCCGAACAGCAGATTGAGCTGGTCGGTGACACGGTCCGACACGCCGATCACGACATCCGTGTTCATCACGTTGTGGATGAACGGAATATGCTTGTCGCCGATGCCCTGGATGTTGTGCTCGCCATAGCCGTTGTTGAGCATGGTCGGACATTCAATCGCCTCAACGGCTGCAATCTGCGTACCGTGACGCTTCTTCAGGTAGTCGCCCGCCGCAATCGTGCCCGCGGACCCTGTCGCGGAAACGAACGCCGCAAGGCGACGATTGCTGCCGCCCTTGAACGCGTTAAAGGCGTGTTCAGCTGCAGCACCGGTACAGGCGTAATGGATGAGATAATTCGAGAAGGCGGAAAATTGATTGAGGATCACGTTTTGCGGATCACGCTCAAGCTCCGCGCACTTGTCGTAGATTTCCTTGACGTTGCTCTCGGTGCCTGGCGTCCGAACGATGTCCTCCGGATGCGAGACCCACTTCTCCAGCCACTCGAAGCGCTCGCGGCTCATGCCCGCAGGCAGAACAGCAACCCCGCGGCAACCAAGGATGCGCGACACAGACACGCCGCCGCGGCAGTAGTTGCCGGTGGACGGCCAGATCGCCTTCTGCTTTTCCGGATCGAAACGCCCGGTCACGAGCTGCGCCGCCAAGGCGGAATAAGCCGGCAACACCTTGTGCGCCCCGATCATCGGGAAGCGGCGGCCCAGCAGCACGACGATCGGCGCTTTCACGCCGGAAATCGATTCCGGAATCACGATGTATCCCGGCACATCGGTCCGGCTCTTCCGATCCGCAGCGTTGTACCAGTTCACACGCCAAAGATTTTCCGCGCGCGGCTCATCGGGAGCCACATTCGCGAGCTTCTTGGAGACCTCGGCTGGAATGGTCGAAGGGTTGGCGAGCTGCGAGAACGTCGGCAGCACCATGCCATGCTCTCGCGCCTTGGCAACGGCCCGCGCTCTCAGCTTGGCGTCGACGATTTCCGGATTAATGACTGAAGACATTCGTAAACTTCTTTCGGCTTCACGTCGTGTTGAAAGATACTAACATTAGGACGATAGGATGTCGAGCGACGCCCCGCCTCATGAGGAGGCAACCATGTGCACATTTTTGTCGCGCGCGGCTTCTATTGCTCTCGCTGCTGCAGCATCGAACGAGCGTTGCCGCACCACATTATCGGCATCGGAATAGACCGTGGTTCGCTGTCGGGGTGTTCGGCCGCTCGATAGGATGATCCGTTCCATCTCCTGCGGCGTCATTTCCTGCCCATGGGATGCACCCGCGGAGCGCGAGATGCTCTCATCCATCAGTGTTCCGCCAAGATCGTTGACGCCGGCGGACAGGCACTGACGCACGCCTTCTGCGCCGAGCTTGACCCACGAAGCCTGAATGTTCGGGATCAGGGAATGGAGCGCCAATCGTGCGACCGCATGCATCAGGATCGCCTCACGGAATGTCGGCCCCGGACGCGCCCTGCCCTTGAGATAGATCGGGGCTTCCATGTGAACGAACGGAAGCGGCACGAATTCAGTGAAGCCGCCAGTGTCCGCCTGGAGATTGCGGATGCGCAGCAAATGCCGTGCCCAGTGCTGATAGCCCTCGATGTGTCCGAACATGATCGTAGCAGTGGAGCGGAAGCCGACCAAGTGCGCCGCGCGCATCACATCGAGCCACTGCTGCGTGCGGATCTTGTCCGCACACAGAACCACGCGAACCTCGTCGTCGAGAATTTCTGCCGCCGTGCCCGGCAGCGTGCCAAGACCTGCAGCTTTCAGTTCGCGCAGAAACTCGATGACCGGAATTCCGAGCGTCTGCGCGCCCTGATGAATCTCCAGCGGCGAGAACGCATGCATGTGCATTTGCGGCACGGCGCCTTTCACGGTGCGGCAGATATCGAGATACTTCTGCCCCGTGTACGACGGATGAATTCCGCCTTGCATGCAGACCTCGGAAGCGCCCCGCTCCCACGCCTCAACCACACGGCCAGCGACCTCCTGCATGTCGAGATCGTAAGGACGCCCACGCAGGTTCTCGCTCATCTTGCCCTTCGAGAATGCGCAGAACTGGCACTTGAAGGAGCAGATGTTCGTATAGTTGATGTTGCGCGTCACGACGTAGCTCACCACATCGCCGTTCACATCGCGCCGCAGCTCGTCGGCGGCACGGCAGATCGCCGAAAAATCATCACCGCGGGCACGGAACAGGTTGACGATCTCTCCCTCGCCCAGCGCCTCACCGCGCTGTGCCTTGGCAAGGACGCGCCCCAGATTGTCGGACGGCGTGACAGAGGGCGCCTTCGCAATCCAGTCCAGTTCACGCGCGGGCAATTGGCCGACATGCCCCGGGCACCAGTCATCGACGCGCGGCATGCCATCGCCGTCGATGCGGTTGAGCACCGCCGTGCGCAGTCCCTGATCAACCCAGCGATTGGTGTCGCGCGCAAACGCCGGATAGATCGCCAGACGTTCCACCAGATCCATGCCGGCAGCCTTGGTTGCCGCTTCAAGCACGCGCAGATGCGGCCATGGCGCCTCGGGATTCACGTGGTCCGGGGTCACCGGCGACACGCCACCCCAATCGCTGATGCCCGCAGCGACCAGCCGACCGAGCGCGCCAGGGCTCAGGTTAGGCGGTGCTTGAATATTCATCTGCGGTTCGAAAATCAGGCGCGCGATCGCAATCGTCCAGAGATGATCGTCGACATCGGGCGACGCCGCATCTTCCATCCGCGTGCCCACCTTGGGGCGGAAATTTTGGACGATGATTTCCTGAATGTGCCCGTGCTGATCGTTGAGATCACGCAGCGCGAACAGTGAATCAATCCGTTCCTGTCGTGTCTCGCCGATTCCGATCAGAATGCCCGATGTGAACGGAATCTGACGCTCGCCGGCGAGCTTCATGGTTTCAAGCCGGGCCGCGGGCACCTTGTCCGGCGAACCGTGATGCGCACCGCCCTTTTCACAAAGCCGGTCCGAGACACTTTCCAGCATGATCCCTTGCGAGACCGAGACCTTGCGCAAGGCATCGAGGTCGTCGCCCGTCATCAGGCCGGGATTGATGTGCGGCATAAGTCCTGTTGCGCGGAACACCGCGCCCGCGGCTTCAGCGACATAAGACAGCGTCGTCGCATGTCCCAGCCGATCGAGTTCTTCGCGCGCGACGCGATACCGCAGCTCCGGCTTGTCGCCGAGGGTGAACAACGCCTCTTTGCATCCGGCCTTCTTGCCGGCCTCCGCGATCGCAATCATCTGATCGATCGACAGGAATGGTTTCTCGCCTGCCCGCGGCGCGTGAGCGAACGTGCAATAGTGACAAACGTCACGACAAAGCTGCGTCAGCGGAATGAAGACCTTGCGCGAGTAAGACACCTGCCGGCCGTGGGCAGTGTCACGCCGTGCAGCCGCAGCACTGAGCAGATCATCGAGACGTCCAGCATCAACAAGGCGCACGGCCTCTTCGCGCGTCAGCCTGCGGTCGTGCGAAAAATTGTGCAAAAGAGAATTCAAGTTCATCTCAGACATGCCTCTCGGACGCCGGAAGAGCAGCGGCACGGAGCCGTTCTGCGATGTTGAATTCAACCAGCAGCGCGGCCGTGAGCGAAAATTTCTTGATACCCGTCCACGGCAGCAGATCGTCCGGACAATCGATATCCCGGCCCAGGCCCTCATTGCGGACGATGCCACAATCGATACCGCTGGCCTGTGCCAGCGCCTGATGCCGGGCGAAGCTGTCGTCACCGAAACTTGGAACGATCAAATCGGGGGAGCGCATCGCAATCGCATTGGTGCCCCCGTCGGAGAACGCAGGTGCCAGTACTACCGGATGGCGATCGAGCTCGCCGATCACATCCCGAAGATCGCGGGCTGTGGCGAAAGGAACGTCGGCCGGAATGACCAGTGCGGTGGACGAGTCATCGAGCGTCTTGAGGCCCTGCTGGACGGCAGCATTGATACCCGCCTCCATGACATCGGTGACCACGCGCGCCTCGAACAGCGTTGCAAGGTTCGCCACCATGGGATCACCGGTCACCACGATGGTCCCTGCAATCTCCGGGATCGCGCAGAGCGTGGTGAGAACTTCATGCAGCATGGTGCGGGCGAGCTTGACGCGTTCGTTGCGCGACAAGACGTCAGCAAGCCGTTGCTTGGCTCGGCTCAAGCGTTTGACCGGCACGATAGCCCAGACATGACCGGAGGTTTCTGCTGCGATCTGCATCACGCGGCGCTCTCTCCCTTCCGAACAATGGACAATTGAGCTGCGAATTTCAGGCATTCGGCAGCGAGTCGATCCCGATCCTCAAAGCTCCGCATCCAGGTCGAGGCGACATGCACCGGCATCTCGATTTTATCCGCCTCTTCGCGATCCGTCTCGTCGATGATCAGCCCACTCAGAAACGGATAGTGCCGGGCGATTGTCACCGAGTCCGCCGGCAAACCAAGCTCCGCCATGATCTTCGCCGTCGGTCCCTTGACCGCCTGCCCGCCGATCAACGGCGAAACTGCAACGATCGGCGCTTTCACGGCATCGAGCGCCTTGCGGATGTCCGCGACAGCGAGAATGGGGTCCACACTCAGATAAGGGTTTGACGGGCAAATAATCACGGCCGCGAGATCGGGATGTCGCAGCGCCGACAACACCTGCTGCGTTGCAACGGCCCTCTCTGCGCCCTTGAACTCAAGCCGTTGGACGACTGGGGCGCATTGCAAGCCAACGAAATAACGCTGGAACGGCAACGGACCATCCGCAGTCATCACCATCGTCTCAACGCGATCATCGGACATGGGAAGAAGCGTCGCAGCGATGCCGAGACGACGCGCCATTGCGGTCGTGAACTCTGTCAGCGTGGTTCCACCGCGCAGCGCCTGTGTCCGCTCTACATGCATGGCAAGATCGCGATCGCCCAGCCGGAACCAGGTTTCGCCGCCGAGATCGCCGAGCGACGCCATGAAATTCCAGGTCTCATCGGCGCGGCCCCAGCCGCGCTCAACATCGCTGAGGCCGCCCAGCGTGTAGACGACCGTGTCGATATCAGGCGACACATGCAGACCGAGATGCTCGAAGTCGTCGCCCGTATTGACGATTATTGTGAGGTCCGCGCCGATCAGGCGATTGAGGCCAAGCGCCAGCTTGGCGCCGCCGACTCCGCCACACAGCGCCACAACAGGCTTGCCTTTGAATGCGCTTGCGGTGCTCATCGGAACATATCCCGTTCGCGCGGGCGGATCAGAGCCGACGCCGGCCGCGATGCCGCAGAAAACGACAATCCCCGGACCACGACCACCGGCAACCCTTCCGCGGCCTGCCCCATGAGTAATGATGCGCCCGCGGCAATTTCATCGGCCACCGCGATCTCGGTCACCTGCATCGGTCGGCCGAACATATCCGGCGCGCCGATCATATCCAGCAGCGATGGTAAGCCTGCGACGCCGAGCGCAACACCGGTGACACCATTGCGCCATGGCCGCCCGAAGCTGTCATTGATGATCACGCCGACATCGGCGCCGAACGTCGCGTCAAGCTTCGCTTTCAGCGCCGCGGCAGAACCATCCGGATCCTTCGGCAACAGCAAAACCCGTTCTTCACCTTCGGTATGCTGGATATTCGACTGATCAATGCCGGCATTGGCCATCACATATCCCAGCCGATGCGCCACGATCATGATGTTCGGCCGGTGGCGCACAACCTCATCGGACTCGGACAGTACAACCTCGATGAAGCGCGGGTCCTTACCGATGTCCTTGGCAAGCGCGTGCGCCTTCTCCGATGGAACGACGCGCTTCAACTCGACGTAGCGATCTTCGGATTTTGAAACGATCTTCTGCGCGATGACGACGATGTCCCCTGTCGTCAACGCAAATTGGGCGGCCTTGAGAGCATCTCCGATCACCGTGGCAAGATCGTCGCCCGGCTTGATCAACGGAATGCCGGGTACGGCAAAATATGTGACGCTCTTCGCCATCGCGAGTGCCGTTTACGGAGCAGGCGCAGGAAGTCCGGTGATGCGGATGCCCGCGCCCGGAACTTTGTAGCGACGGTTGATCCCAATCAGAACCGACGTCAGAGCTTCCGCCGCAGCCGAGTTGGCAAGGACGCCGCCATCGATGCCGCTGGTCGCAACTTCGCCCGCCAGCGTAATCACGAGATCACGGGCTTCCTTGTCATTGCCGAACACCAGCACGTCACAGTCCGCGCGGCCGCCCGCATGCAGCTTCGTTGCGCCGACGTTGTGAAAGGCTGAGACAACCTTGACGCCGTCGCCGAGCAGCTTCTGGGCAATCTGTGCCGCAGATCCTTCCGGCGGCAGTTGCACAACCGAGACTTTCGGCGGCACCAGCGGCACCGCCGCGTCGACCACGATCTTGCCTTGAACCGCATCCTTCACTTCAAGAAGCGTAGCCTCATGGCTGCCGAACGGCACCGCGAGAACCACAATGTCGGCGGCCTTTGCAGCACCGACATTGTCATCACCCCGCGCGTTGCCGCCCAGTTCCTTGGCAAACGCCTGCGCCTTCTCGGCGGAGCGCGACCCGATCACGATGGAATAGCCGGCGGCGATCCATCGCTTCGCGAGACCTGAACCCAGGTCGCCGGTGCCTCCCAAAACAGCAATACTTGGCTTTGCGCTCATATGACCGGCCTTCCCTGGATCAGTTTTTGGATGATGTCAGTCGAGCGACATCTCAGGCAGCGTCACCAGCTTGACCCCTGCCTTCTCCAGCCCTTCGCGAACGGTCTTCGCCAGCGCCACGGCGGTCGGCTCATCACCGTGAACGCACAGCGAGTGCACCTTGCACGGGATCTTCTTGCCGTTGCGCGACGTGATGGTGTTGTTCACCACCATGTCGATGACCTGCTTGGTTGCCGCGGCGGGATCATGCAGCACCGAGCCCGGAATCTTGCGTGATGTCAGGTTGCCGTCGTCTTCGTACTGACGATCGCAGAAGCCTTCCAGCGCGACCGGCAAGCCGAGTTCGCGGCCGGCTTTCTCCATTTCAGAGCCGGCAAGCGCCACATAAATGATCTTGGGATCGACCGTCTTGATCGCCCGCCCGATGGCCAAGGCGTATTCCTTGTTCTCGGCTGCCATGTTGTTCAGCGCACCGTGCGGCTTGAGATGGGTCACCTTGACATCGGAGTAAGTCGCCAACGCCTGTAACGCGCCGATCTGGTAGGCGATCATGTATTCGAGATCTTCGGGCTTCATATCGATGCGGCGGCGGCCGAAGCCCCAGAGATCGTTAAAGCCGGGGTGCACACCGACCGTGACGCCCTCCCGCTTCGCATCGGCGATGACCTTGCGCATCGTCAGCGGATCGCCGGCATGGAAGCCGCACGCGATGTTCGCTGAACCGATAATCTTCAGAATGCCGTTGTCGTCGCCGATCTTGTAGGCGCCGAAACCCTCTGCCATGTCTGCGTTGAGATTGATCTTGATCGTCATTGCTCGCTCCGGATTGCCACGACTGGCAAAAAGTCATCTATCACAGGCCTAAACGAGGATAAGGTACTATCTTTAGGAAGACAATACCTTTACCCTTACTTATCTGCCGAACAGTCGTTTCAGCAGGTTTTGGAACCTACCTTTTATCACTGAGAACACCAGTGATCCTGCATCAAGGCCGGCCTCGGCAGACGGCATGTCTCCGCTCGACTTCCCTGCCAGGCGCGCCTCGAGATTCTTGACGAACATCGCGATCAGGCGGCCGGCAATATCCTGCACAAGACCAGAGCGGCTGAACTGCGCAAGCGCTCCGGTCAGCGTAAAGCCGATATTGACGTCGACACGCGTCTGATCCGGCGTATCTCCCTCCTTGACCGCATAACCGACCAGCCCGCGAGTCGCAGAGTTGCTGCGCTTGTCTTTGCCGGAGCCAATGATTGTGCCGGTCCGGGTTGCCTCGTCGCGCGTGATGTCAGCGATACCCTGGAATTCCGCCGAGATCGGGCCGACTTTGACCTTCATCTGGCCTTCGACATGGCCATCCACCGGCTCGCCGGCCAACGACGCGCCGGGCAGACAGGCCGCAACACTCGCCACGTCGCCGAAGAAGTTCCAAACCACGTCGACAGGATGGGCGACCACGAAGCTTTGCGTGAATGTCGTCTGCGGTTTCCAGTCGGGATCCATGCGCGCGGCAGAAGCTGCAGACGCACTTTTCGCGGCGACCTTGGGCGCTACGGCGACGCGCGGCGCCGAGCCAGACATGGCAGGCAGCGCATGTCCCGACCCTGACGGGCCGAGCCGCGTGCGATTGCCGTTCGGGATTGCCGCGATGCCACGGCTGCGTCTTGCCTCGACCACGCGCTGGATCGCGCGAATGATGCCGACGTAGCCCGTGCAGCGGCAGAGATTTCCGCTCATGGCGACGCGAATGTCGTGTTCACTCGGCGCCTGCAGGCGCAGCACGACATCTCGCGCGGACACGAGCATCCCCGGCGTGCAATATCCGCACTGAAGCGCATGCTCCTGCGAAAAGGCCGCGCGCAGTTCCGTCGCGATCTCGTCGTTGTCGAGGCCCTCGATTGTCGTCACTTCAGCCTGCTGGCAAGCGACAGCGTACGTGATGCAGGAGCGTGTCGGCACTCCGTCTACGAGCATCGTACAGGCCCCGCACACGCCGTGCTCGCAGCCGAGATGGGTGCCTGTCAGATTCTGGGTTTCGCGCACGAAGTCGGCGAGATGGGTGCGCGGCTGGATGCCGGCGCTGACCGATTTTCCGTTGACTGTAAGACTGACGAGCGTCATGCCGACTGCGCCTGTTCGATCGCGCGCCGCAACGCGACAATATGGGTTTGCTTGTCGAGCGGATCGATCATGCCTGCGGCCTCGACCGCATTTGCTGCGGCATCGCTATTGAATGCGGTATTCAACTGCTTCGCGCGTCCGTCGCCGAGAATCCTGCCCGCGTCCGTGACGACGATCGGACGGCTTTCCGTCGCACCGATCACGACGCGGCTGACCCCGCGATCGGGATCCGACAGAAACGAACCGATGGCGTGGGCGAATTCACCGGTCTTGCGGCAGGTCTTGTAGTAACCCCAGCGCGCCGAACGGCTCAGCTTGGGCACCTTGACGCCGACGAGCATTTCACCGAGCTGCAGGTCGGCTTCCAGCGCACCGACCATGTAGTCTTCGACAGGGATCGTGCGTTCGCCGCCCGGGCCGCGCAGCACGACCTTCGCGCCCACTGCGGCCATGATCGAATGCCAGTCGGCGGATGGATCGGCGTGCGTCAGGCTGCCGCCAATGGTGCCGCGATTGCGCACCGCCCGATAGGCGATCCCGCGCGCAACATAGGGCAGCGCGCCGCAGGTCACGTCGGGAACGCGCAAGTCTTCGATATCGGCGTGCGTGATGCAGGCACCGAGCACGATCTCGTCCGCGCGCTGATCGACGCTGCGAAGTTCCTCGATGCCGGTAATGTCCACCAGCAGATCGGGCTGGACCAGACGCATGTTGAGCATCGGCCCGAGCGATTGGCTGCCGGCCATGATTTTGACCGTTTGGCTGTCGTCGGCGATCAGCTTGAGCGCTTCGTTGACATCGCCGGGACGCGCGTAATCGAAATTGACCGGCTTCACGCGGGAACTCCTTCACCCGCTTTCGTCCGACGCTTCTGTTCGGCGGCTTGAATAGCTTCCAGCACCCGGCGCGGCGTGATCGGCGAATGGAGCAATTCCGCTCCGAGTGATTTCAGCGCATCGTTGACGGCATTGCCGATGGCCGCCGGGGGCGCGATGGCGCCACCCTCGCCGAGACCTTTGACGCCGAACTCCGTGTAAGGCGCCGGTGTTTCCATGTGACCGAGCTTCGGCGCGGGCACCTCGGTCGGACCGGGAAGAAGATAATCAGCGAACGTCGACGCCAGCGGCTGGCCCGACGCGTCGAAGTTCATCTCTTCGTAAAGCGCGGTCCCGATGCCCTGCGCGAGGCCGCCATAGATCTGGCCATCGACCACCATCGGGTTGATCAGCTTGCCGCCGTCTTCGACGATGACGTAGTCGAGAATCTCGATGTCGCCCAATTCCGGATCGACCGCGACCACCGCAACGTGTGTCGCGTAGCTGAAGGTGCCGGAATCCCGCACCGGCTTGTAGCCAACCGTCGCCTCCAAACCTCTCGGATCGACTGACGGCGGCAGATCCTGCGGGCGCCGGTACCATGTATGCGCGATTTCCTGCAGTGTGACGCTGCCATTCGGGCCGACGACAGCCCCGCCTTCCAACTTGACGCTCTCGACTTCGGTCTGCAGCAAATGGGCACCGATGCCCATCGCAAGCTTGCCGAGTTCACGGGAAGCAGTCGCCACGGCGCCGCCGGCCATCACGGCACAGCGCGATCCCCAGCTTCCAGTCGAGTACGGTGTGTATTCGGTGTCGCCATGCACCAGCTTGATCTTGGCCGTATCAATGCCGAGCATTTCGTGGGCCACCTGCGGCAGCGTGGTTTCCATGCTCTGGCCATGGGAGTGGACGCCCACACGCAGTTCGAGCCCCCCATCCGGCGTCATGCGCGCGGTGGCCTGCTCGTGACCAGGTACCATCGGAATGCCCCAACCAGCATAGACGGACGTTCCATGTGCACCCTGTTCGCAATAAACCGACAAGCCGACACCGATCAGCCGGCCGTCGGAGTCCGGAATCTTCTGCCGCTCGCGCAGCGCGGCGAGATCGATCTTGGCCAACGCCTGCCGCAGCGACTCCGGATAGTCGCCGCTGTCGAAATGCTTCTTGGTGATGTTGTCGAACGGCATCTGCTCGGGCTGAACCAGATTCTTCAGCCGCACTTCATACGGCTCGAGCCCGGCCTCGCGTGCGATCGCGTCCATCATCAGTTCGATGGCGAAACAGACGCCCGTGCGCGCCACGCCGCGATACGGCAGGATCGGACACTTGTTGGTCGCAACCGACCAGGTGCGGCAGCGATAGGATGGAAAATCGTAGGGCCCCGGCAGAATGCTCGCGACCTGCGCCGCTTCCAGACACGCCGAGAACGGATACGACGAATAAGCCCCGGAATCGACCGTGGCTTCACATTCGACACCACGCAGCTTGCCGTCGCGGTCGGCATAGACGGTGATGATGTAGTGGTGTTCGCGGCAATTAGCACCCGCCGTGAGATGCTCGCGGCGGTCCTCAATCCAGCGCACCGGATGACCGCAGCGCATCGCCAGCCACCCAAGGCAGACGTCTTCCGTCAGCACAATGCCCTTGTAGCCGAAGCCGCCGCCGACATCTGGCGATACGATCCGCACGTTAATCTGCTCGAGCCCGAGGCATTCGGACAATCCATTGCGGACGATGTGCGGCTGCTGGTTGCCCGTGTAGAGCACGAGCTGGTCCATGCGCTTGTGCCACATGGCGACCGTACCCCTGCCCTCCATCGGCGCCATACTCTGGCGTGCGGTGGAGATTTCACGGGTAATTTTGATCGGCGCGTCGTACGCTGCTTCCATGTTGATATCGACAAACGTCTCGAGAAAGACGTTGTCGCCCCAATGCTCGTGAAGCAGCGCCGAATCCGGACGCTTCGCCAGCAGCATGTCGTAAACCGCGGGCAGTTCCTCGAACTCGACTTCGACGGCAGCGGCAATATCTTCCGCCTCCGCGCGCGTGTCAGCGACACACATCGCGATCAGTTCGCCGACCTGACGCACCTTCTCAAAGGCGAGAATCGGCTGTTCGGACACCTTGAATCCCGGCAGTCCGGACACCGCGCGGATTGGCTTCACGCCCTCCAGGTCTTTTGCCGTGAAAACGCTGCCGCGGAACTGCGGCGGAATCCGGATGTCCTTGATGCGGGCATGCGCCAGCGGGCTGCGAACGAACGCCACGTCGCGCATTCCGGCCAAGCGGATATCGGCAACAAATTCGCCGCGCCCGCGCATCAGGCGGTCATCCTCCTTGCGCAGGAGCCGCGCGCCCACACCCTGCTTCGCCATGCACATTCCCTCGAAGGCCCGATGACAACCGCCCGGCCAAACTCATCCTATTTTTAGGACGATAGCAAGACCTCGTTCGTAGACTTCAACGATCAAAGAATTTGCAAAAATAGAGGCCGATTGACGCGGATTTAGGCTTTGCGAGCTTTGCTGCGCCGCGCCAATTCAACGGCTTTGTAGCCATTGCGCGCTTTTTTCTCCCGAACGGGGTTGGTCGCGAGCAGATCCATCTGCAGCTTGATGCTTTCACTGCGATAGATGATGTCGCCGACATAAATGGCAATCCCGCCATCATCCACTACGACACAATGGGCCGCGACCGTTGGCGCCCCGATCGAAATTTTCAGAAGGTCAGCGATTTCGGGATCCGCGCTGCCGATCGTCAGGGTCTGCTGCGCTTCGAGCAGCGTGACCTCTTCCATCGAATCGATCGTGACCAGCGCTGCCGCGTTCTTGAAACGAGTTGGATTCAGATCAAAGACTTCTCGCGCCAGAAGGATATTGACGACCGAATATGGGTCTTCATTGCGGTACTGAACGCTGCGTAATTTCACGTAGCTCGATGCCAACTCCCCTTCGGAACTGGTCAGATTAGGGGGCGGAACGTCTTCCTCAATGGTCAGTCGCCGGGGCACATTGCCCGTGAGGGAGTCGATGAGAGTGCTCCAACTGGTGGCGAGCTTGACCCAGTGCCGATCCTGGGTTTTTTTCGAAACAAACGTCCCAAGTCCCTGACGTGCCTGCAGCAATCCCTCTTCCCGCAAGATGTCGACGGCCTGCCTGACCGTGACGCGAGCGACCTCGAACTCCCGTTCAAGCTCTTCGAGGGTGGAGATTTTTTCTCCGGCGCCCCACTGTCCGGACTGTATTCGGGTTCGCAACACCGATGCCACCTGGATGTACAGGGGCACGCGACTGCGATCATATGCCTTTAACAGCTTGGACACGTTAGCTCTTCTTATTGGGATCCAATGTTTGCGCGGGGATCATAACTAACCACGGAATCAAAGCAATGTGCTAGCAATGCCGCTGGCGGGCAGCACTGCACTGCGACGAACGCGCCTTGTGACACGCGCCCTGTATGGCGCAGGATTTGCCCAGCCTCCGGACAAGGCCTGCACAGTCTGCCTCACTGAGGGGTTTGACGCAATCGTACCGTCTTAGGTACGATAGTATCAATGCGAACAGGTCTTCGTCATGGCTGATTTTAGAATTTTGAAAGCGGCGGACAGCGCGCTTGTCATCGAATTTGGATCGACGATCGACCGCAAGATCAGCGACCGGGTGCTCGCACTTGCGGAAACGCTTGAGCATGCAAAACTTCCCGGAGTGACGGAGGTCATCGCAACCTTTCGTTCGCTCAGCATCAACTATGATTCGCTCGTCACAACGGGCAATGAACTCGAACAGGCGGTTCATGCCTTCATTAATCAGTCCACCCGGGCTTCAGGCGGCAAGCGGATTTGGGAAATCCCGGTTTGCTACGAACCGGAATTCGCGCCGGATATCGAGGAAATAGCGAAAGCCGCAAAGCTTTCGGTTGAGGAAGTGGTCTCGCTTCACGCCGGCACGCAATATCACGTCTACATGATCGGCTTCGTTCCCGGCTTTCCTTACATGGGCGATGTCCCCGAAAAACTTCGGTTTCCACGCCGCTCCGATCCCCGCACCCGTGTTCCTCCCGGCTCTGTTGCCATCGCAACGAGCATGACGGCGGTCTATCCTTACGAAAGCCCCGGCGGTTGGCATTTGATCGGAACATCGCCCGTCCGGTTTTTCGATGCAGCGTCGGCGCGCGGCGCCCTGCTCGCCCCCGGCGATGCTGTCAAATTCAATCCTGTCGCACCTGCTGAATTCGAACGCATCAAACTCGCGGTGCAGCGCAACGACTACGTTCCGGATAGTTCGGAGATTGCAACGTGACGCCGGTTTTTAAAGTCATTGCTCCCGGCTTTCTCACCACTGTCCAGGACGAAGGACGGCGCGGTTTTCAGCACGTCGGGGTGCCGGTTGCGGGCGCGCTCGATCGGGACGGCTTCACGCTGGCGAACGCGTTGGTAGGTAATCGGCAAAACAGCGCCTGTCTGGAAGTGATGGGATCAGGACCCGAGCTGGAAGTCGTTTGTGATTCGGCGAGAATTGCATTGGTCGGCGGCGGGGGCGGCCTTGAGATCAAGGGAGGCGAGCAGCCGCTGGTCCCTTCCGGGCAGACCGTCCGCTTGACCAAGGGAGAGATCGTCCGCGTCAAGCTCGGCGGCGACGCGTTTTGCTCGTATCTCGCCATTGAAGGCGGATTCGATGTGCCGCTGTGTCTCAACAGCAGGTCCACCTACACGCGTGCGGCCTTTGGCGGCCTCGAAGGACGGCAACTTCAAGGCGGTGACATCCTCAACAGCAGCAAGGACGATGTTGCTGTTCGTGAAGAAGTCGCTCTCAGTGAGCCGCGCGATCTGCGCTTTGGACAGCCGATCCGCGTTGTTCTCGGACCGCAGGACGACTTCTTTACCGAAGCGGCTATCCAGGAATTTCTGTCCGGCACTTACACCATTACAGCGGCATCGGACCGCATGGGATTCCGGCTGGACGGACCTCTTCTCGAGCACAAGGGCGGCAACTACAACATCGTCTCGGACGGTATCGTCGGCGGCTCGATCCAAGTCCCCGGTTCAAAGTTGCCGATCATCCTGCTGGCCGACGCTCAAACCGCCGGCGGCTATCCGAAAATCGCCACCGTTATTTCGGCGGACCTGCCGCTGCTTGGTGTGCGCGGATCAGGACGCTCCATTCGGTTCGAAGCGGTGTCGCGCGAGGAAGCCGAGACCATCCGGCGCGCCGAACACAAGCGGATTCAGGATGTCATTCAGGCGATCCGCCCGGTCGGCGGAGCGCAAGGCATCAACCTCGAAGCGTTGTACAACCACAATCTGATTGACGGCGTCGTCGACGCCTATGCGTGAGCGCGTCATCCTCTCAGGTGACGCAGAACGAGGTTCTCGACTTCGGTTCTGATTGAATCAGAACCGAAGCTCTTGATTCTTTTTTGACGCGTTTTCTTCACGCGAATGAGTGGAGCGGATTTGACGTTCGCACCTGCTTGCCGCGAGGTTGTAATGCGAACGTCAAATCTTAAAGCTCCACTCAAGTCATAGATTTGCTAGTGGTCCTTTGATTTGAACGTTCGCAACAGTGCCTGCTGAGACGGGATGCAAACGTTCAAATCGGACCACTAAGTAGCCACTTCGCTCGAAAACGCTTTAGTAGCCGCGCGTCAGGTCGACGACGTTGTCCAACGGTCGCCCGGCTTCGAATTGCTCGATTTGGCTGGCGACATAAGCCGAGATTTCCGTCGGATCTGTATCCGCCGCATTGTGCGGTGAGAGAATAACCTTCGGATGTGACCAGAACAGGCTTTGTGCTGGAAGAGGCTCGCTTTCGAACACATCGAGCGAGGCCGCGCCCAATGTGCCGTCATCCAGGCAGCTCAGAATATCCGCCTCGTTCTGCAGGCCGCCCCGCCCGGCATTGATCAGCACTGGAGCGCCCAGCGGGCTATTACGATCGAGTTGTGAGAAAACGCTGCGATTAAGGATATGACGCGTATCCGGCGTGAGCGGCAGAAGACACACAAGGATGTTCGTGCGCGCCAGGAACTGCTTCAGCCCAGTTTGCCCCGAGAAACATTCAATGCCCGGCAAGCTCTTCGGGCTCGCACTCCAGCCGGCCACGCGGAAACCGAGGCGCTTCAGAACGTCTGCCGCATCGCGCCCAAGTGTGCCGAGCCCCATCACTCCGACGGAAATCTCGCTCGCCGCCCATTGATGACGGGGCGCCCAGATTTTGTTCTGCTGACTTTGCGACAAATACGGCTGCTGACGATGGTGCATCAGCACATGCATCACGACGTATTCCGTCATGCGGCCCGTCAGATCACCGATGGCAACCCGAACAATCGGCACGTTCGGTAACGTCTTGTCCGCAATCAATGCATCGACGCCGGCGCCGAGATTGAACACAGCTTTCAGATTTGGAAATGCAGCGAGCGCGCCGGGAGTGGGCTTCCAAACCGCGGCATAACCGATGTCTTCAGGGCGACAAGCGTCGCCGGGCAGCAATGCGACTTGCCTGTCTTCACAGACAGACGTGAAACGCTCTTTCCAGCGTTGCGGCGACCAGTTGTCCGTACCGCCGTTGATCAATACCGCGAGCGCTGCCTTGCTCATCTGATTTTCCCCCCACAACCGACGACGTCCTGTTTCCCACAAGACGGACCTTGTTCGCAACCTACAGCGGGACAGACTTATTTGGCGCGCGGAGTCGCAACGAGGCGCAGGAAACTCATCACCGCTCCGAGCGCGGCAAACCCCGCCCCGACCGCCAAGGCGTACGTCGCGCCCTGGTGACCGGCGAGACCGAAACAGAGCGCAGCAAGAGCCGCGCCCGTGGTTTGGCCAATCAAGCGACCCGTTGCAACGAGACCGCTGGCTGCGCCGCTGCGGGCAGGCGGCGCGCTGGACATGATGGCTTTCATATTCGGTGACTGAAAGAAACCGAAGCCGCATCCACAAACCGCCATGCGCCAGACGATGTCCACAACGCTCGGCTCGGCCGGCAGCATTGCCAGCAGGACCATGCCCACACCGAGCACGACAAGGCCAAGGCCCCCGAGCAGTCCCGCCGGATGACGATCGGACAGCCGTCCCGCGATCGGGGCCATAATGCCGACGACCAAAGACCATGGCGTCATAAAGAAGCCCGTCTCCACCTGCGTCCGATGCAGCACGTCTTCGAAGTAGAACGGCAGCGACACGAAGGCGAGGCCCTGCACCGCGAACGAGCAAACGGCGGTCGCGACCGATAGCGCGAAGACTGGCCGGCGAAACAGGTCGATGGGCAACATCGGGGCTGGATGATCCGCCTGTCTGCGGAGCAGAAGCGCACCAAGCACGACAGTGCCGATCAGGACCGCAATGACGAGCCACAGCGACGTATTGTGCGCCGCACTGCCGATTCCGAAGATAAACAAACAAAGACAAGCCGAGGTCAGCAGCGCGCCGGGATAATCAAATGCATGCGTGGCGCGCGGGGTTTGCGGCAGCGTCTTCAGGCCGATCAGGATCGCGGCCACGCCAAACGGAATGTTGATGGCAAACAGCCATGGCCAGGAACCGACAGACAAAATTCCGGAGGCGATTGTCGGCCCCAGAGTAAATGCTGTCGCGACCACGAGGGCGTTGTTACCGAAGCCGCGCCCATGAAGCCGCGAAGGATAAATAAAGCGCACCAGCGCCGTGTTGACGCTCATGACCCCGGCGGCACCCAATCCCTGAAGAAAGCGCGCAACCAGCAAACTGGGCAAGGACCATGCACAGGCACAGCCCAACGACGCCACCGTAAACAGCAATAGGCCCCAAAGATAAATCCGTTGATGACCGACGATTTCGCCGAGCGCGGCAACCGGAAGCAAGGTGGCCACCATCGCGATCTGGTAGACGTTCACGACCCAGATGACGTCCGCGGGCGTCGTATGAAGGTCATTGGCAATCGCGGGCAAGGCGACATTGGCAATAGCCGTATCAAGCGCGGACATTGCCAGAGCCGTGAAAACGGCCAGCAGCGCCCAGCGCCGCCGCTCCGGAGGAAGGCCGTCGGTCACAGGAGGAAACTTCCCCGAAATTGCATCCATCCTGCGGGCTTTCCGAAACGCGTTTTCAATGTGGGTGAACGACCGTTATCTAGTCGGGATGCGAAACAATCGACAGTGGCCGGTCTGCATGCGGCATATGCATCAGGCTCTACAATGCTCTAAAATCTGACGAAAACGGCTATCCGCGGATCACGTTTTCTGGATCCAGAATTGATACATCTCGGTAAAGGTTGCGGGGTTCTCCGTCTCGAACAAATGCCAATTATCGAGGTTGGCAGCAGCCGTGTCGTCCGGGAAACGCTTCAGATATCGGCTTCGATATGGGGTCTGAAATCCCAAGAATTTGAAGCCGGCTTCTGCCAGGAAAGCAGCGATCTGCGGGATTGAAAACTGGTGCTCCTGGACATGAAAGAGCAAATCCCTGCATTCGCTGGTGCTGAAAAAATCGCCAAACTCGGTCACCGCCATCTGCTGGCCGTCGTGGGGTAGGTTCGCGGCCTGGGCTCGCAATCTCCTCACCTCCGCGACGGAGTACCCCCTTCCCTCCTTGGCGAGGACATCACGGGCGACGTTGATATTCTTCCGGGCGATGGCGCTATAAAGCCCGATGTGCATCAGGCCACCGGGCCGCAGTAGGCTGGCCAGATTTCGCCATCCCTCGAGAGGATCTCCGAGGTGGTGAAGCACACCCGATGAATCGATGACGTCGAACATCATGTCCGGCTTGAACGCCAGAATGTCGGCCCGAGCGTAACGGATGTTTTTCAACCCCAGTTCCTGGGTTTTTCTGGCCGCATAGCTCAGGCTGCTCAAGCTGAGATCAATGGCTAAAACGTCGGCGTTCTTGAACTGCTGCGCACGTTGAATCGCGTGCATCCCTGTTCCACAACCTGCAATCAGAACACTGATCGGACGATCGCCAATCGCCTGATACGGAGCACCCGGCATCTGTGCACGCAGGTACTGATCGATCGGCATCGCTTCCTTATCCACTGGAATCCTCGTCCAGCGCGGATAAGGGTTTTCCTCGTACTGATCCCTCACCTTTTCCGAAACGCTATCCTCGACTGCAGTCAGTTCTTCGATCCGCTCTCGAATTTCCTGCTCTTCGGCCCATTCCAAAATCTGCTGCTTGATCACGGGTTGAAGAACATCCGGCCAACCCACCTGCGCGAGCCGGTCTGCTCCAGTGAGAGAATGGAGAGGCACGTAGCTTGCAAGAACAGCTATTTGAATTGGCGAAACAGTTCCGCCTGCGTCTAGCGTCCCAACGATCGAATCACGAAGACTCAAAATCTGAGATTCTTCACGATCACTGAGGTCGAACACATACTCATTGATATGGCACTGTTGAGCGATGGCCGCACTGAGCGGCAGCCACACGTCGAGAGCTTCCAGCTCTCCTTTGGAAACTTCGTCCAATAGTGCGGCACGAGTCGCCGTTAAAACTCGCTCAAGCGCGATATCGGTAACCGGACACGCCACCAAAAGGGCGTGCAACAATCCGTCAGCCGCAATTGACGCACGTTCATCAGAGCTGAACAGGTCGTTCAAGCGAGAGGAGCCTGGCGTCAACGAACGCTCCAAGCTTCGCTTGAACGCAGGCATCTGCACCAGAAGCACACACACGCCGCGAGAAATATCTCTTGGCCGACACCACGCTTCGACGAGCGCGCGAGATAGAAACTGAACGGCGCTACGGTCGAACTTGGTGCTTAAGGGGTCCAGAGATCGCAGCACCGTCACAAAAGTGGACTTCAAATCCGGCGTAATGCCCAATTGCAGTCCCTGCATGGCAGTTTTGAGGGCTTCGGCGCCTTGTCCACTCAGAAACAACAAGGCAGCGAGATTGTTGTGTGCGCCGGGATAGTCAGGCTGCAGTTCCAATGCTTTCCGGTTGTGGCGAATTGCCTCTTGCTCACGTCCGCATTCGGCCAGCACGCGCGCTAAGTTATAGTGCAGTTCCGCGTTACGCTTTTCCGATGCGATAGCCTTCTTGAGCAGATCAATACCGTCGGCGCTGTGGCCCAATTGATGAGCCAGAATGCCCAGGAAGCCGAGAGCGCCGGAATGCCGGGGATTAGCGGCCAGGACCTGCCGATAGCCGGCTTCGGCTTCGCTCATCTGGCCGGCGCGGTGATACGCAAAAGCCTGCGCAAACAGCGCATCTTCGAACGGCCGTGATTGCATTTTCCTGCTGCTCATCAGTTCGTCTGTGTTTTCCGACCGCTTTGATCGATGAATGCGCCATATAACAGTGGCCCAACGATTGGAGCAAAGTGCTTTACATCCGCTCCCCAACGACCCTGCAGGCTATAGTTACTGCACGATGTCGTGATTAAATAGCCCCTTGCCCACCGAGTTCGTCCCCCTTAAAAACGGCTGTTTCCTCTTGCATCAAGGGAGAAACATCTTGGGTGAACTCACCACATGGCTTTCGGGCCAACATTCTGGCCTTCGCACTTACAAGGCCTTTCGCAATAGAACCCTCCAGCTTTCAGCATCCGACAGCGAGCATCGCGCGCTATATACGCTGCTCGCAGCGATGGCCGGCCGATACATCGAATCTTTTGATGAAGAGCCGCTTCCCGTCGAGACGGCGGATCGTGCTTATAAAAAGCTTCTCAAGATCGTATCGGAAGCGGAAGGATCGACCTCGGCGCCAGCATCACAGCAGATTCAGGTTCTGAATCATGTGGCGTCGACCGAACTCTTTTGATCCCGGGATCGCTGATCCTGGCACCGTCCGCGCGAAAATAATTCGAGGCGCTGGGCCAGCTTGATCACCTCGACGACACTGCGTTCATTTGCCGTCATCAGCGATGCCGAACGCGATCCTGTGACCGATCGGCATCCCGCGTGCGGTATCGCCGGCGCAGGCCGTAGCTCCGTCATGTTCCGATCCGATCTGGAACAAGGTGATTGTCACGCAGCAGATCTGCCCACAGGTTTGCGGGGCCGAGCGATCCCGATTTGGAGATGACTTCAACGTCCGACCAACGCCCACCCTGTATCACCGATCGCGGAAGGCCTGGCATGATCTGGCCTGCCAACTTCAACGATTGCGCACCAATAGCGACACAAAGCGCCCTGAGTGTTTCCCCGCCGGCAACGATAAGCGTCCCCGGCGGTTGGAGCTGCAAGGTCATCGCCGCAAGCTCGCGCGCAATCCGTTGCGCCGCGTCAGTCCTGGAAAGTCCGGAGGGAAGGCCGAACCGCGCCAGGACAACGCCATCCGCTGCAAGCCGGCGCTCCACGTCGCGTGCATGGTCTGGCGCCCCCTCGGTAAGGGTGACCACCTGAGATCCGCATGCCGCAAGCTGCGCGGCTGTTGCGGGCTGATCAGAGCCGAACAATCCCAGTACCGGAGCTTGCAACCGCGGCGATACACTCACCTCGTGACCGCGCGCCAGCGCTCGAGCAAGACCGCCACTCCCAACCCATAGGACTGAGCCTTGGGCAGAGCGCCCCACCGCGACGACGCGATCCAGGTCATCTTCGCTCTCGGCGTTGAAGACACTGACGCCTGGCGGCAATTCCTTCTCCAACTGCCCTTGATGGGCATCGATTCCTTCCGCTGCAAGCAGTGCCAGAATGTTGCCGCCGACGGGCGACCAACTGCCGTCCTGGGTCCGTGCGAATTGCTGGCCGCCGCGCGTCCGCCGCCCCTGATAGACAAATGCCGGCGCGACAATGCAGGACGACCACCTGCCCGGCCGCAGGCAGGCCGCGAGTTCAGCGGCCCACTCTCCGCGCATCAGGCTATCGACCTTCTTGAACGCAATGGTCGCGTCATACAGCGCAGGTACCAGCCGTTCGATGATCGGCACCACCTGGGCTTTGCCAAGTTCGCGCGTGCCGCTGTCGAGGATCAGGCTTTCCGAAAGCGTTGACGGCAAGCTCTGCGTCCAGCACACCTCCAACGGACCGCATAGTCCGACGAATTCAACTCCCGTATCGAGCGCGCCGGTCAGATCGTCCGCAAGAAGCCGAAGCAGCGCCATCGGGGGTTCGTTTCTCAAAGAAGTGTCACGCAATCGTGGGTTTGCGCGGTCCAGGAATTTGCGTCAAGACTACCTCATCAATTTCTAAAAACATCGGGAACGCCCATGAAAGCTTATGTCTACGGGACCAACGGCGCCGCCATCACCGATACCCCCAAACCATCCCCCAAGGGATCGCAGATTTTGGTGAAGGTCCACGCCTGCGGCATGAACCGCGCAGACCTCGGCATGATCAAGGGGCACGTGCACGGCTCGGCCGGTGGCGCGGGCACAGTCCTTGGAATGGAATGGGCCGGCGAGATTGTCGAACTGGGGCCTGAAGCGAAGGGCTGGAAGGTCGGCGACCGCGTCATGGGCTCTGGTGCCGGCGGATATGCCGAATACGCGGTGACCGACTATGGCCGCGCCCTCCCTATTCCATCGGGAATGGGTTTCGAACAAGCCGCATCTTTGGCACTGGCATTGACCACCATGCACAATGCCGTCGTCACCATCGGCGGACTTCAGCCGGGCCAGAACATCCTGGTCCAGGGAGCAAGCTCAGGCGTCGGGCTGATGGCACAGCAGATCGCCAAGTTGAAAGGTGCAAAACTCGTTATCGGTTCGTCGACCGATGCTGCACGCCGGGCCCGCCTAAAAGAATGCGGAGCAGATCTCGCAATTGATTCCAATGATCCGAAATGGGTCGATCAAGTGCTCGAAGCCACCGGCGGCGCAGGTGTCGACGTCATCATCGATCAGGTATCCGGCAAGCTCGCCAACCAGAATCTGGCCGCAACCAAGGTTCTGGGGCGAATTGTCAATGTCGGCCGTCTCGGCGGTAGCCACGGCGACTTCGATTTCGATCTCCACGCCGCGCGGCGCATCAGTTACATCGGCGTGACATTCCGCACGCGTTCGCTCGAAGAGATACGGGAGATCTTCAGCCAAGTCAGACAGGATATCTGGGCGGGTGTCGAAAGCGGCCAGTTGAAATTGCCAATCGATCGCGTGTTCCCGTTCGACGACATCGCGCAAGCCGTCGACCACATGTCCACGAACAAGCACTTCGGTAAGATTGTCCTTAAATTCTGACGCTTGCTGCGAATGAAACTCATTTTAACAAGCAACTAGTGTGGTGATTCAGAAGTTCGCTTCATTTTTCTCCGCGCGCCCTTCAGGCGAACTTCGGATTCGGGACACTAGCGTTGTTGACGCTCGCCGCAGGATCGTGACAAGTCCCTTCTAACGAGAGGGGTCGATGAGCGCAGTCAAACAACGAGTTGCGGCAATCTCGATCGCGGCCAGCGCCAGCATGGCCGCGGTCAAGTTCGCGGTTGGCGTGGCTATTGGCAGTATCGCGTTGATCTCCGAAGCGCTGCACAGCTCTGTCGATCTTGTCGCCACGATCATCACCTGGATCGTGGTCCGCATCTCGGACAAGCCTGCAGACGCCGAGCATCATTACGGCCACGGCAAAATTGAGAGCCTGTCGGCCCTGCTTGTCATCGCCATGCTTTACATCCTGGCGGGCGGCATCGTGGTCGAAGCGTTCGGGCGGCTGCGTGAAGGCGCTCCTCCGCCAACTCTGTCGGCATTGCCTTTCATCGTTCTGGTCATCGACATCGCGGTGAACTTCTGGCGCGCGCATGCCCTGCATCGCACCGCCATGGACACGAAAAGCCAGGCACTCGAAGCCGACGCCCTTCACTTCGCCTCGGACGTATTGGGATCGAGCGCGGTCATCATCGGCCTCGGCCTCTCCGCGTTCGGCTATGAATGGGGCGATTCGGCCGCAGCGATCGCCGTTGCTATCCTCATTTCGCTGCTGGGATTGAAACTCGGCCGCTCAACGATCGAAACCCTGCTCGACCGCGCCCCTGAGGGGGCGACCGAAGCCGCCGAGACTGCAATCCGGGCCATCCCCGGCGTGATTGACGTTGAGCGGCTGCGGGTTCGAATGGTCGGTGCCCGGCATTTTATCGACGCGACGGTGCAAGTGCCTCGCACCTACCCGATCGACCGCATCGACGCCATCAAGCACAAGGCCCAGGACGCGGTCACGCGTGCGCTCCACGATGCGGATTTGACATTCACTGCCGTCCCCGTCGCACGCGACAACGAAACTGTTCGCGAGCGAATCATGGTGATCGCCCGTAATTCGGGATTGGCCATCCACCACGTCACCGTTCACGACCTCGGCGAGAAGTTGACCGTGGGCATCGACCTGGAAATCGATGCCGATATGCCGCTCGATCGTGCACACAGCATCGCCCACGACCTTGAACATGCGATCCGGGAAGAGTTCGGCTCGGACGTCGAGGTCGACACGCATATCGAACCACTGCAGCCGGAATTGCCGCTCGGCACCGATACCGGACCTGAACGGGTTGACGCCATCCAGCAGACGCTTGCTCGTCTTGCCGCTGAAGGCGGAGCAATTCATGACGTACATAACGTGCGCGTGCGCAATACCGATGCCGGTGAGATCGTGAATTTTCACTGCCGTGCGGCGCCAACAATGACTGTCCTCGAAGTCCACGAACACGTCGATGCCATCGAGCGTGGACTGCGCCGCGCCTATCCATCGGTCAAGCGCGTCATCAGTCACGCCGAACCGGCACACTGATTGCGAAACGTTGCGCGGCCGATCGGGCACTGCGTTCTCGTTTCGGACTCACTTTGCGCGCGCCAAATCGTCCCAATCTTCTTTGGATAAGATTTATTTCGCTTTAAGGATTCGTTGACTCTCGACAGCACCGAAAAAGTGGATTCAAATCGACCTATGATTCGAGAGGTCGGGGAAAACCTCTCGGGCGGGGTGGCAGACAGAAAATTCAAGGGGCCGAAGGCATGGCGCGCTCGCACGCAGCGACGACGTGTGTCCAATCCGATTCCATCAAGGGAATGGCGCAATCGATTGCGAAACCGGCCTATCACCGGTGGCAGATCGCGGAGCCCGCGCTTCGACGCGCCGTTCCGATTCTCATCATCGCCTTTCTGATCACCATCTGCATTGGGGCTTACGTCCAAGTGATGGACCAACGCAGACAGCAACAGGTCGCAACGAGGCACGAACTGTTAGCACTGGCCGACCTGCTCGCCGACCGCCTCGACCACATGGTCTTCACACGGCAGGAGCGTGCTGCACCGGCCGACCGACTTCAGAGTGAGCTGCCGGACCTGCTGCCGCAATGGGGCCTCGTTGCTGGCCGCCATTTCATTATTACCAGTGCGGACCAGCGCACCGTGGCCCGCATGTCCAAAGAAGGCTTTGGCGACAGCGATCGGATCCGCGATATTCTCAAGGCGACGCAATTGCTGACGTTGCAGGGCACTCATTCGGAGGTCGTGGACGTTAATCTTCCTCATAGCGCGGCTGCTTTGGCGACACAGCGCGCCATCAAGTCCCTTCCCGGCTTCATCACGGTCATCCAGGAACCGGTCGAATCGCTGTGGCGCTCTGACGCCGCGCTTCAGATCACCCTGTCGGCAACCACCGGCTTCGTGGTGCTCATTCTCGGCTTTGCGTTCCACTGGCAATCGACGCGAGCTCGCGAAGGCGACCTGATTAACGATGCCGTCCGCGCACGAATCGACACAGCTCTCAACCGCGGCCGCTGCGGTCTGTGGGATTGGGACCTGTCACGCGGACGCATCTTCTGGTCGCAATCCATGTTCACGTTGCTGGGACTTGAAAGCCGCAGCGACCTCCTGACGTTCGGTGAAGTCAATGCGCTGGTCAAATCCGACGACATCGACCTGTTCGAGACCGCGAACCAGCTCGTGTCCGGCCAAATCGACCACATCGACCAGAGCTTCCGGATGCGTCATGCCAATGGCCACTGGATCTGGCTTCGGGTTCGCTGTGAGCTCAGCCAGGGCCAGGGCGACAGCGACTGCCACCTGATCGGTATCGCCGTCGACATTACCGAACAGAAGAACCTTGCGGAGAAGACCGTCGAGGCAGACTTGCGGCTGCGCGATGCCATCGAGACGGTCCCCGAGGCATTCGTCCTGTGGGACGCCGAAGATCGCCTGCTGCTCTGCAATTCGCATTTCAAGCGGCTACACAAGCTCCCGGATACCGCAGTGAAACAGGGCACGCCGTTTGAAACGGTCGCCCAGGCCGGCACCATGCCCTCAATGCGCTCGCGGATACCGAGTTCGGTTGAGCCCGGCGCGCGGACATTCGAGGCGCAACTCGAAGACGGCACCTGGCTGCATATTAGCGAGCGCCGCACCAAGGACGGCGGCTACGTTTCGGTCGGTACCGACATTACGCAGATCAAGCTTCATGAGCAGAAGCTGATCGACAACGATCTTCGCCTCACCGCCAACGTGATCGATCTCAAGCGCTCGCAGGCCGAGCTTGAACGACAGGCGCAGGAACTGGCCGATCTGGCACAGAAATATTCGGAAGAAAAAAATCGCGCCGAGGAAGCCAACCAGACCAAGTCGAAATTCCTGGCCAATATGAGCCATGAATTGCGCACCCCTCTCAACGCCATCATCGGCTTCTCGGAAGTGATGGGCAGCGGCATGTTCGGTGAGTTGGGCTCCGAAAAGTATCAGGAATATTGTCACGATATCCTGACCAGCGGAAACTACCTGCTTGAGGTCATTAACGACATCCTCGATATGTCGAAGATCGAGGCCGGCCGCATGAAGCTCGACTATGAGCACGTCGACCTCGCACAAACTCTCACAGAGTCATTGCGCGTGGTGTCAGGGCGCGCCGAGGTCAAGAAGCTTACGGTAACCGCGGATATTGAAGGCGCGCTTCCAATCGTCGCCGATCGTCGCGCAATGAAGCAGATTGCAGTGAATTTGCTGTCCAATGCCGTCAAGTTCACCCCGGACAACGGTCACGTGACGGTTCGCGGGCGTATCTGCGGAACGTGCGTCATCCTGACGATTGCCGATTCCGGCATCGGCATCGCTCCGCAATCCCTGACAAAGCTTGGACGCCCTTTCGAACAGGTCGAAAGCCAGCTGACCAAAAGTTACCATGGGTCCGGATTGGGCCTGGCAATCGCAAAATCGCTCGCCAGCCTGCACGGCGGCTCAATGAAGCTTCGTTCAAAACTCGGCAAGGGAACGATCGTGTGCGTCAAGCTGCCGTTGGGTGCCGTAAAGCACGAACCGCAGCTGATTCAACTTGCGTCCGTCAGCCCGCCGCTTCAACCAGCTTCAAGAAAACCTCGCGCACGGAAGTCTGGGTCTCTCGCACATGCGCCTCGAGCGCGGAAAAGTCCGGTGCATCACCAGCCCGCGTAAGCACGCGCAACAAGTCTTCCCCCGCCGTCTCCGGATTGAATTTCGCGCTCACACAGAGCCGAAGAATCTGTGTCAGATCGTGATAGAGCCGCGCTGCCCTGCGCAGCGTATCGGCATCGGACTGCGACAGAATGCCGAGAGTCGCAGCGTTAGCGAGAACCTGCACAGTGCTGACGTTGAGGATGTCGGGCTTATCGGCCGCATGTATCAACTGAAGATACTGCGCGATGAACTCGATATCGATCATGCCGCCGGCAGCATATTTCAAGTCCCAGATGTCGTTCTCGCCTTTTTCCTCGGCAATGGCGCGGCGCATCTCGAGCACGTCGTTGGCAATGATGCGGGTCTCGCGGCGGCGCGTTAACACCTCGCGGATCACCGCTTCTATCTTCGCCTTGAATTCAGGCGAAGAAGAAATCACGCGCGCGCGGGTCAGCGCCATATGCTCCCAGGTCCACGCTTCGTGCTGCTGATATTCGGCGAATGCATCGATGCGCGAAGCCAGCGGCCCGGCGCGCCCGGATGGCCGCAGCCGCATGTCGATCTCATACAGCACGCCGTAGTTCGTGCGCGTCGTGAACGCGCTGATCAAACGCTGAGTCAGCCGCGCAAAATACTGCGAGCCGTGCAGCGGCTTGGCACCGTTCGAATCCGGATTTTCATGATCGAAATCATAGATCAGGATCAGATCCAGATCGGAGGACGCCGTCATCTCGCGGCTGCCGAGCTTACCCATCGCAACGATGGCGGTTTCCTGCTCGGGAATTCGACCATGCTGCTCAGCGAACTGATCCATGACGAGGCCATGGACGGTGTGGGCAATTCCCTCGGCAACATCGGCGAAGGCAATGCCAGCTTCCCGCGCGGATACGGTGCCGGAAAGAATGCGCGTGCCGATCAGGAACAGGCTCTCCTGTCCGAACAGCCGCAAGCGGTCGAGAAATTCTTCGTAGGAGTTCGCGTCGGCCAATGTCGCAGCAAGGCGCGCCGAGAGTTCATTTTGATCGGGCATCGCTCCGAAGAAGCGCGGATCAATGAGCCCGTCCATGATTTGCGGCTGCCTCGCCAGCATGTCACTTAAACGCGGCGCAGCGCCAAGCACGAGCGCGACCAGCGCCACCAACTCCTTGTTCTGGCTCAGCAGCGAGATCAATCGTCCGCCGCGCTGCAGGGCTTGCAGGAAACGGTCGAACGCCAGCACCGCGTCGTCCGGCTCCTCGGCCCGCGACAGTCCGCGGATGAGTTCAGGGACGAACTCCTGAAAGGCTTGCCGGGTCGCGTCGACTTTGAACACGCGATATTCCCCGGCCACCCAACGCTGAACCGTCTCGGCCGCTAATCTGGGTTTCTTGAAGCCCAGATTGAGAAGATGGTCGATGAGCCGTTGGTCTTCGGGGCCTGCACCGTAGTTGATATCCGGCGCCGTTTCAGCGCTGGGATCCCCTTCAAACAACCTGCCATAGTGACTCTGCACGCAATTGAGGTGAGCCAGCAGATCTTTCGCAAAATCGTCGCGGCTGTTGTACCCGAAGAACCGGGCAAACCGCTCCACGGCCTCCGCATCGGCGGGCAGCGAATGCGTTTGTTCGTCAGCCAGCATCTGCAGGCGGTGCTCGACGCGGCGCAGGAAGGTATAGGCTGACGTCAGCTCATCGCGCGCCTCGCCCGTAATCCAGTTGCCTGCAGCGAGAACGTCCAAAGTGACCAGCGTCGGGCGCGTGCGTAGTTCGGGATGCCGTCCACCGGCGATCAGCTGTTGCGTTTGCGCGAAAAACTCGATCTCGCGAATGCCGCCGCGGCCCACTTTGACGTTGTGGTCTTCGACGGAAATTTCGCTCTGACCTCGATACGTCTGCATCTGACGCTTCATGTCGTGAATGTCTGTCAGTGCCGCGAAGTCGAGATGCTTGCGCCAGACGAAGGGCGCAATCTCCGTCAGCAAGTCGTTGCCCGCCTTGAGGTCACCCGCACAAGGCAATGCCTTGATCATGGCGGCGCGTTCCCAGGTCCGGCCTTCTCGCTCGTAGTAATGCAACGCTGCCGCCGTCGACACTGCGACCGGCGTGGATGCGGGATCCGGCCGCAGCCGCAGGTCGACGCGGAAGACATACCCATCGCCGGTGCGCTGCTGCAGCAGTCGCGGCAGGCCCTGCGCAACCTTGACAAAGAATGGCGTTGGATCGAGGCCTTCGGCCAGCACCGCCGTTTCGAGATCGTAAAACACGATCAGGTCGATATCGCTGGAGTAGTTCAGCTCTCCGGCCCCCATCTTGCCCATGGCAAGCACGATAAGGCCCGTTCCCTCTTCAGGATGGTCCGGGGTCGGCGGCAACAGGCGGCCGCGCGCGGCCTCCTGCATCAGCAGGAAGCGAATGGCGCACTGAACCGATGTGATGGCAATGTCCGTGAGCGCCTTGGTCACATGCATCACCGGCCACACCCCGCCGATGTCGCACAAGGCGATCATCAGTGCGGCCTCGGACTTCATCCGGCGCAGAGAGGACATGACGTCGGCTTCAGCCGACGCCGCAGCGACCTCCGCAACCGCATTGCCGATCAGAGCAGCGACATGACTGTCGGGATCGCACTGGAGCAGCCGCAGCGTCCGTGCGGCATCGAATCTGACCAGGTCGAACAGATAAGGTGACGCCTCGGCAATTCCCGCGAGGATCGACTTCGCATGAGGAAAGCGACCGACAATCTCTTCGAGCGCACGCGCATGCTCAGGCGCGATGTCGCCAAACCAATCCGCAAGACGCCGTTCGGCTTCTGCAGGGTCAGACAATTGGGGCCCGGTGACAAAACGCGCGGCCAAATACGGCCGATCCGCGTCGCCCGTCGCGGTCAATATCATACGCTCTTTTGTTCCACGCCCCGGCTCGGGATCACAAGCGTCACGCGTAGCCCCGGCTGGCTATCCGCGAGTCGCAGGTCGCCACCATGCAACGTCGCGACGGCCGAGGCCAGACTTAACCCAAGTCCCGATCCTGGCTGTGTCCGGCTGGCTTCAAGCCGGACGAAGCGCTCGACCGCCCGCGCGCGATCAGCTTCAGGAATCCCCGGACCATGATCTGTGACACTGAGATGAACGTTGTCACCCTCCCGCTGGGCTTCGATCAGGATATCAGGGGCTCTGTCAGCGGTATTCTTATCCGGCAAGTCGGATTCTGCAGCAACTGCAACAGGCTGGCCATATTTGATGGCATTTTCCACGAGATTGGCGAGAGCCTGGCTGATCAACTCACGATTGCCGTGGATCGATGCCGCCTCGGTTTTCACCTCGAGCGAAAGCCCTTTGTCTTCCGCGAGCGGCTCGTAGAGTTCCTGGATGCCCTGCGCCACCTCGGCGGCATCAAAATCGATCATGTTGTCGCGTGCCTGCCCGGATTCGGCGCGCGCAATCATCAGTAGCGCATTGAAGGTCCGGATCAGGCCATCGGACTCGTCGATCGTCCGTTCCAAAGCGGCGCGGTATTCAGTCTCATTGCCCGCCTTTGCCAACGCCTCCTCGGCACGATTCCGGAGCCGTGTCAGCGGCGTCTTGAGGTCATGGGCAATGTTGTCGGAAACCTCCTTGAGCCCGACCATCAGCGCCTCGATGCGCTCCAGCATGGCGTTGAGATTTTCGGCCAGACGATCCAGTTCGTCACCGCTCCGCCCGACAGGCAAGCGCTCGCTCAGATCGCCCGCCATAATGCGCTGGGTCGTGCCGGTCATGGCATCGATCCTGTGCAGCACGCGGCGCGCAACGAATACGCCGCCGCAGAGCCCAAGGACCACGACGATCAGCAACGACCATTGCGCCGCCTTCGCGACAATACCGAACAGCCTGCGCCGCTCTTCCAGATCTCGGCCAATCAGCAGACGAAATCCACCTGGCAGTTGCTCGACCCGGACCAGCGCATAGTGGCTCTTGGTGTCGGTTTCATCGAGCCGCGTATAGAAGGTTTCGGCCCAGCCCGGGTGATCCATGATTCCGGGTGCAAGTGAAGCAATGTTGCCGGCAACCCCCTGCCCTTGTGATGTTGTGATCAGATAAAGATTGGCGCCGGGGCGCAGCGCACGCGCCTCGATCGCCGACACGAGGCCTCGAAGCCCTGCGCGCGAATATTGATCAGTAAGTTCACTGAGTTCGGAGTTGACCGTCTCAGTAATCTGTTCGGTGATCATGCGGCGCGTGTTCCAGGCGAAATAGCCCAACAGCGACGCCGCGAATAATGCAAAAAGAAGCAAATAAACCAGCGTCAATCGAAACGCTGTCGTACGAATGAGTTTACCGAATGCCGTCACGTACCATGTATCCCGCACCACGAATGGTGTGCAGCAGCGGGCGATCGTAGCCCTTGTCGATTTTCGAGCGCAACCGCGAGATATGCACGTCGATCACGTTGGTCTGCGGATCAAAATGATAGTCCCAAACATTCTCGAGCAGCATGGTGCGCGTGACCACCTGCCCGGCATGTTTCATCAAATACTCCAGCAGCCGGAATTCGCGCGGCTGCAGCGTGATCTCGGCCGTGCCGCGCACCACGCGATGCGACAGCCGGTCCAGTTCGAGATCGCCAACGCGATAAGTGGTGTCCTCAGACGGCCCGCCCTTGCGGCGCGACAGCACTTCAACGCGCGCCAGCAGTTCGGCAAATGAATAAGGTTTCGGCAGGTAATCGTCGCCGCCGGCACGAAGGCCTTTGATACGATCGTCGACCTGTCCGAGTGCCGACAGAATAAGCGCAGGCGTATGATTGCCCTTGCCGCGCAGCGTGCCGATGATCGAAAGCCCGTCGCGCTTCGGCAGCATCCGGTCGATCACCAAAACATCGTAATCGCCGGTCTCGGCCAGCGCGAGGCCTTCCTCGCCGTCGCCAGCAAGGTCGGCGATATGCCCCACCTCGCGAAACGCTTTTACGAGGTAGTCGGCCGACTCGCGGTCGTCTTCAACGATGAGCAGTCGCATTTTTGATTCGGTCTGGGGCGAAAGAGCTGTGCTTGATGTCACCATGGCGCGATGCAAGTCCTCATGCAAGCCGCGGGGGCGGTCCGATGCTCCATAAAGGGAAAACGGGCGGCGAAGCTGGGGAGACTCCGCCGCCCGCCGCACGACCGACTGGAGTGCGATCGCGCGCTCTCTTTCGACGAAGGGGGGCGTATTCCGTCGAAAGTGGAAACGAGGGATGGGCTTTTGACCCATCCCCGGGAAGGAGCCGTCGGCGGGGGCGAAAAGTGCCGGCGACAACTCCCCATCTCATGCTCCGTGCCTGACGACACGGAGCAATCGGTTATCAGCCCTTGGACACCGGCAGCGCGACGAAGCGCGAGGAGTCACCCGAGCGAACACGAACCAGCACGCTGTTCTTGTTCTCGGCGCGTGCGGTGGTCACCGCCTCGCGGACCTCGCCCGGTGTGGCAACCAGCTTGCCGGCGACTTCAAGAATGACGTCGCCTTCCTTGAAGCCACGCTCGGCTGACGGGCTGTTCGGGTCGACATCGGTCACAACAACACCATCCTTGCCAGCGCCGGCGACACTGTTTGCCGGAGCCAGGGTCAGACCAAGGTGCGGGACCGTTGTCCCGCGTCCCGAACGACCACTGTCGTTCTGGTCCGTATCGGCCTTCGCCGTCTTCGCGTTCGGCAGCTCACCCAGCGTCATGCTGAGCGTCTTGTCCTGCCCCTTGTGGAGCACGGCGAGCTTGATCGTGGTGCCGGGTGCCATGCCGCCGATGGTGCGAGCAAGCTCGCGTGCATCCTTGACCGGCTGATCATTGACCCGCGTGATCACGTCACCGGATTCGATGCCAGCCTTCGCTGCCGGGCTACTGGCTTGCGGTTCGGCGACCAGTGCGCCTTCGGCCTTCTTCAGACCAAGGCTGTCGGCGATCTCGGGCGTCACCTGCTGGATCTGAACGCCGATCCAGCCGCGGCTGACCGAGCCCTTGTCCTGCAGCTGCTTGACGACGCTCTTCACCGTCGACGCCGGGATTGCGAAGGCAATGCCGACGCTGCCGCCGGACGGCGAGTAGATCGCAGTGTTCACACCCACGACGTCGCCCTCGGTATTGAAGGTCGGGCCACCCGAGTTGCCTTTGTTCACGGGCGCATCGATCTGGATAAAGTCATCGTACGGTCCGCTGCCGATGTCACGGCCGCGCGCCGAAACGATACCCGCCGTCACGGTGCCGCCGAGGCCGAACGGATTGCCGACCGCGAGCACCCAGTCACCAATACGAGGTTGGCCATCGGAAAGTTTCGCGAACGGGAAGTTGCTGATGCCGTCGACCTTAATGAGAGCAAGGTCAGTCCGCGAGTCCGTGCCAATCACCTTTGCGGTGTGAACCTTGCCATCGTCGGTGGTGACTTCAACCTTCTCCGCGCCATCAACCACGTGGTTGTTGGTCACCGCGTAGCCGTCAGCCGAGATGAAGAAGCCCGACCCCTGACCGGTCACCATCTGGCCACGTCCACGGCCGCCACGGCCGCCCGGGAATCCATCCGGACCACCGAAGCGACGGAAGAAGCGCTCCATCGGAGATCCGGGAGGGAATGGCGAGTCTTCGACGGCATTGTCCGGCGTTTTCTCGTTGATCTTCACGCGGACCGAGATGACGGACGGCTTCACGCGTTCGACGATATCCGCAAAGCCAATCGGCTGCTGAACCTGGCGGACATCCTTGTTGACCTGCGCATGCGCCGTGGTGGTCAGCACGTCGATTTTGTTCAACGTCGGGCCAAAGCCATACGCGGCAACGCCAAGACCAGCGACCACCGACGCCATCAGCGCGAACTTCCGCGCAGAAAACACCGAGCGACGTGGGGCGGAGTATGAAGGGAGGTTAGAAAGATCGGGGCGGTCGGACATAAATGCTCTCCAGGGCAAAACTCGTGGTGCGTTGTGCACCTCTCACCTGGAAGATGGACTTCGTGGCCTTACCGCGTACTGACGGGGGAATTAATGTTTTGTAATAAAAATAGCGCCCCGGAAAGCCCGTCAAACTCGTGTGGCGGTTCAGAATTCGCTTCATTTCCCGGCGCATCCCTTAAGCGAACCTCGAACCCGAACCGCACTAGAATCATAGGCTTATGAGTGCCCTTATGAATCCGAAGTTCGCTGTGAATGCGCTGCAGTATGAGGCGACTTCGGATTCAGGACACTGGCTTTTTCATTGAGTCTTCGTCGGCAATAAGCGTCTCGAGCCGCGCCTCTTCGTCCGGGGTGAGGTGGAATGTCGCACCACCCTCGCCGTCGCCCACGCGGGTGCGACGCCGGTTGTAGAACCACAAAGCCACGCCGCCTCCGATCAGGGCCAAAGGTGGAATCAACCACAGCACGATCGTGTGCCCTTCGAGGCGCGGTTTCAGCAGGACGAATTCACCGTAGCGCGACACGAGAAAATCCATGACCTGCGCATCGGTAGAACCAGCGGCGATGCGCTCGCGCACCAGCAATCGCAGGTCTCGTGCCAACGGCGCATCGGAATCATCGATCGATTGATTCTGACACACCATGCAGCGCAGTTCACGCGACAACGCCCGAGCCCGTGCTTCTTGCGCGGGATTCGCCATCACCTCGTCAGGCTGAACAGCGTGAACCACCGACGGAGCCAGCAACAGCATCGCCAACAAGACAGGGATGAAGCGTCTCATCGTGCCCCTACTCCGCTGGCTGCAAAGCGCGCGGCGCCTTCGCCGGCTTTGGCGCTCCAACACGGAGCCGCCGGTCGGACAATGAGAGAAATCCGCCGAACGCCATCAAGACCGGCCCGAACCAGATCAGCAACACCATCGGTTTATAATAGGCCCGAACGGCGATTGAGCCGTCGGTATGCTCATCCCCCAGCGACACGTAGAGCTGGCTCACGCCCCGCGTCAGAAGCGCAGCTTCGGTCGTCGACATGCCGCGCGTGGCAAAGTTGCGCTTTGACGGCGTCATCACCCCGATGGTCTTGCCGTCATAGGTGACCGTGAACCGCGAAACCTGCTCGCGGAAATTCGGCCCCTGCTGCTGGGTGATGCCGTCGAGCTTGACCTCGTACCCGCCGACCTGCGCAACATCCCCCGGCTTCATGGATGCGATGCGTTCACTGTTCCATGTGGTCTCGCAGACAACGCCAATAAGTGCGATGCCGAGACCGGCATGAGCAAAAGCGGCTCCCCATGCCGAACGTGGCAGTCCACGTGCGCGGTGCACCGCGGTCATGAAGGGCACGCGAAACAGTTGCGCGCGCTCGATGATGTCACTCATTGCTCCCGCAATGACGAAAACAGCAAGGCCGATCATTAACGGCGCAAACGCCCCGCCGCCACGTGTCCAGGCCCAGACCACCGCGATGGTCGCCAGCGCGACGATGCCGGCCGCTGTCAGCCGTTGCGTTGCGCCGAGGATATCGCCGCGCTTCCAGGCAAGAAGCGGTCCGAACGGCACAGCCAGCAACAACGGCAGGAACAGCGGCGCAAATGTCAGATTGAAGAACGGCGCACCGACGGAAATCTTGTCGCCGGTCAGGACCTCAAGCGCCAGAGGATACAGCGTTCCGATGAACACTGTCGCACAGGCGGTGGTCAGCAGCAGATTGTTCAGCACCAGCGCGCCCTCACGCGAGATCGGCGCGAACAATCCCCCCTGCTTCAGGGCCGACGCACGCCATGCGTAGAGACTGAGACTTCCACCAATAAACAGACAGAGGATCATCAGGATGAACACGCCGCGGGCCGGATCGCTGGCGAAGGTGTGAACGGAGGTGAGCACGCCGGAACGCACCAGGAAAGTCCCCAGCAACGACAGCGAGAATGTAAGAATCGAAAGCAGGATGGTCCAAACCTTCAGCGCGTCGCGCTTCTCCATCACGACGGCGGAGTGCAACAGTGCCGTCCCCGCAAGCCATGGCATCAGAGACGCATTTTCAACCGGATCCCAGAACCACCAGCCGCCCCAACCGAGCTCGTAATAAGCCCAGTATGAGCCCATCGCGATGCCGAGCGTCAGAAATATCCATGCCATCAGCGTCCATGGCCGCACCCATCGCGCCCATGCCGCATCGATCCGGCCTTCGATCAGCGCAGCCACCGCGAACGAGAACGAAATCGAGAACCCGACATAGCCGAGATAGAGCATCGGCGGATGCACAGCGAGACCAATATCCTGCAGGATCGGATTGAGATCACGTCCCTCGATTGGCGGATTGGCGATCCGCAGAAACGGATTCGATGTCAGCAGAATGAAAAGATAGAACGCCGTTCCGACCCATGCCTGCACGGCCAGAACATGGGCGCGCAGCGATAACGGCAGGTTATTGCCAAACGCCGCAACAAGGCCGCCGAACAGCGCAAGGATCAACACCCAGAGCAGCATGGAGCCTTCGTGATTGCCCCATACACCCGTGATTTTATAGATCAGCGGCTTCAGCGAATGCGAATTCTCATAGACATTCACCACCGAGAAGTCCGAGGTGACGTGAAGATATGTCAGCGCTGCAAATGACGCTGCCGTGAATATAAACTGCGTCAGTGCCGTAGAGCGTGCGACATTCATCAGCGCTGGATCTCCCAGACGCGCGCCGACGACCGGCACCACCGCCTGAATCAGCGCCAACGCCAGCGCCAGGACCAGCGCGTAGTGTCCCGCTTCCGCAATCATTTCGCGGCTCCCTGCACATCCGAGGTTTTCTTTTCGTAATTGTCTTTCCAGTGACCTTCCTTCTTGAGCTCGTCGGCCACGGCTTTGGGCATGTACGTTTCATCGTGCTTGGCGAGCACGGTATCGGCCTTGAACACGCCGCTTGCGTCGAGCGAACCCTCGGAGATCACACCCTGCCCTTCACGAAACAAGTCCGGCAGAATTCCCTGGAAGGCCACGGGCACGGTGGCCTTGCCGTCCGTCACCTGAAACTTCACCTTGAGATTCTCGCCGCGGACCAACGATCCGTTTTCGACGAGCCCGCCCAGCCGAAAACGCTGGCCCGGGGCGATGTGTTTTTCGGCGATGTGTCCGGGCGTCGTGAAAAACACAATGGAATCACGCAGCGCGTTGAGAACCAATGCCGCCGCAATCGCGAGCACCGCCAATGCCCCACCGATCAAAGTCAGTCGCCGTTGCTTACGCGTCATGCTCTCGTGTTCCGGTTCTAGCCATCCAGTCCAAGATTCTTCAGACCGTCGTTCAACTGCTGTAATCGTGCGGCATCCTTGCCCACAGCCTGCCGCGCCTCACCAAGTGCCGCCTGCGCCTTGTCGCGCTCGCCGAGGACGGTGTAGGCGCGCACAAGACGCAACCATCCGTTGACATCATCGCCGTTATCCTTCAGACGTGTGGCAAGACGCTCCACCATCCCGCGGATCATCGTATTGCGATCGCCTTCGCTCATGCTCTTCGCCGCGGCCATGTCCTCGCCGGACAGTTTGGGGGCGACGACACCGACACGCTGGAGCGAGCTTTGCACCAACGGCCGCCAGGGCGCATCAGCCGGGGCATCGGCGAGCATCGTGCGCCAGAGATTCGCGGCATCGGTGTTGCGGCCATCCTGTTCAGCCGCCAGACCGATGAAATAGCGGGCTTTGACTTCCTTGGGATCGAGCGCGACGGCGCGTTCGAATTCCGCCTTGGCGTCTGCCGTCACGATGCCGTTGGCGGCGCCCGCGATGGCCTCTCCAAGGTCAGCCCGGCGGGCTGCCGTATCGCCGTTATATGTGATCGAATTGCGGAAGGCGCGCACGGCATCGTCGTAACGGCCGAGCTTGACCAGCACCGGAGCGAGCACCTCCCAGCCGCGCCCGTCAGCCGGATTGGCTTCGAGGTGGGTCTCGACCTGCGCGACCAGCTTGTCCATGGATGCGGTGGCGATCGGCGCATGTGCCCGCTCCGCGAGCGGGAAATCGCCGAGCAACGGAGACCCAAGCCGGGCGTAAAGCAGGACTGCGACCAAGGGCACACCGACGAGCGCCACCACCGCAACGGCCCGACGAAACGGCATGCTAATGGATGTTGTGACGGCCTTTTCGCTATCGGACGCCGCAAGCAGACGGCGGCCAATTTCAACGCGGGCAGCCTCGGCCTCGACCGGCCCGATCAGGCCCGCCGCCGAATCGCGCTGGATTTCGGCGAGTTGATCCTTATAGACCAGCGTTTCGCGGCCCTCGCGCTCCGGCCTAGCCCCGCGCCCCAATGGCCACAGCACGGCAAAAACAGCTGCGGCAGTCATCAGCGCGAGCACAAACCAAAGCGTCATTCATCAGGGTTCCGGTGGCGGCGGCGTCCAGGGATTCAAATCGTGAATCCTTGGACATAGGTCGGGTTACACCATGACTAGCCGGGGTGTGCAATTGACATTTCCGGCACGGAATGACGCGGTTTCGCAGTGAAAACAACGCGCTTGGTGATGAAATGAAGCCGGAACGTGCAGTTCCACCGATTAAGCCGTGATCACCGCCCCGGATCAGCCGGCTTTCGCTTCCTTCTTCTCAACCGGCTTGACCATGTCGGCAGCCCTGCGCATCAGCGAGGCATAGTCCGGGCCGAACATAACGTCGCAGAACCGGATTGCCGCCTGCATCTGCATCAAACGGTAGGCCCGAATCTTGGGATCGGGCGCACGCAAGGATTCCATCAGCGTTTGAGTGGCCGTCTCAACGTATTGCTGCAGCTCCGAGTAGGAGCGCAGGCTCGCCTCGTTGATCGCAAGCTCGCCGGCATAGTTGCGGCAAATCGCGACAAAATCGATCAGCGCGGCGACCGCCTCAACATCGACGGGGTCGACCTTGCTGTTTGCAGTGACCTCCTTGTCCGGTCCCTGCCGCAGCAAGCGCCGCACTTTTCCCGGAACACTATCGATTTCAGAATGCAGCGAATTCGAGATTTCGGATCGGATCGCGGTCAACTGGCGGCCCCAACCCGAATCCGTGCGAATATCGAGTTCGGTGCGCAGACCACGCATGCCGTCGTGAAGCGCTTTGAGATGATTTGACAGGTCTTGGGAGTGACCACGCTTCAGATCCGAGCGCAGTGCCGTCACCAATTGCGCCATATCGTGGATTGCCATGGTGACCGTCACACCGAACGGCGTGCCGGCAACCCGAAGCTCGTCGTCTGACGCCGCAACCGAAATGCCGAGCCGGATAATCTGCCACGGGGCTGGGAGACGCGGCATGACCAGCGACAAAGCGAACGGCAATGTCTGGGGGGTCTGTAGCGCTGGAATGTTCATGGATCCCATAACCGATTTGATCTGGGATTCGGCAAATGTCCGCATCTGCCCCGGCAGTTTGGAATTCAGGGTGTCCAACGCGTCACGGACGCTGAGAACCGCCCCCACCGAGACGATATCCTCCGACACGCTCGTGGATCCGAAGCGGGCCATGGGCCGCTGGCGTGCACTGCTGTCTGAAGGTCCGGCTCCGGTCGCTTGCGCAATGGCCTCTGCAGCCGCCGCCTGCACTTCGCGAGTTGCCTGCTCGCGAGTATTCGAATCGCTCGGGCTTTTGCAGAAGTCTTCAAAGGCGCGCAGTTTGTCGGGGATGCCTTCGTTGCCCAGCCAAATCCAAATCGGTCCCAATGACGCGCGTCTGATCTGTCCAGGCCGAACGGAGGGGACACTGTCGACCAGAAACCGCTCAAGAGGACGAAACACCAGCCGCATCGGATCATCGGTGCGAGCGGTCAAATCCTCGCTGGGAGCGCGCACGATCTTGCGCAGTTCGGAAAGCACGAAATTCGCGATCGTAGGGTCGTCACCGCGCTCTATAGAACGCTCGAACTCCCGCATCAGCAGCGCCTGCGCGCCCGGCGGAAGTGCTCCGAGATACTCTTTCAACCGCTCAATCGACATAGGCTGACGCCCGCCACTTCACCTTCGCAGGGCGCCAACCGAGCCCCCTCCTCGGCAGTCTTAGCCGGACCGCCGTTAATATCGCGTTGAAGCGGCGAGACTTGAGGTCAGAAAGCCCCACGCGACTTCGCGGGAAAAGAACGCCTAACGCACTGATTTAGCGTTAAAAATCGTTTCGAACGTCAGATCCCCGGCAAAACCAGTTCTGCTCGAAGCCCCCCGATCGGAGCGGCCCCCAGTTGGAGGTTGCCGCCATAGAGCTGGGCGAGATCTGTCACAATCGATAGCCCAAGACCGGAGCCGGGCTTCGATTCATCCAGCCGTTGGCCGCGGCGTGCCACCTGGGCGCGTTCGGCGGGTGATAGTCCCGGACCGTCATCGTCCACGATGATGCGCAATGTGGGCTCGATCGCGCCCGAAGCCCGCTCCGCCAACACCTCAATCGTCACCCGGTGCTGTGCCCATTTACAGGCATTATCGACCAGATTACCGGCCATCTCCTCGAGGTCCTGACGCTCGCCTCGAAATTTGGTCCCGGCCGGAACCTCTGTGTCGATCTGCATATCCCGATCGCGATGGATCTTCTCCATTGTCCGGGCCAACGCTTCGACCACCGGGGCCACCTCTGTCACGGTCCCGATGGTCGTCGCGCGCGCAGCAATGCGCGCCCGCTCCAGATGGTGCGCCACCTGCTGGCGCATGATGTCGGTCTGTTCGAGAACCTTCGCCGCAAATGGCTCTCCCCGATGCACCGAGGCTTCGTTGACGATCACCGATAACGGCGTCTTGATAGCATGCGCAAGATTGCCGACATGGGTACGCGACCGCTCGACAATCGCACGATTGGCATCCAATAGCGCGTTGGTCTCGCGTGCGAGCGGCGCAATCTCGAGCGGAAATTTTCCTTCAAGCCGTTCTGCATTGCCCGAGCGAATGGCCGCGAGCGAATTTGAAATGCGCTTGAGCGGCGCAAGGCCGAACCGGACCTGAAAGATGGTGGTCAAGATGAGACCGATGCTCAGCGCCGCGAACGTCACGGCGAGATAAAGATCGAACGTCTGAGTCTCTTCATCAATCTCTGTGGCATCGCCCGCGACGGTTGCGAGATATTTTCCTTCGCTCCCGAGATCGACCGGCCGTTCCACCATGCGCAAGCGCTGGTTTTCCGGTCCATTCACATAGGCAAGACGCACGCCGGATTGATTGAGTTCAATACCCAAGTCCTCGAGCTTGGGAAGCGTTGCATCCCACAGTGAGCGCGATGCCCGCACTTCAGGCTTGTCGCCGTCGACGCGCGCCATGCGCCAGTACCATCCCGACAAGGGGAGCTCGAAGAGCGGTTCACCAAGCGATTGGACCGACCGATCCGATTTGTCGCTCTTGTCGGAAGGATCATCCGGCTGCGCCGCTTCGGCGATCAGGGTACGAAGGTAGAAATTGAGCCGGCGATCGAACGCACGCTCGACCGAGCGGTTGTAGAGCGATGATAGCGCGATGCCCGTAATGACAAGGATCAATACAACCCAGGCCGTAGCCGAGACGAACAGGCGTGTCGCAAGTGAATTAGCGCGCATTGGGTGTGGGTGGCGGCGTCAGCAGATATCCAAGACCTCGCACCGTCTGAATGATATCGACATCGAGCTTTTTCCGAATACGGCCAACGAAGACCTCGATCGTATTCGAGTCACGGTCGAAATCCTGGTCGTAGAGATGTTCGACCAATTCAGTGCGCGACACGACGCGCCCGGAATGATGCATGAGGTACGCCAAAAGCCGATACTCGTGCGATGTCATCTTGATCGGATTGCCGTCGACGCTGACGCGGTTGGTGCGGGTGTCCAACATGACCGGCCCACACGTCAGCTCGCTCTGGGCGTGACCGGTACTTCGGCGCAGCAGTGCGCGAATTCTTGCCAGCACCTCCTCGAGATGGAACGGCTTGGCGACATAATCATCGGCACCGGCATCGAACCCCTGCACCTTGTCGCTCCAGCGATCCCGCGCCGTCAAAATCAAAACGGGCATGGTGCGGTTGTTCCGCCGCCAGGCCTCCAACACGGAGATGCCGTCCATCTTGGGCAAACCGATATCGAGCACAACCGCGTCATAAGGCTCGCTATCCCCGAGGAAGTGTCCCTCCTCGCCATCGAATGCGCGGTCAACGACATATCCTGCATCCGACAAGGCCGTCGTCAGTTGGCGGTTCAAATCAGGATCGTCTTCGACAACGAGAAGGCGCAAGGGAATCTCCGCAGTTGGCAGGCCCGCTTATGGCAAGCTGTTACCTATAACATGAACGGCTTGGCCGTGAACGGCGGATGAACAACGCGGTTGCGGCTATAAACTTTTTCCATCCGTGTGAGATCCCACGCCGAGTGGCCGGCCCGCTCTACCCCCTATTTTCAGATCCCGAAGAGCGTGGTGCCACACCCCCCATTCAGATATACGTCCCTCGCCTTCGGTGAGCGGCTTTTGGGTTTCCCGGTGCTCACAAGAGGAAGTTAAGCCACCCTCCCGGTGGCCGACACGGAATTGGAAAGTTCAAGACGTGCTTCGCTTCTCCACCGCCATCGCCGCAACTCTCGCCTTGGCTTATCCCTCGTTTGCCATGACCGGCAGTGCATCGACGCCAAGTGCGGACATCAGCCGCGCCATCGTCACCGTCATCGGCTCGCGCGGCAATGTCTGCACCGGTTCATTGATTGCACCGCACATCGTCCTGACAGCTGGCCACTGCATCACACCAAACACGTCATATCGTATCATCGACAATACAACGCAGCCGCCACGCCTGATCACCGTCAGCAAGGTCGCGACACATCCCCAGTTCAATATGCAGACGATGCTCGCGCATCGCGCCACCGCGGACGTTGCACTCCTGCTGCTGCCCGCATCGGTGCCCAAAAAGGAAGCCGCTCAACTCGGTGTCCCACGCGCGCCAATCGCTCCCGGCTCTCGCTTCACCGTGGCCGGCATCGGCGTGACGGCGGCCGGCAGCGATGCCGGGATCGGCACCGTCCGGAAGGCAGCCCTCGCCGTGACAGGACATCCCGGGACTTTGCAGATCCGCCTGGTCGACCCCGTCACCGATAACAAACGCGCCGGCATGGGTGCCTGCACCGGTGATTCCGGCGCACCGGTGTTTGAGGATCAGGACGGACGAACGATGATCGTCGGGGTGGTGAGCTGGTCGACCGGACCGGGTAATGCGGATGGTTGCGGGGGTCTTACCGGTGTAACGCCGTTGACGCTCTACAAGGACTGGATTGTGAAGACCGCGCGGAGTTGGGGCGCTGCGCCACTCGACTAAGCGCGAGCGTATCCGGTATTCCGGTTACGTCTCAAGATCCTCGCCTGCATGCATCACGTCCGGAAAAATACGAACCAGACGATCGCAAGCACGAATACAGCGGCGATGGTGCTGACAGTGAGCAGGGCCAGGACCGACGGCCCTCGTTCGCCCTGCCTCGCCTCTGTCGGCGTTTCGACTACGCGATGATGTTCTTCGACGCGTTCTACCTTTGCCATCACGCCCTCATTGTTTCTCCGGATGTTTCAAAGGCAACGCTCCGTGCGCGGCGAATGTTCCGAACCGCTCGGCGACAGACCGCCTCAGGGGCCCTAACATCACGCACTCCTAGTGCCGTGTTCTTGACCGCTCAGCTTGCCGCAACAGTTCAAGCGGCAGCCAAGGCTTCGGCATGAACAAGGTGTTTTCGGGAATGCGATCGACACCTTGCCCTGAGGTGATGATCACATCGATGTCGGGAAAGCGGCGCTTTGCAAGTTCAGCCAATTCCACGCCGGACATCTTCCCTGCGAGTTCGACGTCCGTGAACATCACCGTCAAATCGCGCCCCGCTTTTTCCAGCACCACGGCTGCAGCTTCCGCGCTCTCACATTGAATGACGTTCATTTCGCTTTCTTCGAAAATCAGACTTACGAGTTCCCGTTGGAGTTCATCATCTTCAACAACCAATGCGGTGTGCTTGAGAGCGCGTCCCATGGTCACCTCCCTGTGATGTTGGAAGGCAATGCATCAGCCCCGATGAAGTTCAAAAAAAGCGAACGCATGCGGTTTTTGCATTGAAGCCACACGTTGCGGCGCGTGTCCTCAGCGGAACTGGAACTTGCAAACCCGCGTTGGCATCTCGGAAAATGAGGTGGCCATGAGAGAAATTGTCGAGCGAGTCGCAAACGCAATTTCGCGGAAGCATGTTGAGATGGCCTCTGGGACCGGGCGAAACATGCAGGATGAAATTTCCGATTTCGTCGCAGATTTGCTTTCGAAGCGTGCGGGCCAGCTCGCCAAATTCGGCTGGCGTACAGAGTCGGAGACCGAGAAATTTAATTGAATTCTGTCAACGAGAGTGAGCTGATCTCCTGCAGGCGGGACGGAACCAGCCCGACGGATCCCCTCTAACGATGTGGAGATGCGACACATGACGCCACAAGAGAGTGTTCTGGATGCGGTTCTGAGAGCGCAAGGCGTTTTGGCCGATTACATCGAACCCGGCCCGCATGACTGCGAGAAAACCATCAATCGGCTGTTCGATATTTTTGACGACGAGAAGCTTATGACCGCCGTCAACAAACTCAATCTGGACTTGGCTCAACTCCAGATGAAAAGCGATACCGGCGAACGCCAGCCCTCCAATACCACGGCCATCGATGGTCTCGTTGATGAGATCGATTAAATCATTCCACCGTGGATGCCGGACGCGATCGACCTAACAGTGCTGGGATCAGCTGGCGAGAAGCTCGAGACCGAGCGCGCGGTCCACCGCTTCCAGGAGCATCTCCGTCCCTTCAAGAGCGGCTTCAGTTTGCTCGGCAACAAAATCACTGCAGGGTTGGGAGAGGATGCCGTTAAGGCGATCAAGGTCGGCAAGAAGCCTCGCCTTGGTCTGCAAAAGAGACGTCCGATTATCGTTCATGGAAATCACTCAACACAAACTCAAATGATACATTAATTTATCGAATGCTCACTGATCGCTCAATATGCATTCTCTGGCAATAACTTAGATGTGAAAGATATTGTTAATGATTGGCAAGAGGATTTTTACCGCGGCTCGATTCGTTCTTTGCGAACAAAATGGAATCATTCCATGAACCAAAGGAGCTAGCCTTGCAGCAGTGAGAAACTAGCTGACGTCGGCCGACATCCACGTCTCAAAACTGTAATCGAAGTAGCGCGAGAACCGCTTGCCGTCCCATTCGTATTGCAGGTGACGCTCCTGCATCGGGATGCCGACGACGTCGGGCCAGAATGCGGCAACACAAGTGCCCTCATCGTCCCGCACGCTCGGATAGACGAGCCCATTGCTGCCCGCTTCGCGCAATTCGAATGCAAAAGGCCGGCTGTAAGAATAAGAGGCGGGGTCCAAGAGACGCTTCTGCGTCGCCTCCTCGAGCGACGCGACATCATGCAAATCTCTGTCGATCGTTCCTAACAGGACGCGCATGTCCTCGCGGCGCGGCGGATCCTGAGCATCAGCTGCGAACCGTGCAAAGTGATAGCCGGTCTCAAGGATGGCTGTCCGCAAGGTGCTCGCGGCGTAGTAAACGCCATAGTTTCCGTCCGAAAAACGGGAGCCCTGCCGGTTGACGTGGGTAAACGGCGCCATCACCCAGGATGCTCCGGAGCCCGCGACCCTGCGTTCGGCCGGCACCAAAACGATCTCGCCGGCTTCATCGCGCACGCGCGGATTTGTCGCCTGCTCAAGCTCAATCAACACGTCCCACACTGCGGGATTGTCTGACACGCGCTCAAACAAGGCGATCGGCGGATAGCGCGACGCGATGATCCGCCAGGCCTGCGGCCAGCGGACATGCGAGATCTTTGTGTCACGAACTGATGTCACGACCACGGGGCGCGGGCCGCATCGACATAGGCCCTGACCGCGGCAAGATCGGTGACGTCGCCTGCCACCATGCGCGCGAGCGGTGTCTGTCCACCGAAGGCTTTGTTCGGACGGGTGACCCAGGTGTCGGCAAGACCCGCATCCGAGTAAACGATCTGCAGCGCTTTCCAGATACCCGCGACATAGCCAATCCGGCGCAACGTATCTTCCGGCACGCGCGCAGCCTTGCCGCTCTTCCATTGAAAGAACGTGCGTTCGGCCGGATTGCCCAGAATACGGCGCGCATCGCTGTTGCCGATATTCCAGCGCGCCATGATCTGAAAGAAGCCTTCCAACGCGAGGCCTTGGCGATCGGCGGGTACGAAATCCGGAGCCCTCTGCGAAACTGCAGCCATTTGGCCATCTCCTGCGGTACTGCAGAAGATATGGGGCGTCGCACCGCGACGTCAATGCCCGATCAAAGGACTATATTCCTGCAGTCTGGCGGTGGGCGCCTCGAGGCTCCCTACTCTGCCATCGCCGAGGCAGCGCCAGCCGTTCCGGGGCCAGCCAGCGGACGCTCTTCCATCAGCACGACCAACATCGCAGCCGTGCCGAGCAGCACTGCGGCTGCTCCGAAGACGTAGCGGAAGGCCGCGGACATATCGCCGGCGTCAATACCTTGCGTCGTTCCCGCGTGATGTTCGGCGCCGATCGACACGTGAGGACCAAGTACCGTCAGCAGGATCGCGGTGAATATTGCCACGGTGAAGGATGCCATCAGCGAGCGGAAGAAATTCATCGCACCGGTTGCGGTACCGACCTGGTTACGCGGGACCGCATTCTGGATCGACACCACGGTGACGGGAAACACCGTACCTAATCCAACGGCAAGCAATGACAGAAGCCCCAGCAGCACATAGAGCGGCAGCGGAGTTGCAAACGCCATTATGGCTGCGGCACAAGCCGAGATCGATACGCCGGCGATCGCCAAGCGCTTGTAGTGCTTCGTCATCGTCATCGCGCGGCCAACGATCCAGGCCCCCAGCACGGAGACCGCGACCAGTGGAATGAGCGCAAAGCCCGCTTCGCTCGCCGTCAATCCGTAAACGACTTCGTAGTAGAGCGGCAGATGAACGGTAAGGCCGATCATCGTACCGATACAACAGGCCCCGGCGCCGATCGCAAACGGCACCACCGTCCCAGACAACAGCGGTATCGGCAGGAACGGCTGACTGGTCCGCAATGCGTGGACGACAAACGCAGCGCCGAGACAGATCGCAGATCCAACCATCGCCAGGATCGTTGGCGACCCCCATGCGAACTTGTTACCGCCCCATGTCAACACCAGCATGATGATGACGGCGGAGGCCATCAACAGCAGGCCCCCGACCCAGTCGACTTTGCGTTTGCGATGGAAGACCGGGATCTTGCCCATTTTGGGCAGCAACAGTGCAAGCGACAGCACACCGAGCGGCAGATTGATCCAGAAGATCACGGACCAATGCAGATGCTCCGCGAACAAACCGCCCAGAACCGGTCCCCCGATGCCGGCCGCGACCCATACTGAACTGAAATAGGCCTGATACTGGCCGCGCTCACGCGGCGAAACCACGTCGGAAATAATGATCTGAACCAGAGGCAGAATGCCGCCGCCGCCGATGCCCTGCAGAGCCCGGGCCAGAATCAAGATCAGCAGATTTGGCGCGATAGCGCACAAGACCGAGCCGACGAGAAACAACGCCATCGACAGGATGATCATCGAACGCCGGCCGTAGATGTCACTGAGGGTACCGTAGACCGGCGCAACCGCCGTCGACGACAGAAGATACGCGGTGATCACCCAGGAGAGATTGGTCACGTCCCCGAACTGCCGCCCGATGGTCGGCAGCGCGGTCGCGACGATGGTCTGATCGAGCGCCGTCAGGAACATCGTGAGCATGAGGCTCAGCAGGATGGTCCTCACCTCACTCTTCGTCAGCGCCGGCGCCGGAGAAATCGGCGGCGCTTCATTGATGTCGATGACTTCGGTGGGGAGGTTTGAAACGTCGTCTGCCGTTTCGATGTCCTGCGTCTGATCCGCGTCAAAACGCTGTCGATGAGTCTCGGTCATGAGCCTGGATTGGGAGACTGGGAGAATGAAATATCTGAGAAATGGCTCGCGCGTAGCGGCAACGAACTGAAATCATCAGGGATGAGGATTGTTTATCCTGTTCGGGTCGTCTTCATAAGACACGCGGGTGCATGGGTGCACCGCGTTGGTGGATCATCACATTATCGGGACACCGCTGCGGCGTTTCAGCGGGTTGCCGGCCGCTTTTTCAGACGCGCACGTTTCGGCAGAGAGGCCGGCCACTGCACGATGTGATCCTCAAGATCGGCCTCATCGACTTCATCCTCGGTCCCCCACACCCTGCCCCGCACCGAAACTCCGGCCTCATGAACCGTGTTCGGATCGCCGGAGATCAGCGGATGCCACCAATAGAGATCGCGCCCCTCGGCAACGAGCTTGTAGCCGCAACTCGGCGGTAACCAGTTCAAGGTTCGGACATTCTCGGGCGTCAGCCGCACGCAATCAGACACCTTGTCCGACCTGTTGGGATAGTCCTTGCAGGCACACAGCCCTGCGTCGAGAAGCGTGCAAGAAATGTGGGTGAAGTAGATTTGTCCGGTGTCCTCGTCCTCAAGTTTCTCCAGGCAACACCGCGCACAGCCGTCGCACAGGCTCTCCCATTCGCTGTCGGACATCTCCTCCAACGTCTTGGTTTTCCAGAAATATTCGCTTTGAGTTGATGGTGGCCGCGGCCGGGTTGTCATAGCCTGGAACTCATCGTCCCCTCATGGGGCGTTAGCTTTTCAAGTGCTTTATGGGACTTGGCAGCGGATACGCAAGCCGCAAGACAGAAGATGCGCTGTTCCCGCCCTTGCTAAAGAATGGGATAGCGCTCTTGCTTACGATCAAAAAACCAGCGGCACCATTGGTTTATGACCTATGGTCGGCTAGAAGATGACGGATTCTCAACGGCTGAAATCGCCTTGGGGATGCCGCAAATTGGCGAGCACATCATTCTCGCGAATGCATTCAGTCGGCGCCTTGTCGCCGCGTCATGATCAAGGGTTTCGGTGAGCCAGATCGAACCAGGTGGGTGGAAACGAAGATTCCGGCATTTCCTGCTGGACCTCGACGCGCGCATTGATTCGACGCTGTTTTCGTCGGCTGTTGGTCTGCGCGAACTGTTCGAGCGCTACACCACCTTCATGGACAGGTTCTACGTCGGGCGCTGGAAACGATGGGTGATCGTTGAGCCGCTTTCGGAAGCTGCAACGATCGGTCTTGGCGGTCTGATCCTGATGCTCGCGCTGGCGCTGCCGGCGTTCCGAGAAACCTCCGACGATGACTGGCTGAAGAAATCCGATCTCGCCGTCACGTTTCTCGACCGCTATGGAAATCCGATCGGCAGCCGCGGCATCAAGCACAACGATTCGATCCCGCTTGAGGAGTTTCCGGATCATCTGATCAAGGCCACCCTCGCCACGGAAGACCGACGCTTCTATGACCACTTCGGCATCGACGTTGCGGGCACGCTGCGCGCATTGATGACCAACGCTCAGGCCGGCGGCGTGCGACAGGGCGGCTCCTCCATCACCCAGCAGCTCGCCAAGAACCTGTTTCTGAGCAACGAGCGCACGATCGAACGTAAGGTGAAGGAAGCCTTCCTCGCCATCTGGCTCGAAACACGGCTCACCAAGAACGAGATCCTGAAACTCTATCTCGACCGCGCCTATATGGGCGGCGGCACGTTCGGTGTGGATGGCGCGGCTCATTTCTATTTCAATAAATCCGCGCGCGATGTGAATCTCGCGGAAGCCGCGATGCTGGCCGGCCTGTTCAAGGCACCGACGAAATACGCGCCTCACATCAACCTGCCCGCAGCTCGCGCCCGCGCCAACGTCGTGCTCGACAATCTCGTGGACGCCGGCTTCATGACCGAAGGCCAAGTGTTCGGCGCCCGGCGCAACCCGGCCACCGCGGTCGATCGCCGCGACGAGAACTCTCCGAACTACTACCTCGATTGGGCCTTCGATGAGATGAAGAAGCTCGTCGAGACGTTCCCCAAATCCTACACCGAACGTGTCTTCGTTGTCCGTACTGCCATCGACATGAATGTGCAGCGGGCGGCGGAAGCCACGGTTGAAAATCAGCTGCGTCAATTCGGCCGCGACTATCACGCCACCCAGGCGGCGGTTGTGCTCGCCGACCTCGATGGCGGCGTCCGTGCGATGGTCGGTGGCAGAGACTATGGCGCGAGCCAGTTCAATCGCGCGACCGACGCGATGCGCCAGCCCGGTTCGTCGTTCAAGCCTTACGTCTACACTACGGCGCTATTGAACGGCTTTACGCCGAAGTCCGTCGTGGTGGACGGACCAATCTGTATCGGCAACTGGTGTCCGCAAAACTACGGTCGCTCATACTCGGGACCAGTCACGCTGACGCAGGCCCTCACGCGCTCAATCAACGTCATCCCGGTCAAGCTATCCATTGCGATTGGCGGCAAGGGCGGCCCGAAGGCGGGCCGCGCCAAAATCGTCGAAACGGCGCGCAAATTCGGCATCAAAGCGCCGCTTCCGGATACGCCGTCGCTGCCGATCGGCGCCGACGAAGTCACCGTGCTTGAACATGCCGTGGCCTATGCCACCTTCCCCAATAAAGGGAAAGCGGTCACCCCACACGCCATCCTTGAGGTGCGAACCGGGGCCGGCGATCTCGTGTGGCGTTTCGATCGCGATGGCAAGAAGCCGACACAGGCAATCCCCGCGCCGGTCGCAGCCGATATGGCGGAAATGATGAGCCACGTCGTCGACGAAGGCACCGCGCGACGCGCGCGTCTTGACGGCATTCCGGCAGCCGGCAAAACCGGTACAACCAACGCATACCGGGACGCCTGGTTCGTCGGCTACACCGGCAACTTCACCATGGCGGTCTGGTACGGCAATGACGATTACTCATCCACGAACCGAATGACCGGCGGCTCCCTACCCGCCCAGACATGGCACGACATCATGGTCGCCGCACACCAGGGCGTCGAGATCAAGGATTTGCCTGGCGTCGGTGCTGGCAAGAAGCTGCCTGAGTCCGAGGCCGCAGCATCGGCAAATGCGAAAGCTCCCGAGGTCGCTCCCGGCCCGCCGCCGGTCCTGACCCGGCGCGGCGCGAATATCCTGGTAAAAGTCGAAAAAATGTTCGACGACGCCGCAAAGACCGTAGGCGTGCCCGGCAAAACGTCGTTAAACGATGCTGATAAAAAGGCGTCGTCCGACCGGGCATTCCCCGATAGCTTTGCGTCATCGGATCTGCCCTCGGCTTTGGCGCCATCCCGAAAGAATTGATCGCCCCCATCATGGCGCCCTAATCGTGCGACTGATTTTTATCACTCTTCTGTCGTTGATGATCGCGACCGTCGTCGGCCTCGGCGCGACGTGGGTGACGTCGACACGCGGCGTCAATGTCGGCACGATTAACATCGGTGCATGGACCGCAAGACCGAAAGTCGGCACCAGCGACATTGACCCGTACTCGCGCGCATCGATCGCGCGAAGCGGTGAACTGCCGGTTGGCGCCGGCGACGGCATCACCTTCAGTACCACCAAGGATGACGCACAACGCCGCCTCGACGGGCGGTGTGACGTCGTCGTCAAAGGCGTGACACCGCCGGCACGCTTCTGGACCCTGACCTTGTACGACATGAAGGGTCAGCTCGTGGCCAATGCGCTCCAGCGCTACGGCTTTACCAGCCAGGAAATCGTCCGCGAGTCGAACGGCTCATTCGAAATAAAGATATCGTCGCGATCACGTGCAGGAAACTGGCTGCCGACTGCCGGCGTCGATCATTACTTCCTCGTTCTGCGGCTTTACGATACGCCGGTGGGCGTCGGCACGCGAACGCAGAAAGATGCACCGATGCCTTCGGTGACCACGGTGGGTTGCTCATGATCCGCTGGCTGTTTGCAATTCTCGGCGGCATCCTGCTTGGCGGGATCGTGCACCTCGTGAGTGTGCTGGTGCTGCCGCGCGTCGCGACACTGGATGCCTATTCCCGGCTCGAACCCATCACGAAGCTCAACGCCGTGACGGCGCTTCCGGCCGCGGCACCGACCGGGGCACCGATGCCTTTCATGGATCCCGCTTTTGCGACGGCGGCCTGCCGCTATGACCTCTCAGATGGTCCGATCAAGCTGAGCGTGCCGGTCAGCCAGGCTTATACGTCGGTGTCGTTTTATACCCGCAACGACGTCGCCTATTACGCCATCAACGACCGCTCCGCCGGACGACGCGTGATCGAGCTCGACCTCATGACCGAAGCGCAGCATGCCGAGTTGCCGGAGGACGAAGACGTGACTGCGGCTGACAGGCTCATCATCGATTCACCGACCACGACGGGCATCATCATCCTGAAGGCCTTGGCGCCGGAGCCGGGCTTGATGCCGCAGGCGCAGGCCTCGCTCGCCGCATCGACCTGCCGCGTACAGAGCGAGCCGGCCCCGGCGAAATAGCTAGTTTAGCGATCGCAAGAAATGATTTGGCGACCTTGCGATGGTAGGTTGCCGCAATGAACAGCCGCATCGCTTCCCCACCTGCTGCAGCCAAAGCTTCGGGATCAGTCACTCCCACAAAGCCCGATGGCATCATGGTATTTGACGGGATCTGCAACTTCTGCTCGGGTTACGTCCGGCTGGTGCTGATGATGGACCGTGAGGGCGTCATTCGTTTCACGCCGATTCAATCCGCATATGGAAGGCAGCTGTGTGAAAAGCATGGCGTCAATCCTGATGATCCATCGACCTTTTTGTTTTTCGACAATGGCGAGGCGATCGGCGGCACTAACGGGATGGCTGCGATGCTTGCTCGGATGCCTCTGCCCTGGCGAGCGCTGCGTGCCCTCGTCGCAATTCCGCAGCCCATTCGAAACGCCGTGTATCGCTGGACGGCCCGCAATCGTTATCACCTGCTAGGCAAACGGCGGGAGTGCATGATCCCACCGCCGCATGTGCGCCAGCGTTTCATCACCGAACCACCGGCCCTCTAGCCATGCGCCGCGTTTTGCTGATTGGCGCCACGGGAGCATTTGGGAGCCGCCTTGCGGCTCTTCTCGCAACATTCACGAATATCGAACTCGTGCTTGCCGCACGAGGACTGACCGCTCTTACTCAATTGCGGAACGATCTCGTCAATCAATATCCTGCCGCCCGTATCACGGTTCAGCAGTTTGACCGGTCACGCGCAGACAGTATTGCAAGCATCTCGCCATGGCTCGTTATCGACACGGCAGGCCCCTTTCAGGACACCGATTATGGCCTAGCGCAAACCGCCATCGGTTGCGGAGCGCACTATATCGACATCGCCGATGCACGAAGGTTCGTGGCGAATTTTGCGGAAGCTCTCGATGCGCAGGCACGCACGGCAGGTGTTCTTGCCGTCACCGGAGCAAGTTCGACACCCGCCCTTTCGCACGCCGTGTTGGCGCCCCTGGTTACCGGGTGGCGTCGCCTCGACGACGTGATCGTGGCGATTTGTCCTGGGGCCAAAGCACCGCGCGGGCTTTCAGTTATTCAGGCCATTCTCTCCTATGTTGGCCGGCCGGTCCGCGTTTTCAGCAACGGGCATTGGATCTCCTCACCTGGATGGTCCGGGGCCCGCCGTCTCGCTATTCCGGGCCTCGGACGGCGATGGACCTCGCTCTGCGAGACACCTGACCTCGACATGCTGCCTGCCCATTTTCCCATTCAACGAACTGCTCTGTTTTTGGCAGGCGTCGAGCCCGGCTTGATGCACCTCGGTCTCACGGCACTGAGCCTGCCAGTTCGGTGGGGCCTCATAAGCTCGTTGAAGCGATTGGCACGGCCACTGCGCTTCGTCGCCGGACTTCTGGACAGGTTCGGATCCGACCGCGGCGGAATGCTGGTGCAGGCATCAGGCGCGGATCACAAAGGCCGAAACGTTGTTGCCCGGTGGTCGCTGCTCGCCAGGGACAATGCGGGCCCGAGCGTACCCATCGCTGCCGCGGCGGCCATGGTGCGCGGACTGCTGGACAATCGGATCACGCAGACCGGGGCACAAGCTTGCGTTGGCCTGCTGAAACCAGAGGCCATCCTTTGCGAATTGCAGCATCTCCCGGTTATGACGCGGGAAGATGAGGCATGGCCCGATCATGCTACCCTCTTTCGCCGCCTGTTAGGCCGTCACGTTGACGACCTTCCGCAAGCGGTCAGATCGGTCCACGATCAGGAACGCGCCGGGACTTTCGCCGGCACCGCCATCGCGCGCACCGGCCGCGGATGGCCGGCGCGCCTCCTGCGTTGGCTCGTCGGATTGCCGAAAAGCGGCCGCTATCCTGTTGTGGTGAAGATGACTGCGGACAAGACCGGCGAGAGCTGGGCCCGTCAGTTTGGCGAAAGCAGCTTCAGATCGCGTCTGCAGAGCACGTCCCAGATAGCGACGTTCGAGGAGCAGTTCGGGCCTCTCAGGTTTACCTTCGATCTGGCTCGAACCGAACGCGGTGTTGACTGGCGATTTCTCGGCTGGTCTTTCCTCGCCCTTCCGCTGCCCGCATGGGCAGCTCCCAAGATCAGGGCCACAGCGACAGAGGCGAACAGCCGCTACCGATTCAACGTTGCCGTTCAGCATCCCGCGCTCGGACTGCTGTTTGCGTATCGCGGGACGCTCTTTGTCGAACAAGAGAGCGCCCCGCAATCTCATACAGCTTACGAAGCGACGTGCGGATAGACTTCGAGCATTCCGCGATAGATCATATCGCCCGCCACATAGAGAATGACCGCAAGACCGACGTAAGCGATCCAGCGATGGTTTTGCAGCAACCGCGCGATGAACGACGCAGCGACACCCATCATCGCAATCGAAAGTGCCAGACCGAACACCAGTACCCATGGATGTTCACGCGCTGCGCCCGCGACCGCCAGGACGTTGTCGAGAGACATTGACACGTCAGCCACGATGATCTGCCAGGTCGCCTGAGCAAGTGTCTTGCGAGGCACATCATCGGTCTCTGCGCCTATCGGCATGCCTTCGGCTACCGCCATCTCGGCATGACCGGTCGACGCCCGCAGCTCTCGCCACATCTTCCAGCAGACCCACAGCAGCAGGATCCCGCCCGCAAGCAGCAAGCCGACAATCTGCAGAAGCTGTGTCGTCAAACCGGCGAACACAATTCGCAGCAGTGTCGCCGCACCGATACCAATCAGAATGGCCTTGGTTCGCTGCGTCGCTGGCAGGCCCGCAGCCGCAAGACCGATGACAATGGCGTTGTCACCGGCGAGAACGAGATCGATGATAATGACCTGAAAAAGTGCTGTCAGGACGTCAGCGGTGAGAAAATCAAACATGAGCCGGGCTTCCCTTCTAAGGAAGAGCGGCCTCCTATCGCAGGCTTGTATACGCGACAACATGACGTCCACGATGCCGGCAATCGGCCGGACATCGCTTCAGTGCAACACGCTTGTGCCGCATATCAAAAAAGGGGCCACTCCAACTGAATTCCAGTCCGACATCGCAGCCTGCTGGCTGCCAGAGGGGCCCGGCCTGGTAGGTGTTTTGTATCTCCTGCTATTGCGTGTTGGTTCGACGTTCGAACAGATGCTCGAACAATTGTGTCACTTGATCGGGCTCACCGAGCACCGACGCCGCACAGCCGGTCAGGACAAGCCCGCCGGCGACATCCCACAGTGTCAGCTTCTCCGGATTGGTTTCAGTCCTCACCGAGCAAGCCAGAACAACTGAGATTGCGGCACCCGAAAACAAAAGAACGCTAAAGGCGGGCAGAATGAGTTCCATATCAAGCGAATAGATGATCAGAGCAGCGGGAACTGCCAGCACGACACTCAAGAGTGTCAGCAATCCGGATGACTCGCTCGGATTCGGAATCCAGTTGACCCGATGCTTGATGGAACCACTCACTTCAGACCTCTTCGAGCAATTCACATCGTTTGCATGGATGCGCATCGCTGCGCATCTCTCAAAAAATCCTATGACCTTAGTGTGGAGAGAACATCCGATTGTGCGTTGAAACAACGCGACTTTCAGCCGCACATTCACGGTAACGTGTTGCGGATCTGATCAGCCGCCCACGCGGAGCGCACGGCCCACAACGGCGGGCGCAGTTGTCCACGCCGCTGACGCGCGATCCGACAATTGAGCAATGAGACGATCCGCATCCGCCGCCATGGCATCGGGCGCATGAATCACAAGGCGTTCAAGCGCCCAGCGGTAAGATGCCACACGCTGCTGCAAACACTGCTGAGCCCACTGCACCACCAGCACGTTTTCGCGCATACGCGCCTGCGCGTCGTCTCGCTCGCGCGGAGACAACTCGGTGATGTAGCTCAGAGCCTTGTTGCGCTTGATATCGAGATCGTTGACCTTTTCAGCCACCGGAAGCAGCTGATCAAGCATGTAGCCGTCGTTGCGGACGTCCTCCATCAGGCCGGCATACGCCGCAACCTGCGACCGATGAGGCTCGTCGATCATGCGGCGGCCGTAGAGCGTGCGATCGAAAAAAACTTTTTGCCGCCAGGGCGCCGGGAACGGCTTGTAGTCGCCAAACACGGCTTTCCATGCCGGGCGCGAGTGCGGCGGCTCGATAAAATAATATGCGAAATCGCGCAGCGACCGCTCGTAATCAGTCAACTGGAATTGCGAAGGCCGCCCGCCGAGGCTGGTCGTCGCCTCGACGCCAACCCAGCTGTGCATGTCCTCGTGATAAAAGGTCCCCTGCGTGCGACCGAAATCGCCGCCCGGACAGGCCAGGCTCGCAACAAACGGCAGAAGATACATTGGATTGCACATGGGAGCCCGGCGATTGATGTTGGCGATCCGGCGTCACCGTCGAACCAAAACTACCCTCAGGAACGAGCCCTGCGCTTGCGTCGACGCCCCGTCGCCCCTTCCGTCGGGCCGCTGTCGCCACGCGTTTCTTCCGCGTAGCGCTCAATTCTCACAACGGGAAGAATCACGACTGTTGCACTTCCCTGACGCGGTAACTGATACGCGCTTTCTCCCTCGCGTCGCGAAACGGCGCGCACCGGGAATTCAACGACAGTGCCCATCTCAACCACTCTCTGCTGGCCGCCCCCTAAACCTCGCAAGGCCCCGCGGCACACGGCCATTAAGGACAAACGTGGTTAACGGCTCATTAATGGGCACGCGATAACGTCGGGTTAAGATTTAACTCCGATCGCGCATGACATGACGGCACCTGCAATCCCCAACGGCCTCGATGGCCTTTTGAATTTGTCCCAACGGGAGGGGGTCGATATCCGGCCGACGCTTCTGCGCGTGCTGACCGACCTTTATGTCCAGACACGTGATCACACCCGCGACGAGGAACGGCAATATGTCGAACTCGCATCGCGATTGATCGACGAGGTTGATGATGCGACGCGCGCGGCCGTCAGAGCCCGCTTGTCGATCTATCCACAAACGCCGACCGCACTGATCTGGAAGCTCAGACTGAGGCCCCCCGCCGAACCGCAGACGAATCAGTCTGGTCGCATGCAGGATTCAGCCGGAAGCCATCCCGTGCAGGACGATGTATTCGAGATCGACGTCGAACCCGATCTGGAAGACCTCGAAATTGTGTCCGAACCGGACGTCAGGATCGCGCCGACATTGGCTATGCAACCTGAAGACGCATCGAAACTGATCGATGTGTTTGTTGGTGCGGGCCGAAGCGAGCGTACGAAAATGCTCTATAGCCTGACGGATGCACCGCTCAAGCCTTCTCCTCCAGTTGACTTGCGGCGTGCAAGGCGCGCGATTGCACTGCTCGAACAGGCCGCGATGGCCGCTGATATGCCGAAGTTCACCGCCGAAATTGCAGACTCATTGATTCTAACCGCACGCGTCGCATCGCAGATCGTTGAGGACGCAGGCGGTGAGCCGCTTGTCTGCGCCGCCAAGGCCCTTGGCATGCCTTCCGACGTGTTCCAACGGGTGTTGCTGTTTCTCAATCCGACGCTCGGTGCATCGGTCACCGACGTGTACCGGCTCGCCCGTCTGTACGATACGATCAGCGAGCGCGCCGCCTTGATCATGCTGACGGCATGGCGCGGCGCGGCTGTCGCTGCAACGCGGGCCAAATACCGCCCCGCCCTTTACGACGATGAACGGCAGCGGGCCCGGTCAACTCCGTCGGAAACGCGCACCGCACCTCAATCGGGCGGAGCAACGACAATCCGCAACGCGTTCGTTGGGCCAACGAGACGTTAGTGTTCCAAATCCAAAATCATGTCTTCGCCAAATCGAGGAAATGCCGTCCGGCCTTGTCCTCGATCTCGACGATCCAGACGTCCGGATCAAAGCTGACCTCCTTAGCCAGACGCGCTTCGATCACCTGCTCCTCAACAGGCTGAGGGGGCGACGGCGTGAAGACACGCTCAACCGGCCGACTGTCGTCATAGGCCGTCTGTGGCGCCGGCACATACAGCCACGCGGTCCCATCCAAGAGAGCAAGCTTGACGAAAACAGCGCCCGCCTCCTCGGCGCCACGCCTGCGGACTGCGCCGAAGACCCCTTCACTCTGACATCGCCGCAGATACGCCGCGACCCAGATCGATGACTTCAGACGGGACATGTGATGAGCCAGTTGATGATGCGAGACGGCGAGGCCCGAAGCATATCAGCGGACACCGTCACCTTGGCAGCTTTTTTCCGATATCCGGATGCGGTCTGCATAGCCGCTTTCATGAGCCGCCCACAGAAGCGCAACCCATAAGCCACCTGGGCGGCACGGGCCCCTTTGAGGTGCGCGAGAGGGTCGAAGGGGCCAGCAGGCGCTGGCTTATTCGATTGGCCGCCCCGTCAACACGACAAGATCCCTGATCAGGCGATCTGAAAGCTGGCCAGTGATCGGCAGCTTGCGATCCTTTTCAAACTTCTGGATCGCCGCTTGCGTGTCCGGTCCCATCACCCCTGTCACCTTGACCTGCCCATAGCCGAATTCTGCCAGGGCACGCTGGACGGCCGTAATACGGCGCGTGGAATTGATCAGGTCGCCGACCGGGTCGACCCGGTGCGCGGGCATTCCGCCGGACTTTTGTGACGCGCTCGAAGGCGGAGTTGCTGCCTTTACCGGCGCCGGCGCTTCGACCGGCATAGTCTCGGTCGGCCGAGGCTCGGCCTCAGCAGGACGGACCCGCGGCAGTGGCGCCGAGATTGGAGCCGGAGATATAAATGCCGTGCCGAACATGGGCGATGGATGCCGGCCGGCCTGCAGGAACAGCGCATTGGTCATGATGGCGACAACAGCACCCAATGCTGCTGCACCCGCAACGGTATCCTTCGGGCTGTGAAGCAGCACGCGCATGATCAGTCCACGCTCACGCTCGGGCTCGATCGCAACGGCTGTTGCGGCCCGGCGACGACGTGGCTTCTCTTCATCGGTAGAAATACGCTTAGGCACTTTTCTTCACCTGATAATCTTGTTTCTGGACGCGCTGGGTCGGCGCGAGGGTTGCCACGTTGCTCGTATTGCTGAGCACTGGCGGCGTATAAACAAGCGGCAATGCCACGGTCACTGTGGTGCCTTCGTCGATCTTACTATCGACAGTCATGTCACCACCGTGCAGCCCCACAAGGCTTTTGACAATAGACAGACCAAGTCCCGTTCCTTCGTGGCGACGCTGATAGGTCTTGCCCGCCTGGAAGAACGGATCGCCAAGCCGCTTGAGATCTTCTGCTTCGATGCCGACGCCGGTATCCATGACGCGCACCATCAGGCGCGGCCCTTCGACCGAGGCAGTGACGGTCACCGTACCACCGCGTTCCGAGAACTTGATTGCGTTGGAGAGCAAATTCAGGAGGATTTGCTTGAACGCACGCGGATCACCATTGATCTGCGGAAGGTCCGTCGGAGCACGGGTGACAAGATCGATGCCGCCCTCGCGCGCCTTGAGCACCATCAGATTGCAGCAGCCGACGAGCGACTCGCGCGGTGAAAACAGCTCCGGCACGATTTCAAAATTGCCGCTCTCCATCTTCGACATGTCGAGGATGCCATTCACGACGGAAAGCAGATGTAATCCAGACTCGTTGATGAGCTTGGCATATTCCTTACGCCGCGCAGCGTCGATCATCATCTCGTCTTCATGGACGATCATCTCGGAGAATCCGATGATGGCGTTCAACGGTGTGCGCAATTCATGGCTCATTGTGGCAAGGAACCGCGACTTCGTTTCCCCTGCCCGTTCAGCCTCGCTTCGAGCCGTCTCAAGCGCCTGCTCCTGAAGCTTGCGTTCCGTCACATCGCGCATGACTGCAACGACTTCAACACCAGGCTCCGCATGCGGTCCCGAAATGATGTCAATCGGCCTGCAACGCATCTCGATCCAGATGAATTCAGCCGCCGGAGTACGGGAGGACGCGTCGCGTTTGACACGGAATTCAACACTGCGCTCGCTTCCGCTGCGGGCCGCTTCCGACAGCGCCGTCAGATACGAAGGGCGATCGGCAACATGAACGCGATCGAACAACCCATGCTGCAGCAGACGTGCAGCGGGGGCGCCCAGCAGCGTTTCCGCCGCCGGAGAGATGAACTGGATCGCACCGTTGCGGCTATGCCGGGAAATGACGTCGCTGATGTTGCGAGCCAAGAGACGATAGCGTTCTTCCTCGTCGCTCAGCAGTTTCTTGCTGGTGCGGGCCAGAGCTTCAGCACTGAAAGCAAGAGCTGCGGCATACATCGTCGCGGTCGCGATACCGATCGTGGCGAAGAATGAATTGAAATGCGCGGGCACCTTCGAGACAGGCAGAACCCCGAGAGACCCCATGGCGACCAGAGTCAGCGCGCAACCGAGCGCAAGCACCACGGTGGTGGCCACGATACGGCGCGACGCCGACAGCGCGGCTTCAAGCGGAACAGCGATAAGCCAGATGGCGGCGAACGACGAGATGCCGCCCGTATGAATGCAAAGAATCAGGACGACCGCAGCAAGCGACGTTGATGAAAGGATGTGAGCGCTTTCGTAGTGGCCAGTCCGCGATAGATAATACGAGATCAAGATCGGCACGATCAGCCATGCGAATGCCATCACCTCAATGACAGTCGGTGCGCCGCGAACCGCGAGATAAAGTGGGAGCGAAGCAAGCGCCACCAGACTGCCCAGCAACCGGGGAGCAATAAAGGCGCGATGCCGCGCGCTCGTCATCGCATCCCGCCGTGCTGATGGATGCAGCAGGGTATCCAGGTGGTCCCGTATGATCGCAAACACTGTCACGCTTTAATACTCACGTTCGGCTCACACGTCAGCGACGTATGCCGGAACGCCCCCTTTATTCGTTGCCGGATGCTGTCAGAGCGAACTTAAGCGAACACTAAGGCACCCGGGCAATCGCGGCTCGCAGCCGCTGAACATGCGGTTTTGGGCACAATCGGCATTGCATTTGACGGGAATGGTGAACGCGAAGTTTCTATGGGGACGCTGATATGGTTTCGAAATGGTGGACGATGCGTTCGCAGCGACCATACGGGCGCTTCATACACACTTAACGAACCACGCACTGGTCAATTGAAAATTTACGCCAAATGAAACGATTCGAATTTTAAGCAAATTGGACTTTGTCAAAACACCGGGGATTTAACCGGCCCTGCTAAAGAACAGACGCGTTTGGAAACAACCAATAACGACATGAACGCTTCGAGGGGAATGAAGCGCTTCATTGGGACCGAGATCGACGGGGTTTGAGATGTTCTTTCTGCTTCGCATGGCATTCTGGCTCGGGCTTGTGCTTGTGCTACTGCCGACAGACAAGACGCCTGACACAGACAAGGCTCCTGAAGTGGCGACGTCGGATGCCATTTCCGCCGCGACCGCTGCTGTCTCGGACATGAGCCAGTTCTGCACACGTCAGCCGGCGGCTTGCGCCGTGGGTGGTCAGGCCGCGACAGTCATTGGCGCGCGCGCGCAGAACGGCGCAAGGAAGGTCTATCACTTCATCACGGACAAGGCCGAGAATAAGACCGAGAACAAGACTCTGATCGGGCCCGAGAAGCCGGAGAAGAAATCGCCTGATCACACGGGGTCGATTGCTTCACTGGATGATGATGCCGACATCAGCGGCGTCACGCACCAGACGCTCACCCAGGAGGACCTGCAGATGGAATGGCAGCCTCCCACTGCGGAGCCCGTTCCGGCTCCGTAAAAACACCGTTGCGATATAGCTATCGAAGGTTTCCGATCTCATATAAGGGTTCTGCCCATGAGATCGGAACTGTCATGACCATTGATGAAATCAGGGACAACTTTGCGCTGCTGGACGAGTGGGACGATCGCTACCGCTATGTGATCGAACTCGGCCGAACCCTGGACCCGATGACCGAAGACGAGCATTCCGCCGCCAACAAGGTTCAGGGCTGCGCCAGCCAGGTCTGGTTGTCTCGTGACATCGACCGCCGGAACGGCGAACCGGTGCTTAATTTCAAGGGCGACAGCGACGCGCATATCGTCCGGGGGCTGATTGCGATCCTGCTGGCGCTCCAGTCAGGAAAGACCGCGCGCGAGGTTCTCAGCGCTGATCCGATAGCGGTTTTCGATGAGTTGGGTTTCCGCGAACATCTGACGCCGCAACGATCGAATGGCCTGCGGGCGATGGTCGAGCGTATTAAAAACGATGCGCGGGAAACGCTGGCCGAGACGACCTGATTCCCAGTTGAAGAGCCGTCCTCCGCATCGCGATGGCTGAAGTTCTCGACAAGCTAGCTCGTAAAGCGGGCGGAAATTATTCCCACGAGGGATTACCGTCCGCGTCGGCGGCGCTGTTGCCCAAGGCCCATCTTCTTGGCGAGATTGGACCGGGCTACGGCATAGTTCGGTGCAACCATCGGATAGTCCGCCGGCAGCCCCCATTTCTCCCGGTACTGCTCTGGAGTCATGTTGTACTGCGTCCGCAAATGGCGCTTGAGCGACTTGAAGCGTTTGCCATCCTCAAGACACACCAAATAGTCCGGGGTCATCGATTTCTTGACTGAAATCGCTGGTTTAACCGGCTCGAGGGCTGCTTCGGTGCCGCCGGTCGACACGCGTAACAGCGCGGCGTGGATCTGGCTGATCAGCGCCGGGATCTCGGCTGCGGTCGTCGTGTTGTTGCTGACATAGGCCGATACGATGGACGCGGTCAGGTCGACAAAACTCTTCGCGGACGTCTCGCTCATCTTAATGCTTTCGGGCGTTCAAATCCGACGGGCCGAAAAACTCCCGCCGGTCGACGATTTGTTGCCGATTATACTTGTGATTATGGAGAATATAACAGGTCAGACAAGTAAAACACCGTCATAGCAGTGTTTATTTTTAAGAGAGCACTAGTGTCCCGAATCCAAAGGTCCGCCTTATCGTGAGCGCGCTCCGTAGCGGACTTTGGTCGAGAGGACACGAGTAGAAGTTCGCTGCTGGAAAGACTCGCAGGAAAAATCGAGCGAACTTCTCAACACACTGGTTTAACCGCGCTGGTCGAGGTGCGCCCGCAGCTCCTCGATGGAGGCGAAACGGACCATGCCTTCGGGCATCTGCGCTTCGATGGAGCCGTCGGAGTAGAGCGAATAGGCCATTGAATCGACGACCCCGGATTTCACGATCGTCACCGACTCCGTTTCGGCCCGCTTCGGAGGCTGATAGCGCTCGCGCGGTGTCTCGGGTTCGCTGTTTTCAGAAGTCGCCGTACGCGAGAGACGGCTGCTCCGCAGCGGGGACGGATCACGCCGCGGCCGTTCACGTTGCGGCCACGCTGTCTCAAAAAGACTTCCAGGCTCAGGATTGGACCGATTTTGACCGGCCTCCTCTCCCGATAGTTCCTCGGTGGAGGGCTGATGGCTCGGCATTTCCTCGGCGTGCGATTCGTCTCGCACCTCGAGCTCGCGAGGAGTTTGGTCCCGCCGCCGCGATGAAAACAAGAGGTTGCGCCGCTGCTGTCGTTGCGCGGCCGGTGACATCGCCTCGGATGCGTCCGCCGCGGCTGAGTTGCGCGAGCGGGTCTGATTGTCCTGCCAGGGTGCCGGGTCTTCAGCCGCCCGCTCCGGCTCTGCCGAGCGCGACGCGTGTAACGGCTCGTGAGGCGAGCGATCTGGGAAGCTTTCAGTGGTTCGAGACCGATCCCGGGAAAACAGCATATCCTCCCGGTTTGACCGCCCGACCGGCGCAGGCGGCACTGGATCCGGAGCGTTCTTGCCAGAGCGGATGACATCTACGAGATCGCTTGCTTCACGGCCTCCCGCGAGAGGTGGATTTGCAGGAATCCCGGCCTCCAGCCGGCGGGCCAAAGCTTTCAATTCACGTCCCACAAAGGAGAGGCCAATCAGCAGCAGACCTGTGCAGGACACCACCGTTCCGGCAACGATCATGGTGTTGCCGAAGCTGAATTCCTTGATCGGAACTCCGAACACGACCGTCAGAAGGCCAACACAGAGCACGACCGTTCCGCCGATCAACAGCGCAATCATTACAAACTCCCCAAGCTGCGGGAACTCGTGCCGCAGTGCATTATAATACTTTCATATTATTCCCATTACCAATTGGTAACTTTATGCCCACCCGGAGCATAATTCTCGCGGAGCTCAGACGCGTCAAAAAAGCCCGGCAACCGTCTGGATCAGCGACACAATCTATAGGTTTCGGAAAAGATCTTTACCTTGCCACAAATGCTGCGTTGCATCAGGAAAAATGCGCCACAATTGGCAATTACTTCAACATCTAACTGAGATACATTGTTCCCGGGGAATGGCCTTCGTTGAATGAAGGCACGGGACACCGGGTTTATCAACTGACCATGTCATCCATCACGACATCAGCGATCGAACTGCCTGCGCGGCGCTCGATCGAACAGGTAAGTGACGATCTCGCCATTGCCGTTTTGGCCGTGGTGAGCATTATCGCAGGTCTGACGTTCCGTGACTATGGTCTTGGCTGGGACGATTATACGCATGCGGAGTATGCCGACCTCCTGCTGAAAATGTTCAGCAGCGGCTTTACGGACACCAGCGCGTTGTCGTTCGCCAACCTGTACATGTATGGCGGCGGCTTCGACATGGTCGCGGCCTTGCTTCACAAGGTTGTTCCGCTCGAATTGTTCGAAACGCGGCGACTGGTCGGCGCGATCGTGGGCGTCATTGGCCTTGGCGTCACATGGCGGCTGGCGCGGCGGATCAGTGGGCCGATTGCAGGTCTTGCTGCATTGCTCCTGCTCGCGCTGTGCCCGATCTTCTACGGCCACATGTTTATGAACCCGAAGGATGCGCCGTTCGCCGTCGCGATGGTGATCCTGATGCTCGGGCTTGTCAGACTGGCCCAAGAATACCCGGCCCCATCACCGCATACTATTCTGATCATTGGGCTAGGCGCCGGGCTCTCCATCGGTTCGCGTATCCTGGGCGGCCTCGCCCTGCTCTACGCTGTGGCGGGATTCATGCCGATCTGGATTGCGGATATCCGCGAACAGGGCTTGCGTGAAGCAGGTCACCGGCTTGGACACGTTTTGTATGTTCTGCTGCCGGCCATCCTACTTGGCTATCTGGTCATGGGCTTGATCTGGCCGTGGTCGATCATCGAGCCCGCCAATCCGTTTCGCGCGCTGACCTACTTTTCGCACTTCTTTGAAAAGCCGTGGAAGGAATTGTTTGACGGCGCGATTGTCTCCGTACCGGACATGCCCTGGTCGTATCTGCCGACGTTGTTCGCGCTGCAGCTTCCGGAGGTCATGCTTGCACTGCTCGGAGCCGGCGTGATTGGTACGCTTGTGTCGCTGACCCGCGGCAACGTCGACGCCAAGCGCAAAACCATTTTGTCCATGTTGACGCTTGCCGCCATGCTTCCCCTCATCATTGCGATGGTGAAGCGGCCGGCCCTCTACAACGGCATTCGCCACTTCATCTTCGTCATTCCGCCGATGGCGGTTCTCGGCGGTGTAGCGTTCGCGGCCATTTTCAACCGGTTGCGAGAGCGCGGCTGGAAAGCTCAGGCCGCTTTGGTCACGGTGTTCATTCTTGGTCTGGTGCTGCCGCTGAATGAGATGATCCGCCTGCACCCCTATCAATACACCCACTTCAACCAGATTGCCGGTACGGTTCGGGGCGCGGACAACCGCTATATGCTCGACTATTGGGGACTTGCCCTCAAACAGGCGTCGGAAGGCTTACGGCAGGAGATCGTCGAAAAGCATGAAGTTGCACCGCGTAACCGCAAATGGCGTGTTGCGGTCTGTGGACCTCAGCGCCCCGCTCAAGTGGCCCTCGGCCCGGAGTTCACCATCGGCTGGGATAGCCATGCGGCCGATTTCGCGATGACGCTCGGGGAATTCTACTGCAAAGGATTGAATGCCCCGGTGGTCGTTGAGATCAAGCGGGACGACGTTGTCTACGCGCGCGTCTACGATATCCGCGGCAAGAGCATCGCGAGCCTGCTGGCCATTCCTGCCCCGTAGCCGCCACGGCATAGCCGCCGTGCAACGAGTACGTGTTGCTGCGACGATCTCCCGGCGTTAGCTTTGGTTAGAAAGCCTATGAACTTTGGGCTCACAAAACCGCGGGAGAAACGTTCCATGTCGCCAGCCGAAGCTGCTCGTCTGAAAGAAGTCCAGTCAACTATGTCTGAGGCCGAGTGGTCGCAGCGCGTCAACCTTGCGGCAGCTTATCGGCTGGTTGCGCTGTATGGCTGGGACGATCTGGTCGACACCCATATCTCGGCACGCGTTCCCGGCCCCGAGCATCATTTCCTGATCAACCCATACGGCCTGATGTTTGACGAGATTACCGCGTCAAGCCTCGTGAAGGTCGACCTCGACGGCAACCAGCTGACGCCGAGCGCGTACAAGATCAATCCCGCGGGCTTTACGATCCACTCCGCCATTCACGAAGTCCGGGAAGACGCCGGCTGCGTGATGCACCTGCACACCCCGGACGGCACGGCTGTTGCAAGCTGCATGGAAGGTCTGCTCCCGCTTAACCAGACCGCCCAGCTCGTCACCGGCGACCTTGCCTACCATGACTATGAAGGTATCGCGCTGGACCATGACGAGCGCCCGCGCATCCAGAAGGATCTCGGCGAAAAGAATATTCTGTTGCTGCGCAATCACGGCACACTGACCGTCGGCCGTTCGGTCGCGTCTGCATTCGAGCGCATGTATCATCTGGAGCGCGCATGCACGATGCAGGTGCGTACCCGCATGCTCGGGCCCACAGCCTATCCGGTCGACAAATTGGTGATCGAAAAGAACGAGAAGCTGGTCAGCGATCCGGATCGTTCCGATTTGCGTTCGACGAAACTCGTCTGGCCGCCGTTGCTGCGCAAGCTTGACAGGATCGACCCGAGCTACAAGAATTAATCCGTCAGCCTCTACACTGACCAGACGACAAACGCCGCCCAATTCCGGGCGGCGTTTTTACTTTTGCAGACACCATCAACTACGAGCGTCTGCAAAGGCAGCCAGAATGCGCGCCCAGGACCGGATGCCCTTGTGGAAGCTCTGCAGGTCGTATTTCTCGTTCGGCGAGTGAATATTGTCATCCTCGAGCCCGAACCCGATCAGCACCGTTTCGAGGCCAAGCGTGCGCTTGAAGTCCGCGACGATCGGTATTGATGCCCCCGAGCCGATCAGCAATGCGTCCTTGCCCCATTCGTCGGTCAAAGCGCGCTTCGCCGCCGCAAGCGGCTTCATCCCCCAATCGAGCGCAATGGCCGGCGCACCCGCATGATCGGTGAACTCAGCGGAACAATCTGCTGGAAGGCGCGCCGTGACGAAATCGCGGAAGGCTTTGCGGATCTTCTCGGGATCCTGACCCTCCACGAGACGGAATGACACCTTTGCCGAGGCTTCCGCCGGAATGACGGTCTTTGACCCCTCACCCGTGTAACCACCCACGATACCGTTGATGTCACAGGTTGGGCGTGACGAGATCTGTTCGATCAGCAGGCGGTCCTTTTCGCCTGCCGGCTCGGAGAGGCCGATCGGCTTCAGGAACGTTTCGGCTGAAAGATTCAATCCCTTCCACTGCGCCAGAATATCCGGCGGCAAGTCCTTCACGCCGTCATAGAAGCCGGGAATGGTGATGCGTCCGTTCTCGTCGAACAGGCCACCGAGTATCCGCGTCAGCACACGGATCGGATTCTGCGCGCCGCCGCCGAAAATGCCGGAATGCAAATCACGGTTGGCCGCTTTGATCTTGACCTCGTCGTAGACGAGGCCGCGTAGCGATGTGGTGATCGCCGGCGTATTCGGATCCCACATGCCGGTGTCGCACACCAAGACGAAGTCGGCAGCAAAGTCTTTTTTGTGCTTGTCGAGAAACGGCCCAAAGTTCTTGGAGCCGATTTCCTCTTCGCCTTCGATCAGGATCGTCACGTCCAGCGGCAACGAGCCGGTGACGTTTTTCCAGGCCCGGCAGGCTTCGACGAACGTCATCAGCTGACCTTTGTCGTCCTCAGCCCCACGCGCCACGATGATCTTGCGGCCATCGGCGTGATTGGTAACAACCGGTTCGAACGGAGGCCGATGCCACAGATCCAACGGATCGACCGGCTGCACATCATAATGCCCGTAGAACAGAACGTGAGCCCCACCGGCGCCATTGCTCTTGCCGACAATCGCCGGATGGCCCGCGGTTGGGCGAACCTCGGTCGAAAAACCGATACTGGCTATGTCGGCAGCAAGATGCTCCGCCGCCTTGCGGCAATCCTCGGCAAAGGCAGGGTCAGCCGAAATCGACTTGATCCGTAACAGAGCGAACAGCCGCTCGAGGCTCTTGTCGAAGTCGGCATCAATGCGCGCAAGCACATCGGAAAGCGCAGCGGTCTTTGTCATGATAGAACTCCGAATTCTTGAAACGACTATCGACGCAGCAGGCCACCGAGCGCGCCACGGACAAGGGCGCGGCCGATCGACCCGCCCAGTGAGCCGCCCACGGACTTGCCGAGATCGGAAACCACGCCTCCGAGCACTTTGTTGGTCACGGTGCGGGTTACATCACGGGCAATGACTTGCGTCGTCGATAGCCTTTTTCCGCGTGGCGTATCGGTACCAAAGATGCCTCCGACGATCGAACCAAGCTGACCGAGAACACCGCCTTCCGAAGCTTCTGTTGTCGCAGCGGCACCCGCGACGCGTTTCTGAAGCACCTCATAGGCGGATTCAGAATCGATCGTGGTGTCGTATTTCCCTTTGACCGGGCTCGCCGCCATGATCGCTTTGCGCTCGTCCGGGGTAATCGGCCCGATCCGGGCTGTCGGCGGACGAACCATCACGCGTTCGACCATGGCGGGCGTGCCATTACCCTCCAGGAACGATACCAGTGCCTCGCCCTTCCCCAATTCCGTGATGACTTGGGCTGTATCGAGTGCCGGATTGGGCCGGAAGGTCTCGGCGGCCGCCTGCACGGCTTTCTGGTCACGCGGCGTGAATGCACGCAGAGCGTGCTGAACGCGGTTGCCAAGCTGGGCAAGAACCTTATCAGGCACGTCGATCGGATTTTGCGTCACGAAGTAGACGCCGACACCTTTGGAGCGGATCAGGCGCACCACCTGCTCGATCTTGTCCATCAAGGCCTTTGGTGCGTCGTTGAACAGCAGATGCGCCTCGTCAAAGAAGAACACGAGCTTCGGCAACGGCGCATCGCCAACTTCAGGAAGCTCCTCGAACAATTCCGACAGCATCCACAACAGGAATGTCGCATAGAGCTTCGGATTCTGCATCAACTTGTCCGCGACGAGGATGTTCACCATCCCCCGGCGATTGGAGTCGGTCCGCATGAAGTCTTTCAGCTGCAATGCCGGCTCGCCGAAGAACTTGTCAGCTCCCTGGTTCTCGAGCACAAGCAACTGGCGTTGGATCGTGCCCACCGTCTGCTTGGAGACGTTGCCGTACTGAGTGGTCAATTCATCTGCGTGTTCGGCAACGAAAGCCAAGATTGCGCGCAGATCCTTCATATCGAGCAGCAGCAAGCCCTGCTCGTCCGCCACGCGGAACGCAATGTTGAGGACGCCCTCCTGCACATCATTGAGGTCCATCATCCGCGAGAGCAAAAGCGGTCCCATTTCAGAAACCGTCGCTCGAACCGGATGGCCCTGCTCACCAAAAACATCCCAAAAGACCGTCGAAAACTGATCGGGCTGAAAAGCAAGCCCCATTTGCTTGGCACGGCTTAAGATAAAGTCCTTCGCCTCTCCCATCTCGGAGATACCCGACAGGTCACCCTTGATGTCCGCGGCAAAGACCGGCACTCCCGCACGGGCAAAGCCTTCCGCCATGACCTGAAGCGTAACGGTCTTACCGGTCCCCGTCGCACCGGTCGCAAGGCCGTGCCTGTTGGCAAGCGCGAGTGTCAGGAAGGCAGGCTGTTCGCCCTTGCCGATAAACATCATCGTGTCGGTGTCGGCGGATGCCACGCTCGCCGCAGCGGCAGGCGGCTTGGTCGCCGTCGTGGATTTCGACGTTGAAGCGGTCTTGGAGGTTTTCTTTGCCATTGCCTTGTCTCTCGCAGGCCATCGATATCGTCAGGTAGTCCGAAGCAACACACTATACTGCGTTGGAACTCATCTTGCAGGCGGCAATTGAGCGGTCAACCCGCGACGCTCCGAGCGCTAAGTATAATGTCCAGACATAGAGCGATAGCGCTGCGGCGCTGTGTTCAGTTCCGGACAATGAAAGAAATGATCGTCCCAATAACGAACTTTCGTCGTCGCCATGTGGCTCTATAGCAGTTGCAACACAACATTTTTTGAAACGCCGCGTTCGTTTGGTGCACCTTGATGCGCTTCTAAACCAAAAATACCAATGTCGACGCCTGAGAATGCGACAAAATCGGCAAGCACTCTTGCATCACAGCAACACTTCACTGCCGATTGAACCCAAATGAGCGAATCAAGTGCAGGCATCGCTTGTAATTCATCTCGCACCCGCTCAAGATGAAATCATAAACAAAACATCCGGACACGTAACCGGAACCGACGGGGCATCAGATGGACGGGCTGATTGATCAGCTGGCTGAGAAAGCTGGCCTAGATAGATGTGTGTCGGTACGAAACGTCGATATCGGCGATCTTCAGCACTCAGCTTCCAATTCGGACATCGATAGACAGAAGAAGCCCGCAGCTCATCAAAGCGCTGCTGGAACGCAACACGTTTTTAATTTCGCTTGAAATCATTTTTCAGTACGAGTCCATGACATACTCCATTTCAAAAATTGACGGGCTGGGCCCACAAGCCCAGGCCAAACTGAAAGCAGAAGGCATCCGCACAACCGCTGCCCTCCTCGAACAGGCGAGTACCGTAAAGGCTCGCAAAGCGCTCTCCGCAAAAACCGGGCTCAGCGAACAGCAACTGCTGGCGTGGGCCAATATCGCGGATTGCATGCGGATCAAGGGTATGGGCAAGGCCAAGGCGGAATTGCTTCGTGCAGCCGGCGTCAACACCGTCCGGGAATTTGCGCTTCGTAACCCGGAGCGGCTTGCACAGGCGATGAAAGACGCCAACGACAAGCGTAAGCTTGTTCGGGTGCTCCCCTCGGAAAAGTCCGTTGCACAACTGATCCAGAGTGCGCGCAAGCTGCCTTTGAAGATCAGCTACTAAGGCTGCTGGCTTTCCGTCAAAAGCACACCTCCGTGTCTTGACTCCATGTGACGGACCGCGCAAAGCCACGCCATGATGGCGGAACCGTCCAGATCGTCCGAGGTGCCTGCATCGCGGTACCACGCGCTGTTGCAGCCCTTGCTTGCGCGTTCCTATCCGGCCGTCATGGGTGTGCTCAATGTCACACCTGATTCATTTTCGGATGGCGGCCAGTTTACAAGCGTCGATCTGGCTCTGGCCCAGGCGAAGCGCATGATCGCTGAGGGCGCCGACATTCTCGATATCGGAGCGGAGTCCACCCGTCCCTATGGCTCGGCGCCGGTCTCCGCCGAAGAAGAACTAAGAAGGCTGCAGAGCATCCTGCCGCAGGTTGTCGCCCTCGGGCTTCCCGTGTCCATCGATACCATGAAGGCATCCGTTGCGGCGTGGGCCCTCGGCCAGGGGGCACGGATCGCCAATGACGTATGGGGCCTGCAGCGCGATCCCGAGATGGCGCGGGTGGTTGCGGATCATGACGCCCCCATCATCGTGATGCACAACCGCGATACTATCGATGCCACCATCGACATCATGCAGGATTTGACGGCTTTCTTCGGCCGTTCACTCGACATTGCGGCCAAAGCCGGCGTTGCGCAGAAAAATATCGTGCTCGACCCCGGCATTGGCTTCGGCAAGACGCCCGAACAAAGCATGACGGCGTTGGCACGGCTCGACGAATTGAAGCAATTCGGGCTTCCGCTGCTTGCCGGCGCTTCGCGCAAACGATTTATAGCCACCGTCACACCATCAGAGCCGCACCAGCGACTTGGTGGCTCCATCGCTGCACATCTGATCGCTGTTCAGCGCGGAGCCCGGATCATTCGCACGCATGATGTGGCCGAGACCGTCCAGGCGCTGCGCGTGGCGGCGGCAATCGAGGAGAAACAATGAGCGACACGATCTTCATCAAAGGGCTTTTGATCCACGCTCGCCATGGCCTGCTGGAGCATGAAGCGGAGGTCGGTCAGCGCTTCGTCATCGACCTCGAGCTTTGCATTGATCTGGCGGAATCCTCGCGGACCGACAAGCTTGCGGACACGGTTTCCTATTCCGACGTGGTGGCAAGTGCCATCGCGGCGTTCAAGGGGCGCAATTATTACCTGCTGGAGCGGGCCGCCGGCGCCGTTGCGGAGGCCATCCTCTCAGCGTTCGAGCGGATCAGCACCGTCAAGGTCACCGTGCACAAGCCTCATGCCCCTATTCCCGCGATCTTCGACGATGTCGGCGTGATCATCACGCGCAGCCGGTCTTAGGCTCCGATGGCGAGCGTCCTGATCGCACTCGGTGGCAATGTCGGCGATGTCCGCGCCACGTTCCGCAAGGCGATCGCCAACATCTGCGGCATGGCACAGGCCGCTTTGGTCGCACGATCATCTGACTACATCACCCCGCCGTGGGGTGACGAACAGCAGGACCGTTTTATCAACGCCTGCATCGAGATCGAAACCGCTCTCGATCCTCACGCCCTCCTCTTCACCATGCACAAGGTCGAAAAGAAGTTTGGCCGCGACCGGGCCAATGAGCGGCACTGGGGTCCACGCACGCTGGATCTGGACATGATCGCTTATGATGACGTCCGCATCGATAAGCCGGACCTGACATTGCCCCATCCGCGCCTGTTCGAGCGTGCATTTGTGCTGGTTCCGCTGGCGGAAATCGTACCCGACCGCGTGATCGCCGGGCAGACGCCCCGCCAGGCACTGTCCCGGCTGGCGGTTGAAGGCATCGAACGCCTGCCAGACCTGCCCTGAAAGCCTGAAACAATCATTGGCTTACGTCCCTCCCCGTGGCATTTTCCGGCTAACAAACAACGAGATTGCCGGGAGTTAACCTGCTGAATGTCCACGGAAACTGACGATCTGCGGCTCGCCGCCGATTTTGCACCGGCGTCGCGCGACGACTGGCGGAAGCTGGTCGACGGCGTGCTCAAGGGTGCTCCCTTCGAAAAGCTGACCGGCAAGACCTACGATGGTTTGCGGATCGATCCGATCTATGAGCGCGCGAAGAATGCAGCCGGCATCCCGGGCCGCGCACCGTCAGCCCCGTGGCAGATCATGCAACGCGTAGATCATCCCGATGCGGCAACGGCCAACGCGCAGGCGCTCCATGACCTCGAAAACGGTGCGACGGGCCTGACACTGGTTTTCGCCGGTGCAGAAGGCGCCCACGGGACCGGTCTTGAGCCGACACCTGCGGCGCTCGCACGCGTGCTCGATGGCATCTATCTTGACGCCGGGATCGGGATCGAAATTCAGATCGGTCCCCAGACCCGCAACATGCCAGCGCACTTCGCCGCTCTGCTGCAGCAGAAAGGCATTTCACCCGGCGATGTGGATGTGCGGTTCGGTCGCGATCCGATCGGCGCGACAGCCGTATGGGGCAGCAGCCCCTATCCATGGCCGGACATCGCCAAACCGTTTGGTGCCGGCGTTGCTCAGTTCGCAGCTCAGGGATTTCGCGGACCGCTTGTTGTTGCCGACGGCCGCGTGATTCACGACGCAGGCGGGACAGAAGTTCAAGAGCTTGCCTTCGTGCTCGCCGTCGCGGTGGCCTATTTGCGCGCCATTGACGCAGCCGGTGTGCCTTTGGATGCAGCCCGGCGGATGATCTATGCGCGCCTCAGCGCCGACGCCGATCAATTCCTCACGATGGCGAAATTCCGCGCGCTGCGGCTGCTGTGGGCGCGCGTCCAAGAGAGCTGCGGGTTGACGCCGGAGCCGATGTTTATCGCAGCCGAGACCGCGTGGCGCATGCTGACGCAGCGCGATTCTGACGTGAACATGCTGCGCGCAACCATTGCGACGTTCTCGGCCGCGCTCGGCGGCGCCAACAGCATTACAGTGCTGCCTCACACCCTGGCGCTCGGACTGCCAGACGCTTTCGCACGGCGCATCGCCCGCAACACGCAACTCGTGTTGCTGGAAGAATCCAATCTGGAGAAAGTTGCTGATCCTGCTGCCGGTGCCGGCGGCATCGAAGCGCTGACCCGGCAGCTTGCCGAAGCCGCGTGGGCGCAATTCCAGGAGATCGAGAAAGCCGGCGGCGCGCCCGCAGCTCTTGAGCAGAATATCATCCAAAAGAAGGTCGCCGCTGCGCGTGCCGCACGCGCCGCAAACATTGCAAAGCGCCGCGATGTCCTGACCGGCGCCAGCGAATTTCCGAACCTGAATGAGAAAACACCGGCTGTGCTGGATGCCAAGCCGGTCGAGCTTCCGCCCTATGGCGAAGCCAAGATCGCATTCGACGCACTGTTGCCTATCCGGCTTGCCGCGCCGTTTGAGGCGCTGCGCGATGCGTCCGACACAGCGCTGAAGACGACAGGATCGCGGCCCAAGGTGTTTCTCGCCAATCTCGGAACGGCCGCGGACTTCACGGCGCGTGCGACCTTCGCAAAGAGCTTCTTTGAAGCAGGCGGCATCGAAGCCGTCGATAGCCATGGTTTTTCGGACCCGGAGAAGCTTGTCTCAGCGTTCAAGGGAGCAAACGCCTCCCTGGTCTGCCTCTGCTCCTCGGACAAAACCTACGCCAGCCACGCCGTCGCGGCCGCGCAGGCACTCCGCAGCGCGGGCGCCGAACACATCTATTTGGCAGGCCGCCCCGGCGATCTGGAGGCTGATCTGCGGGCGGCGGGGGTCAACGACTTCATTTTCGCGGGCGCGGATGCGCTTGCGACATTGCGGGCGGCCCACGATATTCTGGGTACACGGCAGAACTGACAGCGGGCGCATGACGGACATCACCGGCCCAAAGATCGTTGTGGCGGACAAGACAGCCCGGAAACACCGGCGGCTGGAGCGTCAGTTGCGCGCACTGCACGCCATGCAGGCCCATCTGAACGTCAAGGATATCGTCTGCGCAATTCTGGCTATTCCTGCGTTGACGCTGCTGTGTCTGACCGTGGCCTTGAAACTGCATATGGCGTCGGAATCAATCCCGCTCGCCATGTTGGGAGCTGCCGCTGCCGGAACCCTGATCTGGTGGATCGGACGGCGCTGGTTCATCCTGGCGTTATTGATTGTGTATGCGTTGTTGCTGATCCTTTTTGAGTCAGCGGACTTCGATCTATCTGGACTAGACGTGAACTCAAAAAGATCCCGTCGCGACAAACTCGACGCGGCCATTGCCAAACGCGAAGCTATGCTGCGCGAATTGAACAGGACCACCTCATGATCCCCGACTTTACAAAGATCGAGTTTGACCCAACTCAGCTTGCCTCGGGACAAGTCGGCATGAAGGAGCCCTGGCTCACGCCGGAAGGCATTCCGGTCAAGTCCAGCTACAGCGAAGCGGATCTCAAGGGCATCGATTTTCTCGAGACGTGGCCTGGCATCGCGCCTTATCTGCGCGGTCCTTACCCGACCATGTACGTCAATCAGCCGTGGACCGTGCGCCAGTACGCCGGATTTTCGACGGCCGAGGACTCCAACGCTTTCTATCGCCGCAACCTTGCGGCCGGCCAGAAGGGGCTCTCGGTCGCCTTCGACCTCGCCACCCACCGCGGCTATGACTCGGATCATCCGCGTGTCTCCGGCGACGTCGGCATGGCCGGCGTTGCGATCGACTCGATCTATGACATGCGCACGTTGTTCGCTGGCATCCCGCTCGACCAGATGAGCGTGTCGATGACCATGAACGGCGCGGTGCTGCCGATCCTGGCGTTGTTCGTCGTCGCCGCCGAAGAACAGGGCGTACCGCCGGAAAAGCTGTCGGGCACCATTCAGAACGACATTCTGAAAGAGTTCATGGTGCGCAACACCTACATCTATCCGCCCTCACCTTCGATGCGGATCATCTCGGACATCTTCGGCTTCACATCGCAGAAGATGCCGAAGTTCAATTCGATCTCGATCTCCGGCTATCACATGCAGGAAGCGGGTGCGACGCAGGATCTCGAGCTGGCCTATACGCTGGCGGACGGCGTCGAATATGTCCGCGCCGGCATGGCGGCCGGCCTCGACATCGATCGCTTTGCGCCGCGGCTGTCGTTCTTCTGGGCGATCGGCATGAATTTCTTCATGGAAGTCGCCAAGATGCGCGCGGCCCGCTTGCTCTGGGCCAAGCTGATGAAGGAATTCAACCCGAAGGATGCACGCTCGCTGTCGCTGCGAACTCACTGTCAAACCTCGGGCTGGTCGCTGACCGCGCAGGACGTCTTCAACAACGTTGTGCGCACCAACATCGAGGCGATGGCCGCCACCCAGGGCCATACCCAATCGCTTCATACAAATGCGCTCGACGAAGCGCTCGCGCTCCCGACCGACTTTTCGGCCCGCATCGCGCGCAACACGCAGCTTTTCCTCCAGCAGGAAAGCGGCACCACGCAGATTGTCGACCCTTGGGGCGGTTCATTCTACGTCGAGCGGCTCACCCATGACCTGGCGACAAAGGCGTGGGGTCATATCCAGGAAGTCGAGGCACTGGGCGGCATGGCCAAAGCCATCGAAGCCGGCGTTCCGAAGCTGCGCATCGAGGAGGCCTCCGCCAAGACCCAGGCCCGGATCGACGCCGGCAAGCAGTCCGTGATCGGCGTCAACAAGTACAAGCCGGAGAACGAAGCTGCGATCGACGTGCTGAAGGTCGAGAACTCCACCGTGCGCCGTCTGCAGATCGACAAGCTGTCGCGGCTGAAGAAGGAACGCAATCAGGCGGATGTTGACGCGGCACTTGTTGCCCTCACCCGGTCGGCGTCTGAAGGCAACGGCAATCTGTTGGCACTCGCCATTGATGCCGCGCGCGCCAAGGCGACCGTGGGTGAAATTTCCGACGCGATGGAAAAAGTGTTCGGCCGTCATCGGGCCGAAATCAAATCGATTACCGGCGTCTACAAACGCGAGGCTGCCACTATGTCCGACCGGGTTCACAAGGTTCAGGAATTGATCGATGCCTTCGAGGAGGCCGAAGGCCGTAGGCCCCGCATCCTTGTCGCCAAGATCGGCCAGGACGGCCATGACCGCGGCCAGAAAGTGATCGCGTCGGCCTTCGCCGACGTCGGCTTCGACGTCGACATCGGACCGCTGTTCGCCACCGCAGACGAAGCCGCCCGACAGGCCGTCGAAAACGACGTGCACATGCTGGGACTGTCGTCGCTCGCGGCAGCACATCTCACCGCTGTGCCCGAGGTCAAAGCCGCACTCGCAAAGCGCGGCCGCGACGACATCATGATCGTGATCGGCGGTGTCATCCCACCGCAAGATTATGATGCTCTTTACAAGGCCGGTGCCGAAGCGATTTTCCCGCCGGGCACTGTCATTGCGGACGCAGCAGAAGAATTGATCAACAAACTCAACGTACGCCTTGGACATTCGAGCGCGGCGGCCGAGTGACGACGGACGCCATTTTCCTTCAGTCAATGAGGACTGTCTTGCACCAAATGTTTTTTGAAAAGCCGGCGCGTATCGGTCGGATCGCTGCGGGAGCAATATCGTTGACGATGGCTGTGTCGGCCCCCTTTCACACAGCGAATGCGGACGATCCGAAGCCGGATTTCGCGCTCAAAAGCAAAGCGGTGGAAATTACAGTTACGTTGGATGCCGATCTCAAGGCCAATCAGCCGCTCGCCGAGAACCTGCTCGCTGAAGGTAAACGTTGGGCGCAAAAATATCTCGCCGACGCCAATAAAGAACTCAAGGAATCGCCCGAACGATTCAGTGAGGGGCGAACCTGGAGTCTCGACCGCAACTACGAAATGAGATCGGTCGTTGCAGGTCACTATGTGAGCGTCGGGCGGTCCGATTACACGGAGACCGGCGGCGCGCATCCCAACACGGATATCAACACCATCATCTGGGATAACACGACGAGGAAACGCATCAGCATCCGTCCGTTCTTCAGGGAAACCGCCGACGACGGCCCCACACTGAAGGCGATCCTGGAGGCCATCGTTGTGTCGCTTCGGGCGGAGAAGAAGGAGCGCGATACGTACACCTCGGATGCAGACATCAGGCACTACCTTGAACCCAAGCTTCTGAAGATCGGTGCGGTCACGTTCGAGCCGTCTACGGAGGCGGGAAAGAGTTCGGGGTTGAGTTTCGACTATCCCGCCTACGCTGTCGGCGCCTATGTCGAAGGCCCGTATGATGCATTCGTGCCATGGGATGTGCTCAAGCCCTATCTCTCAGCTGAAGGGATTGCGGTGTTCGGCGGCACTCGCCCCGCAGAGACGAGCCAATCCGAAAAATGATGAAAGCCGCGTCGGCCTCCCAACTTGCTGACGATATCCGGCGTGGCGACCGCGCAGCGCTGGCCCGTGCCATCACCTTGGTGGAAAGCCGCCGCGCCGATCATCAGGCGCAGGCGCGCGACCTGGTGCAGGCGCTCTTGCCGCAGACCGGCAAGGCAGTTCGGGTCGGCATTACCGGATCGCCCGGGGTCGGGAAGTCGACAACGATCGATGCGCTGGGAATGGCGTTGATCGCCAAGGGCCACAAGGTCGCGGTGCTGGCGGTTGATCCGTCTTCGGCGCGCACCGGCGGCTCGATCCTCGGTGACAAGACCCGCATGGCCCGGCTCTCCGCCGAAGACAACGCCTTCATCCGGCCTTCGCCGTCGTCCGGCACGCTCGGCGGCGTAGCGGCGAAAACCCGCGAGGCGATGCTCCTGTGCGAAGCTGCCGGCTTCGACGTGATGCTCGTGGAAACGGTGGGCATCGGACAGTCTGAGACCGCCGTTTGCGATATGACCGATTTTTTCCTGGCCTTGATGCTGCCCGGTGCCGGCGACGAACTTCAAGGCATCAAGAAAGGCCTGGTCGAACTGGCCGACATGATCGCCGTTAACAAGGCCGACGGTGACAACCTCAAGCGGGCGCGAACCGCCGCCTCGGAATACAAGGCGGCGCTGCACATCCTGGCGCCGCGATCCGAACACTGGTTTCCCCCGGTCGTCACCTACTCTGCGCTGACCGGCGACGGCATCGACGCGCTGTGGGACAAGGTGCTTGCCCACCGCACTGCCATGCAGGCGTCCGGCGATTTCGAGGCACGCCGTCGCGACCAGCAGGTGAAATGGATGTGGGCGATGCTGGAAGACCGGTTGAAGGCCCGTCTGCGCTCCGATCCCTCCGTCCGCAGCAAGGTCAAGCAAGCCGAGGCTGCTGTTGCCGACGGCCGCATGACGCCTGCCGTCGGCGCGGATACCGTCGTAGCGCTGCTGGAGCGATGATGGGCGACAAAGTCCGCATCCTCATCACCGGCTTTCGGCCCTTTCCGGGCGCCCCCTACAATCCGACAGAGAAACTGGTTGACCGGTTGATGCGGTTACGCCGGCCAGCCTTCGACAATATTGAATGCATCGGCCACGTTTTCCCCGTGACTTATGGCGCGGTCGACCGCCAGTTGCCCGCGCTGATCGAGCGTCATCGCCCTCATGCCCTGCTCATGTTTGGCTTGGCGTCGCGAACACCGCATATGCGCGTCGAGACCCGCGCGCGCAACACGGTCACCCAGATCTGGCCGGATGCCGAGCATACGCGGGTCCAGGGCCGGGCGATTGTTGGCGGTACAAGCGATGCGACACGCCGTTTCGGGCCGCATACGACACGCCTTCTGCGGGTGGCTGAGGACACAGGCGTTGCCGTCAAAAGCTCGCTCAGCGCCGGCTATTATCTCTGCAACTATCTCAGCTGGCGCGCCATCGAAGCCACAAAGGCAGAGAAAGGTCCTCGTCTGGCCGCGTTCATCCACGTGCCGCTGGTTCCGCGTGGCATCGTCTCCAGACGCGCATCACCACGCCGACGCGTCACATTCGAAGAAATGGTCGATGCCGGCGAGGCCATGCTCATGGAAATGGCACGGTTAGCGCGCGGCTACGCAAACAACTGAAATATGAAGCTATCTGGCCAATTTTCGTCTGGCTGCCATACGCGAAGATGAGTTGTGCGCCGCAGCATTCGCGGCCTACACATAAGCTCAGCTTCGCGAGTCCTCCTTCATGACCGATACCAGTGCTAACGGATGGGTGTCATCAGCCCACCGCCCGATGGGGTTTCCCGAATTCGTCGCCATCGTCGCGGCCATCATGGCGCTGAATCCGCTCGCGATGGATCTGATGCTTCCGGCGCTGCCAGATGTCGGCTCGACCTTCCACATCAGCAATGCGAACAGGCTTCAGACGGTCCTTTCGGTCTTCTTAACCGGCTTCGGTGCCGGTCAGTTTGTCATGGGGCCCCTCTCCGACCGTTTCGGCCGGCGGCCAATCCTGCTGCTTGGAATGCTCATCTACGGCGCCGCCGGCATCCTCGCGATCGTCGCGCCATCGTTTGAGGTGTTGCTCCTTGCACGCGCGCTGCAGGGGCTTGGGACGTCGGCGACCCGCGTGATTGCCACGTCCGTGGTTCGCGACTGCTATACCGGCCGCCGCATGGCGAGCGTCATGTCGCTCGCGATGATGATCTTCATTGCTGTTCCAGTCATCGCGCCTTCTTTCGGACAGGCGATTATGCTTGCCACGCAGTGGCGCGGCATTTTCGTCGTGCTCCTGATCTATGGCGTGTTCGCATTGACCTGGAGCGTGCTGAGGCTGCCCGAGACCTTGCCTGTGACTGAGCGCAAATCCCTCGCGCTCAATGTCGTCGCCGCCAACTTCTGGCAGACCATCTCGAACCGCCAGACCATCGGCTATGCCATCGCGGCGGGCAGCATCCAAGGAATCCTGTTCGGCTACGTCTTCTCATCGCAGCAGATCTTCACTGAGATCTACAAACTCGGCCACTATTTCCCGATCGCGTTCGCCGCCGTCGCCATCGGCATTGCCATCGCCGGCTTCCTGAATTCCCGGATTGTCGGCCGTTTCGGCATGCGGGTCATTTCGCACATCGCGCTTGTCGCCCAATTGATCGTTGCGGCTCTGATGCTTGCTGCTGCCTTCAAGGGATGGCTTTCGCTCCCGGTCTACATGATCCTGTCATCGGTCAGCACATTCTCGTTCGGGCTGATGTTCTCGAACTTCACTGCGCTCGCCATGGAGCCGCAGGGCCATATCGCCGGAACCGCGTCATCGCTGTTCGGGTCGATCACGACATTGCTCGGCATCCTGATCGGTTCCACCATCGGCCAACACTACGACGGCACTTTGGTGCCCTTTGCGATCGGAGCCTTTCTCGCCGCGCTGATCGCACTCGTCGTCGTGCTCGTGGTCGAGAAAGGTCGATTGTTCACGCCGCATAACAAGCCGATCTGACGCGTGAGGGTGGATAGATCCTTCCACTCCATTAACCCTACTCCCCGACAAACCCGCTGATTGCCGCGTCTGAAAACCCCGGTTGACGTATTCCTGCATTAGGTCTTGCGCAGGAGCCAACCTCATGGACATCAGCCGTCGCAAACTGATCAATGGATCCGCAACCGCTGCAGCAGCGGGGGCGCTTGCTATGCCTGTCGATCCCGCGCACGCCGCACCGCTGACGTCCGCCCTGGGACGCGACGCCACGCAGTTCGGTGTCCGCCCAAACAGCCCGGACGATCAGACAAGAGCACTCCAGCGCGCCATCAACGAAGCCGCGAATGCGCAAATGCCGTTGGCACTGCCTCCGGGAATCTATCGCACTGGGCAACTGCGTTTGCCGAACGGTGCGCAGCTCGTCGGTGTGCGTGGCGCGACAGTGCTGAAGTTCACCGGCGGTGCGTCCCTCGTCAGCGGCGAGGGATCGAACGGTATCCATCTGTCCAATCTCACCTTCGATGGCGGCGGCATCAAGCTCGACGACCGGCGCGGACTGCTGCACTTCATGAATGGACTCAATGTCCGCATCCACGATTGCGAAATCATCGGTAGCGGCGGTTACGGCATCTGGTTTGAAAACATCGCCGGTGAAGTGCGCGGCAACATCATCCGCAAGACCGCCAATACGGCTTTCACATCCTTCGATGCCCTCGGGCTTCTGGTGACGCAAAACACCATCCAGGACGCATCCGACAACGGCATCGAGATCCTGCGTTACGCCGTTGGCGACGATGGCACGCTGGTCATCAACAACCGGATCGAGGACATCAAGGCGGGTCCGGGCGGGTCTGGACAGCACGGCAACGCCATCAACGCTTTTCGCGCAGGCAATGTCGTGGTCAGCGGCAACCGGATCCGCAATTGCGACTATTCCGGCGTGCGTGGCAACTCAGCGTCAAACATCCACATCACGGACAACAGCATCAGCGATGTGCGCGAGGTCGCACTCTATTCGGAATTCAGTTTTGAAGGTGCGGTGATCGCCAACAACACCGTCGATATTTGCGCCCTGGGCGTCTCGGTCGCCAACTTCAACGAGGGCGGCCGGATCGCGACCGTTCACGGCAATATCATCCGCAACATCCTGCCAAAACGGCCGATCGGTACCGCGCCGGATGACGACGGCGGTGTCGGGATCGTCGTCGAGGCGGATGCCGCGGTGACCGGCAATGTGGTCGAGAATGCCCCGGCCTTCGGCATCATGGCGGGTTGGGGGAAATATCTGCGCGACGTTACGATCACGGGGAATGTGGTCCGCAACGCCTATATCGGCATTGGCGTTTCAGTCGTGCCCGGCGCGGGAACGGCACTGGTCAACGGCAACCTGATTTCCGGGGCTGCGCGGGCATCAATCGTTGGACTGGATCACGCCAAAGTCGTGACGGATGACCTTGGCAAGCAAAATGCCTCACCATTTACCCAGATCGTACTAGGTACCAACGCCGTACGTTGAGGACCGCAGCGCCTGCATCGCCAAGGATGGCTGACTAAAAGATGGCTGGGTAAAGGACGGCCTTGTGAAAGGCGGAGAAGCCAACGAAGGGGCGGCCGGGGATGGAGCATTCTCGGGTCGTAAATCAACCGCAGGCCGCTCAACCGACTGTGCCACCTCGACCTCAACCGGCCTGTCCCGGGCAGTTTCAGGCGGCGCAAGTGTTTCCCAGGCTTTCAGCGCGGCATGGGCCTCGCGGACGATCTTCAGGAATTCCGGCTCGTTGTAATAGAGCTTCCACCGGCCACTCTCGTAGAGCTCAATCAGATATTTGAGCCTGCGTTCAGCGAGCATTCGCCAGCGTACGACGACACTTCGACCCGAGTCTGCAGTAGAGAGCTTGGTCATCAGGAATTCCGTTGTGGGGTAATCAAACTGAGCCAGCACTGACATCGCATAGAGTCAGATTCGTTCTGAAGGCTCAAGGCCTGCGCGCCCCACACGCAGCCTGAAAAGCGAAAATATCTATAAAGGCGAAAGTCCTGTGACGCAGTTCCTTAACGACCGCGATGGGGCTGGCGGATTGGCCGGCCTCATCCGAGCGCTCAACGAACCTGGAGTTGGATTGCGGCTCTGAAAGACACCCGTCCTTGCGGCGACGGCTGACGGTTCGAGACCGCAGCGGCCCCTGTATTGGTCACCCCGGATATGGCCGGAGTCCCGGTATTGGCAGGGACGACAGCAATCGAGCGTGCAACGGCCTTGGTGTAGTTCGGCACCGGCGTGAACTGCTCCTTGTTGAAATCGTGCAGGATGCGATCGCCGCCGCCGGCCTGCACGGCACAGACAGCCGTGACGGTTTCGCGCCCCTTGTCCTTCATCCTGAACTGAAACGGCGACCCGGCCCCGGGAAACTGGATCGGGATCCCCGCCTTGATGAAATTCTCCTGCTGGAAGCGGTTCGGCATCAGCACCATGCCCTCACCCTTCTCGTCGATATCCATCAACGTCAGGAAACAATCCCGAGATGTCACGATGGTAAATACCGGACCGTCACCCACACGGTAGCTGTCCTGGTCCGAGGTCAGTGACAGGTCGATATCCGCTCCAACCGGCCGGATCACGGGCTGGACGGCGGGCCGTGTGCTGCTCATGCGGACAGGCTTGAGGTCGGTCATGTCTGGCGCAATCTGGCGGAAGGCCAGTTCGAAAGCATCGCGCGGAACCGATCCTTGCGAGAGCCTGCGCAGCAGCGGACGGTATTTCTTGGCAACATCTGTCCCGCCCTCTTTGAATCCCGCCTTGGTAAGGCCGAGTTCGGCGGCCGCCAGCGTCAGATCGAGATCGTCTTCATAGCGCTTCGCCAGCGCGTTGATCATCTCGATGCCGTTGAGCTTGAGTGCAGGATCAATGCCTGCACGCTTCATGGCATCCGAGAAGCGCTTGCCGTCGCCCTCAATGAGGGCATCCATTTTGTCGTGCGGCGGATAAAGGCCCTCGACCTGCTCTCGGACATCTCGAGGGAACGTGCGGCCGGCCATGATCAGATCGCGGATGTCGTCCTTGGCCTTGCGCATGCCCTGGTCATGACAACCTATGCAGGAGATGCCGTTGGTGACGGAAAAGTCCTTGCGCGAGGGATCGCGGACAATTGCAGTCGGCCCCTTGTCGAGCCGTTCGCCGGTAGCCTTGTTCAGATAGTAGGCCTGAAATCCGTTGGGCAGGCTGAAAATGGTTTCGCCGCCATCGTGATGGAAGGCATTTGGCCCCGTCGGCCCCAGCGGATAGTCGAACAGATTTTGGCGGTCTCTGTTTCCGGCGAAGTCATACGACGTCCAGAAATAACCGCTGCGCGACGGATGCCGTTCGATGAGGCGATTGTTCTGGCTGACACCCGACTTCTGGAATGCCGCGCGTTGCGCGACGAAATTGCGGATATTGCCTTCAATATCGATCCCCTGCTCGCGCACGAGCTGCTGAAACGTGTTGGGCAGCTGAAGCAGCACGTCATAAAGCGGCGGCTGCGAGGCCGCGAAGGCGAACCAATCCGCGCGAACATAGGCCATCGGAGTACGGGTGCTCGTGGCCAATGCACGACTGCTCTCCGTATCCGGATCGACCATGTAAGGATAGGACGCAATGACGTTGTCCCAATCACTTCCATTCCAGCCGAGATCGGCCAGATTGAAGCGAATGATTGTGCCTTCGGAATCGATGGTCTCCAGCTTGACAACATCCGATGAGCGGCTGAGCGAATTGAGGAATTTGACCGCAGCCTGCCGGTAGACGTTCATTGCCGCCGGATCGGCGCAGATGTTGGCGAGATGCGTCAATGTCAGATAACGCGTGGTCTGACGCCGCTGAGGCAATTGCTTGTCGAGATCCTTCGCCATCGAAGCGATCATGTCATTCGACGTGATGAACCTGTGTGCTTCGCAACTCGCGGTCGCCTTGGTGCCGAGCGCAGCAATCCAGTCCTCAAGCGACTTGATGTCCGCCTCGGATACGTTGGGATACCTCGTCTCGCCTTCGTAATTGATATCGTACGGCATCTCCTTGTCGGCAATCTGCCGAAACAGCTTCGAGCCAAGTGGATTTCCGGGAAGAACGTAGTGCGGATTGGAGGCGATCTCGTCGAGCTTGAGAATATTGCCGAAGTTCTTCGCCGGACGTTCGCGCTCGATGAGCTTGCCCTGCTGGTGGCAGCGGGCGCAGTGCTTTTCGAGAACATTGAACGCGGCTTTTGCGACGGGGTCCGATGGCGCCGTGACGGTATCCGTTGTGCTTGCAGGGATAGCGGGCTCTCCGGATTTTCCCTGTTGAGCGGACGCCATTCCCGCGGAGCCAAAAGCCAATCCCGCAGCAACCGTAAATCCGATCGCTCTCAGACGAAATTTCGGCAATCCGCTCATCAACTTCCCTCACGTTCTTCGTAACGCCAGACCGTCGGATATTGGTCGTTTCATCGCATGGCCGCGTTCAAGACGCTAGGAGCGGCACCTGTCCAATGATCGTCAGGAAACGGTCAAATCCGGATTGCATAAGACGTTTTTGAGGAACGGCCGCCGAAGACCCGTCCGGGGGACAACCGGACGGGTCAAGCCGCGACGGCGCGAGGGTGGATGGGCACACGCACCGTCAAGCTACGAAGGCGGAAAACTCGCCCTCGCGTGAATTCGTCGGTCAGCGCAGGAACACGGTTCACGCAAAACGGCACCAAAATTACAGATCCGCTTAGGGCCAATTCAGACGGCACGACGACGAGCCCTTGCGGCAATTATCGGGTGCTGCCTTTGCCTGCCGCAGCCAACGGCGCCGGTGCAACCGTCGAAACTGCGGCGAAGGCGTCCGCCTGCCCGGCCCCGAACTGATCGTCCCGTCCCTTCGGTCCGAGGTCGCGTGCGGTCGAGGCCAAGGTTGCCCGGATATCGGCGGCAGATATGTCCGGATTGCGCGCGATCAGCAGTGCGACCAGTCCGCTGATGAACGCCGACGATAGCGACGTGCCGGACGCCATCTGATATTTGCCATCGGGGGCCGGAGAAAGAATGTCCACGCCGGGAGCCGCAACGGCGACGTAGCTGCCGCGGTTGGATTGTGCAAACAGCCGGTCGGACTGATCGGTCGCCGAGACCGCAATCACATTCGGATCAGCTGCGGGATAAAGCGGCGGAGACTTCGGCCCGGCATTTCCGGCGGCTGCAACGAGAACGACGCCCTTGGCTGCCGCCGCCGCGAGGGCCCGCTGCATGACGAAATCATGCGGGCCCGCAAAGCTCATGTTGACCACCTGCGCGCCGTTCGCCACGGCGTAGTTCAGGCTTTTGAGAAGAATGAACGATGTGCTTTCCGCGCCGCTGCTCTTCGCACCAAACGCGCGAATGGCGAGCAGGTGCGCCGAAGGTGCCGTTCCCATCAATCGGCCGTGGGCGGCGATAACACCGGCGATGCCCGTGCCGTGGGGATGCGGCCCCTCCTCGCTGTTCAAGGCATCGAACGTGCCCGCGATCACGCCGGCCAGTTCCGGGTGCGTGACATCTACGCCGGAATCGATGACAGCGACCGTCACATCCGCGCCGACCGACAGCGCGTGCGCTTCCGGCAACCGCATCTTCGCCAGCGCGTATTGAGCCGGATCGCCTTCGCTGACGGCGGACGTCGTCTGTTGTTGAAGCTTGAAGATATTATTGCGCTGGGCTGAGCGGACATCTCCGCTGGCCATCAGTTCTCGAACGACGCTATCGACTGAGCGCCCATCGGTGATCCGCCAGCGGAAGAAGGTACTGTTGGTCGGTGCGAAATTCTGCGACTGCACGCGCGTCAGTCGATGACGGCGGGTAATTCCATCGACCTGTTCGTCGGAGGGTGTTCCGTCGATCTCGATCAGGACCTCTTTAACGACGTAGGAATTGTCAGCCACGGTCGCCGGACTTTTCTTGGCGCGGCGCGGTGACCGGACATCACGCACGTTCTGCGGCTGCCCTTGCCCTGTCTCCCTTGCCGCGCGCGGACGCCCCTGCGGCCCTGGCTGATCGCTTCCGTTGTATTGGACGTTGGGCGAGTACCGCACGTTCGGATTGACCGAGATGCGCGGCCCGACATTGAGGCTGGGAGTGCGCAGGCTGAAGCTGTGACTTTGTGCAAATGCCGCAGAGATCACGCCGTTGCAAACCACGGAGAGCGTGACGACCGCACAAGCATACCGGAAGATCGCATGAGCGCGCCGGGCGTGTCGTTTGGCGTTGCTCGCTCCGATCATCTCGCGTCCTCGCTGACTTCCCTACGCGCTCCCATGCGCGCGGCTCGTAAACTCTGCCGCCGCTGAACGAGCCGCTATTCTGCTGCAACAACCAGGCTGATGATCTTTTCGCCTTGCAGCTTGGTCAGCAACTGGGCGGCTTCCTGTTTCGGCAACGCCGTGTCGCCGAACCGGACCCGGAACATTCCAGCCTGAGGGCCCGAAACGATCGACGCCTTGTAAGTGTCGAGCAGCTTGGTGATATCGGCCGCACTCGCTTCCGGTGCAAAGCGGATCAACGCGTAGGTGCCTGCGGCAGTCGTCCCCTGGACAGACGCAGTTTCAAAAGTGCCGCCCGATCGGTCCTTGACCAGCACAGTGCCGATCACCCCGGCCTGCAACAGAACAACGGCTGCACCTGCAACAGCTGAATAAGCCAACGTCCGCGGGGCAAGCCCCGAAAAGAACTCTGAAATCCGCTGCAACGGACTGAACGAGGACGACGGCCTGCGCGCGGGTTCGGCGTCGATCGCATCGAACAGCTTCTGCATCGCGCGCGTCGAGGGCGCTCCCAAGCTCTCGTTCAGCAATATCGTCTCTGCGTATTCGTCCTGGATTGCGGCATACTGGCGAGCAAGGTCAGGATCGTTGGCCAGCGCCTCTTCAACGCGGCGGGCGTCACGCAGATTGAGCGTTCCAGCAGCATGGAATGGCAGGAGAGCCTCGATCTCCGTCGGTTCACTATCTTCGAACTGTTTGCTCGCAGCAGTCATGGCCAACCTCGCTCCACACCGGCTGCCTTCAGCAGTTCGGCTAATTTCTTTCGCGCATAAAACAGACGCGTCTTCACCGTGTTTTCCGGGATACCCACGATCTCGGCCACCTCTTCCACGGACTTCTCGTGGTAATAGACAAGATCGACGATCTCCCGGTGCTCTGGCGAAAGTGCGGTCAGGCAATTCCGCAACGCGTTACCAGTATCCTTCTTCGCAACCGCGGTTTCCGGATTGTCGGACGTATCCTCGATCGCGGCAGCCGCCTCGTCATCTAACTCCGCGTCCTTCCTCTTGCGGAGGGCGGACAGGGCCTTGAACCGGGTGATCGCCAGAAGCCACGTAGAAACGGCAGACCGGCCCTCAAACTTGCCGGCCTGACGCCACACGTCGAGAAAAACCTCACTGATGAGGTCTTCCGCGACGGACTCGTTACGAACGAGCCGCAGCGCAAAGCGGAACACCCGTACATGGTGCCTTCCGTAAAGCACCTGCATGGCGAGACGGTCTCCGTTAGCGATACGACCGATCAGAGCTTCGTCTGTGGCCGCCTGTGTTGCACTCAATGGCCGTCTCGCAAGGTTGGTCGCTGAGGACTGGGAAAGGGTTCAATCAAATCCGTGAGAACCTTCGAGAATTTTCTGAAAGACTCGAAATTGTCCGTATCTGGACGGGCGGCAAAATGCCCTTGAATCAGCAACAAGAGCAAGTCACCGCGCCAGACATCGTAAAAGAGTATTATAATACCTCTATTGTCGGTGAATATCGGTTGCCGCTAACGTCCCACCCCGCATGGCTGCCGGCGGGGCGCTTTCCGTACCCTAAATTCCCCTTGTTTGATCGACGGTTAGGAGGCGCGACGATTTAAAATCGGGGCTGGAAAGATACCAAACCTAAAGGCTTTCCGACCTAGACTCCGCGCGTTGCATCCAGTGGCGAGTTCATGCGTAGCGCAGCATCCCTAGTTCCTGAATCACCGCTTGGTGCTGTTGGCGGCAAGCCAACGCTTGGCGCGACCGAACTCGCGAAAGACCTTCTCGCCCGCCGCGCCAAACAGCGCCGAAAAATGCTGGGCATGGTCGGCACCAGCTACGTCGTCGATGCCCTGGTCCTGCTGGTCTACGCCTATGCCGGAGTGACAGCGTTCACAACAGGGCTGGCTTATCTGACCTGCGGCCTGCTGTCGGTCGCGTTTTTTCTGGCGTTGTCCGAAGCGAAGATCAATGACCGCTTCAAGGAACATCATCTTGTCGTGCAGCAGACGAGCGTTGGCCTCGCCATCATGCTGCTGTTTCTGTACATCGCGCCCGAAGTCGGCTGCGTCTTCTTGTGCTCGATCTTCCTGGTTTTCACCTTCGCCGCCTTAAGGTCCACCGCCCGTCAGACGATGATCGGCTGGACCGTCGCCACAGTAGGACTCGCGGCTCTGTTTTTGCTCACGGACGAACCCATCGCAATGCCACACGGAACGCCGTTGGAGCGTTTCGCGACCATGTTGGTGTTCGTTCTGGTGCTGGGGCGAGGAATGGTCGTCGGGTTGTATAGCAGCTCTCTTCATGACTCGCTCTACAAGCGTGGTCTGGAACTCAAGGAAGCCTACAAGCGTATTGAAGAACTGGCTGAGCTCGATGAACTCACCGGCCTGCTCAACCGTCGCAGCATCATGCAGGCGCTGGACGAAGAAATGGTTCGCGCCCGGCGAAGCAATGCGCCTCTCACGGTTGCGTTGATCGACCTCGACTGGTTCAAGCGGATCAACGACCAGTACGGCCACCCGACCGGTGACGAAGTCCTGCGAACTTTTGCGATCACGATGTTCGCCAACATTCGCAGCATCGACAAATTCGGCCGCTATGGCGGGGAAGAATTTCTCCTTGTCCTTCCAGAGACAGGTAACGATACAGCAAAGCGTACGCTGGACAGACTGCGGGCGATTATCGCGGATCTCGACTGGAGCGCAATCTCACCGGGCATGATGGTCACTATTTCCGCCGGTATCGCAACGCTGCGTCCCGAAGATGCACCGGACAGCCTGCTCGCTCGCGCGGATTCCGCTCTCTACAAAGCCAAGGATCTCGGACGAAACAGGGTCATCGTCTCATAGGTATTAGAGCCAGCCGAGAACCGTGACTGGCTTTTATTTTTGATTCCAGGACAGAAGTCATGCCTTCGATGTCGGCAGTTGTTCCAGCAAATCTTCTCGACGAACTGCAGAACGTACTCTCGCACGGGCCGGTTGCCCGTCGCGTGGAAACACTCCACCGGATTACTGACCTCTTTATTCGAGGTGAGGTGGATTACTCCGACGAGCAGATCAGCTTGTTCGATGATGTTTTTCATTGCCTGATCGAGAAAATTGAAACGTCCGCGAAAGCTTTGCTTGCCAGCCGCCTGGCTCCGATTCCAAAAGCGCCGCCTCAACTCATCCAAACGCTCGCCTTCGACGATTTGATCGAGGTCGCGGCGCCGGTATTGGCACAATCGGACCGGCTTGATGACATCATGCTGATCGAGAATGCACGCAGCAAGAGCCAGGGGCATCTTCTCGCGATCTCGAAACGAAAGGTTCTGAGCGGTGCCGTGACGGACGTTCTGGTCGAACGCGGCAATTACGAGGTGGTCGAAAGCACCGTCAAAAATCCCGGGGCCGAATTCTCCGAGAACGGTTTTAGCCTGCTGGTCTCACGTGCCGAGGGCAACGACAATCTCACGACCTGCATCGCGATGAGGCCGTCGATCCCAAGACATCACTATCTCAAGCTGATCGCAAAAGCGTCAGCCTCCGTGCGGGCGCGCCTCGAGGCAATCAATCCCCAGGCGTCAGGCGAGATTTCGTCGGCGATCAAGGAAGTCGCCCGCCGCGCCAGCACAGATGCATCCGCGATCACGGAGCAAACCGTAATCGCACACGAACTCGTCAAATCGCTCTTTGACGATGGCCGCCTCGACGAGCACCAGATTGCGAAATTCGCGAAAGCCGGCCAGTTCGACGAGACCAACGCGGCACTCGCCGCGATGGCAAACGTGCCGGTAGCAACGGTCGAAACCATGATGATCGAGTCCCGTTCCGAAGGCCTGATGATTCTCGCCAAGGTGACGGGGCTGTCGTGGTCGACGTTGAAGGCGGTCATGGACATGCGCGGCGCCCTGTCCGGATCCAGCCTCGAGGATGTCGACGAATTCAAGCGCAGCTACGAGACATTGCGCGCATCAACCGCACAGCAGGTTTTGCGCTTTCACCGGATGCGACAAAACACGATGCAGGCTGAGCCGATATAAAAGCCGCGCCGCTTAATACCTCAGCACTTTCGAGCCCGCGAACGCACCAATCGCGGCGACCGCGGCGATCGCAAGCGTGTACCAGGTTGCAACGAACAGCGGTGAATCGTCCGTGCAATGCGACGCGTAAATCGCCGCAGCAAGACCAGCCGACAATAGGCCCGCGAAGGTACCGGCAAGCGCCGGCCGAGACGGCGCGCCGTGACGCAGGGCCAGCAATGCTGCTGCCAGCACCGGCAAAGACAGCAGCGGGATAGCCATGACACATGCGCGTGAATTATGTCCGATCAACCTCGTCGACCACGTGGTGCGTTGGGGCGTCATCATATCACCCATGATCCCGATGCCCAGCAGGCCCACAGGAATCGCCAGCAACCAGCCCCAGCGGCCGATAGTCTGCTCCGGTCTCGACAGGTGCAGGCTGATGGCAATCGATGCACCGGCCAGAGCAATCGTGACGGCGAACTTCAGGTCGAAAAACGGATTCCCCAGAGCATCCATGAAATCCTTGCGCATGCCGAGCGTCGCCAGCAGCATTGCGGCTGATACCGGCACCGCGAGTAAAAGCGCCACAAGCAACAAGTTGCTGACCGGGCGTTCCTGCATCCCGTTGTCAGCGGCCAGCGTGCGAATGAGATCGTCAGTCTTCATGGTGATCAGTCTTTCCGCAATCTGTTTGCCAGGCCGGTCAACCCGCGATGCAACGCCACGCGGACCGCTCCCTCGGTGATGGAAAGCTTGGCCGCAGTCTCCTTGATCGACGCACTGTCAACCGCGATCGACTGCAGCACGTCGCGTTGGCGTTTCGGCAGGGTTGCGAGTTGAGCAGCAACCGTACCTGTCGGGACGGTTTCCTCGGCGGGCTCGCCGGGCAATGTTTCGGAAAAATCGTCGATGTTGACGAAGATGCGCCTGCCGCGCCGCCGCAAGGCATCGATCAACTTGTTCCGGGCAATGGCGAACAGCCACGGCGCGAACGGAGCGTTCGCATCCCATGTATGTCGTTTCAAATGCACCGCGAATAAGATGTCCTGCACGATGTCCTCAGCTTGATCCACGGGTTGCCCCGCCCGCGCCAATCCACGGCGCGTCGCAGCTCTCAGAACCGGCGCGACGGCCCTCAGAAGACGATCATATGCGGCATTGTCGCCTGCATTGGCCGCCTTCATCAGGTCGGTCCATTCGTTTTCCCGTCCGCGCACGCGGTCTCCTGTGAAGACATTTCGTATCTGTTCCTAAAGTGTTACGGCCCAAAGCTGCAATCACGCACTCGTGAGGCCGAGATTAATAGGAAAATAATCTCTGTCTTTTTCAGGGCATTGATCGAAAGATTCCCCTTTTTTGCCGTTCTGTGGCCACGCGATCCCGGTCCTTTGTTAACCGGATGGGGGCAGGCAAGGGAGATTTGCCATGCCGATGAAGGATGTCCGGCTGGTAGCAACAATCGCCGCTGTCGGAATAGTGGTGTGTTTTTCGACGCCCGAACAAACGTCAGCGGCACCTGGCAAGCCGATGGCAAGCGTTGAAAAGCCGATTGTGTTGGCGAAATTCAGTAAGCGCCGAGCACACACAGCAAAAAAAACACGTTCGGCCCGCTACGCCAAAAAATCCTCATCGAAATCATCGGCGAAGGAATCCGACGATAGCACAGCTGTCGCGAAGACGACCGCAGCGTCGAAGCCGACCTTGCCAGCGGCAATCGCTAACGCCCATGCGGAAGCACCGAAACCACGAACACTGGCGGAAGACGAAGCGAGAAACCTCGCAGCGCTGGACAGCACGGACGTGATCTCGACCGTCGACGGCGTACAGATTGCCGCCTCAGATCAGTTGAACGATGTCGATCGTGCGCTCACCGAAGAAAGCGCACCCGCCCTCGTCTCCACCGCAGCCGCACCGGCTGTGGCGGAGCCTATCCCAGCGAACAAGATCATTAAGGCGGTCTCATCCGGAGAAAACCAGACGGTCAAAAAATCCGACGACCGTGATCCCTGGAGCGAATCGTCCCTCCTCGGCAAGCTTTTCATCGCCCTTGGCGGACTTCTCACGCTGGCCTCGGCGGCAAGGATATTCATCGCCTGATACCTCCTACTCTCCCTGCTTGAACTTGCGCCGGCCACTCAGGCCGGCGTTTTTTTCGTCGACATTGCAGATATTCGGAGCGGCTCGCGAACCGATCTTGCAGAGCCGTGCCCGAGCAGGCACAGTAAATGCAACGGGCAGCTTGACGCCGCCCTAGGGACATATAGGGCGGCGAAACATGGCGGCATTCGAGCACATCATCGTAGAGAACAAAGGCGCAGTCGGCATTATCCAGATCAATCGTCCGAAAATGCTCAACGCTCTGTCTTTTGGTGTCTTTGGCGAGATCGCGGCTGCTATCGACGACCTCGAAGCTGATAACGCTATCGGCTGCATCATCATTACCGGCAATGAAAAAGCATTCGCTGCGGGCGCCGACATCAAGGAAATGCAGCCCAAGACATTCGTCGACATGTTCAGCCAGGACTTCATGGACATTGGCGGCGGCCGCGTTGCCACCTGCAAGAAGCCGACCATCGCTGCCGTCAGCGGCTACGCGCTCGGCGGCGGCTGCGAACTTGCAATGATGTGCGACATCATCATTGCATCTGACACCGCCAAATTCGGGCAACCGGAGATTACTCTGGGTACCATTCCGGGTTTGGGTGGCACTCAGCGCCTGACCCGTGCAGTCGGAAAGTCCAAGGCTATGGACCTCTGTCTGACCGGTCGCATGATGGACGCTGCCGAAGCCGAGCGCTCGGGATTGGTGAGCCGGATTTTCCCAGCCGACAAGCTGATGGAAGAAGCCCTGGCAATTGCCGACAAGATCGCGTCGATGTCACAACCGGTCGCAGCAATGGCCAAGAGTGCCGTCAATCGCGCGCTGGAGACCTCGCTGGCCGAAGGCATGAACCTTGAAGGCGACCTCTTCCACGGGACCTTTGCCCTTGAAGATCGCTCGGAAGGTATGGCTGCCTTCATCGAGAAGCGGAAGCCGAACTTCAAGCACCGCTAAATTCATTGCTTCGCGCAAGCGCTGCGACGACGAGCGCGCGGTAAAGCCGATCGGACAGCGACTTCGGCCGGTCGAGCTGCAAGCGCGACAGACACTCCATCGTGTGTGAATCCGGCTCGCTCGCGAACAAACCGCTGGCAGCCAGCCGGATCGCATCCAGCGGATTGGCCGCAGCCTCCGCAAGAATTTGCAGGGCAGGAATGAGCCGCTGCTCGACTTCGGTGAAATCACTTCCGAAAGGCAACGCCGGCAACAAGCCGGCATCCCGTGCCGGCTTCAATGCCCTGGCGATCCGGTCGGGACAGTTCTCGCGGTGGGCAGACGGAATTTGATGGGCCTTGGGGAGTTTTCCGGCGTCTTTCGCCTGCCTCATCAATTCGTCCTGAAAGCGCGAGTCTGAGATCGACAGCATTGCGGCGATCACATCCGCATCGGAACGGCCGCGTAGATCAGCAACGCCGTACTCTGTGATCACAACATCTCGCAAATGGCGCGGGATCGTCATGTGACCGTATGACCAGCGAATATTCGACGCGAGCTTTTTGCCTGAGCCACGGGCAGCCTCAAGCGTCAGGATCGACCGCGCGCCTTCCAGCGCGAAGGCTTGCGCCACAAAGTTATATTGTCCGCCGACGCCACTGACGACTTGACCGTTGTCCAGACCATCAGAAATCGCGGCGCCCAATAGCGTCACCATCATCGCGTTGTTCACGAATCGTGCGTCAACACGCGCCCGCCGCTTCGTGCTTTCGTCGCCGTAGATCTCGTTCGTAAACGACACCGGCATCATTTGGATGCGATCGAGCAGCTCGGGCGCCATCTCGCGCAATGCACGATAGAAGGATTTCGGACCGAGGAAGAACGCCGCGTGCAGCAGGACGCCGTCAACATCGCGCTTGATGATGCCCGCATCGATCAAGGCAAGAAACGCCTCGAAGAACATCTCGCTGACACCGTAGAGGCCGAACACAAACGGGCTGCTCTCCTTCACAGAACGACCCGGCGCGAGCCGCGACATGATGTTTCGAAATGCTGCGTTGTCACGGTGACGAACGATCAATCCCTGGGCCAGCGCATCACCCACCTGACCGATACCGATCTGCAACGTGCCGCCGTCAAGGATCAGGCCTGCGGCGTGGAAGCCGATGGCATATTTCGCATCCGTGATCGGCTCGGATGGCGGCGCGAACAAGGGAAAATCGGTTTCGGGACTGTCGAGGACCGCGTGGAATTCATCGGCGGACAGATCGCCCTCGCCGGGCATGAAGGGCAGTTCGGAGTTCACCTGCCCCACAATCTTGAATGTGGTACGGCCCTCGTTGCGCGCGCGCATGAAATCGAGCGTGGTATCGGTGTTTCCGCTCAGGCTGTAACGGGTCTCGCCATTGACGATACGCTTGGCGACAAGCTGAGCGATCACATTGACGCCGCGTGTCAACAGGTAGGCCGCCGCGTGAGTATAGTTCGCCGCAATGTAATGCTGCTGTGCGTACGAGTTGCCGAGCCACTTTCCGGCGAGGAAGAAAAATTCGATGACTTCGATATTGGGAGGCAAAGCCTTGGCGTGCAGTGCCTTGGCGTAGTCGAGATCGGGATAGCCGCCGAACAAGCGCTCGATCACAGGCCCGATAAATCGCCTTTCAAGGTCGGTTGACGGGGTTGGTTTTTCCAGCGTCAGCGCTGTAAAGATCGTGAGGTGGATCGAAGGATCGGCAACAGCGCGTCTGAACAAGGCATTGATGACATGGTTGGCTTTGCCCAGCCCAAGCGGCAACCCGACCACCAATTTCGTCCCTACCTCGCGAATAATGTCATCCGCGATCGCGTCTGGATCGGAAAAAACTCTCGGCATTCCATTTCTGCTGAGTTATCGGCTCCGGCGGCGGCCGAGGAAAGTGTCCATCCCTGACATAGCGGCAAGCCGCCCGCAATCCCATCACAGAGCGTTGATCCGCCAGAGGAATGCACCTTTTCAGGGGACAAAGCTGATCACATTGTCACAGCTTCAGAATTTCTTTGCCGGACGGTTTGCCCGAGGCATCAACGCCCTCTAAACAGAGTACAAATGAGGGCGTCACCCGAGCGCAAGCGCTCAGGATTGTTGCGGGAAACGATGGTTCGGCGTGGTTCAGTGTTCGGTCGCACGAAATGGCGGGTGCTGTTGTCCAGCGTCGCCTTCGGCGTCAGCGTTACGAGTTCCGCCGGGGCCGAAACCCTCAATGAGGCTCTTGTCAAAGCCTATCAGTCCAATCCGCAGCTCAATGCCGCCCGGGCCCAGCAGCGGGCGACGGACGAAAATGTCCCGCAGGCGCTCGCCGGTTACCGGCCGCAAATCGTAGCAAGTCTCAGCGCCGGATTACAACCGGTGCGCAATTTGCTCGTGGATAATACGGTCCAGACCGCCAGCCTGAAGCCCTGGACGATCGGCCTTACCGTGACACAGAATCTGTTCAACGGCTTCAAGACCGCCAGCAGCGTCCGCGTTGCCGAGCTTCAGGTGCGCTCGGGCCGGGAGGCTTTGCGGAATACCGGGCAAGGCGTGCTTCTGGACGCGGTCACGGCCTATATGAACGTCATCGCCAATCAGGCCCTGGTCGAAGCCCAGCGCGGCAACGTGACCTTCCTGCGCGAGACCGTCGGCATCACGAAAAAGCGCCTGGATGCGGGCGATGTGACCCCGACCGACACGGCACAGGCCGATGCCCGGCTCAGCCGGGGTCTTGCCGATCTCAATGCCGCCGAAGTCGCCCTCGAAACCAGCCGCGCCATCTACGCGCAGGTGATCGGCAATGCGCCCGGCAGCCTGGCTCCGGCTCAGACGGTTGATCGCTTTGTGCCGCGCAGCCGCCAGGACACCGTCGACGCTTCAAGCCGCGAAAACCCGGCAGTGATCGCCGCGACCTACGATGCCGATGTCGCGACCACCAACATCAGCGTGGCTGAGAGTAGCCTGCTGCCCCAGGTCAATGTGCAGGCCAACGTCAATCACGGCTCGGACACCGATCCCAACCTCGGCACCAAACGGGCCGATCAGGCTTCGGTGATCGGTAACCTCACCGTGCCGATCTATGACGGCGGTACGGCCGCATCACAGACCCGACAGGCGAAAGAGACGGCCGTCCAGAGCCGCCAAGTGCTGGAACAGGTCAGGAATCAGGCGCGTACTGCGGCGATCAGCGCCTGGATCAGCAGCGAAGGGACCAAGGTCGCCCTGTCCGCCGCCGAGGCCGAAGTCAAATCCGCGAACATCGCGCTTCAGGGCGTCCAGCGCGAGGCGCAGGCCGGTCAACGCACCACCATCGACGTTCTGAACTCTCAGCAGGACCTCACCGCCGCAAGAACGCGCCAGATCGTGGCGCAGCGCGACCGCGTGATTGCGTCCTATACGCTTTTGAGTGCCATCGGCCGCCTCGACGTCCGTACCCTTGGCCTCAACACACCGGACTATCTGCCGGACGTGCACTATCACCAGGTGCGGGACGCCTGGCACGGTGTTCGTACACCGTCAGGCCAATAGGTCAGTTACGCGCCCGGCGTGAGAAGACCGAGATCAGCACCGGCAGTGTGATCAGGATCACCAGCGGCGCCAGTGCCATGCCCGTGACCACAACCACCGCAAGCGGCTTCTGAACCTGCGACCCGATGCCGGCCGACATCGCGGCCGGCAGCAGCCCGATCCCCGCGACAGCGCAGGTCATCAAGACGGGACGAAGCTGCAATTCACCGGTGCGAATGGCCGCCTTCACGCGATCCATCCCCTCGTCGATCAACTGATTGTACTGCGACAGGATGATGATGCCGTCCATCACGGCGATGCCGAATAGCGCGATGAATCCGATCGCCGCCGAGACGCTGAACGGAATGCCGCTGAACAGCAATCCGAGCACACCGCCGAATACCGCCATCGGAATCACGCTCATCGCCAACAGCGTGTCCACCACCGAACCGAAATTGAACCACAGCAGCATGGCGATCAAAGCCAGACTGATCGGGACAACGATCGACAAACGCCGGATCGCATCCTGCAGATTGCCGAATTCGCCGACCCACTCCATGTGCGAGCCAGGCGGAAGCTGCACCTGCTCCGCGACTTTGTCCTGTGCTTCCTGGATCGCGCTGCCGAGATCCCGTTCACGCACCGAGAACTTGATCGGTAGATAACGCTCCTGCTGCTCACGGTAAATATAGGCAGCACCAGAGACGAGATTGATCGATGCCACCTCGCTCAGCGGAATTTGCGTGATGCCGTTCGGTCCCTGCACGCCGATCCTGAGATTATGAATAGCCTCTGCGCTCTTGCGGTATTCGGGGGCCAGGCGAACAATGATCGGGAAATGCCGATCGCTGCCCGGCTCGTACAAATCACCCGCGCTGTCACCGCCGATCGCAACGCGAATGGTGGCGTTGATATCACCGGGAGAGAGCCCGTAACGCGCGGCGCGCGCACGGTCGATGTCGATCTGGATGGTCGGTTGGCCAAGAGATGTAAACACCGATAGGTCGGTGATGCCTTTCACCGTCGAAAGCACCGCCTTGATCTTGTTCGCGGTATTGGTCAGTTCCGTGAGATCATTGCCGTAGAGCTTGATCGAGTTCTCGCCCTTCACGCCCGAGACGGCTTCAGCGACGTTGTCCTGCAGATATTGCGAGAAATTGAATTCCACACCCGGAAATTTCTTCTGCAGTTCCGCCAGAAGTTCGCTCGTCACCTGATCCTTGTCATGCGAACCCGGCCACTGGCTGACGGGCTTCAGTGGTGCAAAGAATTCCGCGTTGAACAGTCCTGCCGCATCGGTGCCGTCGTCGGGGCGACCATGCTGCGAGACCACCGACTCCACTTCCGGCCGTGCCCGGATGATCTTTCGCATCTCGTTGACGTAGGAGTTGCCCTCTTCCAGCGAGATCGTCGGCGGCAAGGTCGCGCGAATCCAGAGATTGCCTTCTTCGAGCTTGGGCAAGAACTCAAGGCCGAGGAAACGTACCGCGATAAAGGTGAGAATGACGAGGCCCACCGCCAGCGACATCACGGCCTTGCGGCTGCCAACCGCCCAGTGCAGCACCGGCATATAAATGCGGTGCAGCCATTGCACGATCCGCGTCTCGGTCTCCTGCATGTGAGCCGGAAGAATGATCGCGCTGAGCGCAGGCGTAACCGTGAATGTCGCCAGTAGGCCGCCGGCCAGCGCATAGGCATAGGTTTTGGCCATAGGTCCAAAGATATGGCCTTCCACGCCGCTCAACGTGAACAGCGGCAGAAACGCCGCGATGATGATCGCCGCAGCAAAGAAGATTGATCGCGAAACGTCGGCCGCGGCACTCAGAATGGCGTGCTGCTTGATGCCCATCACGGTTTCCGGCGAGATCGCGCTCTGCTCTTCCGGCGACAGCTCCGTCGTATGCGACAGGCGGCGGAAGATCGCCTCCACCATAATGACGGTGCCGTCGACGATCAGACCGAAGTCGATGGCGCCGACGGACAGCAGATTGGCCGACTCGCCCCGCAACACCAGAATGATGACGGCAAAGAACAGCGCGAACGGAATCGTGGCGCCGACGATGACAGCGCTGCGCAGATCGCCGAGGAACAGCCACTGCAACAGCACGATCAGCAGGATCCCGACCACCATGTTGTGCAGCACGGTGTGCGTGGTGGTGTCGATCAGATCCTTGCGATCGTAGATGCGTTCGATCCGGACACCCGGCGGCAGGATACTCGACTTGTTGATCGATTTGACGAGTTCTTCCACCCGCGAAATCGTCGGTGCGCTCTGCTCGCCTCGGCGCATCAGCACGATACCCTGCACGATGTCGTCGTCCATATCCATGCCGGCGATGCCGAGACGTGGCTTGGACCCGATGGTGACGTTGGCCACGTCCCTGACGAGCACGGGATTGCCCCCGCTCTGGGCAACCATGGTGGTCGCCAGATCGTCGACGGAACGGATCGATCCGACGCCGCGGACCACCGCCGACTGTGCGCCGATGTTCACGGTGTTGCCGCCGACATTGATGTTCGAATTGCTCACCGCCTGCAGCAACTGCGGCAGGGTCAGGCCATAGGCGATCAGCTTGTTGAAATCGACCTGAAGCTCATACGTCTTGGTCTTGCCACCCCAGGCGGTGACATCGATGACGCCTGGGACAGCGCGGAATCGCCGTTGCAGAACCCAGTCCTGCAGTGTCTTGAGATCCAGCACGCTGTAATTCGGCGGCCCGACCAGGCGGTAGCGATAGATTTCACCGATGGGGCTGAGCGGCGAGATTTGCGGCTGGACATTGCCCGGCAGCGGCGAGAGCTGCGACAGCCGGTTCAGCACCTGCTGCAAAGCCTCTTCGTAAGTGTAGTCGAAGGAAAACTGCAGTTTGACGTCGGAGAGGCCGTAAAGCGAGATCGTGCGGATTGTGCGAAGGTTCTTGAGACCCGCAACCTGCGTCTCGATCGGAATGGTGATGTAGCGCTCGACTTCCTCCGCCGACAGACCAGCGCTTTGCGTGACGATGTCGACCATCGGCGGCGTGGGGTCGGGATAAGCTTCAATATTGAGCTGCTGAAAGGCGAAAACGCCGCCAATCATGACAATCATGAACAGCGCCACCATGAGATAGCGGCGGTTGACGGCAAGAGCAACAAGACGATCCATCGAGACCGGGTCTTTCAAAAAAAGCGGAATCTTTCAGGGAAAGACGCGACTCGAGTTAGGTACCTGATGATGCAGCACGATCGATGAAGAGACTGCCCTTAGTCACGATCCGATCACCGGGGGAAAGATTGCCCTTCACCTCCACGAGATCACCATTGGCCAAGCCGACCTTGATCTGGCGCAACTCGAGGGATTTGTCATCGCGTAGGACCCAGACTCGCACCTGATCACCCTCATAGATCAACGCCTGCTTTGGCACGCCGATGGCCGGGCGCTCACCGGCTGAGTAGATCGTGACGTTGGCAAACATCTCCGGCTTCAACACTCCGCCCGGATTATCGATCGTGGCGCGAACCATCAATCTGCGCGTTGTGGGATCGATCGCGGCCGACACGTAATTGATCCGCGCGGTCATGGTTTTGCCGGGGAGTGCAAGAACGCTGAAGGTGATCTCCTGCCCCACCTCAATGGCCGGGGCTTCGGTTTCGCGAACGAACGCCGTGAGCCATACGGTCGAAAGATCGCCGATCACAAATACCGGATCGCTGGCACCGGCATTGACGTATTGACCAGGGCCGATCTTCCGCTGGACCACCGTGCCGGTAATCGGCGAATAGATCGTCGTTTCCGGATTGATACGGCCCTTCTCCTGGAAGGTGGTAATCGCCTCGTCTGTGAGGCCAAGTATGCGCAAGCGATTGCGCGCGGCTTCAAGCGCGGTCTCCGATGAGCGCATGTCGTTCTGGGCGGATACAAGCGCCGCCTGCGATTGCTGGTAATCCTTGAGCGGCGCAGCCTTACCCTCATAGAGATCGTGGGCCCGCTTGTCCTGGATCTGCGCCAGCTCGAGTTGCGACTTCGCCTTGTTGAGTGCCGTCGCCGCTGTGATGAAGTCGTTCTGGGCCTGCACGGTATCAGCTGCTTCAATCACGAACAGGGGCTGCCCCTGGGTGACCTTATCACCCGGTCGCGCCAGCAGCTTCGTGACCCGGCCTGCATACGGCGAGAACACCGGCGTTGAGCGGTCCTCATCAACCGCGATCTTGCCCTCTGTCGTATGCTCAGCCCTGAAGACGTGCTCGCTCACGGGCTGGATGGTCAGGGTGGCAAGCTCGGTCGGCGTCGGCGTGTAGCGAAAAAGGCTTTTCCGCGACTGGCTCGAAATCTCGGAACTGTCCTTTTCCGGGGCTCCGTTGCGCGTCAGACCGAAGGCGGCAGCGCCCGCGAGCACCAGCAGCCCTGCACCAACAGCTAAGCGCCGCCGGGCAAGGCTCTGAAATACGGCAGGAAAGCCGCCCTGTTCGGAGTTTTCTTTGGTCATGCAAAATTGTTCCTGCGGCAGGCTGACGCAGCCAATCCGCTAATAGTGCTACTTTGCAGATTAGGACAATCAAAAACCGCGGAACGGATATTTTTTTCAGTTAATGCCGGTTTCCGGCCACGCTAGGGGGCTAGCTCCCAGTTGCACTGCGGGATGGGACCAACTCGGAGGTGTCGTCGAAAGTACCGCTGAATGGCGAATGGCCCGCAGCTTTCCGAAACCGGACGGGCTGTCCTCAAGAAATGGCGCAACCGCCTCACCCTTGATATCGGTGCTTCCAAGTCCGCCATCGAGCCGCCCGAGATTCCAGAGCCAACGGCCGGTCTGAGCCAGCGAGACCCGGACGTGCCAGCTGCCGCCCTCATGCGCCTGCCGCAGCCGCGCCATCATTGCCCCGAACGCCATCAGATAACCGGTTGCATGATCGAGGATCTGCATCGGCAATTCCTTTGGCCCTTCAACACCAGCCGCCTGCCCCTCGGCATGGTTGAAACCGGTCGAAGTCTGAACCAGCGAATCGAAGCCTCGACGGCCCGCCCAGGGACCGACGTGGCCATAGGCAGACAGCGATACGTAAATGATGCCGGGGTTTATCTGCGCGGCATCCTCAGGTGAAAAGCCAAGGGCCCCGATCGATTGCGAGCGATAGCCCTGCGAGAAGATGTCGGCGCCCGCTAACAGGCCCCGCAACGTGTCGCGCCCCCGCTCCGTTTTGAGATCGGCGAAGCTCGACAGCTTGCCGCGCCCGGTATCGATCACCAGCCAGGGGATCGATGGAAGATGGGGCGAAGACATCAGCATGACGTCCGCCCCGTGCGCGGCCCAGGTGCGGCCCGCCACAGGGCCTGCAATGACGCGCGACAGATCGAGCACACGCAATCCCGCCAATGGACGATGACCTGTCGGCCATGGCTTCGGCGCGGCCTCGCCGATCTTCTCGATGGTGAGTAGCGGCAACTGCTCCAGTGCCTTGGCTTGCGGATGTGCGAGCCATTCATCGTGGGTGCGCATCATCGAGACCACGCAACCGCCGGCATAGGCCGCCGTTTCGAAATCGTCAGCCTTCCATTGCATTAAGGCCCGCTGCACGTCGTCGCGCTCCGGCTTGCAAGCCAGCACCTTGCAGATATTGTCGCGATGATGCGGGAAATTTGTGTGAAGTCGGACATAACGGCCATCACCGGTTTTGTAGATGCCTGCGGTCGGATCCCACGCCGGTGGAGGCGGCTTATCATCGACACGAAGATAGCGCTCGCTGCGGCATTCCACGGCAGCATGGAGCATATCGACGGAGACCCTCTGTCTTTCCCCGCTACGTGCTTTCCATATCTCGGCCGCGGCAAGGCCGGCTGCTGCGATGGTGACCTGCGCCGCTGCCCCGACGCGAAAGGATGACGGGAGCACAGGCTCCTGCCCGGTCAGCGTCACGGCATCGAGTGCGGATGGATCGCCCCCACCAAGCGTCCAGAGATCGGCAAGAATATCGCGGGTCGATTGCATCAGCGCCTCCGGCAGATTGACGCCGAAACATTGCGCCGAAGTTCCTGCACATCAAGCGACCTCAGTGAAAATCTCTCGACCGTGGAAGAATACGTACATTGCGCGGATGGCGCATCTTGTGAGCCGGCATGTCCGAGCGCGCAGGCAATTCATTGTCAAGCGGTTCGATGACGTCGGCCCCGTTCGGCACAATCGGTTTACGGCTGAGCGCATCGTTGGCGAGCTGTTGCAGGTCATACGACCGATCAATCAACCGCTCCGCCACCAGATGGACGACCTTCTCCGGGCTGCTTTGAATAACCCCTTCGATTTCGATCAATCGAGAGCCCATCACCTCCTTGCGGAAGGTCTCCATGATCTTTGGCCAGACCACGATATTGGCGATGCCGGTTTCATCCTCCAAAGTCATGAAAATAACTCCCTTGGAGCTGCCGGGACGCTGCCGCACCAGCACCACGCCGGCACATTTGACACGGCGTTTATCATTGGCATGGGTCACGCCTTGGCAAGAGATCACACCTTCCTTTGTGAACATCGGCCGCAGGAATTCCATCGGGTGTCCCTTGAGCGAGAGGCGGATGGTCTGATAGTCCGCCACCACCTGTTCCGGCAGCGGCATGGCGGGCAACGGTTTCGCCCCTTCGTCCGGCTGCTCACGCGCCGTCGCCGCCGCAAACAGCGGCAACGGAACGTCATCAGGCAATCGCCGCACCGTCCACAGAGCCTCACGACGATCGAGACCGAGCGAACGAAATGCATCGGCATCCGCAAGCGCAATCAGGGCACGCTTCGGAAGGCCGGTTTCCCGCGCGAAATCCTCCAGTGACGTGAATTCCTTTCGCGCCCGGGCATCGACAATGCGCTGATCCCAATAGTCCTTGCGAGGCTTCTTGAGAGCCTTGCCGAATTTCTCGGGAAGCCTGTCATCGACATCAAACACCTCGAAACCATCGATCTGGCGAAAACCGAGGCGCACCGCATTGTGTTCGCCGCTTTTCTCTTCGAGCGTATTCTGACCAAAGCTGTGGGACACATCGACCTCACGAACTTCAACCTTATTCTTGCGCGCATCGCCGACAATCTGTGCCGGCGCGTAGAAGCCCATCGGCTGCGAATTCAGCAACCCGCAACAAAATGCATCGGGATGAAAGCACTTGAGCCATGAGGAGACATAGACAAGCTGGGCAAAGCTCGCGGCATGGCTTTCGGGGAAACCGTAACTTCCGAAACCTTTGATCTGATCGAAGCAGCTTTTGGCAAAGCCGGGATCGTAGCCACGTGCGATCATATTTCCGACCATCTTATCTTCGAATTTATGGATGGTACCGACATTGCGGAATGTCGCCATGGCACGCCGCAATCCATTGGCTTCATCAGCTGTAAATTTTGCAGCCTCGATGGCAATGCGCATTGCCTGCTCCTGGAAAAGCGGCACACCCATTGTTTTACTCAGAACTTTCTTGAGCTCATCTCGTTCACCGTGTTCGGGTGCCGGTGATGGATACGTTACCTGCTCATATCCATTTCGCCGCTTCAGATAGGGATGAACCATGTTGCCCTGGATTGGGCCCGGCCGGACAATGGCAACCTCAATTACCAGATCATAAAATTCGCGTGGCTTGAGGCGCGGCAGCATGTTCATTTGTGCGCGGCTCTCGACCTGGAACACGCCAAGAGACTCACCCTTACAAAGCATGTCGTAAACTTCAGGCTCCTCAGACGGCAGCGTCGCTAGTTCCCATCGTTTGCCTTTGTGATCCGCGATCAGATCAAAACATTTGCGAATACAGGTCAGCATGCCGAGCGCCAATACATCGACCTTCATCATCTTCAGTGAGTCGATGTCATCCTTGTCCCACTCGATGAAGGTGCGATCATCCATCGCGGCATTGCCGATCGGCACATAAGTATCGAGCCGATCCTGCGTCAGCACATAGCCTCCCACATGCTGTGACAGATGACGCGGAAATTCGATCAACTCGGTCGCAAGTTCGACGGCGCGGTAGATCATCGGATTGCTGGGATCGAACCCGGCCTGTTTGACCTGCATCTCACTAAGACCTGAGCCCCAGCTTCCCCACACCGTATCGGCCAAAGCAGCGGTCACGTCTTCGGTCAGGCCGAGCGCTTTGCCGACATCACGGATGGCGCTGCGCGGGCGGTAATGAATGACAGTCGCGACAATCGCCGCGCGGTGACGCCCATAACGTTTGTAGACGTATTGCATCACCTCCTCACGACGTGAGTGCTCGAAATCGACATCGATATCGGGAGGCTCTCGACGTTCTTCCGAGAGGAAGCGCTCGAACAGCAGATCAACCTTGGTTGGATCGACAGAGGTGATCCCAAGCACATAGCACACGGCAGAATTTGCTGCCGATCCCCGCCCCTGACACAGAATGCCTTCGTTGCGGGCGTGACGCACGATGTCATGCACGGTGAGAAAGTAATGCGCGTAGTCGAGCTTGCGGATCAGCGCGAGTTCTTTCTCCAGGGCTTTCTGCACATCAGGTGGAGTTTTTTCGCCATAATAGGTTTGGGCGCCTTCCCGGGTCAGATCTTCAAGATGCTGCTGTGCCGTCTTACCGGGTGGCACCGGCTCATCAGGATACTGGTATTTCAATTCTTCAAGCGTGAAGTTGATGCGATCGGAGAAACGCATGGTCTCTTCGATCGCTTCCGGCGCATCGCGGAACAACCGCGCCATCTCCGCCCCTGACTTCATATGGCGCTCGGCATTGGCTTGAAGCTTTTTGCCAATGGCATGGATGGTGGTTTTTTCGAGAATGCACGTCAGCACGTCCTGCAACGGTCTACGTGCTGGATTGTGATAAAGGACTTCGTTGGTTGCGAGCAGCGGCACACGCGCCGTGGCGGCGATCCGCTGCAGCCTTGCCAGACGCCGCTTGTCATCACCGCGATAAATCAGGCTTGCAGCCAACCATACTCCATCCGCACCGCTGCGCTTTAACCGATCGAGGGTTTTCAGCGTCTGCGCGACATCGAAGTGATGCGGCAACGTCAGAACCAAAAGCTGGCCTTCGGAAAATTCCAGCAAGTCGCCGAGATAAAGCTCGCATTCGCCTTTATCCGCCCTTCGTTTGCCGACAGTCAGCAACTGACAGAGGCGACCATAAGCCGCGCGATCACGCGGATAGACAAGAATGTCCGGCGTCCCGTCCATGAACACGAGACGCGAACCGATCAACAATTTCGGCTTATGTTCAACCTCTGGATTGCTCAACTCGGTGTAGGCACGGACCACGCCTGCCAGCGTGTTGCGGTCGGCAATGCCAATGACGGGAATTCCAAGGTCGCTGGCTTCATGGACATAATCCTGCGGATGCGATCCGCCGCGCAGGAACGAAAAATTGGTGGTGATGCCGATTTCCGCATAAGCCGTCATGCGAACAATCCATGCATGAACCATTTCGGCGAAACGGGCTTATTCTTTTCCGGGGCGGTCTCGCTATCCGGTGTGGCGATCTCGTTATAAAGCCCATCGCGATAAATCCAGAAACGCAGCCCCTCCTCATCCTCGACCCGGAAATAATCGCGCGTCAAAGCTTCCCCCTCGTGCTGCCACCATTCCATGGCGATGCGCTCAGGACCTTCCACCCTTACCACCGTGTGGGTGGCACGACGCCAGATGAAGCGGCGCGGCGGACCATCCGGCACAGTCGCAAAAGGCGCATCGATAGGTTCTGGTTTTTCAAATAACCGTAACGGACGCAGCGGTGGCTCGCCCTCCACGCGCGCGGGCCATTCCGCGATAGAGGCCGCCGTCAGGTGCTGCTGCGCAGGTAAAGCCATTTCCGCATGTTCAGGAATATGCGTGTCCTGCGGCAGATGCACCACGACACGCTGGCTACCGATACGTGCCGATATACGGTCGATCAGCGCCGCAACTTCGTCGTTCTCTTGAACACGCGTGTCGAAATCACGCTGCTCTTGCACGACAATTTCAACATGGCTCGCAGACAGACGGATGAGATCGAAACCAAACCCAGGATCGAGCGGATCCGCCAAGGCATCCAGCCGCTCGCGGAACAGACGGTTCATCATCGCTGCTTTGGTTACGGGACGTCCTGCATCCACTGCGATGATGCGCACCACGCCATCGGTGCGGAAGAAGCTCGCCTCCAGCCGGCGCGCCCCCTTGCCTTGCTTGTCCATCGCTTGGACCAGCATCTCGGCGAGGTTCGATAGAACAGATGCAATCACGCCATCGGTGGCAACGGGCTCTGCAAAGCGCCTCTCGACCACGAAATCAGGCAAGGGCTTGCGCGGCGAGATCGGCGCGTCGCCCTGCCCTAAGGCCTGCTGCAAAAGATCCGTGAAAGCCGCACCGAAACGTGCGCTCAGCTCATGCGGGGCGCGCGACGCCACATCACCAATGGTCTTGAGCCCGGCACGTCGCAGCCCTCGCGTGATGGCATCATCGGCGCGGAGAGCAAACACCGACAGCGCACTGACCGCCTCAGCCTCTTTGCCATCCTCAACGATACAGGTTCGCGCGGCCTGCGTCAGCGTGCGGGCGCAGACCGCCGTTCCGGCAATCGCTGCATTGATGATAAAGTCTTGCTGCTGGAACGAGGTGCAGATGGTGCGCAGCATGGCGGCTTCGCCACCGAACAGATGCGCACATCCGCTGATGTCGAGAAACAGGCCAAACGGCGGATCCAGCGCCACCAGTGGTGTAAACCGATCACACCAATCGGCAATGTCTTCCAGCAATCTGGCATCCGCAGTCTCGTCGAGATCAAAGACCTGCACGTCAGGATCGATCGCGCGTGCATTGGCGAGCGGCAGGCCCTCTTCAAGCCCGATACGCGCGGCTGCGTCGTTCAGCGCTCTGACCTGCAGGGCGTTGTTGAGCTTGCCAACAACGACGCAGGGACGATCATCATCCAGCACGCCGCCTGGCAGCCGTTTCAACCTGTCGGTAGGCAGGCGCGGCAGCCACAGGCTGAGAATACGACGCCTGTTCACGGAAGAGGCCCTCATCACATTTCCACTCCATGATCCATCGTCCGGTCTGGCCGTGACGATTGCGAACAAGTTCGGCATCAAGTATCGGCGCGCCCCATGCTTCGGTTGCCATCGGCGACGGCACGCCACGCACCAGCCAGCGCGTTTCCGCCGTGCTGGTCGCAGGCATGGCCGCCGTGCGCAGCACAAGGCATGTGACGTTTGATGTCCGTGCGGTGAGCGTCAGCTTGCGGCTCGCAACCAGATCAAACTGACGCACCTCGCCCCAGACATCGAGGACAACCGCGCCGAGGGCATCACACGCAAGCGCATCGGCCGTGACACGCAACGCGTTTTCTGCATCCCCAGCCCTGACGACGACCAGCAAGCGCGGGTCCAGGCCCAGCGCAGCCAAGCCTCCCAGCGACAACGCACCGGATTCGATCTCCGCAAAATCCTGCCGCACCCAGAGCAGCGGCCGTCGTCCCGCCAGGCGATGAGCAAGCCCTGCAATGAAGCCGGTCGCCGCCGTTGCGTTGCGCCCGCCTTCGGCGAACACCTCATGCAGCGCACCGCGCACCAGACCTCCCTGAAGCATTGCATCCGCATCGGTATGACCCAACGCCACGCGCACCAAGCCGTCCGTTTCGCCTTCGAGACGGCCGATGGTCTTTCGCAGAGACGCGAGTGTGCTCATGCGTGCGCTGGTCATGCGCCGCTCCTGACATTTGAAAATCGTCACCGCCGATTGAACGAATGACGGGCTTATTTGTTCATGATATGTTCTAATATAAAGCTAAGAGCCGGGGATGAGTCAACCGGTTCATTTTCGGTAGTCAAAACAAAGAGATCAGGAATGGATGTGCAAGCAAAACTGGCCATTTTGGCGGATGCCGCCAAGTACGACGCCTCCTGCGCCTCCAGTGGAACCGAAACGCGGGACAGCCGCGACGGCAAAGGCATGGGATCGACCGACGCGGGCATGGGCATTTGTCATTCTTATGCGCCGGACGGCCGGTGCATTTCGCTGCTGAAAATCCTTCTCACCAACGCCTGCAACTACGACTGCCTTTACTGCATCAATCGCGCCTCCTCGAATGTGCAACGCGCGCGGTTTACGGTCGAGGAAGCGGTCAAACTGACGCTGGACTTCTATCGCCGCAATTACATCGAGGGCCTGTTTCTCTCCTCCGGCATCATCCGCAGCCCCAACTACACCATGGAGCAGGTTGTGCGGGTGGCGAAGAGCCTGCGTGAGGATCATCACTTCCGCGGCTACATTCACCTCAAGACAATCCCTGAAGCTGATGACGCTTTGATCGCGGAAGCCGGCAAGTACGCTGACCGTCTCAGCATCAACATCGAGGTTCCGACCGAAACCAGTTTGACAAAGCTTGCGCCGGAGAAAGACGTGCGCGCCATCCGCCGCACCATGGGACGGCTGCGGCTCAAACTCGACGAGGCGAAAGAGAATAAGTCGAGCAAGCATGCCCAGCGCTTTGCACCGGCGGGTCAAAGCACGCAGATGATTATCGGCGCCGATAGCTCGAACGATCAAACGATCCTCGAGACCAGCGCCAATCTCTACAGTTCGTATCAACTCAAGCGCGTCTATTATTCAGCCTTCAGTCCGATCCCGGACGCAAGCCGTGGCCTTCCGTTACAGGCTCCACCTCTGGTTCGCGAGCACCGGCTCTATCAGGCCGACTGGCTGATGCGCTTTTATGGCTTCGACATCGGCGAGATCACCAATCCGCTCGAAGGCGGCATGCTGCCGCTCGACATCGATCCGAAACTGGCCTGGGCGCTTCGCCACCGCGACCGTTTCCCGCTCGATGTCAATCGTGCAAGCCGTGAAGATCTGCTACGCGTGCCGGGCTTCGGAGTCAAAACCGTCGACCGCATCATGACCGCGCGCCGGTTTACACATCTCCGCGCGGCTGATCTCGCACGGCTGAACGTTCCGCGGAACAAGGCTCTCCCTTTCATCCTTCTCGCTGATCACAGGCCTGCGGCGTCTTTGCTCGATAGCAAGCGGCTCGTCGAATTGTTTCGTCCGCGGGCAACGCAACTCGGATTCGGATTCTGACATTGCACGTGATCGCTCTCAATCATGACATCGATTTTCAGGGCTGGCGTGAAGCTGCACGCGCCCTCGCGCTGAACAACGTGGCTCCAGAAGACGTCACCTGGAGCGTTGCAAACCAGGACCTCAGCCTGTTTCAACCTACGCGCCTCCCCGAGATTGAACAGGGTGCAACCTTCAACGTGCCTGCCGCCTTTGTTGAGCTTGCCCAGACCGCCATCCTCCATCAAACGCCTGACCGGTTTGGCCTGCTTTACCGAGTGCTCTGGCGCCTGCGCCGATGCCCCGATCTACTTGAGGTCTCCACGGATGCTGATATGTCCCGCCTGCGATCGCTGGTGAAAGATGTTCGCCGCGATGAGCACAAGATGCATGCCTTTGTTCGCTTCCGGGAATTCGGCGACGGTCGCGACAGCCGCTTTGTCGCGTGGTTCGAGCCCACCCATCATATTGTCGAGCTCGCCGCTCCGTTCTTCGAACGACGCTTCTGCGATATTCCCTGGTCCATCCTGACGCCAGAGCGCTGTGCCCACTGGGATGGTCACCGGACCATCTTCACGGAAGGCGCGAGAAAAACCGATGCGCCGTCGAGCGATCCGCTCGAAGACATTTGGCGCACTTATTACGCCAGCATTTTCAATCCCGCGCGATTGAAGATCAAAGCCATGCAGACTGAGATGCCGCGGAAATACTGGCGGAACCTTCCCGAGGCTTCGCTGATTGATCCGTTGATCCAAAAGGCGTCACGCACGACGCAGGCGATGATCGCACGCGACGCCCCTGAGCCACGGCCCTCTCAACAGCGAAAAGAAGTTCCAATGGCCAAGCATCCGGCGCAAGACAATCTGACAGCGCTGCGGGCAGAAGCCGCCGATTGCCGCGCCTGCCACCTCTGGAAGGATGCAACCCAGACCGTGTTCGGCGAAGGCCCTCGCCACGCACCGATCATGCTGGTGGGCGAGCAGCCGGGCGACAAGGAAGATCTGGCGGGCAAGCCGTTTGTGGGGCCGGCAGGTCAGGTCCTCAACCGCGCCCTGGAAGATGCCGGCATCGAGCGAGACAAAGTCTACGTCACCAATGCGGTGAAACATTTCAAGTTCGTGCCGCGCGGCAAGATCCGGCTGCACCAAAAGCCGAGCACGCCCGAGATCAAGGCTTGCCGGCAGTGGTATGAGCGCGAACGGGCCGTGATCAAGCCGCTGCTCGTGGTGGCCATGGGAGCGACCGCGGCGCAAAGCGTGTTCGGCAAGATCACGCCGATCGGCAAGAACCGCGGCCATTTGATCGACCTGGAAGACGCCAAGGCACTGGTGACGGTTCACCCGTCCTATCTGCTGCGCCTGCCTGATGCCGATGCCAAGGAACGCGAATACGAAGCGTTCGTGGAGGACCTCAAGATCGCGGCATCCTTCTTACGCAGACGCCACGCCGCCTGATCACAAGCAGACGACAGACTCAGCCCGCGAGCTGCGTCTCGACCAGCTTGATCCAGTAGGACGAACCGTACACGATGGCATCGTCGTTAAAATTGTAAGCCGGGTGATGCAGGCCGGCGCTGTCACCGTTCCCGATGAAGATGAAAGCGCCAGGCCGAGCTTCCACCATATAAGCGAAGTCCTCGGCGCCCATCACCGGCGGAATGTCGGTGCTGACCTTGTCCTCACCGACGATCTCCGTGGCTACGCGCGCGGCGATATCGGTTTCAGCGGCATGATTGACCAGCACCGGATAGCTTCGCTCATAGTCGAGGGTGATCTTGGCGCCGGAAAGCTGCGCAACACCTGCAACCACCTCGCGAACGCGCTGTTCAACCAAATCCCTGACTTCAGGCGTCAACGATCGAACCGTTCCTTTGAGTTCCGCAGTCTGCGGAATGACGTTGCGCGCATTGCCGGCGTGAAACTCACAGATCGAAAGCACTGCGGCGTCCAGTGGATCGACGCTGCGCGACACCACCGATTGCAGCGCCGTAATGAGCTGAGCCCCCACCAACACCGAGTCGATGCTCTTGTGCGGACGCGCGGCGTGGCCACCAACACCTTCGATGGAGATGTTGACGTGATCGGTCGCCGCCATGGTTGGGCCCACACGTGTCGCAAACGTGCCGACCGCCATGCCGGGACTGTTGTGCATGCCATAGACCTGTTCGACATTGAAACGGTCCATCAGACCGTCCTTGATCATCGCGGCGGCACCGGCACCGCCCTCTTCCGCCGGCTGAAAAATCACCACCGCGTCGCCGGCGAAATTGCGCGTCTCCGCCAGATAACGCGCGGCGCCGAGCAGCATCGCCGTGTGGCCATCATGGCCGCAGGCGTGCATTTTGCCGGGCACGGTCGATTGGTACTCGACCCCGGTTTCCTCCTCGATTGGCAGCGCGTCCATATCCGCGCGCAGTCCAATCGCCTTCAGGCCGCCATTCGCGGGCTTACGCCCTTTGATCACGCCGACCACGCCGGTGCGCCCCAAACCGGTTGCAACCTCGTCGCAGCCAAATTCGCGCAGGCGATCGGCAACGAAGGCTGCCGTGCGGTGCACGTCGTACATGAGTTCGGGATGCGCATGCAGATCGCGGCGCCAGCCCATGATATCAGCTTGCAGATCGGCGACGCGGTTGACGATGGGCACGATGGAAACCTCTCGATCGGATCAGGGACAATAAAGCTACCATGCGCGTGCGACAGACCCAATATCTGCGCAAAGTGGAATTGCACAGGTTCGGACTGTACAGCGAGGGCCTGCTGAGGTCATAAACTGTTCAAGAAACCGAATAAGAGATGCAGGACAGAATATGGCGAAACGCCTCGAGGGAGATTTCGATTACATTGTTGTTGGCGCTGGCACGGCGGGTTGCATCGTTGCCAACCGCCTCTCGGCCGATGCCAGCAAGCGGGTCCTGATCCTCGAAGCCGGCGGTATGGACAACTGGATCTGGTTTCACATCCCGGTTGGCTATCTGTTCGCCATTGGCAATCCGCGCTCGGACTGGATGTTCAAGACCGAGCCTGAGCCCGGCCTCAACGGCCGCGCATTGGCCTACCCCCGCGGCAAGGTGATCGGCGGGTCGTCCGCGATCAACGCCATGATCTCCATGCGTGGACAAGCCGCGGATTACGATCACTGGCGACAACTTGGCCTGACCGGATGGGGCTGGGATGACGTGCTGCCGGCGTTCAAGAGGCTCGAAGATCATTTTCTCGGCGAAAGTGAGCATCACGGCGTCGGCGGCGGCTGGCGCATCGAGGCGCCGCGCCTCTCCTGGAAGGTTCTCGACGCTGTCGCCGATGCCGCCAGCGAAATGGGAATCCGCAAGATTGCCGATTTCAACACCGGCAACAACGAAGGCATCGGATATTTTCACGTCAACCAGAAGCGCGGGCGCCGCTGGTCGTCGGCTCGGGGATTTTTGAAGCCTGCCCTGTCGCGCCCCAACCTGCGTCTGGAAACGGACGTCCTGGTCGACCGGCTGATCGTCGAGAATGGCCGTGCCGTCGGCGTCAAATTCAATCAAGGCGGCGAGACCATCGAGGCGCGGACCAAGGGCGAAGTCATCCTGTGCTCGGGTTCGGTCGGATCAGTGCAGGTACTCCACCGCTCGGGGATCGGTCCGCAGGAATGGCTGTCTCCGCTCGGCATCGAGACCGTTCTTGACCGCCAGGGCGTCGGCCGCAACCTGCAAGACCATCTACAGCAACGCGCCATCTACAAAGTCGAGGGCGTGCAAACGCTGAACGAGACTTACTACAATCTGCTCAAACGGGGCTGGATGGGCGTCGACTATCTGTTGCGGCGACGCGGGCCACTGACCATGGCGCCGTCCCAGCTCGGCATCTTCACCCGCTCCGACGAGCGCCAGGAGCGCGCCAATATTCAATTTCATATCCAGCCGTTGTCCCTCGACAAATTTGGCGAGCCGCTGCACCGCTTTTCGGCGATTACGGTTGCAGCGTGTAATCTGCGCCCGACCTCACGCGGCACCATCCGCATCAAATCAAACGCACCCGACCAGGCTCCGCAGATCGCGCCGAACTATCTCGCGACCGCTGAAGACTGCCAGGTTGCAGCTGACGCCATTCGTGTCACGCGCAAGCTGATGAAGCAGCACGCGCTTTCAGCCTATCATCCGCAGGAATATCTCCCCGGCCCAACCGTTGGCGATGACGATGCCTCGCTGGCCAAGGCCGCCGGCAATATCGGCACCACCATCTTTCATCCGGTCGGAACGGCGAAGATGGGGGCATCAACCGATCCCATGGCGGTTGTCGACGAACGCTTGCGCCTTCACGGGATCGCGGGCCTGCGCGTGGTGGACGCATCGATCATGCCGACGATCACGTCGGGCAACACCAATACGCCCACGGCGATGATTGCCGAGAAAGGCGCGACAATGATCATCGAGGATTCCCGCCGCTAAAACCTTACGGCCGCATCGCTATCGCGGCAGGCCCCGGTGTCCGCAACGGCTCCGCAAGACGCGCGAACTCACACAGTAACGATCGCGTCCTGCGCGGGTCGACGATTTCCTCGACCCAGAACTTTTCGGCCGAGCGGAACGGAGAGCGTAATTTGTTGAGACGATCCTCGATCTCGAGAAGCTTTGCCTTCGGATCCTCTGCAGCATCGATATCGGCGCGGTAAGCGGCTTCGATGCCACCTTCCAAGGGCAACGAGCCCCAATAGCCTGACGGCCAGGCATACCGCATCGAGAACCGACCAGCCGGTTGGTGCACGACGCCCGCTACGCCGAACGAGTTACGAACGATGATCGTGCACCAGGGCACAGTCGTCTGGTTCACGGCGGCCATTGCCCGAACACCGTGACGGATCGTCGCTGACTTTTCCGCATCAAGCCCGATCATGAAACCAGGGCAATCCATCAGATATACGACAGGCAGATGAAATGTTTCAGCAAGGTCGACGTAGCGCACGACCTTCTGACAGGCATCCGCCGTCCATGACCCACCGTAAATATAAGGGTCACTGGCCAGCACCAGCACCGCCCGGCCCTGCAATCGTGCAAGGCCTGCAATGATCGAGCGACCGAAGTTCTGACTCATCTCGAAGAACGAGCCTCGATCGACCACGGACTCGATGATGGGACGCATCTTGTAGATCTGCCGGCGATTGCGCGGCACGATACTCAGCAGGGATTCATCCTCGCGCTCAGGATCATCGTCGCAGGCGATTGTCGGCGGCAGATCGTAGACCGAGGACGGCAAGTACGACAAAAACCGTCGCGCACACGCGAACGCTTCTTCTTCCGTGTCGACAGCATGATCAACCGCGCCGGCTTTGGTCTGAATTTGCCAGCCACCCAGTTCCTGCTTTTCGAGCGTCTGTCCGAGACGTGCCACCACCGGAGGACCGGCAACAAACATCGCCGATGATTTCGTCATCACCGAGTAGTGGCTGGCGGCGAGACGTGCAGCGCCGAGACCTGCGACCGATCCCAATCCAAGACCGACGGCAGGCACGCGGGCCATATTCGCTGTCGTATACCAATACCACTCTGTCCCGCCGACGCCGCCGGGCAAATTGGCGGCACCCTTGGTTTCGATGGTCTTTACCGATCCGCCGCCGCCGGATCCCTCGATCACCCGGATGATGGGAAGACGAAAATCGTGCGCCATCTGCTCGGCCATCAAGGGCTTCGCAGAAATCGATGCGTCCGCCGACCCGCCACGGACCGTGAAGTCGTCGCCGACGACAACAACCGGGCGACCATCAACTTTGCCGCGACCGAAAACACAGTTTGCCGGTGTCAGCGATTTCAGTTCGCCGTTGGTCTCATATTCCGCGATGCCGGAAATCGCGCCGACTTCATGGAAACTTTTCTGATCGATGAGCTTGTCGATTCGCTCGCGAACCGTCAGCCTGCCCTGATCGTGTTGCCGCTTGACCTTGTCGGCACCACCCATCGCCCGGGCGAACGCTTCACGCCGTGCGAGTTCATCAAGTTCAGGCTTCCAACTCATTTCAACTCCTGTCGCGGTGCATTGCGTGCACCTTGTTTTGTGAATGCAATTTTCTCTTGCGGAACAGGCTACCCCGGGCAATCCTGCCTCACAATAAAGAAGCCGCACGCGCAGACCGAACATGCCCAATGCGCAACGGACAATTGGGGAGCGAGATGGACGTCAAAATCACGACCGAAGTGGCAGGACGAATCTGCGCAATTTCCGTTGCTGTCGGCGGAAGCGTCGAACATGGCGATGACATTGCCATCGTCGAAGCCATGAAGATGGAAATTCCGGTGCCCTCGCCCGCAGATGGACGCATCAAATCGATACTCGTGACGATCGATGATGTCGTGGCCGAGGGCCAGACCATCGCCGTGATCGAAGCATGATTCCGTACGATCATGTTGTGCCGCGGCAAACTGTCCGCCCTACAACGATAGTCTTGTGGGTGGGCGTTGCACTCGTCGAAGCCCGGTGACATGATCCGGCAAAATTAAAAAAGCATTTCGCACAGCGAAAGCACTAGGGAACGCGAGGGATAACTCCATGAAACGATACGTCACGACAGTTGCGACCATTTTCCTGGCCGGCGCAGCGGCGATTCCGCTTACGCACGCGCAAGACCTCAAGCTGCCGCCTTCCATGGCATTCACCGCTTACGACACTGGCAGCTCTGGCTTCAATATCGCCGTCGGCGTCGGCAAGATGATGAAGGACAAGTTCGGGACGGATGTCCGCGTGCTTCCTGCAGGCAATGACGTCGCGCGTCTTGCCCCGCTGCGCGCCAAGCGCGCCGTCGTCGCCTGGATGGGAACGGGCAGCTACTTCGCGCAGGAAGGCGTGTTCGAATTCGGCGCCAAGGAATGGGGACCTCAGGCGATCCAGATGATGCTGTCCACGGTCGACTGCAACGGTTTGTCGGTCGCGGTGGCCAAGGACGCCAATGTGAAGGAGTGGAAGGACTTCCGCGGCAAACGGCTTGGCTTCGTCGTCGGTTCCCCCGCGCTCAACCAGAATGCATCGGCCATCATTGCCTATGCGGGACTTACAAAGAACGATGTGAAGATCGTCGAGTTCGCAAGCTACAACGCCATGTGGAAGGGCGTCATCAACAACGACGCCGACGCAGCATTCGGCTCGACCGTGACAGGTCCGGGCAAGGAGCTCGAGACCTCACCGCGCGGCATTTCGTGGCCAGAACTTCCTCCGGAGGACAAGGAAGCCTGGGCTCGGGTTAAAAAGGTTGGAGCCTTCTTCAATCCCTACAACGTGACCTGCGGCGCGGGCATCGACGCATCGAAGCCGCTGCGGCTGGCGACGTACCCCTACCCGATCGCAACGGCTTACGCGACGCAGTCCGACGACGACATCTACAAGATCACCAAAGCGATGATCCTCGGCTACGACAACTACAAGGACTCTGCTCCTGGAGCGACCGGTCTCGAAATCAAACGCCAGACGATGAAGTGGGTCATTCCCTATCATCCCGGCGCAGTGAAAGCGTTCAAGGAATCTAATCACTGGACTGCCGAGGACGAGGCGTACAACAACAACCTCATCAAGCGCCAACAGGTTCTCAAAGCCGCATGGGCTGACTACGGGAAATCCAACCCGCCATCAGATGATGCTGCATTCCTGAAGGGCTGGATGGACGCACGCAAGGCCGCTCTGGCAAAAGCCAACATGCCAAACGGCTTTGATGACTAAGTGTATGCGGTCGATTTCCGATCACTTGGTATCGGACGCCTAAACTTGTTTGAGAGATAGTCTATGTCAGCTTCGTCCGGTTCCTCTAATGGATCGGCAGCCGCAAATGCGGCTGCCGAAATTCCTTCTGCCCAAAAGAAGGTCGTATTCGACGACCCGCACGCTGGTGTCGGCAATCTTCAGGAAGCCGAAGTTACACGTGTACGAACTTTACGTGGCGTTTGGCGCTGGGCCCTGATCGCGGCAACAGCCGTTACGATCCTGCTTTGCATTAACCAGCAATTCTCGCTGCGCTTCTTTGTTGGCTATACCCAACTCAACACGGAGTATTTTTATCTTCTGATCGCATTGATGCTGCCATTCACGTTCCTGATCTTCCCCGGCACCCAGACAGCATCTCTCAATCGTATTCCCTGGTACGACTTGGTCTTGTTTGCGCTAACGTTTAGCGCGTCGATTTGGCTGATGCTGAATATTCGGAAAGCTGCCGAAGCCGGCTGGGAATCGGATGGAGCCCCGAAAAACGTTATCATCGCCGGTTTGATCATGTGGGCGGTGCTGATGGAAGCGCTACGGCGGACGGGCGGATGGAGTCTGTTGCTGAGCGTTTTTCCGTTCACGGTCTATCCATTGTTCGCGGAGTCGTCGTGGTTGGGACCATTCCGCGGCTCCGAGCTCACGCTTGAGCAAACCACCGCCTATCATGTGCTGTCCGGCGAAAGCTTGCTGGGCATCCCGATCCAAGCCTTTGCGGATACCGTGATCGGATTCCTGGTGTTCGGCACAGCCCTGATGATGACGGGTGCAGGCAAATTCTTCATCAATATCGCATTCGCATTGTGCGGCACCTTCCGCGGTGGCGCGGCAAAGGTCTGTATCTTTGCGAGCGGCTTGCTGGGCATGATGTCCGGTTCGATCATTTCGAACGTGCTGACCGCGGGGACCATGACGATTCCTGTGATGAAGAAGAGCGGCTTCCGCGCATCTTATGCTGCGGCAATTGAGGCGTGCGCCTCGACGGGCGCGGTCCTTGCGCCTCCGGTTATGGGCGCAACGGCCTTCGTCATCGCGCAATTTCTCAATATCGGATACGCCGATGTTGCGATGGCCGCGATTATTCCGGCAGCGCTTTATTATTTCGGCCTGTTCATGCAAGTAGACGCGTACGCGGCGCGCCATGGCCTGGAAGGCCTTCCACGCTCAGAGCTTCCGAAGGTGTGGGATACGGTCAAGGAAGGCTGGTACTACATTTTTGTCATCGCGCTGCTGATCGTGATGCTTCTGCATTTCAAACGAGAAAGTCAGGCGCCATTCTACGCCACCGCCCTGCTGTTGGTTCTCAACCAGATTTTTTCCAAAGATACGCGGTGGACCGTCGCCACAATCAATAAATTTCTCGAAGTCAACGGACGAACGTTCGTCGAGTTGGTAGGCATTCTCGCAGGCTGCGGTCTTCTGATCGGGGCATTCTCAATGACCGGTGTAGTGTCGAGCCTCGCGAACGACCTTCTCAGAATCGCGGGAGACAATGCATTCTTTCTGTTGGCCATGTGCGCCTTCACGAGTCTCATCCTCGGACTCGGGCTCACCACAACGGCTTGCTACATCTTCCTCGCCATTCTTGTTGCGCCGGCCCTTGAAAAAGTTGGCCTCAACCGAATGGCCGTGCACATGTTTATCTTTTATTGGGGCATGCTGTCGTCGATTACGCCACCGGTGGCCATCGCTTCGTTCGCTGCGGCAGGTATCGCAGGATCTCCAGCAATGAAAACTGGATGGGAATCGATGTGGGTCGGCAGCATTATCTACTTCCTTCCGTTCTTCTTCGTACTCAACCCTGCCCTCGTTCTGCAGGGTGATAGCCCCTACTTTGCAGCGCTTGGTCTGATGGCACTTGCCGCCGTAGGAATCTTATTTATCTGCGGCGGCATCCAAGGATATCAGGCATATGTCGGAGACCTGCGGCGCGCCGGGCTCATGGAGTGGCCCTTGCGCATATTGCTGATCATCGGCGGCTTTGTTCTTGCGACACCTGGCGGCGGTATCATGCCGGTCTCGCAGCTGCAGATTATGACAATTGCGCTCGCAATTCTTATTCCCACCGTGCTCGTCGCACTGTTCCTGGTGCGACGAAATCCACTGGTTCCTGCCTGACCCCAATTGTGGCGAGAATTTGTGTCAACGCATACGCAAATCGGCTGATGACCTGTGCGTTGACGCCACACTCGGCAAAATACTAGTGGTACTAAGCCTTGTGACTGACTTGGCGGCTGGAATCTGACCACAGCTACTTATAGTCTGTGGCCAATCGAACGACTTGACCAGAACAGGAACAACAATGCTCAGAACGCTGCTCGTCGCGACCTTGCTTGTATCGGCCACGACCATCTCATTCGCTCAGAACACCGCACGCGGTGGCACCCCCGAAGAGCAGAAGGCCTGCGCTCCGGACGTCTCCCGCTACTGCCGCGCTGTCATGAATGAGAGCGACCTCACGATCCTGGGATGCCTGAAGGCCTACCGCACGAAGCTCAGCAAGAAGTGCGACAAGGTGCTGACCGCTAACGGACAATAAGCACCCGCTTCAGCGACAACGGGAAGATCTGATGCATTGCGCGGCCTCAAGCCGCGCAATTTTATTTTATATTATGCTGTTTTTCGCGCGGCGTTATCGACCAGCGTCTTCCCAAGCGACCAGATCGCACCGGGGACGCGGTGACTGCTTTCAATCACGGTATCAAAGGCACTGGTAATCCAATTGCAGTCTTCATCCGTAATCGTCAGCGGCGGCAGCAGCTTGATCGTATGACTGGCGTGGCCGGCAACCTGCGTCAGGATCTTGTGATCCTTGAACAATGGAATGGTGATCAACTGACAGAACAGCCCCTTGCTGGCCGTCTCCAGCACGCTCCACGACGCCTTGAGCGCGAGTGATTTCGGCGGCCCGAACTCAACGCCGATCATCAGACCCTTGCCGCGTACATTCTTGAGCAATTCGTAACGAGGCACCATTGCAGACAGCGTCGAGAGCAACTGGGCGCCGCGCGAGGCGGCGTTCTCGATCAGCTTTTCGGCTTTGAGCACATCGAGGGTCGCAATCCCCGCCGCCATGGCAAGGTCGTTCTTTGCGAAGGTGGAACCGTGCACGACGGCGCGGTCCATGCGATCGAACGTCTTGTCGAAAATCGCTTTGCGCATCAGTACGGCGCCCACCGGCACGTGCCCGCCGGACAGCGACTTGGAGAGCAGAACCATGTCCGGCTCGACATTCCAGTGCTCGACCGCAAGGAAACGGCCGGTCCGGCCCATGCCGGTCTGAATCTCGTCGGCGACGAAAATCGTCCCGTATCGTTTACAAAGCGCTGCGGCACCCGACAAAAAGCCGTCATCAGGAATGTTGACGCCCTTGCCCTGAATCGGCTCGACGATAAAGGCCGCGATCTGGCGCGACATCAGCGCCTTTTCAAGCGCCGCGAGATCATTGAACGGCACAGACGAGCAATCCGGCAACAAAGCGCCGAAACCCTCACGGAAATTCCGGTCGCCGGTCAGCGACAACGATCCATAGGTCAACCCGTGATAGGCATGATCACAGTAGAGAATGCCAGGACGACCGGTCGCTGCGCGCGTGAACTTGATCGCAGCTTCGACACATTCCGTCCCCGAATTTGCAAAAAAGACCTTGTCCAAATACGGGACGTGCCCAATCAGCCGCTCGGCCAGAATACCGGCCAGTGTGGAGAGGTCGAGTTGAACAAGATTAGGCAAATCACTGTCGAGGACGCTCTTGAGGGCTTCCTTGACGACCGGATGGTTGCGGCCCAGAGCAAAAACGCCAAACCCGCTCAACAAGTCGAGATAGCGACTATTGTCACGATCAAAGAGATATTGTCCCTGTCCGCGTTGAAATCCGACGTCATAGCCGATGGTTTTGAGAACCCGGACGAGTTGCTCATTGAGATATCGTGTGTGGAGGGCGTTGCGCTGGAACTGACGGTCCGCGAACATCTCTGAAATGTCTAGATTCGACTGCATGGTGGCCTACATACTTCGGTTGTTGGGCATCTAGTCAACCCAAAATAATGTATGCGTCCATTTGTCTAACTCTGGAACCACAAACGATTCTTGTGCTTTAAACGGTTTGCACTGCACGCGAGGATTCATGCGGAAAACAGCCCTCAGTGGAATAATTCTTCTAGCCGCCGTAACCACGGCAAATGCCGCCGAACCCCTGGGCGAATGGCGTGACGAAGACGGCAAGGCGACAATTAAAATTGTCGACTGCAATTCAAGGCTGTGGGGCGTCGTCGCTTCGGAATCCATCCCGGGCGGCACCGACAGCAAGAATCCGGACAAAGCCAAGCGAGGCCGACCAACGCTTGGAATGCCTGTGCTTCTCAACCTGAAGAAGGCGTCGGACGAGAAGCAAAAGTGGGAAGGCAAGGTCTACAATGCCGAAAACGGCAAGACGTACGACGCCACCATCCAACTTAAGTCGGCCAACGCGCTGCGTGTCGAAGGTTGCTTAGTCTGGCCGTTGTGCGGTGGACAGACCTGGACACGCGTTGAACCCGGCATGTCCGGCTTCAGTTACGGACCGGCGGCCGAGTCGGGTGCAGCCGGTGCCCCGAAGCAGGCCCCCAGAACGACGGCAACGGCACCCGCAGCTTCTTCAAAAACAACCGCGACAGCCGTTCCACCGGGAGCCCCGAAGGGGGCAGCTCCCAAAGGAGCCGCCTCGACCAGCAAAGCTGGAGCAACCGCGGAGGCTGCGACCAGCGAAGTCTGCTTACTTCCCGAGATCGCGGGGGCGCCCCATTAAGGCGGGCTGAAACAAGACCGCCGCGGCAAGCGTGGTCACCAGAGACAGCGCCAGCAGCTTGCCCATGCTCGACGTACCGGGATGGCTCGACAGCCAGAGGCTGCCGAACGCCGTCGCGGTCGTCATGGCGCTGAAGAAAATTGCCCGCGTCAGGCTGGACTGCAGCAGGTTGGTCTGACCGCCCCGCCACGCCGTCACATAGTAAATCTTGAACGCCACGCCGATACCGAGCAGCAGCGGCAACGCGATGATATTCGCGAAATTCAGCGGCAGACCGATGAGCACGCAAATTTCAAGCGTCACAACGCCCGCCAGGATCAGCGGCACCAGCGTCAACAAGACGTCCCCGATACGTCGTAATACGATCCAAAGCAGAATCGCGATCGACAACAGCGCCCAACCACCGGCCTGAATGAAGGCCGACACGATCGTGTCACCCGATTTCAGGATGGAGATTGGTCCACCGATGGCCGTCGGCTCGACCTTCAGGACGGCCCCCGCGAACTTCCGCAAGGTGTCGTTGTCGTTCGGATCACCCTTGGGCTGAACTTCAACACGGACGCGCCCATCTTGAGCGATCCATTCACTGGTAATGTCTTGCGGCAGTGTTTTCGCGCTGACCGGTTGCGCTTTCAGCATGCTGCGAACCTGATCCAGCGCGACGTTGAGGGGCGCGATGAATACGTTTTCGGCGGTGTCGCGCGTCGCTTTGTCCGCTTGCGCAAGTTTGGCCAACGCATCGGCAAGGCGGCGAGAAGCGACGGCCCCCGGCCCTTTGTCATCGCCCGCAAATTTGCGCAGGCTTTCCGCGGAACCGTTCAGCGCCGTAACATTCTCCTCGTCTGAAGGCGGTGCGCCCCGCGCCTCCGGCTTCAGGATTGAATCGAGCGACGCGGCAGCCTTGCGAATGATTGCAAGCTTGGCCGGCTGGTCCTCCGGAATGAAGCTGTCGAGCGAAAGGGTCCGTGAAACCTCAGGCAACTTGGCCATACGGGCTTCAATTTCCTTTGCGGCGGCAGGCGATGCCGCCATGACTTCAACGGCGTTGGTTCCAGTATTCGGATCCCGCCGTAGATCAAGATAAGTCGCAATCGATTCCACCTTCGGGCTGCGAAGGTTGATCGGGTTGAAGTCGAAGTGCAGGAAATAAAGCAGTGGCAAGCCGAGCACAGCGACGCCTAGCGTGCAGGCAACAACCGGCACGCGGTGCCGCTCGAGGAAATCGTCCACAGGAGCCAGGAACTTAAAGCCAAGCTGTTCAGCTTCACCTGGAGGATTAAAAAGCTTGAGCAAGGCCGGAAGCACGGTAATCGCGGCAAAGAACGCGATGATCATGCCGGCACCGGCAATAATGCCCAGTTCCGAAACGCCCTTGTAGGCGGTCGGAAGGAAGGAAAGAAAACCTGCGGCAGTCGCCACGGCGGCTAGCGTCAGCGGAACAGCTGAGTTCTCACCGGCCTTCTCCAGGGCACCGAGCAGATCATCATGTTCATGGCGTTCCGCACGGTAGCGCACGCTGTATTGAATGCCGAAATCCACGCCTAGACCGACGAACAGCACGAAGAACGCGATGGAGATCAGATTCAGTGCGCCGACCAGCATGAGCCCAACGGCAGTGGTGATCGACAGACCGATCGCAAGCGTAATGAAAACTGCCGCGATGATCCTGGGCGACTTCAGCGCACACCAGAGGATGAAGAGCACGATGAGAATGGTTCCGATGCCGTTTTCCAAGGCACCTTCCTGAACCGTCGCAAACTCTTCGTTCGCAATTGGAACAGGCCCGGTCAAACGGACGCGCGCGCTGTATTTTCCTGCGAAGTCAAGCTCCTGCGCAGCTTTCCGAATCGCGTCGGTCGCCTCGCCGCCTGGCTCAAGTGCATTGAAATCCAGCACAGGCCTGATGGTCAGAAGTATCCGGCGGTCCGACGCCGTCAGCGGTTCGTTGCTGGCCATTTCCCGCCAGGAAAACGGCGCCGGCTGTTTGGCTAGAACCTTTTCGACCGTATCAGCGACCATATTAAGAGGCCGCGCCATCGAATCGCGGGAGTACTGGCCGCGCTGGGCGCCGGCCAACCCGAATTCGAGCACCCCGGTCAAACCACGGAGGCTAGGATCATCAACCAGGATATCGAAAATGGGCGCAGCAGAGGCGAGCTGGCTGGTTTGCTTGGCAACCTCCGCGGTCGGAAGGAACAAAAGGCCGTTCGTATCGAAAAACGGCCCGCTGCCGGCCTGGCGAACCCAAATGAACTTGTCGGTTTGCGGCAGAAGCTTTTGTTCAAGGGCCGCGCCGGCCTGACGGGCCAATTCAGGCGTGGGAGCCTCAATAACGGCCAGAATCAGATCGTTTCGGCCAGGAAATGCCTTCTCGTAGTCAACTTCCCGCTTGCGCCAATCCAAATCTGGCGAAATAAGCTTCGCTATGTCGGTATTGATAGCGAAGTTCCGGTGGGAATAAAAACCTGCCGCAACCGCCAAAGCAATTCCCGTAAGGAGCACCAGCCATGCGTGGCGCGTGCAAAAACGAACAAGCGATACAATAGTCCTTGTCAGCACAGTTTTTCTTTCTATTTCTTGCGATCAGCTCAGGCGTAGGCAACTGCCTAGGGGATGGGCGGTTAACTGTAAGGGGCTCAAACGGTGCCCTTAAGTCACACAATAGTGGCATAACGCCAGCAGTTACTCAGATTTACTGCTGAATACCTGCCATAATGCTACACTGCAAAACGTTCCTGTCTTGTTCTTATATGGTACTGGAAGCCTCGGTATGACCTCATCGACTCCGTTGCTCGACGCAATCAAATCACCTGCTGATCTTCGTAAGCTCAAAGAGAGCGATCTGCCACAAGTTGCGGCAGAGGTTCGAGCCGAGACGATCAACGCAGTCGCAGTCACTGGCGGTCACTTGGGCTCCGGTCTCGGCGTCGTGGAACTGACTGTGGCGATACATCATGTTTTTAATACGCCGTCAGATCGCGTCATTTGGGACGTCGGACATCAGGCCTATCCTCATAAAATTCTGACGGAACGGCGCGACCGGATTCGTACGTTGCGGCAAGGCGGCGGTCTCTCCGGTTTCACGAAGCGTGCCGAGAGCGAATATGATTGTTTCGGCGCGGCGCATTCGTCGACGTCCATTTCAGCAGGACTTGGGATGGCCGTCGCCCGCGATCTCGCCGGCGAGGAGCGAAATATCGTCGCAGTGATTGGTGACGGCGCGATGTCGGCCGGCATGGCCTACGAGGCAATGAACAATGCCGGCGCCATGGATTCACGCCTCATTGTGATTCTCAATGACAACGAGATGTCGATCGCCCCACCCGTCGGCGCGATGTCTGCTTATTTGTCGCGCCTGATTTCGGGCAACACATATCGCTCGCTGCGCGAAATCGGCAAGCAAGTCGCCAAACGCCTGCCGAAGTTCGTGGAAAAAGGCGCGCAGCGCGCTGAAGAATACGCGCGCGGTTTCCTCTCGGGCGGCACGCTGTTTGAAGAACTAGGCTTCTATTACGTCGGTCCGATCGACGGTCACAACCTCGATCACCTGCTTCCCGTCCTCAAGAATGTTCGGGACTCGAAGGTTGGCCCGACCCTGATTCATGTCGTCACCGAAAAGGGCAAGGGCTACACGCCAGCGGAAGCCGCCTCCGATAAATATCACGGTGTTGTGAAGTTTGACGTGGCGACAGGCAAGCAGGCCAAGGCCCAGGCCAATGCCCCCTCCTACACCAAGGTTTTCGGCGAAACCCTCGTTCAGGAAGCGGAGAAGGACGACAAGATCGTTGCCATCACCGCCGCGATGCCGTCCGGAACGGGCATCGATATCTTCGGCAAGGCTTTTCCAAAGCGGACTTTCGATGTCGGCATTGCCGAACAGCACGGTGTGACGTTCGCCGCCGGCCTCGCTTCAGAGGGCATGAAGCCCTTCACCGCAATCTACTCCACCTTCCTGCAGCGCGCTTACGACCAGGTGGTCCACGACGTCGCGATTCAACGCTTGCCGGTGCGTTTTGCGATCGACCGTGCTGGTCTGGTTGGCGCCGATGGCCCGACCCACGCCGGTTCATTCGATCTGGCCTATCTCGGCTGTCTCCCACACTTCGTCATCATGGCGGCCGCGGACGAGGCTGAACTAAGGCATATGGTGGCCACGGCCGCGGCCATCGACGATGCCCCCTCGGCATTCCGGTTCCCGCGCGGTGACGGTGTCGGCGTGGACCTTCCGGCGTTTGGCGTGCCGCTCGAGATCGGCAAGGGCCGAATTGTTCGGGAAGGCACCTCGGTGGCGCTGGTATCCCTTGGAACCCGCCTGGCCGAATGCCTGAAGGCTGCAGACATTCTAAAGTCTCACGGCTTAACGACGACGGTAGCTGATGCCAGATTTGCAAAGCCGATCGATACGGATTTGATCCTCCGCCTCGCCCGCGAGCACGAGGTTCTCATCACGATCGAAGAAGGCTCGATCGGCGGCTTCGGGGCGCAGGTTCTGCATGCCCTCGCCGAGCATGGCGCATTGGACAAGGGATTGAAGGTTCGCTCTATGGTCCTTCCGGACACGTTCATCGATCAGGATAGCCCAGCCGCGATGTATGCGAAGGCCGGTCTCGATGCGAAGGGCATCGTGATGCGCGTCTTCGAGGCGCTGGGTCGCGAAGCAAACATCAGTGCGGTGCAGCTTGCCTGATCAAAGTCCGATGAAAATCCTGCTGGCTCAGCCGCGCGGATTTTGCGCCGGAGTCGTGCGTGCGATCGAGATCGTCGAACGCGCGCTTGAGAAGTATGGTCCGCCAGTCTACGTGCGTCACGAGATCGTGCACAACAAGTACGTCGTCGAAAGCCTCAAGGCCAAGGGCGCGGTCTTCGTCGAAGACCTGCATGAGGTGCCTGCGAACGCCATCACGGTTTTCAGCGCTCATGGTGTCGCCAAGAGCGTCGAGGAAGAAGCCGCCGCACGCGGCCTTCCGGTGCTGAACGCGACCTGCCCTCTGGTCACAAAAGTTCACAATCAAGGGAAGCGATACGTCTCCAAGGGCCGATCACTCGTGCTCATTGGGCACGAAGGTCACCCCGAAGTTGTCGGCACAATGGGACAGGTGCCAGGCCCGGTGATCCTGGTTCAGAGCGTCGACGACGTGGAAGCGCTTGATTTACCGAGTGATGCGCCGATGGCGTACATCACGCAGACCACGCTGAGTGTCGACGACACCAAGGATATTATCGCCGCGCTCGAAAAACGCTTCCCGGATATCGAGGGACCAGACACTCGCGACATCTGTTACGCGACACAAAATCGCCAGTCTTCGGTACGAGATCTCAGCAAGCTCGTCGATGTCATTCTGGTCGTTGGCGCTACCAACAGCTCCAATTCCAACCGCCTCCGGGAGATCGGGACCGAAGTCGGCGTCCCGAGCTACCTGATCGCCGATGGCAGCCAACTCAATCCCGAATGGTTGAAAGACGCGAAAACCGTCGGCATCACTGCCGGCGCATCCGCACCGGAAGTCCTCGTCGATGACGTTATCGATGCCCTGCGAAATATCGGACCGGTCACAGTGTCCGTCGTGCCTGGGCGGGAGGAAAATATCGAATTCAGGCTGCCAGCCGAACTGATGTCGAAGCAGGCAGACTTCACACCCGCGATGCAAGAAAGATAGTCTTTAAATGGCCATTCCGTTTTTCAAAGAGATCAAGATCGGCTCGTATCTGGTGAAGCAGAAAATGCTTGGCCGGAAGCGCTATCCGCTGGTGCTGATGCTTGAGCCCCTCTTCCGTTGCAATCTCGCCTGCGCAGGATGCGGCAAGATTGACTATCCGGATGCGATTCTGAATCGCCGCATGACCGCGCAGGAATGCTGGGATGCGGCCGAAGAATGCGGCGCGCCGATGGTTGCGATTCCCGGCGGCGAGCCGCTGATCCACAAGGAGATCGGCGAGATCGTCCGTGGCCTCGTCGAGCGCAAGAAGTTCGTCTCGCTCTGCACCAACGCGCTGCTGCTCGAGAAGAAGCTCGACCTGTTCGAGCCCTCCCCTTACCTGTTCTTCTCCGTCCATCTCGATGGCTTGAAGGACCACCACGACAAGGCCGTGTCGCAGAAGGGCGTGTTCGATCGTGCCGTCTCCGCGATCAAGGCCGCCAAGGCCCGCGGCTTCACCGTCAACGTCAACGCGACGATCTTCGACGGCCATCCTGCCGAAGAGATCGCCAAATTCCTCGACTTCACCACCGAGCTCGGCGTCGGCGTTTCGATGTCACCTGGTTACGCTTACGAGCGCGCGCCTGACCAGGAGCACTTCCTCAATCGCAAGAAGACCAAGGAGCTCTTCCGCAAGGTCTTCGCGCTGGGCAAAGGCAAGAAGTGGAATTTCATGCACTCGGGCCTATTCCTCGACTTCCTGGCCGGCAACCAGAACTTCGAGTGCGAGCCGTGGGGTATGCCTGCACGCAACATCTTCGGCTGGCAGAAGCCCTGCTACCTGCTCGGCGAAGGCTATACCAAGACCTTCAAGGAATTGATGGACACCACCGACTGGGATTCCTACGGCACCGGCAAGTATGAGAAGTGCGCCGACTGTATGGCCCACTGCGGCTACGAACCGACGGCCGCAAATGCTGCGGTTTCCAATCCGTTGAAGGCTGCCTGGGTCGGCATCCGCGGCATCAAGACCGAAGGTCCGATGGCGACCGAAATCGATCTCACCAAGCAGCGCCCGGCGCAGTACGTGTTCTCGTCGGAAGTGCAGAAGCGCTTGTCGGAAATCCGTGCGGACGAAGCCCGCGCGGCGGACGCCAAGGCAGCGAAGCTGGCTGAAGCTAAGTCAGCCCAGAGCGCTTCGACAGCCGCGTAAGGAACGAAGGGCGCGGCTGAAGTCGCGCCCTGTCGAGATCAGCGCCGGGATCGACTTCGGATTGCGAGCGATCCCGCGCATCACCTTCCACATATCGACGTTGCCGTTCGGCTTGATCGCATCCTTCGTGAGCTTCGGCAGCGCCCGGTGCGCAGGATCGCTGATCACGCGCACCGCTGCGAACGGAAGACCATTCTCCGTCGCATAACGAGCTGCGATATGGCTCTCCATATCGACCGCATCGGCACCGGTGGTCGCCCGCAACGCGGCCTTGCCCACCTGACCGGTCACGACCTCCTCGACGCCGGCAAGAACGCCAGACAGCGTGCGACGGCGCTTCAGAGGAAACGCAATTAGGTTCTCGGTCAGGGCAGCCTCTGTCGACCACCGCTCCTCACCAGTGACGATCTCGCTCGCGACAACGATGTCTCCTGATTTCAGCGCCGGGTTAAGTCCGCCCGCGACGCCAAAACTCACGATCCCACGAATGCTCGCCGGATCAAACGAGATCATCATCTCACGCAATTGAATTGGATTGCTGGAGCTGCAAATGACGGTGAGACCAGGCCCGGCAGCGATGCGAGCCTCTTGTTTCAGGCCAGTAACAATCAGAACTGGCAGTCCGTCGTGTGCGGCGTCCCCGCCCGCGCCTATAATCACATTCCTATCCCCACGAAGCGACTATTAGTATTACGCAAGTTGCGATACCGCGCCAGCGCCCACAGGGGGAAGAACTTAGAATATCCGTGGTATCGCAAATAGAACACACGTGGGAACCCGCCGCCGGTGTAATTCGGCTCGGTCCACAACCCGTCTTTGTTCTGCATTTTGATCAAATACGCCATTCCGCGCTGAGTCGCCGAATCATCGACCCTCCCCGCGGCCATCAAGCCCAGCGTTGCCCACGCCGTTTGCGAGGCGGTGCTCTCGGAACGCTCATAGCCCTTGTAATCGAGCCGGTAACTGTTGCCGTCCTCGCCCCAGCCGCCGTCGGCATTCTGGATAGCGACGAGCCAGTCAGCCGCCTTGCGAATCACCGGATCATCGTGGGCGATCCCAGCCGCATTGAGCGCGCACAGAACCGACCATGTGCCATAGATGTAATTGACACCCCAGCGCCCGAACCATGATCCGTCCGCTAATTGCGTGCGGCGGAGGTATTCGATGCCGCGCGCGAGCGCCGGGTTCGTCGCGGCTGTTTCGCCAAGCTGCGCCAGCATCGACACGCAGCGCGCCGTGACATCCTCCGTCGGCGGATCGAGCAGCGCGCCATGGTCAGCGAACGGAATATTGTTCAGATAATATTCCAGATTGTCGGCATCGAACGCCGCCCACCCGCCATCCTTGCTCTGCAGGCCAAGCAACCACTCACGTCCACGCGCGATGGCTTCATCGTATTTCTCGCCCGCGCCACGGCCGCGCGCGCGATCCATGGCCATCACCACGACGGCCGTATCGTCGAGATCCGGATAATGCGCGTTGTTGTACTGGAAGGCCCAGCCGCCGGGGCGCACACCGGGGCGCTTCTCGATCCAATCGCCCTCGACGTCGAGGACCTGACGTGGTTTCAACCAATCAAGCGCGACGTTAGCGGATTCGACTTCCTTCTCTCCGCCCACTTCCATCATGGCGTGAGCGGTCAGAGCCGTATCCCAGATCGGCGAGACGCAGGGCTGGCAGTAGGCTTCGTCGTCCTTGATGACGAGCAGATTTTCAACCGACTGCCGCGCGAGCACGTAATGCGGATGATCCTTCGGATAACCGAGCAGATCATACACCATCACAGTGTTGGCCATCGCCGGGAAGATCGCGCCAAGCCCATCGACGCCGTTGAGGCGTTCGGTGATGAACGCGACAGCCTTGTCGATGGCGCGCTGGCGGCTCTTCTTGGGAAAGAACGGGTCTGTCACGCGCAGCACGGCGTCGATGATTGCAAAGCCGGTAAACCAGGTCTGGCTCTGATGCGCCGCCTTCGGCGTCATTCCGATGCTCTTGGGGTCCTCGACGAACAGTTCGTCGACGGTGACGCCGAGCGGATTCCGCGCCAGCGGCTTCTTGTGCATCAGCACCAGGAGCGGCACGATCACCGTGCGCGCCCAGTACGACATCTTGGTCAGATGAAACGGAAACCAGCGCGGCAGCAGCATGATTTCGACGGGCATCATCGGCACTGCGCGCCATGTCAGGACGCCGAACATTGCCAGCATGATGCGGGTAAAGACGTTGCTCTTGACCGCGCCACCGCGCGACAACATCGCCTCACGCGCGCGAACCATATGCGGCGCATCGACGGAATCGCCGATCATCTTGAGCGCGAAGTAAGCCTTCACGCTGGCGCTCATATCGAACTCATGACCGTAGAACAGCGACCATCCGCCGTTCTCGTTCTGAATGCGGCGCAGATAGTTGCCGATCTTGGCCTCGAGCTCGGCGTTGATCGGCTCCGCGAGATAGTGCCGCAGCAAAACATACTCGGCCGGGATCGTTGCGTCGGCCTCGAGCTCGAACACCCAATGCCCGTCCGGCTTGCGATAATTCAGCACGGCCCGGCTGGCAGCCGCGATACTGCCTTCGAGAGCCGTCGCCATGGGCACGGCGTCCACTTTCTGCTCGTCCAACGTCATGATTAGCGGTCTGTCCACTATTGCATTTTTAGCGCAAAATCGGCCGCGCGATCCCCGGATCGGATCGATCCCTCGATGGTCGCAGGCAGTCCCGTATCAGTCCAATCGCCCGCGAGAAACAGGTTTTTCCACTCTGTGACCGTCCCGGGACGCATGGCGTTTTGTTCCGGGGTGGCCTCGAAGGTGGCCCGGCGTTCCCGCACGATCTGCCAAGGCGGAAGCGGCCCTTCCGCAACATCGTTGCCGAGATTGGCCGCCTTGCAGATGTCCCGCCAGATCGCACGCGCCAGTTCCTCACGCGGGGTGTTCACCAGCCGGTCGGCGTCGCTGATGGTCACGGAAAGCCGCTGCGGGAACGCGAAAAGCCATTCAACAAGCCCGCCGATCACGCCCATCATCGGCGGCATGTCCGCCGGCGGATCATAGCGGAAGTGAGCGTTGACGATGGCGCGGAATTTCGCTGGCGTCTTCAAGCCCTGCAGGATCGACGACGCGGCACGCGGCGGCACCGCAAGCACAATCACATCGTCGGGGCCGATGGTTATGGCATCGTCGCCAAATTCAAGGGTCGAGATCTTCCCGCCGGCCATCACCACCTGACGCAGCTCGTGCCCGAAGTTGATGCGCGCGCCCTTCTCACGCAGCAGCTTGAGCGCGGGATCAATCAGGACTGAGCTTAGTCCTTCGCGCGCAATCAACGGACGGCAGGCTTGCCCGCCGGCCAGAAGCGTTTCCTTGACGATGGCGCCGGCCAAACCTGCCGAGCCTTTTGGCGGGTCAACATTCAGCGCCGCAAGCAACAATGGCTGGACCAGACGATCGTACAGCGTGCCTTCGCAGGTGATGGTGTCGCCCACCAGCGCATCGGTGCCCGCCCAGATCACAGGAGACAGCGCGAGATAATCGCCGATGCCGGTGTCAGGAACGCGGCGCTTCTTGTCGAACACCCATAGCGGCAAACGGCCGTTGCCGAGATCCAGCATCCAGCGCTTGTCCGATTTGATATCGACGAATGAAAACTGCGCGCTATCCGGGCCAACCAGACCTGCTTCGCTGCCGATCGACCGCGCATAGGCGCGCACATGGCTATTACCGGACAGCACCAGATGATTGCCGTTGTCGATGACGAGGTCCGTCGCGCCGTCATAGTACGAACGGCAACGGCCGCCGGCCTGATGCGTGGCTTCGTGAACGTGGACCTGAAAGCCTGCATTCGCGAGACGAACCGCGGCCGACAAGCCGGAAACCCCGGCTCCGATGATGTGAGCGTTCTTTGCCATCAGATAAATGCGTACCGAATAAGAATGAAAATCTTGGCGGCCTTGCTGAGCTTGACCGGGTGCCGTGGCAGCGCAAAACCGCGTTCCACGAGCTTGTTGAGGATCGCGTGGTAGTATTTCGACATGATCTTGGGTGCGCGAACGATACGACGCGAATTGCGCGCCATGATCTTGTCCGACGTGACGAAGTGGCTGATCGCCTGTTTCAGGATATCGTCACACACTTGCGGCAGGCGCGGATCGGACACCACGGTCGCCGGATCGCTTGAAGTGATGCCGGCAGCATTGAGACTCTCGCGCGGCAGATAGAGCCGCCCCAGTCCGGCGTCTTCATCGATGTCACGAAGAATATTGGTGAGCTGAAGCGCGCGACCCAGATGGTGCGCGAGAAGAAGTCCATCCTCTTCACCAAGGCCGAACACGCGGACCGACAGGCGACCGACGGCGCTGGCGACGCGATCGCAATAGAGATCGAGCGTCTTTGCGTCCGGCGCACGAATATCCGCAGGGATATCCATTGCCATGCCGTCGATGATCGCGATGAAATCATCACGCCGCAGGTCGAAGCGTTTAACGAACGGCACGTAGCTCGCTACGCGAGCCGGCGGCGTGCCTGCATACAGCGCATCGATGTCGCGGCGCCACTCATCGATGGCGGCAAGACGCTCCGGGCGCGGCCCGTCGGAGTCCGCGATATCATCGACCTGACGACAGAAGCTGTAGATCAGGAACATCGCATCCCGCTGCTCCTGCGGCAGAATGCGCATGGCGGCATAGAACGAACTGCCTGAGGCCGAGCCCTGCGGTGTGGTTTCCATTGTTGTCATGGGGAATTACGCACCACCGGATACATGCCGAACCGTGGAGGCCTGTCCGGTGACCCGCCGGAACAGGCCGCACGCCATCGCTGACAGTGCATAGCCCAACATCTGTTGCTTGGAGAGATGAACCCGCTCGCTCAGCGGATCGCGTACCTTCAGGAGATTGACGATCTTGTCGGCGAACATGTCGATCACGGAGATTTCGAGGCCCAGCCGCGTATCCTTCACTTCTGTTGAGAGAGCGCGACTCTCCCCAAGCAGAAGCTCCGTTCGCCGCGCGAGCGCCTGAAGACACTGCAGCAACTGCGGCGAGGCGCGATCTGCCCCCAGCATCTCGACCGATGCACCAGCCTCGGCAAGAGCGTCGAGCGGCACGTACACGCGATCGAGATCGCGATAATCCTTGCCACAATCCTGAAGATGATTGTTGATCTGCAACGCAGCGCAGAGCGCATCGGACGCAACCCACGTGGCGCGATCCTCGCCATGCACATCCAGCATAAAACGGCCGACCGGCATTGCCGAATAACTGCAATAGTGAATGACGTCGTCCCAGGTGTCGTAGCGCTTCTTCGTAACGTCCATGCGGAACGCCGTCAGCACATCCTGCGCATGGCGCGGCGACAAACCTCGCTCAGCCAAGGCTTCACGAAGTGTCACGGCCTCAGGCTGGCTGTCGCCTTTGCCCAAGAGCTCAGCTTCGAGAATGTCGAGCTGCTCGAGTTTCGTTTGATCGTTCAGCAGCGCATGGTCCGCGACATCATCCGCGGTGCGCACGAAATTATAGAAGGCAAGAATCAATGCGCGGTGGCGCGGATGAATGATCTTGGACGCAACCGGAAAATTTTCGTCCTTATGCCCTTTTCCGGAGCGCAGCTCGCCTGCTGTTGTGTCACCTGCGTTTGTCATTGCGAGCTGGATACCTGTGCCTGAGGCCGGCCCTTCCACATTCCACCACGTCCCTGGAAATGCTGGACAGCCGAATTGATCGTAAACACCATATAAGCCAATGCGATTGCGGGGAGAGCCAGCCCCCAAAGGGCGGATTGTTTATAGTATCGCAGCGTCGGCTGGAAGGCGAGCGCCATCAAAAGCCATGCAACTGCGGCACATTCGCGGCTCAGATCGTGACCCAATACGGTGACCACGACGGGAGCCAGAAACACGATGGCCATCGCGACAATGACGCCAATGAGCAACGCGAGCGAATAGTGCAGTTGCGCATACGCGGATCGCGAGATCATGCGGCCGACCTCGGCCACGGTCTCGGATGCCCGCACGCTTTTGACGTTCTGCGAGAAGCCGAGCCAGACCGGCCCTTGCGTCTTCAAACGCGCGCCGAGCGCGCAGTCGTCAATCAACGATCCCCGGATGGCATCGATACCGCCCGAACTCCGCAGCGCGTCCCATCGCGCGAGAATGCAGCCGCCGGCCGCTGCCGCAACCGGGCTGTTGCGATCGCGCACCCAGGAAAACGGATAGAGCATGTTGAAGAAGAAAATGAAGGCCGGGATCAGATACTTTTCCGCGAAGCTCTCACAGCGCAGCGTCGCCATTACCGACGTCATCGCGAGTTGGTCGCTCTCGGCGCGGGCTACGAGCCGCATCACGACGTCCCCCGAATAGACGATATCCGCATCGGTCAGGAGAACGTAGTCCGGCAGCACCGGCCGGCTCTCGACCAGGGAAAGCCCCTGCTTCACAGCCCAAAGCTTTCCAGTCCAGCCAGAAGGCAATGGACGGCCAGACAATACCGTGAGGCGATCCGAGGCCCCGATGGATATGGCCGCTTCGTTCGCGATCTGCGCCGTTCCATCCTGGCTCTGGTCATCGATCAGGATCATCGACAATTCGCCGGGATAAGGTTGGCCGAGGATCGATTTCACGCAATCGGCCACGCCCGCCGCTTCATCACGGGCTGGCACGACCACAGCAATGGTTGGCCATGCTGAGAGCCCCGATGCGGGCGCCAGATCATCAAATTTGGAAGTCCGCCAGAATCCACCCCTGCCCGCGATCAGATAGACCCAGATCGCAAGCGCCAATGCGGCAACGACAACCAGTAACATGTTGGCGGACAATTCGATTTCTCTGGCAGATGAAAGGCGGCAGTTCGGCTCACCACCGCAGTCGATTAGCAGGTTCGGAGCGCCAAAGACAATCCTCCTATCGTAGGAAATATCTTTATGATTTCATCGGCTTACGGAAGGTGAATTTGCCCTGGAATTAACATTTCCGTGTACGGGCACCCTAAGGCGCGATCGGACACGGATTGAGGCGTCACGCCGGCAACAATGGTGTTATATTACCACTTTCGTCTTTCAACGAGACGCCGGAGATTTTCCGCTCCAACCCCTCCCGCACCAGCCAGCCGATCTTGAAGGCGGCTTCGTCGTAACTCAGTCCTGCCGCGTGGATGTTGGACACACAGTTACGCTCAGCGTCCGTCAAACCTGGCCTTGGCCCGTAAGTGACATAGCAGCCGAGGCTATCCGGGGCGGAGAGACCCGGCCGCTCGCCGATCAGCATCACGCTCATCCGCGCATTCAGGAGCTGGCCCATCTCGTCGGCGAGCGCGACACGCGCGCCAGAGGCAACGACAACCGGGCCCAGCGTCATCCCAAGCCCGGCGAATTTGATCGCAAGCCGGCGAGCGAGCTCCAACCCGTGCAGATGAACAGCCGCCGACGACAGCCCATCGCCAATCAAGATCGCAAGGTCGCACGGAGCATTGTTGAGGGCGGAAAGAGCATTTCTGGACTGCGCATCGAGTTGCCGACCCAAGTCGGGACGCCGCAGATATGTCTTGCGGTCGGTCGCCTCGCTCCTCACGGCAACGGGCTGCAACTCAAGTGCCGTCAGGCCATCGATAATCGCAGCCGCATCGAACGGCGTGTGAACGGCGTCCCGCGCCCGGGCATGGTCGAGCGTGAAATTGAGCAAGGCGTCTGTCGGCACGCTCGCGCCGCTGCGGCCAAGGGCGACCCGTGCGGGCGTGAGACGTCGCAGATCGCCGGCAGAGATGATCGAGGGTGGCGATTTTGTCATGCCACCCTATTCCGCTGCGACCGGCACCTCGTCTTCGCGCAATTTGGTCGAGTAGTACGATGCATTCTGTTGTCCGCCGGAAGCGTCCCGGGCAAACAATATCAGGTGGTGCGCGACCAGACCAACGCTGATGACGCGCTCGATATCGCCGACTTTGAGACGCGGCCACGCGAACTTCCAGAACTCCCGGCGGTAGTCGCTTTTCACGCCCACGCGCCAGAGGATCTTCGCCAGCATCGTCAGGCCGCGCTTCACATTCGGCCACGCCACACGCTGCGGCGTGTTCGGCGGCTGCAGACGATTGGGATACGTCTCGCGAACGTTATGCTCGAACCGCGCAAACAACTTCTCGGGCGTGTAAGCCCGCCCCATGCATTCACGCCATGTGGACACGACGTGGTCGTAGGGCAGAAAGAAATCGACATTGGAGTCGCGGTCAGAGTCTTCCAGCAAGCGGCCTTCGCGCTTGAGCCGGTCCCACAACGGCGTGCGCGGCAGCGCCTGCAGCAGATTGATCGTGAGCAACGGAATTTGCGACTGATCGATGAATTCCAGAATACCCTCACCCGCATCCAGCTTGTCGGTATCGAGGCCCAGAATGATGCCAGAAACGACCTCCATGCCGTAGCTGTTCAAGGTCTGCACACCTTCGATGATCGGCACCATCATGTTGTGCTGCTTCGACATCGCCTTCAACGCGTCAGGGTCCGGCGTTTCGATGCCACAGAACACCGTGGTGAAGTAAGCATCCTTCATCAACGCCAGAATTTCGGGGCGTTTGGCAATGTTGAGCGTTGCTTCGCAAGCGAACTGGATGGCGAAGCCGTTGCGCTTCTGCCATTCGATCAGATGCGGCAACAGATCGTGGGCTGCCTTGCGATTGCCGATGAAATTGTCATCGACGAAGTAAACCGCGCCCAGCAGGCCGCACTCGAGCATCTTGTCGAGCTCTGCGGTCACCTGTTGCGGCGATTTCAGGCGTGGATTGCGGCCGTACAACGCAGGAATATCGCAGAACTCGCATTGATATGGACATCCGCTTGAGAACTGGATGCTGCCGATAAAATAGCGCTCAAGCGGCAGAAGCTCGTAAGCGGGAATCGGAAATTCCGACATCTCGCGGCGTTCTTTTGTGGTCAGAACGACCTGTTGATCCGGCCGCGATGAATCGCGCCCGATCAGCCGGAACAACTCGTAGGTCGCATCACCGAGTTCGCCAACATGGAGATAGTCGAAATCGGGATAGTACTCCGGACAGGCACTGACCGAAGGTCCGCCGAGGGCAACGGCGAGGTCATGTTCGTGCGCGCGGCGACAGATATCGTTCATCTGGCGGCGCTGGATATGCATGCCGCTGACAAATACCGCGTCCGCCCACGTGAAGTCGCTGTCGGTCGCGGGGTCGATATTTTCGTCGATAAAACGAACTTCCCAACCGGTAGGCAACGAGGCCGCAATAAGCAAAAGCCCCTGCGGCGGCATAAAAGCCCGCACACCGTCGGTCAGCGGATACGCGTACTCAAATGTTCCAAAAGAGGGGGAGTAGCGGGGGAAAACGCAAAGGATGCGACGGATCGCGGGATTTACGGTATCTCTCATCAGGCCCCCTGCTCTGAAGATTTGCAGTTGCGCATAGAACGAGCCATAAATTCGGTCAGATTAGGGCACGAATGCGACAGCCTGAACTCAGCAGCTATGCGGGAAGCATTCCACGCACCAACTTCGAGGCAAACTCAGGCAACCGCGTTTCGTTCCCATTGAGTCGGCCCTCCTCGCCCGCGAGGCCGACGCGCTGCATCCAGTCATCGAATTCGGGCGCTCGCTTGAGGCCAAACACCTCCCGAACATAGAGCGCGTCGTGAAACGACGTCGACTGATAGTTCAGCATGACGTCGTCGGCGCCCGGTACACCCATAATGAAGGAGACACCGGCTGCAGCCAACAGCGTCAACAGATTGTCCATGTCGTCTTGATCAGCCTCGGCATGGTTGGTGTAGCACACGTCGACACCCAGCGGCAGGCCGAGCAGCTTTCCGCAGAAATGGTCTTCAAGGCCTGCCCGAATGATCTCCTTGCCGTCGTAGAGATATTCCGGACCGATGAATCCGACCACGCTGTTCACCAGCAGCGGATCGAATGCACGCGCGACGGCGTAGGCTCTTGCTTCGAGCGTTTGCTGATCGATCCCGTGATGCGCATTCGCCGAAAGCGCCGAGCCCTGCCCGGTTTCAAAATACATCACATTGCTGCCGACCGTTCCGCGACGCAGGGATAGCGCCGCCTGATGAGCTTCCTTCAGGATCGAAAGATCAACACCAAAGCTGCGATTGGCCGCCTCGGTGCCGGCGATGGACTGAAACACCAGATCAACCGGCAGGCCCTTAGCCATGAGATCCAGCGTCGTCGTGACGTGAGTCAACACGCAGCTTTGCGTCGGGATTTGCAGACGCTCAATGATACTGTCGAGCAGACGCAGCAGATCTCCGATCACCGCAGGATCATCGCTCGCGGGATTAATCCCGATGCAGGCGTCACCCGCGCCAAGCAGAAGCCCATCCAAAATCGAAGCCGTAATCCCCTTTGCGTCGTCGAAGGGGTGATTGGGCTGCAGCCGCACACTCATATGGCCGCGCAACCCGATGGTGTTGCGAAAGCGGGTGACGACCTCACATTTCCGGGCCACCAGAATGAGATCCTGATTGCGCATCAGCTTCGAGACGGCCGCGACCATCTCCGGCATGAGACCTTGGACCAACTTTTGCAGGGCTGCAGGCGTTGCCGCATCGGATAGCAACCAGTCGCGAAAGGCCCCCACCGTCAGGGACGACACAGCAGCGAAAGCGGCCACATCGTGCGTATCGATGATCAGCCGCGTGACCTCATCGTCTTCGTAAGGCACGACAGCTTCCAGAAGAAATTGCTGCAACGGGACGTCGGCAAGCGCCATCCGTGCGGCGACCATTTCTTCGGCGCTTTCGGCGGCAACACCGGCAAGGCGATCGCCTGACCGCGGTGGCGATGCCTTCGCAAGCAGATCACCCAGGCTCCGAAACACGAATGAGTGTGAGCCGATGCTACGACGGTAGATCATTGCCACTCCAATCAGCCAGCCGGGTCCGAGCTATCCCATCGATAATCTATCGTACCCTGCAGCAAAACGGGATTTCCAGTTGGCCCCCAAACGCTGTTATTGTGTACCGTGAAGGCAAAGAACATTCGGGGAGCCCCATGGCACAAACCACCAATCGCCAAATCCTGCTGGTCGAAAAGCCGACCGGTAAACTCGGCCCGCAGCATTTCAAAATGTCGGAATCCGCGGTCCCGGAACCGAAGGATGGTGAAGTTCTGCTCCGCGTACTCTACATCTCCCTCGATGCGGCCAACCGCGCGTGGATGCAGGGTGCGACCTATCGCTCGGCAGTTGAGGCCAATTCGGTGATGGCGGGCGGCGGTCTTGCGGAAGTCATGGCCTCCAAGGCGCCCGGCTTCGCGCCGGGGGATCTCGTGTTCGGCGATACAGGGTGGCAGGACTATACCGCCGTTCCGGCCAAACACCTCGTCAAGGTGCCGCGCATTGAGCCGCTGACGCACCTCCTCAGCGTCTTCGGCATTGCCGGCCTCACAGCTTATTTTGGGCTTCTGAATGTCGGGAAGCCAAAAGCCGGCGAGACAGTCGTCGTGTCCGCGGCGGCCGGATCGGTCGGCTCGATCGTCGGCCAGATCGCGAAGATCAAGGGATGCCGCGTGATCGGCATCGCCGGCGGCAAGGACAAATGCAACTGGCTGACGTCCGAACTCGGTTTCGATGCCGCTGTCGACTACAAGAGCGAAGCGATCTTCAAGACGTTGAAAGCAGCAGCACCAAACGGCATCGATGTCTATTTCGACAATGTCGGCGGCGACATTCTCGAGGCCTGCCTGCCGCAAATGAATCTGCGGGGCCGCATCGCCTGCTGTGGCGCGATCTCGCAATACGACGGCGCCCCGTCCGCAACAGGGCCACGCGGTATCCCCGGCTTGATCGTGGTCAAGCGCCTGACCATGCAAGGCTTCATCGTCACTGACTTCTACGATCAACGCGATCAGGCCTTCTCCGACCTGCAGTCCTGGGTGAAAGCCGGCCAGCTCAAAGTGCAGGAGGACGTCATCGACGGCCTTGAGAACACGCCACAGGCGCTGATCGGACTTCTGGCCGGTGAAAACCGCGGCAAGCGCATGGTCAAAGTATAGGCCGGGGCGGAAACGCCCGGATTTCCGGGCTTTTTGCCTTTTGCCATGCGGCCATTTTAGCCTACACAGGCCCCACCTCGCCCCACCTGACTTCCCAAAAGACGGACACGACAGATGCTGAATACGCCCCGCTCCCGCCGCGGCATGGTGACTTCGCCCCATCATCTCGCCAGTGAAGCCGGACTGCGCGTGTTGCGCGAGGGCGGCAATGCGATCGAAGCCACGCTCGCCATGGCGGCAAGCCTGCCCGTCGTCTATCCGCACATGAACTCGATTGGCGGTGATGGCTTCTGGCTGATTTCAGCGAACGGCAAAGCGCCTGTCGCCGTGGACGGCTGCGGCGCATCCGCTCAGGCCGCGACGACAGATTTCTATCGCACCAAGGGTCTTTCTGCGATTCCATCGCGCGGACCGCTTGCCGCCAACACGGTGGCCGGCACACTTTCGGGCTGGGCGGAAGTTTTCGCCATCAGTCAGGAAATGGGCGGACGGCTTCCCTTCTCGCGTCTCGTGGAAGAGGCGATCTGGTCCGCGGAGAACGGCTTTGCCGTCACTGCGGGACAGCAGGAATTGACGGAGACCAAATTCGCCGAACTGAAAGACTCACCAGGCTTCATCGAGACCTTCCTGCTCGACGGCAAATTGCCGAAGGAAGGCGAACTGATGAAGATCCCTGCGCTCGGCGCCGCGCTGCGGCACATCGGCCAACACGGACCGATGGATTTCTATACAGGGGTCCTTGCCAAGGAGATCGCAGCAGACCTCGCGCGCTGCGGTTCGCCGGTGACGCTCGACGATCTCAAGGCCCAGAAGGCGCAGCACCGTGAAGCGCTTCACGTCGCTATCAAGGGCGCAACGCTCTATAATTTTCCTGCGCCGACGCAGGGTCTCGCCTCGCTGATGATCCTCGCGCTGTTCGAACGATTGGGTGTGAAGGACGCCGAAGGCTTCGACTACCTGCACAGCATCGTCGAAGCAACCAAGCAGGCGTTTCTCGTGCGCGACCGCATCATCGGCGATCCGGCGCACATGATTGAAAAAGCCGAGGACTATCTGCAAGCCGACAAGCTCGACGAGCTCGCCGCGAAGATTGATCGCAAGCGCGCCCTGCCCTGGCCGGTCCCGGTCAATCCCGGCGATACTGTCTGGCTCGGCGCCATCGATAAGGACGGCATCGCCGTCAGTTTCATTCAGAGCATCTACTTCGAATTCGGTTCAGGGTGCGTGCTGGAGAACTCCGGCATTGTCTGGCAGAACCGCGGATCGAGCTTCGTGCTTGATGGCAACGGCCCGCGCGCCTTGCTGCCCGGCAAGAAGCCGTTCCACACGCTCAACCCCGCAATGGCGCTGTTCGACGATGGACGCCGCATGGTCTACGGCAACATGGGCGGCGAAGGCCAACCGCAAAGCCAGTCGGCCGTGTTCAGCCGTTACGCGATGTACGGCCAAGGCTTGCAGGCCGCAGTGACAGCGCCGCGCTGGCTGCTTGGAAAGACCTGGGGCGACGCCACGGTGACTCTCAAGCTCGAAAGCCGTTTCGATCCCAAGGTCGTCCAGGCCATGCGTGACGCAGGACACGACATCGAGATCTTGCCGGACTTCACATCGACCATGGGCCACGCCGGCGCGGTCGTCATGCATCCGAACGGTGTGTTCGAAGGCGCGACCGACCCACGCAGCGACGGCGCTGCAATGGGCTTCTGATTTGGGCTTCGAAGCGGTATTCGCTTGAAAACGTTCTAGCGCGGGCGTCGCCGCAGCGTCTTCATCGTATCGATGCAGCGTGCGGTGATGACTTCCCAATTCGCGTATTTGACATCCGTTGCGGGACAGAGCCACGATCCGCCGACAGCGACCACGTTCGGCTCGGCCAGCCACGCAGCCGCATTGGCCCCGCCAATGCCGCCTGTCGGACAGAAACGCGCACGAGGAAACGGTCCCCCCAGAGCGCGCAGCATGTCGATGCCGCCGGACTGTTCCGCCGGAAAGAACTTGAGCACGTTGAAGCCGTAGGCCTGCGCCTGCATCAGCTCCGACGCCGTCGCGATGCCGGGCAGGAAAGCCAGACTGCTTTTGGCGGCGGCATCGAGCAAAGCCGGCGTCGCCCCGGGACTAACCCCGAAACGCGCACCGAGCGCCTCCGCGCGTTTGAGATCGTCTGCCGTCGTAATCGTCCCGATGCCAACAATAGCGTCAGGTACCTCGGCAATGATCGCTTTCGCCGCATCGACTGCCGCATCCGTCCGCAATGTGATCTCGAGAGTCTTGACACCACCCAGCACCAACGCGCTGGCCAAGGGCACGGCATCCTCGGCCCGCTCAATGGTCAACACCGGAATGACCTGCGCGGACCTCAGAAGGCTGATGAGCTCTTCATCGCGTGTGACGGGCGCTGACTGTACGCTCATGCCTTAGTGCTCCGTTGCCATGGTATTCAGTCCAGAGGGCATTTCGCTTCGCGGGATAATCGCCCCGCGATGGCCAACAACCACACCGGCCAGACGGTGTCCCGCCTCAGCCGCCTCTGGAGACGACAATCCCCTCAATCGGGCCGCAAGATAGGCTGCTGAAAAGCTGTCTCCCGCTGCCGTGGTATCAACAACCCTCGCAACCGGGCCAGCCTTCACGGTTCGGTCCACGCCGCTGGACCTGACAACGCAGGCAGGCTCAGGGAGTTTCAGGATCACTTCATCTGCCCTCAACAGATCGAGCAGCTCGACATGAGGCCGCTCGCCGTACAGCGGCACGAGATCCTCGGTCGAGGCCAGCACAACATCCGAGATATCGAGCATGGCTTGATATGCGTGCCTTGCCACATCCAGCATCGGCCAGCCCCGTGTCCGGAAATTGGTGTCGAACGCAATGCGGCTGCCGTTCGCGCGAGCCTTTGTCAGTCCAGTGATGAGGCGGTCACGTCCGTCATCGCTGAAAAGCGACAGCGTGATTCCCGACAGATAGATCAGGCTGTATTCTTTCAGCCCGTCGAGAAGCGCATCGGTTTCAGGCTGATCGAGCAGCGCGCGCGCCGCCGCACTGTCGCGCCAGTAGTAGAACGAGCGCTCGCCAACTGCGTTGGTCCGGATTGCATAGAGGCCAGGCATCTTGCCCGCGATACGCAGCACGCGGGCGGTGCCAACGCCCTCACCTTGCCAGGCGGTCATCAGTTCGTCGCTGAATGGATCATCCCCCAGCGCGGTGATGTAATCCACCTGCATGCCAAGCCGTGCAAGATAGACCGCTGTGTTGAGCGTGTCGCCGCCGAAGCCCTGCGTCAGCTGATTGCCGGCACCTTGGGTCAGTTCGATCATGCACTCACCGATGCAGGCGACCTCAGTCATCGCTGCACCGGGTGCGGTCAGTTGACGAACTTTCCGCCGAGCTCATCCTCGATATGGATGCGGATGATGTCGTCAAATGTCTTTTCCGCCGTGGTAAAGCCGAGCTTCAGCGCACGCTCGGTGGCGAAATCGCGCGGCCAGCCCGCAACGATCCCCATGATCGTCTGGTCCGGTTCACGCTTGATCCGCGCCGTGACATTTGCGCCGGCGACGCGGGTCAGCGCGGCGATCTGCTCGCCAACCGTGGCCGAGAGACCCGGCATGCTGAGCGCGCGGCGCGGACCAATGGTGTTGGTATCCATCGTCGCGGCATGAATCAAAAACCCCACGGCAGAACGCGGTGATGCGTGCCAATGGCGCACGTCCTCCGAAACCGGAAGAATGGCTTCCTTGCCCGCGAGCGGCTCGCGGAGGATGTTCGAGAAAAAGCCCGATGCGGCCTTGTTCGGGGCGCCCGGACGCACACAGATGGTCGGCAGGCGGATGGAAACGCCGTCGAGCAGGCCCTTACGGGTGTAATCCGAAATCAGAAGTTCACCGATGGTCTTCTGCGTACCGTAGCTTGTCAGCGGCGTGTTGAAGAACTCGTCGCCGATCTTCTCTGGGAACGGCGCGCCAAACACGGCAATCGACGACGTAAACACAACGCGCGGCTTGTAGTCGCCGCCGATCGCGCGGATGGCATCGATCAGGTAGCGGGTGCCGTCGAGATTGATCCGATAGCCCTTGTCAAAGTCTGCTTCCGCTTCGCCGGAGACAATCGCCGCGAGATGAAAGATCACGTCCGGCTTGCCGGCGACCAGCTTAACAACCGCCGACTGCTCCGCCACATCGCATGTCACGGTCTCGACCGGGATCGACGTATTCGGCTTTGCGGGTGGCACCACGTCCTGCAACGTCATGCGTTTGATATCGGTCTTGCCGAGACGGCCATCGCTCAACAGCCGATCGACCAGTTTGCGACCGACCATGCCGGCTGCACCGAGAACAAGAATATGCAAGGTCTCGCCCCTTCTCTGGAGTTTCTTCTTTAAATTGAGATTATTCTTTGACGGCGCCGGTCATGGCCGACACGTAGTGCTCGACAAAGAACGCGTAGAGGATGACCAGCGGCAGCGAGCCGACCAGCGCACCCGCCATCAGCGATCCCCACTTGTAGACGTCACCATCGACGAACTCGTTGACGATCGCCACGGGGACGGTCTTGTTCTGCGTCGATGACAGGAACGTCAGTGCATAGATGAACTCGTTCCAGCACAGCGTGAAGCAGAAGATGAAGGCCGAGATCAATCCAGGAACCGCCAGCGGCAGGATGACCTTGATCAGAATCTGCCAACGGCTGGCACCATCAATCAGCGCGCATTCCTCAAGCTCATAAGGAATGGTCTTGAAATATCCCATCAGCAACCAAGTCGAGAATGGAATAAGGATCGTGGGATAAACCAGAATGAGCGACAGTGGTGAATCGAACAGTCCGTACGAGTGAATGACCGACGCCAGCGGGATGAACAGGATCGACGGTGGCACGAGATAAGCCAGGAAAATGGACGCGCTAACAACATTTGCGCCCTTGAACCGCAGACGCACGATGGCATAGGCGGCCATCACGCTCGCAACGATCGACAGGAACGTCGCGGCGGTAGCGACATACATGGTGTTCCACAGCCATCGCGGATACTGCGTCTCAAACAGCAGCTTCTTGATGTGCTTCAGCGTCGGATCGACAACCCAGAACGGGTTGAAAGTATCCATATCGATCAATTGCGCGTCCGGCTTAATCGACGTCAGCGCCATCCAGTAGAACGGGAACAGCAGAATAACGACGATAATGAACAGCGGGATGTAGAGCGTGATGATCTTGCTGGGCAAGGATTCCAGATAGCTCATGCCCTCGCTGTTGTCGCTCGCGGCGGCAGTCGCTGGCGGATGTGCGGCGTGATCAGTCATTGTCGGATCCTTGCTGCCATTTGCGGCGCTGCATGCCGAACCACGAAATGGTAATCGCGGCAAGAAGGAACGGAATCATGGCCGTGGCAATCGCGGCGCCCTCACCCAGGCGGCCGCTGAGAATGCCACGCTGATAGCTGAGCGTCGCCATCAGGTGCGTTGAATTCGCCGGACCGCCACGCGTCAGCGCCCAGATCAACTGGAAGTCCGTGAAGGTGAACAGCACCGAGAACGTCATGACAACGGCGATGATCGGCGTCAGCAACGGATAAGTGATGTAGCGGAAACGCTGCCAATTACTCGCCCCGTCCAGCGTTGCCGCCTCGTAGAGCGACGGCGAAACGGTCTGCAGGCCCGCCAGCAGCGTGATGGCGACGAAAGGCACGCCGCGCCAGATGTTGGCAATGATCACACAGATGCGCGCCCAGGTGGCATCGCCGAGGAAGTTGATGTTGTAGTCGATGAGACCCAGCCTCCGCAGCGACCATGAAATGATCGAGAACTGCGAATCGTAGATCCACCAGAATGCGATGGCGGAGAGCACGGTGGGCACAATGAACGGAATCAGCACCGCCGCGCGGATGATCGCCTTCCCCGGCATATTGCGATTCAACAGCAGCGCCAGATATAGACCGATGGCAAATTTGACGGCGCTCGCAACCGCTGTGTAGATCAGCGTATTCGTGACCGACAGCCAGAAGACGGCGTCGTCCATCAACCACTGATAATTCTCAAGGCCGACAAAGGCGCCGCCGCGCCCGATGCGCAGATCGGTGAAGCTCATCCAGATGCCGAGGCCAAGTGGATAAGCCAAAAACAACAGCAGGAACGCGCCCGCAGGGAGCATGAACCAGAATGCGATCCAGTTACGGTTCGCGGACAGCCGCTGCCAGAACGACAGTGTACTGACGTATGGCTTCGGTGCAGGCATCGACGCCGGTATCGTGCTCATGGGCCGGACCTTCTCAGAATAACGAAACACGCCGGCGCGAATAGGTTCGCGCCGGCGAAGTCGAACTTAGCGATAGAGACGCTTGGCCTGCCGCTCGGCGGACGCGATGGAGCCCTTGGCGTCCTCACGGCCCGTGCAGTAGTTCGCGAACATGTCGACCACGATGAAGTCGGCGATCGCGGCGGCTGCGTTCTCACCCAGCGTGCCGAGACCTGCCGGCGTCAGCGTGCGCTTGGCAACATCGCGGTACACTGTGCGCTTCGGATCCGCCGTCCAGATCGGGTTGGCGTCGTAGGCCAGCAGGAAGTGCGAGAGATAGCCCTGCGCTGCCGCAACCCACGGATTGAACTGGTCGGCTTCGAGCATGAATGCCGTCAGCGCCTTACAGGCCTGTGGGTACTTGGTGAAGTTGAACGTCAGCATCGTGAATGGCAGGTGCAGTTCGGTCGGCTTGCCCACCGGTCCGATCGGCATGTACGCGTGGTTCATGTCGTCGGCGATAGCCTTGTTCTCCTTCGATGCCGTCACGTACACCGAGATGCCGTTGACGGTGCAGTGGAGCTGGCCGGACAGGAACGCCTTGTTGTTCGAGGAATCGTTCCACGAGGCGGTGCCGGGGATGAAGGTGCCATACAGAGCCTTCACGTATTCCAGCGCCTTCAGCGTCTCAGGCGAGTTGATGATGACCTTGTCGTTCTTGTCGACGAGGTAACCACCGTGTGACCACAGCGCCCAGTGCATCCAGGTGTTGGCGTCGCCCGAGGCGTGGCCGATCGCCATGCCGGCCGGCGTACCATTCTTGTTGAGGCCCTTGCACAGTTCAAGGAAGCCAGCGTTGTCCTTCGGGAATTCCTTGAAGCCGGCTTTTTCCATCGAGCTGATGCGGTAGTTCATCAGCGCGCCCGTGCACGCGACTGGAATACCGATCCACTTGCCCTTGGACTTGCCGTAGGCATCGGCCGAAGGTGCCCACCCACCGTACTTGCCGCCAAGATAGTTCGCAACGTCGGTCACGTCGGTGCACTTCTCCGGGAACAAGTGCGGCAGCGAATAGAGACCCCACACCATGTCGAGGCCCTGCCCCGTGTTGGCAGCAACCGAAGCCTTCGGCTGAATGTCATCGTAGGACTCGTTCGAGACGTTGACTTCAACGCCGGTCGCCTTGGTGAAGGCCTGGATCATGTTCATGAAGGCCTGGTCTTCGGCTTCCACGAAGCGCTTCCAGCGCAGCAGGTTGATCTTGGCGCCTGCTTCCGGCTTCCACTGCGCGGTCTGCGCCCAAGCCTTGGCAAAGCCCATCAGCTGATCGGCCGTCAGGGTTGCCGCACCGGCAAGCACCGAGGCGCCACCTTTCAGCAACGACCGTCGATTTGGCATAAACGTCGTCATAGTGACCTTCTCCCTGTTACACCGGCTCTTGATGATGCGGGCCGGCTATTCGTTACGAATGTTGTCGTTTCTCAGAAGCACCTCAGTTAATCAGGCGCTTTCCTGTCTCCTTGTCGAAGACGTGTGCTGAGCTCGGGACCGGCTTCAGCTTGATCTTGTCGCCCGGCTTGACCGGACGGCGGTCGCGGATCACCGCAATCAGGTCCTGATCACCAATGCGCGCGACGATCTGCGTCTCCGAACCGGTCGGTTCAACGACCGCAACCTCGGCGTCGACGCCATCATCGGCGAATTCGAGATGCTCGGGGCGGATGCCGTAGGTCACGGGCTGGCCATCGAGGCCGGAGCGTGATGCCAACAGCGGCAGACGGCTGCCGTTCGGCGTCTCGACATAAGGCTGATTGCTGTTAACGAGCTTGCCTTCGAGGAAATTCATCGCGGGCGAACCGATGAACCCGGCGACAAACTTGTTGTCCGGATGATCGTAAAGCTCCAGCGGCGAGCCCATCTGCTCGACGATTCCGTCGTGCATGACGACGATCTTGTCCGCCATGGTCATGGCTTCGATCTGATCGTGCGTCACGTAAACCGTGGTGGTCTTGAGCCGCTGATGCAGTTCCTTGATTTCGGTGCGCATGGCAACGCGCAGCTTGGCATCAAGATTCGAAAGCGGTTCGTCGAACAGGAACACCTGCGGATCACGCACAATTGCGCGGCCCATTGCGACGCGCTGGCGCTGACCGCCGGACAATTGCCGTGGATAGCGCTCCAGCATCTCGCGCAAGCCGAGAATGTCGGCAGCACGGCCCACCAGCTTGTTGATCTCGTCCTGATTTGCGTTACGCAGCTTCAGCGAGAAGCCCATGTTCTGGGCCACCGTCATGTGCGGATACAGCGCGTAATTCTGGAACACCATGGCGATGTCCCGCTCCTTCGGCTGCACGTCATTGACGACGCGGTCCCCGATCGAAATCGTCCCAGAGGTGATCTTTTCCAGACCCGCCAGCATGCGCAGCAAGGTCGATTTTCCGCAGCCTGAAGGGCCTACCAGAACGACGAATTGGCCGTCCTCGATAGGAACTGTCACGCCGTGCAGGACTTCGAATCCACCAAACGATTTACGCACGTCGTGAATGTGCACGGACGCCATATAGCTCTCTCCTCGTATTCCCCGGCGTCGTCCGGCGTAAGGCCGTCGCTGCTCTGTCGTTTTTCTGAAACTTCGTGTTGGAAGTTCGGCTTGAAGGTATTGCCAGCGGTTTGACCGTTCTTGCTATTAGACTGATGTCTTATCAGACTTTTTCGATTGTGTCCCTTAATTGGTCAAAGATCGGATGTTTGGCCCGGCAACGTTGCAGAGGTCGGCCCGACATGCAAACATTACTGCAGCCAGTCACACAAAGAGTTGTGTGCAGTGCGGGAGAAACCTGTGACAAAAAACGCCAACGACAACGACGCCACGACCAGCAATGCCAATAATAAAGGCAAGGGTCGCAAACTCCGTTCTCAGCTCTGGTTCGACAATCCCCATAATCCGGGGATGACTGCGCTCTATCTCGAGCGGTACCTGAATTACGGCCTGACCCGTCAGGAATTGCAGTCCGGCAAGCCGATTATCGGCATCGCGCAGACTGGTAACGATCTCTCCCCCTGCAACCGCCACCACATCGAGCTCGCTCAGCGCGTGCGCGAGGGCATCCGCGAGGCCGGCGGCATCGCGATGGAATTCCCGACCCACCCGATTCAGGAAACCGGAAAGCGGCCGACCGCGGCGCTTGACCGTAATCTTGCTTATCTCGGACTTGTCGAAATCCTGTTCGGCTACCCGCTGGACGGCGTGGTGCTCACCACCGGATGTGACAAAACAACCCCGGCCTGCATGATGGCCGCAGCAACGGTCAACATTCCTGCGATCGTGCTCTCCGGCGGCCCAATGCTCAACGGCTGGTTCAACGGCGAACGGACCGGCTCCGGTACCGTGGTCTGGAAATCGCGCGAGGAAATGGCCGCCGGCAAGATCAATTACGATGAATTCATGGAGATCGTCGCCTCCTCCGCACCATCGGTCGGCCATTGCAACACCATGGGCACTGCCTCCACCATGAACTCGCTGGCCGAGGCGCTCGGCTTTTCGTTGCCCGGTTGCGCGGCCATTCCGGCGCCTTATCGCGAACGCGGACAGATTGCCTATGAGACCGGCAAACGCGCGGTCGAGATGGTGTGGGAAGATCTCAAACCGTCAGATTTCCTCACCCGTGAAGCATTCGAGAACTGCATTGTGGTCAACTCGGCGATTGGTGGCTCCACCAACGCGCCAATCCACATCAATGCCCTCGCCCGTCATATCGGCGTCGAACTCACCGTCGAGGATTGGCAGAAATTCGGTCACGACGTTCCGCTGCTCGTGAATATGCAGCCTGCGGGATATTACCTCGGTGAAGAGTATCATCGCGCAGGCGGCGTTCCGGCCGTGGTACGCGAGCTGATGAAGCACAAGCGCATCCATGAAAATGCATTGACCGTCAACGGCAAGACCATGGGCGAGAACTGCAAAGCCGCGGTTGCGCCGGATAACGACGTGATCCGCACCTACGACAAGCCGCTGGTGAAAGATGCGGGATTCCTCGTCCTGCGCGGCAACCTGTTCGACTCCGCCATCATGAAGACCAGCGTGATTTCGAAGGAATTCCGCGACCGCTATCTGTCGAATCCGAAGGATCCTGAAGCTTTCGAGGGACGCGCGATCGTGTTCGAAGGCCCGGAAGACTATCATGACCGCATCGACGATCCGTCCCTGAACATCGACGAGCACTGCATGCTGTTCGTCCGCGGTGTCGGTCCGATCGGCTATCCCGGCGGCGCGGAAGTGGTGAACATGCAGCCGCCCGCGGCCCTGATCAAAAAGGGAATCACTGCGCTGCCGTGCATCGGCGATGGGCGGCAGTCCGGCACGTCGGGCTCGCCATCGATCCTCAATGCCTCGCCGGAAGCGGCAGCCAACGGCGGCCTCGCGATTCTCAAGACCGGTGACCGTGTCCGCATCGACCTGAAGAAGGGTGAAGCGAACATCCTGATTTCCGACGACGAGGTGAAGCAGCGCCACGCGGATTTGCAAGCAAAGGGCGGCTTCCCCTTCCCGGCCAATCAGACCCCATGGCAGGAGCTTTATCGCAACACCGTCGGCCAGCATGCCACCGGTGCGTGCCTGGAGCTTGCAACACGCTATCATAACATCGCCGGCACCGTCGGCGTTGCGCGTGACAACCACTAAGAACAATTCAAGGCAGGAAACAGATGTCTGATCGATTGAAAGGCAAGCGCGCCTTCGTGACAGCGGGTGCGGTAGGGATCGGACGCGCGTGCGCCATCGCCTTCGCGAAAGAAGGCGCGACCGTGATCGCGACCGATCTTGATGAGAAAACAGTCGCAACACTGACCAAGGAAGGTGTCGCGGAAACGTTCAAACTTGATGCCCGTGACACGGCGGCTGTCGATGCGCTCGCCAAGCGCGTCGGCAAGGTGGACATCCTGCTGAATGCCGCAGGCTTCGTGCACAACGGTACCGTCCTGGAATGCTCGGAAGACGACTGGGACTTCTCGTTCGACCTCAACGTGAAATCCATGCATCGTACGATCAAGGCGTTCCTGCCTGCCATGCTGGAAGGCGGCGGCGGTTCGATCGTCAACGTCTCCTCGGCTGCCGGCGTGTTCAAGGCCGCACCAAACCGCTACGTCTACAGTGCCACCAAGGCAGCGGTGGCCGCGCTGACCCGCGCAGTTGCGGTCGACTTCATCACCAAGGGCGTCCGCTGCAACGCGATCTGCCCCGGCACAATCGAAACCCCGTCCATGCTGGGCCGTGCGGCGGCGCTCGGCGCCGGTGGCCGGGACATGTTCGTCAGCCGTCAGCCCATGGGCCGCCTCGGCACGGCAGAGGAAATCGCTGCGCTTGCCGTCTACCTCGCCAGCGATGAAAGCGCATTCACCACCGGTGTCGCGCACATCATCGACGGCGGCTGGACGCTCTAGTTTTTAAGTGGACGCGTTTTCTTCACGCGAACCGGAATCCACTTCGCTTGAAAACGCTATCGTAAAACAAATCTGGAGAAACGCTTTGAACAAGATTGACCTGACCGGACGATGTGCCGTGGTCACCGGCGGCGCGCAGGGTTTTGGCCGCGCCATCACTGAACGCTTTGTCGCCTCGGGCGCGAAAGTCGCAATCTGGGATTTCGACCAGCCGCTGGCGGACAAAACTGCCAAGGAAATCGGTCCCGCTGTCACGGCCCTCGAAGTTGACGTCACCAGCGTCGACGCCGTGGAAGCCGCAACCGCTGCGACGCTGAAGGCCTTCGGCCGCATCGATATTCTCGTCAACAACGCAGGCATCGCCGGCGTCAACAAGCCAGTCGCCGACCTGTCCTATGACGAGTGGCGGCAGGTGATGAAGATCAATCTCGACGGCCCCTTCATCTGCTGCAAGGCCCTCGTGCCGACGATGAAGAAGCAAAACTACGGGCGCATCGTGAACATTGCCTCCATTGCGGGCAAGGAAGGCAACCCCAACGCATCGCACTACTCGGCCTCCAAGGCCGGCGTGATCGCCCTGACAAAATCGCTGGGCAAGGAGCTGGCCGGCACGGACATCGCCGTCAATGCGGTCACCCCCGCGGCCGCGAAAACCGCGATTTTCGATCAGATGACGCAGCAGCACATCGACTTCATGCTGTCGAAGATTCCACGCGGACGCTTTTTGAAGGTCGACGAACTTGCGTCGCTGGTTGCGTGGATGTCGTCGGAGGAATGCCTCTACACCACCGGCGCTGTGTTCGACATCTCAGGTGGCCGCGCGACTTACTGAGCCTGCCCCTAAAGTACATCACAATAAAAAATGCCGGGCTTTGGCCCGGCATTTTTGTTCCGTCGTGAGCGAAGTGACTACTTTCCTTCACGCCGCATGAAATCGAAATCGCAGCCTTCGTCGGCCTGCGTGATCGTCTCATTAAAGAGCTGCGCATAACCGCGCTTCGCCCAGTCCGGCGTCTGCAGTTTCGGAAGCGCAGCTTGCCGTTTCTTCAGTTCAGCCTCGTCCACGAGAAGATCGATGCTGCGGCTGGCAACATCGAGCTTGATCATGTCGCCGGTCTGCACCAGCGCCAGTGGCCCGCCGACCGCCGACTCCGGCGTGATATGCAGGACGATGGTGCCGAACGCAGTGCCGCTCATGCGCGCGTCGGAAATGCGGACCATGTCCTTCACGCCCGTGCGCAGAATCTTCTGCGGGATCGGCAGATACCCTGCCTCCGGCATGCCCGGTGCCCCTTTCGGACCGGCATTGCGCAGCACCAGCACGTCCTCCGCCTTCACATCCAGATCTGGATCGTCCACGCGCAGCGTCATGTCCTCGACGGACTCAAAGACAACGGCCCGGCCGGTGTGCTGCAAGAGATTCGCGCTTGCCGCGGACTGCTTGATCACCGCACCACGGGGGGCGAGATTGCCGTGCAGGACGGCCATCGCACCTTCCGACTTGATCGGATTGTTGCGCGAGCGGATCGCATCCTGGCCCGGCACCTCTTCGGCCTTCGCGACAACGTCGCGCAGCGTGCCACCGGCAACGGTCTTGGCGTCGAGATCAATCAGATCGCCGAGCTCCTTCATCAACTTCGGCACGCCGCCGGCATGATGGAAGTGCTCCATGTAATGCTGACCGGACGGCTTGAGGTCGATCAGCACAGGCACTTCGCGGCCGAGCTTGTCGAAAGCATCCAATTCGATGTTGTGCGGTGTGCGGTTGGCGATCGCCGTCAGGTGGATCAGACCATTGGTCGAGCCGCCGATGGCCTGCAGCACCACCTGCGCGTTGCGGAACGCCGATGGTGTCAGCAACTCACTGGGGCGCGGGCCACCCGTGACGGCCATTTCCGCCGCGCGCTTGCCGCTCGCCTCGGCCGAACGGACGCGTTCGGCATGGGGCGCCGGAATGGTCGCGCTCATGGGCAGCGACAGCCCCAACGTTTCCGTGATGCAAGCCATGGTGCTTGCGGTGCCCATCACCATGCAGGTGCCCACCGACGGAGCGAGACGACCGTTGACCGCTTCGATCTCCTCCGCATCGATTTCACCGGCGCGATATTTCCCCCACATCCGACGGCAATCGGTGCAGGCACCCAGCACTTCGCCCTTGTGGTGACCCACCACCATCGGGCCGACCGGGATCACGACTGTCGGCAGATCGGCGCTGACAGCCGCCATGATCTGTGCCGGCAAGGTCTTGTCGCAGCCACCAATCACCACAACCGCATCCATCGGCTGTGCGCGGATCATCTCCTCCGTATCCATGGCCATCAGATTGCGAAGATACATCGACGTCGGATACGAGAAGCTCTCGGCAATAGAGATGGTCGGGAACACCATCGGCATGGCGCCGGCCAGCATGACGCCGCGCTTCACCGCCTCGATCAGCTGCGGGACATTGCCATGACAGGGATTGTAGTCGCTGTAGGTGTTGGTGATGCCGACGATGGGGCGCTCCAGCGCGTCATCGGAATAGCCCATTGCCTTGATGAAGGCCTTACGCAGGAACAGCGAAAACCCGGGATCGCCGTAACTGGTCAGCCCCTTCTTGAGACCTTTGGTCATTTTGTCTTTTCCGTCAGATTCTTAAGCGAGAATTGCGCAAGCGGCAGTTAAAGACCATTTCTTGCCGAAACGCAAAGCGACTGCATTTAATCGATCCGGGCGCCGGAATCCTTGGCAACCTTCTTCCACTTCTGGGTTTCCGCGGCGATGAAACTGGCGACCTCTGCCGGCGGTTGACCGCCAGGTTGCGCCCCCATGTCCCGCAACCGCGCGACGATGTTGGGCTCTTTCAGGATGTCGCTGATTTGCTTGTACAGCTTGTCGCGAACGGCCTGCGGCGTGCCTTTGGGCACCATGAAGCCGAACCAGGTGGTGACATCGTAGCCCTTCAATCCGGCTTCTGCGAGCGTCGGCAGGTCGGGAAAGAACGGCGAGCGCTCGGGCGTGCTGACCGCAAGCGCACGGACACTGCCGGCCTGGATATGAGGCATTGCCGATCCGCTGGTCTCGATGGCCATTTGAATCTGTCCTGAGATCAGGTCAGTCATCATCGGCGCGCCGCCCTTATAGGGCACGTGCACGATGTCGACGCCGAGCATGGCCCGGAAAAGTTCGCCCGACATGTGTTCCGTGCTGCCCGGCCCTGCCGAGCCGAAGTTGACCTTGCCTGGATTGGCCTTGATGTAGGCGATCAGTTCGCTAACGGTTTTCGCGGGCACCGATGGATGGACGATCAGGACGTTGGGCACCTGGGCTGCCAGCGTGATCGGCTCGAAATCCTTCTCGAAATCATAGGGCAGCGACTTGTAGAGACCTGGCGCCATCGTATGAGCAACAGTGGCAAGGAATATCGTGTAGCCGTCCGGCGCCGCCTTCGCGGCCATTCCCGCCGCGAGCGTCCCTCCCGCCCCTGCGCGGTTCTCCACCACGACCGGCTGCCCGAGCTTTTCCGTCAACGCCTGCGCAATCGGCCGTGCCACCAGATCCGTTGTGCCGCCCGCCGCAAACGGGACAACCAGCGTGATCGGCCGCGTCGGCCAGTCCTGCGCATAGACGGAACTGGACAACAGCAGGGCGACGAAAGCGAGTGCAGTTCGGACGAGGGACATGCGGATCATTCCACTGCGTTGGCGGTTCACCGGGCTATTTCGGCTTACATCGTCGCGCCAAGAACCCATGGGGCGAATTCGGCTGCACCGAAATCGAACGCTTCGCTCTTGGTCTGCTCACCGGATGCGACGCGCAGCATCAGATTGAAGATCCGCTCGCCGCACTCCTGCACGGTTTCATCGCCGTCGAGGATGGTGCCGCAGTTCACGTCCATGTCCTCTTCCATGCGCTTGAACATCGGCGTGTTGGTCGCGAGCTTGATGGACGGCGCGGGCTTGCAGCCGAACACGCTGCCGCGGCCCGTGGTGAAGCAGACAAGGTTTGCGCCACCCGCCACCTGACCTGTCGCGGCAACCGGATCGAAGCCGGGGGTATCCATGAAGACAAAGCCCTTCTTCGTGACGGCTTCTGCGTAAGCCACCACGTCAACGAGATTCGTGCTGCCGGCCTTCGCCATGGCGCCCAAAGACTTCTCGAGGATCGTGGTCAGCCCACCTGCCTTGTTGCCGGGGCTTGGATTGGAATCCATCTCCGCACCTTCGCGCGCGGTGTACTCTTCCCACCAGCGCATCAGGGCCACGAGCTTCTCGCCAACCTCGCGACTCACAGCGCGGCGCGTCAGGAGATGCTCCGCACCGTAGGTTTCAGGCGTCTCCGACAGAATGACCGTGCCACCGTGACGAACCAACAAATCGCTCGCCGCACCAAGCGCGGGATTGGCCGAGACGCCCGAATAGCCGTCCGAGCCGCCACACTGCAGGGCGACGGTCAGTTCACTTGCTGGGCAGGCCTCGCGCGCGGCCTTGTTGGAATCCGCGAGCACTTCGCGCACGAACGCAACGCCCGCCTCGACCGTCTTGCGCGACCCACCGACTTCCTGAATGTCCATGGCGCGCAAGCGCCCGGCGAGCTTCTGCTCCTCCATGAACCCGCCGATCTGGTTCATCTCGCATCCGAGGCCCAGCACGATCACATGAGAGAAGTTCACATGCCGCGCGTAGCCGCCGAGCGTGCGCCGGAGCACGGTCAGCGGCTCAAGTTGCGTCATTCCGCATCCGGTCTTGTGCGTCAGCGCCACCACGCCGTCGACATTGGGAAAGTCCGCCAGCGGATCATGTCCGGTAAATGGGTTCTTCTTGAAGACATCGGCAACCAGGCCCGCGACATGCGCGCTGCAGTTCACGCTGGTCAGGATGCCGATGTAGTTACGCGTGGCGACGCGCCCGTCGGGACGGCGGATCCCCTGAAATGTCGCGGGCAAATCGAAATTCGGTGTCGGCTTGACGTCCACGCCCCACGCATAGTCCTTCGAGAACTCGCCCATACCGATGTTCTGCACATGGACATGCTGTCCGGGCGCGATCGGCTTGGTCGCGAAACCGATGATCTGGCCATAACGCTTGACTGGTTCACCGACCGCGATCGGCTTCACCGCCACCTTGTGACCGGCGGGAATTCGTTCGGTCACCGTAACGCCCTGTGCGACTTCTACACCGGGCAATAAAACCGCGCGGGCGATCACCACGCTGTCCTCAGAGTGCAGCCGAATGACAGGTGCAGGCGCCATGGAGATCTCCCGTTAAAATCGTGCTCTTGCCGTTGTCGCCGGGTGCCTTCCCGGCTTTCTTCACTTTGTATCGTATATCAGAAAACGTGGATGCCCGGCACGAGGCCGGGCATCTTTCGTCTGGTTCCGCGAGGGAGGCGTACTTACGCCTTCCCGCCTGAATTCTTGCGCGTCTCAGCGATGTGACTCTTGGCGGACATCGCCAGCAATCCGCTGTCATTCAAGATGGTGACCAGCTTGAACCCGCGCTGGATGGCGAGCGTTGCGCCAGCCGCGCCACTGCAGTGAATGCCTGGGAAGATGCCGCGCTTTTCGCACGCCTTCACGATCTTCTCATAGATCGCAAGCATCTCCGGCTCAGTCCGGTCCAACGTCGGATGCAGGCCATAGGAGAAGCCGAGATCCGACGGGCCGATGTAAACGCCCGCGATACCCGGTACATCGAGAATGGAGTCCAGATTTTCGACCGCCGTCTTGGTCTCAATCATCGGAATGCACAGCGTCTCGTCGTTCGCGGTCTGCTGGTAGGTGCCCGCCGAGCCATACATCATAGCGCGGATCGGTCCGTTGCTGCGTGCACCGCGCGGCGGATATTTGCAGTAAGAGACAAAGCGCTCTGCCTCCTCCTTGGTGTTGATCATCGGACAGATCACGCCATAGGCGCCGCCATCCAGCACCTTGCCGATGATGCCAGGCTCGTTCCATGGCACGCGAACCATCGGCGTGACCGGATGGGCCTGCATCGCCTGGAAGCACTGGATCATCGACTGATAGTCCTGCACGCCGTGCTGGATATCGACGGTGACGCTGTCGAAGCCGCATTGCGCCATCACCTCGGCGGAGAAGCCCGAAGGGATCGCAAGCCACGCGTTGACGACGACCTTACCGGCCGCCCAGATTTCCTTGACCTTATTTGCCATTCGCTCGTTTCCAATTTCTGTTCTAATTCTTGTGTCGCTGGGGCGAACGTCATGCATGAACCCGCCCTCCGGTTGATGGTGTTATCCGACGGCCTTTGCGATAGCGGCTTCGTCGATTCCAACCAAGCGCGCAGTGGCCGCGATCGACTCCCAGGTCTCTTCAGTCAGCGGCACGCCGTTCTTGGTGCGCTCGGCGCGCATTGCGGATTCCGGCTCGCCGGGAATGAGAACCGCATCGTGGCCTTGCGCCAGCTTGCTGTCCTTGAAGTAAGAAATGTAACGGGCGACCTCGCCATCGAAGAAGTGCTCGGGGTCGACACGCTTCGGATCAATAAAGATCGCCAGCATGCCGTTGGCGAAACGCCGGTCCGGCTTGGTCGCACCGTTGCCGGTCAAGGCACCGCCCAGCAATTCGCACATCAACGCCAGCCCCGAGCCCTTGTGCTCGCCGAATGCGCGGATAGCCCCTGTGCCCTGCGCATGAACACGCGGACCATTCGGCTCATACGGCCCGTACAGAACGTGCGGGTCTTCACTCAGGCTGCCATCTTCAGTGACAAGCGCACCCTTCGGCAGCTTCTTTCCGCCACGGCTCGCCACCATGACCTTGCCTTCGGCGACGATGGACGTTGCGAAGTCCAGCACAACCGGGTCTTTCCCCGGACGCGGGATACCAACGCAATAGGGCGCAGTAGACAGCTTGCGGGCAACGCCTCCAAACGGCGCGACCAGGATCGAGCCCGCCGCGTTGACGAAATAAATCGAGATCAGACCTTCCGCAGCCGCCATTTCGGCCCAGTCCCCAACGCGTCCGAGATGGCCGGAATTGCGCAACGTCATGGCAGCAAGGCCATTGGCCTTGCACTTCTCGATGCCGATCGCGACGGCCTGCGGCGTCACGGTCTGACCGTAACCGAAACCGCCATCGACAACGACTAGCGACGGTGTGTCGACGGTGAGCTTGATCTTCTGATCAGGAATAATGACGCCTTCCTTGGCCCATTTGACGTATTGCGGCACGCGAATGACGCCGTGGCTGTCATGCCCGGTGAGGTTGGCGGTCGTCAGATATTTGGCGATACGCTCGGCTTCGGCTCTTGACGACCCTGCACGCGAAAAGATGTCAGCGACGAAGTCGATGAGCTTCTGAACTTTTAATGTAACCATAGTTAGACGTTTGCCTTCGTATGGCCGCCTAGATAAGCGGCTCTGATTGCTTCATTACCCCACAGCTCGTCGGGCTTTCCGCCGAGAGCGAGACGGCCGGTTTCCAGCACATACCCATAATCGGCGACGGACAATCCCATTCGCGCATTTTGTTCAACAAGTAAAACTGTTGTGTTCCGGCGGATTTCGGCGATGATCCGAAACACCGCCTGCACGATGACCGGCGCAAGCCCCAGGGAAGGCTCATCCAACAACAGCAGGCGCGGCTTGGCCATCAAACCGCGCGCCACCGCCACCATCTGCAACTGCCCACCGGACAGCGTCCAGCCGAGCTTGTCAGAGAAAACACGAATATCCGGGAACAGATCGAACATCGCATCGGCTTCGCGCGACAGTTCGGCCGTTCCGATCCGGCGGTTGGACGCGCCGAGCATGATGTTCTCCTTGACGGTCAGGCCTGGGAAAACGCGCCTGCCCTCGGGCACATGCGAAATCCCAAGCCGGACAATCTGCTCCGGCCCAAGTCCCACGACGGATTTTCCATCGAACAGGATCTCACCGGCGCTGGGTTTCGTGAGACCCGAAATTGCGCGCAGCGTGGTGGATTTTCCGGCGCCGTTGGAGCCGAGCAGCGTGACCACCTGCCCTTCTTCCACTTTCAATGAAACGCTACGCAGCGCTTCGATTTCGCCATAACGGACGACGAGGTCTTTGATCTCGAGAAGGGCCATGGTTACTCCGTCCCGAGATAGGCTGAGATGACGTCGGGTTGTTGCAGCACGGCCAGTGATTCACCGTCCGCAATGCGGCGGCCAAAGTTGAGCACGGTGATGTGCTGAGCCGCCTCACGTACCAGCGTCATGTCATGATCGATGATCAGAATGGTGAGCCCCTGAGCCGCGATGCGCTTGAGAAGATCGTGCAGTTCGACCTTCTCCGTGGAGTTCAAGCCCGCCGCCGGTTCGTCCAGCAGCAGAAGCGTCGGATTTCCGGCAAGCGCGCGGGCGATCTCGATCAGGCGCTGGTGGCCATACGAGAAGCTGGAAACAAGCTCATTCGCACGCGTTCCTAGCCCGACGAACGTCAGGGCCGACATGGCTCGTTGGGTCAGTTCGTCCTGCCCTCCCTTACCGACCAGCGCGTTCCCCGGCCGCTCCGCACCGATGACGACGTTCTCAAGCGCGGTCATCGAACGAAACAGACGGATATTCTGGAACGTCCGTCCCAATCCTGCCGCTGTGCGCTGATGGGGAGGCATATTGGTGATGTCCGTGCCATCCAGCACGATCTTGCCGGACGTGACCTTGTAGAGGCCCGACAGCATGTTCAGCGTGGTGGTTTTGCCCGAGCCGTTTGGACCGATCAGCGCATGAACGCCGCCGCGGCGCACCGATAGATCGACCTTGTCGACCGCCTTCAGACCACCGAAGTGCTTGGACAGTCCCGTCACTTCGAGGACCATGTCGCCCCCCGTCGTAGCGGGTGCAAGCTTGAGCGCAGGACCGGCCGGACGAGATCCGCCCTTCGTGCGCCACCGGGCTGCAATCTCCTGGACAAAGCCCCAGATGCCGTCGGGCATGAACCGCACGATCAGAATGACAAACAGGCCGTAGATCGCGAGATAAAGCCCGGGGACGCTTTTGAGAAAGCGCAGCCATTCCGGGATGAGAATGAGCAAGCCCGTGCCGATCACCGCACCGATGGGCGACGCAGCGCCACCCAAAAGCGCCATCGTGAGAAACACGATAGATTCCGCGAACGAGAACTGGTCCGGGCTGACATAAGAGAAACCGCCCGCGAACAGTCCGCCACCTACGCCGCCCAGCAGAGCGCAAATCGCAAAAGCGGCGACCTTGGTCCGGAAAATATCGATGCCGGCGACGCCTGCGGCAAGCTCATTGTCCCGCACCGCGCGCATCGCCCGGCCCATCCGTGTATCAGGCAACTGCCAGATGATGTAACCAATCACCGCAAGCGCCGCGACGCAGAAGGCGAGAAACGATTGCTGCGTGGAAAACAATCCCGGCCGCCCGATGTTCGGAACACCATCAGGACCGTGTGTCAGCCAGATCGTGTTGATCATCACCAGCGTCACGATCTGCTGGAACGAAATCGTCACCATGGCGAGGTAGTGACCGCCCAGTTTGAGTGTGGTCATGCCGAGCAGCGCGCCGGCCAACAATGCCAGAAGCCCGCCGCCAATAAGGCAGATCCAGAAATTAATCTGATAGTCCGCCGTACCAAGGCCAACGACATACGCGCCCAATCCAAAGAACGCGGCCTGTGCAAGGTTGATCTGTCCGCATAGTCCCAGCACGACCGTCAAGCCGAACACCGCAACGGCGAAGGTCGTGGCCTGCATCAGAATGTTAAGGGTATAACCATCGAAACTCATCGTCGCTGCCGCCACCACGGCAATCGCGACCACGACAAAATAAGGCGCATGCCGCAACACCGACGGCGTCGAGCGCACGGGTGCGCTTACGGATACGTTTTCGCTCGGTATGGTCATGCTTTCTCCGCGACGCGTTCGCCGAAGATGCCTTGCGGACGAAATACCAGGAACAGAATGAGCACCAGGAACGCGAATGCGTCCTTGTATGGCACCGAGATATAAGCTGCGCCGAACGTCTCGATGATGCCGAGCGCGAGCCCGCCGATGATCGCACCCGTGACGTCACCAAATCCACCGATGATGGTGGCCGCGAACGCCTTCAACGCAATCGTAGATCCCATCTGGATCGAGACGAAGAGAATGGGCGCGACGAGGATGCCCGCAAGACCACCGAGCACCGCAGAATAGATGAAGGTGATCATGATCATCGTCGACACGGAAATTCCGAGCAGCGATGCCATTTCCTTATCTTGCGATGTCGCCTGCAGCTTCTTTCCGATCATCGTGTGTTCGAAGAACCAGAAATTGAAGACCACGAGCGCCAGGGTCACCGCGATGATCAGCAGATACTGGCTATCGAGATAGACCGGCCCAAGCTGAATGCCGGGTGTTGAGAACCATCCCTCCAGAACCTGCGGCGCTGGCCCGTAAATCGCCAGCACGGAATTCGCGAGCAGAATCGAGGCGCCGATGGTCGCGATGATCACCGGCAAATATGTTCGATGACGCAGCGGGTAGTAAACACCGAGGTTGAAAATCACGCCGAGCAAAGCCATGCCGGCTAGCGAAAGCAAAAACGACAGCCAGTACGGCCATCCCAGGTCGAACGAGAACACAACCATGAGGTAGGCGGCGACCATCGAGAATTCGCCTTGCGCGAAGTTCACGACGTTGGTGGCACGAAAGATCAGCACAAAGCCAAGTGCCACGAGGGCATAGACCGAGCCGATGCCCACCCCAGTGAACAACAGTTGAAGAAACTGATCCATGAATACCGATCTTTCGGGAATTTCCGCGCGAATCCGGGCGCAATACGATTCACATCGCCAAGCTCAGTGCGTTCGGCGGCTCCGTTTCTCGGAACGGAGCCGCCGCAACAATCACTTGGTTGCTTCGATATGCTTATCGAAGACGATGTTTCCCTTGTCATTCTTCACGATGTTGTAGCCGTGAAGACCATCGCCATTGGCGTCGAAGTTGTATTCACCCTCCGCCCCCGCGTATTTCTTGATCGCCAGGATAGCCTCACGAACCTTTTCAGGCTCGGTGGATTTTGCCGTGTTCATGGCCTTTGCCAGCACGTTGATGGCGTCATAGGTCCATGCGCTTTGGTTGTCCGGCGCGAGCTTGTAGGCATCGCGGTAAGCCTTGCCGTAGGCCTTGGACGCCTCACTGGAGTCTTCGGCGTAGTCGGCAACACCGTACGTTCCGTACAATGTGGGGCCGGCAAGCCTCGTCGACGACACGCCGACGATGGATGGCGATCCCACCCACGGAATGTTCACGCCAAGCTGACGCAACTGACGTGCGAAGATGCCGAGGTCGTTCTCGAAGGTGAAGTAGGAGCCAAGGACGTCTGCCCCGGACTGCTTGATGGCTAGCACCACCGGCGTGAAATCCTGGCTCTGGTTTGCGTAACCCTGATCAAGCACAGGTTTTACCCCGAGCTTGTCCAAGCCCTCGGTCAACGCCTTGCCACCAGCCGTGCCGAACGCGTCGGTGGAGTGCAGGATCGCCCACTTCTTCTTGCCGAGCGTGTTGACACCGTAATCGGCGATCACGCTGCCCGAATAGCTGTCGTTGGGACGGAAGCGGAACAGCCACTTATTGCCCATGTGGGTCAGGTTGGGATCGGTGCCTCCGATCGCCACCGGCTTGCCGAGCTTCAGCACGTCCGGGGCCATGGCGTGAACCTGCGTCGAACGGATCGAACCGAGAAACGCCACGATATCCGACTGCGCGGCAAGCTTCGAGAATGCCAGCACAACGCCCGGATTGGTGGTTTGATCGTCTTCCGTGACGAGTTCGAGTTGCTTGCCGAGAACACCGCCTGCCTTGTTGACGGCTGCCATCGCGAGCTTTGCACCGTTGAGTGCGAATTTGCCCTGTTCAGCGGCCGAGCCGGTGACGGGAAGAACCTGGCCAATCTTAATCGTGGCACCCTGGGCGCCAGCACTTCGGATAAATGCAGGCGCAGCGAGCCCGGCAGCCAAACCAATCGAAAAATCACGTCGCGTCAGCTTCATCGTTTTCTCCCTGATGGTCGAGCGTTTACCCGCCGACCTTATTGGGTCAGATTAGATGACCGAAAATCGATGTTGTCCACTGGGGGAAGAAAATTCGTTTGGGATGACGACGCTTGCTGCGGCGCACGGCGCCGAGAAAATAGTCCGTCGTCAAAGGTAAGCCGATAAACCCGGTTTTACGCGGCAAGCACTGCGTTTCGTTTCAGAAAGGGTTTACGACGTTCCGCATCATGGGCTGACAAGCCTCATTTGTTGCAGTTTTTGCGCTTTTGGACCATTGGGCTGACATTTTCCCGTGAACCAAACCGTGATATGAGCCACCAATACATACCGACATCAACGGATGGGCTTAGAAATGATTTTCTCGGGTCTGGGTTTTAATTCGCGTCATTTTCGCGGTGGGGCTCTCGCCGCCGCAATGATCATAATGTCTCCAGCCATCGTCCACGCCGACTCCGCGCCGTTTGCCAATTATGCAGGCAACTGGACAGGCAACGGCACGATCTCCATCGCCGATGGAGGGACTGAACGTATTCGCTGCCGCGGGACCTATACCGTGGACGGCAGCGGCAATAATTTGCATCAGGTCCTGCGCTGCGCCAGCGACAGCTATAAATTCGAGCTGACCAGCGACGTCGCAGCCAGCGGAAGCAACATTTCCGGCTCCTGGAATGAATCCAGCCGGGGCGTCAACGGTAGCATCCAAGGCAGCATCGCCAACGGCCAGATCAACGCTCTGGTCCAAACCAACGGCTATGCAGCCACATTCAACGTCGTGACTCGCGGCAACAAGCAGTCCGTGAACATCAGCTCGAAAGGCGAGCTGCGCGGGGTCAACATCACGCTGGCCCGCAGCAACTGATCTTCCACGAAGAAAAAAGAACCTCGTGACGGCAATACGTCACGAGGTTCTTTTTTGTTTTCACATTTGGAAGAGCAGCAACGCCCTACTTGGTGGCCTTGCTCCCCCAAGCATCCTGAATGCGGCGCGATGTGCTGATCAGGAACATCGCGGTCGGTCTCAGGATGAAGAGATCGGCGATCAGTGCTGCGATCATCGAGAATGCGCTGAGCCAGCCAAACAGCCGTAGCGACGGCAGATCCGAGAAGACCGTCACCACCAGGCCGCAAGCCAACACCACCGTGGTCAAAATCAACGCCGGTCCGACCAATACCGTGGCGCGTTCCACCGCCTTGCCCTCATCGAGGCCAGGCCGCTCCTCCAGCCGCAATCGGTTGAGGAAGTGTATCGTCGCACTGAGCCCCAATCCGAACGAGACCGTCAGCGCAACCACGCTGGCAAACTGCAGCCCCTCTCCCATCAGCCAAAGCACAGTGCCCGATAGCACGACCGGGAAAATGCCCGGCAAAATGCTGACAAGCATGACGACCACCGAGCGGAAAGCGAGCCCGATAAAGGCTGCGACCAGCAGGAATTCGATCGTGAGGCCGTGATTGAGCTTGTCGATCATGGCGGCGCTATTGCGAGCTGCGATGGCCGACAGACCTGTCACCGCGATCTCATATCCAGGATGAGCCGAACGAACCGCTCCCATGGCTTTATCGAGCTTTTCGACGGTGGGCAGGATCTGGCTGGAATCGAGATCCGGCACACGCCCTGAAACGACGACCGCATCCTCTTCCTTGGAGATGAAGCGCCTGACCAGATAGGCCGGAAGCATATCGACATATTGCTTCAGAGTTTCGACGTCGGACTTGCCCGCCTTTTCAGCGATCCAGCGCCGCAGCGTCTCAAGGGACCAGACGTTACCGACTCCCGCCTGCTTTTCGATGATGGAGTGGACCGCTGCGATCGTGTCCAGCGTCTCCTTGTCGTACAGGGACTTACCCTTCGGAAACTCGATCAACACGTCGATCGGATTGGCCCCGGTCAGTTTGGCGTCGAGACGGCTCGACGCGGCAACTGCCTGCTGCTTGTCCGGCACCTGGTCAGCCAGACGATAACGCGGTTGAAGATGTGCGTAGACAGTGCCCAAGCCTCCGACCACCAGCAACGCGATCAGGCTGAACAATGCAGGCCGGCCGACCATGCGCACGGCGATCCAGGCACAGAAAGCGCGCAGTGCTTCAACGCCCTTGTCGGCTCCCTTGATCGTGGTGGCGAAGACGTTCTCCTTGCGTACGAGGAGAACGCCGAACACCGGCACCAGCGACAGTACGGCGAGCAGCGCAATCAGCGTTGCCATCAGGCCTGCTTCACCGAAGGTGCGGATCAGGTCAGAATCGGAAAACTGCAGCGCGATGAAGGACAGCGCCGCAGTGCCATGGGTCAAGACGCAAGCCGGGCCAACCACCAGAACGGCATTACGAAACGCCGTATACTTGTCTTCGCCCGCAATGAGCCGGTCGCGGGCCGCGAACGTCAACTGCATCGAGTCCGAGAAACTGATGACCATGATCAGCGGGGTCATCACGTTCAGGAACATGTTGAGGCTGAATCCCAACCATCCCAACGCACCGATAGAGAGCAAAATCGCCAGCAACGGTGGAAAAGCCGCAACGATCATGAAGGAGACGCGGCGGAAGAAGATGATCGCGATGATACAGCCCGCGAGAATTCCCGCGATGTTATAGGTGAGACCATCACGCTCGACCGCGTTGCGGATCTCAAGCTGCATCACGGGCACGCCGGAGAGCTGGCTGGTGAGACCAGTGCCTTCCAGGTCCTCCGCCATCGCTTTGCGGACTTCACCGATGGTGGTGTTGAGGCCCTTGTTGCCGACGATCTTCGGATCCAGCGCCAGCACGATCAACGCAAGCGTGCCGTCTTCCGACAAAAGCTTGCCGCGGATGACTTCGTTGCTCCTCACCGTCTTGATGAAGGCGTCGTAGTCCTTGCCTTCGGGCAAGGTCTCGGGGAACAGCGCCGCAGGCAGCTTGCCGTTTTCCGGAGGCTGACGCGCAGAAAACAACGAAATGATGCCGCGTGTGCCGTCGATCAGCTGCAGGTCGGTGACCAGATCGCGCAGCTTCTCAAGTGAATCCCGTTCCAGCAGCGTCTTGCCTTCGACCACCACCAGCACGTCGTATTCGCTGGAAGGGAAACGCTTCGTCACTTCCTCGTACTGCTTGTATTCGGGCGTATTGGATCGGAACAGCTGGCTGAGCGAGTCGTCGATCTTGATGCGCTGGATGCCAAAGACAGCGACGACGCAGAGCGCAAGGAGAATGGCGGCTGCCAGCTTTGGCGCCCGGAGCGGGATCAGGCCGATCCTCTCGATCCCAAAAGCGATACTGAATTTACCGGCAGCGCCGGGGGTCGGATCGTTTGAAATTCCGTGAGACAAGGCAAATCCGATTCGATGGAAGGCAGGAACTTTTATCTAGCAGATTTCCGGCGTGACGAGGCGTGGCATCCAAATAAAGCAGGAATAAGTGCCTGAAAGTCACACATTTTAGAGCAAGTTCCTCCTCGCCCAAAGGTTAGGTCGCCCATCCGATCGCTCAAGATTGAGGACCATCTTTTCGGCGATGGCGCCCGGCCCCTGCCGCCGCCCTGGGGTCCCCTTGGAAGACCCTCAGATGGGCATGGAACCTGCCAGATTCGCAGCGGATGTGACCCGGCCGAGCCGCCTCAGATACTTGGCTGGAGGGCCGTATACCCTTCCGGCAACCTGCTGATATAACGCCGCCATGTCGTACAAGGTCGCCGCTTTCTATCAATTCGTCACCCTGCCGGATTTCCAGGCCCTGCGGGAGCCGCTGCGCAATATGTGCGTGGCGCTGGATATCAAAGGTATCATTCTGCTTGCCGAGGAAGGCATCAACGGCACGGTCGCCGGCCGCGAAGTCGCCATCGACGCGCTGGTCAACCAATTGCAGAACGGCGCCCTCTTCAACGGACGTCTCGACAACCTGGAGCTGAAATTCTCCGCTGCCGCCGAAATGCCCTTCAACCGGATGAAGGTTCGGCTGAAGAAGGAAATCGTGACTATTGGCGACCCGGAGACCGATCCGAACGCCAAGGTCGGCATCTATGTCGATGCGGCAGACTGGAATGAACTGGTCAAGCAGCCGGACATTCTTCTGATCGACACCCGCAATCAGTTCGAGGTCGAGATGGGCACATTCGAAGGCGCGCTCGACCCCAATATCGCCCGCTTCGGCGAATTCCCCGAATTTGCCAGCCGCGCGCTCGATCCCGCCAAGCATAAGAAGATCGCCATGTTCTGTACCGGCGGCATTCGCTGCGAAAAGGCCAGCTCCTACCTGCTCTCCCAGGGCTTTGAGGAGGTCTATCACCTCAAGGGGGGTATCTTGAAATACCTCGAAGACATCCCGCAGGACGAGAGCCTGTGGCGCGGCGAATGCTTTGTCTTCGATCAGCGCGTGGCGCTCGGTCACGGCCTCACAGAACGGCAGAAAATGACAGACCCCGCGGTCGAAGGTGAAATCAGCGAGATCATGGATGAGTGAGCCCCAGTCGCTTGCGGCACGGATCGACGCATTGGAAATCCGCATCGCCTATCAGGACGAGACCATCGAAACCCTAAACAAGACCATTACAGCGCAGTGGCGCCAGATCGATGCGCTGAGCCGGGAGGTGGCCAATCTGCGCGACCGCCTTCATGACGCCGAGATGAAATCGGTCGCCGGAGCGCCTCCCGAACCACCACCTCCGCACTATTGACGCGGGTGGCCAATCCAGCGCAGGACTCCACATCAGGAGAATGGGGAGGACAGAGATGCGTAAAATTGCAATTTTCGCGGCGGCGGCAGCCGCGCTCGTGGCGACGTCGGCATCGGCGGACGATCTGAAGATCGCGCTGATCTACGGCAAAACCGGCCCGCTCGAAGCCTATGCCAAGCAGACCGAAACCGGGCTGCGGATGGGTCTGGAGTATGCGACCAAAAACACCATGACCGTGAATGGGCGGAAGATCGTCGTCATCACCAAGGACGATCAGGGCAAGCCGGACCTCGCCAAAGCTGCACTCGCGGAGGCCTATCAGGACGACAAGGTCGATATCGCCATCGGGACCACCGCCTCTGGCGCAGCGCTTGCCATGCTGCCCATCGCTGAAGAAAACAAGAAGGTGCTGATCGTTGAGCCGGCGGTTGCCGACGCGATCACCGGCGACAAGTGGAATCGCTACATCTTCCGCACCAGCCGCAATTCGTCCCAGGACGCGATATCCAACGCCGTCGCCATCGGCAAGCAGGGTGTGACCATTGCGACTCTCGGCCAGGACAATGCCTTCGGCCGCGATGGTGTCGCTGCGTTCAAGGAAGCGCTTGCCAAGACAGGCGCAACACTTGCGGCTGAAGAATATGTCCCGCCAACGACCACCGATTTCACCGCCGCCGGACAGCGCCTGTTCGACGCGCTGAAGGACAAGCCGGGCCGCAAAATCATCTGGGTGATCTGGGCCGGCGGCGGAGACCCGCTGACCAAGCTGCAGGACATGGACCCGAAGCGTTACAGCATCGAGTTGTCGACCGGCGGCAACATCCTTCCTGCGATGGCCGCCTACAAGCGGCTGCCCGGCATGGAAGGCGCGACCTACTATTATTACGGCATCCCGAAAAATCCGATCAACGATTGGTTCGTTGCTGAGCATCAGAAGCGCTTCCATGCACCGCCGGACTTCTTCACCGCGGGTGGATTTGCCGCCGCCATGGCAGCTGTGACCGCCGTTGAAAAAGCCAAGTCGACCGACACGGAGAAGCTGATCGCGGCGATGGAAGGCATGGAATTCGACACGCCGAAAGGCAAAATGGTGTTCCGCAAGGAGGACCATCAGGCGCTGCAGAGCATGTATCACTTCCGCGTCAAGGTTGATCCAAATCTGGCCTGGGCAGACAACGAGTTGGTCCGGGAGCTGAAGATCGAGGACATGAACATCCCGATCCGCAACAAGCGCTGAGCCTATCGAGACCTGATGGCCGGGCTTGTCCCGGCCATTACTATTTCTGCCTATGGCTTGAAGCCGGCGCGCCCGGCGTAAATCAATCTGGCGATTTCCAATGCGAGCGGCCCGATGACCCTCACCCTCGAAACGCGCGACATGACCATCCGTTTTGGTGGCCACGTCGCCGTCAATAAGGTCAGTTGCACATTTCGCCCGGGCGAACTCACCGCCATTGTCGGGCCGAATGGTGCCGGCAAAACCACCTACTTCAACTTGATCTCGGGCCAACTTCGTCCGACGAGTGGTGAGGTGCTGCTCGACGGTGAAAATATCACCCGGCTGTCCGCCCCGTTGCGCACACGCAAGGGACTTGGCCGTGCGTTTCAGCTCACCAATCTGTTTCCGAATTTGAGCGTGGAAGAAAACGTCCGCCTCGCAGTGCAGGCAGCCTCCGGCGTCCACTACGACATGCTGCGGCCATGGATGAAGCGCCGCGACCTGATCAAGCGAGCCGACGACATTCTCAACAGCATCGCACTCGGCAACCGGCGCAACGTGGCCGCTGCCACCCTTTCCCACGGCGATCAGCGCAAACTCGAAGTCGCGCTGATGATGGCGCTTGAACCGAAAGTTTTCATGTTCGATGAACCGACCGCCGGCATGAGTGTGGATGAAGTGCCGGTCGTGCTCGACCTGATCGCGAAGCTCAAGACCGACAGCAGCAAAATCATCCTGCTGGTCGAGCACAAGATGGATGTGGTGCGCTCACTGGCTGACCGCATCATCGTCTTGCACAACGGCCAGCTTGTTGCCGATGGCAAACCCGCCGAGGTGATCGCCTCGCCGATCGTGCAGGAGGCCTATCTCGGCGTCGCTCCCGGAAAGACCGCGGCATGAGCGATATGCTGACCCTCACCGGCGTTCACACCCATATCGGGCAGTATCACATCCTGCATGGCGTCGACTTCGTTGTCCCCGCTGGCCAGACCACGATGCTGCTTGGCCGCAACGGCGCAGGCAAAACCACGACGCTGCGCACCATCATGGGGCTGTCGTCGCCCTCGTCCGGCCAGATCGTCCTCGCCGGACAGAATATCGAAAAGAAGGCCACGCCTGATATTGCAACCCTCGGCGTCGGCTACGTGCCGGAAACCATGGCGGTGTTTTCCGACCTCACGGTCAAGGAAAACCTCGTGCTTGCCGCGCGGCAGGGGCCGCTCGACGATACCCAGTTGCAATGGATCTTTGGATTCTTTCCAGCTTTGAAGCGCTTCTGGCTGTCGCGTGCCGGCTCCCTGTCCGGCGGGCAAAAGCAGATGCTGTCCATCGCACGCGCCATCGTCGAACCGCGCAAGCTGTTGCTGATCGATGAACCGACCAAGGGCCTTGCACCGGCGATCGTGGTCAACCTCATCGAGTGTCTCGCTGAAGTGAAAAAACGTGGCACAACGGTTTTGCTTGTCGAACAGAATTTTCGCGTCGCGCAGGAAGTCGGCGACAGCGTGGTCGTCATGGACAACGGCAAAATCGTTCACCGCGGCGCAATGAACGATTTGGCACAGGATACTTCGCTGCAGGAAAAGCTCCTTGGCCTCAGCCTGGAGGCGCATCAATGACCGACCTCGCTGCCACCGAACCGCTGCCTCAGGCCAAGCGGGACATCATTCCGTTGCTGCTGCCGATTGCATTGGCACTTGTGACGATCCCGTTGATCGGATCGCCCAGCACCTGGGTCACGCTCACCGTTGCGAGCCTCGCCATGGGAATGATGATCTTCATCATGGCGTCCGGCCTCACGCTGGTGTTCGGCTTGATGGACGTGCTGAATTTCGGTCACGGCGCCTTCATCGCGGTCGGCGCCTATGTAGCGACGCTGGTGCTGGTGCCACTTTCGACCTACGTCCAGGCGGACTCGCTCTGGCTCAATCTCGCCGCTCTCGCACCGGCCGCGCTGCTGTCGATGGTCGTCTCAGGCGCACTCGGCCTTGTGTTCGAGCGCGTACTGATCCTTCCAGTGTACGGCAACCACCTCAAGCAGATCCTCATCACCATGGGAGGATTGATCGTCACCGAACAGGCCCTTTATGCACTGTGGGGACCGGCGCGCATGCCGCTGCCGCTCCCGACCTCCTTGCGTGGCTCGTTTATTTTCGGCGACATCGCTATCGCCAAATATCGTGTACTCGCAATGATCGTGGGCCTCGTCGTGTTCGGGATCATTCTGCTGGTGCTGAACCGAACTAAAATCGGCCTCCTGATCCGCGCCGGCGTCGAGAACGGCGAAATGGTGGAAGCGCTCGGATATCGCATCAAGCGGCTGTTCCTTGGCGTCTTCATGGCCGGCTCGGCGCTCGCGGGGCTTGGCGGCATCATGTGGGCCCTTTACCGCGAGGAAGTGCATGCCTCGATGGGCGGCGACCTGATGGTGCTGGTCTTCATTGTCATCATCATCGGCGGCCTTGGCTCGATCACCGGCTGCTTCATTGGCGCTATTCTAGTGGCCATGGTCGCTAACTACGGTGGCTTCCTTGTGCCGAAGCTCGCGCTGGTCTCGAACATCCTGCTGATGGTGGCGATCCTGATGTGGCGGCCCCGCGGCCTCTTTCCGGTGACAAATCGATGATGATCCTTTCCGGCGATCCGCCGCGCAGCCGCATTCTTAGCCTTGTGCTTATCGTCATCGTGGCGATGTTGGCGCTCGCGCCCTTCCTGTTCCCCGGCGCGAAAGCCATGAACGTCGCGACCAAGATATGCATTTTCGCGGCGCTGGTGGCATCCTACGACCTGCTGCTCGGCTACACAGGCACGGTGTCGTTCGCCCACACGATGTTCTACGGCATCGGCAGCTATTCCATCGCCATTGCACTCTATGCACTTGGACCGACATGGACAGGCATCGCCGTCGGTATCGCCATTGGGCTGCCACTGGCTGTGCTGCTTGCGCTCGGCATCGGCCTGTTTTCGCTTCGCGTGCAGGCGATCTTCTTTGCGATGATCACGCTGGCTGTGGCTTCGGCCTTTCAGGTGCTGGCCTCGCAGATGTCCTGGCTCACCGGTGGTGATGATGGACGCAGCTTTCAGCTTCCCGAACTGCTGCGCCCTGGCACGGTACTGATCTCGAAAAACGTTTTCGGATACGAATTTAATGGCCGGACGCTGACCTACTACATCGTGTTTCTGGCCGCGGCCGTCATGATTTTGGCCCTGCTCCGCATCGTGAACTCGCCGTTCGGCCGCGTGCTTCAAGCCGTGCGCGAGAATCGGTTCAGAGCCGAGGCGCTGGGCTACCGCACGGTGTTTCACCTGACCTGGGCCAATTGTCTCGCTGCGCTGGTGGCGGCGGCAGCAGGCATGCTGAATTCATTGTGGTTGCGCTACGCTGGCCCTGACACGTCACTCAGCTTCACCATCATGGTCGATATTCTCCTGATGGTCGTCATCGGCGGCATGGGGACGATTTATGGTGCCGTGATCGGCGCAGCGATGTTCATCCTTGCAGAAAACTATTTGCAGACGCTGATGGGCATGGCAGCCAAAGCAACAGCAAGTGCCGGCATTCCCGTGCTGCCCGATCTGCTGCATCCGGACCGCTGGTTGCTGTGGCTGGGACTGCTCTTCATCGCCAGTGTCTATTTCTTCCCGACGGGCGTGGTCGGCAAGCTCCGCAGCCGGAAATCCTTGATCAGGCAAACATCGCCCGCGGCCGAATAGCCTGCGGATTTTGCGATCCAGATGCGGTAGTGTCCCGGCAGTGATGCCGCCGGATCCCGCATGAGCACCTATCGCCTCGACCATCTGTTCGCGCCGCGCTCCATCGTGCTGATTGGAGGCAGCCCGAAATCCAATTCGGTCGGCGGAACCACGCTGCGCAACCTCCGCGAGGGAGGCTTCAGCGGTCAGATCCACGTGATCAACCGCAAGTACCCCGAGATCGAGGGCATCAAGACGTTGCCTGACATCAAGGATGTGCCGGAAACACCGGACCTCGCGATCATCAGCGTCCCCCCGTCGTCCGTCGAAAGCGTCGTGAAGGCCGTCGGCGCGCGCGGCTGCCCAACCGCCATGATCCTCACCGCGGGTCTTGGACATGGCACGGGGTCCTTTACCGAAGCGATCGCTCAAGCCGCGCGTGCAACGAGCTTGCGGCTGATCGGACCTTCGCTCGGCATTCTCGTTCCGCGCATCAATCTCAACGCAAGCTTTGCCTCGCGCCTGCCGAAGGCGGGAGACCTCGCGCTGATCTCGCAATCGGGCGCCATATCCACGGCTCTGGTCGAATGGGCGATGAACCGCAATGTCGGATTTTCGGCCATCGCATCGATGACGGACAATCTGGACGTCGATTTCAGCGACCTGCTGGACTATTTCGCGCTCGACATCGAAACCCGCGCCATTCTCCTCTATGTCGAGTCCATCAGCGGTGCACGCAAGTTCATGTCGGCGGCCAGGGCTGCTGCCCGCGTCAAGCCGGTCGTTGTCATCAAGTCCGGGCGTCACAAACAAGGGGCGCGCGCCGCTGCCACGCACACCGGTGCACTCGCAGGCTCTGATGCGGTCTATGATGCCGCGTTCCGGCGTGCCGGCCTGGTGCGCGTGCTTGATATGGATGAATTGTTCTCTGCTGCTGAAACACTTGGACATCTTCAGTCATCGCATGGCCATCGGCTCGCTATCGTCAGCAACGGTGGCGGCCTCGGTGTTCTCGCCGTGGACAGATTGATTGATCTCGGTGGAGAACTCGCGAGTATATCGGAAGATATCAGAAAGGCTCTCGCGGCAGTCCTTCCAGAACAATGGTCGAACGCCAATCCGGTTGACATCCTTGGCGACGCCGACGGCGATCGTTATGCGCGGGCTTGCGAGCTGATCCTCGGAGATACCGCCAATAACGCGCTCCTCGTCATGAATTCACCCAACACGTTGGCGTCTCCCGTCGAGAACGCGAAGTCGGTCGCGAACGCTGTCCTCAAGCATCGCAAGGAGACCTACTCCCGCAAACCGGTGTTCGCGGCCTGGGTTGGCGATGACGGCGAAGCCGCAGCAGCATTCGGCACGGCCGGCATTCCTCACTTTTCAAGCGAAGCGGATGCGGTGCGAGGCTTCATGCACATCGTACGTTACCGCGAGGGCCTCGACGTCGCCATGCAGACGCCGCCCAGCCTGCCGGAAGATTTCGCGCCGGACGTGATTGCTGGCCGCGCAATCATCCGAGAAGCGCTGAAAGACGACCGGACCTGGCTCAGTCCGATCGAGATCACCGATCTCTTTGCCGCTTACGCCATTCCGATCGCGTCCGCTGTTCTGGCCCGCGACCCACGGCAGGCCGTTCGCGCGGCAGCGCCGCTCCTGGCGGAGGGCAATACGGTTGTCGTGAAAATCAGCTCGCCTGATATCCCGACCAAATCCGATGTCGGCGGCGTCCGGTTGAATCTCACCAGCGAACGCGCCGTCCACGACGCGACCGCGGACATCCTCGAGCGCGCTCGCGCCATGAAGCCTGACGCGCGCATCGATGGCGTCACCGTGCATCCGATGATCCTGCGACCTCGCGCCCGAGAGCTGATTGCCGGATTGGCCGATGATCCGACCTTCGGTCCGGTGGTGGTGTTCGGGCGCGGCGGCACTGCGGTCGAGGTCATCAATGACAAGGCGCTGGCGTTGCCGCCGCTCGATATGAATCTTGCCAAGGACCTGATCTCGCGCACCCGTGTGTCACGCATTCTCAAGAGCTACCGCGACGTCCCTGCCGCGAATGAGAATGCCGTCGCACTGTTGCAGGTTAAACTGGCCCAGATGGCCTCGGACATCCCCGAGATCCGGGAGCTGGATATAAATCCGCTGCTCGCCGACAAAGATGGCGTTATTGCTGCGGACGCCCGCGTGGTTATCGCGCCGCTCACCGAATCCATTCACGGATCGGGGCAATACCGCTTTGCCATCCGACCGTATCCGAAAGAATGGGAACGGCATCAGACGCTCAAGGATGGCCGGAAGATCTTTGTACGGCCGGTCCGTCCCGAAGACGAGCATCTCTATCCGGAGTTCTTTGAGCATGTCAGCCGCGAAGACATCCGCTTGCGTTTCTTCTCCGCGATCAAGGAGCTGACTCATCCCTTCATTGCGCGCCTGACCCAGCTCGATTATGCGCGTGCGATGGCGTTCATTGCGATCGAGGAGACCACCGGCAAGATGCTCGGCGTGGTGCGCCTGCATACCGACGCAGACTTCGCCAGCGCCGAATATGCGATTCTCGTGCGCTCAGACCTGAAAGGGATCGGTCTCGGATCGATGCTGATGCAGATGATCATCGAGTACGCCCGCGTGGAAGGCGTCCGCGAGATCCGCGGTCAGGTCCTGAACCATAACCACGCCATGCTCGACATGTGCAAGCGGCTCGGGTTTACCATCGGCCCAGACCCGCAGAACGGCGACGTGTCCCTCGTCGTTCTGCCGATCGTCAGATAAGTGTATAAACCTGTGCGGACTGTACCGGAGAGCCCATGTCGAGAATCATCATTTCAGCAATTATCGCCGCGGCCCTGATCATTTGGGTCTACTTCGGCGTATTCATGCATCAATGACAGATAAGTCTCGTTACGGGACCAGCACCGCGCGCCCGACAAGCTTGCCCTGCTGCAAATCGAGCAGCGACTCGTTGGCCTGCGACAGCGAACGACGCGTGACCGGGATCGGCGGAAGCTTCTTCTCGCGGACGAGATCGATTAGCTCCTGCGTTTCGCGCAAGCTGCCGACATAGCTGCCCTGAATCGTGATGGCCTTCATCGGAATCAGCGGCAACGCCCAGGGCGCACCACCACCAAACAGGCCAACGATCACAAGTTTGCCACCCTTGGTGAGGCAATCGAATCCCAACGTGGCCGTGGCGGAATTTCCGACCAGGTCGATCGCGCCGCGGATCGGCCCACCTGCCTTTGCCATGATCTGCTGAAGAGCATCTGGAGCTGCGCCATCGACAGTCGCAAGCGCGCCTTCCTTCTCGGCTGCTTCACGTTTTTTCGCGTCAATATCGACCATGATGGCGCCCTTGCCGCCCATTGCCTTGAGCAATGACAATGCCATGAGGCCGAGACCACCGGCACCGAAGATCACGATCGGCTGATGGAGAAAGGCTTCGACTTTCTTGATCGCGCTGTAGGTGGTGACACCGGAGCAGGCATACGGCGCCGCCGTGACCGGATCGAGCCCCTTCAGATCGAGCAGGTAGCGCGGATGCGGCACCGTGATGTGATCGGAATACCCGCCGTCGCAATAGACCCCGAGCGAACGCGGCTTGGTGCACATGTTCTCGTCGCCGGCCTGACAGACCTCGCATTTGCCGCAGCCGATCCATGGGTACACGAGTCGCACGTCACCGATGGACACACCGCTCGCGTCTGGCCCCAGGGCGACCACTTCGCCCACGGTCTCATGTCCCATGGTGAGGGGCAGGTTTACGCCACGATCTTTCAATGACAGCGGCTTGCGGCCGTGTCCCAGGTCGTATCCCCCCTCCCAAATGTGCAGATCGCTGTGGCAAACACCCGCGGCCTTCACCTTCAAAAGGACCTGCGAACCGGATGGTTGTGGGGTCGCGATGTCGACCTCCTTCAACGGCCCCTTAAATTCGGTGACCTGAAAACTCTTCATCGCGTTTCTCCCTGAATCTTTAGAATGTTTGCACGCAGCCGTTTCGAGCAACAGCCGCGAATATCTGGTGGAATAGATGCGCGCAACGCGCCCGCTGTCAATACAGCCGCGTCGAATGGCAGGCATCAACGAGGGCGTGAAACCTGATCGAAGATGCCGTATGGATGATCTGAAGATTGTCGCCGGTGTAAGCCGCCGCGGCAGAGGAAAACTGAAAGCCGCGAGATGAGCGACCAATTTGACTGGAATCTTGTCAGATCGTTTTTGGCGATCACCCGTTCCGGCAGCATGACGGCAGCCGCGAAGCGGTTGAAAATCGACTATTCGACCCTCAGCCGCCGCATCGCCGCGCTTGAAGCCTCGCTGGGTGCCCAGTTGTTTGATCGGCGCACCAGCGGTTCATCCCTGACCGAAGCAGGCGAACGCTTGCTTGAGATGGCCGAGCAGATGGATCAGCTTGCCACGTCGGTCGAGCAATCGATCGGAACAGCAACGCTGCAGGCAACGGGCGCGGTGCGGATCGGCACTCCGGACGGCTTCGGAACGCGCTTTCTCGCCCCCCGCCTTGGCATGCTGTGTGACCGTCATCCCGACCTCACCGTTGAGCTGGTCGCGATGCCGCGCGAATACAATCTTTCCCGCCGCGAAGCAGACATCGCAGTCACAGTGACGCAGCCGAGCGAAGGCAGGCTTCATGCCCGCAAGATCACCGACTACGAGCTAGGCCTCTACGCATCGCGCACCTATCTCGCCAATCATCCAGCGATCGACAGCACCGGCGATGTGCCATCGCACCGCTTCATCTCATACATTGAGGACCTGATCTTCTCGCCGGGGCTTGAATATACCCATTTCGTATCGCCCGACCTGCGTCCGGCGATCAAGAGCTCGAACCTCATCGCTCAGCTCAACTCCACGATTGCCGGCGCCGGGCTTTGCGTATTGCCCTGCTTCATCGCCAAGCACGAACCGGAACTCGTCCGCGTTCTGCCCGCACGTTTCAAACTCATCAGATCTTTTTGGCTGATGCTGCATAGCGACCTGCGAAACATCGCGCGCGTCCGTGTGACGGCGGACTTCATTGCCGAGCAAGCCGCAAAGGCACAAGCTGAATTTCTTCCGCCCGAGTCGTGAGAAAGCCTGAGAACGAGGCCCGTTTAGTGGCCCCCGTAATTGTTGTTATAGTTATTCCCGTAGGTGTTGCAGCTTCCACAGCCTGTCGGCGGCGGCTGCGTTGTGGGCTGAACAACCTGCTGAGTCTGGTTCGCCTGCGACTTGTTCTTCGCGACCGCATTCCCGCCATCGAAGACCGAGAAGTATCCCAGCGGATCAGTCCCCGGCGGCTTTGCCGGATCAGTCACAATCGTTCTGCCGAGGCCAATTCGCGCCGCCATTGCATCGGTTGGCAGATCTGTCACGCCGCCTGTCTGGCCGGGCGCACTTGTCAGTGACGCCATGACTTTCTGCAACAGAAAGTCGGGAACCGGGAAAGGTTCGGGAATAGGATCATTCGGCCCGCTGACCCAGGTCATATAGCCCGGCCTGATAGTGGCCTGACCTGCACCGTTCTTGATCGTAATCGTGCCGACATGGCCAATGACAATCTGTCCCTTGGCCTGCATCAGTTTCGGATCAGATCCCGCAAACCCCGGCGGAATGGGGTAGATCACCGTTGCAACGCCACCGCGGATACCCAGCGTTGCCACGGGCGTGTTGATGCGGACGCCCGCTGTATGGCTGATCTGTCCGCCGACAAGGCGCATGACGCCCTTGCTGACGGTGGCGACCATGTTGCCGGTACCGGCCTTCGGGTCGTAAACATATTCGTCGATCACGATATTGCTGTTTCGTCCGACATTCAGCGTGGAGGTGTCGGGAAACAAAATCTGCGTCGAGCCCTGAGCCGACGTCCGCACTCGTTCCTTGTAGATAATATTTGTGCCGATCGTGAGAGTTCGCGATGCTGCTCCCGGCGGTGTCCCTGTCGCCTCAATATTCACGGCACCGACACGACCGGAATTTTGCGCGTGAGCCGGCGAAACCAACGCTCCTGCAACGCAGACGATTGCGAAGAACGGCGAGAACCAAATCTGCTTGCGGACGATCATGCGGCTCTCCTCAGAACCGGGCCGTTGGCCCGAACATTACCGAGAAATTATCCAGGCGATAGTTCGGCAGCGTTGAATCGGTGCGATCGTATTGAACCGCGGTTGAGAGACCGAAGGTCTTCGTCAGTGGCATATCGAACAACGCGCCGACCGACCAGGTGCCGTCGCGGCGGACTGTCAGAGGATCGATGAAGGGATTGGCGGCATCGAATCGGGTGTCGATACGCCGCACGAACGGCGCCACGCTCCAGTTCCGTGAGATCATCTCAAACGGCGGCGCGAACTCGAACGTCAGGGCGGCCTCGGCTCCCCATTGATCAAAGGATTGAAATGCAAATGCGGACTCACCGCGCCGATAGAGGCCGCGCATGTCGAGTTTGATCTGTTGCGCGATCAACAGGCTGCCGGACACTCCGGTAGTAAACCAGTCGCCCGAATTGAAACCCGACACAGGTGTGAGGTTGCCGTTTTGGAAGTCGGCGCGGCGCCAGTCGAAATCGGTGCCGAACGAAAACCGGTTGTTGACCGGAAATTGCAGAGCCACGCCTGTGCCGATCGTCGAAAAATAAGATGAACCACCGAGCCAGGTGTTTCCGCCGGCGATATATGGCTTGATGGTCGCTCCCGGAAGAAGCTCGGGAGCAAGCGCCAGTCTTGGCCCAAAACTGAGGTCGAAGAAACCGACATTCAAGTCAGGCAAACGAACCTGCTGTGTCAGGTAACCGACTGCCCGCGTCTCCAGCACATCTCCGTGCTGGTTCTGCAAATCATAGTCATGGCTGACGCCGGCAAGACCGAACCAGTTGACGTCGCTCTTCTGGCGCGCCGTTGGCAACAGTGCGAGATCGTTACCGCCAAGCCGAAGGATGCCGCTGCCCGGAGCATAGCTCGCGTTCGACTGAGAACGGATCCCGGTCTGCACGAATCCGGACAATCTGCTTGGCTGAAGCTGCTTCTCTGTTTGTGGCAGATACGTCTCGATACGCTCTTTCGTGATGGCATCGACATCCGGACTGGCGAGAGCCTCGCGGAAATACCGCTGGGCCATCTCGTAAGAGCCCAGACGGAAATACAGCGCGCCCAGCTCGTATTTTACCCGCGTCAGGCGCGGATTGTAGAACAGCAAACGTTCAAGCGCGCCGATCGCGGCCTCGTAATCGCTGCGTGCCGTTGCAACCCTGACAAACTCAAACGTGAGTTCATGGTTTGCCGGGTTTCGCACCATCTGCTGGAAGAGCTGATCCTGCTCCTGCGCACTCTCTGCCTGCGCGGAATGATGTGCCCCAAGAACGATCGCGCAAATAGCCAGGAAACCTGAGCGGCAAACGAGAACCGCTCGTCCAAACAGCCGCCGTCGATGCACAACAACAACCATTAAAATACATTCCAAACGCAAAAACTATCCGATCCAGAAATCATAAAATCTCCGCGTATTCAACGCCATAAAGACAGATTGCGTGGCCGGATTGCTACAGGTGTGAACAAAGATGGCTTCGAGCGAGACCGCAAATATCAGCGGGCCGAACATGCCCCGATCATTGTCATCCAGGTTCGTCGCGACGGGAGTAAACGAGGTTCAATCGTGATTGGATTTCATTGCGGTACACTCTGCTGTGGCCCCGATGGCCGAGGTGCGCCGGGCAGCGCGAGCCAGCCATACAGCGTGCTATGGCGGCAAAAAAAGCAAAACCCCTTGCAGTTTCGAGCCGATTGTCGAGCAACTGCGACGACCACGCTGCGGTATACCAGCGTCTTTTTCGCAACGCAGCCCTCGGCTTGCCCGCGACCTCGAATGATTGCATTGAGAAGGTGCGCTCAAATAAGCAAAAGACTTCAAAGATTCAGGGAGACAATTGCACATGGCTGAACCCGCGCGTGCCCGCCCATTGCCCACGCCCGAAACCAAGCATTTCTGGGATGGAACCCAAGCCGGCGAGCTAAGGCTGCAACGCTGCGACGATTGTTCGCACGTCTACTTTCCGCCGCGCCCGTTCTGCCCCTCCTGCGCCTCTCGCAACGTCAGCATCTTCAACGCCAGCGGCAAGGCGACGCTCTACAGCTACGTCATCCATCATCGACCGGCTCCCGGCTTCACGCCACCTTATGCCATCGCCGTGGTTGAACTCGCGGAAGGGCCGCGCATGATGACCAACATCATCGATTGTCCGCAGACGCCGGAGGCGCTCGAACTCGATATGAAGCTTGAAGTCGCGTTCGAGACGCTCGACGACAAGGTCACCCTCCCCGTGTTCCGTCCCGCGAAGGGGTAACGCTGATGCGCAGAAATCAGGTTGCCGTCGTCGGTGCGGCAGAGACCACACGGCTCGGCGTCATTCCCGACATGTCGCAGATCCAGCTTCATGCGGATGCTGCGCTGAATGCGTTGGCCGATGCCGGATTGAAATTGTCGGACATCGACGGCATTGCCACGGCGGTGGAAACACCGCAGCAACTGGCGCACTATCTAGGCATTACGCCAACATGGGTAGACGGCACATCGGTGGGCGGTTGCTCGTTCATGCTGCACGTTCGTCACGCCGCTGCCGCGATCGAAGCCGGGCTTTGCAAAACCGTATTGATCACGCACGCCGAAAGCGGCCGCTCGATGATCGGAAAGCCGCCGCGTCACGTGCCGGCCGACAGCCTCGCAGGACAATTCGAGCAGCCATTCGGGGCATGGGGACCGCCCAGCCTGTTTCCAATTCCCGTGCTGCGCTACATGAAGACCTACGGCATCACCCATGAGCAGATCGCGATGGTGTCCGTGGTGCAGCGCGAATGGGCGGCCAAGAATCCGCGCTCGACCTACAAGGATCCGATTACCGTCGCGGACGTTTTGAACTCGAAGATGATCGCCTACCCGTTCCGCATCCTGCAGTGCTGCCTGGTGACGGATGGCGGAGGCGCGCTGATCCTGACCAGCGCCGATCGTGCGAAGGACTTCCCGCAAAAGCCCGTCTACGTTCTCGGCACCGGCGAGAGCGTCGAAACGCCAATGGTCAGCCAAATGGAGACCTTCAACTCATCTCGCGCATTCAAGGTTGCAGGACCAACTGCGTTCCGCGAGGCCGGCATCGCGCACAAGGACGTCGATCATCTGATGATCTATGACGCTTTTGCGCATCTTCCGCTGTTCGGACTCGGTGATCTCGGCTTCATGCCGCATGAGGAAACCGGCAAATTTATCGCTGACCGTAACACCGCCATCGGCGGTAAGCTGCCGATGAATACCAATGGCGGCGGGTTAAGCTACATGCACTCCGGCATGTACGGCATGTATGCGCTCCAGGAGAGTGTGCGGCAGATGCGTGGTATCGCACCGGCACAAGTGCCGAATGCGAAGATTTCCGTCTGCCACGGCGTGGGCGGCATGTTCGCCGCTTCGGGCACCATCATCTTCACCAACGAACGTTGAGAACAACAGGACATCAATAAAATGGCAGATCAAAAGTCGCTGGATGGCAAAGTCGTCGTCGTGACCGGCGCGGGACGCGGCATCGGACGCGAAATCGCATTGCTCGCGGCAGCCGAAGGCGCGAAAGTCGTGGTCAACGACCCCGGTGTTGCCTCCGATGGATCGGGCACCAGCGCTGCTCCGGCGGAGGAAGTCGTCGAGGAGATCCGCAAGCGTGGCGGCACTGCGGTCGCAAACTTCGAGACGGTGGCAGAAGCGATCCCCGCCAGCAAGATCATCAAGACCGCGATCGATTCGTTCGGGCGCCTTGACGGTGTTGTCAATAATGCCGGCATTCTGCGCGATGCTATTTTCCATCGCATGAGCGTCGAAGCGTTCGAGTCCGTCATCAAGGTTCACCTGATGGGATCGTTCTATACCTCGCATGCGGCGGCACGCATCTTCCGCGAGCAGGAGAGCGGCGCGTTCGTGCATTTCACGTCTACATCCGGTCTCATCGGCAATTTCGGACAAGCCAACTATTCGGCCGCGAAACTCGGCATTGTCGGTCTGTCGAAGTCGATCGCGCTCGACATGAACCGCTTCAATGTTCGCTCCAACTGTGTATCGCCGTTCGCCTGGAGCCGCCTGATCGGCACCATTCCGACCGAGACCGAGGAAGAGAAAGCCCGCGTCGAGCGCATGCAGCAGATGGGCCCGGAGAAGATTGCGCCTCTATCGGTGTTCTTGCTGAGCGATGCGGCAAAGGATGTCACCGGACAGATCTTCGCTGTCCGCATGAATGAAATCTTCCTGATGGGCCAGTCGCGTCCCTTGCGGTCGATCCATCGCGCCGAGGGCTGGACCTGCCAGACGATCGCCGAACACGGCATGCCGGCGCTGAAATCATCGTTCTACAAGCTCGACCGGTCGGCCGACATCTTCTCGTGGGACGCGATCTAAAGCCGACGTTGACTCACTCGTCGGAAAATCGAGGTGCGCGCTTTTCGATATTGGCGCGCACCGCCTCGCGCTGGTTGGCCGATCCCAGCAATTTCATCTGTTCGACGGACTCCGCCAGCAAGGCGGGGCCAGGATCAATTGACAAATTGTTGAGCATCCGCTTGATGGCGCGGATGGCATCCGGGCTCTTATCAGCGATCTCGCGCGCCGCCTCCAGCGCCACCGCTCTGGGATCATCGCAGATCCGCGTGGCGAGGCCATAGGACATCGCCTCCTGCGCGGAGAATATCCGTCCCGTGAAGGCAAGATCGCGAAGGATGTCGTCACGAACAAGGCGGCTCAGAATCGGTGTGCCGGCCATGTCAGGCACCAGTCCCCATTTGATTTCCATGATCGACATGCGTGCATCCGGCGCCAGATATCGCATGTCGGCACCGAGCGCCAATTGAAATCCGCCGCCGAACGCAACGCCGTGAACAGCGGCAATCACCGGCACGGGAAGCTGTCGCCAACCCCAAACCGCCTGCTGGGAGTGGTTGGTCTGGCCATGGGTGCGCGCCGCAAGATCGCGAAGATCGCTCTTACCTTCTCCCATGGCAGCAAAGCGGCCCATGTCTAGACCCGCGCAAAATGCCCGTCCCTCGCCTGAGAGAACCACGGCGCGCAATCCCTTTTCACCCTTGAGATGATCGGCGGTGTCAACAAGCGCTTCGAACATCGCAGCATCCAGCGCATTCATTTTGTCGGCGCGGACAAGGCGAACGTCGGCCACACCGCCCGACATCGAAACTGTTACACGATCGTTCATCGAGGAGCTCCCGCTGCTATTTTGATTACCGCTTTACAGGCCAAAACCACCCTGCTCTAATCCATGCACAAACAGAAGAAAATATTGAGCCGCAGCATTCTCCTCTCAAAGATTAGCGATGATCGCGCTGGGAATTCACCTTCCCTGTCGATCGCCTCGCATGAGAATGCAACGTGATGTGAGGATGAGATGGCAGCGCCCAAGCCCCCTGCGTTTGAAACACTGAGCCTGCACGCCGGCCAGCACCCCGACCCGGTCACCGGATCCCGCGCGGTGCCGATTCACCAGACGACATCCTATGTCTTTCAGGATGCCGATCATGCCGCCGCGCTGTTCAATCTGGAACGCGCCGGACACATCTACACACGCATCTCGAATCCCACGGTCGCTGTTCTGGAGGAACGCCTTGCCGCACTCGAAGACGGTGTCGGCGCGGTTTGCACTGCGAGCGGAATGGCGGCGATGCATCTTGCGATTGCGACGTTGCTGGGTGCCGGTGATCATATCGTCGCTTCAGCTTCGCTGTACGGCGGCACGATCAATCTTCTGACCCATACGCTGCCGCGCTTCGGCATCGCCACCACTTTCGTCAAACCGCGTGATCTAGACGCCCTCCGCGCGGCCATCAAGCCGAATACCAAGCTCGTCATCGGCGAGACCATCGGCAATCCCGGTCTGGAAGTTCTCGACACTCCTGCAGTGGCCGACATCGCGCACAATGCGGGCGTTCCGCTTCTGATCGACAATACGTTTGCGACACCTTATCTCGCGCGGCCGATCGAACTCGGTGCCGACATCGTCATGAACTCGATCACCAAGTGGATCGGCGGCCACGGCATCGCCATCGGCGGCGTCATCGTCGACGGCGGGCGCTTCGACTGGGACAAGTCCGGAAGGTTTCCGACCTTGACGACGCCCTATGCCGGGTATCATGGCATCATCTTCAGCGAGGAATTCGGGCCGGCGGCTTTCATCATGCGGGCACGCGCCGAAGGCCTTCGCGATTTCGGCGCATGCATCTCGCCAACCAACGCATTCCAGATTTTGCAAGGGATTGAAACGCTGCACGTCCGCATGCAGCGACATGTGGAGAATGCCAGGGCCGTGCTGGATTTCCTGGGATCGAACAAGGCCGTTGAATGGATGCTGCACCCCTCTCTCGAAAGCCATCCCGATCACGCTCTGGCGCAGAAACTGCTGCCGCGAGGGGCCGGCTCGATCATCACTTTCGGCATCAAGGGTGGCCGGAACGCCGGGCGGAAATTCATTGAGGCGCTGAAGCTGGTCAGCCACGTAGCCAATGTTGGCGATGCCAAAACGCTTGTCATCCATCCGGCAAGTACGACCCATCAGCAGATGAATGCCGAACAACTTAAAACAGCCGGGATCGGCGAAGAGCTCATCCGGCTGTCCATCGGTATCGAGGCTGCCGAGGATATCATCGGCGACCTCGGCCAGGCCCTCCGCTTCTCCCAGAAGGCGTAATCCATGCATTTGAATGTCAACGGCGCCGAGGTCTTCGCAGCCACCGGCGGAAAGACTTTCGATCCGAAACTGCCGCTGGTGATTTTCCTGCATGGCGCAGGCTTCGATCATTCCATGTGGGCGTCATATAGCCGATGGTTTGCCCACCATGGCTACAGCGTGCTGGCTCCCGATCTTCCGGGACATGGACGCTCCAAAGGACAGCCGATCACGACCATTGCCGGGATGGCCGACTGGACCATCCGTCTCATGGAGACCGCGGGCGCTGCCGATGCCAGGCTTGTCGGTCATTCCATGGGGGCTCTCGTGGCGCTGGATGCCGCCGCGCGTTACCCTGAAAAGGTCAAAGGTGTTGGCTTAATCGGCGTCGGTGCAGCCATGCCGGTCTCTGCAGATTTGCTCGCCGCCGCGCAGGCAAACGACCACGCAGCCATCGATATGGTGTCGATCTGGGGCTTTGGATTTACGGCTGGTCTCGGCGGCTCGCAGGCGCCCGGCCTTTGGATGATGAATGGTGGCCAGCGCGTTCTTGAACAAACGCCACCGGGCGTCTTGTTCAGCGATCTGTCGGCGTGCAACGATTACAAGACGGCTTTGGACGCGGCCGCGCAGATCAAGGTCCCGGCCACGCTCATTCTCGGCGAACGGGACATGATGACGCCGATGAAGTCCGGCAAGCAACTTGCTGCCGCCATTGCCGGCTCAAGAGAGGTTATCCTGCCCGGCGCAGGTCATATGCTGGCAACCGAGCGCCCAGATGATGTCCTGCTGGCGCTTGGCGCTCACATCCCGAAATAAACGTGCGTCTAAAAAGGCAGGTCAATGCCGGGACGGCGGCTCGTCCAGAATGTCCAGAGCCTCGGTGAACGGAAATTCGAGCACGATCTCGCCGTCGGCATCGGTCACCTCTAGAATGGCCGACAACAATTCCGGGTCCTCTCCCTCATCCGCCAACAATTGCCGGATCGTTGCCCGGGCCACGCGCCATGCGTGATCGGGGTCCTGCAACTCCGCGCCCTCCGGATCCGGGATCAGCGTTTCGCCGATGTGTGTATGAAAGAAGTATCGAGGCATGACCCGCATTTATTGCCGATGACCGTCCTGTGCAAGACCCTCACTCTCTTTGGCTGGTCAAGCGACAATATCAGAGAGGTGATCTGCATAAGCCCGATTGATCTCGCAATGCGTTTTAAGGCCTAACTTAAGAACTGTCGCTGGAATCGATTTCGTGCCTACTATTTTCACTGATCCCTGGTTTTATTGCGCCGCCATTCCTGCCGTGGTCCTCCTGGGATTAGCCAAGGGCGGCTTTTCAGGCATTGGCACCGCGGCCACACCGCTCGTCGCCCTCTACCTTCCGCCGCTCGAAGCCGCAGCACTGCTGCTGCCGATCCTCCTCACCCAGGATGCCATTTCGGTCTACGTCTATCGGAAAGACTGGGACGCGTGGAATCTCAAGGTGATGCTGCCCGGCGCCGTGACTGGCATGGGCATCGGCTGGCTGCTGGCCTCGCACCTGCCGGATTCCGCGGTACGGATCATCGTCGGCACCATCGGCATCGCGTTCATCATCAATAGCTGGATGAAGCGCGCCGACGTCGATCCGCAGCAGAAAACCGCCGCGAGCGGATTTGTGTGGGGCGGCGTCTCGGGCTTCACGTCGTTCATGACGCAGGGAGGCGCACCGCCCTTCCAGATTCACGTCCTCCCACAGCGATTGCCGAAGATGACGTTCGTCGGGACTGCGACGATCTTCTTCGCAATCGTCAACCTGATGAAGATTGTGCCCTACTTCATGCTCGGCCAATTTTCATCGAAAAATCTGGCGACCTCGGTGGCGTTGCTGCCGCTGGCAATTCTCGCCAACTTTGCCGGCATCTGGCTGGTGAAGCATATGCCGACAAAGCTGTTTTATCAGATCTCCTACGTCCTGCTGGCGGCCGTATCGCTGGGCCTGCTCTGGCAAGGCCTGTCGGACCTGTTTTAAAAGCAACTCCACCCCTAAAGCATCGGCAGACTATGCGGCTCCCGACCACGCGGAAAAGCCTTGTCGATGGCCGCGATGTCTTCCTTTTTTAAGTCGATTTTACCCGCACCTGCGTTCTCCGCGGCATGCACCGCAGACGACGCCTTCGGGATTGCTAAAACGGAGGGCTGGCGCGTCAAAAAGCTCAGCGCGACTTGCCGTGGCGTTGCGCCGTACGTGTCGGCAATCTGCTGCAACACCTTCCCGTTTGATGACTGAGGGCTTGGAAAGTCATCGTGACCGAACGGCGAATACGCAACCACCGCAACACCATTTTCCTCGCACCATGGAATGACGGAGTGCTCGATCGCCCGTTCTTTCAGGTGATACAGAACCTGATTACAGGCGATGCGCCCCTCGCCGGCAACATCGCGCATCTCCTCAAGGTCCGATGCATCGAAATTGCTGACACCCCATGACTGGATCTTTCCCGCAGCCACAAGATCCTCGAACGCCGCTACCGTTTCTTCCAGCGGATATTGCCCACGCCAGTGCAGGAGGTAGCAGTCCAGACGATCCGTCTTGAGCCGCTTGAGCGATCGCTCACAGGCCTGCATCGTACCGCGCCGTGACGCGTTGCTCGGCAACACCTTGGAGACCAGAAACACCTCCTCGCGCCGTCCGGATATGGCATCCGCGATAACCAGCTCGGCATCGCCATACATCTCGGCGGTGTCGATATGCGTCATGCCGAGATCGAGCCCCTTGCGCAGCGCGGCGACTGCGGCCGAGCGGTCTCCGTGATCGATATACCAGGTGCCCTGTCCGATCACGGACACAGGCCGCGCGACGTTTCCGAATGGCTTCTGCTTCATGCTGGAAATCCTAACTCGATCCTTTGATCAATAGCCGGTCATTTCGAGATAGCCCATACCGCTCTGGCTGCCTTTGAATACGATAGGCCCCTCCCAATAAGAATAGCGCGTCCCCATCCAGCTCTTTGGATTCAGCGGCGCGCTCTCGATTTTCAGTCCACGATCCCGCAAAACGATAGTCCACGAGGTCGGAAGCTTACGGCCTTCGATGTCCGTAAAGCCGGCTGGCGTCATCTCAATCGCGTTTGCGGGGAGAACCTCGGAGTGCCCGCTTCGGTCAATCCAGTTGCCAGCGAAGTAAGGGCCGCCGTCTTTCTGACGAAGCCGGAACAACATGACTTTCACGCCTGACTCCAGATGCAACGAAAACCAATCCCATCCGGTCTGGTCGGACGCGAGCGGCTGGCTGCTCCACTCGCGGTCCATCCACGCAAGTCCGTCGACCTGAACGGTCTTGTCGTCGAGCGTCACAGAGCCTTTGGCTTTGTAGTAGGGCTGGCTGAAATAATACGACGCCTGCCCGCGTTCGGATTTTTTGCTGTAGCCACCGTTCCCCTGCAGCACGAGCGGCTGATCAGCTTCGAGTGTCAGGGCATAGCTGAACGAGTTTCCCGAGGCTGAAAGCGCGAGCGGCGCAACTGAATGTGCAGCGAAGCCATCGGCCGCGCCCATCTTCCACGAATCGATCCATGCCTGAAACGGAACGGCTTGCGCTCCGGCCTGCCCCACGCCGCCGCGCGCAAAACGCTCTGCGAAGCGGTGCGTCTGTGCGTTGGTGACCGCAGCATGTCCCATCCAGAGTTGCCGGTTGTCCCAGCCGGCCTGCTCCGCCCCCGGAGACATCGCCTGCCTGAACAACGTCCATTGCACGCCCCATTGTGTCCCGTTGGCATCCTTCAAATTCGCCGTGAGATACCACCACTCGATGCGATAATCCGGATGCGGACCAAGATCGCGTGGAAACTCCAGAGCCTTACCGGGGACAACTGAAGCAAATCCGTCGCTGGCACCGCCCAATCCGGCAAAACCTTGCGCGCGCGCGAAGGTACTGGCGAACGGGACCAGCAGACTACCGCCCAGAAACGCGCGCCGGCTAATTTGGAGGTCAACGCTCATTGGTGAAAATCTTCACGAGCTCCGCCGGCTCCAACCGGGCCAACCTGAGAATAGGCAGACATGTTGCCAACAGCGCAGCCAGCATAGCAATCCCGAGCAGTTCCAGCAGTTGGACCGGAAATACATAAAGCGGCAGTCGCCAGCCAAACGCTTTCACGTTCACCACCGCAACCAAGCACCATGACACGAGGATCCCCAGCGGCAGCGCGAGCAGCGCCGTCAGGAATGCAACCGACATCGTCTTCAGCAATTCAATGGCCGCAAGCCGCCGTCGCGTAATGCCCAGCGCCCACAGCGGCGCCAATTGCGGCAGCCGGCTGCTGCTGAGTGTGAGCAGGCTTGTCAGCAATGCGACACCGGCCACGCCGAGCGTGAACGCATTCAGCGCGGACGTGACGGCGAAGGTCCGGTTGAATATCCTCATCGAATCCGCTTTCAGCGTCGCCTGGTCGATCAAACGTGTCGTGTCGAGGCTGAACTTGTCGCGGAGCGCTTTCACCAGTTCATCCACTTTGGCTGGTGTGACACGTAAGCCAAAGCGCGTATGCGCGATATCAGGCCAGTGTGTCGCCAGTCTATCTATGTCGATTCCGATCTGGCCTTTCGGATTGCCATAGTCAGGATAAATGCCCGCGACCTGCACAGACCAGGGTCCGTTCGCCGTCGGGAGGCGAACCTGGTCTCCAAGCTTGACCTTGAGCCGCCGCGCCAATTGCTCGCTGAACAGCGCACCATCGGCTAAGAAAATTTTATCCCAGACATCGGGCAAGGATTCCAGCAGCGGCCAACGCTCGCGATATGTGGCATGATTGGCGAAACTCAGAACCTCGACCGGAAGACCATCAAGCGTGACATCCGTGCGCCACGCCGGCAGGATGGCCTCTACTTCGGACCGCCCCCGCAGCCACGAAACAATTTCCTCGCCCTGCTTGTCGCTGGTTGCGTTGAGATAGACTTCCGCTGCCAGGCGATTGTCGAGCCAGTTTGCAAATGTCCGGCTGAAGCTCTGGACCATGGTCCCGACACCGACATTCACGGCCAATGCGAGCAACAACGCCATCAATGCCAGCGAAAGACCGGGAAGCTGCTGCCGGCCGTCCGCCCAGAACCATTTCGCGAGCGGACGAACGGTCCGACGTTGGCCGAACCACAAAACAGCGCCCAAGATCACGGGCAGGATCAAGGCGGCCGCAAGCAGCAAGGCGGCCAAGACGAGAAAGCCAGCCGCGAGCGAGTCGCCCCAGTACAACACCCCTGCTGCAACGAGCGCGATTGCCACCGCGAGAAGACCTTGGCGCTTGAGCCAGTGCTGCTGCGCCTGCTGCCAGGCGTACGGCTGGGCGGCAGCAAGGATCGGCAACCGATAGACGCGATAAAGCCCCGTGGTCGCGGCAAATAAGGCGCCAAGGATGCTCATGCCGAGCCCGGACAACCACCATTCCAGCTTAAGCGACAGTTGTCCCGGAATCTGGGCGCCGTAGAGTCCACGCAGGCTTGCCGCAACGTCAGGCAGCAAAAACGCGGCAACGACATAGCCGCAGATCAGCCCGATAAATCCCGAGGCCACGGCGAAGCATACCAGCTCAAGGATCAGCACGCCCGTGAGCATGCGCGCGGAGACACCGCACGCGCGCAACGTCCTGATTGTCGGCAATCGTTGCTCGAGCGCAAGGCCGACGGCGGAATGGACAATGAAAAGCCCGACAAAGAACGACAGCAATCCAAACGCGGTCAGGTTGAGGTGAAAGCTGCTGGTCAGCCGTTCCAGATCGCTCGGCGCCCCCGCCTCCACCAGCCGCAATTGATCGCCGACGACGCTTTCGAGTGATGGTCGTTGGCCGACCTGTTTTCCGATCAATAACCGGGAGACCTGCCCCGGCATTTTCAGCACACGTTGCGCGACGCCGATATCGACCACCAGTACGCCGGGCGCCAGATTGTCCTGCACGGCAAGCGGCGGCAGCGGCGAAATGCCGTCGATCATCGGGACATCGCCCACACGCTGTTTCAGGTCTGCCAATGTTTCCGGCGCAACCAGCGTTTGCCCGGGGGTAAGAAATTTCTGCAGATCGGCCTGTCCAATATCCGGCGCAGACCCCGCACCGGGGGGCAATGTGATCGGCTCAACACCAATCAATCGATATGCGCGCCCGCCAATCAACACCCGTCCCTCGACGACGGGCGACACCAGCCAGTTGGCGCGGCGCAGATCGACGAACAGTTGCTGCGAGAACCACGGACTATCGCGGCTGATCAGCATCGCTGTCTTGCCGCCGCCGAATGTCGCCGCGGCCCGGTCGTAGCTGTTGCGTGCCTGCTGATTCAGTGCCTGCACGCCGCTCCACAGCGCCGTTGCGGAAATCAAACCCACCAGCAAGGTCGCAAGCTGCATCCGGTGCCGTTTCCAGTGGCTCAGGAGAGTCACGAGAACCCAGATCGGATGCATCACATAATCCGCCCTGCGCTTAAGTGAACCTGACGGTCGAGCATTCCAGCAAGCCGGGCGCTGTGCGTCACCATCAAAAATCCGCACCCCGTCCGTGCCACTAAATCGCGGGCGAGCGCGAGAACGTCGTCGGCGGTGGCCTCATCGAGATTTCCGGTCGGCTCATCCGCGAGCAGTACGAGGGGCTTGATGGCCAAGGCACGACCGATCGCAACGCGCTGCTGCTGACCACCGGACAGTTGTTCCGGATAACGATCAAGCAGCGCATCCAGTCCGAGACGCTCGACCAACTCCGTCTGCCATTTAGCGTCGTAACGCCCCGCGATCCGAGCTTGAAACGCGAGATTATCACCCACCTGCAGGCTGGGAATGAGATTGAACTGCTGAAACACCAACCCGAGACGGTCGCGGCGCATCGCCGCGCGATCACTGTCGGACAGGCCGGACACCAGCACGCCGTCGAGCCAGACCTCGCCATCGTCGGCACGGTCCAGCCCTGCGATCAGATGGAGTAGCGTGCTCTTGCCGCTGCCGGACTCGCCAGTCAGCGCAACGCTCTCGCCGGCTGCAAGAGAGAAATCAATGCCGCGCAGGACCGCAATCTGCTCTTCTGAGGTGCGATAGGATTTGCGGAGGTTGCGAACGGTCAGCATGCGTCCGCCAGCATACACGCCCATCGTAAGGGCGAAAATGGGCAACATGATCCGCTCCCTCCCATGTCACGGGAGGGAGCGGATCGCAGTTACGTCAAACTCAGTTCATACTTCTCAATGTCCTTGGCGCGTTCGGACTCCGCAGCCGCCCTGTGGTCGGTTGCGAGCATGGTATAGACTGCCGGCAACACGAACAGGGTGAACAGCGTACCGATCGACATGCCGGCCACCACGACGATGCCGATGGAGAACCGGCTCGCCGCGCCCGCACCACTCGCCGTCAACAGTGGTAGCAGACCCGCGACCATCGCAGCGGTCGTCATCAGGATCGGACGCAACCGGACGCGAGCGGCCATCTCGATGGCCGAACGCCGGTCGAGCCCTTCCTTCAACTGGAGTTCGTTGGCGAACTCCACCATCAGGATGCCGTGCTTACTGATCAGGCCGATCAGCGTCACGAGACCCACCTGCGTGTAGATGTTGATCGTCGCCAGCCCGAAGAACAGCGGAATCAAAGCACCACTGATCGCCATCGGCACGCTGATCAGGATCACGAGCGGATCACGCAAGCTTTCAAATTGCGCGGCCAGCACAAGATAGATGATGATCAACGCAAAGATGAACGTAACCGTGAGCTGATTTCCTTCCTGCACGTACTGGCGGGAATCCGCCAGATAATCGTGCGTGAAGCCAGCCGGCAGTTGCTTCGCCTGGCTTTCGAGGAAGTCCACCGCCTTGCCGACCGTGACACCCGGCATCGGCACCGCCTGGAACGTCGCCGAGTTCAGCTGATTGAAATGCGTCAGCGCGTTCGGGTTGGTCTTCGTCTCGATCGACACGATCGTCGACAACGGCACCTGGCGGCCGGTGTTCGTCGGCACATAGTACTTCCCGAGCAATTCCGGCGACAGGCGCAGTTCACGCGGCACCTGCGGGATGACCTGATAAGATCGCCCTTCGAGATTGAAGCGGTTGACGTAGTTGCCGCCGAGCAAGGTCCCCAGCGTGGTGCCGACCGCCATCATATTGATGCCGAGATCATTCGCCTTCGACCGGTCGACGGTGACGCGAACCACCGGCTGGTTAAACTGAAGGTCACTGTCAGCCACGATAAACAGACCGCTTTCGCGCGCAGCCTTCTTCAGCTTCTCCATCTCTTCGTAGACAGATTGGAATCCGTTCGTGCTGCTGATCACCATCTGCACAGGCAAGCCACCCGGGCCGCCCGGAAGCGGCGGCAGGTTGAACGCGAACGCATTGACGCCCTCGACCTTGCTCAGCCCGCCCTGCACAAGAGGCTTCAGAGCCAGCGAGGATCGCTTGCGTTCATCCCATGGCTTCAAGATCATACCCGCGATACCGTTGGCGGGACCGCTGGTGCCATTGATGATGAAGCGCAGGTCTGTTTCCGGGAAGCTCGAGAACACCTTGTCGAGCTTTTCACCGTAGTAATCGGTGTAGTCGATATTGGCGTATTGCGGTGCCTTCGTGACCGCGAACAGAATGCCCTGATCTTCCTCAGGTGCAAGCTCCTTGCTCGTATTCATATACATGAAGCCGACGAGCCCGAGGATCGTGACAGCAAACAGCGCCGTGATCGGACGGTAGTTCAGCGAGCGATCAAGCTTGCGGCCGTACCAATGGGTCACCTTGGTGAACACACGATCGACGAGCTGCGCGAAGCGGCCGTGATCGCCTCCGCCCTTCAGCAACATCGAGCACATCATGGGCGACAGCGTGAGCGCAATCACGCCTGAGACGATCACCGACCCGGCCAATGTGAAAGCAAACTCGCGGAACAGCGCGCCGGTCAAGCCACCGAGGAAGCCGATCGGCGCGTACACCGCCGCGAGTGTGATGGTCATCGAAATGACCGGCCCCACGATTTCGCGCGCCCCGATCAGCGAGGCTTCGACGGGAGATTTGCCCTCCTCCAGATGCCGGTGGATGTTCTCCACCACCACGATCGCGTCGTCCACCACAAGGCCAATGGCGAGCACCATCGCGAGCAGTGTGAGCAAGTTCAGCGTGAAGCCCATGGCGAGCATCAGGATGCACGCGCCGACCAGCGACAGCGGTATTGTAACGACCGGGATGATGACCGAACGAAGCGACGCCAGGAACAGGAAGATCACGATGACCACGATGATCACCGCTTCGCCGAGGGTATTGCGCACCTCCTCGATCGACGAGCGGATGAACTTGGTCGAGTCATACGCGACCGTCATCTTCATCGACGGCGGCAGGTTGCGCTCGATTTCGGGGAACAGCGCACGCACCCCCTGAACGATGTTGAGCGGATTGCCCTGCGGCGTCGACTGGACACCGATGAAGATCGCGTGCTGGCCGCTCAGCGACACGCTCGAATCCGTGCTCTGCGCGCCCAGCTCGACCACAGCAATGTCCTCAAGCCTGACGAAACCGCCATCCTTGGCCTTCACCGTCATCTTCTTGAACTGGTCGATGTTGGTGAGGTCGGTATTGGTCGTCACGTTGGAGACGATGAAATAGCCCTTCGATTGACCTGCAGCTGCCTGGAAGTTGTTGGCCTGAATCGCTGCCTGCACATCAGCGGGCGATACGTTCCGGCCAGCCATGCGCGCGGGATCAAGCCAGATACGTGTGGCGAGCGTCTGCGCGCCGAGAATGTCGGCGGATGCAACGCCATCCACGGTCGCGAGAATCGGCTGGATCACACGCGCCAGATAGTCGGAAATCTGCGGACCGCCGAGTTCGTCACTCGAGAAGCCCAGATACATCACTGCCGTGGTCTGACCGGTAGATTTCGTAATGACCGGATCGAAAGCTTCCTTGGGAATCAGATAGCGCACCGAATTGACCTTCGACATGACTTCAGTCAGCGCGAAGTCAGGTTCGACGTTCAGCTTGATGTAGACCGAGATCGTGCTGGTGCCCTGCACCGAGGACGACGTCATGTAGTCGACGCCCTCAGCCGAAGCGACCGCCTGCTCGATCGGCTGCGTGATGAATCCCTGCATCAGGTCTGGCGACGCACCTGGATAAGAGGTCGTCACCGTGATCACGGTGTTCGACAGCTTGGGATATTGCCGAATGCCAAGACTGGTCACGGCCTTGAGGCCGATCAGCAGGATCAGCAGACTGACGACAACCGACAGCACCGGCCGCTTAATAAAGATATCAGTGAAAGCCATCTGGCTACACTCCGGTACGAGTTCAGTTGCGCGGCGGCTGAGCTGGAATTGGTGGCGGCGGGTCGTCCGAAATCACAACAGCCGACCCCGACTGGAGCTTGAGCTGCCCCACGGCCACAATACGATCTCCCGGCTTCACGCCAGTGGTAATCACCACGCGTCCCTGAATGCGCGGACCGGTCTTCACGAAAGTCCGGTCAGCCGTCAGATTGGTTTTGCCGTCTTCCGTCTTGTGTTCCTTGATGAGCCAGACGGAATCTCCGTACAGCGTATAGTCCACGGAGGTTTCGGGCACCGTCACCACGGCCGGCTTCGGCGGCAACTCGACGGTGGTCGTGGCGAACATACCGGGCTTCAGGATGTGGTCCGGGTTCGCGAACGTCGCCTGGATACGGACGTTGCGGGTGTCGGCGCTGATTTGAGGCTCGATCGTGGTGATCTTGCCTTCAAATGTCCGTCCCGGATAAGCGTCGACCACAATACGGACCGACTGTCCGACATTGAGAACCGAGCGCTCCTTTTCCGTCGCCGTGAAATTTAGATAAAGCCGGGACAGATCAGTCAACGAAACGATCTGGGTGCCGGCACTGAGATACTGCCCCAATTCAACCTTGCGGACGCCGAGTTCGCCATCGAACGGCGCCAGAATCCGCTTCTGCGAGATGACCGCTTCGGTCCTGGAGACCGATGCGCTGGCCTGATCAAACGCGGCCTGTGCCTGATCCACGGTCGCCTGCGTACCGGCCTGCTTTGCAACCAGCGCCTTTGCACGATCAAGCGCAAGCGAAGCCGCAAGGGTCTGCGCTTTGAAGCTTGCAAGATCGCTCTGATCAGGAGCATCAAACAGCTGGACCAGCGGATCGCCCTTCTTTACCTGCGCGCCCGCCGTGAAGAGAATTTCGGTGACGCGGCCGTTGACGTCCGTCGTCACGTCCACCTGGTGAACAGCGGCAAGATCGCCGACACCGGTCAACAGGTTCGGCAGCACTTCCGATTTCGCTTCGGCGGCGCTGACAGACGTTGGCGGCGGCTTATTGTTCTTGAAGAATTCCGCAATCATGTGATTGCGGAACGCGTTGAAGCCCACGATGGCGCCGACAAGCAGAAGCAGCGCGCCGCCTACGATCACGAACCAGCGCGTCATGCGTACCGGCTTGGTACGCGACGTATCTCCAAGCGGAGGCGTCTGTTGCGACGGTGAGGTTTTGGCGTCCATGTCATGCACTTTCCGAAATACGAACCGTTGCCTGAAGCGGCGAAGGTCCAGCATCTAAATATTTGGCGATAGCAGCTTCAGTCAGCCCGATTCCCCGAAGGATGAACTGGCAAATCTGTCGTTCGATATCAGGCGCGTTGACATACGCCAGTGAGGGAGTTGCTGGAAGCCGTGTGAGGGCGACCATGTGAACAACCTGATGAGAGAACCAAAAGAGGTTGAGTGGATCGATGTTGACGGGAACCGCGTCTCCAGCCGCGATCGCCTGCTCCAGCGATGCCTTGAAAAAGGGACCAATCAGATCCCCGATTTTTTCGTGGACCAGGCGCGCGAATTCACCGTCCCCCAACTGGCTCGAAACCATCAAGCGCATCCGCTGCGCGTCTTCTTCGTCCGGCGCTTCGCTGGCCCGCATAAAATGTGCGACCATTTCGCGGATCAGGATCAGCAGCGTGGATGTTGAAGGCTCCAGCTCAAGCAGTTGATGCAGTTCAGGATCGGCCTCGCACTCCTCCGCGAGAATCTCCGCGTAAAGCGCTGCCTTCGTCGGGAAGTGCTTAAAGAGCAAGCCCTCCGATATGGAAGCTGCAATCGCGATGCTTTTTGTCGTCGTGCCGGCATAGCCATAGCGCGCGAAACAGCGCTTGGCCGCGTCCAAAATCTGCTCACGGCGCAAATCGCCGGTCAGTCTCAGGGTGCTCATGGCGTAAGTAAGCACTCACTTTGAGACAAGTCAATTACCTTGCGCACCGCAGCATCAGATTTCGAGCCCTCAACAGCTCTTTAAGGCGCCGGTGTAGCGCCCCAACCACAAGGCCGGCGCTTCCATCAAGTACGCAGAGCGAACACGCCTCTGGAGCTGCTTCCATCTGCACCGCAGCAAAGCCGTTCAGGGTGTTGATTCTTTTCATCTCGTCCGAATGTAGCCTTGCCTTGTTCGAGCAAACCCGCATGAATGCGCGCCGAACGAATGGCCCCGCCTGCGCGGAAAGGCCGCATGCCCCGATACTTTAACGAGGGGCCTGGAGGGAACGAATGACGACGGTGACAACACCGACCGGCGATGATGCGCCGGTGACTATTTCTGACGAAGCTCTCAAAAAAGCTGAAGAGTTCATCGAGGCCGATGAGGGAGCAACCAACAGGCTGGGCGGTTTCGCCGGCCAGGCGGTGACCGTCATCGCCGTGGCCATGACACTGTTCCACCTCTATGCGGCTTACGCCATCGTTCCGACGCAAGAGCTTCGTTACACGCACGTCGCGTTCACGCTCGTCCTGAGCTTCCTGCTGTTTCCCCTCGCCGCGCGCTTCCGCAATCATGTGCGCTGGTGGGACGTCGTTCCCGCTATTCTCGCAGTCGCTACGATCGCTTATGCGCTCTACGGCGGTGACGATTTTACCGATCGCGCCACGACGCCCGATCATCTGGACGTCATTGTCGGCCTTATCTTCATCGTTCTCGTGCTCGAAGCCACGCGACGCACGACGGGGCTCATCATGCCCGTGGTGGCAGTGCTCTTCATTGCGTATGCGATGCTGGGGCCACATCTCCCTGCCCCTTGGACGCATCGCGGCTACGACCTGACACGTCTGGTCGGACATCTCTTCATCACGCTCGAAGGTATCTTCGGCGTGGCTGTCGACGTTTCTGCGACCCTCATCATTCTCTTCACGATCTTTGGTGCGTTTCTGCAGCAGTCCGGCGCCGGCAAATTTTTCATCGATTTCTCGCTCGCGTTGATGGGCGGCAAGACCAACGCCGCAGGGCGCACGGTCGTGCTGTCATCGTTCCTGCTCGGCGGTCCGTCCGGATCAGGCGTCGCGACGACCGTGATGATCGGCACCGTCGCCTATCCGATGATGCAGAAGGCGGGATTTGAAAAGAATGCCGCCGGCGGCCTGCTCGCAGCAGGCGGACTCGGTGCGATTCTCTCCCCGCCGGTCCTTGGCGCAGCGGCGTTCCTGATCGCTGAATTCCTCAAGATCAGCTATCTCGACGTGATTTGGATGGCGACCATCCCGACGTGTCTTTATTACGCGTCGCTTCTTGTGATGGTTGAACTCGATGCCAAGCGCTTCGGTGCGCACAACGTCGACATCAAGCCGGACATGTCGCTCGGTGAAATGACCAAGCGCTACGGCTTCCACTTCATCTCACTGGTCGCCGTCGTCGTGTTCATGGTGCTCGGCTATTCCCCGATGCTCTCCGTGTTCTATGCGGTCATCACCACGTTCGCGCTGAGCTTCCTTCGCAAGGAAACGGCACTCATGCCGAAAAAGCTCGTGCGAGCGATGGCCGACGGCTCGATCGGCGCGCTCAACGCGGCAACAACCTGTGCATCGGCCGGCATCGTGGTCGGTATCGTGACGCTGACCGGTCTGGGACTGAAGTTCTCGTCCATCGTGATCACCTATGCGGGCGGCAGCCTGCTGCTGACCGCGATCTACACCTCACTGATCGTCTGGGTCATCGGCCTCGCTGTCCCCGTCACCGCCTCTTACATCATCTGCGCGGTGATCGCGGCGCCAGCGCTGATCAAGCTCGGCGTTCCCGACTACGCGGCCCACATGTTCATCTTCTATTATGCTGTGCTGTCGGAAGTCTCGCCGCCGACCGCTCTGTCACCGTTCGCGGCGGCAGCCATCACCGGTGGCGATCCCTACAGGACGACCTTGCAGTCGTGGAAATACACCCTGCCCGCGTTCCTCGTTCCGTTCGTGTTCGTGCTCGATCCGCAGGGCGTGGGATTGCTGCTCAATATTCCGAAGGGCGGCACGTGGGTTGATATCGTGGAAATCACCATCAAAACCACGCTTGGTCTGATGGCACTGGCAGGAGCCGCGCAAGGCTGGGCCTTGCGTCGCACCACCACGATCGAACGTGCTCTGCTGGTGTTGTCGGGACTGCTGCTCGTCTTCCCGAGTTTGATCGAAGCGGTCATCGAAGCGGCGATTGGCCGCGACATCAGCTACACGTATGTACCCGGCGTCCTTATCGGGTTAGGGGTATTGCTGTGGCAGGCAAAGGGACCGGCAATCGAACGACCGGCCTAAGATTTAACCAGGAGGAACACTGACAATGTTGAAGAGAACAAAAATCACAGCCGCACTGGCGTTTGTGCTGTCGGTCGGGTTGGGCTTCGGCGCCCACGCACAACAGAGGACGATGTCGATCGGAACAGGCGGCACCGGCGGCGTGTATTATCCGCTCGGCGGCGCGATCGCCAACGTGCTCTCGAAGAACCTGCCGAACGTTCAGGCGACTGCCGAAGTCACCGGCGGCTCCGTGGACAACCTCAAGCTTATCGGCACGGGACAGAGCGAGCTTGGCTTCTCCATGGCCGACGCCGCGCTCGATGCCTATAAGGGTGAAGACAAGTTCAAGAGCGGCAAGATTCCGCTGCAGGCCCTCCTGGTCGTCTACCCCAACCGTATGCACGTCGTGACCGTTGAAGGGACCGGTGTCAACACGATGGCCGATCTCAAGGGCAAGCGGGTTTCTACGGGCTCTCCCGGCAGCGCCACGGAAGTCATGGCCTTCCGCGTCCTCGAGGCAGCAGGTCTCGATAAGGACAAGGACATGAAGCGCGAGCGTCTCGGCGTCGCTGAATCCGTCAACGCAATCAAAGACGGCAAGATCGATGCCTTCTTCTGGGTTGGCGGCGTGCCGACCGCGTCGGTGACGGACCTTGCTGCTACGCCTGGCGTCAAGATGAAGCTCATTGACCACGCCGATCTCGTCGACAAGATGAACGCGAAGTACGGCAAGCTCTACAGCGCCGGCACGATCAAGGCTGGCACCTATCCGGGCTATGACAAGGACAACAAGAACACTGAAGTCTGGAACATCATCGTCACGGGCAACAAAATGAGCGATGACGATGCCTACAACATCGTCAAGACACTCGTTGAAAAGAAGGCTGATATCGTCGCCGTGCACAAGGAAGCCATGAGCTTCTCCCTGGACAATCAGGTTCAGGAGCGCTCACCGATCCCGTTCCATCCGGGTGCTTTGAAGTACTTCAAGGAAAAGGGCATCGGCAAGTAATTGCCATCTGGATTGCTCATCAAATGCCCGGCCTGTGCCGGGCATTTTCTTTTGTGCATCGGTTGCCTCAACGACGCGGGTCTTTAGATTTGGCAATGCCTCAGAGCGGTCGAACGACGCTCTTCGGCACATCTCTGTTGATGGCGAAGTCGTCAAACCATGGCTGGGAATTACCGGCGATCAATGCCGCGATGATGCGGGATGCCAAGTAACTGAATGTGATGCCATTGCCGCCGTAGCCGTAAGCGGCATAGATACGCGGATGTCCGGCAACGCGTCCTATCAGCGGCAAGCCGTCACCGGTCGTTCCAAAAGCACCAGACCAGATGAACTCTGCAGCATTTGATGCTTTCGGCCAGAGAGCATGCAGCTTCGTCAGGATGGCCTTCGCTTTCGCAGGCATTAATTCGTCCCGCGCGTCTGGCTCGACGATCGTGTCGTCGTCTTCCCCGCCCATGATGATCCGGCCATCCAGCGTGCTGCGTGCGTAACTGTAATTCTCAGACGCTTCCCAAATCAGGGCGCCATCCCGCCAGATTGCGCCTGGCGGCTGGGGTGGCGTCGCGATCGCCCAGCTGGACGCCACTTTGTGCAGATCCGATGTGACAAAATCCGGCATCACGTACCCGGTCGCGAGCACAACGTGAGACGCCTCGATGACATGCCCATCGTCAAGACCGATAACAACGCTGTTTGCGCTGTTGTCATAGGTTAATGCCTCGGCGTCGAACACCGCAGCTCCGTTTTGCAGCGCTGCTGCAAGCAAGGTCCTGGATAAGAGCAACGGATTTACGTCGGCAGAACCGGGCGACACAATCGCGGCCTCGCGGAAGAGGTCGAACGCCTGCGCCAATCCTCGATGGTCCAGAAAATAACCCGGTAGCCCTGCCCGCTTGCGGAGATGATGCTCGGCGAGCAGTTCACGCTCACCAATTTCGCTTCCTGCCAAATAAAGCGAATGTCTCTGGCGCAAGACACAAGGCAATCCCTGCGTCGTTACGAGCTCGATCAGGCCGTTCGTGGCGTTCAAGCTGCGCCGGTAGATGTTTGCGGCGCGTTCAAATCCATAAAGCTCGGTGAGCTTGGTCAGCGAACGGTCGATTTCCCATAGCAACATGGCCGTGCTCGCCAGCGTGCTGCCGAAGCCGGGCCGCTGGCGATCTATGATACAAACGTCGCGTCCTTGAGATGCGAGATGCTCTGCCGCCAATGAACCGGTGATCCCGGCGCCGACAATGAGCACCTCGCAGCGGAAATCCTTCTCAACGGCTGGTCTGGCAAGCTGTTGCGGATCCTGCCCCCATGGCGGCGTGCCGCCACGTAAATCATCATGCCGCGCGCGCTCTGGATCAAACATCATTCCATCGTCGGTGAAGGCCCATCATCGCAGCAAATGACTAAATCTGCGAGGATGACTCCGCGACCAAGGATAAGTTCCGTTCAGAGCGACGAAACCGGCTCACGCTCCTTCGTCCAGCGCGACAAGCTCCCGCTTCTTGCGCAGGGACGGCAGCAACGGGCCGATCAGGAGAACCGCAGCGAACACAAGACAGACCGCGGAAATCGGACGTTGCACGAACGTCATAAGATCACCCTGCGACAGGATCAGCGATTTGCGCAGATTGTTCTCCATCATCGGCCCCAACACGAATGCCAGGACGAGTGGCGCCGGCTCGTAACCAAACTTGCGCATGAAATATCCGACAACGCCGCACCCGACCATGACGTAGACATCGAAGACGTTGTTGCCGCTGCAATAGACGCCGATGATCGTGAACAGCAGGATCAGTGGAAACAGCACGTTGTAGGGCAGCTTCAGGAGCTGGACCCACATCCCGATGAGCGGCAGGTTCAGCACCAACAGCATGGCGTTGCCGATGTACATGCTGGCGATGATCCCCCAGAACAGCCCGGGATTTTGCGTGATCATCAGTGGACCGGGTTGCAGGCCATGAATGACGAATGCGCCCAGTAGCAAGGCCATCACCACGTTTGGTGGAATGCCCAGCGTCATCAGCGGAATAAAGGCGCCTCCCGCAGCGGCATTGTTCGCCGCTTCCGGTCCCGCAACGCCCTCGATCGCGCCTTTACCGAAGCGTTCAGGCGTCGGCGACAACCGCTTTTCCAGTGCATAGGACGCAAAGGATGCGACCACTGCGCCGCCGCCGGGCAAAATCCCGAGGAAGAAGCCGAGTATTGTTCCGCGGCCGATCGGCCCCGAACTGGCTTTCCAGTCAGCCTTATTTGGCAACAGCTGGGTGATCTTGGCGTTGATGACGTCGCGCTTAATGACCTGCTCGATGTTGATGAGGACTTCAGCGACACCGAACAATCCCATCACCACGGGGACAAGGCCGATGCCATCGATCAGTTCGAGCCGGCCGAATGTCAGACGTGGCATGGCGGTGATACTGTCGAGACCGATCAGACCGAGCACAACGCCCGCACAGGCCATCAACAACGCCTTGGCCATCGAGCCCTGGGTGAGGAATGTCAGAACGACGAGACCCAGAACCATCAAGCTGAAATATTCAGCCGGGCCGAATGCGACAGCCAGACCTGCGAGCGACGGCGCGATCAGCATCAACGCAATCAGCGCGAAGGTCCCGGCAATGAACGAGCCCAGCGCGGAAATTCCAAGCGCAGGGCCGGCTCTGCCCTGCTTCGCCATCTGGTGGCCGTCGAGACAGGTCACGACCGATGCCGCCTCGCCGGGAATGTTGACCAGGATCGATGTGGTCGAGCCGCCATACATCGAGCCGTAGTAGATGCCGGCCATCATGATGATGCCCGACTCCGGGCTGCTCGACAGCGTGACCGGCAGCAACAGCGACATTGCCGAGATGGGACCGATGCCCGGCAGCACGCCAACCAGCGTGCCTATGAACACGCCAATGAAACAGTAGAGCAGATTGATCGGCTGAAGAGCGACGCCAAATCCGTGCCCGACATTGAGAAGAACATCCATTGCGCAGATCTCAGCCGATGTTGAACATGCCGATCGGCAACTGGATCAGAAGGGCTTTCTTCAGAATCCACCACATGCCGAGCGGCGCGAGAATCGCGAGCGGGACAGCCAGCGCCCAGCGAACCGGGTCGATGACGCGCAACAACAGCAGCATCAACGGTATCGATGTCAGAAGGAAGCCAAACGGCTCCAGCAGAAACGAGAAGGCTCCGAGACACACGATCACGAGTAGCGGCTTGGTCCAGCGGGTGCCGGCCCACAATGATCCCAGCGTCGGTCCCCCATCGGTAATCGCCGAAACAATGATCGTGCCTGCAAACAAGCACATCAGAATTCCGGTATAGAACAGCACATAGCCAGAGCCGGGATCGTTGATGCTGCCGATGTTAAGGCTGTAACCCGACCGGATTACAAACACGCCGAGTGCAAACCCAACCACTCCGCCCCACAGTTCGGAGTTGTTCAGCCTGTTTTTCGTATCGCCAGAACCATTCATAGCGTACTGCCTCCCGCAAACATGCCAGATGCAAAGACCCGCGACGGCAATGGCCGCAGGTCTTGCGCTGTGCGTACGCTCAGTTCGTCTTCTTGCTCAGTCCAAGGTGATCGATCACCTTGCGCTCGGAATCAGTGACCTCGCCGACGAATTTCTTGTAGTCCTCGGTGCTCTTGTAGTTCGGCACCATGTCGTACTTCGCGAGCGTTGCAATGACGGCGGGGTCTTCGATCGCCTTCTTGAAAGCATCATGCAGCTTGGCGACGATCTTCGGATCCATGCCTTTCGGTCCGGCAATACCGAAGGGTGAATCGTAGACCATCGGGTAGCCGAGCTCCTTGAGCGTCGGCGCATTCGGGAAGTTTGGCGAGCGCTTTTCGGTCCACACCATCAGCAGCCGAAGCTTGCCGGCATCGACCAATGGCTTCCAGCCGGTCGAGTCAGCCTGCAGCATGGTGTGATTGCCCAGCACCGCTGCGTTGGTCTCCGCACCGCCCTTGAACGGAACCTGCGTCAGCTTGATTCCGGCCATCCCGGCAATCTGCTCCATCCCGATGTGAAGCGACGTTCCCGCGCCTGGAGTTGCGTAGGTCACCTTCCCCGGATTTTGCTTGGCGAAATCGACCACGTCCTTCCAGGTCTTGAACTGGGAATCCGCATTGGTCGTCACCCCGAAGGTATAACCGGTGAGATGGACGATGTAGGTAAAGTCCTTGCTGGGATCCCAGGACACCTGCTGCATCAGCGGCAGGCGAAATACCGTGATCGGAATCTGGGAAATCGTATAGCCATCCGGCTTCGCCGTGGCGGCCATCGTCGCTGGACCCACCGTGCCGCCGCCACCGGCCTTGTTGTCCACGGCAATCGGCTGGCCGAGGTGCTTCGATGCGGCATCCGCAATCGCCCGCATCGAGATATCCGTCGAACCGCCCGCTGGCCATGGGACGATCAGCGTGATCGGCTTGCTTGGATAGTCCTGTGCCATCGCGGCGCCGCCGACCAAAGCCAGCACTGCTGCCGCAATTGCGGTCTTCACACGTGTCCCGTGAATCATAAAAGAGCGCTCCCCTTTGCGGTTCGTGATCATTGTCAGAACCTGCCGTTGTTTTATGTCGTGGGCCGATGATCCACGAAAACGGTGCGAAAGAAAAGCGATGAAACGCGTCGCTATCTACTGCGGCGCAACGTATTGCGGCACGTGCGGCAATACGTCTCAATCTTCTAGTGTGGTGGTTCAGAAGTTTGCTTCGTTTCTCGGCGCGTCCTTTATGCGAACTTCTGAACCTAAACCACACTAGAATCATAAGCTGCTAGTGTCCTTTTCGAATCCGAAGTTCGCTACGAAGCGCGCAGCAATATGCAGGCGAACTTCGGATTCGGGACACTAGAGAAAGAGATTACGAGAGAAGAGTCGCGTGAATCGTCATCGCGCCGATCGATATGGCCACGATTCCAACAACGATCTGGAGCGCATGATTGGCCCAGGTGAGAAATCGCGCCGACGCCGCCAGCGGTAACGCGATGACCGCCGACAGTGCGCCCATCCCGATCATCGACCCAATCCCGAACAGCACGACATAGAAAATACCTTGGATCGGCTTTTCGACCTGCGAAACAGCGAGCACGAGCAACGCGGCCGATCCTGCCATGCCGTGCATCAGCCCCACGAACAGCGAACGCCAGCGGAAACTGTGGGCATGGGAGTGCAGGCTTTGTGTATGTGGCACGGTGTCATGGGCATGGCTGTGTGCGTGCAGATGAACCGTACCATCTCCATGACCATGGGCGTGGAAATGCACCCGGTCACGCCACAGCCGCCAGAGCACGTTCGCGCCCAGCCCGACCATCATGATGCCCACCGCGCCCTCGAGGGGCTGTGCAATGTGTTCCGGTATCGCATGTCCAAGAATGATCGCCGCACCAGCAAACAGAGAAAGCGTGATGGTGTGGCCAAGCCCCCACGTCAATCCGTGCCGGACGATATCGCCAACGTGGGTCCTGCGGGCGGCAATGCTGGAGACGGCTGCAATGTGATCGGCTTCCAGCGCGTGCTGCATTCCCAGCACGAAACCAAGCCCCAGAATTCCAAACATGTCCTGCGCTCTCTCTTTGGCGGCTGACCATACCCGAAACGACAAGTTCGCAAAGTCCCTTGTTAGAATTGTCCCGCAAGTGTGAGACGGACCGCCAGCGGCTCCACCGGATGCAGCACGCGATCCATGACGCCGGTTTCGCAAACCGCGGCTGGAGGTCTCGTTGGAGCGGGGCCGGTACACTGCGCGAACAGCGCATCCGTTTTCAGCAGCGAGCCGTAGGCATAGGTGATCTGATCGGATTTGCTGTCGGTCAGGTTGAAGGCGTCCAACTGAATGCGCCATCCATTCTCGAAACGATAGCCAAGTTGTCCGTTCAGCAGTCCCGTCGCCGGTGACACGAACGCGCCATCTTCCGTCAGCGGCCGGGGACCGAAGTAGCGATAGCGCAAGGCAGCAAACCAGCCGGTTGCTTCACCTATCCTCATGCCGGCGGAGGCGATCATGTCGGGAGCACCTGGGATGAAATTTCCGGGCGCATTGCCGATCTGCGCCTCCGGATACCCAGCCAACGCCGCGTAGGCAACCGCCTGATCGGAATTATCGCCGCGAAAACGTGCGTGTGTGACGGCAAGGTCGCCGTCGAAACTGAGCCACGAGTATGGCTTGTAGTGGTTGCTCCACTCGATGCCGTAACGACGGCTCGGGCGGCTTGCCTCGGTGTCACCTGCGTCGCCGACAAACAAAATTTCCGATGCGGAATCCAGCACGAACAGACTGACCGAACTATCGAGATTGGGAATCGCCTTCGTTCGGATGCCGATTTCCGCGCCGCGCGTCTTCACGAGAAACGGCGATGAATCCACCGCAGTGCCGTCCGATGGCGATTCCTTGATGGTCACACCGCGCGCGTCGTTGCTGTGGAACCCCTCGCCTGCGTTGAAGAAGAACTCCGTCTTGGCAAACGGACCAAATACAAGACCGAATTTCGGACTGCCGATCGACGCATTGGCGTTACCGGAGTTGATGGGGTCGAGGAGCGAATTGACGTTGGCGTTATAGACGTCGCCACGATAGCCCACATAGCTCCGGAACCAGTTCGTCCAGTGAATCGTGTTCTGGACAAACAGACCGACACTCCCCTCTTTCACCTTGTCGCTGCGTGTGCCTTTGAAAAACTGCCGTTGAACGGTATCGGACAATGACACCTTGATATCATCGTATCGGCTCTGAAAGCCGACCTCCGTCTGCACCGGCAGCCCGGCAAACACTGTATTGAACACATGCGAGGCATTGACACCGGCGAGCACGCGATCGTCATGCTGATGAAACTGATCTCCATTATCGGGATTGTCGAGAAAAAAGGTGAAATCGTTATAGAGATCGAGCGAACTCTTGATCGCGTAAAAATTGACCTTCGACGAACCATCTTTGTCAGACTGCGCCCATCGGCCGGAAATAGAGAACCGGTCGGAATTGCCACCATCGGTCGGATCAAGCGCACCGTAGAGACCAATCTGTCCCGAGGTGATCGCGCGCAACGGCACCTGATCCGTCGAATTCCATCGGTTGGAATAAGCCATACCTGTCAGAGATAGACCATTATCCATGGTGCCTTCGGTATAGCGAACAACGGCATTCAGCTTTCGAAGCTTGTCGGGATAATCCCAAGGGCCGTTGTAGGTGTTGACTTCGCCGGCCACGAGCAGATTGCCCTCACCCGCTTTCGCCGATGTCACTCCGAAGACCCGGCGGTATCCAAAACTCCCCACCGTAGCCAAAGCCATGGATTTCTTGACCGTATCGATCAGGCTGACATTCACCGCGCCGACCGACGAGAAATCGCCTTCATCCGCGAAGTACGGCCCCTTCTTCACATTCACCGATCCAATCAGTTCGGGGATCAGGAAATTGAGATCCGCATAGCCCTGGCCATGACCATGCGTGCGCATGTTGACGGGCATGCCATCAACAGAGATCGCCAGATCCGTGCCGTGATCCAAATTGAAGCCGCGGAGGAAATACTGGTTGGCTTTGCCGTCACCGCTGTGCTGGGTGATAATTAGACCCGGCACCACCTCCAGCGCTTCCGCGGGCCGGGAAAACGGCCGCTCATTGACCTCCGTACCGGTGAAAGTCTTCTCGCTCGCAGACAAGACCGGTGTGTCACCGCCATCGGCCGAAGCAACGGCTACAGGGGAAACAGCCTGCTGTCTCTTAACGGGCTCCCGACGCGAGCCTGCGACCACATCCACCGGAGGCAGCGACGTTGCGTTGTCCAAAGGATTCGCGGTCTGAGCCGATGCACGAGGCACGAAAGCAACAAATGACGCACAAATTGCAATTCCCGCAGGCCGCCATCGGACCGGAAATGAACTACGAGTCGCCGCAAGCCTACGCCAACGGCCGACCATCCGATCTTTGATCTTGCCCACCACCCACGACGCTTCTTAAAAACAACAGCCCGGCGCGGGCAAGCTGGCATGTCGCGTATGACAATGTCAATAAATCATCATACTTTTCCGGTGCGGAGCTTCCCGATGCAGCGCGTGACGATCACCCTCGACGACGATCTGGTGGCCGAACTCGATCGCATGATTGAACAGCATGGCTATCAAAATCGCTCCGAGGCGATCCGCGATTTTACCCGCGCGGGCATGCAACAGGCCGCCCAGGATGCCGGTAAATCAAGCGAATGTGTTGCTGCGCTGGTCTACGTCTATGATCACGCGGCCCGCGATCTCTCAAGCCGTCTGGTCAACAATTTCCATGATCATCATGACCTGTCGCTTGCGACGCTGCATGTCCATCTCGACAATGACAACTGCATGGAGATCACCGCCCTGAAAGGGCCGACGTCGGAGGTGCAACATCTCGCCGACCACATCATCGCGGAACGTGGCGTTCGCTACGGGCGTGTGGTTATGATCCCAACTGACAGCAAATCCACCAAAGCGCACAAGCGCCCCGCCCACCGGCACACCTGACACGCACTTTTCGCGGATGTACTCCTTTCGAACCTGGGTTATCGAGGTCTTATGAGCAAAGCAAAATCCAATCTTCAGATCGATTCCACCCGCCTGTGGAATGACATTCACGAAACAGCAAAGTTCGGCGCCACGCCCAAGGGCGGCGTACGGCGCCTGACCCTCGGCGCGGAAGACAAGCAAGTGCGTGACTGGTTTCGCGCCGCCTGCGAGGCCGCGGGATGCGAAGTCCGCGTTGACGCGCTAGGCACCATGTTCGCCCTGCGCCCCGGCCGCGACATGTCGAAAGCCCCAATCGGGATCGGTTCGCATCTTGATACGCAGCCGACCGGCGGCAAATACGACGGCATCCTCGGCACGCTCGCTGCCCTCGAAGTCGTGCGCGCGATGAACGATGCAGGCATCGAGACCGAAGCTCCGATCTGCGTCTGCAACTGGACCAACGAGGAAGGTTCACGTTACGCACCGGCCATGATGGCATCCGCCGCTTATGCCGGCGAGTACACGACCGAAAACATCCTCGGCCGCAAGGATATTGATGGCGTTACTGTCGCCGAAGCGCTCGACACCATCGGCTACCATGGCGCAGAACCTGTCGGGAAGCAGAAATTCAGTGCCTTCGTCGAGCTGCACATCGAACAGGGGCCTATCTTGGAAGCCGAGAACAAGACCATCGGTGTGGTGGACCGCGGCCAGGGCATCATGTGGTATGATGGCGTCATTACCGGCTTCGCAAGCCATGCAGGCACGACGCCGATGCCGTTGCGTCGTGACGCGTTGGCCGCCTTCGCCGAATTCGTTCTGGTGGTTGAAAAGCTGGCGAAAGAGCTTGGACCAAACGCAGCCGGCACCGTCGGTGAAATCATTATCGACAATCCGTCACGCAACGTGATCCCAGGCGACCTCAAATTTACCGCCGATATTCGCAGTTCTGAGTCCGCGACGCTGGACAAACTGCACAGCGATTTGCAAGCCGCGATCGAGGAGATTTCCAAGCGACGCAAGGTGACGATTGAGCTTAACCAGGTCTGGCGCAAGGAACCGACCGTTTTTGATACCAAACTTGTCGCCGCCGTCGAAAACGCCAGCAAGGAGCTGGGCTACTCCAATCGCCGTATCACCTCGGGCGCAGGACACGACGCCTGCAACCTCGCAACTGTCATGCCCGCAGCCATGATTTTCGTGCCGTGTAAGGATGGCATCAGCCACAACGAAATCGAGGACGCGACACAGGCCGACTGCGCGGCGGGCGCGAACGTGCTGCTGCACACGGTTCTCTCCCTTGCAGGGATTGCATCCTCGACAAATACGAATAGCTAACGTGTCTTAGTGACCCGGTTCTGACATTCGTTAAGGCACAACGCATGAACATCCGACAACCGGCTGCAGCGCCCATCGCGCTGCGCCGTCCACACAGTTTCACTCGACATGGCATCACCGTGTCCGACGATTATGCCTGGCTGAAGGATGAGAACTGGCAGGAGGTTCTGCGGGATCCTTCTATTTTGAAACCCGACATCCGCAGTTATCTGGAAGCGGAGAACGATTACACAGAATCCGTTCTCGGACACACGGCCGGACTGCAGAAGACGCTGGTTGCCGAAATGCGCGCGCGCATCAAGGAGGACGATTCCAGCGTCCCCTCGCCTGACGGCGCATTTGCGTACTTCCACAAATACCGCGAGGGCGGCCAGCACGAGATGATCGGCCGCTCGGCACGCAAGGGTGGCGACGAGCGCATCATCCTCGATGGCGACCAACTGGCTTCACAAAGTGAGTACTTCCACTTTGGTGGCGCACGGCATTCCCCGGATCACAAGCTTGAAGCCTGGAGCGCCGACATCAAGGGCTCGGAATATTTCACCATCCGGATCCGTGACTGGGCGACAGGTCAGGACAGCGACGACGTCATCGAGGAAACCGACGGCGGCGTGGTCTGGAGTGCCGACTCGAAATCATTCTTCTACGTCATGCTCGATGACAACCATCGTCCGATGCAGGTCTACCTTCATCGGCTCGGCACGTCTCAGTCGGACGACACGCTCGTCTATGAGGAAAAAGATTCCGGGTGGTTCACTCATATCCATGAGAGCGCCAGCGGCCGCTTCTGTGTCATCGCCGGTGGCGATCACGAAACTTCGGAACAGCGGCTGATCGATCTTGCCCATCCCGACGCACCGCCGCGGCTGGTCGCGGCACGCGAAGAAGGCGTGCAGTATTCCATATCCGATCGCGGTGACGAGCTGTTTATTCTCACCAACGCAGACGAGGCGATCGACTTCAAGATCGTGACTGCGCCGTTGAACGCGCCTGAACGATCCAATTGGCGCGACCTGATCCCGCATCGTTCGGGGATCTACGTTATCGATGTCGAACTTTACGCCAATCATCTGGTGCGGCTGGAGCGGGCGAACGCCCTGCCTTCTATCGTTATCCGCGATCTCACGGCGAACGAAGAACACGCCATCGCTTTTGACGAGGCAGCCTATTCACTCGGCACACTAGGCGGTTACGAGTTCGACACCACGAACTTGCGATTTTCCTATTCATCCATGACCACGCCATCGGAAGTCTTCGATTACGACATGGTCAGCCGCGAGCGCATTTTGCGCAAGCGCCAGGAAATCCCATCTGGCCATAACCCGGCGGACTATGTCACCACACGCATCATGGCGACGTCCTACGATGGCGCGCAGGTGCCGGTGTCCATCCTTCATCGCAAGGGACTGGTTCGTGACGGCAGCGCTCCATTGCTGCTGTATGGCTACGGCTCCTACGGTCACGCGATTCCCGCGTCATTTTCGGCAAACCGCTTATCTCTGGTCGACCGCGGATTTGTCTACGCCATCGCGCATATCCGCGGCGGATCGGACAAGGGCTGGGGCTGGTATCTCGACGGCAAGCGCGAGAAAAAGACCAACTCATTCGACGATTTCGCCGCGGCCGGCCGGGCGTTGATCGAGCAGAAATACACATCGACAAAAAAGATTGTCGGTCATGGCGGCAGTGCGGGTGGCATGCTGATGGGCGCCGTCGCCAATCGTGCGGGTGAATTATTCGCGGGCATTGTGGCCGAAGTCCCCTTCGTCGATGTGCTCAACACGATGCTCGACGATACGCTGCCGCTGACCCCACCGGAGTGGCCCGAATGGGGGAATCCGATCGAGAGCGCAGAGGACTTCAAGACCATCCTCTCCTATTCGCCCTACGACAATGTTGCCACGACGGACTATCCGGCCATTCTGGCGATGGGGGGCCTCACCGATCCGCGCGTGACCTATTGGGAGCCGGCGAAATGGATCGCTCGCCTGCGTCCCACCATGACCGGCGGCGGCCCGGTTTTGCTGAGGACAAATATGGGTGCCGGCCATGGCGGCGCGTCGGGGCGTTTCAACCGGCTCGATGAAGTCGCGATCGCCTACGCGTTTGCGCTCTGGGCGGTTGGTCTCGCAACCGCTGGCGCCTGATCGCGAGCGCTTCAGTCCGCGACGACGGCGCTGGCGTGGATGTCTGGACGATACCCCGCGCGAAACGCGTTCACGATAGACGGTGGCGTGAGCAGCTTCGCATCATCCAGCGGCCCTGAAGCACGGTTATAGCCCGCGAATGACCACAGCCAAGCTTGTCCATCGGCTATGAGATAACTCTTCTCGCCGACCGCAACCATTGCACCGCTTGGTAATTCACCCGCGATTACAGGCAGTGGATGAAGACGCTTGGCATGCCGATCCAGCCGTTCGCGATGAAGGATTTCATCGATATCCTTGGCATAGGGTTCGGCGTGCCCATTCCCCTCGCCCCACGCATCGCGAAAAGCCACCGCGTCTGAACGGCGGCAATAGAAGCAGGGCCGATGCCCCGCCGCGAACGCCGTTGCTTCATCCAGGAAAAACAGTTCAGTCCAGCTCCGGCTACCCATGACCTTACGTCTGCGGCCCTTGAACTCGCAGACGCATGTAATCCAGGCTTTCGAGGACCAGCGCCGGTTGAGCAGCGTCCGCGTCGCGGGGTCATGAATGATCCCGCGATTGCCGGTAAAGCGGCCGCGATGCGGTGTTGAAACGATCTCACCGAACGGTGTCACGCGATTCTGCAGCGGCATGTCACGCGTCCAGTTAGGACGTCAGCTCAGGACGTCCTGATTGATAACGTTCTCGCGAATGGGAGCGCCATCCAGCGCACTGATGATGTTGCGCGCCGTTTGCAGTCCCATGCGGTCCAGCGCCTCGCGCGTCACACCGGCCACATGCGGCGCAGTGATCACGTTGGCCAAGGTCAGGAGCGGATTGTCCGCCGACGGCGGCTCCTGCTCGAATACATCAAGCCCTGCACCGGCGATCATCCCTTCGGTCAGCGCTGTATAGAGCGCTTTCTCGTCAACGATGCCGCCGCGTGCCGTGTTGATCAGATAGGCCGTGCGTTTCATCTGCTTGAGCTGCTTCGTGCCGATCAGCCCGACGGTGGCAGGAGACTTGGGACAATGCAGCGACACGAAATCCGCCCGCGACAGTGCCGCATTGAGATCAGTCACGCACTCGGCACCGGCAGCCTGGATTTCTTCATTCGTCTTGAACGGGTCATACACCAGCACGTTCATTTCCATCGCCAGCAGCCTCTTGACCAAGCGCGTGCCGATGCGGCCGAAGCCGACCACAAGAGCCGTCCTGCCGAGAAGATCGAACGGAATGGCGCCGAGCCGCTTATTCCACTGATTGCTCTTCACCATCGTGTCCAGTTCGGCAGCGCGTTTGGCCAGCGCCATCATCATGAACAAGGCGGCTTCAGCAACCGACGGTGAATTGGCGGTCCCCGCCGTCATCAGCGGGATATTCTTGGCGCTCAGCGCCGGCACATCGACCGCGTCGTAGCCGACGCCGATGCGCGCGACCACCATCATCTCGCCGGAGGACTCGATCTCGTTCGGACCAAACCGCGTTCCGCCGAGCGCCACCCCGTTGACCGGGGCATGCTGCCGCAGCATCGCATTGAAATCCGGAGCCGAGATGGTGTTGGGAAACTCGATCGCCTCGATGTCGCTGCGCTCCTTGAACAGCGCCCAACCGCCCGGCGCCATCGTCTCCACGATCAAAAGCTTCTTCTTGTTTGTTGCCATTTCATTCCCTGATATTTTTGTCAGTTTTCTATACCGCCATGCCGCCGATCCGGACACCATCGCAGCGATGACATTTCATCCTACACAAAACATGGGATGGCGCCTGCGTCCATCCTTTCAATGGCTTGCCGCCTGACGCTCAGGACGGCAAAATCCCCCTGCGACCGTTCGTCGGATCGGGTCAGCAAACAAGATCAAAATCAGGAGATGAAACCCGTGACCGAACCCCTTCCTGCCGCATTGCTCGCAGACCTGGCCCGCTACGACACCCCTACGATTTGCAATGCGATGGAAGTTGTCGCCCCTGAGCGCCGCCTGACCGGCTTTACGAGCAAGCCGTTCGTTTGCCCGTTTCCGGACCTGCCGCCAATGGTCGGCTACGCCCGAACCGCCACGATCCGCTCCACGTCTGCCTCCAGCCTGTCCCCGGCCGATGCGCGGGCGCAACGACTGGCCTATTATGAATATGCCGGCACGGGTCCCGGCCCCCGGATCAGCGTGATCCAGGATCTGGACGGCGCAAACATCGGCTTTGGCGCCTTCTGGGGCGAGGTCAACAGCTCGGTCCACAAGGCGCTTGGCTGCCTCGGCGTCGTCACCGACGGCTCGATCCGCGACATCCCGCAGTGGGCTCCGGGATTTCAGGCCCTCGCTGGCATGCTCAATCCATCTCACGCCTACGTCCACCTCGACGGTTTCGGCGACGACGTCTGTGTCCACGGCATGACAGTGCGATCGAACGATCTGATTCACGCCGATCAACACGGAGCGATTGTCATTCCGGCCAATCTCGCCGCGAAATTGCCGGAAGCCGCTGAGCTCTGCGCGCGCCGGGAAGAGCCAATTCTCGGCATCGCCCGCAGCCCCGACTTCTCTCTGGAGAAGCTCAAGGAAGCGCTGGCCCGCTCCGCCGAGATTCACTAAAAGGCGGGCGCGAACGTAAAGTCGCGTAACGAAAGGATCTCGGAATGAAAGTCGCGCTTGGTGTTCTGGTTGGACTCGTGATCGGCTTTCTTGCCATGTACTACTTCAAGAGCGGCCACCTGCCGTTCTGAGTGACCTCAGCGATCTAGATTGCCTCGCACAATCTAGATCGCCTCGTAGGCAAACAGCGTTGCGATCACCGTGATGCTGACAAGGCCCGCCAGAAAAAACTGATCGGCCAGCTTCTCACAATGCGCACCGATCCGCTTGCGATCTGAAAAGCGGATCGATAAATAAGATGCCGCCGAGCTGACAAGAAACAGCAGCGCAGCGAGTGCCGCATATTCATCGACGTGACTAGGACCGATCCTGGCTTCCACCAGTTTGACCAGACCGATGAAAGTCGTGCAGATTCCGATCATGGTCGCCGACGTCGGCAGGATGTGCCGCGACAGCTCCTGGGTGACCCGCAATTGCCCCTGATGATCCGTCATTGCAACCTTCTTTTTTGAACCCGAATGCGGTTCCATCCGTTATGGTGGAGATCTAGCATTGTCCATCATTCGAGTTTTTGATGCCCGCCTCTCCCCTGTATCGTGCCGCGACCAACCATTCCGCCCTGGGTCCCGACTTTTACGATATCGTCGCTCCGGCTTCGTTTCCTCAACACGTCCTGCGCTACCGCAATCAGCGCGCGGCCAAGTCCGTTGGCCTGGATACGCTGACCGACGAAGAATGGATCGCGCATTTTGGTCGCTTCGCGCCGCTGCCCGACAGCTTCGTGCAGCCGCTGGCGTTACGCTACCACGGCCATCAATTCCGCGTATACAACCCTGACCTCGGCGATGGCCGCGGCTTCCTGTTTGCGCAATTGCGAGATGTGCGCAATGGGCGCCTGCTCGACCTTGCCACCAAGGGAAGCGGTCAGACACCGTGGTCGCGGACTGCCGACGGGCGTCTCACGCTGAAGGGCGGCGTGCGGGAAGTCCTCGCCACGTCGATGCTGCAGACCTTGGGCGTGGACACCTCGAAATCGTTCAGCCTGGTGGAAACTGGAGAGTCGCTCATTCGCGGCGACGAGCCGTCTCCCACACGCGCGTCGGTTCTCGTTCGGCTCAGCCACTCGCATATCCGGATCGGCAGCTTTCAGCGCCAGGCCTTTCTCAAGGAGAACGCCAATATCGAGAAACTGCTGGACTACACCATTCGCACCTACATGCCCAATATCTGGAAGGACGATACGTCGGCACGCGCGTCCGCGTTTCTTGAGGAAGTCTGCCGACGCGTGGCGCGGGTCGGCGCCCAGTGGATGGCGGCGGGTTTCGTGCATGGCGTTCTGAACACCGATAACATCAACGTCACCGGCGAGAGCTTCGATTACGGACCGTGGCGCTTTCTGCCCGTACTCGATCCGGAATTCACGGCGGCCTATTTCGACGAGACCGGGCTTTACGCTTACGGACGGCAGCCCGACGCCCTGTTCTGGAATCTGACACGGCTCGCCGAGTGTCTGCTTCCGATTGCTGAGCGCTCAGGCCTCGAACAGGCGCTTGGGACATTCGAGCCGGTCCTGCGCCAGGAATTCACTGGGGCCCTGCTCAAGCGCCTTGGGGTCGAGTCAAAGGATCCACAGCAGGACGCAGAACTGGCACGCACGGTCTGGATGTTCCTGTCGGAAACGAAGGCCCCATTCGAGCAGACCTTCTTCGACTGGTTCGGCGGCCTTGCCAGCGCCGATCGCGCGGCCAAAAGCCCGTCGAAAGAATACTATGACAATCCGGCGTTTGCGCCGGTCAGGGACATGCTGCAACACTTCTCACCCCGCACGCACATCGATCTCAATCATCCGTTCTTCGCAAGATCGGAAGCCTGCACGATGTTGATCGATGAAGTGGAAGCGATCTGGAAGCCGATCGCGGAGACCGACGACTGGTCGGCCTTTCACGCCAAACTCGAAGCCATTGATCAGATGGAAGAGGCTTACGCGCTCTAAAGCGTTTTCGAGCGAAGTGGTGACCGGTTCGCGTGAAGAAAACGCGTCAAAACAAAAACCTAGAGAAAATGGCGGGATTACCCTCCCGCCATTTTTGTTTGCCCGATCGTCAGGCGACCTTCTGCGCCGCGGCGACGTTTCCATCGAGAAAACCGGTCAACCGGCCGCGAATGATGCGTTCGGCGTCGAGCATGATGCGGTCGATCAATTCCTTTACTGTCGGAATATCGTGGATCAATCCGACCACCATGCCGCAACTCCAGGCGCCGGCATCCATGTCGCCCTCGATCATCACCTTGGGATAGACGCCCGCGACCTCCTCGACGATATCTGCGATTTTGAGGTTCGCACCCTTCTCCCGCTCAATCTCGAGAAGGCGTTCAACATTCTTGTTGTTCAACACCCGTTCGGTATTGCGGAGCGCGCGCATGATCAAACGCGTGTCGAGTTCAGAGGCCGCAACCAGCGCCTTTTTCACGTTATCATGGACCGGCGCTTCCTTCGTGGCAATGAAGCGCGTCCCCATGTTCATGCCCTGGGCGCCCATGGCAAGTGCGGCCACAAGACTGCGCGCATCCGCCATACCGCCCGACGCCACGAACGGAATCTTCAATTCCTCCGCGGCGCGCGGCAGCAAGATCATGTTCGGCATATCGTCTTCGCCGGGATGGCCGCCGCACTCAAAGCCGTCGACGCTGACGGCGTCGCAGCCGATCGCCTCGGCCTTCAGCGAATGGCGAACCGACGTGCACTTATGGATGACCTTGATCCCAGCGGCCTTCAGCGCAGGCATATATTGTTCGGGGCTGCGCCCTGCGGTCTCGACGATCTTGACGCCACCTTCGCGAATGGCAGCGATGTATTCCGGATAGGGCGGCGATGTGAAGGCGGGAAGAAACGTGAGGTTCACGCCGAACGGCTTGTCGGTCATGTCGCGGCACTTCGCGATTTCCTTCGCGAGCAATTCCGGTGTCCGCTGGGTCAGCCCGGTGATGATGCCGAGACCGCCGGCATTGGACACTGCAGACGCCAGTTCCGCGAAACCGACATAATGCATCCCACCCTGGATGATAGGATGTTGGATACCGAACAATTCCGTGATCGCCGTCTTCATTCTCTGCTTCTCCCGAGGTGCTTTCCCTATCGTTAGCTTAGCTTGCGATCCCCTGAGTGCCCAGACAGGACATCTTGGTCACGTGAGAACCGTGCAATTCGCCCCAATTTTTCACCTCCAAGCGGTGGCGGAGGCCGGTCGTCCGGTGTATCAGGGCACCAACAACTCCATCTTACAGCAGCGGAATTTCGTTTGACCCAGCCCCCTTCCAAGCCCTTCGTCGACGTGCTTACCGGCCATCGGCAGCCCGTCCCGCCTGTCTGGATGATGCGGCAGGCAGGCCGTTACTTGCCCGAATACCGCGAGCTGCGCGCGCGCGCCGGAAGCTTTCTCGATCTGTGTTTCACGCCGGAGTTTGCCGCCGAAGTCACGTTGCAGCCGATCCGCCGCTTTAACTTCGATGCCGCGATTATCTTCTCGGACATCCTCGTCATCCCCCATGTGCTGGGACGCGAAGTGCGTTTTGAAGTGGGCGAAGGCCCGCGCCTCGATCCACTCGATACGCCTGAAAAGATCAAGGCGCTCGCAACCGCAGCCGACTTTGTAAAACTCGAACCTGTGTATGAAGCATTGCGCCGCGTTCGCGGTGAACTCAGCCCCACAACCGCGCTGATCGGATTTTGTGGCGCCCCATGGACCGTGGCCACTTACATGGTCGCCGGCAAAGGCACGCCGGATCAGGCTCTCGCGCGCATGCTTGCCTATCGCGAACCTGACGCGTTCGCACGGATCATCGACGTCCTGGTGGAAAATTCGATTCAATATCTGCTCGGACAACTCGCAGCCGGAGCGGACGTGCTGCAGATCTTCGACACATGGGCCGGCGTGTTGCCGCCGCGCGAGTTCGAGCGCTGGTCCATCGAGCCGACGCGCCGCATTGTCGAGGGCGTTCGCAGCAAAGTCCCCGACGCCAAGATCATCGGCTTTCCGCGAGGCGCGGGCGCTCAATTGCCGTCCTACGTCGAACGCACGGACGTCAATGGTGTGAGCATTGACTGGGCTGCGGAGCCTTCATTTGTCCGCGAGCGCGTGCAGAGCCGCCTTGCCATCCAGGGCAACCTCGACCCGCTGGTGCTGATTGCCGGCGGAGCAGCCCTGGATCGCGCGGTCGACGATGTGCTGGAAAACTACGCCGGCGGTCGATTGATCTTCAATCTCGGCCACGGCATTCAGCCCGAAACGCCGATTGCCCATGTGGAACAGATGCTGAAGCGGGTGCGGAGTTATAAGGGTTAAACTGGCCGCGAGCGTTCGATGATCTCGGCCGCGCCCTTATGCAACAGATCGAATGCCACAGCGCGGCCGAGCTCCCGTGGCTTGTTGGCCGGTCCGCTGCGCGTTGCCTCGATCAGGTGACCGCCCTGCTCGTCCAGCACAGACGCGGTGAGCGACATTTCTGAGCCGTTGATGGTCGAAAACCCCGCGATCGGCGAGTTGCAGTGGCCATTGAGAATCCAGAGCACCTCGCGCTCGGCATCCGCGCTCAAATGCGCGGCCGGATCGTCGATCGACGAAAGGTTCAATCGCGTTTGCCAGTCGTTCGCTGCGCATTCCACCGCGACGATGCCTTGGCCCACCGACGGCAACATTTCCTGCGGCGAGAAATCATGGACGATGCGATCCGCCAGGCCGACACGCTCCAACCCGGACCGCGCCATGATCAGCGCGTCGGCTGGTCCGACTTCGCCGCCGCCGGCGAGCCGCTGCATTTCACCTCCGTCGAGCTTGCGCACACGCGTATCGGCAGCGCCGCGAAAATGAATGACTTCGATCTCCGGAAACAGACGCCGCACATAGGCTGCGCGCCGCACCGCATTGGTGCCGATCTTGAAGCCCTTGCCCTTCGAGCGCTTCAAGTCGTCCAGTGAGAGGTCTTTTCGCAAAACCAATGCGTCAGTGGCCGGATCGCGTGCCAATGTCGCGCCGATCACCAGCCCCGGCGTGTCTTCATTGCCGGGCATATCCTTCAGCGAATGCATCGCCGCATGCAATTTGCCTGCGATCACCGCCTGGCGGATCTCGGCAACGAAGGCCCCGCCCTTACCGCCATGCGAGAGCAGTTTGCTGGTCTGATCGCTGTCTCCGCGGGTCTCGAATTTGACGATCTCGACCTCGACATTGGGAGAAGCCGCCGTCATGCGCCGGGCGATTTCTTCCGTTTGCGCAAGCGCCATGGCGCTCTTGCGCGTGCCGATCCGCATTGAAACTTTTACCACGTCCGCTCCATCCAAACCGCGCGAAAGGATCGCGACGCGTTGAGTGGCGCAGAATACGGCGTGCCGTCCCGCAGTGCAAATATGTCTGCGCAGGATTTGCCCCCTCTCCGACAGGGAGAGAGGGCAGAAAGTCGCTACGGCTTAGTTCGCCGTCAGACGTTGAGGGTATCGCCACCCTTGAGATGCAGGATTTCACGGGCTTCGTCCGGCGTCGCGATCTGAAGGCCAAGGCCCTCGACGATCTGCCTGGCCAGGCGAACCTGTTCCGCGTTGGATTCAGCCATACGGCCCGGCGCGGCCCACAGAGAGTCTTCCAGTCCGACGCGGATGTTGCCGCCCATCGCCGCAGCCATGGCTGCGATCGGCAACTGGTTGCGGCCCGCGCCAAGCACCGACCACTTGTATTTGTCGCCGAACAGACGATCCGCCGTGCGCTTCATGTGCATCACGTCTTCGGGATCGGCACCGATGCCGCCCTGCAAGCCAAACACCGTCTGAATAAACAACGGTGCCTTCACCAGCCCCTGATCAAGGAAATATTTGAGGTTGTAGAGATGCGCCGTGTCATAGCACTCGAACTCGAAACGCGTGCCGCTGCCCGACAACGTCGTCAGCACATATTCGATGTCCTGGAACGTGTTGCGGAACACGATGTCCTTGTTTTCGACATGCTTGCGCTCCCATTCGTGTTCGAAGGTTTTGAAACGATTGAGCATTCCGAAGAAAGCGAAGTTCATCGATCCCATGTTGAGCGAGGCGACTTCCGGTTTGTAGACCGCCGCCGGGCGAACGCGTTCATCCACCGTCATGGTCGGCGAACCGCCGGTCGTGAGGTTGATCACCGCGTTCGAGCGCTGCTTGATCACCTTGAGGAATGGCGCGAAGGCCTCGGGGCTCTGGTCGGGCTGACCGGTCTTGGGATTGCGCGCATGAAGATGGACGATGGCGGCACCAGCTTCCGCTGCACCGATGGCTGCATCGGCGATTTCCTGCGGCGTCACCGGCAAGGCCTTCGACATCGACGGCGTATGGATCGCACCGGTCACGGCGCAAGTAATGATAACTTTACGGCTCATTTTCTTCTCTCTTCTTTCTTTTTTGCGGGCGGTTAAATCACGACTTCTTCTGATTGACCTTGTGCGCAGCCAAGGCGGCGAGGCGTTCGTTGCGCCACGTGGTCAGCTTGGCAATACGCTCCGGGGTCGGCTGGTGCGGCCATGCCTTGATCACACGATCGGCATTGGGGCTGGTGTAGACATCCGGGCCGGCGGACGCAGCCGCGAGCTCTTTATAAAAGCCCGTGTAGCGCGCGCAGTAATCCGGAATGCCGCCCGGTGCGTTGAGTTCGATGGTCTCCAGCGGCCCCATGAATGACCACCGCGTTCCGAGGCCATCCTTCACGGTATAGTCGAGATCTTCCGCGGAGATGTAGCCCTCGCCCACGAGGCGGAACGCCTCCGCCAGCAATGCGCCCTGCAGGCGATTGAGCACGAAGCCGTTGATCTCACGGTTCACTGTGACGGGCACCTGCCCGATCTCGCGATAAATTTCTCGTGCACGCGACACGGACTCGGGCGACGTCCAGGGCGCGCCACAAAGCTCGACGAGCGGAATGAGATGTGGCGGATTGACCGGGTGGCCCACCAGGCACCGCGCCCGCCCCTTCAGATTTTCCGTAAAGCGCGACGCGATGATGGCCGAGGTCGACGACACCAGCAGCGCATCCGGTGGCGCAAGCTGGTCGAGTTCGGCGAACATCGCGATCTTGTCTTCGACCTTTTCAGGGCCGTTCTCCTGCACGAAGGAAACGCCTTTCACCGCTTCGGCAAGGCTCCCCGCCACCGTGATACGTGCCGCGGCTCCTTCAGGATCATCCGCAAGACCGTGCCGGTTCAGCGCGTGGAGCTCATCGCGGATCAGGCCTGGGGCAGCCTTTAAGGTCGGCGCATGCGGATCGGTCAGCCGCACATTCCAGCCGGCACGGGCGAAGATCGCCGACCATGCCCGGCCGATCAGGCCGACACCAACGATTGCTACATTCTTATTGTTCGACATGTTTTTTCTTCTCTGTCCTTACAACCACAGCACCTTGCGCCGCAAATCGAGATCGTCCCGCAGCGCCTTGGACGGGCCTTCATGAATGATCCGGCCCCGCTCCAGCGCCACTGTGGTATCCGACAATGCCAGCGCCAAGTCGAGATGATGATCGACAATGATGATCGCAACTTCGTTACGCAAACGATCGAAGGTTTCGAACAACTGCTCTACCACCGCAGGGGCCAATCCCTCGAACGGCTCGTCAAGCAACAGCACGCGAACATCGCCGGAGAGCGCGCGGGCCACCGCGACCATCTGCTGTTCGCCGCCGGAGAGATAATCCGCCGGACTATCGAGGCGCTCGCGAATGCGCGGGAAGTACTCGTAAATGCGCTCGCGCGTCCAATGCACGCCATTCCCAGTCTGCCGCTTCAGGCCGCCGAGTTCGAGGTTCTGTTCAACCGTCATGCCGGCGAACAGGCCGCGCCCCTGTGGCACGTAACCGATGCCGAGACGCGCGCATTCTGCAGAAGAGCGGCCGACCAGTTCGGAGCCCGCGAGCTTGATCGAGCCATGGGAGGCAGGTGCGATGCCAACCAGCGTCTTCAACAAGGTCGATTTTCCGGCGCCGTTACGGCCCAGCAGCGCAATGATCTCGTTTTTGTGCAGCGTGAAGCCGACACTGTTGAGAATATGGCTCTTACCGTAGAAGGTATCGATGCCGTCCACCGTCAGCAACGCCTCGGCCTTCGCGGACGTCTCTCGGGGACGTGCCGCAACGGCGGCCGCTCCTGAACCGATATAGATCTCCTGAACCTTCTTGCTGCTGCGCGCATCCTCCACCGTTCCGTCGAGCAGAACACGTCCCTCGTTCATGACGGTGACATGATCGGCCAACGCGAATACGCGGTCGATATCGTGCTCCACAAGTAGCACCGGCAGGTCGGCCGATATGCGCTTGATGATGGCGCCGATGCGCTCGCGCTCTGCGGCTGCAAGCCCCGCAAGCGGTTCGTCGAGCAACAGAACACGCGGCGCGGTGGCCAGCGCCACACCCATATCGAGCAACCGTTGCCCGCCATAGGAGAGTGCCCCCGCCTGCGCCTTTTCGATCCCGGCAAGGCCGAGATAGCGAATGACCTCATCGGTCTCGCGATTGATCTCGTCGATCGAGAGCGCGTTGGTGAATGGATCGAACCTATGTGGATTACGCGCCTGCACTGCTAGCCGAATGTTTTCGCCGACGCTCAGTTCCGGGAACAGGTTGGTGATCTGGAAAGATCGGCCGATGCCTGCGGTTGCGATCTCTTCCGGGGTATGCCCGGCAATCGGCTGCCCCATCAGCGAGGCCTCGCCCTCATCGGGCGGAAACATGCCCGAGAGCAAGTTGAAGGCCGTGGTTTTGCCCGCACCATTCGGGCCGATCAAGGCGTGCAGGGTCCGGTCGGCAATGGAGATGTTGACGCCCTGCACAGCCTTGATGCCGCCGAAGCTCTTCACCATATCGCGCGCGGCAAGCACCGGACCATTGGCAACAGTCTTTGGCCGCAGGAATTCCGGCAATGGCAAAGCCTCGACCTTGCGCGCGGACATTGCAGCTTCTTCCGTGACCTTCTTGCGGAACGGCGCAAGGAGCTTCTCCCCAACACCGACAAGGCCTGTGGGTGAGAAGATGATGAAGCTGACGAATACCAGACCAAGCCAGAGCAGCCAGTTTTCGGTGTAGATGCTCAGGAATTCGCGGAACAGAATATAGAACAGCGCGCCAAGCGCCGGACCAAGGAAACTCCGCATGCCGCCGATGACGACCATCGCAAGGAGTTCACCTGAAAACGCTACCGATACCGGATCGGCCGAGGTCATCCGGTTCTTGTAGAGCAGCAGAATGCCCGCAAGACCTGTGAGTGCCGCCGACAACACGAAGGCCATCAGCTTGTAGCGGTTGGTCGGGTAGCCAAGGAAGCGCGCGCGTTGCTCGTTCTCACGGACCGCGACAAGCACGCTGCCGATTGTCGAATTGTGGAAACGCCACAACAGAAACAACACCGCAAAGGCGATCAGCGCGACGAACCAGTAATAAGTCGTCTGCGAGTCGAGATCGAACCCCAAAATTGTCGGCCGGGTGATACCACCCAGCCCATTCTCACCACCGGTCACATCGGTCCAGCGGAACGACACGGTGTAAAGCATCGCCGCAAGAGCAAGCGTCAGCAGCGAGAAGTACACGCCTCGCCTGCGCAGGATCAGATAGCCAAGCGGAATGGCGACAGCACTGGTGATCAGAACGCCAAGAATGGCCGGACCGAAAAACGATCCTGGCATCAGCTTGAGCTGGATCAGCCCCGCGGCATAGGCGGCGAACCCGAACCACGCGCCGTGGCCGAACGACACCAGCCCGGTGTGACCGACAAGAATATTGAGCGCCATGCAGGCGATGCCGAACACCACAACTTCCGTCGCGGAGGTCATCGTCAGACCGAGCGCCAGCAGGATGGGCGGCAAGACCAGAAGACAAGCCGCAGCAATCACCAATTGAACAGGAAAACGCTTGAGCATCGCGCGCCTCACTCGAAACGGGTGATACGCTCGCCGAACAGACCGCGCGGCCTGAACAGAAGCACCAGAAGCATGAGAAGATAGATCGCGGCGGTTGACGCAGCTGAATAGCCGATACCGACCATCACGCCCTTGACGACGCCGACGAGGATCGCCGCCACGACAACGCCCCAGAACGATCCGAGACCACCGATCACCACCACCACAAAGGCCGGCGTGATGATCTCATTCCCCATCGCGGGATGGATCGCGTAGATCGGCGCGAGCAATACGCCCGCCAGTCCCGCAAGGCCGATACCGAGCGCGGCAATCCCCGCCATGTAGGGCTGCAGTGAAATGCCGAGCGCGCCCACCATGTCCGGGTTCTGCACGCCCGCGCGAACTACGCGGCCGAACGGTGTCAGCCGTAACAACACCCACAATCCCGCGATACAGCCGGCAGCGATGCCGAGCAGCACGACGCGATAGAATGAGTAGATGAAGCTCCCGATGAACACCTGCCCGCGCAGCGCCTGCGGGATCGAATAGGACAATGGGGGCGCCCCGAAAATCATGCGCAACGCCTGTTCAGCGACCATCGCCAGGCCGAATGTCAGCAGAAGCGACAGAATAGGATCAGCGCGATAAAAACGCTGGAACAGCAAGCGCTCAATGACGATGCCAAGCAAGGCAACCGCCACGGGCGACAAGATCAGCGCGCCGCTGAAGCCGAGATACGGCGAAATCACCAGCGTCAGATATGCACCGATCGCAAAGAAAGCGCCGTGTGCAAGATTGACGATGCCGCCGAGCGAGAAGATCAGCGATAACCCCAACGCGATCAGCAGATAGTAGACACCGTCAAGCAGCCCGTTGAGGACCTGCTGGGCTAGCAGAATAGCGGACATGGCAATGGCCCCGCGACCGATGGACTTCGCGCCAAGCGCGTGTCGGGTAAATCAGCAAAACTGTGAGATGAGCCCGCGCTCTTCAAACGTAAGCCTGAAGAGCGCGGCAACAGCCTATGTCGGGAAGACGCAGGTATTTTCTTCCTTGGTCGCCGCGATGACCTCGAGATCCTCGTTCGGACCGGGCACCGGGCCGCTCGACGTGAAAATATCCCACTGGTTCTTGATCTTCTCCGGCGGCAGCGCGGTGATGGCGTACATTTCGTGCATCAGCTGATGATCCGCTGCACGGAAATAGCCCTGCCGGGTCTTCAGCACGTCGAACTTCGCACCCTTTTCGAAGTGCTCGACCACCTTCGACGACTCCGACGACTTCAATTCATTGAATGACTGCGCCACGATCTTGGTTGCGATGTAGTCGCCCCAGGCCTGGTTCTCCGGCGGCTTGGAGTACTTCTTGGTGAAGGCGCCGACAAATGCCTTGGTACCCGCAGTGTCGATCAGATGATGCCAGACTGACGGCCAGGTGCCGACGAAATTGCCCTTGCCCGCGGCCCAGGCGAGCGCTGTGTCGAAGCCGAAGCCGCCGACTGGAAAGGTCAGTCCGAACTCGGCGTATTGCTTAAGGAAGTTCGTGACCTGGTTACCGGAGAGGTTGATAACGACGAGATCCGGCTTGGCCTCACGGATCTTGAGGAGATAGGCCGAAAAGTCCGTCGCATCCGTCGGCACCAGATCGTCACCGGCGAACTGACCGCCATTGGCTTCCATGAAGCGCTTGGCGACGCGCAACAGGTCGTGACCGAAGGCATAGTCCGCCGTGAGCGAGTACCACTTCTTGCCCTTGACCAGTCCGTCTTGCATGAAGGAGCGGCCGACAGATTTCACATACATCGAGTTCTGCGACTCGACGTGGAACATGTAGCGCTTACAATCCGAACCGCGCAGCGCGTCGGAGTTCGCGCCGGTGTTGATGAACAACGTCTTGTTGCGCTGGGCGACCTGCGCAATGGTCAGCGCCGAAGCCGACGAGATCTCGCCGATAATGCAAGTGACCTTGTCGCGCTCGATCATGCGCTCGGCTTTGGTCGATGCCGTCTGCGGATTGACCGAGTCTTCCTTCAGCAGTTCGACCTTTCGGCCCATCACACCGCCCGATGCGTTGATTTCTTCGACCGCAAGATCTGCAGCCATCACCGCGTATTCACCGAGCGGCCCGAGAAATCCGGTCCGTGGCGTCAAATGTCCGATGCGGATCACATCCGACGACTGTGCCCGCAAAATCGATGGAGCTGACACGCTCGACATCACCGCCAGTCCGCCGGCGGTCTTCAGCAAAGCACGTCGCGTGAATTTGTTCTCGAAAGACATACCCTTCTCCCTGTGACGGCCGCATCGCGCGGCGCTTTTTCTTTCCGGTCGAGCGTCGCGCTTCTTTTTTGGCGCTTATATCGCTTGCCGTGATCTGTGATCACACTTAAGCTCGCAAACGATAGCGACCTTGTCTAGTCCTTTGTTTCAGTTTTGGTCGTTCGTCAGGAATTCCCGGTCATGAATCGTCCCGCTGCACTCAATCTCGTCGAGCCGCTCGATCGGCAAACGCTGGGTGAGCGCGCTTATGCACAACTGTCCGACCTTCTGTTTTCGGGACGTATGGCGCCGGGCGATAAGCTCTCGTTGCGTCAGGCTGCTGACGTTCTCGGCGTGTCCATCATGCCCATTCGCGAAGCTGTATCGCGTCTCGTCGCCGACAAAGCGCTCGAGGTCACCCCCAACCGCTCCATTCGTGTGCCGCGGATGACTGCAACGCAATTTCGCGATCTGACGCAGGCGCGCATTGAAATTGAAGGTCACGCGGCCGCCATCGCCGCAAGGACACGCAGCGACGACGATCTTGTGTCGATCGCAAAGGCCGAGGCCGCCATGCGCGCCGAGAGTCTCGCCAGCAAGCCGGACCTTCCACGCGCAGTCGAATTCAACAAGACTTTTCATTTCGCCGTTTATGAAGCGGCGCATTCCCCGACCTTTGTGGAGATCATCCGTGCGCTCTGGCTCAAGGTAGGACCCGTCATCAATCTCGACCTGCGGGCCAATCCCGAACGACTGGCCAAAGGCGATGCGATCCGCTTTCACGCCCAAGTGCTTGCCGCCATCAAGGGCGGTGACGAAGCCGCAGCGAAAGCCGGCATCAGCGCGGACATCAGTTCCGCGGCCAATGTCATCCTGTCCCGCGGCGGCCTCGCCGAATAAACCCAGAAAAACAAAAACGGAGCTTTTATGGATCTCGATATCAAAGGATTGCGCGTGCTGGTGACGGCCGGCGCCAACGGCATCGGATTGGCCATCGCACGCGCGTTCGTCGCGGAAGGCGCGAAGGTTCACATCTGCGATGTGGATACCACCGCCCTCTCCGCGCTCAAAACGAGCGATCCGGCGTTGACGCAAACGGTGTGCGATGTGTCCGATCGTGCAGCCGTCAAAAACTTGTTTGCGGAAGCCACTGCGGCGCTAGGTGGCCTCGATGTGCTGGTCAACAATGCCGGGATTGCCGGACCGACCTCGAAGGTCGACGAGATGAACCCCGAAGATTGGGATCGCTGTCTCGATATCTGCCTGACCGGGCAATTCAATTGCACGCGTCTCGCTGTGCCGCTGCTGCGCCAGAGCAGGAATGCGTCCATCGTCAACATCTCATCTGCTGCGGGACGGCTCGGCTTCGCCATGCGCTCGCCTTATGCCGCCGCCAAGTGGGGCGTGATCGGCTTCACCAAATCACTCTCGATCGAACTCGGACCGGACAACATTCGCGTCAACGCGATTCTTCCGGGCCTGGTCGCGGGCGACAGGCAACGTCGCGTACTGGAAGCAAAGGCCCAGCAGCGCGGCATCTCTTATGGCGAAATGGAAAAGACCGCGTTTTCCTACACGTCGATCAAGGACTACGTCACACCGCAGCAACTCGCTGACCAGATCGTCTTTATGGCGAGCCCGCGCGGCCGCACCATTTCAGGTCAGGCCATCTCGATCTGCGGCGATACGCAGATGCTTGGATAGTTCTCGCATCACGAAGTGAGAATATGCACGTCGCCGGATTAGCCTGCGAGGCGCGATCGATTGTCAGCCCGCGACCGGCGGCCAGGTGATCAAGACCATCTCGACAAGCTTGTGCAATTCGGAGCGTTTGGCGCCGCTCACGGCTTGCACAGCCATACCCTGCAGGATGGTCTGGACGTAGCGTGCCAATGCCGCAGCATCCGCGGCTTCAGGCAAATCGCCTTCCGCCTTGGCCCGCTCGAAGCGTAGCCGAAGGTCTTCCTCGTTCTTCGCGCGACGCGACGTCAACTCGTGCTTGATGGACTCGGCCGCGTCACTGCAGGTCAGCGCCGCATTCACGGAGAGGCATCCCGGCGGATATTCGGGATCGGTCACGGCATCCGCTTCGCCATAAAGGAGATGTTCAACGACCGCACGGGCGGTGGATTGCTGAAGCGCGATCTTCACAAAGCCGCCGGGACCATCGACGTAACGATCGAACGCCTTGCGAAATAGTTCTTCCTTGTTGCCAAACGCCGCATACAGCGAGGGCTTGGTGATGCCCATGCTTTCGGTCAACTCGGCAATGGACGCACCTTCATATCCCTTGCGCCAAAACACCTCGAGCGCCTGCTCCAGCGCCTGATCGAGGTCGAATTCACGCGGGCGTCCCATCGCCATGTCCCGGACCCTTCTGTTTTGTACCTTTCGTTAGATATGTCCCTTGACAGGGGTTGTCCACTTTCTATTTATACCGCTCGTTACAGATTTTTGCGATGCAGCGTAGCGTTAGAGATTTGGAACTGGAGCCGAGATTCCTGGTGGAGCGGGTCTCGAGGGCGTCCAAGCCTCTGTTTTGCAAGGCTGAATCGCATTTCTGGCAGATAATTGGGGACATGCGATGAAACTGCTTTCACTCAAAACCGGCCTTCTGGGCGCTGCAGCCGGAATTGCCATTCTCGCCGTAGCAGGAACGGCTTTTCTCACCACTTCCAACGGAAAGGCCAAGGCTGATGCTGTTGCGGCCGCGCCGGCGGCGGTCCCTGTTTCCGTATCCACGGTTGAAGAGCACGACGCCAACGTTTGGGATGAATTCTCCGGCCGGCTCGAGGCTATCGAACAGGTAGAGGTTCGTTCTCGCGTAGCCGGGGCCATTCAGGACATTCGCTTCCGCGAGGGCGCGATGGTCAAAGAAGGCGACATTCTCGTCGTTATCGACCCGGACCTCTATGCCGCCGATGTCGCACGCGCCGAAGCACAGGTCGCCGCAGCCCAATCACGACTGGTGTATGCAAAGAGCGACTTTGAACGCGGCCAGCAATTGACCGGCTCGCAAACGATCTCACAGCGCGATCAGGATAATCGTATCAACGCCTATCGCGAGGCCGAGGCCAACCTCAAAGGCGCTCAAGCCGCCCTCAAGACCGCACAGCTCAACCTCAGCTACACGGAAGTCCGCGCACCGGTGACAGGCCGCGTTGGCAAGCGGGAGATCACGGTCGGCAATCTGATTGCCGCAGGGCCCGGGTCGCCACTGCTGACGACGATCGTTTCAACGTCGCCGATCTATGCAAGCTTCAACGCCGACGAACAGGTTGTGCTGCGAGCGCTCAACGCCTTGGGAAAAGACGATGCGGCATCGAAAACCGGCCATATCCCGGTCAAGATGGGCACCGCGACAACCGACGGCACACCTTTCGAAGGCCACATGCAGTTGATCGACAATCAGGTCGATCCTCGTACCGGCACCTTCCGCGTCCGCGCCGTGTTCGACAACAGCGATGGTCACCTCATTCCCGGTCAATTCGTTCGGCTGGCGATGGGCCAACCGAAGGCTTCACGCGTGATGACGATCAATGAGCGCGCTGTCGGCACCGACCAGAACAAGAAGTACGTGATGGTCGTCTCCAAGGACAATAAAGCCGAATACCGCGAAGTGACGCTCGGTGCGACGATCGACGGGCAGCGGGTTGTCACCAGCGGCTTGAAGGTTGGGGAGCGCATTGTGGTCAAGGGATTGCAACGCATTCGCCCGGGAGCAACGGTCGCACCGCAACTCATCGCAATGACCGCCAATTAATCGAGAGACGTACTCTTCGTCTCTCCTCTTCCGCACCGATTTGCGCCGACGCCACACGTGCGTCGGCATTCAAGACCGAATGAGATAATGCCATGAATATCTCGAAGTTCTTTATCGACAGGCCGATTTTTGCGGGCGTGCTGTCGACGCTGATCTTCCTCGCAGGTTTGTTGTCCCTGCCTGCGCTGCCGATTTCCGAATACCCCGAAGTCTCTCCACCAACCGTCGTGGTTCGCGCGCAATATCCGGGCGCCAATCCAAAGGTGATTGCGGAAACGGTTGCGACGCCGATCGAAGAACAGATCAACGGCGTTGAAGACATGCTCTATATGAGCAGCCAGGCAACGACCGACGGCGTGATGACGCTCAACGTGACGTTCCGCCTCGGCACAGACCCCGACAAAGCGCAGCAGCTGGTGCAGAACCGCGTGTCACAGGCGGAACCTCGCCTGCCGCAGGAAGTCCGCGCGCTGGGCATCACCACCATCAAGAGCGCACCCGACCTGACCATGGTCGTGCATTTGCTCTCGCCCAACGACCGCTACGACATGACGTATCTGCGCAACTACGCGGTGTTGAACGTCAAGGACAGGCTCGCACGCATTCAGGGCGTCGGTCAGGTGCAATTGTTCGGCTCGGGCGACTATTCGATGCGCATCTGGCTGGATCCGCAGAAGGTCGCCGAACGTGGTTTGTCGGCCAGCGACGTCGTGCGTGAAATCCAGGCGCAGAACGTGCAGGCCGCCGCCGGCGTGGTCGGCGCGTCGCCCAGCGATAGCGGTCTCGACCTGCAACTTTCAATCAACGCGCAGGGCCGGTTGAAGGACGAAGAAGAGTTCGGCGACATCATCGTCAAGACCGGCGCCAATGGCGACGTCACCCGCCTGCGTGATATCGCGCGCATCGAGCTTGGTGCCGCGGACTATTCGCTCCGCTCCCTGCTGAACAACAAGTCGGCAGTGGCCATTCCGATCTTCCAGTCACCCGGCTCCAATGCAATCCAGATCTCTGACAATGTCCGCAAGACGATGGCAGAGTTGAAGGAAAACATGCCGGACGGCATGGACTACAGCATCGTCTATGACCCGACGCAGTTCGTCCGAGCCTCTATTGAAGCCGTCGTGCACACCCTGCTGGAAGCGGTGGCCCTGGTCGTGCTGGTCGTCATCCTGTTCCTGCAGACATGGCGCGCCTCGATCATCCCATTGATCGCAGTTCCGGTGTCGATCATCGGCACCTTCGCCGTGATGTTCCTGTTCGGGTTTTCCATCAACGCCCTCAGCCTGTTCGGATTGGTGCTGGCCATCGGCATCGTGGTCGACGATGCGATCGTCGTGGTGGAAAACGTCGAACGCAACATCGAGCAAGGTCTGTCGCCTGTGGAGGCGAGCTACCAGGCCATGCGCGAAGTGACGGGGCCGATCATCGCCATTGCCCTCGTGCTTGTGGCGGTGTTCGTGCCGCTGGCATTCATCACCGGTCTCACCGGACAGTTCTACAAGCAGTTCGCGCTCACAGTCGCCATCTCGACGGTGATCTCTGCGTTCAATTCGTTGACGCTCTCCCCGGCACTCGCAGCATTGCTGCTGAAATCTCACGACGCGCAGAAGGATGCCCTGACCAGGGGGATGGAAAAGAGCCTCGGCTGGTTCTTTAAGCGCTTCAATCGCGCCTTTCACGTCGCGTCCGACGGCTATAGCGGCGGGGTCAAGCGGGTCATTTCCCGCAAGGCTCTCGTGATGGGCGTCTATGTGGTCCTGATTGCCGTGACCCTCGGCCTGTTCAAGACGGTTCCGGGCGGCTTCGTGCCGGGACAGGACAAGCAGTATCTTGTCGGCTTCGCACAGTTGCCGGATGGTTCGACTCTTGACCGCACCGAAGAAGTCATTCGCCGCATGGGTGACATCGCGCTCAAGCAGCCCGGCGTTGAAGCTGCGGTGGCCTTCCCTGGCCTTTCGATCAACGGCTTCACCAACTCGTCGAACGCAGGCATCGTGTTCGTCACCTTGAAACCGTTTGAAGAGCGCAAGGATCCGAGCCTCAGCGGCAACGCCATCGCCATGGCGCTCAACGGCAAGTTTGCCGCGATCCAGGAAGCGTTCATCGCAATGTTCCCGCCGCCGCCCGTTCCAGGTCTCGGCACCATTGGCGGTTTCAAGTTCCAGATCGAGGATCAGGCGGGACTTGGCTACGCTGCGTTGAACGATGCCACGAAAGCATTTCTCGCAAAGTCCACCAGCGCGCCTGAATTGGCGGGCCTGTTCTCCAGCTATCAGATCAACACGCCCCAGCTTTATGCGGATATCGATCGCACCAAAGCGCGCCAGTTAAGCGTTCCGGTGACGAGCGTCTTTGACACGATGCAAATCTATCTGGGCTCGTATTACGTCAACGACTTCAACAAATTTGGCCGCACTTATACCGTGCGCGTGCAGGCGGACTCCAAATTCCGCGCCCGCGCTGAGGATGTCGGCCTGCTGAAGGTCCGTTCGAACACGGGCGAGATGGTGCCGCTGTCGGTGTTGCTGAAAGTGCAGGCGAGTTCCGGCCCTGAACGCGCCATGCGCTACAACAGCTTCCTGACCGCCGACGTCAACGGCGGGACTGCGCCCGGCTATTCGACCGGACAGTCGCGGGCAGCCGTTGATCGGATCGCCAAGGAAGTCTTCCCGAAAGGCATCGGTTATGAATGGACCGAACTGACCTATCAGGAGATCATCGCCGGCAATTCGTCGCTGTACGTCTTCCCGATCGCACTGTTCCTCGTGTTCCTGGTGCTGGCCGCCCAATACGAAAGCCTCACGTTGCCGCTCGCGATCATCATGATCGTGCCGATGGGTCTGTTGGCCGCCATGTTCGGCGTCTGGCTCACGCGTGGCGATAACAACGTGTTCACGCAGATCGGTCTGATCGTGCTGGTGGGTCTATCCGCTAAGAACGCCATTCTGATCGTGGAGTTCGCGCGAGAGCTCGAGTTCGCCGGACGAAAGCCGATCGAAGCGGCTATCGAGGCAAGTCGCCTGCGGCTACGGCCCATTCTGATGACGTCGATGGCGTTCATCATGGGCGTGGTGCCGCTGGTCACATCGACGGGCGCGGGTTCCGAAATGCGTCACGCGATGGGTGTCGCGGTGTTCGCCGGTATGATCGGCGTGACAGCCTTCGGCATCTTCTTCACGCCGGTGTTCTACGTGCTGCTGCGTGCCTTGGCGGGTAACCGCCCACTGACGCAGCACGGTGAATCGTCCGTGGGACATGCGCCTGCCGCCGCACATCACGCTCCAGCGGAATAGACCGACAGACACTGAAGATGAAAAAGGCGTCGCAACACTCGTTGCGGCGCCTTTTTCTTTTGCAGGGCTTGCCCTAGCTCAGACGCTTAGCCAAAGCGCGGAAAGCCTCAAGCTGATCGGCCTTCAGCGCGCGATTCTCATCGCGTCCGACGAAAACCTTGAACATAACGCCACCATCCACGTTCAGGAAGGTGACGAAGGCGGACGACTTGCCCATGAATGGCCGCTCCACAAAAGCGAGACCGCCGCAGCGCTCGTGCCGCAGATGACCATGCATGCCCTTCGGCTTCATGATGTTGTAGTAACCGCGGCCGACCTCGCCGCCCCCGACAGGTTCTGTGATTTCGAAAATCCCGTCGTCGGTGTGGACGATCAGCGTGACCTCGCCCCAGCTGGCAATGTCCTGCATCGCTGCAACGAACGCCGACCCCGGCGCGAAGCTGCGCATGTCGTCGGGCAGCGCTTCGATCACCGCACGTGCCGTGACATTTTTCTCCCGCGCCACGTCCTCGATCACGGCTCCGGGGTTTTCCGCCATATGCTTTCTGAGATCGGCCAGATCCATGCTGAGCATGCCGGACACTCCTTCGCTGTCCACGTGTCAGGCAGCGGCGCTGGAGTTGCGCTCGCTCTGGATCACCTCAAAGCCCTCGAACTTGGGATGACCAAGGTACAACGATCCGCCGGTGGCATTGTCGGCACGGGCATGAGCCTTGCGAAACTGTTCGGACTTTGTCCACGCCTCGAACGCAGCCGTGCTGGCCCAGGTGGTGTGCGTCGAATACAGCGTATGATCTTCCGCTGCAGGCCCCCGCAACAGGTGAAATTCGATAAAGCCCGCGAGCTCGCTCAAATACGACTCGCGGCTCGCCCAAAGAGTCTCGAATGCCTGTTCAGACCCCGTCTTCACCTGAAATCTGTTCATTGCAATAAACATACGCTGTTCTCCTGTTTGTCTCAGTTTAGGGCCGATCGGCCGGTGATGAAATGTTGCTGTTGTGGCGGAAGGTTGAAACACGCGGAACCGCGCAGAAAGCTCTGCGCGGCCAGGCTTCAGCTCTTCAGCGATTTGCGCGCCTGCTCGTTCAGCCTCCTCCGAAGTGGTATCTGAGACCCGCCTTGTAGGTGATGCCGGCGCCTGCGCTGGCCCAAAGCACGTCGTTCTGAGGCGACGTAAAGTCTGCGGCACGCGGAATGGCGTAAGGGCGGTAGTATTCGTTGAGAATGTTCTCAACCGAGAAGTTGAGCGCCAGATCCTTGGTCGGGCGCACCGCCAGATAGACATTCACCAGATCATAGGACGTACCCGGAAGATAGGTCACCGGGATATCGGTGTTGCTCTTGACCGACGTCCACATCGCCGAGAGCACAACCTGATTGTCGAGGAAACGCAATCCGGCAGTCGTCGTAAGTTTCTGCGGCTGCACGCTGTACAGGCCGATATTGGTCTGGGTGTTCTTGCCTTCCTGGATTGTCGCCGACAGCCCAATGAAGAACCGCTGGGCGTCATACATCGTCTCCATTTCGAAGCCCTGGATCCGAGCGCTGGCGATGTTCTGATACTGGAGGTACGTCGTCGGAAACGCGCCTGGAATTGGCGGGAAGGAATTGAACGGAGGGCCGGTGAACTGCACAGTGTCGATGTAATCAGATACATCGTTGCGGAAGACATTGAACTTGCCGCGGAAGCTGTCGCCTGCCGAGAAGATGTCGTTCTTCTTGACGTTCAACCCGATTTCCTTGTTCTTGCCGACCTCAGGCCGCAGGTTCGCATTAGGGAGGAAGCAGAAGAAGCCACGCTGTCCGTCTGGACAGACGGAAAAGTCGCCCTGCCCCGCGCCCGTTGCGACGTGCGCCCCAGCCACCAGAGTTTCGGTAATCGTTGGCGCGCGATAGCCTTCGGCATAGCTCACATAAGGCGTCGCGACCGCCGCGGGCAACAGACCCACCGTGATCTTCGGGGAGAAACGATCGCCCGAAGCCGAACCAATCGTCGAATTCAGCTGATAGTTGTCGTAGCGAACTGCGCTGATGACTTCCAAGAGTGACGTGTAGTTGGCTTTCCACTGAATGAAGCCACCTGTCACTGTGCGTTCGCCGCCCGGAGTTGTCTTGTTTGAGTTACCGGTCTTGTCGAATGTCGAGACGTCGTCGCGGAAGCCGTCCACTCCGTAGGTAATCGCATGACGCCAGTCACCACCATCGATGCGGGATGTATTGTAGACGTCAAAGCCATAGGTATCGATCAGATATCCACGAGGATCGCCGACGCAGCCGGTGATGCTGTTACCCGGCTGCCCGCCTGTGCACGTTCCAGTCGCGAGCGTTGAATTGTGTGCGATCTTGATCTGCTGGTTGTCGGTTCTGTTCCAATAAATGTTCGCATTCCAATCGAACAGCTGGTCATCAGGCCGCGAATATTTCCATCCAAGCGTCGTCGTGTAATTCTTCAAGTTCGTCGCATAGACCGACGTACCGTTTCCGGCGGATCCCGGCTGTGCGAATGGCGATCCCAGCGGGCGCCGCGGCTGGCCGACGTCGTAGACGTCTTCCTGGAAAATTCCGCCGAGCTTCACTTCATGTCCATCCGCCGGACGCACGGTCAGTTTGGCAATACCAGCGTTGAGGCGCTGCGCCGTATTCTCGACGGTGACGCCGAGACCGTCCTTGTAATTGTCCTGGGTCGAATACGTCCCGCCGGCGAACAGATCGACGTCCGGATTGACATGAACACCTCCGAAGACGGAGCCCAGTGCCCTGCCGTGGTTGGTGCCGAAGATCGTATTGGCATCGACACCCCAACGTTCGCCTGGACGAACCACATCCTGAATATCCTTGGTGCGGAACGACGCCACGCCACCGATGGCACCCGACCCGTAAACGTTCGCCGTCGGACCACGTGTGATATCGATACCGCCGATCAGCTCAGGATTGAGGAAAAACGATCCGTTCGAGTTGTGACCTGTGCGTTGATAATTCTGGCGCGCACCGTCGACGACAACGGCAACACGACCGAAATCCTGAAGACCGCGAATGTTGATCGATGTCGAAGGATCGTCGCCACGATCCTGCATCCACACCCCCGGTATGGTGTAGATGAGATCGGCCACGCGAGAAGCTTGACGGCTCTCGATTTGATCCAGCGTCATCACGCTCACTGGCGCGAGCGCATCGATCGCGCGTTGCTCCGTCTTCGTCGCCGTCACCGTGATTTCGTCGAGCGACTGATAAATCTGCTGCCCCACCTGCGCGTTCGCATTCATCACTGCCGGCGGCAACGGCACTTCGGCCATGGGAGCAGCAGCGCGCTTGCGCTTGATGGGTTTTGGTCTGGCAGCCTGCATGACGTCGGCAGGCGCGGCCGACTGAGCCAGCGCGGACGACCACCCTCCAAACATCCCAACCGGGATAACAGAGACAGATAAAAGTAACGCGCAGGCGCGCGCATTCAGCCCCGACATGACAGCCCCAAGGTATCTTTATGTGATGTGCGGCTGGCGGGCATCGCCCATATCGGGCGGCTGGCTGGCTATGTGTAAGATCGCGTCGGCGATTGCCAACGTCTTTCCATGTTTCGTAAGCGCGGCTCCGCAACCGGTCAACCGTAGTTTAAACTTATTGTAATGTGGAACATTGGAATAACGGCGCGAACAAACCTAAAGAGAATGAGAACTTTCTCGAATGGGGCGCAGAAGAAGGATGAATGCTGACTCGCGGCACGGTCCCGCAGGTAGCGGTGGCGATGCCAAGGCAACACATGGTGAGCGATCAATTCCCTTGGCGGACAATCGCTTAAACAGCCGCGATCTGTTTGCATCGTCACGGGAGATCATCATCTCGCATGGAGACGATATTTATCGCTTGCGCCTGACGGCACAGAACAAGCTGATCCTGACGAAATGAAATCGACGATGCTCACACGACGACTGTTTGCTGCGACATTTGGTCTCGCATTATTCACCGGCGGTGCTCTCCTCGCATCGGCGAGCGCAGAAAGCATCGTCATCCATGACGCGCGCGGACATGACGTCACTATTGGTGCTTCATCCCGCATCGTTTCGATCGGCGGCGCGATCACCGAGATTCTTTACGCGCTCGGCCTTGAAGACAGGATCGTCGGCATCGACACCACGAGCCTTTATCCGCCGAAAGCTCTGACCGAGAAACCGAACGTCGGATACATGCGGCAGCTGTCCGCGGAAGGCGTTCTTGGCCTCAATCCACAGCTGATCCTTGCTATCGAAGGATCAGGCCCCAAAGAAACGCTCGATGTGCTGTACTCGGCGAAAATTCCGTTCGTGTCGTTTCCGGAAACGTTCACCGAAGATGGCTTGATCGAGAAGATCAAACTCGTCGCCCATGCCATGGATGTCGATGCGCGTGGCGCGTGCCTGGCGTCTGCGGTCGCGAGCGACCTGTCTCAATTGCGGACGCTCCGCGAAAATATCAAACAACCTGTCCGCGTGATGTTCGTCATGTCATTCTTGAATGGCCGCGCCATGGTGGCGGGACAGAAAACGGCCGCCAATCAAATCATCAAGATGGCCGGAGGCCTCAACGCTGTTGAAGGCTTCGATGGCTACAAGCCGATCAACGATGAGGCCATTGTCGCCGCAAAGCCGGACGTCATCCTGACCATGCAGCGCGGACGCGAGCCGGTCGAAGCACAGACCATCTTCGACAATCCGTCGTTCGCCATGACTCCCGCCGCGGTGAAGAAGTCTTTCATCGCAATGGATGGTCTCTATCTGCTGGGCTTTGGTCCCCGCACGGCGTCCGCCGCCCGCGATCTTGCGCTGTCTCTTTATCCGGATCTCGCGACGCAGGCCGCGACATGGAAGCCCGCGGTCCTCTCAGCCGATTGCCGCAAATGACGACGAACACAGTCGCAACCGCACGTCGCCCATCGATCGGCGCATCCTTGATGCGACCGTCCGCCACGCTCGTCTTTAGCGTGCTCATTGCCGGCGTGATCGGGATTTCCCTGGTGGCAACCACCATCGGCGCCGCCGGCATCCCCCTGTCTCGTCTGGCAGCAGCCCTCGGCCTCAACATCGGTCACGCCGATCCGGCAATGCTTTCGCGGGACCAGCTGGTGCTCTGGTCCATTCGTATCCCTCGCATCGCGGTCGCGGGGATGATTGGCGGCCTCCTCGCGCTGGCAGGAACCATCATGCAGGGCCTCTTCCGCAATCCCCTCGCCGATCCGGCGCTCGTCGGCGTATCGAGCGGCGGGGCATTTGCCGCGGCGGCCGCAATCGTGATCTCGGACAGCGCCTGGGGCGCCAACTTGAAGTTCATGCAGCTTGAACTGCTCCCGATTGCGGCTTTCGCCGGGTCGCTGACCACCACCATTATCCTTTACAAAATCGCGAGCCGTGAAGGCCGGACATCGGTGGCGATCTTCCTGCTCGCCGGCCTTGCCATTGCCGCTATTGCCAACGCAGGCATCGGCCTCCTCGTTTTTGTCGCTGACGATCGCCAATTGCGCGACATCACGTTCTGGTTGCTCGGTTCACTCAGCGGCGCCACCTGGCCGAAAGCGGCGATGGTCGCGCCCGCGGTCGTCCTCGCCCTGATTGCCATTCCCTTCATCGCGCGCGGCCTGGACGTGCTGGTGCTCGGCGAAGCCGAAGCATTTCACACCGGCATCGACGTCGAACGGCTAAAGAAGATCTCCATCGTGCTGATCTCAGCCATGACCGGCGTGGCGGTTTCGATCTGCGGCGTCGTGGGTTTCGTTGGCATCGTGGTCCCCCATCTGCTGCGTGTAACTATCGGTCCCGGTCACCGCATGTTGTTGCCGGCCTCGACATGTCTTGGCGCGATTTTGCTGATTGGCGCCGATACCATTGCCCGCGTCCTTGCAGCGCCGGCCGAGGTGCCGATTGGCATTTTGACTGCAGCTCTGGGCGCCCCGTTTTTCCTGTTTATCCTGTTGCGACAGCGCTCATTGATCGGGTCATGACAGACACCCACCCCTCTGCGATGATCGAAGCAGATGCCGTTTGCATGACGATCCGGCATGCCAGGCTGCTCAACGACGTGAGAGCACAGTTTCGCGGCGGCGAGTCCGTCGCCATCGTCGGGCCGAACGGCGCGGGAAAATCGACGCTGCTGCGGTTGTTGTCCGGAGACCTGCGTTGCAGCGCCGGCAATATCTGTCTGAAGGGCCAAAATCTGTCGTCGTTCTCGTCGCGCGAATTGGCGAAGCATCGCGCCATGCTGTCACAACATGTCAACGTCAGCTTTCCTTTCACCGTCGAGGAAATCGTTGCCATAGGCGCCGGCGACCGGCCACGCGCCATAGCCCGACCTCTGATCGATGCCGCGATTGCCGAGCTCGCATTGGAGCCATTTCGGCATCGCGAGCTTCCGACCCTGTCAGGTGGCGAACAGCAACGCGCCCATTTCGCGCGCGTGCTGGTGCAGCTTGCCTGCGGCGAGGCCGAACACGGCCCCGGCGTGCTATTGCTGGACGAACCGACCTCGAGCCTCGACCTGCGCTATCAGATCAATCTCGTGGAAATCGCCAAACGCCGCGCGCGCGAGGGCACAGCAGTGATCGCCGTGCTGCACGACCTCAACCTTGCCGTCCGCTTCGCGGATCGGATTGTCGTGATTCACAAAGGCTCGATCGCCGCCGATGGCAAGCCCGCCGACACCATCACGAACAAGATGATCGCCGACGTCTTTGAAGTTGATACCAGGATCGGCTCTGAAGACGGACAACCTTATGTGCTGCTGCAGAGAATGCAGTAAGGCCGTCTTATGAATTCCGGTCACATGGCGAGATAATTCCGCCATGTGATCCAGATCAGAGATTAAAGCGCAGCCCGCAGCAACGCTTCGAACTCTTCCGCAGTCGCCTTGCGTGGTGTCGTCGCGTTGGAATGGTCCGCGAGCGCCCGCTGCACCGTTTCCGGAATATGCTTTTCCTCAAATCCCATCTGACCGAGCGTCAGCGGCAGACCGAGCGACGTGATCAGATCGGATACCGCAGCTGTGAGATCGGCTTTCGCGCTCAATCCGAACACCTCGCGAAGCTTGTCGTATTTCTCGCCGACGCTATCAGCATTGAAACGCAGGATGTGCGGCAGGAATACGCCGTTGAGCATGCCATGATGCAGGGTCGGCCGCCGCAGTGCGCCGGCGGCGTGCGACAAGGAGTGTACCGCGCCAAGTCCCTTCTGGAAGGTCATACCGCCCTCCAGTGCAGCCATCATCATTTCCCAGCGAGCCTCGCGGTCCGAGCCGTTTTCCGTCGCGCGCTTGATGAAGTGCCATGCGCGATAGGCCCCATCGAGCGCGATGGCTTCCGCCGGTGGATTGACGAGCGGCGACAGATACGTCTCGATGCAGTGCGTCAACGCGTCAATTCCAGTTGCCGCCGTCAGCACCGGTGGAAGTCCCAGCGTCAATTCGGGATCGCAAATCGCGCGCTTTGGAATCAGGTGCGGGCTGATCAGTGCAAGCTTCGAACCATTGCTCAGATTGATCAGCGCTCCGCGCCCCACTTCGCTTCCGGTTCCGGCGGTGGTCGGGATTGCGATCACCGGCGCGACGCTTGCGGTGATCTTACCGACGCCATTGCGGATTGCGGCGTAACTTTCAAGCGGCTCTGCATGCGTGGCTGCCAGTGCAACACTTTTTGCGAGATCGATCGGCGATCCGCCGCCCAATGCGATGATGCCGTCGCAACTTCCACTGCGATAAGAGGCCACGCCTTCGATCACCGCCTCTTCCGTCGGGTTGGCCGGCGTCTTCGCGAAGACCGTCACGGCAACTCCGTCAAGCTGCACGAGCACCTTCCCAGCAATGCCGGCCGCCTCGACGCCCGGATCTGTCACAAGCAAAGGCCGGCGGATGCCCAAAGCATCGACTTCGTTTTTCAGGCCTTTGATCGCGCCAAAGTCGAAAAGAGTGGTCGTCAGATAACCGATGGTCGCCATGGATTGCGCTGCCTCGCCTGTGATTTGTCGTTGCTGTCTTTATAATGTCGAGTGTCGAAGGCTCTATGCCACGCGAATGCATTTTCGCAGCGCAACATTTCACCAATCATCCGATGTTTAACATCGGATGATTGCATCCACAATCCTGACCGTGCTAGCGTCGCCGTACGTTGCCGTCAGAGCAGCGAATGGGGAGTTTCACCTTGGTCAAGGCACGTCCGAAAACAGCCGACAAGCGCGTCAAGCCGGGGCGTATTCATGCCGTGCTGACCACGCTCGGCAGCGAGATCGCGCAGGATCTGATCCCCGTCGGCGCTGCCCTGCCCCCCGAACATGATCTCGAAGTGCGCTTCGGCGTCGGACGAGGCGTCATCCGCGAGGCCATCAAGACGCTCGCCGCCAAAGGTTTGGTGAGCGTGCGCCCCCGCCACGGTACCCACGTCCGCCCGCGCCGCGACTGGAGCCTGCTCGATCGCGACGTGCTGGCGTGGCTGGTCGGCAAGGACGAGCCGGATCGCGAACTGCTTCTCGCGATCCAGGAAGTGCGTTCGATCATCGAGCCGGCGGCCGCGGCGATGGCCGCCACGCGCGCTACCAAGACGGACCGCCAGCGCATCAACGCTGCGCTCACCGCCATGGAAACGTCGCACGATCAGGCCAGCGCCATCGAAGCCGACAAGGCGTTTCACCTCGCCATTCTCGACGCCACGCACAACCCGGTGCTGCAGGGATTCAGGAGCGCGATCGACACCATTCTGAGCACGGTTTTCCTCGTGGCTGTCGGCAGCGCCGGCTGGTTCGAGGACAACCTGCCGAACCACGCGATTGCCGCACACGCCATCAACGAAGGCGATGCCGACAAGGCCCGCACCGCCATGGAGCAAGTGCTCGGTTACACCGAATTCAAGCTGTCGAAACGAAGAACCTCAGCCGCGCGAGCCGCGGCTGCAAAACCAGCCGTAAACGGCAAGACCAAAAGGAAGCGCCATGTATCGTGATATGAAGGGGTCAACCCATGTTCTCGCGTCGCCGGAGATTGCAGTCGTTGCAATCCCGGAGGATGAACGCGTGTGGGTGCCCCAGGCCCCTGATGTGTGGTTTCGGCCGTTGATGCTCAACACCCGCCAGGGCCAATGGTGCAACCTGCTGCGTGTGCGGCGAGCCGGGGTGCTGTCGCGCCACCTTCATCCCAACCCCGTTCACGGCTTTGTCCTGAAGGGAAAATGGTTCTATCGCGAGCACGACTGGGTCGCCATTGAAGGCTCATACGTGTTCGAGCCGCCGGGTGAGATTCATACTCTGGTGGTGCCGGAAGAGACTTCCGAGATGATCACCTTCTTCAACATCCAGGGCTCGATGGTCTATCTCGACGAGCAGAACAAGCACGTCGGCTACGAGGACGTCTTCACCAAGCTCGACATGTGCCGTGCTCATTACACATCAGTTGGTCTCGGCGCCGACTACGTCGATCAGTTTGTGCGCTGATGACCGACGGTTCCCCCATGTCTCATGACGCCACATCCGGCGCCTGGGCCTCGATGTGGTACGCAGGCAAGCGCGTGCTTGTGACTGGCGGCACATCAGGCATCGGCGCGGGCATTGCTCGCGGCTTTATCGAAGCCGGTGCGAACGTCACTGTCGCAGGCGTCAGCGATGCTGAAATTGCAACCGTCGCGTCAGACCCAGTCCTGAAGAAGGCAAATGCGCAACTCCTCGACGTACGGGACATCGCGGCCATCAAAGCCCTTATCGGCTCTCTCGAAAGCCTCGATGTGGTGGTGAATTGCGCCGGCGTCATCCGCCGCGGCGATGAACTCGATCCCGACGTCTTCGACTCCGTCGTTGATATCAATCTCAGTGGGACGATGCGCGTCTGCGCAACCGCCCGCCCCCTGCTGGCGCAATCGAAAGGCGCGATCGTCAATCTCGCGTCGATGCTCTCATTCTTCGGCGGCGGCCTGGTTCCCGGATACGCGGCCAGCAAAGGCGGCATCGCCCAACTGACGAAGTCACTGGCGATCGCCTATGCCGGCGACGGAATCCGAGTCAACGCCATTGCACCAGGTTGGATCGCTACGCCCCTCACCTCCGCGCTTCAAAGTGATCCCGAACGTAGTGAGGTCATTCTGGGCCGTACGCCACTCGGGCGCTGGGGACAGCCTTCGGACCTGCTGGGCGGCGTTCTCTACCTCTGCTCGCCGGCTGCGTCTTTCGTGACGGGCGCGGTGCTCGTCATCGACGGAGGTTACGCCGTTGTATGAGCGGATCATGGAACGTGTGGCGACTTGCCACGCTTCCAAGCGACGATTTCGCCCCTGATAACTGAAGTCGGCCAATAAAAAACGACAAAGAGTTTCGATCAGAAGCCTGATCACAAGGAGGTTGCGTGCTGGTCATGTCCAGTCGAAAAGTCCAATCGCGATGGGTCGCACGCGGGGTCAATTCCCTCGCGGGAGCAGCCGTGTTCGTGGCACCGCTGCTTGCACTCGTCGTTATCTGGGCCGTCGTCGTACCGCTGTTCAATGTCAATGCGCGGATATTCCCCTCGGTGGGATCGGTTGGAACCGCCGCCATTGAATCGATCAAGGACGGCACCCTTCTCAGCCATATCGGCGCCAGCCTGCTGCGCGTCGGTCTCGGCACGCTGATCGGCATTGTCACGGCCGTTCCGCTCGGTATCGCCATGGGTGTCAGTCCCGGCGTCTCGGCATTTCTGACGCCGCTCTTTCGCTTTTTCTCGGTGCTTGCCGGCATTGCGTGGATTCCGATCGCAACGCTCTGGTTCGGCTACGGCTTCGGTGCGATCATTTTCGTGATATTCAACGCGGTGTTCTTCGTCGTTGCCTATAATACGCTGCTCGGCGTCTCGACCATTCCTCATACCTTGCGCAATGCCGCCGCCTCGCTCGGTGCCGGCCGCTGGGCCTTGCTGACCCAGGTTCTTCTGCCCGGCGCATTGCCGAATATCGTGACTGGAGTCCGCACCGGTCTCGGCTTTGCCTGGCGCGGGCTGATCGCAGCCGAAATGATCGCGACCAATGTCGGTCTTGGCTACATGCTGTTTGTGGCACGCGATTTCTATCGCACCGAAGTCATCGTCCTCGGCATGATTGTCATTGGTGTCCTTTGGCTTTTGATCGACCGGCTGCTGCTTGTTCCACTTGAGCGCGCGACCATCGAGCGCTGGGGCTTGGTGAGGCGCGCATGAACCTCGTTCTGAAAAGTTGGGGTGCCTACACCCGCATGACGACACGCTGGCCGGCCCTTGCCGCCATCGTGCCGTTCATCCCGGTCATTGCGCTATGGACTGCGGTTGCCGAGTCCGGAATGTTTCCGCGCGCCTTTTTTCCCGGCCCTGCCGAGGTCGCGAAATCGTTCGTCACACTGACGTACAAGGGCATCCTGCCGGATTATCTGCAGGACAGCCTCGTCCGGCTGTTCGCCGGTGCGGCTGTCGGCATGGCGCTCGGCATTCCACTTGGCATTCTAATCGGCACCAACAAGACCGCACATCGCATCTGCTGGCCGGTGCTGTTATTCTTCCAGGCCATCGGCGACATCGCATGGCTTCCGATTCTGCTGATCTGGTTCGGCTTCGGCCTGACCACGATGACATTCGTGATCGTCTATACCGTGCTGTTTCCCGTCGTGCTCAACACGGTGCTCGGCGTGGAGTCGGTGCCTCGGGATCTCGCCCGCGCGGCGCGTAGCTTAGGCGCATCACGTGCACGCGTGCTCTTCGAAGTCACGCTGCCAGGCGCGTTGCCCAATATCATTACCGGACTGCGCAACGGCCTCGGCTATGGCTGGCGCGCGTTGATTGCCGTGGAGATGATCGTCGGCACCAGCGGCATCGGCTTCATGATGTTCGACGCCCGCCGCTCCGGTTCCACCGTCGAAATCCTGCTCGGCATGATCATTCTTGGACTGCTTTGGTACATCGTAGACGCATGGATCCTCGCGCCGATCGAACGCGCGACCGGTCAGCGTTGGGGACTGGTGACATCATGAAAACGCTCTCGATCCGTAATCTTCAGAAAACCTACTTCGATCCTTATGCGGGATCGCATGTGACTGCGGTTCACGACGTTTCGCTCGATGTGGAGCAAGGCGAATTCATTTCCGTGGTTGGGCCGTCCGGATGCGGCAAGACGACGATCCTCAACATGGTCGCCGGCTTCATCCCCTATTCGGGCGGTGAAATCCTGCTCGACGGCAAGCCGGTCAACGGTCCCGGCCCCGAACGCGGCGTTGTGTTTCAGTCATTTGCATTATTTCCGTGGAAGACCGTGCTCGACAATGTCGGCTTCGGTCCGAAAATGCGCGGCGTCCCGAAGGCCGAGCGCGACAAGATCGCTCACGAGTATCTGGCGCTCGCCGGTCTTTCTCATGCGGCCAATCGCTATCCCAACGAATTGTCGGGTGGCATGCAGCAGCGTGTCGGCGTGGTGCGTGCGCTGGCCAACAATCCTGCTGTGCTGCTGATGGATGAACCGTTCGCCAGCGTCGATGCGCAGACCCGTATGACGCTGCAGGAAGAGCTCACCCGCATCTGGCAAGAGCGCAAGCCGACCGTCATCTTCATCACCCACGATGTACCAGAAGCCGTGTTTCTCGCCAACCGCGTGGTCGTGCTGTCGAAGGGCCGCGTGCTCGACCAGATCAAGATCGATCTGCCTCGCCCGCGGGTGTGGGATGATCTGATCGAGGACGACACCTTCAAGCGCCTCTCCGCGCAGGTGCTGCAGATGGTGCGTGCAGCATGAACCTGCTGTCGGCAATTCTGCGCTCGAACAAGGGCCGTTTCGTTCTCGGCGTCATCGCCGCATGGGCCGGATTCCAGGTTTGGCTGACGCTCGCAGCTCCGGGAAAGATTTCGCCGGAGCTCGCAGGCAACTCGGAGAAGGTGAACGTACAGATCGAGCTGCCCTTCACGCCGGAGCGCTTTCACGTTCTTGCATTCCAGAAATACGGACGGGTCTCCGGTGCGGATGACCGTTCGATCGAACTTCGCGGCGTCAAACGAGCGGACCTCACTTCAGTTGCGCGGCCGTATTGGGTGACGAGCGTTGGACCAATTAAAACGGGAGGATGATAATGAAACGAATTTTATTGCTGGGCGCGGCGCTGGCACTGGCGTGTATGCCGGTCCAGGCGCAAAATCTGATTAAAGTGAAGGCCGGCATGGTCAGCAGCATCGACCAGCTCGGGCTGCCGATCGCACTGGAGCGCGGCTTCTTCGAGAAGCATGGCCTCGATGTCGATATCGCCCGCCCCTACGCCACCGGCGTTGACTCCCTCAACGCGCTTCAGGCCGGCGAGAGCGAGATTGTTCAAGTCGGCGTGCCGATGATCGGCGCTGTCCTGCGCGGCATGGATCTCGTTGCGCTCGGCAATTACAGCGGCAACGCCACCAAGGCGGGCTCGGACGCGACGATGGCGATCATCGCCCGCGAAGGTTCGGGGATCGTCAAGGGCGACACCAAGAGTCTCAAGGGCAAGAAGATCGCCGCGTCCTTCGGCACGATCAATCATCTTTATATCCTCGCGACCCTCGAGAAAGCCGGGTTGAAGCCGGAGGATGTCACGCTGGTGAACACGCCGCCGCCGGACATGACAGTCGCCCTGCTTGCCAAGGGCATCGATGCCTTCGCAGGATGGGATCCATGGCCGATCGTCGCCCAGAAGGATGTGCCGGGTGCCTTCGAAGTGGTTCGCGGTGGCGACGTAATCTCTTACCTCGGATTCAACGTCGCGTTGCGCTCCTGGGTTGAAAAGAACACCGAGACGGCGGCCAAGTTCCTTGCTGCAGTCTCCGAAGCCGACCAGTGGATGCGTAAAAACCCGAAGCAGGCAGCTCAGGTCGCAACCCGCTGGATCCCTGGCCTCAAGCAGGACGTCGCGGAGGCCGCCATGCAATTCAATATCCAGCAGGCAGACCGCCGCCTCTCAGCCAACAACTATCGTGCGCTGTGGAGTGCGGAAGACCGGCTGGCGCGGCTCGGCATGCTGAAATCGATTTTCGACGTCAACAAGCACATCGATCCGAAGCCGATCCTGAAAGTCATGAAGGATCACCCGGAACTGTTCTCCGATCTGCCGCCAATCCCAGCGGATGTGGCGATCGGGCCGGACTTCGTCTTCAAGCCGTAATCAAACGGCGCGGACAACTAAAAAACAAAGCGGGCGGAAAATTCCGCCCGCTTTTTGATTTCGACCAGAACAGCGATCGGCACGACTGCCGATTACTTCTTCTTGCCGTCCGCACCAAATTGCTTGAGGAACGCGGTGAGATCCTTGATCTCCTGCTCGTTCTTGATGCCCGCGAAAGCCATTTTCGTGCCGGGGATCTTGCCCTTGGGGTCCTTGATGTACTCGGCGAAGGTCGCCTCATCCCAGGTGATGCCGGACTTCTTGTTTGCCTCGGAATAGTTGTAGCCTGCGACCGAACCGGAGTGACGGCCGATCAGTCCGTTGAGTTCAGGGCCAACAGCGTTCTTGGCGGTTTCACCGATTTGATGGCAGGCGCGGCACTTGGCGAATGATTTCTCACCGGCTGCGGCGTCCTGAGCATGAGCGGCGCCGGCCATGGCGACCAGCGAAAGTGCTGCGAAAAGCGAACGAATGATCATGTGCCTTGTACCTTTGGACTGAAGGGATGCTTGGCGCTGAAGATCGCCCGGAAAGGAATCGACCCGCAGCAACCGGTGGGTTGGTCGCGTACTTAATGCACAGCCCCGTTAACTAAATATATCGTTCCGGTGTCAGCAAACCACCCCATATTTTCAATTGACTGAGCGGTTGCAGCATCTGCGGCTTTTCGTCCCTTGCAGTGGATTGGCGCTAGCTCCGTAGACGGGCCGAAAAACCCCGCCTAAGCTTCCGATTCCAAGACGTCCGGCAAACGGACGCGGGAGGAGGCCGGCAGGACTGGCCATTTGGGAGGACACAATGAATCACCTTTCGCGCATCAAGCGCTCACTTGCACTATTGGCCACGTGTTCCGGCGCAATGCTTGCTTTCGCAACCCCCTCGCCGGCTCAGGACACTTTCAAGCTCGGCATCGTCACATTTCTGTCAGGCCCAGCCGCGGAAAGCTTTGGCGTGCCGGCCAGCAAAGGCGCTCAGTTTGTCATCGACGAACTGAACAAAGGTACCGCGCCGGCGCCATACCAGAAAGTCGGCTTCGGCGGCATGAAGATCGAGCCGGTCGTGATCGATGAAAACGGCGGAGCGACCAAGCAGGTCCAGGAACTGCGCAATCTCTATCAGCGCGATAACGTCGATGCCGTGATCGGTTACATCGGCTCCGGAGATTGCCTCGCCGTCGCCCCCATCGCCGAAGAACTCAAAAAGCTGCTGTTGCTGTTCGATTGCGGCACGCCGCGCATCTTCGAAGAAGCAAAGTACAACTACGTGTTCCGCACGGCAGCGCATGCCACGATGGATAACGTCGCACTCATTCGCTACATGAAGTCGCGCAACATCAAGATGGGAACCTTCTCGGCGATCAACCAGGATTACGCCTGGGGCCAGGACAGCCGCGCCGACTTCGTTGCGGCCGCAGGGCAAATGTTTCCTGATGCCAAGCTCAATGCCGACCTGTTGCCGAAATTCGGCGCGGGCCAATACGGCACCGAAATTTCGGCCCTCGTCAGCGCCGGCTCAGATGTCGTGTACTCAAGCCTCTGGGGCGGCGACCTGCAGGCGTTTCTGCTGCAATCCGTGCCGCGTGGGCTCTCCAAGCGCAGCCAATTGGTGTTGAGCGCAGCCGACCACGTTCTCCCACCGCTGGGCGAGAAGATGCCCGATGGCGTGATTATCGGTGCCCGCGGCGCCTATGGATTGATGTCGCAGAAATCTCCGATCAATGACTGGTTCTTCCAGGGCTACGAAAAGGCGAATGGCGTCTACCCGGTGCAGGCCGCCTATCGCGTGACGCAATCGATCCTCGGATTGAAGAATGCCATCGAAAAGGCGATGGAGAAAAACGGCGGCAAGAAGCCGACCACCGACGAGATCATTACGGCATTGACCGGATCGGAATGGCAAAGCCCCGGCGGCCTGATCCAGATGAAGAACGGCGACGGCCATCAGGCCATCCAGCCGATCGCCATCAGCCGCACGAAATATGATCCGGCGAAGAAGCGGGTCGAACTGGTCGACATCCAGCTTTTTCCGGCGGAGTGCGTGAATCCACCCCCAGGCGTCAAATCGGTGGATTGGATCAAGGGCGGGATGACGGGCGCGAAGTGCAACTAAACAGGTTTATCGCCTGATCGTGCACGCAGTGCGCTTTTGCGGATCGCGTGCACGATAGGAAGCCCTCTCTGTCCAGCCCGGCAACGCCCGGGCCGCAGCCGTGTCCCTCGATAACCCGCTTTAAAGAGACCGATGAATTTCTTTCTGACAATCATTCTCGACGGCCTCATCCAGGCATCGTGGCTTTTCATTGTGGCGCTGGGACTGACACTCGTCTTCGGCGTCCTGAAAATCCTCAACATCGCCCATGGCAGTTTTTATGCGCTGGGTGCTTATCTCGCAGCGACCGCGGTGACATTCGTCGCAGCACGTGGCCTTTCGCCGGTTCTCGGCTTCGTCGTGATGCTGGTCTCGGTTGCCGTTATCGCGGCTCTGATCGGCCTGCTGCTCGAACGCGGCCTGCTCAAGATGTTTTACGGTCGCGACGAAGTGGTCCTGCTGCTGGTGACCTACGCCGTCTTCCTGATGCTGGAGGACATCACCAAACTGATCTGGGGCGTCAATCCCATCTATGCCAATCAACCGTACGAGCTGTTCGGCAATGTCGAATTCGCCGGACTGTTTTACGTCGGCTATGATTTGGCCTTGATCCCGATGTCGATCGCAATTGGTCTGATCGTCTGGTTTGGCCTCAACCGCACTGTCACCGGCAAGATCGTATCCGCCGTGATTCATAATGCGGAGATGAGCGCCAGCATGGGGGTGCGGATCAATCGCGTCTATGCCATCGCCTTTGCCGTCGGTGTCCTGCTGGCTGCGTTGGCCGGCGCGCTCACAGCGCCGAAAATTTCCGTCCAGCCGGGTCTCAGCTCCGAAGTCATCATTCTCAGCTTTGCCATCGTCGTCATTGGCGGGCTCGGCAGCGTCGAAGGAGCTGCGATCGGCGCCATTCTGGTGGGCATGGCCAGAGCTGCATCGGTTCACCTGCTGCCGCAGGCCGAGTTATTCATGATCTATCTGATCATGGCCGCCGTTCTTGTGTTCAAGCCCGAAGGCTTGTTCCGCCGTGAAACTGCGAGGCGGATCTGATGACACGCAGCACTTATCTTTTCAGCTTGTTTTGCCTGATCATCGCGGCCATGTTGTTCGGCCGCGTCATTCCGGCCTGGACATTGTCGCTTGCCACCGTCGCTGCGGCGAATGCGCTGATCGCGCTCGGCATCGTGGTGCTTGCGCGCACCGGCAACGTCTCCTTTGGTCAGGGTCTGTTTTTTGCTGCGGGCGGTTATGGCGTCGCCCTGCTTGCCCACTCCTGGGGTCTTACCGATGCGGTCTTGCAGGTCTTGATCGGTGCGGTATGCGGCGGCTTGCTGGGACTGATGATCGGGCCACTGATCGCGCGTTACACCGGCATTTTCTTCGGCATGTTGACGCTTGCGCTGTCCATGGTGCTGTACGGCGCCCTGGTCAAAACCACCATCCTGGGTGGATCAGACGGCTTCAACGTCGTCCGCCCGACGTTGTTCGGCACCGCGTTCACCGATCCGCGCGACGCCGACTTTATGCTCTACGCGGTATCCGTCGTGACTACGGGCCTCGCCGGCATCGCTGCAACCATATTCTTTCGCTCGCAGCTCGGCCTGATGAGTCTCGCCGTTCGGGAGAACAATCTGCGGGTCGAGTATCTCGGGACATCGGCCAATCGCATCGTGACGATCAATTTCGTCATTGCCGCGATCTTTGCCGGTGCCAGCGGCGCACTCACCCTAATGGCGCAACGTCACATCGATCCGCAATTCGCATATTGGACGACGTCGGGCGAATTCGTCTTCATTGCGATTCTTGCCGGAAACCAGAGCGTCGCCGCGGTGTTCGCCGCGTCCCTCGCCCTCGAACTCGTGCGCTCGTTCTCCAACCTCTATCTGCCGAACACCTGGCAACTGGTGCTCGGCGCATTCCTGTTGGCCGTCATTCTCTTCTTGCCACGCGGCATAGGTTCACTCTGGACGAGTGCAAAACGTAAACCCAGCGAGCCACCGCCAAGTCCTGTGATCGTTGAGAAAGGATCGGCGACATGACAACGCCCGTTCTTTCCGTCCGCGGTCTGGAAAAGCGCTTCGGCGCCGTGGTCGCCGCCGACAATATCAATATCGATATTCCAGCAGGGCAGAAGGTGAGCCTGATCGGCGCAAACGGCGCGGGCAAGACCACTTTCGTCAACATGGTGACGGGTTACACCAAGCCCAACAGCGGGCAGATTGATCTTGATGGCTCCCCCATCGGCAAGCGTTCACCGCGCGATGTCGCCAAGCTCGGTATCTCACGTTCGTTTCAGATCCCGCAACTGTTCATTGAACTCACGGCTGCGGAGAACCTGACGGTCGCAGTTTCCAGCGCGGCGGGAAGCCGGCTCTCCGGGATAGCCCCTGCCGAGGCAAACGGCTACCGCGAGCAGGCACTGGCGCTCCTCGATCGCTTTGGCCTTGCCGCTCATGCCGACCGCCCGGTCTCCGAACTGGCCGGCGGCGTCCGCAAGCTGGTGGACATCGCCATGGCCTTGGCGCGACACCCCAAGCTGTTGCTGCTTGATGAACCGACATCAGGCGTGTCGGCGGAAGAGAAGTTTGCGACCATGGACCGGGTCATCCACGCGGTCTCCGGCGGCGCAGCCACGATCGTTTTCGTCGAACACGACATGGATATCGTCAGCGCATATGCCGACCGTGTCGTCGCCTTTTATAACGGCCGTATCCTTGCGGATGGCATCCCGGATCAGGTTCTGAAAGACGCGGAAGTCCGCCGTTACGTGACCGGAGGTGCGCGATGACTCACCCTCTCATGGAGGTCGACAACCTCGCGGTCGAGATCCAGTCCATGCCGGCACTGCGTGGGTTCAGCATGCAGCTCCTGGAGGGCAAGATGATCAGCCTGGTTGGACGCAACGGCGCCGGCAAAACCACGCTGATGCGCTCGATCATGGGCCATCTCGCGCCGCGCCAGGGGACAATCCGGTTCAACGGCGAGAATCTCTCGGCCCTGCCGCGGCACGCCCGCGCAGGCCTCGGCATCGGCTACATGCCTGAAGACCGCGGACTCGTCCCGCAATTGACCGTCGAGGAAAACATCCTGCTGCCGCTGTGGGTCTCGAAGGAGATCGATCGAAAGGCCAGGCTTGAGTTCGTCTACGATGTGATCGGCGAGCTCACCAGCATGCGCGACCGCAAGGCGCTGCTACTCAGCGGCGGACAGCAGAAACTTGTTGCACTCGGTCGCGCGCTCGGCATCGGCACCCGGTGCCTTTTGCTTGACGAGCCATTCGAGGGAATCGCACCTGCCCTGTCGGAGCGCATTTCGGAAGTCTTGGCATCGCTCAAGGGAAAAGGCTTAACTGTCTTGATGTCACAATCTGACTTGAATCATTCCCGCTCGCTGTTCGACAGAGAATTTGTGATCGAACGCGGCGCCAATCTTGCAACCTGACGCCTGAGATCAGGGAGGAAACAGACATGGACTGGTCACAATATCCCTTGCCCGCAATGCAGCACGAAAATCGCTTCGGTGATCGCGTGGTGTCAACATTCCGTGATCGACCTGCAAGTATTTGGGCCATGGTGGCCGATGCCGCCGCTAGAAATCCGGATGGCGAAGCATTGATTGACGGCGCTCAACGAATGACTTGGCGCGACGTCGCGCAGACGTCTGTTCAGCTTGCCGCCGGCTTCAAGGAAGTCGGTTTGCAGCCCGGCGACCGCGTGGCGCTGCTGCTCGGCAACCGCATTGAATTCGCGCTCACGCTCTTCGGCGCCGCGTATCTTGGCCTTGTCACGGTCATGCTGAGTACACGGCAGCAGAAGCCGGAGATCGCCTACGTGCTGACGGATTGCGGCGCGAAACTGATCATCCATGAAGATAACATGGCCGATCGCCTTCCGGATCACGGCGATGTCCCCGATCTGCTCCATCGCGTATCAATCGGTGCAACGCCCGGATCGCTGCAGTTTCAGGATCTGATTGCGACCGATCTGGCGTTGCCCCCCGCCAAGGTGCACGAAGAAGATACCGCCATGATCCTCTACACATCGGGGACCACCGGCAGGCCGAAGGGCGCCATGCTCGCCCATTGCAATATCATTCATTCCGCCATCGTTTACGAAGCCTGCATGGATCTGACGCAAGCCGATCGTTCGATCGCAGCAGTGCCGCTTGGCCATGTGACCGGAATTGTCGCCAACATCATGGTGATGGCGCGATGCGCCGGGACCCTGATCATCGTGGCCGACTTCAAGGCGCGGGACTATCTCAAGCTTTGCGCCCGCGAACGCGCAACGCAAACAGTGATGGTGCCCGCCATGTACAATCTCTGTCTGCTGCAGGCTGATTTCGACACCTATGATCTTTCTGCCTGGCGCATTGGTGGCTACGGCGGCGCGCCGATGCCGGTCGCAACGATCGAAAAGCTCGCGGAGAAAATCCCGGGACTGAAATTGATCAACGCCTATGGCTCGACGGAAACCACATCACCCTCGACCATTATGCCACCCGAACTCACTGCGAAACACCTTGACAGCGTTGGGCTTCCTTGCCCCGGCGCAAACATCATCATCATGGATGCGGATGGCCGCGAACTGCCACGCGGCGAGGTCGGAGAGATCTGGATTCAGAGCGCATCGGTCATCAAGGGCTACTGGAATAATCCGCGCGCGACGGCGGAAAGCTTCACCGGTGGCTATTGGCATTCCGGCGATCTCGGATCGATCGACGAGAACAATTTCGTGCGCGTGCTGGATCGCCAGAAAGACATGATCAACCGGGGCGGCCTGAAGATCTTCTCCGCCGAAGTGGAGTCCGTCCTCGCAAGTCATCCGGCGGTGGTGGAGAGCGCCGTGGTGGCGCAGCCCTGCCCCGTGCTGGGCGAGCGCGTTCACGCCGTCGTCGTCACGCGCGTGGATACCGACCAGCCGACCCTGCGCGCCTGGTGCGCCGAGCGCCTCTCCGACTACAAGGTGCCCGAGACGATCACGCTGAGCGCCGAACCGCTGCCGCGCAATGCCAACGGCAAGGTGATGAAGAAAATGATCCGCGATGCTCTGGCTGGCGTCTAAGAAACGCTTGTCGGCGCCTATTTAAAGCAACTTCCCATCCGGCCCGAAAAACGGATGCGGGCCATCGAACGCACCGATCGGCACGGTGTGCGTTACGACATGCCCGAACGCGTCGCCCGGAAACCAAGTGTGCAGATGGAAGGCCGGCGGCTCGATCTTGAATGACGGCTCTCGAAGTTCGCCGAGATCAAGGTCGACCGCATGGTTCGGCGCCGGGCAGATCGTCGCAACAGTTCCGCCAAACATCGTGAATGCCGTACGATGGACGTGCCCAGCAGCGACAAGCTGCACGCGGGAATGTTGTTGAACGATCGCTTCGAGTTCGCTCGCGTTTAAAAGGTTTTGCCTGTCCATGTGCCAGATACCGGCCATGAATGGTGGGTGGTGCAGAAACACTAGTGCGGGTCGTTCACGCGATGAAGCCAGTGTCTCAGCCAGCCACTGCAAGGTCGACGCTTCAAGCTCGCCGTGAGGTTTGCCCGGAACGCTGGAGTCGAGCAATACGAGATCGAGTCCGTCGACTTGGGCGAATTGATTGAGCGCCCCGGACGGGAACGCGTACGTCTGCTCCGGAAATGCTGCGCGCATCATCTCGCGTGAGTCATGATTGCCCGGAATTCCCACAAACGGCAATTTGAGCAGTGCGAGAAGACGCTTGAGATGATCGTATTCGCTCACCGTCGGCGTATCGACGAGATCGCCGGAGATCACGACAAGATCGGGCTTCTGATCTAGCGCGTTCAGCGCGACGATACATTGCTCGAATGCCTTGGCGGTATCGACGCGCCCATAAGCAAGATCGCCGGGCGATTTGATATGCAGGTCGGAGATCTGTGCAATTAGAACTGGCTTTTGCGTCATCTGGATTCAGCTTCTCACTTGTCCGGCGGCAGCAGACGTATGGCGTCCTGAGCGATCGACAACCCGATGCGTTCCCCTGCTTTCGCCCTGATCGTATTGGGAGCGTCGATGGTCAGCAATTTGTCCGAAACATCTTTGACGATGATGCGTTGCCGATCACCGGAGAAACCAACGCTGTCGATAACTCCTGCGAGGAATGCCCCTTCGGCATGCGTAATCTGAATTGTCTCCGGTCGGATCATGGCCACCGCCCTCGCCTGATTATCACTGCCTCCGGTCGCCAACCGGCCACCGGGTAAAACAAAATGACCATTCACGAGCGGGGCTTCGATGATGTTGGCCGCACCAATGAACTCGGCGACAAAACGGCTCTGGGGTGCAAAATAAATATCTCGCGGCACTCCGATCTGGGCGATAGCGCCCTTCCGCATGACAACGATCCGGTCACCGAGCTCCATGGCCTCGGCTTGATCATGGGTGACGTAAATCGTGGTGATGCCAAGTGCACGCAACATACGGTTAAGCTCGCTACGCAAACGGTCACGTAGCGCCGCGTCAAGCGCAGTCAACGGCTCGTCAAGAAGCAAGATGCCGGGACGGATCGCCACGGCCCGGGCCAATGCCACGCGTTGACGCTGGCCGCCGGAGAGTTGATCGATGCGTCGATGTTCCAGTCCGCCGATATTGGTCAATTCGATCAGCTCCGCGATGCGGCGCGTGCGTTCGGCTTTGCCGACGCCCCGGATCTTCAGGCCGTATCCGATGTTATCGGAGACACTCATGTTCGGAAACAGAGCGTAGGACTGAAAAACCATGCCGACGTTGCGCTGTTCGATCGGCACGGGCGTCATGTCCTTGCCGTCGAACAGCACGCGCCCGCCGGCATCCGGCACTTCGAGACCGGCTATGATCCGCAACATCGTAGTCTTGCCGCAGCCGGATGGGCCGAGCAGCACCAGCGTTTCGCCGCGTGCGATATCGAGGGTGGCCGGTTCGAGCGCGTGGGTGCCGTCTGCGAATGTCTTGCCGCAGTTTTCGATCCGGACCGCGACGCCGTGGCCTTGAACTGCATTCATGCCTTCCGCCCCTCATCGGCCAGAATCTGCATCGCCACCAGAAGCGGAACAATCATCACAAAAAAGATCAGCGTGTAGGCGGAGGCGACCTCCAGCCGCATCGAAGCGTAGCTATCGGCAAGCCCGACCGGCAATGTCTTGGTCAGCGGCGTGTGCAGCATCCAGGTGAGATTGAATTCACCGAGCGAGAGCGTCACCACCATCAGCGATCCGGCAAGAATACCCGGCATGGCATTGGGTACGATCACATCGCAAAACCGCCGCCAGGGCGAAGCCCCCAGCGAAGCAGCGCCTTCGTCCAATGTCTTGATATCGATCGTGGCAAATACCGCCATCACCGAACGCACCATGAAGGGCAGCGTAAAGACGACATGACCCACGAGGATGAACAGCCAGGAGCGGCGGAAACTTCCAAACCCTCCGTAGGTCAGCAACAGCCCCAGCGCGATAGCGAGCCCGGGAATGGCGAGCGGCAGGGTAATGACCTCTTCGATGATGCGCGACAAGCGCCCACCGCGCACATGCAGCGCATAAGCGGCAGGCACCCCCACCGCCAGCGTCACCGCAAGTGTCGCGAACGCAATGATGAACGACAGCAAGATCGTTCCAGCATACAGCTCCCAGACCTGAACAACCCATTGCAAGGTCACGCCGGACTGAATGCCACGGAAATAATTGACCGTGACACCGGCTGATATCGACAAGATCGCGGGTACAACCAGAAACGCCGCAACGAGCAGCGTGAAGATCAGTTGTCCAACGAAGATCAGGCGATCACGCATGGCATCATCCAGCCGCGGCCACGGTGCCGCCGGTGAACGATCGCGCAATTGCGAGCATCGCCCACGCAATGATCCCGAGCCCAACGGAGAGCGATGCCGCGGTTGCGAGGTTCGCCGCGAGCGTGAACTCGGTGTAGATCAGCATCGGCAGCACATCGATGTTGGTCGCGAGCGTGAACGCCGTGCCGAATGCCCCCATTGCCGTGGCAAAGGCAATCGCGCCGGAAGCGACGAACGCCGGCGCCAATGCAGGCAGAACGACGTCCCGCTGCACTGCCCACGGACTTGCACCAAGCGAGCGCGCGGCTTCCTCCAGACCCACGTCAAGTTTCTGCACGGCCGCCATAATGGTCAGAATGACCCGCGGGACAGAGAAGTAGAGATAGCCAAGCAACAAGCCATAGATCGAGTAGGCAAAGACGATCCTGTCTCCGGTCAGGCGGTTCGACAGATCACCGATCAAGCCCTGCCGTCCTGCCAGCAGGATGATCATGAAACCGACCACCACACCGGGGAACGCCAGCGGAAACGTCAGCATCGCAATCAGGATCGCGCGGCCCGGAAAGCGATGGCGCTGAAGAAACATGCCCGCGACTGTAGATATGGCAAGTGTCAGAATGGTCGTCGCCGCAGACAGCAGCACGGTGTTGATTAGCGTCGCGCGATAGCGCGGCACCGTTAAAATGGTCAAATATTCGGCAAGGCCGCGCGGTCCCTCCGCCCCGGTCGCCACCAGCCGCGCCATTGGCAGCAGAAAAAACGCCGTCGTCACCACGGCGAGCGGCAGCAGACACAGCCAGACGAAGGACCGATGCGACATGGAGAAATGGCGCCCCTTATGAGGGCGCCATATTGCCTCAGCGGACTTCCGCGAGATAGCGGTCGGTGAAAGCTTTCTGCACGCTTTCCATCTCACCCCAGTCGACGCTCTTGGCCCGCGCGTAGTCACTATCCGGCAGGAACTTGGATTTGACGGCTGCCGGAAGCTCGATCTTACGTGCCGGGCGCAGATAGGCGTTGGTCCAGATCGCTTGTCCCTTGTCGGACAGGAGATAGTCCATCACCTTCTTGGCTTTCTCCTTGTCAGGCGCATTCTTGACGAGGCCAACGACATAGGGGAACACCACCGAACCTTCGCACGGGATGACGAACTCAAAGTTGCCCTTCTCGGTGTATTTCGCGCGATAGGCGTTGAAGTCATAGTCGAACAGGATCGGCATTTCTCCAGAAACGACACGTGCATACGACGTCTGCTTCGGCACGATTGGCTGGTTCTTCTGCAATTCCTTGAAGAAGTTCAGACCTGGGTTGAAGTCCTGCGCCGAGCCGCCGAGCGCGAGATTGACCGCCACGGCGCCAACGTAACCAACTGCGGCTGAAGACGGGTCAAGATAGCCCACCATGCCCTTGTATTCGGGCTTCAAAAGGTCTTTCCAGCAGGCAGGCACCGGCTTGCCGCCAAGCGCGTCCTTGTTGACGAACAAGCCAAGCGTGCCGGAGTGGATCGTCGTCCAGTAACCGTCAGTATCCTTCAATCCAGCATCGACCTGGTCCCAGTGGGCAGGCTTGTACGGCTCCAGCGCGCCTTGGGTCTTCGCCTTCATGCCGAATGTCACGCCAAAATAACCGATGTCGCCCACCGGATTGGCCTTCTCGGCAAGAATCTGTGCGAGAGCCTGACCGGAATTCTTGTTGTCATGCGGAATGTCGTAGCCGAGATCAGTCTTGATCGACTTGAGCATGGTCGCCCAATCAGCCCACTCGGGTGGGCAATTGTAGCAGATCACGTCGGCGGCCTGAGCGGCATGCCACGGGGCAAAAATCGACAGCACCATCGCCGCCAAAAGCGCGCGGAAAACCTTCATTGCTCCAGCTCCATTGTACGGAAAATTCAGCATGGTCGGGCCTGCGCGCCATGCACTATACGCGGCGTGTGAACGATTTGCGACAGCGCGAGTGCCCCGCTTCCGAAGTTCGCATTATTCCAGACACGCCCCGGATAGTGCGGACTTCTGAGCCGCCACACGAGCGGTTTTTGCTCTGCAACAGTTGATGACTTAGAATGACCGTTCAGAACACGATCCAGGACCATCCTCGTATCATTGCGTCTACCCGCATACCGGCGATCAGCCTGACATACTCAAGGACAATTTTGCTCGAGGACAATTTCGCATGATACCCGCCCTTCGCCGCGTTGCCTTATCACTGCCTGTAGCCGCGCTTTTGATCTCGCCATCTATCGCGACCGCCGCAGAGACCGTCGGTGGCGATACCGCCTTCTCCTTCGTGGCGCTCGGCGACATGCCGTACAATCTTCCCGGCGATTATGTGAAGTTCGACCGGTTGATTGCGACCATCAACGCCATGAAGCCGGCGTTCACGCTGCACATGGGCGATATCAAGTCCGGCGGCGTTCCCTGCAGCGACGACATCCTGAAGAAATCCTACGACCAGATCCAGACATTCGCAGGCGCGCTGGTCTATACCATTGGCGACAATGAATGGACCGATTGCCACCGCAAAGTGGCGGGCAACTTTGATCCGCGCGAACGGCTGGCAAAGGTACGCGAGATGTTTTTCGCCACCCCGAGCAAGTCACTTGGCAAGGCGCCAATCGATCTCGAGAGCCAGGCGCAGATCATGCCGGAGTATTCCACGTTCGTGGAGAACGCGCGCTTCGCCAAAAACGGCGTGCAATTCATCAGCGTCCATGTGGTCGGCTCAAATAACGGTTTCGAGGCTGAAGATCCCGAAGCCGCGAAGGAATTTTTCCCGCGCGACAAGGCCAATGTCGCCTGGATCAAGGCAGGCTTTGCGAAAGCAAAAGGAAGAAACGCGAAAGCAGCTGTGGTCTTCATGCAGGCGGAATTTGATCAGGCGCGCTTTCCGAATGGCGCAATGCCGCGCCAATCCGGCTTCACGCATGTGCTCGATGCCATTGAAGCCGGCGCGAAGGATTTCGGCAAACCGGTTCTTGTGATTAATGGCGACGAACACTTCATCGAGCTGACGCCGCTGAAGAACAGCCGTGGCAAGGCGATCCCAAACGTGCTGCGCTTGATGGTCTATGGCGATGGGGACGTTCACGCCATTCGCGTGCTCGTCGATCCGGACAGTGCAGGCGTGTTTGGTTATGTGCCGCTGATCATTCCGGAGAACCTCAAATAAGAGGCTGAGGCTCTCAGAACAGGCTCAGCGATAGACCTTCGACGGGTCAAAGACCTTGTCGGCATCCACGAACACAAGCTTTGCCGAGCCCGCGTCACCGGTTACCGCGCGATAGAAACATGAGCGCCTGCCGGTATGGCAGGCGCCGCCCCCGCTCTGCTCGACACGAATCCAGACCGCGTCCTGATCGCAATCCATTCGCATCTCGACAACACGCTGAACGTGACCGGAGCTCTCTCCCTTGCGCCACAGCGCTTTGCGTGAACGGCTGTAATACCAGGCCTGCCCCGTCTCGATGGTTTTGCGCAGCGCTTCATCGTTCATATGCGCAACCATTAGCACATCGCCTGAGGCCGCATCGGTGGCCACACAGGTCACAAGACCGGCCGCATCGAATTTGGGCCGGAACGTCAACCCCTCTTCGATGTCAGCGAGAGCGGCCTGAGATGAAGGTGCTTCAGTCACGGGAATTTCCGAAAAATGTTCGCTATCGTTGTGAAGATTTCCACGTACGCGCAAGCGACGTGACGCCTGAATCAATCGTCGGCAGTTCCAAGTCAGGCGCCAGTAATTGGCGTTAAATCCCGCGTACCATATTGAGGAAACGCGCCTGCTCTTCAGGATTGTCCTGGAACACACCGGTAAAGCGCGACGTCAGAGTCTTGGCGCCTTCCTTGCCAATCCCGCGCACCGACATGCAGGTGTGCTCGGCCTCCATCACCACCGCGACGCCGCGTGGCTTGAGGATGGCGTTGATCGCGCCAGCAACCTGCGCCGTCAGATGCTCCTGGGTCTGCAGGCGATGCGCGAAGATATCGACGAGGCGCGCAAGCTTTGAGAGACCCACAACCCGGTCCACCGGCGCGTACGCAATGTGCGCCTTGCCGTAGAACGGCATCACGTGATGCTCGCAGTGCGAGTTAAAGTTGATATCGCGGATCAGCACGAAATCATCGTAACCCGCCGTCTCCCCAAAGGTGCGGTTGAGCACTTCGGCCGGGCAAAGCGCGTAGCCCTGGAACAGCTCGTCATAGGCTTCCACCACGCGCCGCGGCGTATCGAGCAGCCCCTCACGGGCGGTGTCTTCTCCGATATAGGCCAGCAGCGTCTTTACGGCCTGCTCGGCCTCGTCGCGCGAAGGGCGGACCAGATCCGGCCGGATGGCCGAAGCCATGTAATCGGAAGCGGGAATTTCGGATTTTTCCGCAGGCTTGGCGGTGCGGATAGGCTTGATGATCGCGTCCATATCGTCTCCGTTCGACCGTCCCTCTTGCCGCAATAGCCTTGCGGAGGGCCGGAGTGTCACCGGTCAGCCGCGACAGCCCAACCTGCTGCCGGACGCCTCACCTTGCACAGTGGCAGCCAATTTAAGGGAAAATCACCACGATTTCCCGCATTGCTGAGATGCAGGCAGTTTATTCCTGTATCCACGGTACTATATAGGAACCGGGTACCGACCGCCAAGGGTTGCCGGCCGGCAAAGGTCTCATGCCAGAGCGAATTTGATCGCATGCTGAACGACATCTACAACAAGAAAATCATCGAATTGGCGGGGAATATTCCGCGCCTGGGCCGGCTTTCCGATCCGGACGCCTCGGCGACCGCCCATTCGAAGCTGTGCGGATCCACCGTCAAGGTCGACCTCAAAATGCAGGACGGCGTGGTGAGCGATTTTGCCCACGACGTGAAGGCGTGTGCCCTGGGACAGGCCTCCTCCTCCATCATGGCCAGCCACGTGATCGGCTCGAATGCAGCCGAACTGCGCGAACTGCGCGAAACCGTCCGGAAAATGCTCAAGGAAAACGGCGCCCCGCCCGAAGGGAAATGGGGGGACATCGCGCTGCTCGAGCCCGTGCGTGACTACAAGGCTCGCCACGCCTCAACGATGCTGACCTTCGACGCGGTTGTCGATGCCATCGGCCAGATCGAGACCAAGCGTTCTGGTGAGCAGGGTTCAGGCGAGAAGGCTTCCGGCCAGTCGGCTGAAAGCCTCGCCACGGCACGAAATTAACCCGCTCAAGCGGCTACTTGCGATCCACATTCGCGGGCGCCGCGCCACCGGTCGGCGGCTCGGCCGTGGCTGTCTTTGTCGGCAGCGGATTGAGCTGCGTGTTCTTGGCGGACGTATCGACAGCACTGACAAACCGGTCCTGGACCGGCTTGGAAGCAACTTCGGCTGCACCGCTCTTCACGTCGGGAACGGCCTTCACTTCGGCAACGGCATCGGTCGTGATGAGGTTGGTGAGGCGCAACTCGGCCGTCGACAGCTCATGCAGCGGCTCCCACGGCGGAACGCTGAGAGCGAGAGACAGCAAATCTCCCGAACCACCCATATCGAAGGTATATTTCGCAAGCCGGCCGACGTCGCGCTGAACAATCATCAAATCCTGCGCGGAATAGCTCGACGCTTTCGCGTCGTCAGCACGATCTCCCATCCAGATCTGATGCACGCGGACGTGGGCACCGGCTGGAACATGGCGCGTATTGCCGGACAGCAGCAGGAAGACACACATCGACTCGCAATACGCGTCGGGTGTGATCGTGCGCCTGGAATTGCCTGTGTCGGTTTTCTCCACGATGGTACCGACAGTGGTCCGAAGGCCGAGTTCGCGCCAGCGCCGTCCGAGTGTGATCGCATCGAGCACCGAGCCGCCGCTTGAATCAAGCACGACGGTGCTCCCCCTCAGCTTACGCTGCTTGGAAAACTCATCGAACTTCGCAGGCGTATCCGCCGTGATGATACCGACAGCAGCAACCCAGCCGTTGCAGTCACGGTCGCACGTGTTGGAAGCCTCGTGCCAGGTGAAGGTCATGGGAAGTTTGCGAACTTCCAGGCTTGCATCGGCGCGCGTTGCCGACACCCCCAACATGGCGGGGCCAGTCAGCGAAAGACAAAAGACGCTGGCGCAAATTCGCACCCAGCCGCCGAGACGAAGCGACCTCACGAGCTGCAAGTTTAGTTCCTTCCCCGCCCGACTAAGCAAAGGTATCCGACCCTTTCCACATGACGATTCCGTCACGTGGACGTTATGAAAAAGTAACCTTGTGAACGGTCAGCGTCTATTACACTTTTGCTGCGGCGCAGCCCCAGCCGTGCAATAATTCGCGAGGTGTGGCGCGAATGTCGCCAGTTCCAGTTCCTTGCGAAGGAACCGCCAGTTCAGCGTCCATGAATCTACAAACGCCGGAAAAGCCGCTAAAATAAGATGAAACATTCGTTCCATTGTTCCGCTTGCGGTGACACGCTTCATCGGCTGCCGCGTCATGCCGGGCGCGGCTTGATCTGGATTTACCGCCATACGCTGTCGCCGCTCGTTGGCTATAACTGTCGGCACCTTCCGACGTGTTCAGTCTACGGGGATGAGGCCATCGCAAGGTTCGGCTTGTGGGCCGGCGGATGGATGACGCTGGCGCGTTTGCTGCGCTGCCAACCGTGGGGCACATCCGGTATCGACAACGTTTCGCACGTCACGCCCGCCAATGCGCGATGGTATCTCCCATGGCGTTATGCGCGGTGGCGCGGCGTCAACGACGGCTCGAGTTAGTTCGCTCCCGCGCGCGGCTTTGTCAGCACAATCAGCATGAGAGCAACGACGACGAAGGCGATCGCAGCATAATTCATTGCGACAAAGGCATCGCGAACATAAAGCGAGCCCCCGATGGCAGAGCCGATGCCCTGACCGATGTAGAGCACCGACGTGTTCAGCGACACGGAAGCGCTGGCGAGCGGCGGCGCAGCAGCGACCAATCGCACCTGCTGCATGGAATTGGTGGCGGCGAATCCAAATCCCCAAAAAGCAATCGCAACAAAGATGGCAGGGATTGCTTCCGATCCGATCGCCCAGCCAATCACGCCTGTCAGCAGCGATGATGTAAACAACAACGACGAGCGCCATGCTCCCCAGGAATCCACGATCCGGCTCGCGAGCATGTTGCCGATAAAGCCCATTGCCCCCCACGTCAGAAACACCAACGCGATGGTTTCGGGACCCGCCTTCGTCAACCGCGCCATCAACGGCGCCGCGAATGTAAACACCACGAACTGCCCGGCCATCTGGCAGGTCGTGATGAGGAGCAACACGACCACGAGAGGGCTGCGGCCGAGTGCGGTCCAGGTTTTGATATCGACCGGCACGCCCGCGAGCCCAACCGGCAGCCGCCACGCCACAAGCAATGAACTGATCAACGCGATGACGGCAATTCCACCATAGGCAGCCCGCCAATCGGTATGGCTTGCAACATACGTGATCACCGGCAAGCCCAGAGCCGCCGCCAGCGACCAGCCGAGAAAGACATAAGACAGCGTGCTCCCGCGTTTCTCCGGAGGCACAATCATCGATGCCGTACCGGCGGCCTGGGGTGTGAATAGAGCGCCCACGGCGAGCATCACCAACCGAAAGATCAGCAGCGACACATAATTCGGAGCAAGAGCGGACGCGAGATGCGCCGCCGACATAAACATCAACGTCGCGGCAAGGAGAAACCTGCGGTCAAACCGGCTGGTGAGCCACGCGGTTAACGGCGATCCGATACACAACACCATCGCGCCGAATGTCACGAGCAGGCTGGCTTCCCGGATCGTCACGCCGAGCCCATCGGATAGTTGGGTCAACATCGCGGCCGGCGCGAGTACGCTCACGCCAGTCACAAAATTTCCGAGCATCAGGGCTGTCGGCGCAAAGCGTTTCATAGCGCTTTGTAGCAGGGAGCGATTTAAATGCAAATGCATGTAAATGCATGCCTGCACAACGGAGGCCCGTTTCACTCCGCAGACGTCGCCTCGATGTTCGCGTCCTCGGCTTGAGGACCGGCCTCTGCAGCGAGGTAGCAAAACATGCATATCTGATCATTGCAGCGCCCGATTCGGCTGCTATACACCCGTATCGCTTACCTGCGCCCGTTCGCAGGAGTGAGCCAAAGGAGCAGATCATGTCTGATAAGAATACCCCCTCTTCTTTCACGTACTCCGTCGCAAATCTGAAGCCCGTCGATACCAACCAGGTCACCGTGACCTTTCCCGACGGCGCCAAGCGCGAATTTCCAAAAGGCACCACCGGCCTCGACATCGCCAAGGGCATTTCGCCGTCACTCGCCAAGCGCACCGTCGCCATGGCGCTCGACGGCGAAGTCAGCGACCTCGCCGACCCGATCGAACACAATGCCGCTATCGAGTTCATCAACCGCGACGACCCGCGCGCGCTGGAGCTGATCCGGCACGATGCCGCGCACGTGCTTGCCGAAGCGGTGCAGACGCTGTGGCCCGGCACACAGGTGACCATCGGCCCGGTCATCGACAACGGCTTCTACTACGACTTCTTCCGCAATGAGCCGTTCACGCCGGAAGACTTCGCCGCCATCGAAAAGAAGATGCGCGAGATCATTGCGCGCGATCAACCGTTCACCAAGGACGTTTGGTCTCGCGAGAAGACCAAGCAGGTCTTCCGCGACAAGGGCGAAGCGTTCAAGGTTGAGCTGGTTGACGCCATCCCGGGCGACGAACCGATCAAGATCTACTATCAGGGCGACTGGTTCGATCTGTGCCGTGGTCCGCACATGACGTCCACCGGCAAGATCGGCAACGCGTTCAAGCTCATGAAGGTTGCAGGGGCCTATTGGCGCGGCGACGCCAACAATCCGATGCTGACGCGCATCTACGGCACGGCGTTCGCCAAGCAGGAAGATCTTGATGCTTATCTGAAGCAGCTCGAGGAAGCCGAGAAGCGCGACCATCGCCGCCTCGGCCGCGAGATGGATCTCTTCCACTTCCAGGAAGAAGCGCCCGGCTCGGTGTTCTGGCATCACAAAGGCTGGACCTTGTTCCAGATGCTGGAGAACTACATCCGTCGCCGCCAGACGCTGGCGGGCTATCACGAGGTCAACTCGCCGCAATTAATGGATCAGCAGTTGTGGGTCACGACCGGCCACATGCAGACCTACGGCGAAAACATGTTCATGACGGCCAAGCGCGAGGATGACAATCGCGTCTACGCCATCAAGCCGATGAACTGCCCCGGCCACGTGCAGATCTTCAAGAACGGCCTGAAGTCCTATCGCGAACTGCCGCTGAAGCTCGCGGAGTTCGGCAAGGTCCATCGCTTCGAGCCCTCAGGCGCGATGCACGGATTGATGCGTGTGCGCGGCTTCACGCAAGACGACGCCCATGTGTTCATCACGCAGGAGCAGATCGCCGACGAGTGCCTGGCGATGAACAACCTGATCCTGTCGATCTATAAGGATTTCGGCTTCGACGACGTTCACATCAAGTTCTCGGACCGCCCCGAGAAGCGCATCGGCGACGATGCGGTGTGGACGATCGCCGAAAACGCCCTGATGAAGACGCTTGAGGCGACGCAGCACGCCTGGACCCTCAACAAGGGAGAAGGCGCGTTCTACGGACCGAAACTCGAATACACCTTGCGCGACGCCATCGGCCGCGAATGGCAGTGCGGCACCATTCAGGTTGACCTGAATATGCCGGGCCGCCTCGGTGCGTTCTACATCGACGAGCACTCCAACAAGGTGACGCCGGTGATGCTGCATCGCGCGATCCTCGGGTCGCTTGAGCGCTTCACCGGTATCCTGATCGAGCACTTTGCCGGCCACTTCCCGCTCTGGCTTGCGCCATTGCAGGCCGTCGTCACCACCATCACCTCCGATGGCGATGACTACGCCCGCGAGGTCGTGGAGGCATGCCGGCGTGCGGGACTACGCGTCGACATCGATCTGCGCAACGAGAAGATCAACTACAAGGTGCGCGAGCACTCCCTGGCCAAGGTGCCTGCCCTTCTCGTGGTCGGCAAGAAAGAAGCAGAGAACCGCGCTGTCTCGATCCGCCGCCTCGGCAGCGAAGGCCAGACCGTGCTGCCGCTCGACGAGGCCCTCAAGGCGCTCGCCGATGAAGCGACCCCGCCGGATATCAAGCGGGCCCGCAACGCGTAAGACGAACTCATTCGACGAACAGAAAACCCTCCGCTCAGATTGAGCGGAGGGTGTTTTTAATTGCATGACACCGCTACGCACCGATCACCTGACGACAAATCGGGACAATCGGATTTTCTCGACCAAGTCCTTTGCGCTAAACCGCCGCAGAGCCTCCGAGGCGGACTATCCTAAACGCGCAAGATCGCAAGCAAAGCGAGTTTAGAGGTCTCTTAAGCTCTTTGCCTTGCCATCCGCTATTGCATGCCGATATTTGAACAAGACTGCAGCCATCCCGCGCTCTGGAGCCCGAATGCCCGACGCCCTCGAACTTCTGAAGACACGCCGCTCGCTCAAGCCGCTGGAAATGACCGGTCCAGGCCCTTCGCCTGCGGAGCTCGAGACGATCCTGACCATCGGGTCCCGCGTGCCGGATCATGGCAAGATCGCCCCGTGGCGCTTTATCGTGTTCGAGAACGATGCGCGGATGAAGGCCGGTGAGATTTTCGCACGCATTTTCCGGCTGAAAAACGTCACCGCGACGCCGGATCAAGTCGACGTCGAAAAAAAGCGCTTTGCTCACGCCCCGCTTGTCATCGCTGTGGTCAGCAAAACCACCGAGCACCGCAAAGTGCCGCCGTGGGAACAGCAACTGTCGGCCGGCGCGAGCGCGATGAACATCGTCCACGCCGCCCATGCCCTTGGCTACGTCGCGAATTGGCTGACTGGCTGGATCGCGTTCGATCGTGATGTGCTCACCGCTCTAGGTTTGCAATCCGAAGAGAAAATTGCCGGCTTCATCCACATCGGACGATCGGACCGCGCCATTGAGGACCGCCCTCGCCCGTCCTTGAACGAAATCGTCACGCGGTTCGGCGAATGATCAGGCGGCTTGCGACGCCGGCTTGCCGAACGTCGCGATCAACTCCGAAATTTCCGACGCCGGCCTCGCCGCGCTGAACAGGAAGCCCTGCACCTCCGTGCATCCTTCCGCCCGTAGCGCATCGAGCTGATCCTCTGTCTCCACGCCTTCTGCGGTCGTCGAAATATTCAGGCTACGGCCGAGGCCGGAAATTGCCCTGATGATCGCGGCGCAATCGGATCGATCGGCAAGGTCACGCACAAAGGAGCGATCAATCTTGATTTTATCGAAGGGGAAGCTGCGGAGATAACTCAAGGACGAGTAGCCGGTGCCGAAGTCATCCATCGAAATCCGGACGCCGAGTTCGCGCAGCTGATGCAAGGTTGCGAGATTGGCTTCGGTCTCCGCGAGGAAAATCGATTCCGTAATTTCAAGTTCCAGCCGGAATGGCGACAGTCCAGAGCGCGCCAAGGCCCCGATCACTGCCGGGACAAGATTGCGGCTACGGAACTGCACTGGCGAGAGATTGACCGCGACCTTGATGTCCTTAGGCCATTGCGCCGCCTGCTCGCAGGCTTCCTTCAACACCCATTCGCCCAATTGGACAATCAGGCCGATATCTTCCGCCACGGGTATGAAATCAGCCGGGGAGATCATCCCCTTCTTCGGATGGTTCCATCGCACCAGTGACTCGAAGGCCACAATGCGGTTCTCGGACACATCGATCAGTGGCTGGTAGTGGAGTTCGAATTCGTCGTTCGCCAGCGCATAGCGCAAGTCCAGTTCCATGTCCCGGCGCTTCTGTGCCGCGCGGTCCATGTCCTTCTCGAAGAAGCGGTGCACGCCGCCGCCCTCGGACTTGGCGCGATAGAGCGCCATGTCTGCATTGCGCAGAAAGTCCTCTCCGGTCTTGCCATCGCCCGGCGAAATCGCAATACCAACGCTGGCACCAATGACGATTTCCAGGCTGTCGATGCTGTAAGGTTCGCTCAGTCTATCGATCAGGCGCGCGGCAAACTGGCTGACCTCATTGGGCGAGGAATCCATCTCGAGGATCATGGCGAATTCGTCGCCACCGAGCCGTGCGACGAGATCGGTCGCGCGCAGGTTTGTTCCCAGCCGCTCCGCCACCATTTTCAAGAGACGGTCACCCATCGGATGACCGAATGAATCATTGACGTGCTTGAAGAGATCAAGGTCGATGCACAGCACCGCGATGCGCTTGTCGATCTGCTTGGTGCGCGCCAGGTCGCTTTGCAGGCGTTCCTGGAACAGCACACGATTAGGCAGCCCGGTCAGTGCATCATGATGAGCCATGAAAGCGACGCGAGCTTCCGCCTTTCGGCGTTCGGTGATGTCCACGGCGGAAACAAGGAATGCATCACGATCGTTAAACGGCACGCGGCGCCCGAACGTCAGCACCTCGATTTCGCTGCCGTCCGCCTTCAGGTGCCGCCAATTCGAGCCTGATTGATAGACGTCGCCAATCAAGCCCAGTGCACGGGTGTGTTCCTCCCACTCGTCGCGAGGCCAGATGTCCTGCAGCTTCATTGTCAGGAAATCCGAGCGGCTATAGCCGTAATGCTTCACCGCGGCGTCATTGACGTTGAGAAACTCCTTCGTCTCGGCGTCGAACACCCACATCGGCATGGGATTGCTTTCGAACAACAACCGGAACGACTGTTCGCGCCGCTTGAGATTCGTGACATCGGTCAGCGAAATCGAAATCAGTTCTCCTACCGGCGCCGCATTGATCTTCAAGGTATTGGAGCCAACGCTCACCTCGAACTGGTCGCCACAATTGCTGCTAATGACCGCTGTCAGCTTCGCAACGATCTCCGGCGAGCATAACGCATGACTGCCGGTGCTCAGGCGACGCCAGCGCAATTCATCCGCCTCAACCCCTAGCAATTTTGCGGTGCCCTGGTTGAATTGGACAATCTGGAAATCAAACGGCCGCTCGTGCGCATCGCGAATGGTCGCCAGTGACAGAATACCGTCATCTGTTGCGTAGAAGATCGCATCGAGCAAATTGTATTGCTGCCCACGTTCGTTCACATACGCGCCAACCAGCGTTTCGCCCCAACGCGACGTCATCGGCAACGCGAAAATATCGTAAGCCTGAACCAGCCCGTCACGTACGCAATGAGCCGATGTGAGATGCGGCTTGCCATTGCGACAAGCACTGGCCGCAGCCTCTTCCAGCATCAGCGCGCAGTCTGGCGGCAGCATGGTGAGAGGCGTGTCCCACACCTCCATATCCAGCCAGGTTTCGACGTATCGGCCGGCGCGAGAGATTTCGAGGTCGGAGTCTACGCCTTTGATGAGCATGACGTGATCGGACAGGCGACCAAGGCTGCCGAGCATCACGTCTTCAAACGAGGGCAGCTTGGTTTCCGGCTTGAGAGCTGCATGCCACTTGCGGCGCAAGACTGCGACATCAGAAAATTTATCCGAGTCCGAACCGGTCACTGCCCGTGACACTTTTTCGACCGCAACCACAACGCACCTCTACCGATCGACGCGACGTCCTGTCGTGTCTACGTAGCATCCAATGCCGCGCCACTTAAATCCGCGTAAACAGGTTTTCTGGATAGGGAGAATGCGGCGATTGTGAAAGTTATAAGTCGAGCGATGGTTAGTGCGGTTAGCAACTATGACAGTTTCACGACACAATTTATCGCGCGATAACCTCGATCTCGCCGTCCACGCCGTTCGAGACGTTGAAGGGGCGCTCGAATACCTTCCCCTCGTTCTTCGCGATCACGCGATATTCGCCTTCGGACAGCACGACACGCGGAAACGCACCGTTGTACTCCTTGATGACGTCACCTGCGGGCGTAATGACAGACCACGCTGTATTCGCCAACGCTTCGCCGCCCTTGTCACTGACGAGCTTGAGCGTGATGACGGCCGCGCGATGGGTCACGGTCACATCGGTCAACTTACCGGCCTGCACGCGAATATCCGAGCGCACCACCGAGTTCGCGTCGCCGTAGTTCGAGATGATGTAATAGACGCCTTCGGGCACAAGCAGCACATCGCCTGCCGCAACGTTTTGCGCGATCGGCGCACGTTCCCCGACTTCGAACTGACTGCCTTTGTAGAGCGAGAACGTGATCTGCCCTTGCGGGATCTTGCTGCTGCCGACCTTGCCTTCAATGCGAAGACCACCCGCAGGAAGCTCGAACGACTCGCGCAAGGTTTCCTGGCGCAGCGTCACAGGGCGCACGGCGCTGACGAGACCGAGCGAAGCATGAATCACGTAACCGCCCGGTGCGAGAACGATGTTCGGCGTCGCGCTGCGATCTTCGCGGACAAGCTGAAATACGCCGTTTGCATCAGGCTTGTCGGAATAAACACGCCAGATAATACCGGCATTGACGACAGGAAGATCCTTTCCAAAGCGCGCGCTGAGGGCGAGCACACTCTGCCCCGGCAGGTTCGCCTGTGTCGTCGGCGTTGGCGGTGGCGCGGTCGTGACCGGCGGCTGGGTCAGCGTTGCCGGCAGACCGGGCGTTGACGCAGGGCCGGGCGACGGCGGCGCAAGGCTGATGGCGGGGCCGGACGGCGTCGGAGCTTCGGGAACATTGTTGGGCGGAACCGGTGGCGGATTGTCGCTGAAAAACTGCGCCGCAGCAGGTTGCGTGACCACCAGACATGACAACGCGAACAGCCATGCCAGGCGCGCAACACGCCTGACGGGCCGGCCATGATGTCGGAGGATTGTCATGCGGCTGGTTTTTCACTGAAAACGAGGCAAATTCAAGCCTGAGAACACGCTTGACGAGCGTTATCAAAACCCCTGTGGGCCGCCTGATCTCTGCAAAATCAACATAAGTCGCCGTTCAGTCACATTTTCTGATTACGCGTGGGGTGTGTTCAGGCACAATCATTCACATTTCGCGCTTTAATGGCCTGGTCAGGCGTGCGGCCGATTCGCCGTCGTCGCTGTCAGGGAGACCGCCAGTGTTGGAAAGTTTGATCGGGTTCGGCCAGAGCGGCTCCCGCGGCAAAACCGGAATAGAGACCAGCGTCACGAAGAAGCCGGTGATCGGATTGGCTCTCGGCGGTGGTGCCGCGCGCGGCTTCGCCCACATCGGCATTTTGCGCACCCTGCTGGCGAACGGAATCGTTCCGGACATCGTGGTGGGCACCTCAATCGGTGCGGTGGTCGGCGCATCCTATGCCGCAGGCCATCTCGACACCCTTGAGCTCTGGGCGAAGAGCCTCCTGCCCCGCAACATCTTCAGCTATCTCGATATCCGGTTGAATGGTTCCGGCCTGATCGGCGGCAGTAAGCTTGCGTCGCAACTCGAAGCGTCGTTCGGCCGCATCCTGATCGATGAACTTCCGCTGAAGTTTGCTGCAGTCTCGACCGAGGTCAAAACCGGCCACGAGATCTGGCTCACCGACGGGCCGCTCGTCGATGCGGTGCGTGCGTCCTACGCCCTCCCGGGCATCTTCGAGCCAGTGTTGATCGAGGATCGCTGGCTGGTGGACGGCGCGCTCGTGAACCCGGTGCCGGTCTCGGCAGCGCGTGCGCTCGGTGCGGAGATCGTCATCGCCTGCAACGTCAGCACGGATGTTTTCGGACACGGCACCATCATTTCTGCCCACGGCAAGCGGCCAGCGGAGCCCGAAGCGCCCGCCGAACCGGTGGTGGAGAAACGAGGCTTCGGAAAATTCTTCTCGGCAGAGAAGACCGTGAAGCGGGAATTCTTCGGCAGCGCCAGCCGGCCGGGGATTTCCACCGTGATGGTCGAAGCATTCAATATCATGCAGGACCGCATCACGCGATCGCGCCTTGCTGGTGATCCACCGGATGTCCTGATTTCGCCGCGCGTCGGACGCATCGGATGGTTCGATTTCCATCGTGCGGAAGAAACCATCGGCCATGGCATTCGCGCCGCCGAACGCAACATCGAGTCGATTCAAGAGGCGATCAATCTGCTCACGTCGACCGCGAGCCAGCCGCCCGGCACCGCGCAGCCGACCTCGCCCTAAAGGCGTAGGCCGGCTATCGCGAAAATTCCTCGGCCGATCTTCTCAGGCGGTCTTGATGTAGTCGTGGAGCGCTTCCTGCTCGCGCTCGTATTCGGCAACGCGCCATTTCACGACGTCACCGATCGAAATCAAGCCGACAATCCGCTCGTTCTCGACAACGGGCAGATGTCTGAACTTGCCCGACGTCATGACCTCCATGATCGCACCGACCGTATCCGCCTCCCTGCAGGTGATGACTTTCTGCGTCATCACATTGCGGACAGGCTCATCGAGGACGCTTGCCCCGCGCTCACCAAGCACGCGCACAACGTCACGTTCCGAAAGAATGCCATCGATGCGCTGCCCGCTCATCACCAGCACCGCACCAATGCGGCGTTCGGACAAAATTTTCACCGCCGCCGAAACCTTGGCGTCCGGTGATACGCTGACAACCTGATGGCCTTTGGTGTCCAGAACAGCTCGAACCGTCATTGTCGTCTCCCCAGATAGCCGCCTGGGTTGTGCCAGCGGCCTTTTGCTCTTGAGTCAAACAACGCAGCATCAATTTGGTTGCGCTCGATCCGCGAAGAGAAACGGTTTCGGCGCAAATGAATGATGTCCCAAATGATATGAGGCTGCAAGCCAGTGGAGTGGATTTGACATTCGCAAGAGATACCTACCCAAACGGGACGCGAATGCTAGAATCGGACCGCTAGGTTGCTCAGCGCAGATCAGGGCCGCCGGCCGGAGGCAGCGCACCCGCACGGTTGTCCTGCACAATCGCCCGCGGCACGGGATCGAACAGCGAGAACAACAACAACCCTGCAAGAAATCCGCCGATATGCGCTTGCCATGCAATGCTTTGCGTGCCGGCGCCAATGGCAATCGCACCAAGGCCTGTCACGATGTTGAGGCCGAACCAGACCGCAAGGAAGCCCAGCACGCGGGAGCTTTGCAACGATTGCGCCAGCGAAAGCGCCGGCACATGTGCGGCGGTTGCGACATCTCGTCCGAACGAGAGGAAGCTGCCGCGCTGAAACGCAAAGCGGATAGCGGCTGCCATGGCTCCCGATACCGCTGCCGATGCCCCGATCATGGGTGCGACCTGATGCTGATGGGTCAGAAGGTGCGCAACGGCACCTGCGATGGCCGTAACAGCGAAAAACGCAAAGAACCTCACTGGCCCGAAGCGACGGGCGACCGCACTGCCGAACGGCAACATCCACAGCATATTAAACGCAATGTGAGTGATGTCGGCGTGCAGGAACGCATATGTCAGAAATGTCCAGATTTGCGCACCAAATCCACCCGGAAATTGCTCGGCCAGCACCGTCGTGTCGTAACGTGCGGGCACAAAGCCGAACATCCAGATCACTTCCTGGTCGACGTCCAGCGGCAACATGGCGCGTACGGCGTGAATGCCAACCATGATGACAAGCAACAACGTCATCGCACCAGGAATGGTCAGGATCGGCTCGCGAGGCGGTTCGGCCGGTTCAAGAGATGGGTCTGGAGAATCCAAGGGGCACACGGGTCCAAAGCGGCGGCTATCCCCCTGAGATAGGCGGCTTTGGCGGTGTGGCGCAAGCACTGGAACCAGGCATTGCAAAAGAAAAGGGAGGGCTGATGAGAGCCCTCCCTTCGGTTCTTTCGGTCTTTTGCGCGCCTTACGAGTAAGAGCGCTGACGCGCTCGGGCAATCCCCACCCCTCCCCGCGCAATGACCAAATTGTTTTCCGCCACCTGTAGTTCAACTCAAAAGTTCGACTTGCCACCGCCAGTCCCTGGAGAAGACCGGCGACATCGAGTGCGAGAACCTTACCCGCGCTCCCCCTATTCACAAAGCTCATGGTAAATTTAACGTTAACGAGACAAACCCCTGTCTATTGCCGCCTTCAGGCATGGACGCTGCACCTCTCCTCCCGCACAACAACCAAGGGGCCGCGTAGCGCCTGAAGCGGGACACCACTGTCCCATTTCGGGCCAGGCGCGGGGCAAGGGTTTGATCATGAAACATCCTGCAAGCCGTGAATTCTTCGGCTATTGGGACGAAAAGCGTGCCGGCGATGCTGCGCCGGAACGCGGCGATCTTGCGCCGGAGGACATCCGCCACCTGCTGGGCGACACTTTCGTGTTGTCTTACGACGTTGCGGCAGCCCATCCATTCCGCGTCGCAGGGACGCGGGTGTGCGCCCTGTTTGACCGTGACCTCAAGAACCAGAGCTTTACACGCCTGTTTAGTGACGAGAGCAGGCAAGACATCGAGGACATTGTCGGCATCGTCGCCGAGGAAACATTGGCGACGGTCGCAGGTGTCACTGCGCGCGCCTCCGATGGGTCACTTGCCCATCTCGAGCTGCTGCTGCTGCCGTTCAGCGCGCATTCGCACGCGCCAATCAGTATGAGTGGAATGCTGGTACCGTTCGGCCCACGCGAGTTGCAAGCCTACAGTGCCTTGAAGGACCTCAGCCTGACGTCGTGGAGACATATCGGCCAGGAACGACGCGGACCACGAACATTGCGCAAGTGGTCAGTGGCGCGCGGGCTGACCGTTTACGAAGGCTTTCGATAGCTAGGATCAGGACCTATAAACCGAGCGTCCCCCGCACGACGGCTTCAGGCTAGTGTTGTTGTTGGATTTCAGCGGTCTAAGCTTTTACTCAATTGCTCCCCTACTGATCGAACGAGACAGCGATGACCTGGAAGCCTGAAGACTATCCCTCGATGAGCCCGTATATCATCTGTTCGGATGGGGACGCGCTGATTGGTTTTGTTGAACAGGCATTCGGCGGGGTTCTGCAGCGCCGTTTTGATCGACCAGACGGCTCGCTGATGCATGCTGAAGTGAGGATCGACGACAGCGTCTTGATGATTGGTGGTGGCGCTACATCTGCGCGGTCAGCCGCGCCGCACATCCATCTTTACGTGCCGGATGCTTTGGCGGTGTTCGACCGCGCTGTTGCCGCCGGAGCGACTGTCGTGCAGGAGCCACAGAGAAAGCGGGACGACGACGATCTGCGCGGCGGGGTTCAAGACCCCTCAGGGACGACTTGGTGGATCGCCTCGCAATAGCCACGAGCGGTGAATCGTATCTCAGCTCGTTACGACCGCTGCGCGCATACCTTCTTCAGCGAGATCTGTATCGCCACAGCAATCATCTTCTGGATCAACGAATGAGTTCTGACCCTGGTGTTGTGATTCAGAAGTTCGCATCCGAGCAAGCCGCAAGCCTGTGCGAACTTCGGAATTGAGACACTCGCGGGCAAAACTGCCCCCGCTGCTTCGCTAACGCACCATTAACTCTGAGCATCCTAAGGTTAACCGAAACCGAACGATCGGTTGACCGGTGTGATGATGGCGTTGGTACAAAGACAAATAATTCGTCCGTCCGCTCAGGAACGGAGGCGCTTTCAACGTGTGAAGGTGCATTTGCTCGGCCGCTATATGCTGGCGGACCGGCGCGAATTTCCGTGCCAGGTCATCAATATGTCGCCGGGCGGGCTTGCCATGCTTGCCCCCGGCATCGGCAATGTGGGCGAACGCGTGGTCGCCTACCTGGACCACATCGGCCGCGTTGAGGGCAAGATCACCCGGCTGCTCGACAATGGTTTTGCCATGACGGTTGCCGCGACACCGCGCAAGCGCGACAAGCTCGCGGCCCAGCTCACGTGGCTTGCCAACCGCCAGATCCTCAATTTGCCGGAAGACCGCCGCCACGATCGCATCGTGCCGCGGAATCCGATGGCCTTGCTCAAATTCGACGATGGCCGCGCGATGCCATGCCGGATCATCGACCTCTCCCTATCCGGCGCAGCCCTTGCAGCGGAAATGCGGCCCCCGGTCGGCGAGCAGGTTGCGCTCGGCCGTGTGCGGTCTCGCGTTGTCCGGCACCTCGAAGAAGGCTTTGCGATCGAGTTCGTTCACGCGCAGCTTCCCGACACTGTCGAAGACAACGTAAGCGCCCGGTAAAGAGCCGCGGTTACCAACTTCTGATTTTGCAGTCCTCTCAAGGCGATATCCGCACCCGGATATCGCCTTGATGCATTTTGGGGCATGTAAAGACCGGCGACCGAGAAGCAGCCGTTCTTGAAAACCACCAGTAATATCAATGGCATAATTGATATTAGATAAAATTTGAATCAAATCCAAGTATTTCAAATTTTATGCTTGTTCTATTCAAATAAAGATCGATTTATGTCCGACTTTTACTTGTAATTGCTTCAATTCTACTTGGCGCACTTAGCCGGCCCGCAAAGCCTTTGTGGGAATGATGGCCCCAACAAAAACAAGGGGGCCACAATGTTCTCAATACGTGGACAGGGACTGGGCTTGGCAATTGTTGCCAGCCTCATCGGAATGACTGCAGCCGCACACGCGGCAGGCGAACGGGTCCTTTATGCAAGCCTAGGCGACACAGCACGTTCGCCGATCGGCTGGGTCGAATTCTGCGCCGATCATCCAGGCGATTGCCGGGGCGGCGCCACACAGGCCCGCGACATCGTGATGACGCAAGCCGCTTGGAAGGACCTGGTGCGCGTCAATCGCTGGGTCAATGACACCGTCAAGCCCATTACCGATCAGGATCATTGGGGTGTCATCGAGAAGTGGTCGTATCCGACGGACGGATATGGCGACTGCGAGGACTACGTCCTGCTCAAGCGCAAGATGCTGATCGATGCCGGATGGCCGCGCGAGGCTCTCCTGATCACTGTGGTGCGCGACAAGAAAGGCGAAGGCCACGCAGTTCTGACCGTGAAGTCTGACAAAGGTGAGTTCATCCTCGACAATCAGAACGAGGACATCGTGGCCTGGACCGACACCGGCTATCGCTTCGTGAAGCGGCAGTCGCAGACCGATCAGAATACCTGGGTCTCGCTTGGAGACAACCGTCCAGCTGTTGCGACTGCAAGCGCGCGCTGAACCTTAAAGAAGACCAACGGAGATACACGGCCGGTCATATCCCCACCCCTCCCCGTCCCAGACCGGTTCGTGCGCGGCCAGCTCTCCCCCAGGGCTGGCCGCACCATTTTGGAGGGATACTTGCGCTGATGAACAAAGGCGGCTCCGGACGTGTCAGCCGATCTTCTTCAGCCCCGCCTTGAAGCGCTTGCTGTTGGAAACATAGTGCGGCGCGCCTTGCGTCAACGCAGTCACCTGCTCCGGCGTCAAAGCGCGGATCACCTTTGCGGGAGCGCCGACGACAAGTGAGCGCTCCGGAAACTCTTTGCCCTCGGTAATGATCGCGCCTGCGCCGACGATGCAGCCTTTGCCGATACGCGCACCGTTCATGATAATCGAGCCCATGCCGATCAAGGCGCCATCCTCGATCGTGCAACCGTGCAGGATCACATTGTGCCCGATGGTACAGTTCTTCCCGATGGTCAGCGGAAAGCCGGGGTCCGTGTGAAATGTGCAGTTGTCCTGCACGTTGGATCCCTCGCCGATCTCGATCAGCTCATTGTCGCCGCGCAGCACCGAACCGAACCAGACGCTCGCTTTGCTTTTCAAGCGTACGTTGCCGATGACGGTTGCGGTTTCGGCGATGAAATATTGTCCGTCGGCGGGAAGCTCGGGGGCTTTTCCGTCAAGTTCGTAGAGCGACATTCACTGTCTCCGGTCAGCACGTTTCAGGCGAATTGGGATTGGGTTCGCGTGAGAGACGCGGGACACCAAATCGACAATGCCATGAATGGACCGGCTCTGGCGAGAGCTAGGCAATGAGGCCGGAGGCTTCCAGCAGCATGATCAGGAACGTGCCCGACATCATGCTCCAGAATCCGGCGATAATTGTCGCCATCATCACAAATTCGAAGCGCCGGCTTTCAAGCTGACGGCCGCGAACAGTGTTGCGCATGATGATGAAAGGCGCCGCGAACACCAGGAAAGGTACCGCTGCAACCGCCTTGGCGGTCGCCTCATGGGACAGCAGGCCAAATCCGGCAGGCCGCTGTACGAAGGCCTGATAGCCGCTCGTCAAAGCCCCTGCGAGCGCGAAGCCAACGAGAACTGCGAAAAACGAATTGAACGCTTCGGGCGACATCGGAGACTTCCAACACACGAGATGACTGGGACCGACCTGGTTCCGGCGCACCGTCAGGCCTCGGTTTCGCGCACTACGCTCGCAAAATGCCGCAGCGGCCGCCACCTTATCCTTAAAGAAAGGTTAACGGACGCGGGGCGCCCCCGCGCAATGACTTCCACGGACCTCATGGAAAACACGATCTCCGTGGCATACTCGGCGCCGATTCGCGGCCTCTGGTCCCAGCCGCCTGTACGGAAAGTTCTTGTTGTTTCATGGCCCTGTATTCCCCGACCTCAAACCCGAGGCCCGCCCCGCGCCGCGTCAAGCGCAGTCTTCTCGCACCGTTCTTCGTCATGGGGGGAATTGGGGCCGCAGCCGTCAGCGTCGTGACCTATTTGCTGTGGCCAACCTGGAACCTGGAAAAAGCGGGCGATCCGTCGCGCTTGCCGATCAGCATCGGCAATACTTTGTTCAACGTTCCGACCAAAGCCATTCGCGTGAAAATCCAGAAGCGCACAGGTCCACAAGAACGCGTCGATCTCGCGTTTGTCTATCCGTCGTTGAATCCGCCGGACGCGCCGCGCCATGTCAGTGCGGAGACTGTGGAGCAGAATCTCCCGGCAATCGACCGCATTTTTCTATCGATTGCCGCTCATCACGATACGATGTCACCTGACGAACGCCTGAAAACCATCTATCCGCGTTATCTCGATCCGAATGCCCAACGCGTCGAGGATGGTCTCGACATGCGGGCATTCCGCGACCACACCCCCTACGCCAGCGAGGATCTCGTTTACAGTGAAACGCCTCAGCTCATCGCGCGATGTACACGTGACGCTGCGACGCCTGGCATCTGCCTAAGCGAGAAGCGCATTGAGGGCGCGGATCTCACCTTCCGCTTTCCGCGTGACTGGCTCTCGCAGTGGCGCAACGTCTCCAGCGCCATGGACCAGATTATCAATACAATGCGGACGCCGCGGAGCTAGGGGCGATCTCATCACGACATAACTATCGCGAGATGCCTGGTAGGCTGGCACGCTCGAGCGTACCAGCCAGACGCTCTCAGACTTCTTCTTCGATGTCGGTCTCGAGGATCGCCATCTGGAACTGATAGGACCGATCATCGTCCTCGTCGTCGACGAACAACACGCCGACGAACTCTTCGCCGATGTAGACCTCGGCCGAGTCATCTTTCTTGGGGCGTGGCACAACGCGGATTTTTGGATTCCCGAACAGGCGCTTGAGATAAGCGTCGAGCTTCCTGACTTCTTGAACGTCCACGTGCATCTCCTGGTTATCGGTATTTGCGATAGCTTTAATGCGGGACAGCGCGACACGCCAGAGCCCGTGAACTGCCGTTCAAAAGAAAATCGAGAACCCTGTGATATCAGGTGCCGAGCGCGTTGAGCATCTGGTTCATCGTACGTGACGGCTCGGCGCAACCTGCCTCACCGACGATCTTCGCTGGCACGCCCGCAACTGTCACGTTGTTCGGGACCGGCTTAACAACCACTGAGCCGGCGGCAATTCGCGCGCAATGTCCGATCTCGATATTGCCGAGAATCTTCGCACCTGCGCCGATCATGACGCCATGACGGATTTTCGGATGGCGGTCCTCGTTTTCCTTGCCCGTACCACCAAGCGTCACATCGTGAAGAATGGACACATCGTCCTCGATGATTGCAGTTTCACCAACGACAAAACCGGTGGCATGATCGAGGAAGATACCGCGACCGATCTTGGCCGCAGGATTGATGTCGGTCTGGAATTCAGCAGACGCGCGGCTCTGGATATAGAACGCGAAATCTTTGCGGCCCTGATTATAAAGCCAATGCGCCAGACGATGCGCCTGGATCGCGTGGAAGCCTTTGAAGTAAAGCAGCGGGTCGATGAAACGCGACGTCGCCGGATCACGATCGAACACCGCCACCAGATCAGCACGGAAGGCGTTGCCGAGATCGGGCTCCTCGCGGATTGCTTCGTTGTAGGCTTGACGGATCAGGTCGCCGGACAAAGCGGAATGATCAAGCCTCTCGGCGATACGATGAACGACCGCTGCTTCGAGCCGGTCATGATGCAACACCGTCGAATAGATAAACGTCGCCAACTCCGGTTCGCGCCGAACGATTTCTTCGGCTTCGTCGCGAATGCGTGTCCAGACTGGGTCGACAGTCTGGAGCGTGGACTTCGTATCGAGTTGATGCTTGACCATGGTGATATCCGGCTGATCTCTTTGGGAAGATATTACCACATAATCGGCCGAAGAAAGGCCGCAATGCCCGCAAGGTTGACGGGCGAATAATATTCTACCCTGTTGTTCTAGTGTCCCGTCTCCGAATAACCGACCGGTTTGCGGCGCATTCGCACGGTTATTCGGAGACGAAAGGACACTAGCAAAATCAAAATGCTAGTGTGGCTTCTGTCTCGCAATTGCCGATAAGAGACCAGCCGCAAGACAGGTCGGCAATGGCGAGACGCCACACTAGGGTCGATTTGCCAAAAACTCCATCACGCCATCCTTATAAACGCGGTCGCCCACCGCACGCATGTGGTCGCGGTTTGGAATATCAAGCACTTGCGAGCCTGGTATCACCTCCGCCAAGCGATGTGACGATCCGGCGACATCGTCGGTCGTACCGACCGCAATCAATGTTGGAACGCTGATTGCTGCAGTTTCTTCACGCGTCATCAGGCGGCGCGAACCTCGCAAGCATGCCGCCAGCGCCCTGCGATCCGAGCGGGTCTGATCTGCAAATGCGCGGAAAGTCCTTCCCATCGGATCGGTGACATCGTCGAGCGAGTCCGCTTCCAGTGCCGTCGCAACGTTTTCGCCGGGGCCGCCGCCCTCGATCAGGCCCATCCCGATGCCGCCGAGAATGGCTGATCGTAAACGTTCCGGATTGCGCTGACCCAGATAAGCGGTGATCCGCCCTCCCATTGAATAGCCCATCATATCCGCGCGTGCGATGTCGAGGTGATCCATCAATGCGCGCACATCGCCCGCCATTGTGCCGATGTGATATTCCTCGGAATCGTAGAGCTTGCTCGACTCTCCATGCCCGCGATTGTCGAGCGCAATGACGCGCCGTCCCGCTTTTGCGAGCGTCGACACCCAAGTCGGATACACCCAGTTGACGTTCTTGGTGGAAGCGAAGCCGTGCACGAGCACGATCGGATCACCCTCGCCTTCATCAAGATACGAAATTTCCACGGAGCCGTTGTGAAAGCTCGGCATCACTTATTCCATTTTTTGTTGGGGGATCGTCTTAAAGCGGGACAATTGGGAAAGAAGATGGAGTTTAGCCCAGCGTGACCGGGACCGCCAGCACCCTAAATGGCCTGTATCGGACCTGGTGTTTGCGCCACCACCACATCTCGCAGCACGCGCTTGCGTCTTGACCGCTGCAGCCACGAGAGCGTGATCCGCTCTGTTGCCGATTTGATCGACGACAGAAAACCGAACACAGCCAAGCACGCTGCAAACATCCACCATGCGAGATTGAAAGCTCCCATGGCGAGCAGGAGCGCACCACGGCCAAGTATTTTCAAAATGGCGCGCGTCTGGCTTCCTTTCTTTTCAGCGAGGCGCGCTGCGCGCGCGACATCCTTTGGACCGTCGGCAATCCGCAGCACATCAAGCGCACCGCGTGTGCCTGCTTTTTCACTCACACGACCAACATCCTTGGCAAGGCGAACGAGAGCACCTGCCTTTTCTGCCTTGAAAGCAGCCTTCATGGCAGCGATGGCCTGACCAGGATGCGCGATCGACGCCGTTGCCACGGCCTGCTGTAGTGCCGGAGCATCCACCACGCCGCGCGCGGAACGGCCTGCCCATTCAGTAAGGCCCGTTCCCAAACGCCCCAACTTACGGGCGTCCTTCACCATCGAGAGGCCCGCGCGAACAGGTGCAACACCACCGGCCGAAACGTAGGTTGCGGCGGTCACCGCAAGCCCCGCACCGGCAAGCCCAAGCACCAAACGATCAGCGTCCTCGCCCATGGCAAGCCGCTTGCCCTCGCGGACCACGTCACGAATGTCGCCGAACACAAACAGGTCACCCGTGACCGTTCCCGAAAGGCTGGCAGCGTCATTGGCCTCGCCTGTCACCAGACCGGTGGCAAACCGCCGCGCCACACCGGCGGTTGAATTTTCCGCTGCAAGGGCAGCGTCGACGCGCTCCGACATCCCGGCGGGAAGCGGAATATCCCTGTCCTTTGCCAAATCCGTGAAACTTTTTGCAAGGTCCACGTCGCCCGCGTCCAACGCTGCCGTCACGTTCTCCACGATGGAGTTCTGGCGGTCTCGCAAGACGGCACCAAGCTGGAGATCCGACAATTCCGCTGGGTCATCCTGCGCCAGGAGCAATGCTGCAGCGTCATGCGCGCGTGGCCACACGACGGCAAACACGGCAACCGCAGCTGCCGCCCCCGCCAGTGCCACTCCGATGCGCCAGGACGTTCTCATTGCGAACTGCAACTCCAATCGCTTTCGCCGACCCAAACCGCCGATTGCATTCAGATGGGATGCCGCTTTTCGGACACAACCTCCCCAACGAAAGAAGGGCTTTCCCAAAGCGGCGGGATTGTGTCGAATCCACATAACGACTTTATCGCGGATTGGACGAATCCAGAGCCGCGACCTATGAATTCGTTGCATCGCTCAGTATGGTGCGGGCCGGTGACACAGGGTGAGCTGTGCCACTCCTGCATATGAGCATTTGGATTTGATTTTTGGATCTCAAGGTGACTTAAAATGGCGGATCACGTCGTTCCCCACTTTCAAAACGATGCAGGCGTGGCCATCATCGAAATCGGCTCGCGTGAATTCATGTGCATCGGCGCCAATCCGCCCTTCGACCACCCGCATGTGTTCCTCGACCTCGGCGACGACAATGAGATCATCTGCCCGTATTGCTCGACCCTCTACCGCTACGCGGCCGATATCGCCCCGGGCTCGGCACGTCCTCCGGAATGCGTCGTGAAGGACAAGGTGACCTGAGGCCCTTGTGGCCACCTCGCGCACCGTCGTCATTGCTGGTGCCGGCATTGGAGGCCTGACTGCCTCCCTGGCGCTTGCCAGACAAGGGTTCCGCGTCGTCATCATGGAGCGCACTGAGCGGCTGGAGGAAGCCGGTGCGGGGTTGCAGCTCTCCCCCAATGCCAGCCGTCTGGCCATCGAACTCGGCCTGGAATCCCTTCTTGCGCCCCATGTGATTGCCCCCGATGCGATCAGCATCACCACGGCCCGGACCGGCCGGGAGATTGGCCGCATCCCCCTGGGTGCGGCGGCGATCCTCCGCTACGGCGGCCCCTATTGGATTGTCCGCAGAGCGGACCTGCAATCCGCCCTGCTGACCCGCGTGGCGGATCACCCGGACATCGACCTCCGGCTCGGCGCACAGTTTGAGGATGTCGCCACCTATCCGAAGGGCGTGACGGTCGTCCAGCGCAAAGGAGCCGCTCGCTACCAGGAGCCGGCGCTCGCGCTGATCGGTGCTGACGGCGTGTGGTCGACCGTCCGTCACCAGATATTTCCGGAGGTCCGGCCGCAATTCACCGGCCGCATCGCATGGCGCGGCACCATCGAGGCGAAACAACTCCCGCGGGAATTCACCATGGGGCGCGTCCAGCTCTGGATGGGGACCAATGCCCACATCGTCGCTTACCCGATGGCCGGCGGACAGCGCATCAATGTCGTTGCCATTACGTCCGGCCAATGGAGCCGTCCGGGCTGGAGCGAACCCGGTGACGTCGTCGAGATCACCAATCATTTCTCCGCCCCCCGATGGCCGATCTCCGCGCGCATGATGATCGGCGCCGTGGACAGCTGGCGGAAATGGGCGCTGTTCGCGATGCCGGATGGCGGCGCATGGAGCAAGGGCAACATCGCATTGCTGGGCGACGCCTCGCACGCCATGCTGCCGTTCGTCGCTCAAGGCGCCGGGATGGCGATGGAGGACGCCATGGTCATCGCGAAGTGTCTGGCGGACGCGCAAGGCAACGTGGGCAGCGCGTTCACCCAATATGCCAAACTCCGGGCGCCACGGGTGACGCGCGCGCAACGCACCGCGCGCCAGACCGGGCAAATTTATCACCTGGGCGGCCCGATGGGCTTTGCCCGCGATCAGGTGATCAAAGCTCTGGGTGGATCGCGCCTGCTCTCACGGCAGGACTGGATCTATAACTGGCGAACGCCTTGATCCGTTCTCAGCGCCTTCGCTTTGCCGGCGGTTCAGCCGGCGCTGCAGGCGTCGTTGTCACTGCGGGCGCACTGGTGGCACTGCAATTGTCGTGGGCCATTTTTTCATCGATCTGATCACGCTGCGCGCGTGCCGTTACGTAGTCGGACTGATAAGCAAGACCCGATACGAGGCCACCGGCGGCCCCCGTTTCCGCCTTCGCCATCAATCTCTCCAGTTCGACGACACGCGTATTTGCGCTGGCGCGGGCCGTCGCAAGCTGCTGGCAATTGTAGAGCGAGTACTTCGCTGGATCGACGAACATGCTCGACCCGGCGGACGCACAGCCGCCGAGCGTCATTGCGACGACGCCCATAGCAGCCAGCGTAAGACCAGCACTCAACGAAGATGATGGTCCGCGGCGCAGCGTTCGACCGGGACTATTTGGACATTCAACCATTCACCGGCATTCCATGATCTTCGTGTTGATTGTGTGGTGCGGACGACGCGAATCGAAATCGCATGACATTGCCACCGCGAGATTTCAAGTCCCATCGGCACAGCCTTACCGGCTCGATTCTCTGAGGATATCGCCCTGGCGTGGGCGAGTCCTGAATCAAAGGTAAACGGCCCTCACGCATGGCGGAAATAAAGGCCGAGACTCCCGCAATGGAATCGCGGCATGCCTTCGTCGAGAACAATTATCGGTCGAAAGGAAAGCAAATGCTCCTGCCCGTGACGCTCGTCCTGACCGCGGCGCTATCGGTCAACACCGTGATCCTTTGGGGATTGCTTTAAGATTTTGCTGCCGTGACGCGATGCCTCGCCGACAGGCTAGGTGCACAGCACGACCTTTAGGTCGCTTGCCTGAGACAAAACCTCGCACGGGTCTGGGTCTAAATAAGATGGACGGCCCATCGAAAGACTGGTGCGGACGGCGGGAATCGAACCCGCACGACGTTGCCATCGAGGGATTTTAAGTCCCTTGCGTCTACCAATTCCGCCACGTCCGCGTGCGGGCCTTGTAGCACCGCCCGGGGCGCGACTGAAAGCCGGTTTGTACCCATCATTGCGAATATCGTGACGTTATCCGCCTTCAAATCCGCTAGGGATGGATTTACGCCGCCCCGGATGACAGGCTGCAGCTCTCCGCGAGCTGTCGTTCCGCTCGCGTGGACGGGCGCAAGATCAAGACGGAGGATTCGCGATGGCACAGGCAACGACCGGTTTCACAACGATCAAATACGAGATCCAGGACAACATCCTGACCATCACGCTGAACCGCCCGGACAAGATGAATGCGTTTACCCCGGTCATGCGGGATGAATTGATCGCAGCATTCGACGCGGCGGATGCCGACGACAGTGTCCGCGCCATCATCGTCACCGGCGCAGGCCGCGCTTTCTGTGCCGGCGCCGATCTTTCCGAAGGCGGCAAGACATTCGACCGCGCGGCACGGGCCGATCATAAAACCGCGCCCCTCCGCCCCAACGGTGAAGTCGAATGGAGCGACGACGCGGTGCGCGATGGCGGCGGCCGCGTGACGTTGCGCATCTTCAAGAGCCTCAAGCCGGTGATCGGCGCGATCAACGGTGCGGCCGTCGGCATCGGCGTCACCATGCAACTGCCGATGGATATCCGCATCGCATCTGAGGATGCGCGTTTCGGCTTCGTGTTTGCCCGGCGCGGCATCGTCCCGGAAGCTGCATCGAGCTGGTTTCTGCCGCGGATCGTCGGCATCTCGCAGGCGCTGGCGTGGTGCTATTCCGGCAAGGTGTTTCCCGCGCAGGAGGCTCTGGAAGGCCGTCTCGTCAGCAAGGTCGTGCCGGCAGATGAATTGCTGCCGACAGCGCGTGCGATCGCGCGCGAGATCGCCGACAATGCGGCGCCGGTCTCCATTGCGCTGATCCGGCAGATGATGTGGCGCATGCTCGGCGCTGACGATCCCATGGAAGCGCACAAGATCGACAGTCGCGGCATCTATTCGCGCGGCGCATCCGCCGACGTGCGCGAGGGCGTGATGTCATTTCTCGAGAAACGTCCTGCCGACTTCAAGCAAACCGTCTCGCAGGACATGCCATCCTATTTCCCGTGGTGGACGGAACGGGACTACAAATAGCGCTATCATCATGGTTGCTGCGCGGACGAATCAGCCCAAAGACGGCGTTGTCCTCCTGCATGGCATCAGCCGGACGTTTCGTTCCATGAACAAAATGCAACACGCGCTCGAGGCCGCCGGTTTCAGCACGCTGAATGTCGACTATGCGAGCCGCCGCAAGCGGCTCGAAGAGCTTGCTGAGGATATTCATTCGGCGATCACCGACTTTTCCGGGACAGTTGACGGAGCAACGCATTTCGTTTGCCACTCCATGGGTGGCCTGCTGGCACGGGCCTATCTCACCACCCACCCGCCCAAGCGTCTTGGCCGCGTCGTGATGCTCGGCACTCCCAATGGCGGAAGCGAGATTGCCGATCACCTCAAGAATTTCGTCGGCTATCGCATGTTTTTTGGACCGGCCGGACAACAGCTCGTCACGATACGGGACGAAGCGACAGAAGCGCTCCTTCGGCCGACCGCCTATCCTGTCGGCATTATCGCAGGCAATCGATCGATTGATCCCATCTCATCGTCATTTTTTCTCGCGGGACCGAACGACGGACGCGTGACCATCGCAGGCACAAAAATCGAAGGAATGTCCGACCATATCGTCGTCAATGCCTCCCATCCGTGGTTGATCAGGCATCTACCAGCGATCGAGCAAACGATCGCATTTCTTCGGCAAGGCCATTTTAATAACAACGACCGCAACGCCTAGATATCACGTCATCAGCACCACGCGCCCAATGGCACGGCGGTCCATCAACAGGCGCATCGCCGCAGCGTAACCTTCCAGTGGCAAGCGATGCGAGATATTGGGACTGATGCGGCCTTCGTTTGCAAGACGGAAAAGCGCTTCCTGACGCGCTGTGCCGAGTGACGGATTTTGCCGCACAGCCTCGCCCGCCCGCACGCCGAGCACGCTCGCGCCCTTGATCAAGACGAGATTGGTGCGCGCGTTGCCGGTGCCGCCGGTGAACCCGACCACGAGAAGACGAGCTCCCCAGGCGATGCAGCGCAGGCTCTGCTCGAAGATCTCGCCACCCACCGGATCGAACACGACGTCGGCGCCGCGCCCCTCGGTGATGCGCTTGACCGCGTCGCGGAAAGGTTCGCGGCAGTAGAGCACCGTATGATCCGCGCCTCGCTGCTTCGCGACGGCCAGCTTCTCTTCGCTCGAAGCCGCTGCAATTACCGTTGCGCCCAGCACCTTACCGAGTTCAACGGCGGCAAGCCCGACCCCGCCGCCCGCGCCGTGCACCAGGAGGACTTCGCCTGGCTTGATCTGCGCGCGATCCACCAGCGCATGGTACGCGGTGCCGTGTGCGGCCAAAAAGGTGGCGCCTTGCGCGTAGTCGAACGTTGCAGGCAACGGGACGAGCTGATCCGGAGAGACCAATATCTCGTCCGCAAAACACCCGAAGCGCGCCTTCACGATGACCTTGTCGCCGATGCCAACTCCGGGCGCGTCCGCGATCTCGATCACCTCGCCTGCCGCCTCCATGCCCGGGATGAACGGCAGCGGCGGCTTGAGCTGATATTGCCCGGCCACCATGAGGATGTCCGGAAAATTGATTCCGGCCGCATGGATGGCCACACGGACCTGTCCAGACGCGAGCGCAGCGGGGGCAACAGTCTCGAGGCGCAAAACTTCGGGCGCGCCAAGCTCGCAACAGACGACAGCTCTGACCATCAGGCGGCTGACTTCTTCCGCATCAAGGCTTCGCGGATCAGCGGCAGGCGATCGTTGCCGAAATACATGTCGGTTTTGTCGACATAGATGGTCGGCGATCCGAACGCACCGCGCTGGATCGCCTCGTCCGTATTGGCCTTGAGCTGATCCTTGATGGACTGCTCGCCGATGCCGGCAAGGAATTGCTGCGGATCGATCCCGACCCGCTCGCAGATCTTCGTCAGCACAGCATCCTGCGAGATGTCCTGATCATCGCTCCAATAGGCTTCAAAAACCGCGGTTGCAAACGGAATAAGTTTACCCTGCGGCTGCACCCAGAGGCAGCCGCGCATCGCCTTGACGCTGTTCACTGGAAACAGCGTTGGCGGCATCTTGATCTTGATCCCGGCAAGGCGCGACCAATCCGCGAGGTCCTTATACATATAGGTCTGCTTGGCCGGGACCGGGCGCTCACGCGCCTCATACTGGCTGCGATTCACGGTGTTGAAAACGCCGCCGACCAGAAACGGCTTCCAGGTGATCTCAGCGCCAAGCTCCCTCGCCAGAGGCTGGATGTTGTGGAACGCGAGATAAGTCCACGGGCTGGAGCAGTCGAAGAAGAATTCGATCATGATGGCGTTTCCTGCTGCATTTGTTTTGCGGCCTGGCGGCTTTCCGAAGTTCGCTACAAGTGCGCTGCAGTATGAGGAGAACTCCGGATTTAGGACACTAGTCCCGGCCACGGTGACATTCCATCCCGCAAGCACGAACATCTTGTATGAAACACGCCGGACATGGCAGATAGTCGCGCCAATCAATGAGAGGATACGCCATGCTGTTTCCAACGACGATCGCCGGCTCCCTGCCAAAGCCCGAGTGGCTGGCCGAGCCCAACACGCTCTGGGCGCCATGGAAGCTTCAGGGCGCTGAACTCACCAACGCCAAGCGCGATGCGACGCTGCTGGCCGTAAAGATCCAGGAAGACGCGGGCATTGACATCGTCACCGAAGGCGAACAGGCCCGGCAGCACTTCGTGCACGGCTTCCTCGAACGGGTCGAAGGCATCGACTTCGCGCACAAGGTCGAAATGGGAATCCGCAACGACCGCTATAAGGCGATGGTGCCCCAGGTCGTCGCGCCGCTCAAACTGAAAAGCCGCGTCCACGCGGACGAAGCCCGCGCCGCCCGCGGACACACGACGCGCAAACTGAAATTCACAATGCCCGGCCCGATGACTATCATCGACACCATCGCCGACAATTTCTACGGCGACCGGGTCAAGATGGCGTTCGCGTTCGCCGATCTGCTCAATGAGGAAGCGAAGGCACTTCAGGCCGACGGCGTCGATATGATCCAGTTCGACGAACCCGCCTTCAACGTCTACATGAGCGAAGTGAACGAATGGGGCATCGAAGCCCTGACCCGCGCCGCCAAGGGTCTCACCTGCCAGACCGCCGTTCACATCTGCTACGGTTACGGCATCAAGGCCAACACCGACTGGAAGGAAACCCTCGGCACCGAATGGCGGCAATACGAGCAGATTTTCCCGGCCATCGACGCGAGCCCTATTCAGCAGGTCGCCATCGAGTGCCGCAATTCGCACGTCCCGCTGGAGCTTCTCGGCTTGCTCAAGAACAAGGTCGTGCAGGCCGGGGTGATCGATGTCGCCAGCGACACGGTCGAGACACCGGAGGATGTGGTGAAGGTGATCGAGGCCGTGATGAAGTTCGTGCCGAAGGAGCGGATCACCGCCACCACGAATTGCGGCATGGCCCCGATGCGCCGCGACATCGCCGAGGCCAAGCTTCGTGCGCTGGGTGCGGGTGCAAAGCTGGCGCGTGAAAAACTGGCGTAACAATCCTCAGTCAGATTGAACCCTGTTGCATGGGGCTGCGACGAAAGGCCGATGCGGCCGCGTTCGCGGCCCCATCGCATTTTGGATGGGGATTCATCGTGATCAGGGCTCGGACTATCAAGATTCGGATTTTCGCCGCCGCGGTGGCGCTCGGCCTGCAGAGCGCCGGCGCGCTGGCTCATCAACCTGCGCCGGCTCCAACTCTGGGGTTGACCAGTATCTCCGATGCCGAACGATGTCGAATGCGTTCCGATGCGACATCACCCTCGCCTCGTGCTTACGGGGCGAGGTGCAACGCTCAAGCCGCTCCGTCGCGGATCGGCGGCTGGAACGACAACCCCGTATCCCAGGGAAAGAAGATCCAGGTGTCCTGCGACACTTCCGTGATGAAGGTGTCAACCAGCGGCTTGCCCAGCGGCTTGGCGTAGATCGCGGCGATGTGCGCGTCCGGCAGTAGGTTGCGCACAACGCGCGCGGTCTTGCCGGTGTCGACGAGATCGTCGACGACCAACACGCCCTTCCCCGTGCCCCCTCCGAGCTTCATCACGGTGTCGGAGACGTTCTTCAGAACCTGCAGCTCGCCCTGTGCCGTGTGGTTATAGCTCGCCACGCACACCGTATCGATCATCCGCATGCCGATCTCGCGCGCGATGATCGCGGCCGGCACCAGCCCGCCACGGGTGACCGCCACAAGGGCATGGAACGGCCCCACACCGTTGAGCCGCCACGCCAGAGCGCGGGCATCGCGATGAAACTGATCCCATGACACGGGAAATGGCTTGCGCGGGGTCTCATCCTTCATCGAGATCGTATCCTATCGTTCACGGGGTCTTACCGCGCGACCTTGAGCCCCGCCAGCATCGCCTCGACGTCAGTCATCGCCGCGCGCAGCTTCCCGGCGTCGCGTGACCGCACCACGATATTGGTGTTCGGCTTGCTGTTTTCGTCAAGAAACGGATAGCTGCCGATGCTGGTGTCGGGATGGTTTGCGGCGATGTCGCGCAGCGGCCCGCCGATGTCCCCCTCGCGCGCATTGGCGCGCACCGACTCCGACAGCATCCGCACGCCCGATTTCAGTTTCGGCGAAATGATGTCCATCATCGCCTGCATGATCGAAGGCACACCGGCCATCACGATGACATTTCCGAGCTTGAACCCCGGCGCCAAAATGGTCGCGCTCGAGATCAACTCCGCCCCATCAGGAATGCGCGCCATGCGCAGCCGGGCCTCGTTCAGGTCGGCTCCAAAACGCTCCTTGAACCGCGCCACCACATCGGGATGATGGTCGATCTTGACCCCGAAGGCCTTTGCCACGCTGTCGGCGGTAATGTCATCGTGGGTTGGGCCGATCCCCCCGGTCGTGAACACGTAAGTGTAGCGCTCGCGCAGCGCGTCCAGTGCTTCGATGATGGCGGTCTCATCGTCGGCGACGACACGCACTTCCTTCAGGTCGATGCCGATATTGGTCAGGTACTCGGCAATGAACCCGATGTTCTTGTCCTTGGTGCGTCCGGACAGGATTTCGTCGCCGATCACCAGAATGCCGGCTGTGACGATTTCAGTCATCTCAAGTCTCCCTGACCTCTCTCGGAACCTTTGCTCAGCCAAGGCACCTGTGTCCACGGCCAATGCCGCACCAATAAGCACTTCTCCGCCTGTTTTTCCGGGCAGAAGCAACGGATATCTTCACCAGTTGCCTTTCGGCAATGCATATCCCGTTGGCCCGAGCCTTGCTACCATCACTTTTGGGCACGGCGTCATGCGCGCGTCGTCTCAAAACCGGCCTGGGGGGTTGTGACACGCGCGTTCGATAATGGGTCTGGTGCACCCCGATCGCGGCATCCGTTACGGCGGAAGGCCTGAAACGCTCTCGGTGCGTGACCATCGACCGGGCTAGGCACCAAAGCCAATGCCGAACAGCCTGAACAGCCGCTGTTGCCCCGACAATCTCCGCCGCGTAGAAATGGCACGTGGAGAGTCTGGAATGACCTATTGCTGCGGAATCCTGGTGCGCGACGGCCTCGTCATGATGGCCGATACCCGCACCAATGCGGGTCTCGACAATATTTCGACATTTCGCAAACTCCATGTCTTCAGCAAGCCCGGCGAACGCATTATGGCAATCGCGAGCGCCGGCAATCTCGCGATCAGTCAATCCGTCATTTCCACGTTGTCTGAAGGGTTCGAGAGCGCGGACACCGGCGAATCCGAGACGCTGATGAACGCGCCCACCATGTTCAAGGCGGCGCAGCGCATCGGCCGTGCCATCCGGTCCGTCCACGCGCTCGAGGGCAGCGCGCTACGCGCCGAAGATATCAACTTTGACGTCTCGTTTCTGTTCGGCGGTCAGATCAAGGGCGACCGTATGCGCCTGTTCATGGTCTACCCTGCTGGCAATTTCATCGAATGCACCACCGACACGCCGTACCTCCAGATCGGCGAGCATAAATATGGCAAGCCGGTGCTCGATCGGGCGATCTCCTACGATGTCGACCTCTATGATGCCCTCAAGGTCGGCCTCGTTTCCATGGATTCGACGATGCGCTCCAACCTCGGCGTTGGCATGCCGATCGATATTCTGCTGGTGCGCCCCGACGTCTGTGATGCCGATTTGAACTACCGCATCGAAGCGGGCGAACCGTACTTCCATGACCTGCGCTCGCGTTGGTCAACAGCCCTACGCGCCGCACACCAGAACATTCCGCGCCCTCCTTACGGCAATAAAACCTGATGCGTGCATTGCTTATCGCAACGATGACAATTGCACTCGGCGCCATCACGGCGGCGGCGCAATCCGTTCCGTCCGACGATGTTTCGATCAACAAGAACGACATTCCAAAAGCTGTCGCAGCACAAGTTAGCTGCGGCACAACGCCGGACTCGATTTTGCGGAAGCCGTTCGCAGACGGCTTTATCTTCCGCTGGCCGTGTGCCGGCAATCACCCCAACCAGGTCGAAGCCCTGGTCTACGCAACCAGTATCGACGGTACCGACGCGCGGCTGCTGCGGTTTCCAATGCCCGGCCAACCGAGCAAGGTCAAACCCGCTTCCGAAATCGCCAATGTGACCTGGTTTGCGCCACGCGAACTGACATCGATCTTCGTCGATCCGAAAACGCGCGTCTGCCGCCGCGAAGGACGCTGGCGGCTCGATGGAAAAAAACTCACGCCGCGCTTGATTTTCTGGCGTGAAACACGCGATTGCGATGGCATGCGTGGTTGGCGTACGGTGCTTGATCAAACCCGCAGCTTCAAATCCAAATAACCAAGACTCGAAAGGGAGATACGAATGTCCGGCCAAAAGATTGCAATCGTCACGGGTGCAGGTTCGGGAATTGGGCGTGCCTGCTCGCTGGGACTGATGAAGGCCGGCTTCACAGTCGTGCTGACGGGACGCCGCAAGGAAAATCTCGAGGAGACCGCCAAGGCCGGCAAGGAGTTCGGCCAGAGCCTTGTGGTGCCATCCGACATGACCGATCCCTCGTCAATTGCCGCGCTGTTCGCCAAGACAGCGGAGGCGTTTGGCCGCCTCGATGTTCTGTTCAACAATGCCGGCATCGGCGCACCGGCTATTCCGCTGGAAGACCTGACCCTCGCGCAGTGGCAGGCCGTGGTGGACACCAACCTCACCGCCCCCTTCCTGTGCACTCAGCACGCCTTCCGTATCATGAAGGATCAGAAGCCCCAGGGCGGCCGCATCATCAACAACGGCTCGATCTCGGCTTATGCGCCGCGCCCGCTGTCGTCGCCCTACACCGCAACGAAGCACGGCATCTCCGGCCTGACGCGTGCAACATCGCTCGATGGACGGGCCTATAACATCGCCTGCGGCCAGATCGACGTCGGCAACGCTGCGACAGAGATGACCGAACGTATGACTGCCGGTGTCAAGCAGCCGCGTGGCGACACCATGGTCGAACCGCGCATGGACGTGCAGAACGTTGCCGATGCGCTGGTATTCATGGCCACGCGTCCACTCGACGCCAACGCACTGTTCCTGAACATCATGGCGACCCAGATGCCGTTCGTCGGGCGCGGATAATCCCGCGGCACTAACCTTCCGGTATTTAAAGCAATCCCGGTGATGCCCACGGCGCCGCCGGGATTGCGTTTTTCTGCCATCGCTAAACTGCCAGCTTGTTTGGAAGCCATTTCTTAACCGCGATCGGTAGCACTCTGTAGGGAGTTCCCGGTTAACCTTTCGCATGCAACCGTCGCGCCGTGCCCTTGTCAGCCGGCGGTTGCGGACGGAAACCGCGGGAGCGACCGGTGCATCGAAGGCGTGTGATCGTTATGGCGATCCTGTTCGCAATTCTCGGCGGTGTGCTGCCGATGGCTGCGATGTACTACGTGTCGTGGACACGCGCGATTAACAAAGAGCAGAAGCAACTCAAGATTGTTGCTGACCGCGTCATCCTCCGTGCTCGGACGTCGTTTAAGCAAGCGACCGAAGTGCTGAAGACCCTGGATCAGCTAAACGTCCAGCCGTGCTCGCCTGTCCATATCGCGCAAATGCGGACGTTGACCATCAATACGCGGGCGGTGGATGAGGTCGGATACTTTGAAGATGGCTTTCTGAAATGCACGTCATGGGGACTGACCGAGCAAACAATCAAGCAGCAGCCCGGAGACTTCGCGACCAAGGACGGCATCCACGTCAAGCTGCGTATGTCGCCACTGGTTACGGGCGGCAAGCCAATGATGGCGCTTCAGTACAACAAGTACAACGTCCTGATGGACCCTGCCCGCCTCGTTGACGTCATTGCAGATGAAAACGTTCAATTCGGTGTGGGCACTAACGACGGAGAATTGATCGCTGCATCAAGCGAGACGAACGCAACAGAGTTAGCCTGGTTTCTGGCGAAATCCGAAATATCCGTCAGTGACAATTATATCGTCGGCCAGGCCGGAGACGCCGCATGGACGGCAGCCGCTTTGATGCCTCGCGCCGATATGTTTGCGAGCCTGCGCCGCGAGCAAATGATGCTGCTTCCGGTCGGCGCCCTTATAGCGGCTGCTCTGATCGCCGTTGTGGTCTGGCTGTCCCGTCGCCGATTGTCTCCGCTCGGAGAGTTGGAAATCGCCATCCAGAAGCGCGAGTTCGTGGTCCACTATCAGCCGATCATCGAGCTCGGCACTGGCGCATGCATCGGCGCCGAGGCGTTGGTCCGCTGGAGGCGTCCGGATGGATCGATGGTACGACCGGACCTGTTCATCCCCCTTGCGGAAGACAGCGGTTTGATTGCGGCCATTACAGATCAGGTGATCGAAAACGTCGTGAAAGATCTTAAAGGCGTGCTGGTCGCAGATCGCACACTGCATGTTGCAATCAACATCTGCGCAAAGGATATCGAAACAGGCCGTATTCTTCCTGTGGTGCATGAGGCGATCAAAGGCACCGGCATCAATGCGGGTCAAATCTGGTTGGAAGCGACTGAGCGCGGCCTTATCAATCAGGACTCTTCCCGCACAACGCTTGTGCGCGCACGTGACCTAGGCTTCACCATTGCCATCGATGATTTCGGCACGGGCTATTCAAGCCTGTCTTATCTTCAGAGCATGCCGGTCGATATCCTCAAGATCGACAAATCGTTCATCGATACCATCGGTACCGATTCAGCAAAGAGCTCGGTGACGCCCTACATCATCGACATGGCTAAGGCACTCGACCTTAAAATCGTCGCCGAGGGCATCGAGACCAAAGAGCAGCAGGATTATCTGTGCGAGCACGGCGTGCAGTACGGTCAAGGGTGGCTGTTCGCAAAAGCTCTTCCAGCGCTCGAGTTCGTCGCGTTCTGCCAGCGTCACCGCAGGCCCGAGCGCGATCGAAGCCATATTCAGCTCGTCGCCTGACACGCAGATTGCGGCGAAACCTGCCGACGGCGACGTCGGCTAGTGCAATCGTAGCACGCCGTCGACGGCCTTGAGTTCGGCAGGCTTGATCAGCTTGGAGTGCGCGACGGTCACGGACACCAATGGTCCCTCCAGCTTGTCCTGCCAAAAGGCGAGAAAGTCTTTCAGCGCCGGGAAGTTCGGAAACAAATCGTAGTTCTGCCAAATGTAGGACTGCAGCAACCAGCGATGGTCCGGGCGGCGATAAAGAATCTCTGCGGTCGTCAGTCCATATCCCGCGAGCTGTTTCACGAAATCCGGTGAAACCTCACCGCGCGAAACCGCGTGCTTTGAAGCCATGCCAACCTCCATATCTGGAGCGCATTGCTTAAGAGCCGCACCGGGAGTCACGTCAGATGGCATCCGATGCCGCTTCATTTGACAACGCGCTCAAATGAAACTTTGACGCACTACATCCCATCATCACAAGCCTAAAGATTGAATAAACTGTTACTAATCAAGGTATTAGCAGCAGATATGACAGAGTGCTGACAGTACACTGAAGCATGGTCAGATGCGGTCGTTCTGACGGAAGAGCCAAAGTTGTGCAGGCCCTGAACTTTCCTTGCCGAAATCAGCTGGGTGAAGCTGGGACGTCACGTCGTCCGTTTCGATAGGGAGCGCATCCCGATGAATTCAGATCGACGTACTCCGTTCGTGTATCCCGACAGCTCGGTATCCCGCTGCTATCCTCGCCCGTTCGACACGGCAGAGACGGTGTTGGTGTGTCGCCGTTGTTCTTTCCTTCTTTCACCGCCACTCGTCTTGGAATTCTGCTTATCGATCACGTTTACGACAGGAGAAGTGAAATGAAATTCACCCGGCCGGCTACGCTGTGCGAAGCCAGCCGACCATCCACGCGTATGTGGGCTTTCGATGCATGGGGCGAGAAGCCCCCGATGCATCACAACCAGGAGGTGACGTCATGGTTGGCTGCATACTCAAGAACAATCCATCGACCATTCGAGGCGTTGTACGCAAGACGAAAGAGGGGTGGTATAAACGATCCTGCGCCGCATTGGTTGCGACGACACTCATGTCGGTACCGTTATCTGCACCTTCCACGTCACCGGCTCTGGCGCAGCAGCAACAGCAACAACGACCCAACATCCTCTTCATCATGGGCGACGACATCGGCTGGATGCAGCCGAGCATCTATCATCGCGGCCTGATGGTCGGAGAAACACCCAACATCGATCGCATCGGAAACGAAGGTGCGATCTTCATGGATTACTACGCCGAGCAGAGCTGCACCGCCGGTCGCAACGCCTTCTTCACCGGGATGCATCCGCTGCGTACCGGCATGATCCCTCCCCAATTGCCGGGCAGCCCGTCCTATCTGCGACCAGGCACTCCCGCGGTCGCCAGATTCCTTGCGGATCTCGGCTACAACACCGGCGAATTCGGCAAAAACCATCTGGGCGACCACACCGAGGCACTGCCCACCGCCCACGGCTTCCAGGAATTCTGGGGCTATCTGTATCACCTCGACGCGATGCAGGGCGTGAGCTTCCCCGACATCAACCGATCGCCCACCGAGCAAGCGATCGTCCCGCCCTGCAAGAACACACCGATCCCCGGTCTTCCGGAAGTTCCCGGCGCGGTCGATCCGAAGACCGCGACGTGTCTGACGCCGCCGCGTCCGGTCATGTCATGCAGATCCTCTGATGGCACGGCGAAGAACCAGACCTGCACGGACGAAGGTCCGCTGACCCTGGACCGCTCGAAGACAGTCGATGAAGAAATTTCCGCCAAGGTCGTCGACTTCCTCGACCGGAATGATCCGAAGAAAACCAACAAACCGTTCTTCGCCTGGTACAACCCGGCGCGCATGCACATCACGACGGTGTTCTCGCCCAAATATGAAGCGATGCTGGGCGAGCGCGGTGGCAAGGACTGGGGCATCAACGAAGTCGGCATGAAGCAGCTCGACGATAACATCGGCGTTGTCCTGAAAAAGCTCGATGAGATGGGCCAGCGCGACAACACAATCGTCGTATTCACCACCGACAATGGCGCCGAAGTCATCACCTTCCCCGACGGCGGCGTCACGCCGTTCAAGGGCGGCAAGCTGACCACCTGGGAAGGCGGCATGCGGGCTCCGCTCGTCGTCCGCTGGCCGGGCGTCATCAAACCCGGCACAGTGAAGAACCAGATGTTCGCGTCACTCGACTGGCTGCCCACACTCGTCAACATCGCCGGCGGAGATAAGGGCGATGCGCTGAACAAACGGATCATGGCTGGCTCTTATCCAGGCATCGTCAAGACCAAGCTCGACGGCGTGGATCAAACCGAATATCTCGCCGGACGATCGGAGAAGTCGGCGCGTGACACCTTCTTCTATTACACAGGCGCGCAGCCATCGGCAGTGCGGTACAAGAACTGGAAGCTCTATTACACGATGGTCGGTGCCGGCCCGATGGACGGCCTGACTGGCGCAACGACCTATCACTGGACCCAGATCGCCAACATCAAGCGTGATCCGTTCGAGTACACGGTGGGTGCTGATCAAAAGAGCCTGTTGGGCCTGGGCGGCGCCCTCGCAGCTCCCAGCACGGCCTATCTCTACAACTGGAACATCCTGCCGGTCGGTCAGCTGCTGTGGTTGAAGGAGCTGGAATCCTACAAGGAGTTCCCGCCGATGCAGGACCCGGCGAGCTACAACCTCGATCAAGTTCTCGCAGAGCTCAAGAAGAGCAATAACCGAACCGACTAACGGCTAGTGCCAACGCGGCGGGCGCGCCTTCGCCCGCCGCCAAGTGGTCAGGATGGTGCGTCTCTCTTCGCCTACTTTTCGTCGAACGCCTTCTCGTCATCGCGTTTGTTCGTCAGGAGGAGTGAAATGAAATCAACCCGGTCTCCTGCCCGTGGCCTCAGCCGCCGAACCCTGCTCTCAACACTCGCTGCGATCCCCACTCTGATCGGACCGCTGCGTCTCACACCCGCGTTGGCGCAAGCCGATCAGCTGCCGTCCTGGAACGCTGGCCGCGTGAAGGATTCGATCACGCAGTTTGTCACACGAGTGACCACGCAAGGCCCGGACTTCGTGCCGGAAGATCAGCGCATCGCAACCTTCGACAATGACGGAACGCTCTGGGTCGAACAGCCGATGTACGTCCAGCTTGCTTTCGTTCTCAGCCGCGTCAAAACGCTGGCGCCGCAAAATCCAAGCTGGAAAACCAAACAGCCGTTCAAGGCCGTGCTGGATGGCGACATGAAAACACTGGCCGCATCGGGCGAAAAAGGACTGATGCAGCTCGTGGCGGTGACGCACGCGGACATGACCGCGGATGAATTCACCACGATCGTGACCGACTGGCTCGCCACCGCGCGCCACCCGCGTTTCAAGCGCCCCTACACCGAGCTGGTTTATCAGCCGATGCTGGAGCTGCTCGCCTACCTTCGCGCCAATGGCTTCAAGACATTCATCGTCTCGGGCGGCGGCGTCGAATTCATGCGTCCATGGACCGAGAGGATCTATGGCGTTCCGCCTCAGCAGGTCGTCGGCTCATCGATCAAGACACGATTTCAGATGCGCGGCGATGTGCCGACGCTGTTCCGTCTGCCCGAGGTCAATTTCATCGACGACAAGGCGGGTAAGCCTGTCGGCATCTACGAATATATCGGCCGCCGCCCGATCGCGGCGTTCGGGAACTCGGACGGTGATCTCGAGATGCTGCAATGGACCACCATGGACGGCAACCGGGCGCGCTTCGGGCTGATCGTCCATCACACCGATGCGGAACGGGAATACGCCTACGACCGCCAGTCCCACTTCGGCCGCCTCGACAAGGCGCTGGACGCGGCCGCCATCAACAAATGGACGGTGGCGGACATGAAGCGGGACTGGAAGCGGATTTTCCCATTTGAAGCTAGTTAACGGTGCTTAACGAAGTTTGGCAGTCGCCATTTTTGAGTGCCAAAAAGTTTGCTAGACCCTCTTGCCCGCGCTGCGGGTCCAGCCTATGTCCGGGTCACGTTTCGATAGCACTCTCCTATCGAGACTGCCAAAATCACAAACCAAAGCATCTTCAAGTATTTAGGAGGACTGCATGAAATTCCGTCCGCTTCACGACCGCGTCGTGGTTAAGCGTATCGACGCCGAAGAGAAGACCGCTGGCGGCATCATCATTCCCGACACCGCTAAGGAAAAGCCCTCCCAGGGCGAGATCCTGTCGGTGGGTCAGGGCGGCCGCGATGAGGCCGGCAAGCTCATCCCGATCGACCTCAAGGTCGGTGACATCGTCCTGTTCGGCAAGTGGTCCGGCACCGAGGTCAAGATCGACGGTCAGGAAGTCCTGATCATGAAGGAAAGCGACATCATGGGCGTCATCACCGACGGCTCGTCCAAGAAGAAGGCCGCCTGAGCCCTTCTCTCCTCCCATTGATTTTCCAAACGTTCCTGAACTTTAAGGAAATCCACAATGTCAGCTAAAGAAGTCAAATTCGGCGTAGACGCACGCGACAAGATGCTGCGCGGTGTCGACATCCTCGCCAACGCGGTGAAGGTGACGCTCGGTCCGAAGGGCCGTAACGTCGTTCTCGACAAGTCGTTCGGCGCTCCCCGCATCACCAAGGACGGCGTCACCGTCGCCAAGGACATCGAACTCGACGACAAGTTCGAGAACATGGGCGCCCAGATGGTGCGCGAAGTGGCTTCGAAGTCGGCGGATCTCGCCGGTGACGGCACCACCACCGCAACCGTGCTCGCTCAGGCGATCGTGAAGGAAGGCGCCAAGTCGGTCGCCGCCGGCATGAATCCGATGGACCTGAAGCGCGGTATCGACCTCGCGGTCGAAGCCGTCGTTGCGGACCTCCAGAAGAATTCGAAGAAGGTCACTTCGAACGAAGAAATCGCCCAGGTCGGCACTATTTCGGCCAACGGCGACAGCGAAATCGGCAAGTTCCTTGCCGACGCTATGAAGAAGGTCGGCAACGAGGGCGTCATCACGGTTGAAGAAGCCAAGTCGCTCGAAACCGAACTCGACGTCGTCGAAGGCATGCAGTTCGACCGCGGCTACATCTCCCCCTACTTCGTCACCAACGCCGACAAGATGCGCGTTGAATTCGACGACGCTTACGTCCTCATCAACGAGAAGAAGCTCTCCTCGCTGAACGAACTGCTGCCGCTGCTCGAAGCCGTGGTGCAGACCGGCAAGCCGCTCGTCATCGTCGCTGAAGACGTGGAAGGCGAAGCCCTCGCGACCCTCGTGGTCAACCGTCTGCGTGGCGGCCTCAAGGTTGCTGCCGTCAAGGCTCCTGGCTTCGGCGATCGCCGCAAGGCCATGCTGCAGGACATCGCGATCCTGACCGGCGGCCAGGCGATCTCGGAAGATCTCGGCATCAAGCTCGAGAACGTGACCCTGCAGATGCTCGGCCGCGCCAAGAAGGTGATGATCGACAAGGAAAACACCACAATCGTCAACGGCGCCGGCAAGAAGGCCGACATCGAAGCTCGCGTTGCGCAGATCAAGGCGCAGATCGAAGAGACCACCTCGGACTACGACCGTGAGAAGCTCCAGGAACGTCTCGCCAAGCTCGCAGGCGGCGTCGCGGTGATCCGCGTCGGCGGCGCGACCGAAGTCGAAGTGAAGGAGCGCAAGGATCGCGTTGATGACGCGATGCATGCAACCCGCGCGGCTGTCGAAGAAGGCATCGTACCGGGCGGCGGCGTCGCTCTGCTCCGTGCTTCCGAGCAGCTCAAGGGCATCCGCACCAAGAACGACGACCAGAAGACCGGTGTCGAGATCGTCCGCAAGGCGCTCTCCGCTCCAGCCCGCCAGATCGCCATGAACGCAGGCGAAGACGGTTCGGTCATCGTCGGCAAGATCCTCGAGAAGGAGCAGTATGCTTACGGCTTCGACTCGCAGTCGGGCGAATACGTCAACCTCGTCTCCAAGGGCATCATCGACCCGACCAAGGTCGTGCGTGCGGCGATCCAGAACGCAGCTTCGGTTGCTTCGCTTCTGATCACCACCGAGGCGATGATCGCCGAGCTGCCCAAGAAGGGCGGCGCAGCCGGCGGCGGCATGCCTCCGGGCGGCGGCATGGGCGGCATGGACTTCTAAGTCCAGTCGCTTCGCTCAAGCGATCAAAGAATGCAAAACCCCGGCAGCAATGCCGGGGTTTTTGTTTGTGGATCGAAATATGCAGCCGCGCACCGCGAGCGAACTGCTTAGACGCTCCGATGGAAGAATTTTACGAAAATGATCTGTAGCCGCCAGATGACCTCTAATTAATCGTCGTCATCATCCTCGTAACGAGAGGGTGGCGAAGATTGCGGCGGTGGCACATTCCGACGACGTGACGCGCGTTGGGACGAATCGTCACGAGGTGGATTGAAAACCACGTAACAGGCCGGACTTAACCTCGGCCCCGCATTGCGCAAACAGGATTCGACACGCCCCGCATCGGGCATGAACTGCCCGCACAAACGGAACGCGTCCGGCGTGCAGGCTTCGCGTTGTTGTTCAGTGCCCTGCGCGAAAGCCGATGTCGGCCCGCATGAAATGACGGCAATCGCCGCAATCAACCCAAGCTTCTTGTGTGATGCCATGGCCTCTAGTCCTCCGATAGCGAGGGGAAAACTCATCGGCCATCGGACGGGTTCCGAATGTCGTCTTCACATCTGAATGAAAAAGCGACTAGCTCATTTGTGTGCGCTGCATGTCTTGCAATCGTAACACTCCGGAACTGTGCTCAGTGCGCGATCATTCGCCGGGGCGCAAACTTCCGATGGAAGAGGAACACACTTCCGGCGAGAAGCAGCCGCCTACGCTGCGTTGTCTTTAAACATCGCATCGGCGCGCTTCTGCAGTTCTTCCGGTGCGATATCCTCAATGCGCGTGCCGATGAACCACTGATTGCCTGCCACGTCGGTCACGCCCCCGCTGCGATCGCCGTAGAACATGTCCGACGGCTCCATGATCGAAGTGCCGCCTGCCGCCAGCGCGGATTGATAGACGGAATCCACGTCCGGCACATACACATAGAGCATCACCGGCGACGCCATCGCGCGATCGGAGGAATCCGCAAGCATCACACGCGAACTTCCGACCTTCATCGTTGCATGCATGATCCTTCCATCCGGACGCTTCATCGGCGGATGATCCAGCTCTGCACCAAATGCCTTTTGCATGAAGTGAATGACCTCGTTGGCGTCATCAGCCACGATGTAAGGCGTGACCGTGTCAAATCCGTCCGGAATCGGTTTCGCTTTTCGTGACATGAGCGTCCTCCCTCATGTAGATCTGCCAGCCCCTAATAGTTCAGCTTCGGATACCAGTCGCTTCCCCGCCCTTCGGGCGTGGTGTCGAGAAGTGTCCAGAGCGGATCAAGGTCCGGCGCACCGCGCGGATCCTGACCTGGATCGGCTGTCCCGGCGCCCATCTCGCTGCTCCAGAAATGGCGGATCGTCCCATCCCGGCGCGTGAAAACGTTGTAAGCCGGAATGTCCGCATCTTCTGCGCTGACGTAATCACGGGTGAAATCACCGCTGCTGTCGGAGTAAACTTTCAGCTTGTGCCAGCCAAGCGCCTCCTTGGCTGCGGTCAGCCGCTCGATTGGCGAGCGAGCGATACAGACGAATGCCATACGCTGCTCGAGATAGGCAACCTGGTTTTCCCATGCGCCCATCAAGGACGTACACATCGGGCACAGCGCCTTGCGCTGCGGACCGAACATATAAGAGTAGATCACCAGCGTTTGCTTGTCGCCAAACAGTTGCTTGAATGAGACGGGTCCGCTCTCGCCGTCGAAACGGTAATCGTCGCGAACTTCACCGCCCGGCGGCAATGCACGCCGCATTGCGGCAACGCGTTCGATGTGACGGCGTAGTTCGATCTCCTCCGCGAGCAATGCCGTGCGCGCACGGCGGTAGGCTTCGCTCTCATTGGGGTAACGTGCACCATTGGCGTTGGCGAGGTCTGCGGCGGGCTTGAGCTCCATTGGCGGCTTCTCCTTGATCGGGAGATAACGCCTGCGCGAGACTTCGGTTCGCAGCCTCAAGTCCTGTCACAAAGCGGCCGGCGTCGCCTTTTTAGTGTGCAGGCCCGCCAAGCTCCGGAGGCGGCGAGCGGTCAAGCAGATCACCTTTCGGCGTATCCAGCAGCGAAAGCTGGTAGGTCTCCACTGGAACACCGCTGCGCTTGCGCTCAATATTCGCAAGCTTTTCGACGCGTTCGTATTGTCCCGCCAGGTGCACCGGGCCCTGAGGGAAAACATCGCCAACCAGAAGAAGCTTTCCCATCAACAAGGCCGGCTCTGGCTCGGGCATGTTGACCCAGCGAATTCGCTGATTGCGCTGCGCGACGCATGTTCCTTTGGGCAGATAGAACGCAAGCAACGACGTGGTACCGTAGTCTTCCGCCACCACGCAACTTGCGCCAATGCGAATACGCGTTGCTTCGATCTCTTTCGCAAGCTCCCGCCAGCCCACGGCAACGGAGCGGACGGTCGGGTCGCGCCGGAAACCGGTGAATAGTCCCGTATTGGCCTGCACGATCAGAGCCACGAACAACAACACCCCGATGGGCAAGGCCCAGCGGCGAGACAGATCGATTGTCCACTGCTCTCGTGCAGCCCAGGTCCTGCCAAATGCGGCATAGGCCGCAGCGATTGAAAACGCCGGATAGACGGGCCCCAGCCAGTTCGCTTCCACGCGGGCGTGAAGCGAATGCCAGATGAAGTAGACGAAGATGATCCAGAAACTGGTGTTGATCAGGGTTCGCGCCGCCGCTTGCGTATCAGGTTTATGTTCACTGCGTTTCAACAATGCATAAAGGCCAAAGACACCGAGGATGAAGACCGACGGCGTCGCGAAGGCGATCTGCGCTGGTATCGTCTCCGCGATGAATTTGAGGGTCATCCCCTCGACGCGCGCGCGCCCTAATTGCTTGATGAACGAGACCCAGTGGTGGTCAGCATTCCAGAGCAGCACTGGCGAGAAGATCACAAACGCAAGCACACCACCCAGATACGGCCATGGCGACGCCAGCCAGCGGCGCATGTCTTTCGCAAGCAACAGCCACAGCAGGATTTGCGCCCCGAAAAACAGCGCGGTGTATTTCGACACCAGCGCACACCCCACCGCCGCGCCGACGGCGAGCCACCAGACACCGCGGCCCGTTTGCAGCACCTTGGCCTGGAACAACAGCACGAACGCCGATGTCACCATCAGGGGCGCATCAGGAGTTACAATGACAAGCCCCGCTCCGACCATCATCGTCGCATTGAGAAGGATCGCCGAGAGTGCCGCGATCCGGACGTCACCAAAGAGAATTTCCGCCGCGCGGTACACGGCCCAGCTCATGGGAAGCGCCAGCAGGATCGACACCAGACGAACGCCTAACTCGGTGTCGCCCGCGATCATGGTGCCGAGGCGGATCACGAGTGCAACTGCCGGCGGATGGTCGTAGTACCCTCCGGCGAGATGCTTGGACCAGGTCCAGTAATAGGCTTCGTCGAATGTCAGCGGCGTGACAGCCGCCACCACCAGCCTCAAGAGCACCAAAGCGCCGACGATCAGCGCCACGCGACGAGGCTTCAATGCATCTGAAATCATTTGGCGCGCCAGACAAACAGGCTCGACACGCCATAATTCCACACCACGCCCATCAGCGCCCCGGCAACGCCTGCGAGCCACCAGATCGGTTCTTGATTGTAGACGGAGAACGCGACGCCGACGTTGGCTAGAAGCCCGACGCTACAGACGAGATAAAACAGCAACAGACCGCGGATCAGTGCGACACCCTTCAGTCGCTGATCCCGGTACGTGAGGCGATTGTTGAGCAGGAAATTTCCGGTCATCGCCACCAGCGCAGCCAAAGCCTGTGCATGCGCAAACGGGACGGAGAGTGCAAGCGCTGTGTAAAGGGAAACCAGATGAACCAGAAGGCCGAGCGATCCAACCACAGCAAACAGCACGAAGCGGAGCGAGACCAGATCCCGCGTCAACTTCGCGAGGACCAGCCCGAGAAAATCCAGCACCACTCTGGAGTCCAGCTTGCTCTCGCCGTGCAGACGCTCGCCGAAGGAATAAGGAACCTCGACCACGCGCAACTTGCCGTGCGCGCTGGCGACAATATCAAGAAGAATCTTGAAGCCCTGCACCGACAGCGCGGGCGCCAACTGTTCGAAGCGATCCCGCCGGATCATGAAGAATCCGCTCATCGGATCGGCGACATCGATATGCAGCAACTTCTTCGCGATCGTCGTCGCAAACACGCTGCCCCCAAGGCGCGTGCTATTGAAATTTCCGGTATCGCCACCGCTGACATAGCGGCTACCGACGACGAGCTCTGCCTGCTTGGCCTGCAGCAGTGCAAGCATCTTCGGAAGCTGCGTTTCGTCGTGCTGTAAATCAGCGTCCATGACCGCCACGAATGGGGCGGACGAAGCCAGGATGCCCTCGATACAGGCGCCGGATAAACCGCGCCGGCCTATGCGGCGGATACAGCGCACTCTGGCGTCAGATTGCGCCAGGCTCCGCGCCACATCCGAGGTGCCATCCGGCGAATTGTCATCGACGAAAATGACTTCCCAGGAAATACCGGCAAGCGCCGCCTCCAGCTTGGCGAAAAGCTTGGGGACGTTATCGCGCTCGTTAAAGGTCGGCACCACCACGCACAGTTGCCGTGCGGCGGCTGCCCCGGGGATGGAAGCCTCAATCATGGGAGAGCGTATATCCGGGGGACCGGTGGATGCCAAGATATCCTCGACGGGTTCTGGCCGTGTATAACCAACGGAAATCGGGTCGGAAAAGCGGGATATGAGGCCCAGAAATGCCAACGACCACGGAGGGATCCTGCGGGAGATTTAAGACTGCGCGTACATCCGGCGCGCTCAAGTCTCCTACGGTATCTTCTCGTGGTCGTCCCAACGACGGAGCCAGAGCTGCAACGTCGCCGTTGAAAGAGAAATAGGTACGACCAAGGTATTCTGCAAGGGTCAGGAAAGAGGCGAAATGGCCAAGAAATCAGGGCAAATCCACATCGGCATCGGCGGCTGGACCTTCGCGCCCTGGAGGGGCGTCTTTTACCCCGAGAAGCTGACCCAGGCGAAGGAGCTGTCCTACGCCGCGTCGAAACTGACATCGATCGAGATCAACGGCACCTATTACGGTTCCCAGAAGCCGGAAAGCTTTCGCAAATGGGCCAGCGAGGTCCCCGATGACTTCATCTTCTCGCTCAAAGGGCCGAGATTTGCCACCAATCGTCGCGTGCTGGCTGAAGCCGGTGATTCCATTCAGCGCTTCTACGATTCCGGGGTCCTTGAGCTGCGTGACCGGCTTGGCCCGGTGCTGTGGCAGTTCGCACCGACCAAGAAGTTCGATGAAGCCGATTTCGGGGCGTTTCTCGAACTGCTTCCGCGCAAGCTGGAGGGTCGCGAGCTGCGTCACGTGGTTGAAGTGCGGCATGACAGCTTCTGCACGCCGGACTTCATCGCCCTGCTGCGCAAATTCCAAGTCGCCGTCGTTTACGCCGATCACGCCAAATATCCGGCCATTGCCGACGTCACGACGGATTTCGTTTATGCGCGGCTGCAGACCGGCAACGATACGATCAAGACCTGCTATCCCCCGAAGGAGCTGGATAAGTGGGCAGATCGCCTCAAGCTTTGGGCTCAAGGCGGCGAACCGGACGATCTGCCCCGCTCCGACAAAACGTCCGCCAAGAAGCAGCCTCGGGACGTCTTCGCCTATGTCATTCACGAGGGCAAAATCCGAGCGCCGGCAGGCGCGATGGAATTGATCGAACGCGTGAAGTGAGCGACATAACCTGCGCGAGGCGATAAATGGCCAAAGCTAAAAAGCTTTTCACCATTGGTTACGAGCAGACCCCGGCCAAGGCCGTGCTCGACGAGCTTCAGCAGGCCGGCGTCAAACTGCTGGTCGATGTGCGGGCGATTGCCTCTTCGCGCCGTCCTGGATTTTCCAAAACGCAACTTGCCGCCGGGCTCGATGCGCGCGGCATTTCGTATCTTCATTTGCGCGGCCTCGGCACCCCGAAAGAAGGGCGTGAAGCCGCACGCAAAGGCGATATGAAAGCGCTGACGAAAATCTATCACGCCCATCTCAAGACGCCGCAAGCCCGCGCAGAAATGGATGAGCTTGATGCGCTCGTGATGAAGGCTGGACCAGTGTGCATTCTCTGCTACGAGCGCGATCACAATGCGTGTCACCGCAAGTTCATTGCGGAGATCATCGCGGACCGCGAGGGCGTCAAGATCGACAATCTCGTCGCCTTCCAATTTGACCCGGACCTCGCCTGATCACATCGTTCGCCGACGAGCTCCAAGAAGCTGCTGCCTCTCCTGACCCGTCCCCAATCCGGCGCGGCCAACACCGCAATAGCCTACAAGACAAAGCTGTTCACCGGCTGTTATGATCAGGTACCGGTTTGAAATCACAAAGATTTCAGGCCGTTTCCGGAAAAATACATGCATTTGCCTTGAATGATATGATAGATATCATATTAAAAGACTTCGCCTTCGACGGGTGGTAGTTACACCGCCGAAAACCAGCCAGGATCAGCAATGCTATCATCATGGGTCGCCGCACGCCTCGCCAAGCGGGATATTCACTACGGTTGGGTCATGGTGGCCGTGACGTTTCTGACGTCGCTGATCAGTTCGGCGTCGGTCGGCGCCCCAGGCGTCTTTATCCTGCCGCTTGAAAAGGAATTTGGCTGGTCCACCACTCAAATATCGTCCGCGCTGTCGATCCGCCTGCTGTTGTTCGGCCTGATGGCTCCCTTTGCTGCCGCGCTGATGGAGCGCTTCGGCCTTCGGAAAGTGGTGGTGTCGGCGCTGACGATTATTGCCGCCGGCCTGCTCGCGTCGCTCGCAATGACACAGGCCTGGCACCTGATCGCGCTGTGGGGATTCGTCGTCGGATTTGGCACGGGCATGACGGCGATGGTGCTCGGTGCCACCGTCGCGGCCCGCTGGTTCGTTGCACGGCGCGGCCTTGTCGTCGGCATCCTGTCCGCCAGTGTGGCAACCGGGCAGTTGATTTTCCTGCCGATCCTCGCACATGTGACCGATGCCATGGGATGGCGCACAGCGTTGGGGCTGATGTGCGTGATGCTGGTCATCGCCGCGTGTCTGGTCTTCCTGCTGATGCGGGATCGGCCATCTGATCTGAAAATGCTGCCCTTCGGCGACGACGGCAGCACGCCGGTTGCGAAGCCGGCCCATCCGCCGACAGTCTCGACTGTCTTCACCGTGTTGAAGGATGCATCCCAAACCCGCGTGTTCTGGGTCCTGTTCGGGACATTCTTCATCTGCGGCGCCAGCACCAATGGACTTGTCCAGACGCACCTGATCCCGATGTGCGCCGACTTCGGCATTCCCGCAACCACATCCGCGACCCTGCTGGCGGCCATGGGCATTTTCGATTTCTTCGGCACCATTATGTCCGGCTGGCTGTCCGACCGTTACAACAACCGCTGGCTTTTGTTCTGGTACTATGGGCTGCGCGGGCTTTCGCTGGTGTTCCTGCCGTTCACGGACTTCTCGTTCTACGGGCTGTCACTGTTCGCGATGTTCTATGGTCTCGACTGGATCGCCACGGTGCCGCCGACGGTCAAACTGTCGGTCAAAAACTTCGGTCCTGAGCGCGCCGGCATGGTGTTCGGCTGGGTGTTCGTCGGTCATCAGATCGGCTCTGCATCGGCTGCCTTCGGAGCGGGCCTGACACGCACGCTGCTTGAAAGCTACCTGCCCGCCTTCTTCTTTGCCGGTGCGCTGTGCATCGTCGCGGCCATTGCGGTGGTCTCGGTGAAGCTGCCCACCAAACAGGCCGCTCCTGCCACCGCATAGAATAGCAGGCGAACGCTAAGAGCGTCGGTTCTGATGACCAGAACCGGCGCTCTTATTTTTTGTGTTGACGCGCTTTTAGTCCAGCGTGCGCCTGAAGCGCGTCACAGCGATGATCATTGCCACCAGCATCAGGCCGCACAAGGCGATCGCGTCATACTGCAGGCTCTCCATTGAGGCGCCCTTGAGCATGATGGCGCGCACGATGCGGATATAGTGCGTCAGCGGCAGCGCCTCCCCGATCCACTGCGCCCAGGTCGGCATGCCCGCAAACGGGAACATGAAACCGGACAACAGGATATTCGGCAGGAAGAACATCATCGACATCTGCATCGCCTGCAGCTGGTTCTGGGCGATCGTCGAAAACGTGTAACCGATCAACAGGTTTGCCGCGATGAACAGCGTGGACAGGATTGCGAGCATCGTCAGGCTGCCGAGGATCGGGACACCGAACAAAAAATATCCCAGCGCGATGATGATGGTCGCCTGCAGGAAGCCGACGAGAATGTAGGGAATGATCTTGCCGAGCATCACCTCGATCGGTGTGATCGGCATCGCCAGAAGATTTTCCATGGTGCCGCGCTCGATCTCTCGCGTCACTGACAATGCAGTGAAGATCAGCATGGTCATGGTGAGAATGGTGCCGACGAGTCCCGGCACAATATTCAATCGCGAGGCGGCGGCGGGATTGTAGCGCGCATGCGTGCGGATCTCGAACGGCATTGCGGGCGGCGCTCCGACGTTCAAATCGTTCTTGAGCGCGGTCTGTACCAATTGACCCAATGCAGCCAAAGCAGAACCTGCTGCAACCGGGTCGGTCGCGTCGGCTGCAACCAGCAGCGCGGGCCTGTCCCCGCGCCGCACGCCGCGCTCGAAGCCGCGTGGGATTTCAACGCCGAACAGAACCTTGCCGGATTCCAGCAAGTAATCAAATTCGGCCACCGTATGCACTTCCTGCGTAAAGCGGAAATAGGCGGTGTTCTGGATGGCCTTCAGCACCGAGCGACCGAGATCACTATCCTCCTGCAGCAATACCGCAGTGGGCAAATGACGCGGCGTCGTGTTGATGGCATATCCGAAGAGCAGCAGTTGCATGATCGGCAGCATCACGATCATCGCGAAAGACACCCGATCGCGGCGCAGCTGGATGAACTCCTTGGTTAGCATCGCAAACGTGCGCTGCCAGAAACCGCGGACGCCGCCGTTGATGACGTCAGTGGCGCTCATTGGAAGTTGTCCTTTGAACGGCTCATCAGCTCGATGAAAACATCTTCCAGCGACGGCTCCGACTTATGCCAGACAAGTCCGCTCTGATTCCTGTAAGGCGCAATCGCAGCCTCAAGCGCCGCCTCGTCGCGGCTGGAGACATGCAGGTTGTTGCCAAAGGGCGCGACCATGTCCACGCCCGGCTTGTCCGTGAGGTCGGTTGTCAGCTTGTTCAGGCCTTCCCCACTGACTGTGTAGGTCGTCAGAGCGGAATTGGCGATGACGGCTTCGACGGTGCCGTGCGTCAGCAGATTGCCATAGGCGATATAGGCGATCTCGTGACAGCGCTCCGCTTCATCCATGTAATGCGTCGAAACGAGCACTGTCAGCCCGTCCGCAGCCAGCGCATGAATCTCGTTCCAGAAATCACGCCGCGCCTTGGGATCGACACCCGCTGTCGGTTCATCGAGCAGCAGCAATTGGGGATTTGGTAAGGTGCAAGCCCCCAACGCGAGGCGCTGCTTCCAGCCACCGGACAATTCGCCGGCGAGCTGTTCCTCGCGTCCGGTCAGGCCGATGCGCTTGATCATGTCGCGCGCAGCACCGCGTGGATCGCGGACACCGTAGAGACGCGCCACGAACTCGAGGTTCTCGCGCACTGAGAGATCCTGATACAGACTGAAGCGCTGCGTCATATAGCCGACATGCCGTTTGATCTTGTCGGCATCGCGCCGGATGTCAAAGCCGAGACACGTCCCCTCGCCGCTGTCCGGCGTCAGCAGTCCGCACAGCATGCGGATGGTCGTGGTCTTTCCTGAACCGTTAGGCCCGAGGAAGCCATAGATCGAGCCGCGCTTCACCTGCATCGACAGATCATGCACGACCTCGCGCCCGTTGAATGATTTCGACAGGCCGGTCACTTTGATGGCGATATCGGACGCGGTCTCGCTGCTCACGGCGCTTTGCCATTCATGAAGATACTGACCGGCTGCCCCACACGGAGGCTGTCCGGTTTGTTGGGACGTGCCTGGATGAGATAGACAAGCTTGGAGCGCTCATCGAGGCTGTAGATCACCGGCGGCGTATACTCGGCCATGGTGGCAATGAAATAGATGGTCGCCGTGAGATCGTCCGCGCAGCCGTCACACGTCACACGAACTTCATCGCCGACCTTCAGTTTCGGCAACTCCGGCTCCGGAACAAAGAAGCGGACTTTCATGTTTCCCGGCGGGAGAATGGAAACCACCGGCCGCTGCGCCGGCACCGTTTCGCCTTCGCGAAAATAGATCTGCTGAATTGTTCCGGCGATCGGCGCGTTCATCCGGCGGCGGGCGAGCCGCGTTTGCGATGTGTTGACCCGGGCTTCCGCCACCCGTAACGCGGATATTGCGGAATCCAGGTTCGCCTGAGTACCGGAGCCTGTTTTCATCAGCGACGCCGCGCGATCATAGGTTTGCTTCGCGTTGGCAAGCGTTGCGTTGCTCTGATTGAGATCGGCCTGTTGCAGATCGTCATCGACGGCATAAAGCGGCGTACCGACTTCAACCTGATCGCCTTCGCGTACATTGAGCTTAACCACGCGCCCCTGCTCGTCAGGACTGACGAAAATAAGATCGGCCTCCACCCATCCCTGAAAGCCGGGGTTTCTGTCGTTGTCGCAAGCGGTAAGCAGCGCCATCGCGGCCAGCACACCCAGAACACGCAAGAGCTTTCGAGCCGCTGTCATGGCGCGCTCCGTTCACTGAAAATCAGATCGAGATGGACATGCAGCATCGCCTTCGTATCGAGCGGTGCGATCTTTCCGAACAGCGCCTGCCAGACGATAGACAGGATCGCCGGTGCGATCACGAGCTGCGGAAACTCAAGCAATCCCTTGTTCTGGATCTCGCCGCGGGCGACTCCGTATTCGACCAGCCTGCGCATCCCGGCGATGCCGTGGGCCACCACTTCGCGGTAGTAGAAGTCCGCCAACTCAGGAAAGCGCGTGCCTTCGGAGATGATCAGCCGCACGATCTCGCCGCGCTTCGTGCCGACGACCTCATGCGCCAGCATATCCGCGAAACCTTCCATCATGCCGCGAACCGAGCCTCCCATCGTCGGAGGATTGGACAGGCGCGCAATCAGAGGCACGAGCGCCGTGCGCACCAGCTCCTGAAACAGCGCTTCCTTGTCCTTGAAGTGCAGGTAGATCGTGCCTTTGGCGACACCGGCACGCTTTGCAACGTCGTCGAGGCGCGTCGCGGCAAAGCCGCGCGCCGTGAATTCCTCGAGCGCGGCGGCGACAATCGCCTCGCGCCGCTCACTCGCCCCAAGGGCGCGCTTCGACGGGCGTTTTGAACCACTCGCCTCGCCGCGCCCGCTTGAACGCTGCCGCTCGGTCGGACTTGGCGTCGAAGGCTGTGTCGGGGGTTTGGGCTGCTTGCTCATAAGACAAATATGACTGACGGGTCAGTCATTTTCAAGAGGCGCAACAGCAAATACGTTTCAATCCGCTAAACTATTGTTTCTGCAATACTTATGAGGATGGATCTCAGCCCTTGGCGTCACAGACCCATGCGCGGATCACACATTCCTTGCCGCCAAATCCGTAGCACTTCTTCGTCGCTTCATTCAGCGCGCTGGAAATGCGTGGCGCCACCGCGTAGCCGTGGGGACCGCAGGGATTTTTCATATCGATTGATAGAGCCGCGCAGGCGCGTTTCATCGGCACAGCCGTACAGCCACCGCCTTTGCATTGCTTCAGCGCAGCCGCACGCGCAGCGTCCTCACGCGGATAATCGAACGCCTGACCATAGGCGCCGCATTTGCCGATCGCCAACGCGCCCGCGGCAAGTGCGGGCGACGCCGGAACAGAGACAACAAAGGCAGAGACACAGGCAGCCACAAAAAATGCGCAGATCCGCGCGGCGATACAATCGAACACCAATCCCCTCCCCCGAGGCTTATCGAGCCCAAACTAGGGGACAGCGCGTTTCAACTTGGTGAATGAAACGGAAATGCGAGAGGTAAACAGATCCTCAACAACGAATTGTGATCAAGCCCGCTGGGCTTCAGCCAGCATCTCCGGCGTGTCGATATCGAGGAATGCGCTTTTGCCCTCGACTTCGACTTCCGCCACGGCTTCGGCGTGTTGGGTGATCAACCGTCGCGCACCGATATCGCCATCCAGCGCCATCAACTCCGCAAAGAAGCGCCGCGACCAGAGCACGGGATTTCCGCGCCGTCCGTCCGCCACCGGTGCCACGATCAGCGCACCGCGATCGGGCGCAAACGCATCGATCAGTTTGTCGATCAGCTTCGCATCGATTAGAGGCATGTCGCCGAGGCACACGACTGCGCCATCAATCCCCTCGGGAACAGCCGCGATCCCGGCTTTGACCGACGTGGCAAGTCCCTCCGCAAACTTCGGATTGCTGACAAACCTCACATCGAGGCCCGTGAGCGCAGCCTTAACTTCCGCGCTCTGGTGGCCGGTGACCACAATCACGGGCGCGGCTTTCGATGCCAACGCCTGCTCCACCGCAATGCGCACGAGCTTCTTGCCGTTCAATTCGGCAAGCATCTTGTTCGGCCCATTCATGCGCGTGGAGCGGCCAGCGGCAAGAACCACAGCCGCAACGCTGCGGCTCTCATCGCTGCCGACAGGCACGCGCGGCTGTGGCCGCGTGACGATTTCCATCAGCAATCCGCCAACGCCCATTCCGGTAATATCAGCGCGCGTCACTTCCAGCCCTGCGAGCAGGCGCATCAACACCCAGTCGAAGCCGTTTTCTTTTGGGGAGCGTGCGCAACCCGGCGCGCCGAGGACCGGGACCTGGTTCACAGTGCCGACCAGCATGAGATTGCCGGGATCGACCGGCATGCCGAAATGCTCGACCGCACCGCCAATGCCTTCAATCGCTGCCGGGATCACATCGCGACGATCCGCGATCGCTGAAGCGCCAAACACCAGCACCAGTTCGGCGCCGAGCTTGAGCAATTCCGCGATCGCCGGAGCGAGCGCCTCGTCATCATGCGGGACGCGCCGTTCGGCAATAATGGTCGCGCCAGCCGGCGCAAGGCGCTCCGCTGTCACACGCAGGGTCTTGTCAATCACCTTCGGCGCAAGGCCCGGCAGAATCGTCGAGACGATTCCCACCCGCTTGACCTTGAATGGAGCAACACGCATCCGTCCCGCAGCCGCCGCCTTGACGGCGGCATCGCGGAGCGATGCCTCGACGCCGAACGGGATGATCTTCACGGTCGCAATCATCTCGCCGGCGACAACGGCCTTGAATGCGGACAACGTTGCAAAGGTGATCGCCTCATCGACGCGATTGATGCGGTCGACCGCATCCCGGTCCACAATCAGCACGCCGGCTTCCGCGGCAAATAGATTGGCGCGTCCCGTGAAGGCACGCTCGACGCTCACGCCCTCGCCGGCGATCGCGGATGCAATGCTCGCCGCGGCTTCATCTTCGGAAACATCACCGTCGTCGAGCCGGGCAACGACGATTTCAGGAACACCGGCCTGCTTCAGCGCGGCAACTTCAGCGGCACCGATCACGGTCCCCTTCTTCAGCACCAGCGATCCCTGGCGAATGGCATGGACAGTCACGCCACCCAAACCATCGTCCGGTGCAACAGGGCCGAATTTCATGCTGCAGACTTCGCTTTGGGCCGTGCCTCGGCGGGCAGCCGCAAAACGGCGGTGATCTCTCCCATGATCGACACGGCAATTTCCGACGGCGATATTGCGCCGATGGCAAGACCGATGGGCGCGTGAATTCGTGCCAGCGCCTCATCGGAGACACCCTGTGCTCGCAACCGATCGAGCCGCTTGCTGTGGGTTTTTCGCGATCCAAGCGCACCGATATAGAAGCAGTCGCGCGACAAGGCGTGAAACAAAGCCGGATCATCGATCTTCGGATCGTGGGTCAAGGCCACAAATGCCGTGTAGCGATCAACGTTCAGTGGGGGCAACGCGACGTCGGGCCAGTCGGCAAACAGCGGAACGTCGGGAAATCTCTCGGGGGAAGCAAACGCCGTCCGTGGATCAACGACGAAGACATCATAGCCAAGCGACTGCGCCAATGGCGCCAAGGCTTGGCTGATATGGACGGCGCCGATGATCACCAGCCGGGCCGTCGGCGCATAAACGTTGAGGAACAGCTTCTTGCCGTCCACTTCGATCATGCCGCTCTTGCCCATCCGCAGTTGCTTGTCGAGGTCGGCGTGCAGCGGATCGGCCGCGATGTCTGCCGCCTTCACAAGACGCTGGTCGCCATTCGAAACATCGGTGATGACAATAACAGCACGGCGCGCGGCGCGTTCGCTATTCAGCTCAGCGAGCGTATTCTGTTTCAAGAGTTGCCCACCTTCTCAACAAATACGCGGATAGTGCCGCCACACGACAATCCCACATTCCATGCCGTTTCATCGGCCACACCAAATTCGAGCATCTTGGGCTCGCCGCTGGCGATGACATCGAGGGCTTCGGTCACCACGGCCCCTTCAACACATCCGCCGGACACCGAACCAAGGAAGGTGCCATCGTCATTGATCACAAGGCTCGATCCAGCCGGACGGGGCGCTGAGCCCCACGTCTCCACCACGGTGGCCAGCGCCACCCCGTGACCGGCTTTGGTCCAGTCCTCGGCAGCTTTCAAAATATCTTCGTCGCGATCCAGCATCTTTGTTGTCCTCAGGCGGCAGAACGAGAATCGAGGCGCCGGTTCGCCAATGGCGACGACAACGCTGCGATCAAGCTCTCCATCGAATTCAAGTTATGCACGGGGCGGAACTCATCAACGTGCGGTAGCATGATCTTAATGCCCTGAGCCTTGGCCTCAAACCCCTCAAAGCGCAACAGTGGATTGAGCCAGATCAGACGTCGGCAGGACCGGTGCAGGCGGTCCATCTCGAATTCGAGCTTGGAATCAACCTCGCGCTCAAGTCCATCCGAGATCAACAGGACAATAGCGCCCTGGCCCAGCACCCGCCTGCCCCAGAGATTGTTGAAGTTGTGCAGTGAGGTGGCGATCCGGGTGCCGCCGGCCCAGTCCTCGACGCAGGACGAACAGGCCGCTAGGGCCTCATCCGGGTCGCGCGCCCGCAACGCCCGCGTCACGTTGGTCAAACGAGTCCCAAACAGGAAAACCGATACGCGCTTGCGAGCATCCGTGATTGCATGCAGGAATTGCAGAAACAGCCGGGTGTATTCCGTCATCGATCCGGAGATATCGAGCAACGCGACGATGGGCGCAGGCTTGTCGATCCGCCCTAGCCGTTGAAATTTCACGATCTCGCCGCCGGTGCGCAGACTGCGGCGCAGAGTGCGCCGCAGATCCAATCGCTCGCCACGGGCATCCGGCGCAAACCGGCGCGTCCGCAGTTCGGCCTGCGGCAACTTCATCCGGGCGATGGCGCGCGTAACCTCGGCAATCTCCTCCGCACTCATCTGCGCGAAGTCCTTCGATTGCAGAACCTCGCGATCCGAGACCGAGAGTTGAACGTCCTTTTCCTCGATCTCGTGGGATTCGACGTTCTTGCTTTGCGCGAACGCTTCCTGCACCCGGCGGGAAGCCGGCGGAGGCGGCTTTTGCGCCTCAGGCGGCAGCGGCACGGAGTCGAGCATGTTGTCTGTGCCTTCCGCGCGGCGAAAGAACAGGTCGAACGCCTGCGCGAATATCAGCGCATGCTCGTGACGTTTGACGAAAATCGATTCCAGCGTGGTGAACAGGTCCGCGCGATGACCGATGTCGATGAGCTGCATCGCGTTCAGGGCATCGATCACCGCGCCGGGACCAATCGGCAATCCGGCAACGCGCAATGCCCGCGCAAAGCCGATGACATTGTCGGCGATCATTCCGGTCGTTGGGGTCTCGACGCCATTCGGCATAACAATTCCCGGCTCATCGTCTCACGCAGACGGATCAGTGACGGCTTCCTTGATCACTTTGGCGAGCGCGTCGCCCTGCATGCGTCCAATATCGTCCTGATACTTCAACAAGGCACCCAGCGTATCACCCACCACTTGCGGTGTCAGCGAACGCGCATCCAGCTCAGTGAGCGCGGTCGCCCAATCGATGGTTTCGGCCACGCCTGGAACCTTGAACAAATCCTGCTCACGAAGCGCCTGCACGAAGCCGACAACCTGCTGTGACAGCTTGGTGCTGATGTTCGGCACACGGGATTTGACGATGGCCAGTTCGCGTTCGGCCGATGGGTAATCGACCCAGTGATAAAGGCAGCGACGCTTCAGGGCGTCGTGGATTTCTCGCGTCCTGTTCGACGTGACGATGACGATCGGCGCCTGCGGCGCCTTGACCGTGCCGAATTCGGGAATCGACACCTGAAAATCACTGAGAATTTCGAGCAAATAAGCTTCGAACGCCTCGTCCGCCCGATCGAGTTCGTCGATCAGAAGCACCGGCGGTCCGGCCACATCCGGTTCCAGTGCCTGCAGCAATGGGCGCTTGATGAGATATTTTTCCGCGAAGATATCGGCAGAGAGTTGCTCGCGGTCGGTGTCCCCGCTCGCCTCGGCGAGGCGGATGGCAATCATCTGCGCGGCGCTGTTCCACTCATACACGGCGGATGCGACGTCGAGACCCTCGTAGCATTGGAGACGGATCAGCTTGCGGCCAAGGGCCGTCGACAGAACCTTGGCGATCTCCGTCTTTCCGACACCCGCTTCGCCTTCCAGAAACAGCGGTCGTCCCATGCGCAGGGCAAGATAGACGACAGTCGCAAGGGACCGCTCGGCGAGATAGCCACGGCTGGTGAGCAGGTCGAGCGTTGCATCGACGGATGCCGGGATCGCTGCGACCTTACTCATGCCATCTCCAAATCTTTAGGCAACTCAGGCTTTCGCCGTCGCGGCTTCAACCGCGCGACGGGCGAGCACCTGGATCAGATGCGCGCGGTACTCGGCGCTGCCATGAAGGTCACTGTTCAGCCCTTCGGCAGAGACTGTCAGACCATCCAGCACCTTCGGAGAGAACCGCTTCTTCAGCGCCTCTTCAAAAGAATCGACGCGGAACACACCATCGCTTCCGGCTCCCGTCACAGCAACACGCACATCCGATGGACGCTTGGCGACAAACACGCCAACGAGCGCATAACGCGACGCCTGATTGCGGAATTTCTGATACGCAGCCTTCTTCGGCAACGGGAACATCACACGCGTGATGATCTCATCCGGCTCAAGCGAGGTGGAGAACAACCCCTGGAAGAATTCCTCCGGCTTGAGCTTGCGCTTGTTGGTGACGATGGTTGCACCCAGCGCCATGACCGCCGCCGGATAGTCCGCCGTCGGATCATTGTTCGCGAGTGAACCGCCAATCGTGCCCCTGTGTCGCACAGCCGGATCGCCGATCAAGCCGGCCAGCTCCGCGAGGGCGGGAATCGCTTCGCCGACCACTGCCGAATTTGCAACTTCCGCATGGGTCGCGGTGGCGCCGATCACAAGATTGCGCCCCTTCATCTCGATGCCGTTAAGTCCCTCGATGTGGGACAGGTCGACAAGATGGGGCGGGCTGGCAAGCCGCTGCTTCATCACGGGCACCAGTGTATGGCCACCGGCGATCACCTTCGCGTCTTCGTTCTTGATGAGAAGGTTGGCGGCCTGCCGCACAGTCCCCGGACGATGATATTTAAATTCGTACATAACCGGCCCTTCAGGAATGCGCGTTACGCGAGATCGGATTTGGCCATCGCCTTGGCGCCAGCCGCGATGGACAGGACGATGTTCTGATAGCCGGTGCAGCGGCAAAGGTTGCCTTCCAGCTCTTCACGAATGACCTCGTCACTCAGATCGTGGCCCTTGCGGTGGACCAAATCGACCGCCGTCATGATCATGCCGGGCGTGCAGAAACCACACTGCAGACCGTGATGCTCACGGAATGCCTCCTGCATCGGATGCAGCGGAGCGCCGTCAGCGGCCAGCCCCTCGATCGTCTTGACTTCATGCCCGTCAGCCATCACCGCCAGCGTGGTGCAAGCCTTCACTGCCCTGCCGTCGAGATGAACGACGCAAGCGCCACACTGCGACGTATCGCACCCGACATGCGTACCTGTCAGCTTGAGGTTTTCACGCAAGAACTGCACAAGCAGCGTGCGCGGATCGACATTCGCTGTCACAGGATTGCCGTTCACGATCAGTGAAATCTTGGCCATCAACACTCTCTATTTTTGTCGGCTGGACGCCTGGCGCAACGCCGCGGGGAGCGGCGCAGGCGTGTTTATAATGGTTCCAAACGCATAATATGGGGCTGCGCGGCAATGAGCAACCTCAGGCCGCGACGCGCCGCACAAGAAGACTTGATTGATGCGAGGACCAGCTATGCCGAAATGATGTCAGCCGGCTTTGACGGCATCAGCAAATTTCGCAAAAAATTCATCCGCGACTTTTTTAGCCGAGCCGTTGATCAGCCGCTGTCCGAGCTGCGCCAGCTTGCCACCAATCTGAGCCTCGACATTATATGTCAACAGCGTGCCGTCATCCTTGTCAGCCAGCGCAACAGTCGCTCCGCCTTTGGCGAAACCGGCGACGCCGCCCTCGCCCTCACCTGAAATCTTGTAGCTGTTCGGCGGATCAAAATCGCTCAGCGTGACCTTGCCTTTAAAGCGCGCGGAGACTGGACCGACTTTCATCTTCGCCACGGCCTCGAACTGGTTGTCGCCCGACTTGGTCAATTCCTCGCAGCCGGGGATGCAGGCTTTGAGAATCTCCGGATCGTTGAGCTTGTCCCAAACCACCTGGCGAGGGGCTGCAAGCTGGACTTCACCGGTCATCGTCATCGCCATGGGATATCTCCGAATTCAGCTATGCCGCATCTGCGGCTGGCAGTTCTCAATTAGGCCGCGAAGGCGGTAAAGGAAAGAGGCTCGTACAATATTGATGCGGCCTATTGGCACGTTTGGGCGTGACAGCTAGGGTCCCCACATCATGACGACCGCCCTTTCGCCCCTGCTGGCCCCCCTGCTGTCCAGTCCCGCCATGCGCGCGGTCTGTGACGATACAGCATATCTGCAATACATGCTGGACTTCGAGGCGGCGCTGGCCCGTGCTGAAGCAGCTACGGGCACAATTCCCGGCTCCGCAGCAAGAATCATATCCGACGGATGCAGAGCCGAAAATCTTGACGCTGCCGCGCTGGCAAATGCTGCCAGCAAGGCGGGCAACCTTGCGATCCCGCTGGTCAAGGCCCTGACAGCCCACATCGCAAAAGCTGATCCAGAGGCCTCCCGCTACGTGCACTGGGGCGCCACGAGCCAGGACGTCATCGATACGGCAACGATGCTGCAATTGAGGGCAGCAACGAACGCGCTGCTGAACGATGTCGACCGGGCCATCAAGGCATTTGCCGCACTGGCGGTGACCCATCGCCATACCGCGATGGTTGCGCGGACGTGGCTGCAGCACGCATTACCAATGCCGTTCGGTCTGAAGCTCGCCGAATATGCAGCCGCCCTGCACCGTTCACGGGCTCGGCTCAAGCGTTTGCAAACTGAAACAATCGCGCTGCAGTTTGGCGGCGCCGCAGGCACCCTCGCAGCCCTCGGCGACCCGGGAATGAGCATCGCCGCACAACTCGCGAAAGAACTATCGCTTCCGCTGCCTGACGCGCCTTGGCACACGCATCGCGACCGGATTGCGGATGTTGCATCCGTTCTGGCGATCCTCGCAGGCACCTGCGGCAAGATCGCTCGCGACGTCTCGCTGATGATGCAAACCGACGTCGCCGAGGCGTTCGAACCCGCCGGCGCGGGCCGTGGCGGCTCTTCGACAATGCCGCACAAGCGCAATCCCGTTGCTGCGGCGAGCGCGCTGGCAGCAGCGACCATGGCTCCCAATCTCGCCGCCACGATTTTCGCCGCGCAAGTGCAGGAGCATGAGCGCAGTGCGGGTCCATGGCACGCCGAATGGCCGACCTTGCCCACGCTGCTCCTTGTCACGTCGGGTGCACTTGCCGCCATTGTCGACATCGCCGAGGGAATCGAAGTTGATCCCGCTCGCATGCGCACCAACCTCGAGACCACGCACGGTCTCGTCATGGCGGAAGCCGTTGCCATGGCATTGGCCGAAAAGGTCGGCAAAAGCGAATCACATCACATCATCGAGGCTGCGAGCCGCCGATCGGTCGAGACCGGGCAGCACCTGCGCGATGTGCTGAAAGATGACAACCTCGTCACCACCCACATCAGCGCCGAAAAACTCGATGACCTGTTCGAACCGATGTCCTATCAGGGCGCATCGCAACAGCTGATCGACCGGTTGCTGGCGTCGCTGAAGACCTAAGAATACGGAGAAGTTTTATGCCTATGATCGATGCGGACGGCTGCCTCCTCAACGTCTCGGTTGAAGGCCGCGAAAGCGGTCCCACGATCATGCTGTCCAATTCGCTCGGCACCACATTGCAGATGTGGGAGCCGCAAATGGCGGCGCTGACGAAATTGTATCGCGTCATCCGCTACGACCGCCGCGGTCACGGCAAGTCCGGCGTTCCTGCCGGCCCCTACTCGATGGAGCGCTTCGGCAAAGATGTGCTGGCGATCCTGGATGACCTCAACATCGAGAAGGTCCATTGGTGCGGCGTCTCGATGGGCGGCATGGTCGGCCAATGGCTGGGAGCGAACGCGCCGGAGCGTGTCGGCAAGCTCATTCTCGCAAACACGGCCTGTTACTATGCGGACCCGACCAACTGGTTGAACCGCATCAAAGCCGTCAGTGAAGGCGGCCTCGCTGCGATTGCCGACACGGTGATTGCCGCCTGGTTGACCGCTGACTTCCGAGAACGCGAGCCGCAGATTACGGCGCGCCTGAAGCAGATGCTGCTCAATAGCCCGGCACAGGGTTATATCGAATGCTGCAAGGCGCTGAGCACCCTCGATCAACGCGAGTTGTTGCCGCGTATCACCGCCCCAACGCTTGTGATTGCCGGGCGTCAGGACGTCGCAACACCGGTGGAAGCCGGCGAATTGATCCGCAAAAGCATTCCCGGCGCGAGCATGACCCTGCTCGATGCAGCTCATATTTCCAACGTCGAACAGTCGCACAGTTTTACCGAAGCCGTGGTCGGCTTTCTGACGCAGCGCTGAGGCCACGCGATGGATGAAGAAGCTCGCAGCCAACTCGGCACAAAACAGCGCCGCAAAGTCCTGGGTGACGCCTGGGTCGATAAATCAGCCGCGGGCAGGAATTCGTTCAACGCGGATTTTCTGGACCTGATCAGCCGCTACGCCTGGGGCGAGATCTGGACGCGGCCGCATTTCGACGAGCGGACCCGGCGTGTCCTTGTGATCGGCACGATGATGGCGCTCGGCCATTGGGACGAATTCCGGATGCATGTACGCGCGGCCCTCAATGAAGGCGGCTTCGCACCGGACGATATCAAGGAAATTTTGCTGCAGCAGGCGATCTATTGCGGTGTACCTGCCGCCAATCATGCCATCAAGGAAGCGGCCGCCATTCTTCAGGAACTCGGGCTGCTCGACAGATAAACCTGTTGAGGCATGTCTGCGGCGCCTGCGTCTGCCGCAGACGTCGCAACCTTCTGGTCATTCTCAATAATCAGCAAAATCGTTGCACCGAGCAGCAACAGCGCCTCGCTGGCATGCAGATGAAGCGCGGCCTGCTCGCCGACTTTCGATGCGGCGATCAGGCTCGCCATGCTGATGAACGCGCCGAGGCCAAGCGCAAAGCCGAGCGCCTCGTCACTGCTGCCCTTCTTGCGAATGGATTCGCGGATGATCAGCAATAAAAAGACCATAAAAAATGCGGCAACCATGATCTTTCCGAGCGCGAGCATCCATGCGAAGCGCGTGGTGCCCAATGCCGACAGATTGACAAAGTCGCTGACATACATCGCCGGACCGATGTTGGTGCGGTCGTAAAGTCCGCGAATTGGCGAAACCCAGATTTTCATCGCAGAGATCGTCCACGACGGAATGAAGTAGGATGCCAGAAGCACGCCGTTGAAAGTGCTGATCCGCCAGTCTTTGGACATGCCGCCCCGTCGAAAATCGATGAATGTCGACGGAGCTAACTCTACGCCACTGCGAGGGACAATTTAAACTCTTCTTTAACGTTAACGCGGCGGCGCCAGCGGTGGATCACTGTGGATAAATCAGGCTGCGACCATAAAAAATCCCGCCGTTTGGCGGGATTTTCCAAGGCGGGATTTTCCAAGTATCTGAGCAAACAGATCAGACCATCCTAATGGCCGCCTTTTTGCCCTTGCTGACCCGACTGCTGGCCTGGCTTCTGGTTGGGGTCCTGCTGCTGCTGGCCGGGCCGCTGGCCACCACCCTGCTGCTGGCCGGGCTTCTGGTTTGGATTCTGGCTCTGCTGGCCGGGATTTTGATTCGGATTGTTACCCATAGCGACGTCTCCCTTGTTGGGTCGCGGAAGGTAACGATCCCGGTCTCCGGTTGGTTGCAAAGGAACTTCTGTTCCTCTGCTGTCTTTTGGCGGTTTCGGCCAGCAGGCGCAGGAACCTTGCAGCGCAACCCAACTCGGCGTGGATGACGACGCCAAGCCGCAGCCCGTGCGGTTGCCGCCCCTTGTTCCCGCTGTTAGAAAATGGGACGACGCGACGATCCGGCTGCCGGAGCCCTCAACGTGTCGATTGTTGTGCATGATCTCGACACAGGAATCGGTTCTCCGGGTCAGGTCGCGCCAACACAGGATAAACGCAGCAAATTCGGATACATCCGGTATCCCCTTTTGCCGGATTTGCTCAAACACGGCAGCCTATGGACTATTTCGCCCAGCAACTCATCAACGGACTGGTGCTCGGTTCGATCTACGGTCTGATCGCCATCGGCTATACGATGGTGTACGGCATCGTCGGCATGATCAATTTCGCCCACGGCGATATTTTCATGATCGGCGGCTTTATCGCCCTCATCACGTTTCTCATTCTGGTCTCGATCGGCCTGACTGCTATTCCCGTCATCCTGCTGCTGGTGCTGCTGGTGGCGATGGCCGTCACCGCCCTGTACGGTTGGACAGTCGAGCGGATTGCCTATCGCCCGCTGCGTCAATCCTTCCGCCTTGCCCCGATGCTGTCCGCCATCGGCATGTCCTTCGTCCTGTCGAATTTCTCACAGGTAGCCCAAGGCGCGCGCGTAAAGCCCGTGCCGCCAATCATTACCGGCGGACACACCTTGTTCGAGCGCGATGGCTTTGTCGTGCAACTCTCCAACATCCAGATCATCGTCGTGATCACCACTGTGATCCTGCTTGCCCTCTTTTCCTGGTTGGTCGCGCGGACGCGGCTTGGCCGCGACATGCGCGCCTGTGAGCAGGATCAAACAATGGCCGCGCTGCTGGGTGTCGATGTTGACCGCACCATCTCCATGACGTTCGTGATCGGCGCAGCACTCGCTGCGGTCGCCGGCATGATGTATCTGCTCTACTACGGCGTGGTCGATTTCTTCATGGGCTTCGTCGCCGGGATTAAAGCCTTCACCGCCGCGGTGCTTGGCGGCATCGGCTCTCTGCCAGGCGCCATGCTCGGCGGACTCGCCATCGGCCTGATCGAAACGTTTTGGGCGGCCTACTTTTCGTCCGAATACAAAGACGTCGCCGCCTTCTCGATCCTGATCATCGTCCTCATCTTCCTCCCGACCGGCCTGCTTGGCCGTCCCGAAGTCGAGAAAGTCTGAGGTCAAACGTGGCGCAAACGTCCAATCCAACCACGCGTGCGCCATCCCGCAAATCGGCGTCGGATCAAGGCGTGGCCTTCATCTTCAAGAAAGCAATCCTGAGTGCGCTCGTAGCGCTCGTCCTGTTTTCATTGATGATCGGCATCCGTACCGAAGCCGGGCCCGCGGGACAATTGATCTACTGGACCCGCTTCGGTGACCTCGCGGCACTCGTCGCGGCCGTGTTCTTCGGAAGCATCGCAATCGAATTGCTGCGGCGCTGGATCGGGCCAACCAAACAAATCCTTGTTCTGCCTACAACTGTCAGCAACAGCTTTGCCTCGGTGCGTCATCTGGTTGCTCCGGCACTTCTGGTGCTCACCTGTCTGGTACCGGTGATCTTCTACGATCAGCGCTACATCCTCGATCTTGGCATTTTGGTACTGACTTACATCATGCTGGGCTGGGGGCTGAACATCGTGGTCGGCCTCGCAGGCCTGCTCGATCTCGGCTATGTCGCATTTTACGCCGTCGGTGCATATTCCTACGCGTTGCTCGCCAAGTTCGGCCTGCCGTTTCTGACCTTGCTTTCACATTATCCCTATGTGTCCGTCGACTTCGTCCAATTAGGTCCGTGGGCCTTCTGGGTGCTGCTCCCGATCTCGGGCATCCTTGCCGCCTTCTGGGGTATGCTCCTTGGCTTTCCGGTGCTGCGATTGAAAGGCGATTATCTCGCTATCGTCACCTTGGCGTTCGGCGAAATCATCCGTCTCGTTCTGCTGAACTGGCAAAACGTCACTGGTGGGCCGAATGGCATCGACGGCGTCCCCCGCCCAACACTGTTTGGAATCCCGCTCACCAACACTGACGATGGCCTCGCGGCCCGCCTCGGCATTGAGTTTTCGGCGACCCATCGCGTCGTGTTTCTGTTCTACCTCATCCTCGCGCTCGCACTGCTGACAAACTGGGTGACCATTCGCCTGCGGCGCCTGCCCATCGGCCGCGCGTGGGAAGCCCTGCGCGAAGATGAAGTGGCTTGTCGCTCCCTCGGCATCAACACCACGATGACGAAATTGTCCGCCTTCGCAACCGGTGCGATGTTCGGCGGCTTTGCCGGCGCATTCTTCGCAACGCGCCAGGGCTTCATCAGTCCGGAGTCGTTCACGTTTCAGGAATCTGCGCTCGTCCTAGCGATCGTGGTTCTCGGCGGAATGGGCTCGCAGTTGGGTGTAGCACTCGCCGCGGTCGCCATGATCGGCGGCTTCGAGCTGTTCCGCGGATTCGAACAATTCCGCATGCTGGTGTTCGGTTTGGCCATGGTCCTGCTGATGATCTGGCGGCCGCGTGGCCTGATCGGTCATCGCACACCATCGGTCTTTCTGGAAAAACGGACGGAGATTTCATCCTCGATGGTCAAGGAAGGCCACGGATGAATTTGACGACAGGCGCCCCCGACGACATTCTTGTGGTGGATCACCTGTCGATGCGCTTCGGCGGCATCGTGGCAGTGAACGACCTGTCGTTTGCGGCCAGGCGCGGCGATATCACCGCCCTGATCGGCCCGAACGGCGCCGGCAAGACCACGGTGTTCAACTGCATCACGGGTTTTTACAAGCCGACGACTGGCATGATGCGTCTCGTGCACGACGATCGCCGGGAATTCCTGCTTGAGCGGTTGTTCGACTACCGCATCTCCAAAGTGGCGAAAGTTGCCCGCACCTTCCAGAACATTCGCCTGTTTGCCGGCATGACGGCGCTCGAAAACCTGATGGTGGCCCAGCACAACACGCTGATGAGCGCATCAGGCTATTCGCTGCTGGGGCTGCTCGGCACACCCGGCTTTCGCAACGCCGAGACCGCGGCTATCGACCGCGCCCGTTATTGGCTCGATAGAATCGGATTGACCGCTCGCGCCGACGATGCCGCCGGCAACCTCGCCTATGGCGACCAGCGACGGCTCGAGATTGCGCGCGCGATGTGCTCCGAGCCGGCCTTGCTGTGTCTCGACGAACCTGCCGCAGGACTGAACGCGCGCGAGAGCGATGAGTTAAGCCAACTCCTGCTCGCGATCCGCAAGGACCACAGCACGTCCCTGCTTTTGATCGAGCACGACATGTCGGTGGTGATGGAAATTTCCGATCGCATCTTCGTGCTCGATCATGGCGTCAAGATCGCCGCCGGCACGCCTCGCGAGATCCGTGACGATCCCGCGGTCATCGCCGCGTATCTTGGTGCTGATGAAGAGACCGCCCTCAAGGTCATGGAGGGCGAGTCATGAGCAGACCGTTGCTCGCCATTCGTGGCCTGGTCGCGGCCTACGGACACATCGAAGCGCTGAAAGGCGTCGATCTCGACATCAACCCCGGCGAGATCGTGGCGCTGATCGGCGCCAACGGTGCCGGCAAGTCCACGCTGATGATGTCGATCTTCGGCCGGCCGCGCGCCAAGTCGGGGACTATCGAATTCGATGGACAGGACATTACCGGCATACCGACACATCACGTCGCGCGCCTGCGGATTGCTCAATCACCGGAGGGACGCCGTATCTTCCCTCGCATGAGCGTGGCCGAAAATCTTCGCATGGGTGCGGACGCCGCGGTTGAGACCAGCGAGGCTGAGTATAACACGACGCTCGACCGTGTCTTTGCATTGTTTCCGCGCCTCAAGGAGCGCATCGCCCAGCGCGGCGGCACCCTGTCCGGCGGCGAACAGCAAATGCTCGCAATCGGTCGCGCACTGATGAGCCGCCCTCGCCTCTTGATGCTGGATGAGCCTTCGCTCGGGCTGGCGCCGCTGATTGCACGCCAGATTTTCGACGCCATTCGCGAGCTCAATAAAAAAGATGGTCTGACGGTTTTGATCGTGGAGCAAAACGCCAACCACGCCCTGAAACTGGCACACCGTGGCTATGTGATGGTCAACGGTCTGATCACGCTCAGCGGGACCGGAACCGATCTGCTCGCCCGACCTGAAATCCGTGCGGCCTATCTCGAAGGTGGACGGCATTGAGCGATCTGTATTCAAACGAATCCATCGTTCAGGTGCTGTTCGTGACACTTGTGCTGGGCGGAGGGTGCGCTCTGCTCGCGGGACGTGCGATCGCTCTGACCTGGAGAAACATCTGGACCGTGGTCGCCGCGATGATCCCGATGGGGTTTGCGGTGCGCTTCGTTCACTTCGCGCTGTTCAACGAGACGTTGCTGGCGCCCAGAGCCTATCTCGTCGAAACGCTCATTCTTCTGATCATTGCCGGCCTTTCGTTCCAGCGCACGCGCGCGCGCCAGATGATCCAGCAATATTACTGGCTGTACGAATCAAATGGCCCCCTGGGCTGGCGACTGCGGCAAGATGCCTAGTGGTCCGATTCTAACATTCGCATACCGTTCGGCAGGCCCTCTTGCGAATGTTAGAATCAAAGGACCACTAGCAAGTATAACCAGCTAGTGGCGTTTTGGATTTGACATTCGCTTGACGAACTCGCGGTTAGGTCGGTAGCGAATGTCAAATCCACGCCACCAGTTAACTCCTGACCCGGCTGAAAATTGCCCATGACTTGACGGTAAAATCAGCCGACAATGGCTGTGATTTGTTCCCGACGGGCCGTCTGGCCATGCTTCACGAGCTTCATGAGGACTGTTCTATGAAACCAATCAACATCCTTGGCCTTGCATTCAGCGCGTCGATGCTGTTGTCGACTGCGGCGTTTGCGCAAGACATCTCGGTGGCCGTCGCCGGTCCGATGACGGGTAGTGAATCCGCCTTCGGCCGCCAGATGAAGAATGGTGCCGATATGGCTGTCGCCGATCTCAATGCAGCCGGCGGTGTCATCGGGAAGAAGCTATCGCTGCAAACCGGCGACGATGCGTGCGATCCGAAGCAAGCGCGCTCGGTGGCAGAGAAGCTTGCCAGTTCGAAAGTCAAATTCGTTGCGGGGCATTTCTGCTCATCGTCATCGATCCCGGCATCTGAAGCTTATGCCGAAGGAAACGTGCTGCAGATCACGCCAGCCTCCACCAATCCGGTCTTCACAGAGCGGAAGCTGTGGAATGTGCTTCGCATGTGCGGCCGCGACGACCAACAGGGTCTCGTCGCTGCGCAGTACATTCTCAAGGCGTATGCCGGCAAGAACGTCGCCATTCTCAACGACAAGACGACCTACGGCAAAGGCCTCGCCGACGAAACCAAGAAGGCGCTCAACGCTGCCGGTTTCAAGGAGAAGCTGTTCGAGTCCTACAACAAGGGCGACAAGGACTTTAACTCCATCGTCTCGCGCCTGAAGCGCGAGAACATCGATCTCGTCTATGTCGGCGGCTACCATCAGGAAGCCGGTCTCATCCTGCGCCAGATGCGCGATCAGGGCATGAAGACGGTGCTGATGGCCGGCGACGCCATGAACGACAAGGAGTTCGCCTCGATCACCGGCGCGGCCGCGGAAGGCACGCTGTTCACGTTCGGTCCTGACCCGCGCAACAAGCCGACCGCAAAGGCGATCGTCGAGAAGTTCAAGGCGAAGGGCATCGATCCCGAAGGTTATACGCTCTACACCTACGCCGCGTTCCAGGTCTGGTCGCAGGCGGTGGCGAAGATCAACAGCACCGACCCGAAGAAAGTCATCGAGGCCATCAAGGGTGGCGAGTGGGATACAGTGCTCGGCAAGTTGTCATTCGATGCCAAGGGCGACATCAAGCTGATCGACTACGTCGTCTACAAATGGGATGCCAAGGGCAACTATGCGGAGCTGGACAAGGGGTCCTGAACCTAGTTTAGCCGTCGAAGTTCCAACAAGCCGCTCTGTTTATTGCAGAGCGGCTTGTTTCATTTCATCCGAAGTTCTGTAGCGCAGGGAACGTCTCGAGCAGCCAGATACTCGCCGACGATACTGAGCCGGTGAGAAATGCGACACCGGTGAGGACCATCAACACGCCCATGACGCGCTCAACGGTGGCAAGATGTTTCTTCATGCGAGACAGCATGGAGGAGAAACGTTCAACCATGAAGGCTGCCAGCAGGAACGGAATGCCGAGACCGGCCGAATAAACCGCGAGCAATCCCGCCCCTTTTGTCACCGTCGCTTCAGATGCCGCGACCGACAGAATCGCGGCAAGGATCGGTCCGATGCACGGCGTCCAGCCGAAGGCGAACGCAAGCCCCATCACATACGAGCCCCACAGCCCGACAGGCTTTGGAATCGGCAACCTGCCCTCGCGCATCAAGAAACCGATGCGCGTCAGCCCGAAGAAATGCAGGCCCATCAGGATAATCACGACGCCGGCGACAATCGACAATTGCGCGGACCAGGCGCGAATAAACCCGCCGATAAAACTCGCGCTGGCCCCCAGGGCGACAAAAACCGTGGAAAATCCAAGGACGAAGATCAGCGCCGACAGCATCACCGCACGCCTGGAAGCCCGAGGCTCATCTTCGCTGGCGACATGCTCGATTGTCGCGCCTGTCAGATAAACAAGGTACGGCGGCACCAGCGGCAACACGCAGGGCGAAAGGAAACTGATAAGGCCGGCCAACAGCGCGGCGGGGATCGAAACACCATGGATCATGCCGCTTATTGCACTGTGCCCGGTATGCTATGCAAGCTCCGCTCCGCTCGTTCCGCGTGTTGTGATCGGAGTTTGGGTAGGCATTTCGTCTTGGACATCGGTTCTAACCGGGATGACACTTAGGGGGCTCATCGATGAACAATCTGCTGACCGACATCGACGGCGTCAGGGTCGGCCACGCCGAGGACGCAACCGTCGCATCGGGCGTCACAGCAATTATCTTCGACGAGCCTGCCGTCGCGTCTGCCGATGTCCGCGGCGGCGGACCGGGGATCCGGGATGGCGCTTTATTGGAATTGCCGAACACTGTTGAGCGCGTGGACGCGATTGCGCTGTCGGGAGGCTCGGCTTTTGGTCTCGAAGCCGGCGGCGGCGTCCAGGCCTGGCTTGCCGAACATGGCCGCGGTTTTCCGGTTGGCGACGCGCTGATCCCGATCGTGCCCGGCGCTGTCATGTTCGACATGCTGAACGGCGGCAACAAGAAATGGGGCCGGTTCCCGCCTTACCGTGATCTCGGACACGCCGCCGCAGCAGCAGCAAGCACAACTTTTGCGTTGGGCAGTGTCGGCGCAGGGCTCGGCGCCACGACCGCGAATTTCAAGGGCGGGATCGGGTCCGCCTCTGCCGTGACGCCGGATGGCGTGAAGGTCGCGGCCATTGCGTCGGTCAATGCCGTGGGCAGCGTCAACGTTGGCGATGGGCCGTGGTTCTGGGCTGCCCCCTTCGAGGTGAACAACGAGTTCGGCGGACGCGGACTGCCGCCCGCTTTTACGCCCGACATGCTGTCCATGCGCTTGAAGGGTGCCCCAGTTACGACCGCGATCGAAAGCACAACGCTGGCCGTCGTCGTCACCGATGCGATCCTGACCAAACCACAGGCGAAACGTCTTGCGATGATCGCGCAGACCGGATTTGCGCGCGCGATTTATCCGGTTCACGCCCCGCTCGATGGCGACGTCGTCTTCGCCGCGGCCACCGGCGTCAAGCCGATCGATCCGCTGATCGGATTAACCGAACTGGGCGCTCTCGCAGCAAACGTCGTTGCCCGCGCCATCGCCCGCGGCGTTTATGAAGCTAGCGCTCTGCCGTTTGCCGGCGCATTGCCGGCATGGAAGCAAAAGTTCGGGAAATAGAGCCCGCAGCGCGCTCAGAGCGCCGCGCGCCACAAGCCATTAGACACGAACAGAAAGCGATTGCTTCGCTGCCATTGAAAGCGCGTCGGTGCGGTGCTGCGCCATCTTCTCAGCCAGATTGTAGGTTGAGGCTGCATTGCCGGGCGTATTATTTGCCGGAGCCGCTTGGCTCGTCGTAAGGGTCGTACCGTCCGCATAAGTCATCGTGGTCGTGATCGAGCCATCGCTATTCGTCACCGACGTGGTCGTTGCAGCTTGCAGGGCCTGCATCAGTGCATCCGCACCGCCGCCGCCCTTGCCGCCGCCACCGTGTGCATGATGCGCCCCGCCGGCCTTGCCCTTCAGCGCGGAGGCCATTTCTTCGATCGTCACCGAACCGTCGCCGTCGGTGTCCATCTTGTTGAAGACATTGTCCGCAGCCGCAGTATTCGTCCCGCCGGCGCCGAGCTTGTCCTCGAATTCACCTTTTGTGATCTTGCCGTCGCTGTTGCCGTCGATCTGCCCAAACAGATCCTTGAGCGCGTCGGATGGCTTGCTGGGGTCTTGCGATGCAAGCAGCGCGTTAAACGTCGCCGGCGACAAGGTTCCGCTGGTGCGGGCAGCACTGCTCGACAGGATTTGCGTTGAACCGGACGTTTTGCCCAGATCGGTCAGGCTGAACGGGCTTGAGCCGTCTTGCGAACCAGTCGTTTTTGTCGCGCTGGACTTTGGCTTAACCAGCGACGACAGAAAATCCACCGCTCCCGCGGCGGCGCTCGCTGCAGCACCAGCAGCTCCCAAGGCAAAAAGCATCGCGACACTCCCCGAATGCCGCACGGGAATGCGGCTCAGATGATCCCGCAAATCATCCAGCAAATGCCGTGCCGCGCATCAAACCCAGCAAAAACAGGTACTTCGCAGCCCCACATCACCGCCCGGCACGGCAACTTCTGCCGCAACGGCAGAACTTGCCGTCCCCTTTGCCGCGCAAGCCTGTGTAAGCTTTATGCCTCGCGTTGCGAGCCGTACGCTCGCATGTTAGGCGGAACAGCTTGCCGCAGCCGGCGAACCACTGGAACCAACGATGTCCCAACCCTTCACGTCACGCCCCCTGATCATCGCGCCGTCGATCCTGGCCTCGGATTTCTCGAAGCTCGGCGAAGAGGTCCGCGCCGTCGATCAGGCAGGCGCAGACTGGATGCACCTCGACGTGATGGACGGCCACTTCGTGCCGAACATTTCCTACGGCCCGGACGTCATCAAGGCGATGCGCCCCTATTCGAAGAAAATCTTCGATGCGCACCTGATGATCGCGCCGTGCGATCCGTACCTCGAAGCCTTCGCCAAGGCCGGTTGCGATCACATCACCGTTCACGCGGAAGCCGGCCCCCATCTGCATCGGTCGCTGCAGGCGATCCGCGCGCTTGGCAAAAAGGCCGGCGTGTCGCTCAATCCCGCGACACCTACCAGCGCCATCGAATACGTGATCGACACCATCGATCTCGTGCTGGTGATGTCGGTCAATCCGGGCTTCGGCGGACAGTCGTTCATCCCCGCCGTGCTGGAAAAGATCTCGCAGGTCCGTGCGATGTGTGCCGGCCGGCCGATCGATATCGAAGTGGACGGCGGCGTGACGGCCGCCAATGCTGCGGAGATTGCGGCTGCGGGTGCCAATGCTTTCGTGGCGGGCTCCGCCGTGTTCAAGGGCGGCACCATGGAAAGCTACAAGGCAAACATCTCCGCGATCCGCAACGCAGCCGCATCGGTGCGCGGCGAAGCGATCTGATCACCGGCGACATCCGGGCTGCCGTATAGGCAGCCCGGCTTGCTCAATCAGTTCTTTGCCTGCGTGAAGATCTTCACGTCTTCTTCCAGCAACAACCTGTCCTTCACGAGCTGTCGCGCCGCCTTCTCGATGGCCGCAGCACGATCGCCTTCGTGAGGGTATCGCTCCGCCATCGACAGGCGTGGATCGCCGGTCTTCAGCCGCTCGTCTTTGGTCGCGGCGAACGGGATCATCGATCCATTGTTCTCGCACAACTCGCCTTCCGAATATCCCGCCTTGCGGACATTCCATCCGGTGTGCGTCGCAGCCGGTGCTTCCAATGTCGGCAGATGCACGCCCGCAATGGCGCGGCCATCGGCATCCGTCTTCGGCAGAAATGCCGGATAAGGCTTGCCCTTGCGTGGCGGCATGACGCTGAAATCGATCAGCACCGGCTTTGTCATCGTGCCCTTGTAGGGAAAGCCGGGAATCTTCGGAAAGCCGACAGCTTCGATCGTTGGCTCGACCAACGTCCCATCCGCCCGGCTCGGGTACCTGCTCGGCGGCGGCTCGGTTCCGTTGGTGATCCAGGCATCGAGCGCAACCAGCTGAGCCCGCACCGACGGACCCGCATTCAGCGGATTGGTCGGAAACTGGCAGGTCTTGGTCATCGCCGGTTTCGAGTTGGCCAGCGCGAAATGCTGCAGATTGGACAGGAAATACAGCCGGACATTGTCGGGCATCGTGATCGCGTTGCCCTGCGTATCGGTCACCACCAGCGAAGCGCGCTGCTGATAGAATTCGATCTCGCTGTCGGACTTGATGATCTTGGGACAATTCTTGGCCGCAAGGCAGCGCGCCAGCAGCCCATCGCTCTTCCCTGTCAGTGCATCGGTCGTGACCGGATAGGTGAACGGAAATTCCGATCCCGGGTAGATCATATCGGCGTGCTGATACGGAGAACGGCCGGGCTGGCTGAAGCGGTAGTTCGTGAACGTCTTCTTGCCACCGGAGATGTGCGGCATCAGTCCTTCAAACACCACACGATCGGATTCATCGCCGTTGAATCCGAGATAGATGAAATCGTGCAGATAGCGGCCGCTCTGCGACAGGCCGAACCCGATCGCCTTGTCGATGCGACCATCGAGCACATTGGCGTTGCCTGCGGCATCCGCCTTCTCATAGCGCAGAAACGAAACCACATCGCGCGTTGCGGCAAAGCCGAGCCCCATGACCTTCGGGTCTTTCGCGGGATAGACGAGTTCGTAGATCGCACCCGCATCGAAGTTCGCCGGCCGCGAAATCGACACCTTGCGATCGCCATCGTATTTAAACGACATATCCGCAGGCTTGGTTCTCTCGTCCGCTTCACGTTCGCGAACCGTCAGCTTGGCCTGCGCCGGATCAAGATCAGCCGCCGGATAGCTGAGCGTGCCAGTGACCGGGTTGTCCATGTTGTCGAACACGAATTCCTCGCGCGCCGCCCCTGTGATGCCGGGCACCACCGGCGGCGTAAACGTCATGCGTCCACCGCCCGGCACAATGTCACCCTGCCAGCCGCTCCACACCAGCGTGTAGCCGCGGTTCATCAGGAAGCCGTTCCCGGCGTCGCCAGCCTTCGCCAGATCATTGACGACCGGGTTGTCGTCATTGAACAGCGCAAAGCCGAGCTTGCCGCCACGGTTCAGCGCTTCATAAAAAAGCCTTCGATTGCCATTGGCGGCATTGGTCGGCCGAAGGATTTCGACATCGGTCGTGGCTTCCACCTGCCCCTGCGCATTGCGCGGCGCCTTGTCGACATCGACGATAATGGAATTATGCAGATCGCCGGGCGCCACTGCGATGGTGGCGCGGGCGATAATCCTGTCGTAGGTGCCGACACTGCCGAACGTGCGCCCTTCAAAGGCAGGCGATTCCGTCCGGACAACTTCGAATTTAACGACCTTGGCGGATGCCACCCCAACAGGTGCAGCAAAGGCAGCGGCGGCCAGCGCCACCGCAACAGAGCGTTTCATGGTCTCTCCCGTTTTTGCCCGGACTTTGCGCCCGGTTGAAAGCGACGCTATCAGCCGACCCGCACGGCGGAAAGATACGGCCGGGAATACCCCTTCCCCAGTTCACGCCTCTCGCAAAGCGCGCGAATCCTCGGCCTCGCGAATTGGTCAAAAGCCACGGAAAAGACTGCAAAAAACGGCCCGTTTTGTTTGTCTCCGGCGGCGGCTTCTGGTACAGCCTCCGCGAAAGGACTCCGACATGATCCCACGCTATTCCCGCCCCGAAATGGTCTCCATCTGGGAGCCTCAGTCACGCTTCAAAATCTGGTTTGAGATCGAGGCCCATGCCGCTGATGCGCTGGCAGATCTCGGTGTGATCCCGAAGGAAGCCGCCAAGACCATCTGGGCCAAGGCGAAGGACGCCACCTTCAACGTCGAGCGGATCGACGAGATCGAGCGCGAGACCAAGCACGACGTCATTGCCTTCCTGACACACCTCGCCGAAATCGTCGGCCCGGAAGCGCGTTTCGTGCACCAGGGGATGACGTCCTCGGATGTGCTTGATACCTGCCTCAATGTGCAACTGGTACGCGCAGCGGATCTGCTGCTGGCCGACATCGACAAGGTGCTGGAGGCTTTGAAGCGCCGCGCCTTCGAACACAAGATGACGCCGACCATCGGCCGCTCGCACGGCATCCACGCCGAGCCGGTGACCTTCGGCCTGAAGCTTGCCTACGCCTATGCCGAGTTCAGCCGTGCCCGCGCCCGCCTTGTCGCGGCGCGCAAGGAAGTCGCGACCTGCGCCATCTCCGGCGCGGTCGGCACCTTCGCCCAGATCGATCCGCGCGTCGAAGAACACGTCGCCAAGGCGATGGGTCTCGAGGTCGAGCCGATCTCGACGCAGGTCATTCCGCGCGACCGCCATGCGATGTATTTTGCAACGCTCGGCGTGATTGCGTCATCGATGGAGCGGCTTGCGGTGGAAATTCGCCACATGCAGCGCACCGAAGTGCTCGAGGCCGAAGAGTTCTTCTCCGAAGGCCAGAAGGGCTCCTCGGCGATGCCGCACAAGCGCAACCCCGTGCTGACGGAGAACCTCACCGGCCTGTCGCGCATGGTGCGCGCCTATGTGACACCGGCACTGGAAAACGTCGTGCTCTGGCACGAGCGCGATATTTCGCACTCGTCCGCAGAGCGCATGATGGGTCCGGATGCGACCGTGACCCTCGACTTCGGGCTCAATCGTCTCGCAGGTGTGGTCGACAAGCTGCTGGTCTATCCGGCCAACATGCAGAAGAACCTGGATCGCCTCGGCGGGCTGGTTCACTCGCAGCGCGTGCTGATTGCGTTGACGCAAAAGGGTGCGTCACGCGAGGACGCCTACAAGCTCGTGCAGCGTAACGCCATGCCGGTCTGGCGCGGTGAAGGCGAATTCCTGCCGCTGCTGAAGAAGGATGCCGACGTGAAGAAATATCTTAACGATGCCGAACTCGAGGAGCAGTTCGATCTTGGCTATCACTTCAAGCACGTCGACACGATCTTCAAGCGCGTGTTTGGAGCGGCCTGAGCTGATGGGAGTTGTCACCACCGTCAGCTTGAGCAAGAGCCACACTTTCAGCAAGCCGAACTCTCTGAGCATCCGCTTGCTGAAAGGCCTGGGCGTCGTTGGCGACGCGCATATGGGCGAGACGGTCAAGCACCGCTCGCGCGTTGCGAAAGATCCGACCCAGCCGAATCTGCGGCAAGTGCATTTGATGCACGAGGAGCTGTTCGACGAACTTCAGGCCAAGAGCTTTATCGTTCGCCCCGGCGACATGGGTGAGAATGTCACCACGCGCGGCATCGACCTGCTTGGCCTGCCCACCGGCACGCGGCTTCACCTCGGTGAGAACGCGGTTGTCGAGATCACCGGGTTGCGAAATCCGTGCGTCCAGATCGACCAGTTCCAGAAAGGTCTGATGGCGGCGACGCTCGACAAGGACGCCGACGGCAACCTGATCCGCAAGGCAGGCGTGATGAGCGTTGTGCTCGCCGAGGGCGACGTCCGTCCCGGTGATGCAATTCGCATCGAGCTGCCTGAAGGGCTCCACCAGCCGCTAAAGCCGGTTTAAGGCATCGGCCAGTCCAGGATGCTCACAGGAATGCCGCCCCGCTCATCATTTTGCCATTGATGCGAACAACGATGTTCCGGAACCTGCGCTCCGGATACGTAGGATCAGACCAAAGTCTTGAAGCATTTCAACGCAATGGGAGCGTGGGGAGCCGGAGGCCCTTCAATTTTTGCTGCTCCCAGAATAACAACTGAATCGTAACCGCTGGTCCATTAGCCTGTTTCCTGTGTCACACACACCGACCATTCTTGTGTTCGATTCCGGCCTCGGGGGTCTCACCGTCTTCCGTGAGATCATTCGGGTGCGGCCGCTCGCGAACTACGTCTATGTCGCCGACGACGCCTATTTTCCGTACGGCCAGCACACCGAAGACGAAATTATTGCCCGCGTCGTGCCGTTGATCGGCGAATTGATCACCGCCCACCGGCCTGACCTCGTCGTGATCGCATGCAATACCGCCTCAACATTAGTGATGGCGCATCTGCGTGAGGCTTACACCGTTCCCTTTGTCGGCACGGTGCCTGCGATCAAACCTGCCTGCGCGTCATCGAAAACCAAGCGTGTCTCGGTGCTTGGCACCAAGGGCACGGTGAAGCGCGAATACACCAAGGCATTGATCCGCGATTTTGCACAAGGCTGTGACGTCACCCTCGTGGGTGCTGAAAACCTCGCCAGTCTCGCAGAGGCAGCGCTGAAGGGAGAAAACATCAGCGACGAGGCGATTGCCGCTGAGATTTCGCCCTGCTTTCTCAATGGCGACGCGCGAACCGACACTGTCGTGCTAGCCTGTACCCACTATCCGCTTCTCAATGATCGTCTGAGTGCGCTTGCTCCTTGGAGTGTCGACTGGATCGATCCTGCACCAGCGATCGCACGGCGTGTGAACGATCTGCTTGGCGCATCGAACAGCGGGACCCACTCATCCCCTGCCCAGTTCATCTTCACATCGGGGCAAGAGCCGTCGCCGATTCTTGCAAAGGCGCTGCAGCCGTTTTTCGGCGCTCGGCTGGTTGCTTGAGCAGCGCGCTTCTTTCTCTGCGACAACTTCACTGCTAGCCTCATCTCGTCCGTTTCACAAAGAAAACGACAAGGGAGGAATTGATGGTGAAGCTCAGAAAGTCATTGCTTTGTGCTGCTGTTGTTGCCCTCGCGGGCATCGGCGCTGCGATCGCTCAGCAGCCGCCGGCGGGTATCAAGCGCACGCCGCTGCAGAAGATCGATTTCCCTGACGGCTACACGACGGTTACCGGTATTGCCGAAATCGGCCCGGGCGGAGCCGCCGGACGGCATACCCATCCCGGCATCGAGACCGGATACGTATTGGAGGGAGAAGCCGACCTCGTCATCGACGGCCAGCCGGACAAGCACCTGAAAGCCGGCGATTCCTACGTGATCCCTGCCGGCGTGGTGCACGATGCCAAGGTTCATGGCGACAAGCCTTTGAAAGTGCTAGGAATTTACATTGTCGACAAGACGAAGCCGCTGGCTACACCGGCCCCGGCAAAGTAGTCGATCTGTTTGACATTGCGGGGGATTTTCCATAGAACCCCCTTGCTCGCGGGCCGTCTTCGGCCCGCGTTGTGTTTCGCGACCCGTGGTTTTCCTCATCAAGCTTATGAGGCGGACCTGTCGGCACTGGAATTCTCCGGTGCACAGGAGGGCGCGTTTCCTCAAAACCTTAAACTTGAAAGAGGACGCGATGACTAAGCGTAGTGAGGCGAAGTATAAAATCGATCGCCGTATGGGCCAGAACATCTGGGGCCGCCCGAAGAGCCCCGTCAACAAGCGTGAATACGGCCCCGGCCAGCACGGCCAGCGCCGCAAGGGCAAGCTCTCCGACTTCGGCACGCAGCTGCGCGCCAAGCAGAAGCTCAAGGGCTACTACGCCAACATTTCCGAACGTCAGTTCTACGCGGTGTACGTGGAAGCGACCCGCCTCAAGGGTGACTCGGGCGAAAACCTGATCGGCCTGCTCGAGCGCCGTCTGGACGCCGTTGTTTACCGCGCCAAGTTCGTCTCGACGATGTTCGCTGCCCGCCAGTTCATCAACCATGGCCACATCAAGGTGAACGGCAAGCGCGTCAACATCGCCAGCTACAAGGTGAAGGTTGGCGACGTGATCGAGGTGAAAGAATCTTCCAAGCAGCTCACCTTCGTGCTCGAAGCCAACCAGCTTGCCGAGCGTGACGTTCCTGACTACCTGGAAGTCGATCACGGCAAGCAGACCGCAAAGGTCTCGCGCATTCCGGGACTGTCGGAAGTGCCCTTCCCGGTCCAGATGGAGCCGCATCTGATCGTCGAATTCTATTCGCGCTAATTGATCCAGCGCGATTGCGAAAAACGAAAAGGCCGCCCGATGGGCGGCCTTTTTGTTTGGCGCGCAGTCAACCGTCGCTTACTTCTCGATCGCTCCGTAGATCATGCCTTTCAGCGCCGATTGGATGCGGCCGCGCTGGGAAGGCGACTGGATCATCAGGATGGCGAACATGTCTTCCTTCGGGTCGACGAGGAAGTACGTTCCACTGCCGCCGCTCCATTCGTATTCGCCGATCGATCCGGCCCAATGGGCAACGCCCGCATCGGTACGCACCGCGACACCAAGCCCGAAGCCATAGCCCGCGCCGGGGAAATAATAGGCCCAGGGTTTGACGCCGGCCGCTTCGCCGATGTGATTGGACGTCATGAACTCCACGGTCTTGGGACCAAGGATGCGTTTGCCATCGAGCGTTCCCTTGTTGAGCAGCATCTGCAGGAAACGCGCGTAATCGTTGATTGAAGCGACCATGCCGCCCCCGCCGGACTCCCATTTCGTAACAATCCGCGGATCACGCTCGAGCTTCTCTTTCGGGAATGGAAAGGCGAGCTTGTCCTGCTTGGCGGGATCGGTCACGAAGAAACTCGTGCTGGTCATGCCGAGCGGATCGAGCAGGTTCTCCTTCTCGAATTCGTAGAGCGACTTTCCTGATATGACCTCGATCACCCGTCCCAGTACATCGGTGGCGTGACCGTAGACCCAGACGTCTCCAGGCTGCGCGATCAGCGGCAACGCCGCGATCTTGTCGGCGACTTCCGCATTGGTGAATTTGCCGGAGACGAGATCGGCGGCGTCGTAGGGTTTCTTCACCACGCCATAGGCTAGCGAGGCATAGGGAATGCCCGCAGTCTGCCGCATCAAGTCATGGATCAGCATCGGGCGATGCGGCGCGACCAGATCGAGGGTCGGCTGACCGTCCGGCCCCATCTTCTCGGCCCCGACCTTCACGTTGTAGAAGCCGTGGATGTACTGGCCAACCTCGTGATCAAGCGCGAGCTTGCCCTGCTCCACCAGCATCAACGCGGCAACCGAGGTGATCGGCTTCGTCATCGAATACAGCGTGAAGATGGTGTCAGGCGTCATCGGCGCCTTGGTCGCCACGTTACGAACGCCGAAGGATCCGTAATAAGCCGTCTCGCCATGGCGCTTGATGAGAACGATCGCGCCGGGAATCTTTCCCGTCGTCACTTCGTTCTGGAAATAGTCAGTCACCAGCTGCAGCCGCTGCGGTGAAAAGCCGGCCTGCTCCGGCTTGGACTCGCCGATGATTCCGGCATTCGCAATCGAAATCACCGTCGTGGCGATGACGATTGCAGTAATCAGGGTAACGACGGCCTGACAACGACGAAAAAGGCGGCGGGACAAGTGGGACCTCAGGGTTAGTGGCTCGGCAGACTTTAGCCAGCGTTCACAGTCACGCAAGTCCGCGTGTTAAGCCAAGCCGAAAGTCGGATTTTTCCTATGCATGGTCATCTAGTGGTCCGATTCTAACATTCGCATTTAATCTCGGCAGGCACCTCCTGCGAATGTTAGAATCAAAGGACCACTAGCAAATATAAGTTTCTAGTGGAGTTTTGGATTTGACATTCGCTTGACGAACTCGCGGCTGGGTGTAGCGAATGTCAAATCCACTCCACTAGCTTCGCTAAATTGCCGTCCAATGTTCGATCGAGAGAAATGACGCGTCATGTTTACCCCCGCTCCACGCGATCCAACGCTTCCGCCCATTCGCATTAATCTGCTGTCGGATACGCAAACCCGCCCGACGCCAGCGATGCGCGAGGCCATGGCGCGGGCCGAAGTCGGCGACGAGCAGATCGGGGATGATCCCACCGTCAAATGCTTTGCGAACGCGTTGCGGAGCTACTTGGCAAGGAAGCGGCAGTGTTCATGCCGTCCGGCACGATGTGCAACGTCGCTGCGGTGCTCGCCACGTGCCGGCCCGGCGATGAAATCCTCGCGCACGAATCCGCGCATATCCTGACGCGCGAAGGCGGAGCCCACGCCGCGCTGGGTGGAATTCAGATCACACCGCTGCCGGGCGCCAACGGGCAATTCACAGCGGAAACATTGCAGGCCGCGATCCAAGCGCCATCACGTTATGCGGCCGCGCAGACACTCGTCAGCGTCGAACAGACGGCCAATATCGGCGGCGGGACCATCTGGCCTCAGGGCCTCCTCGGCGACATCGCCGCAATCGGGAAGGCCAACAAGCTCGCGACCCACATGGATGGCGCGCGGCTGCTCAATGCCTGTGTTGCCACAGGCATCTCGGCGCGTGAGATGTCCGTCGGCTGGGATTCGGTCTGGATCGACTTCACCAAGGGCCTCGGCGCTCCGCTTGGTGCGGTGATGGCCGGTTCACATGACTTTATCGACGATGTCTGGCGCTGGAAGCAACGGCTGGGCGGCGCCCTGCGCCAGGCGGGCAATTCCGCGGCGGCCTGCATCTATGCCCTTGATCACCACGTCGATCGTCTCGCTGATGATCACGCCAATGCGCGAACGCTCGCGCGAGGGCTTGCGCAAATCCAGGGCGTCGTGGTCCAGCAGCCCGAGACGAACCTGGTGTTCTTTGAAACCGACGGCGCGGGCATTCCACCGCAGCAACTGGTGAACAAGCTACGCGCGCACGGCGTGTTGATTTCGATGCTGGACAGCCGCAGGATCAGGGCCTGCACCCATCTCGATGTGAGCGCGGCGATGATCACGGAGACCATCGACCTCGTACGCGACATCCTGCGACGAGACGCCTGACAACGCAGGCAAACAAAGGCCCGGACGCAGGGCGCCCGGGCCTTTGAAATTCCTAATCGATCGAATCAGCCGGCTGGCTGCTGGACCGCAACGCCCTTGTCGGCGAGCAATTGCTGCAGCTCACCCGCCTGGAACATTTCGCGGATGATGTCGCAGCCGCCCACGAACTCACCCTTCACGTAGAGTTGGGGAATCGTCGGCCAGTTCGAATAGATCTTGATGCCGTCACGCAGTTCGCCCGATTCAAGAACGTTGAGGCCCTTGTAGGCGATCCCGACGTGATCGAGGATCTGGACCACCTGGCCCGAGAACCCGCACTGCGGAAACTGCGGCGTGCCCTTCATGAACAGCACGACGTCGTTGGACTTCACTTCGTTCTCAATGAATTGCTCAATGCTCATAGTCGCGTCCTCTAGGGGTCCATCCCTGCCTAGGGCCGGGATTCGCTCATCCACCTGTCACTTTGGTCATATATGTAGACCGAAATGGTTCCGCATCCCAATCAAATTGGTGAGGAGGAGCCATGCTTTCCCATGAATCGCCCGTCTCCGAGGGTCGAACACCCCAATTTCCTCCGGCCCAGCTTAGGGCATCGAATGGGTAACATTATCTTTAATTCTCTCGTATCTCCCCTATCTAGGACAAACTGTTCCTGGAACCGATCCGCGGGAGGATCGTTCTCCCCCGAACCGGAGATTTTCGTGACGAAACCAGCTTCTACCTCCGCCGCCGCGACATTCCTCTCCGTTTCCCAGGCCCCCCATAGTGATCTCGCGGCCAGTCTGCTTGCCGCCTATCAGGCTGTCCGGGACGAAACCGAGCGCCGGGCCGCCCCTCTCTCCCCAGAAGATCAGCTTGTGCAGTCCATGCCGGACGCCAGCCCCGCCAAATGGCATCGCGCCCATACCACGTGGTTCTTCGAACAGTTTCTGCTTGGCGAACACTGCCCGGGCTACGCGCCCTACCATCCGGACTACGCCTACCTGTTCAACTCTTACTACGTCACCGCAGGACCGCGGCACGCACGAGCCCAGCGCGGTCACCTGACCCGTCCCGGCGCGGAGGCTGTCACGGCCTATCGCAAGCATGTCGACGCAGCCGTTGCCAAGTTTTTCAGCGAAGCAAGCGAAGACCAACTCGCTTCTCTGGTGCCGCTGATCGAGGTCGGCCTCAATCACGAACAGCAGCATCAGGAATTGATGCTGACGGATATCCTGCACGCCTTCGCACAAAACCCGATCCCGCCAGCCTACAACGCGGCGTGGACGTTTCCCGCCGCATCCCGAGCGGGGGCAGAATGGGTGACGCTGACCGAGGGCATCCACACCATCGGACATCCGAACGATACCTTCCACTTCGACAATGAAAAGCCGGCGCACCGCGCACTCGTCGGCCCGGTCAAGCTCGCACGCAATCTTGTGACCAATGGCGAGTGGCTCGCCTTCATCAAGGACGGCGGCTACAGCACAGCCACACTCTGGTTGATGGACGGCTTCGCGACTGTCTCCAATGAAGAGTGGCAAGCTCCCGGTCACTGGCGCAACATCGACGGTGCCTGGCACATCATGACACTGGGTGGTCTTCAGCCGGTGGACCCCGCAGCCCCCGTCTCGCACGTGAGCTACTATGAGGCCGATGCATTTGCGCGTTGGAGCGGCAAACATCTCCCCACCGAGATGGAGTGGGAAGTCGCAGCCCGCGCAGGGCATCTCAACGATGCATTCGGCATCGTCTGGCAATGGACCCGCAGTTCATATTCGCCCTACCCCGGCTATCGGGCCATCGAAGGCGCGCTCGGCGAATATAACGGCAAGTTCATGGTCAATCAGCTCGTGCTGCGAGGCTCATCGCTCGCCACGCCGGAGGGCCACAGCCGCGTCACCTATCGAAACTTCTTCTATCCTCACCATCGCTGGCAATTTACGGGGCTCCGCCTCGCCGACTACGCCGTCTGACTTGATGAACGGGCGCAGTGCGCCTCGGGAGACCCCCAATGAATGTACACGCGACCGCTCTGGCCAGCACACCGCTTGTTGACCAAAAGAACACCACATTCGCGCAAGATGTGATCGCGGGGTTGACGCAGCAACCGAAGCGGCTCTCGCCGAAATATTTCTACGACGAGGCAGGCTCCAGATTGTTCGAACAGATCACGCTGCTGCCGGAGTATTATCCGACCCGTACCGAACTGCGCATCCTGCGCGATCGCGGCGCGGACATCGCCGCCGCCATTCCCCCCGGCGCAGCACTGGTGGAGTTCGGTGCCGGTGCGACCACCAAAGTCCGTTTGCTCCTCAACGAAAGCACCTTTGGTGCCTATGTGCCGGTGGACATTTCCGGCGACTTCCTCAACGGACAGGCCGCCGCCCTCCGCAGGGACTACCCCAACCTCGCCGTTTATCCGGTGACGGCTGATTTCACCAAACCGTTCGCGCTGCCCGACGCTGTCAAGGACATGCCGAAGGTCGGCTTCTTCCCCGGTTCGACCATCGGCAACTTCGATCCGCACGAAGCATGTGCGTTTCTGCGCAGCGCGCGCGAGATTCTCGGCGAAGGCGCAATCCTCATCGTTGGCGTCGATCTGGAGAAGGACGAGCGCGTCCTTCATGACGCCTACAATGACACTGCCGGCATTACGGGTAAATTCAATCTCAACGTGTTGGTGCGCATCAACCGCGAACTCGGCGGGAATTTTGATCTTTCGGCGTTCACGCACCGCGCGATCTACAATCGCGAGCGCCATCGCATCGAAATGCACCTCGTCAGCCTCAAGTCGCAGACGATACGCGTGCTGGGCCGCGCCGTCTCGTTCCGTGCCGGTGAAAGCATTCACACCGAAAGCAGCTATAAATACAGCATTGAGCGCTTCATCGCGCTTGCACGCGATTCCGGTTGGGGGTCTCGTGCCACCTGGACCGACCCGAGCGACATGTTTTCAGCTCATGCCTTGATCGCTGAACGCGCGTGACGGGCGTTACGCTCGTCTGGTTGCCCCGAGCGAGATTGCTTCCCACGCCGCCACCATCAGCATGATGACTGTTGTCGCCGTCGACAGAGCCAACGGCGACAATAGATGCGCGAATGGAATCAAGGCGACCAGCGCCACGATACCCACGAGGTGAGAAAGCTGCAGAAGGCCGCGAATGGTGTACTTGAAGGCGATGACGCCAACGAGAAACAGCAGTGGACCGCCGATCATGCCGATGATGGCCTTGATGCCCGAGTGACCGTCGGGATGTGCCAGCAACAATTCATCGCCGACCGCGGCCACCACGATTCCAGCAACGATCGGCAGATGCAGGTATGTATAAGCGAGCCGTGCCAAACGGCCGGTGTCCTGTGAACCTGAAATCTGGTCGGAGCCGGCCTCGGCGCCGAGGTGGAAGTAGACCCACCACATCGCAATGCTACCCAGCAGAGCAACGACGAACGCGATGATGGCGGTCACCGTCCAATCGATGCCGGCAAACGTTGAGCCCGTCACGACGATCGACTCGCCGAGTGCGATGATGATGAAGAGCGCGCAGCGCTCTGCCATGTGCCCGCCCTCAACCTCCCAGGCTTGAAGCGAAGATGGCCCGAGCCCCGGCAAGCGGAAGCGCATGGCCGGTCCCGCATATTCGATCGCGACGGCAATCATCCAGAAAATCAGGCGCTTTTCGCTGTCGACGAGACCACCGGCAATCCAGAACACACCGCTGATCGTCAGCCACAATGCGATACGCACCAGGTTCATCCGCATTGCCGGCTCCGAGGCCGGAATTGACAAGGCGGTAAACACCGAGCGGCCCACCTGCATGCCGACAAAGGCAAGCGCGAACACCAGGCCGCGCGTCTCGAACGCTTTTGGGATCGAGGTCGAAAGCAAAAGCCCGGCGATCATCATGCCGAAGAGCATGATGCGCACGGGAGTTTGCTCAGGATCGAGCCAATTCGTGATCCACGACGTAAATATCCAGACCCACCACACAGCCACGAACAAAATCGCGGTCTGAAGCACGCCAAGCGACGTGAAATGCTCAAGCATCGTGTGGGAAATCTGCGTGATCGCAAAAACGAACACGAGATCGAAGAACAGCTCGACGTAGGTGACGCGATGATGCCCGTGTGCGGATCGCTCCCGCAGCAACGTCTCACCTTGCTTCACCTGCGCCACCGTTTCGTCACACAGCGGGGAGTTTGAATTAGGATTCAGGTACGCCGGTTTGTAGCGCCAGGGCGTGGAGCACGCCACCCATCTGCCCCTTCAGCGACTGATAGACGATCTGGTGTTGCTGAACGCGAGATTTGCCACGGAATGACTCGGATATGACCGTCGCCGCGTAGTGGTCTCCGTCTCCGGCGAGGTCTCGGATGGTTACCTGGGCGTCGGGCAATGCGGCCTTGATCATCGTTTCGATGTCCCGCGCATCCATCGGCATTTCTCGGTCTCCTGATCATCTCGTGCTAGTGTGGTGGTTCAGAAGTTCGCTCGACTTGTTCTGCGAGTCCGTCCAGCGAACTTCTGAACCTAACCCACACTAGAATCATAAACTTCCTAGTGTCCTCTCGAATCCAAAGTCCGCTACGGTGCTCGCCGCACGATAAGGCGGACTTTGGATTCGGGACACTAGCAATGCACCAAATATGCCCGATTCTACCTCGTGCAACATGCGAGGTCACGCGAGCATTGCGGCTGATCGTCCCTATATCTCCGATACAGACAGGAGATACCGTCATGAACCCTCGAATGAAGATTCCTGGCCCGGACCATCCGATCACGGTTGTCCCCAACCCGAAGAGAGTTCGCATTAGCGTCAATGGCGAGGTGATAGCTGAAACGACCAAAGCCCTGACCCTCAAGGAAGGGAGCTATCCGGCCGTTCAATACATTCCGCGCGAGGATGCGGTTGCCGCCAAGCTGAAGCGCACCAGCCATGCCAGCTATTGCCCCTACAAGGGCGACGCCGGCTATTTCAGCATCGCGGCGAATGGAAAGACGCTGGAAAACGCCATCTGGACCTACGAAGCGCCTTACGATGCCGTGAAAGACATCGCCGGGCACCTCGCATTTTATCCTGACAAGGTCACGATTGAGGAACTGTAGCTCCGTTCCTCAGCCCTTCCCCGCCATATAACCCGGCAACCACCCCTCAAATCCGGCTTTGAGCGAAGCGATAGAGACAGGCGCCTCACCTTCAACGGCGATGTCGTGACCGCCTGTCTTTCCGATGACATGGCACGGCACGTCGACCGCTTTCAGCTTGCTCAGAACCGTCAGGAGATGGACTTCGGGCACGGTGACGACGTAGCGCGCCTGATCCTCCCCAAACCAATAGGCATGCGGGACAAGCTCCTCCGGCGGCGCATCGAGGATCGCACCGATGCCGCTTGCCATAGCCATTTCGGCCAGTGCCACCAGCAGGCCGCCGTCGGCGATGTCATGCACGGCGCTCGCGGTGCCGCCCTTGATCATTCCGCGAACCACATCGCCGTTGCGCTTCTCGGTTGCAAGATCGACCGGGGGCGGAGCACCTTCCTCGCGGCCGCAAATGTCCCGCAGGTAGACCGACTGACCGAGCCAGCCATGGGTGTCGCCTATCAACAGGATAGCTTCATCCGCCGCCTTGAACGCCAAGGTCGCAGATTTGGTGAAATCATCGAGCAGCCCCACCCCGCCGATCGAGGGCGTCGGCAGGATGCCGCGGCCGTTGGTCTCGTTGTAAAGCGAGACGTTGCCGGACACGACCGGGAAATCCAGCGCCGTGCAGGCTTCCGCGATGCCCTTCAGGCAGCCGACGAACTGGCCCATGATCTCGGGCCGTTCCGGATTGCCGAAATTCAGGTTGTCGGTGATCGCCAGCGGGCGGCCACCAACCGCCGTGATGTTGCGCCAGGCTTCAGCCACCGCCTGCTTGCCGCCCTCGAACGGGTCGGCCTCGCAATAGCGCGGGGTCACATCGACGGTGAGCGCAAGCCCCTTCGGGCCATCCTGGACGCGCACGACGGCGGCATCGCCACCTGGGCGTTGCAGAGTATTGCCACCGATGACGTGGTCATACTGCTCCCAGACCCAGCGCTTCGAGCACAATTCCGGTGTCGCGATCAGCTTGGAAAGCGCCTCAGAATTGGAGATCGGCGCCTTGACATCCTGGGCCCGGATCACCGGCAACTGCGGCGATGGCACATGCGGACGGTCATAGAGCGGGGCTTCGTCACCCAATTCCTTGATCGGCAGATCGGCCATCACGCTGCCGCCATGCTTGACGACGAAACGCTTTGACGGCGTGGTGTAGCCCACCACCGCGAAATCAAGGCCCCACTTCTTGAAGATCGCTTCGGCCTCTTTTTCCTTTTCCGGCTTGAGCACCATGAGCATGCGCTCCTGGCTTTCCGAGAGCATCATCTCGTAGGCGCTCATCGCCGTTTCGCGAGTCGGTACGGAATCAAGGTCAAGATCGACGCCGAGATCACCCTTCGCGCCCATCTCAACGGCCGAGCAGGTCAGACCGGCCGCGCCCATATCCTGGATCGCGATCACGCAATCCGCTTCCATGATTTCGAGGCAGGCTTCCAGCAGAAGCTTTTCCGCGAACGGATCGCCCACCTGCACGGTCGGGCGCTTTTCTTCGCTCGCATCATCGAACTCGGCGGAGGCCATGGTGGCGCCATGGATGCCGTCGCGGCCGGTCTTGGAGCCGAGGTAGACGATCGGCATGTTCACGCCGCTCGCCGCCGCATAGAAAATCTTGTCAGCTTCCGCGAGCCCCACCGCCATCGCATTAACGAGGATGTTGCCGTCATAGCGCGTGTGGAAGCGCATCTGGCCGCCCACGGTCGGCACGCCGAACGAATTGCCATAGCCGCCGATGCCCGCGACCACGCCGGACACCAGATGACGGGTCTTCGGGTGTGACGGATCGCCGAAGCTCAACGCATTGAGGCAGGCAATAGGTCGCGCGCCCATGGTGAAGACGTCGCGCAGGATGCCGCCGACACCTGTGGTCGCGCCCTGATACGGCTCGATGTAGCTGGGGTGGTTGTGGCTCTCCATTTTGAAAACCACAGCCAGGCCGTCGCCGATATCGATCACACCGGCATTTTCACCCGGTCCCTGGATCACCCACGGCGCCTTGGTCGGCAGGCCGCGCAAATGGATGCGTGAGGACTTGTACGAGCAATGCTCGTTCCACATCGCCGAAAAGATGCCCAGTTCCGTAAAGCTCGGAACGCGCCCGATCAGTTTGAGGATGCGCTCGTACTCATCCGGCTTGAGACCGTGGCTGGCGACGAGTTCGGGGGTGATCTTGGGTTCGTTGGAAATCATGAGCTCGCAGGGTGCTGTGGAAGCCCCTGTTTACGGAGAACCAGGGAAGGCGGAAAGGGCTTTTTGGCGGTCAATTTCTTCAGGCGCGGCCAAAGCTGGGGACAGCCCTGGACGCCCTTTTTCCGGCTTGGGAACGCCCAGGAACACTATTTAAACTGCATTAACCAAAGCGCAATGACCATTGATTTGCCAGGGCCTCTTGGCCGCGCCAATCCCCGAAACGACGTTTCGCTTTTGCCGCGCCGCTAAGGCGGTGCGTTCGGGAATTATCAGAAAATTTTGTCAGTTCTTCCGTGGACGATCAGGCTGCGCGCTTCAAATGCGCGGCGAGGCCAGCGAACAATCCGCGGCCATCGGTGCATCCCATGATGTCTTCAACATGGTTCTCGGGATGCGGCATCATACCCAGCACATTGCCCTTCTCGCTGACGATGCCTGCAATCGATGCGGCTGCGCCATTGATATTGTGGGTGTCACCGACTTCGCCATCCGGCGAGCAGTAGCGATAGAGCACGCGTCCGTCGCCTTCCAGGCGGCGGATGGTCTCTTCATCGGCGGCGTAATTTCCTTCGCCATGCGCTACCGGCACGCGGATCACCTGCCCCGCATTGTAGCCCCGTGTAAACGCCGTATCCGACCGCTCGACCCGCAGGTGCACGTCGCGGCAGATGAACTTGAGCTGCGCGTTGCGCATCAGAACACCGGGCAGCAGACCGGACTCGCACAGGATCTGGAAACCGTTGCAAACTCCGAGCACGAGGCCGCCCGCGGCAGCGTGGGCCCGCACTGCGTCCATCACCGGCGCGCGCGCGGCAATCGCCCCGCATCGCAGATAATCGCCATAGGAAAAACCGCCCGGGACCACGACCAGATCCGTCCCCTTCGGCAGTGAGGTCTCGGCGTGCCACACCATCGCGGCATCGTTGCCGGACGCCAGTTTCAGCGCCCGCGCCATGTCACGTTCACGGTTGATGCCTGGAAAGACGAGGATGGCTGATTTCATCGAGGTTCCGATCATAAAGCGCGCGTAGGCAACGCCTTCTCCACATGGCTTACCCATTTGAGGGGGCATTTTCCAGTGTTAGCTTGACGTTCCAGCACTGCAAAATCGTGCTGACCAACAAGAAAACAGGGATGGAAACAATGGACAATGATCGTCGCAAATTCCTGACGTCTTCCGCCGCAGGTGTGGTCGCCGGTGGCCTGCTCTCTGCCAGCGCCCGCGACGCCTTCGCCCAGACCAAGAGCGCCACCCCGGCCCCCAGCCAGTTGCCGAAGCTCGAAACCACCAAGAACATGACGTTGGCGATGCTGCAGACCCCGGCGGGCCTCGCGCTCGGCGTGCGCACCGACAAGGGCATCGTGAATGTGTCCGCGGCCGAGGAGGCTTTCAAGCTCGGCGCACCGCTCTCCACCGATGAGGTCATCAGCGGCGAATACAACGCCGCAGCGCTGAGGGCGACCGTCGACAAGGCGAAAGCTGCCGGCGACAAGTACCTGGTTGCGGAGACATCCGCCAAATTCGCGCCCTGCGTCACCGAACCCAGCAAGATCATCTGCGTCGGCCTGAACTACAAAGCGCATGCGGCCGAAGCTAACGAGAAGCTCCCCAAGGAGCCGATCCTGTTCAACAAGTACAATTCCGCCCTCAACCATCACGGCGGCACGATCGTCGTCTCGAAAGAGCCCGGCAAGAATTTCGATTATGAGACCGAGCTGGTCGCGGTGATCGGCAAGACGGCCCGTAACGTTAGCGATGCGGATGCCCTAGATTACGTGTTCGGTTATTGCACCGGTCAGGACTTCTCCGAACGCGATCAGCAACTTCGCTCGAGCCAGTGGATGCTCGGAAAGACCGGCGACGGCTGGGGACCCATTGGTCCGTGGCTCGTGACCGGCGATCAGGTCGATCCGGAAAACCTGAACCTCAAGACTCTGGTCAATGGCGAGCAGCGCCAATCGGCCAACACCAAGAACATGATCTTCAGCGTCAGGAAGCTCGTCAGCTATGCCTCGCGCTACATGACCCTCGAACCGGGCGACCTGATTTTTACCGGCACGCCGGAAGGCGTGATCCTCGGCTATCCACCCGAGAAACGCGTGTGGCTCAAAGCCGGCGACAAGATCGTCTCCAGCATCGACAAGCTCGGGGACCTCGAATTCACCCTGACCTGAGCGATCACCCAAAATAAAACCACCGGCCGCGAGGCCGGTGGTTTTCATTGAATTCACTGAAGATCAGACGATCTCGACGCGGTAGTTCTCGATCACCGTGTTGGCGAGCAGCTTGTCGGCCGCAGCCTTGAGCGCCTCTTCAGCTTTCGCCTTGTCGGCAACAGCAAGCTCGATATCGAACACCTTGCCCTGACGAACGCTGGCGATGCCATCGACGCCGAGGGACTTCAAAGCCCCCTCAATGGCCTTGCCTTGCGGATCGAGAATGCCGTTCTTCAATGTAACGGTAACACGTGCCTTCATTGCGATCAGCTCTTCACCAGCACCGGACCGGAGCCAGCCGGACGCTCGTTTTCGATCAGGATACCGAGACGCTTGGCGACTTCGGTGTAAGCTTCGAGCAAACCGCCGAGATCGCGACGGAAGCGATCCTTGTCGAGCTTCTCGTTCGACTTGATGTCCCACAGCCGGCATGAATCCGGAGAGATTTCATCGGCGACGATGATGCGCATCATGTCGTTTTCGAACAGGCGTCCGCACTCCATCTTGAAGTCCACGAGACGGATGCCGATGCCGAGAAACAGTCCGGTCAGGAAGTCGTTGACGCGGATGGCCAGCGCCATCATGTCGTCGATCTCCTGCGGCGTGGCCCAGCCAAACGCCGTGATGTGCTCTTCCGAAACCATCGGATCGCCGAGCTGATCGTTCTTGTAATAGAACTCGATGATCGAACGCGGCAACTGCGTGCCTTCCTCGATCCCAAGGCGCTGCGAGAGCGAACCTGCGGCGACGTTGCGCACGACAACCTCGAGCGGAACGATCTCGACTTCGCGGATCAACTGCTCGCGCATGTTGAGACGCTTGATGAAGTGCGTCGGTACACCGATGTCATTCAAATGCTGGAAGACGTATTCCGAAATCCGGTTATTGAGGACGCCCTTGCCCTCGATCACCTGGTGTTTCTTAGCATTAAACGCGGTGGCGTCGTCCTTGAAATGTTGAATCAGGGTGCCGGGTTCGGGACCTTCATAGAGGACCTTGCCCTTGCCTTCGTAAATCCGACGCCGACGGCTCATAGGGATGTACCGTGTGTTGTTGAAATCCATGGATTGGGGTGCTCCGGGTGATTACGCGACCCGCGGCGGAGCTGCCACGAAGCCCAGAATCGTGAAACAAACCGCGAACTGGACTCCAAGGCAACCTAACCTATTGATCTGGCCGATACAACGTAATGACAGGGGTTTTACCGGCCTCTTTGGTCCTTCCTGCGACCTCTCGTCCGTTGCCTTCGGGGTCCCGCGAACGGTATCCAAAGGCCTCGCGCAGCCAGCCCCGGCGGCGCAATTTCAGCTGATGGAACAGATATATGTCCAGTTTCGACAAGCGCCAGGAAGGCTTCGAGAAGAAGTTCGCCCTCGACGAGGAACAAAAGTTCAAGGCGGAAGCCCGCCGGAACAGACTTTTGGGCCTTTGGGCCGCCGAAAAATTGGGCAAGACCGGCGATGAGGCCGCCGCTTATGCCAAGGACGTGGTGTCTGCTGACTTTGAAGAGGCCGGCGATGGCGATGTCCTTCGCAAGGTCGCAAAGGACCTTGCGGACAAGGGGATCTCCGAAGCCGAAATCCGCCAAAAAATGGACGAGTTGGTCGCGGTCGCCGTGGCCCAGGTCAAGTCCGGCCAATAGCGGCCTCAAATCTTAAATCTCCTGACCGGCCCGCGGGATCGTCCTCGCGGGCCAAATTTTTCGGGCCTCCCGATTTTCTCCGGTCAACCTTCCTTGAAGCCGTATTCCGGGACGTTGCCCGAGGCACCGTAATACTTGTACGGCAGGAACTTGCCCGACATGGTGATCTTCACGCGGTCCCCCTTCGGATTGGGCAGGCGCTCCATCACCATATCAAAGTCGATCGCGGACATGATGCCGTCGCCATACTCCTCCTCGATCAGGGCCTTCCAGGCCGGACCGTTGACCATCACCAGCTCATAGAAGCGGTAGATCAGCGGATCGGTCGGCGGCATCGGCATGCCGCGCATTGGCGTCTCGTTAAGCATCGCGATTTCGGATTTCGACAATCCGAACAGTTCGCCCGCGTTAGCCGCCTGCGGCTTGGTGAGCTTCATCTGGCCGAGGATGGCGCCGGTGATCAGCACTTCTGAATACCCGCCGATCTGCTCGCAGATGTATTTCCACGTCCAGCCTTTGTCGCGCTTGATGTCGAGGAGTTTCTCGGTGAGATCGGATCGCTTCATGACGTTCTCCTGAATGAGTTGCATCGTTCAGAAAATCATCAGCAACAGCTGTGCCAACGTTCATCGCGGGAAAAGGTTGAGTTTGCCGCCCAAACTGCCGCAAAAACTTGCAGCGAACGCCGTGAAACTACGCAATGGGATCTTCAAATGAAACGGCGAGCGCGATGGGTCTGTCGCGCTCGCCGGGCATTAAGTTTGAAGTTTGTCGCTACACGCTTCTTACTTCAGCCCGTCCGCGACTTTCGCGATGCCGGCATTGGCGCAGACTTCATCCTTCTCGCCGCCCGGAGCTCCGGATACGCCAACCGCGCCGATGGTCTCGTTACCGACCTTGATCGGTACACCGCCCGCGGCCCAGACCGTTCCGGGAATCTGACGCAGGTAAGCCCTCTCCGGATCGGACGTGAGTTTCGCGAATTCACCTGACGTCTGTCCGCGCGTGCGCGCCGTATAGGCTTTCAGCCGGCTGAATTCCATGGTGTGGGGATTGGTGCCATCACCGCGGATTTGTGCGGCAACGTTGCCGGCTTTATCGATGATGGTGATGGAAACCTTGTAGCCGTCCTTCGTGCACTGATCGAGCGTCCCTTGGAGAATGGCCATCGCCATTCCCATCGAGATATTCTTTTCGACTTGAGGCGCCTGTGCATGTGCAGAACCGCAGGCGAAAACAGAGGCAGAGGCGAGCAACGCGAGACCTGACAAACGCATAGATGAACCTCCCTAATATGTTAGTTTTGAAACAACCCTTCCTAGCCCAGTTTAATCCTAGCGCTGAGGAATAATTGTCGGGAGGTATGCTGCAGCAGCGAACGCCGCGACATCACTTCAAGGTAATCTGAAACCTCATCGATTCGGTGCTTGCAGCAGATCTCTGAAGCTTGACGAAGAACCGTCGTTGAAACGGCACAATTCGTTCAAGCGCCGCTAGCTGACGCCCCCTGAATTGCGCTCGCGATCTCGACAAGCACCGCTTCCACATCCTTCTCGATCTGCTCGGACGACAGATCGACAACACGATAGTCGCGCTGGGCCAGCCATTCGCGGCGAGCAGCACGATCTCGCGAGACCGTCTCGTTTTCTCCCGGATGCACGATCTCGATCGCAACGCGGCGGGTAAAGGAAACGAAATCCGGGATATGACGCCCCACCGGCGTTTGCCGTTTGAACTGCGCGGCAAAGCGACGATCCGTCGTCAACGCTTGCCACAGGATACGCTCCGCATCCGTCGGATTACGGCGTAGCAGCCTTGCCAAGCCGCGCACCGTACCGCTCTCGGATGGCGACCGCGCTTCACTGTGCTCCGCCAGCAGTGCGCGCAGCCGGGTGGCGTCGCTGCCATCGAGAACGCCTCCCTTGGCCGGTCCTTTGCGGCCCTCGGCGATTGACATGACGACGCCGTGCAGGGTGTGCATATCCTGCTTGCTCGGCTCCATCCGGGTGAAGATGTTGCGCAGGTTGACCAGCATCACCTCGCGCTTTTCCGGCGGACGAAGGAATTCGACCTTGTCGAGTTCGCTGACCAGATTGTCGAAAAACGCCTGCATCTGGTGATTGGACGCCCGCTCCGAACGCTCCGGCATATCGAACGGCAACGCATTCGATGTCGCAAGCTTGAACCACTCGTACCCCATGAGCAGCACCGCCTGGGCGAGGTTCAGCGAAGCAAAGCCCGGGTTGACTGGAAAGGTGATGATGCGATTGGCGAGAGCAACCTCTTCGTTCATCAGGCCCCAGCGCTCGCGTCCGAACAGGATCGCGGTCGTGCCCTGTGCTGCCGTCTCCTGAACGATCTGCTGGGCGGCCTCTTCAGGGCCCACCACTGGCTTGGCCTGGTCATGGGCGCGGGCCGTTGTCGCAAACAGCAGCGAGCAGTCCGCAACCGCCGCTTCAACCGTATCGAACAGTTCCACGCTGTTGAGGATATGGTCGGCTCCCGCAGCTGCACGCTGGGCCGCCATGTTCGGCCAGCCATCGCGCGGATTGACGATACGCAGCCGCGTCAGCCCGAAATTGCCCATGGCGCGGGCGCACATGCCGATGTTCTCGCCGAGCTGCGGCTCGACCAGAACCACGATGGGCCCGGTCAATTCGATGCCGGCTTTGGTCTTGTCCGTACCGGACATGGCTTCACTTTCCGATTCGATAACTGAACGCGTTGATTCAGACGGCCAACGTCTTGAATCAAGACCTGAAGAACTTGATTCAACGACCTAAGATTTTGATTCAAGCGCTGAAGAATTTGATTCAGGCTGTGAACTCTTTGAATCAACATCTGAAGACGACGATTCAACCGCCTGAAATTCTGATTATAAATCAATCAGATAGAGATTTCACTTCAATCTGGTGCAAAATCCCAGGGGTGCCGAAGCAGCTCCACCCCGAAGATCGTTTGGCGCCCGCGCCGGGCGACAAAGCCAGAATTCATACCCACCCGTCAAGGTGCTCCGGTGGTCTGACGCCGCCCGGCTAGAACGGCTCTCATCGATCCTCAAAAATGGGCAGCCGTGATGCTTTGGCTGGCTTCCGCCGCCTTCTTTCGGGTGCTATAGCCGCCCGCGTAAACCATTCCCATTGCCTAAACTCCCCTCAAGAAGGCCCGATCACACATGGCAAAAATCAAGGTGACCAACCCTGTCGTCGACCTCGACGGCGACGAGATGACCCGGATCATCTGGCAGTACATCAAGGACAAACTGATCCATCCGTTTCTTGATATCGACCTGATGTATTTCGACCTCGGGATGGAGCACCGCGACAAGACCAACGATCAGGTCACCATCGACGCGGCTACCGCCATCAAGAAATTCGGCGTCGGCGTGAAGTGCGCAACCATCACCCCCGACGAAGCACGCGTGAAGGAATTCAACCTCAAGGAAATGTGGAAGTCGCCGAACGGCACCATCCGCAACATCCTCGGCGGCGTCGTGTTCCGCGAGCCGATCATCTGCAAGAACGTGCCACGCCTTGTTCCGGGCTGGACCAAGCCGATCATCATCGGCCGCCATGCTTTCGGCGATCAGTACCGCGCCACAGACTTCAAGTTCCCGACCGCCGGCACCATCAGCATCAAGTTCGTCGGCGACGACGGCAAGGTCATCGAGCGCGAAGTGTTCAAGGCCCCCGGCCCCGGCGTCACCCTCGGCATGTTCAACCTCGACGATTCGATCCGCGACTTTGCGCGTTCGTCGATGAACCTGGGCCTCGCCCGCGGCTACCCCGTCTATCTGTCGACCAAGAACACGATCCTCAAGCAGTACGACGGTCGCTTTAAGGACATCTTCCAGGAAGTGTTCGATAAGGAGTTCAAGAAGGACTTCGACGCCAAGGGCATCACCTACGAGCACCGCCTGATCGACGACATGGTCGCCGCAGCGATGAAGTGGTCGGGCGGTTATGTCTGGGCCTGTAAGAACTACGACGGCGACGTTCAGTCCGACACCGTTGCACAGGGTTACGGCTCGCTCGGCCTGATGACCTCGGTCCTGCTGACGCCCGATGGCAAGACGATGGAAGCGGAAGCCGCCCACGGCACGGTGACCCGCCACTTCCGCGAGCACCAGAAGGGCAAGGAGACCTCGACCAACTCCATCGCCTCGATCTTCGCCTGGACCCGTGGCCTCAGCCACCGCGCCAAGCTCGACAACAACGCGCAGCTCGCCAAGTTCGCCGACACACTGGAGAAGGTGTGCGTCGAGACCGTCGAAGCCGGCCACATGACCAAGGATCTCGCGCTGCTCGTCGGCGCCGATCAGCGCTGGCTCTCCACCACCGGCTTCCTCGACAAGGTCGCGGAGAACCTCACCAAGGCGATGGCAGCGTAAGCAGCCTCAGATACGAAACACAAAAAGGCGCGGAGCGATCCGCGCCTTTTTCATATCAGGCGTCTACCGCGCCGATCTGGGCAAGCATCGCTTTTGCAATTTCCTGCTCGCCCATGATGACTGAATTCGCACCATGATGCTTCAGGTGCGCGATTTCCTCCTCGGAGTGCGCCCGCGCAATAATGGGAAGCGCGCCGCTGATCGCACGGGCCTTGGCCACGATCTGCCCGCCTTCAAAGGCATCGGGAATCGCGACCAGCAATCCGCGGGCCGCGCCGACATTCGCAGCCTGCAGCATGTCGGGCGCCGCGGCATTGCCTGTAATCACTTCCACGCCTTCCTGCCGCAACCGCTCCACCGCGCCCGGCGTATCCTCGATCACCAGCAACGGCGTATTGGCTTCGCGCAACGCCTTGCTGACAACACTGCCGACACGGCCGTGTCCCACCAGCACCACATGATTGGACAGTTGCGACACCGGCAGCGGGACGCGGGGAACAGCCGCCTCCTTCTTGCCGGACAGCTTTGGTTTCTCATCGGTGCCTGCCAACATGCGGTCAAGCATCGCGAAGAACAGCGGGTTCAGCATGATCGAGATGATAGCGCCCGCGAGCACTAGATCGCGCCCGCGATCCGGCAGCAATTCGAGGCTGACACCGAGACCAGCAAGGATGAAGGAGAACTCGCCGATTTGCGCGAGGCTCGCTGAAATGGTCAGCGCGGTCGATGTCGGATAGCCGAACAAACGGACGATGGCGAAAGCCGCGACGGATTTGCCGAGAATGATGATCAGCACCGTTGCCAGCAGCGGCAGCGGCTCATTCAGCAGGATCGCCGGATCAACCAGCATGCCGACCGACACGAAGAACAAAACCGCAAATGCGTCGCGCAGCGGCAAAGTTTCGTTGGCGGCGCGCTGACTGAGCTCGGACTCGCTCAGAATCATGCCGGCGAAAAACGCGCCGAGCGCGAACGACACATCGAACAGAACGGCTGCACCGAACGCCACACCGAGCGAGATCGCAAACACCGCCAGCCGAAACAGCTCACGCGATCCTGTATGGGCGACATAGTGCAGGATCCAGGGGATGACGCGGCGCCCGACCACCAGCATGAAGATCACGAAAGCGGCGACCTTGCCGAGTGTCGCCAGAATAGGCATCGCCAGCGCGACGAGGCCTGCGCCATTGGTTGCCTCGCCCTTCAGCAGGCCTGCCAGTGCCGGCAGAAGCACCAGCGTCAGCACCATGGCAAGGTCTTCAACGATCAGCCAGCCGACCGCGATGCGCCCTCGCTCGGTGTCGATCAGCCGCCGCTCCTGCAGCGCGCGCAGCAACACCACCGTGCTGGCGACGGAGAGTGCGAGGCCGAACACGAGACCGCCCCCGAGGGGCCAGCCGAGTAACCAGGCCAGTGCCATACCCAGCAGCGTCGCCACCGCGATCTGGACTGTTGCGCCGGGGATCGCGATGGCCCGAACCGACAGCAAATCTTTCAGGGAAAAATGCAAGCCGACACCGAACATCAGAAGGATGATTCCGATTTCGGCGAGCTCATTGGCGATGTTCTGGTCGGCAACGTAGCCGGGTGTAAACGGCCCCATCAGCACGCCGGCGAGCAGATAGCCAACGAGAGGCGATACACGGAAACGCTGGGCCACCGCGCCGAGCACAAAGGCCAGCACGAGTCCAACCACGACCGTCGAGATCAGAGGTGTGTTGTGATTCATACGGCATTTTGCGGTGCGGATGAACGAGATACCAGCGCGTTTGCGGGTGACGCATCGCCGCAGCGCACACACGATCTGGTCTAGACTCGTTGTCGCCTGCCTCGGTTTGGCCGCACTCGATTGCGCTCTGATGTGTAAAGGAAACACCACATGCGGCGATTCGGCCTCGGATTCATGATCGGCGCTTTGATCGCATTAGCGATCTGGCTGAACAACACGTCGCTCTGGACCACGCCAAATTCGAAGCCGCTGCTGCTTGCCCACCGCGGGTTGGCCCAAACATATGATTCCGCGGGATTGACCGATACGACCTGCACGGCAGCGCGCATCCATCCGCCCGAACATCCCTACATCGAGAACACCATCCCCTCGATGCAGGCGGCATTCTCGGCTGGAGCGGACATTGTCGAACTCGATATCCATCCCACAACCGACGGACAATTCGCCGTCTTCCATGATTGGACGCAGGACTGCCGCACCGACGGCCGCGGCGTCACGCGCGAGCAGAGCATGGCCGATCTGAAGAAGCTGGACGTCGGCTACGGCTACACATCCGATGGTGGCGAGACGTTTCCGTTCCGGGGCGAGGGTGTCGGACTGATGCCAACGCTTGATGAGGTGCTTGCGCGCTTTCCTGACAAGCGCTTCCTCATCCACGTCAAAAGCAACGACCCGGTCGAAGGTGAAACGCTCGAAAAGTATCTCACTGGCTTGCCACCCAATCAGCTTGAAAGACTGATGGTGTACGGCGGAGATCGTCCGGTGGCGGTGGTCCGTGCAAGACTTCCTAAAATTCAGACCATGTCGAAGGCGACGCTCAAATCATGCGTCATCCGCTATGCACTGATTGGCTGGGCCGGGTTCGTTCCGGCAGACTGCGGCCACAGTCTCGTGTTGATGCCGTCCGACTACGCGCCCTGGATGTGGGGCTGGCCGAATTTGTTCGTCAAACGCATGAAACGCGTGGGCTCGGATGTCTTCATCATCGGCCCAATGGAAGGCGAACCGTTCTCGCGAGGGATCGACAGCCGCGACGATCTTCGAAACGTCCCGAAGCCGTTTTCCGGTGGACTCTGGACCAACCGCATCGACCGCATCGCACCACTCCTCGCCTCCGAGAAGTGACACGAGCCAGCGAGTGCTGAGACCTAGCCGCCCATCGCGGTTTCGATCGCCTTCAACGCAGCATCCGCCTTGGTGCCGTCGGGGCCGCCGGCTTGCGCCATGTCCGGGCGGCCACCGCCGCCCTTGCCGCCCAGCGCTTCGGATGCCACGCGCACCAGATCGACGGCGCTGAAGCGTGCTGTCAGATCCGGCGTGACGCCGACGACGACGCCCGCCTTGCCGTCTTCCGTGACGCCGACGATCGCAACGACGCCCTGCCCGACCTGCTTCTTGCCGTCATCCGCAAGGCTCTTGAGATCTTTCATCTCGATGCCCTGTACGGCACGGCCAAGGAACTTCACATCGCCGATGGTGCGGATGTCGGAGCCGGCACCACCCGCCGATGCACCGCCGCCCATGGCGAGCTTCTTGCGCGCATCGGACAGATCGCGCTCGAGCTTCTTGCGCTCCTCGATCAGCGCCGCGACGCGTGCGGGCATGTCTTCAAGGGTCGTCTTCAATTCAGCAGCGGCGGTCTTCGCGGTCTGGATGCTCGCATTTGCCGCCTGCCGCGCGATCCTGCCAGTCAGCGCCTCGATGCGCCGGACGCCTGATGCGACCGCGCTTTCACCGCTCACCGAGATCAATCCGATGTCACCGGTCCGCTTGACGTGCGTGCCGCCGCACAGTTCCACCGACCAGCCGAGCGTGTTGCCGGAGCCCTTGCCCATGGACACCACGCGCACTTCATCACCGTACTTTTCGCCGAACAGCGCACGCGCACCGGAAGCCCGCGCATCGTCCACCGCCATCGAACGGGTGACGACCTCGCCGTTCTCGATCACGATATCGTTGGCGATGTCCTCGATGCGGCGCAACTCGTCCGGGGTGATCGGCTTGTTATGCGCGAAGTCGAAGCGCAGACGTTCAGGAGCGACCAGCGATCCGCGTTGCGCGATATGATCGCCGAGCACCTGCCGCAGTGCCTCGTGCAGAAGGTGCGTCGCGGAGTGGTTGGCGCGGATCGCGGATCGTCGTGCGTGATCCACTTCAAGCTGTAACGCCATGCCGGGCTTCAGCGTGCCCTGCTCGACCGTGCCGAGATGCACGAACAGGTCGCCACCCTTCTTCTGGGTATCGGTGACGCGGATGCGCACGCCTTCGCCGGTCAACACGCCGGTGTCGCCGACCTGACCACCGGACTCGCCATAGAACGGCGTCTGGTTCATCACGACGGCACCGCTGTCGCCGGTCTTCAGGCTGTCGACCTCAGCACCATCCTTCACAAGTGCAGTGACGACGCCTTCTGCGATCTCGGTGTCGTAGCCGAGAAACTCGGTCGCGCCGAGCTTCTCCCGCAGCGGAAACCAGACCTTCTCGGTCGCGGTATCACCAGAGCCGGCCCATGCGGCGCGTGCCTTGGCGCGCTGCTGATCCATCGCATCGGTGAACGAGGCGATATCGACGCTGATGCCACGGTTGCGCAGCGCATCCTGCGTCAGGTCGAGCGGGAAGCCGTAGGTGTCGTAGAGGGTGAAAGCCGTTTCGCCGTCAAACATGTCGCCTTTCTTCAGCGAAACGCTCTTCTCGTCGAGGATCGCAAGGCCACGCTCAAGCGTCTTGCGGAAACGTGTTTCCTCCAGCTTCAGCGTTTCCTCGATCAGGTTCTCGGCGCGGACCAGTTCGGGATAGGCCTGCCCCATCTCGCGCACCAGCGCCCAAACGAGGCGATACATCAGCGGCTCTTTGGCCCCGAGCAGCTGGCCGTGGCGCATGGCGCGACGCATGATCCGGCGCAGGACATAACCGCGGCCTTCGTTCGACGGCAGCACGCCATCCGAAATCAGGAACGAGGATGCGCGCAAGTGATCGGCAATCACGCGCAGCGACGCCTTTTGCGGACCGTGCGGATCAGCCCCCGTCAATTCCGAGATCGCGCGGATCAGCGCGACGAACAGGTCGATGTCGTAATTGTCGTGCTTGCCCTGCAGCACCGCGGCGATGCGCTCCAGCCCCATGCCGGTGTCGATCGACGGCTTCGGAAGCGGAACGCGGTTGCCCGGCTCGATCTGGTCGAACTGCATGAACACGAGATTCCAGATCTCGATGAAGCGGTCGCCATCCTCATCCGGCGAACCGGGAGGTCCGCCCGGAATCTTGTCGCCATGGTCGAAGAAGATTTCCGACGACGGCCCGCAGGGACCGGTGTCGCCCATCTGCCAGAAATTGTCCGAAGTCGCGATGCGGATGATTTTCGATTCCGGCAGGCCTGCGATTTTCTTCCAGAGTCCGAACGCCTCGTCATCTTCGGAATAGACGGTCACCAGCAAGCGGTCCTTCGCGAGACCGTATTCTTTGGTGACCAGATTCCAGGCAAGCTCGATGGCGCGCTCCTTGAAATAGTCGCCGAACGAGAAATTGCCGAGCATCTCGAAGAAGGTGTGGTGCCGGGCGGTGTAACCGACATTGTCGAGGTCGTTATGCTTGCCGCCGGCCCGGACGCACTTTTGCGACGTTGTGGCGCGCTGGTAGGGGCGGTTCTCAAGACCGGTGAAGACGTTCTTGAACTGCACCATGCCCGCATTGGTGAACATCAATGTCGGATCATTGCGTGGAACCAGCGGCGATGATGGCACGATCTCGTGACCATTCTTCGCAAAGTAATTCAAATACGCTGATCTGATCTCGTTAACGCCGCTCATAATCGTCCAATCGCGCTAAAATACCGCCCGCGATCATGACGCGTGCAATGGGTGTCCCGCTCTGCTTTTAGACGCGGGAATTTCGCATGTCCAGAAAGCGTCCCCCGGATCAGGGGGTTGCAAAGGGGCCGTTGATAGCTCGCTCAGCCGCGTTGACAGCCCCTCGAAACCGGTGTTCTCCTCCCCATGTATTCGATACGTCGCGTCGGGAGAGACCGGCCTTGTGCCGGCGCCGAAGGAGCAACCGCCCCGGAAACTCTCAGGCAAAAGGACCGTGCGACGACCTAAAATCTGGAAAGAGATGCGGCCGGACGGGTGTCCGGTGCGGCATCCGCCGACGGGATAATACTCTCAGGCGCAGCGACAGATGGGGCTTCGACAGAGTTTCGGGAACTGGTCCCGGATCCGTCAGGAGCCTCGTTATGCTAGCCGCCGATCAATCCTCAACCAGCAGTCTCAAGCGCGTTCCGCTGCACGACCTTCACGTGTCGCGCGGTGGCAAGATCGTGCCGTTCGCGGGCTACGAAATGCCGGTGCAGTATGCAGCCGGCGTGCTGAAGGAACATCTCCACACCCGCACGTCCGCCGGCCTGTTTGATGTGTCCCACATGGGCCAGCTCGCCCTGCGGCCGAAGTCCGGCAAAGTGGGAGACGCCGCGATCGCCCTCGAACGGCTGGTGCCGCAGGATATTCTGGGAGTTGCACCGGGCCGCCAGCGCTACGCGCAGTTCACCAACGGTCAGGGCGGAATCCTCGACGACCTCATGGTGGCAAACTTTGGAGACCACCTGTTTCTGGTGGTCAATGCTGCCTGCAAGGCGGACGACGAAGCCCATCTGCGCGCGAACCTGTCCGATGTCTGCGACATCACGCCGTTATCGAATCGTGCGCTGATCGCCCTGCAAGGACCGAAGGCGGTCGAGGTGCTGGCCCAACATTCGTCCACCGTTGCAGGAATGCGCTTCATGGATGCAGGGCCACATCGCGTGATCGGCATCGATTGTTTCGTGTCACGCTCTGGTTACACCGGCGAGGACGGTTTCGAGATTTCGGTGCCGGCCGATCAGGTCGAGCGGCTCGCAACGACACTGTTGGTTGATCCTGCCGTGCTGCCGATTGGGCTTGGCGCCCGCGACAGTTTGCGGCTCGAAGCCGGGCTGTGTCTCTATGGCCATGACATCGACACCGCCACAACGCCGGTCGAGGGCGCATTGGAGTGGTCTGTCCAGAAGAGCCGTCGCGCTGGCGGTGCCCGCGCCGGCGGCTTTCCCGGAGCCGAGACCATTCTGAAGCAATTCGAGAGTGGCGCGACCCGACGCCGTATCGGTCTGAAAGCGGAAGGCCGTGCGCCGGTGCGCGAGAGTGCCCCGCTGTTCGCCAATGAGACATCCACAGAAACAATCGGGACCGTAACTTCGGGCGGGTTCGGCCCGAGCGTCAATGCGCCGGTCGCCATGGGCTACGTGCCCTCCTCTTCCGCCGTCGACGGCACCGTCATCTTTGCCGAAGTGCGCGGGCAGCGTCTGCCCATGCGCGTCGCGCCCATGCCTTTCGTTCCCAATGGTTACAAACGTTGAGGACTGTTCATGACAACGCTTTTCACATCCGATCACGAATGGCTCCAGATCGAAGGTGACGTCGCCACCATCGGCATCACCGACTACGCCCAGACTCAACTCGGCGACGTGGTGTTCGTCGAACTGCCAAAGGTGGGCCGCTCACTCAAGAAGGCGGAAGCCGCCGCCACCGTCGAGAGCGTGAAGGCCGCATCGGACGTTTACGCGCCGGTCACCGGCGAAGTGATCGAAGTCAACGATGCGCTTGTTGCCGATCCTTCGCTCATCAACTCCGATCCCGGCAACGCCGCATGGTTTTTCAAGCTGCGCCTTGCCGACAAGAGCGAACTCGACGGCCTGATGGATGAGGCCGCCTACAAGGCCCACACGGCCTGAGGAGACTGTCATGACCGCTCATCGCAAAGCCGCCGAGCCCGCTGTCGATTTTGCCAGGCGCCACATCGGCCCCTCGCCGCGCGACATCGACGCCATGCTGGAGGCCGTTGGCGCCTCAAACCTGAGCGCGCTGATGAACGAGACCCTGCCGCCGTCGATCCGCCAGAAAGCGCCGCTCGATCTCGGAACACCACTCAGCGAAACCGCCGCGCTGGCGCATATGCGCGACATCGCAGCGCGCAATCAGGTGGTCACGTCGCTGATCGGCCAGGGATATTCCGACACCATCCTGCCCGCCGTCATCCAGCGCAATATCCTGGAGAATCCCGCGTGGTACACGGCATATACGCCGTATCAACCGGAGATCAGTCAGGGGCGCCTGGAAGCGCTGTTCAACTTCCAGACCATGGTTTGTGATCTCACCGGCCTCGATGTGGCGAATGCATCGCTGCTCGACGAAGGCACGGCTGCGGCGGAAGCGATGGCGCTGGCCGAACGCGCGTCGTCCGTGAAGACAAAGGCCTTCTTCGTCGATGCCGAGGTCCATCCGCAGACGCTCGCGGTGCTGCGCACCCGTGCCGAGCCGCTCGGCTGGTCGCTGATCGTCGGCGATCCCGCGCGCGAGCTCGACAAGGCGGACGTGTTCGGCGCGTTGTTCCAATATCCGGGCACCCATGGCGCATTGCGCGATCCGCGCGCGGCCATTGCGTCATTGAAGGCGAAGGGCGGCGTCGCAGTGATCGCCGCAGACCCGCTGGCGCTGACGCTGGTCACCTCGCCAGGCGAACTCGGCGCCGATATCGCAATCGGATCGACGCAGCGCTTTGGCGTGCCGATGGGATATGGCGGACCGCATGCGGCTTACATGGCCGTCAAAGATGCCCTGAAACGCTCGCTCCCCGGGCGCATCGTGGGCCTGTCCGTGGATTCGCGCGGACAGCCCGCCTACCGGCTCGCGCTACAGACGCGCGAACAACACATCCGCCGCGAGAAAGCGACCTCCAACATCTGCACGGCGCAGGTGCTGCTTGCAGTCATCGCGTCGATGTACGCGGTCTATCATGGTCCGGAAGGGCTGACGCATATCGCGCGCACCGTGCACCGGCGCACGTCAGTGCTTGCTGCCGGATTGAAGAAACTTGGTTTTGAACCGCACGACGCAGCCTATTTCGATACGGTCACAGTGACCGTCAACGGCGACCGGCACAACGTTATTGCCCGGGCCGCCCATGAGAAAGTCAATCTTCGCCTCAACGGGACGACCGTCAGTATCGCGCTGGATGAGACCACAACGCCCGAGATCGTCGAAGCGGTCTGGCGCGTGTTCGGCGGCAAGCTCACCTATGCCGAAATTGAGGGCGAGGCCCGCGATGCGCTGCCGGCCGAACTCAAGCGCACAAGCCCGTTCCTGACCCATCCGGTCTTCCACAGCCATCGCTCCGAGACCGAATTGTTGCGGTACATGCGCAAGCTTTCGGATCGCGATCTGGCGCTTGACCGCGCCATGATCCCGCTGGGGTCGTGCACCATGAAGCTGAACGCCACCACCGAAATGATTCCGGTGACATGGCCGGAGTTCGGCAATCTGCACCCGTTCGCGCCGAAGGAGCAGGCGGCGGGCTATCACGCGATGTTCGCGCAGCTTGAAAAATGGCTGGTGGATATCACTGGTTATGACGCCGTGTCGCTGCAGCCGAACTCGGGCGCCCAGGGTGAATATGCCGGGCTGCTCGCCATTCGCGCCTATCACCATGCCCGCGGCGAGCCGCATCGCAAGATCTGCCTCATTCCGTCCTCGGCTCACGGCACCAATCCGGCATCGGCCAGCATGGTCGGCATGGACGTGGTCGTTGTTGCTTGCGATGCACGCGGCGACGTGGATGTCGACGACCTGCGCAAAAAGGCTGCGCAACATGCCGGTAACCTCGCCGCCGTGATGATCACCTACCCCTCGACCCATGGCGTGTTCGAAGAACATATCCGTGAGATCTGCGACATCGTTCATAGCCACGGCGGGCAGGTTTATCTCGACGGCGCCAATATGAACGCGCAGGTCGGATTGGCCCGACCCGGTGATTACGGCGCCGATGTGAGCCATCTCAATCTGCACAAGACGTTCTGCATTCCGCACGGCGGTGGCGGACCGGGCATGGGCCCGATCGGCGTCAAGGCGCATCTCGCCCCATTCCTTCCGGCGGACATCACCCGCGGTGACACGGCCGCGGTCGGTCCCGTGAGCGCCGCGCCCTATGGATCGGCGTCGATCCTGGTGATCTCCTACATCTACATTCTGATGATGGGCGGCGAAGGTCTGACCCGTGCGACCGAGATCGCGATCCTGAATGCGAACTACATTGCCAACCGGCTCGATCCGCATTTTCCGGTTCTGTACCGCAACGCCAAGGGTCGCGTGGCGCATGAATGCATCATCGATCCGCGCGGGCTCAAGACTTCAAGCGGCGTTACGGTCGATGATATCGCCAAGCGCCTGATCGATTATGGTTTCCATGCGCCGACCATGAGCTTCCCCGTTCCGGGAACGCTGATGATCGAGCCGACGGAATCGGAATCGAAGGCCGAGCTCGACCGCTTCTGCGACGCGATGATCGCGATCCGCCGCGAGATTGCTGATGTGGAGAACGGGCGCTGGACAATCGAAGCGTCTCCGTTGCGGCACGCGCCGCATACGGTGCACGACATCGCAGACGACAACTGGTCGCGGCCCTACTCCCGGGCCGACGGCTGCTTCCCTGCCGGGACCTCGCGCAACGACAAATACTGGAGCCCCGTCGGACGCGTGGACAATGTTTATGGCGACCGCAATCTGGTTTGCTCGTGCCCGCCGATCACAGACTATGCTCAGGCTGCGGAGTGACACAACAAAACGGGAGCTGAGGACGTCGGCAACTCAACGTCCGCAGCACCCGCTTGCTTCCGAAGGCATGATTGTGTCCCGAAAGGATTCCCGTCTTTCGGGATCATGCCAAAACTCAAGCTGCTACGAACTCAAGTCTCGAACTTTATGTTTGGTGCATCTATGTTTGATGCGCATCCCGACGCGATGTCGGACGATCTGAGAAAGTCCGACAGCGCGAAGGACAGCAATTAGTCTTCCGCCGGCTCTTCGCCCTCGGCATCGCTCTCCGGCGATCCGGCCAAAATCTGCTCCGCGATCAAACCTGAGTTTTGACGGATCGAGGCTTCGATCTTCGCGGTCATCTCCGGATTGGCCTTGAGGAACGCCTTTGAGTTTTCGCGGCCCTGACCGAGGCGCTGGCTGTCATAAGAGAACCAGGCACCGGACTTCTCGACAACACCGGCCTTGACGCCGAGGTCGAGGATCTCACCCATCTTGGAAACGCCTTCGCCATACATAATGTCGAACTCGACCTGCTTGAACGGCGGTGCCAGCTTGTTCTTCACCACCTTGACGCGGGTCGAGTTGCCGACGACTTCGTCGCGCTCCTTGATCTGGCCGATACGGCGGATGTCGAGACGGACAGATGCATAGAATTTCAGCGCGTTGCCGCCCGTCGTGGTCTCCGGCGAACCGTACATCACACCGATCTTCATGCGGATCTGGTTGATGAAGATCACCATGGTGTTGGACTTGTTGATGGAGGCGGTCAGCTTGCGCAGCGCCTGCGACATCAAACGTGCCTGCAGACCAGGCAGCGCATCGCCCATCTCACCTTCAAGTTCGGCGCGCGGCACCAGAGCCGCCACCGAGTCGATGATCAGCACGTCGACCGCACCGGAGCGCACCAGCGTATCCGCGATTTCCAGCGCCTGCTCGCCGTGGTCCGGCTGTGAGATCAGCAACTCGTCGACATTGACGCCAAGCTTGCGGGCATACACCGGGTCGAGGGCGTGTTCGGCGTCGATAAAGGCGCAAATACCGCCCTTCTTCTGGGCTTCCGCCACGCAATGCAGGGCGAGCGTCGTCTTGCCCGACGATTCCGGCCCATAAATTTCAACGATACGCCCTTTCGGCAGACCGCCGACCCCGAGCGCGATATCGAGCCCGAGCGAGCCCGAGGAAATCACCTCGATATCCATGGAGCGATCGGCCTTGCCGAGCTTCATCACGGAGCCTTTGCCGAACTGGCGCTCAATCTGGGAGAGCGCTGCGGACAGGGCTTTGCTTTTGTCCATGGACGATCCTTCAACGATACGCAGGGCGGCGGGGGCCATCAGTCTTCCTCCTTATGTACGGGATTCGCCGGCCGGACAAACGGCTTCGCGTCGGGCTTCCCTGGGCGGCGGACCGGAATCAGGATCGATCCGATGGAAGAAATGTACCCCATTTGTTCCAAGTTCGCAATATGTTCTTTTCTCCTTCGAGGTCCTGGCCTATTTTAACCCTTAATGGCCTGTTTTGAACGGTGAAGTGACCTGTTCAATGCCCGAATTTGGTGGCTTCCGGTCCATCCGGCTACGGCTGGATAGCGTCAAAAGCTGACGATGGGGGACTGCTCACGCTACCACGAACTGAACGTCAGCTCGCCGAAATGGCGGAAATCTATACCAACCTGAAAAGCCATTTCGATCATTGCATCGACCTCGCCGATCGTGGCGCGTCTGCTATATGAGCCCCGCTGTTCGGGATGCGGAAAGTCCATCAATACGATCCGCAAGTGCCTTGCATCGTCAACATCATCTGGAATGCTGGCTTCGAAGTAGAACTGTATTGTCCTGTCTTGGTCATCGATCAGGCCGAAGAAATTTCCCCGAACGCCTCGAACCTCATCGGACCAAATCAAACGGGCTTCATGGAGATTAACCTCCTCCGCCATATCCGACGTCACTTCGCGACCACTGTCGTTCCAATATGCCCGCATCTGCTATCCTCGAATGTGGCCGCTTCGGGGACGCTAAAGTTCGCATGGCATGTCCGCAAGCGGGGGGATCTGCCGATCGGCGGCAACCCGCTTATCCCCGCAAGGCTTTGCGGACGGAGGCGCGAGGGCCGTCGATGTTGATGACTTTGCCGACCGGTGAGACCCCGCACACCACGAGGCCTTAACTCGGCGTCCGAGCATCCTCTTCGTCGAGCAGCCGCGCAAGATCAGCCATCGTCGAGCGGTCCTCACCGTCGTGCGAATGATCGGGAATGGTATCGGGTTCCGGGCCGAGCCAATGCCGCAAATAGTCCCACCACGCCGACAGACTCATGGCACTCCTCCCTGCGTGTGGGATTACGACGCGGGGCGCCCCCCTTAGTTTCCGGGTGCAATCAAAAATATATGCCTCGTCACTCGCGAGATGCGCGCACCATGACCTAATTACCGTCGGCCTGGTGATCATGAAGAGCCGGTGTGCTCCCGCGCGTAGCGAGCAGCGGAGATCCGCGGACAAGAAGGCAAATTAAAAAAGGGCCCCATTCCCGGGGCCCTTTGAGTTGAACTGGAGATTTCAAGCTCACTCAGTATTCCATCAGTATCTCGCCAGAACCGGGCTACCCCAGTTGAAGCGATAGTTGAGGCCGACCTTCACAGTGTGGAAATCGTCCCGGAAGTTGACGAAGGTGCCCGTGGCAAATCCAAGGGGCGTCGTAACGTTCGTGTTGTCGAAGTTGAAGTATTGATATTCGACCTTCGCCGACCAGTTCGGCGAGAACATGTATTCAATACCGCCACCCACCGTGTAACCGGTGTCATTGCGATCAACGAAGAACGTCGGATCTCCGAGAGAGACCATCGTCAGCCCGCCGTTATCACGAAAAGCGACACCGCCCTTGGCATAGAGCAGCCCCGGTCCCCATGTATAGCCGAGACGACCGGTCACCGATGCGAGCCAGTCGGTGCGTTGGCTGAGAGTGCCGAACCCATCGAAGAAAGTGCGGTCACCACTTGAGATACCGCTGATCTGTCCTTCGATACCGATCACCCAGTTCGATCCGAACTGGTAGTCAGCACCGACCTGACCGCCGCCCATGAACGCGGCATCATTGTTGCCGCCCCCCAGACCGAAAACATCGGTGCTGAAACTGTCATCGCCCCTGAAGGCAGCGCCCACGTGGCCACCGATATAAAATCCGCTCCAATTCCAAACTGGCGCCGGCGGAACGTAAGGCGGAGCCTTTGCAGGCAAATCGGCCGCAACAGCAGATGTCGAAATCACTGCCGCAGTAACCGCAATCATACTTGCAATTCTCAAACGCATCGAGGTCGCTCCCCTAAGTGGATGAAGCCAAATCCTAGGACGGCAAGAATTAATGGAAAGATGAAACTCGGCTTAAACGCGCACTCCGGCGCGGGTTTATTGTGAGCGTGTTATTTTCGACACGATTATTCAACCAGCGCGCGATTTAATTTGGTCAACATTGGTGACCTTGTCAGCGCACGTGACGTTATTTAATTGAGTTAATCAAAAGATCTCGCCTCACCACACTACCGCGATGGAGGCCGATTCATTCTTCACGCGATTCGATACGTCTGCGATATGCGTTTGGGCGGCCTTGTTGCCTACCAGCACCAAGGCTCGGTCGGCTCACTCGCTACGCTCAATCGCTCATTAGGATTACGTGCACCGCCATCGGCAGCCGGAGCGTTAAAAGCGCGACGGATGTTCGTGTCTGCACGCAACGATTGCTGAGGCGTCGGGAAGCCTCAACCGCAACGAAGCAGGCGCGATGCATGATGCGATGAACAATGCGCCACGCCTCAATCCCGAGCCGCTGGAATGAGTGCCTCGCCGCCGAAACCACACCAACCAAAGCGCTCTCGAAGATTAGAATGTTTTTCAGATAACTGGAGATATTAAAGACTCGCTATTCAATACGATTAAGCGCAAGCTTAATTATCACCACGCTGAACCCGGCAACGTAGTGAGTTAGTGCTCCATGCTCCCGCATCACCGGAAGGGAGTGCGTCATGAACCGATCGACACAGGAAAGCATCGAACTGAAGTGGAAATTGCTGGCGGCCCAGGCGCGCGAACAGGCGCAGGCATTGCCCGCCGGAAAAGAGCGCGACGAGTTGAACAAGAAAGCGCGCCAACTGGACATCGCATCGCAAATGAATCTTTGGCTTACGTCGCGGGGGCTTCAGCCGCCAACAGGCAGGTAGTGCGCGGCTGCGCGACGCCGTCAGACGAACATCCATCAATGAAGGGCGAGGCTGTGCGGTGATCGTGGCAGCCTCGCCGCCTTCAGGCTGGCCGCGCGTCGGTGTGTTTTGTTTCAACACCGAGAGCGAGAAACACCCAGATCATCGCTGCCGCACCGACAAGCCAGATCGAGATGATGGCAATCGCCCCCGCCTTGCTGACCGGCCGCCGCTCTGCCTCTGCGGCCAATGCACGACAATGCACCATGACATCGGAAGGAATGAGCGCCACGACGAGCCAGATTCCAATCGGCACCAGAATCAGATCGTCGAGATAGCCAAGAACAGGAATGAAGTCCGGGATCAGATCAATCGGCGACAACGCATATCCTGCGACCGCGAGTGCCAGCGCCTTGGCGTACCATGGCACACGCGGATCACGCGCCGCGAAGTAGATCGCGTGAACGTCGCGCTTCAGCGCCTTCGCCCAGGCCTTTAAATTTGCCAACATCGAACGCCTCCCGCCCCGCAGCGTCATTCGTTCAGCCGAGCAGGCAATGCAGGATTCCTGATACAGGCTGCTGACCATCGGATGCGTCGCCAACAATCGAGGCAACGGCCGTAACTTTCAACTGCACAAATCGGGATCGGGAAAAAGAGAGCCCCGTCCGCGATGTCTCAGGGACGGGGCCAAGGTCAGTTAGGAACGCTCGGCGGCTGATACAGCCGAACGGCGTGGAGCTATATCGAAGCCGCGCATGCAGCGTGATTAAAGTTTGGCATTTGCGCTCTCATATTTTTGTGACTGATGGCGAAGAGCACAAATAACCGTTAATTCTTGCGCCTGGCGATGTATCGTGAAACGATAGATTTTGGCTTCAGCCTCGCCGACACGCGCCCGTTGCGTCCGTCATCAGGCTCAACCTCCTCACAGCAAGCCCCAGCCGATTTCAAGAAAGCTTAGAACTTGCGCGGACCACAGCTCTGTGGTTTCCGTGTCCATTCCGAATATTGTCGCAGGGTTCTCCCACCGCAATTCGAAACTGACCCGAAAATCTGATAAATATAAGCAATTTCAATTATTTATGAGAAAATCGACCGCCTACAAGCCATTCATCACGTTTTCGTGAGGTAGGTTGCCTACTGGCATCTATTATACCAGACTTTCCCCTTACGCAGCGTGACGGCCCTAAGCCACTCAAAAAGCGCGCGTTGGGAGAAACATTGAAATGACCGTTCAAGCACAAGCAACTACGCCAGAGGTCCAGGGCGGGGGGTTCCGTTGGCTCCAACTCGTCATGGGCCTCGTCTGTATGGCGATGATCGCGAACCTCCAGTACGGATGGACACTGTTCGTCGATCCGATCGATGCAAAATTCCACTGGGGCCGCGCCGCCATCCAATTGGCGTTTACCCTCTTCGTCCTCACCGAGACTTGGCTTGTGCCTGTCGAGGCCTGGTTCGTCGACAAATACGGCCCCCGCATCGTCGTCATGTTCGGCGCCGTGATGATCACTATCGCATGGGTTCTGAATTCCTACGCTGACTCGCTGCCCATGCTCTACCTTGGAGCGATCTGCGGCGGCCTCGGCGCCGGTTCGGTCTACGGAACGTGCGTTGGCAATGCGCTGAAGTGGTTTCCCGATCATCGCGGCCTCGCAGCCGGCGCAACAGCAGCCGGCTTTGGTGCCGGTGCGGCGCTCACCGTGGTGCCCATTGCAAAGATGATTGCGGCGAGCGGTTATCAGACGGCATTTTTCACCTTCGGAATCGGTCAGGGTATTATCGTCTTCATCGTCGGCTTCTTCCTGCGCAGGCCGGAACGGGCTGTCCCGGTTGCCCGCAAGAAACTGAATCTTCCCCAAACCCGGCATGACTTCACACCGCCACAGGTGTTGCGCACGCCGATTTTCTGGGTGCTGTATCTCGTATTCGTCATGGTGGCTGCGGGTGGTCTTATGGCTGCGGCGCAGATCGGACCAATTGCGCATGACTACAAGATCGCGAATGAGCCGGTCAGCCTGTTTGGCTTCCAGATGGCAGCTCTGACATTCGCAATCTCGCTCGACCGTATCTTCGACGGGTTCGGACGACCGTTCTTTGGTTTCGTGTCGGATAACATCGGTCGTGAACCCACGATGTTCATCGCGTTCGGCACAGCCGCAGTGATGCTGCTGACGTTGTCCGCCTACGGCCACAACCCCATCGTGTTCGTCCTTGCGACAGCGGTGTATTTCGGCGTGTTCGGCGAAATCTACAGCCTGTTCCCAGCGACAAGCGGCGACACCTTCGGTGCCAAGTTCGCGACCACGAATAACGGCATGCTCTACACTGCAAAGGGGACTGCATCGCTGCTCGTCCCTCTCGCCAGCATCGTTGCATCACACTACGGCTGGCAGGCTGTGTTCGTGATCGCAGTTGCGTTGAATGCCATGGCAGCCTTGATGGCGCTGTTTGTCATTCGGCCGATGCGGCGCTCGTTCATTCTCGGGAGCGAGACCCTCGCCGCGGATGTGACGTCTGGAGCGGTCGCTGCAGGGGTGCGACAAAGCGGCCCAGGCTGATCGAAAGCCACACCCTCTTCTTCTGAAACAAAAACGAATGAGGCTCCGATCATGGTCGGAGCCTCATCATTTTGGGCAAAGCAAGCCCGATCGCGTCCGAGGTTTGGCGAAACCTTGTCAGCATCGCGACCATGGGGCTTCAGAGGATACCGTGGCGTGTTTCGTTGCGATCAAAAACAACTTCCAAGGCTTTGCGCGCTTTGCCGCGACTCAGTTACGATTCGCATCAATGCTGGAATGCACTGGGGGTGACTTCGGCAACCTAGGGGAGGTTCGCCAATGGGAAGCGCTCTGCCGCTGCCGCGAAAGCACGAACGAGATGATAGTCTATCGTCTCAACCACGCGACAACGACGACCATCCGGACATTGACGCATTGCTGCAGGAAAATGCACGACTGAAAGAACTCGTCGTTAAACTTTCCGGTCTCGTCCTTAAGAATGTCGTCGATCGACCGTGAAACAGCAAAAGGCTTGAAAACAAGAAAGGCCGCTCCGATGGAGCGGCCTTTTTTATAACGATTTCTCTGATCGGTAGCCGTTACTTGGCTTTCGATTTGACGTGCTTGGCAGGCTCGGTGGTTCGCACCGTTGCCCATGGATCAGTACTCGCCTTGCCGTCCGGGATCGTTGCGCGGGCAGCCTTGGCAGCCTCTTCATTCGCCTTGTTGCGCGCAATTTCTTCGTCCGTCAGTTGTTTCTCTTCGTTCAGCTTGAAACCCGGCGTCATCTGGGCATAAGCCGGCACCGTCATCAATCCGATCAACACCGCTATCCGAACCACACGCATCGCGACACTCCCCGAAACCTGCTTGCTATCCCCTGGCTGGCGACCCGCCAGCCGAAACTGACGGGAGGATACTCCGAAGCGAAACGCGGGCCAAGACTGTGGAAAGGCTTGAAATGGGCGGCAATCCCCTTGCTTTTGCATGGTTTCGAGCAGACGCGGCTGCCTTTCTGAATCAATCCTGAATGCGGACCCGACTGGCACGCAGGATCGATTTATTCGCCGGCAATAACGTACAGCTAAGCTCACAACAGGACCTCAGACAGGACTGTTGCCATGATAGAGAGACGATCGGAGCCACGACGGCGCGTTCTCAAGGGCGGCCTGATCTCATTTGGCGGTGCGGGCGTCGACTGCACCGTCCGTAACATCTCACCAAATGGGGCGGCCCTCGATGTCGCCAGCATCGTCGGGATTCCGAGATCGTTTCAGCTTGCGATCGAAACGGATCATTTCCTGCGCCGCTGCCGTCTCGTGTGGAATAGCGACCGCCGCCTTGGCGTTGTGTTCGAGTGACCACGAACGCTCCCGCTTCACCTCACCCAGACGAAGCGAAGTTGCCCCAATAAATGCCGCTTTAACATTGTCCGGCGACTGCGGGTCTCGAACATCCGAGACCTCTATATTCGTGGATTTCCCACCGGCTGATCATCGTTAACAACACGTCAAAATCAAGCGGCGCATTTAACCCAAATCCCAAATCCGATTTTGATCTTTGATCCGTAGTTTCCGGCCCAAGACGCGAAAGAAATAATCGCGAGGCTGAACGCTGCCTCGTGCAACAGCGCCGTGGAATTGGGACAGGGACGTGGTCGAAATCGTCAATACACAAACTGCCGCTTCGCGCAGCGCCGTTCGTTTTGCGCCTGCAAACAAATCGGTACGCACCCGCGCGAATAATGCTGTAGCTCCTCTGGCCACGGTTTCCTTCGACCTGTGGCGACGACTGAGCGACAACGCCGTCGAACCCAACGGTTACTATCTGCCGGAATGGGAAATGTCCGTGAATGCATTCGCACAGGGACGGACCGGCGTGTCCGCTCTCACGGCGGAGATTCCGGAAGTGGATGGAAGTCCACGCTTGATCGGCCTGATGCCTGCAATCTCTGCATGGCGGGCTTACAAACTGCCGGTCCCTGCCCTGGTCACCGCAGATCCGTATGGCACGCTGGGAACGCCGATCTTCGATCGCGAACTTGCGGACGTCGCGGTATCGCAGCTGATGCAACAGGCGCGCGACGCCGGTGCGCATGCATTGATCCTGCGCGACCTGCCGCTCGATGGTCCGGTGATGGCAGCATTTTCCCGCGTGCTCGAAGATAGCCGCATGCGTCCTCGTGTTCTGCAGTCACATGCCCGCGCATGTCTCGACGCCACACGGAATGCAGACGAACTGCTGCGCGATGCGCTTGGCCCGAAGAAACTGAAAGAACTGCGCCGCCAGCGCAACCGCCTCGCGGAGCATGGCGACGTCGTCTTCACCGTCGCCTCTATGCCCGACGAAATCGAGCGCGATCTCGAGATCTTCCTCGCGCTCGAAGCCAGCGGCTGGAAAGCCAAGCGCGGTACGGCGCTCGCTCAGAACGAAGGTGACGCAGCGTTTGTCAGACGTGCGGTCCGCGACACCGCCGCGCGCGGAAAGTGCGAGATCATCACGCTACACGCGGGTGAGACTCCTGTCGCCGGAGCCATCGTGCTTCGCCATCTCGATCGTGCCTTTTACTTCAAGCTCGGCGTCGACGAAAATTTTGCCAAGCTCTCGCCCGGCGTCCAGCTGACGCTCGAACTGACGCGCTACATGTGCGCGGACGAGACCATCAAGATGGTGGATTCCACCGCCATCGCCGGCCATCCAATGATCGATCCGATCTGGAGAGGCCGGCTTGCGATTGGTGACGTACTTATTCCACTGCACCGTTACGATCCACTTATTCCCCTCATTCGTCTTGCCATCACCGGACGCAAGTCGATCCGCGAACCACTTCGTCGCATCGTTCATTCCATCAGGAAGTTTCAGGAGAAGCGCACATGAATGCGACCTCGACCATCTCTCCCGTGATCACGGCGGACAATCAGTCGTTACAGAAAGACTTCCCGCTGAAGCCCTTTGCGATTCATCACAAGCTGTCAGGGCATCCGCTGCTGACATTACCGAGTATCGCCCAGCTCGCATCGCAGCTGCCGCGCGACCAGATCGAATATAATTCCGGTGATGCCGCGATCAGCCAGGATCCAGATAAGGTGAAGAGCATCGATCTCGACCCGGTGGAAATCGTCAACCGCATTCAGACCGCCGGCGCATGGATGGTGCTCAAGCGCATTGAAAACTCTCCCGCGTATCGCACGCTGCTTGAAGATGCACTCACATCCGTCGCCCGTGCCCGCGGTTTCAAGAGTGTGCGGGATGCAGGCTTTGAGCAGATTGAAGGCTTTCTCTTCGTGTCGTCACCGAACTCGACCACGCCATTCCACATGGACGCTGAAGACAACTTCTTCGTGCAGATCCACGGTGAAAAATTCTTTCGCATCTACGACAACCGCGACGGCTCCATCGCGGACGATGCGCAAGTCGAACACTCGACGGTCAAGCACCGCAATGTGAAGTACGACGAGAGCTTTAAACCCCGTGGCATCGAATTCCATTTGTTCGATGGCGATGGATGTTATGTGCCCTATCAATGGCCGCACTGGGTGCGCACAGCAGGCTCCTATTCGATTTCGATGGCGATTACCTGGAAAACAAAGGAAGTGCGCCGCCTGAACGACCTGCATCGTTTCAACTCGATGCTGCGCGGCTTCGGGCTCCCGCAGGCCGCTCCCGGCGTCCGCCCGGCGCTTGATAGCATCAAGTTGGCGGCCTACCGCGCCATGGCCGCGACCGTTCAGCCGCTGCGATCGTCCGAGGCCATGCGCCGCATCATCCGCCGCATCGCGCTCGGCAAGAACGCGAACTACTATCTCAAGAAGGCGTAGTCGAAGGCCAAGGCCTGAAGGATCAGGTCTTGGCGTCCATTTCCGCCGCCACCTGCCGGATGGCCCGCGCAAGCTGGTCGGCCGGCTGGGCGCCGGAAATGGCGTATTTGTTGCCAAGGATAAAAGTCGGCACGCCGGAGATACCCTTGTCCGAGGCGGCCTTGGCCTGTGCAGAGATGAGATCGACGTCTTCGTCCGTACCCAGACGCTGCCGCACCACATCGGGATTCATGCCGATATCGGCGGCCGCCTGCACCAGTACGTCGATGTTTGTCAGATCGCCGCCGTCCCGGAAATAAAGCTCCATCAACCGCTGCTTCATCGCCGCAGCCCTGCCCTCGGCCTCGGCCTCGGCCCAATGGATCAGACGATGGCTGTCGATGGTGTTGGGCTGGCGCTTCATCATATCTGAGTTGTATTCAAGCCCCTCTTCCGCCGCAGCGGCGCCGACCCGGCCTGCAATGCCTTTATAGGCCTCCACGGAGCCGAACTTGGTCTGGAGGTACTTGTCGCGATCGATGCCCTCACGTGGTACCCACGGGTTGAGGAAGAACGGCCGCCAGTGCACTTCCACGGGGACATCCTTGAGCTGGGCAAGAGCATCCTCGATGCGACGCTTGCCGATATAGCACCAGGGGCACACAACATCGGACACGATATCGATCTGCAGGGGGTTAGCGGCGCTCATAGGAAAAACCTCCGGAATATGAACGGAAGATAGAGCCTTATCGGTTTGAAGCAAGGCAACGGGGCTTGCGAGCTTGGGCTTAGCGATCCGGTGCGATGGGCCGGGACTGTTTGACAAAGGCCTCTAATCTCGCAAAGCCCTCCATCCGCGGGATGTCCTTCACGGCCTCTTCAGGGGTGACCCAGGGATAAGGCAGCCTGGCGAGCCAATTCATGGTGGGCGCGAGCGTGGCCTCCGGCAGACTTTCCATCACATCGATCGTAATGACGAGCTTCTCGACCAGCCCATTTTGAGCAGCTGAGAAAGACCAGTCATAGCGCCCGCATCCGACCCGCACTTTGCCATCCGCCTTGGCGGACATTCCAACCAGCCAGTGGCAAGGAAAGTGGCGCACATTCGCCTCTGTGGGCCGCGACAGGCAGACCGTATAAACGTTCTCATAGTCGATGCCGAAGCGCCGGATCAGAACGTTCTCGATCTCACTCAATCCCTTGGCGGAGCTCGGAAACGAGATGGTGTCGGTCTTCACCAGCATTTCGAGGCTGGCATCCTCGGCAAAAGCGTGCCGCATCAGGAACGGCCGGTTGTTGTCTTTGGCGAGGATGTAGGTCGCAACGGCATCAGATGGCGTGGGCATTGCAATGGTCCGGTCACGCGGGAATAGGCGAAAAGCAACCTGCTTTTAGACGATGCCGGGCGGGATGCAAACGACGCTCAACGCGGTTTCATCGCCTGCAGGGCTCCCGCCGTCGCCTCGTCGGCCGGAAAGAACGTTTCAAGCGCCAGTTCGGACAGCGTAATATCTACCGGGGTGCCGAAAACCATCGTGGTCGAAATAAAGCTTAGAACGCCGTTGGCTGTACGAATTTGCAATGGCACCAGAACGGTCTCGCTTGCTCCCTGACGTGGCGTCTTGCGCGCCGGGACCGGATACCCCCTCAATTCCTCATGCAGCGCAATGAGCCCGGGATCCACAGTCGCCTCACACTGACGATGAAGCCGCTCAAGCAGATGGGCGCTCCATTCCGCAAGATTGACGATGCGTGGTGCGATCCCTTCGGGATGAAGACTGACGCGCAGGACGTTCAACGGCGATGCCAGCAACGATGGCGCGACACCATCAAGCAGTGGCGCAACCATGCGGTTGGCTGCAACCAGATTCCAGTGCCGGTCCACGGCTAGTGCAGGATGTGGCTCATGCGCCTGCAGCACGGTTTCCATCGCCTGACGCGCGGCACCGAGTGCAGGATCGTCGAGCGCGCGGTTTGGAAATGCCGGCGCAAAACCTGCCGCGATCAGAAGCACGTTGCGCTCCCGCAAAGGCACATCGAGGCGTTCGGCCAGCCGCAGCACCATGTCACGCGACGGCGCGGCACGCCCGGTCTCCACGAAACTCAGATGCCGCGTCGAAATCTCCGCCTCGCTGGCGAGATCAAGCTGACTGAGATGACGGCGCTGGCGCCACTCGCGAAGGTGATCGCCGATGTGAGCGGGTTTTGAAGGCCCTGGGGTTGCTATCTGTGTCGCCATCATAACGAAAATTTAGCACGCGACTTTCTCAGCTTCCATTACCTGCCAGGTAATCGATTTCGGTCGTGGCGACGGTCATCCTGAATCCACTGCAACCCGATATCAGGAGACTCTCATGATCAATCCGTCGCTCTTTCTTCGCCGCGCCATCCAGGCCGATGCCGTTGTCAGCGGCGCAATGGCGCTTCTGCTTATCGCTGGCGCCGGCATGCTCGCACCATTTCTGAACCTGCCTGAAGCGTTTCTGCGTAACACCGGGTTTGTTCTGGTGGTCTACGCTGCGCTGGTCGGCCTTCTCGGCACGCGCGGCATGATGTTGAAAGCAGCCGTCTGGGCCGTCATCGCCGTCAATGCGATGTGGACCGCGGACAGCATCGTGCTTTTGATGAGCGGTTGGCTTTCACCTAACCTGCTCGGCCAGGCCTTTATTGTGATGCAGGCGATTGCCGTTGGTACTTTGCGGAGCTTCAGTTCATCGGCCTACGCAAGAGCACTGCGGCTCTCGCAATCAGCTGAAAACCCAACCCAAAATAAAATCGCGTTCGTGACGCCAAATCACGAACGCGATGAATGTCAGGCCATGGAGCGAAGAAAGCGGCTGGCCGCAATCAGCGCGCGACGCCGCTTCCTCGTGCCGAAGCCTTTGCTGAAGAGCGAGCGACGGACGGGCTGGTTCGCGAGGCCTTCGTCTTGGTCGGCTTGCCGGTGCCGCGCGCATGCGCGTTGGCGACGGTCGACTTCGCAGCTTTCGTCTTGACCGTTTTCGCCTTGGACACCTTGGCCGTTTTGGTCTTTGCGGTCTTGGCCTTCTCCGCGAGCCGCTCGGCCTTCTTTTCGGCCTTGAGCCTCAGGCGGAGTTTTTCGGCACGCTCTTCAGCGCGCTTCTTCTTGCGCTTTTTCTCGCAGGAATCGCATTTGCAGCCGATCGGCTTCAGGAAAATCTTGAAATAGTCAGTGCCGTAATCGTAGTTGATTTCTTCGCCTGCCTCGATGGTCTTGACGGCACGGATGATGACCTTGCGCTTCCGAGCATTGACATCCGACTCTGCATTCGGCTTGCACGAGTGGTTGATATAGCGGGCGATATTCTTGCGGGTGGAACCGTCGATGGTCCACCGATTGTTGATTTCGAACAGATACTTGTTGTCGATGTCGTCGTGCTTCTTGTTCTTGGAATCCAGCAACGGCCCCATGTAACGGATGATCTTGTCACCCTTCTTGATCTTTTTCGTCGCGAAAAGACCAAGTCCGGTCTTGGATCGGCCAATACGGTAAGGTTTGTTCGGGGAAATTTCGGGCATGGACCACTGAACTATTGACGAGGGATGCTGCGGTTCGTTGTAGAGCGATTCCGAACACGAGTCATGTTTTTCGCGCCAAAACACTGAACGATTCACACAATAGGCGCGACAAATCATAGCAATGAGCGTCAACACCACATCCCGAGGTGGGTTCCATTCATGTCTCACAAATCCACAAAGCTTATGGTGATAGCCGTCATCGCACTGACACTTGCCGGTGCGGATTTGCCGGGAGCGGTTGCGCAAGGTGCCCAGAACATCAGCAGCTACACATCGACCGCTGAAAAAGACTGCCGGACAATTTCACAAGGCGAGACAGCGGACGACGGCGGGACACGGCTCTGTCACGGTCCTGCGGGACTGGTTGTCATCGTCAGCGAAAGCGATTTGCGGGAGACCGTATCCATCGGCCGCACGCGAAAAGCTGCCGAAAACGAGCCGGCGGCAAGCGCCTGGTTTGGCCCGTTCAGTTCGACAACGCCGACGATCGAATGGCGATCAGCCGAGAAGGGGCGGCCATTTGCAATGATCCAGCGCTGGCACATCGCAGACATTGCGGATGAGGACAAGGCGGGTCGCCCCATCGCCAAGCAAATGCTGGTCGTAACGAGACTGCCGCCCGGAGCGGTGTGCCACGTCGCCTATGTCGACGTGAAAGCCAATGCCAACGACCTGGCCCGCGAAGCGGCGGATACGCTGGCACGCGACTTCAGATGCGGGACGGACAAGATCAAGGCGTTCGGCGTCAGTGGACGGGCCACCGAGTTGGCGCTTCCGTAAGCGACATCCCTTCCCAAACACCAATGTCGATTGCAGTTCACACCGCCGGGGCCAAGTCGTCAAAGGATGGACTTGAGACGAATTGGCATATTATTGAGGGATAACGGCATTAAAGATATCAGATAACGGCTTAGGGTGACACGTGCATTCGTTGCTTCTCTTCAACAAAGGAGTGTCATCATGTCCCATGTTTCGTCCTTATCCCGCAGCCACCGCGCAGCGCTTGTTGCAGCAACTCTCATTCTTGGCTCAGCCGCACCGGCTCTGGCTGCGGACAATGGAGCGCGCTCCAACATCGTATTGGCCGATAGACACGCCCAGGGCGCCGCAGAGAACCGTGAAGCTGCCAGCGTGACGCACTCCCGCAACGAAAGCATCGCCCGCCGTCTTTCAGCCCAGAAGCCCTGGCCGGCACCGGTCGGCCACCGTCAGCCTCGGATCAGTGACATCCCCGCCAGCGCGCAACTGTCATCGGCCGAACTTGACGAGCAACGTCAGGATAGAGAGCTCAACGCAAAGCTCATCATCTGCCGCGGTTGTTGAAAATGACGGTTGTCCAATGGTCCCACGCACCATCATCGTTTTGATGATCGTGCGTGCGAACCTTTCTTGGTGCGCTGATAGCGCGCCAACAATCTTTCCCCCTTTGCAGCAATCCGTCTCGCTGCAGCAACCGTCTTGGGGACCGGCTCGCCCCACGCATGAGCCGACAATGCGTGTCGCGTCGGCTTGCCGTTGGCGTCCACGAGAGGCGGGAGCTTTTTGCGGCCATAGAACCGCACGGCCCAGCTCCCTTTGCGCCTCATATCCGCGGGCGTCATGTCGGAAGCTTTCTTCGTCACACCGGGCTTGAGATGCGCCCCTTCCTTCTTTGCAAACGCCTTGCGGCCAGCCGCCGTCAGCCCACCGCGTGGGTCTTTCTCGCGCGAGGCGCTCGAGCTTTTGCGGGCAGCGGATTTATGTGCCGCGCGTTTGCGCCCCACCCGCTTCTTGCTGGTCTTTTTCGCTGACTTTTTCTTCCCGGATGACTTTGATGCTGACGCCATACGCATGTTGTCCACGAGATTGGGATAGCGCCGCCCGGCCTTGCGCGCGCGTGCCTTGGCAGCGGCCTTCTTGGCTGGCGTCAGATGCTTTGAAGCCTTGCCGGCTCGCTTGCGCGGATTGGGTCGTTTCCAGGGAGCTCGCGCTTTCCTTGCCATCCCTCCTCAACGCACAAATGCGTGAAGGGTTCGCTACGACTCGGCTGGCCGATCCGATTTGAGCATCGCCGCCAGCAGCATCTCTTCAGTGGTCCCCGGCGGCAAAACATTCAGAATGTGACGCAGCCTTCCGTCCAGACGCAACATGGCGAATCCGTGCACCATGGACCAGATGCGTGCAATGTCGGCAGCCTGCGCCAATGTAAGACGGTCCGTCGAAATATCTTCGTGACGCTTGGCACTGACGATCGCAGCCAGCTTCGCGAATGCTTTTTCCCTTGCCTCGTGAAGTGCGGGCCTGTTGTGATCAAGGCGTTCGGCGCGGAACATCAACTGAAACATGCAGGGATTATCCTTGGCGAATGCAACATAGGCATTCGCCCGGCCCTCCGCCTGGGCATCTGGGGAGGATCCTGCGGCCTGCGCTCCCGCGTCCAGGGCGTCGGAGAACCGCCCAAAGCCAATGGCTGCCAGTTCGCTGAGCAAGCCCGAGACGTCGCCAAAATGATGGGCGGGCGCCGCATGAGAAACGCCAGCCTCGCGCGCCACCGCGCGCAACGTCAGGCCGCCAATACCCTCGCGCTCGGCGACACGTTTGGCCGCTTTGAGCAGCGCTCCATGCAAATCGCCGTGATGATAAGGCTGCTGGCGATCAGGATTCTGCGTGGATTTGTGATCGACGACGACCGCCTTGTGATCGGCAACCGCCTTCCTTGCTGGGGGAGACGCCTTATCTGACGCCTTTGCCGGCTTGGAAACCTTTGCTCGCTTTGTTGCGCCCTGAGCACCCATAGCAGCAATGTAGGGATGCATTTTTACAGTGTCAAGATTTTCCTTGACGAGGCGCTTAGCGTCCTATAAATGCATCTTTACACCGTCAAGATACTTCTCCCGATGGGGAGCGCCGAGATGACACTGTTCCTGATCCTTGCGCCGTTTGCGACCTTCGCCAGCCTGATGATGTTGACCACAGTCAAGATCAGCCTGCTGGCCTCCACTGTTATCGCCTTGGGCATTTTCGGTTGGGATCTTGTCAAAGGCCGCTCGATCAAGATGCTGTCCGCCGGTGCAGTGCTTCTGTTCGCTGCGCTTTGCAGTTACCACATGCTCGCAACAGAAATCAGCCCGACAACAGCGCGCCTCATCGTCGACAGCGGTGTCCTGACAATCGCTCTGGGATCAATCGCGATCCGGCTTCCGTTCACTCTGCAATACGCACGTGAGCGGGTGGATGCTCAGATCCAACAGCAACCGCGTTTTCTCCGCGTGAACTACATCCTGACGTGGGCATGGTCCGCAGCGTTTGTCCTCATGTTGGCTGTCGACGTTTTGACGATTTACCTGCCGAGCATCCCGCTCTGGATATGCGCTGCCGTGGCCTTCGTTGCCCGCAACACCGCGACTTTCTTCACACAATGGTACCCAAAGCACGTTCGTGCGGCGGTCGCGCAACAACCGCATGAACCAGCATTGGCGGGCGCGATCCAGAACTGAAGAACGAATACAACCGATCCGAGACCGATATCATGTTCTATTTGCTTCGCCGGCTGCTTGTCAGCTTCGTGTCCACCATCGTCTTCTTCGCCGTCTACGTTGCAATCGGAGACGTCCTCCTCGCAGCGATAGCCGCTACCGCCACCGTGATCGCGCAGCTCGTTCTCGGCTGGACCGCATACGGCAGTCGGGGTGGGATGACCTGGGCCAGTTTTGCTGTGGTTCTGACCCTGACCGGAACGACCTTTGCCGGCGACGATCCTGCCACGTCAGGAAACTGGATCTCGAGCCAGCAATTGGCACCAGTGAACGCGACTTGTCGACCGACGCTGCGGCACATATGACTGCTGGATGATCCGCGCGGCTGGTGGCGACGCCCTGCTGGAACCAGGTAACGAACTGCAGTTAGCAGGACATTGCACGTCCAATCAGGCTGTCTTCAAAAATGGAGCCCGCTTTCGTTCGCCGTCGCTGTCGATAAAGACGGCGCCTACCCTGTCGTTTTCTGTCCAGATCATTTGGCAGCGACGATGGGCACTTCCCACGGACGACAGGACCAGGAAGAACTCTTTGAGTCCAAACGCTGCGAGACGTTCCGAAAACTGCAGCGCCACGCCGATGTCCGAGACGTCGAGCATCTCGCACTCTCTTTGCCAAGTGCCGTCAATTGCTAAAATCTTGACAGAGATACCCCGCGCGAAATTCACACGAGACGCTCGTCGTCGCTCTTTCTGCATATCAACAACACAAAGCAAGAAACCAATATTTTGCCGAACAATAGAGAGGTTGGGCTAAAATTCAGTAAAAGCCTCCTCGCAACGGACACTTGCATAGATGATGCGTGATTGGCGCAGACCTCGAAGAAAACCCGCGTGCGGTACATAAAACCGTCAAACGCGCCATCGGTCGATGATCGTATCCGTGTTGGCGATCTCAATCTGGATATCGAAGCGCCGCCGATAAAGCGCGAGCATCGCGTCGTGAGCTTCATCCGATGAACTGCACACCGCATCCTCCGCGATGACGATGCGATATCCGTAGTCGACAGCCGCAAGAACGGAAGACAGCACGCAAACGTCCGTTTCCGATCCGCTGACGATCAGCGTGTCGCATCCACGGCCACGTAACTCAGAATGAAGCCGCCCATCCGCAAACGCCGAGTAAACTCGCTTGTCGAGGATACCTGCCGGCGGTGCGAAACGCTCGAGCTCGGGCAGCAGATTCAGCAACCGCGGATCGAGCCGCTCGCGGGTGGTCTCTCGCCATTTCTTGTAATAGGTCACCCAGGTGCCGGGCAGATCCGACGGACGCTGAGGGGTAATGAAGCGGGTGAATACGGTCCGCTCAGGTGCGCACCCCACCAAATCCACCACGTTGGGCAGAACCCGCTCCATCCACGGTGTCGCCCATGGTCCCTCGCGCGAAAATATCCGCTGCATGTCGATGCACAGATGCACCGCCTGCGACGGTATTTCCTGCGTCAATTCGCCCATTCATGTGCCCGTTCATGACCAGCCGATGACAAACAGCCGCCTTGCTCGCCGGTTCCGTGTCACCGGACAGAACAAGACAAATTGCTGCGGAGAAAGTTCATGCCGCCATCAGGAATTGAGATATATCGGCGTGAGCTGTCCCAATTGGGGCAACGGTGGAGGAGGACAATAAATGTCTGTTGACGGAAACTGGAAGCTCACCATGAGCACGCCGATGGGTGACCGCGATGCAATGCTTTCGCTCACAAGCAACGGTGGCGCGCTGACCGGCACCCAGGCGGCAGAAGGCAATGAAGGCGAGATCTTCGACGGCACCGTGAGCGGTAATGACGTCGCCTGGAAGATTTCAATCACCAGCCCGATGCCATTGACGCTGGCATTTACCGGCAAGGTCGAAGGCGACGCCATGTCCGGCGATATGGGCATCGGCCCGATGGGCAGCTTCCCGTTCAAGGGTACGCGAGCATGACTCAGGAATAACGGCTTTCAGACACCGCGCGCCGCGCGGTGTCGGCTCACCGTTTGCAGCTGGCCTCGGCGCGGCGGTTGAAATCCGCAATCTGACTATCGATCGCGCTGACGTTCTGCGCGCGGTTGGGACCGGTATCGCAGCGCGCGATGACGGTACGTTTGTCGGTCAGCGCAGCAATATGCCGACGATAGGCAGAACACTTGGCCGCCTCGGTGTCGTTCATCACCTTTTCAATCGCGACCCGCGTGCGGCGAACATTCTGGTCTGCGGCAGCATGATCTTCCCGGCAGTCCGCAGCAGCCGATCCGATGCTGCACGCCAGCAGCGGGATACCGGTCACCAGCGCAGTGAGCAGCCTCCAAGGTTGCATCCGGATCGCCCTCCGCAAGTGAACCCACCGCGCGCCTCTCCCTGCGAAGACAGGGAGAGGTCAGATCTTTGCATGATACCTTATGTAAATGGCGCCAGAGGTGGCGCCATTTGCATTAACCCAGGTTCAATTCCTTGAAGAAGTCGTTGCCCTTGTCATCCATGATGACAAAAGCGGGGAAGTTCTCGACTTCGATGCGCCAGATCGCCTCCATCCCGAGTTCGGGATATTCCACGACCTCGACCTTCTTGATGCAATGCTCGGCGAGGTTCGCGGCCGAACCACCGATGGATCCGAGATAGAAACCACCATACTTCTTGCAGGCATCCCGCACCTGCGCTGAGCGGTTGCCCTTCGCGAGCATCACCATCGAGCCGCCTGCGGCCTGGAATTGATCAACGAAGGAGTCCATGCGGCCGGCGGTCGTCGGACCGAAGGCGCCGGACGCGTAGCCTTCCGGCGTCTTGGCAGGGCCTGCGTAGTACACCGGATGGTTCTTGAAATAGTCCGGCAGCGGCTCGCCCTTCTCCAGCCGCTCCCGCAGCTTGGCATGCGCGGAGTCGCGGGCCACGATCATGGTGCCGGTTAGCGACAAGCGCGTCTTGGTCGGATACTTCGTCAGCGTGGCAAGAATGTCCTTCATCGGCTGGTTGAGGTCGATCTTCACCACTTCACCAGCGAGTGCATTCTCAACTTCGGGCAAATACTTCGCCGGATTGTGCTCGAGCTCCTCGAGATACACGCCGTCCTTGGTGATCTTGCCCAGAACCTGGCGGTCAGCGGCGCAGGACACGCCGAGACCGATCGGCAGCGATGCACCGTGGCGCGGCAGCCGGATCACGCGCACGTCGTGACAGAAATACTTTCCGCCGAATTGCGCCCCGACGCCGAGCGACTGGGTCATCTTGTGGATTTCCTGCTCCATCTCGAGATCGCGGAAAGCATTGCCGTCCGGTGAACCCTGCGTCGGCAGTTCATCGAGGTAACGGGCGGAGGCGAGTTTGACTGTCTTCATGCAAAGCTCGGCCGAGGTGCCACCGATCACGATCGCAAGGTGGTAAGGCGGACAGGCCGCGGTCCCAAGTGTCAGGACCTTCTCCTTGATAAAGGCGTGCAGACGGTCCTTGGTCAGCAGTGACGGGGTGCCCTGAAACAGGAAGCTCTTGTTGGCCGACCCGCCGCCCTTCGCCATGAACATGAATTTGTAGGCGTCATCGCCTTCCGCGTAGATCTCGCACTGCGCGGGCATGTTGTTGGCGGTGTTCTTTTCCTCGAACATCGAGAGCGGCGCGACCTGCGAGTAGCGCAGATTGCGGCGCAGATAAGCGTCACGGGCTCCCTCGCTCAAGGCGGCCTCGTCGTCACCTTCGGTGATGACGTTGGCGCCCTTCTTGCCCACGATGATCGCGGTGCCGGTATCCTGACACATCGGCAGAATGCCGCCGGCAGCGATATTGGCGTTCTTCAGAAAGTCGAAGGCGACAAACTTGTCGTTGTCGCTCGCCTCAGGGTCATCGAGGATCTTGCGCAGCTGGGCGAGATGGCCCGGCCGCAGATAGTGATTGATGTCCCCGAAAGCGGCTTCCGACAGCGCACGCAGCGCGTCCCGCGACACCACCAGCATGTCCCTGCCGAGCACCTTTTCAACACGGACGCCGTCGCTGGAGATCTTGCGGTATGGCGTCTTGTCGGGGCCGAGCGGAAACAGCGGGGTGTGCTTATAGGGCGGAACGGCTTTCGGCGTCGGAATGGCGGTGGGGGCGTTCATGGGAATACTCGTGCGTTGAGACCGAAAGTGCCCTGTTTTCAACGAATAAGGTTTGAACAGAGGTACCGCCGGGCAGAGGTTTGAACCGTTCTAATGCCTTTTCCGACAAAGGAAAGATGTTCAAAGAGCCTGCAGGGCGGCTGTGCACCGTGCGACGATCGCATGAGCCCCGGCTGAACCGCCGATCCATGCCAAGCGCGCCCTTCATCGCCCCGTCAGCGCGAAACAATAGAACTCAACCGACGCGGCTGCCCTTGCGTGAAATTTCCGCACGGGTTTCAATAACCCGGGGGTACGCACATGCCATTCAGCTTATCGTTTTTCAGAACCTCAGCCTTCGTCGTCGCCGTGCTGCTGGCCGCAGCCACCATGAGCGCCAGCCCTGCCCGCGCCGACCGCTGCGACGACCTCGCCAAACAGCTCTCCGCGCAAATCACCGGCCTCAAGATCGGCAAGACGATGGCTGGCGTGATCTATCTCGAACACCCGGCAGTGACACAGGCGTCGCTCGGCTGCTCAAGCCGCAATCGCACCAACGACGTGTTCGCGTCCACCGACAAAAGGAAGCCCGCCCCGGAGTTCTATGACTTCATCGCGACGGCCGCCGCTCAAGTTTTCACGATTCCGAAGCCGGATGCGCTGAAGGGCGCGCAGCGCTGCGTCAAGCGCACCAATATCATCCGCGGTTACAATATCTCGTCGCGCTATCGCCGCCTCGATATCCATTGCACCGTCGCGAAAACCGGGGTTCGGATCACGATAGCCCGGGAGAAGGATGGCTAGGACAGCCGCAAGCCTGCCAATCCATCATTTCAATAAAAACACTTCCATTTGGGGAATACGTCGATGCGCATTTTGCTTGGTGCGTTGTTAATCTGGCTTTCCAGCGCTGCATCCACAATGGCAGCAACGAAGTACGCGCTCAGCGGAGTGCCCATTACCCTATTTCAGGTATCGTCGACGAATCCTGATTGCTCGGCCAATGGCATTCCGACGGTTCGTATCACAGAGGACCCCCAGCACGGCCGACTGACGGTCACACGCGGAGGTGTGTTTGTTTACTTTGCACCTGGCAACGCGAGAAGCGCCTGCAACCGGCGCCGAGTCCCAGGTGTCACGGTGCGATACGTATCGCAACGTGGCTACACCGGGACCGATACTGCTGCGGTAGAGGTCTTCTTTCCCAACGGGCGCGCGGGCCGGACGTCGTATTTCATCTCAGTCCGCTAACCGGCGAAGACGCGGGCGAATGCCCGCGTTTCTCTCACACGTACTTCTTGTCCCGCTCCAGCAATTCCACCGAGACACCCTGCGGGCCGCGGATGAAGCAAATGCGGATGCCCGGGCGAAGCGTGTGCGGCTCCTTGGTGAATTCGACACCCTTGCCTTTCAGCTCGGCTGCGACCGCATCAATGTCCTTGACCGACAGTCCGATGTGATCGAGCCCCTGATAAGGGGTGACCGGCGGGGCGTTGACCCCATCGCCCGGCGTGACGGGCGCAATGAAGACATCGGCGCCACCAAGCTTCAGATCGATGCGCCCCGGGCTGCGGACGATTTCCGCCCCCAGCATCTGCTCGAACCACTTTGCCGTTGCCTCGGGATCGGGGCTGCGCAGGTGAACGTGGTCCCAAGTAAATGATGGCATCGGCGCTTCTCCTTATTGGTAGCCCGCTTTTTGTCGGCAGCATAAGAGGAAACGCAAATGGCCGGGTCAAGCCCGGCCATGACAAAACGCAGGTCGTCCTTGGTGTATGAGACGACGATTAAGCGGCAACGCAGCTCTTGACATAAACCCTGCGAGCGGCACCGCGCAGCCTCTGGTCGATGGCCTGCTGCAGGCAGTCAACGCGCGCCCGCGCCACGCACAATTGCATCTGATCCCGTGCCTGCGTCTTGTTCAGGTGCTTCGCAGAGACAGATTGCCGGCACGTCTCGCGCTTGCCGACGCGCACCGACGTCTTGCCGTCCGTCGGAACGGCATAGGCAAGCTTGGTCACTCCCTCCGGCGACCCCGAAGCGACTGCGCTCGGGAGCGGGTTCTGGGAAATGGCACCGTAGATCGCAGCCCCTAACAGGGCCGCGTAAATGGCGGGGGTTACGATACGCATCGATCCTCCTGCATTTAGGGCGAGCGTCAGACCAGACAGGGCGAATGCGACATCAATGCGGCAAGCAAGGTCGCTCGGGAACCCGCCTCGCACGATTCAGTTGTCGCATTATAAGGAGAAAACCGATGCAATCCAAGCTGTTGCACGATAACCACGGCCAGCGGACCTTCGCCGTTATCCTCTCGACGGGCGACGAAGTCATGGCATCCCTCAAGCAGTTCGTCGGGCAACACAACATCACCGCAGCCCAGATCAGCGCTATTGGCGCGCTGAGCGACGTCATGCTGCTCTACTTCGACTGGAACAAGAAGGACTACATGAAGATCCCGGTGCGCGAGCAGGTCGAGGTCGCCTCCCTGCTCGGCGACGTCGCGGAAGCCGACGGGAAGCCCGCCATCCACCTCCACATTGTGGTCGGTAAACGCGATGGCCAAGCCATGGCAGGCCACCTTGGCGAGGCGCATGTACGCCCCACGTTGGAAGCCATCATTACTGAAAGCCCGGCACATCTGCGGAAACGACACGACCCGGAATCCGGGCTCGCACTGATCCGAACCGACGCCTGAGTTTCAGTTGCTCACAGGTTCATTGTATTGCGCGTCGGTCACGTGCTCGAGCCAAGTGGCCGCGCTGCCGTTCTCGGACTCCTGCATGGCAAGATGCGCCATCATCGTGGTTGGTGCGGCGCCATGCCAATGCTTCTCACCCGGCGGTATCCACACGACATCCCCCGCCCGAATCTCGCGCACCGGCCCGCCTTCGGTCTGGATACGACCGCATCCCGCGAGCACGTACAGTGTCTGTCCAAGCGGATGGGTGTGCCATGCCGTGCGGGCACCGGGTTCAAACGTCACGCGCGCCGCATTCAGCCGCGCCGGTTGCGGCGCTTCAATCACAGGATCCTGCCAGACAGTGCCGGTGAAGTAACTGGCAGGCGCGCGGCGCGTTGGCACCGAGCCGGACGGTGTGATCTTCATAACAATCTCCTTCAGGCGAACATGGGCAGCATTGCCTAGTGGTGGTTCAGAAGTGCGCGAAGAAAAGCGCTGCATTGTGAGGCGAACTTCGGATTCGGGACACTCGTCCAACGAGCGCTTTGACCGGCCAATGTCAAGACAGGCGAAAGCGCGGTCTCAGCGATCCAGCGCCTTATAATGACGGAAGATGCCGTCTTCATTGAATGGAATGCGCCTCTCGCTGGCGAGATAGGCCTTGATGTTCGGCCGCTCTGCCACGCGATCACGCAACGCGAGCACGCGCGGCACCTCGCCTTCGAAACGCTCCATGCGGTTCGGAAACGCGTAGCGCAGCCCATCGACCAATTGAAAGACCGAAAGATCGACGTAGCAAACGCGGCGGCCATTGAGGTAAGGCCCCTTGCTCTGCTTGATCAGCTGCTCAAAGTAGCCGAGAAATTTCGAAACACGCTCGCTCCAGAATTCATCGGTGCGCCGCTTCGCCGCCGGCCGCTGGTCTTCGTAATAAAGCGTAGGTCCGAGCGGATGATGCGTGTCGTGCACTTCCACGACGAAATCGGCGACCGTCAGTTGCAGTTGATGCGCCCACAGCCTGCCCGCCTCGGCCTTGGGCGCAAGACCATGCTTTGATCCCAGGTACAGCAGAATGTTGGCGGTTTGCCCGATGACAAATTTTCCAGCCTTGAGGAACGGCGGAGCAAACGGCGGTGTCGGCGAACGCCGCCCGTTCATCAGCGACATCATTTTGCCGGTGCTGCGACGCGCGACATCGACATAGTCGGCACCGGCATCCTCCAGCGCCAAGCGGACATATTCACCGCGCCCCTGGATGGTCGGCCAATAATAAAGTTCATACCGCATGAAAGATCCTTGGTCCGGTTGCAACCTGCGACGTCAACACACGAGAGCGCATCTTGTTCGCGCGCAAGCGGAACAAACGAAAAGGCGCCGCGCAAGCGCGACGCCTTCACATCATTTCGAATGGACGAAGAGCTCAGGTCGCCTGGATGGCTGAAAGCTCCCAAGCGCCGCCCGGACGGCGCACAAACGTCCAGACATCCGTCACTTCGGTCGGCGTTTCACTGCCTTCGACGATGCGGCCGCTGGCGCGCTCGACGGTCTTGTCCACCAGCGAGTAGCGCAACGCCACCGTGGCGTATTCGCTCTGGCCTTCACGCCATGCTTCCGCAAGATCACCCTGCAGCAGCTTGACGTCCGAGACCTTGTTGACCACACCACGCTGGTTATTGGCCGAGAGGTCTTCGGTGAAATACGACACCATCTCCGGCGTGGCCAGCGTGTGAAGTTTGTTGACGTCTTCGTTCGACCACGCCGTCTGGATTTCCCCGAGCAGACGCTCAAACGTGTCGTAGTCGTCCGGCTTGATTTCGAGCGGCGCGCTGCCCGACCCAACACCAAAGCCAAACCCGTTGCGCGCGTTGGTCTGCGCACCGAGATCAGGCGCTGCATTCGGCGGAGGAGCGGCATTCGCATAGGCAGGCGCGTTGCGGCGCTGCCACCACGACATCGCGAACCGCACGACCAGGTAGATCAGGCCGAGCTGAATGATCAGGCCGAAAATCGACGACAAGCTGCCCAGTCCGCCAAACAACCCGCCACCGAACAGCATGCCGAGCAAGCCGGCGCCAAGGAAGCCCGCGGCGAGACCGCCGAGCAAACCGGGACGATTAAAGAAACCACCGCCCGCCGGCGTCGAAGCAGGAGCCCTCATGCCAGGCTGCGTAATCGAGCGCTGCATGGGTTGCGCCGCATTAGGTGCTGTCGCTGTCGGCGGAGGCGCTGAAAACGTGCGCGAGCCACGCGATCCCATGCTCCCGCCGCCGCCCGGACGGGCGTCAACCGACGACGACACGGCAAGCATCAACGGCATCGCGAGAGCCGCAACCACGGCCAGCGTTTTGACGGCCTGCATGCGCTGCGAAAAATTCATGTTCGTTCCCTCATAGCCCTCAAGGGGCGTTTATCCCCGGCAGGGGATACGCCATAACATGGGCATCGGCGGGCGAAAGGAAAGCGGATTGACACAATAAAGACTGCGGCCCTCAGTCGCGGACCGCAGTTAACAATCATGACGAAATTGTCATGGTTTCCTTCACGGCGGCCACAAGTTGGCTCAACGTGAACGGTTTCGGCAGGAAATTGAACTGCTGGTTCTCAGGCAGGCTCTTTTCGAATGCGTCCTCGGCATAGCCGGAAACGAAGATGATCTTGAGATCAGGGTTTCGTTTGCGCATTTCAACCAGCAAGGTCGGCCCGTCCATTTCCGGCATTACGACGTCGGAGACGACGAGATCGATGGCCCCCTGCTCTTGGTCGATCAGTTCCATCGCCTCGAGTCCATTCGCGGCTTCCATGACGGTGTAGCCGCGCGAGCGCAGACCACGGGCATTCAGCGAGCGCAGACCGTCTTCGTCCTCCACAAGCAGGATGGTGCCCTGCCCGGTGAGATCAGGCGCACGCGGCTTGGCCGTCGAAGCGTCGGCTGCCGCGCTGCTGGTGACTGCGATCTCCGGCACTTTTTCTGCTTCAGGATAGTAGCGCGGCAGGAAGATGCGGAACACCGTGCCTTGATTGGCGACGGAATCGACATAGACGAATCCGCCAGTCTGCTTGACGATACCGTAGACCGTGGAAAGCCCGAGGCCCGTGCCTTTGCCCACTTCCTTGGTCGAGAAGAACGGTTCGAAAATCTTGTCGAGGATATCCGCCGGGATGCCGGTGCCGGTATCACTGACTTCGATCTGAACGTAATCCGCCGCAGGCATGCCCTTATGTTGCAGACGCTCGGCATCGTTCGCGGAAACATTCGCGGTCCGGATCGTCAGCTTACCGCCATCGGGCATGGCATCGCGGGCATTCACCGCCAGATTGACGATGACCTGCTCAAACTGCGAGACGTCGACCTTCACCGGCCACAGATCGCGGCCGTGAACGAAGTCAAGCTTCACCTTTTCACCGATCAGCCGCTTCAGCAGCATGGTCAGATCTGAGAGCGCGTCGCCCATGTCGAGCACCTGCGGACGCAGCGTCTGACGGCGTGAGAACGCCAGCAATTGCCGAACCAGTGTCGCAGCACGGGTCGCGTTCTGCTTGATCTGTATGATGTCCTGGAACGACGGATCGGTCGGCTTGTGCGCGTTCAGCAGGAAATCGTTCGCCATCATGATGGCGGACAGGACGTTGTTGAAGTCATGCGCAATGCCACCGGCGAGTTGTCCAACCGCTTGCATTTTCTGCGACTGTGCGAAGTTGGCCTCCAGCGTCCGCTTCTCAGTTGTCTCCAGCAGGTAGACAATCGCGACTTCCGCGTCACGCGCATCCTGTTCAACCGATGTGACGAAAAACTGCCCCCAGCGTTCCTTGGCGCTGTCCAGCATCGCCTCGACGGGCGGAATATCGCCCTGACCTTCGGTCGCCTTGTTAATAGCTGCGACAAGCTCGCCGCGTTCGCGCTCGCTCACCACCGCGAAGATCGACTTGTTGCCGCCGCCGGACGACGACAGGCTTTGCGTCAGTTTGGCGAAGCGGGCGTTGGCGCGGACGATACTGCCGGCCTTATCCACGGTCGCAATGGCCATCGGCGTATGATCGAAGAAGCGCATGAAACGCACTTCCGCCACACGCTGCGGATCGCCGTGGTCGTCGCGCGCCCGGTTGATGACAAGGGTGCGCGAAGCACCAGGTGCGCCATCGGCCCCAAAAGCGAGCTTGTGATAAAGCCGCACCGGCATGGTCTTGCCGCTGCGCATCCGCAGATCGATGTCAAAGACCTCGGTCTTGACCTCACCGGGCTCCGGCGTGATCGATGTCAGTAGAGATGCTCCATCGCCCGAAACGATATCGGCAATCTTCAGCCCGCCGGAACCGATTTCGGCCAGGTCGTAATCCAGCCAGTTCGCCAACGTCGCATTGACATAAACCAGTTCACCCGTTGCATTGACCGAAAAGAAGCCGCAAGGCGCGTGATCGAGATACTCGATGGCATGCTGCAGCTCCTGGAAGACATCCTCTTGCCGCTCGCGATCACGGGTGATGTCGGCGATCGACCAGACCGCGAACTTCGTCTCACGCTTGCCTGTTCCAAGCGGACGCACCCGCATGCGCAGCCAGCGGCCATGCGAACTGTCAACTCCGGCGACGCGGACTTCTTCTTGTTGCCGCTTGCCTTCACGCGCCGCCTTGAGCAAGCGGAATACGGCCTCGGAGACATCCGGATTGCCGATGAACACGCGCTCGACCGGCCGCACGTCACTGGCTCCCGATGCGCCAGTGAGAGCAAGGTAAGTCGCATTGGCATAAACGACATGACCGCGAGGATCGGTTACCGCCAGGCCGTCGAACGCATGATCAGCGATGGGACGCGTAATCGGATCCTCGGCATGACGATCGGCGAAGCGGACGATGCCAGCAGCGAAGGCGAACAACGTGAAAAGCCCGACCATCGCCAGCAAAGCCAACAGGCCGAGAATATAAGGCTGCGCCTGCGAGCGACCCAAGGTCATGAATGCGACGGCCGCCGCAACCACGGCTCCTGCGACCAGCAGGACAAGGAAGATGCTGCCGCTCCGCCGTGCCGGTTCGAGCACGGGAGCGAAAGAAGAACGCGGATCATTGCCCGGAACAGTTGTCATCGCATGCTGCCTGCGCGTATCCCGCAAAAGCGGTGACCAGTGTTGTGTTCAGAATACGCGAAAATTACTTGTTCCAGGCATCTTCTTGCAACGAACTGGCTTCTATCCCGCGAAAACATGCTCTGAATGCGTCTTTCTCGGGCCTAAGTGCCTGAATCGGGCATCATGACGCAAGCGGCATGATGGCCAATCGGCCTGCCGTCGCAGACATCACCAGCCAAGGCCCGAGACCTGACGCTTGAGGCGCATCACGTAGCCGATGACTTCCGCCACCGCATGATAGTGTTCCACCGGAATCTCATGATCAATTTCGACCGTGGCGTGCAGGGCTCGCGCCAGCGGTACGTTTTCCACGATCGGCACATCGTTCGCGGTAGCGACCTCCCTGATCTTTAGAGCGATCAGATCCACACCCTTGGCGACACAAATCGGCGCCGGCATCCCGCGCTCGTATCTCAAAGCCACCGCGTAGTGGGTCGGATTGGTGATAATGACAGAGGCCGTGGGCACCGCCGCCATCATGCGTTTCTTGGCGCGCGCAAAACGGATCTGCTTGATGCGGCCCTTGATGTGGGGGTCACCTTCCGATTGCTTGTATTCTTCCTTGATCTCCTGCAGCGACATCTTCTGTCGCTCGAACCACTGCCTGTACTGAAATAGGTAGTCCAGCGTCGCAACCACCGCGAGCATGGCGACGACTGTGGTCATCAAATGCACCGAGAGCGTCTTTGTCACCCCCAGAATTGCTGTCGGATCGAACTGGACCATCGCCTCGAAGCGGTGGCGCTCGGGCCACAACACCATGACCATGACGATTCCCACCGCGATGATCTTGAACAGACCCTTGAGGAAGTTCGCGATCGCCTGCTTTCCGAACATGCGCGCAGCGCCGGCCATCGGGGAGAGCTTGCTGAACTTCGGCGTCAGCGATTCCGTTGAAAATACCAGTCGATGCTGAATCAGATTGCTGACAACGCCGGCAATGATCAGCAGCAAAAATGGAACGCCGAGGGCGCTGATCAGTGCGAATTCGATGCTGCTAACAAGCGCAAGGAGGGCCGGCCCGTCGACACGGATCTGATGAGCATTCATCATCAGATTTCGCATCGGGGCTTCGATGCCGACTCCGATCGAACCGGAAAACGACGACAACAGCAGCGTTGATCCTGCGATCACGAACCAGGTATTGACTTCCTGACTTTTGGCAACGTCGCCGCGTTCGAGTGCTTCGTCGAGGCGTTTTTGCGTCGGGTCTTCTGTTTTGGAGTCTTTATCCTCGTCGGCCATGGCCTGCCCTTAGCCCCTCGGTGTCAGTTCGTGCATGACCCCGCCAAAATAGTCGAGGAACGTCCCCATCATGATTGCAACAACGGCCGCCAACATCAGGAAGCCGCCTAGGATAGACAGCGGCACGCCGATGAAGAAGACCTGCATTTGCGGCATCAGGCGCGCGAGCACGCCCAGCCCCAGATTGAAGACCAAGCCAAACACAATAAACGGCGCGGAAAGCTGAATCCCGATCTTGAAGGCGGTTGCAAAAGCGCGGGTTGCCAGCGCCGCGACGTCGCCGCTGGGCATCAACTCACCTGGCGAAAAGATCTTGTAGCTCTGGTCCAGCGCGGCGATCACCAGATGATGCATGTCGGTGGCGAACAGCAACGTCAGTCCGAGGATGGTCAGGAAGTTGCCGATCAGCGCGCCCTGCTGCCCCTGCGTGGGATCGACCGTCGTGACGAAACCGAGCCCAAGCTGTTGCGCGATCACCGAACCGGCCACGGCTAAAGCCGACAGCGTCACGCGCGCGGTAGCGCCGAGCACGACGCCGATGATGATCTCGTGAACGAGCAGCACCAGCATCGGTGCCATCGTGGTCATGTTGACGTGATAATCGGAGCGATGAAGCGGCAGAAGAATAAGAGTGAGTGCGAGCGCGATCCCAAGTCGCAGGCGGACCGGGATATTGACCTCTCCCAAGCCGGGAAGCAGCATCACCATGGCGCCAATGCGGGCAAAAATGAGCATGAAGGCGGCCGCGAGGGCCGGAAGCATCGAAATGTCGATACGCATGGAAGACGTGCCCAGGGCCGGTTCATGTGGTCCCCGACCATGCGCTAGCCGCCGATGATTCGCGACGATATTCGCAACATCTGACTGTTCATGGCATCGGCCATGAACGGCAACGCCAGCACAAGCGTAATGAAGATCGCAAGGATCTTCGGCACGAAAGCCAGCGTCTGCTCCTGGATCTGCGTCAATGCCTGGATCAGGGAGATCACAACACCGACAACGAGGGCCACAATCAACAGTGGCGACGAGACCTTGACGATTGTCCAGATCGCGTCGCGCGAGACGTCGAGAACTTCAGGCCCTGTCATGCCACTCCCCTGTCCGAAAGTATTTTGAAGATGCCGAAAATCAGATCGGCATCTTCATGATGTCTTCGTAGGACTGGATCACGCGGTCGCGCACCGATACCAGCGTCGAGACGGCAACGTCGGTCTCCGCGACAGCAGTCACCACGTCCATGACATTGGCCTTACCCTGCGCCATTGCGACGGTCTGCGTGTCGGACTTCCGCCCGGCATCCATCACGCCGCTGATCGCATCCTTCAGCACCGTGCCGAACGAAGGACCGTTGGACTGTCCGGCCGGGCCAAGGCCGCCTTCCATAATGCGGGCAAGGTTGGCCGCCGAGGCACCACCCGCCTCTGAAGACTTTCCAAGGCTGGCTGAAGCGTCGAGAATACGCGCGAGGTTTGCATACGCATTTGCAGCAACTGTTGGTGATGCCATGATTAGAGTCCTTCTTTTCAGGCTTTCAAAATATCGAGGGTGCGCTGGATCATCCGGCGCGTGGCAGAAATGATGTTGAGGTTGGCTTCGTAGGAACGCTGGGCTTCACGCATATCGGTCATTTCCACCAACGTATTCACGTTGGGGTATTTGACGTTGCCGTTGGCATCCGCCGCCGGATTACCGGGCTCGTAGCGGGTACGGAACGCAGAATTGTCGGGCTTGATTCTCCCGAGACTGACGACGCGTGCATCCATCGTGCGATCGAGCTCAGAGGAAAACGTCGGCACCTTGCGCCGGTAGGGATCGCCTCCCGCGGTCTTTGCGGTGGAGTCGGCGTTAGCGATGTTTTCCGAAATCACGCGCATGCGCCCAGCCTGCGCACGCAGACCGGAGGTCGAAATAGTCATCGACTTCAGAAAATCGTTCCCGTCACTCATCAGATGCCTCCATTATCTTTTCTTCGGCACGATCGGCCGGATTAGCGTTTGCCGATCGCTGTCTTGATGAGACCGAGGCTGCGGCTGTAGAGCGAGGTCACCGCCGCGTAATCCATCTGGTTCGCCGAAACCTTGAGCATCTGATCCTCAAGATTGACCGCATTGCCCATGGGCCTCGTCTCGTAGCCTTCGCGGTTGCTCGAATCGAAATTTTCGCTGACGCCTGACGCTTGGATGTGGTTGGCGCTCGTGCGCGTCATGGCCAGCGACGAGAGATGCCCTCCGAGCGGATTGCCGGAGCCATCGAATTTCGGCTCGACCAGGTCTCGCGGCTTGAAGCCAGGCGAGTCGGAATGCGAGACGTTGTCCGCGAGAACGCGTTGACGCTCCTGATGCCACTGCATCTTGGTGCGTAGCGCGGCCAGCATTGGAATATCTGTGATCGGCATTGGCTCAGCTCTCCACCTGTGGTTGGTTCCTCAGGTGGGCAGAATTTGCCGCGCTTATGGTTAACAGATAGTAAAGAGAGGCTGGATCGATTTTCGGAGCCAAGGCTCCTCGATCATGGTAAGCTATTGAAAATGCGGGTTCAGGAAGTGTTTTGGGCCCGGGTGATTCATGAGTTAATAATTTGTGGGCGGCAGGTGTTGCCGGCAAAAATTAACGGACGATGCACCCTTCAAGCAGCCTTCGCACATCTCGCGAATCTGGCATACGAAGGGGGCGTTGTTTGACGGGGACAGTAACATGCCGCAAACGCTCTGGTTTTTTATCGCCTTCGTCATCGTTCTCGCGCTGATCGGAGTTGTTTTCTGGCTGGTCCAACGATTCGGCGGAAGCCGTATGGGCACAAATGCGAATCGCGGACGAATGCCGCGTCTCGCGGTTATCGATGCTGCTGCGGTAGATGGGCGCCGACGGCTCGTGCTTGTGCGCCGCGATAATGTCGAGCACCTCCTGATGATCGGCGGGCCGACCGACGTCGTGGTCGAGCCCAATATTGTTCGAAACATGCCGCAGCGCGATCAGGCGCCCCAACGATCGCCCGCCGGCACTGAATTGCCCTCACCGCCCCGGCTTGCGCCGGAGCCCGCATGGGCCGAGCCGGAAACCACACGGGCAGATACCCTTGAACATCGAGAGCCCGCAATGCCGGAGATCCCGCAGCGGCCTGCGCGCGCTCCATTTGCCGATGAAGTGCGCCGCCCAGCGCCAGCCGCGGAGCGGCATAGCGATGCCATGCCGAGTTTCACGCCGGAGCCGATGGTTCGTCCGGAGCCGACGCTTCGAACTGACTCACCCGCTCGCCCGTTGCCGCGAAGCGAGCGCATGGAGCCCATGATGCCTCGTGGACCGCGTCCGGCGGACCTTGCCCCGAAGGCCCCGCCACCTCTTCCCCGTGCCGCGCAGCGTCCCGCGGAATCTCCCCTTTCGTCGGCGGATCAAAATCTTGCCGATATGGCGCAGCGGCTTGAGGCTGCATTGCGCCGACCAAGCGGCGACCACCGGCTTGAGACAAGTGAGCCTCGCGCTCCCTCCGTCAGCCCGATCGATCGGGTCGGCGCGCCGCCAGTGGCTCCCGAGCCGTTGGTTCGTCCGTCACGAGATCTCAACCCACGCAATAGTTCGACACCCCCTTCCCAACCGGATGCTCCGGCAGAGTCAGCGCCCAAGGCGCCCTTTGAAAACCTTGAAGACGAGATGGCAAGCTTGCTCGGCCGTCCGAAGCCTCCAGCGTGAGGCCGGCGAAAACACCGCGTAGAGTTCTATTTTTTCTAAGCTTTATCCTCACCGTTGGATCCTTGATCGATCCCGCGGTCGCGCAGGATATCAGCATCAATCTTGGCGGCGCCGGCAACGGCGGCGTCACCGAACGCGCGATTCAATTGATCGCGCTGCTCACGGTGCTTTCGATCGCACCGTCGATCCTGATCATGATGACGTCGTTCACGCGTATCGTGGTGGTGCTGTCGCTGCTGCGCACGGCACTTGGCACCGCGACCGCGCCGCCGAACTCCGTGATCATCGCTCTGGCAATGTTTCTCACTGGTTTCGTGATGGGGCCGGTGCTGCAAAAAACCTACGATGACGCTGTCAAACCTCTGGTGGCGAATGAAATCACCGCCGAGCAGGCTCTCGAGCGTGGCGTCATCCCGTTGCGCGGCTTCATGCAAAAGAACGTCCGCGAAAAAGACCTGAAGCTCTTTATGGATCTGTCCGGCGAGCCGCCCGCGGCGACGCCCGATGATATGTCGTTGCGCATCCTTGTCCCCGCCTTCATGATCTCGGAACTCAAGCGGGCATTTGAAATCGGGTTTCTGCTTTTCCTGCCGTTCCTGATTATCGACCTTGTGGTCGCTTCAGTCCTGATGGCGATGGGCATGATGATGCTGCCTCCAGTGGTGGTGTCACTGCCGTTCAAGCTCATCTTTTTCGTGCTGGTGGACGGCTGGTCACTGGTGGCGGGAAGTCTGGTGCAAAGCTACGGCGGCGGATAGTCCTTTTTACCGCCGGGCTTCGTTGACCTGCTTCAACCCGACGATTTCAGGCAAGGAGCCGGTCGGATTGGGATCTGCCTTGATTGCCGGCGGCAGCTTCGCGCGCGCAACCGCATCCGGGAAACGCGCCTTCATCTCATGTAGGAAGCCGTCCAGAGTATCGATCGCAGCCGCCATCTTCGCGATTCTCGCGAAATCAGAGCTGTTTGCCGCAGCGGGTTTGGCCGCAATATCGAAAATGGCGCGGTCGCTTCCTTCCATTTTTGCACTGTATTTCTCGCGAAAGCGCGCAAGTCCGACGGTGTCCTCGGCAAGGGCGTAGCCGATCGCGGCTCGGATGATGTCGCCCTTCTCGATCGAGGTCAGAGGCTGGAAATCGCGCCAACGATCGCCATAGAGCAACTCGATCTGCTCGGAGGATTCCCTCCAGCGACGAGCAGCCCAGTAAATGTCCGACCGCAGCCGCACAGCCTCGCGGCCGTTGATATTCGAGACAATGTCGAGCGCGAGATCGTGCCGACCGACATCGCTCTGCGCCCGAGCTTCAAGCAACAGCCGCTGTTGTCGTAATTCCCCAGCCAGATCAGCAATGCGGGTCGTGCGCAGCGCTGCAATCGCTCGTCCTGGCTTACGGTTCATCAGGTAGACCATTGCCAGGCGGGAAGCGACCTGCGCACGCGCGGCCCCCTCAAGACGATGATCGATTTGATATTGCAGCAGTTCGCCCGCCTGATCGAGCAGATCGACGGCGACCAGGCGATCGGCGAGATGCCGGATCAGCTCATCACCGCGTCGTCCGATGGGCGTAAGGTCGCGATACTCGTAGAACATCGCTAGAGCTTCGACCGGGGGCAAATCGTCGCCCTTGGGACTGTTGTAAAGCTGATCGAACAAAGCAGACGTCTGATCTTGCACCTTGCGGGAGATTTCCGAGTTCGGCTCCAACAGTGTGGCCGTACGTCCCGCCGCGAATGCGTCGCTATAGCGCTCCTTGGCTGCATAAAGCTGTGACAGCATTCCGAGGTTCTTCACCTCGATCGAATCGCCACGCCATATCGTGGATGCAATTTCCAACTCGTGAATGGCATTGTCGTCGTTCAGCATATCGCGCTTCTGGCGAAGCGAGATATTCAGCAGAGTTGCTTCCGCAGCAGCAGGACGGTTCGAGGAGTCGATCGCGGCCTGATAGGCTGACAACGCATCCTTGTCATGGCCGAGCGCTTCAGCAAGCCGTCCCCGCAACAGGGCGATCTCGCCCTCCTGTCCCGGTCCGGCACCCAAGGTCGTGAGATCATTGCTGCGCGCACCGGCGGTGGGATAGTCTTTCACCTCGAGCGCTGCGCGAAACGCCTCGATTGTGACGATACGTTGCAGATCGGTCGGTAATCCCGTAATCGCGAACTCAGCATTCTTGAATTTTTCGCGGGCATCCACCCACTTGCCCTGCTTCGCGTAGGCGAGCCCTTTCCAGAGCTGCGAGTCGGAATTCGCACCGATCGCAGGATTGGCGAGGTCCTTCAGCGCGAGCTCAGGATGGCCGGAAAGCGTGGTAGCCACGGCGCGCAGGATGTATGCGGAGGGATCGACTTCGCTTTCCTTGGTCTCACCGAGAATCAGGTCGAGAACGCCCTTGGCCTCGGGGTAAAATCCGCGCGACAGATAAAATCGAGCAAGCTCAATATGCGCCGCCATGCGCTTGTCGCCCGTCGCCTGGGAAGCGGCGGCGAGAAGGCTATTACGCATCGACAGAAAGTCTGCGGTCTGGTTTTCGTGCCAGGTGCCTGCATCGAAGATAGGACGTACCGCTCCGATCGCGCGCTCCGGCATGGTCATCGCCGAAGACAAGGTCAACCCGCCGGGGCGGCTCAACACCAGCTTGCTGGACGCGATATCCGCGGTGAGATCATCCGCATTCTGCTGGATGACGACACCCTGCATTGATTCGAGCACCGAAAATTCCACGAAATCCTGACGCTTGACGAAGCCGCGCACAGGCAGGCCTGCAGTCATCACGGTCAGCGCATCGCCGGCATCGGGATCCTTGATATGATGAAGCTGCCCTGGTTTGGCGATTGCGACGGTCACGTTTGCATGCTTGGGATCGGCACTGTTGCGCGCAGCAGTGAGTGGCTGCGACGGCCGCTCGGCCTTATCGGCCAGCATCAGCGTCCAGGACTTCTCTTCGCCACTCAACGTCACCAATTGCGGACGGTTCAGCCGAATCCGAACCGCACGCCCTTTCGGAAGCTCGAGCGTGCCGGCTGCGGCAATGAGCGACCCGCCTTGGCTTTGAATGGGCGTAGGATCAATCGACTTGTCGGTATCAAAAACAAGCCAGATCGAATCCGAGCGTCGAAAGACGGCGGCGGGCGTCGGACCAGGAAAGCTGAAAGTCACGCGCAAGTCATCGCTACTTCGCCTCACCTCCGGCACCAGCTTCGGCCTCGAATTGGCCGCCGACGGCGCCTCGGCTTCGGCCACAGGCTTCGCTTGCGGGGAAGCCTGTGGTGGCGCTCCCGCAGACTGAGCCGCTGAAGCTGCAGCTACGACCTTGTCCACCTTAGGAGCGGACTGGGATTTCTCGGCTGCAACCTTGGCCTCTAGCTTCGTCTCAGGCTTGTCTGGAGCGGCGTCCCGCTTCGCCTCAACGTTAACTGCCCGCGACTTGACGTCGGGCGTCTTCACATCCGATGGCGTCGCTTCGGAAACATCCGTTTTCGGAACGGTGGTCTCGGGCTTTTTTTCAAGCGACGCCTCGCGGGCGATTTGCTCCGATGTCGGCGGCACGATCGCACTCGCCTTTTTTGCCGCAGCCTTTTCGCTCGGCGGAGCAGCCGGAACATTCGGCAACTGCGAGCGCGGTCCTTGCGGGGGGGCCTTCGCCTCTTCGAAGCCTATATCAACGATGTAGTTCTTTTCTTCGCGGAATGCGCGAACGTCGACTTCACCAATGAGCGCGATCTCGATCGTCGAAGCATTGTCGCCCATCTTTTGTTCAATGGATCTGATGTTCGCGGGCATTGCGACCTTGGCATCGGCCAGGTCAAAGACCAGCCCAGACGAAAACGACAGCACGAACTTATTGGTGCTCAACGCCGACGAGACGGCGACACCATCAGGCATTTCAAACACGAGGCGTGTAAAGGTCGGCTGGACCGAGGCCCGAACGCGGATCGGCGGTCGTTTCTTGGCTTCATCCGCCTGCTTTTGCAGACGCAAAGCGCGCTCGGCGGCAATCGCCCGCTCGGACAATTCTTTCACCACTTCCGCCGGCAGCGGCGGTGGAGCACCGGTCCACTTCTCGGGCAACAAGTCGATGAAGACACGCTCACCCGCCATCATCAAATTGACTTTGACGTTCTGGCTCAGCGCCAGGCGAATAGCCGTGCCGTCGGGATCGCGGCGAACCATTCCAATATAGGACGGCAGCGCGTCCGGCAGCGCATCGACCGGAAGATCAACCGGCTTCTCGAAGCGAACGATAAGAACCGACCCTGCGACGACCGCATCGGTGATTACGTCTTCCTTGAACTTCAGGACCAGCCGCGCATATCCGTTCGCGCCGGTCAAAGTTGCCTCGCCTTTCACCGGTTGCTGCTGGGCACCGGCATGTCCGGCAACCAAGCCGCTGAACACGAGCGCGAAGCCAACCGCTGTAAAGGATGATTGCACCCCACGCCGGACCGTACCCGCACGCAAGCGGGCTTTCGATCCAGCCGCGCGGATCGTTTGGATGATGCGAGCAACCTTGCAGGACATTCCAGCTCTTTCTGCCGCGTCTCGTTTGCCAGTTCAGGCGCGATATCCGCTCGAGCGGTTGCCGCTCTCGCACCCCGCCCGAAATCTAGAACCCGCCGATTAAGACCTTGTTAATCACCTGCTTCAATTGCGAGCCGGTTGAGACGGCTTGCCATCAATCTTGGGAAGATCATTCGGCGATGACGAGAGGCCCCCGCTTGCGCGACGCGCCAATTCGACTGTCAGCCTTTCAGCCGCTTCCGGCTGCATCTGCCCCATGATGTCAGCCATCTTTCGTGGCGCGATCTGTGAAGCAATTTCGAACAATACCGGCAATTCCAAGCGATCGAACACCTTGGCAGCGTCTTTCGGCTTCATTCCCTCGTACATGGTAATGATGCCTTTGAAACGCGCCGCCTCAGCCTCGTTCTTCTGCTGACCCGCCGTTGAAATACGCGCTTCGGTCGCCTTCACTTCCTCAAGACGTCCCTCAACACGCTTTTCAGCCGACTTGATCAGGTTCTCGCGGATATCGATCTCGCGAGCCCTTGCCTCGATCTCCTGTCGACGCGACTGCAGACTCTCGAGGACAGCGCGCTCAGATGCAGGGATCTGGCCTTTTGGGTCGGGAAAGACCACTGTCTGGTCCGGTGACCGCGCTTCCGGGGCAGCCACCTCTGGCTTTTCTTCCTTTTTTTCTTCCTTCTTGCCACCATGGACAGAACCCGTGATGTCCAGGGGGTCGGATTGCTTGCCCGGCGCCGGATAATTGAAAGTTTCCTGCGCCCACGATTTCTTCGGAGGCACACCATTGTCGTCATTGAGAATGTATCCGCCGTCCAGCAGCAGGCCGGAGACCTTCAGCACGGCCAGGCAACCGATCGCAATCATCAGGACCGGGATGATGCGGATATCGCGAGCGAGACGTTTCATGCAGCGAGACCAGCAGCCTTTCGCCGTTCAGAAAATGCCTGGGCTGCAGCGAGCAGCTCTTTGGCATGCGATCCCTTGGGCGTGCTTGTCTTGGGTGCTGCAACCGCAGCTTCGCTCGAAGAGCGAGGCGCATCTGACATGATCGGCTTCGCCGCAAGCGCAACCTTTGTAAGCCGAGACACAATGTCATTGCCGGTCGCGAGTTGCTTGGCCAAATTCTCGGAAAGCTCCGTGCCGGTCTGAAGCTGGCCACTGAGGTTCTGATCGCATTCACGAACCGTCAGCTTCAGCCCCTGAATGGCGCGCTCCGCGATCTCGGTCGCCGTGACCAATTCTGCAATCGTGCCACGTAACGACTGCTCGTCAGCCTTGAGCAAGGTCAGACGACGGTTCAGCAGAGTGCAGTATCCGATCGTGACCAGCAGCAAAATCGCTACCAGGCTCTCGATCACCAATGCGAATATGTGACTCACTGTGCCTCCATCATCTTCGTTTGCTCGTCAGCTTTCTCAAACATCGCGAACGATGTATTCGGTTTACGTAGCGGCTTGGTGACGCGGATCGCGACGCGATCGCCGACCCGGCCCATTCGTCCCTCACTGAGGATGACGTCGCCGCATCGGACTGACACCAGTGCATCCGGCCGCATGTTCAGCGGCAGTGTGTCGCCGACTTGCAGCGTCATCAGCTGCTTGAGCGGAATATTGGATTCATAGAGCACGGCATCGACAGCGATTTCCGCCTTTGCGATCTCCGTCGCCAAATGGCCTTCCCAGATCGGATCACGGCCAAACTTTTCACCCATGAACATCTGCAACAGGACGTTGCGGATTGGCTCGATGGTCGCGTATGGCAGCAGCAGTTCGATATTGCCGCCGCGATCTTCCATATCAATGCGCAGGCGCACGAGAATGGCAGCGTTCGCGGGGCGGCTGATAGCGGCAAAGCGCGGGTTTGTTTCAAGCCGATCGATCGTGAACGTGACCGGAGAGAGCGGCCTGAAGGCCTGTTCGGCATCCGCGAGCACGACCTCGACAAGGCGCTTGACGAGATTGGTTTCGATGGTGGTGTAGGGACGGCCTTCGATACGCAGCGAAGCCTGCCCGCGACGACCACCAAGCAGCACATCGATGATCGAATAAATCAGGCTCGAATCGACGGTGAAAAGCCCGAAATTTTCCCACTCCTCAGCCTTGAAGACCGAAAGGACGCAAGGCAGCGGGATGGAATTGAGATAATCGCCGAAACGCACCGACGTAATGCGGTCGAGCGACACTTCCACATTGTCCGACGTAAAGTTGCGCAGGCTCGTCGTCATCAACCGCACCAGGCGGTCGAAAACGATTTCGAGCATTGGCAGACGTTCGTAGGACACCATCGCGGAATCGATGATGGCGCGAATACCGGAATTCTCGTCGAGATTGACTTCACCGTCGCTGAAACCGAGCAGATTGTCGATTTCCTCCTGCGACAGGACACGCTCACCACCCGACTTACCCACCCCGAGGAGGCTATCGCTCTCGTCGACCATCGCCGCCCATTGCTCGGCCATGGTCTCAGTCAATTCGTTGGCGGCAGCCTCGGCAGCAGCCTCATTGGGGTCTTCAGAGTCCAGCGCACCTTCCCACTCGGCGGCTAGTGCATCTTGATCGACGTCATTATCCGGCGTCATAGCTCAACTTCCGTCCCGTCACTGAACGACGATTTCCTTGAACAGCACAGCGTTCACCTGATGGGGCGAAATCGCAGCGTTCACACGCCGCGTCAGCTCTTCCTTGAGGCGAAACAAACCCATCGAGCCGTTGAGATCCGTGACGCGCAGTTCGCGCATATAGGTCTGAAACAGGTCCATGACGCGCGGCATCGTCGGCGTGATCTGGGCCACCATCGGCTGATCTTTGACCTCAAGAACAACCTTCACCTTGAGATATTGGACGCGCTCACCGGGTAGACCCGAGAGATTGACCAGCACTTCAGGCACATCAACGAACACAGGCGGCTTTGGAGCCTCGGCCTCTGCGTGCTTTTCCTTGTCTCCATGCCCATGGAGGAAGAAGAAGCCGCCACCGCCCAGCGCCAGCACGGCGACTGCGGCTGCCCCAATTATAATGAGCTTGCGTTTGCTTTTCGGAGCGGCCGCGCCTTCCGGGCCACCCGCCTCTTCATTTTTATCGCCGTCTGCCATAGCCCCGCCCGCAGTGGGAATTTTGGCTTGAATGCTGCCGAACTGGCTTGAATGACGCGATACGAAGGCCGCCGGCGCTTCAAGCGCCTCTGTGTCGACACCGTAGTGGCGCAATGGTTAACGAAACCTTTCTTTTGTTCCCGGAGTGGGAAAATTTTGCCGGGACAATATGGTCAACAAGACGTTTATTGCCGCGCTGCCCCACCCCCTCTGAGCAACCAAGCCACTGAAATCAAATCGTTTTCCGAGTTGGCACGGCTCTCGCATTACTAAGATGCGAACCGCGGCTTGGGAGAGCCTCTCCGGTTCACACGATCCGCACGACGCCTTGGGAGAGGCCAGTGCGGTTCACGTAAGGGGAGACAGATCGATGGAGAATACCCTCCTCGTCGCGTTGTCGCGACAGGTGGCGCTTGAGCGTCAGATGGACGTGGTCGCGAACAACGTCGCGAACGTCAACACGAACGGCTTCAAGGCCGAAAAGTCGCTGTTCGAGGAATTTTTGACCTCGGGCGCACACGAGGACAACTTCGCAGCCGCCGACCGGCGCGTCAGCTTCGTCCAGGATCGCGCGACCTATCATGATCTCATGCAGGGTCCGTCGGAGAAGACCAGCAATCCGCTCGACGTATCGATCGACGGAAAAGGCTTCTTCGCCGTTCAGACCCCGGGTGGCGAGCGCTACACCCGCGACGGCTCCTTCCAGATCAACTCACAGGGGCAACTCGTCACCGCCGGCGGAAACATCGTTCTCGGCACCAACGGGCCGATCGTCTTTCAGCCGACCGACAAGGACATCGTCATCACCGCCGATGGCACCGTGACGGTGAAAGAAGGCATCGTGACCCAGTTCGACTCCATCCGCGGCAAGCTGAGGATGGTGAAATTCGACAATCCGCAACGGCTGCAAAAAGAAGGCTCGAACCTGTTCTCGGCTCCCGCCGGAACGCCGGCTCAGCCTGATGTCGCGTCACGCATCAACCAGGGCTTTGTCGAGAAATCCAACGTCAACGCGGTCGCCGAAATGAGCCGCCTGATGATGGTCTCCCGCACCTACGAAAAGATCTCGGCGCTGATGCAACAGCAAGCCGACCTTCGCAAGAATGCAATCCAATCACTCGCCGACGTACCGGCTTGAGGAGACTGAAACATGCGCGCTCTTTACACTGCAGCAACCGGTATGGCCGCCCAGGAACTCAACGTTCAGGTCATTTCCAACAACATCGCCAACGTCCGCACCACCGGCTACAAGAAGCAGCGTGCGCAGTTCCAGGACCTGCTTTACGAGCACGTCCAGCGCGTCGGCGCGCAGGCTTCTGACCAGGGCACCGTCCTGCCCGTCGGCATCGACATCGGCGGCGGCGTCAAGACTGTCGGCACCCCACGCCTGATGACACAGGGCACCCAGACCCCCACAGGAGGCGATCTCGACATCGCTATTCGTGGCGAGGGTTACTTCAAGATCCAGATGCCGGACGGCACTTACAACTATACTCGTGACGGCTCGTTTACGACCGACGGCACCGGTCGCGTCGTGAACGCACAGGGCAACCCCTTGCAGCCGACCATCACAATTCCGCAGAACGCTTCGCAGCTCAACATCAACCCGCAAGGCCAGGTCTCGGTAATCTTGCCGGGCTCAACGACACCGACGATTGTCGGCCAGATTGGACTGACCCGTTTCATCAACAAGGCAGGCCTGCAATCGATCGGCGACAACCTGTTTGTCGATACGCCCGCCTCGGGCCCGCCGCAGGACGGCCTCGCGAACGCAGACGGCTTCGGCGACATGCAGCAAGGCAATCTCGAAGCATCGAACGTTGAAGTCGTGTCGGAAATATCCGACCTGATCGCCGCTCAGCGCGCCTACGAGATGAATGCCAAGGTCATCAGCGCGGCCGATCAGATGATGCAGTCCACCACCGGCATGTTCCGATAAGGGAGATGAAGATGTTGCGATCGTTTCTCTTCACAGCCGCCGTTCTGGTTGCCACAGCCGGAGCAGCCTTAGCCCAGTCAGAAAAAGACGTGGCACCGGGCCCGGTTCTACGTGCCAACGTTACGGTGAACAGCGATATCGTGCGGATCGGCGACGTGATCGACAATGCCGGAAGCGCTGCCCGAATCGCGATTTTCCGCGCTCCCGACCTCGGCACCACCGGCTCGGTGCCGACCTCGCAGATCATCTCGGCGCTCGGCGCGCATCAAGTGATCGGTGTCGATACCCGCAACATCCGCGAAGTCGCGGTGACACGATCCTCGCGCACGGTGTCGACAAAAGACATCGAGCAGCAAGTTGCGCAGGCGCTCGAGCATCGTAACGGCCTCGGCGACGCCGCTAACCTGTCAGTCACATTTGATCGCGATCTGCGCGAGCTTCAGCTCGATGCATCGAATACTGGTGATATGCGCGCCTCGATGGTCCGCTTCGATCCGCGCAATGGCCGGTTCGACATTACCTTTGAAATTCCGAACGATGTCACCTACTCGCCGACGAAACTGCGCTTCACGGGTACAGCTATCGAAACCGTGGACGCAACGATCCTGACACGCAGCGTCGATCGCAACGACATTATCAAAGCGTCCGATGTGATCACCGAACGCCGCCCGAAAGCGGAGGTCGGCAATGACCTCACGACGCGCGAACGTGCGATTGGAATGCAGGTGCGCAAGCAGATGCGCGCGGGTCAGGCCTTGAAGGCGATCGACCTCGGCAAACCGGACCTGGTCAGCCGCGACCAAAGCGTCACCCTCATTTATGAAGCGCCGGGCATTTACCTCACCGGTCGCGGCAAGGCCACCGAGAACGGAACACAAGGCGACGTCGTCAACGTCACCAACCTGCAATCGAAACGCACGGTGCAAGGCACAGTCGTCGGACCGGGCCAGGTCGCCGTGATGATTGCAACGCCGCGCGTCCTCACAACAACCGCGTCGCTGTCCCCGAACGAACAAGCTGCCGCAGGCACCACCTCCCAGAAAGCTGAGTAAAAGTCATGTTGAAGTCGCAAACACTCAATCGCATCGTTCTGGGCAGCAGCCTTCTGGCTCTCGGCACCGTCGCAAGCGGATGCTCGTCGCTCGAGCGGCTCGCCGCGATCGGCGAGAAGCCGAAACTGTCGGCGATCGACAATCCGACCACGCAGGCCGGCTACAAGCCGGTGTCGATGCCGATGCCGGCCCCGCAGCCGGCGTCCTTCAATCCAAACTCGCTGTGGCGGAACGGCTCACGCGCCTTCTTCAAGGATCAGCGCGCGCACCAGATCGGCGACATTCTGACGGTGATCGTCAACATCACCGACAAGGCCAACATCGCCAACGAGACACAGCGCAGCCGCGCCAACACCGAAGATTCCGGCATCACGAATTTCTTCGGGGTGACGAAGGTGCCGCTGACCAATGCGCCGATCCCCGGCCGCCTGCTGACCACGGACTCGACGTCGAGCAGCGACGGCAAGGGATCGGTCAACCGCCAGGAAGCCCTGCAGACCAACGTCGCCGCGGTCGTGACCCAGCTGCTGCCCAACGGCAACCTGGTCGTCGAAGGCAAGCAGGAAATCCGCGTCAACTACGAAGTCCGCGAACTGATTGTCGCCGGCATCGTACGTCCGGAAGACATCCAGAGCGACAACACCATCGACTCCAGCAAGATCGCGCAGGCGCGCATCGCTTACGGCGGCCGCGGTCAGATCACAGACGTGCAACAGGCCCGCTACGGCCAACAGGCCTTCGATATTCTGCTGCCGTTCTAATCCACCCCTGTTGAAGGCGGCTCCCACCGTCTTTACACGAGCTCCCACATCGTGCCGCGAACCTAGGCGCAGCGCGATGTCTACGACGCGGCCTCCGTTAGCTCCCCTGACGGAGGCCGTGATCGTTTTAGATGGTGTCGCGATCTTTCAACGAGGAACGCCAACACAGGCGCAGGCCAGAGGCCGACTGTCTGCAAGTCCAAATCTGAATCGGCTGGGCCTTCCCGCGCACGACCGCGCAGAGACGAAATCGATCCGCCTTCAGCGAACCCGCTATGAGCCTGTCACCGGGTCCAATGGCCGACCGAGTCCGTAATTCCGGGCCGTACCCGACCGGAATTACTCGTCGCGATAGACCTTCTCGCGCTTTTCGTGCCGTTCCTGCGCCTCGACAGAGAGCGTGGCGATGGGACGTGCTTCGAGCCGCTTCAGCGAAATCGGTTCGCCGGTTTCCTCACAATACCCGTAGGTATTGTCCTCGATGCGCTGGAGTGCGGCATCGATTTTGGAAATCAGCTTGCGCTGACGGTCGCGGGCGCGAAGCTCGATGGCGCGATCGGTTTCTGACGAAGCGCGATCAGCCAGGTCAGGATGATTGACGTTCTCTTCTTGAAGCTGCTGCAGCGTGGTCTTCGACTCGCGAAGGATCTCATCCTTCCAGTCGAGGAGCTTGCGGCGAAAATACTCCCGCTGCCGCTCGTTCATGAAGGGCTCTTTCTCGGAAGGCTTGTAGTTCTTCAATTTTTCCAAGGGCGGTCCATCTCGACGTGCTGGCGGATCCAAATAACCCTGTCCGCGCGGGAGCTTATATAGCGGCGTCTTGTGACAAACAATATCGAGAACGGGACCGGCCCCCGATACCCCAAGAATACCCAAAGGGTACCAAGACTGGTTCCATGCCCGGCGGAACCAACCTGCTTCCCCGTTAAAACCCAGTATTTACAGGCTTTACTTGGCCGGCCTTGGCCAGTTCCACTTCGACCCTGAGTTCGATTTCCGATAGAACCTGATCCAGGCGCGGGTCCCCCGAAACCGATTTCAACTCGGCGGCGGCCGTCCTGAGCCTGCCAACCATCGACGAATCGAGCGCTCCGGTCAAAAGACCGATTTTCAGGTCATCCAGGACATCGAGCGCGCTCCGGCCCCGCTGGACCGACCGCCTCCGACGCTCTGTGGGATCGTCGAAGCCCTGCATCGCCAGCAAAGCTTCGATCCCGCCGGCGGTTCTGGGCGCTGTGGCGGGCCGTGTCTCTACCGGTACGCTGGTATCTTCGATCGAAAATCCGGACGACGATGAACGCCGGGCGCTGGCTTTCGGCGGAGTCTGGCTTGTGCCACTCGGTCCATAAATTCGCATTTTGCTCGCCCCGCGAGGCAATCGGTTGGTGCAACCGCCGCGCCATTCCACCACCGCACCGGTGATCCCTGCCATCAAGGTCGCTGGTTATGGTTAATAGTCGGTAAATGACCCGGCAATTTATGCCGGGATGCGGCAACTTCGCCCGCCGCACCTCGCCTGCAAACTCGCCTGACAAGCATTTTTCCAAATAAATTCAACGTACTACCAGCGCTCCGAGGTGTGGCACGGCTCTCGCATAGAGTATTGCGGACTAACCCTGTGGGGAGCACGGGGCGTGGGCCGCAAAAGACCTCAGCGGGGAGCAGAGGATGTTTCGGAATTTTCAAATCGCCTGTGTGGCCGTGGCCATGCTGATGGTTTCAGCCGTATCGGCTGGAGCAACGTCGCGGATCAAGGATCTCGCCAATATTGAAGGCGTGCGCCAGAACCAGCTGATCGGCTACGGCCTGGTTGTTGGTCTGAACGGCACCGGCGACACTCTCAACAACATTCCTTTCACCAAGCAGTCGCTGCAAGCGATGTTGGAACGCATGGGCGTCAACATCCGCGGCACGACCATCCGCACCGGCAACGTCGCGGCCGTGATGGTGACGGGCAACCTGCCCGCATTCGGCACCCAGGGCACGCGAATGGATGTCACCGTTTCGGCACTCGGTGACTCCAAGAGCCTTCAGGGCGGCACTCTTCTGGTGACCCCGCTGCTCGGCGCGGACGGAAACGTCTATGCCGTCGCGCAAGGTTCGCTCGCGATCGGTGGCTTCGCCGCCGAAGGCGCAGCAGCCAGCGTCACCAAGGGCGTACCCACGGTCGGCCGCATCGCGAACGGTGCGATCATCGAACGCGAAATCGAGTTTGCTCTCAACCGCCTGCCGACGGTCCGGCTCGCATTGCGCAACAGCGACTTCACCACGGCAAAACGCATCGCTGCGGCGGTGAACGATTTCCTCGGCGCCAAAAGCGCGGAGCCCGTCGATCCCTCCACCGTGCAGTTGAATATTCCGGCCGAATTCAAAGGCAACGCCGTCGCACTGCTGACCGAGATCGAACAGCTTCAGGTCGAGCCTGATCTGGCCGCGAAGATCGTCATCGATGAACGCTCGGGCATCATCGTGATGGGACGTGATGTCCGCGTCTCCACCGTCGCTGTGGCCCAGGGCAATCTCACCGTGACGATTTCGGAGAGTGCCGACGTCAGCCAGCCGGCTCCCTTCTCGAACGGACGAACCGTGGTCACGCCACGCACCAGTGTCGGCGTGCAGGAGGACGGAAAAAAACTCGCGCTCGTCAAGAGTGGTGTCTCGCTGCAGCAGCTCGTCGATGGCCTCAACGGTCTCGGCATCGGCCCGCGCGACCTGATCGGCATCCTGCAGGCGATCAAGGCCGCCGGCGCGATCCAGGCTGACATCGAGGTGATGTGATGCTGAACGTCGCCAATAAAAAGCAACCGCCGCTGACCTACTTCAACGGTCATCCCGACCTTCAGCTGACGCAAGCGCTCGCGAAAGTGTCGCCGCAGAAGCAACAGACCATCAAGGACAAGGCCCAGGACTTTGAGGCCGTGTTCCTGAACTCGATGTTCTCGCAGATGACCAGCGGCATCAAAGGCGACGGTCCATTCGGTGACACACCGGGAACCGGCGTGTGGCGCTCGATGATGACCGAGCAATACTCCAAATCGTTCGCAAAGGCCGGCGGTGTCGGAATTTCCAACGACGTTTATCGCACCCTCATCATCCAGCAAGCCAACCGTAGCAGTTGAGTCAGGAGACTAACCCATGACGACCGAGCAACACGCGTCCCTTCCCGAGCAACCGGTATCGACGCCGATGGAAGCCCGACAGCTTGAAACCGATCTCCTGAACGTGATGAGCACGCTCAAGGACGTCGTTGAGCGCGAGACTGCGCTCGTTCGTGCGGGCAAAGTGCGGGATGCCATGGCTCTCGATGGAGAGAAAAGCGAACTGTCGCGGCGCTACGTGAAGACCATCACGAAGATCAAAGGCAACCAGGCCTATCTCGCGGAGGCCACCCCTGAACTGCTGTCGTCATTGCATCGTCATCACGACGTCTTCCGCAGCACGCTGAAGGTCAATCTTACCGTGCTTGCAACGGCGCATGCCGTCTCGGAAGGGATCGTCCGCGGCGTAAACGGCGAATTGCAGCGGCGGAACCTGTCCTTCGGCTATACCGCCGGTGGAAAGCGGGCGACACCCAATCCGCGCAACGTGATGCCGCTGTCGGTCAGCCGCTCGCTCTAAGCTCCCACGTATATTCATCGTCAAGTCAACGCCGCGGCCTTTCGGTCGCGGCGTTGCACATTTTAGATCGCATTTGAATCAAGTCATCGCCGCGCCTTAAACAGGCCGTTCAAGCGATTTCAGTAATTTAGCACTGTTGGAGGGTTGAGGTTTGACTTGATCCGAAGGAGGCCAGGAGGGCTGATATGGGTGCAGATTTTAGCATTCGACCGGTGGGAACGCCGGTCCCGACACCAATTATCGATACTGCACCTGCTGCAGCAAAGGCGGCTGTCCAGACACAGCTCCCCGCCGACAAGGCCGTCACGGCGCCCGACGCGGCTCAACTCGCGCGCAACAATGCGAATTCGGCAGGCCAGAGCTTGTCAAACAAGATCATGATCGATCGCGATGCGGCACAGATCGTCTATCAGACAGTCGACAGCCGCACGAGCCTCGTAGTCAACCAATTTCCCGATGAATCCCGTCTCCGCGCTCGCGCCTATCTGCGCGCCCAGGACGAGGCCAAACGGGACAACGCCCAGGCCAAGAAGTACACCGACCGGCAGGCGTGATCTAAGCTGACGTAAAAAACGTGATTGAGAACGGTCTAGCCTCCCGGCGGAATGTCCTGAGTGGCATTAGCCGTTTCCAGCGTGCCCTTCGTCTCATTCACGGTCTTGATCTCCGCCGTGCCGGCTTTCGTCAAGGTGAACTTCGACGTGCCGAACTTGAACGAATTGGCGTTGATCAGGACACTCTCATTCGAGTGCACCGATCCGCTCTGGTAGCGCACCTGGGCGCGAAAGCCCGTCACGTTCGAGATCTGGATCTTGAACTTCGTACCGTCCGCGTAGGCCCCGTCCCACGTCCCCTGATACAGCGTGGGGTCTACGTTCACATACGGCATGCGGTTGTAAGTCGCGGCGCCGACGGCTTTGTAGTTCGACTGGAGAATGCTGAACATATCAGACATGGTGAGACTCGCCTCTCTATGCGCGGCCGGAGAGGCCTGCGGCAAGATTGCAGTTAATGTCGATCAGCGACTTCAACTTTTCGCGCTGCGGATTGAGCTGCAGCTCCATCGTTTGCGTCATGACGAACGTGCCGATGTTGGCGATGTTCTGACGGATCTCGACGGTCTGCGGATTTTGATCGCTCGTCACTGCGCCAAGCAAAATCGACCAGAGCTTGCGATTAAATAGAAGCGCCTCCGCAAAATCGTCGTCCGTGCGGCCGGCGTTGTTCATGATATCTTGCAGCTTGTTAGCCGCCTTCAACAAAGCCTGCGCTTCGATCTCCCGAGGAGATGCAGTTGTTTGAGCAGTACGCGCGTAGGCCTGAGCGGCGTTAGACATTCCTCACCTCAACAAATACGCTTCTTCACGTTTCATCAGTTTCCTGATGTCCTTTAGGGCTTTGTAAAGAGCACCGCTTAAAATGTGGTTACTCGCGGACTCGATGTCCGGACGCGAACTCGGCACGGCTCCAAGAAAATCTCTTACAAATTCGAGATAAAGGTCCTGATATTTCGGAATATCATTTTCGAGATACATCTGCTGCACACACAAATAGATGCGCTTTGCCGGCGTGTTTGCGGTTTCTGACGTGAGAATGTCTTTCTCGCGCATGATGGGCTCATTGCCATCGATCAAAAACGATGCGCGAACATCCGAATTAGTGATCACGCTCTGGCCGATCACGATGCGTTCAAAAGGCTTGAGTTCGACACGAAGGGCCACGGCTCGCTCCATTCTTGAAGGACGCGCGTCTGATCAAACGATCATAGCAATGATAGTCCAACGAACCACAAATTGAATCGAAGCGACTGCACGCAGTCGTTCATTGCATGTGCACTTCTGGCGGCGCACATCAAACAAAAACAAAAATTAGCAGAGTATTTTCTTATAAATCGAATCGCCTTCGGTGGAGAATCCCGAAGCTCTAGATTATTTTTGCCACGTTTTCTTCACGCGAACTGGTGTCCACTTCGCTCGAAAACGTTCTCTCTCAAGAGAAAAAGCGACGGGGCTTTTGGCCCCGCCGCTGTTGTTGTCGTCCCGCGCTCATCCGCTTAGCGGAGCAGCTGCAGCACGCTCTGCTGCGACTGGTTGGCGAGCGCGAGTGCGGAGACTGCGATCGACTGACGGGTGGACAGCGCCTGGCTGTTCGCCGCTTCCTCGTTGGTATCGGCGATCGTCAGGTTCGACGAACCCGTCTGCAGCACGTTGATCAGGTTCTTCGAGAAGTCCTGACGAAGCTGCACGATCGAAAGGTTCGAACCGAGTGTCGATGCCTGCGAGCGGAGATACGTGCTGGCGGTCTGCAGCGACTGAATGATCTTCTGGGTCGACTTGTTGTCGATGAAGTCGGTGCCGATCGTCAGTGCACCGAGGCCGAGGCCCGGAGGATCGAGTGCAACGCCGTTGATGTTCAGCGTGGACGTGCCCGTCTCGTTGAACACCAGCTTGAGCTGGTCACCCTGGAGCAGGTTCACACCGTTGAACGATGCGTCCTGCGCCGTGGTGCGGATCTGGTCGATGATGTTGTTGTACTGCGTGACGAAGTTCGCGCGGGTTGCCTGCGAGTCAGGATCGGCAAGAACACCGGTTGGAACGGCTCCACCGAAAATGTCACCCGCTGCTGCCGCCGTACCACCAAGCGCACCGATCGTGAAGGAAGCTGCGTCATTGCTGGTGGTAATGGTCAACTTGCCATCGGTCGATAGCGAAGCCTGCAGGTTGTTGGTGGCAAGAACCGCGTTGAGTTCATAGAGGTCCTTGACCTGGCCAGCACCGCTGCCGCCTGCACCGAAGATGATGTTCAGCGGCGTACCGCCTGCGGTCGCGGCAATCGTCAGGGTCTTGCCTTCCAATTGCGGGGGTGCACCTGGCGCACGGGCCATGGTGGTGACGAACACCTGCCCCGTAGTCGGGCCAGGAGCCGTCGTCGCAGGAGCCGGCGTGCCCGTGAGGCCCAGCGCCTGAGCTGCAGCAACGTTCGAGGTCACGATCTTTAGATCGGAACCGACGCCAGTGTGAATTTCAACGTGGGCCGGCACGGCCGGCGGTCCGGCAACCGCAGGTGCCACGTTGGAGCCGGTGCCACCGCTCAAGCCGTCGATCTTGGCAAGCAACGTATTAACGTTGTCATCGATGCTGATTTCGTTGGCGTTGTTTGCTGGGCCTTTCACGAAGGTCAGGGTGTGAGCTGCGTCAGTGCCATTGATCTGCAGCGTATCGCCGACCTTGAAGCCGTCGGTCAATGAACCACCGGTGGCGTTATCGCCACCCGACAGCGGAACGCTGAGCTTGGTCGTACCGGACAATGTTCCCGCCGACAGCAAACCACCGGTACGCGTCGTGGGGGTCGTGAAATCGGCAGCAACAAAGCCAAGAGCGTCCGCGAGCGGCGTGGTACCTGTGGTGTCAACGATGTTCAGATCGTCCGATGTACCGGTGTTAAGAGTGATTACGCCGGCGGTGATGGTCGATGGGTTGGTGGTGTTGCCCGTGATGCTGTCAACGGTGTTGAGCAGCTTTCCAATCGATTGATCGAGACCGATGGTCCAGTTGCCGCTGGCGTCCTGCGACGGAGCGCCGTTGACGGCGAAGGTGATCTTCTTGCCGTTGACCGTGAAGCTATCGCCAACTGCCGGAGCTTTTGACACGCCGGCGCCGTCTGTGAGTTCGTTCAGCTTCGTCGAGCTATCCGCGTTAGCACCAGCCGAGCCGACCTGCAGCGCGGTGCCACCAGCAGTCAGAGCAGTGTTGCCGTAAGCGGTGGTGTTGGTGATATCTGCCGCGCCGCCGGCATAGGTCGCATCGACAGGAGCACCAGGGGTGCCGAGCAGATTGTCGGCGGTCGCGCCAGGAATTGCCACGCTGGTGACCGAGGACTTCTGGGAATAGCCGACCGGGGTCTGCAGCGCCTGATTGGCGACCGACTTCGCGGTGTCGATCAGCTTCTGCAGCGAGGTGATGCCGGTGTTGGCCGCCTGCAGGATCTGCACGCCGTTGCCCACGCCGTCCAGAAGGGCGTTGATATCGTTGGCACGGGAGTCGAGGGACTGCGCCGTGAAGAAATTCGTCGGGTTGTCGAGCGCCGAGTTCACCTTCTTGCCGGTGGCAAGACGCGTTTGCGTGGTCGCAAGAAGATCCGCAGTCGCCTGAAGCGACAGCAGGTTCTGGCGAACCGAGGCTGAAAGAACGATATCGGACATGTTTGACCTTCCTTGATTAACGCGAGATGCCGGCTGCCGACGGCACTTGGAGAAACGGTGGCTTCTCTCCCGGTATAGAAGGCGCGGTTTAAATTATGGTTAAGCGCGGCTTAAAATTCATCCTTAAGGAACCCCTACTTCCGTGACTAAGTCCTTGAAATGAAAAAGGCGCCCGCTGGGGCGCCGGATTGCCAAAGAAATTTCTGGAACAAAAAAAGTGGCGGGGCCGAAGCCCCGCCACCTGTTCCGCCACGTGTTGTCGAGAGATCAGCGCAGGAGCTGAAGAACGCTCTGCTGCGACTGGTTGGCCAGAGCGAGCGCGGACACCGCGATCGACTGGCGGGTGGACAGCGCCTGGCTGTTCGCCGCTTCCTCGTTGGTGTCAGCAAGCGTCAGGCTGGATGCACCCGTCTGCAGCACGTTGATCAGGTTCTTGTTGAAGTCCTGACGGATCTGCACGATCGACAGGTTCGAACCGAGGGCCGAACCTTCAGCACGCAGCGAGGAGCTGGCGGTGCTGAGCGAGGTCAGGACCTTGTTGGTTGCGTCGTTGTCGACGAAGTCAGTGCCAACCGTCAGGCTGCCGAGACCCAGGCCAGCCGGGTCGAAGTTGACGCCGGTGATGCTGAGGGTCGACTTGCCCGTCTCGTTGAAGGTCATCTGGAGTTCATCGCCCGCCAGCAGGTTAACGCCGTTGAACGAAGAGTCCTGAGCCGTCGTGCGGATCTGGTCGATGACGTTGTTGTACTGCGTCACCAGGCTCGCACGGGTCGACTGGGCAACCGGATCGAGAACCGGTGCATTTGGGCTCACGCCGGCGAATACGCCGCCGGTCCCAAACGCCGTACCACCGATCGCACCGATCGTGGCCGAAGCCGAGTCGTTCGATGTGGTGATGGTCAGCTTGCCGTCGCTCGACAGCGAAGCCTGCAGGTTGTTGGCTGCAAGAACGTTGTTGAGGTCGTTTAGCGACTTAACCTGACCTACGCCGGAACCGCCTGCACCGAAGATGATGTTCAGCGGAGCGCCACCAGCGGTGGATGCGATGGTCAGAGTCTTGCCGTCCAGCGCCGCAGCCTTGCCAGCGGTACGAGCGAAGGTCGTGACAAGCGTCTGACCATCGGGTGCACCCGTCGAGGTCGTCGGGCCGGTTGGCGTACCGGTGAGGCCGAGAGCCTGCGCAGCAGCGGTGTTCGAGGTGATGATCTTGAGATCCGAAGCCGTGCCGGTGTGGATTTCGATCTTGCCGTCGGCGTTGACCGTGGAGCCCTTACCGCCGGTCAGACCGTCGATCTTGGCGAGCAACGTGCTGACGTCGTCGGTGATGCTGATCTCGTTGGCGCCGTTCGCTGTACCCGTGACGAAGGTCAGGGTGTGAGCAGCGTCAGTGCCGTTGATCTGCAGCGTGTCACCAGCCTTGAAGCTGTCGGTCAGATGGGTGTCGGCACCCTTCGGATCCGCGCTGAGCTTCGTCGCGCCGGTCAGCGCCACGCCAACGGTATCACCACCACCGGTACGCTTACCCGGGTTCGTGGTCGGATCAAAGTCGGTAGCCGTGACAAAACCCAGCTTGTCCAGACCCGTGCCGCTGACGATGAGATCGCCCGCTTTACCGGATTTGAGCGTGACAACGCCGGCGGCGGAGATCGAGGAATTGTTCGTGTCGTCGCCGTCGTCCACGTTGCCGGTGATGGTGTCAATAACGTTGAGCACCTTGTTGATCGACTGGTCAAGACCGATGGTCCAGTTGCCGTCCTTATCCACCGAAGCAGCACCGTCGGTTGCGAAGGTGACGGTCTTGCCATTCACGGTGAAGCTATCACCAGCGGCCGGGCCAGTGGGAACAGTGGCATCTGCACCGTCCGTCAATTCGTTCAGCTTGGTCGCGCCGTTGGCGTTATCGCCAGCATCACCAACCGTGAGAGCGGTTCCGGTGCCGACTACGGTCGCTGAAACAAATGCAGCAGTCGTGGTGACGTCGGAAGCGCCGCCGGTGTAGGTCGCATCGGTTGGGTCACCAACGGTGCCGAGCAGGTTGTCAGCAGTTGCGCCATCAATCACCGTGCTGGTGATCGCGGACTTCTGCGAGTAACCGACTGTCGCCTGCAGAGCCTGGTTGGCGATCGACTTCGCGGTGTCGATCAGCTTCTGCAGCGAAGTGATGCCCTGGTTGGCAGCCTGCAGAACCTGCACGCCGTTGCCGATACCATCCAGAAGGTTGTTGATGTCGGAAGCGCGCGAGTTGAGGGACTGCGCCGTGAAGTAGTTGGTCGGATTGTCGAGAGCGGAGTTGACCTTGTTGCCGGTGGCAAGGCGGGTCTGCGTCTGGGCGAGAAGATCTGCAGTGCCCTGGAGCGAGAGCAGGTTCTGGCGAACCGACGCGGAGAGAACGATATCAGACATAGTACGCAACCTTTCTGGTGTGACGCTACTGTACAGTGAGACCCCGATATTCAATCGGCGGCCGGGGTGCAGAATGGCTGGAACCCTCTAAGAACCTCTAAACGGGAACGGTCGAGTTATTCGGATAAAAGCAGTTCAAAAGCACATGACGCCATTGAAATTGCTGCAAAATCTGAAATCGTCTGCTGATCGCTGGTCGATTTTGTTTACCCCCTGTTAACCATGTTCGGGAAGGATCGCGCGCAAGCGTCGAAGCACTGCAACCAATCGCACGCTGGGAGACAGAGATGGCGTTGAAAGTCGAACTCAAGCCGCACGAAAAGGTCATTGTCGGCTCTTGCGTGATCACCAATACCGATCAGCGCGCAAAACTACTTATTGAAGGTGAAAAATTGCCGATCCTGCGTGAAAAGGACATTCTCACACCCGCAACAGCCAACACCCCGGCCAAGCTGATCTATCTGGCGGTGCAGCTGATGTACATTTCCGACGATCCGCAGGAACATCATCCGGTCTATTTCGACCTGTTGCGCGACATTCTCATCGTGTCGCCCGGCTCAGCCGATATCATCGGCGACATCAACAATCACATTCTCGGCGGCGACTACTATAAGGCGCTGAAGGAAGCCCGCAAGCTGATCGCTTATGAAGAGCAGACGCTCGCAGCGCTGAAGGAAGCGGCCGAGAACCGCGCAGCCTGATACGCCGCGATTTTTCACGCGACCTGAGACGACAAACCAAAAGAAAAAGGGCTTCCGCAAGGAAGCCCTTTTCGCTTTGGATTATTGCCGAAACAACTATGCCGGCGGCAGAAATTTGAGCAGGCTCATCTGATAGAGCGCCGATGTCGTCTGATAGGACGCCTGCAGGCTCGTCTGCAGCGCCATGATCTTGGCTGCGACCTCGTCGTCATTGATGCCCTGGATGGAATCGAGCATCGACTGCGCGGTTGCGCCGATCTGTTTCTGCCGATCTTGCGCGTTCTTGACCGCGACTTGAGCATTCGCGAAATCTGACTGGATGTTCTCGATCGATTGCTGACCCGGGTGATCCGACAGGTTTGTAATGATCCGCGAATTGAGCGCGGTCAGCTGATCGTTGGCATTCGGATTGTTCGCGTTCGTTGTTACCGCCGCATAAACCGCGACGTTCTTCAGTTGTGTGACGAACGCATCCTCGTTCGCACGCGCTCCGTACTGCACCGAAATCGAGGAGTCGATGCCGATTGCGGCGGTGCCGCGTGCGGTGTCGTTCGGACCCGTCGCAACTTCGCCCGTATACCAGAACACGGTGTCAGCCGGCGTGCCGTTGCGTAGCGCGACGGGTGGATTGGTTGAGGTGTCAACACGCTGCGGCGGGTTCGAGCTGAAGAAGTTGTCCGAAGCCGTCATGGCCGATGCAGCAACCAGCGCCGTGTTCGCGAGCTTGCCCACCGCGGTATTAAGCGTGCTGTTCAGATTAGCCGCGGTTGCAGTCGTATCCGCACCGATCAGGAAACTTCCTTCCGGAGGAGGATTGGTATTTGTGGCGGTGAGTTCGACCCGTTCGGTCGTACCATCCGGCAGCTTGAAGTTGAACGTGACCTTCTCGCCTTCGTTCGGATTGGTCGCGCCGAGATCGACCGACATTTCCTGCCCGGCCGGAGGCGTTCCCGCTGTTGGCTGCGTGAGCGTCGCACCGGTGAGATTGGTGCTGATCGAATCCAGCTTCAAACCAAACGGCGAACCCGCGACGTCTTCACCGATCGTCACCGACGTCGCCGAGGGCGACGTGATCGTCAGCCGACCGAGACCACTCGTGCCATCAGCGACACCGCGCTCGGCGATCAACTGCTTCAGACCAGCCTGCGCTCCCGTGCCATTCATGATGACGTCGGCAGGTTGTGTCGCCGGCGTGTCAGTGGCACGTCCTGAAAACAGATAACGCCCACCGGCTGATGAATTCAACAATGCGATTAGCTGCGTATAGGACCCCTGCGCGGTTTTCTGGCCGGGAGTTTGTCCGGTGCTGTCCAGAGTGAGCGTCGCGCCTGTCGCGGCATCCTTCACTTCGCCTGCGGCATCGCTGATGCCTTGCAGAGAGAGGTTCGCGACGTTGATGCGGGTATTGAGCAGGTTATCCGTGTCTGCGTAACTTGAGAGAGTCGCGAGCTGCGCACGCAACCCCGTCGCCGTGGCCGCGTTCAAGCCGAGGCCTGCATACGTGGTCGACTTTTTCCCGGACGCGAGTTGTTGCGACAAGAGATCGAGCTGGTTCTTGAGATTGACCAACCCAGAACTGAGATAGGTGGTGCGGCCGCTAACGCCGGAAATTGTCATGAGAACCTCAGAATGCCTGCAACAGTGACTGATACATGGAGTTGACGGTGGACATCACACGGGCGTTGGCGGAGTAAGCGTTCTGTAACGCCATTAAATTGGCCATCTCCGTATCGAGGTCCACACCTGACGTCTGGCTCATCTTGTTTTGCAGCGTATTCACCACCACGCTCTGTCCATCAGCCACAGAATCCGCAGCCGATGCCGCATCGCCCTGCATCGCGGTGAACTGCTGCGTAAAGCTGAGGATGGTGCCTTTGAACGGCGTCTTGGCGGACCCCACTCCGGTGTCTGCCGGATAAGTCGACGCGCTGTTGGTGAGCTGCGACAGAATGAAATCCGCACGCGTGGTATCGCCTGACGGTGTTGTGGGACTGGTGTTGTAAACTACCAGGCGCGATGGATCGGAGAGCAGCGCGGGATTGACCGCGATGCGTCCCGCGAGGCCCGTCTTATCCGAACCGTAGACATACGGCGAGTTTCCATCGGTGAAGAACGGAAGCTGCGGGCCGCCGTTGTCGGTCAGCTTCGTCGCTGTCGTGGTGAGCGATACCGAATTGACATCGGCGACGTTGCTCGTACCGTCGTCCAGCACGCGGAGAACATTGGCCGAGGCAGCAGGCGGTGAAGCAGGATTCGAGAACTGAACGCCTGTACCGGCCAAGGCGGTGTTGAGTTGCGATACAACAGACGCCATACCACCAGAGAGATCGACCGCAATGCTCTTACTGACCTGCTTGTTCGTCGCCGTATCCGTATACGTGATGTTGACGGAGCCCTTGTTGCCGGTGGCAGGCTGCAAGGCCGAAAGATCGATATCGAAGCCGCTTTGCGGACCAGCCGTGACAGCGGTGCCTGCCGTTGTGTTGTCGGACAACGCGCTCGACATCGAGGCCGCAAGAGCATCCACCTGATTTTGCGCCTGAACCAGCGTCGTGTCGCGCAGTTCGGTATAGGCAGCAATCGCGCCGGAGCGAATGCCGTGCTCGGCGGTCAGATCGATTTTCGATCCATCCGGATATTGCAGCGAGACCGAACTGAGATCGCTCTTTGTTGGATCGGAACCCCACTGGGCATCCGGCGTCATCGTGCCTGTTGGGGTGAACGACAGCTTTGCCGCGTTGGGACCGCCGACAAGCTGGAATCCTGCACCAGTGTAAACGTTCACCTGATTGCCGTCGCCCGGCACAACGCGAATGTCCATCAGCTGCGACAACTGATCGATGTACTGATCGCGCTGATCGAGCAGCGAAGCGGTCGAAGCATCGAGTGTGGTGGCACCACCAATCGATTGATTGATCTTGGCGATTTGCGCCATCGCATCATTGGCGGCCTTGACGGCACTGTTGATCCCGGAATCTGCGGCAGCGCGCAGACCCTGGATACCGTCACTCGTCTGGTTCAATTGCGCCGCCATGGTTTGCGCCGCATTGATGACGGACTTACGCGCAGAATCCGTGTCGGAGCTCGTGGACAGCGCCTGCAGCGCCGTGGTCAGCGCGTTGAAGCTGGCCTCCAGCGTCGCATCTGAATCCGGATCGCCGTAGACGCCCTGCAAGTTGTCGAGAAACGTCGACTTGGTTGTTGCATAGCCCGAACCCGACAATTCCGTTCGCAGCTGGTTCTGAACGTAGGTGTCAAGCTCGCGATTGACACCTACGGTCCGCACACCATGAGAGGTATCGATGACATTGGTGGTTTTGCGAACGTAACCGGGCGTCTCCGAATTGGCTGCGTTCGAAGACACCAATGACAGGGCGGCCTGGTTTGCACGCAGGCCGGACATCGCGATTGAAAGAGCTTGGCTCAGACCCATTGATACTGCCCTACTTCAGCTTGAACCTGTGTGGCATCTCGAAAAGCCACACTCGCAGTTTGTTTTCCCGGCGTCCTATCGTCTTCGAATAACCGTGCGAGCGCGCTGCGAATTGGTCGGTTATTTCGAAGACGGGACACTAGGTGTAATGCGAAGTTATCGCACCACGTTGAGCAGATCCTGCGCCATCTGGTTCGCAGTGGTGATGACCTTGGTGTTCGCCGAATAGGCCTGCTGCGTAACGATCAGCTTGGTGAATTCGTCGGCGATATCCGCGTTCGAGCCTTCGAGCGCCGAGCCCTGAATGTCACCGCCCTTGCCATACACCGGCGGACCGGACTGGCTGGTCACCGAGAACGTGCCGCCATCGCTGCGCTGCAGGAAATTCGCACCCGTGAAGGTCGCCAGAACAATCTGGGCCAGGTTGACGTTGCGGCCGTTGGAGTACTGGCCAACCACCTTGCCATCGTCACCGATCGAGACCGTCTGCAATGATCCCGCCGGATAGCCGTTGGCTTCGATGCCGTTGCTGGTGTTGCCCTTCGGATCGCTGAACTGCGTCAGGTTGCTACCGAAACTGATCGACAGATTGGGAAGCGTGATATCTCCCACCTTCACATTGGTCAGGGCAACCGACGGTACCGGCGGCGACAACTGGTTGTTCACGAAGGTGAAGTCGGTGCCGACGTTCTGCCATGCGGTGTCGGTGCCGGAGGCTTTCGAATCGACCTGATAGAACAGGTTCCAGGTGTCCTTGTGGCCTGGGCCCAGATCCGACGTGTCAACCTTCGCCCAACGGAATTGCAGCGCAGCAGGTGCACCCGATGCGTCGTAGGCCGTAACCGTGTCACCTGAGACCGATTCATCAAGGAATGACTTCATATCCGCACCGGTTACGACGCCTGCCCCCCCGGTGCCACCGCCAAGGCGGTTAACTGAGGTCGGGACAGTGGTACTGAAACCAAGCGCCCCAAAACCAGCGGCGGTTGAGTCGATATCGAGGTCAGCCGCGATACCGGTATGTAGCGTCACCTTGCCGCTAACCACGGCAGAAGGGGTGCCGGTATTGCCGGTCATGAGATCGATCGTGCCCAGCAGCGAATTGATGTCCTGATCGACACCAAGAGTGTAATTGCCAGCACCATCGTTCGTTCTGCCGCCTGTAGCGACGAAGGTGATGGTCTTGCCGTTCACGTTGATGACGTCGTTGACCGCAAATGAGGTCGTAATCGCGTCGGCGGGAGCAGTGCCCGAAAGCTTGGTTCCGCCCGTGATCGGTATCGCCGGTGAAGCCATATTGTTCACGGCACCGCCGGCTTCGGCATTGTCCAAATACGGCGCAGGCGGTGTTCCGATGATGCGCGGATTGGTGGCGAAGTCGCCGACGTTCAGCAGTTCGGAGCCGGTGATGTCCGGATCATATTTGTTGGTCAGCGGATAGCGCGCAAGGTTCGCACGATAGGTCACGCTGGTGGTCGGCTGCGCCGGCAAGAAGTCGCCGCCGAACTTCAGCACCTGCGGCGTGCTGCCCGTGACGTTGCCGGTGGTCGAGTCGATCGGAATGCCTTCGAGGTAGTAGCCGGCGCCGTTCACCAGGTAGCCGTTTTTGTCCAGGGTGAAGTCGCCGCGGCGGGTGTAGCTCTCGACCCCTGCGAACTGCGGATTGTTGTCGCTGAAGCTGCTGGGTTTCTGCACCGCAAAGAAACCGTCGCCATTGATCGCCATGTAGGTCGCAACGGACGCGTCCTGCACGTCGCCGCGGACGGTGTTGGTCGAACGGGAATTGGCGACAACGCTGCCGGCGACCTGATTGCTGTTGCCGGTGTCGGGGATCATGTCCATGAAGCTCGTGTCGATGCGCTTGAACGCGGTCGTCTGCGAGTTCGCGATGTTGCCGGAAATGTTTTCCAGCGCGTACGACTGCGCACGCATACCCGCGACCGAGGTATTAAGAGCTCCGAAAAGACCCATTACTTTATCTCCAACTTCGCTCCGGGCGGCCTGCCGGTATTTGCCAATCAATGACCGCGTTCGAAGAAGAGATCGCAAGCCGCGTGCCAACGGCTGGAACTCAAATTTTTCAATGACTTAAAAGAAGAGCCTCGGTCTCGCGACCGGGGCACAATTGCCTAGAGGGGCAAGATTTGCCGCCATAGGGCTGCACAAAGCGCCCAGCGCAGGATGATCTCCGCTTCGGCTTGGGCCGAGATTGCCTGCTCGCATTGGCAGATCAAATAGGCTTGACCGATACGTAAGCATTAACTTACGGTAAGTCATGACTTACACACAAAACGCTTTCGCCGCCCTCGCCGACCCCACCCGCCGACGGGTGCTCGAGCGGCTGGGAGGCGGCGCGGCCTCCGTGAGCGATATCGCGAGCGGCCTGCCGGTCAGCCGGCCAGCGGTGTCGCAGCACCTGAAGGTTCTGAAGGAGGCCGGTCTGGTGACCGACCGGCCGGACGGGACGCGCCGCATCTATCAGATCGATCCCAAGGGCCTGGGCACCATTCGCGCCTGGCTCGACCAGTTCTGGGCGGTCGCACTGGAGGCCTATGCGGCCGAGGTCGAACGCCAACTCAATGACGACGAAGGACCCAAAACACCATGACTCAGACCATTGCCCCCGCCCCAGTCCGCCGCAGCGTCACCTTGAAAACCAACCCGGCGCACGCCTTCGAGGTGTTCACCGCTGGTATCGGAACCTGGTGGCCGGCCAGCCATCACATCGGCGCCTCGCCCCTGAAGCTGCCTATCATCGAACCGAAGGTCGGAGGGCGTTGGTACTCCATTAGCCAGGACGACAGCGTCTGCGAGATTGGTAAGGTGCTGGCCTGGGAGCCGCCTGGGCGGCTGGTGCTGGCCTGGCAGCTCAATGGGCAGTTCCAATACGATCCCGAACTCATCACCGAGGTCGAAATCCTGTTCGCCGACCAGGGCGATGGGACCACCCGAGTCGATCTGGAGCATCGTCATCTGGAACGCATGGGCGACACGGCCGAGCATGGCCGCGCCATGGTCGACGCTCCCAACGGCTGGAGCCTCATCATGTCCTTGTACCAGCAGGCCGCCGAAGCCTGATCCCATTCACGAGGACCGGCGCGAGACAGAGCCGTGGGCCGTGCAGTTTAAGACGACGTGCGGTCCGCCGGCTTGAAGCTGAGCGCCAGTCCATTCATGCAATAGCGCAAGCCGGTCGGCTTCGGGCCGTCGTCAAACACGTGGCCGAGGTGACCACCGCAACGGCGGCACAGCGTCTCGGTCCGGACCATCATGAACGAGCGATCGCTCTTCTCGACGACGGCGTTCGGCAGCGTCTGATAGAAGCTCGGCCAGCCGGTGCCGCTGTCGAATTTCGTCTCCGATGCAAACAGCGGCAGGTCGCAACCCGCGCAAGCAAATGTCCCCTTGCGCTTTTCATGATTCAGCGGGCTCGAGAAAGGCCGCTCGGTGCCGGCCTCACGCAGTACGTTGTACGCCGCCGGCGTCAGTTGCTTGCGCCACTCCTCGGGCGTCTTTTCGACCTCGAATTTCTGAGGCGCCAGCGTCTCTGCGGCTTTGGCGTCGCCGCCCAGACCAAACCAGCGAAACGCAGAAAACGCGGCAAGGCTGGCGGCGGATGCGAGCAAAAATCGGCGGTCGATCATGGTCAAAGCTCCGTGCAAATCGGAAAACAGGCTGTCCGTCATGAAGTACGGTCCATCTTGCGAAACGTTACACAGCCCGGCTCACTTTCGCGCGAGGCGGCAACGGCCTTCCCATTTCAACCCCGGCGCCCCCAGCTTATTGCGTGCGGCAGCGGATCAAAAAGCAGCCTCTAGACCAAAGACCAATAACACGCTCAGCGATGAGTTCCGCCGCGATCATCGCGTCGCCGCGACAGAGCGATCGCGCGATCGCGGTCTGCAGCGACCCGGGCTTTCATCGCTTTCATGCGCACTTCGCGGGCGCGCTCACGAACACTTTCCCGTCCCTTCGCCCGCTCGCGATAACGCGACACCAGGCCCGCCGCCGACGACTGGCCTCGCAACCACAGACCGAACGCATGTCCGACCACTCGCCCGACCGGTCCACCAGCCCAGACCAGTTCGAATGGCGCAAACAGCCGCCAGCGATCGTCGCCGCGCACGATGCTTCGCGCCACGAGCTGGCCGCCCATGGCTGTGGTGTTCATGCCCTGACGGCCGAAGCCCGAGAGCACCCACAAGCCCGGCCGCAATTGCCCGATCTGCGGCATGCCATGAACGGTCTGGCCGAAAACGCCACTCCAGACATCCTCGATCTTGACCGGACCAAGCTTGGGGAAAACAGTCGCGATACGGCGCTGGATGCTCTTGGCAAACCGCCGGGGATTGGCCTGCCATGTGGTTTCCGGGCTGGACCATAACAGCCGGTCACCACCGACAATGCGGAACTGATCGATGTCAGCGGTGTCCGCAACAGACCCTTGAAAGGTGATCGCCTCCGCCAGGCGATCCCCTAACGGTTCGGTCATTCCCATATATCGCCAGATCGGCAACAGCGTCCCCGACAGGCGCATTGCGGGCGCGCCGATATGGACATTCCCCGCCATGACGATGTCCGAACAGCGTAGCCGTGCAGATGGCGTTACGACACGCTTGCGAATTCCGGAAGGATCGATGCCGACCACCGGCGTCTCTTCGAAAATCCTGGCCCCCGCCTGCTCCGCGAGCGCAGCGAGATCGTGCACATACCGCCGGCCATCGATCTGAAACGCGCGCGGATAGTGGATCGCATGGAAGTAACGGTTGGTCTTCAGCACGTCGCGCACGCGATCGACCTGCCAGCCTTCCACCCCCGTGCCGAAATCGCCGCCCAGAGTCTGTAAGCGGCGGATTAGCGTATCGCCAACGTCGACATTGGAGACTTCAAGTGCGCCTTCGGTGAGCAAGCCCTCCGGCATGATGTCGGCGGTCGCCGTGGCACGGACATAGTCCGCTCCTTGCTGCGCGAGCGACCAAAGTTCGCGGGCGTCGGCGATCCCGACGCGATCAATGAGGTCGGCAGCCGGGAAGCCAAATCCCGGCATCACCGCCCCGAGGCTGTGTCCGGACGCATTCCATCCGACACTGCGTCCTTCGAGGACGGCCACGGTGGCGCCCATCCTTGCCGCCTCGCGGGCCACCGTGAGGCCGGCAAGCCCCGCCCCGATCACGCAAATGTCCACATCGAGATCAAAAGTCAGGCGCGGACGCGCCGCCGCATCGGTCACCGGTGGTGCCGCTTCAGTCGTGCTGATGTCTGCTGTCGCGGTTTCTGCCATCGCCATGTCTTAAGAATCGGACTTCCTTGAGAATCGAACTTCGTTCTAGGGATCGTATTTTCTCACCGTGACAGTGCCAACCTTGCCCCGCATCCGCTTGTACACTATTCCGGATCCTGCTCTAGCCTGCCAACCAAGGATTGCGCCATGCGCCGTTTGATACTGCTGCGCCATGCGAAGACCGAGCGGGAGGCTCCATCCGGCAAGGATCGCGACCGCCGGCTCGACGAGCGCGGCATCAAAGATGCCGCCGAGATGGGACGCTGGCTTGCCCGACATGATTGCGATCGAGGGCTGGCCCTCGTCTCGACTGCGACGCGCGCTCAGGAGACATGGCATCTGATGGCGCCTGATTTGCGCAACGTGCAGGTCGAACATGTGCCGGCGCTTTACGGCGCCGATCCCTCCGAACTGTTGGAGCTTGTCCACGAGACATCCGTACAGGATCCGAAGCAGCTTCTGATCGTCGCGCACAACCCCGGGCTGCACGAGTTTGCGCTCGGCCTCATCGTCGGCGGGGATCGGGATGGACGGGAGGCGCTGGCCACCAACCTGCCGACCGCCGGCGCGGCGATCATAGATTTTGCAATAGATGACTGGAGTGGCGCACGCTTTCACGGCGGCAAGCTGGAAAGCTTTATCAGTCCGAAATTATTGCGGGAGTCATCGGGCAGCGATTAATTGGGGACATGCAACCTTGCATGTTGCCCCCAATAAATTCATCGTAGGCGTTTCAGATCTGCCGATGTGGAGACGCCGATGTTCAATTCGATTCTCGTTCCGATCGATCTTGCCGACACCGACCTCGCAAAACCGGCGATCGAGACAGCGGCGTCACTCGCGAAAACATCCGGCGGCACCGTACGTCTCGTCAACGTGATGCCGCTCACGCCCGTGATGCTGGCGGAATACGTCCCGCCGGATTTTGACGCGCAGCAGCGTCAATCCTCGGAAGAAGCCCTCGCGATCGTTGCACGTGAGTCCGGCATCCATGACAAACGCATCTCAACAGTTGTCCGCCAAGGCGGTATTTATCACGAGGTGCTGCAAGAGGCAGCCGACATCGGCGCGGATCTGATCGTGATGACCTCGCACCGTCCGTCGATGCAAAGCTATTTCCTCGGCTCGAACGCCGGCCATGTGGTGCGCTACGCCAAGTGTTCAGTGCTCGTGGTACGCCATTGAGGCAAGACACGTGACGTCGCGTGCTTGCGTCGTGGCTGGACTCGAGCTTAGAAGAGGGACCATGGCCAAGACCGCTTACTTCCCGCGCCACTTGATTCTCGCCGGAGCAATGATCTTCGGCGTGCTGCTCGCGCTCGGTATCCACATCCTGATCCAGCGCTTCGATCTCTATCTTGGCGACCTGTGGAAAGCAGACACCACCGAACTGATCCCCGCCCGGGCAGCCATTGCATGGTGGCTGATTGCCTCCGTTGCCTTTGTCGGCGGATACGCGACCGCAACGTTGCTGGACAGTGCGGTCTCGGGTCAGATCCCGGTGCGCCTGCGGCAATTGCTGATGCTGACGGGCGTCATCATGCTGGCCGCAGCAGGACAAGCTGCCTCCGCGCCCAGTGCGATCCCAACCATGTCGGGTGTCCTCACGGGAGTCGTCGCCCTCTGCCTGGGGGGCGCCATGGCTTTTTGCGGTGCACACTTCGCCCTTCGCCGGGCCTAAGCATCAATAGCTCGACCGTCCATACGAAAACGCCACGGCTAAAAGCCGCGGCGTTTCTTCTTGCTCTATTAGCTTGCAGCCTTCAGATTGATGCCGCTTTCTGCAAGCTGCGTCAGTTTCTTGTCGGTCGCTTTTTCCTCGTCCAGCGTTTTCTGCAAAACCGCTGCGCAGTCGTTGCGGCCTAATCGCTTGGCCCATGTCACGAGCGTGCCGTAGCGTGTGATTTCGTAGTGCTCTGCCGCTTGCGCGGCATTGATCAGAGCAGCGTCAAGAACCTGCTTGTCCGCGACTTCACCCGTGACTTCGTCGGCTTCCTCAATAATGCCATCGATGGCAGGGCACGTGACTGCCTTCGGCGCGATGCCGTGCATTTGGAAAACCTGCTCAAGCCGTGTCACGTGACCCTTTGTCTGCTCAAGATGTCCCAGAAAGCCCTGTTTCAATTGATTGTCATTGGCCTTCTCCGCCATTTTCGGCAACGCCTTCACCAATTGTTTCTCAGCGTAATAGATGTCCTGAAGCTGGTGAACGAACAGGTCATCCATGGTCTTGATGTCTCGCGTAAACAATCCCATCGCGATCCTCCTCAATTAACCAACGCGGCACTTTCATCGTGGCGGAACACGATCAAAAGACAGCGTCGTTTTTGATGTATTGGTCAACCGGGACGATCCGCGTATGTTCCTGCGAAACTCTGGAACGGCCTTTCGCAAAATCGCGTCTAGCCCTGTCGCAACCCACGATTTGGCGCCTATATCAGTGATGCAACGGCTTATTCGAATGGCTTATTCTGGTGTGAAATGTATGTGACGGCGGCAACGCTGCCCTTCGTCGCAGGGGTCCGGTGGCACTGCACAACCGCCTATTTTCCAAGTATGAGATTTCGCGTATGACATTTGCCGCAGCCGCTTGCTCACTGTCGCCTCAATCGGCTTATATGAACGTCGCGCCCCGCCGGGAGGATGAATGCAACGATTGCTGAACACGTTCGGGCGTGTTTTCAAGGAACGGATTGGCTGGAAACGGCTCGGAATTGCCGCAAGCCTTGTGATCGTGACGATCGCTATCATGCACCTCGTCCATACTCTGAAGGGTGTGGATACGGCTGTCGTGCTGACGGCGCTCGCCGAGAAGTCACACGGTCAGATCGCAATGGCCGCGCTATGCGTGCTCTGCGCATTCTTTACCTTGACTTTCTATGATCTGTTTGCGTTGCGCACCATCGGCAAGATGCACGTGCCATACCGGATCGCCGCATTATCCAGTTTCACCAGCTACACAGTCGGCCACAATATCGGCGCAACGGTCTTCACCGGCGGTGCAATCCGCTTCCGGATTTATTCAGACTGGGGGCTGACGGCGATCGACGTCGCCAAGATCTGTTTCATTTCAGGCCTGACATTCTGGCTCGGCAACACGTTCGTGCTCGGCATCGGCATGATATGGCATCCTCAGGCTGCCACCGCGATCGACCTCCTGCCGGAAACGATCAATCAGTTCATCGGTGTCGGACTACTCGCCGGCATCGGCATTTACCTGACGTGGATCGCAACCGGCCACGGCCGCCGTGAACTCGGCAAGGACGGCTGGAAGGTCATATTACCTTCTGCTCCGCTGACCGGACTGCAAATCCTGATCGGCGTTGTCGATCTGGGCTTCTGCGCGTTCGCGATGTATCTGCTCGCCCCCTCAAACCCCGATCTCGATTTCGTCACGCTGTCGGTCGTGTTCATTCTCGCGACCCTGCTCGGATTTGCGAGCCACGCCCCAGGCAGCCTTGGCGTGTTCGACGCGGCCATGCTGGTCGGTCTGCCCATGCTGGGCAAGGAAGAGCTGCTGGCATCGCTGCTGGTGTTCCGCATTCTCTACTTCCTGATCCCGTTTGCGATGTCGATCACCATCCTCGGCTTCCGCGAATTGTGGCTCAGCGCGTTGCAACCCTGGTTGCAGAACCGGAAACTGCGGCCCGCCACCGCTGTGGCAAAAACAACCCCCCAATCCGTGAAACCCACCAAGCAGGCGGCTGAATAACGGGGCCAAAGATGAGCCTTGTGGGATAAACGGTGTGCGCCTACCCTTCCGCATCTTCCCACATTTTGGCCCCATCCTTCGGCTTCAAACAGGCATGATCCACTCGCGTGCTATCCGCTTATCTCTTGGCTTATTTTCCCTGATCGCAGCGTTTTTTGCGTTCCCGGATCGACAAGCTACAGCTCAGATCGCTCTTACCCCGCCGGCTGACACGGGAATGCAAATCTCGTGGGAAGTCCGCAACCGCTTTCGCCTGTTTCGCGAAGAGCGCGACTTCCAGCTTCAGGTCGAAGCCCTCAGTGGCCGCAGCATCCTCGCGTCCGAACAGATGCTTGCGACACAAAGCGATGGTCGCGGCTGGGCGCGCAACACCGTCGGCAGGCTTTGCATCGATCCGTCCGGACGGGTCAACGAGCCCTGTACGCGCGATGGCGTGAAGGAAAGTTATCTTACGCCGCTCGATCACCCGGTGACGGTCCACCTGAGTGGTGCGGTGCCGGTCGGGGCGACCTGTGCGTGGTCGTTCGACGACGGCGAACCGCCACCGCGACAATCGACCCTCGACTGCAACGAGCCGATCAATCTGCGGGTGCGATACGGGCGTCCGACCAGAGTGACGGTCGACGTATCAAGTGGACCCGATGCCCCGCAGCGCGTCAGCACCGACATTGAGGTGCGCGACATCTTCATTGCGGGCCTGGGAGATTCCATAGCCTCGGGCGAAGGCAATCCGGATCGCCCGGTGGCACTGTCCGACAATGGATTTTGCTTTCGCTCCTATCTCGGCGGGGCAGCTGGAATGTATTTCCGGCCCGGACGCGCGGGCTTCAAGGGCGCGCGGGCTTGCGACACGTCTGATGGCACCAGCCTCCAGAAATGGCAGCGTGCCGGAGCGCAGTGGCTGAACCCTGCCTGTCACCGGTCGCTTTACAGCTACCAGACCCGAACCGCGATCGCGCTGGCCGTGCAAAATCCGCAAATCGCGGTGACATACCTGCCGCTCGCCTGCACAGGTGCGACCATCGCGGATGGATTGTTCGGATCTCAGCGGGCACGAGAATGCGCCATCACACGGAACGGCCTCAACTGCGCCGGCACGGTCAATGGACAGATCGCAGAATTGCGTGAGGCCTTGACCGCGGCGGTACGCCGGCAGCCGAGCCGTGGGCTCGATCTTCTCCTGCTTTCGATTGGCGCGAACGACATCAACTTCTCCGGCCTCGTTGCCGATGTGATAGTCGACAGCGGCGCCGAAAGAGCGCTGTCCCGGCGCACGGGCGTGCTCGGTTCAGTTGAGGAGTCACGTACGAGCCTGCGCCGCGACCTCCCGCAGGGATTCAGCAAACTGCGCAAGGCGCTGAAACCGCTCGTCGGCGGCGACCTCTCGCGCGTGGTCTATGTTGCTTACGCCGACCCCGCCCTCAGCAACGGAGCGCCGTGCCCTGGTGGCCGCGCGGGCTTCGACATTCATCCGTCCTTCAATGCAAACCCGCAGCGTCTCGCCGAGGTTACGAATTTTGTCGAGAGCGAGTTTCTCCCGCAGCTCAAGAATCTCGCACTATGCGAAGGCGGCGTGCTGTGCGGGGATCGCAGCCGCGACCGCATGACCTTCGTGGATCAGCATCAGGCCGCATTCGCGAACCATGGTTTTTGTGCACGCGCGCAGACCGACCCGCAGTTCGACCAGCAATGCTTCTCAGCCACCGGCGACAGTTTCGTTGCTGATATCGTCAACGCAGCGAACAATCCGCTGGTCTGCGGACAAGCTGCAAGCGACTTCCGTGCTTATTCGCCGCGCGCACGTTGGATCCGCGATGCGAATGACAGCTACTTTGCCGCAATGACTTATCCGCAGGCGGCAAGAACTCCGGCCGATCAACCAGGCGACATCCACGACGCCACGTGGGGCGTACTCTCCGCGGTCTATGGCGGCGCCATCCATCCCACGGCGGAAGGTCAAGCTGCGATGGCGGATGCGGCCCTGCAGGCGACCACCGCAGTCCTTGGCCTGGGCGGTGCGGCACCGACTGTGACCAGCGAACCGATCGCGCCCATCGGGATGCCGCGCTGACGCGATCAGCGCGACACCGACATGGCGGTGTAGCCCGCGTCTTCGCTATGGCCGCGGCGGAATTTCCAGGCCGCGCTGCACGGCTGGGCGCGCAAGTCCACGTTCCAGCCACCCCGGCACCCGTTTTAAACTGTCGAAATCAACAAGGTCACGCGCTTCATAAAAACCAACGAGATTGCGCACCCACCCCAACAACGAAATATCGGCGATCGTGTAGTCGTCACCCATGATCCAGGTGCGGCCTTCGAGCCGCGTCTCCAATACGCCGAGAAGACGCTTGGATTCGTCCTGGTAACGCTGCAGCGGGCGCTTGTCGGCAATCTCACGTCCGGCGAACTTATGGAAATAGCCGACCTGACCGAACATCGGCCCGACGGCTCCCATCTGAAAGAAAACCCATTGAATGGTTTCATAACGCAGCGCCGGATCGCTCGGCAGCAGCTTGCCGGTCTTCTCAGCGAGGTAGAGAAGGATTGCGCCGGATTCAAACAATCCGAAGGGTGTGCCGTTCGGGCCATTCGGATCGATGATCGCAGGAATCTTGCCGTTTGGATTTAAAGCGAGATATTCAGGCGTCCAGGTTTCGTTCTTACCGATGTTGATGGTGTGCGGTTCGTATGGCAGCCCGATCTCTTCCAGCATGATCGAGACCTTGACCCCGTTCGGCGTCGGCAGCGAGTAGAGCTGCAGGCGATCGGGATGTTTGGCCGGCCATCTTGCAGTGATCGGAAACTTGGACAGATCAGGCATTCTTCATTGCTCCTGCGATCTCGGAGAGTCGAGCGCGACTTATAGAGTGGAGATGTGCCCTGAAGTAAACCGCCGAGCCACGGCAATCGCGAATGACTGCACGACCGGAGTTTCATAGCCGGCGTGAAAGGTGGCTGGCTTGCAGATCAATTCCCGAGCCAAACCTTTTCCCGAGCCAAGCCTTTTCCCAAGCCAAGCCTTAGGCGCTTGGAGAGGCGACGCCGCGGCAATGAAAGCCGACCGGCTTGGGCGTGCGTGGCAGATAGAAGCGCTCAATCTCCCCGATCTGAAAGCCTGCGCCTGCGAGCAATCCGACCGTATCGCGGTTGAGGTTGCAGCCGCACGCAAGCACGTTCCAGATCGGATTGAGACGGTCCTGCCAACGTATGACGGATGCATTGTCTGCCTTGCCATGCTCGCAGAATATCAATGTGCCGTCCGGTTTGAGGACCCGGCGAATTTCACGCAACGCCTGTTGCGGATCCGAGACCGAACAGAGCGTGTAGGTCAGCACCGCAGTGTCCGCGATATTGTCGTCGAGTGGGATCTTCTCCGCCGGCGCCTGGATCAACTCCAACGGGACCCGCGCATTGTTGCTACGTTCCTTGCCAAGCGCCAGGAAGCCCTCACCAGGATCGACGCCGATCACACGCTTGACCTTCGAGGGATCATAGTGCGGCAGGTTGAGGCCTGAGCCGATCCCGACTTCGAGCACGACACCGTGCGCTTTCGGAAGCACAAGGCGCCGCTGCTCAGTCACGTCTTCCAGCGAGCACAGGCAACTCACGATGCGCGGCCCGACGTATCGATCGTAGAAACCCATCGCAGTCCTCTCCGGTTGGGACGACGGGCAGATTAAATCATGCAGGACCGAATTTATGTGACACGATGACGCGAGCGCGATCAATTCACGCCGAGCTTCTTCTGCAGACTCGACGATGAGGTCGTGTATTGGAACACCAGCCGCTTGTCCGGGTAGACGTAGCGATGCGCCTTTTGCGCCATCAACGCTCCCTCATGGAAGCCGGACAAGATGAGCTTCAGCTTGCCGGGATAAGTGTTGATGTCGCCGATGGCAAAGATACCCGGCACGTTGGTCTCGAACGCTTCGGTATCCACCGGAATGAGATTGTTCTCGAGCTTCACGCCCCAGTCGGCGATCGGACCGAGCTTCATCGTCAATCCGAAAAACGGCAGTATGGTATTGCAATCGACTTTCGTGATCTCGTTGTCATTGCCCTTCACCAGCGCGGCCGACAGCACCCCGTCTTGGCCTTCGAGCTCGGTGACCTGCCCGATCTTCAGATCCATCTTGCCGGCGGCAACCAGCGCACGCATCTGCTCGACGCTATGGGGGGCTGCGCGGAAATCGTCACGGCGGTGAAGCAGCGTCACGCGCCGCGCGATCGGCTGCAGGTTGAGCGTCCAATCAAGCGCGGAGTCGCCACCGCCGACGATCAGCAGGTCCTTGCCGCGAAACTGTTCCATCTTGCGTACGGCGTAGAACACCGACGTGCCTTCATAGGCTTCAATGCCGGGCACCGGCGGTCGCTTCGGCTGGAACGATCCGCCCCCAGCCGAGATCACCACCACTTTGGCTTCAAACACCTGCCCTGCATCGGTGGTGACACGGAACAACGGATCACCAATCTTTTCGATGCTCTCGACCATCTCGTTGAGATGAAACGTCGGATTGAACGGCTTGATCTGCTCCATCAGGGATTCGGTCAGCCCCTGCCCTGTGACCATCGGGATGCCCGGAATGTCGTAGATCGGCTTCTCGGGATAAAGCTCCGCGCATTGGCCACCCAGCTTGTCGAGAATATCGATCAGGTGCACTTTCATATCGAGCAGCCCCAATTCGAAAACGGCGAACAGCCCGCATGGGCCAGCGCCGATGATCAGGACGTCGGTTTTGATCGTGTCAGTCATGCGCATTCTTCATTGGTTGAGGGGTGTTCGGGACGCAAGGATGCGAAAAACACCCGGTTTTCATCGATTTGTCTAGCCAAGACGACACCTTGGGGAAAGGAATAATTGGAGCGGATGGGCGCTATAACGCCTTGTGAGACCCTGACATTTCCCTGTATGGGGCTGGGATCCTGGAGACCCCATTGTGAACGCACCGATCCACCCTGTCCCCACTTTCCGCCTGGAAGACTATCCGTTCCGCATCGATGACAATGTGCGTTTTGCAGACCTCGATCCTCAGCATCACGTCAACAACGCAGTCTATGCGAGCTATTTCGAAACCGGACGGGTCACGCTGATCCGCAATCCGGCCTATGGCCTGATGCCGGAAGGGTTCAGCTGGGTGCTGGGCCATCTGGCCATCGACTTTCGCGCGGAAGTCCGCTGGCCTGGAACAATCGAAATGGGCCTTGGCGTCAGCCGGATCGGCAAGACGTCCGTTTCCTACCGGCAGGTGGTGTTTTCCGAAGGGAAATGCGCGGCATCCGCCGAAGCGGTGACGGTCTTGCTGGACGCCGACACCCGTAAGCCGGCTCCGCTGCCTGCCGAGATCATCGAGAAATTTCAGCCCTGGATGCTGCGCGGGGCGTGACCGCCCGGGACGGCCATAATTTGTAAGGCTCGTCCGCGGAGAATCTGGCAAACGCTGCGGACAAGCACCGTAACGTGGTGTAAGGTTCTCCTCCGTGTGTGATCGTCGCTGGTGCGATGGGCAATGATTAATTTCTCCACCGACGATTTTCGGCCCCATGAGCGTTTCGACCACTGGTGCGAGGTGCGCGCCCGCAACCTGTTTGGCGTCACGATCTCGCTCGATCCCAGGCATAGAGCCCACTTTCGAGGACGTTTTTCTGCCGTCTCCGTGAGCGACTCGATTCTGTCGAACATGCGGGCCAGTCCCTACCTGGTGTCCAGGGGCGCCGGGGACATTTCACGCACCTCCAGCGACAGCCTTTGCATCTACCAGCAGACTGGTGGGGCAAGCTGGTTCAACAGCAAAGGCGAAGGTGAATTCACGATAGCTGCGGGCGAGTTGGCCATCAGCCACTCGGACCTGCCTTATACGACAGCGCCAACCACGGCTCATGGTTTCGACCTCCGCATCCTGAAAATTCCGTTGGCCGGCCGCGAGATGTTCGCGCGTCCGGCGCGGGGACTGCCGCCGGCACTGCTGCGCGATAACCCGCGTCTGAAAATGGCAATCGCGGCATCGCTGGCCGCACTTGCCGCGAGCGCAACTGAAAATCCCGACGCCGACTTCGATCAGGATGTCGGTCACCTGGCGCAGCTGGCACTGTTGGCGCGCAACCGCGTTGCGCCCGGATCGCCGGAAAGCCGCGCGGCATTGCGTTCCGGGGTTCTGAAGGCGGCGACCAGTGTGCTCGCGCAAAACCTGCATCGTCCAGGTTTGTCACCGCTCGCGGTTGCGACTGAACTCGGGATTTCCGTCCGGCAACTGCATCTTCTGTTCGAACCAACGGGGCGCAGCTTTGCGCGGACGTTGATGGCGCTGCGGCTTACGGAAGCGAGGCGCGTGATGCTGGGCGTAATGTCCACGCGGCCTGTTGCCGACGTCGCCTATGCCTGCGGCTTTGACAGCATGGCGACGTTCTACCGTGTCTTCCGCCAAACCTACGGCATGACACCCAATGAATTGCGAGCCGAGAAAATCGCCGCCGATGTGACGCTGTGAAGGTCGCGTAATTACGCCTGGCGTTCCGGCGTCGTGAGAACGAGACCGTCAAGCTCTTCGGTCACCTTGATCTGGCACGACAGCCGCGAGTTCGGGCGTACATCGAAACCAAAATCGAGCATGTCTTCTTCCATCGGCGTCGGAGCGCCGACCTTCTCGCGCCAGGCTTCATCGACGTAGACATGGCACGTCGCACAAGCACAGGCACCGCCGCATTCGGCTTCAATCCCGGGAACAGCATTGCGGATCGCAGCTTCCATCACGGTCGCGCCGGCCTCGACGTCAACGGTACGGGTGGTGCCTGCGTGATCGGTGAAGTTGATCTTGACCATGATTGCTCGTGCTGCGCGGGAAAAAAGAGGATGGAGCAGTCGTATACCGGGTCAATCTCCCGGACGCCAGTGGTCCGATCCTATCGTTCGAACAGCGATTCGCTGCAAACAGGAGACTGACGTTAAATCCACTCTACTCGCGCAGGGGATATCTGAAGACCGATTTCGACCTCAGGAACGGTTCAGCATCCGGTCGATCGTCGCCCGCGCCTCTGCGACCGCATCCTGCAAGCTGGAAAGAGCATAGGAGAGATCGCCGTTGTTCCGCATGGCAGTTTCAAGCCCCAGGGCAGCGTCAGCCACCCGGAAAGCGCCAATCGCACGCGCGGATCCTTTCAAGGTGTGGGCGAGTGCCGCGGCATCCACAGGCATTGATGCCAGACGCGCGATCAGGTCGTGACTCTGTGCCGAGAAAAGTGCGAGGACTTCTATTTCGAGATCAGGCTCACCGAGCGTCATGCGCCCGAGATGTTGGACATCGATCGGCGAATCCTCGGGAACCAGCGGAGGCGATGGCATCCAGTTCAGGCGCTCCATATGAGGCGACATGGTAACCCCGGAAATCACACGCGGCTCTCGGACCGTCCGATGCCGGGAATCATCGTGAGACAATCACAGTAATGGTTAACGGAACGTTTCAGTCGATCGCCGCTATTTCGCCGTTTTTGCGCCACTTTTTCGCCCGGATCGGGCTCAGGGAGGCGCAAATTACAAGAAGCTGGAGCGGGTTACGGCCGTTGGCGTTAACGATGATTAAAATGTTCTTAATTCCTGCCATTTCATTCGACCGGCCGAGCCAATAGGATGTTTGGGGAAATACGGGACAAGCGGGACAGTCGGCGAATTCAACTTTCGCGTTGATCGGAAGTATCGGGGCAACATTCGGGACGAGCGACCGGCCGCGACCTGCGGCGTGCCCTCGAATGAGTAAAAACAAGGGCGTAGACGGCACATGGCAAAAAATCCGAAGGTCAAGGACCCAACCGAAGTTGCGCTCTCGGCGATTCAGGATGCCCTGAATATCAATGATCCCTCACCGAATAATGACGGCCGGGACGATATCGCGCGGGGCCCTTCCTTCGGTGCGTCGGACCTCGATGTACGTGGCCCCGAAACGCGCGGTCCTGAGCAGTCCCGTTTCGACACACATCCCGCCAACGACGACCGCGAAGCGATCGGCTCGCTTCTCCAGACCATTCAACGCGGCCGTCCCCGCCGTAACGCCTATACATTGGCGATGGTGTTTGCCGCGCTGTGGATCGTCGGCGCCGGCTTCCTGACATACACTTTCATGCCCGCGCTCGAATCCATCGTCGGTCAGAGCGGCGGCGTTCTTGCGATCGTCGGCCTCGCTGCCGTGTTCGTCGCCCCTCTGGTGCTGTTCTATTCGCTCGCCAGCATTGCCTGGCGCAGTCAGGAACTGAGCATGATCGCGGAGTCGATGGCGCAGATGGCCGTCCGCTTCTCCGAGCCCGAGCACGTCGCGAGCAGCGCCATGGTCACTGTGGGTCAGGCCATTCGCCGCGAGGTCGCGGCGATGGGTGACGGCGTGGAGCGCGCGATCGCACGCGCCGGCGAACTCGAAGCCCTGGTCGCCAACGAAGTTTCTTCGCTCGAACGCGCCTACAGCGACAACGAAGTGCGTATGCGCGCCCTGCTCCAAGATATCGCGGTTCAGCGCGACAACCTCGTCGGTCAGGCCGAGCAGGTCCGCAATGCCATCTCCGGCGTGCAGATCGACCTGCGCCAGGATATCGCGCTGATCAGTGACGCGATCGCCGCACGCGTCGATGAGGTCGCACAGAGCATCACCGGTGCGCTCGAGGAACGTAGCGAACATATCACGCGTGCGCTTAGCAACGCCGGCGATACCGTGATCGTTGCCCTTGGCGAACGTGGCGGCGACCTGCTCGACCGTCTTGAAGAAACCAGCACTCAGACTGCCGCCAGCGTGCTCGACGCCAGCGAGCGGCTGACCGCCAGCCTCAATTTCAAGACCGGCCACGTCCACGATGAATTCGCTGACCTCGCCGACCGTGTCCATGACATGCTCAACGAGCGCATCGACAAGATGACCGCCGAGTTCGAAGAGCGCTCGGAGTCGCTCGTCGAGAGCATCACCACGCGGACGGAAGACATCATCGCCAACGTGTCGGACCGCGCCGAGAAGATTTACGACGCCCTCAAGACATCCAGCGACTCCCTGCTGGTCGAACTCGACCTGCGCGGCGACGACCTCGCGGCCAAGCTCGACGACGCAGGCAACCGTCTTGCTCAGCACGTCCTCGAGAGCGGCGACAAAGCCAGCGAGACGCTGGACGTTTCGGTCAACTCGCTTGTCGAGAAAGTCGTCGGTCACACCGAGAGCATGCACGAGACGCTCAGCAGCCAGATCAACTCGTTCGAAGGACTCGTCCGCGAACAGGGTGCTGAGCTCGCGGAGAAGTTCGCCCGCGATAGCGGCACGCTCGGCGCCCTCATTACCCGTCACGTTGCGGAATTCGACCGCACCGTCAAAACCTACGGCGGCGAGATCGTCGAGCGTATGGGTCAGCATACGCAGGGCATCGCCGACAGCCTGAAGGGCTACGTCGACACGTTCGATACCCGCGTCACGGAGCATGGCGAAAAACTCCACACCCGGCTTGATGAAAGCCTGTCCAACTTCCAGACCGTGGTCGAGACGCGCGTCTCGACCCTCGACGAGTCGTTCTCGTCCAAGGTCACCCAACTCGACCAGACCGTCGCGGGCAGCCTCAAGGCCGTCGAAGAAACCTTCGACACCCGCGCGACGGCGTTTGCCGAAACCATCGGCTCGAAGGCCGCCGGATTTACCGACACCCTCGAAACCCGTACGGCTGCGTTCACCGCGACCATCGACCAGCAGGCATCGACGTTCGCAGACACTATTGATAACCGGACCACGGCATTCACCGAGACCATCGAACGTCAGTCCTCCGCATTCGCGCAGACGATCGATAGCCGCACGACCGGTTTCACCAGCACGATCGATGGTCGCACCGCCGCGTTCACCGAAATCGTCGACGGCCGCACCCTCGCCTTCACTGAGGTCATGGATGGCCGTACCGCGGCATTCAAGAACGCCATCGACTCGCGCACTGCGGCCGTGACTGAGAAGATCGAGAGCGGCACCGCTGCGTTTACGGACGTGGTCGACGCCCGTACCGCTGCCATCACCGAGAAGCTCGAAGGCGGCACCGCCGCGTTTGCTGAGGCAGTCGATACCCGCACCGCTGCCGTGGTCCACGCCCTCGATAGCCGCACCGCCGCGTTTACCGCGATCGTCGATGCGCGCACCGAGGCCATGACGGACACGTTCGACGTCCGCACCGCCGCGTTGACGACGATCGTCGACGCCCGCACCGCCGCCATCGCCGAGACCTTCGACAACCGCACCATCTCGTTTGCGAACATGGTCGAAGCACGCACCGCGGCAATCACCGAGACACTGGACGAGCGCACGACGACGCTTGCCAATGTCGCCGACTACCGTACCCAGGCGATCATCGACTCGTTCGAGCAGCGCGCCGTCGCGTTCACGGACGCTGTCGCAAATCGCTCTTCCATCATCGCTGACACGATCGATGGTCGTGCGGCACAGCTGACCGGTGCAATGAGCGTGCATGCCAACAGCATCACGACTGCAATGACCAGCCACGTTGAAAACGTCACGGGAGCCCTGAGTTCGCATTTCGACGGTATCGCCGGCCAGATGAACGAGCGCGTATCGGAGATCCAGAATGGTCTCGAATACCGCATCGGCTCGGTCACGACCGATATCGGCGCTCGCATCCTCCAGTTCGAAACGCTGCTGGATACCCGCGTCGAAGCCGCAGCGAACCGGGTCACCTTCAACGGACAGAATGCAGCCGATCTGCTGGTCTCCCGTGCGGAAGAAATGACAAGCGCGATCAAGGTCCGCGTCGAGGAAGCCGAACGCGCCCTCACCACCCTGATGACCTCCACCACCGAAACGGTTCAGGGCGGCGCCCGCACCGCGCAACAGTCGCTGATCAGCCTCTCCGGCGAGGTCAGTGCGCAGCTGAAGAGCGTGTCCGGCGAAGTCGGTACACACCTGCGGGGCATCTCGGGCGAAGTGAGCTCGCAACTCAAGACCGTCTCAGGCGAAGTGGGTTCGCAGCTGAAGACCGTCTCGGGCGAAGTGCATGCACAGCTCAAGAACGCTTCGAACGAACTGGAGCGCAGCATCCAGACCACCGCGCGCGAAGCGGAAAGCACCATCATTACCGCGTCGACCACCGCGACCAGCCAGGTCAAGACGGCCTCCGCGGAAATCGAGCGCACCATCGTGGTTTCCACCGATCGCTTCGGCTCGACGCTGAACGGCAAGGTCGAGGCGATTACCGATGGCGTGCGTGCCCGCACCGAACAGCTCGCCCAGCTGGTCGACAGCAAGCGCGGCGCATTGGTCGATGCCCTTGCACTGAAGGCCGAGGATATCTCGTCCGTCATCCATAACGCAGCCGAGTCCGCGCTGAAGTCCATCGAGAACCAGGGCGGTGCTTTCACCGTCGCGATGATGAACAGCAGCTCCGACCTCGCCCGCCAGATCAACACCGCGAGCGAAATCGCGATCGGCGCCGTCAACAAGTCGCTGAAGGATCTCGAGCAGACATCGCGTTCGTCGATCGACCAGTCGCGCCAGGTGGCGACCGCCACCATCACCGAGCTGCAGGACACCAGCAAGATCCTGCGGACTGACACCCTTGCGCTGTTCGAGCGGCTGCGTGAAGGCAACATCCTGCTGCAGGAAGTGCTCACGGGCGCCCACGAGAACCTCAACTCGCTCGAGCGGACCCTCGTCACGCGCGTTGCCGAATTCGTCTCGACGATGAATGACGTCACCGCCCGCAACGGCGAGTCCACCGGTGCACTGGAACAGCAGCTCAGCCTGTTCAACGCCAAGACGGCAGGCGCATTGGAGAACCTCTCTTCCCTCGCCTCGCAGTTCGACAGCCATGGCCATTCGCTCATGGAAGCTGCGCGCATGGTCGAGCACAGCAATGGCCGCGCCAGCGATTCGCTCTCCGAGCGCAACGCGATGCTGGAACAGCTTGTGGCAACCATCGACCTGCGTACCTACGACCTCGACGAACGTCTGTCGCGCTTCACCAGACTATTGGACGACTCGCTGGTGGCCGCTGAAGCGCGGGCCCGCGATATCGCCCAGGTGGTCGCGCAGACCGCAGGAACCAGTGCGACCGAAATCGGCCGTCAGTTCGAAGCGGTCCGCTCCGCAGTCGAAGGCGAACGCCGTCAGACGTCGGAAGCCATGGCTGAACTGTACGAACAGGGCACTCGCGAAGCGGATGCCATGTTCCGTCAGGCCGCCGACAAGTTCGCTTCGATCGTGCACAGCATGAAGCAGATGGCGTCCGACCTGCACAGCGAACTCGACTCGACCCGCACCGAACTGCGCCGCGGCGTACTCGAGGTGCCGCAGGAGGCAGCCGAAAGCACCGCGCAGATGCGCAAGGTCATCGTCGATCAGATCGAGGCGCTGGCCGAACTCAATCGCATCGTCGCACGCCATGGCAAAGGTCTGGATGTCGCGACCACAACCAGCCGTTCCAGCCAGCGCGAGGACGAACTGATGGTGGCGGCGTCCAACGTCCGCAACGAGAGCATCTCGCGTCCGGCCCCCACGCCAGCGCCGCCTCCTCGTCCGCGCGATGTCACCAGCGCGTCGAGCTTGCCGCTCCCGGACCTCGGCGGACCGGCCCCTGCGCCACGCCGCACCGAACCACCGGCCGTCGGTCCGACTGCGGGCGACAACGGTCGCGATGGATGGCTGACCGAACTGCTGAACCGTTCCGACTCCGATGACGGTTCGCGCAGCCGCGGCCCGGCGCCATCATCCCGTCCCGCGAGCAACCCGCTCGAGGCACTGTCGCTCGACATCGGCCGATTGCTCGATCGCGACCTCGCCGTCGAGATGTGGGATCGCTATCAGCGCGGCGAGCGCAAGGCGTTCTCGAAGCGGCTCTACACGCCCGCAGGCCAGAAGGCCTTCGACGAAGTCGCACGCAAGTATCGCGCCGATCGCAACTTCAAACAGACGGTCGACCGTTACATCAACGAGTTCGAGCGCCTGCTCGACGAAGTTTCGCGTGATGAGCGTGGACCGGCAGCGCTGCGCAACCATCTCGTCTCGGAAACTGGTCTGGTCTACACCCTGCTCGCTCACGCCGCCGGACGGCTTGGATAATTTTCCGCAAGCAAGCGGACGGAAAAAAACGGAGGCTTCACAGCCTCCGTTTTTTATTTGCAGAATGGCTCAATCATCGGTGGCGACGCCTCGATCAGATCAACGACGACCTACTTCGAAACGAGATGTTTCGTCGGTGTAACAGTTGATTTGGGCGCCTCTGGCGAAATCGCAAACGTCAGCCAGACGTTCCAGCCCGACGGACGATTGGCGGCATCGAACTCGCCATAGCCTTTGAGGTTCACGTAGCCCTGCATATCCCCCACCGGGAACAAATATCCAATCTGAGGGCCGATGCCGAGAACCCGTGATTTGAAGCCACCGAACTGCGGGTTGCCGCCGGTGTCATCGGTAACCTGCTGATACGCATAGCCGACAAGACCAGCAAAGAGCTGCTTGGAGAAGAAGTGCGACGCCCCCCAGTCGAAATGAAAGTCGACACCGTTTTGATATTGCGTCGAAGGATTCTTGAAGTTGTAGGTGAAGCCGCCAACACCTGAGAACTCAAGGCCGGTCGCCGGATTGAGATAGGTGTAGCCAGCACCGAAATCGATCGCGCCGTGGCCGATGCCGATATTGGAAAGCCGCATGGAGTCATAGGACCCGACCGGGATATCACCGGTGCCATAGACCATGTAGTTGTGAACGCCGTCGTGCCAGCGCAGCGATGCCATCGGATAAAGGTCGCCAACAGAGACCGTTCTGTCGCTGAGAATGCCGCTTCGCGTCGCGGTGAACGGACCAACGGAAGCTGTCAAGGTACCGGCAAGGCTGGTCGGCGTCTGACCGAAGATACCGAGCATACTGACCGCGAACTGGCCACCGAGCACTGGTGTCGCAAAGGTATAGGTCGGTGTCATGAAAGCCAAGTCGCCGCGGCCATTCACAGTGAGGTCCAGATTGACATTAGCCGTTCGGTTCACCTGTCCGATTGAAACCTGTCGCGCGGCCGCGACGTTGCCCGAGGCCTCCACGCTGGTGTGATAGTACACCGTGCCCATGGACCAGCCCGGCACCTGCGGCGCGGCCGCAAGACTTCCGAACAGGCCGGGAACCCAGAACGAGATTCCGTTTTCATCGGCGCGTGAAGGTTCAGCACATAAGGTGAGAGCGGCGGCAGTCGTCGTGCATAACGCGATCCTGCGGATCGCAGGCTGAGTGACGGTCATTGCAGAAACTCCCCAAGCTCAGAGCGAATTCTTCAAGACACTTGCACTGTAAGACTGACTTATGACCCCTCCCCATCCGGCGGTAATTTCGGATGTTCTTCAGACTCAAAGCTTAGGTTGCCGCAATCTTGGCTGCAACAGGCGTCGCCATGAACTCGCTCTTTAGATCGTTTCCGGCGGAAAAAGTTTAAAGGTGTGACATCAATGCGAGGACATATGTCGCTGGCAACTGATGATGGACCTTGCTGAGTGAAAGATCGATACGAGCTACGGTCTGCGGAGCCACTTCAATTCTCTTTACAAACTCAACTGATTGTTCGCTTGCGGCTCGTCTTTCTAAGAGAAGCCGTAACCAGTAACGCCCTGATATAGATAGAAGTGGTCAGAGTGCTGACCCTTAGGAGATCCGTTATTTTTCGGGAAAGAGCAGCGACAATTCGGCCCGCAATTGCCAGTTCGGCGCGCCATCCGGTCTAATTGCGTTGTAATAACCGGAGATATACGCACTCACTGGCTGTTCACCTAGCCTGAACACGCGACCAATGCCGCCGCCAATCGGTACAGTCCACCGCTGATCCGATGCCGCCAACCAGTTCGCAGTAATAACTGGTGAGGTCGTCAGGAACCACCCGTGCGCCATGTTGTAATTGATAAACGGCTGCGCAAGAAATTGATTCACGTTCGTGCGCAACGGATTGCCGCCGACTGACCACTGGTTGTTGACCAAAACGCCGATCACCCAATGTCCCGGTGTTGTTAACAAGACGGCCGTCGGACCGAGCAGCACTTTCCCCTGTCCAAGGATAGGATCGCTCGCGGATGGAATCGTAAAGACCGGACCGAGGCCCCAGATCAGACTGCCCGGATGGGTGGGTGAGAAAAAGAACTGCTGAGTGATGTCACCAATGCCGTTCGTGTTGCTGTTAAGAATCGGGCTGGGTTGACTGATCAAGGGAATGATCGTGCGCGAGATCAAGTTCCAGTCTGCGTTGATATGCAGCGGCACGACCGGCTGAATGTTCAGAACTTCCTGGGTGCGGTTGAACGGCCCGGCGTTGAAGTTCGTGTTGCTTTGGAACGGAACACTGACGAGATCGGCGATCGGGTTCTGCGATTTCTTCGCCAGGTCTTCGTCCGCGGGTTTTGCAGAACTAGTAACGTCCGTGTGTTTGGCTCTCTCAGAGCCGCCGCTCTCGAATTTGTAGTTTGCACCGAACTTGACCATTTGAAGGTCGCGGTTCAACTGGATTGGCGGAGCCGTAGCCGAGGTCCAGTTCCCCAGCCCAATGAAATCGTATTCGAGTTTAAGCGTCCAATGCGGTTTGAACCCGTACTCGACACCCACTCCAGCCAGCCAACCTGAGTTGGTGTTGGACCCCTGCCAAGTGACGCCGGGAAAGTTCAACGAGGCATTGCTGTGCACCCAGCCACCACCGAATTTGCCGTACAGAAGCCAATTATCCTCCACGAGGCCAATGCGGCCTGCCACCGTTCCAATCCAGTTTTGGCTCACCGAGCCGAGCGTCGGTGTCGGAAGCGCGGGATGAGCAAATGTCGCCCCACCGAACTCACCTTCCACGCCAAACAAAAGATGACCGGCCTGGAAATTGTACCCGGCCTGAACACCGCCAATGAATTCGGTGAGGCCGCCATAGAAATTGTTGCCGGGAATGTTCAAGCTGCCGCCGGCCCACGCCCCGCCGAGATTTGCCCCGAGATAAAATCCCGACCAATTGTAAGGCAGTGCGGGAGGCGGCGGAGCCTTCACCGGCATGTCCGCGGCACGTGCTGTAGGACTCGCACAGACTGCAAGGAGAGCAACGGTTGCAAGGAACGACTTCATGACACCCCCTAAAGAAAAAGGGTAACAATGCTGCCAGTTCTTCCCGATGATGCTTCATTCAACTACAAGGCATTGCCTTTGGCTGTCTCTCACGCGACACACCCGACGAAAATCTCGATCCGTCAGGTTAGTTATCGCGCACGATGATAAAACAGACAGGAAGGCGTTCGACGAAGTTGCGCGTTTTTAGCATGAGGGTGGAAGCGCCCTATGCTGCGAAGAACAGTCAGCATTACGGACAAGGAATCCCCGAGCGCTGGCAGACAACATCAGCAGCAGACGAACGCTTCGTCGTGCTTATCGCCGCCGCGCGTTGGCGTCGTTCGGACTTGCCGGGCGTTGATCGTTGTTGCTCGACCCGAATAGCACGCGGGTCGGATTGCGGTCGAAGTTATTCACGGCGCGGCTGATATCGGCCAGCGTGCGGCGGCTGTCGCCGATCAGGACGCGACCGTCACTGATCAGGCCGGCAGAACGCTTGTCGAGATTCTCGGCCAGTTCGCGGAACGACTTGGCGGCGAGCTGCAACTCACCCTCTTTGCCGTCCTTGCTACCCATCAGCGCATCGACGCCGGCCATGATGCTGTCGATGCGTGCGCTGTTGCTGGCGAGACTCTTGGAGAACGCCTCGAGATTGCCCATGCTGACGCGCAGTGCTTCCTGGTTGTCGGTGACCAGCTTGTTGACGTTCTGCAGCGTGGCGCGCACGGCTTCGCCGATGTCCTGAATTGCGTTGGGATCTGCCGTCAATGTCGGCACGCCGTCGTCGGCCACTGGCACACCGCCTGCTTCGATCGAGCCGCCCTTCAGCGATATCGACGACACGCCAGTGAGACCGGCGAACTCGAGGCCGACCAGCGAGTCCTTACGGATCGGTGCTGACTTGTCGACGCTGGTGATCACCACCACGCGCTTGGGATCATCAAGCTTGATCGAGGTCACTTCGCCGATTTTGATGCCGTTGAAGTTGACGTTGCCGCCGGTCCGCAGACCCGAGGCCGCGCCCTCGAAGACAATGCGCAGCGGTGTCCGCTGGGCGGCGGCTCCAAGGTTCTGGAACCAGAAAACGAAGCCGAACGCGGCTGCTACCACAGCCAACGTAAACGCCCCGACCAGGACGAAATTCGCCTTCGTTTCCATCGACTTAACTCCAGAATCTACGCAACTACGGCCCGGGCGCGCTTGCCATGAAAATAGGCCCGCAGCCAAGGGTGCTGCGAGGCCAGCATATCGTCCATCGTGCCGACTAAAAGAACCTTGCGATCGCCCAACACTGCGATGCGATTGCAGGCTGTTTTAAGGCTGTCGAGGTCATGCGTTACCATAAAAACGGTCAGTCCCAAAGTGCGCTGCAGGGTCATGACGAGCTGGTCGAACTCTCCGGCGCTGATCGGATCGAGGCCGGACGTCGGCTCGTCGAGAAACACGATCTCGGGATCCAGAGCGAGCGCGCGTGCCAACGCAACGCGCTTGATCATGCCGCCCGACAGTTCCGACGGATAGCGCTCAGCGACCTCGGGCTTGAGACCCACCATCGCAAGCTTGGCGATCGCGATCTCGTCCAGGAGGCGCTCGGAGACCTTCATGAACTCGCGGACCGGAAACTGAATGTTCTGACGCACGTTCAGCGATGAGAACAGCGCGCCGTGCTGAAACAGCACACCCCACCGCCGCTCCACCGCACGACGCTGGTCTTCATTGGCCGCGTCCATGTCGACACCAAGCACTTCGACACGGCCGCTGAGCTTGGGGATCAGCCCGATGATGGTGCGCGTCAGCACGGATTTGCCCGCTCCCGATGCGCCGACAAAGCCGAGGATTTCACCGCGACGGACATCGAGATCGAGATGATCGAGGATCAGATTGTTGTTCAGCCTGACGGTGAGATCCCTCACCCGGATGATCGCATCGTCCGAATATGCCGCCATCGCGTGCCCTAAATATTGATCGCTGCGAAGAAGATCGCGAACACACCGTCCATGACGATCACGAAGAAGATCGATTTCACCACCGATGCCGTGGTGTGCTGGCCGAGCGACTCCGCACTGCCTTTGACCGCGGCACCTTCAACGCAGGCGACGATGCCGATCACCAGCGCCATGAACGGCGCCTTGATCATGCCGACGGCAAAGTGACTGATCGAGATTGCTTCCTTCAGGCGGGCCAGGAAGGACTCCGGCTGCACGCCGCCATACGCCCACGCCACCAAGCCACCGCCGTAGAGCGCCGCCATGCCGCCGAGGAAGGCGAGGATCGGCAAGGAGATGACCAGAGCGATGATGCGCGGCAGGATCAGAACCTCGGTCGGATCAAAGCCCATGGTGCGCAGCGCATCCACTTCCTCGCGCATCCGCATCGAACCGAGCTCGGCGGTGTAGGCGCTGCCCGAACGGCCCGCCACCATGATCGCCACCAGCAGCACGCCGATCTCGCGCAGCACCAGCACGCCGAGCATGTCGACCACGAAGACGTCGGCACCGAACTTTCGGAAATGGAAGATGCCCTGCTGGGCGATAATGCAGCCGATCAAGAAAGTGATCAGCACCACGATCGGGACGGCCCGCCAACACACCTGCTCAATGTGATGGATCAGCGAGGTGAAGCGAAAGCTCGTCGGATGCAGAAGAACACGAAAGCTGGCATTGAGGATCGCGCCCAGCATACTGAGCAGCGCGACCAATGTGCTCCCCAGTTCGGCGACGCTGCGGCCGATGGCGTCCAGCACGCTGAGAGGGCCGCGCCGTTCGCGGCGCCGGACGATGCCCGGGTTGACCTGGCGCACTTCCTCCACGAGGCTCGCGTAATTCTCCGACAGTCCAGCGATCTGCGGCTCAACGCCGCCCTGCGTGAGGCTGCGCCGCAGGCGTTCGATCAGCCACGCACCGAACGTATCCAGCCGCGATACCTGCGAGACGTCGATGACCACGCCGGGAGGACGACCTTTGAGCTTCTCGGTGCGCTCGACGATCTTCTCCAGGGCCGGTGCGTGATGGACGGTCCATTGGCCGGTCGCACGCAGCGCCAGGTTCGCCCCAACGGTCGCCTGTTCCAATGTGGGATTGCCGTTCAAAAGCCAACTCCTGCATCGATCCGTGTGTCCGGTCGATCCGGACAACCTACCATGATGCCAACAATCTGTACGGGGATGCCTTTAAGAGCCATAACTAGACCCCTCAAGCAACCCGCCTGTTCCGAATCGCATCAATTTCAATGATCACTGTGCCCTTGAAGCTTCACGCCCATATCGAGCGCTGGCCCATTGCCGGCGGCTTCACCATCAGCCGGGGGGCGAAAACAGAAGCGATTGTGATTGTGGCGGAGGTAAGTCGTGCCGGCCAGACCGGGCGTGGCGAATGCGTTCCCTACGCCCGCTATGGCGAGACCCCCGAGGGAACACTCGCGGCGATCCAGGCCATGCAGGCGGTCATCCAGGGCGGCATGGACCGGCAAACGCTCCAGCAGCGTATGCCCGCGGGGGCGGCCCGGAACGCGCTGGATTGCGCCTTGTGGGACCTGGAGGCCAAGGAAGCCGGGCAGCGGGCCTGGGACCTGATCGGTCCATCCGCCCCCCGCCCGCTCACCACGGCCTACACCATCTCGCTGGGCACGCCACAGGCCATGGCGGAAGCCACCGCCAAGGCCGCACACCGGCCGCTGCTCAAGATCAAGCTGGGTGGCGACGGCGACGAGGCGCGGATCGCCGCCGTCCGGCAAGCCGCCCCGAAATCCGAACTGATCGTTGACGCCAACGAAGCCTGGACCGAGGCCAATCTTGAACGCCACCTTGAGGCCTGCGCTGAGGCCGGTGTGACCATGATTGAACAGCCCCTCCCCGCGGGGCACGATCAGGCGTTGGCCCGGATCGCAAGGCCGGTCGCGGTCTGTGCCGACGAGAGCGTGCATGATCGTGCCTCGCTGGAAGGACTGCGCGAACGCTACGACGCCATCAACATCAAGCTCGACAAGACCGGCGGTCTCACCGAGGCGCTCGCGATGGCCGCTGCAGCCAAAGCGCTCGGCTTCGACCTCATGGTCGGGTGCATGGTGGCGACATCGCTGGCCATGGCCCCCGCCATGGTCGTCGCACAGGACGCGCGGGTGGTTGATCTCGATGGACCGCTGCTGCTGACCAAGGACCGCGACAACGGCCTGCGTTACGAGGGCAGCACGGTGTATCCGCCTGATGCGGGGTTATGGGGTTAAACGCTCATCGGAGAGCGAAGGCTGCGCATCGAGTCGACTGCGTACGACCGCCATGACAACGCCGCCGGCCAACGCCATCAGCGCCATGACGTAGTAGACGCCCTCGCCGACGCGGGCGTAGATCAGGCCGGATAAGACCATCGCCAGCGAATTGACCGCACCGATGGTGGCCACGAGATAGCCTTGTGCGCTCGCCAACAGATGATGCGGCACGCTGCGCACCAGCAGCGCGACGGTGCCGACCTGGGTGATGCCGAATGTCAGCCCGTGCAGCAATTGCACGGCCGTCAGCACGTCGATGCGCGGGTCCTGCGCCGTGATAACCCAGCGCACCACTCCACTGATGGCGCCAATGATGATGAGGATCGTGGGCGACACCGTGAAGCGCGGCGAGATGGCGAAAATCACAATCTCAGCCAACACGCCAAGCGACCAGAGCCCTGCGATGGTCAGCCCGCCGAGCCCTGCGTTCTGCCAGGTGATCGAGGCGAAGATGTAATAGGCCGCGTGGCTTGCCTGGATCAGCGCCGAGGCGCCGATGATCGACAGAAACAGCGGCTTGCGCAGCAATCCGCTGGCGCGCGTCAACGATGCCGCACCTCTGGTCGCCGCATCCAGCGGCACAAGACCGAGGCTGACGGTTGCGCTGAGGAAAGCGACGGCGACGATGGTCCAGATCAGGTTCTTCGAATCCAGGATATCGACTAGCCATCCGCAGCCCATCGCGCCGACGATGAAGGCGGCCGATCCCCACAGCCGCATCGGACCATAGTCGAGGCCGTAACGCGCTACGCCTTTCAGCGCGTAGCCATCCGTCAACGGACCGAGCGGCGTCCATGTGCAGGCGGTCAGCGAAAACACGATCAGGATCGCCAGCGGATGATGCAGCATGCCGACCGCAGTGAACCCCAGCGCCGTCACAAACGCCATCACCATCATCGTCTCGCGCAAAATCTGCCGGCGCTCGGCGAAGGCCGTCACAAACGGCAGGATAGTGAAGCGCGAAAACGACGGCACCGCCGTGATGATGCCGATCCATGACGCATCGACGCCGATGGCTTTCAGCCAGACCGGAAAAAACGGCAGATATGTTCCAACCACACCCAGCGTCGAGGCGTAAAACAGGCTGGTCCCGATCGCAAATCGACGCGCGACGGATTGCCCGGCGGGGTGCTTTTGTGATTCGCTGGTGCTCAACGTGGTTGCGATTCGCTGCTGTTCGTGCTGATCGTATCTACGCGTGTCCGCGATGTATGGACACCGGTTTTGCGTATGAATGTCTCCTGCTCAATTCCGGGTTTGCATGTCCAACACCGCTTTCGCCCTGTCGCCGATCTCCGCACGCGCCACCTCGCCGACCGAGGCCGACTTCGAAGCCATTCGCGAGGCGTTCGTCGAGACCGCGCGCGGCCGCTGGTTTCTTGAGGAATACACCAAGCGCAATCGCAACGCGGACACGGCGCTGGTGCTCGATGCCGTCGCGCGCATCGAGCGGACGCTGGTGGCCCAAAAGGAATTGAGGGCCGAAGAACCGCCGGCGCAGCCTGCGCCCGACCTCACCGAGACGCTGACTGCGATCAAGGCCATCATTGCCGCCGCCCGGCACAGCGCGGAAGCCGCGCTGTCCGATACTCGGATGGATGAGGCCCTGGCACCCACGCGCAAATGCGCCCGCGTCATCCGCGAAATCGCCTGGGGCCTGCGGGAGTCCGGTGCGGACGGCCGCATCTGCTCTCTGCTGGATTCCCAGGTCGACGCCATCAATGCCGCCTGTGATCGCATGCCGACGAGCGGCTTCCGCGATGACGTCCTTGGCGCATTTGATCTGGCGACTGTGCAGATCGATCAACTCGGTGCATCCGGAGAACAGAGCGCTGAAATCCGTCAATCCGACACAGCCTCGGTCGCCGACGAAGCGCGAAGTGCGTCAAGTGAGATCGTCGAAGAGGCATTGAACGTTTCAAGCCCCGTTTCAAATGACAACAACGCCGTCGCATTTGATGCTGCGGCGGAGAGCGCGTTGCCGGAGGATGCGTCATCAATGGACGCCGCGACGGCGTCAGCAGCCGACACGCACTCCGCTCCGTCGCAGGACACCGTCGAGACGATGGAGACCGTGACACCGGCGGCCTCGCAGTCCGACATCACCTCACAGGCTGATGCACAGGACGATGCGGTAGATCCGCCCGTGACGGCGGAAGCGACGGCTTCGGAAGCCAGTGATGGCATCACGCTGGACGAAAGCCTGTTCGATCTTTCAGCCGACTCCCCAGTGCAGGCAAGCAGCGATATTGAAACCAGTGTCGAGAAGCAGGACGTGGTTTCTGCCACGGAAATGGAGCGATCTGCCGCAATCGCGGCATCAACCGACGTGATGGTTGAAACGGCGGTAGCCGAGGAAACAGTCCAGCAAACAACACCGGAGCCCGACGTTGTGACGTCGGAGCTGGAGCAAAATCCAGCTCAATCTACGTCATCCGGCCCTTTCGCTGATGAAATCACCATCGTTCCGCAGGTCGTCGAATCCCTGGAGGCGATGGCGGATGTCGCAATCGAAGAGACTGCGTGCGACGACGCTCTCTCCGATCAGGACCAGGCCTCCGAGACCATTGAGATTGCCGCACGAGACGAACTGCCATCGGATGATGCGCCGCAGATCGCGGAAATGGCGGCGGAAGAACCAACAGAGCCTGTCGCGACTGTGGAGGCCGTAGCAGCCCCGACAGCCGCCGCAGAGCTAAGCGTGACACCGGACATGTCGTTCGCGGCGTCTTCAGAAGACGCACCACCCGTGGCGCCGAATGAGACAGCGAGCCTGTCCGCGAAAACTCTGCTGCCCGACAACATGCTGGGCGAGGCCATCGCACAAGCTGTCTATTCCACTGCGAGCATGCCTGTCGCGGCCGAGACGCCACCCACCTCTGTGGCGGACCACATGATGAGCTTCGCAGCAGGCGCGACACCTGATGCCATCGTGCCACCGGCCTCGCTAGGAGCGAGTCTGATCGCGAGCGGCATCGTGGCAAAGCCCGAGACACCACGTAACGACCCGCTCGCAGCCATCCGCCGTATGAGCCACGCCGAACGGATCGCGTTTTTCAGCTAGGCCTTGTGAGAGGTGTTAGCTGAAAAGTGCAGCTGGACATCCGGCCCTCAAGGATTCTCCTGGATCAGCCGCGCATACAGATCGGCATCGATGTTGCCGCCCGACAGGACAATCGCCACGGTCTTGCCCTTGGCATCCATGCGGCCTGCAAGCAAAGCCGCCAGCGCAACCGCTCCACCCGGCTCAACCACCAGCTTCAATTCGCGGAACGCAAAAGCGATGGCCCTGCCGACTTCGTCATCGGTCGCCGTCACGCCGCGCGCGCCGAGCGTGTGGTTGATGGCGAATGTCAGTTCGCCTGGGATGGACGCCATCAGCGCGTCGCAGATGGTGCGGCCCTCGGCGCGATGCGGTTCGCGATGCCCGGCGCGCAGTGAGCGCTCATGATCGTCGAAGCCTGCCGGCTCGGAGGTGATCAACTGAACATCGGCGAACTTCGCCTTGGTCGCGAGCCCAATCCCGGCCATCAATCCACCGCCCGATGCAGGCGCGGAGACAATGTCCGGCACGATGCCGAGGGCGGCGAGATCTTCGGCGATTTCGCGGCCAACCGTCCCCTGACCGGCGATCACCCACGGATCGTCGAACGGCGGAACGAGCGCGGCTCCGCGCTTTGTCGCGATGCCGCGGGCGATCTGATCGCGGTCTTCCTTGTCGCGGTCGTAGAGCACGACTTCCGCGCCATAGCCCTTGGTGCGTTCGATCTTGGAGACCGGCGCGTCAGACGGCATGACAATGGTCGCCGGCATCTTCAGCATTTGCGCCGCTGCGGCCACGCCCTGCGCATGGTTGCCGGACGAGAACGCGACCACGCCCGCATTGCGCGCCTCGGGGCGCACCGACGCAAGCTTGTTGTAGGCGCCACGGAATTTGAACGACCCGGTCCGCTGCAGCACTTCCGGTTTCAGGAAGACTCGCGCCCCCGTGACAGCGTCCAGCGCGGGAGATGAAATCAGGCGCGTCCGCACCGCTACGGGTGCGAGAACGCGAGCGGCGGCATCGACATCGGCGATTGTCGGAAGAGAAGACTCGGTCATAGGCTGGTTTTATCCCGCCCGGTGACGTGCAGGCAAGACTTCCAGCCGGGCAAGCCGCGAGCGTGGAAGCCGCGGCTCGGCGTACGCCTTAGGCTGCCGTGCGGACCCGCGCCAATATTCCGCGAAGCTTATCGCCCTTGGCAGGATCCGATGACCGCAACTGATTGACGTTGTCGATAAAGGCCCGCGCGCAAACCTCCCAGGTCTGCTTCAGGGCAAACTCGCGGCAGCCCTCGCGCGAGAGCGTCAGCGCCTGCAGGCACGCCGCCTTCAAATCATTGCTCAATACACCAACCGGCGCATCACCAATCACATCCAGCGGACCAGTTACAGGCAGCGCCGCGACCGGCACGCCGCTGGCCAATGCTTCCAACAGCACAAGGCCGAAGGTATCGGTCTTGCTTGGAAACACAAACACGTCGGCAGCGGCATAAGTGCTTGCAAGCTTCTCGCCCTGCATCGCGCCGAGGAACACCGCGTTCGGATATTTCTGCTCAAGCTCCGCACGCGCCGGACCGTCACCAACCACGACCTTGGTGCCAGGAAGATCGAGTTCGAGAAACGCCTCGAGATTCTTTTCGACAGCAACGCGGCCGACCGACAGGAACACCGGTCGAGGCAGTCCAAGATCGAACGGCATCGGGCGAAACTGCTTCGCATCGACGCCACGCGGCCACAACACGACATTGCGGAAGCCGCGGCCACGAAGCTCCTGCCCCAGCGCCGGGGTTGCCGCCATCACCGCGTGACTGGCACCGTGGAAATAGCGCAGCCCTGCCCAGACCCATGATTCCGGAATCGGAAACCGGGCAGAGACGTATTCGGGAAACCGGGTGTGGAAGCTGGTGGTGAACGGGATTTTCCGTTTCAGGCAGTAACGCCGCACCAAGATTCCAATCGGACCTTCGGTCGCGATGTGGATGTTATCGGGATGCGCGTCCTGGATCAGGCGAGCGATCTTGCCTGGCGTTGGAATGGCAAGGCGCAGATCGGGATAGCTCGGCAAGGCGACGGTGCGAAACGATTGCGGCGTGAGGAAGCTGATATCCACGCCCATCGACGCTGCGGCTTCCGCCATCATGGTCAGGGTGCGCACCACACCGTTAACCTGCGGGTGCCATGCATCGGTTGCGACGAGGATACGCATCAAGCGGCCTTCGCCGTTGCGACGCGGGGGACCGGCTCCGTTCGTTGCAATGGACCCGTCCAGGTCAGGATTTCGAAACGTCCGTCCTCGTGCTCGACCAAGGCGGTGCAACTTTCGACCCAGTCGCCGCAATTCATGTAGCGAATGCCATTCTCATCGCGGATCGTTGCGTAGTGAATGTGGCCGCAGATCACACCGTCCGCACCGTGACGCTTGGCTTCGCCGGCGAGCGTCTGTTCGAACGCGCCGATGTAGTTGACAGCGTTCTTGACCTTCAGCTTCGCCCATTGCGACAGCGACCAGTACGGCACACCGAACAACTTTCGGAAAGCATTCACGAGCCGGTTCATCTGGATTGCAAAGTCATAGGCCTTGTCGCCAAGGTGAGCGAGCCAGCGCGCGTTCTGCACCACAAGATCGAAGATATCGCCGTGGATCACCAAGTAGCGCTTGCCGTCAGCGCCTTCGTGAATGGCCTGCTCGACGACTTCAACACCACCGAAATGCGTTCCGTAATAGGAGCGGAGAAATTCGTCGTGGTTACCTGGAATGTAGAGGACACGCGCGCCTTTGCGGACGCGACGAAGCATCTTCTGCACGAAATCATTATGCGATTGTGGCCAGTGCCAGTTGGACTTCAGCGCCCAACCGTCGATGATGTCGCCGACAAGGTAAATCGTGTCGGCATCGTGGACGCGGAGAAAATCGAGAAGACGGTCGCATTGCGAACCGCGAGCTCCGAGATGAACGTCGGAGATAAACAAGGTGCGAAAGCGTCGTTCGGGACTGCTGTCGCTCATCGTCTGCCTTTCCATACGGCGCCCCTTACCAAAATCGTATGACAGCGTGATGAACGATCAGGCTGCCTTTGAGCTGGCGGTACGCTCGAAACAAACCAGCGTGTAAATGCCGAACGGAGCAACTTTGCGCCGTTCGACAAGGGTGGTGTTGTCATTTGATTGCGCCCAGGCTTGAAGCCGGGAGAACGGAAATTCCGGACGCAGACCGAGCGCGCGGGTCTTTTGTGCTGCCCAGCGCTCGACCGCTGCCGCCATGCCCACTTCCGAATAGAGATGATTAACGAGAATGATGCGGCCGCCCGGCTTCACCACACGGTGGCATTCGGACAGGACCCGCTCGGGATTGGCCACCAGCGTGATGACGAACTGCGCTACGACGCAGTCGAAGGTCGCGTCCTCAAAGGTCATGTTGTGCGCGTCCATCTGCTGGACGGCCTTCACGAACGGATACTTGCCGCTGGCCATTTTCTGCCGGGCCTTCTCCAGCATCGGCGCGCTCATGTCGATGCCGGTGATTTCCGTGCGGTTGTCGTAGTCGTCGAACGACAGTCCGGTTCCGACCCCGACTTCCAGAATTTTCCCGCCGATGGCGCGCGCCGCGGCGGCAGCAGCGCGGCGGCCCTTCACCATCACCGGCCCGCACACCGCATCGTAAATCGGCGCCCAGCGAGCATAGGCGGTTTCGACGATGGACTTCTCGAGATCGGTGGAGGTCATCTTCGTTCCAATAAGCAAAGTCTGACTGGAATCAGACGGTTTGAGCGCTTATTGGCGATTAACAGCAGAGTGCGACAAACTGGCGACAATGGGCCGCACGCCTGTCATCCTTCATTCTCGAAGGCGTGGAAATGGTGGATCGGCCCGTGGCCATGGCCCACTCCAAGCTGGTCGGCCTTGGCAATGGCGGCGCTGATATAGGCCTTGGCCTGACGGACGGCGCTTGCCAGATCCTCGCCTTTCGCCAGGCCGGCTGCGATGGCGGACGAGAGAGAGCAGCCGGTACCATGGGTGTTCTTCGTGGCAATGCGTGCCGCAGCCAACCGGACGATATCGTCCCCACTCAGGAGGTAATCGACGCTCTCCGGGCCCTCTCCGTGCCCGCCTTTGACGAGAACCGCGGCGCATCCCATGGCCAGCAAGGCCCTGCCCTGACGCTCGACGTCAGCCTCAGTCGCCGCGACAGTTTCATTGAGCAGCGCCGCCGCTTCCGGGAGGTTCGGCGTGATAATGGTCGCGCGCGGAAACAGCTTTGTGCGCACCGCATTGATCGCGTCCGGCGACAGCAGGCGATCGCCCGATGTCGCCACCATCACCGGGTCGACCACGACATATTTGGGTGACCAGCGATCGAGGCCCGCGACAATCGCGTCGATCACCTCATGACGGGAGACCATTCCGATCTTCACGGCTTTGACATCGAGATCGCTGAAGACAGCATCGATTTGCGCGGTGACGAAATCTGCGGGTACGTCGTGGATACCTGTCACGCCTTGGGTGTTTTGCGCTGTCAGCGCCGTGATCACCGAGGCGCCGTAGACGCCGAGCGCGGCAAACGTCTTGAGATCGGCCTGGATACCCGCGCCGCCACCCGAGTCTGAACCGGCAATGGTGAGCGCAATCGGTTTGCTCATAACGTTCCCAACAAAATCACGTGTTCGTCGACCCAGATCTCCCTGCTACAGGGTCTAGCGCGCAGGACCGAGCCCAGCAAGCCGACTTGCCACCGCGGATGATTTTAGGCTCTATGCGGAGTGAGTTTTATGGCATTTCCGGGAGAGTAGCGATGGTGCCCTTCTTTGTTCAGATCAAATGCAAATTGGGCCAATCCTATGCGGTTGCCAATGCGCTCGCGGAAGCCGAGATCGCCTCCGAGATCTATTCGACCGCGGGCGACTACGACCTGCTGGTGAAATTCTACGTCGAGAGCAGTACGGACATCGGCCATTTCGTCAACGAAAAGGTCCAGATCATTCCTGGCATTCAGGACACTTACACCATCATCACCTTCAAGGCGTTCTGACGGGAACAGCTTAGCAGACGGGACGGTTCAGGAGATTTTTGCGAGCACCGGTGCGTCCGGGTCCTTTTCGCCGTCCGCGATGGTTGCAATGGCGGCGACCGGCGTGTCCCGCAGCCGCTTCAGCCCCAGATAGCGCTCGCGCAGGATCACGAAGATGCCCGCGCCTGCGACCACTACGGCGCCGATGATGACGTAAAGCGTGGGCACCTCACCAAAAAACCAGTAGCCCAGCAGGAAGGCCCACAGCATGGCTGTGTAGTCGAACGGCGCGAGAAACGATGCCGGGGCGAACCGGTAGCTGTCGTTAAAAAAGATCTGGCCAAGCCCGCCGGTGATGCCCACTCCGATCAGCAAAACAACGTCTAACGTACTTGCGGGCATCCGCCAGCCGAACGGGGCGGTCAACAGCGAAACCAGCATCACCAGCAGCGTCATGAAAATGACGATGGACGACGTGGTCTCTGTCGCCGTAAGTCGCCGGATCTGGATCGACGCACCGCCGGAGGACAATGCGTTCAGCAGCGCAAATATCAGGCCGAGGATCACCGAGGACGTAAACGCAGCGTGCGCACCAAAGTAAGGCGTCAGCATCAGGACCACGCCGCCGAAGCCGATGACCACAGCCGACCAGCGATAGGCGTGCACTTTCTCCTTGAGAAACACGGCTGCGAGCACCACCGTGATCAGCGGCGCGACAAAGGCGATCGCCGTGAAATCCGCGATCGGAATTCGCGCAAGCGCCGCAAACGTGCAGAACGTGCCGACGACGCTGAAGATTCCACGCACCAGATGATCGGACGGCCGCTTCGTTGTCAGCGCACCGCGCAGTTGCCCCCGCCAGCCGAACACGATGAGCACCGGTATCAAGGCAAACAACGAACGGAAGAATGCAACCTGCCCCTCGGGATAGGCACCCGCGAGGTAGCGCACTTGCGCCCCCATGATCGCAAACATCAGCGTACTGATGACCTTGAAGGAAACCGCTCTGACAATATGCATTGAAGTGAAACGAATCCCGCAGCGAATGTGAATGGACAAAGCACGCAGCATGAGGCGGGAAAAGTCCCGTTTCCAGCATGACAAGATCCAGCGCTATGCAGTGGGAACGTATGACCAGCTCAGGCCTTCTTGGGCGGACGTGGCGGGCCTTCCACCGGCGGCAGTGACTTGAGATAAGTCGCCATCGCGCTGCGATCAGCATCGCTGAGCTGGGACGTGTTCTTGATCACCGGCACCATCAATCCGCCAGCGGTATCACCGTCCGGCAGTTCACCGGTCTTCAGGAAATAGGCGATGTCCTTATCAGACCAGTCCTTGAGCCCCTTCTGGGTGATGTTCGGGACCCACCCCTTGCCTTCCGGATTCGGTCCACCGGCAAATCGCTGCGACGACACAATGCCGCCGAGGAAATTGCGCGGGCTGTGACACTCGGCGCAGTGGCCGAGTGTGTTCACAAGATAGGCTCCGCGATTCCATTCCGCCGACTGCTTCGGGTCCGGCGCGAACGGCTTGTCGTCCATGAACAGGAATTTCCAGCCGCCGACCAGGCGGCGGATGTTGTAGGGAAACTCGATCTGATGCGGACGCGGCCTTCCCGACAAGGGCGGCAAAGTCTTGATGTAGGCAAACAGGTCGCGGATGTCCTGCGTCGTCGCATGCGTATAGGAGGCGTAGGGAAACGCGGGAAAATAGTGCTCGCCGCTGGGCGAGGTGCCCTTCTTCATGGCGGTGACGAAATCTGCTTCGGTCCAGTTACCGATGCCGTTCATTTTGTGAGGCGAGATGTTCGGCGCGTAGAACGTTCCAAATGGCGAATGAAGGGCGAGCCCTCCGCCCAGCATCGTACGTGGCTCGCCCGCAACCCCGTGGCAGGACGTGCAGCCACCGGCATTGAAAACGGCCTCTCCATGAGCGACGTCGGGCGTGTAGGCCGGCAGGGCTTCCGCCGAAACCACCGCAGGGATGGTGATGAACCAAAACGTCCCAAGGCCGGCAATAACAGCGGCGATCACAAGCACACATAGCTTCCGCCACATACGCGCCCCCAGAGAAAAGAAAGAACAGGAACCAAAAAACTCTCGCCGGTGTTCAAATCATATCCGTAATTCAATCAGGAGAGGAACCATGAACAACGGTTTCGCAATCACTACCTCGGTACTCAGCGTGCTGATCGCGTTCGGTGGCGCAGCACAGGCCGAAAAAATGACCATGAAGGTCAACCTTACAAGCGCAGCGGAAGTGCCTGCCAATACAAGTCCGGGCAAAGGCACGGCTGATATCAATTTCGATTCCGCGACCAAGGCACTGACCTGGAAGGTGACCTATTCAGGCCTCACCGGTCCCGCGACTATGGCACATTTTCATGGTCCAGCAGAAGCCGGCAAGAACGCGCCTATTGTTGTGCCTTTCAAAGACCCGGCCAGCGGTGCGGAAGGCAGCGCCACCCTGACGGATGCCCAGGCCGCGGACTTCATGGCGGGCAAGTACTACGTCAACGTCCACACCGCGGCCCATCCGGCCGGCGAAATTCGTGGACAGGTTACGAAATAGTCCAACGACCCGCGAACTTTCGGATGCAAAGAGAAAGGCGAGGACCGACGGCCCTCGCCCTTTGTGCATCAAATACCGTTGAAGATCAGCTGTTCTTCACGCGGAATGTTTCGTGGCACCCGGAGCAGGCCTTACCGATGGTCGGAAGGTTCACCTTCAGCGAATCAAGATCCTTCACCTGGGCCTTGGCCTCAGTCACGGCCTTTGCAAAACTGGCAATTTTGGCGTCGAAGTCGCTCTTGCTTTCCCAGATTTTCGGCGACGGGCTGTAGTCACCATCAGCCTTGGCCCCCTTCACGCTGTCAGGATAAAGCGTCGGCAACTTCTTTGCCGTGTCGTCAAGCTGAGCAAGCGCCGCGCTCACCGCTGCCTGATCATAAGGCTTCTCGCCCTTGACCATCGGGCTGAGAACGCCGCCCAGGTTCTTGCCGTTCGACTTCATCAGCGTCTTGCTCTGATTGACCAGATCTTGCTGAGCGGCGACGGCACCGATGCCGAAGAGAACAGCGACGCTCGCGAGGATAATACGCTTCATTCAGAAAAGCCCTCCGGGTTCATTACAACGACTTCGAAGATCACTAAGCCCACCATCCCTGTTGCAGCATGACAAGCCCAACATTTTTTTGCTGTGCAGGGAATTTTTACAGACGGTGCCGCCGCTGATGCTCGGCGATCGTCATCCAGACACGTTCGGCGGTCGCCGGCATGTCGATGTGATCGATCTTGTACTCGCGCCACAGCCCATCAATGATCGCGTTGACCACGGCCGGACATGAGCCGATCGCGCCCGCCTCACCCGCCCCCTTCACACCGAGCGGATTGGTCTTGCACGGCACATTGTGGGTCTCGAACGTTATTGACGGGCCGTCGGCTGCACGCGGCAGGGCATAGTCCATGAATGTCCCTGTCATGAGCTGGCCGTTGAGATCGTAGACCGCCTGCTCCATCAGGGCCTGACCGATGCCCTGGACCGTGCCACCGTGAACCTGCCCCTCGAGCAGAAGCGGATTCAGCGTGACGCCGAAATCGTCGACGATCACGTAATTCACGATGCGGATCCGGCCTGTCGCCGGATCGATTTCGACTTCCACGACGTGGGTGCCGTTCGGATAAGTGCCGTCCGCACTGTTGAATGCCTCGCTCGCCATCAGCTTGGACGGATCGGATGAGCGTTTAGCGATATCGGCAAACGACATTGAACGATCGGTACCGGCAATCTGCACAAAGCCATCGCGGATTTCGAGATCAGCCGCACTGGTCTCGAGTGCGTCGGCGGCGATCTCTTTCAGGTTTACACCGAGTTTGCGGGTGGCGCGCTGGACGCTCACGCCGCCTGAGGGGATCGAACTCGAGCCACCAGTACCAAGCCCCGTCGCCACGACATCAGTGTCACCCTGCAGGATATGAACGCGTTCAGGCGACAGTCCAAACTGCTCCGCCACAATCTGGGCGTACGCGGTCTGGTGCCCCTGCCCGCTCGATTGCGTGCCAATCAGGATGGTGACATCGCCGTTGGGATCAAGCCGCACCTGGGCAGTCTCGTCCTCTCCCATCGTGCCACAGACTTCGACGTAGGATCCAAGACCAATCCCGCGCAGCAGGCCTTGTTTCTTGGCCGCTTTGAGGCGCTTCGGAAATTCCTTCCATTCGACAATGTCCATCGCCCGCTTCAGATGCGCCGCGAAATCACCGGAATCGTACACCTTGCCGGTGGCTGTGGTGTACGGCAGCGCTTTCGGCGCGATGAAATTCTTGCGGCGGATCGCATCGGGCGTCATGCCAAGCTTGCGCGCGGCCGCATCCACAAGCCGCTCAACAACATAAGCCGCTTCCGGCCGCCCTGCACCGCGATAAGCATCAACCGGGACAGTGTTGGTGAACACCGCACGGATCCGGCAATAGAAGGCCTGAATGTCGTAAAGCCCCGGCAGCATCCCGGCGCCGCCGTGAGGAATGTAGGGGCCGAATGTCGAGAGATACCCGCCCATATCGCCCATCAAATCGACATCCATGCCGAGGAATTTGCCGTCGGCAGCAAGCGCCATGCGGGCGGTCGTCACATTGTCGCGTCCCTGGGCGTCACCCAAGAAGTGGTCCGAGCGCTCAGCTGTCCACTTCACGGTCCTGCGCAGCTTGCGCGCCGCCACGGCAACCAGCGCATATTCGCGATATGGAAACAACCGAGTGCCGAAGCCACCACCGACATCCGGGCAAATGACCCGCATCTTGTCCTTCGGAATTTTCAGCACATTCTCGCACAGGATATCGCGAAGGCGGTGACTGCCCTGACTGCCAATCGTTAGCGTAAAGTGCTCGCGTTTGACGTCGTACTCACAGACGACCGCTCGCGGCTCCATATAGTTCGTCACAACGCGTGGATTGACGATGGAAATCTCCGCGACCGCGTGCGCATCCTTGAAGGCAGCTTCGGTCTTCGCCTTATCTCCGATCGAGGTGTCGAACAACACGTTGCCCGGATGATCAGGCCAGACCTGCGGGGCATCCTTCTTGACAGCGTTGTTTAAGCCGATGACGGCCGGCAACGGCTTCCATTGCACAACGATTGCCTCAACCGCATCGCGCGCCTGATCCATAGTCTCGGCGACGACAAATGCGATGGCATCACCGACGTGACGCACCGTGTCCCGAGACAGGATCGGATAAGGCGGCGCGGTAAATGGCTCGTCCGGCAGATTGAACAAACACGGCAGGACGCCGAGATCGGCTGTATCTTCAGCCGTCAAAATCGCCGCCACACCGGGAAGCTTGCTGGCAGCGGAGGTATCGATCGTGAAATTCGCGTGAGCATGCGGCGAGCGCAGAACCAGTGCATGCAACACCGGCCCTGACGCATAGTCATCCGTGTAATGGCCCTTGCCGCGAATAAGAGGGTCGTCTTCCTTACGGGTGACGCTTTGACCGACGCCGAATTTTACGGAAGCCATGAATTCTCCAACTGCAATCTGGAACGCTTCTAATTCCATATTGCAGCGGATCACACCGAAGCGCAAATGACTTTAAGGGCGAATGAGCGCGCGCAGCCAGCGTCTGCCGAACAGAAGAATCACACAAACGCCATAGACAATCGCCCCGATCAAAATCAAGATTCCGAGAGCGGACTCGTCACGCAGCGACGTCATTCCTGCAAGAGCCGAAGCAGTCCAGCGCGACGTTGCCCACAGTGCGGCGGCCAGTATCACGCCTGATAACGCGAATTTAATCAGCGACATCAAGAAGGAGCGGTCGAATTCAAGATAATTGCGCCGCACTGCGAACAGCAACACCAGCAAGAGATTGATCCATGCACCGACCGCTGTCGCAAGCGCGAGACCGATCTGAGCAAGCGACCCCATCAACGCAAATTTCAGCACAAGATTTGCCGAGAGCCCGGTGAGAGACGCTTTTACCGGCGTCGCAGTGTCTTTGCGGGCGTAGAACGTGGCAACCGCGCTGCGGATCATCACGAACGGGATCAAGCCGATCGCATAGGCCGCGAGCGTCGCGCCCGCCGCCGCCGCGTCGGCTTTCGAGAACGCGCCACGAGCAAACATCGCGCGCATGATGATGTCCGGCACCGTCAGGAAGGCCGCGACAAACGGAACGGAGAACAGCAATGTGAACTCGAACGCGCGGCGCTGCGAGGCCATCGCGCCCGCATGATCGCCGGCGGTGATGCGGCGCGACATCTCCGGGAGCAAGACCGTACCAATGGCAATCCCGATCACACCGATCGGCAATTGGTTCAGGCGGTCAGCATAATACAATGCGGACAACGCGCCGGCCGCGAGGAACGTCCCGATAATCGTATCCGCGAACAACGCGACCTGCGTTCCCATGGATCCTAAGGTCGCAGGGCCAAGCGCGCGGAAAAACGCACGAACGTCGTCGTCGAGTTTGAGCGAGCTGAACGTCGGCAATACGCCGTTGCGTGCGGCATCGCCCGCAAGAAGGAAAAATTGCAGGAAGCCCGAAATGAGAACGCCCCATGCCGCGGCGTGGCCAGCGGTCGGAAAAAACGCAGCAAACGCCAACGTCGCCATCATGGACAGGTTGAGGAAGATCGGAGCGGCTGCAGCGCTCGCAAAGCGATGCATCACATTGAGCATGCCGCCATAGAGCGTGACCAAGGTGATCAGGAGCAAATATGGAAAAGTGATCCGCGTCAGCGTGATCGCAAGCTCGCGCTGCGCAGGATCGTCGGTGAATCCCGGCGCCAGGATGGCCATCGCCTGCGGCATGAACAGCAATGCCGCCGCGAGCAGCACGAGCTGGGTCACGAACAGGACGGTAAAAATCCGGTTGCCGAACAGCTTGGCTGACGGCGCACCGCCGCGACCATAGACATGCGCATAGGCCGGAACAAAGGCCGCGTTGAACGCGCCTTCGGCAAAGATCGCCCGAAAATGGTTCGGCAGCCGCAACGCCACGAAGAACGCGTCCGCGACCGGGCCCGCGCCGAGGATCGCCGCCAGCATGATGTCACGCGCGAATCCGGTGATACGCGAGAGAAGGGTATAACCGCCGACGGTGAAAATTCGCCCGAGCATGCGCCGCTTCTACAACATGCTGCGGCGGCGCAAAATGCTCAAATTATCAGCTAACCGCGTCGCACACAGCCTTGATGACGCGATCCTGGGCCGCCGGATCAAGGTAGGCATGCATCGGCAGGCTGATCACGTCCTGGGACAGCTTCTCGCTGACCGGCAAACCGCCTTCCGCCACTGGATAATGCTTGTAGGCGGTCTGCTGATGCATCGACTTCGGATAATAAATGGCCGTCGGAATGCCCTGCGCCTTCAGCGCATCCGCAAACACATCGCGCTTGGCGCTGTTGGGCAAGCGGATGGTGTATTGTGCCCAAACCGAGGTATTCCCTGCCGTGACGTTCGGCACGGTCACGATATCACCGAGTGTATCGGAGTAACGGCTTGCAACCCGGTTGCGTGCCGCGATCTCGTCCTCGAAAATCTTCAACTTCTCGATCAGGATCGCCGCCTGCATGGTGTCGAGACGAGCGGTCAACCCGAGGCGGACGTTGTCGTATTTCTCGCTGCCCTGCCCGTGCACGCGCACGCTGCGTAACCGCTCGGCGAGATCAGCGTCGTCAGTGAAGATCGCGCCACCGTCCCCGAAGCAGCCGAGCGGCTTGGCCGGGAAGAAGCTTGTTGCGGTCGCGAGACCGAAAGTTCCGAGCCGGCGGCCCTTGTAGGTCGCCCCGAACGCCTGTGCCGCATCGTCGAGAACGAAGAGACCTTCGCTCTTTGCAACCTTGCCGATGGCATCGTGATCAGCACTCTGGCCGAACAGATCGACCGGGATCACGGCTTTGACCTTGAGGCCGAGCTTGCGCGCAGTGCCAATGCCGACCTTCAGGGAGACGATGTCGATGTTGAACGTCGCTTCATCGACGTCGACAAACACCGGCGTAGCCCCCGTCAACGCGACGACTTCACCGGTCGCGCAAAACGTAAATGACGGACAGATGACGGCATCGCCCGGGCCAACGCCCTGGGCCATCAACACCATCAGCAGCGCATCCGTACCGCTGGCGCATGCGACAACATGCTTGGCGCCGCAGAAGGCAGCCAGATCGGCTTCGAGCTGGGTGACTTCGGGACCGTTGATGAACTGGCAATGCGTCAGCACACGCGAGACAGCATCATCGATCTTGCTTCCCAAACGACGGCGCTGGGCGCCGATATCGATGAAAGCCACAGGTTCTGGTCGCATATGCTGGTTCATGATGCCTTGCCGGACTGAAAATCAAATTGAGACGTGCTTTTAGCCCGCAACGACGCGGGGACCCTTGCGCAGCGGCTGCGCGATGGAGCCGGCCGGAGCCTCTAGGCACTTGATCGCGATCTCGAGACTGGCGACCCCTTCATCGCCTGTCACCGCTGGAGCCTTGCCCGAGCGAACTGCATCGAGAAATGCAATCAACTCGGCCCGCAGCGGCTCATCATGCCCTACCGACAGATGCCGCATCGAATAGCTCCCATCGCGCTGAAAGCCAAAACACTCCGTAACCTGGCGCGTGAGCAAGTCGCCTTGGATATACTTGCCGCGCGTGGCCACCGTCACGCTGCGCGCCTTGAACGGAGTGAGCCAGTTCGTATTGATGTGAGCGAGAACGCCGGACGCGGTGCGAAACTGCAGCAGTGCAATATCTTCACGCTCCGCCACGGCACTCGCCAATTGCGGCTGAACATCGATGATGTCGGACTCTGTGAACCAGCGGATGAGATCAATATCGTGCACGGCGAGATCGATGACGACGCCGACATTGGACATGCGCGGCGGAAACGGCCCGACGCGCGTTATGCCGATGGAAAGAATTTCCTCGTCCTTGATCGCCTGCTTGATCGCGGCCACGGCCGGATTGAAGCGCTCAACGTGCCCCACCATCAGCGTGACGCCGGCCGCACGGGCGGCGTCGACGATTTCGTGGCCTTCGTCAACCGACGGTGCGATGGGCTTTTCGACGAGAATGTGAACCTTGCGCGCAATACAGGCCAGCGACACCTCGCGATGAAGGTGGGTCGGCGCAGCAATGGTCACCGCGTCAACGCCCGCATCGAGCAGTTCTTCGAGCGTGTTGAACGTCCGGCACCCGATCATCTGCTCGGCGCGCGTGCGATGCGCAGCCAACGGATCGACGATACCCGTCAGGGACACGCCTGGCAGACCAGCCAACACGCGGGCATGGTTGGTCCCCATGACACCGGCACCGACCACGCCAACGCGCAACGTCTGCACGTCGCCCGGGTTGCCCTTAGCCGACACATTCGAACTCATCGATGAAACCCCTGAACTTCGCCACGCGGCGGCGCTCCCCCCGACCCGCGTCGAGACCGTCCTAGCACGCTGTCACATGTGTGGCGAACACCTGCCGCTGCAATTCCCTACACGTTTTGATGCAAAGAATTACACTTTTAGGTGAGTTATAACCAATTGAGAAGACTTATTTTTTCGGCGCGGAGCGCTTAGGAACGCCGGTAGTCATCCTCGATGCGGATAATGTCGTCCTCACCCAGATAGCTGCCGGTCTGGACCTCAATCAACTCCAGCGGAATTTTGCCGGGGTTTTCCATCCGGTGAGTCGCGCCGATCGGGATGTAAATCGACTCGTTCTCGTGCACGATCTTCTGCAGTTCGTTGACTGTGACGAGCGCCGTTCCGCGGACCACGATCCAGTGCTCAGACCGGTGGTGATGCTTCTGCAACGACAAACGGCCGCCCGCCTTGACGATGATGCGCTTCACCTGATGACGGTCACCGATATCAAGCGATTGATAGGAGCCCCAGGGCCGGTGAACCTTGATGTGGTCTTCCGTGACCTGAGGGGCCACCGTTCGCAACTTGGTCACTAGCCGCTTCAATCCGTTGGGATCGCTCTGGCGTGAGACCAGGATTGCGTCCTGCGTCGCGACCACCACGAGATCCTCAACGCCCTCAAGCGCGATCAGAGCCTTGTCTGACGACACGTTGCAATTGCGCGAGTCCTCGAACACGGCGACCCCCTGTGCGACGTTGCCGTCGGCGTCCTTGCCGGACAACTCCCACACCGCATGCCAGGAGCCGACATCGGACCATCCGCACGATACCGGGACCACCGCCGCCTGCTTGGTTTTCTCCATAACGGCGTAGTCGATTGAGATCGACTTTGCTTTGCCGAACGACTCCAGCGGAAGCGTGACAAATCCAAGATCACGTCCGGCGCTGTTGACCGCTTCATCCAACATGGCGACACTTTCCGCATCGACGCCGCGATATTCATCCAGCAACATTTTCGCGCGGAACATGAAGTTACCCGAATTCCAGAGATATCCGTCCGACACATAACCGGCCGCTGTCTCGGCATCAGGCTTCTCGACAAATTTTTCAACGGCCTGAACGTCTCCTGTGATGGCTTCGCCCGGACGAATGTAACCGTATTCAGTTGCTGCACGCTCGGGCAGCACGCCGAAGGTGACGATGCGCCCCTCCGCAGCAACGCGTCGGGCCCTTCTGCAGGCATCCACAAATGCGTTTGTATCGCGCACCACATGATCGGCAGCCAGCGCCAGCACAACTGCGTCTGGATCACGCATCAAAGCAAATGACGCCCCCGTCGCGATCGCGGGACCGGAATCGCGCCGCGCCGGCTCGAGCAGAACATCGGCCTCTAGACCGATCTCGTTCAACTGCTCCAGCACCATGAAACGATAACCAGCATTGGTGATGACAATCGGCCGCTCGAACAACTCAGGATCGCTGACGCGCAGCATCGTCTCCTGAAACGTTGAATTCGGACCAAACAAACGGAGAAACTGCTTCGGACGCCCTTCGCGCGAAGCTGGCCATAGACGGGTGCCAGCACCGCCGCACATGATCAGGGGAATGATACGATCGCTCATGTATCCTCAAGCAGTTAGATTCTTACAGTTGATGATAGTCCCGATACCACGTAGCAAACTTGGCAATACCATGTTCGATCGAGGTCGATGGACGAAAACCGACTTCGCGCATTAAATCATCAACGTCTGCATATGTCGCAGGCACATCACCTGGCTGCATCGGCAGCATTTCCTTGATCGCACTCCGTCCGAATTCCTTCTCGAGGATTGCAACCACCTTCATCAGTTCTTCAGGATTGTTGTTACCGATGTTGAAAATTCGCCAAGGCGCTGTGCTCGTTCCTGGATCCAACGCGGCGGCGCCCGGAGCGTCCTTTCCTTTCGGCGCATGATCGATCAATCGAACGATCGCCTCGGCGATGTCATCGATGTAGGTAAAATCCCGACGCATGTTGCCGTGATTGAAAAGCTTGATCGGCTTTCCTTCCACGATAGCCTTGGCAAAAATAAACATCGCCATATCCGGACGTCCCCACGGTCCATAGACAGTGAAGAACCTCAAACCCGTGGAAGGAAGGCGATAGAGATGGCTATAGGCGTGCGCCATCAACTCATTTGCTTTTTTTGAAGCTGCATAAAGGCTGATGGGATGATCGACGTTGTCGTGCACCGAAAATGGCAGCTTGGTGTTCGCTCCATAAACGGATGATGAGGAAGCAAACAACAAGTGCCGACAATCATTATGCCGGCATCCTTCCAGAACGTTCGTGAAACCTTCGAGATTCGCATCGACGTAGGCGTGCGGATGATCGATCGAATAACGCACGCCGGCTTGTGCGGCGAGGTGAATGACGACGGGGAACCGATGTTTGTCGAATAGCGCCTTCATCCCGGAACGATCAGCAAGATCGAGCTTCACGAAATCGAAGTTTGGATCATTCTTGAGAAGACTTAGGCGCGCATCCTTCAGTTTCGGGTCGTAGTAGTTGTTGATGCTGTCCAATCCGACAACGCGGCGACCAGCCTGCAGCAACCTCTGCGCGACGTGAAAGCCGATAAATCCCGCTGCACCGGTGACCAGCACTGCATCATTTGACATCTTTTCCACCATGAGACGACTACAACCGTTATAACACGACGCATGGTGGTAGCGTCGCACGATCAAGCTTTATCTTGACGTCAAGCACCAGCCCCTGCCCCTCTCTCAACAACTTCGAATGGCCCATCAATCGGCGCCGACGCGCTCTTAATTGTGCAGTTGCAACAATGACAGCTGGACCGGGCTGCAATGTGTCAAAACTCGTTCACGTCGCGCCACATTCATGCATCGTCTCTATAGCTGCCCGACACCGAGGGTTCGTGTGCACCTTTGATGACTTCGGCAATCCGAGTTTATTGAACAAGACAAACTCTCGTCTCAGACAAATATCGATTCAAACATCAAGGCGGCTAATTCATTTCCGACAATGAGCATCCCGACACCCAGGAATATTTTGGCTGTTGCGGCTCGACACAGAGCAGAGCAATTCAACATCGCCCTTATAGCCTCCCCGTTCCTATTGGCGCTATCCCAAAGCCGTCCGGTCCAATTGAATTTAAATGACTATTTCCGGTCACCACGGCGTGACCGTCGCAATAGGCCCCAGCTTTGCTATTGCCAGACCAATTCTAAAGCCATACGAAGGCCCTGAAAATAGGCCGACAACCATGGCGGTCTGCGCCGGTTTCGGCTGTCCTCGTATCAACAATCTCGGTCCGGAATGCGCGGATTTCTCCTTCTAGCCGCTCGGATATTGATCTCCGCGGCCCTCCTCTATTTCGCGCTGCGTGGCATCAATTTCACGGCCATACAGTCGCGCCTGAGCCAAATTAGTGTCGGCTGGGTGCTGCTTTCGGTTATCGCAACCATCTTTCAGATTTTCCTGGGCGCGCTGCGCTGGCGGGAAATCAGCGTGAACTGCGCTGCACCGCTCGGGACCGGGCAGGCCTTTCGCTACAACATGATCGGCACATTCTTCAACCAAACGCTGCCCTCGAGCATCGGCGGCGATGCCATGCGGCTTTGGCTGGTCAAGCACACCGGCGCCGGGTGGCGGGCGGCAGCGTATTCCGTGCTGGTGGACCGCGCGGTCGGACTGATAGCACTGGCCATCATTGTGGTCGCAAGCCTGCCATGGAGCTATCAGCTGATCAGCAATGATCACGGTCGAATTGCGCTACTGCTGATCGATCTGGGAGCTATTTCGGCTGGGCTGGGATTTCTGCTTCTCGGCCGCTTGCCGTGGTCTTGGCTAAAGACGTTTTGGCTTACGCATCATATCTACGCGTGTTCGGTTATTGCGAACCAGGTGATCTTCAACCGCCGCAGCGGCCCTAAAATAGCGGTTCTCTCGCTTCTCATTCATGTCATGGCTGTTGTCATCGCATGGTGCGCAGTGCGCTCCATCGCTGCGGCCGCCGGCTTTGAACAGCTGTTCATGCTGATCCCGCCGATCATGCTGATCACTATGCTGCCGATCTCGATTGCCGGCTGGGGCGTCCGCGAAGCGACGATGATGGTTGCTTTCGGCTATGCTGGACTGGCACAGACAGACGGCACAGTCGTTTCGCTTTTATTCGGAGCGTCGTCCTTCATTGTCGGCGCAATGGGCGGTCTTGTCTGGATACTGAGTTCAGAAAAAACGAGCCAATCCGACCATGTGCCGGACAGCCTGACGCAGATCTGACAAAGAGGCCGAAGTACCCACCCGGTTTGTTAGATCGCCTTGATCTTGAAGAAAGCGAAGACGACCATTTTCAGCAGCATCACGCCGTGGCGGAAGCGGGATATCTGGGTTTCACCATAAGATCGCGCCGCATAACGGATAGGCAGATCGATCGTTTTCAGATTCAGCTTCGACGCGCCGAAAATGAGATCAAAATCCCCAAACGGATCGAAGTCCCCGAAGTAGGCTTTTCCGTCGCGCAGTCGATAATAATCGGAGCGCCGCATGACTTTGGTGCCGCAAAGCGTGTCCGTATACCGTTGGTTTAGAAGCCACGAAAACAGGTAAGAGAAGATCTTGTTGGCGATGAGGTTCAGGAACCGCATCGCGTCATCTTCGAGAGGATACACAAGACGGGATCCATTGATAAACTCGCCCCGACCCGTCTTGATCGCCTCCCAGAATTTCGGCAGCTGCTCCGGCGGCATCGTGAGATCCGCGTCAAGAATCATCAATACGTCGCCGCGCGCAACATCGTAGGCCGTGAAAACCGCATCGGCTTTGCCCTTGCCGGGCTGGACCATGGTCTTGATGTCCTTATCGGGATATGCGGCTTTGACACGCTCCATTTCCTCAAAAGTGCCATCCTTGCTGTGGCCCTCGATGAAGATGATTTCCATGTCGTCGCAGAAAGCCGGTATCCGCTGAATAGCCGGCTCGATGTTACCGCGCTCATTGCGCGCTGGGATAACAACACTCACCGATTTCAAATCTTCATTCGCTGCTGGCACAGAGCGGCAAACCGAATAGTGGCGCAGTGCGAAAAACCGGAAGCCCGGCAAGACACTGATGAACCTGTTGATGATTTTTCCCAGCCCGAACAAAGAAACCGGCATCAACACACGCCGTTCCGATTTCACGAAATCAAAATCAGCAAGCTCGGCCAGGGCTGCGACATCCGCTGGCGCGAGAACATTCTGCTCGGGCAGAGGCATACGCCGACCAGTCTTCTCCGCCAGCTTCAGTACAGGTCGCCACAGGTGGGAGAAATATCCAATGACAATACGTGTTTCGCGTGTGCAGAGCGGATGGAGTTGCTCGAAGAATTTCTGAATGTCTTCGAGCGAGCCGATCGTATCCAAGACGAGAATGTAATCGAACTTTCCGCTGATCTCGGCAATCGCTTTAGGGTCTTCTGCATCACCGACCTTGAACGTCAGGTCAGGATGACGCTTGCGGGCTTCTTCAATGAGCGACGGGCTGAAATCGACTCCTAATCCGAATGCAGGCTCAAGCGCAGCAAGCGTGTCGCCGGTACCACAGCCGATTTCAAGAACACGCGCGTGTTTTGGAATCAAAAACCGCAAATAGGTTTCATCTTCGCGATGGAAAAAAGACGCCTTGCGCCGCCATTCCGAACGAGTAGCCGCAAATTTCTCCGAATGCGCGAGTATCTCCCGCTTCCGGGCCGAACTTGAAAATGGGGTCATTTGATTACGCTTGATCGGAAAGTCGTGGGAAATTGGCGAAAATTCGCTCCGGCGGCTTTATGCTCTGCCTGTCAGCATTTCACAAGTATCAGTACAGGTTGCAGCCGTTCGCCGCAAATCTGCAGTTCAGATTAACGATACCCCTAGCACCGATCGATGCGTGAACCATTTCCCGCCATGATGAGAGATTCGCAATCCGGGAACTTCCGTTGTAGAAGCTCGCGAATTTTGGACCTGTCGAGACGAATATTCGTTGAAGGGTAAACACGCCTTTCATCACTAAAAAGACGAAAACCTACGCGTTTCGCACCTGTCATTGATCACCGAAGGTCGCCAGCTCGCGACAGTTTCTCCCTTCACAAAGAAAGTGAAATAACGCATCTCATTGGAAAAACTTGCGCGGGAGCACACGGTCCATTTCTCCGGCCCTGACTGCGCTTCATTTGTCCCGATCTCGGAAATCTCCGAAGCACCAGCCCCCTTCATCGAGCTGGTAATTTTGTGAATCGCATCAAATAAAGTCCGCTGCTGCTTCGAATCTGGAGCAGGATCCGCCTGGACCGTCTCCTGCACGTCAAAAAAGAAGGTGCACCCACTCAGCAGCGATACAGCAAGCAAGGCCTGCATGAAACGAAAGACACTCGACACCACCAACTCCCGATATACCGCTTTACTATCGTTTGTTTCCGCGAAAGAAAAGCACGCAGTCCTCTCCAATAAATATCCGCTTGACTGAGCAGTACCTGGGATTCACCGGTGCCAGTGAAACGATATCCGCCCAAAGCGTTGCCACATATTGGAAGTCCGGCTAGATGTTCAAGATCATTCCGGCAAGCAATCCTGACAACATGAGTTTTTCCCTCGCAATAGCGATCTTGGCCGCATCCTGCGTTACCTGCGTATTGCTCATTATCGTCCTGCGCCCTCTTCTCCAGCGCTATGCCCTTGCGCGGCCAAACGCTCGTTCGTCACACGTCATTCCGACGCCGCAGGGCGGTGGCGTCGCCGTGATTGTGACTACGATTGCCGTGGCGGTGATTTCCGGCGCTATCATTGCACTGACGTTCGATGTCGCATTTTTCGCCTTGCTCATCTCGACCGTCTGTCTCGCAGCAGTTGGCGCTTTTGATGACTTGCGTCCCATGCCCGTGTTGCCACGCTTCACTCTTCAAGCGCTCACGGTGGCACTGATCCTCGCGACACTCCCGGAACAATTCCATCTGGTCAAAAGCATTCCTCTATGGGGCGAGCGAGCAATATTGCTGCTCGGCGGCCTTTGGTTCGTCAATCTTGTGAACTTCATGGACGGTCTCGATTGGATGACGGTCGCGGAAATTGTCCCAATCAGTATCGCGCTAGGCGTGTTCGGCTTGTTCGGCGTATTGCCGCCTGCTCCAACACTGCTCGCGGTCGCACTCTGCGGCGCAGTTATCGGTTTCGCTTTCTTCAATCGGCCCGTTGCCAAGCTGTTCCTCGGCGATGTCGGTAGCCTGCCTATCGGTCTGTTAGTGGGATGGTGCCTTCTGCACCTCGCTGGCAGCGGCCACCTCGTCGCCGCTGCCCTTCTCCCGCTCTATTATCTGGCCGATGCAACGATCACGCTGCTGAGACGGCTGCTGAACGGCGAGAGAGTTTGGATTGCCCATCGCACGCACTTCTATCAGCGCGCGACGGACAATGGCTTCAGCGTTCTGCAGGTGGTGACGGAGGTGTTTGTTCTCAACGTCGTCCTTGCCGTTCTGGCGACACTCATTCTGTTCACAACGTCGCCATATGCGCCCCCCCTTGCGCTTGCAGCGGGCATAGGCTGTGTCGCCTTGATGCTCATGCGCTTCTCCCGTCGCCGATCGTAGCCAATGTCCCGAATCCAAAGACTTTGCACTCCGAAGTTCGCCGTAAGGACTCGCGCGGAAAGCGGACTTATGCTGCCCCAGCCTTGAACTCCGGAACAGCGTCCTTAAGCACGGCGACAATCACATTGCGCTGCTCGCCACTGACGGCTTTTTGAAGGGTGATCAACCACGTCTGTAGCGCATCAAGCGGAGGCTCATTCGGACGCGCCGCAACGATCCCTTCGATGCCGATATCCGCTGTCGGCTCTTCATGGGCGAACAAGATTTCATTCATCCTTTCGCCCGGCCGCACGCCTGTAAAGACGATGTCGATATCGTAACCCGGCTGCAAGCCGGACAGCTTGATGATGCGCTCTGCAAGATCGACGATTTTCACAGGCTGTCCCATGTTCAGCACATAGACCGACACATCGGGGCGTACCGGAGCAAGAGCATGTGTGGCAGCTGTGACCACGAGGTCACATGCCTCGCGAATAGTCATGAAATAACGGACCATGTCAGGATGCGTCACGGTGACCGGGCCGCCCGCTTCAATCTGCGCCTTGAACTTCGGCACAACCGATCCGTTTGAAGCAAGGACATTACCGAAACGAACCGAAATCAGCCGCATCGGCATCTTACCGTTCACATCACCGGCCAAATGCCGGTCAAGCGCCTGACAATACATTTCGGCAAACCGCTTTGTCAGTCCAAGCATCGATACCGGCTCAATCGCCTTATCGGTCGAAATCATCACCATGGCCTGAGCACCGGCGGCCGCTGCGGCATCCGCGACATTGACCGTGCCGAAAATGTTGGTCTTGACACCTTCACCCCAGTCACGCTCCAGAATCGGGACGTGCTTGAGCGCAGCCGCGTGAAACACGATGTCCGGCTGAAACGCGCTCAACAGATGTATGATGCGTTCACGATCGCGAATATCCGCGATCCGACCTTCAATCTCGGCGTTGGGAAACTTGGCAATCAGACTTTCAGTCACCGCATGCAACGCGGGCTCAGCATTCTCGATAATCAGGAGACGTGATGCACCGAAAGTTGCCGCCCTGTCGCATATCTCCGAGCCGATCGAACCGCCACCGCCGGTCACGACGACAGACTTCCCGCGAACGAATTCCTCCAGGCGCTGGTAATCGATCTTCACACTCGGCCGGAGCAGCAAATCTTCGACTGCGACCGGAGCAAGCCTCGGCGTTTCGCCACTGGCTTCGAGCGACGGTAAGCGGCTCACAATCAGACCGAGCTTGCGCGCCCGCATCAAAACTGATTCCGGCGAAGCATCTGCTTCGAATGCCGACGGCAACATAACGACGCGTTCGATCGGCTGCTGCCGACGGACAAAGTCTTCGACAATGTCGGCGAGATAATCCACCCCGCTCAACACAGGAACACCACGGATCGCCTGCCCGCGATCGGCCTGCGACGGCGACAAGATGCCGACCGGCCACATCCGCCTCACCGCACCGCTTTCGATACCGCGCAGCAACACTTCGGCGTCCGCTGCACGGCCGATCAAGATTGTCGGCGTGGAATCTTGCTTACGTGCCTGATTGATTGTCCGCGTATACCGGAAATACCGGTAGGCAACGCGCGTGCCGCCGAGGGCAAATATCTGCAAAAACCAGTAGATGATGATCGTCGTCTTGCCGAAAAAGTACGTCCCGTAAACATTGGGAGCGATGAAAATATAATCGAGCACCAGCAGCGCTAACGCCAAAACCGTCGACGCTTTCACGATATTGAAAAGATCGGGCAGCGAGATGAACCGCCACTTCGTAACGGTCAGCTTGAAGACATAACAAACAACGATGCTCAGCAGAATGAAGTATGGCAAAATGCGCCAGAGCAGCGGCAAACGTTCCAGCAGCCCGCCGCCCTCAAAGCGAAGATAGAAGCTGGCAAGGACAGCAAATATCGTCGCCAGCGCATCGTGGGCCGCGATCAGAGCATTCCGCCATGTCAGGTTCGTAAAAGATCTGATCATGGTTGCATCAGCCCCTCTTCAGCAGAACCCGATATTGTTTTCGGACCAGTTCCAACTGAAGAACCGCGAATACGAGACAGCATGCCTCCAGTTACACCGACCGCCAGCACATAAATCCACCCCTCGCCAAAGTCAAAAAGATGGGAGTTGAAGAGAGAGCTCACGAAATTCTCAACCACCGCGGCCAAACCGATCCAGGAGATCAACCCGGGCGTTGAAAACATTTTCAAGTGCGCAAGCCACATTGCGTAAAGCACAACACAGCCAAGCAGCCCCCACTGAACGGCAACATTCAGTGTTTGGTTGTGAGGATTTCCAATAATTTCGGCTGAGACGCCTTTTTTTCCGACCGCATCTTTTTCAAACAGCGTTTTGGTCGATCCGGTGCCGTTGCCAATCAAAGGTGCGTTCTGGATGAATTTAAGCGACTTGCGCCAGTATTCGAGGCGCAGCCCCGTCGAGGTTGACGCGTTTTGGTCGTGATATTCCTCGTATTCCACCGCTACACTATCCGTCCGCATGCGTAGATAGGGCGATGATGCCCAAAACACCGCCCCCGCAGCAATTGCGACGGCAAGTATGATCAACACGCCTCGGCGCTTGAAGTGCAGTAGCGCAAAGACCAGAAGCAGAAAAGGCACGCAGACCCACACGGTCCTCGAGCTGACAACGAACGCCATGTTGCAAAGGAATGCGACGCTCACCACAAGCAATGCCGTTGCGCGCCGCTTGAAATTCGCACGCCACAAATAGACGGCGGCACCGAGCCCCCCAAAAGCGCACAGTGCAAATTCCTGGCTCTGCACGATATAGTTTTTCACCGGAACGCCCGGAGTGCGCGACGGATCAAAGGCCATACGGGGCGCGATAAAAATCAGCCACGAGGTCAGCATCATCAAGGTGCACGACCCTAAAAATGCGAGGACAACCCAAAATCCGCGCTGCGATGTTTCGAAATGGTAGATGAGCAGCGGAATCGCCAATAGCTTGGCCACCGGATTGATGCCGTGCAGCCGGGCAGCCCATGGGACATCCGTGGACCAAAGCGTTCCAACGACGGCCAACACAAACAATGCAAGCGGCAACGCAGACGCAGGCCGCTTCAGTGATTGCAAAAAGCGCTCCGCCTCGAGTGTCGGGAGCAATGTCAAAAACCAGAGAACAGCGAAAACCGCCACCAGTGACGTGGACCACGGCAATGACACCGCCAGAAGGATGATGAAGACATCCGCGGCTCTGGCCCATACCGCAGGACCGCGCCAAAGCGACGGGGCCACCGCGATATCGCTGGATGTATTTGCGGTCATGCCCTGTTCTCTCGCGCGCGCTTTACGAGCGATGTCGTACTATGCCCTGGCAGGATATCGACGAGCACAACCTCCCCGCCGTTTGCCGCGACGATTTCATGGCCGACCACCTGCTCGCGGGTATAATCGCCCCCTTTCACCAACACGCTTGGCTTGATCCGCGCGATGAGTTCCAAAGGCGTATCCTGTTCGAAGATCACGACGAGATCGACCGCTTCCAGCGCGGCAAGCACCTCAGCACGCGCGCGCTCATCCTGCACCGGCCGCTCGGGTCCTTTGAGCCGCCGCACCGATGCATCGCTGTTAAGACCGACAATCAAACGATCGCATGCGGCTCGCGCCTGGGTCACAACCCGGACGTGACCCGGGTGCAGGATATCAAAGCATCCATTGGTGAAGCCCACCCGCAGCCCTTCGCTGTGCCATTCAGCCAGGTGTGCATCCAGATCAGCCGTGCTCGACGCAATCTTCTCCTCCGCCGCGAGCGACGCGTGGGGCAGGATCTTGCGTCGCAGCTCGGCCAGCGAAACTGTCGCCGTTCCCGGTTTGCTCACCGCCACTGCGGCAGCGGATGTCGCGCAGCGCAGCGCGGTTTCCCAATCCGCTTTCGCCGCCAGCGTAACCGCCAAGGTCGCGACAACTGTATCACCCGCGCCTGACACATCGCGAACCTTCGCGGGTTGTGCAGGAACATGAATGAGGCTCCCATCGCGATGCGCGAGTGTCATGCCATGCTCGCTCTGCGTCACCAGCACTGCCTCGGCGTCGGCCGTGCGCAACGCTTCAATCGATGCCTCGGCGATATCGTCATCAGATTGGATTCGTCGTCGTGTCGCTTCAGCGAACTCTTTGCGGTTCGGCGTGAGGAGGGTCGCCCCACGATAAATTGCAAAATTCGCACTCTTCGGATCGACGATCACCTGCTTGCCAAGCTTACGCGCCGCATCGATGACATTGCGTATCACGCGAGCGGTGAGCACGCCTTTTGCGTAGTCGGACAGCAACACGACGTCTGCACGTGGCAAAGCGGCGACAACGGCGTCAATGAGCTTCTTCTCGATATCTTCGGATGCAGGGGCAGCCAGTTCCCAATCGGCCCGGAGCATGTGGGTGGAGAAGTGCTCGGACACGAACCGTACCTTCCGCGTCGTGGGCCGGGCCGGGTCGATGACCAGAGCCAGCTCAATCAGCTTTTCCTTCGCGAGTTCCGACTTGAGCACGCTGCCCGCGGCATCGTCGCCGATCAGGCCGACAAAAATACAACGCGCGCCCAGCGAGGCGATGTTGCGCGCGACGTTGCCGGCACCACCGACGTTAAGCTCGCTCCGCTGAGCCGCAATCACCGGCGCCGGCGCTTCGGGTGAAATGCGCGAAACCTCACCATAGACGAATTCGTCCAACATCAAATCGCCGACGCACAACACGGTCTGGCGGCCAATCGCTTGCGACAGCGCGTCAAAATCAAACATGAGAACGCCTGTGTCCTTTATGCACGATCAGCGGTAGCGATCAGCTTGGTCGAGGAAGCCTTTGACATAACTGCCAACGGCATCTTCAAGCTTGGTGAAACCGCCATTGTAACCTGCACGGCGAAGGTGATCGACCTCAGCTTCGGTGAAGTATTGATAACTGCCGCGAATTTGCTCCGGCATGTCGATGTATTCGATGTTCGGCGCAGTGCCGAGCGCACTGTAGGCCGCGAGGATCAAATCCCGAAAACTGCGGGCATGGCCGGTACCGACGTTGAAGATGCCATTCACGGAGCGCGTCGCCAGCAACCACATGATCACGCGGACAACGTCATCGACATGAATGAAATCGCGCCGCTGGTCTCCATCGGCAATTCCATCACGATGCGATTTGAACAACTGCACGACACGTCCCGATTTGACATCATCAAACCGGCGCGCCAGCACGCTCATCATCGTGCCTTTGTGATATTCATTCGGACCGAACACATTGAAGAACTTAAGACCGGCCCATTGTGGCGGCATTTTTTCGCCCTGCACGAGACGTTCAGCGACCGCCATGTCGAACAGATGTTTGCTCCATCCATAGAGGTTCATCGGCCGCAGCTTCCTGAGCGCCTCCAGGGAAGCATCATCGCGGAAGCCTTGATCGCCGTCGCCATAAGTCGCGGCCGACGAGGCGTAGATAAACGGTGTCCCGCTCGCCGTGCACCAGTCCAGCAGACGCATCGACAGCCGAAAATTTGTCTCGATGACAAGATCGCCGTCGGTCGCCGTGGTTTCCGAGATGGCGCCGAGATGAATGATCGCATCGAGCTTCCGGCCGCTTAACCACTGCATCAGTTCCGCGGGAGGAACGACGTCGGCCAATTGGCGCTTGGCCAGATTGCGCCACTTCCCGTCAGTCCCCAAAAAATCGCAAACGGCCACGTCCGCGCGGCTCGCATCATTGAGCGCGGCAACAACGTTCGATCCGATAAACCCGGCTCCACCGGTCACCAGCAGCATGAAGAATCCCGCCCAGTTGATGTTCGTGTGGTAGTTCAGGAGTTCGCTTCATTTTCCGGCGCGCGCTTCAAGCGAACTTCTGAACCTAAACCACACTCAGATCATAAATTTGCTAGTGTTCTTTCGAATCCAAAGTTCGCTATGGAATGCGCCGAACTATGAGGCAAGCTTTGGATTCGAGGCACTCGCCACCTTTGACTCACTCCAGCCCGGCAGGCAACTCAACTCGCCGTCTGTAATGTGAACAGTTTCCGCATCTACAAAATGCCGACTGGACGGCGCGCAAACGACGCGCTAACCGGCTGATTGTGCAGGACTCCTGCTTCTGTAGGCTCACATAATAAATGAATAAAGATTCATTTTTAGGCGAGATGGGACTGCCCCCCGATCCGGCAGAGACCAGTCCAGTCCTGATCATTCCATACATGTGGATCGGCGACTTCGTCCGCGGCCACACCGTTGTTCGGGTGCTCAAGGAGCGCTGGCCTAACCGGCCTGTGGACCTGCTGACCACGAGCCTATGCGCGCCACTCGTCGATTACATGCCCGGCGTCCGCAGAGGGATTGTCTGGGATCTGCCTCGCGGCCGGCTGGCGCTGGCCAAGCAATGGGCGTTGGCGAAACAGTTCCGGGAGGCGGGTTACGGCACGGCCCTGGTGATGCCCCGGACCTGGAAGTCGGCCATTGCACCAGCGCTCGCCGCGATCCCGCAACGGACCGGCTTCGTCGGCGAGGTCAGGTTCGGGCTGATTAACGATTGGCGCTGGGGCGAGAGAGCCATGCCCCGCTTCATCGACAAGAATGCAACCCTCGCGCTTCCTGCGAATGCACCGCTGCCGAAGACAGAATGGCCGGTGCCGCAACTGATGGTTCCAGCGGATCAGGTGGCGGCGTGGCGCGCAGCAAATGGACTGGGCACCAGTGCCGCTATCGCCCTCGCCCCAGGCTCGGTGGGCGCCTCGAAACGCTGGACCTATTATGCGGAAATAGCGCGCATGTTCACCGAACGCGGACTGAACGTCTGGGTGGTCGGAGGACCGGGCGAAAAGACCATCGCGGCCGACATCGTCCGCGCGGGAGGTCCGTGCGTTCGCGACCTGACCGGGACCGACCTGCGCAACGGCATCATGGCGATGGCCGCAGCCAAACTCGTGATCTCGAACGATTCGGGGCTGATGCACATCGCTGCCGCCATCGGCACGCCGACCATGGGCATTTTCGGCCCGACCAGTCCCTATCACTGGATGCCGCTCAACGGCCTTGCCGCCACGGTCAAACGGCCGACCGACCTGCCCTGCCAGCCGTGCCACCGCCCAATCTGCACGGCCAACGACCATCACTGCATGCGCGATATCCCGGCATCGGATGTCGTCAACATCGCGCAGGATGTCATGACGAGGGCCGCGGCCAACGCCCCCGCGTAACGTCGGGACCTTGCGCAGACAGGGTCCGCTGACTACCAATGATCAACGATTTCAACGAACACGGTGACATGTGAGCAAGGATCGGATCGCCGCGCATTTTCAAAGCTCGTTTGCCGGCCTGTCCAATGCCGTGCAGAGCCGCGAACTGCTTACCACAGCGCACACCATCGCCAATGTCACCGCCGATGCCTTACGCGCAGGAAACAAGCTGCTCCTGATCGGCAATGGCGGCAGCGCGGCTGATGCCCAGCACATCGCCGCAGAAATCGTCGGACGCTACAAGCAGGAACGTCCCGGCTGGGCGGCGATCGCGCTCACCACGGATACGTCCGCCCTCACCGCCATCGCCAACGATTACGGTTTCGAGCAGGTCTTCGCGCGGCAGGTTCAGGGCCTCGGCAAGCGCGGCGATGTGCTGTTCGCGCTGACCACGTCGGGTCGCTCGCCCAACATTCTCGCTGCTTTACGCGTTGCACGCGATCTCGGCATCACCACCATTGGATTTACCGGCCTGAAGGGCGAGAGCATGCGCGCGGCATGCGACCATCTTCTGGTCGCGCCGAGCGAAGACACACCTGTCATCCAGCAGATCCACATGATGGTGATGCACGCCATTTGCGATGACGTCGAGGAGGCGATGCTGCGCGGAAAACAGAAGGCATGAGCGGCAATTCTGCTTCGCAACTCAAGCCCGCGGCTTTTCTCGACCGCGATGGCGTCGTCAACCATGACGATGCCTATATCGGGACCCGCGACAGAATCCGCTGGATGCCCGGGGTTGCCGGCGCGATCCGCAAGCTGAACGACGCCGGCTATCTCGTCTTCCTCTTCACCAACCAGTCGGGTGTCGCGCGTGGTCTTTTCACCGAAGACGATGTTCGCACCCTGCACGCCTGGATGTGCAGCGAACTCGCGCGCGAAGGCGCACGTATCGACGACGTGCGCTATTGTCCCCATCACCCTGATGGAACAGTGCCGGCCTACACCAGCGAATGCGATTGGCGTAAACCGCAACCGGGAATGCTGCTCGATCTCATAATGCACTGGCCGGTCGACAAGGACCGCAGCTTCGTGATCGGAGACAAGGATCGCGATCTCGAAGCCGGCGCAGCGGTCGGCATCAAGGGATTTCTGTTTTCTGGCGGAAATCTCACGGATTTCGTCGATACGATTCTGGCGCAGCAACAACGCTGATCGTCAAGCAGCAGCGAGCAACTTCTGCGCGGCTTCGATCACGCGCTCGAACGAGGGATACATCCCCTTTCCGCCGATCACAGTCATCGGGCCGCTTCCAACCGGCCCCGTAAGTCCCGGGTCTGTCGCGAGAAACACGGCAATCAGTGGCACGCTATACGCCGCCGCGAGGTGAAGCAGCCCGGTGTCGACGCCAACCACTAGTGATGCATTGGCAATGACCTTTGCCGTCGCATCGAGCGGCTGGCGATCGAGCACACGACTTCCCGGAATCGCTGCAACGAGCCGCTCACAACGCAGGCGCTCGCGCTCCGATCCCCACGGCAGCAACACATCGAGGCCTTGTCCGCGCAACCACTTTCCGATTCCGATCCAGTCGACCTCGCGCCACTCCTTGGCGGCTTTCGACGTTCCGTGAAGCAGCACCGCATAACGCGACGCTTCATCTTTCGGCGGCCTGATCAATCCATAGTCGATCGCATCATCGGGCGAGTAACCGAGACTCAGTCCGGTCAACAGCCGGTTGCGCGTCACCGCATGCTGATTGCGCGCTACCTTGTGCGTGACATCGTAGAAGCGCGATGCGATCGGCTCGCGAATGCTGGCTGCATCATAACCGTGCCGTTCGCCTTGCGCGGTCCGCGCGATCAAGGCCGAGCGAATAAGCCCCTGGGTGTCGATCACCTTGTCCGCATTCACCGCTCGCATGCGCGCCTTGAACGCAGATATGTCGCGCCATGTCGACGATTGCAGAAGCTGCGAACGCCAGCGGCGCGTCGACACCGAAATCACATCGTCAACGCCCGGATGAAGCTTCGCCAGCGGCGCAAACGCCTCTTCCACGACCCACGTGACGCGAGCCTCGGGATAGCGCCGTCGCGCATCGGTCATGGCGGGCATTTGATGCACCACGTCCCCGAGGGAAGAGGTCTTTATGAACAGAATATCGCGCATCGGACGAGTGTCAGAGGTTTGGCGTTACATTTCGGAAACCATAAAGCAGGTTCCTGCCCGAAAAGCCATGAAATGAGCCCGAAAAGCTGACGGCTTAATACTTCAATTCCACCGTTAGGCGGCACGATGCCGGCAAATTGAAAGTGCCGCATGTCGTGCCGGCTTCGACGAGAGATTGAAATATGACCGTACTTGTGACCGGAGGCGCTGGCTATATCGGCAGCCACACAGTTCGAGCACTGGCGGATGCCGGTGAAAGCGTCGTCGTGATCGACAATCTTTCGACCGGCTTTTCGCATTTCCTTCCCGAGAACGTGCCGCTGTTCATCGGCGACGCTGCTGACGAAAATCTCGTCGAGGGTGTCATCGCCCAGCACAATGTGGAATCGATCATTCACTTCGCTGGCTCGGTAGTCGTCCCGGACTCCCTCCGCGATCCGCTCGGCTACTACCGCAACAACACCATGACCACGCGCAACCTGCTCAACGCCGCCGTGAAGTGCAACGTCAGCCGTTTCATCTTCTCGTCCACCGCAGCGGTCTACGGCAATCCGGATTACATGCCTGTTCCCGAGGAGGCTCCAACGCGTCCGTTGTCGCCCTACGGGTCATCGAAGCTGATGACGGAAATCATGCTCCACGATGTCGCCAGCGCGCATGGCATGAACTATGTCGTTCTCCGCTATTTCAACGTCGCAGGCGCCGACCCGCAGGCGCGCATCGGGCTCGCGACGGTTGGCGCCACGCACTTGTTGAAAATCGCGGTCGAGGTCGCAACCGGACAGCGTGCCAAGATCGACGTCTTCGGAACCGATTACCCCACCGCCGACGGAAGCTGCATTCGCGACTTCATCCATGTCACGGATCTCGCGCAGGCACATCGCGCAGCCCTGGCTTACCTCAACCAAGGTGGCCCATCGGTCACATTGAACTGCGGCTACGGCCGCGGCTATTCGGTGCTGGAGACCATCGAGGCGGTGCGCCGCGCATCGGGGCGCAATTTCGCCGTCCAGTATGCGGATCGCCGGCCCGGCGACATCATGACGATGATCGCTGACACCACACGGATTCGGGCGACCCTGGACTGGACCCCGCAATACGACACTCTCGACACCATCGCCCGTCATGCCCTGGCGTGGGAGGAAAAACTGCTCGGCGAGCGTGGAACCGAGCCCCGGCAGGCCCTTTCAGCGTAGTGCACAATTCGCTGAAAATCCCTGTTTTTACTTGAATATTCGCCCCATAGCGGGCATTGAGACGGACGTTTCGCACAAACCCTGACGGGCGCTTGACCGTCAATGGAACGCGGATGACCGAGCTCCCAAGAAAAATTACCGACGACCCGTATGGCGCCGCGGCGCTGATCCGCCGCCTGATCACCGAACAGGGCCTCCATTACTGGCGGCGCTATCTCGTTGCGTTTGTGCTCATGGCCGTTTCGGCCGGCGCAACGGCGGGATCCGCATGGCTGCTCGGTGAGGTGATCAACAAGACCTATATCGATCGCAGCGTTCCCGGCATCATTTCGCTGTCCCTCGTCATCATCGTGCTGTTCGCGGCCAAGGGGGCCGCAACCTACGGTCATAGCGTGATCCTGGCCCGGATCGGCAACGCCATCCTCGCCAACAACCAGCGCCGGTTGTTCGCCAAGCTGATGCGGGAAAACATCGGCTTCTATTCGGACCGCCACTCGTCGGAGTTCCTGGCACGACTGACTGCGGGTGCACAGTCGGTCACGCAGGTCCTCAACCTGCTGATCAGCGCCGTCGGCCGCGATTTCCTGTCGCTGGTCGGCCTCGTCGCGGTGATGGTGATCCAGGATCCGTGGATGTCGATCTCCGGCCTGCTGGTCGCGCCGCCGGCCATGTTCTTCATCCGCAAGCTGGTGCGACGGATCAAGCACCTCGCCCACGATCAGTTCACCGGCACCACCGACATTCTGGAGACCATGCAGGAATCCCTGCAGGGCATCCGCACCGTCAAAGCCTTCACACTTGAAGACACGATGCAGGCCCGCATCGACAACAGCATCGCTGCGGTCGAAGCCAACGCCAACAAAATGTCACGGGTGCAGAGCCGGTCCAGCCCGTTGATGGAAACGCTTGGCGGTTTTGCCATCGCAGGTGCGCTGATGTACGGCGGCTACCGCGTCATCGCCACCGGTGCTGCGCCCGGACAGTTCTTCTCGTTCCTGACGGCATTCCTGCTGGCCTATGAGCCGGCCAAGCGGCTTGCCCGCCTCAACATCGAGCTCAACAGCTATCTGGTCGGCGCCCGCAAGCTGCTCGAGATCGTCGACAGCCCGGCGAGCGAACCGGACGACGGCGACAAGCCGGCATTGACGCTGACCAAGGCGCAGGTCGAATTCCGCGACGTGACGTTTGCCTATCGGAACAACGAGACCGTTCTCAACCGCATGAGCTTTGTCGCAGAGCCCGGCAAGGTCACTGCGCTGGTCGGCCCGTCAGGCGGCGGCAAGTCCACGGTGCTGGCGCTGCTGCTTCGCTTCTACGAGGTGAAGTTCGGGGCCATCGTCATCGACGGCCAGATCGTCTCGGACGTCTCGCGCCGTTCGCTGCGCCAGCAGACCGCCTATGTCGGCCAGGACGTCTACCTGTTCCGCGACACCATTCGCGAGAATATCGCCTTCGGCAAACCCGGCGCGACGGATGCCGAAATCATTGCGGCTGCAAAGGCCGCCTGCGCCCATGACTTCATCATGAGCTTCCCGCTCGGCTACGACACGCCGGTCGGCGAGCATGGCACGCAACTCTCCGGCGGCCAGCGCCAGCGCATCGCCATCGCCCGCGCGCTGGTGAAGAACGCGCCGATCATCCTGCTCGATGAAGCCACCGCTGCGCTGGATTCCGAATCCGAGAAGCTGGTGCAGGAAGCGATTGAGCATCTGTGCCAGAACCGCACCACCATCGTCATCGCGCATCGCCTGCATACCATCATGCATTCCGACCAGATCCTGGTGGTCGAAGGCGGCCAGATCGTCGAGACCGGCCGGCATGATGACCTGCTGCGAAGCGGCGGGCGCTATGCCTCGTTCTTCCGGCTGCAGCATCGTGAAGCGCCGCCGCTAGCCACCATCGCGGCGAGCGCGTAAGGTCCCGCAATTAACCCTGCCGTCTCCTTCCCGTCTCCTTCCCACCATTCGGATGTCCCATGAGTGCCAGCGCTTTCGTCATTCCTGCAGCCCCGCAGCCATCCCTTCCCGTCGCGGGCGAGGCCAAATCATTTCCGGTTCGTCGCATCTGGTGCGTCGGCCGCAACTATCTCGAACACATCCGCGAGCTGGGCAATGACGAGCGTCAGCCGCCCTTCTTCTTCGCCAAGCATGCGGACATGATCGTCGGTGAAGGTGCAACCATCGCTTATCCGCAGTTGACCAAGGACTTCCAGCACGAGGTCGAGATGATCGTGGCGCTGAAGAGCGGCGGCATGAACATCACGCCGGACAAGGCGCTCGATCACGTCTACGGCTACGGGGTCAGCATCGACCTCACCCGCCGCGACCTGCAGATGGCGTCCCGCAAGAAGGAACAGCCTTGGGAAATCGGCAAGTCGTTCGACCAGTCGGCCCCCTGCGGCGCGCTGCGCCCAGCGACCGAAATCGGCCATCCGGCAAAGGGCAAGATCTGGCTGTCGGTGAACGGTACCGAAAAGCAAAAGGGCGATCTGTCGGAGATGATCTGGAACGTTCCTGAAATCATCTCGAAGCTGTCCCTCCAAGTGTCGCTCGGCGCGGGCGACATCATCATGACTGGAACGCCCGCAGGTGTCGCCGCGCTGCAGCCCGGCGACAAGATCGAATGCGGCATCGACGGCATCGGGACCCTGAAGGTCGCGATCGCTTAAAGCTCTTCGCTGGTGTGGCGTCTCGCAATTGCCGACGTCCACACCAGCATTTGAGTTCAGCCGCTTAAGCCGCCAGCGCCTTCTCCACCGCTGCGGCCATCGCCAACAGCGCGCGGTCGTTGCCATGACGGCCGATCAGCATCAGTCCGCATGGCAGCGCGTTGTCGAACTTCATCGGCAATGACACGCCGCATACATCGAAGAAATTCCAGATCGACGTGTTGCGCAGCGCCTGCACGTTGCGCTTGAGGTAAGTCTCCTCGACCGAAATCTCCTGCAGCGTCGGCGCCACGATCTGCGTCGTCGGCATCACCAGCACATCGACCTCATCGAACACCTTGTCCATCTCGGCGATGGCGATGGCGCGATCACGCATGTTGAGGATGTAGTCCGCCGCACTGATATCCTTCGAGCGCAACAGCCGTGCGCGCACATTGGGGTCGTAGCCTTCGGCGGCTTCCTTCAAGAGATCACGATGGATCGCGAACGCTTCAGGCGGCGCAATGCCACCGCGCTCGTTGATCGCGTGCATCTTGCTGAGCGCACTGAGCGTCACGTCCCGGCCCGACTTCCACTTGGACGACAATTTCGCCAGCGCCTGCGGATACGTCTTGCCCACAATGTCATCGAGCCCCTCGATCGGGAGCCCCTGCGCGAAGCCCGCGCGGATGCTGCCGATCTCGCGCGCCTCCAGCGGCGCAGGTTTCTCGTCGGCAATCACGGCGTCGGTGGCAGCGCATTCCGCGACGCTCTTGGCCAACGGCCCGATAGAGTCCAGCGTGAACGACAGCGGAAACGCGCCTTCGCGCGACACACGCTTGACGGTCGGCTTGAAGCCCACCACGCCGCAGAAGCCCGCGGGGATACGCACCGAGCCGCCGGTGTCGGTGCCGATGGCGATATCGCCGATGCCGTCAGCCACCGCGACGCCTGCACCCGAAGACGAACCGCCAGGCACGCGCGAACGGTCCGCAGGATTGCCGGGCGTACCGTAATGCGGATTGGCGCCGAGGCCGGAATAGGCGAATTCGGTCATGTTGGTCTTGGCAACAATCACCGCGCCGGCATCGCGCAGACGCTTGACGATGACTGCGTCCTTGGTGGCGGGCTTGTTACGCGGCGCCAAAACGATCGAGCCCGCGCGGGTGACTTCGCCCTCCACGTCGAACAGGTCCTTGATGGTGAACACCGTACCGTCGAGCGGCCCGAGCGCCGAACCCGACTTGGCACGGGCATCCGCGGCGTCGGCCGCTTTGCGGGCTGCGTCGGTATAGACCGTGAGGCAGGTGCGGCTGCCTTCACCGGCAGGATCATTGATGCGCACGAGGGCTTGTTCGAGGCGGTCTCGGGAGGATGTCGTCATGATGAGCTTGTCGTCCGGGAGATAAGGAAAAGGTGGGAAGATGTCTGGTAGCGCATTTTGGGGCGCAGTGCCCGAAATTATTTAAAAAGGGTGCCGTACTCATCGCCTCTGCTAAGTGATGCCCGTCCGCTGGTCCAACCACCCCTGCTATGCTTCACTGCCTTTTTTTTCGAGGCTCCACATGCCCTCCTCCGAAATCGACGCCATCCGCGCGCTGCTCGTTGCAAAGGCCCGGCCAGTGGGATGGGCGCAGCGGCGCGAGCGGCTGGACGAGATCGGATCGGTCTGGCCCGTTGCCGATGACATCACACTCTCAAATGTCGAACTCGACGGCATTCCCGGCGAATGGTCGCTTGCCCCCGGCAGTGACGCGACACGCGTGCTGCTGTTCTTCCACGGCGGCGGGTATTGCTCGGGCTCGATCACAAGCCATCGCCGCATGGTGACGGAAGCCGGCCGCGCGGCGAAGGTTCGTACACTTGCGCTCGGCTATCGCCTTGCGCCGGAACATCCGTTTCCCGCGGCACGCGACGACGCCATGGCGGCGTGGCGCTTTCTGCGCGCGCAAGGCTATGCGCCTTCGCAGATTGCCATCGGCGGCGACAGCGCCGGCGGCAATCTCACAGCCGTGCTGATCAACCTGTTGCGCGACCAAGGCGGACGCCCGGCCTGCGCGTGGCTGGTGTCGCCCTGGACCGACCTCACCATGTCGGGCAACTCGCTCGCCACCAAGGACGCAGTCGATCCGATCATCCACAAAGTCTATCTCGGCGAACTCGCCGATGCGTTTGTGCCGATGGGTATTGAGCGCAACGATCCGCGCATCTCGCCGCTGTTCTCCGATCTGCACGGCTTTCCGCCGACGCTTATTCAGGTCGGCTCGCACGAGACGCTGCTCGACGATGCCACGCGCTTTGCGGCGGCAGCCGGCGCGGCGGATGTGGATGTGACATTGGAGGTCTGGCCCGAGATGATCCACGCCTGGCCGCTGTGGAATGCCCACCTCGAACCTGGCCGCCACGCGCTCGCCCAAGCAGGCATGTTTATCCGGCACCATATGTGAAGGCCTGCCGCTGATTCCGCCGGACTCAGGCCGGACTCAGTAAGAGCGCTTCTCGAAGAGAGATGTGAAGGAATGAAGAGATCAGCGCGTGATTAGGATCCTGAGCCGGATCACCATCGCACTGTCTGACTTGGCACGATAAATGACGCTTGCGTCGCTGGGGTTGACCTTTCGAAGTAAATGCGGACGCCCGCCAGGACGATGATCGTCAAGGCAAGCGCCGCAATCAGCTCGATCAATCGCTGATCGTGCCAGCCATCGCCTATATTACGCATTGGATTTGACTCCACGTGCAGATGACAAATCAATGCACGCGGAGATCAGGAAGTTCCCAGTGCAAACGCAGCAAAGCATGCTGCGATGCAGAGGGGTTTTCGCTTAGCTTTTAAAGTTATTTCACCGGTAGAGGCCGTGCCGTCGCTTCGATAGCCTGCGGCGGCCTACCCCTTACTTCTTCAACACCACCGTGGGCTGATCCTTCTCAGCGATGTCGATCACCAGCAGCTTGAGCGGCTCCTGGCCGGGATTCAAGCCGCGATGCCACTGGCCGACAGCCTCCAGGATGAAGTCGCCGGTTTTGAAATCCTCGGTCTTGCCGGTGTCATCGTTGATGACCCGAAGCGAGCCCGACAGCACATAGCCGTAACGGGGAAACGGATGCTTGTGTTCGGGCAACGCGGCGCCGGGTGCGATCTCGTAAGTCGACACCACAACCTGCGCATCCTTCTGCGGCAGCACGATCGGCTGGCCGCTGGATGTCACTGTCGTCGACAGAACGCGCTTCACCACGACTTGCTGGCCTTCCGCATGCAGCGGCGCCGCGAGCAGCATCAAACCAGAAGCAATCAACGCAGACCTCATCTCGGTATCTCTCTCAAAATCACGCGACACACATCGCGCGCCAATATTCTGGAGAATTGTTACCGGCGTATATATGGCGCTGTATAAGCGCTGCCATCACGGTTGATTGTTCGATGATCAAAAACACGAAACCCCGGCTCGCGCCGGGGTTTTGTGAGAAGCATTCTATTAGGAGCACTGATATGGGCCGCCGGATATCCGGCGGTTTCATCACAAGGGCCGGCTGAGCTGGTCTTCCGTCACAACCCGTTCGACGTTCTCGGTCTTGCTTCGGATGCGATAGCGGATGCGACCATCGGCTTCGACCGGCATGCGCGCGATGACGGTATAAACGTTGGAGCGGATGTTGTCGGCACGGCCTTGTGGCCCCTGCTGCTGATGACAGACATCGTCATCCTTGGAAAAAAGGTGCGCCATCCGATTCGTCCTGTTGGCTGTTTGACTTCGCAATGTTTACCACTTTTGGCTGACAAAAGGAGATAAATAACGCGGTGCGCGCGGACAAAACGCGAGTGGCGACAAGGAGTTCGCCTCGTGAAATGCCCAAACAAAAACCCCGCCACTGCTGACGGGGTTTCATCAAATCGTTCCAGTACATCCGTGAAACGACTTTGAGCCAGCTTAAGGAACGCCGTTCCGGTACATCCGCGGAATGGCGCCTGAACTGCCTGTTAGATCAGGGAGAGATTTTCTGCGCTGACCTTGCCGCGCATCTTGTCGGTCTTGATCTCGTAGGAGACCTGCTGACCTTCCGCGAGGCCCGTCAGGCCTGCACGTTCAACCGCGCTGATGTGAACGAACACATCGGTGCCGCCGTCATTCGGCTGAATGAAACCAAAGCCCTTTTGGCCGTTGAACCACTTCACTGTACCTGTCGTCATTTTGCTATCCTCTAGGCGCACGCATGCGCATTGCCGCGCAACATCGCGCGAACCGATCCAATTTTCAGCGATGTTTTGGAAAGGGGCCTGAGGCGCTTTAACAAAAGCAATGCCAGCAATCGAACTCAATTACACACTAATAGGTTACAGCGCGAAAGCAAGGCTTCAATTGTGTTCACTCGGGGGCAGGATCCCCTCCTTTGAACCTCGTAATACGCGCCAGAAACCCCATATATCGCAATGGGACGCCTACAACGAAAGCAGGTGCGATGACAAAACAGCCGACGACCTCCCAGCTTGACCGTGCCGAACGCATGCGCATTGCTGCTGAAGCTGGGGCTGAGGCCCGCGCCCACTTTCAGGCTCAGGACATTGCCATCCGCAAGAATATGGAGCGGCTTCGCGCGATGCGCCTTGCGAAAGAAGCTGAAGACGCTGCCAGCGCTCCGCCAGAGGTCGCGCCTAAACAGCGCGTTGAAAGGAAAAGGCGGCCGAAGTCGTTTACATGACATGAAGGTTGCTTCACCAAAAAAAACGGCCCGGACATCCGGGCCGTTTTCTTTTGGTGTCACATGCTCAGTAGCGGTAGTGATCCGACTTGTAGGGTCCTTCCTGCTTCACGCCGATGTAGTCGGCCTGATCGCGGCGCAGTTCGGTGAGCTTCACGCCGATCTTGGCGAGATGCAGCCGCGCAACCTTCTCGTCGAGGGACTTCGGCAGCACGTACACTTCCTTCTTGTACTTGCCGTCTTTGTTGTTCGCGAACAATTCGATCTGCGCCAACGTCTGGTTGGTGAAGGACGCCGACATCACGAAGGACGGATGGCCCATCGCGTTGCCGAGGTTCACGAGCCGGCCTTCCGACAGCATGATGATGCGATGCTTGTCGGGGAATTCGATCTCGTCGACCTGCGGCTTGATGTTGGTCCACTTCAGGTTACGCAATCCGGAAATCTGGATCTCGTTATCGAAGTGCCCAATGTTACAGACGATGGCGCGATCCTTCATCGCACGCATATGATCGACAGTGATGATGTCCTTGTTGCCGGTAGCGGTGACGAAGATGTCGGCGATTGGCGCAGCATCTTCCATCGTCACAACCTGATAGCCTTCCATCGCCGCCTGCAGCGCGCAGATCGGATCGACTTCAGACACCATCACGCGGCAGCCGGCCTGACGCAACGAGGCCGCCGAACCCTTGCCGACGTCACCGAAGCCGGCGACCATCGCGACCTTGCCCGACATCATCACGTCGGTGCCGCGGCGAATGCCGTCGACCAGCGACTCACGGCAACCGTAGAGGTTGTCGAACTTCGACTTGGTGACAGAGTCGTTGACGTTGATCGCAGGCCACAGCAGCGTGCCCGCCTTCTGCATGTCGTAAAGGCGATGCACGCCCGTGGTGGTCTCTTCCGAGACGCCCTTGATCGACTTGGCGATCTCCGCGAAGTAGCCCTTCGGCTTTTCCTTGAGCTGTTTCTTGAGCAGCGCGAAGAACACTTCTTCTTCTTCCGAACCGGGCTTGTCGAGGAACGCGGTATCGCCGTTCTCCGCCTTCAGGCCGAGATGGACGTACATGGTGGCGTCGCCGCCATCATCGAGGATCATGTTGGGGTGGCCACCACCATGCCAGTCGAACAGCTTCGCAGTATAATCCCAGTAGTCCTTTAAGGTCTCGCCCTTCACGGCGAACACCGGAATGCCGGCGGCGGCGATCGCGGCGGCCGCGTGATCCTGTGTCGAATAGATGTTGCACGAGACCCAGCGGATGTCGGCGCCGAGCGCCTTCAGCGTTTCGATCAGTACACCGGTCTGAATGGTCATGTGCAGCGAGCCGGCAATACGCGCGCCCTTCAGCGGCTGCTTCGGGCCGTATTCCTCGCGCGTCGCCATCAGGCCGGGCATTTCGGTTTCGGCCAAGGAGAGTTCCTTGCGGCCGAAATCGGCGAGGCCGATGTCGGCGACAATGTAATCGGTAAAACCGGCGGGTGGTTTGGTCATGCGATCTTTCCTGCTGTGCGCCCTCTGCCATTTGCGGACCAGGGCTGGAGAAAGGGCCGGCGTTCACCGGCCCTGCGTTCTTGAATGCCGTCAGCAATGCTCTTCACAGCGCGTCATGCGCTCCCTCCTCCCGCCAGCGGGAGGAGGTGAAGAGCGACGCTTAAACCGCGCGCTTGAGCGCGTCAGCGAGATCGGTCTTTTCCCACGAGAAGCCGCCATCGGCGTCCGGCGTTCGGCCGAAGTGGCCGTAGGACGACGTGCGCGCATAGATCGGCTTGTTGAGGTCGAGGTGCTTGCGGATGCCGCGCGGGGTAAGATCCATCGATTCCGCCACGGCCTTCTCGAGCTTGTCCTCGGAAACCTTACCGGTGCCGTGGGTGTCGATGTAGATCGACAACGGGCGCGCAACACCGATGGCGTAGGAGAGCTGCAGCGTCGCCTTGTCCGCGAGGCCGGCCGCAACGATGTTCTTGGCAAGATAACGCGCGGCGTAAGCAGCCGAACGATCCACCTTGGTTGGATCCTTGCCGGAGAACGCGCCACCGCCGTGAGGCGCCGCACCACCGTAGGTGTCGACGATGATCTTGCGGCCGGTGAGACCGGAGTCGCCATCGGGACCGCCGATGAAGAACTTGCCGGTCGGATTGATGTGCCAGACGGTCTTGCCGTTGATCCAGCCTTCCGGCAGCGCCTTGCGCACGTACGGCTCAACGCGCTCCCGCACCTGGTTCGAGGTCATGTCCTCGACGAGATGCTGATGCGAGACGACGATCTCGCGCACGCCGACCGGCTTGCCGTTTTCATACTGCACGGTGACCTGGCTCTTGGAGTCCGGACCCAGCACCTTTTCGACGCCCGAGTGACGCGCTTCCGAAATCAGGCGCAGGATCTTGTGCGCGTAGAAGATTGGTGCCGGCATCAGTTCCGACGTTTCATTGGTGGCGTAACCGAACATGATGCCCTGGTCGCCGGCGCCCTCTTCCCTGTTGGTGCCGGGCTGCAGCGCATCGACGCCCTGCGCGATGTCCGCGGACTGCGGATGCAGCAGGATATCGATGTCGCAGGTGTCCCAGTGGAAGCCGTCCTGCTCGTAGCCGATGTCCTTGATGGCGTTGCGCACCACCTTTTCGATCTGATCGTTGGTGACTGACGAAGGCCCGCGGGTTTCGCCCGCGATCACGACCTTGTTGGTGGTGGCGAGGGTTTCGCATGCCGCACGGATCGCCCATGGATCGATACCGGCCTTCGGCCCTTCGCGGTAGAACAGATCAACGATCTCGTCCGAGATACGATCGCAGACCTTGTCCGGATGACCTTCGGACACCGATTCGCTTGTGAACAGATAAGACGCGCGCATCAACTAATCCCTTCAAGATGGACCCTGTGGTCCGTTCGGATTTCAACCAGATTCCTAATCACGACGACGCGAGATGACGTAGGACTCATCAAAGAACCAAAGACCGTTATGCTTGCGCAGCACGTCCCTGGTGGCATCAAGATAACGGCCGCTTTGGGTCACGTCCGTCAGACGGTCGTCTTCGACCTGAGCGACATACACCGCCGCATTCCAAGCTGCAAAGGCCGTGGAGGTGCCGATCGGCCCCATGACCTCGTTGGGCAAGGCTTCCATATCGTACCGGAAGATCGACCGGTTATCCGCATAAGCATTGAAGTTGAGCTCGCGCCCCGACGAGCCGAGCTCATACTTCACGGCGCGCAGCAACTCATGGCGGCTGACCGCAAAAGGATTTTCTCCCGGCCAGACCGACTGCACGATCTCCATGCCGGGATCGTTGCCGTAAGAATGAATCCCGATCAAACGCCCCCCCGCGCGCAGCGACCTTGCCAGCGGCGCGACGATCCGCTTGGCGCGGAAATTGAGCGATGATCTGGCGCGGTATGGTTGCGAGGCGATCACAAGATCAAAATTGGCTTCGACCCGCCCTGCCCGGGGAATGATCGAATCCAGCAGGAAGCGATGATCCTCGCGGTAAATCACCAGCGCGATCGGCCGCTCATAGACCGGCATACCGGAACGCGCGCTGACGCTGGCGCGCCAGTTCTCTTCCAAAAAGGCCTGCAGATCCGTGATCTGCGCTTCGAATTCGCCGGATGACGCACCCTGCAGCGCGACTTCACGCCAGATCATGCCGGCCGCCGCGGTCGGCGACTTCGGCGCCAGCCAAGGCGCTTCCGCGTAGTTCATATTAGTGAGAACAAAGACCGTAGCGGGATGCTCGAACAACCGGTCGGGGACCTTGTCCAAGGTCAGCCGGACGTCCTCCAGGCTGATTTCCTTGCCTGCGACGTAGAACGGCATGTTCGGGTAACGCATGTGCATTGCGCGCATCACCCGCGCCAGCACCGTTCCATCGCCCACACCGGCGTCGAATACCCGCAATGCAGGCGGCCGAGGATGAATGCTTCCCAATTCCAACGCCACACGCTCGGCAATCACCCGCTTCTCGCCGCAGGTGTGAACGAACAACAGATATTTCTGACGGTTCTCGAAGAAGCGGAAATTGCCGGTCGGATCGCGACGCTCGATGGGCGGTTCCGGCACGGTGATCACCGGCGCGCCATCCCCAAGAAAGCCTGTAATCCGCTCCAGCGTATCGACGGTAATGCGCTTGCCCTCGCGCAACCGATGCACGAGCTTCCCGTCGTTGACCGCGCGGCGGCCAAACGTCGATTCCGCCATACCCGCCTGACGGCAGTATTCGGAGATCTGAGCGAGGAGCTGGTCGTTTTTCATCAGATCAGTGGGCAGCATTCAAGTGGGCAGAAAATAGTGGGCAGAAAGATATTGCCACACGCTTCCTACCACCATCTGCCCACGATTTAAACTGCCCGCTGCAAGAAATAAGGGGGCGGCTGGATAACTCCAGCCACCCCCCGATCAATCAAATCCGGTCTGGTACGTCAGGTGAAGTGCACGTCGCTGATGTCGATCGAGACCATCAGCGGGTCGAGCGCCGGGCGATGGTCGTCGCCGCGGGTGTAGGCGCGACGCGTCGACGGCAGCTTGATGCCATCGGCTTCAATGTAATCGAAAACAAGCTGAGCACCGGGAAAGCCGCCCGCGACATCCAGATCGTAATCGTGGCGGCGGAGCAGAAAGTCCTCGCCGAAATAGAAGTGCTGGATATCGCTATGCGTTGCGATGGACTTCGGGAAATTGGCCCGGACCACGCGCCACGTCTCGCTGCCTTCGTGCCAAGGCGCAAGCTCCGACACTTCAACGCCCGGCATGGTCAGCAGAAACGGCGTCGTGAGATATGTCCACAATGCGTAGCCGTTGAAATACGCCCTGTGCAGGGGATCCCACGGTGTCAGCTTCTCATGGCCGGCGAAGGACTGGCGCGGATTGCTGCGCTCCGCGACGACCTTGCCATCGAGCTTCTCGATGGCAATCCGGTCCGGCGTGAACCGTGTACGCTGGTCCGCGGCGCCGTAAGGGGTGACGGATGCAATTTCCTCATGCAGCCAAACGCTCATGCGCCGGGGATTGGCATCCTGCACCAGGCCCTTCATGCCCCACAGAGCACCGCCGCTGACAATGGTCGCCTCCACCTTGGTGAAGGACGTCCAGCGATCAAGACCGCCGTGGGCTGACACAATATCTGCAAGCAAGTTCTTCATGGCCTGGCTCTCCATCCCGTTGGATGCCCTAGAAGCTTACGTCCTTGCCGCATTGGCACAAATGTCCTATTTGCAACTAATTCGGACACGGATTTCAGAGGAAGGCAACGATGAGGCGGATCGGCTATATCGCGGCGCCGGACTTTCATTTCATGAGCCTTGCGGCCCTCTCCGTGTTCGAGATCGCCAACCGCACGGCGCCCCAGCGCACTTACGACGTGCGCCTGCTATCGGAAGCAGGAGGGCTGCTCACAAGCTCCATCGGCATGAGCATCCACACCCACCATTTCGACGAGACGAAGTTCGACACACTGATCGTCGGCGGCGGTTTGGGGATCGTCGAAGCAACCCCTGCTCTTGTAGCCTTCGTCCAAAGCGCCCAAACGCAAACACGCCGCATGGCCTCCGCCTGCTCAGGCGCGTTCGTCCTCGCAGAAGCCGGATTGCTGGATCATCGCCGAGCCACGACGCACTGGCTCCACGCCCACGAACTCAAAAGACGCTATCCCAAGGTGTCGGTGCAGGAAGACCGGATCTTCATCAACGATGGTCCGGTCTGGACTTCGGGAGGAGGCAGCGCCGGCGTCGATCTGGCGCTCGGAATGGTCGAGCAGGATCTGGGCGACGACATTGCCCTCACTGTCGCCAAGAAGCTTGTCCTGTATCATCGCCGCGCCGGTGGCCAATCGCAGCATTCGACTCTGCTAGACCTCAGCCCGAAGTCGGATCGCATCCAAAGTGCCATCGCGTATGCACGGCGCAATCTCAACAAGCCATTGTCGATCGGAGAGCTTGCGGCCGTGGCGAACCTCAGCCCGAGACAATTCAGCCGCGCATTTCACGCTGAGACCGGTCAGTCACCCGCGAAGGCGATTGAAAAAATGCGCGTAGAGGCCGCGAAGCTGATGCTGGAGCAAGGGCGCCATCCGATCGAAACGATCGCTGATGAAACCGGCTTCGCGGACAGAGAGCGCATGCGGCGCGCGTTTTTGCGCACCTTCGGTCAACCTCCGCAAGCGATCCGGCGAAACGCCCGCTCAGGCTGATTAGACGCCCGCTCAGCGGGTATTGCCGGCATACAAGCAGTCAGGTCGTCCCCCAGACGTCCTTCGCAATATCAGCCACCAGCCGCAGCTTGGACCACTGCTCTTCTTCGGTGAGGATGTTGCCCTCTTCAGTGGATGCGAAGCCGCACTGCGGTGACAGCGCGAGCTGGTCGAGCGAGACGAACTTTGCGGCTTCCATCACGCGCTGCTTGATATCGTCCTTGCGCTCGAGCGCGCCGGTCTTCGAGGTGACGAGACCGAGAACGACGATCTTGTCGCCCTTGGGCAGGAACCGCAGCGGCTCGAAACCGCCTGCCCGCTCCGAGTCATACTCCAGGAAATAGCCGTCATAGTTTGTCTCTGCGAGCAGCGTCTCCGCAATCGGCTCATATCCTCCGGATGACACCCAGGTCGAACGGAAGTTGCCGCGACAGATATGCGTTGTGATCGTCATGTCCGCGGGCCGCTCGGCAATCGCGTAATTGATGACGCGGGCATAGACCTGCGGAAGGCTGCCGACATCGTCACCACGTGTCCGCAGCTTTCCCAGTTCTTCCTCCGAACACAGATAGCCCCACGCCGTATCGTCGAATTGCAGATAGCGGCAGCCGACGTCATAAAATGCTTTCACGGCCTTGCGATAAGTCTTGGCGAGATCGACGAAGAAATCATCCAGGCTTGGATAGGCGTCCTGCGAAATCGCTGCGCGGCCGCCGCGGAAATGCAGCACCGAAGGCGATGGAATCGTCATCTTCGGCATCACGCGCACAGGATCGCAACGGTCCTTGAGCAGTTTGAAATGCTCGATCATCGGATGATCTGCGGGGAAATCCAGCCTGCCGGTTACACGCACGCTTTCACCGCGCGTGGTCATGCCGGCGAACTGAATGCCATCCGTCTTGTAAAGCTCGCACCCGGTCAGGTCTTTGAAGAAATCAAAGTGCCACCACGAGCGGCGAAATTCGCCGTCGGTCGCAAACTTCAAACCGGCCTGCTGTTGCCTGCGCACGGCCTTTTCGATTTCAATGTTCTCAATGCGTTGAAGATCAAGTTCGGAAAACTTGCCCGCCGCGAAGCTTTCCCGCGCATCCTTCACCCATTGCGGCCGTAACAGGCTGCCGACATGATCGGCACGAAACGGCGGCTTCAGCCTCTGCATTCCAGTCTCCGAAATCGCCGGGCGCTCTCAACGCTCGAGCACGATTGTGCCGCGTTCCAATATCACAATCCGGCCCGCGAGACCGAGTATCTTTTGAGCATGTTGTTCGACTGCCAAAAATCGCTCTACGCCCTTCGGGCGACGAAATATTTTGTAAACCTTATCGACACGCCATGTCCTGGCGGCGCCACCGATGTCATGTCTCAACGGTGAATTTGGACCCCACGACACCCAACCGAAGGGCACCGCGGCTGCAACCAGCGATATTCCGCCCCTGGGAACGAACACCTGATCGGGCCGTTGGTGCTCCAAGCCAAAAAGGAGCGATCGGTACATGTCCAAAAACACGTACATCCGAATCCCCCACAACGCCTATGTCCTGGTTGGGGATGGTCGAAAGGCCCTATTTCTCCGCAATGAAGGCAACGAACTCACACCGCGGCTGAAGACGGAGCAAGTTTTCGTCAACGACAATCCACCGACGCGTGACCAGGGATCGGATCAGCCGGGCCGGACGTACGCCAGCGTTGGTGCGCGACGAAGCAGCATGGAGCAGGCCGACTGGCACACCATTGAGGAGCAGCGGTTTGCGCGTACCATTGCCGACACGCTGGAAACTCTGGCGCGGAACAAGAAGATTCCAGGCTTCATCATCGCAGCCCCGCCCCGCACGCTGGCGGAACTGCGCCAATCCCTCAACGGCAGCGTCAAGCAACGCATCATCGCCGAGTTGGACAAGGACTTCACCGGCCATCCGGTCGATGAAATCGAAAAACACCTCACCGCTGCATAGTGTGGTGGTTTAATCCGTAAACACAACCGTCTTGAGGCCATTGAGGATCACGCGATCCTCGAGGTGATAGCGCATCGCGCGGCCAAGCACGCGGCGCTCGATATCGCTTCCCTTGCGGACCAGGTCTTCCGGTGCGTCGCGGTGGCTGATGCGCTCCACATCCTGATCGATAATCGGGCCCTCATCGAGAGCGCTCGTGACGTAATGCGCCGTGGCGCCGATCAGTTTGACGCCGCGCTCATGGGCCTGATGGTAGGGCTTGGCGCCCTTGAAGCCGGGCAGGAATGAATGGTGGATGTTGATGCAGCGCCCCGACAATTTGTCGGCGAACTCCTGCGACAGCACCTGCATATAGCGCGCCAGCACGACGAGATCGGACTTTGTGTCCTCGACCAGCTTCCACACAGCGGCTTCCTGCTGCGGCTTCGTCTCCTTCGTGATCGGCAAGTGGTGAAATGGAATGCCGCCGAAATCCAGACCGTCATATGTCTCGCGCGGATGGTTTGAGACGATCGCGGTCGGAATCATCGGCAGATCGCCAGTTCGCCACCGATAGAGAATATCGACCAGGCAGTGGTCGAACTTGGAGACCATCAACAGAACGCGCTGATGTGTCGAGCGATCGCGGATTTGCCAGACCATGCCGAACGGCTGTGCGATAACCCCGAAGCCGGCGCGAACCGTCGCCAGTTCCGACGTCGCGCCCGGCGTCTCGAACATCACCCGCATGAAGAATTGGCCGGTCTCGGTGTCGCTGTATTGCTGGGCATCGAGAATGTTTTGCCCGTTGGCGAACAGAAAGGTCGAAACGGCCGAGACGATGCCCGGACGATCCGGGCAGGACAAAGTCAGTACGAATTGTTGCTGGGACATGAAGGACCGCTACGGGAATGCATGACTTGCGGCGAACGCCGCAAAGGAACCAAGATTTGCGCCTTCCTCTATCACCTGCACCCCAGTTTCGCCAATCCTGTTATCACGAAGACGCTGGAAAGCAGCAGCGCCCGCCAATAGGTTAGCGGGACGAAACACATGGATTTCATCCGGAAGGACGCTATGGCGGAGAGACTGAACGGATACCGAATCTTGATCCTGGAAACCCGTGAGGAGGCGCAATTCTCCCGCCTCCTGCAGGATCAAGGCGCCAGCGTCCTGCAATGCCCGATGTTTGCCATCCACGATGCCCCTGACCCCGCCCCTATCGAGACATGGATCCGGCAGTGCATCGCGCGACCGTTCGACGATCTGGTGCTGATGACCGGAGAGGGCTTGCGGCGGTTGATGAAGGTCGCGCGGCGCATGCAAGCCGACGAAGACTTCATCGCCGCGATCGGCAAGGCACGGACATTCGCGCGCGGGCCGAAGCCGGTTCGCGCGCTGCGCGAAATCGGACTGGAAGCCCAGGTTGTGACCGAAACGCCGACGTCCGAAGGAATGGCCGATATGCTGTCGCGCCACGCGTTGAAGGATCACCGCATTGGCCTTCAACTCTATCCCGACAAGGATCACCACAAACTCATTGCAGCGATCACATCACGCGGTGCGACCGTCGAACCGGTGCTTCCTTATATTTATGATGCGGAAGCTGCCGACGCCAATATCGTCTCCGCGATCGAAGAGATGGTCCATGAACGCGTCGATGCCATCGCCCTGACAAGCTCGGGACAGGTTCGCCGCCTGATCGACGTCGCAAAAGCCCACGGTCTCGATGAACAATTGCGAGCCGGTCTGGCGAAGACACCGATTGCCTCGGTTGGGCCCGTTGTCTCCGACGAGTTGAAGGAGAACGGCCTGCGTACGGACATCTTTCCCGCCAACGATGCTTTTTTCATGAAGCCGCTGATCAGCGCGATGGCACTGGCGCTGAACAAATCACCACCGCGCATGGCACGACACCCGACCTGACTCTCCCGGCATTGAGCTTGACGAATGAATTGATAAGCTGCGTTGCGCGCATACGATATCGCGACAACAAGAAGCTGCAGAAAAGAAAACTGGGAGTGCATATGTCGGACTTGCCACTGTCGAAGTTTCGCGTGGTCGAAATCGGAACGGGCGACACGCTCGGTTACTGCGGCAAGCTGTTCTCGGACTTTGGCGCCGACGTCATCAAGATCGAACCACCAGGCGGCGATCCCGCACGCCGGATCTCACCCGTTGTCGATGCCGGCAACGGGCAGAGCGAAAGCATCACCTTTGCGTGGCTGAACACCAACAAAAAGAGCATCACGGCCGATCCTGAAAATCCAGTGGATGCAAACAGAATTCTGGCGCTGCTCGCGAGCAGCGATCTGCTGCTCGATGCGCGCCATCCCGACATTGTGGAATCATCGCTGATTTCCCATGACCGCCTGCGCCAATCGGACCCCGGCCTTGCGATTACCACCGTCTCCTGGTTCGGCGAAAGTGGGCCATACCGTAACTACGAGGCAACCGAAGCCGTCTGCCGCAGTCTCGCAGGTCTTGTGAAGCTCGTCGGACCGATTGAAGGCCCTCCCGTTCTGCCGCGCGATGGGCAAGTCGGTGTCGTTGGAGGTTTGACAGCCTTTATCCCGAGCCTCGCGGGCCTCTTCGGTCATGCCGATGGCGCACGCCGCTTCGCCGTCAACAACCTCGAGGCGATGCTGCAAATCAGCGAATTCGACACCGGTCTTGCGCTAGAGATCGGCTTTTCACGCCCGCGCCCCGGTATCAATCGCTTTGGCCGCGGCTATCCAAGCGGCGCCTTTCCCACCAAACATGACTGGCTCGGCGTTACCGTTGTCACTCCGGCGCAATGGATCGCGTTTTCCAAAATGATCGAGCGGCCGGACTTGGGAGTGGAATCAAAATACTCCTCACACATCGGGCGTTTCACACATGCCGACGAGTTGAAGCAAATCATCTCGCCGATCCTGCTGACACGCACCGCGATGGAATGGTTCGAGAAAGGCATTGAACTGCGCCTTCCCCTCGCCGTCGTTCCCGACATGAAAGAACTCTTGGCACAGGACGTTCATCGCAGCCGCGGCGCATTCGGACCTGTGACGATCGGCACCGCTTCGTTTGAGGGACCCGTCTTACCGCAGCATCTGACGCGCGCATTGCCGCGCGCAAACGGACACGCGCCGCTGCCCGGAGAAAACAAGATAACCGATCTGGCCGCGCATCAACGTGCAGCGACACGCGCAGCCACCCCACAGGATGCCCTGCCGCTGAAGGGGTTGCGCATCATCGATCTCACCATGGGCTGGGCGGGACCGACCGCAACACGCCAGATGGGCGACCTCGGCGCTGACGTGATCAAGGTGGAGTCGTGTCAGTATCCGGACTGGTTTCGCGGCACTGACACGAGGCCGCCGTACCACGAAGAGCGGACCTATGAGAAGACCTACTGGTTCCAGATGAACAACCGCAACAAGCGCGGCATCACACTGGATCTCACCACCGAGAGAGGCTTGTCGTTGCTCAAGCGTCTGATGAAGGACGCCGACGCCGTGATCGACAACTATGCTGCCGACGTCATGCCGCGGCTCGGCCTCGACGTACAGACAATCCTGGGCATCAATCCGCGACTGATTGTTGTGACGATGCCGGCCTTCGGAATGTCGGGACCATGGAGCGGCGTGCGTGCGTATGGATCGACATTGGAGCAGGCTTCGGGTCTGCCGTCAGTCAACGGCGGCCCCAATGATCCCCCAACCATGCTGCACGCTGCGCTCGGCGATCCGATCGGAGGCCTCAACGCCGCCGCCGCCTTGATGCTCGGCTTTATGCACCAAAAGATCACCGGCAAGGGCCAACACATCGATCTCAGCCAGGTGCAGTGCATGCTGCCGATGGTGGCGCCATCGATCCTCGAACAGTCCGCGACCGGTGCCACCAGCACCCGCCTCGGAAACCGCCATCCCCGGTTTGTACCGCACGGTTGCTTTCCGGCTCTTGGCATCGACCAATGGGTCACGTTGGCTGTCCGAACGGACGATGAGTGGCAGGCCTTGTGCGGTGTGATGCGGCGACCGGACCTGGCGGAAAATTCTGAACTGGCCACTGTCGCGGGACGTCGCCAGCACGAGGACGCCATCGAAACGGCCATCCGCCAGTGGCTCGCCGACGTCCGACCGGACATCGCAATGGTATCGCTTCAAAGCGCAGGAATTCCGGCCGGTATTGCAAAACTCCCGCAAGACCTCGCGGCGGATCCTCATTTGCTCAGCGTCGGCCATTGGCAACCGCGCGAACGTCCGTTCATGGGCCCGCACCTCCTGCCGTCGGTCGCTTATCGCGAAGGAAACGCAACACAGCCTTATGCGATCGACCACCTCGCCCCGACGCTAGGCCAGCACAATCACGACGTATTGAGTGGAGTGCTGGGCTTGTCCGATAAGGACATCGCCGAATTGGCGCGCGACGAAATCATCGGCACGACAGCCACAATGCCCAAGAAGCGGACCGCCCGCGCGGCGGAATAATTCCCTATGCGAAAAGCAGATCAGGTACCCGGCTTGCGCTCCAGAAACGCCCGGTAAGCGAGCTTCATGCCTTCCTCAAGCGAGGTCCTGGCTTTCCAGCCAAGTTCCGCAAGACGACTGACATCGAGCAGCTTACGCGGAGTGCCGTCGGGCCTGGATGGATCGTAGACGATCTCGCCGGTATAGCTCACGGTTTTGGCAACGACGCGCGCGAACTCCGCAATTGTAATGTCTTCACCCGTTCCGACGTTGACCAGCGTCCCGCCGGAATAGTGACGAAGCAGATGAATCGATGCGTCTGCCATGTCGTCAACGTAGAGGAATTCACGCCGCGGTGTTCCTGTCCCCCACACGGCGACACTTGGGGCACCCGCCTCCTTTGCCTCGTGGAAGCGGCGGATCAACGCCGCAACAACGTGACTGTATTCCGGATGGTAGTTGTCGCCCGGACCGTAGAGATTGGTCGGCATGAGACTGATAAAGTCGCTGCCATACTGGCTGCGATAAGCCTCCACCATCTTCACGCCGGCGATCTTGGCGATCGCGTAAGGTTCGTTGGTCGGCTCCAGCTCGCCTGTCAGCAGCGAATCTTCGCGTAACGGCTGCGGCGCCAGCTTCGGATAGATGCAGGATGAGCCGAGAAACAGCAGCTTTTCGACGCCGTTAACGTGAGCCGCATGAATGACGTTTGCCGCAAGCTGCAGATTTTCATAAATGAACTCGGCACGCAGGGTGTTATTCGCATGGATGCCGCCGACTTTGGCCGCGGCATGGAGAACAACCTGAGGTCTGGCTTTTTCGAACCAGCGATTGGTCTCGGCCTGATTCAGCAAGTCGACCTCGCTGCGCTGGACCGTGAGGATGTCCACATCTTCTCGCGCCAGACGGCGCACCAGAGCGCTTCCGACCATGCCGCGATGGCCCGCAACGAAGACTTTCTTCCCCTTTAGTTCAAAAGGCACTGCAGCCATATCAACTCCGAGCCATGCAAATCAGTGTCGTCCGTCGGTCATGTTTCGCTCTGCGGACCACGCATGGCGAAGCTGTGCGTATCACCTCAGAACCCCGCGGGCAAATTAAGCATTCTCGCCACAGTGAAGAGACCGGGCTTGCGGCGAAAGAGCGCTTGGACCACAATCATCCCATGAATGGCTGACGCGCGTCGGGCTCATAATCGATGCCGCAAAAAAAGCCAGCCGTTAAATTCAGGGAGAGAGAGACATGCGTAAACTTATGATCGCCGCGGCCTTCGCGTTTCCGTTGATGGGCGGAGCGGCGCTGGCCCAGGACACCGTCAAGATCGGATATATCGATCCTTTGTCAGGTGGTGGCGCAAGCGTCGGCGAAGTCGGATTGAAGACCTACCAGTTTCTTGCTGACGAATTGAACGCCAAGGGCGGCATTCTCGGCAAAAAGGTCGAGATCGTTCCGCTCGACAACAAAACCAATCCGCAGGAAAGCCTGATTCAGGCCCAGAAGGCGATCGACGGCGGTGTTCGCTACATCACCCAGGGCAACGGCTCCTCGGTCGCCGGCGCGCTGATCGATTTCGTTTCCAAGTACAATGAACGTAACCCGGGCAAGGAAGTCCTGTACTTCAACTATGCCGCGGTCGACCCGGTCTTCACCAACGACAAGTGCAGCTTCTGGCATTTCCGTTGGGACGCCAACTCCGACATCAAGATGGAAGCGCTGACCAACTACATCAAGACAACGCCGTCAGTGAAGAAGATCTATCTGATCAACCAGGACTACTCGTTCGGTGAATCGGTCCGTACAACGGCGAAGAAGATGCTCGCCGCCAAGCGTCCCGATATTCAGATCGTCGGCGACGAACTGCATCCGCTGCTCAAGATCACCGACTTCGCGCCTTATGTTGCGAAGATCAAGGCATCCGGTGCCGACAGCGTCATCACCGGCAACTGGGGTCAGGATATTGCATTGCTGCTCAAGGCCGCTGCAGACGCCGGCCTCAAGGTCAACTGGTTCACATACTACGCAGGCGGCGCCGGCGGCCCGACCGCGGTCAAGCAGGCCAACCTGAACCATCAGGTGTTCCAGATCACCGAGGGTTACGCCAATATCGATCACAAGGACTCGGTCGAACTCGAAAAGGCTTTCCGGGCGAAATACAACGGTCAGACGTTCTGGTATCCGCGCGCTGCTAACGAGATGCGGATGTTTGCCGCAGCTGCTGAAAAGGCCAAGTCGCTCGATCCGGTCAAGGTCGCAGCCGCACTTGAAGGCATGCAGTTCGAAGTGCTCAACGGCGGCAAGGGCGTGATGCGGAAGGACGACCACCAGTTCTTCCAGCCGATGTACATCTCTTCGCTCGGCGAACGCACCGAGAAGGAGCCCTTCGACGAAGAAAAGACCGGCTGGGGTTGGAAGACGGTCGCCAAGGTCGACACCGACCAGACCATCCTGCCAACCACCTGCAAGATGGAACGGCCGTAACCCTTTCCCTTACGTAATCTGTATCCGCCCGGGTGGGGACCCCCGGGCGGATACAGCTTCAATCTTCCAGGGGTGGGAACGTGCTCGAGCTTATCGTTATATCTACGCTTAACGGCATCCTGTTCGGGATGTTGCTGTTTCTCATGGCAAGCGGCCTGACAGTGATCTTCAGCATGCTGGGCGTGCTGAACTTCGCGCACGCAAGCTTCTACATGCTTGGGGCATTCTTCGGATTCCAGATCAGTCGCTGGTTCGGATTCTGGCCTGCGCTGATCATCGCGCCATTGCTGGCCGGCCTGCTTGGTGCGGCCGTGGAGCGCTATGGCCTGCGCCACGTCCACAAGAACGGTCACGTCGCTGAGCTGCTGTTCACCTTCGGCCTCGCGTTCGCCATCGAAGAAATCGTGCAGATCATTTGGGGCAAGAGCCCCGCCGACTTCCGGGTGCCCGAGTCGCTGGATTTTCCTGCCTTCACGGTGTTTTCAACCAACTACCCCGCCTACAAGATCTTCATGTTGGCGGCTTCGATCGCGATCTTCGTCGGTTTGCTGATCGCGTTGAAGAAAACCCGTATCGGCTTGATTGTGCAGGCGGCCCTCACCCACCCGCATATGGTCGGCCATCTTGGACATAATGTCGGACGCGTCTTCATGATGGTGTTCGGTGTCGGCACGGCGCTCGCTGCGGTCGCCGGTGTGATCGCCGGGCCTGCACTCGTGACCCAGTCGAATATGGCTGCCCTGCTTGGCCCGATCCTGTTCGTGGTGGTCGTGGTCGGCGGACTTGGCTCCTTGCCCGGCGCGTTCATCGCATCGCTGCTGATCGGCTTGATCCAGACCTTCGCCGTTTCGATGAACGGCTCGCTGGCTGAAGTGTTCGGTCCGCTCAGTCCCGACTATGCCAGGACGTGGCTCGCCGACATCTGGAACGTGACTGTCGCGCAGATCGCGCCGATCATGCCCTACGTGCTGCTCGTTCTCATTCTTGCATTCCGCCCGATGGGCCTGATGGGGACGCGCGACACATGAGCGATGTGATCTCGAGTGCGGCCCCTCCGCGGCCCGCGATGACAGACAAACTTAAATTCTACGGACTGTGGGTTGTGGCAGCCTTGCTGCTGTTGCTACTGCCGAAGGTCTTCAGCTCCGGCGGATCGCTGACGACATTCAGCCTGATCGGGATCTCGATCATTTTTGCGCTGTCCTACAATATCCTGCTTGGACAGACCGGGATGCTGTCGTTCGGGCACGCGGTGTATTATGGCCTCGGCGGCTTTCTCGCGATCCACGCCATCAACATCATCGGCGCGCACAAATGGCCGATCCCGCTGCCGGTGGTCCCGCTGATCGGCGGGCTGACGGGTCTCGTATTCGCCGCCCTGCTCGGCTGGGTCTCGACGGCACGCAGCGGCACGGCCTTCGCCATGATCTCGCTGGGCGTTGCCGAGCTCGTCGCGTCCTCCGCGCTGATCCTGAGAACGTTCTTCGGTGGCGAAGCGGGCGTCTCCGCAAACCGCACGAAGGTGCTGCGCCTGTTCGACTGGAGCTTCGGCCCACAAATCCAGATCTACTATCTGATCGCGGCGTGGACGTTGATCTGCATGATCGCGATGTACGCCCTGACCCGTACGCCGCTGGGCCGCATGTGCAATGCCGTGCGCGACAACCCCGAACGCGTGCAGTTCGTGGGTTATGATCCGCACGTCGTCCGCTACATCGCGTTCTGCTTCTCGGGATTTTTCGCAGGCATCGCGGGCGCTCTGGCCGCGATCAACTTCGAAATCGCCAACTCGGCATATCTCGGCGCGGTCCAATCCGGAACGGTGCTGTTCTCCACCTACATCGGCGGCATCGGATTCTTTATCGGCCCGGCTGTCGGTGCGGTGTTCGTCACGCTGCTGTCGCTTGGGCTGAGTGACCTCACCAGTGTCTGGCAGCTTTACTTCGGCCTGTTCTTCATTGCCGTGGTGATGTTTGCTCCGGGCGGCATCACCGGCCTTTTGATGAAGCACCGGCCGCTGGTGCTGGCAGGCACACTGGGCAAGGTCTTGCCGTCCTATCTGATTGCGTTCGTGCCGACGCTGGCGATGATCACCGGCCTGATGATGGCGATCGAGACCGTGGTCCATTACACGGTCAATCCGGAAGACAGTCCGAACATCAAAGCCTTCGGCATCAGCTTCGATGCTGCGAGCCCGGTCACATGGGGTCTCGCTGCCGTCTTGATCGTGGCCGGTTTTGTGATCGCGCGTAAGACATGGACGCGCGTGAGTGAAGCCTGGGACAATGCCCTCAACGCCGCGCGCGAAAAGGGATTTGCCGCATGACCAATGCCATTGAAATCCGCGACGTGCAGAAGAGCTTTGGCATTACCAAAGTCATTCGCGACCTCAATCTCCAGGTCGCGCAAGGAGAGCGACACGCACTCATCGGCCCGAACGGCGCCGGCAAGTCGACGACGTTCAACCTGATCAGCGGCTATATGAAGCCCACATCCGGCAGCGTATTGCTGCGGGGCGAACTGATCTCCGATCTGCCGCCATATCAGATCAACCGCCGCGGCCTATCCCGCAGCTTCCAGGTCACCAACGTCTTCGCCAAGATGACGGTATGGGAAAATATTCGCTGCGCCGTGTTGTGGGCCACCGGTCATCGCTACGCATTCTGGAAAAACGTCGACCGCCTCCCCGAGGTGCGCGACCGCACCGCGCAGATCCTGCAGGACATCAATCTCGTCTCGCGGCGTGATGTTCCGGCAGGCCTGCTGACTTATGCCGAGCAGCGCGCGCTGGAGATCGGCATCACCATCGCCGGCGGCGCGGATGTCATTCTGCTCGACGAGCCGACCGCCGGCATGAGCCACGCCGAAACCGAGCGCGCGGTCGCGCTCATTCGCCGCCTGACCGAAGGACGCACCCTCCTCATCGTCGAACACGACATGAGCGTGGTATTTGGATTGGCTGACCGCATTTCCGTGCTGGTCTACGGCAACATCATCGCCTCGGGAACACCCGAGGAAATACGCAACAACCCGAAGGTCAGGGAAGCCTATCTCGGTGAGGAGGCTGCCTGATGCTGGAAGTCCAGGACCTTCACGCCTACTACGGCAAGAGCCACATCTTGCAGGGCGTGGACATGCATATCGGCGCCGGCGAAGTGGTGAGCCTGCTGGGCCGCAACGGCGTCGGCCGTTCCACCACCGTCAAAGCGATTATGGGCGAAGTGCCGCCTCAAGGCTCGATCAAGTTCAAGGGCAAGGACATTGCCGGGATGCCGAGCTACAAGATCGCGCATCTCGGTCTCGGCTACGTCCCCGAACATCGCGATATATTTCCCGCGCTGACCGTGCGCCAAAACCTGTTGCTTGGCGTCAAGAATCCCAAGCATCCGGGCAAATGGCGTCTCGACGACATGCTGGAGATGTTTCCGAACCTCAAGGCCCGTGCCGATACCGCCGCCGGCGTCCTTTCCGGCGGCGAAAAGCAGATGCTGACAATTTGCCGCACTCTGATGGGCGATCCGGAACTCGTCATGATCGACGAGCCCACCGAGGGCCTGGCGCCCCTGATCGTTCAGCAGGTCGGCGACCTGATCGCGGAAATTGCGCGTCGCGGCGTCGCGATTTTGCTGGTCGAGCAAAAGCTGTCCATTGCCATGCGGATTTCCCATCGTCTGTACGTCATGGGACATGGCCGCATCGTCTTCGAGGGAACTCCTGACGACCTGAAGGCCAATCAGGCCATTCGCAAGGAGTGGCTCGAAGTCTGATATAATTTGCAGAAACCGCAAAGCCAGTTGTGCAAGAATACCCGCTCGCAAAGCTGCCTGATACCGTTAGTCGAATAGGTTTCAGCCGAAAGACAAGCTAGGCTAATTTTCGCTGAGCGGAAAAATCCGCCGGCCACACGAAAAATGAGCGCCAAAGGCGCCGGTGTGATGATCCCGAGGCGAGAGGCATTTTGAACAGCTTCCTCCCGGGTCACGTGGGGAGGATGAAGTGGCATACGCACTTGAGGTGCGAGGCGTCTCATTGCGGTTCGGCGGCGTACGCGCGCTGACCGATGTCAATTTCGCCGTCAAGGAAGGCGAGTTGTTTTCCATCATCGGCCCCAACGGCGCCGGCAAGACATCGATCGTGAACTGCGTGTCGGGCCGTTACACCCCGACCGAAGGGCAATTGTTCTATCAAGGCAGCGACATCACCGGCCTCAAGCCGAATGCCCGTGCCGCCCTTGGAATTGGCCGCACGTTCCAGAACCTGGCGTTGTTTCACCACATGACAGTGCTCGACAACATCATGGTCGGGCGACACCATCTGCTGAAAAACAATTTTATCACGGGATCGCTGTACTGGCTGACCGGCGCGCGCCGCGAAGAACTCGAACATCGCCGCAAGGTGGAGGAAATTATCGACTTCCTCGACTTGCAGTCGGTCCGCAAAGCCGTTGCCGGTACGCTCTCCTATGGCCTGCGCAAGCGCGTCGAACTCGCCCGCGCCATGGCCCTGGAGCCGAAACTCATCCTTCTCGACGAGCCGATGGCCGGCATGAATTTCGAGGAGAAGGAGGACATGGCGCGCTACATCGTCGATCTCAATGAAGAATACGGGATGACGGTGATGATGATCGAGCACGACATGGGCGTCGTGATGGATATCTCCCACCGCATCACCGTGCTCGATTTCGGCCGCAAGATCGCTGAAGGGCTTCCCGCCGACGTGCTGTCCGATCCACATGTCCGTCGTGCCTATCTCGGCGAAGAAGACGACATCCCAGGCGATTCCGATGACGCGCCGCCGGTCGCGGAGGCCACCGCATGATGGATTATGCGGGCCGCGTGGCGCAGGCTGATACCTATCCGAAGCTGTTGCGGCTGAATGCGAAAGAGCACGGCCGTGAGATCGCGCTGCGCGAAAAAGACTTCGGGTTGTGGCGCATCTTCACCTGGGACGATTATCAGAACCGCGTCCGCGACTTCACACTGGGCATGATCGAACTCGGCATCGGCCGCGGCGATGTGATCGGCATCATCGGTGATAACCGGCCGGACTGGGTCTCCGCCGAAATCGCCGCGCATGCCATCGGCGGCATGAGCCTCGGCATGTATCGCGAATCGCTCAGTGAGGAGGTCTTGTATCTTCTCACCTATGGCGAGACCAAGCTGGTGTTCGCCGAAGACGAAGAGCAGGTCGACAAGCTGCTCGAACTCGGCGGCCGAGCCCCGCACCTGTGTCACATCGTCTATTCCGATCCGCGCGGCATGCGGAAGTATGACGACCCGCGCCTGATCAGCGCCGACGAACTTGCAGAAATGGGGCGCGAGCGCGCGGCACGTGAGCCGAGCCTCTACGATCAGATGGTTGATGCGACCCGTGGCGAGGACGTCGCCATTCTCTGCACCACCTCGGGCACGACATCGAATCCGAAACTCGCGATGCTCGCGGCGGGACGCGTCCTAAGCCACTGCGCAACGTATCTCAGCTTCGACCCCAAGGGCCCGGAGGATGAATACGTCTCGGTGCTGCCGCTGCCCTGGATCATGGAGCAGGTCTATGCGCTCGGCAAAGGGCTGCTCAGCCGGATGAAGGTGAACTTCGTCGAGCAGCCCGACACCATGATGAACGACTTCCGCGAAATCGCGCCGACCTTTGTGCTGTTCGCGCCGCGGATCTGGGAGGCCATCGCTGCGGACGTCCGCGCGCGGGTCATGGACTCATCTCCGATGAAGCAACGGCTGTACGCCGCGGGCATGAAGGCCGGTCTCGCCGCGCTCGATAAAGGCGAGCGGTCGATAGTGGCCGAAACCCTGCTGTTTCGTGCCTTGCGTGACCGGCTGGGCTTCACGCGGCTGCGCTCGGCGGCAACCGGCGGCGCCGCTCTTGGTCCGGATACGTTCAGGTTTTTCCGCGCCATGGGCGTGCCGCTGCGGACCCTCTATGGCCAGACCGAAACGCTTGGCGCATTCACACTTCATAAGGCGGACGAGGTCGATCCTGACACCACCGGTGTGTCGATGGCCGAAACCATCGAAATCGAGATCCGGGAGCCGGATGCCAACGGCGTCGGCGAAATCGTCGTACGCCACGCCAATATGTTCCTTGGCTACTACAAAAACGAAGCTGCCACGGTGGCCGACTTGCGCAATGGCTGGATGCATTCCGGCGATGCGGGCTATTTCAATCCTGCCAAGCAGCTTGTCGTCATCGATCGCATCAAGGATCTTGCACAAACGTCGCGTGGCGACCGGTTCTCACCGCAATACATCGAGAACAAATTGAAGTTCTCGCCCTATGTTGCCGAGACCGTGGTGCTGGGCGACGGGCGCGACTACCTCGCCGCCATGGTCTGCATCCGCTTCTCGATCGTCTCTAAGTGGGCGGAGAAGAACCGGATATCCTTTACAACCTATACCGACCTCTCCTCCCGCCCCGAAGTCTATGACCTGCTCCGCAAAGAAGTCGAAGCGGTCAACGCCACGTTGCCGCCCGCACAGCGCATCGCGAAATTCCTGCTGCTCTACAAGGAGCTCGATGCTGACGACGGCGAATTGACACGCACCCGCAAGGTCCGCCGCAGCGTCATCAACGAGAAATATGCCGATATCATCGACGCGATTTATGGTGACCAGCCCGATATCGACATCGACACCGTGATCCGCTTCCAGGACGGTACAACGCAGCGCGTCCGCACCACCCTCCCGGTCGTCGATCTCAGGCTGCAAACCCCAGCCCAAGCCGCGGAATGAAGGTGAGCCTGCGATGAACACCCAGCTTCTGATCCAGCTTCTGATCAACGGGCTCGTCGTCGGCACGCTGTATGGCGTCGTCGCGATGTCGTTTGTGCTGATCTACAAAGCCACCCAGGTCGTCAATTTCGCGCAAGGTGAACTCCTGTTGATCGGCGCCTGGGTCTGCTGGTGGCTATTGACGAAGTACCACGTCCCGTTCTGGGTCGGGATGCCGATCACGCTGGTCTTCATGTTTGTGTTCGGCATCCTCATCCAACTTGTGATCCTGCGCCCCATGGTCGGCGAACCGATCATCTCGGTAATCATGGTGACGATCGCGCTGTCGACGGTGTTCTCGGCGCTGATGAAATGGATCTTCGGCGTCAATCTGCAGCCGTTCCCGCGCATCTTCGATACGCAACTCGTCAACATCTTCGGACTGCAAGTCCAGACCGTCTACCTTCTCAGCCTCGCGGTCTCGATCGCGATGATGGGCGGCATGGCATGGTTTTTCCGCGTGTCGAAGTACGGTCTCGCCATGCGCGCCACCGCATTCAATCAGCAGGTCGCGCAGTCGCTTGGTATTTCCGTGAAAAGCGTATTCGCCATGGCCTGGGCCATATCGGCGACCGTATCGGCGGTTGCCGGCGTGGTTGTTGCCGTCGTTAATGGCGTCTCGGCCGGCCTTTCCGCTTACGGTATTAAAGTCTTTCCGGCGGCCATTCTCGGTGGCCTCGACAGCGTCGGCGGCGCAGTCCTCGGCGGCATCATTATCGGACTCCTCGAAAACGTCGCCCATTTCGTGGACAGCGAATATCTGCACTGGGGCAATCTGTTCGAGGTCGCGCCCTTCTATGCATTGATCATCATCCTGATGATCAAGCCCTACGGCCTGTTCGGCACCAAAGATATCGAGCGGATCTAACGCACCATGGCAGGCCAGAATCTTCTTCCCGCAGGCGACTTTCGCACCTCATACGCAGCGGACACCACCGTCTTTCCGACGACCACGAGCCGCAACGCGCTGATCGCCGGTATTGTGCTGATCTGCTTCGCACCGTTTGTTTTGAACGAATACACGTTAAGCCTGCTGATCCAGATCGGCATCTTTGGAATTGCGGCCCTCGGACTCAACATCGTCGTCGGCTTTACCGGGCAGATTTCCATTGGCCACGCAGCCTTCTTCGGCTTTGGCGCATTCACCTCGGCCTATCTGTCCAACAGGTTCGGAGTCCCCGTTTTCTTCTGCATTCCGCTTGCTGGTGTGGTCACTGCCGCTGTGGGACTGATATTCGGATTGCCCGCTGCTCGCTTGAAAGGGCTTTACCTTGCGATCGCGACGTTGGCTGCGCAATTCATCCTGCTCGACTTCTTTTCCCGCGCGGAGTGGTTCACCGGCGGCAGCGTGCCTGTCATCGCGGAACCATTCTCGCTCTTCGGCCATCCGATCCGCGGCGACCGCCAATATTTCTACGTTGTGCTGGCCTATGTGATCGTCTGTTATCTGCTCGTCACAAATCTGATGCGGACGCGCGACGGCCGCGCCCTGGTCGCGGTGAGAGACCATTACCTCTCGGCCGAAATCATGGGCATCAACCTTACCAAATACCGCACGCTGTCATTCGGCCTCGCCGCCTTCTTTGCCGGCGTCGGCGGGGCGCTTTACGCCCATTACAATCAGGTCGTCTCCAACGAAGGCTTCGGCATCGACCGTTCGATTATTTTTCTTGCCATGATCATTATCGGCGGCGTGGGCTCGATCATGGGCACCCTGATGGGCACAGCCTTCATGGTGTTGCTCCCGGAATCCATGGAATGGATAAGCGCGGCCTTGAGTGGCAGCGCGATCGACCACGCCTTGGGCCTGAAGCACAACATCGCATTCTTGCGCGAGATGGCCATCGGCGTCATCATCATCATATTTCTGATCTTCGAACCGGATGGATTGGCTCACCGGTGGCGGCAGATCAAGGCATACTGGAAGCTTTACCCGTTCTCGCATTGAGGTCGGAACGGCGTTTAAAAATAATAAGACCTCGAGAGGAAACCGGAGGATTATTCTGATGACTGTTAAAGTTCTTCTCGGCACCGCTGCCGTCGCACTCATGCTCGGCGGCACGGCGGCCTCGGCACAATCAGCCATCTCGCTTGGACATCTGGCCGACTATTCGGGGGCGACTTCGGACGTCGGCACCCCGTTCGGACAAGGTGTCGCCGATGCCTATGCATGGGTCAACAAGAATGGCGGGATCGCCGGCGCCAAGGTCAATGTCGATACCGTCGACTACGGCTATCAGGTGCCGCGCGCAATTGCGCAATACAAGAAGTGGTCCGGCTCCGATAAGGTCGCCGCCATCCTCGGCTGGGGCACCGCCGACACCGAAGCCCTCACAGGCTTCCTTGCCCAAGACAAGATTCCCGACATTTCCGGCTCGTATTCGGCAGCGCTCTCCGACCCGACCGGCGCAAGCGGCAAGGCCAAGGCTGCGCCCTACAACTTCTTCTACGGTCCGAGCTACTCGGACGCCTTGCGCGGCATGCTGACGTGGGCGGCCGAAGACTGGAAGTCGAAGGGCAAACCCGGCAAGCCGAAATACGTTCACATGGGAGGCAACCACCCCTACCCGAACGCTCCAAAGGCCGCGGGTGAAGCCATCGCCGCAGAACTCGGCTTCGAGGTGCTTCCGGCAATCGTGTTCGCACTCACTCCCGGTGACTACAGCGCGCAATGCCTAACCTTGAAGAGCTCCGGCGCGAACTATGCCTATCTCGGCAACACTGCAGGCTCCAACATCTCCGTGCTGAACGCCTGCAAAGCGGCAGGCACCGACGTGCAGTTCATGGGCAATGTCTGGGGCATGGACGAGAACGCAGCCAAGGCGGCTGGCGCTGCCGCGGACGGCGTGGTGTTTCCGTTGCGCACCGCTGTCGCCTGGGGCGGCAATGCGCCCGGCATGAAGACTGTGCAGGAAATTTCCAAGATGTCGGATCCTGACGGCAAGGCTTATCGCCCGGTGCACTACATCGCGGGCGTCTGCACGGCGCTTTACATGAAGGAAGCCGTCGAATGGGCTGCCAAGAACGGCGGCGCGACCGGCGAGAAGGTCAGGAACGGCTTCTATCAGAAGGCCAACTGGGTCCCTGCCGGAATGGAAGGCGTCTGCAATCCGTCCACCTGGACCGAAAAGGATCATCGTCCGACGCTGAAGGTCGACATCTATCGCATGAAGGTGTCCGGCCCGACCGATGCTTCGGTTGCCGACCTCGTCAAGAACGGCACCATCAAGCTCGAGAAGGTGAAGACGGTCGATCTGCCGCGCAAGCCGGAATGGCTCGGCTGGTAAGCTAAACACAGACGCCGCTCCGCCACGTGCGGAGCGGCGTCTTTTCCGAAACCGGGAAACGTACTGTGCAGACAATCGCCGACGCAACCGCCACACCGATACCCGCGGCAGCCGCTGCACCATTGCTGGCCGTGCGCAATATCGAGGTGGTGTACGACAACGTCATCCTCGTGCTGCGCGGACTGAGCCTCGACGTGCCAAAAGGCGCAATCGTTGCGCTATTGGGTGCAAACGGCGCGGGCAAGTCCACCACGTTGAAGGCGATTTCCGGATTGCTGAAAACGGAAGATGGCGAGGTGACGCGCGGCGAGATTGTTTTCGACGGAGATCGGATCGACGGCATTGATCCCGACAAGATCGTTCGCCGCGGTATTTTTCAGGTGATGGAAGGCCGCCGCATCATTGCGGACATGACCACGCTCGAAAATCTTCGGCTCGGCGCTTACACGCGCAGCGATAAGAACGTCGACGCCGACATCGACATGGTGTTCAAGTATTTCCCCCGTCTCAAGGAACGCACAGGTCTTTCCGGATATCTCTCCGGCGGTGAGCAGCAAATGCTGGCCATCGGCCGCGCCATGATGGCACGACCGAAGATGATCCTGATGGATGAACCCTCGATGGGTCTTTCGCCGCTGCTGGTCAAGGAGGTCTTCAGCATCATCAAGCAGATCAACCGCGACCTGGGCGTAACAATTTTGCTTGTGGAGCAAAACGCCCGCGCCGCGCTGTCGGTCGCAAGCCATGGCTATATCATGGAGCAGGGTAAAGTCGTGCTCGATGGCACCGCCGATGAATTGCGCGACAACGAAGACGTCAAGGAGTTCTATCTTGGCGGCGCCGGAGATCAGCGCAAGAGCTTCAAGAACCTCAAGAGCTTCAAACGACGCAAGCGTTGGCTTTAAACCATCCTCCTCGCGAGATTTGAATCCATGTCCCACCATTACGATGCCCTAGAGACGCGAGCCCCGTCCGAACGAGACTCCGATCTCTTCTCACGCCTGCCGGATGTTCTGCGCGCCGCAGCGAAGGCGCCTGCCTATGCCGAACGTTTCCAAGGAATCGACCTGGCAGCGATCACCGACCGCACCGCGCTTGCCGAGCTCCCCGTGCTCCGGAAGTCCGAACTGCCGGCCCTGCACAAAGCGGCGCCGCCATTCGGTGGCCTCGTGCCTTCGCCTATCGGCTCCTTCAGGCGCCTGTTCACGTCACCCGGCCCGATCTTCGAGCCTGAATCGACCCATAGCGATCCCTGGCGCGGCGCACGCGCCCTGTTCGCCGCCGGTTTTCGGCCCGGCGATGTGGTGCTCAACACCTTCAGCTATCACCTCACACCGGGCGGATTTATTTTCGACACTTCGGCTCGCTCGCTCGGCTGCGCCATCATTCCGGCCGGACCAGGCAACACCGAGCAGCAATTTGAATTGATTGAGGCTTATCAACCGATTGCCTACACCGGCACACCGGATTTTCTGAAAATTCTGCTCGATGGGGGCGAAAAAGCGGGACGCGACGTGTCCTCGCTGAAGCGAGCACTGGTGTCCGGTGCAGCATTTCCGAAATCGCTGCAGGAAGAAATGAAGTCACGCGGCATCGACGCTTATCAAATGTTCGGCACCGCGGACCTCGGCGTTGTCGCCTATGAGACATCGGCGCACGTGGGTCTCGTTGTCAGCGAGGATATCATCGTCGAAATCGTTCGCCCCGGCACCGGCGAACCTGTCCCCGACGGAGATGTCGGCGAGATCGTCGTCACCACACTCGATCCCCAGCGTCCGTGGATACGGCTGGCACTCGGCGATCTAAGCGCGGTACTTCCCGGGCAAAGCCCTTGTGGCCGCACGAATATGCGGATCAAGGGCTGGATGGGCCGGGCCGATCAGACCACCAAGGTCAAGGGCATGTTCGTGCGCCCGGAACAAATCGCGGAAGTCGGCAAGCGGCATCCTGAGCTTGGCAGGCTGCGCTTGGTCGTCACCCGCGACAAAGAGGTCGACATCATGACGCTCGCGGCGGAATTTTCCTCTGCTGATGATGCCTTGCGCGACGCTATTGCATCGACCCTCCGTGCTGTGACAAAGCTGCAAGGCGGTGTCACTCTGGTCGCGCCCGGCTCCCTGCCGAACGACGGCAAGGTGATTTCGGACGAACGCAAACACGAGTAACCAGAAACGACCGATCAAAATCGGACTGGAAGAACCAAGGAGAAGCCGAATGGCTCAAGGAATTTTCGAAGGCCTCAAGGTCATCGATTGCGCAAGCTTCATCGCGGCCCCTTCAGCAGCAACTGCACTGTCGGATTTCGGTGCCGATGTCATCAAGATCGAGCCCCCGGGCGCAGGTGATCCGGTCCGCAACCTGCCCAAACTCCCCGGCTATCCGATCAGCCCGCACAATTACGCCTGGATGCTTGAAGGCCGTAACAAGAAGAGCCTTGCGCTCGACCTCAGCAAGCCGGAGGGACACGAGGTCGTGCGCCGCCTTGTCGCCGAGGCCGACGTCTTCATTACGAATTTCCCGCCGGGCGTCCGCAAGAAACTTGGCGTCACCTACAAGGATCTGGCGCCGCTTAATGACCAGCTGATCTATGCATCGTTCAGCGGCTATGGCGAGACCGGCGCCGAAGCCGACAAGCCGGGTTTCGACAGCAATGCGTGGTGGGCGCGGTCAGGCCTGATGGACCTTGTCCGCGAAACCAACGAGACGACGCCTGCACGTTCGATGCCTGGCATGGGCGATCATCCCTGCGCCATGTCGCTGTACGCCGGCATCGTGACCGCTCTCTACCAGCGCGAGCGCACCGGCAAGGGCACGCAGGTGATGTCGAACCTGATGGCCAACGGTATCTGGTCTAACGGCATTTATGCCCAGGCCGCACTTTGCGGCGCGACATTCCAGCAACGCCAGCCGCGCCATCGCGCATTGAATGCCGTGACCAACCATTACAAGTGCAGTGACGGCCGCTGGATCATCCTGTCGCTTCTCAACGAAGAGAAGCAGTGGCCGACATTCGTGAAGGTCATCGACCGTGAGGACTTGGCCGCCGATCCGCGCTTCGAGACCAAGATGGCCCGCCACAACCATTCGGCGGAGCTGATCACCATCCTCGATGACGTGTTCGTCAAAAGACCTCTCGCAGAGTGGCGGAAGGTTCTGGACGGCAATGGTCTGATCTTCGGTGTGGTCGGCATCGCTGCCGACATCCCGGATGATCCACAGATGCGCGAGACCGAAGCGGTCGTGCCGTTCTCCGATAGCGATCTGAGGACGATCAACACACCGATCTTTATTGAGGGAGCCAAAAAAGTCCCGCCGCGGATGGCGCCCGACGTCGGCCAGCATAGCGACGAGGTATTGGGTGCCGCCGGCTTCACCGCGGCAGAAATCGCCAAGATGCGCGCCGCCGGGATCATCGCGTAATCACCGGCGACTCTCCACAATAACCGCGTACCGCTTCCGCTGATGTTTGCTGCGGGAGCGGTCCCCGTGTGGGGGTTCAGAGGTTCGCTCTATTTTTCCCGCGAGTCCTTCCTGCGAACTTCTGAACCTAAACCACACGAGAATCATGAAATTTTCGAGTGTCCTCTCGAATCCAAAGTTCGCTACAGAGCGTGCTGCACGATGAGGCGAACTTTGGATTCGGGACACTCGAGTCATTTCCGGTGGAAAAATCCGGCAGGTTGAAAGATTCCTGCGAACAATCCCGAGGTCCGTGCATTGATACGCGCGGGCGGGCGCACAGGAGTCGGATCATGACCACTGCGAAAGCAGCGATGGCGGTCGTCTCGTTCAGCGAAGAATTAAAACACGCCCGCGAACTCGTCGATGAAGGCCATCGCCTTCTTCATGTTGCAAATCGCGATCTCAAGGCCGGGCGTATTCTGGTCAGGCGCACACAAGAGCTCCTGACCAGCAGCGAAAGTGTCTTTCGCGCCAAGCGCCGCCTTCAGGATCAAGCCGAAATGGGATCGATCGGGCTTGGCGGCGTCCCGCCGGCCTCGATGGCCTCGCCCGCCGACAGGCAGAGATCTTCCCGGTAGCGTCCCGCCACGATCTGGACACCCACCGGGCTGCGGCCGACCAGCCCCGTGGAAACGGTGAGCCCCGGCATGCCGATGAAAGGCAGTGCAATCTGCGGCATTTGTGCCCGCCAGACCCGGGCGAACGATGCGTCGTCCTTCAAATCCAGCTGCCATGGGAATGGCAGCTCTCCACACGGCGGCATGACGATAACGGCATATTTCTCAAAGAACAGCTGCCAGTCACGAACCAGTGTCGCCCGGCGCGTCAGCGCCTTTGAGAACGTCGCGAAGTCCAGTGATCGCGCGGTCTTCTCATGTCCGCGCAGCACGGTCAGCGCTCCCGGATCCCCTTCCCGCTTTGCAGCATCGACCATGGCGTCATAGCCATCAGCGAGCCAAAGCTTGATCTGCCACTCTGCCGCTTCCTCGAATGGAGGAATGTCAGTGACTTCCTCGACGGTCCAGCCTGCTCGTTCCAGCCGCTTCCCCGCATCGGCAACCGCAGCGCTAACCTCCTTGGTGGTCTCAAGCCCACCCGGACGCAAGCACAGCGCCGCCCGGCGTGGCGCCGCCGGACCTTCCAGCGGCGCGGGCACCCACCACGGGTCGCGCGGATCGCGTTGGGACATGGCTGCGAGCGCCAGCCGCAAGTCACCCACCGTGCGGGCAAGCGGACCTGACACCGCCGTGATCTGCCCTCCGATCGAGCGCTCAGGGAGCGAGGCATTGAATGCCGGGATACGTCCCACCGTCGGACGCAGGCCATGAACACCGCAAGCATAGGCGGGATAACGGATCGAGCCCGCGATGTCGGTGCCGTGTGCAATATGCCCGATACCCGCCGTCACAGCCGCGGCCGCCCCGCCAGACGATCCGCCCGGCGTGATCGCCGGATCGCGCGGATTTTTAGTTTCGCCGTGCAACAAATTTGTCGTGAACCAGCGATAGGAAAAAGCAGGCGTGTTGGTCCGGCCGACGATGACAGCACCGGCCTTGCGCAAATTATCGACGACGGGATTATTGAACTGCGCCACAAGGTCACGCTGCAAGCCCACACCATTCGTAGTAGCGAATCCAGCCTGGTCGACATTGACCTTGACTGTGATGGGCACTCCGGCCAGCAGGCCGGCGTCCTCGCCCTTCGCAATTGCGGTATCGATCGCTTCCGCCTGCGCGAGGGTTTCTTCAGGACGATGATCGACGACGGCATTGATTGCAGGGTTGACCGCATCGAGGCGCGCGAGAGCCGCAGTGGCAGCTTCCTTTGCGGAAATTTTTCGGGATCGGATTTGCGATGCCAGGTCAGTAGCTGAGAGGCGCCAGATGTCTTTCATTGCGGTCCTGTCCAAATGCAATTGTCGGTCGAAGAACGTCGCGACTATAGTAGCCGCGAATTCTTTCTGCTCAATGCTTTGTCTTTTTATTTTGACGATTGCGAACAACCCCGCCGCTGCGATTGCGGGACATTTTCTGAAAGCCGGGAGTGCAACATGAAAACCAGCCTCAGCTCAGCCATCGCTGTTGCCGTCTTTTTAACTGGCGTGAACATACATCCTGTGAACGCGGCGGAACCGGGCGACAAAGTCACTGTGACCATCGAGCGATGGCGTAAACCGGGAAACAACAACATCGGAACGGCCGATATCACCGTTAGCAATGACAACGGCTTCGCGGTGAAGGACATCCGCGTGAGGTGCGAGTACATGTCCAAAGTAGGTGAACGAAAGATCGAAACCGAGCAAAATATCCCGGTTACGGTCAAGGCAAACACCAAGAAAAAGTTCAAGAAGACAAAATTCGCCTACATCGACACCGATAAGGCGGAAGGGGCCTGCAAGGTCCGCGGCGCGACGCAAATCCAATAATCGTGAACGCCATTTCACCTCATTGCAAAGCATGAGGTGAAATGGCGCGTGAACTAGGCGTTCGCCGGCGCTCTGCGACGGCCGAAGCTCTCGATTACACGATCAATCAACGGCCAGAACAGCAGAACGATCGCGAGCGTCGTGATCGAACCGACCAATCCGTTCGACCAGAACACCGAGACGTGACCGCCTGATCCGATCATCGCCAACCGGAAAGCATCTTCCGCGCGGCTGCCCAGCACCAGCGCCAGCGTGAACGGGGCCAGCGGAATGCCGATCTTCTTGAACACATAGCCAACCACGCCGAACAGCAGCATGAGCCAGATGTCGAACATTGCATTCTGGATCGCATAGGCACCGATCGCGCAGGACACCACGATCATCGGCGCGATGGCTGCGAATGGCACACGCAGAATGGATGCAAAGATCGGCACCGTGGTGAGTACCAGCGCAAGGCCGACGACATTGCCGAGATACATCGACGCGATCAGACCCCAGACGAAGTCCTTATGCTCGACGAACAGCAACGGCCCTGGATTCAGTCCCCATACCATCAGGCCGCCAAGCAATATTGCCGCTGTGCCCGAGCCTGGGATGCCGAGCGCAAGCATCGGCAGCAGCGCCGCGGTACCCGAGGCATGCGCCGCCGTTTCGGGCGCGAACACGCCCTCGATACGTCCCTTGCCGAAACTGTCCTTGTCCTTGGAGAAGCGCTTGGCCAGGTTGTAACCCATGAACGACGCGGCAATGGCGCCGCCCGGCGTGATGCCGAGCCAGCAGCCGATGACCGACGATCGGATCAACGTGGCCCAGTACTTCGGCAAGTCTTTCCAGACATTCAACACAGTCCTCAGGCTGATGCGGGCGGCATGTCCGCGCAACGCCAGCCGCTCCTCCATCGTGAGCAGAATTTCGCTGATGCCGAACAGACCAATCACCGCGACGAGGAAGTTGATGCCGCGCATCAGGTCGGCAGATTCAAACGTCATGCGGAGCTGACCGGATACCGTATCGAGGCCGACGCCCGCAAGCAGCAGGCCCAGCGCCATCGAGATGACGGTCTTGTGCTTGGCCTCGCGCCCAAGCCCGACGAAGGAGCAGAACGTCAGCAGATAGACGGCGAAGAATTCCGGCGGGCCGAAGCGGAGCGCAAAGGATGAAATCGCCGGCGCAAGAAAAGTGATCAGCATCACCGCGGCGAGCGAGCCGATAAAGGACGACGTAAACGCCGCCGTGAGCGCTTCAGCCGCTTTGCCCTGCTGCGCCATCGGATAGCCGTCGAAGGTCGTCGCGACTGACCAGGCTTCGCCGGGAATGTTGAACAGGATCGACGTGATGGCGCCGCCGAACAATGCGCCCCAATAGATGCAGGACAGCATCACGATGGCCGATGTCGGATCCATCGTGAAGGTCAGCGGCAGCAGGATCGCCACGCCGTTGGGACCGCCGAGGCCAGGCAGCACGCCGACGAAGATGCCGAGCACCAGGCCGACCATCATCAAGGCAAGAATCTTCCAGGTGAAAAGTACTGCGAAGCCGTGCAACAGCAGACCTAATGCTTCCATGACCCTGTCCTACCGGCTGTATCTTAGCGGCCCAAGGCCGCTTCGAGCGGTCCCTTCGGCATGATGACGTCAAACGCGATATCGAACGTCACGAACATGATGGCGACGAAGATGAAAGCCGTAAGCAGCGACTTCCACCACGCAATCTTCCCAATGATCGCCATGAAGCCCGCGATGAGAAGGAAGCTCGCGACATAGAGCCCAAGCCATTGCATGGCGAAGCAAAACAGAAACGTCGGCACGAACACTTGCAGCACACGGCGAAGCTGGGCGCGGGTGACGAAGGTCTCCGCCGGCTCGCTGCGCTTCACCAGCACGCCGACCAGGCCATAAAGCGAGGCTCCGCCGAGGATGATTGAAAGATAGAACGGGAAATAGCCGGCCTGCGGCCCAGTATCATCCCACGACGCACCGGTGCGCCAGTTATCCCAGCCAAGCAGGATTGCCAAAGCACCTAACAACACCATCACCACCGCTTCAACCGTGCGGTTGTCGGCAACGGCGGGAGAACTTTCCTCAGGCGCCGTCGGATCCTCGACAACGATTTCGATGTCTTGATTTGCCATGGTGAAATTGCCGCAGGTTCGCTTGAAGCAGAGAACTGGATCCGGTGCCGCCAGGAGACGGCACCGGATGACGAATGCGTATCTTACTTCGCGACGAAGCCGGCTTCGGTCATCAGCGACTTGTTGACGGCGTCGTCTTCTTCAAGGAATTTCAGCATCTCCTTGCCGTTGATATAGACCGGCTTGAGAGCCTGCTTTTCCATGTATTCCTTGTATTCAGCAGTCTGCGTCACCTTCTTGAAGAGATCGTCGTAGAACGCGACCTGCTCAGGTGTCACCTTGCCGGGCAGGAACATCGCGCGCAGCATCAGGTACTGCATGTCGAGACCTTCTTCCTTGCAGGTCGGCACGTCATTCCACGACTGCGTCTCGGTCACCTTCGTCTTGTACGAGATGCGCTCTTTGTCGAAGACGCAGAGTGCCCGCACCTGTCCCGCACGCCAGACTTCGAGATTTTCCGACGGATTGTTGACGTTCGCATCAACATGGTTTCCGACAAGCTGCGTCGCTGCCTCGCCGCCCGACTTGTACGGCAGATAGGAGAACTTCGCGCCGGTCTTCTTTTCCATGAAGACCGTAAGCACGTGGTCCTCACGCTTCGAACCGGTGCCACCAAGCTTGAACGGGGAACTTGCCGCCTTTGCCGCTGCAATGAAATCCTTCACGGTCTTCGGACCGCTCGCGTTGTCCCACAGCACGAACTGGTCCATGGCGATGACGGAGACGGGCGTCAGATCGCGCCAGTTGAACGGAATCTTCGCCGACAATGGCAGCATGTAGATCAGCGAATAGGCGATCAGGATCTTGTTGGGATCGCCATCGCTGCCCTTCATATACATCAAGGCTTCCGCGCCCGACGCAGCGCCTTTGAGCGTCACGATCATGGGCTGTTTCATCAGATTGTTCTTCTGAATGGCGGCTTGCATCATGCGCGCCATCTGGTCGGACGCGCCGCCTGCACCTGCGGCGACGACGATTTCGACCGGCTTTGTGGGCTCCCAGGCCATAGCGGGCGTAGCTACCGCCAGCGTTGCAAGCACACTTGTAGCCTTGATGAGATTCTTCATGCCGTTTCTCCCTGTGTCGTTTTGTAAGCCCGGTCTGACCGGACCGAACCCTTTGTTGCTTCTCCGCTATCCTGCGGATTTCACAGCATCAATTCAAGCGTCGCCGAGATCAGGCGACTGCTGCTTTCGTCGCGGCTGTACCGCTTCCGGTCAGCACATTCATTGCCGCCATCACGCCACCGGCCTTATGCGGCACCTTCGCGAGCCCGAGCGCCATCTCGACGCCCGCGAGCGTGCCCATCAGCATCAGGTCGTTGAAATGACCGAGATGACCGATGCGGAAAACCTTGCCCTTGATCTTGCTGAGGCCCGCGCCCAGCGACATGTCGAAGTTATCGAGCGTCACCTTGCGGAATTGGTCGGCATCGTGTCCTTCAGGCATCACGACTGCGGTCAGAATCGGAGAATATTCGCGCGGATCAAGGCAGAGATTTTCCAGACCCCACGCATCGACCGCGGCGCGCGCCGCCGCTGCATGCCGCTTGTGACGGGCGAACACATTGTCGAGCCCCTCCTCCATCAGCATGGCGATGGCTTCCTTGAGACCGTAGAGCATGTTCGTCGCCGGCGTGTAGGACCATGAACCGGTCTTGTTGGCGGCAATAATCTCATGCCAATCCCAATAGGATCGGAGCATGCTGTTGTTTTTCGACGCTGCGAGCGCCTTGTCCGACACCGCGTTGAAGCCAAGGCCCGGCGGCAGCATCAAGCCCTTCTGCGAGCAGGATACAGTGACATCCACGCCCCAGCCGTCGTGATCGTAGTCGATCGAGCCGAGCGACGAGATGGTGTCCACCAGGAACAATGCGGGATGCTTCGCCGCGTCGATCGCCTTGCGAATCTCATGAATACGGCTGGTGACGCCGGTGGACGTTTCGTTGTGCACCACCATCACAGCCTTGATGGCATGCTGCTTGTCCTGCGACAGCCGCGCTTCGATGTCTTCAGGGGACGCGCCATGGCGCCAGTCACCCGGCACGAATTCCACGTCCAGCTTCAGCCGGTCCGCCATCGCGCGCCACAGCGTCGCGAAGTGTCCAGTTTCGACCATCAGCACCTTGTCACCCGGGGACAGCGTATTGACGATCGCGGCTTCCCACGCGCCGGTACCGGACGACGGATAGATGATGACGGGGTTCTTTGTCTTGAAGACCTTCTTGCTGCCCTCGATCACCTCAAGCCCGAGTTGAGCGAACTCCGGTCCACGATGATCGATGGTCGGCATATCCATCGCACGCAGCACGCGATCCGGAACGTTGGTCGGACCCGGGATTTGAAGAAAATGCCGCCCGGTGTGGACTGTGCTGTTGGACATGACGTGCGGCGCTCCCGATATTTTGCATGCAAATTTTGTGCGATGCGAGATTTTGTTGGGGCAGATTGTATTCAGATTATTCTTTTTCACAACCCAAAAATCCGCTACGTCTAGATTTGTGGATATTAGAGAGCGTGACGCGCACCAATTTCTGGAATTTTCGAATCCAGCACGCGATCCCCACAACCCCGGAGGCATCAGATTTTGAATAATCTTTTGAGGGCCACATCGCTGGAGATTGTCGAGACCCAGCCCGCATCGCTGCACAGCGACCTGCTGAGCCAAATCCGCGATTACATTGTCGAAGGCCATCTCGAGCCGGGCAGCCGAATCCCCGAGCGCGAACTGTGCGAACGCTTTGACGTGTCCCGCACGCCCCTCCGTGAGGCACTCAAGGTTCTGGCCTCAGAGGGATTGATCGAACTTCTTCCCAATCGCGGCGCGCGCGTGCGTCAGTTTTCTGAAGCCGACATCCGCAATCTGTTTGAGCTGATCGCAGGCCTCGACTTCATTGCCGGGCGCGCTGCCTGCGAACGCATTTCGGACGAAGCCATCGCCGCAATCGAACGGATGCACCTGGAGATGTATGCCCACTACCTGCGGCACGAACTCGCGGACTACTTCCGCCTGAACCAGAAGATTCATCAGGCCATCGTGGATGCCGCCGCGAACCCGTTCCTGAGCGCGAACTATGCAAACGCAAACGCCATCGTCCGACGGTTGCGATATTCGGCGAACCTCATTCACCGCGACCGCCTGAGCGACGCCATGCGCGAGCATGAAGCCATTGTCGATGCCCTTCGCCGCCGCGACGGCGAGAAAATGGGTAAACTGATGTTCGACCACATGCGCGGCAAATGCGAAGCGGTGTGTGAATACGTTCGCGAGCACCAGCCCAAGAGCAGTCCGCCTGCCGATGTGTCGGCACTGCGCGACACGCCCTGAAATCAACGGGCGCTTTGAAGCGCCCGCTCAGCTCATCCTGATCGAGATCCATAATGGCTCAGCAGAAGGCCGCACAGAAACCAACCACCGCGCAGGACAGCGCCCTCGCCGCACGCCTGTCGCGCGAAATCACCGGCGATGTGCTGTTTGATTCCTTCAGCACCGGGCGCTACGCCACCGATGCCTCCTTCTATCAGATCAAGCCGCTCGGCGTGGTCGTGCCCCGCACCATGGACGAGGCGCTGCGCGCGCTGGCGATCGGGCGCGATGACGGACGCATTGTCACCCCGCGCGGCGGCGGTACCTCGCAATGCGGACAGACCGTCAATGAAGGTCTCGTTGTCGATTTCTCCAAGCACCTCAATCGCATTCTCTTGCTGGATGTCGAGAAGCAGACCTGCGTGGTCGAGCCGGGTATCGTGCTCGATGATCTCAACCGCCAGCTGAAGAAACATGGACTGTGGTTTCCGGTCGATGTCTCCACCGCATCACGTGCCACCATCGGCGGCATGGCCGGCAACAACTCCTGCGGCGGACGGTCATTGCGCTACGGCACCATGCGCGACAACACCATCTCGATGGACGCGGCGCTCGCCGACGGGACACTTTTGCATTTCGGCGAGGTCGCACGCGACACGGCGTGGCAGAACACCGAGCAGCCGGGCCGCGACCTGTTCCGCGATATGCTGGCGCTCGGCGACCGCGAAGCCGGCGAGATCGCGGCGCGTTTCCCGCATGTGCAGCGGCGCGTCGGCGGCTACAATCTCGATGCGCTGACGCCACGCCCGACCAACAATATGGCTCATCTTCTCGTGGGCTCGGAAGGTACTCTCGCCTTTACCACGAAAGTCGAGCTCAAGCTGTGGCCGCTGCTCGGCAGCAAAGTATTCGGCGTCTGTCACTTCGGCAGCTTCTACGAGGCGATGGATGCGGCACAGCATCTCGTCAAGTTGAAGCCGATTGCTGTCGAGCTGGTCGACAGCACCATGATTGCGCTTGGCCGTGACATCGCAATGTTCAGGCCGACCATCGAGGCCGTGGTGCGCGGCGAGCCGGAGGCTTTGCTGGTCGTAGAATTCGCTGAACCGGATCAGGCTGCAAATCTTGCCAAGTTGAAGCAGCTCAGCGAGCTGATGGGCGACCTCGGTTTCGGCTGGGACCAGCCGAAGCGGCGCTGGGGCGGCGTGGTGGACGTCGTCGAGCCTGCGATGCAAGCCGCGATCTCGGATTTCCGCACATCCGGCCTCAACATCATGATGTCGATGAAGCAGGAAGGCAAACCTGTCTCCTTCGTCGAAGACTGTGCTGTGCCGCTGCCTCACCTTGCGGATTACACCGAACGCCTGAACAAGGTTTTCGAAAAGCACGGCACGCGCGGCACCATGTATGCCCACGCTTCCGAGGGATGCCTCCATGTCCGCCCGGTTCTCAATCTGAAGCTGGACAAGGACGTCAAGGCGATGCGTGCCATCGCCGAAGAAGCCTTCGCCATGGTCCGCGAGTACAAGGGCTCGCATTCCGGCGAGCATGGCGATGGCATTGTCCGCTCCGAATTTCACGAAACCATGTTTGGCTCGCGCATCGTTCACGCCTTCGAGGAAGTGAAAGAGCGTTTCGATCCGGACAACACGCTCAACCCCGGCAAGATCGTCCATCCGCCGCGCATGGATGATCGCTCGCTGTTTCGCTACAAGCCCGACTACAAGGTGCAGGATTTCAAGACGGCCCTCGACTGGTCGGCCTATCCGGGCGCAGCCGGCGGCTTTCAGGGCGCCGTCGAGATGTGCAACAACAATGGCGCCTGCCGCAAGCTGGAAGGCGGCGTGATGTGTCCGTCCTACCGCGCCACGCGGAACGAGAAGGACGTCACGCGCGGCCGCGCCAACACGCTGCGGCTAGCGATCTCCGGACAGCTTGGCCCTGATGCTCTGACATCCGACGATATGATGGAGACGATGAAGCTGTGCGTCTCCTGCAAAGCTTGCCGTCATGAATGCCCGACCGGCGTCGATATGGCCAAAATGAAGATCGAGGTGCTGGCTGCGCGCGCCGACAAATATGGTTTGTCGTTGCGCGACCGGCTGGTTAGCTACCTGCCGCATTATGCCGGGTTCGCATCGCGCTTCGCGCCGCTGGCGAACCTCCGCAACAAGAGCGCGACATTGCGCTGGCTGCTGGAGAAATTCGCCGGCATCAGCGCGCAGCGCGATTTGCCGGCCTGGCGGCGCGACACCTTCAATCCCGCGGCGGAGGCCTATGGACCAACCACCGGCCACGAAGTGGTCCTCTTCGCCGATACGTTCAATCGCACCTATGAGCGCGAGAATCTCGACGCCGCCCTGCGCGTGCTCGTTGACGGCGGTTACCGGGTCCACCTGCCCCGCGCCGCCGACGGCGGCCGGCCGCTGTGCTGCGGCCGCACGTTCCTGTCGGCCGGGCTTGTCGATAATGCCAAGGCTGAGCTGAAACGCGTGGTTGAGACGCTGATGCCTTTTGCTGAGCGTGGCGTGCCCATCGTGGGACTCGAGCCGAGCTGCCTGCTGACGCTGCGCGATGAGTTGCTGTCGCTCCGTTCCGATGACGCGGCGAAAACCGTCAGCAAGAATGCTCTGCTGTTCGAAGAGTTTCTGGTGCGCGAGGCGGAGGCCGGTCGATTGCAGCTTCCGCTCGGCGCCATCGACAAGAGCGCCCTCGTCCATGGCCACTGCCATCAGAAATCCTTCGGCGCATTCGCGCCGGTGGAGAAAATCCTGCGTCTTATCCCCGGCCTGAAGGTGACGAAGATCGAATCCAGCTGCTGCGGGATGGCCGGCGCATTCGGCTATGGCGCCGATACCTATGATGTCTCCCTCGAAATGGCCGAGGCATCATTGCTGCCCGCTGTGCGCAGTGCAGCCGATAACGCGCTGATCGTTGCGGACGGCACATCCTGCCGCCATCAAATCAAGGATGGCTCGGGTCGCGGCGCGTTGCATGTGGCCCGCGTCCTTGCCATAAGCCTCGATCAAGGTACCGCCAAAAACCCCGCTCTTTCATAAAACCATCAAGAAGGATTGCCTCATGACCGACCTCACCCTCGATGTCGCCCGCAAGATCGTCGATGCCGCGCTCGCCAAGAGCAAGGAGTTGAAGATCAACCCGCTGGTGGTTGCCGTGCTCGATGCCCGCGGCTGCATCAAGACCGTGATGGCCCAGGACGGCACCAGCCTGCTGCGCGCGGAGATTGCACACGGCAAGGCTTACGGTGCGCTGGCGCTCGGCATGGGCTCCCGCGCCATTTTCAAGCGAGCGAACGAGCAGCCCTATTTCGTCGATGCCATCAACACCATGGCACGCGGCCAGTTGGTCCCGGTGCCCGGCGGGGTCCTCATCAAGGACAAGGGTGGTGTGCTTCTGGGGGCTATTGGCATCAGCGGCGATACATCCGATAACGATGAAATCTGCGCACTGGCCGGCATCGAAGCCGCCGGTCTTGTCGCGAACGCCGGATAATCTCCACGGAGAGCCATATGACGTTTCCGAGGGCCTCGCAGGCTCTAGCCCGCTTCACAGTGCTGGACCTGACCAGGATACGCTCCGGTCCGACTGCTGTACGCCAGCTCGCCGACTGGGGCGCGAACGTCATCAAGATCGAGGCGCCGACGGATCTCGCGGACAGCGAACAGCCCGGCGGCCCTCGCCATGGCCCCGATTTCCAGAACCTTCATCGCAACAAGCGCGCGATGACGCTGAACCTGAAAGACCCGAAGGGACTGGAGGTTTTCAAGCGCCTCGCCGCAAAGGCCGATGTGATCGTCGAGAACTTCCGGCCCGATGTCAAAGCCAAGCTCGGCATCGACTACGACAGCATGCGCAAGATCAATCCGCGCATCGTCTATGCCAGCATCTCGGGCTTCGGCCAGGATGGTCCCTACAGCAAGCGCCCCGGCTTCGACCAGATTGCGCAGGGCATGGGCGGCCTGATGTCGATCACCGGCCTTCCGGGCCATGGGCCGGTGCGCGCCGGGATTCCGGTGGCCGATCTCACCGCAGGCTTATTCTGCGCGCTTGGCATTCTCACCGCCCTACTGGAACGCGATGTCTCCGGCGAAGGGCAATGGATACAGACTTCGCTGCTGCAGGCGATGATCTTCATGCTCGATTTCCAGGCCGCACGCTGGCTGATGGAGAACGAGGTGCCCAAACAGGCCGGCAACAATCATCCCACCAGCATTCCCACCGGCGTGTTCAAAACCCGCGACAGCTACATCAATATCGCCACCACCGGCGGCAAGATCTGGGAGCGTTTCGCGAAAGCGATCGAAGCTCCCGACTTGCTGACCAACCCCGACTACGCAACCATCACCTCACGGTCCAAGAACCGCGACACGCTCAATGCTGCGATCGAGACCCACCTGACCAAGCGGACGACCGATGAATGGGTCGGGATCCTCAACGCAGCAGGCGTGCCCTGCGGACCGATCTACTCCATCGATGAGGTATTTGATGACGAGCAGGTCAAACACCTCGGCATCGCGCAGGACGTCCCGGAGACCGACACCCGCCTCGTCGGCCAACCCTTCACCTTGTCACGCACGCCGAGCCGCATGGCCGCACGCCCCCCGCTCGTTGGAGAGCAGACAAAGGACGTGCTCACCGAATTCGGCTTCAGTGACCAAGAGATCGCCTCGCTTCAGCAAAGCAAGGTCGTCTGAATTCTTCCAGTTTCAAGGACCTCGACAATGACCCAGACCGACAAGGTACTCTCCCGCAAAGACGGCAACGTCGGCTACATCATCTTCAACAATCCTGAGCGCCGCAACGCAATGTCACTGGAGATGTGGCAGGCCTGTACCCGGTTGATGGGTGAATATGCCAAGGATCCCGAAATTCGCGTCGTCGTGCTCGCGGGCGCCGGCGACAAGGCCTTCGTGGCCGGAGCCGATATCTCCAAATTCGGCGATGAACGATCATCCGAAGAAGGCGTGAAACGCTACAATGAAGCTGTTGAAGCTGCGTACGCGAGCGTCCACGAATTTCCCAAGCCGACCATCGCGCAGATCCGCGGTTTCTGCGTCGGCGGCGGCATGGGACTTGCCAGTTGCTGCGACCTGCGCATCTGCTCGGAAGATGCGCGCTTCGCAGTACCGGCTGCAAAGCTCGGCCTCGGCTACGGCTATCCCGGCGTGAAGCGGCTGATGGACGTGGTCGGCCCATCTTTCACCAAGGAAATCTTCTTCACCGCGCGGCAGTTCGACGCCATGGAGGCCGTCGAAATGGGCCTCGTCAATCGCATGGTCGAGAACTACGACCTCGAATCCTACGTGAAGAGCTATGCCGACACGATCGCCGCCAATGCGCCTCTCACCGTCGATTCAATCAAGTTCATCGTCGGCGAAGCTTGCAAGGATGAACTGAAGCGGGACATGAAACGCTGCGAGGACGTGGTCACGCAGTGCTTCAAGAGCGCGGATTATGAAGAAGGCCGGACCGCCTTCATGGAGAAGCGCAAGCCTGTCTTCAAGGGACGCTGATGCACCGCGGTGAAAGGGAGAACTTGCGAGAATGCTGACTCTCTATCACTGCGCCAACGCCCGCTCATTCCGGCCGCTCTGGACGCTCGAAGAACTCGGCCTGTCCTATGACCTGCGGATGCTGCCGTTTCCTCCGCGTTTTCTCCAACGGGAATATCTCGAACTCAATCCGCTGGGAACGATCCCGCTTCTGATCGATGGCGAGACGCGGATGACCGAGTCCGCGGCCATCTGCCAATATCTGGTCACCCGCTACGGCCCCTCGCCGCTGGCAGTGACGCCGGATGAACCTGCCTATGGCGCATTTCTGAACTGGCTTCACTTCGGCGAAGCGACGCTGACGTTTCCGCAGACGATCTACTTTCGCTACGCCCAACTCGAGCCCGACGAACGCAAGAACCCTCAGGCTGCGGCGGACTATGCGCGCTGGTTCCTGGCTCGTCTTCGAGGCGTTGAGGCCATCGTATCCCACTCGGACACGATCTGCGCCGGACGTTTCACCGCAGCAGACATCTCGGTTGGCTACGCGCTGATGTTCGCGCAATCCAACGGCCTGGCGGCGCAATTCACACCAGCCATCCAAGCCTACTGGTTCCGCCTCAAGGAACGGGCAGGCTTTCGCCGCGCCATCGCATCCCAGAACAGCGCCGGCATCGAACAAAAGGTCCCGGTGACCAGCTAGATAGAGCGGCGCTCCTCGGCTAAAACAGCAGCATGATCGAAGTCTGATCCCGCAACGCTGCATCCCAAGAAACGCCAAGGACAAGAACAATGACGTACGAATTCGCCAAGGTCGAACGCAAGGGCCGCATCACGATCGTGACGCTCAATCGCCCCGAAGTCATGAATGCCATGCATTCACCGGCGCACTTTGAATTGCATCGCGTGTTCGACGAGTTTGCCAACGACCCGGAGCAGTGGATCGCCATCGTGACGGGCGCCGGCGAAAAGGCATTCTCCGCCGGCAACGACCTGAAATGGCAAGCCGCAGGCGGCAAACGCGGCTGGGACAAGAGCGGCTTCGCGGGACTGACCGAGCGCTTTGATTGCGACAAGCCGATCATCGCGGCTGTCAACGGTGTTGCCATGGGTGGCGGATTCGAGATCGCACTGGCCTGCGACCTGATCATTGCAGCAGAGAATGCGGTGTTTGCACTGCCGGAACCGCGCGTCGGCCTTGCCGCCCTCGCAGGTGGATTGCACCGCCTGCCGCGTCAGATCGGCCTCAAGCGCGCCATGGGCATGATTCTCACCGGCCGTCATGTGTCGGCCCGCGAGGGATTCGAACTCGGTTTCGTCAATGAAGTGGTGTCTCAGGGGCAGGCGCTGGCAGCCGCCGAGCGCTGGGCGAACCTGATCCTGCAAAACGGTCCGATGTCCATCCGCGCGTCAAAACAGACCATCCACCGCGGGCTTGGCGTTTCGCTCGAACAGGCGCTGGCCGAACAGCGTGATTATCCAGCGGTCAAGGCGCTTGCCGCGTCAGAAGATTACATCGAAGGTCCAAAGGCCTTCTCCGAGAAGCGCGCGCCGCAGTGGAAGGGACGATAACGTCCATCCAGTTCTGCCTTGAAGTACAGGCGGCTCGGCTTACGGCCGCACGCCACATTTGCAAAAGAAAAAAGGCCGGGATTGCTCCCGGCCTTCTCGTGGATTCCTTGCGAAATCTTACTTGGCTGCGGCACGCTTCGGCGGTGTCGCCGGCCACGACTTGATCAGCGTATCGTAGTCGACGGTCTCGCCCTTCGGCTTTTCGTTGGCCAACTTGCGCTGAGGCGCAATGTTGCCGTCCTTCTCGGACTTCGCGAACCAATACTCGGCCGTCTGCTTCGGATTGAGCTTGGGCCCGCAGGCGCCCTGCACGCCCGACTTCTCGAGACGCTCCATCACGGAGTCCTGCGCTGCCGCGAGCGAATCCATCGCGGCCTGCGCTGTCTTCGCACCGGACGAGGCATCGCCGATGTTCTGCCACCACAGCTGTGCCAGCTTCGGATAATCAGGCACGTTGTTGCCGGTCGGGGTCCACTGCACGCGTGCGGGCGAGCGGTAGAACTCGATCAGACCACCGAGCTTCGGTGCACGTTCGGTGAACGATTTGTCCCAGATGTCCGACTCGCGCGTGAAGGTGAGACCGACATGGCTCTTCTTCAGGCTCACCGTCTTTGAGTTGATGAACTGAAGGTAGAGCCAGGCGGCCTTACGGCGATCAGCAGGCGTCGACTTGAGCAAGGTCGCTGAACCGGCGTCCTGATAGCCGAGCTTCATGCCTTCCTTCCAGTAGGCGCCATGGGGCGAAGGCGCCATGCGCCACTTCGGCGTGCCGTCAGCATTCATCACCGGCAGGCCGGGCTTCACCATGTCCGCGGTGAAGGCGGTGTACCAGAAGATCTGCTGCGCGATATTGCCCTGTGCAGGCACAGGACCCGACTCTGAGAAGGTCATGCCCTGCGCCTGGGGCGGAGCGTACTTCTTCAGCCAGTCGAGATATTTGACGATCGAGTATACTGCGGCAGGGCCGTTGGTGTCGCCGCCGCGTTCGATCGACGAACCGACCGGCCGGCAGCCTTCCATGCGGATACCCCATTCGTCGACCGGCTTGCCGTTCGGAATGCCCTTGTCGCCATTGCCGGCCATCGAGAGCCATGCATCGGTGAACCGCCAACCGAGCGACGGGTCCTTCTTGCCGTAGTCCATGTGACCATAGACTTTGACACCGTTGATTTCCTTGATGTCGTTGGTGAAGAACTCGGCAATGTCTTCATACGCCGACCAGTTCACCGGCACGCCGAGTTCGTAGCCATACTTGGCCTTGAACTTCGCCTTGAACTCCGGATTGGTGAACCAGTCGTAGCGGAACCAGTACACGTTCGCGAATTGCTGATCCGGAAGCTGATAGAGCTTGCCGTCCGGTGCGGTCGTGAACGACTTGCCGATGAAGTCATCGACATCGAGCATCGGATCGGTGACATCCTTGCCCTCGCCGGTCATGTAGTCCGACAGCACCACCGTCTGATTGTAGCGGAAGTGCGTGCCGATCAGGTCGGAATCGTTGATCCAGCCGTCATAGACGTTCTTGCCGGACTGCATCTGTGTCTGCAGTTTTTCGACGACGTCACCTTCCTGGATGAGATCGTGCTTGAGCTTGATGCCGGTGATCTCGGTGAACGCCTTGGCGAGCGTGCCGGATTCGTATTCGTGTGTCGTGATCGTTTCCGAGACGACATTGATTTCCATGCCCTTGAAGGGTTCAGCAGCCTTGATGAACCACTGCATCTCCTTCATCTGGTCTTCCTTCGAGAGCGTCGAAGGATGGAATTCACTGTCGATCCACTTTTTCGCTGCCGCTTCATCCGCGAAGGCTGGAGCGGTGATTGCAGCCGAGGCTGCCATCAGCGCCATCGCGCTTGTCATCGTCAAAAGACGATTTCGTGTTGTATGTCGCATGGTTTCCTCCGTTGAAACACAAACTCCAGGTCCGGGTTGATCCCAGATCTGCCTCTCTCCACCCGTCTAGACGTTGCGAAATATGACAACGGCCGTGACGAGCGAAATCACGCTGGCGAGCCACAGGCTCGATATCTCGACGCCTTCGCCGATCGGAAGCGTCGCAATCGAACCGGCGCCGACAAAGCCAATCCACAAAAGATGAATGACCGCTGCTGTAATCAGCGAAATAAACAAACGATCGCCCCGAGTGGTCGGAATTTTCAGAATGCCAACGCGTTCTGCTTCCGGATATCGGACCGCAAGCCAGGTCATGGTTGCAAGCGTTGCTGCCAGAAGGCCGAAGAAAATCGCGGTCGGCAGCGTCCAGGCCATCCATGCGATGTTTTCCATGGTTCACACCCGTCCAAGCGCGAAACCGCGCGCGATGTAGTTGCGCACAAACCAGATCACCAGAGCCCCTGGAATGATGGTCAGGACGCCGGCAGCCGCCAGCAGTCCCCAATCCATACCTGAGGCCGAAATCGTCCGTGTCATAGTCGCTGCGATCGGCTTGGCGTTGACCGAGGTCAACGTGCGCGCGAGCAACAACTCGACCCACGAGAACATGAAACAGAAGAAAGCCGCCACACCGATGCCGCTTGCAATCAGGGGCATCAGGATCTTCACGAAGAACCGCGGGAAAGAATAACCATCCAGGAATGCGGTTTCGTCGATCTCTTTCGGCACACTCGAAATGAAACCTTCGAGGATCCACACCGCCAGCGGCACATTGAAAAGACAGTGGGCCAGCGCCACCGCCCAGGGCGTGTCGAACAGATTGATCGCCGAATACAAATTGAAGAACGGTAGCGCGAACACCGCCGGCGGCGCCATGCGATTGGACAGCAGCCAAAAGAACAGATGCTTGTCACCGAGGAAGCGGTAGCGCGAAAAGGCGTAAGCCGCGGGGAGCGCGAACGAGATTGAGATGATCGTATTGATGATGACGTATTGCAGCGAGTTGATGTAGCCGGAATACCAACTCGAATCTGTAAAGATGCGCTTGTAGTGCACAAGCGTCGGATGGGTCGGCCAAAGAGTCATGGTGGTCACGATCTCTGTATTGGTCTTGAAGCTCATGTTGATGAGCCAGTAGATCGGCAACAACAGAAAGATCAAAAACAGCAAGAGGATAATGCGGCGCCCGGGAATTGAATGCATCACGCGCCTCCTGCTTCCGGGGTGCGTTCATTGTCGGCGTTCGTCATCACCGTGTAGAACACCCAGCACACGATCAGGATAACGAGGTTATAGACGATCGACAGCGCTGCAGCCTTGCCGAGGTCGAACTGCCCCAGCGCGATCTTCACCAGTTCAATGGAGACGAACGTGGTGGAATTGCCGGGACCACCGCCGGTCACCACGAACGGCTCGGTGTAGATCATAAAGCTATCCATAAAGCGCAACAAAACTGCGATCAGCAGCACGCGTTTCATTTTCGGCAGCTGAATCGCCGTGAAGATGGCCCAGCGAGAAGCACCGTCGATCTGCGCCGCCTGATAATAGGCATCGGGAATGGACTTCAGCCCCGCGTAGCACAACAGCGCCACGAGACTGGTCCAATGCCAAACGTCCATGACGATGATGGTGGCCCACGCATCGAAACTGTTGGACACGTAATTATAGTCCAGGCCCATCTTGTTAAGCGCATAGCCCATCAGGCCGATGTCGGGGCGTCCGAAAATCTGCCAGATCGTGCCGACCACGTTCCATGGGATCAGCAGCGGCAGCGCGAGGATCACAAGACAGGCCGCGACGCGCCATCCCTCGCGCGGCATCGAGAGCGCAACGAGAATTCCAAGCGGGACTTCGATGGCGAGAATGATCGCCGAGAACATCAAATTGCGGCCGAGCGACGCGAGAAAACGCGATCCGAGATCCGTCGACGGATCGAGCAGTTCCTTGAACCAGCCGACACCATTCCAGAAGAACTGATTGTTGCCGAACGTGTCCTGCACGGAATAGTTCACAACGGTCATCAGCGGCAGGATCGCGGAAAACGCCACGATCAGAAAGACCGGGAGTACCAGAAGCCAGGCCTTGTTATTGATCGTCTTGTCCATCAGGCGCGCCCCTCAACCAGAACGCTATCGGCATAAACGTGAATATGAGCCGGATCGAACACAAGGCCGGCGGTGTTGTCCGAAATTGAAAATCCGTTGGGCACGCGCGCGGCGAATTTGACGTCACCGATACGCGCACGCGCAAAACGGACACGCCCAAGGTCGTCGATCCGTTCAATCTTAGCGGTCAACAACCCTGGCGCTGGGGGCGCCACGCTCACAAATTCCGGGCGAACACCGATTTCGATGCGCGCACCAGATGGCAGATTGTCATAAGTGCTATTGAGAGCGATCGCATGACCGTCGATCCGCGCCTCGCGGCCTTTGACCTCGGCCGGCACGATGTTCATGCCTGGCGAGCCGATGAAGTAGCCGACGAAAGTGTGCGCCGGCTTGGCGAACAGCTCTTCGGGCGTCCCGCTCTGCACCACACGGCCGTCATGCATCACCACCACCGTATCCGCAAATGTCAGCGCCTCGGTCTGATCGTGGGTGACGTAGATCATTGTGAGATCGAGCGCCTGGTGCAGCGCCTTGAGCTTCGAGCGCAGTTCCCATTTGAGATGCGGATCAATCACCGTCAGCGGTTCGTCGAACAGCACCGCCGCGACGTCAGGGCGTACCAGCCCGCGGCCAAGAGAGATTTTCTGCTTCGCATCGGCACTCAGCCGCACCGCCTTGCGATTCACGAACGGCGTGAGATCGAGCAACTTCGCGATCTCGGCCACACGCGCGTCGATCTCGCCGCGCGGCAATCCGCGGTTTTTCAGAGGAAACGCCAGATTTTGCCCCACGGTCATGGTGTCGTAGATGACCGGAAACTGAAACACCTGCGCGATGTTGCGTTCGCGCGTGGACAGCGACGTGATATCGACGCCGTCAAACAGCACCTTGCCGCGTGACGGCGTGACGATCCCAGAGATGATGTTCAGCAAAGTCGTCTTGCCGCAGCCCGAAGGACCCAGCAGCGCGTACGCGCCCCCCTGCCGCCACGTCATGGTCATTGGCTTCAAGGCATATGAGGCGGCGTCGGCGGCATCACCTCCGTAGGAATGGGCAAGATCAACGAGATCAATGCGGGCCATGGCACGCCTCACATGGACCGCGGCGCGGCAACGAGCCGCCCCGAACCGTCAAAAATGAAAAGATCATCCGGGTTGAGGACCGCATTGAGCTCCTGTCCGGGTAAGAACTCATGGATGCCTTGCAGCACCGAAACCCAATTATAACCATTGCGGTTGAGGTGAACGAAGCTCTCCGAACCCGTGATTTCCGTGACCGAAACCTTGGCGGAAAATGCATGCCGCCCCGGCACCGCACTTGCGACCTCAAGCTGGTGCGCGCGAAAGCCGACATTGTATTGCCCGTCCTGCAGTCCCTCGAACAATCCGGTGGCCGGCGCGCGCTCACCACCGGCATAAAGGATGGAGCCATTCTTCTTCTCGATCCCAACCGTGTTCATCGGCGGATCGGAGAATACTTCCGCAACGCGAACGGTGTCCGGGCGGCGATACACCTCGGGCGTCGCTCCGACCTGAAGGGCCTGCCCTTCCCACATGCAGATGGTGCGCCCCCCGAGCAGCAACGCCTCTGAAGGTTCAGTGGTCGCATACACAAAGATGGCGCCGGACGCCTCAAAAATGCGCGGCAATTCGGTGCGCAATTCCTCGCGCAGCTTGTAGTCAAGATTGGCGAGCGGTTCGTCGAGCAACACGAGATCGGCGCCTTTGACCAGCGCCCGTGCAATCGCCGTTCGCTGCTGCTGGCCGCCCGAGAGCTGGAGCGGCGTGCGATTCAAGTAAGGCTCAAGCTTAAGCAGCTTCGCAGCGTCATGGACTCGTTTGTCGATCTCCGCGCGTGGCTTACCTTGCACGCGCAAGGGCGACGCGATGTTCTCGAAAACTGTCAGTGTCGGATAATTGATGAATTGCTGATACACCATGGCAACTGAACGCTTGCGAATATCGGCGCCAGTGACATCCTTGCCATCGACAAGAACGCGGCCCGACGTCGGCTTGTCGAGGCCGGCCAGCAGCCGCATGATCGACGTCTTGCCGGACAATGTCGGCCCGAGCAGCACGCTCAACGTGCCGCGCTCAAGCGTCAGCGACACATCGCGAATCCACGCAACACCGCTGACTTCCCGCGAGACGTTGTCGAGAGCGACGCTCATGTACGGCCTCCCGCCTCCATCACGGGCCGGGCGGCCCCATTGCGATGGGTGGTCATCCAGTCGTCGAGCGCCTTCACTTCATCAGGCGACAGGCGCAGACCGAGCTTGGACCGTCGCCAGACAACATCCTCTGCGGTGCGAGCGAACTCGTGCGTCATGAGATATCGGACTTCACGCTCCGTGAGCGTGTCTCCGAACAATTGCCCGAGATCCGATGCCGTCGAGACATCGCCAAGAACCTTGCTGGCCCGCGTACCATAGGCGTGCGCCAGACGAAGCGCGAGAGCGCGCGACAGGAACAAATGGTCGCGGATCAATTCATCCGCTAGCGCCGGAACGGCTGAGACATCGAAATCGCCACCCGGCAACGACGCCTTGCCGGTCCACCCAGCCTGTTCCTTAGTACCACGAAGATACGGCGCCAGTCGTTCGAGCGCTTCTTCAGCAAGCCGACGATACGTTGTGATCTTGCCGCCGAAGATCGACAGCAGCGGCAGGCCGCCCGGCGCATCGAATTCGAAAACATAATCGCGCGTCGCCGCTTTTGCTTCGCTCGCACCGTCATCATACAGCGGCCGAACGCCGGCATAGGCCCACACGACATCCTTCGGCTTCACGGGCTTGGCGAGATAATCATTCACCGACTGGCAGAGATAGGCGATTTCCTCGGCCGACGCGCGCACCTTGGCGGGGTCACCGTCGTAGTCACGATCAGTGGTGCCGATCAGCGTGAAATCATTTTGATAAGGAATGACGAAGACGACGCGGCCGTCGGCATTTTGGAATGTGTAGGCCCGATCATGGTCGTACAGACGTGGCACGACGATGTGCGATCCCTGGACCAACCGGACTTTGGCCTTGGCATCAATGCCGGCGCGCCGCACCAGCACGTCTTCAACCCACGGACCACCGGCATTGACCAGCACGCGTGCCATGATGCTGTCCCGCGCACCCGTGAGCGTGTCTTCCAACGTCACCTGCCAGCAGTCATCCAGCCGCTTTGCCTCAACTGCCCGAGTCCGCGTGCGGATCACGGCGCCGCGGTCCGCTGCATCTCGCGCATTGAGGACCACAAGCCGGGCATCATCAACAAAACAATCGGAATATTCAAAGCCGCGGGTGAAGCGCCCCGGCGCCAATGACCTCCCAACCTCGTCACGCCGCAAATCGAGCGAACGTGTCGCCGGCAACAGATGCCGGCCGCCGAGATGGTCATAAAGAAACAGACCAAGCCGCAGGAGCCAGGCCGGTCTCAGGCCCGCGTGATGCGGAAGCACAAATCGCAGCGGCTTGATGATGTGGGGCGCGATTTGCCAAAGCACTTCACGCTCGATCAAGGCCTCCCGAACCAAGCGGAACTCATAATATTCGAGATAGCGCAGGCCGCCGTGGATCAGCTTGCTCGACCACGATGACGTGCCGCTGGCCAAGTCGTTCATTTCACAAAGAAAAACAGAATTTCCGCGACCCGCAGCATCCCGCGCGATGCCACAGCCGTTAATCCCTCCGCCAATGATTGCGAGGTCGAAAACCTGTTCCAATGCGCTTCCCCGGCGATCGCTCTTTTCGAATTAAGCGATTTCACTTTCGATTCTGATTAGATCACAACCAAAACCGAAAGCAAGCGACAAAGGAACCGAACGTGCGGCTGTCACCTGCAGCCGCCGCGGCCAGAGCCGCCGACGGGACGACAACCAACGTGATCGAAACGAAAAGGCGGATTGTTTAGAGATCGGCGAGCTTGTCCGGCATCGCCTCGATGACCTCAATACCGCGACTGGTGCAGATATTTTGCAACCCAGCAGGCAATGCAACGTCGGTCACGAAGGTCTGGATCTGGCTGAGATGGGCGATACGGACCGGCGCACTGCGCCGAAGCTTGGTGCTGTCCGCAACCAGCATCACGCTGCGCGCATTGGCGATGATCGCCTGGGCCGCCTGTACTTCGCGATAATCGAAATCAAGCAACGCGCCATCCCCGTCGATCGCCGACGCGCCGATAATGGCGTAATCCACCTTGAACTGTGTAATCAGATTATCGGCCGTTGACCCGATCACCGCCCCGTCCGAGCGCCGCACGGTGCCGCCGGCGACGATGACTTCGATGCGTGGATGACGATAGAGCATCATCGCGACGTTCAGATTGTTGGTAATGACCAGCAAGTCCTCATGCGAAGTCAGCGCGCTCGCAACTTCTTCAGTCGTCGTGCCGATATTGATGAAGAGCGAGCACCCATTCGGGATTTGTGCCGCCGCAGCTACACCGATTGCCTTCTTCTCTTCCGCGGCAACAAAACGGCGCGCCTCGTAGGCGACGTTCTCGACACCGGACGCAATGATGGCACCGCCGTGAACCCGCGTCAGCGAGCGGCGATCGCACAGATCGTTAAGATCCTTGCGAATGGTCTGCGCAGACACCTCAAACCGCCGCGCCAGATCCTCTACCGTCACCCGCCCCGACGAACGCGCGATGTTGAGAATGTCAGACTGGCGGCTGGATAGCTCGGTCATTCAACACCCGATCCTAAAGTGGACCAATGGTGATGATGTTCGCCTCTCCGGTCAACTCGCGATTTTGCGGAGGTTGAGACACGGAGAGACCGGTTCACGCGGACCCTGGCGCATTCCCACAACCGCTGTACAACAAAGAAATGTCAGCGACATTGGAGCTGTTGCAGCTTGAAGGCATCCGTCTTTCCGCCGATAATCCGCACGACACTTAAATTTCTGATTCATGCGTAAGCCGACGTTGTGGGACACCAATGACACAGTTGAATCCCATTCGCGAGCCAGAAACCCCGGCCACGTCTCCCGCCTCGGCCGATGATCCGCCGGCCTCCTCTTCATCGACCAATGCGATGCGTCGTCTTGCGATCCCGGTATTGGCCGTGGTTGCGACCTTGACCTTTGTTGCGCTGGCAACGGCACGGTGGGATACGTGGACCGGCAATGCCAGCGTCCAGACCACCAATGACGCTTATATTCGCGCGCAGACGACCCGATTGAGCAGCCGCGTCGCTGGTGAGGTGCTCACGGTCGCCGTTGAGGATTTCCAGCGCGTCAAGGCCGGCGAACTGCTGATTCAAATCGACCCGGCGGACTACGAAGCCCAGGTCGCGCAGGCAGAGGCTTCCGTCGGTGCCGCTCAAGCCGCGCTCGACAACCTCGATAATCAGGTTGAACTCCAATACGCCACCATCGCTCAGGGTGAAGCGCAGCGTGTGTCTGCAGAAGCCCGTGAGGTCGAAGCACGCCAGGAGCAGGAACGGCAGGAATCATTGACCAAAACGGAAGCAGGGACGCGGCAGAAACTTGAGCAGGCGATCGCCGACTACGCCAAAGCACAGGCCGACGTGAAGGCTAGCCGCGCGGTCATTGCTGCCCAACGTCATCAGCTTGAAGTGCTGGCGGGCAACAAGAAACAGCGCCATGCAGATTTGCTCGGCGCGAAGGCGATGTTGGCCGCAGCTCGCCTTCGCCTTGGCTACACCAAAATCACTGCACCGTTCGATGGCGTTATCGGCGAGCGGCAGGTTCAGCCGGGCGATTATGTCAATATCGGCAGCAACCTGATCAATGTGGTGCCGCTACCCAATGTCTACGTCATCGCGAACTACAAAGAGACCCAGCTGACCCATGTGAAGCCCGGTCAGCCTGTCGAGATCACGGTAGACACTTTCCCGCACCAAACGTTGCGCGGCCGGGTCGAGCGTATTTCACCCGCTAGCGGATCCCAATTTGCACTTCTGCCGCCGGATAACGCGACCGGCAACTTCACCAAAGTGGTTCAGCGTATCCCTGTCCGCATTGCGCTCGACAAGGATCAACCGCTGCTCGAAAAACTTCTTCCCGGCATGTCAGTCGTCAGCCGGATTCGCGTCGGCGAGACCGCCGCGTCCGAAGCCAGCGGAACCGGCACCAATGGCAGCAAGTGAGGTCATCCGCAGCGGTCCGGTATCGCTTGGCGGGACGTCCGCTAGGCCGTGGTTTGCCGCCGGTGCGGTTCTGTTCGGGGCGTTTCTGGCCAATTTCGACAGTCGCCTCTTTACGATTGGATTGCCAGATCTCAAAGGCGGCCTCTCGCTTGGCTTCGATGAAGGCGCCTGGCTGAGTACCGCGGCAATCGGATCTCAAATCCTGATCGCTCCAGCGGTCGCATGGCTCGCCACAGCATTCGGTCTTCGCCGTGTGCTGGGCATTCCAAGTCTCATCTATGCCGTAGTATCGCTCCTGATCCCGCTCACACGGGATTACAGCTTGCTGATGGCGCTCTGCGTTATCCATGGCCTGCTGCTGGGAACATTCGTTCCTGCGACCTTGATGATCATTTTCCGCAACCTGCCAATGAAATGGTGGTTGCCGGCCATTGCACTCTACTCGATCCGTGTCGGCTTCACCCTGAACTCTGGCATTTCGCTCGTCGGCTTCTATGTCGATACCGTCGGCTGGCAATGGATGTTTTGGCAGGACATCATCGTCGCACCGCTATTGGGATTACTTGTCTACTTGGGAACACCGCACGACCCCGTCAACCGCGAGCTGGTTCGCGAAGCTGACTGGGGCGGCATGCTGCTTCTGGGCACCGGATTCGCGTTGATTTACGCCGGACTTGATCAGGGCAATCGACTGAACTGGTTCGACTCCGGGATCATTATTGCGATGCTCTCAGGCGGCGTTTTTCTGTTGGTGTGCTTTTTCATCAACGAGTCTCTCGTCAAAAGCCCTTGGGCGCACGTCAAGATACTGTTCTCGCGCAACATCGGCCTCGCGCTCGTGGTCATCCTTTTGTACACGCTCACGGGTCTCTCCAACTCGTCTCTCGCACCGAATTTTCTGACCGCCATTGCACAGCTCAGACCCGAACAGACCGGCTCGCTGTTCCTGATTTACGGCGTCCTGCCGATGGCGGTGACCCTGCCCCTATCGATCTACCTGATGCGGCGGATGGATCCGCGCATTGTTCTGATCATTGGACTGACGGCCTTTGCGGTGGCTGGACTACTGGGAACCCAAGTCACCAATGACTGGGCCATCAACGATTTTATACCGGTGGTCCTGCTGCAATCGCTCGGGCAAGCCTTCACACTCTTCCCGATCATTATCATTGCCGTCTCCAATTCCGATCCAACCCGCGCGACCGCGTTCGCTGCTTACATCCAAATCATGCGCCTCGGCGGCGCGGAGATCGGCATCGCACTGATGGGGACATGGCTGCGCGTACGTGAGCAGCTTCACTCCAACCTTTTGGGGCAACACGTCGCCAATGGCAGTGTGGACGTGACACATCTGTTGGCGAAACTGTCGAGCTATTTCACAAGTGACGACGCCGCGAGCGCACCAGCACGCAGCATTGCAACATTGGCTTCACGCGTTCAGCGCGAGGCCAACGTCCTTGCTTATATTGACGGGTTTTGGCTGACTGTCTGGTTTGCGATCGCCGGACTTGCCTTTACGGCCTTCATCGGGCGATCGCCTCCCGGCCCATTCACGCCGAAAGCAAACTGACGAGCAGGATCAAACTGCAAGCTTGCGGTGACGGATCGGCGCACCGAATGTCAGGCTTGCGGCCGCATCGATGATCGTGTTGGCGTCGAGACCATAGTGCTTATAAAGGTCACCGATGGTTCCGGTCTGACCGAAATGCTCAACACCGAGCGCTTCCACACGATGACCGTGGACGCTGCCGAGCCATGCCAGCGTGGCAGGATGACCATCGACCACCGTGATCAATCCGCAGTCACGCGGTAGCGGAGCCAGCAATTGCTCGATGTGACTGGGTTCACGGGGGCCGCCATTGCGGCGACGCTTGCGTGATGCTGTCCAGCCTCCGTGCAGCCGGTCGGCCGACGTGATCGCAAGCAAGCCGATATCGCGGCGGTCTTCGCCCAGCAATCCGGTCGCCTCGATGGCTTCCGGGGCCACCGCACCGGTATAGGCGATGAGCAGCTCGGCGTTGGGCCCCGGCTTGCGCAACCAGTACGCTCCCGCGGCAATATCGTTCTCCAGTTCGGGCGTCATCGTGCGCTGAACCTGATCGAGCGTTCGCGTCGACAGCCGGAGATAAACCGAACCGCCCTCCTCGTCGCGCTGCATGTGCTCGAAGCCCCAGCGCATGATGACGGCCAGTTCGTCCACGAAGGCCGGCTCGAACGAGGCCAAGCCATCCTGTGCCATTCCGATCAACGGCGTTGCGATCGACTGATGCGCGCCGCCTTCCGGCGCCAGCGTGATGCCCGAAGGTGTCGCAGCCACCATGAAGCGTGCATCCTGATAACAGGCATAGTTCAACGCATCGAGGCCACGCTCGATAAACGGATCATACAACGTCCCCACCGGGAGCAACCGCTCGCCGTTGATCGAATGTGACAAGCCCAACGCAGACAGCGCGATGAACAGGTTCATCTCTGCGATGCCCAGTTCGATATGCTGCCCCTTCGGCGAGTAATCCCACGCAAACGTCGAGGGAATCTTCTCCTTGCGGAACAGGTCGACCTTCTCGGCCATGGCGAACAGGCCGCGACGATTGACCCACGGGCCGAGATTGGTCGACACGGTGACGTCAGGCGATGTGGTCACGATGCGCTCGGCCAGCTTGGTTTCGCTGCGCGCGAGCTCGTTGAGGATCAGGCCAAACCCTTGCTGGGTCGACATCCGCGGCGCCAACGAAACCGACAAGCGCTCCGGAACGTCGATCTTTGGCGCATCGAGACGCCGCGTCCCTTCGCGCGCGAAAGCGACGTCCTTGAGGTACGCCTCGATGCGCGAGGCATCCAGCGGCAATCCCTCCAGCCGATCCCATTCATGACCCGGACGGATGTTCTGCGCCTTGCGGAACGCCTCCATCTGGGTAACCGTCATCAGGCCCGCATGGTTGTCCTTGTGTCCCTGGAACGGCAAGCCGACGCCCTTGATGGTATAGGCGATGAAGCACACCGGGCGATCATGATCGACGGCTTCGAAAGCCTCGAGCACACTCGCCATATCGTGGCCACCGAGATTGGACATCAGCGCCAGCAATTCTTCGTCGCTGCGTTTTTCGATGAGCTTGGTGACGGCTCCCTGATCGCCGATATCGTCGAGCAAATGTTTGCGGAACGCTGCGCCTCCCTGGAAGCATAGTGCCGCGTACATCTGGTTTGGGCATGTATCGATCCAGCGACGAAGCGCCTCGCCGCCCGGCTCCGCGAATGCCGCCTGCATCAGCTTGCCGTATTTGACGATCACCACGTCCCAACCGAAGTTGCGGAACATGGTCTCGAACTTTTCCCAAAGCCCTTCACGAACCACCGCATCGAGGCTCTGGCGATTGTAGTCGACGATCCACCACGTATTGCGCAGGCCCTGTTTCCAGCCCTCCGCTAACGCCTCGAAAATATTGCCTTCGTCGAGCTCCGCATCGCCGACCAGCGCGATCATGCGCCCTTCCGGCCGCCCCTTCATCCAGCCATGCGACGTGACGTAGTCCTGCACCAATGACGAAAACAGCGTCTGGGCGACGCCGAGCCCGACCGACCCTGTCGAGAAGTCCACATCGTCGGTGTCCTTGGTGCGCGACGGATAAGACTGCGCCCCCTTGAAGCCGCGGAAATGTTCGAGCTTGTCGCGGGTCTGGTGTCCGAGCAGATATTGGATCGCGTGAAAGACCGGGCTGGCATGCGGCTTGACCGCAACGCGGTCTTCCGGCTTCAGCACGCCGAAATAGAGAGCCGACATGATTGTCGCCAGCGAGGCCGAGGAGGCCTGATGGCCGCCTACCTTCAGGCCGTCCGAGTCAGGGCGAACATGATTGGCGTGGTGGATGGTCCACGACGACAGCCACAGCGCCTTCTTCGCAAGGGCGGACAGAATTTCCAGACGGGACGGTTCGATAGCCATGGCAGCACCAGCAAAATGATTGAGCCACAATGCTAGTCCTCTCCCAGCGCCGAAATATCTCAAATCATATCGACGGCGATCCCAATATTAGTATAAATTCTCACAGAAATGTAGCTGATTGAGATTTTATCCCAATGACCGACCTGGATGCGATTGACCGAAAAATTCTCGCGATTCTACAGGCTGATAGCCGGGTGACCATGCAGGAACTCGCCGACCAGGTCGGCCTGTCGGTGTCGCCGTGCCACCGCCGCGTCAAGCTGTTGGAAGAGCGCGGCGTCATTACGCGCTATATCGCCATGGTCGATCAGAAGTCGGTCGGTCTTCCGGTCAGCGTCTTCATTTCCATCAAACTGGAACGCCAGAAAGAGGAAGACCTCAATCGCTTCGCGCGGGCCATTTCAAAATGGAACGAAGTCCTGGAGTGTTATTTGATGACGGGGAACCGCGACTATCTGTTACGCGTCGTCACCGCGGACCTGCCGTCCTATGAAGCTTTCATCATCAACAAGCTGACAAGGCTCGACGGGATTGCCTCGATCGAATCGAGCTTCGCACTCAGCCAGGTCAAGTATTCGATCGCGCTGCCAGTCCAATGAGCAAAGGCGGCATCCCAGCCCCCTGTCGGGAAAGCGATTTATTCCGACAAATTCGACGTTCGTCCGATTTACTCCCAATCAAGTTCGTCGAGAATCTGCTCTCTGACGATCTGAATTGAATGCTCGATCTGTCTCGCATTGAGGACAGCCTGATATGCCTCCAGAACACGAAGATCGTGGATGGCCAGCGTGAGTTTCCCAAGCCCCAGATCAGGCACGATGTCGTTCAGCACGGCCACGCCATCGGCTAAACCTTCAATGTCGTGCCGGTCTTCACTTTCGCCGGATGCCATTCGCATGAGATTCTCCTTCGCTGGCATCGTTAGGGGGATTAAGCTACCTACCTCTTAAGTAAGGAACCCGTACAAATACGGGTCCGACAAGAAAATGGGACTGAAACGGGATGGGGTTTGTGGGCGGAAACGGTGCTGAGATCTACGTGGTTGATGACGATCCGGCGATACGAAAAACTTTAACGGCTATTTTTTCGGCCAAAGGCTACGAAGTCATCTGCTTCGCTGACGGCGCGGCGCTTCTGGCCACGGCAAGACAGAAAACCCCGGCCTGTATTATTCTCGACGTCCATATCCCCGGACGATCAGGCCTGGATATTCTGAAAGAACTCAACGCCGACGACTATCCAGCCCCAATTTTCATTATGTCGGGTCAAGGCGACATCGCCATGGCCGTTGACGCCATCAAGAATGGAGCGCTCGACTTCATCGAGAAGCCGTTCCGCGGAAGTATCGTGACCGAAAAGGTCCGTGATGCGATCGACGCCTTTACCCGCCGGCAAACGGCGAGTCCGGCCGCGAATTCGTCTCGGTTTCATTTTCCCGGCCGCGAGCCATTGACCCGGCGCGAGAGCGAAGTGCTGGCGCAGTTGGCGGCAGGGGCATCGAACAAGGAAGTCGGTCGTCAGCTCGGCATCGGCACGCGCACCGTCGAATTCCATCGCGCACGGCTTATGGAAAAGCTCGGCGCCAGAAACCTCGCCGACCTCATGCGCATTTATCTCAGCGGAACGTCCTGACCGGCAACTTTATCAATTCGCTTTGTCGCCGCCATCAAGAGCCAGCCTGATCATGCGCGCCAGATCGGCCTTGCGATAAGGTTTTGCAAGCAGAAGAATACCGGGATCCAATCGCCCGTGGTGAACGATCGCATTCTCTGTGTATCCCGATGTATAGAGAACCTTGAACTCGCCGCGCAGCTTGCGCACCTCTTCGACCAACTGCCGACCGTTCATTGAGCCTGGCATGATGACGTCGGTAAACAGCAAGTCGATCGTCGGATCGCTGCGAATGGCGTCGAGCGCCTCTTCCGCATTGGCCGCAGAAAGCGTGCGATATCCCAAGCTGCGAACCTGGGTGACAACATAATTTCGGACGAGAAGATCGTCTTCCACCACGAGAATAAGCTCGTTGCCGCCGATCGCTTTCTCAACGGGATCGACCTCGATCGCCGCAGCCGAAAGTTCCTTGCTCTTCGGCAGATAGAGCTTGATCGTCGTTCCGTGCCCCTCCTCGCTATAGACCTTGATATGGCCTTCCGACTGTTTGACGAAGCCATAAACCATGCTGAGGCCAAGCCCGGTGCCTTTGCCGATGTCCTTGGTGGTGAAAAACGGCTCGAATACCTTGTCGATAAGATGCGCGGGAATGCCCGAACCGGTGTCGCTGATGGCGATCAAGACATATTCGCCGGGCTTCACCTCGCTGTGCTGACCGGCATAGATCTCATCGAGATAGCTGTTGATCGTCTCGATGATCAGCCTCCCGCCCTGCGGCATTGCATCGCGCGCGTTCAAAGCGAGATTGAGAACAGCGGTGGTCAACTGGTTCGGATCGACGTAAGCAAGCCAGGGGTCATCCGCGAGCAACGTCTCGATTTCGATCTGCTCCCCGAGGGTCGGACGCAGCAATTTGCTCGTGGTCAGGATCAAGGTGTTGACGTCGATTTCCCGCGGCTGCAGCGGCTGCCTTCGCGCGAACGCTAGCAAATGACCTGTGAGATCGGCTCCCCGCGCGGCAGCTTCGTCGATCATATGCGCGATGCTCGCAAGCTCAGGACGGTCGGCGACGCCTTCGGCAAGGATCTCGATGGTTCCGGTAATGACGGTCAGGATATTGTTGAAGTCATGCGCCACGCCGCCGGTTAACTGGCCGACAGCGTCCATCTTCTGCGCCTGCCTAATCTGGTTTTCCGCGGCGATCTTATCGGTCAAGTCGCGGATGAAAGCATTGAACACATGTCCGCCTCGGCGCTGGAACACCGTGACGCTGAACTCAACGCGCACTTCCGCGCCATCCCGTCGTTGCGCCTCGATCTCGAAACGGCTTCCGTGAATCGCGCGCGCGTCATGTAACAGGCGCGAGAGCGCCTGCCTGTGGTGCGCACGATGAGCCTCAGGAACAATCAGTTCACCGAGATCGCGCCCAAGCGCCTCTTTCCGCGACCATCCAAAAATTCGTTCCGCCTGCGAATTCCAATCGATAACAATCCCGGAGTTGCTCATTTGCACGAAGGCGTCGAGCGACGTTTCGATGATACCCAGCGCCATTCGTTCGCTTTCAGACAGCGCCTCCTGCGCCAATCGCACCTCCGTAAGGTCGCGGGCAATCTTGGTCGCTCCGATAATTTTTCCGTCGCGCGCTTTGATTGGAGAAACGCTCAGTGAAAGCAGTATTTCGCGTCCACTTTTGGCGATCCGTCTCGTTTCGTGTGTGCCGACGACGTCGCCCTGACGAATGCTTTCCAGGATCACCCGCACTTCCGACCGGCGCTCCGCGGGGACGATGAGATCGATACTATGACCGACGGCTTCATCTGCCGAATAGCCGAACAGCCGCTCGGCTGCGGCATTCCATCCTGTGATCACTCCGTCGAGCGACTTTGTGACAATCACGTCGTTCGACGACGCGATCACGGCACCGAAGAACTCCTCCCGCTCCCTGTGTCGGTCGCGCTCCACGGCTGCATCCGATCTCTCCTGTTTCAAAAGATTCGCAAGCTGCGCCTGCAACTTCCCGGTTTCCAGGAGCAGCACCGCCAGCACGAAACTCGCGGCGGCAAGCCCGTAAATTCGCCCGAGATAGAACCCGAGATCGAACCGCACCTCATTCAGGATGGCCGACAGTGCAATGTCAAAAAGCCACGCGCACATCACGACCATGAGCCAGACGTCGAGGACCGAATGCGGTCGGCGCTTCCACAGCACCACGAGCGCAGCCAAGCTCAAGAGCCAGACCGACGACACAATGCCGATCATTGCCGCCGTGTAGCGCCGCTCGTGCAGCAGGATCGGCAGAAAATTGTGCCCGCCGGTCACCGCCCATACCGTGATAGCGATGACTGCGCAGACTGCCGCGATGCTCCCGAGAATGTAGCCCCGCGCCGATCCACCAATGGCAAGGTCATCATCCCGCGTCGACAGGCCGTAACCAATCACCAGAAGCGGAAACACGCCATGCCAACACATGTAGAGCCAGACCGTGGTCTGCGGTCCGGAACTGAGCAGTCCCGTCGGCGCGAACAACCCGGGAAACGTCAGCGCATGCGCCATTGCGGCCAACGCGGTGAACAGATAACCGCTGGCCAACAGCAGTAGCCCGCGCGAGCGCAGGGCGTTGAATTGCCCATATAGCAAGAGAGCCGTGATGATATCGATTGCAGCAAGGGCGAATTGGTAGCTTGCGACGAACGCAGGGATTTCCGCTAACTTCGCCTTTGCGAACGGCAGGGTAAAAGCGAATAGTAGTGCAAGAATGGCGACTGCGGCGATCGCGAGCCTGCGATCGAATTCCGAAGCAGGCAATGTCGAGGGAAAGCTTCCGCGGTCCTGGCTTTTCAGCAATGCGTTCTCCGACGTGGCAACAGACATTTCAGAACCCGGATGACGCATTTCCACACGCTGCATTTGGAGAGACAGAAGCACCCGTCGGCGGGTCAAGACAATTTGACACGGCAGTCAGCAGTTCGGCGGGCCGGAAAGGCTTCTGCAGACTGTAGACAGCGCCGAGCTTTGTTGCCATCTGGAGAAAATCAGGCGCAGGTCCGGTTCCGGTATAATGTCCGGATATGACAATGATCGGCAGTTCAGCGCGTGACTTTCGCACATGGCTGACAATTTCCAGTCCGTCCATGTCCGGCATGAACAGATCAACGATCAAAAGATCGAACTGTCCGGCTTGGAGAAGCTGAAGGCCTTTTCGGCCATTATCGGCGAGAACGACCGCATGGCTATCGCGCTTCAGCACAATCTCCATGGTCGCCCGAACGGCGGGATCGTCGTCGATAACCAGAACGTTTGCCACACCGCCCCCGGATCAGCAAAGGATCAGGTAGTGTTGGCATATTCGCGCAGGCCGCGACAAGCCTCTATCGCTATTCGATAAATACGAAGCACGTATGCCGCTGCAATCGGACATCGCGTCGTATCGCATTGCGGCACGCGTGACGGCGCCTCGAAGACCGGCGCTCAGGTGAACATGTCGGCGGTGATCCCGGCATACCAACCCATATTTTCGGCCTGTGTCTGCTTGCGAAGGTCCGCCGCTTCACCGGTCTGCGAGACGAAGGTGGATGAAGCACCGATCTTGCCGTCCTTGGGCTCATAAGTTCCGCCGACTTTCACGCAATCATCCGTCGCGATCAGACTCCAGCAGGTGTTGGTATAGCGCGCCGGAAATGTGCGCGCCGATGCGAGTTCGCCCCGGATCATCATCGCCGCGACTTTTGCCTGGCTGTTCGCCGAAAACGCCGACTTCGGCATGTCTCCCGGAATACAGGCATCGCCAACCACGTAGATGTTCGCATCGACGACGGATTTCATATTGGCGGGATCGATAGTGCAAAAGCCGCTGGCATTCGCCAGGCCGGCATCGCGCGCGATGGCTCCTGCCATCTGTGCTGGAATGACATTGACCAGCGCCGCGTTCTTGTAAGTCTCAAAGCCGGTGACAACAGTTCCACTCGCGGGGTCGACCGACTTCAATCCATCATGCACCTTCGGCCCGAGCCATTCGATCATGCCCTTGTAGTGTTTCTCCCAGCCCTCCTGGAACAGCGCCTGCTTGGAGAAATTCTCCTTCGGATCAATGATGAATATCTTGCAGCGATCCTTGCCGGCGGCTTTGAGGGCATAGGCCATCATCGAAACCCGCTCGTAGGGACCCGGCGGACAGCGATAGGGATTCGGCGGAGCGACCATCACGATGACGCCGCCATCCGGCACCGCGTCCAGCTTCTTCTTCAGCAGCTGTGTTTGCGCACCCGGCTTCCATGCGTGCGGCATGGTTTCTTCCGCAGCCAGCGACCATCCCGGAACTGAATCATATTTCAGATCAATCCCTGGCGAGACCACGAGACGATCATAGGGCAGACGAAGATCGCCCGCGAGCACGACCTCTCTCTTGTCGCGATCGATGGCCATCGCGCGTGCCTTGACCAGATTGATGCCGTAGTTCTTGGTGAGCGCCGAGTAGTCATGCGTGATCGACGGGTAATCACGCATGCCGCCAAGATAGAGATTGCTGTGGAAGCAGGTCTGATAACTTGCGTTCGGTTCGACGAGCGTCACCGCAATGGCGCCCGCACTCTGCTTGGCGATGTATTTCGCAGCCGTCGCCCCGCCCGCACCGGCACCGATTACCACAACGCGGGGCTTTGCCTGTCCGAGAACCGCAGGAGCACCAAGAGCGATCGCACCGGCGAACGTCGCGGTGCCCGTCAACATTTGTCTGCGATTGATGCCCATCATCCCCTCCGATCATTGAATGACGTTCGAAGACGTCATTTCGTCGTGGGTGATAGTCCTCCAAAATAGCTCGCGAGTGCAGCTATATCATCTGCGGCAAGTCGTCCCGCGACGGTCTGCATCACGGGGTTGTCGCGCTGCTTGTTCTTGTACGCGTTCATCACAGCGACGAACTGGCTTTCCGGCCAACCGACGATTGACGGGACCCCGGCTGCGGCGGTTCCGGATGCCTGGTGACAGGCGACGCATTCAGCCGAAAGATACTGGCCCAATTCACGGTCGCCTGCGGACGCCGTATTGAAAACTGAACCCGCCAGCAGGACAACGATCACTGCTGGCGGGTTCAGCAACGTCATCAATCGACCTTCGGGCCGGCCTTGTTATCCGGCGTCACGTCAACTGATATGGCTCGCCCCGTTACCTTCGGCGCGCTGCGGCAATCCTTCATGCACGGATCTTTCTTCCAGAACTTCTTTTCGGCAGTCTCGCGATCGTCATCGTAGAAAGCATCCGCATTCGGCATCTTGATCGAGGTAAAATTCTTCTCATTCAGCTCGAAATTCTCGTCCTTGATGATGTCATTCATCGACAGGATGTAGGCCACCAGCGCATAAACATCGTCATCCGACAGGGAGCGCGCATTGCCGTAAGGCATCGCGCGATGGATATAGTCGTACACGGTTGACAGATCCGACCAGAACGATCCCACCGTCTTGTCGGGACGATCGGCCTTCAAAGTACCCGCGCCGCCTGCAAGGACAGGCCAGCGGCCAGCGCCTTCACCGAACTCGCCGTGACAAGTCGCGCACTGCGCCTGGAAGATTGCGTCTCCTTGCTTTACCGTGCCTTTGCCGACTGGAAGGCCCTTGCCGTCTGGCCGGACATCGGTGTCCCACGCCTTGATTTCCTCAGGCAATGCGGGACGTCCGAGGCCCAGCTTAGGTGAAGACGCGGCGGGCTGCCGTGTGGCAATTTGCTGCGCCGAGACGTCCGGTGTGACCGCTGCAACAGCAGCGCCACATAACGCAGCAACGGCGAAGAGTTTAACCAATCTCGACATTCTCGGCTTCTCCGCTCGAGCGCACCAGCCAGGTCTGGATGCCGTTGTTGTGGTAGATCGAGTTCACGCCGCGCACCTTGCGCAGTTCGTCCTTGGTCGGCTGCACATAGCCGGTGGAATCCATCGCCCGGGACTGGATCATCAGTTCCTGACCGTTCCAGTCGAAATCGACGTAGAATCGCACGATCGACTTATCGAGCACCGGTCCATCGATCCGTGCGGTCTGCCAGTTGCGGCCACCATCCATCGAGACGTCGACGCGCTTGACCGTGCCGCGCCCGGACCACGCGAAGCCGCTCAAGACGTTCCGCCCCTTGGCCTTCAGCGGCGCCTGCGGCGACGGATTGGTCACCACCGACTTCGCATCCATGATGAAGGTATGCTTGCGCGAACGACCGTCGGCCAGAAGGTCGGTGTACTTCGAGGTCTCTTCACGGGTCTGCCATGGCTGGTCGCCGGCTTCGATGCGGCGAATCCATTTGACCCAGAGATTGCCTTCCCAGCCGGGAATAACCGCACGCAGCGGATAACCTTGTTCCGGCCGCAGTGCTTCGCCGTTCATGGCGAACGCAAGGATGACATCGTCCAGCGCCTTCTCGATCGGCAATGAACGATTCATGCCCGCAGCGTCAGCGCCTTCCAGCATCAGCCATTTGACGTTCGGCTTGAGGCCCGCTTCATCCAGCAGTGTCTTCAATCGGACGCCGGTGTACATGACATTGTGCACCATGCCGTGGGTGAACTGGCAGCCGTTGAGCTGCGCACCGCGCCACTCCATCCCGGAATTGGCTGCGCACTCGAGGAAGTGGATCTTGTTCACGCGCGGCATGCGCTTGATGTCGTCCATCGTGAAGACCAGCGGCTTCTCGACCATGCCGTTGATCATCAGGCGATGATCGGCAGGATTGATCTCTGCGACCCCCGCGTGATGCCGTTCGAAACACAAGCCCGACGGCGTGATGATGCCATCGAGCTCGTGCAGCGGCGTGAAGTTGACGGAAGATTCCGCGGAGGCCGTCAGCCACGACACATCGCGGCGAATGACGTTCTTTTCGAACTTCGACGGCATGCCGTAGGGGCGTTTATCGACGCCGTCGCCGAGATACCGATTCCAATCCTGGATCTCGGTGATCATCGGATCGGGTTTGGCGGCCTCACCTGCCACCGCTGGAATGGCCGACAACACAGCGCCGGCTCCGGCAACACCTGCACCACCGAGAAAACGGCGGCGGCTGAGAATATCCGCAGATGATTTGTCACTCATGCGGCATCCTTTCTATTTATCCCAATATGTGAATGTGTTGCTCGCAATTCGGCGCGATGAATTGCCATGATCAGGCTCCCGTCACCTTCACCGCAGTGTTCGGCTCGATCTTCACCGTGCCCTGTTTCGAAATATGGGAAGCGACAACATCCCAGATCGGCGGCCCTTGCGTGTTTTGATTCACGCTGGCCCAACCCGACACCGTGTAGGTTTTCGATGCTTCAATCGGCTTGCCGGATTTGAGATGCGTCAATTCGGAGATGCGTGATCCCATCGGTTTCGACACATCGATCGCATAGCCCATACCGCCGATGCGAACCATGTCCCCACCGCCCTGGAAGTAAGGATCGGGATGGAAGATGTTGTCGGCGACGTCTTCCAGCACGTCCTTGAGCTGTGCACCGGTCATCTCGTTGCGATAGCAATTCGGATAGGTGATCGCGGTCTCATTGGTGACGTCTTCCCAGGTGATCGCGTCACCCGGAAGAAGTGAACTGCCCCAGCGGAAACCCGGCGACAGCGCGATCTCGACATCGCGTTCGGACAGCATCGCATTGCAGATCAGATCGTCGAACGTGCCGTTGAAGTTACCGCGACGGTAGAGCAGCGAATCCGTCTTGCCGATGGTGCGCGCGAGATCCTTTGCGAACGGCGCCCTCACCTTTTCAACCAGTGCGGTCATCGCCGCATCCGGCTTGATCGCATCCGAGAACACCGGCATCAGCTTGAAACGAACGTCCTTGACCTTCTTGTCCTTCACCTCGATGTCGAGGCGGGACAGGAACTTCCCGTGTGAGCCGACAGAGACCAGCACCGTCTCGCCAACCCGGATCAATCCCGGCATCGCATCATGGGTGTGCGCTGTCAGGATGACATCGAGCCCCTTTACACGGCCCGCAAGCTTGCGATCGACGTCGAAGCCGTTGTGCGAAAGCAGCACGACAACGGTGGCGCCATCGGCACGCGCTTCGTCGATTTGCTTCTGGATGTCTTCCTCACGAATGCCGAATTCCCACTTCGGGAACATCCAGCGCGGATTGGCCACCGCCGTGCGCGGCAAAGCCTGGCCGATCACCGCAACTTTCTCACCGCCGCGTTCGAACATTTTGCGCGCGTCGAACACCGGCTCCTGCCATTCGTTGTCGCGGACGTTCTGCGCGAGGAACGCAAATGGCGCCTTGTCGACGATTTCCTTCAGCCGCTCGTCGCCGTAAGTGAACTCCCAGTGTCCCGTCAAAGCATCGAGCTTGAGCGCCGACATGATATCCACCATGTCCTGGCCCTTGGTCTGCAGCGAGGTCCAGCTTCCCTGCAGGGCATCGCCGCCATCGAGTAGCAGCACCTTGTCTTCGCCGCGTTCCGCACGCACCGCATTCACCAGCGTGGCGATGCGGTCCATGCCGCCCATGCGCCCATAGTTGCGGGCCAGCGCAACAAAATCATCCGCCGTCAACGCGTAGGCATCCGCCGAACCGGCAGCGATGTTAAAGTATTTGCGGAATTCTCCGTCGGTGAGATGTGGCGGCAGCCCGCGCACTTCGCCCACGCCAAGGTTGACCGACGGCTCGCGGAAATACACCGGCATCAGTTGCGCATGTGTATCCGCAATGTAGAGGATCGTGACGGTACCGAGCGGATCGAACCGCGTGATGTCCGCTTGCGTCAGGCGTTGTTGGGCAGCCGCGCGTCCCAACGATCCTGCACCGCTGCCAATCATCAACGCAGACGCAGCCGCCGTCGCCTGCAGGAATTCCCGCCTCGATATCATCGATCCACCCTGGGTCGTTCTTGGGCCTTTCACAGGAAGGCCATTTGTCTTGAAGCTCTGCCAGCTCCCTCTTGGCGCGCAACCCTCAGAGTCGCGCGCCGGGAAACCAGTCGTCAGGCGACGGTCAGCTTGTTCGTCGCCGTGTAATCCGAGCCGTCATCATCCTTCCATGTGAAGGTGAACTCGCCGCTCTCGGACGCCTTGAAGAAAAACGACTGATAGGGATTTGCCGAGATGGCGGGATTCCAGTCAGCTTCAAACACCGTCTTGCCGTTAAAGGCAGCGGCGAACTTGTTGATGATCTTGCGCGGCACGATCTTGCCGGATGAATCCTTGCGCTGCCCCGATTCCATTTCATGCGAGATGAGAGTCTTGATCTCGATCAGCTCGCCGGGCTTTGCCGAAGCCGGAACACGAACGCGAGGGGTAGGTTTGTTGGCCATGGGAAAATTCCTTGCCTGAATTTGCTTGCTGTTGACGCGGTTGGCGGATTGATCAGCCGCCGCAGCCGCCGATGGTCACCTTCACATTGGACTTCGCCATGTGCAGGTTGCCGTTCGACATTTCAGCGATGCAAACGATGTTCTGAGTCTGCGCGAGACGCATGCGGGTCGAGGCGGATGCCTTGCCGCAAGCCGGCGTGAACTTATAGGAGACGACGCCCGGCAGCGGGTTGCCGTCTGCGAACACGTGCACGGCCTTAACGTAATCCGAATCGGTCATCGGGCTTTCGACCTCGATGTTGATCGGAACCACCAGGCCGTTTTCAGCGATTTCAGGCACGTCGAGCTTGACCTTGCCGCTCTCCATCTTCTTGTCGCCGTAGAGCTTCTTGATCTCGGCTGCGACCGCGGCTTCGTCCGCGAGCAGCATCTTCGGCGCGAGAAACGCCGCCAGTCCCGCGACGGCCGCAAGCGTCAGCGCTTCGCGACGAGTTGGTTCAACCTGCTTGAAATTCATCAAAATTCCTCCTGGGACTTCTTCTTCGTCCCTGACGATAGTATCGCTTGACGATGACGAGTGCGATCTATCATGATCTGCTCACATCATTATATTGTTTTTCTTGAATGTAAAGATGTTCGGGCTGAGGTGAAAGCCGCGAGGACCGCAAAAGACGGTCTTACGGAGTGGAGGAGACTTTATGAAACGGACCATCATCTGGTCGGCGATAGCCGTCGCAGTGCTTTTTGTGTCGAACGTTACCGTTCGTGCCCAGGATGCAGCTGAAAAGGAGATCGAGCGCTATCGCGAGATGATCTCCGACCCCATGTCCAATCCCGGTTTCCTTGCGGTCGACCGTGGCGAAGCGCTGTGGAGCGAAAAGCGCGGCACGAAGAACGTCTCCCTTGAAGGATGCGATCTCGGCCTCGGCGCTGGTAAGCTCGAAGGCGCGTTTGCGAAACTGCCGCGCTATTTCGCTGATGCTGACAAAGTTATGGACCTCGAACAACGGCTGCTGTGGTGCATGCAGAACGTTCAGGGCCTCGACACCAAGGATGTCGTTGCGCGCCGTTTCTCCGGTCCCGGCAAACCGTCTGACATGCAAGACCTTGTCGCCTTTATCGCCAACAAATCGAGCGGCATGAAGATCGACATCCCGCTGAGCCATCCGAAAGAACAGGAAATGGCGGCGGTCGGCGAGGCTCTGTTCTACACCCGCGGCGGCGTGAACGATTTTTCCTGCGCGACCTGCCATGCCGAGGAAGGCAAGCGCATCCGTCTTCAAGGGCTGCCAAACCTCTCGAAGCCCGGCAAACCCGCACAAGAAACAATGGGCGGATGGCCGACCTATCGTGTGTCGCAAAGCGCCGTGCGCACCATGCAGCATCGCCTGTGGGACTGTTATCGCCAGCAACGCTGGCCCGTACCGGAATACGGATCTGATGCCCTTACCGCGTTGACGGTCTTCCTGCAGAAGCAGGCGGCCGGCGGCGAAATCAATGTCCCCTCGATCAAGCGGTAAGGAGCGCAACATGAAGATCTCTTTGAAACTTGCTGCGCTCGCGATTGCGGCTGGCACATTCGCAAGCCTTCCGTTTGCTGCATCGGCACAGACCGCAAGCAAGCCGGTCGATCCTGCTGTGGTTGAATCCTATTTGAAATCGACCTTCGGCAAGGCGCCGCCGGAATGGCAAGCCCGTATTCAGCCGGATGAGACGCTGAAGACCTGCAACAAATATCATAACGAGGTCCCCTCCGCGGAAGCAGACAAGATCACGGCACGGGAACTGGCACGCGTGGTCTATCCCGCCGACGGAAAACTCCTCGGCGACTGGAAGTCGGGCGCAAAGATCGCCAACAACGGCCGCGGCGGACAATTCTCCGATCCGCCGGACACTGTGAGCGGCGGCAACTGCTACGCCTGCCACCAGATGGAGCAGAAAGAGCTCAGCTTCGGCACGCTGGGGCCAAGCCTTACGCACTACGGTAAGGACCGCAAATACGATCCGGAAGAGATCAAGCGCGCTTACACCAAGGTCTATGACTCGCAGGCGCTTTACGCGTGTTCGAACATGCCGCGTTTCGGCGTGAACCATGTGCTGAACGAACAGCAGATCAAGGACATCATCGCGTTCCTGTTCGATCCGGAATCTCCGGTCAACAAGTAAGCGATCATAACATCCGTGACATGGAGTGAGAGATGAGGCTGCAACACCTGTTCGCTGCGTCCGCGCTGTGCATCCTCATCTCGTCTCCGGTGCGGGCCCAGGAGGCGACCGTCACCTACAAGTCGCTCGGTCTTGAGATCGCCCTGGATGCCGCACGCGCGGCCCTCGCCGAATGCCAGAAGCGCGGCTATCAGGTTGCGGTCGCCGTGGTTGATCGTTTCGGCACGCCGCAAATTCTGCTGCGCGATCGCTTTGCCGGACCTCACACACCGCCCACTGCAACAGGCAAAGCATGGACGGCAGCGACATTTCGTAACAGCACGTCTGAGCTCAACGCCATCAGCCAGCCGGGAATGATGCAGGCTGGCCTGCGCAATCTGCCGAACGTGGTGATTATCGGCGGCGGCCTGATGATTGAGGCGAGCGGCTCAACACTCGGTGCCATCGGCGTGTCCGGCGCACCGGGGGGCGACGCGGACGAAGCCTGCGCCAAGGCGGGCATTGCCGCCATTCAGGACAAGCTGGATTTCTGAAGCGCGGCGCGGCGTAACCTTACACCTGCTTCTTGAGCCATTCGGGGAACGGCGCGGACTTATAGCCTTTCTCGCGCACGTATCGAAACATCGCGAGAAATTCCGTGGGCTCGAGCAACCCCGGCATGCGCGCCACTTCCCGCGCCTGTCCGCTCAAGGCAGCAAGGCCCGTGGCCGTTTCCGGAAAAAACTGGATCGTCGGGGTGAAGCGAATTCCATAAGATTCACCGAAGGCTTTTTCACTTCGCTTGCGACCGTCGAAATCGGTCACTTCACGCGAACCGATATGGTTGAGGTGAAGAATCTCGAAGTTGTCGCGGATATAGCTCTCGATCTTCGGGTCCATCATGTGGACTTGGTGCATCCGCTTGCAGGCGGGACAACCCTTTAGCCCCCACATGATCGCGAAGCGCTTGCCCTTCGCGGTCGTTCCCGTGAGATCCTCGGAGACATCGAGGAAGCTCTCCAGATACCAGTCCATCTGGTAAAGCCCGTCGTCGCTCAGCGTCGCCTTTGCGAATGCCGGCGCGACGCGCAGACTCAGCGCTCCGGCACCAAGTACAGCGACTGCTTGTCGTCTCGTCATCAAGCCCTTTTGTGTCGGCACGAGCAGTTCTCCAGATGTCAGCCGATCGACCCGAAGGTCGGGAATGTCTCAAGCAGCCAGCCTGCGATATGCGGCATACCGCCAGTCAAAAACAGAACGCCTGTCAGAACAAGTGCGCCACCGATCACCTTCTCGATAGCGGCCATGTGCGCGCGCAACCGCTGCATCAATCGCATGAACACGCCGGAAAACAGCGATGCCAGCAGAAAGGGAATCCCGATCCCGAGCGCATACGCCCCGAGCAACAGCGCGCCTCGTACGGCCGATGCTTCGACACCGGAGACCATCAGGATAGTAGCAAGCACGGGCCCCACGCAGGGCGTCCAGCCGAACGCGAAGGCCAGCCCCACCAGATAGGCCCCCACTAAACCCGCCGGCTTGCGCGCGGTCTGAAAGCGCGCCTCGCGAAACAGCAGTCCGATCCTGAAGACACCGAGAAAATGCAGGCCGAGCACAATGATCAGCAGGCCCGCGATGATGGCGAGGGTGTCAAAATGTGCCGTGACGACCTTGCCCAGAACCGAAGCCGACGCGCCGAGTGCAACGAAGACCGTCGCGAAGCCGAGCACAAAAGCAAACGCAAGCACCACCACGCGCCAATTGGGCTTCCATTGGGACGCTTTGTCGTCCCGCGTCAGATCCTCGAGACTGATCCCGGCCAGAAAGCACAGATACGGTGGCACGAGGGGCAAAACGCATGGCGACAGGAATGACAACAGTCCCGCGCCCATCGCTCCGATGAAAGAAATGGAAGAAACCACGGATTTTCCGGCCTCGAGTGTCCCGGTTCTGACATTCGTATGAGCTTGCCACCACACTGGCAGAAACATGCGAATTCGTATATATGTAGCATATGTTTGCAAGGACATTCGCAAAAACGTCAATTCTGGTCGCCGCAGTGGTCGCGGCAGGTATGCTTTTGCCCGTCGTAGCGCAGGCATCCGAACTGGTGATGTTTGAGCAGGCGGGCTGCGTCTATTGCCAGCGGTGGGACCGCGATGTCGGCTCGCTTTATGGAAAGACGCCGGAAGCCCAAGCTTTGCCGCTGCGTCGTATCGACATCCAGAACCAGAGAAGCAGTGGCGTTACCCTCGCCTCGCCGATACGCTACACGCCGACCTTCGTGGTGGTGGATAACGGTCGCGAGGTGGGACGCATTACCGGCTATAGCAACGACGACTCGTTCTGGGGATTACTGGACGCGCTTGCGGCGAAGCTTGCCCCGCCATTGCATGAAACCAATCGAATCTGAGCGATATTGACCGCCATGACATCGATCCTTTCATCCGACTTGGAAACTGAACTTCGCGACGGCGCTGAGTATTCGCCGGAACTCGACCAGTTGATGCGCAAGGCCCGCAAGGCCAGCAATTTCCTGAAAGCCTTGTCGCACGAGAACCGGCTCTTGCTGCTCTGCCTGCTGGCCGAGCGCGAACGGTCGGTGACGGAGCTCGAAAACATTCTCTCATTGCGCCAATCCGCGGTTTCACAACAGCTCGCGCGGCTGCGCTACGACGGGATGGTGGACACGAGGCGCGACGGCAAGACGATCTATTACAGCCTTGCCGACGACGATGTGCGCCGGGTGATCTCGGTCGTCTACGACATCTTCTGCGCGCCCGACACGGCTGCCGACAAAAAATAAACCTGCCAATCCCGGCAGGCGGATGTGGAATGGCCCGCAAGGCTGGAACTCTGCACCGAAGACGGGAGGACGATCCATGCAGGATATGTCTGCCTGGATACAAGCATTGGGTGGCTTCGCCATCGGCGCAGTGGCAGGATTCGCCGTGCGCTATGCGCGGCTGTGCACGTTTGGTGCCGTCGAAGACGCATTGATGGGCGGCGATAGCCGGCGGCTGCGCATTTTCGGCCTTGCGCTCGGCATCGCCATACTCGGCACCCAGGCTCTGGTCATTGCGGGTGTTCTCGATCCCGAACAAACCACCTTCGCGCCGACCGCGCTCCCCCTGGTGTCGATTCTGATCGGCTCTGTGATGTTTGGCATGGGCATGGCCATGGTCGGCACATGCGGCTTTGGCTCGCTCGTCCGGCTCGGCACCGGCGACCTGCGCGGCCTGATCGTGGTCCTCGTGCTTGGCGCGACCGCCTACGCGACGCTGCGCGGCGTGTTTTCCGGTTTTCGCATCGGCGTGCTGGAGAATTTGGCGATCACGATGCCGGAAGGCGCGACATCCGAGATCGCATCGCTTTCGTCCCGCGCAGTCGGCTTTAATGTGCGTGCCATCATCGCCGCGGTTGCGGGCGCCGCGCTCTGCTGGTTTGCGCTTGGCGATCCACGGCTGCGGCGCACGCCACGCCTGCTCACTGCCGGCATCGTGCTCGGCCTGCTGATCGTTGCGGGATGGCTCGTCACGGTCGGGATGACAGACGACTTCGCCGGCCCGCCGCGCCCACAGAGCCTCACATTCGTTTCAACGGTTGGGAAAGCAATCTTTGCTGGGCTGCTGAACGTTTCCAGCTTCGCCGATTTCGGTGTCGGCAGCGTGTTCGGGGTCATCGCCGGCTCATGCACTGCTGCCTGGTGGTCCGACGAATTGCGCTGGGAGGCATTCGACGACGACCACGAGATGCGGCGCCACCTCTCAGGCGCGGTGCTGATGGGCATCGGCGGCATTCTCGCCGGCGGCTGCACCATCGGCCAGGGATTGAGCGCCGGATCGATGCTCGCCCTGTCCTGGCCTTTCGCGGTTGGCGGCATGGTGCTCGGCGCGCGGCTCGGCATCGCCATCCTCGTGGACGGCTCGCCGCGCGACATGATCATGCGAAGCTGGGCTACTCTGCTCAGCAGAGACCGGCCTCTAAAATAGAAAGCATCAAGGCCGCAGATAGCTCCATCCCTGCTCCTGCAGCTCGCTCAGCCGCACCGCGCCGGATGGCACCACTTCAGCCTCCGGGATGATGCTGATTGCCTTGCCTTCGTGCTTTTCCATGCCTTGCTTCGTATTTCCGCAGGCGGAGAACTTGATGGTGGAAGGGAAGCTCGCATTCACAATCTGCTTGATCCTGTCGTGCACCGGCGATGTGTCCGCACGCAGCATGTGCAGGCCCGGACCGTAGGTGACGATATCAATCTGCACCGCCTCGTTCTTGGACTTGTAATATTCCATGATGTTGGTCGCATTGTTGAGCGCGAGATTCATCACCGCCGGATCGTTCTGGTCGACCTGAATGGCTACGCGATGCTCTTTCGCATCTGCCGCAAAGCCGGACGACGCTGTCACGGCCAGCATCAACACCGCCGCGAATGCACTCAACAAAGATCGCATTTCAAATCTCCCCAATTATGGACGAACGAGCGTGTAACCGCTCTCGGTTAATTTCAGAATTTGCCCAACACCGACCAAAACTTCAATGGCGTGCGGGTTGATCGCCGGGCGCTTGCCGGTCTCCCGCTCGATAGTGTCGAGGGTATTGCCGCAGACGTCGAAGCGCACGCCTTGCGTCACAAGGCTGCCGACCAACGATCGGTATTCATTGGTGTCTCGCAGCAGATCGATACCGGGCCCAAACGCCACGACTTCGACCGCAATCTTATCCGGCCCATAGGCTTTGAGCAGATTGCTAGCCACGCTCAGCACCAGCCGCTCCTTTTTCGGATCGGAATCGGACAACTGCAGAGCGATGAAATGCTCGGCGAAGGGCTTGTCGGATTCCGGCTTGTTGTCGGAAGGCCTCGTCTGCGCCAACGCCGCGCGCAAAGGCATCACGCCTGGCAAAGCGAGGAAAAACGATTGCAGCAGTCTTCGTCGGTTCATGTCGGCTCGGCCCTGTCAGCCGCGACGACGCGGCTGATAACCATGATGTAGGCCAACCATTCCCGCAAAGCTATGTGCAGTGCGGCTATAAAATCGTCCGGGGCGGACGAATGGTTACCGCGTGGCGAGCGCCGGGATAACAACAGCGCCGCGGATCCCCACGGCGGCCCCCACGACAATGCCTGCGGCCGCGATGAATGACGGCATTGCCAGCGTGGACAGGCCGGTGAGGCCCTGTCCAATGGAACAGCCAAACGCCATCGCGCCGCCAATCCCCATCAGCGCCGCGCCTGAGACCGAGCGCAGCATGTGGTTCGGCGAATGATAGCCTTCGAGCTTGAAACGTCCGGTCAGCACCGCAGTCGCAAGGCTGCCGGTGAGCACACCCGCCACCAATGCAATACCAAAGCTCAGCGTCATGCCGGTGGAGAGCATGGTGTACTGCACACTGTCAGCGATCGGCGACACGAAAGTGAGCGACGTGACCGGAATGGGGTTGAACTCGTCAGCACCGAGCCAACCCGTGGAGATCCAACCGGCGACAACCAGAAGGCCGACGATGAGACCCGCCGCGATCTGGCCATATGACTTTCGGAACTGGCTGTCAGAGAATGCGAAGATCAACAGGGCGCCAGCGGCAATCGCCGTCACAGCAATACGTGCAACCGACTCATCGATACCCATGGAGGCCAGCAAAGCCGGTGCCGAGATGGCAGACGGTGAGATCTGGGTCCATTGCATCACCGCAAGGCGTGCTGGCGCCAACAAGCCCTTCAGCGTCATTTGCGCAGTAATGCCGATAATCGCGAACACAACCAGCGAGCGAAGGTTTCCCTTGCCGAGCAGAACCAGCGCACGCGACGCGCAGCCATTCGAAAGCACCATGCCGAAACCGAACAGCAGACCACCGGCAAACATCACCGGCGCCGAGAAGGTCGGCTGCAGATAGAGAGACTTGGCAATATCAACGAGGCCCGCCCCGGCAATGAACTGAGTGCCGATAAGCGCGACAGCCAGCGCCACCGAAAAGCTGCGGATCTTGCGCCCGTCGTTGGTCGTCCACCAGTCGCGCAGGCTGCTCAACAGGCAGAAGCCGCTCAGCAAACCAACGACACCAAAAACGAGACCGATCGCGAAACCTGCGGAAACCGGGATAGTGGGCATGACGGGCGTTCCTCAGCCAATCCAATGAAAACGCTCAAGAATTGCTGAGTATTTAGTCCCCGCGCGCGAAGCGGTCCATAACACGGGAAAATTAAGGAGGTTGTTCCTCTCCTGAGCGCGCCAGGAGAGAGTTTTACTCCCCCGCGAGGAAGGAAGCGGAAATCCTTCTCCGCAATTTGTGCGGCGTTACGTTAACCACGACGCACTCGCGTCGCCCGGGCAGAAAACTAGTCAGGGAGTCCTGCCATAGCTTGTTCCCTCCGACGCACGACGCTGGCCATCACCAGTGCGCCAAGGCCGATCAGAATGGGCGGGAACACCACCATGTTGACCGTCGACCAGCCATAGATGGCAAGCACCTGCCCTGACGAGAATGACCCGATCGCCATCATGCCGAACACGAGAAAATCGTTGAAGGCCTGCACCTTGTTGCGCTCCTGCGGCCGGTGCGTCTCCAGCACCAGCGCCGACGCACCGACAAAGCCGAAATTCCAGCCGAGCCCGAGCACAACGAGCCCGACCCAAAAATGCATCGCCGTGATCCCGGAGATTCCGATGATCGCGGCGACCGCTTCCAGCGCAAGCCCCACCGCAACGACGGCCGGGGCACCGAAGCGCGCGATCAGTGTACCGGTGATGAAGCTCGGACCGTACATCGCCACGATGTGCCATTGAATGCCGAAGTTGGAGTCGCTGATGCTGAGCCCGCAGATCTTCATGGCGAGCGGTGCCGATGTCATCACCAGGTTCATCATCGCGTAGGAGACGATGCCGCAAATGGCCGCTGCAATGAAGCGCGGTTGCCGCGCGATCTCGCCAAGCGGGCGACCACCATGCAGGTCAGAAGCGGCAGGCTTTGGCGCGTCCACCGTAGACAACAAGGCCATCGCAATCAGCGCCACAACCGTCTGCGCCACGAAGCTGAAGGCGAACAAATGGGGCTGCCACATATCCATGGTCCACTGCACAAGCTGCGGACCAAGCACGCCGGCGAATACACCACCCGCCATCACCCACGACACGGCTTTCGGCCGGTAAGCGGCACTGGCGCCGTCGGCCGCCGCAAAACGATAGGATTGCGTCACCGCACCGTAGAAGCCGCCGAAGAACGTGGCGCAGCAGAACAGCGCGAACGATCCGTAGACGATCGCAATCGCAGCAAGCAAGCCGCAGAGTGCTCCCGCTCCGCTGCCGACCATAAACGCGACGCGGCGGCCATAAGAGCGCGCGATCATCCCCGTCGGCAATGTTCCGGAAGCAAGGCCGACGACGTAGACCGAGAGCGGCACCGTCGCGAGTGAAGCGCTCGGCGCGAGTGTTGAACCGACGATGGCCCCAGTGGCGAAAATCACCGCCGAATTGGCTCCCCCGAGCGCCTGGGCGACAGCAAGCCGCTTCACGTTGGCGCGGGCGCGCGCATCAGCAGCCGCCTCAGGATTCGTCATCTGGTCCATGGAAAAAACCTGCCCGGATCGAGCCGGGTTTGTTCCCGGCTCATATTATTGCCAGCGCCGATTTCGCGGCGGTCGACATCCCCGTTTTAGCTGATCTATCGTGAAGCGAACAATCTTTTCAGAGCTTGTGCTCGTAGAGCAGCCTTGCACGAATGGTGCCCTCGAGCGCACGGATATCGGCAAGCACACGCTGGCTGTCGGCCGCCGAGGCGTCGGCGTCGAGAACCACATAGCCGACATCGTTGCTCGTCTCGTAATACTGGGCCGCGATGTTGACTGCGTGGCGGGCGAGGACTTCATTCAGCCGCCCGAGCATGCCGGGCACGTTGCGCTGAACCTGAATAAATCGGGTCCCCGACGCGCGCGCCGGGAGTTGGACCTGCGGGAAGCTGACAGCCCCCATCGTCGACCCCGTATCGCTGTAGTCGACGAGCTTTCGCGCGACTTCGGCGCCGATGCGTTCCTGCGCCTCCTCGGTCGATCCTCCGATATGCGGCGTCAGAATGACGTTATCGAGCCCCTGGAGAGGCGTGGTGAAACGCTCCGCATTCGAGCCAGGTTCGACCGGGAAAACGTCAACGGCAGCGCCGCGCAACCTGCCCTCCCGGAGCGCCTCGGCAAGCGCCTCCAGATCGACCACCGTCCCGCGGCTGTTGTTGATGAAATAAGCCCCCGGCTTGATCGCGCGAATCTCCTCTCGACCGATCATGCCATGGGTCGCAGGCGTCTCGGGCACGTGCAGAGTGACGACATCGCTTTGCGCCAACAGCTCGCGCAGGCTGCCACACGGCTCGGTGTTGCCGTGACGAAGCTTGTCGGTGTGATCGAAGAAGATGACCCTCATCCCCATCGCTTCGGCGAGGTACGACAATTGCGAACCGATATTGCCGTAGCCGATGATGCCGAGGGTCTTACCTCGGACTTCGTAGCTGTCTTTCGCGGACTTGTCCCATCCGCCTTGGTGAGCGGCGTTGGAACGTGGCACGAGCCGGCGAAACAGCATGATGATCTCGCCGATCACCAATTCCGCCACGCTTCGCGTATTGGAAAATGGTGCGTTGAATACGGGAATTCCGTTGCCACGGGCGCTGTCGATATCCACCTGATTGGTCCCGACGCTGAAGCAGCCGATCGCGATCAGACGGTCCGCGGCGGCGAGCACATCAGGGGTGATCTGGGTCCGCGAACGAATCCCCAAGAGGTGCACGCCCTTGATGGCTTCCTTCAGAGCATCGCCGTCGAGCGCCTTCGGCAAACGCGTGACATTGGAATAGCCGGCCGCCTCGATCAGTTGCACAGCGCTGTCATTGACGCCTTCGAGCAGCAGGACCCGAATTTTATCCTTGGAAAGCGAGAGCTGGGGCGACGGGGAGAGATTGTTTTGCACGATCAGGGCATCCTTCAGCGACAAGCGTGTCGACGGCTGACGGTCTATATGAAAGGCCAGCTCGGTTTCAATGACCTTGGCGGGATCGCGTTGATTTCATGTCCCGGCTATTGCTCCAATGAACAATTCAAGACAATTCCCCATAGGCGGTTTGATGACCACCAGTTCGGGTTTCCGCGGGAGGAGCGGCTTTTTTGGCCGAGGGGGTGGAACAGCCCCTTGCCTCGCCTCTCCGGGAATTACAGATATGACCGCAGATACGGATGACCCGCATGGCAATACGATCTACGGTCCACGCAAACCAACGTATTCACGTATAAGGCACATCCCTTTTTTCCTTAATTCGCTGACGCCGGGAGCGACGGAATGACCGACTCGACCACTTACACCCCACCAACCGTCTGGACATGGGACAGGGAGAACGGTGGCAAATTCGCAAACATCAATCGGCCGATCTCCGGCGCCACCCACGAGAAGGAACTGCCGGTCGGCCGCCATCCGCTCCAGCTGTATTCTCAAGGCACGCCAAATGGCGTCAAAGTCACGGTCATGCTGGAGGAACTGCTGGCGCTCGGCCACACCGGTGCGGAATACGACGCCTGGCTGATCCGGATTGGAAGCGGCGACCAGTTCGGCAGCGGATTTGTCGATATCAATCCGAATTCCAAGATTCCTGCCCTTTTGGACCGCAGCGGCCCAAAGCCGATCAGAGTTTTCGAATCCGGCTCAATTCTGATGTATCTCGCGGAAAAATTCGGCAACGCGTTCCTGCCGACCGAGGTCAGTGCGCGCGCCGAGTGCCTCTCCTGGCTGTTCTGGCAGATGGGAAGCGCGCCCTATCTCGGCGGCGGCTTCGGCCACTTCTATGCCTATGCGCCGACCAAGATCGAATATGCCATTGATCGCTTTGCGATGGAGACGAAGCGGCAACTCGATGTCCTCGACAAGCAGCTCGCGAACAACGAATACATCGCAGGCAACACTTACACCATCGCGGACATCGCGATCTGGCCATGGTACGGCGCGCTGGCCAAGGGATTGCTCTACGGTTCGGCCGAATTCCTCCAGGTGCAGGACTACAAACACGTTCGGCGTTGGGCCGACATGGTCGGAAAACGCCCGGCGGCTCAGCGAGGACGCATGGTCAACCGCCTCGCGGGCGAGCCTTCGAGCCAGCTGCATGAGCGCCACGAGGCCAGCGATTTCGAGACGAAGACGCAGGACAAACTCGCGCCGGCGAGCTAGACGCCTCTTGCGCGGGAGCAAACGCAAGTTGCTTTACTCCCGTGCTCATGGCCACTTCTTTGGAAGCTGTCGAACCTTCCAAAACCTCTCAAGGTAACAGGGCTCGCGTGGTCAGCCGACGTCGAACCTGACGCCCTGGGCGAGCGGAAGTTCATGGCCGAAGTTGATGGTGCTGGTGACGCGGCGCATATACGCTTTCCACGCGTCTGATCCTGCCTCGCGCCCGCCACCGGTTTCCTTTTCGCCGCCGAATGCGCCGCCGATCTCGGCGCCGGACGGGCCGATATTGGCATTGGCGATGCCGCAGTCGGAGCCCGATACGGACAGGAACTTTTCCACTTCGCGGACATCATTCGAGAAGATCGACGATGAAAGTCCCTGCGGCACATCATTATGCAACGCCAGCGCCACATCGAAGTCCGAATATTTCATGACATAGAGAATGGGGGCGAAGGTCTCGCGCAGCATGGGGCCGATCTGCGCCGGCATTTCGACCAGGGCGGGCCTGACATAATACGCTGACGGGTATTTGTCGTCATCGACGCGCTCGCCACCGTAAACCTCTCCACCGAGCTTCTGCGCTTCCAGAAGAACGTTCTGCATCCTCTCGAATGCATCCCCGTCAATGAGAGGACCGGCGAGCACGCCGTCGTTCGCAAGCGGATTTCCGATCCGGACCGACCCGTAGACCTGCTGCAGTCGGACGACAAGTTCATCATAGACGGTGTCATGAATGAACAATCTGCGCAGCGACGTGCAACGCTGCCCCGCGGTGCCAATGGCGGCAAAGGAAATGGCGCGAAGGGCGAGATCGAGATCCGCGGAAGGACAAACGATCGATGCGTTGTTGCCGCCAAGCTCCAGGATAGATCGCGCAAAGCGTTGAGCGAGCCGCGGCCCGACCATCCGGCCCATCGCGGTGGAGCCGGTCGCTGACACCAATGGAACGCGCGGATCATCGACCAGCACCTCGCCGACATCACGGTCGCCGATCAACACGGTGGAGAGGCCGTGCGGTACCCGGCCAACTTTCGCCGCCGCACGCTCGAACAGCACTTGCACGGCGAGCGCCGTCAGCGGCGTCTTCTCCGACGGCTTCCAGATCACCGGATTGCCGCAAACGAAAGCCAGCGCCGCATTCCAAGACCACACCGCCACCGGGAAGTTGAAAGAGGTGATGACCCCTACAGGCCCCAGCGGATGCCATTGCTCCATCATCCGGTGGTTGGGCCGCTCGCTGGCGATGGTGAGGCCGTAGAGTTGACGGGAGAGACCAACTGCGAAATCACAGATATCGATCATCTCCTGCACCTCGCCCTCACCTTCCGATGGAATCTTTCCGGCCTCGATCGTGACCAGGCGACCGAGCGAGGTCTTCGCGCGGCGCAGTTCCTCGCCGAGAACGCGAACGAGCTCGCCGCGCTTTGGCGCAGGAACGCTTCGCCATTCCAGGAACGCGGTCTTCGCCTGCGTAACCGCCTTCTCCACATCCGCGCGGCCGGCATCCTGCACATGAGCAACGATCTCGCCGGTCAATGGCGAGCGCACCACGCGCGAACCTTGGCTAAAGCGATCGCGCGGAACGCCGAGATCATGGAGAAGATCACGCACATCGGTCGCAAGAGTCGTCGCAACGGTCATGTCGCTCTCCACGGTGCTTCAAAGCCACGATGTCGATTCTACAGGGCTGGACGACGCCACTCAATCCACGCTGTCAATCCGGCTTATCGACCGCCCTCGCGCCAGCCCATGTCCCAGAAGTCGGCTTCAAGCCGCGTGGCTTCCTTGAATATCGCGATCAACTCCGCCTCGCGGGCCGGCGTGGCGTAGAGATCGGCGAGGCTATTGAGGTGCGCCCGCGCGCGCGCTGCGACCTCCTGATACGGTGCCCCGGCATACTCGGCGATCCAGACACGGTATGGATTCGTCGAAACGTCCGCGCCGGGCAGCGACGCGAGCCGCGTCGCGATGTCCGCGTAGCCGATAACGCAAGGGGCCAACGCCACCTTGAGCGCCAGCAGATCACCACGCATGCCGGTGTCGAGCACGTAGCGCGTATAGGCCAACGTCTCGACCGCCGGAGCGGTTTGCTCAAGGTCGCCGGGCGACAGGCCCCAGCTTGCGCAAAGCTTCACATGCAGATCCATCTCAACGTCCAGAATGGCCGAGAGGCCGGCCGCCGCTTCGCGCATGTCCGCGAGCTTCGGCGACTTGTAGACGGCGAGCGCATAGGCGCGCGCAAACTCGATGAGGAACAGGTAGTCCTGAACGAGGTAGTGACGAAACGCAGGCTCAGCGAGTGAACCGTCCGCCAAGCCATTCGTGAAGGGATGCTCGGTGTATGCCTTCCACTCGGCGGATGCTTCTGTCTTTAGACGTTCGAAGAAATTCATGACGTTCGCCGGCCTTGCTTCTCAATGGTTGTCTTTGGCGCGCAATTCATAGCATGTCAAAAACCGGGCTCACCGCCCACCGGCAACAATCACACGCGCGCCTGCTTCCGCAAGACGGTTGCACTGCTCCAGGGATGCGCCGACATCGGTCATCAACGTCCAGCGCGGCGACAACGACACCCACGCAGTTTGCTCGGCGCGACCGAGCTTGCTGGCGTCGGCCAGTACGATGACTTCCTTCGATTGCTGCATCATCAGCGATTTCAACGCGACCTGATCGAGATCCGCTTCGCACAGGCCCCGGTCCTTCCCCGTCCCACCCGTGATTGCTTGAAGCAATGCAGAGCTGGACCTGATGAGGGCGATCCGCGCGACATGAGGTGCCGATTTCCGCGCCTCCCTACGCTCTCGATATATCCGTCCCGGTCAACCCAATTGGGTGATTTCCGGCTTTCCGGACGATGCTACCTTTCCGAAGCAGCCGGTTGAGCTGACGAGGAATGCGGAGGATCCATGAAGAGCGCGACGACGTACCTGAAATTGACCGCAGCACTAATATTGATGACGACAACGGTGCCGACTTTTGCGTCGGATGTCGCGCTTCAACCGATGGCCATAGCCTTCAGCTCTGTGGCACCCGTGCCCTCCACTAACCAGCCATCGCTCTTTCTCAAACGCGTCCAGTCCAACTACCGCGACCGCTGTGTGATGAATTGCAAAGTCTCGTACAACATTTGCCGCGAAGGCCGGGGGCGGCACAACAACAACGTCTGCGTCCAGGAACTCAATGAATGCCTGCCCGGCTGCTAGTTCGGACAGCATAACCTTAGTGCCTCCGGCACTCAGCAGCCCAGATACTCGGGCGTGGATGGGGCCGTGACTTGCGGCCCTATCCACGCATCACGCAGCCGGAAGCGATTTGGCCACATGAGCGATACCAGCGGTCTGTCACTCAAACTACAATCGATCAGCGAAGCGCTTGATCACATCATCGGCCAGCATTCGACGATCATTTTGATGCTTCTGATTGTCCAAATCATTCTTCTTTCTGGATTCTATCAACAGGCATCGGCGCTGGGCGCCGCCACCAGGGCCCTTCTTGTCGACGTCACCTCCTGGCATTCGTTCGAAGACGTCAAATTCGACATTCGCCCAAACGGACATGTCGTCGTTCGCACGGAGGATGGCTTGCAGACATTGAAGTCCGTTCGAGAACTGGAGAAATTTCTCGGACGACGAATGAAGCAGCAGGGTAGATCGTTTGACGTGAAATCGATCGAGGGCTTGTTGCATGCCTAAGACATGGCAATCGCTGTCTGCGGCCATATTGGTAACCGTTGCGGCGATCTCACCGCAGCTATCGCACGCGGGCCCGCTCGAAGATAGATGCGACGCGACAACAGACAACAATGCGGCCTACCGGGCATGCCTTTCCAGAGAGCTGCGCGCCATCACGGGGCCCATGGAAAAAGGCGGCATAGAGAAATTATGCGGGTCCAGTGGCTGCATCTACCGCATGAAATATGTGAAGGAGGCAGACAGCTTTGTCGGCGGGAGCTTTGTCGCCACATATCGCCCAGCAGAAAATGGCCGGCAAATACTCCTCACGGACAACGAGGGCCATGTCTCCGAATTTTTCCAATGCGGGACATGCCGAGCGATGGAAAACGTCTCCGGCCCCATCGAAGAAGCGGACATCAAGTTCGAGACGGACACAATACTCATATTGAGCGTCAAGGCTGCCAGATAGGGCAGCACTAATCCGAAATTCGACACCGCTGAAGGCAATCAAATGGGCTCTGTTTCAACAACACACTGGCTGCTCGTTCTTGTTTACGTCGCGATGATCGCGGCTTTTTTCATTGCGCTGGTTCGAATTCAGAACTGGGCGGGCTTTGGCGGCTGGTGGTCGGTCCTCAGCATCATCCCGGCGGTGAACATCGTAATGCTCTGGAAATTCTCCAGAACACGATGGCCTGCCATGGATCGCTGACCGCACGAATGGTACGCCAAATTTCAAACGGCAGCACGACGAACCGTTCTACATCAATGACTTTATGGTCGTTTGTCCTCAGCGGCATATTGACCGCAGTGTTCTTTTGGTTCGTGCACATGCTCCCGTGGTGGGTCTATGCGATAATCTTCGTTACGGCGGGCTCGGGGTTTGCCGACTCAACGATCAAGGCAACTGCGGCGCAAGAAATTCTGGATGCCAGTGACCGGAGAAAAGCTGCAGGCCAGCGCTTTTCCAAGAGGAAGTAGCCGCCCGCTCACCGCCCACCGGCAACGATCACACGCGCGCCGGCCTCCGCAAGGCGATTGCACTGCTCCAGCGATGCGCCGACATCGGTCACCAGTGTCCAGCGCGGCGGCAGCGGTGCCCAGGCGGTCTGTTCCGCGCGACCAAGCTTGCTGGCGTCTGCCAGCACGATGACCTCTTTCGCCTGCTGCATCATCAGCGACTTCAACGCGACCTGATCGAGGTCTGCCTCACACAGACCGCGGTCCTTCACCACGCCGTCGGCGCTCATGATGGCGCGGTCGACGGTCATGCGTCGCAATGCGTCCTGGGCGAGCGGCCCCATGGTGCTCATGCTGGTGGCACGCAATGCCCCACCGAGCACCACAAGTTCGATGGTGGAAGCCTTGGCGAGAAACGGCAGCAGCGCGAGATTGTTGGTGATGATGCGCAGCCGCCGCTGCTGCAACAATCGCCCGAAGGCAGCCACCGTCGAGCCGGCATCGAGGATCAGCGTGTCGCCGTCTTCGATCAGATCTATCGCCGCATGTGCAATCGCCTGTTTCTGCTTGCCCTGCACCGCGAGGCGCTGCTCGAGCGTTGCTTCCGCAACATGGCCGGTGAGAATGGCGCCGCCATAGGTGCGGCGCAGGGCATTGTTCTTGGAGAGATGCTGCAGGTCACGCCGCACAGTGGAGGCGGACACACGAAAGCGCCGCGCGAGATCATCGACATCGATCTCGCCCGCGTTCAGCGCTTCCAACAGGCGAGCATGACGCTCCTTGCTGCGCATCGACATTGAACTTCAACCCCGCGACCGGGTTCGACTGTATCGGATTCGCGGCCCGGGCCCTATCGGGTCGGACTCACCCTCTCAGGCCGCTTTTTTGGGGGCGAGATCGACCGCCTGCCGCAGGGCCTCGATCAGGCTGCGCTCGTCGGCGATGCCCTTGCCGGCGATGTCGAAGGCGGTGCCGTGGTCGACCGAGGTGCGGATCACCGGCAGACCAACGGTGATGTTCACGCCGGCCTCCAGACCGAGCACCTTGATAGGGCCATGGCCTTGATCATGATACATCGCGACCACCATGTCGTAATCGCCGCGACCGGCCAGGAAGAACAGCGTGTCGGCTGGCAAGGGACCGCGCACATCCCAGCCCTTGCGCTGACAGGCCTCCACCGCCGGCGTAATCTTCGCGGCTTCCTCGCCGCGGCCGAACAGGCCATTCTCGCCGGCATGCGGATTGATAGCGCAAACGCCGATCTTCGGATTGGCGATGCCGGCGCGCACCAGCACCTCGTGCCCGCGTGCGATGACACGCTCGACAAGGCCAGGCTCGATTTTCTCGATCGCATCCAGAAGACCAATATGCGTGGTGACGTGGATGACGCGCAGCTTAGGTGACACCAGCATCATCGACACCTCCGGCGTGCCGGTCAGATGCGCCAGCAATTCGGTATGGCCGGGATATTTGTGACCGGCCGCATGCAGCGCTTCCTTGGACAGCGGCGCAGTACAGATGCCCTGGGCCAGTCCCGACTGCACAACCTGCACGGCCTTCTCGATGTAGCGATAGGCAGCCTCGCCCGCGGTCGGCGACACCTTGCCGAACGGCAGATCGTCCGGCACCAGCTTCAGATCTAAACATTGCACGGCCTTCGAGGCGAAATTCGCGTCCTTCGCATCATCCAGCGCATCGACATCAAGCGACACGCCGACGATCTTGCCGGCCTTGCGAAGACGGTTGGCATCGCCAATCACCAGCGGACTGCAGATCGCCTGCACTTCGGGCTGCGCCAGCGCTTTCATGATCACTTCAGGCCCGATTCCGGCCGGATCTCCCATGGTGATCGCAATGGTCGGACGGGTCATGCAAAGCTTCCTTTGGTTCGGACGGCGCGAAGACGCTCACTGATGCGGATGAGGCTGTGCTCATCCCCGAACGCCCCCGCCTTGGTGGCGATCGGAATCGATAATTGGCCAAGGGTAAGACCGAGGGACACACCCGGCTCGATCTCGTCGGCAAGACGGATACCGTTGACGCCGAAGCGCGACAACAGCGCTGCAGCAGTTTCGCCGCCGGTTGCGGCAAAGGCGCCGATCGCAGGCGCGACGGTTGCAAGCGTCTCGGCGAGCCCCTGCGCGAGTTTCGGACCGAGCGACAGGTCGGGATGATCATCCATCATGATCTCCACCAAAGCATCGCCGCCGTTAGCAATCCGTTTCATCACATCCGCTGCGAGCGCTGCACGGCCAGCATCATTATTATTGAGCAGCAACTCCGGATCGACGGGAAAATGCATCACAGTCCCGGTTTCCTGCAGCTTGCGTGCCGCGGCGCGCGAGGCACCGGCAAGCGAACCCACCACGATCAGCGTGCCGGATGTTCGCGCTGGTATCCGCAGCGGCTCAGCGGCATCGCCGGCGTCCAAACCTGCCAGCGCATGCGCGAAACCGGCGCTGCCGATGAAGAACGTTGCGGGCGACGCGGGCAGGCTCGCCTCCGCGATCAGATGCAGATCATGGTCCGTCTCGGCGTCACACGCCGCGACCACGTCGCCCTCGCTCGCGAGCCTTGCAAAAATGGCTTTCAGATCACCACCGCGCACGGTGGCGAGCGCAATCTTCTCGCCGCGAACGCCCGCGGTTGCGAGCACATCGACAAGATCGGCACTCGGATAAGTGTGGTCGCGCCGCCAGACTTCAGCCTCTTCAAGTGGGCGGCCATTGACGAAGATGCGCCCGTCGATGGTGGTGCGGCCGGTGGCTGGAAAGGCCGGCGCGAACACGCCGAATGCCGCGCCGAAGCGCGACTTGAGATGCGCCAGCGCGGCCGTGGTCTCCGCCGCGGGCTGCCCGCGCAGTGTCGAGTCGATCTTCTTGAACAGAATGCGTTCGCCAGACAGCCGCGCCAGGAGATAAGCGTGGCACGCCGCAGCGGCCGCGGCCGAAAGGCCCCGGCTCGCTGCATCATAGGCCAGCACAGGCAGCTGGTGATCCGAGGCATCGGCGACCTCACCCCATGTCACCGCGGCCGTGCGTCCCCTTCGACCGAAGGCGATGGCACAGTCCGCGGCGCCGGTCAGATCGTCTGCGAGGATCAGCCAGTCCCGCGTCACGTTCAGTGACCCGCCGCGCGCGTCGCAGGCGTCAGGGTCGCAGCGTCCGTCGCGCTCTCGGCTTCCGGCTCGACATCGCGGCCGACAACACGCGCCACCCACGCGGTGACGATCGGCGTCAGGATCGCGGTGACGACAACGCAGGCCGCAACGAGAATGGTCGCGGGACGTGCGGCGTCCGCGTAGGCCGGGTTGGCTGCAGCGATAATCGCGGGGACGGCCGCCGCGTTGCCGGCGGTCGAGGCCGCTGCGACGCCCGCAACACCGTTGCCGCCGGTCAGACGATCGGCAAGGAACAGCGGAATGCCGGTGACGATCACCACGGCAACGCCCATGCCCAGGCCGAGCAAACCAGCCTGCCAGACCTTCGACAGATCGAGACCCGCACCGAGGGCGAAGGCGAAGAACGGGATCATCACCGGCACGGCGCGGCTGAGGAAATCGCGCATCTCGCGGTCGAGATTGCCGATGATCATACCGACCACCAGCGGCAAGATCGCGCCCACGAGCGTCTGCCATGGAAATGCCGAGAGGCCGGCGACGCCGAGCGTGATCATCGTAAGAAACGGCCCGCTCTCCAGCGACATGATGGTGTACGCACCGACATCACGCGGACGTCCGTACTGCCCCATCAGCGCCATATAAAGACCGCCGTTGGTGTCGTTCATCGCCGCGACGACCGCCAGCGTCGACACACCGGCGAACATGCCGGCTGCCACCGGCGCTTCACCCAGGATGCGCCCGAAGATGAGGCCGATAATGACGGCGACGCCGACCTTCACGATCAGCAGCGTGCCGCCCTTCTTCACGATGTAAGGGGTCGCACGAAAGTCGATGCTCGCGCCCATGCAGACGTAGAACACAGCGAGGATCGTCAATGCGCCGGAGAACAGCGCGCCGGTGAAGGAACCAAAGAACTTTGGGGTGCCCGGGAAGAAAGTCGCGATGAGCGCACCGGCCAGCAGCGGGACCACCATCATCCCGCCCGGCACCTTTTCGATCGCTCGTTTGATTGGAAGCTGCATTTTCGTTTCTCCCGCGCACTGCGCATACTTGATCAAATTGCGCAATTTTGGTTCGAATTCGGCTCGAAATCGTGCGCAAGCGCGGCCTTTTATGAATATTTTGTGCGGATTTCAAGGAATTACTGCGCATTTTACGCAAAACTGCCATGCAGCCGTCAACCCCGCTCGGCGCCGCGCAGGGGCCAACACCGCCAGCCTCCAGACAGAGCCGTGGGCGGTTGGTCTCAATATGAGAGGTGGAGAGCGGTGTGAGTTGCTGTTCGCTGCGCCGATGCGTGACATGACGCCGAGCACGTTGTTGCGACAACCAGCGATGTCCGCTGGGCGCAGAAGCGAACCTTGATCTGTTTACCCGTCGATCATCGGGAGATGAGGCGAATGATAGGTCGGCCCGTGGCCGAGTTACGCCGCCTCGTCACGCGCCTGATATAGCCGATACAGCATACGCTGTCCGATACGTCGGAACGGTGCGAAAGGATGGGTCGGCAACGGCGAGGTGAAGATCGGCAGATCCTGTCCCTTGAAGTTCCGGCCACCGATCATCTCCGCCATACGCCGACCGGCCTGCGCCGAATAGGACACGCCATTGCCGCCGTACCCAAGTGCATAAAACAGGGTCTGCGTCGGATCCGGCCGAAAAATGCGCGGCATCATGTCATGACTGACATCAACCCAGCCCCACCATGAATAGTCGATCTGGATTCCCTTGAGCGCCGGGAACTTGCGATGCAGGCCTTCAATCAGGAGCTGCAAGTGGCGCGGATGCGCGGCGTCTGCACCGGTGATGGCGCTGCGGCTCCCGATCTGCACGCGTTTATCCGGCAAGAGCCGATAATAGAAACGGAGCGTACGGGTATCCGTGATGACCTGCGTGGTGCGGAAGCCGGTCGCGTCGAGTTCGGCGTCGGTCAGCGGGCGTGTCACCACTGAATTGGACAGGATCGGCATACAACGGCCGTTCAAAACCGGCGTGAGGCCGAGCGATGTGTAGGCGCCGGTGGCAATGCCGACAGCGCGAGCACGAACCGTGCCACCGGGTGTGCGCAGATGGTGTACGCCGCCTCGCGTCGTGATCTCCAGCACCGGGCTTCCCGGATGCACCTTGGCGCCGAGTTCACGTGCCATGCGCATATAGCCGAAGGCGAGCTTCGCCGGATGCACTCCGGTGCCGAGCGGCTCATGCACGGCTCCCACGGTCTCCTCATCTCTCACATAATCGCGGCGCACTTCCTCTGCGGATAGAACACGCGTCTTGTAGCCGAAGACCTCGTTCTGCACTTTCGATTCCGCCGCGATCTTCTCCAACATCCGCTGGCGATGCGCGATATAGAGATGCCCACCGCGCTGCGGTTCGCAATCGATATTGCCGGTGCGGATCAGGTCCTCGAAGGTCTCGAAGCCATCCTGAATTTCAGCATGCAGGCGCAGCGCGACATCGCGGCCCCAGCGCGCGATCCATTGCGAGCGCGACAGCCGGCCGGCAGCGTTCTGCCCCTGCCCGCCGTTGCGCGTGCTGCAGCCCCAGGCAACGCGATTGGCCTCCAGCACGACAGCTTTGATTCCGAATTCGCGCGCGAGAAAAATCGCGCAAGCCAGCCCCGTATAGCCCGACCCGATGATCGCGACATCAACATCGATATCACCGGTGATCGGACCGTCATCCTGCGGCGGCGCACCTGCTGTCGCGGCCCAATAGGTCGGCGCGTATTCGCGGTTGGTACCGGGACCTGGCGAAACCAAAGGATCGTAATGTTGATCGTAAGGCGCGATCGTCATGCGGGGAGCCTCAATCATGAGGCAGCCCTTGCCGCACTTGCCGGCAATGGCGGACGGTCCTTGCGAAATGCGCTTTTGCGCGAGAGCTTGTCGCCCGAGAACGTGAAAAGGTCGCAGCCCTCGGCTTCAATACGTGTGCCGCTTGCCGTGGTGCCACGGAAGATCCATTCCGACAGCCCACGATCGCCGAACACATGATGCGCGGTGCAGGTCCAACTGACGTCGGGCATGTCGGTCCAGACCTTTTCAAAGGCTGCCTTGACTTCTGCGGTGCCGACGATGCGGCGACCGAACATCTCGGGCCCCCCTGCTGCATCAAAGATGATGCCATCGGTCATGCAGGCCATCACGCCATTCGCATCGTGGCGATTGAACGCCTCGAACAGCGTCACAAGAAGCTGTTGGCGTTTGGTCTGCTGCTCGGGCATGGCAAGGCTCTCTCGATCGTTGACGCAAAAATTGGCACAATGCGCCAATGTTGATCATGAAAGTGCCAGCGAGAGAGCTGTGCGATTAGGGCCAGTTTGGGCGAACCACCCGGCCAGAAGGCGTCGGATGACGTAGGCGATCCAGTGTCCCGAATCCGAAATTCGCCCCGTAGCGCGGCACACTTCGTAGCGAACGTCTGAACCACCACACCGGGCGGATCACTTAATAATAGGTCGCGCTGTGATCTAAGTGAAATTCCAGCGAACTTATCTGAATCGCTTTAACTCATCGATGCGATCAAGCGCCCCAACCGTTCGATCCCTACATTGATCCGGTCGTTGCGGATCGAGGAGAAGCCGAGACGGAAACAGCGCGCATGAGTGCCCTTGGTCATCGAAAAGACGTCGCCCGGCTCAATCACCACACCCTCAGCGAGCGCCGCTGTCGCCAGTTCGGTGGCGTCGCATCCAGGCGGACAGGTGACCCAATAACTGGTGCTGCCGACGCCGCGCACGAAACTGCAGTCGTTAAAATACTGAGGCAGCAACTGGTCGAGAATGCGGGCTCGCTCCAACAGGACGCGCGAGACACGCTGCAGATGCGAACGGTAATGACCGAGGCCGATAAACAGCGCCGCCACGCGCTGGTTGTTCAGCGGCGGATGCCGCAGCATCAGCCGCCGGAGGGCTCTCAACTCGCGGATCACCGGCGCCGGCGCCACGACATATCCAAGCCGCAATCCAGGAGCGAGCGCCTTTGAAAGGCTGCCGACATAGAGTACACGATCATTGCGATCGAGACTCATCAGAGGCGGCAGCGATGCTCCCTCGGAGATCAGCTCGCTCTCATAGTCATCCTCGATCAGTACGATGTCCCGTTCCTGCGCCTTGCGCAGAAGTTCCATTCGGCGCGTCTGCGGCATGACAGCAGTGGTCGGACACTGATGACCGGCTGTGACATAAGCGATGTTGCAGCTTTCGAAACTCGCATCGGGCACCATGCCATCGCCATCGACAGCGAGAGGCACGATCTTATCCGTAAGCATGCCAAAGATGTTCCGCGCATCGGGATAGCCAGGATCTTCCATGCCCACCCGGGTCTCCGGTTTGGTGAACAGCCGTGCGATCAGATAGAGCGCATGCTGCGCGCCAATCGTCATCATGATCTCGTCGGACCGCGCACGAATACCGCGGCGGGGCAAAACCTGCAGCCGAAGCTGCTCGATCAATGCCGGATCGTCCTCGTCGATAAGATCACGTGCCCAATTGTTAATCTCTGGAACGCTCAGCGCGGCCCGCGCGCTTTCACGCCAGTCGTTGGTCGGGAACAGGGTGGGATCAAACTGACCGAAGATGAACGGATACGGATAGTCCTGCCAATTAAGCGGCTTGATGATATTGCGGTTAGCTGACGGCCTCACCGCAAAACGTTCCATCCAACGTGCCGCGCCGCAATCATCGGCCGCTGTGCGAACGGCGTCCGGCTGCGCGCCAAGATGTTTAGGCAAACCCGCCACATAGAAGCCGCTGCGTTCGCGGGACACCAGGAAGTTCTGGTCGACCAGTTGCTCATAGGCAATCACGACGGTATTGCGCGACACCTTCAAAAGTGTCGCCAGTTCGCGGCTTGACGGCATTCGAACGCCAAGCGACAGCCGGCCCTCCTCGATGGCGGAGCAGATCAACTGGCGAATTTGTAACTGCAAAAACGGACCGCGACGGTCCAACCCCTGGAACAGGGATCCCCAGAACAAGGCATCGCTTATACCTGATACAACCGGCCTTCCCTCGGCCGGTGTCACTTCAATCGTCTCTCTTGGAGGCGCCATGAATAAGCTCCGCACATCCCTCACGAACAGGCCGAAACCGTCCCTCTTCCGCACTCTACGGCTGAAAAAGCAAAAGTCACGCCACTTGGCTCCCAGTGCACAGCAACGCTGGCCCCATTCGTACGTATGATCTGGCGCTGGCTTGGTGCATAACGAAACCGCACGCTCTAAAAAAAGAAGCTCTCGAGGAAAGTCCAAGTGCCTACGAACACGGTCGTCTTCTCCGCTCGCGAAATTGTAACCATGAACCCGTCGCGGCCATCGGCAACGCATGTCGCAGTGCGGGATGGTCGGATCGTTGCCGTGGGCACCTTCGACGAAATCTGTGGATCGGCGGACGTGAAGATCGACGATCGCTTCAAGGACAAGGTGCTGTTGCCCGGCTTCGTGGAGGGCCACAGCCACATCATGGAGGGCATGATGTGGTCGCTGCCTTATGTCGGGGCTGGCAACCGCCGCTCACCCGAAGGCAAGCTCGTCGAAGGACTTGCGACTATTGAGGCTATCGTCGCACGACTGAAAGAAGCCGAAGCCGCAATGACCGACCCTGAAGCGCCGCTGTTCGCCTGGGGCTTCGATCCCCTGCACATCGGCGGTGTGCGGTTAACGCGGCAGGATCTCGACCGCGTCTCAGCCACGCGACCGATCATGGTCATTCACGCCAGTTTCCATATCAGCAATGTCAACACGACTGTGTTGCAGCGCGCCGAACTCGATCACACCGCTAATATCTCTGGCGTGATCATGGGCACGGACGGTAAACCGAGCGGCGAACTCCAGGGCATTGCCGCGCGCTTCCGCGTATTCCGTGTGCTCGGCGGCAATCCGCTCTCCGGCAATCTGAAGGTCGACGACGTCAACCGCTACGCCGCATCCGCCTGCGTGCAGGGTGTGACGACGATTACCGACCTGCACAACGACCTCGCCGACCAGACGGTCGAGGTCTATCAAGCCGCGAGCCGCCGTCCGGATTTTTCCGTGCGGCTGGTGCCAGCGATGGCTTCAGTGTCGCACGCTCCCGCGCAAGGGATCGAGAAAGTCAAGGCGCTGCGCGCGACCAACAACGACAAGCTGCATTACGGCATCGTCAAGCTGGTGGTCGATGGCTCGATCCAGGGCTTCACCGCACGGGTGCGTTGGCCCGGCTATCACAACGGTGCCCCCAATGGCCTGTGGTACATCGCCCCTGAAGAGCTGCCGTCGATCGTCGGCGCCTATCATAACGCCGGCATCCAGTTGCACATCCACACCAACGGTGACGAAGCGACCGAATTGGCGCTCGATGCCGTCGAGGCCGCACAGACGGCGATGCCGCGCCCCGATCATCGACACACGCTGCAACACTGCCAGATGGCGGATGCTGCGCAGTTCAAGCGCATGAAGGCGCTTGGCATGTGCGTCAACCTGTTCGCCAATCATGTCTACTATTGGGGTGACTCGCACTTCGATCTGACCATGGGACCGGAACGCGCGAACCGGCTCGACGCAACTGGAACGGCACAACGCATCGGGGTTCCTTATGCAATCCATTCGGACGCGCCCGTGACCCCATTGAGTCCGCTGTTCACGGCGTGGTGCGCCGTCAACCGTGTCTCATCCGGCGGTCGCGTGCTCGGCAAAGAAACCGAAGCTCTCACAGTGGAACAGGCTCTCGCCGCCGTCACCATCGGTGCAGCCTATACGCTCAAGCTCGATCACATGGTTGGCAGCATCGAAGCCGGCAAATATGCCGACTTCGCCGTCCTCGAAGAGAATCCGCTAGAGGTTGCGCCGGAGAAGCTCAAGGACATCGCAGTCTGGGGTACCGTGGTGGGTGGACACGTGCGGGAGGCGCCGCGCGCATGATGGCAGGGTCGCATGCAAAAACCCCTGTAACGGTCATCGGCGGCTTTCTCGGCGCCGGGAAGACGACGTTTCTCAATCATCTCCTTCGTAACGGCGGTGAGCGCTACGCGGTGCTGGTCAACGATTTCGGCGCGATCAATGTTGATGCAAGCCTGATCGTTCAGCACGACGGCACCACCATGACATTGGCCAATGGCTGCGTCTGCTGCAGCATCGGCGACGGCTTTCTGGAAACGCTGGGCAAGATTCTCGACAATGAGACCCCGTTCAATCACATCATCATCGAGGCGAGCGGCGTCGGCGATCCCTGGCGTATCGCCGAGATCGCGCTGGTCGAACCTGGCCTCCGCCTGAACGCCGTCGTTGTGGTGGCGGATGCCGCACGGATTTCGGGTCTGCTTGTCGACGCACGCGTTGGCGACACCGTTCGCAATCAGTTCGCGCACTGCAATATGGTGCTGCTCAACAAGGTGGATCTCCTCACCCGTGCCGAGGTCGCCGCCGCTCGTGCCGATGTCGCAGCTCTGCGTCATGGAATGTCGGTCGTCGAGACGACTCAACATACGCTGCCAGACCTGCCGAACGGCGCGCAGGCAACCGTGGCCCGCTTCACTGCGATCGAAGCCGGAGATCGCGCGGACCATGAGCGCGTGTTCCGCCGCTGGTCCTATCGACGGAATGGAGCTTTCGATCCCGCAAAGCTGGAACGCGCGCTATCTGCTTTGCCGCCGCAACTGCTGCGCCTGAAAGGCTCATGTCGGCTCGCGGGCGACGCTTTGGCGTCGCTGTTGCAAATGGTCGGACAGGATTGGGCTTTGTCGCCTGCTCCCGACGAGATGGCCAGTCAAGACGATATCATGCTGGTCGGCGTCGGCACCGATGCTTTGCCCGATGTCAGCATACTTGACACCATTCTCGATGGCGCGCTGATCGACACATCACAAACACACATAACAAATGCGGATATCAACCGCAGTCAAGCCGAACTCACCCTTTGAGAGAAGGACAGATTCCATGTCTTCGACTTGGTCATTGCCGACCCCATCGCTGAAATCGTCGTTTCTAAAGTATGCCTTCAGCATCGCCCTCGCCGCGAGCATCGTCGCCCCCGGTATGAGGTCAGCAACCGCCGCCGATGGCGGCACGCTGGTCATCGCATCCACCCAGGTGCCGCGTCACTTCAACGGCGCCGTGCAATCCGGTGTCGCCACCGCGCTGCCGAGCACGCAGATCTTCGCGAGCCCGTTACGCTATGACGATAACTGGAATCCGAAGCCCTATCTCGCCAAATCCTGGGAAGTCGCACCTGACGGCCTATCGGTGACGCTGCACCTGGTCGATAACGCCGTCTTCCACGACGGTAAGCCAGTGACATCGGAAGATGTCGCCTTCTCGATCATGACGATCAAGGCGAACCATCCGTTCCAGAGCATGCTGGCCCCGGTCGAAAAGGTGGACACACCGGACAAGTTGACGGCGATCATCCGCCTCAAACATCCGCATCCGGCGCTGCTGCTGGCGATGTCTCCGGCTTTGATGCCGATTCTGCCGAAACACGTCTATGGTGACGGCCAAGACATCAAATCCCATCCGGCCAATCTGAAGCCGATCGGCTCCGGCCCGTTTCGCCTGACCGAATACAAGCAAGGCGAATATTTCACGCTGGAGAAATTTGATAAATTCTTCATCCCCGGCAGGCCGAAGCTCGACAAGATCGTCGTCAAGCTCGTCTCGGATACCAAGGCCGCTATGGTCTCGCTCGAAAGCGGTGATGTGAACGCGCTGCCTTTCATCTCGAATGTTCGTGATATCGCTCGGCTCGAGAAAATGCCGAATGTCGTCGTCACGGAGAAAGGCTATGCCGCTGTGGGGCCTCTTAATTGGCTGGCCTTCAATACCAAGAAGAAGCCGCTTGATGATGTGCGTGTCCGCCAGGCCATCGCATACGCAGCCAATCGTGAATTTATCGTCGGCAAACTGATGGGCGGTAAGGCGAAAATCGCCACCAGTCCGATCGCGCCAGGATCGCCGCTCGATGAACCCGGCGTCGAAATGTACAAGCTCGATCTCGCCAAGTCACAAAAGCTGCTCGACGAGGCCGGTTATACCAAGAAGCCAGATGGCTCGCGGATGACGCTCACCATCGACTACATCCCGGGCGATGAAGAGCAGCAGCGCAATGTCGCCGAATATCTTCGCTCACAACTCAAGCAGGTCGGCATCAATCTGGAAGTCCGCGCGGCTCCTGATTTCCCAACCTGGGCGCAACGCATTTCGAACTACGATTTCGATTTGACCATGGACGTCGTCTTCAACTGGGGCGACCCCGTCATCGGCGTCAATCGCACCTATCTCTCCAGCAATATCCACAAGGGTGTGATCTGGTCCAACACTCAACAATACAGCAACCCGAAGGTCGACGAACTTCTGAACGCAGCTGCCCAGGAAACATCGCCTGAAAAGCGCAAGGCCCTCTATTCAGAATTCCAAAAGATCGTCGTGTCCGATGTCCCTGTCTATTACATCAACTCGACGCCCTATCGTAACGTGTTTGCAAAAGGCCTGAGCGGTCTGCCCACGACGATCTGGGGCATGATGTCGCCGCTCGACGAACTGTATTGGGCAACCCCACCGAAGACCTAACGGTCTTCGGTGCTACTCAGGCGGTCCGGCACCATGAATCTTGTTCTTCACGTTCTGCGTCGGCTGGCCAATGCTTTTGGCCTGCTGCTCGCCGTGCTGGTCCTCAATTTCTGCCTGATCCATGCAGCGCCCGGCGATCCCGCCATGGTGATCGCCGGTGAGATGGGTGGCGCGTCGGCCGACGTGATGGCCGCACTGCGGGTGAAATACGGCCTCGACCAGAGTCTGGTCCACCAGCTCTTCACCTATCTCGGCAAGGTCGCGACCGGCGACTTTGGTTATTCCTATTATTTCAACGAACCCGTGCTCGGGCTCATCGCCCAGCGGATCCCGGCAACGCTCTACCTTGTGCTTTCGGCGCTGCTGGTATCGGTGTTGCTCGGAACTCTGCTCGGCGTGATCAGCGCCCGCAAGCCGAATGGGCTTTTCAGCCAAACCGTCACGGTGATGTCCCTTATCGGCTACGCCGCACCGGTGTTCTGGACCGGCCTGATGTTGCTGCTGCTGTTCGGATCGGTGTGGCCGATCCTGCCAGTCACCGGCATGACCGACGTCGCACGACCGAAAGCTGGATTTGCCTATCTTCTCGATGTGCTGCAGCATCTCGTTCTACCGGCGACGACACTCGCGCTGGTTTATATCGCCCAGTATAGCCGGCTTTCGCGCGTCAACATGATTGATGCGTTGACTGCAGATTATGTCCGCACCGCGCGCGCCAAGGGCCTGCCGGAGATCGTTGTGATCGGCAAGCACGCGTTGCGCAACACGCTGATCCCGATCGTCACCGTGGCTGGCTTGCAATTCGGCCAACTGTTCGCCGGTGCAGTTCTGGTTGAAACAGTGTTCAGTTGGCCCGGCATGGGACGTCTGGTATTCGATTCCATCCTGCGTCGCGATTACCCGACATTGCTTGCGGTCTTGTTCTTCTCTGCCGTGATCGTGATGGCGGCGAATATTCTCACCGATCTCCTCTATCGTCTGGTCGATCCACGCATTCGTTCGGGGGCACGATGACGGCGATCGAAACCAGCATGATCAAAACAGAAAAGACCGCACTGCCTGCTCGCGCTGCCTCCTCTCCGTTGGCCGTCGCGCTGCGCCAATTCGCCCGCAGCCCGTCCGGCGTTATCGGTGCGATCGTCCTGCTTGCCATCGTGATATTCACGGTATTCGGTGCGCATATCTATGGAATTGACCCACTCGATATCGTCGGCGCCCCCTTCACGCCGCCGGGAGAAGACGCTCTGCTCGGCACGGATTATCTTGGGCGCGATATCCTTGCCGGCCTGATCAGTGGCGGTCGCGCGACTCTGACCGTCGGTGGCGTGGCTGCAGTGATCACCATCACCATCGGCGTCACGATCGGCTCATTGGCTGGTTTCTTCGGCGGCCCGATTGACGCGGCGCTGATGAAAGTCACGGAGTTCTTCCAGATCCTGCCGCCGCTGCTGTTTGCGATGGTTCTGGTCACATTGTTCGGACAAACGCTCACCATCGTAACGATCGCCATTGGCGTCGTCAGTTGGCCGTCGGCCGCGCGGTTGACCCGCGCGGAATTCCTGCGCCTTCGCAATCTCGATTTCGTTAAAGCCTCACGGGCAGCCGGGGCCGGCAGCGGCCACCTCATCATGCGCGTGATCCTGCCCAACGCGCTGCCGCCGATCATCGTCTCGGCGACCCTCGCCATCGGTGTCGCAATCCTGTTCGAAGGCGGCCTGAGCTTCCTCGGGCTTGGCGATCCCAATACCATGAGCTGGGGTCTCATGCTCGGGCAGAACCGCAATTATGTTCTCGACGCCTGGTGGGCCGTGACCTTTCCGGGCGCAGCGATCTTCATCGCAGTGCTTGCCATCAGCCTGATCGGCGACGGCATCAACGATGCCATCAATCCGCGCCTGCGAAAGCGAGGCTGAACTATGACCCCTGTGCTCTCGGTCCAGAATCTCAGCGTGTCGATCAACGGCGGCGGCGCCAGCGTGCCCGTGCTGGAAAATCTGTCATTCGATGTCGCGCGGGGCAAAACGATGGCCCTGGTCGGAGAATCCGGCTGCGGCAAGAGCATGACCGCACTCGCGATCATGCAGCTGTTACCAGAGAGTTTTCAAGTGACCTCCGGCAGCATCCGACTCGATGGCAAGGACGTGCTGTCTGCGTCGCCTAGAGAGCTGCGCAGCCTGCGCGGCAACGAGATGTCGATGATTTTCCAGGAGCCGATGACGGCGCTCAACCCGCTCTATACGGTTGGCGACCAGATCGGCGAAGTCTTGCGCCAGCACCGCAAGCTGGGACGGCGCGACGCCACCGAGCAGGCGATCGGCTTTCTCAAGGCTGTCCAGATTCCGGCTGCAGAGCAGCGCGTCAATGCCTATCCGCACCAGTTGTCGGGCGGCATGCGGCAACGCGTGATGATCGCAATGGCGCTCGCCTGCAAGCCCAAGCTCCTCATCGCCGACGAGCCCACCACCGCGCTCGATGTCACCGTGCAAGCGCAGATCTTCGATCTCCTCAGCGAGCTACAGGACGAGACCGAAACCGCCATCGTCCTGATCACCCACGATCTCGGCGCAGTCTCGGAGCTCGCCGATGATGTCGCCGTGCTTTATGCCGGCCGATGCATCGAGCAAGGAGCTGCCCATGAGGTCATTTCCCACGCACGCCATCCCTATACGCGCGGCCTGATGGCCTGCGTGCCGCATCTGCGGCTCGGCCGTGCGAATGACCACGGCCCGGCCGTTCTCGATGAAATTCCCGGAATGGTGCCGCCACTCGGCGCGCGGGGACCTGACTGTGCCTTCCTGCCACGATGCGCCTTTGCCGGCGAGGTTTGCCGCTCGCAACCCCAGCCGCCGCTCGATCGTATCGGTGCCGCTGCTGCGGTGTCGTGCTGGCGCCATCAGGAGATCGCGCCGTGAGTGACGGTCTGAACATGCTCCCTCAACCAGCGTCGAGCGAAGTCTTGCTCGACGTCCACGATCTTATGGTGCATTTCCCGGCGGGCCGGCGCGGCGGTCTGTTCAGTCCGCCATCGAAGGTCCACGCGGTCGATGGCGTGAGCTTTCGTGTTCGGCGCGGAACGACCTTCGGCATCGTCGGCGAGAGCGGTTCCGGAAAATCGACCACCGCCCAGGCTGTGATGCGACTGATCCCGATGACATCGGGCCAGATCGTGTTCGGCGGCGAGAATATTGCCGATTTCCAGGGCGAGAGGCTGCGGCTCGCGCGCAGAAAATTCCAGATCGTATTTCAGGATCCGTTTTCCGCCCTCGACCCGCGGCGACGCGCCGGCGACCTGATCCGCGAACCGCTCGATCTCCTTGGGATCGGCTCGCCGCGTGATCGCGAGGCCCGCGTGCGGCAATTGCTTTCGGAAGTCGGTCTGCCGCCGCAGGCCGCCGACCTGTTCCCGCATCAGTTCTCCGGCGGCCAGCGGCAACGCCTGTGCATCGCGCGAGCCCTTGCACCGGAGCCGGACCTGATCGTTTGCGACGAAGCCGTGTCTGCCCTCGACGTCGCCATTCAGGCGCAGATTTTGAACCTGTTGAAGAAGCTGCAGCGCGAGCGCGGGCTCACTTATATTTTTATCTCGCACGATCTCGGCGTGATCCAGCATTTTTGCGACGAAATCGCGGTGATGTATCTCGGCAAGATCGTCGAACAGGCGCCCGCTCGGGTGTTCTTCTCAGCGCCATCCCATCCCTATAGCTGGTCGCTGATCGCAGCCGCCGCGCCGCCCGGACCGCTGCGAGATCGTCTGAAGAAAGATTATCTGGTTAAAGGCGATCCACCGAGCCCGGTCGACCCACCACCCGGCTGCCGCTTCGCGCAGCGCTGTCCATTTGTGGTCGAACGATGCCGCAAGGAATTGCCGATGCTGCAAGACCATGCAGAAGGACACTCCGTGGCCTGTCATCGGGTCGGAGAAATTTCCGCTCCGGATTTTGCCCTGCAGCAGTGATAGCCTCGAGGATCTCGAGGCTATTTTGACGCCGACTTCGACTGCAATGCGAAGCCACGGCATCCGATGATTGGTCCGCATCCGTGCCGACTTCAATATCAAGCCAGCCAAGTCCGGTTACCGTTACGCGATCGCTCGTGCTGATAACGACGGTGGTAGTTGGTTAATCGGCAGTTACCCCGCGCGCCGATAACTTCTTAACAACTGTTAAACGGCGCCATCGCGAACGATCTGCATCTCCGCTCCCGGACCAGATACGACATTGACCGTACTTTGTTGGTTCCACTGAGGCATGGATTAACCGCATTGCTTCGAATTGAATGAATAGCGCTTCATCGCGTGATATTTGCAGTGCAACGAGAAAGAACGCCGTCTCTAGCCGAGCACCTCATTGTCCCAGTCGAGCGCAAAATCGCGAACAGTAGGTGCGATCCTTGGAGCCCTTTTCGAAAGAGGGCGCCGTAACGTCGCTCAGGGCCTCGCGGTCTCAATCGTCATACAGGCCGGCGGCGGACTCGTTGCCTTTGCGATGTTCTCACTGGCTGCGAGAGTTCTGTCGTCTCAAGATTTCGGACATCTAGCCACATGGCTGAGCATCAGTCAGATGGGAAGCATCATCGCGATTTTCGGGCAGGAAATGTTCATCCTGCGCTCACTCAATCAATATATGGTCGCCAATCAACCCGACCTTGCCAAGGGAGCGTTGCTATTTTCGACAACGATCGTTTGCGTCGCCCCTGCCTTGCTGAGCATTGCAGCGGGTCTTGGCCTATTTGCCTTTGGAATGCCGCTTAAGTTCATCATCGCGATAGCCTTATTTCTCGTGGCAAGCTCAATCATTGCGCTCTCCAGCCACGTCGCCCGATCCATCGTTGGGATTGTCATTTCGGATGGGATGCGAGAGCTGTTTTGGCGCTCGCTGGTTGTTGCTGCGCTGATTGCCATCATTCTCGTCGGCGGAACGCTTCACATCGATACGTTCTTTCTTCTCGCCGCGGCAGCAATAAGTATCGGGATTTCGATTCAGGTCTTCGTTATCGGGAGAGTGATACCAGGCAACATCGTTCACGCCGATGCCACCTGGCAGATCCGCGACTGGTCGAGAATGTCATTCGGATTCTGGGCTTCGACAATCCTGACCACAGTCAATCAGTATCTGGACGTGGTTATCATCTATTGGCTGCTGGATCCGGTCGCAGCAGGCGCCTACTTTATTGCGTCCCGTCTGGCCAACATGTTCGCCACCATACTGTCTGCCGTGCACAGCTATGCGACGCGACAAATACCTTCTCTCTATTTTTCCCGAAAATTCGACGATCTCAACCGGACTCTCAGGTTGATGAGCGAGGTCGTATTGATATGTGTCCTCGTCGGCATCGCGACAATTGGATTTGGCGCAGAGAGAATTCTCGGACTGTTTGGTCCCGCATTCGTCACGTACAAATGGACGCTGTTCATTCTTACGGTCGGCACGGCAGCCTATGCCGCCGGAGGCCCCGTGGCTGCGGTGTTGATGATTTCCGGTCACGAGGCGCGGTATTCATGGATCGTTGCAAGCAATGTGATTCTGCGATTCATTGGCTTCGCGATCTTGATTCCAGTCTTCGGCCTGCTGGGCGCAGCGCTGGCGACCGCCATAAGCCTCGTTATCGTGACGATCGTTCTTAACATTCTCTGCCGTCGCTGGGTCGGAATGGACCCTTCGGTGCTCATCCTGCTCGGCAAACCCATGGGAAAACTCGCAGCGGCCGGCCCGGGCATAACGCAGTCGCAGGGCGATCAAGCTCAATGAACCTCATGCAAAGCCCATCGAACATAAATCGGAGACGCCGTATTCTTCTCGTTCAGACGCAGGCCGAGAACGCCGGCGCGCAGGAGATATCCCGGCTTGTCGGTGCGGGCTTAACCGCACGCGGTTATGAGGTCCACAATCTCTTTTTCTATCGCAAATCTTCGCACTTCGATGAGCAACCGAACACGACCTACTGCGCACCCAATCGCCCCGGAAGCCCGTTTGCTTTTCTCCGCTTTCTTCACAGGCTTGGTCAACTCGTTCGGTCGAGGGACTGGGATGCAATCCTGACGTTCCAACACTATGGCAATGTCATTGGCGGAGGCATTTCAAGATTGGTGAGTCCGGCGCCGATCATCGCCAACCAGGTTTCGTCGCGCATAACCATGAATCGGCTTGTTCTCACCGCCGATAAAATCCTGGGCAGCCTCGGCTTCTACACTTACATCACGGTCAACTCGCATGATCTGCAACGCGAGTATTCGAATTACCCGAACAGCTATCTGAAACGAGTGAACTACGTCGCTCATGGGTTCGACCAGAAAACGGCAGATATTTCACAGTTCGATGCTCGCCAGGCTTTCAACCTTCCCCAAGAGGTCACTCTCCTGGGATCGGTTTCGCGATTAAATCCCACCAAGCGTCTCGACGCGGCAATACGCCTGCTTCCGAAACGTCCTGATTGGCATCTCGCGCTCGCGGGCCAAGGCCCGGACGAAGAGCGCCTGCGGCAGTTAGCCAAGCAGATCGGAGTTTCGGACAGAGTCCATTTTATCGGCGAGCTTTCACCCAATGCGATCGGTGCATTTCTCGCCGGTCTCGACGTCTTCGTATTCCCAACGCAAGGCGAAACGTTCGGCCTTGCAGCCGTCGAGGCGGCGAGCGCCGGCATTCCGACAGTCGCAGCGGACCTTCCGGTGCTGCGGGAAGTGCTTTCCTATGAAGGAAAGCCGGCCGCGCTGTTTGCCGACGCAGCCGACGATGCGAAGTTTTTGTCGGCCGTGTCTGAGATCGTTGAAAACCAGGAACTCCGTGCGGAACTGCAGGCGAATGCCAATGGACTCGCATCGCGTTACTCCGTCGATACGATGATAAATGAATACGTCCGCCTCCTGGATAGCGCGTCTCAGCCCCAACGGGACAAGGCGGTGGCATGATTGTCGAATTCAGATGCGACGCCAGGCGTCCCCGTAACTGGATGACGCGAAAGACCATGATGATCGACGGCAAGACCGCCGATATTCAGGTCGCATGGGCACAGACCGGCGCACCCAAGCCAGCCAGTCTCGACATGCTGTTCGAGCTCGAGCGCATGCTTTTACGAAAAGGGAAGCCTTGCGAGGCCGACCCTTTGACGTCGCCGGTCGATCAGCTTCCACATACTGATCACAAGCCGGACATCGTGATCGATTTTACGAATGCCCCACGCTCCTCTCATCGCAGCGCGTCCCTCTATCTCCGCCCACGCTACAACGGCATCTTTGGAGAAGATGGCGCACTCGCCGCCATACTTGCCGGAGACCTGCCGGTCATCGAAATCGTCAACGAGAGTGACGGAACTGTTCTCGACCGGGGCCAGCCATCGAGCGAAGTCGCAGACGGCTTGAGCGGAGCGCTCGCGACCGTCACAGCGCGGACAATGACGCTACTCGAAGCAGTCCTGGCCGGGCGTCCAAGATTGTCGCCACCGATCGCATATGGCTCGCCCGACCGCGCTCAAACCGCGACGTCGTATGTGTTGAGAGGCATCGCCGACGCTGTCGCAAAGCGGATATACCATCTCTGCTGCTTCTCGCCTCACTGGAAAGTCGCGTGGCGGTACACCGACGACGAAGGCGTCTGGAAACATGCCGGCTTGTCCGGGCCGCGCTGGCAGACGATCTCGGATCCGGGATATCGCTGTTATGCCGACCCATTTCCCATCACATGGAAAGGCAGAACCTTCGTCTTCTTCGAGGACCTCGATCATCGTGCCGGAAAGGCTGTCATCTCAGCCATCGAATTCGACGAGAGAGGACCGAAAGGCGACGTCATCCGGGTGCTGGAAGAACCATGGCACCTGTCCTATCCGTTCCTGATCGAAGACGGTGGCGAATTATGGATGATCCCGGAAAGCTTCGGAAACAATGATGTTGCTCTCTACAAGTGCATCGAGTTCCCGGCCAAATGGGAACGCCACACCACGCTTCTGTCCGGACTTTCATTTTCGGACGCGACGATTACACAACACGATGGCCTTTATTATCTCTTTGGCGCGTCGCGCGACGGCGGCGGCGGATACTCCGACACACTGTCAATTTACCACTCAAAGAGTCTGTTCGGTCCATGGCAGCCTCACGCTAGCAATCCCGTTCTCGTGGATCGATCCTGCGCGCGCCCCGCCGGAAACTTTGTCAGATTGAACGGACAGCTCTGGCGACCGGTCCAAAATTGCAGCGAGGGATACGGCGCGGCACTTGGGCTTGCCGAAGTCACCGAGCTTTCTCCGACAACCTTTAAGCAGATTGTCCGGCACACCATCCGGCCGGAAGCGACGCGCCGAGGAAGAAAGCTTCACACCCTCAATCGCAGCGGCCGCCTGGAAGTCATCGACGGTACCAAAATTCAACCCAAATTTCGGACTCCGGGGTTCTAGCGCGGCGCCACTCTGAGAATGCGTGCGAGTGGCGCGGCCAACCTCGAAAAGATGTACCCGATCGTCAGTCCCGTCGTAGAGCCGACAATCTTGACGGCAGCATCGAAAACCCTCCCATGACGAGAGGGCTCTATCAATTGAAGCAACTCGAATCCGATGGCTGCCGCGATGACAACCGCAGCGGCGATGAAGATGTGCCGAGAGTAAGCGGTCGCAAACAACAGGCCGGCAAGAGCAAACGCGGCGAAGCGCTCGATCTGCGGTGATAGTCCACTTTCCGGGCGCCAACTCAACGGCCCAACGGTGACGACCGCGATCGCTGCAAGGCAAAGCCACGCCAGAATGCGAAACGGAGGCTCAAGAATTTGGAGGATTTCACCGGGCGGTATTCGATCTTGCATCTGCAAACTAACTCACGTCACGGGCATCGATGACGACCCTTAGCATTTACACGCAAGCTGTTGAAAATTGTAACGGATCAGCACCACTTGCCATTTAACGGATTGCGTAAAAGTTGAACTATTCAGGTTAACGCGATGCGAGCCTCAAATTTGCCGCTGTGCTCCCAGCACTTTTGAGAGGAGCTTTAACCTCGATCGCATTTGTTAGACTTGTTCCGTTTTATATGCGGTCAAAGGCGCGTACACATAGCGGTATCCGAGCATTTCCACGCGAGAAGCATGGCTAGCTGCATACCCGGAGCATAAAAAAATGAACTCGATGAACATGCACCGCGATATCATTTCCGATTGGCAAGCGCAGCATGAGCGCCTTTTCGGCCAACATGCAATCAAGCTCCGACATCGCTTGGCAGAGACTGGGCTGTTCACGAGAGAAAGCGTCGGCAAGCTGATCGAGCGCTGCCCACAATCTCATTTCGGACTTGAATCGGTCAGCTTCGACGGTGAGACGCCCAAGCGTATCTACGGTGAACTCGGTAACGCAACAGGGCTCGAAGCGATTGAAGCGATCGAGAAAGGCCGTATGTGGATGAACATACGCCGGGTGATGGACTGGGCGCCGGAATATAACGACCTCCTCAACAAGATCTTCTCGGAGTTCGAAGCCCGCATGGATGGTCTGAAGACCTTCAAGCGCAACATTGGCGTGCTGATCTCCTCCCCGAACGCAAAAGTTCCTTATCATGCGGACATCCAGGGACAGTCGCTTTGGCAGATCTCCGGCGTCAAGCGCGTGTTTATCTATCCTCGTTCCGACGTCTTCATGTCGTCCAAGAGCATCGAGAAAATCCTTTTGCGCGAAACCAACGAGGATATGCCATATCGGGCGTGGTTTGACGATTACGCAACGACCTTCGATTTGCAGCCGGGCGAGATGCTGACATGGCCGCTCTACGCACCCCATAAGGTCGAAAACCACGACTGTCTGAATATATCCGTGACCATGGAGCACTGGACCAAACCGATCTGGAATTCCTACGCGGTGCACTATGGCAATGGCGTGTTACGCCGCACGCTCGGTTTGCAGAACACATCGACCAGCGATCATGGGCTGCATGTCTATCCAAAAGCGGCATCGGCACTCCTGTGGAAGAAGATGGGTCGCCAAATCGACGGGGATGTCGTCAAGACCCGTGATTTCCGCATCGCTCCAGAAAACGCGGACGGACGCGTAAGCGTCCGTTAAGCCGCTATCCAATAATCCCGGAAGTTGAGATGCTGGCGCTTGCTCGAAAATCATTCCAGATCGACGTGAACGTTCGCGTCGAACCTAACTTCGATTTTCTGTCCGACGAATACCGGACTTTTTACAGCCTCAAACGCGCGACTGCCTTTCAGAGTCCACTGTGGCTTGATTCGATTCATCGCCACCTAATGCCGCATCTCGCGGCACAACAGTATACAATAACCATCAGAGACCGCGAACATGCACTCGTCGCGTTGATCCCACTGGTCCTGCAGCAGTCCTCGGGGATTTCCATTCTGCAGCCTGCCGACTTCGGTGTTTGCGACTACAACGCCATCGTTGCAGATCCCCTGGTTCTTGAGACGCTCGCTGCCGATCACTCCGTTCTCGATCGCATTGATCGGCTGCTGGACGTTGCGGATGTGCTGTTTTTCCGCAAGGTGAGGGACGATGGATTCGACGCGCGCCGGCTGTTTAAAAAAACGGCAGCCAGTCCCAGTGAGAACGCGGCTTATCACAGCGAAACCGGCCCGGATTTCGAACAGTGGCAACGCCGCACAGTCAGCAGAAAGTTTTCCAAAGAGCTTGGTCGACTGGCTCGTCAGGTGGAGCGCGAGTTCGGTCCGTATGAACATCGGCCTGCGCAAAGCGAGGCCGAAATTCGGGAGGCGTTCGAATTTCTCAAGAACGCCCGGAAGGATCGTTTCAATGAAGACCTTCTGAACAACGAGAAATATGAGAAGTTCTATTGCGACTTCGCTATCGCGGGCCTGAGTTCTGGCGAGGCGATCACCTATGTCAGCTATCTCAACGGCAAGCCGGTAGCCGTCCTGTTCGGTCCCGCATACGAGGACGAATTTCATGCTGTTCTGATCGGCTCCGATATTCAGCGGTTCGGCAAGTACTCGATCGGCATGCAACTGCTTTACCGCGTGATCAAGTATCGATTCGACCGCGGGCTGCATCGCCTCGACATGGGCTTGGGGAATACCGGATACAAATCCCAATTCCGCGTCGAGGAAACCAGACTTCACAACTTTACGTCCTCGCGTTCACTGACGGGTTCGGTGGTTTCACTCGTCTATCACCGCGCAAAGCCGCTCAAGGCCGCTTTGAGACGCTTCTCCCCGAGCTTGCGCTGATTGCTGCAAATAGGACGCCCGACGTGACGATTGCCGCTGCAATTTACAAGCTCACCGATCTTCGCAAGAGCTCGGCCTTGCGTGGCATCGCGGGCGTGTTCGCTCTCCGGATGACCATCACGATCCTGAACTTTGCACTGATTTCCCTTGCTGCGCGGGTGCTGGGCGTATCAGCGTTCGGCACGTACTCGATTTTGTTCAGCGCGGCAGGACTGTTCAGCATCGTTGCAACCGCAGGCCAGCAAGTTCTCGTGATGCGGTTTTGGAACGAATATTCTTCAGCTGGCCAGATGGACTGCCTCAAGGGAGCTCTGATCTTCAGCTCCCTCGTTTGCCTTGCTGGCAGCGTCCTCGTCGCAATCCCGCTCTACGTTTGGCTCATCAAGGCTTATGATGCGCCGATAGCGATGGCGATCACACTCTACCTGATTGCGCTGTCTGCTCTGCTGACGACGTCGCATCTCGTGCGAACGGCAGTCGGCGTCGGGACGGGAGACGGCTTCGGCAATCTGTCGCTGGCGATTCCTCCGATCGTCTATCTCCTGCACTGCCTTGGACGCGGTGCGATCGCCGATGTCAGCGTCGTCTTCTTCCTGATGGCCCTGGGTGCCGCCAGCTGCGTTGTATTTCACATCGTAACGCTTTGGCGAACCCTACAGAAGCGTTTCCCCGGCTTCATGATGGCCAAGGCGACCTACAATATACCCTCATGGCGGGCACGATCGTTCAAGCTATGGCTGTCCAACAGCCTCGAAGCGTCGAACCAATACATCGATGTGCTGATTATCGGCGCTCTGATGAACCCAGAAGTCGCTGGCGCTTACTTTGTGACCAGCCGTCTGGCCAACGCCTTTTCCATGGCGACAGACGCTATTCATATGTTCTCGACCCGTCATATTCCAGACCTGTATTATCGCCGCCAATTTACACAACTCGGCTCGTTGCTGGACACGGTTTCCGGCGTCACCTTGGCTGTCATTGTGGCCGGCATGATTGTTATTGCCGGAGGCGGACACTGGATTTTGATGGCCTTCAGTAGTGCTTATGTGCCCTATCACGACGCCCTTATTGTGCTGTCGCTGGGCATGGCAGCAGTCGCTGCCGCAGGCCCATCAGGATCGATCCTGATGCTGACCGGGCACGAAGGCCGCTATCTCGGCGTCATTGGAATAACCGTGCTGCTGCGAATGACGGGGTTCTTGATCCTTATTCCCCACTTCCAGGTCATGGGTGCCGTCGTTGCGACAACGCTTTCATTTGCATGTATGGCCGTTCTGCTGAGAGCCTCGACCGTCTCCTCCGCGAAGATCGACGGCTCGATCCTTCGCTTGATTTCGAGATACTGGCGGCAACCTGCGATCACGCCGGCGGAGTGATTGTCCGCCCCGACATCATCGTCACACGATCAGCGGGATTTTGTCAGAAGCAGATACAAGGCCAGTGGATTGGTCTTGATATAACGCCATCCCAAGCGCCTCGGCTCAAGGCACACGCGCCAAAGCCATTCCAACCCGGCGTTCTGGACCCACAGTGGGGCCCGTCGTTTCGTCCCCGATAGAAAATCGAAGAGACCACCGGACGTCTTGATAACGCCTACGGACGTAAGGCGATGGCGATTCCGGATGATGAATTCCTGTTCCCGCGGCACCCCCATCGAAACCCACAGGATGTCCGGCTCTAGTCTCGCAATCTGTTCACAGACTTCGGCTTCTTCATCACGATTTTGAAAATAGCCGTGGCGGTGTCCGACGATCGAGAGATTTGGAAAGCGCCGCTTGACGGACGTCACGGCCGCATCGTTGGCTTCTTCGGTCGCGCCAAGCATGAACATGGTGGCGCCTGCAGCCTCAGCCTTCGCTGCCACGTCGTAGAACAAATCAGAAGTCGCAACGCGTTCAGGAAGCGGGACGGCACCGCGCAGCCGGGACACAAAGACATGCGGCATACCGTCGGCGTGAATAGCATCGGCTTCCAGGAACAGCGAACGCTCCGTCTTATCCACCGCGCATCGATAAGTCACCTCGCCGTTCGTGGAGGTGATGTAGGCCGGGTAGCGCCATAATCCGCGGCGCTCCAAGGCGTGATCGACCATTGCCTGTGCCGATTCCTCGCGATCCACCGCGACCACGGGAAGGCCGCCCAACAAAACTTTTCGCCAACGGTCAAACTGGCTGCGTCTGCGATCATTGGAGGTCCGGCGTTCTTCAATCGCGAGGGTCTCCAACGCGGATTGCGTCGCCTGATACGTCATGATGCGGCGGTCTTCGCCTGCCAAATCACGCCGTTCCCTACTCTTGGATTTCGCAACCATCAACTTCCTCACGCGTGGACGACGTCGCCCAAAGTTCCTGCGCATTTTATGGACAACCGAGACGCGAAACCAGCGCGTCTCCCGGAAGGTGAAAGGATAGTTAATACATCGTCGCGCTGATCGCAGGATTCGGCACCACTGAATTAATACGAACCGGGGTCTGCATTAGTACTAACTCGGGTTAGCTGTGACGAAGCGCTGACTATTCCGCTATGAAATACCCAAATTCCGCTCGGGATAGAGACGCGAAAAGAACAACAACCATGAACACGAAGTACGTCCTTGTCACGGGCGGCGCTGGATATATCGGGAGTCACATGACTCTGGCCCTGCTGGACGCGGGTGCCAAACCGATCGTGGTCGATAATCTTTCTACAGGCATCAGGTCCGCCGTCCCCCCGTCTGTGCCATTCTTTCACGGCAACTGCGGGGACGAAGCCCTCCTCGACGACATCATGAAAAACTACGATGTCAACGCCATCGTTCATTTCGCGGCAAACATCATCGTTGCGGATTCGTCCGTCGATCCATTGGGGTATTACAGAAACAATACCGGCAACGCTCGCGCACTCATCGATGCAGCAGTGCGGCACCGTATCCCGCATTTCATTTTCTCGTCGAGCGCGGCGGTTTACGGAGAACCAAACACCGCGATTATTTCCGAGGATCACCCAACAAACCCGATCAATCCTTATGGGCGATCCAAGTTGATGGTCGAGTGGATTTTGGCGGACGTTGCGAAGGCTTATCCGATCAATTACGCAGCTCTTCGATATTTCAATGTGGCAGGGGCCGATCCGATCGGAAGAACAGGCCAATCGTCAGTCAAGGCGACCCACCTGATCAAAATAGCAGTCCAGGCCGCACTGAGAAAACGTCCGGGCATGGACATTTTTGGTGACGACTATCCCACGTCAGACGGCACCTGCGTCCGCGACTATGTCCACGTGGGGGATCTCGTCCAGGCCCATCTCGCCGCGCTTGCTTACTTGAGACGTGAAAAAGAGAACCTGATCTGCAACGTCGGCTACGCAAACGGATTCTCCGTTCAAGAAGTCATCGAAGTCGTCAAGAATGTCTCGGGTGTCGACTTCGAAGTCAGGGTGCAGAATCGGCGTGCTGGCGATCCCTCCAGGCTTGTCGCCTCAAATCGAAGGGCGACGGAGATGCTGCGATGGTCTCCCCGCTACGATGATCTCAAAACGATCGTCCGCCACGCGCTTGCGTGGGAGCAACGACTTTTAGTGGACCAGCTATAAAAGAGGGCTTTGCCCCCGTAGCGTTCGGGCCTCTGTGTTGCTGGCTCTGCATCACCCTGCTCTCCGCCTTGTTCCTCGCGAACCTATGATCCCATTCAACGCGAATTGCTCACTTGCCATGCCGCCAGCTTGTCGGCGACTTCAATCGAAGCAAGACGCGCATCAATTGGATCGGTTCGGGAGTTGACGAACAACAGCACTGTCGCACCGAGCACTACCCTCGCAGCCACAGCTCCCATTAAGTGAACCATCAGCTTGAAAGAGCATTTCCGGCTTCGACCCGGGACGTGAAGCTGGCCGAAGCGACAGTCGGAACTTGAAAAGAGAAAGCTGTCACCCACGTGGGTTTCAGCGGCAATCAAATCAGCTAGGTGCCTGATTTGTTTGGTGGGCGCCAAGGCTCGAACCTGGGACCCGCTGATTGAGAGTCAGCGTGATCCGGTAAATTGGCGCGCTTCCCAGTGCAGAATCGAACCTCCGCAAGCCGACACGCTAACCCATTGAAAGACGAACTATTCGTGCCCCGCTTCTGAGGAAAGGCTTCAAAGATCACGGGTCGCGTCCGTTTAAACCTCTAGGCTGTTTCAGACAAAGGGCATTTAGGCCAATCTTGCTATTTCAATGGCTGGGCAGGTAAACGGCAGCCCCGATCGTTGTTTCCAGATTTTCGCCAATATCTGTCCGCCCAGCCCATCGCCAACCGCCTTTACTGCTTAAGAACCGTTCGCAAAAAAGCAGTGTCATAGCTCATACCGTGCATCTTATGCGAAGCTGCAATACGAGACGGCGTCAGGATATATCGCTATCGAAGGCTAAACTGGCAAAGCGAAAGGATCTTGGTTACAAGTTTGAACTACAGAATGCTAATCCCTACCTCACATCAATGATTCCGGCCACTGCGACGGCTACTCCATATAACCTGCATAGATGATAAACAGGGTGGCCTGGGGCTACAGACGATTTCGCGAAAGCACTGTGTATGAAGATTCTTCTGATTTCAGATGTGCCTCTTTGCGAGAACTTCACCGGTGGAATCGCTCTTTCTGCGTTGGTCAGGCTTCTTCCACGCGGCTCGATCTGCTGCTTCGCACCAGTAAATCCCCGCGCAGACATGCGCATGTCTGCAGAATTCAGCGGTGTGCCAATCGCGTTTCACCGCAAACCACTTGAGAACTGGTCATGGCTTCCACGCATCATACCCGTGAAGACTCTTTCAAATTCGATCGCACACATCAGCGAAACCTACATCCAAAAGCGCCGCATCAAGGCACTGGTCGCTGCAGCTGTTGAATTCGGACGTAAACACAAGGTCGATAGGGTCTGGGCTGTCCTTCAGGGGCAAACCAATATCAGGCTGGCGCTGGCCGTCGCTGATGAATTGAAAGTGCCGCTTCATTCTCACGTTTGGGATGTCTTCAATTGGTGGATCAAAGCGAATGGAATTGATCCATTGACGGCTCAGAGTACACAACTCCTGTTCAACGACGCCATTCAAAAAAGCGCCTCGGTTGCAGCGGCGTCGCGGCCGATGGCGGACGAATACCACCAGCGCTTCGGCGTCAAAGCGATTCCGATCCTGTCCAGCCTGCCAAAGGCAATGGCCCGCTCGCCGGATATCGCAATTGGAAACACGCTCACGATTGGCATGGCAGGACAGTTTTACGCCGCCAACGAATGGCACGAACTCGTTAAACGCCTCGATGCAGCGCTCTGGACGGTTGCGGGACGCCCGGTCCGGATTATCGCGATGGGCTCCAAGCCACCCCCTTCGGGCGTCTCGGGCAAGGTCACGTTTCTTGGCTGGAAGTCGCAAAACGACGCGATCGATATTCTCTCAGGCTGTGACTTCCTCTACTGTCCCTATCCGTTCGATCCGTCGATGGAGGACGTCTCGCGTTACAGTTTTCCCAGCAAGCTCGTGCTGTATCTGGCGGCAGGTAGACCTGTCATCTTTCACGGGCCGGAGTTTTCTCCGCCAGCAAAGTATATCGCGCAAAAGGAGTGCGGTGTCGTGGTTGCCGATCTGGCAGCACAGGGCATTCTGTCTGAAATCGAACGATTATCGCAAGACTCGGCTATCTATCAAAGAATGGCGACAGCCGCCCAGCGTTCGTTCGTAAACGACTTCACACTCGAGGCCATGGCACATGATTTTAGAGATTTTATCGGCGCCGCGCGCGAGGATGCGGTCGATCCGCAAGATCACACACTCGGCGATGGCGATGTTCCTCAGATCGACCATCTCGTATGGACGCGGCGCGGGCTAGCATCGCTGATTTTCCGCTGGTTGAAATCCAGGCGTCCGGCACTCTAGCGATGAAAAGAAAGCCGACGATCACGACGATAGTGTGTGACGCCAGCAGGACAGGCGCAGGCATGGCCAGCGTAGCGCTGACGGCCCATCAGCGCCTGGGAGATCGCTTCGACACCCACCTCGTCACCGGGCTTCCGCCAGAACAGCCATTGAAAAATCTCCACGAAGCCGGCTCACGTGGCGACGGATTAAAGCATCTTGCACCCGAGGTGATGAGCGGCATCGTCCATATCCACGGGCTGTGGACGCCGTTTGAACTGCGAGCCTACCGGCTGGCGAAAGCACGTGGAGCAAAGATCGTCGTCAGTCCGCACGGCGCCTTGGAGCCCTGGGCATTCAGATCGAAACGATGGAAGAAGCTACCGGCGTGGTACCTCTATCAAAAGGCAATGCTGCAGAACGCCGACCTGCTCGTTGCCAGCACTCAAATTGAGCACGACAACTTTCGAAATCAGGGTCTGACCGCGCCTATTGCAATCCTCCCCGTCGGGATTGATGTCGGCGAGCATGATGCCGCAACCAGCGTCGCTGTTGGGCAGGATCGCGAGAAAGTCGTCTTGTTCCTTTCACGCCTGTCGGAAAAGAAGGGCATCCCCGACCTGCTACAGGCGTGGCACGATCTGACAGATCGCCGCGGCCATCAGCTTCACATTCACGGCTATGGGACCGACGCCTATCGCACATTTCTCGAAAGCCTCGTCTTCTCGCTGGATCTGAGCGACAGCGTCCAAATTCTCGGGCCGCTATTTGACGAAGAGAAATGGGAAAAGTACCGGACTTCGTCCATCTATGTGCTCCCGTCTTATTCCGAAAACTTCGGCATCACCGTTGCAGAGGCGCTTCTGTCGGGACTTCCGGCCATCACCACGAAAGCCACACCGTGGAGCGAGATCGTTTCGGTCGGGATTGGCTGGATCATAAACAATGACGTAGCGCAATTACGGCGCGCGCTTGAACAGGCCATGTCGCTTGACGCCGAGCAGATTTCGCAAATGAGGGAGCGCGCCGGCGCCTACGCGCGGTCTCGCTTCCTCTGGGCGCCAATCATCCAGCAGTATGCCGAAACTTATGATTGGTTACTGGATCCACGCAGGGACATGCCCAGCTGGGTGATGCGCAAAGACTCCCGATCCTTAAAGTAAGATCGTTCAGCAATCATGTATGAGGCCCATCCCATAGCCAAAGATGCAGCAAATCCGGCCAAGCCAAGGTAGATGGCGTTGCCGATTGGCCCAAGTATCGGAATCCAGATTCGAGACGACAACGTAAGTAGGGCGATCAGCGCAATCGAGTGGACAAGATAGAACGAGTATGAAATTCGACCGAGCCTGACCAGGGGCTGGAACGAAAGCATGCGAGCAATCACTCCCGTTCCTGTAATAGCCTTACAGAGTATCACCATGCCCGCGGCTGAAAATAGCCAGATAAACTGGGTGGCCGTCAGATAATTCAACGTCGCAAGCGATGTGACCGTTAGATAAAACAGAATGACGGCGGCGTCGGGGATCAGCCGCGCAATGCACGTTAACTTCGATAGTGGCAATAGCCCAATTATCGCTCCTGCAAACAGGAAGAGGTAGAACTCCGAGTAAACGCCCATGTACATCGGTGCATATGGGACCAGAACGCCAGCGATCATTGCCGTAAGAAGCGCTGGCGTCCGGATTGCTCGACTCATCGCAAGCACAATCGGAAATGCCAGATAGAAGGTCATCTCGTAGAACAGCGACCAGGTGACATTGTTGAAGACAATGCCCGGCACGTTCAGGCCGGGAGCGCCATTGAGAAAGATCAGGTTCTCAGCGAGATTAATCCAGCCAGGAAAAGTTCCTTTGGCCAGGGCGGTGATGAACAGACACGCCGCCAGCACAAGCAAGAACGCGGGATAAATCCGCTTCACCCGGCGAACGACAAAGTTGCGATAGTCGAACCCTTCGTTGCTTACAATTCTGGCGATCAGAAAACCGCTCAGCAGGAAGAAAATGTAGACGCCGTGGTGACTATGAAAAAGCCAGTATAGCACTTTATCGAAGGTCTCTGACCAACCTGCGAAAGCAATCTCATTGGGATTTCCGCCGCGAAACTTGGTCAGATAGGCCCCGCAATAGTGGACAAGAAACGTCAGGATCACCGCAATGCCCCGCAACCCGTCGAGACTCTGATTCCGCTCAGTCATATCGCAGAGTTCTCTGGTCCTATCGGGATATCACCAAACAGAAGAACGGTGAGCCCCTGGAATTGGTTGGCCGCTGCTATCAGTCATAGGCCGACGACCAGACCCTTTGCCGGACAAAGCCCGTATAGCTCAGGATGATCCGGAGCACCTTGTCCGAGACGTTGTCGGCGGCATAGTCGTCGACCAGCTTCAGGCCACGATCCTGACCGCGTGGTTGATCCTCCAGAATCTTCAAGGCCTGCAGCATTCGATCGACGCTCAAGCCTATGAACATGACAGCCCCTTCCTCGATGCCTTCCGGCCGCTCCTGAACCTCACGCATATTGAGCGCCGGAAAATTCAGGATGGATGACTCCTCGGTGATGGTGCCGCTATCGGAAAGAACTGCCAACGATTCAGTTTGCAGCTTGACGTAGTCGAGAAATCCGAAAGGCTTGTGGAACGCCACCAGCGGGTGAGTCTTCTGGCCGAGGTCATCGAGCCGCTTCCGTGTACGCGGATGAGTCGATACGATGACGGGCCGCTTATAGGTTTCCGCCAGCGTGTTCCATATCTGGATCACCTTCGCCAGACGATCCTGGCCGTCAACATTCTCCTCGCGATGGAAGCTCGCTAGATAGTAGCCATGTTGAGTGAGTCCCAACTGAGCTAGAACGTCGGAGCCATCGATACCCTTGCGGTAATATTCGATGACCTCGCGCATTGGACTGCCCGTGTTGATCACCTGGTCTGGCGGCAATCCTTCACGTAGCAGGTAGCTTCGTGCAATCGCACTGTATGTCAGGTTGATATCGGCCGTGTGATCCACGATCCGTCGATTGATCTCCTCAGGCACACGAAAATCGAAACAGCGATTTCCTGCTTCCATATGGAAGATCGGAATTTTCCGCCGCTTCGCCGCGATGGCCGACAAGCAGCTGTTTGTGTCACCCAGAATCAAAACCGCATCAGGCGAATACTTTTCGAGGGCCTGATCAGAACTAATGATCACCTGCCCGATCGTCTCAGCCGCATTCTTACCGGCGGCATCGAGGAAAGCATCCGGCTTGCGAATGCCCAATTGCTGGAAAAAGACCTCGTTCAGTTCGTAGTCGTAATTCTGCCCCGTATGAACAAGGGTATGCTCTGTATACTGATCGAGCTTAGCAATGACACGCGAGAGCCGGATGATCTCCGGCCGCGTGCCGACGATCGTCATAACCTTAAGCATTGACGAAACCTGACATGATGTCCAACTTCTTGAGAACCTCTTTCACTTCCGCGACATTCAGGCGTCGGGTGTTGTGCGAGGTGTAATCCTCTTTCTTCGCGATCTCCGTATCGCCTTCAACAAAGAAGCTGTTGTAGTTGAGGTCTCTCATATCCGCCGGTATCCGGTAGTAGCCTCCGATATCCTGCGCGACCGCCATCTCTTCACGCGACACCAGCGTTTCGTACAGCTTCTCGCCATGACGCGTCCCAATCACATTGATCTCGTTCTTTAGACCAAGCATCTCGCGCATAGCGATTGCCAGATCTCCTACCGTGGACGCCGGGGCTTGCTGAACAAATATATCGCCCGGCTGTGCGTGCTGGAACGCATGAAGTACAAGCTGCACCGAATCCGGCAGCGACATCAAAAATCGCGTCATGTTGGTATCCGTAATCGTGAGCGGCTGCCCGCTCTGCAACTGAGCGAGAAACAGCGGAATAACCGACCCACGCGACGCCATGACGTTGCCATAACGAGTGGCGCACAGAACCGTCTTACCTTGATGAGAATGGCGAGCCATCGCGACCATCACCTTTTCCATCATCGCCTTGGACATTCCCATGGCGTTGATCGGGTAAACCGCTTTGTCGGTGCTAAGAACGACGCAGCGCTCCACTTCATGTTCCAAAGCGGCGCGCATAACATTCTCCGCACCAAGAATGTTGGTTCGGACAGCCTCGATCGGAAAGAACTCGCAGCTCGGAACCTGCTTCAGCGCGGCTGCGTGAAAGATGTAGTTCGATCCACGGACGACATCCTTCACCGAGTCATAGTTCCGAACATCACCGATAAAGAACTTCACGCGCGGATTGTTGATCCGATTGCGCATCTCATGCTGCTTGCTCTCATCACGGCTGAAAATGCGGATCTCCGCAAAATCGATATCCAGAAAGCTCTTCAAAACGGCATTGCCAAAAGAGCCGGTACCTCCCGTGATGAGAAGCGTTTTATCCTTGAACATGTCAGTTTCCCGATTTGCAGTCCACACTAACCGAATGCATGCATCTTCTTGATTAATGACATCCAATCAGGCGGGCGATACCCAGTTTCCATGTTGAAACGGTCAGCATTCAGCGAGCGATCGATCACCAATTTACTGTCCGGAGTAATCTCGATCTTCTTCCCGTAGACTTGCGCTACAAGGCACAGCAGATCGTATTTGTTGATGGGCGCCGCTGCCACATGATACAGGCCGCGCATTTGAGGCCGAGAAATCACGTGGTTTCGGATGATATGACTCAACTCGACAGTCGGAAAACCGGAGAACACGGCCTTGTTGAATCCTGAGACTTGGCCCTCGCTTTTCAGAAACCAGCCGAGGAGCCCAACCGCGCTTCCCAGTTCAGGACCGATAATGGATGTCCGCAACGTGATCGCGTTCGCGTAATCAACCTCGCCCATATGCTTTGAACGGCCATAGAGATCCTGAGCATCAGCAGGGTCCGTTTCCACATACCCGCCCTTCTTTCCATCGAAGACGCAGTCCGTACTGACGTGAACAAACCGGGCCGAGACCACCGCGCAAAGCCTGGCAAGACGATGAGGCAAGATGGTATTGATCGGCACTGCCAGCAGTGGATCGTTCGAGTCCGCAAGCTGTTTGACCAGACCGATACAATTGACAACAACGTCGGGCTTTACCTGATCGAATAGCTTGAGCAGGCTGTCGGTATCTTCCACGTTCACGTTGCCAACAATCCGATCCCGCACAGAAGCGGACAAAGAACCCAATAGCCGATCGGAACGCGCCGATCCATAAACCCGGAAGCGCTCATCTACCGCGAAATCTCGTAAAACGGTATGTCCCAGCATGCCGGTCGCGCCCAACACCAAAACCGTTTTTTGTCCGCCGTCAGTCATTCGCCGCGTCTCGCTGGTTCTTGTACCGGGCTGCCGTCTCCCTGAAGTGATGGATCAGGGTATGGGTTAACGTCCCTAATTCGAAGTGCTTGTCATACCACCGCCGACCGGCCAGACCCATCGCATGTCTCGCCTCTTTTGGCATATCTCGCATCTGGAGAATAGCCTTGGCCAATTCTTCAGCATTTTCCGCCTTGCAAACGATCCCCGCCCCCGAGGCCTTTACAATATCCGCCCCCTCTCCGTTCATGGATGCGAGGACGGGCTTTCCCACGCCGAGATAGGTGGATAGTTTGCTGGGGACCGTCCTGTTTAGACCCTCGCTATCGTTCAGCGTAATCAGAAGGGCATCGCTACGGCTCATGGCCTCAATCGCGGCATCAGGCCCAACGCGACCGAGAAGATGGACGTTCGACAAGGATCGCTTTTTGACCTCTTCCGCCGTCCAGTCGAACTTGCTCCCGTTACCCAGTATGACGATATTCACATCGGGTGCCGAGGCAAGATGCCCAGCCGCATCAAGGATCGTGTCGACTGACTGCACGGTGCCAACATTCCCTGCGAAAACGACATTGAACCCATCAGGAATTCGGACGGGATCGAAAGTCCCGACGACCGCCGGATCCGATTTTACATCGCCCGGATTTGGATAGTAAATCACAGGTGTCGATCCCGACACGCTGGTCACATGCGCAAGGAAACTACGCGACTGAACCAGAATGAGGTCACAGCGCCGATAGATCCAGTTCACGATTTTAGCGACACCGCCGAGAATAAAACGATTGCGGACATAGCCGGTGGAAGACAGGCTCTCCGGCCAAAGATCCTGCACCCAGAAGATCAGAGGGATCCGGTGAATCGCCCCGAAGTATACCCCCGTGAGCGCCTGCAGGGCCGGAGATGGTCCATATACGAACACAACATCAAATCTGGATTTCCGCAGTTTCCAGCCGCCGAACAAAATCGAAGTGCCGATAAACGAAAGATAATTAAGCCCCAGTCGAAGCGCGCTCCCGCTCCCACGAGGCACAACGGGAACACGCATGATCGGATAGCCGGCCGGATGCGTCTGCATCCCTATGCGCCAAGCGCCATATCCGGGAAATATTTTTCCGTCAGGATAGTTCGGTTGGCCAGTCAGGACGGTGACACGGCAGCCCGCATCATGAAGCGCTCCCACAAGCGCATTGATCCGAAAGTTTTCCGGCCAAAAATGCTGACTGACGACCAAAATATCCACTAGCGCTCGCTCGAATCTCTGCGCATTTCCGCTGCTAGCATCTCTTTGTAGTCGTTAACGACGCCGATTTTCAGCACCTCAGTATTAAGACGCCGCTCGACTAACTCCCAATTGAGAACGGCTGCTCGATCGACCAAAGCGTCGTCCAATACCGCCTGCCGTATGCGATTCGAAATAACGCCAATCTCATCGGGTGGAATCGAAAATCCACTGACTCCGTCCTCAATCCACTCGTCGCAGCAGGCAGTGTTCGTCTGGATCGGGAATGCTCCCATCGCCAGCGCCTCAAGCATCGATGTACTGATCCCGTCCGATGTGCTGACACCGAGATAGCAGCGCGCGGCGGCAAACAAACGCAACATCTCTTCATGCGAAGCATGGGGCATGATTTCGATATTCAGGCCATGTACGTTTCGCAATTCCTGAACTCTCGCATGGATGTTCGGAGTGGCCGAGTAGACCACGATCCTGTAATCCTTCAAGATCTCAGCCGTCGCCGCGATTGCGTCCAATGCGATAAGCGCTCTTCCAGCAAAATGCTCATATCCTTTGACCGCGATCAAGCGCCGTTCGGAGGGAGGCGTCGAGGACCGTAGCCTTCCAATATCCTGAAGATCGAACCCGCCGGAGTTTGGCCTGACAGGTAAGGCTTCCGCCGTCATCCCCATTTCGCGGGCGATCTCGATGTCGCGTCTGCATTCACAACTGTAGTAGTCTATCTCGGACAGCAATTGCCGGATCTGCTTGTTATGCGCCGCATCATGTCGGTAGAGATAAATGTCGCTACCCCAGTTCGTCGCAAGCCACTTCGGAAAGCGTTTTTTCCCGACAATCTGTCTGGCCATCATCACATTGTAGCTACAGTGCTGAAACTCCATCGAGTGGATGAGATCCGGCTTCAGCCTATCAATCAGAAGCGCAAGCATCCTGGGACCATACAGGATTGGCGCTTGTGCGCCCGATACCCCCAGTGACACCTTGAAGATTCCCGCAAGCCGCAAGAATGGTCGCAGCATCGGAACCGGAAAAATTCCCTTTTCCCGGGCAGACGATGCCTGTCGAGCGTTTCCGGACTTCCCCAAAAGCGCCCCGATATGATGCCTGATAAATCTGAACGGGGACCGCCAGCTTACCGGCATCAAGGGCTGATGGACTGTGATATTCCTCAACCCCCCATGCATCGGCATAGAGTTGACTGGAAAAAGATGTAGATCCCACCCTTGGTCCGCAATCATATTGATCCAACGAGAAGCGTGAGGGCTGGCTTGCATCGCAACGAACAGAATCTTCGGCTTCTTCTGCGGATCAGTCATGAGCCGCCTTTGGCAGCACTTGGAATATCCTGCAACCGCCACAATCCAAGCGACTTATCGGTGAAGAGATTGTTTCCCTCCGTGCAGCCTTCGTTGATCAGCTTGATCGGCGGCGGAAAATTGAACGGTGCTCGCTGCATGTTCAACGGACGCCAGAAGCCACTCCCCAAATCCAAATTGGAAGACCGGTCCGTGAACGTCGTGGTGAGCAGGTACGTCGCCCCCGACGACTTGAAATTGCTCAACATTTGAGAAGCGTCCTCGAATGACAGATGAACAAGACAGTCACGCGAAAAAACCAGATCCACCTTCGGCAACTTGTCCTTTGACAAATCCAGACATACGAAGTCGATCCCGCTTCGTCCGAATTTGCTTTTGTTGACCCCGATCATATCCGCAACAATATCAGCGCCAACATAACGCTCGATGCCGAGGTCGACCTCACGCATCCAAAACCAATCGCCACACGGCGCATCCAGCATCGAATTGACGGAATGCTCGCGCAGCAAGCGAGGGATTTCGCGGCGTATGATCTCGGTCTGCAGCAGGTCCGAGCCAGCCCCCGAACGGGAGTCGGCGCCGCCAAAAATGTTTTCTGCATAGACTTGGGCGAACTTGTCCTTCAGCGAAAGATCGCGGACTGTATCCTCTCGCGAGAGCGTCTTTTTATCAGGTGAGGGCGACAGGTATTGCCTGAGCACCTTCTTTGCACCTGCCGGAAGTACTGTCCCGACGGCCTGCCGCATGACTCTCAAGATTGAGCCCAAAATCCCTCTCCTGGCGAAACCGGATGCGCCTAACCGCACGAGCGATGAAACGGCCGATAGCCGCTCGCCCATGTTCATTGAAACAAACTCACTCACCGACTTGGAAACCGCGCTGCGGTACGCTTGGCGAAATCCCCTCCGCGACATGCTGCGAGCAATCACGGCGTAAGCCGCAACAGAATTGGTTTGGCCAGCTGCGAGAACTTCGTCACGGCTAAGCTCGTTGACAAATCCGGTCAGCAGACGATCGCATTCCGCGAGCGCTGTCCCCGCCAATTTCATAGTCCCTTGATCGGGATGGCTGCGCGCTTTGACGAGAACTTCGGGCAGGAGAATGAAATCAAACTTCGCCGCCATCCGAAACCAGAGATCATAGTCCTGCGTGGTGCGAAGCGATTCATTGAACGTTCCGCACTCGTCAAATGCCGTCTTCGGTATCAACAGAGTGCATCCGTGCAGAGAGTTCTCAACCGTTATCCAATACCGAAACTGTTCGGGACGAATTTTCCCCGGCAAAAAGTCTCTTGTTTCCGACAGGCTTCCGAACACCCGATAACCGCTATAGACGACCGTTCGAGTTGCGCCGGAGTTCAGCAGAACTTCCATCTCCCGCGCCACTTTTTGCGGAACATACAAATCGTCGTGGCTGAGCCAAGAAAAGTATTCGCCCTTCATTTCGGCAATTGCGGTGTTTAATGCCGATGCCACGCCGCCATTCGGCTGGCTTATATAACGAACTTTCGATCCATAGGATCGAACGATGTCTTCCGTTGCACCCCCATCGTTGGATCCGTCGTTGACAATCAGAACTTCAATGTTCGGATAAGTCTGAGCCAGCGCGCTATCAATCGCTTCGGCGAGAAAATTCGCTCCGTTGTAGACCGGGATTACAATCGTCACTAGAGGATGAGAAACAATCATATAGCGATCTCGAGATTCTCGATCTGGATATTGGGATTTCAACCCTGAACACGACGTTGTGCCGCGACGGATGGCAGTATCTTGCAGCACACGAGATATGGCAATCGCAGCCGCCACTTATACTTCAGGGAGGACCACTTGCGTGGGGGCAGATCACAATGCCACGCCAGATAGCACGCGTCCGTGCATCAGACGCAAACGCTGTTTTCCCAACGCTCCAATGAAAGCCTCATTTTTAGATCCAGAAGATAACCTTTCGGCTTGCGCCGCTATCGAAACAGCAGGCCTGGATAGGCCCCTCACACGACCATTATCAATGGTCAAACCCGTGCGTCAGTCGCTTCAACCGGCAACACCTGCTTGAGATCATAAACGATGCCATTCGGGACCAGCATCGATCGGAGGCGCTCCGGCCCCAGCCCGACAATTTGGTCGTGGCGCACGGCAAGGACGATCGCTTCGAACTTGCGCTCGCCGAGATCGGCAAGCAGTTCGATCCCGAATTCTTCTCGAACATCGCCCGGATCTACAACCGGGTCGTAGACCGCCACGTCTCCAGCAAGCGCTTTAAGCTCGCGGACCAAGTCGACCACCTTGCTGTTACGGATATCCGGGCAATTTTCCTTGAAAGTAACGCCCATAACGAGAATGCGCGCTTCTCCTACCTGCAGCTTGCGGCGCGCCATTGTTCTGATCACATCGGATGCAACCCACTCGGCCATACCGTCATTGATCCGTCGACCGGCCAAAATGATCTCGGGATGGAAGCCAATCGACTGTGCTTTATGGGTCAGATAATATGGATCGACGCCGATGCAGTGGCCGCCGACCAATCCCGGAACGTATTTGTGGAAATTCCACTTCGTTCCCGCCGCTTCAAGAATTTCGCGCGTTTCCAGATCCATCTTCTTGAACAGCCGCGCGAGCTCGTTGACGAGCGCAATATTGACGTCGCGCTGAATGTTCTCGATCACTTTGGAAGCTTCAGCCACACGTATCGAGCTGACCTTGTGAGTGCCGGCGGTAATAATCTGCGAATACACTTGGTCGATGAAATGAGCAGCTTCCGGCGTCGAGCCTGACGTGATCTTCATGATCTGGGACAGGCGATGCCCGCCGTCGCCCGGATTGACCCGTTCAGGCGAGTAGCCAACGAAGAAGTCTTCATTGAAGACCAGCCCGGAAACATTGGCCAGGATCGGAACGCAGCACTCTTCGGTCGCGCCTGGATAAACGGTCGATTCATAGACGACGATGTCGCCCTTCTTCAGAACTTGTCCAACGACTGCTGAGGCCTTCTCGAGCATGCTCAGATCCGGCTGAAGCGCATGATTGATCGGCGTCGGCACGGTCACAATGAAAAAATTCACCGAGCCGAGGTCTTGCGGATCGGTGGAAAAGCTCAGGTTGCGCGCTTCTCTAAGCTCAGCCGGGCTCACCTCCCGGGTGCGATCCTGGCCTGCTTTCAACTCGGCAACTCTCTTTCCGCTGATATCGAAGCCAACGACGGAAACATGTTGCGCGAAATGAACGGCCAGCGGCAATCCAACATAGCCAAGGCCGACAACACCAATTTTGAGATTATTCAACGAAGCTGAGAACATGGACTTTTGTTTTGTGAGGGACAGACGGTGGGCGCCAAGGCTAGCAGGCCGGGTATCATCATCTACATATACAAAGCAAGATTTAGCCGATACAGCTCCTTATTGAAACTCTTTCGCAAACGCCCGCAGATCGAACAATGTCTGGCCTTCGCGGCCAAGGCGTCGGGTATCGCGGCAGCCCGGGTTTATTTTGTTCCCGCAGCGACTTACTCCCAGCCAAGGCGCTTGCATCGTTCGTGAAGACACGTTGCGTGATTTGATCTGCCCGCCGAGAACGTAGCAGCGCGACGGATGCTATCCACGCTCGACACAGGATCGTGCGTCGCTCGTGATGTTCGATTGCTTTGCCTCTTTCGATCTAACTGCAAATACGATTGCTTGCGGCCACAGAACGATAAAAGTCCAAGATCTTTGGCCGGAAGATCTCCCGACCGGCAAGCCCGGAGACGACCCGCCTGTTTGTTGTGGCTATGCGGTCAACGAGCGCATCATCCGTCATCGCTCGAACCAGCGCATCGGCGATTTCCTGAGGATAGAGATTGCGCGCCATCACCACGTTTTCGCCGTCCTTCACGAGAGGCGTAATGGTATCGAGCGGCGACACCAAAGGAACTGCGCCCGCCGCCATCGACTCCCACATTACATTCGGAGTTCCGTCGATCAACGACGGCGCCAGCATGATTCGCGCTTCACGCATCAATTCGAATAGGCGATCGCGTGGAATGTGGCGATGCATCGTAATGTGCTGCCGCATTTCTTCGGGGAGCAAAGCGATCCAACTCGGCAATTCATTCACTGCCATAACCATATGGAGATGAAACGGCAGCATACGCTCCCAGGCCAGCTTTAACGCCTCCAGGACTGGCATCCCCTTGGACCATGGACTCTCGTAAGCTTTCGGCCAAAGAATGATGCGGCGCTGGGAGGCCGGCTTCAGATTGTTAAACACTGGCAGGCCAAGATCTATGCCGCCGGTGCCCGGGACACGTTCAAGGCCGGCCGGCGGCTGCACGGTCAGCCCCATCCGGCGCATGAGCTCGAAGTTGACCACGTTATCGCTTAAGATCTCGTCCGCGTCACGCAATGCATCAGCCAATTTCGGCGCCAATTCCGCATCGGCATGATTGAGCGCCAGGTCGGACCCGCCGCGAAGCTGAATCACCAACTTACTATTTTTTCGGAGATCTTCGCCTCGAAGGCTCTCGACAACGAAACGGCCTGCAGCCAAAAGGCCTAGGCAGTGGATAATGTCCGGCTGCCAAGTTCGAACAATTCGTTTGAACAAATGAGCGGTGGCCTGGTCGCCAAAGGCGATCCTATCATAAAAATAGAGTGAAGTGCTTCTGACCTGTTTCCATCGCGATACTGCGCGCTCTAAAATCGTAGCTCCGGCCCGCAAAGCCGGGCGCGGGATCCTCCGGCGCGGTGCGTCGAATGGATACGGGAACGATTTTGGCACATCGTCCGTCGTCAGGGCGAGCGCGCGGATGTCGAACTGTTCGCCTCGCAGCGTCTCGATCCAAGTTTGAGCGTGTGTCGAGTGAATTTCACCGACGAACAGAATCTTCGGGCGGCCTGTGTGCCGGTCTTGGAAGTCAGCCTTCTTGCTCAATCGAGACACTCCCGGCACCAGAGTTCGGTCATCATCAAGAGCCAGGGCCTCGTCCAGCCGATACGACCCTGCTTGAAATTGTCAGCTAATTCAGCGGCCCCTTGCACATCGAACAGACCACGTCGCGCGACCGTTTCAGCCGAGAGGCAGTCCGACATCACGCTCGCCAGCGATCCGCGTAACCAGCGGTCGAAGGGCAAGGTGAAGCCTTTTTTTGCGCGGCCTGGAAATTCAGGAGGAAGATAGCGCCGACCGATATCGACCAAAATGCGCTTCAGTCCGCTGGCCTCATAGCTACCGGTCACTGAAGCCCCCGGTCGAACTTTCGCCAGATCTGGTAAAGACAACGCGAAGTCGGCAAGCTCGTGATCAAGAAAGGGTACCCGCACCTCAAGGCCATGCGCCATTGAGCCCGCATCAATGTCACGCAGCAATTGGTTCCGGGTATAGTTCCCCAGACACAAGGCGGTTGTGCGCTCGATCGGCGTACCCTCGGCGAGGATGTCCGCCTGGCCAAGATCAGCTTCAGATCCGATTACGCCGACTTTCGACCGTAGTTGCGGCGACAGGTAACGCACTGCGTCGTTGGCGCCGAAGATATGATACTGGTCGGCGTAAGCACCGACAAAACTTTCGGTGCGCTTCCTCCCCAGCAGAAACCGCGCCAGCGCCCTCGCCTTGTGCCCGGGTGTGCGCGACAGACGATCATACCGAGACAGTGCGGTATACCAAGGGTAACCGGCGAACAGCTCGTCACCGCCGGTCCCGGATATTACAACTTTGACGGCGCTGCCGGCTGAGCGAGAAACGAACCACGAATTGACGCCGTCGACCGTCGGCTGATCGAGATCGCGGGCAATCGCGCGAATGCTGGCGGCCGCATCGGCCGCGGTGACGATAATCCGGCTATGGTCAGTACCGAGAAAAGTTGCGACCTCTGCGGCATCATCGGTTTCATCGTCGACTCCCGAAGCCTGCTCAAAGCCAACCGAGAATGTACGCACCGCCCCGGTGTGCCGCCGCGCCATCAGGGCGACGAGCAGCGAGGAATCAATCCCACCCGAAAGAAACGCACCGACCGGAACGTCGGCGACCAGTTGCGAATCGAGGACCTCCGTGAGCTTGGCTTCGGCGAGGTCAACCAGATCAGCGTAAGACCGGCGGCGCAGGCCTGCGACGCGATCAAGTCCCGGCTGCCAATAGGGCTCGACCACCGTTCGTCCACCTTCGGCAACGAGAGTATGGCCCGCAGGCAGCATTGAGACCCCGGCAACGATGGTACGTGGCTGACAGACCGATCCCCAGGCCAGCAGCTGGCGCAACGCAGATGGATCGATCATGCGGTCAGGAAGCGCCTTGACCATCGCCTTTATCTCGGAGGCAAACACCAGCCCTTGCGAACTCTGTGCATGATAAAGCGGCTTGATGCCCAGATGATCCCGCGCCAGCAGCAACCTTTCCTTACCGGGCCCACCGCGCTTGTCATATATCGCGAAAGCGAAGATGCCGCGCAACTTTGCCACCAGACGATCACCATCGCGCAAGTAAAGCGCGAGAATCACTTCGGTGTCGGAATGGGTACGAAAGACAACGCCGCTCGCTACGAGTTCGTCACGCAATGCCTGGAAATTATAAATCTCGCCATTGAAGGTGAGCCACACCTTGTTATCGCCGCTGACCATCGGTTGCGAGGCCGCCGTGCTAAGATCGATGATCGAGAGCCGCGCGTGGCCGAAAGCCGCCTTGTCATCGACAACGAGGCCATGACCGTCAGGACCCCGATGCCGCAAAGCGTTCGTCATCGTGCCAACGATGTCGCGCCCGGGGCGACCAAAGATTCCGGCGATGCCGCACATGTCTATTCAGAATCCGGTGGCCGGCGAGCGCGTACTTCGACGCCATTTCCGCCATGCGCGGCGCGCACGATTTCGAGGCCAGCGTTGGAGACCATAGCGCAAACCTGATCGAGGCTGCGCAGGTGCTTGTAAAAATCCGTGACGGTATCGTGGGTATCCAGCACGCACCATTCGACCAGGATCGCTCGCGGCAATTGGGGATAGCTGTCATAATAGTCAACCAACGGCGAGATCTTTTGCAGCCGCGCGCGCGCAATGCGCGCAATGCGGCCTCGCCGCCAGAATAGGCGATGCACCTGGACCAGCGCCCGTGACGCTGTAAGCGCAATCGGCGAGCCCCAGCGCGCGGGCAGTGCCAGCAGAAACCGCCGCATCAGACGCCGTGGCCACTCAACATTATAGTCGAGCCCGTAATGGTCGATAACGAGTTCACCACCCGGCTTCACATAGTCGGCCAGCGCTTGCACAGTACTTTCCGAATTCGGCGTGTGCTGCACAACGCCGAGCGCAATGACGGCATCGACGGAACGCGGCGCCACCGGCGCGTCTAACATGCTTGCCTGGCAAATGTAGTTGTTTGACGCTGCGGCGCCGGCCTGTTCGCGATAATTGACTAGGTTTGCCTCGACCGCGCTCGACAGGTCGAGCGATAACACTTGTGCGCCGTGCGCACGCAAGATTTCGGTAAAGCGGCCCGCGCCGCAGCCGACTTCGAGCACCGACTTGCCACGTAGGACCGATAGATCTCCACCGACGCATCGCCGTAGCCGGTCCAGCGAAATCGTCGTTCCCGTATAGGAATCGAGTTGCGTCTTTCGAAATCTGTTCCATTGCAGGCCAAATGCATCGGCATAGCCGCTTTTGGGCACGAACCGCGGAATGTCCAGCACGATTGGAAAGCTACAACCGCGCGGGCAATTTAGCCGGTCCCCCGCTACCAAGGCCAAAGATTGACGATGAGTAGGACACGCGAGACGAGTCACAAACGATGGATCGATCGCCATTACTTTACCACGGCCTCTGCAAGACTATCGGCCACCCGCGCAGCGGTGTAACCGTCCCATAGCGTCGGCCGCTTGCCGCGCGGAAACGCGCCGCTCATCGCGTCTGCGACCGATATTGCAATATCACCCGGCGCGATCAGCCGATTGGTGCCTTCGGTTAGTGTGATTGGCCGCTCGGTGGTGTCGCGTACGGTGAGGCACGGAATGCCAAGATAAGTCGTCTCTTCCTGTACGCCGCCGGAGTCGGTGACGACAAGCTTGGCGTTCGAAACCAGACTCATGAAACCAACGTAGCCGACTGGCTCGCAGACATGCAGGCCTGATGCGAGCAGCCGGGGCCAGAAGCCGGCAGCTTCCAGCCTCGCCCGCGTACGCGGATGCACCGGGAATATCAACGGCAGAACCTTCGCGACCTTTTCCAGTTCGTTAACCAGCACCGCGAGTGAGGCCGCGTTGTCGACATTGACCGGTCTGTGCAATGTCACAACACCGTATTCGCCTGCTTTGACTTCGAACTCGCGATAGGCGGTGAGCTTTCCGATGGCGTCCTGCAGCATCACATAGGCGTCGATCATGATGTTCCCGACCATCTTGATGCGACTTGTGGGGACGCCCTCATTGCGCAGGTTGAGGTCTGCATCCGGCGACGGGGTCCACAAGAGGTCGGCAATTGCATCGGTCGCGACACGATTGATCTCTTCCGGCATTGTCCGATCAAAACTGCGCAGGCCCGCTTCCAGATGCGCGAGCGGAATGCACAGCTTCTTGGCTGTGATCGCGCAGGCCAACGTCGAATTGACGTCGCCAACTACGACGGTCCAATCGGGCCGGCTTTCGAGACAGAGATTTTCGTACGCCAGCATGATGCGCCCGGTCTGTTCTGCATGACTGCCGCCGCCGACGCCGAGGTGGTGATGCGGGCTCGGCATCCGCAAATCGCGGAAGAAACCGTCCGACATCGCATCATCATAATGCTGACCGGTATGAACAATGCGCGGATCGGTCTCTCCGCGCCGCACCAGCTCATGATAGAGGGGCGCCACTTTCATGAAATTCGGGCGCGCACCCGCCACCAGGTGAATTAATGGCCGCATGATAATTCCTTAGCTCTTACCGCATCGGTGATCGCTCTATCCAGCAATGCCGTCGTCTGAGTGATGTGATATTGGGAGGCTACGGTGGTAAACGATTTTTCAGTCCGTAGCGTCCCTGCCTGCCATTGTTCAAGCAAGCGTTCAATCACGGCGGCGATCGCGCTTACATCATCCGGAGCTGCCGTCGGACATCCGAGCGATCGTAGAAGGTCAGCCGACGCCCCATCGGGCGGGGTGATACCGATGATCGGGCGGTCAAACGGCAGATAGTCGATCAGCTTGCTCGGCAAAAACACGCTTTCCGCTGCCGGCGCGTCGACCAACAACAATGCATCGGCAGTCTCCAGAATGGCGTCGCATTCGGCGTTGGCGATGCGGCCGGAAAACTGCACGACACGATCGAGACCGGTCGCGCGAACAACGGCCTGTTGGTCATCCGGAACTGAGCCAACGAGAATGACCTCAAGCTTTCCATCCAGGGGCGCGCGCTTGTGAATGGCCTGTAATGCAGCGATTAAAAATGCAGGGGTTCGAATGCCGTAAAAATCGCCGGCATGAACAAGCCGCAAAGGTCTGGGCGTCTCGTCTCGACGACGGGAGGAGACACTGTGCGATTCGAACCCGTGCGGTACAACTCGGACCTTGTCGCCCCATTGCGATGGATACTTGCGCATGACCAGATTGGCAATGCGATCCACCGTGAAGACAACTATGTCTGCTCTTTCGACGATGTCCGCCTCTGCTTCAAGCGCTTGACGCCGCTGCCCCTCGTCTTTCAGAAACGGGCTGTCCGCCCACGGGTCGCTGAAATGCGCAACCCATGGCAATCGTGTCTGCGTGGCAATTCGCATTCCGACCAGATGATCGGACCAAGGCTGTGCAAAACTAATGAGCGCTTCAAATGGTCCCGCATGAGCTTCTCGCAAACCGGCTTCAGTCGCAGCGGAAATCCATTGAGCATCCGGATCGACGGCGGGCTGCGTCCTCAAGCGGTCCCAAAGCCGCCTCGGCTTGGGCTCTGATCCGTGGGGCGACAGTCGGATGGTCCGAAAGGACGATTCATAGCGTCGCTGCAGTGCCGGATCGACAGTAACGTCCGGAGGAGGCTCAGCGCAGATCACGGTACTGCGCCAGCCAAGTTCGGCCAGAGCCTTCATGCTGCGGGCAACCTGCAGCGATCGCGGAAACAAAGCCGGAGGCATCGCCCAGCTGATCGCCAGCAACGACCGGCTCATGCCTTCCACTCCCGCATCCACAACTCAAGGACCAGCAAATTCCACAGCCGGTGACGATCGAGCAGGCCGGATTGCGCTCCGGTACCGAGCGCCAGCAGACGATCGATCGCAGCCGGCACCATCGACGTGCGCAATCGCGCACCAGCGCCCGTCAGCAAATCAGTGGCCCACGCCTTCAGCGGTCCCATCAACCATTCATAGACCGGCACCGGAAAGCCCTGCTTCGGGCGGGTGATGATCTCCGCCGGCAGTATGCTAGCGGCGAAACGGCGAAGCACACGCTTGCTCTGATAATCGCCATTCTCGTCGCGACCAGCCTTGCTGGCGGCCGGGCTGCGTGCCGCCCATTCGACCAACCGGTAGTCGAGGAATGGCGTGCGCAACTCGAGCGATGTCGCCATCGACATTTTGTCGGCCTTCATCAACAGGTCCTCGGTCAACCAGTGCTGGCTGAAACCGTAAAGCGTCTGATGCAGCGGATCCTGCTCGCCGAGCGCCGCGATCTCCGCGCGCAACGGCGCATGGCTTTCGGGAAGCGCGGGACGGCCCATCAGGTCGCTCTTCTGCGCCGATGTCATATAGTCGGTCATCGTCGGCGGGACGCTGGCAGCGCGTTGATCCCATCGCGCGTATCCACCGTGGGCAAAGGACCGAAGCGCTGAAAGCCAATTCGACGTCCCTCCTCCTTTGCGCATCGCGTCCCATTGCTGCACGCGCAATTGGAGATCGTAGCCGCCGAGGATTTCGTCACTGCCCTCGCCGCTCAACGAAACCTTCACCTCGCTCCGCGCCAGCTTGCTGACGTAGTAGAGTGGGACCGACGCCAAGTCGGCAAGCGGCTCGTCAGTGAAACGGACGAACTCTGGCAGGAAGTCCATGAACTCGTCCTGCCCAATTACGATTTCATGATGCTTCGTGCCGAGATGGCGCGCCACAAGACGGGCATAGGGCAGTTCATCGGTGTGCGGCGCGTCCCGAAAGCCGACCGAGAAGGTGTTCAGATTGTTGTTGTGACGACAGGCAACAGCAGCCACCGCGCTCGAATCCAGCCCGCCGCTGAGCATGATGCCAACCGGCACGTCAGCGATCATGCGCAGCCGCACCGCGTCCTCGAACAGCGTTGCGAAGCGGTTGGTGCTCTCGTCGAAGGTTTCGGCCAACGGCGCCTCGCGATAGGGAATTTCCCAGAAGCGCTCGATCGATGGCGCACTGCCGTCAAGTGTCAACGATAGCACATGCGCCGGCGGCAACTTGCGGATATTGTGCCAGATCGTACCCGGTCCCGGCACATACCGGTAAGTCAGGTAATCCCAGATCGCCTGCTCATCGATCTTTCGCTCGACGACGCCTGACGCCAGGATCGCCTTGATCTCCGATCCAAACAGCAATCTCTTGCCGTCCCAGTAATAATAGAGCGGCTTGACGCCCATGCGGTCGCGCACCAGGGTCAACTGTTTGTCCCGAGCATCCCAGACCGCGAAGGCGAACATGCCATTGAGGGCAGAAAGCCCGGCGATGCCATGGCGAACAAACTGCCGCAGCAGCACTTCGGTGTCGCTATGGGTGGCGAAGCGTTCACCGTCCTGCTCCAGCCTGTCGCGCAACTCTCGGAAGTTATAAATCTCGCCGTTGAAGACAATGCGATATCGACCGTCCCCCGCTTCCATCGGCTGATGGCCGCCGGCGATGTCAATAATACTGAGCCGGCGCATGCCGAGACCGACTGAATTTTCGGCGAAATATCCGTCGTCGTCGGGTCCGCGATGGCGAATGCTGTCGCACATTCGGCGCAACAGCGCTGCCGCTGGCTCCGCAGCGAGATCAAGGCCCGCATATCCCGCGATGCCGCACATTTACTTCGGCCCGCAGCCTATCCGCGCCAGCACATCCTCGAAGCCGGCAAAGCGCGCGCCGCGGCCGATAGCGTAGTCGACCGCATCGAGGAAATAGCTGTCATTGGCGACGTGTGAGGGATCGACGTAGAAGTTCAGCAGAGCCGGCAGCCGCCGGTCGGCGAAAAAGTCGACGGTCGCAGCGAAGCGAACGAAAAAATCTTCCAACAAGCGGTAGTCGACGCGGTCTGCGAGATAATTCCATGAGTCGAGAATGGTATACGGATCCGTGGGCGAACCGGTTAGCGGGAATTCGTAGAGGCCACCGACGTCAAAGACAGGGCCGCGCGCGTACGCGCTTGCCGGCAGTGTGTCGGAGCAGAAGCGATAGCCGAGCGATCGCGCAGTGTCGTAAACCAGTTTTCGCTGCTCCGGTTGCTGGAACGAACCGAAATGCGGCGCCCGAAAGCCGCGCGGGGCAATGCCGATGACATCATTGACGATACGATGGCCCTCGCGCATGTCGGCGGCCGCGTCATCCGCCGTCATCTGCTCGTAGAAGGTTACGGCAACATAGCGGTCACCCTGCTTTTCAGCATGGGTACGTCCGCCGTGATTGAGAAAGACGGCGCCGTTCTGCGCCAAGCCCCGATAGCTCGACCGGGCTTCGAGCAGCATCTGTCCCGGCACAGCGTAGTGGCGCGCAATGCCGCGCCGCGCAAGCTGCGCGTCAAGTGCCTGCGCCGCCAAGGCATCGCCCGGCGTGTCGCAGTCAAACGATAAAATGATGAGCAGCTCGTTGATCGCCAGTGCGCGCGTCTTCGCCGACAACCCTTCGAAGACATGCGGCACGCGCCGACGCAGCACCGCTCGAGCAGCCTGCTTTAACCCTGCGACTAGCTTAACCATTCGCCGGCTTTCGGCCCGTGATCCACAGGCTCCAGCCGAACCGGCGCTCAAGCGCTTTCCGCAGTGGCGTCGGCAGTGACGTGCCGAAGCCCGGCAGCCAGTGATCAAGTATCCAGCCCACATCGGTGCCAAACACATCGACGTTCACATCGGCATATTGCGCGAACAAATCGCGCTTTGCCTCGGTGATTGTGATCGGCCAGGTGTGCGGGTTGCCTTCCTTGCGTTCGCCGTCACCATAGCGGCTGCCGAGGCCTACCGGCGATAGGAAGCGGTTCTCCATATGGAGGAACCCTTCGATGTATTTGACCAGATAGCGAAACAGGAAAGAATTGCGGTGATAGAGCATGACGCCAACGCGACCGTTCGGCTTCAAGACGCGATAAAGCTCCGCGATCGACTGCGCCGTATTCGGCGAATGGTGCAAGACACCCCATGAATAGACATAGTCGAAGCTGCCATCCTCGAACGGCAGGCTTTCGCCGTCGGCCTCCCGGATATCAGCCGACAGCCCGAATAACTCGAAGCGCTTACGGGTCTGCTGCACGGCGACCGGGTTAAGATCTACGGCGGTGACGTGAGCGCCCTGCTGCGCCCAGTTCATCGCCATGCAGCCCATGCCGCAGCCGACTTCCAGCACACGACCGCCCCGATAGCGGTCGTAATCGAATAGCTTTCCGAACTTCGCCTGCGGCGTATGGCGCGGCATATTCCACTGGTAGAACACGTCGTCCGCCTGCGCGAAGAACTCCCGGCTAGCCAGCGGAATTTGCCGACGCACGCCGTCGGTCTCGACGTACTCGGTGAGGCCGTGCTCGAACCCATACGTCATGGGATTGGCCGCCCACCATTCGCGGACGTCGCTTTTGATTCCGTTCTGTTTCGCCACGGGTCAAGCCTTTTTCGATTGCGTTGCGTCGATGACGCTACCAACGGCCGCCACAGCCAGGAACGCCATCGCGAAGAAAATTTCCATAAAACGCCAATTGCTGAGAAAACGCCGCAACGAGAGTGCGCGGCGCGCCGAACGGTCGAGAACGAAGGCGCGCCGGCGGCCGTTGGCAACGACCACCAGAGCCGAACCAGCTAAGGCGGCATCCTGTATTTTCCCGCAGCCAAGACCGATGGCGTCGGCATAGAGCAATACGATAGCGGCCGGCTTGATCGCATTCCGCTTGGACCACAAATCAATCGCCTCGACGTCGCCGAACTCAAACTGCTCGGCCGGCGCTGCAAATGATTCATTCGCGAGTTCGCTGCCCGGCGCGAAAGCCTTGTCGATCATCGCATAGACCGGACCGGTCAACTTGTTGGCGGCGCGAAATTCAGCTGCGACACCGAGCATGTAATCAAAGCTGCGCGGATTGGCATGATAGTCGCGGATGCGGCGCGCATTATCACCGATCGCCGTCAGCCGGAGGCGGCGCGCGATCCGCCAGAGAATGTTGGTGCGCGGCTTCTGGCCACCTTGAAATCCACAGAACACAAACAGCGTCTGCGCCGACGGCGTAAAAATGTCCCGTTCGGGAATGAGTAGGGTTTGCATATCAACTCCCGCCGGTCAAGGCTGGTTGGGGGGCGGTCGGTTTTTCGGCGATGACGTAAAGCGACGCAGCCTGACGCGGCGCCAACGCCCGGCCGATCCATTCGAAAGCCGTATCGAGGATCTTGTAGGGCCGCAGGCGCATGTCCCAGGCAAGTTCCCGTGGGCGAAAGCCGGTATGAAGACAACGCGCGAATGTAAGATCCTGTGCCACGGTCCCGCTCATGCTCTCATTGTGTCGCGGTAAATTTTGGCGAACTTGGCCTCGGTCTTGTCTGGCCCCCAGTTCTCCTGCGCATGGTCATAGGCGCGCCGACCAAGACCTTCGCGAAACGCTGAATCGCTGCGCAGCCTTGTCAGAACATCGATATAGGCCGCCTCACTGTTTTCCACCTTGAGAATGAAATCGCCCTCGAGCTCCGGTACCGGCAGACCCTTGCGCCGATTAACGACGCACGGCAACCCCGTCAACAGCGCCTCGAGCAGCGACTTGTTCAGTTCCCAGTATTCGCTGTGGATCGCAAACGCGTCGAACGTCGGCATCATCGCGCAAAGATCGTTGTTCGGCACTGCCGGCATGAAATGTACGCGTTCGGCGAGTCCCAATTTGCCGACAAGCGCCTGCAGCGGCGCGCGCGCCGGCCCATCGCCGACGATCGTCAGCTCGGCGCCGGCCATGGTGCCGATTGCACGGATGATGTTGTCGGGGTATTTAGCATCGAACAGCCGGCCGACGCAGAGCACGCGGAAGCCCGAACCGCATTCGTAGCTTTCCTTCTTGCGCAGCCGGTCGCCGTTGAGCGCATTGTAGCAGATGTCATAGCGGGTGACCCCCATGCGGTCGAGATAGGGGATGATCGGCCGGTACACCGGCATCACCAGATCAGCGCGCTCCAAGCCCTTACGCTCCAGCACCTCGAATAAGTCGTTTTGCCGCCGCTGCGCACGATCGAGCGCGCTCGCGAGAAAGCGCCGGGTCGGATTGACGTCGGCATTGATGTGCAGCGACACGACATACGGCACACCAAGGACGGCGTTGATACGGCTGGCCAGATATGTATTCCAGTCCGCGCCGTGGCAGCGAACCAAGGCCGGACCGATACTGCGCGCGATTTCGACGCCTGGATCAGCCCATCGCCGCAACAGATAATCGTCGAACAACCACCATGGCCGATTTGCCATGCGCATGTCTTCGGGAAGGTTGTGAAAGAACAACCGCGCCTTGCCAACCGTGGGCTGCAACGCGGTGAGGTCAGGCCGATCCGGCGTCGTCGTCAGGATATGCACCTCGTCGAATACTTCGCCCGGATTGTAGTAGCGCGGCTGGTATTCCCCCTTCGCCAGGATGTGCGAGATGTAATCTGGCACCAACACCAACAGCTTGCTCACGACCGCACCTTCTTTCGCGCCGCCAACACAACTGACTCCTTCATCGGGTTGTAGTATCTAAAATAGATCTTCGGGTGCCGCAGCATTGTCAGCGCATGGCGCGGTGTGACGGCCATGGAGGTTGTGGCGCTGAAATCATAAAGCTCGAAGCCGGCGCGGCGCAGCGCGCGCATGACACCCCAGTTGGTGCGATAGAAGATCGAAGTCTCGAAATAGCTCGGATCGCGTCCCTGACGGCGCAGATAGCCGCTGGCAAGGTAACGCGGGAAAAGCGGATACCATGGCACCTGGTAATGCGCCTCGTCGCGGAACGCGGCGTAGTTGGGACAGATAATGAAGATGACGCCGCCTGGCTTGAGCAGGCGTGCGGCGAGCGTCAACAACGCATCGCCATCTCCAATATGCTCCAGCACGTTCCAGAGTGTGATGGCATCGAACGTTCCCTCTTCGGCGACCAGCGCGAGCGCGTCGCCCTGGCGATAGACAACCTTGGCATCGTCCTGTGGCTGCGCGCGCGAGAGTCGTTGACGCGCGAACTCAACTTCGAACGGCGCGATTTCGATGCCATATGCGTCAAGCCCCAACACCCGAGCGGCCAGCACGAAACCGCCGAAGCCGCAGCCAATATCCAGGACACGACCGCCGGCCGGTACCGCGCCTGCGACCGTCGGCAACACCTGATCGGCGAATGTCAGCCCGACGTAGTCGTCAATATGCGCCTTGATCGAATCCTCCGGAAACACGCCGGTATAGAGTGAGCGCAGATAGGCCAGGAGCGCGGCGTCTTCGGCAGGCGTCCGTGCGGGATCGCGAGGGTTACCTTGCATCACGTAGTAGCCTTTTCACACAAAAGGACATGCCGGAAGGCGAAGCGGCGCAGTAACGGCAACGACGAAATCCACTCATCGAGCATGCGGCCCTGGATGCGAATCGCCAGCAGCCGCGTCCACACCGGATGCAGCAGCGGCTTGAGCCACCACGGGCGATCGCCCCACATGGGCAGAATTTGAAAGCAGCGGTGTTCGACGATGGTCAGCCCACTGGCGAGGCATGCGGCCTGCATCTCGTCCAAGGTCACATGGCATGACACCGCCAGTTCGGGATAATAGCTGCACACGACCGTGTTAAGCGAAGGTCGCGCGCCAAGATCGAGGACGCAGCGTCCGCCGGGCCGCAGGACACGTGCGATTTCGGCAAGAACTTCACCGAGCGCCGGAATATAGTACAGAGCCGACAGTGAATAGAGCGCATCTACGCTTCCGCTCGCCAGCGGAATAGCTCGCGCGTTGGCACAAGCCCAGGATAGGTGAAGGTCGCCATTCGCACGTCCGCTACGCTCGGCGTGCTGCAGAAACGGTTCACTAAAATCAAGGCCGATTGCGACGGCGCGATTAGCGGCCGTGGCTTGCAGACTTGCGCCCGCCCCGCAACACAGATCAACGAGAACGTCACCCGGACATTGGCGCGATACCATGTCGAGTTTGAGTTGCAGCATCCGCGACGAATAGTCTTTCGCGTCAGTCTCCACGCGCGCGCAAATCGTTCGTGCGTCGTAGGCCTCGCCGCTGTACTTGCGACGGTTCTCGGCTTCGATGAACTCGGTGTTCATGTTGCCCGCGCCAACGCGTTGCCGAGCGCGCGCTCGATACGCTGCAGCTCCCGCTCGGTGAGATTGGGACGGATCGGGATATTGAACACGCGGCCCGTCAGCCCTTCGGTGAAATGGAGCGGACGTCGTGCATAAGCGGTTGCGAAATCACGCGTATGCAGCGGCAGGTACATCGGCTCGATCTCGATACCCTGCGCCGCCATTGACCGCGTCAGGCGGTCGGCAACCGCCTTCGTCAGGCAGGTCACGGTCAGCTTGGTATGAAGGTGTCCTCGCTCGGCTTGTGTGCGGACGAGATGGTCACGGGTCGACAGCACCTTGCGCATCCGACGACCGGACTGGCCACGATTGCTGATAATCTCGGATAGTTTGTCAAGTTGCACCAAGGCCAAGCGCGCGTCGATGTCGCTGATCAGACGGCTACCGTACTGAGTGTACAACTGCTGCGGCAAAGGCGCCGGTGGACGGCCCGACGTTTGAAAGTATCCGGTCCGGAAATGTCGGTAGCGCGCGGCAGCGGCCGCGGGATCGTCGAGCTGCCAAAGTGCGGCCGCAGCGCGCACGTCATCGGCAAAGCGGCGGCTCGCAAGCGCACCGCCGGCGGTCGCCATCGCGGTCTTGCCGAGCCCAAGGGAGAAAATCTGGAAATCGGCATCCGATGCGAGGCCAGCTCCGAGCGAATGGCAACAGTCCTCAACCACTGCGATTCCGTGCCGGCCAGCAGCTGCGACCACTGGCGCGGTATCCATCCGGCAGCCGCAAAGATGAACCGCGATGCAAGCCAACACATCGGGCCCCATTTGGGCGATCATGTCGGCGCTGTCCGGCAGCAAATCCCGATCGACTTCGACGAAGTCCGGTACAAGACCGAGATTAACGATCGGATCATACAAGCCGCGGCATGAATACGAAGGCAGTAACACCCGCCGCCGCCCGGGATTTTGCGCGGCTACGACCGACAAGGCCAATTGCAGCGCGGAGCGTCCGCTGCTGGTCAAGACAATGGCAGCGTCCTCCTTCACAGCGCCGGCTGACCGCAAGGCTCGCTCAAGTGCGACGCGCGTGGAAGCGTCTGTCGGCGCAGCCGACGCCCTGTCTTCGGCCGCATCCCACAAGGGGCGCATGAAAGGAATACGGCCAATCGAGGCGACTTTGACTGCTTGCGTGGCGGCCGCCGCCCGCCGCGGAGCGCCCCTTACCGTTCTGTATACGGCCAGGGCGACCGATTTCACGCGTGCGGCGTTGCGATCGCCAACAATGACCGCGGACAGGCGATAGCTCACGCGTAACCATTCGAGCAGCAACGAAGAGAACTTGGTGTCGATTGGCGGTGATGGCGATGCTGATGCACTGGTGCTTGGCCGCGACAGGGACAGCGTGCCGCGGAAGTTGCGGCGCGTCGTGCCGCCAAATTTCGACTTGAATACCGTCAGGCCACGTTCCTTGCCCGCCGAAACGCCTGGAAACACTTCGCCAATTTCATACCAGCGACGGCCCGCGGCCTTGGCGCCCAGAATGGAATGCCAGAACAATAAATAGTTCGCTCCGGAGTCCAGCCCTGCTGCCGTCGAGCAACCCATATGGTACTGGCAACCGCTCGCGGTGCAAAGATCGCTGTGAAACGCGACGATGGTGCCGTCACGGTCGCGTGCCGCCCACAATACGACGTGGCTTGCGTCGAGATGACGCGCAACACCGGAAAAATACTCCCGCTGATGCGGCATCACACCGGTTCGCTGATAGGTTTCGCAGTGGATCTCATAGTAGCGATCGAGCGCTTCAGACCAGGCGATTGACCCCACAGAAAGGCCGTCGGTCTGCGCACGCTTGATTTTTTGGCGAGCATCCTGCGACAGCTGCGCGCGGATCGCCTCTTCACTGAGTGCAAGATCAAGAACCCGGCTATGGCCCGATACATCGCTGATACCAAAGACGAGCAGCGGGTTGACGCCGTTTTGGCTTTCCAGCGCCGTTCGACACACCGGGCTAAGGCCGAAATCGACCCGCTCCGCTCCTACCTGCACCGCTCGCCGTCTAATTTCATCAAACGCCGCTTGCAGGATATGATGCCGTTCTCCGTCAGCCAGACCGTCGGCGAGCGTGGGCATGGTGGAGCCCCAACCACTGCACGCCAGCCTTCGTTCGGCTGTCACCTCATGCAACGGGACCACGGCCACCAGACGATTCGACTGTCTGATGGCGAAGCTTTCATCACGCAGCCCCCAGCGAGGCACATCCGTAATAAGGTCTAGCCAACCTGAAAGCGCAAATACCCATCCGTCGGGCGACGTAGCCGCAACAGCATCCCATTCGCTGTGGACGACGTCACGCCGTTCGACAATTTCGGTCATTGGCCGAGCCAATTTCCCGGTTCGCTTCAGATTTTCTGCAGAATAATGCAAAACACGTTCGCTATCTGGCGATATTTGTATCCAGCCATGCAGCGCTTTTGGTACGGCCAATGGTCGACGAAATTGAGCCCATTCAATCCGCATCCAAACACTCCGATTTGGCGCAAGCCGAATGGTCGGGCCATGCGCTCAAGATCGCTTGCGGAGTATTCTTTGAAATGTTGCGGATCGACCAAAATGCGAGGCTTCAATGTCGCAAGCCTAACAAGGTTATGCAGTCTGTTGACGTTCGGCGTGGCGATAGCGACTACACCGCCCGGACGGCAGACGCGCGCGCACATCGCCAAAAAGTCTTCCGGAGTGTCGAGATGTTCGATCACCTGGAAACTGGCGACGAGGTCGTATTGAGTGTCTGCCGGCAATTCCCGCAGGTCGGCGACCCATCGCTTGACCTTGGGGTGAGGATAGGAAATTTCTGCGCGCTCAATGCTCTTAGACGAATAATCGATAGCATCGACTCGCTCGACAATATCTGACTCCGCAAACGCCACGTCGTGAAAGCCACACCCGCAGCCGACATCGAGAATGGTGCACGGCGACGTCAGCTCAAGCAGCCGTGCCACCTCGAACCGGCGCATGTAGTCCCATTCATCCGATTTGTAGGTTTCCCAGTCATCAGTGATCAACGTATCGAAGAACTCGCGCTGGTCGGATACGTAATGCGGGTATTTCTCTTGTGCGTTCATAGGTAAGCCTCTTGCATCCTCCTGAAATATTTCTCGATCTGATGACTATCAGCGAGGCTTGCGACCCACAATAAATTGTCGCGTTCCAATCATCTTTAAGACACTGACGTTCATGGGCAACGATTCCTTAAATCTCAAGAATCTCTCAAACAGCGGCAAGTGAATGCTCCAGCCGCGCCCCTCTAAGAAGCGAGAAAACTTCAAGGACCACTGCGTCTCCAATTGGAACAAGCAGCTCCATTGACGAAACTCTGAAAGCTCTTCCTTCTCAAGCCAACTCCGAAGAACGTGCGGCCGCAGCGCCGGATGAGCCGGTAGCATCTCTTCCCAATAGTCAGCGGCGTTTAATGCCTTTCGCAAGAAACCGCGCCCGCCTGAATTCTTGAGAAGAGGAAACAATTGAGATGGATACAAATACAACATCGGACATGGGGTCGAAATGCAAACAAGACCGCCGGGCTTTACCCATTCGCAAAGCCTTCTGACATGTTCTATCGGATCGTCCAAATGCTCGATGACCTCCGAGGAGATCACACAGTCTGCAAATCCAGGCTCAAATAAATCAGCGGTGACCGGCACTTGATAAAGATTGACGTGGGGAAATTTATCGACCGGGAGGTACTTCCTGGCAAGCGACAGCTGGTCAGGCATAATATCGAGCCCATGAAATTCTTTACAACCGGACACCCAGCTTTCGACACCAAAACAATCACCGCACCCGATGTCCAACACGACTGCGTTTTTGAAATTTTCTCCAAAGCTCGCTGAAAGCAAATTCGAGTATTGAGAGTAAAATTGCTCGTATACGAATTTGCGAAATATAAAATCCGCGTGTGACGGGTTGAGACTCGGGTCTTGAATCCGCGCTCGCCAGTCCACGATTTCGCCCATTCTCGGATTGGGATCACTGAACTGGGATTTAAGAATCTTTATCCCATCGCGATCTTCCAGATCGGGCTTCGTCGTCAGCATTTGTTCCATTAAGTCCTCGACCGAAGCCTTTGATAGAGAGAACGACGTTAGACGGCAGGACTGCCCGACAGAACCCAATTTGATTTCTGCGCAACAGAGCCCTGATTCTCAGAGAGGCCATGGTACCCAAGGTAGTCTTGCAACTCGATGCGCACCGTCGTGGCATTCGGTACAGAATCTACTGATACCAACTGCGCCCCGGATCTAGCGAACTCCACAAGGAGCGAGAATTCGTTTCCGAAAATTCTTAAATCCGGGATGATACATTCGACGATGCCAGCGCCTTTAAGCTCCGAAAGTCCGGTTTCATGGGTGCTGTATAGCGTCATAACCCGATCGCCGTTGCTGTTGAGAAATAGGATACAGAAGCACGGCGTCGGCTCTCTCCCCACTTGGTAGCCAACTCGGATTCGCATTCCTTCACCGGTACGAAAGACTCGCGTCGATGTTCCGTCCAACCGGCATGTCTCGATCGAAGTGAGAAGTGGTTCCCGACGATCACCATCGATCCCGTCGCGATCTTTTAGATCGATAAATGACGGACCGGTTTCAGGATTGTCGTCGCCTGTTCCGATGCGTTGGACCATGCGCTGATAGATCGTCATCGCATCGCGCGCCGATCCGTGGAACACCGAGCGCCCTTCCGAAAGCACCATACCGGTCTTGCAAAGGTTGGCGACCGCTAACGGGTTATGGCTGACGAACAGGATGGTGCGCCCGCCGCGCGCGATGCGCTCCATATTGTCGAGGCTTTTCTTTCGGAATTCGGCATCGCCGACGGCCAATACCTCATCGAGAATGAGAATGTCGGTGTCGAGATGGGACGCCACCGCATAAGCAAGCCGCACATACATGCCGCTGGAATAGCGCTTCACCGGCATGTCGATGAAGGGCTCGATCCCGGCGAAATCGATGATCTCGTCAAGCCGCCTGCGAATTTCTCGCTGCGACATTCCGAGGAGCGAGCCGTTCATCAGGATATTCTCGCGCCCGCTCAAGTCAGGATGAAAGCCGGCGCCGACCTCGAGCAGCGAACCAATGCGGCCACGTAGCACCGCGCGGCCGGTCGTCGGCGCCGTCACGCCAGACAGCAACTTCAAGAACGTGCTCTTGCCAGAGCCATTCTTACCGAGGATGCCAATAATATCGCCGGCTTCCAGCTCAAGATCTATGTCGCGCAATGCCCAGAACATGTCCCGTTCGTCGGCCATCAGACCGAAGAACTCCTTCATGTGCGCACGCAACTGGCCGGAGCCTGGATGCGGCTTCCGATATGCCTTGCCCAGGCCCTGGACCAAAACGGTAGACTGAGTCATTGCACGTCCACCGACAGCCGTTCGAAGCGATTGAAAATGAATAGTCCGCTGATGAATAGCGAAACCACCAGCACCAGTGAGACATAGAACTGCGGCGTGATGTGCAGGTCGCGCCCAAGCAGGGCCCAACGGAAGAATTCAATCGACCAATAGAGAGGATTCAGCTCGTAATAAGGCCTCAACACCGCGGGCACCTGTTCAGGACTGTAAATGATTGGCGAGCCATACATCACAATCTGCACCCCGATGCCGATGATGTGACGCAAGTCCCGCAGTCGCACCACGAGCGAGGCTGTCCACAGGCCGATGCCCATGGCTGTGAGAGCGGGTATGAGCATGACGAAAGGCAGCAGGAAAACGGCCGGGCCCGGGATATAGCCGTAAGCCACCGAGAGAAGGATCAGCACCAGCAAGTTCACCGCTACGTCGACAGCATCGCGCACCACTGCGCTGATCGGCAAGAGAAGACGTGGAAAGTAAACCTTTGAAATCAACCCCATGTTTTCGCGCAAACAGTCGGCAGAACTATCAACCGCTTTGCGAAACAACAGGAAGGGGACCAAACCAGAAAAAACAAACAGCGGATAGGGAAACCCTTCCGAGGGCAACCGCAGTACCAAGCCGAAGACGACGAACATGATGCCGATTTGAGCCAATGGCTCGAGTACCATCCACAACACGCCGAGCGCCATCTGCCGATAGCGGACAGCGAGAGCACGCCACAGCAAAACACGCAGGAGTTCGCGATACTGCCAAACTTGAACGAATCCCACCCCCCAGCCCTGGGTCGGCTCAATGATCGTTTCCTTCAAAGGCCTTTCGGGATTTGCATCCGCAGGCATGGCTATTTCCGACATTGTTCCACCGCTTACCTCGCGATCGCACATGCTACCGCACTCCGGGTGAATCATATCGACCCGGAACAAAACCAACATCGCGTCACGCCGCCGTTAGACCGCGGCAACAGATTCTGAATCCAGGATCACGCGCGATTTGCGCCCCAGCAGATCGAGCAGGATGGCGATACGATCGCCATCTGCCATTCCGTCGACGAGTCCAAGACAGGACGAAAAAACGCCGTCGACGACCCTGACCCGGTCGCCCCTGGAAAATTGCGACGCCTGGTCCAAGGATACGAAACCGCCCTCATCTTCGCGCTCCCGCAATATGGTGACTACCTGTTCAGGCACCGGCGCCGGTGCGCTGCCATTCGAGACCAAGCGGATAATCCCGACCGTCGAGGCGATCGAGCGCCAACGTTGCGCGGCCACATCGATAGCAACGAAGAGGTAGCCGGGGAACAGGGGCGTCGGCACGATGTCAACTTTACGCGCGTGCCGGCGGCGCTTACGATAACGCGGCAAATAAGTTGCAAAGCCCTGCCGTGAAAGATGATGGACAGCCTTGTTCTCGGCACGCGAATGCGTCTGAACAACAAACCATCGCGGCTGTAAATCGGCGGTCATGGCGCAGCCTGCAAATTTCGGGCGATGCGAGCACTCAGCAGCTGGGGCGTAACCACCCGCGTCTCGCCGAATTCAGCGACCGCTTTGTCGAAGGTTTCGCGCGGCGTCACCAGGTCCGTGACGATTACCGCATCAAAATCATCTGTCACCTGCGCGCAATCGGGCATGACGGGGAGACCGAGGAATCGTGCGACATTGGCCGCTGGATCGACGACGGCCACGATGGTAACGCCGCCCTCCAGTGCGCAGATTGCGACCACCTCGGCGAGGTCCGATTTGCCAACTAAGACGAACCGAGTCTGCCCGCGCTCCCGTGCGGCTCCGATCATAGCGGAGCAGTCCGCCCTCGCCTGGCGAAAGAAATCGAAAGAGTGCGACAGATAGGCTACTGTTAGGCGGGATTTCTCGGCAAAGCCGAGCGGTGTCAGATAGTAGGCGTAGCGACGCGCTGGCGCCTGCCGAACCTTGATGAGACCCTTTGTGACACAGCGCTTCAAGTAGGCATTGACGAGGCCTAGCGCGATGCCGAGTTCCGTCGCGACCCGGCGCTGCGATGCATCGCCTTCACGATCAAGGAACTCCAGTAGCCCTAGAACGATGCGGGCTTTCTCCGGGCTTTCGTCTTGAAACGTCTCAGTCATCGCCAGTCGCTTGGATTGATCGCTACCGTCTGGTAGATGTTCACGGCACGAACGTCAACCCGCTTTGTTCATATCGTGAACAAGATGGTCCGCTGGTTAAGACACCGGTATTAAAAGGAAATCTGGGCAGATGGCGGAAATCTATTCGTCGGCCCTGGCCGGAGCGGTGACGCTTAGTGGACTCTGGATCGCTCCCGCAAGGACGCGTCGAGGGACGTATCGCCCCTTCCCGAGGCATTGGGCGGACGCGGGGTCAACTGCCCGGTTAATGACTTTGTGTAGCTGTCCCGCGACGGGACGACAATACAGCAAAGTCCAATACCCGCTTGTCGAGGTCATTGCCGACTGCTGGCGGAACGCCATCTTGATCCGAACGGCACCGTTGTCTGGGGTGGCGGGGACATCAGCGCGCTGGTCGAATTCAATGAACTGAGCCTGATGTTTCTCGACTACGGGATGAAGCTAGAATTCAAGACCAGTGGCTACAAATTCCTGCAAGGCGTAGCATCTACGCTCGCAAAGGGTCGTGGAATGCTCGAAGTTAGCGTCGATGCCGGGACACGGAAAACATACCTGAGTAAAGGCGTTGATGTGTTTGACCGCGTGGTTGAGAACATTCAGAAGTATCGAGAGCATGGAAACATCCAACTCAAATACATTGCATGCTCATCCAACATTTCTGATGCGGACATTTCCGGTTTTGTAGAACTCGCTAAACATACGAAACCGATCTCTGTGATGGTAACCCCCGAGTTCGGGGAGTCGTGGGCCAAATCGCGAAGCTAATCCGCGGCCTCAATGACGTCGGTCTTTCGGTCCCGCCGGCAAATGTTCAGGACGGCGCCCGCCTTTTCCCTGATTTTTGGCCAGAACTACTAGCTCAGCTAGGAATGCAGGAGAGCTTAACTTCGAAGGTAAAGACGTTCGCAAGGTCGCTCCTGCCAAATTGAACTGTCTTGAATAGCGCTCGATTACGTCAATCCGCCCAGCCGCCGATTGTCGTCGCAGTGCCCCCCGCTCCGCCCGAAGGGTGGGCTAGAAGCTCCTAAAAGGGGATGGCGCGTTGACAGCCTCATGCCCCTTGCGTTCGGGCACCGCAGGCGCCAGGCCGCAGATCGCAACCTTCACTCAAGACGTCGAAGCCATTCTCAACGCTCACTACTCTGGCTGCGACGTAAGACTCGTCGAAAGCTCGAAAAGAGAACAAAACTGTAAACTGCGTGGGTTTTAGCGGGGACCAAACTAGCCAAGTGCTTGATTTGTTTGGTGGGCGCACCAGGGCTCGAACCTGGGACCCGCTGATTAAGAGGCATCTGAAATCAGCGGGTCGGCAAGGCCCATTCCGACAAATGCCCCGTGAACCGCGCATTGAACTGCCTATCGAATTTCAGCGTGTCGGAATGGCCTCGGAACGCGGCCGAGACGTGTGGGAATGGGCATAAGCCCCGGCTACCGCATTGGGAATTTCCATCCGAGCGAGAATTTGTGGTGAATTGGAACCGGATTGTTCGTGAAAGGACTTAAACCGGTGACCGATGGCTCGACCCGCCCCCAAGGGCAGCGCTTCTCGCACGTTTACTTAAGATCGCCTGACCTTTTGCAGGATAGCGAGCGCGCGCGGCGCCGGGCTGCCGCGATTTTAGATGGAATTAAAGATGCTAACGACGCCTACAGCATCCTGCCCGAGAAACTCGGGATCGATCCTGTTGTTGGCGTCTATGGTGGCGTGAATTGGCGGTTAACTTTCAAGGACTTTGAAACGAGAGATTTTCTCGATTTCATAACGCTGGTCTACCGCTATCTTAACGAGAAAAAGCGAGGCCCGATGTACGCGCCAGACGCCAATCTTGCCTGGCGTGACGGGTGCAGGGTGATCTTTTCAGAAGAGAACTTAAGCTATGAAATCGATGATCTGGGCGGAGTTCACTTCAAAGTTGACGCAGAATTCGCGGCTTCGAAGCAAGCCTCAATCGTTGCTCTAGGGGCGCCCCGTTACGCAAATGCACGCGTCGAATTCGAAAAAGCAATGAAGGCACTTTCCGTCGCCACACCAGACGGTAAGGAAGCGATCCGCGGTGTTTTCAACGCCGTAGAATGCGTATATCGGCTCATTTATTCAAAAGCTCACAAGCTGACTTCAGCCGACGCAATTCGCGAGCTGCAGGCGCTGCTGCAAAAGCTCTATTCCGCTGATCCCAGAGCGCTCCGCGCCGCCAATCCGGCTGTAAAAGGGTTCGGTGATTGGATCGATGCTTGCCATAACTACCGGCACGAGGAAGGCAAGGAAGATCCCTCACAGCCGCCCATCGATCTTGCTATTTATCTGATCAGTACTGGTTCTGCCCATTTGCGTTGGCTCATTTCCTTGGACCCTGCCGGGTAGACTTAAGCCTCAGTGCCGGGACCGCCCACCGTATTATACGCCCGCGACCTCGGATCCGGCGTTGATCGTCGAAAATATTTTCAGATTTTTTTTGCCCGATCCGGCCGGGTCAAAGATCGCCCCGCAATAAATATTGAGGTCAGGGCAAAACCATTCCCTTGTCTCGTGTCTTCCGACCGAAGTCGCCAACAACAAGGAACAAGAAAATGGAGACTTTCAGTCACCTTCTAATGTTACTCGCACATATCATCTTGATCATCGATCATCTTCGCTGATGACGATACCCGGGAGGTCTCACGGCCTCCCGGTTTGATCCAACCCATAACGAAAAAAGTCTTGTCGGAATGGCGCCCGCTAGGCGATTAGGAATGAAGCTAGAGCGTTTTTACGGAAGGCGCGACTGAGCTTCAATCGCGAGGTTTGCCCGGTTCGATGCTTTCGCGTGTGTTGTAAATGATCGCGGTCAGGAACAACTGCACGCCTGCAGCAAAGGTTACGAGAACTGCGTAGAACAGAAAGAATAGGCTCAGCGTGTCCAGCCAAGCAACTTCAGTCATCCGGGCAACGATGGCCGTTATCAATGCAAGTACCTGAACAAGAATGAAATGGATCAAACTAGAGGTAAGCTTCATAAAGAAAGATGTCGGCCTCCCTGCTTCGGCAAGTGTCTTGAACACTGGAGCGGACGAAAAGGCCAATACGATTGCGAGTGCGCCAACCGTGAAACCCAGAAGGTTCGGTAGAACACCCACGGCGACCTCTGCGGCCTTTTTATCGGCGGCCGCCCAAAAAGTCGTGCAAACCGTTAGTATCAGCGACAGATGGAGATAAGGGGAAGAGGCTAGACCTTTTATCCCGCCGTAGAGGGCCCAGTAGTGCCTAATCGCCTGTGCTTGATTTAGCCACGGCCTTGCTAAAGAAACGAAGGGCTGACAGAACCGCTCCAAAAGACGACGTGATGAGCTCGACCCTTCGGATTTTGGGGTGTTCGGCGGTTGATTCGAAAACGGGGCTTCCTGACTCATCTTTTCCCTTGCCCGAAACCGTTCCGTTGGTTGCGGCCACCGCAGCCATTCTCTTTGTGTCATCATTAGGCTTTAACGTCTTTTCCTTCGGAGCCTTTATTTTCTCGATGCGCCAGCTTTTAGCGCCCTCCTCCGCCATCCCCTCCATAATCCGATTGAAATCGTCACCGACGTCGTCGGCGTTAGGCCGCTTAATCAAAATCTCCAGCTTAACCAAACGCGGAATTGAGAAAATCTTCTCCAGGGTGTCGTCTTCAGGCACAACCGTGACATCAACGTCCGGCCACTTTTCCGGAAGGCTTTCCATTAGCCTGAAGAAAAATCTTTCCGCTCTATGAGGCGACAGGTTGTGTCCGAATTCATTTCGGACCTCGATCAGTAGGAGATGTTCGCTTTCGTCGAGCAGGTACGTAAAGCGCCTAAAGTTAGGCTCAAAGTCAGGCGGCAGCGCTTCCTCGATCTCCTGCATCTCCTCGGCTGTCGCTTCTACGTCCTTTCGCTTATTCAGCCACCGCCCATTTGTGTCGATCTGAGCCCAGACCAAAATCTGACCGGTATAAAGGCCCGGGCGATCTTCAATTCTCAACGGAGACGTGATTTTGGCATAATCACTTCCCCATATCGGAATTTCTGCACCCGCCGCCGCTCGAAGCAGTTCTGGGTAAATTCCCGACGGATGTGGCGACGCGACTATATTTAGTGCTGCAACTTGAAGATTTGTAGACCCGGCCATATTCCCCCCATACGCGAGGGAACAACGATTGCACAACCCGCGGTCCTTCTCCACCCCGAGCTAGCCCAGTCCGCCGGAACTTCAACCAAGGTCTTGGGGATTTCAGGCGCCCCCTTCAGCAGATAACCCTCCCGACTTTGTTGGCTCAGTCTCGCCCTGCCGTAAAACGCAAAAAAAGCCCGCCCATCCCCGGGGGGACAGGCGGGCCAATAGCGCGCAAGGGGGGACATTCCGGACGCGCTGCTTCCGTGGCGGGGGAGGATGCCAGCCAACGGTTAGCGTCCGGCGGCCGCAGCCGCCGGGTCAGAGATCAGTGAATAGCCGTCGCGTAGTGATGACGGGCGGCGCGGCGGGCTAACCGGCGGTGATGCCGGTGGCCGCCATGGCGGAAGGCTAGGCCCATTTCCCGACCGCCCTGCGCGTCGTAGCTGATGTGGATATGTCGCATTCGGGCGGCGTCGGTCGTATAGCCGCCGGGCCATCCTCGCAGCTGCGAATAGATGCAGCCGTACGGGCCTTGGATATCCACAGCCTTCCCTTCCGCATGCAGCGACATGCGCCGCGTCCCGGAGATCAGGGTATGGCGTAGGCCGGACACGACCCGCGTCCCGGGGCAAGACGACTGAATGCTCGCCACCTTGGCCGCCAGCGGCGCCACGATTGGCGCCAACGAAACACCACCGCGCTTCTTCGCAGCAACGGCTTCGGTCGAATGCGCGACGAACGACAATGCGCAAAGCAATGCCGCTGCCGCGATCAGAACTGATCGCTTCATCTCAACAACCTTCCGAGTGTGTGCTTGGGTTACCTGCGGCTTTGTCGGCGCCGCAGCAGTTTCACCAACGCCGTTAGCGTCGTGGTGATGATTTCCTGCTTCCGCAGGATTTCGTCTTGTTTGGCGCTGACATCGCAGATGCCTTCGGCGATGTCGTCTTGCTTCGACAGCATCTGGTCGATGCGGATCTGAATGCCCGTCAACGTCGTAATCAGCCACGGCGTTTCTTGGATCAGCGGTGGCGGCGGTGAAGGCAGCACGGGAGGTACTGCGGGCGGTGCCTTACCTTCGCGCAGGGCCCCGCGGATCAGCGGGAAAGCGACCAGCAGAACGATGACCAGCGCAAGAACCGATTGCATCGGCGGGGACTTTCCGAGCTCACCTATCGCCCATTCAACGAGCGGAGTTTCTGTAGCCATGCCGCCTGCCCGCCAATGCCCGGTACATCGAAATCAGTTCAAACACGAACAGGAAGAAGTACACCGGCAAACCGAGCGACGGCGGCGTTCCATCGTTCGCAACAGCGTTGAACAGCGCCAAATCCATGATCAGCCACATGCACGCGCCGAGCAGAGCGCCGATTGCACGAACGAACGGTCCGTAGATCGGCCAATTACCATTTGCGATCAGTGCGGCGACGCGCATCGTCCCGAGCACAAGAAACACGAACGTCAATGCTTCCGGTTGCATAAACCAGAGCTTAATCGACGCGCCATCTACCAATTCCTCATCCAGCACTGCGAGGCGGCGCGGTTCGAAACTTGCGAAATTGTTAGGGACAGGCAGACCGGCGACGTCCCCTGTTGCGAGCGCGATGACGCGGCCGGATGGCTCATAAACTGCTTTCTGCATTGTCGCTGTCCTTTTGACTTAAGCCGACGCCGTAATCGTACATTCGGCCGCCGGGTTGCTAAGCTGCGCTGCGGCGTTCCAATCGCTGACCGTGCTGCCGACGATCAGATAGCGTGTGCGGGTTGATACGATTGTGTAACCGGCTTCACCCTCAAGAAATCCGCCGCCCAGCACTAGGCCAAAGTCAACGCCGCCTATGATCGACACAGCGACCGCAGTGCGAGCCCAATTCAGAGTTAGGGATTGAGTGAAGCTATAGGCGGATGGATCATCTTCCGCGGTGGCGACCTCATCCTGCGCACCTGACAGGTCCGTCGGTCCGTCGCGATCCTTCGAAACTGCACCATCAGCCTCGACAACCTTGTCAGCGGCGGCCGCGCTGGCTCGACTGCCGCCGCGCAAACCGGTGTTTTGCTTGTCGGTCTGCGTCGTGGGTGTCGGGGTCTGCTGTTGCGTTTCCTTGCTACCGTGTTGCGCCTGCCGATCGACTTGTTGCGTATCAGTGGCGCCATCAGCAATGCCATCGGCCGCATTGTCATCGCCGCCGAATGCCCCGGTAGCTTCGCCGGTCTCTTGGTCGAACGCGCCGTCGTCGGTCTGATCGTCGGCTTGATGTTCGATGAATGCTGTCGAGCCGTTGCCTGCGAACTGTTCGAACGCGGCTGCGGTAGATCCGATGCGCCGCTGCTGACGCTGCTCGATTTGCGCTTCGCTGCGATCGTCCAACCCGAACGCTTCATCATCGCGGCGCATAATGTCGTCAAGATCCGACGAATGCGGAAGCTGCTTATAGTGGCGGCGGGCAACGGTCTTCTTCGCCATTTCGTTAAAGAAGTCCGGATCGCTCCAAGGGCCTTTCGACGCCGAAGACTTAGCTTTGATCTTCATGACGTCATGGGCCGTCATAACGTCACGAGACTTGATGCCGTCCTTCAATGTCGCGATGCTATAGACGCCGATTAGGCCGCCCGGGTCTCCGGGGCCGAAGTAAGGTTCGTGCTCAATGAACGCATCGTCGCCGAGCGCGAACCGAAAGTGGTCGCGCGCTCGCACCGCATGAACTTCCCAATTGAGAATTTCGCCGCTGTTGCGAGCCTTCTTGCGAAGGCCTTCAATCATTGGCATCCACGTTGCGATGTCCGCCTGCTTCTTCCCGTCCGCATTCGTGCCGTAAGGAACGATCGCGCCTTCGCGGCCATCCGGCAGGAGCCCGTCCTGCGCAGCCAGAAGGCAGGCGTTCCAGAGGCTTTGCTTCGTGCAGGCAAGAAGCTTGTTGTTTCGCTGTAAGGCCGTCAGTGCGACGCGCTGGAAGCGCTCCGGAGTAATGTGGGCAGGCAACGCGAATTGAAGTTCGCCCATACGTTCGTCGAGGTGCTGCTTGAAAGCGACAAGCGGGTTAGCCTGTTGCTTCGGCGGTTGCGTTGCGGGCAGATTTTCGCGGGGCGCATGCTGCGGCGCCTGCGTTTGCTGTCGTTGTCTGGTCGCGGTCGTCTCTTTCGCCATGTCGGCGGTCTCCTTCGGTGGTGGACGGGTGAGGGGTTAGCGGCGGGTGAACTGAACTTTGTCGTCTTCGAAGAAGCGGACACCTTCGACCTTCGCCAAATGCTTCTGCGTCTTCGCCATCTGTTTCAGCGCCTTCTCGATCGCATCAGGGGCGATGAACGCGCGAATGGCGTTCAAATCGACCTTCTGAAAATCGAGGATTTCGTAGGTCCATTCGGTCCTGCCGCGGGCGCTACCGCCGGAAGATCCACGGATTGTCTCGACGGTGGTCGGGGTGACGTCCTCCATGCGAGCTTCAAGGCTTTCCGCAATGTCGGTTCTGGCGCTTGCTTCGCCTTCGTCGCCGAACGCGGCCGCGGTTTCGGCTGCGATCCGATTTTCCTCAGCGATCTTTGCGAGCCGATCGCGTTCGGCCGCGGCTTCGGCATCAGCTTTCCGTTTTTGGTCGCGGCGGTATTTCGTCGCTCGATCGGTGAACGTTTCCTTGATGCGCGTTAGCCGCTGCAACGGCGAACGGAAGTAATCATCGACGATCTTCCCGCCCTTTAGGTATTGGTCTTTTTCATCCTTGCGAATGCCGTCGTATTTATCGAACGCCGTGACCGCATCGTTGACGATGTCAGTCGCCTTCGCGAGATCTTCGTCGGTCGCGAACTCGGTCGGTTCATCATTCGCGCGCTTCGCGATTGCTTCGATCTCCGCGGTCATGTCCGCGGTATGATCGCCATCAAGGCGGGCGGCCAAGCCGTCAACCAGATCCTTCAGCGAGAAGTCCGGCGGCGGGTTGTTGCCGCCCACGCCAAGCCGGGGATCGGAGGCCATGTGATCAACAGGCGCGTGTGGGTCAGAACGGTCCATCGTTGCTTTCCTTTTTTGGGCGGTGGTCGGTGACGCGCAGCACGCGCGACGATGACGCCGCGGTGAAGCGCCTGCACACTTGCGGCGAGCGCTGCATCCTGCGCGGCGGGATCCGCCTTGGCGATTTCACATTGGTTCATCCCGAACCGATCTTTGATCGAGCGGTTATGAACCCGCCCTTCCCAAGGCAAGCGGATATTGACCATGTCATGCACGCGATCGGCTTCTTAAAGCCCGGCGGGCGCATCGTCGCAATCATGTCCGCAGCGATCACGTTCCGCGGCGATACCAAGACCACTCGTTTTCGAGATCTGATCGAGGAACGTCGCGGCTTCATCAAGCCGCTGCCAACCGGATCGTTCAAATCGAGCGGGACCATGGTCAACACGGTCGTTGTGTCCTTCAATATTGAAGGCGGTGCGGCATGAGCACCGTCAGCAAAACCATCGTCCGCTCGCACGCGCTGCGCCTCGTGAACACGGCAATTCGCAAATACTGCCGCTCAAAGCCAACGCAGCATGGGTCGTTTCAGACGATCAGCGATCTGCATCACAGCGAGATCGAGCACGATCTGCTTGAGGCCGTCAAAAATGCGCTGACGCCGAAAGGCGGTGCGTGATGACCGACAAGCCGACATCCTTGCTGGCAGAAGCGCATAAGGCAGCCAAGGCACGCCAAGCGCGGATTGAAGAGGCCGCAAAGCGCGTGCCCGGTTATGTACCAAAGCCCACTTTCGTAAATCGGGCCGCGGTAGATCCACACCCGCTTCCTGTCCCCGTGCTCGATGTCACCTTTAGTATTCGTGAAATCCAACGGGAAGTGACCGACCATTTCGGCATGACGTTCGCGGATCTGGTCGCACGGCGCCGCGATAAGAAGACCACGCGAAGTCGTCAGATAGCCCTCTATCTCTCCAAGAAACTGACCGTTCAAAGCTTACCCGAGATCGGGCGACGTTTCGGCGGCTTCGACCACACCACCGTTCTGCACGCAAATAAACGCATCGCCGCAAAGCTCCCATTTGACAGCGAGCTAGCGAAGGACGTCGCCACCATCGAAGCGAAGTTGCTCGCCTCGAAAGGCGGTGCGTGATGCCTCCGCACCGCAACTACGTCGAACAACGGGCAAGCCGCAAGCCAGCGCGGCAGTACGTCAGCGAAAGCCACGATCATAAGCCGGACGCCCCAAATTTGCGCCGGGCAGCATCAGCTACGCGCAACGATTTGAGGGAATGCCAAGTGAAAAAAAGCGACGAAACTCTTATCGCGGAAATGTCCACTGTCCTGCGCACTCTTGGAACGGATTTAGGAGACGCGCGGGAAGTCATCATCACTCTGATTAAAAGCCGCTATCTCGCAAGCGACGTTGACCGCCTTTTCGAAGCCGTCATCGAGCGTGCGCGCATCGACATGGTCGCCGACGCGAGGCTCGAGCATGTCGGATAGCGCAGCATATATGTGCGGCTTCCTTGCGGGTGCGATTGTAGGCGGCGTGTCAGCCTACATTATCCTGCATCGGACCGCCGGACAGGCTGTCAAGCTTTCTTCGCAAAACGAAACGTTGCGACGTCTTCTGAAAGACCTCGAAGAGGCCGAAGGCGCGTATCGCACAACCGCGTGCAACTTCGCCCACGATCATCCGCAGACAGCGCGCGCCTGGGACCGCTTGCGCGCGGCGGGCACATCAGCGCGAAATCATTTGTTTTGGATGGGGCGGAATTGATGACCATCCAACGCATTCCTGTCACCGACCGCGATAGCTGGCTCGCGATGCGCAAGCAGGACGTGACCGCGTCCGTTGTCGGCGCGCTGTTCGGCTGCCATCCGTACGAAAGCCTGCTGCGCGTCTACCTCGATAAGACGGGCGAGAGCGAGCCAGAAGAACAAAGCGCATTCCTTCAATGGCGCTTGATCCTCGAAAGCGCTGTTGCCGCTGCCGTCCAGATCCAGCGGCCGGAATGGAAGATCGTCAAGGCGACGGAATATCTCCGGGATCCCGTAGCGCGAATTGGTGCGACGCCTGACTTCTACATTCACGGCGATCCGCGCGGCCTTGGTGTGTTGCAAGCGAAGACCGTCGCGCCGAAGCAATTCCGTGAAGACTGGCAGGATGACCAGCCGCCGTTCTGGATTGCGCTTCAGAACGCAACCGAACTGATGCTTGAAACCAAGGCCAGCTTCGGCGCCGTCGCTGCGCTGGTCATCAGCCCGTACAAGCTCGAATGCCCGATCTTCGATATCCCGCGGCATCCGGGCGTTGAAAAGCGCATCCGTGACGCCGTCGCCGATTTCTGGACGGCCGTTGATTGGGGCAACGTTCCAGAACCGGACTACAGCAAGGACGCAGAACTGATCGCCGCTATAGCGCCCGAGCCGATCGAAGGCAAACGCATCGATCTAACCGGCGACAACATGCTTCCCGGTCTGCTCGCCGAACGCGCCGGACTAAAAGCGGAATGGAAGTCCGCCGAAGCGCGCATCGAAGAAATCGACGCGGAAATCAAGTTCAAGATGGGCGACGCTGAGATAGCTACCATCGACGGCTTCGCCATCACCTTCAAACCGCAGCCGCGCAAAGCGAGCTTCAGCGCGCGGAAGAAAAGATCGTGCCGCAGGTTAATCCGTTCTCCCGTATGGGTCTGAAGACGCGCGCGAAGGGTACGGCGCCGCAAGAAACGCCGACCGCCACGTGGGAAGAATTGACTATCTTCCGGTCAAAAGCCGTCGAGATGGATTTCCGTTCGGTGGCCACCGCTGCGCTTGTCGCGTGGGAGTGGCTTCAGCGCGAAGAACACGTGTTCGGCGCCTTCGACATCCGGCACTATCGACCGAAGGAACGTCCGGACAGCGTGTGCGTCGTTCACCCCAAGACCAGCGAAGAAGCATGGTGGCCGCTATTTGGAGAGACCGGCGAACCGCTCTTTCCGGAACTCATGGCCGAGCTCGACGAAATCAAGTCGAGAACGATTTCCGGGCTGGTCTTCCGTCGTGACCACAAGCACCGAAAGTCGAAGGTGCCTGTTCCGTGGATCACTCCGAAGAACGGGCTCGATTATCTGCGATCGACCGTGAAAGAGATCATCCGCGCCGCCGGACTGCGCGACGAACTGTCGTTCGCGTCGTTCCGCCATGGCGGCTTCACCGAAGGCGCGGACAGCGATTGGACCGACGCCGAGCTCCGCGCGGCCGGGCGGCACCGGTCCGCCCGTCAGCTTCCCACCTACGCGAAACGGACACGGAAGCAGCTTATCTCAGCGACGGAAAAACGCCGCGCCGAGCGAACAAAAGCAGTCGGTTTGTCGGAATAGCTGCTGACTACCTGTCGGAATGGGTCACCACACAATCAACTAAGTGCTTGATTTGTTTGGTGGGCGCACCAGGGCTCGAACCTGGGACCCGCTGATTAAGAGTCAGCTGCTCTACCAACTGAGCTATGCGCCCGGATCCAACCGGAGTGTTCCTTGCGGGGACGGCGTCGTTTAGCAAAGCGAAACTGTCATGTCCAGCAATGTGACCCATTTTCCCAAATGAAAATGTGAAAGATTTTTTGAACGTTCCGGGACGAGAAAGCCGCCGGATTTCGGCGGCTTTCCGAGGCTCAAAAACCTGCACTGACCATCTTAAAGGCGTTCGGAGCCCTCCGAGCCGCGATGGCGGCCGGGACTGCGGTCCTGATCGCCGTCGTCGTTCATGCCTCGCTCGAAATCGCCGAAGCCATGCCGCCGCCAGCCGTGCTTGCCGCCCATACGGGTCAGCATCGCCAGACGGCGCTTCTGGCCGTCGTCGAGGCTCTTGTAGAGCGGATCAGCCGCATCGGCGATCTTCTTCAGGCCGGCCGCCGTGGCTGCCATACGGTCCGCGCGCTCGCGCAGGCGGGCGACCGGATCACGGTTCTGATCGCGGGACGCGTCCGAGGAAGCACCGTCCTGACGACGCTCAGCACGGCGCGCGTCGCGTTCCTGCATGCGGGCATTGGCAAGGTCGATGCGCTGCTTGGCGAAGTCGCGCACCGCGCTCTCCACCGCCGGCCAGTTCTTCTCCTGCTCGGGCGTGAGCTTGAGACCAGCCTTCACGGCTGCGATCTTCGCATCGACAAAGGCTGCGCGATCTTCCGCACTCAGGCGCTGATGATGATGGTGAAAGCGATGCTGCGCATAAACGGCGGATGAGCCGAGAATCGCAACTGCGGCAACGCCGGCGAGGATGACTTTCTTCATGGGGGCATCTCCGAGGTGAAAGTTCCCCGAGGATGCCACCAATCAACATGAACTCAACTTAAGCTTTCGCAAGCTAGCTGAACGCTCATTAATACAACATGCCAAGTGTGCGCGGGAGCCACAGCGAGATTTCCGGCACGAAGGTCACAATGCCGAGGAAGATCAGCATGGTCAGCAACCACGGCCAGACTGCAACGGTCAGTTCGGTGATCCCCATTTTGGCAATACCGGATGCGACATAGAGATTGAGGCCTACAGGCGGATGGCACATGCCAACCTCCATGTTCACTACCATCAGAATGCCGAGATGCACCGGGTGAATGCCAAGCTTCACCGCAATGGGGAACAGGATCGGCGCCGTGATCAGCACGATCGAACTGGCTTCCATCACGTTGCCGGCAACGAGCAGCAACACATTCACGAAGATCAGGAACGTCCACCAATTGACACCGTGATCGGAAATCCACGCCGTCATCTGTTGCGGAATCTGCTCGCTGGTCATCAAGAACGAGAACAGCACCGCGTTGGTAATAATGTAGAGGATCATTGCGCTCATGCTGGCGGAGCCAAGCAACACACGCGGCACGTCCTTGAGCGACAGGTCCTTATAGACAAACACCGCAATGAAGAATGCGTAGACCGCACTCATCGCTGCAGCTTCGGTGGGCGTGAACATACCGGCATAGATGCCGCCAAGCACGATCACGATCAGCAGCAGTCCCCAGATGCATTCGCGGAAAGCCTTGATGCGCTCTGCCCACGATGCGCGCGGCAGGCGCGGATAATCATTTTTCCAGGCACGATACCACGTGGTCAATCCGAGCAACGAGGCAAGCATGATGCCCGGAATGACGCCCGCAATGAACAATTGGCCGACGGACGCCGACGTCACGCGATGTCCATCCGGACCGAGCGCCACGCTACCACCGGTCGCCACCGCGTAAATCACCATCACGATGGACGGCGGGATCAGAATTCCCAGTGCGCCCGATGTCGTGATGACGCCCGCGCCGAAACGCTTCGGGAATCCCTGCGCGACCATCGCCGGCATCAGGATCGATCCAATCGCGATCACCGTGGCAGGTGATGAACCCGAGATTGCGGCGAACAGTGCGCATGCCATCACGCCCGCTAGACCAAGGCCGCCATACCAGTGCCCGACCATTGAGGTGGCGAAATTAATCATGCGTCTGGCGACGCCGCCATGAGTGAGGAAGTTACCCGCAAGGATGAAGAACGGGATCGCCATGATCTCGAAATTCTCGATGCCGGTGAACAGCTTCAGCGCGACGGACTCGATTGGCACGCTGGTCAGGAAAAACAGGAAGGTCAAAACCGTCAGGCCGAGCGCGATCGAGATCGGCATACCGGTGAGCATGAGCGCGATGAGAAGAAGGAAGATAATAAGCGTGCTCATCGCGAGCCCTCCGGGGTCGGGCCAATTGCCGTATCGACCTCGATACCCTCAACATGGGAGTGGTCGTGGTGAGGGAGATCTCCTGTGCGCCAATAGGACCAAGCGACCTGCAGGAAGCGGAAGCACATCAAGTATGAGCCGAGCGGGATGCAAAGGTAGACGATCCAGCTCGGCAACTCGAGATCCGGAGATGTCTGATCCGTATCCATCAAGCCAAGGACGAACTTTGCCCCCATCGTTCCGATGATACCTGTAAACAGCGCACCGCAAAGCAAGCCAAACGAGATGGTGACCTTCCTCCATTTCGGAGGCAGCTGCAGCACCAGAACGTCGACCCCAACATGGATGCCGGTGCGTACCCCGTAGGCCGCCCCGAACTTTGCCATCCACACGAACATGTAAATGCAGAGCTCTTGCGCCCATGACAGGTGAATTTGGTGAAGGTAGGGGTAGAGGAAAGAAACACCGCTGCCATAGCGGTGCAAAACCGCAACGAAAATAACCAGCGTTGCGCACGCCATCAGCGTCGCAATCAGGATCTCCTCAAGCCGATCAAGGATGCGCAGAAACACGCCCACTGTCAGTCCCCCACCCCTGCTCCAGTACGTCTCGGTATTTTAGGGCTTCAATGACGGCTTGGAGCGTAGTCGTCAAGTTAACACCCCTAAATCGGGCTTAACGGAGCAACAAAACGGCCCGGGCGGAACACCCGGGCCGTTCGTTGTTAGTGCACCAATATCAGTTGGTCTTGGCGTTGGCTTCCTTCTGGAATTCCGCAATCAGGTCCTTGCCGACCCGCGGCGCCATTTCGTCTAGCACGGGCTGCATGGCCTTGATCCACTCCGCCTTCTCTTCCGGCGTCTGGTCATGGAAGGTCGTGGTGCCGGCCTTCTTCATCGCCGCGATGGCATCGTCGTTTTCCTTTTGCGAGATGCTGTTGGCGAAGTCGGTAGCCTCAGCCATCGCCTTCTCAAGCTGCGAACGAATATCCGCCGGCAGGCCATCCCAGAACTTCTTGTTCACGATCACGGCGTAGCCGATGTAGCCGTGGTTCGAGATCGTGGCGTACTTCTGAACCTCGTGCATCTTCTGGGTGTAGCAGTTCGACGGTGTATTTTCGTTACCGTCGACGACGCCGGTCTGCATCGCCTGGTACACTTCCGAGAACGCCAGCACTTGCGGAATAGCGCCCAGCGCGCGCATTTCAGCCTCGAGCACCTTTGAAGACTGGATTCGCATCTTGAGGCCACGGAAATCCGCGACGTGAATCATCGGCTTATTCGAGGTCATGATCTTGAAGCCGTTGTCCCAATAGGCCAATCCTTTGATCCCCTTGGGCTCCAGTTTCTTGAACAGATCCTGGCCGATCTTGCCCTTGGTGACGCGGGCCAAGGCCGCCTTGTCCGGCAGAATGTAAGGCAGATCGAACACCTCGAACTCCTTGACGCCAAGCGGACCGAACTTGGCCAGCGACGGCGCGAGCATCTGGACAGCGCCGAGCTGAAGCGCTTCGACCTCTTCCTTGTCCTTGTAGAGCTGAGAGTTCGGATAGACTTCGACCTTAACCTTGCCGTTGGTGTACTTCTCGGCAAGTTCCTTGAATTTTTCAGCACCCTGCCCCTTTGGCGTATTCGGCGCGACGACGTGACTGAACTTGATGACGATCGGCGATTGAGCCGAGGCCGGCCCAACGAGGGCGAGAGCCGCGAGCGACGCCGCGGCCAAAATAAGCTTCTTCATGTTTCCTCCCGAGAGCAGTGGTGGGAACCGCTATTGTGCGGCCCCGAATTCCGGACAGACCGGATCATCGCAGACCCGTGCGGTCAAGACCATTGCCCGTTAGAAGGGGGCGCAAAGTTAATTGCTGCAACGCAAAAAAAAGAGAAAGGCGCGGTGCATGGGATGAGCACCGCGCCTCTATCGGATTACGATAGAAAAGACCTTAGTGGCCCGCCTCAGCCATCACCTGAACGTCACGGTGATTCTTCATGACAATCTTGTTGAGGGCGCTGAGATAGGCCTTGGCGGATGCCACCAGCGTATCGGGATCGGCCGCGCGGGCCGTCACCGACCGTCCATCCTGTGAAAGACGGACGGAAACCTCGGCTTGCGCATCGGTGCCTGCCGTCACCGCATGCACCTGATAGAGCTCCAGCTTGGCCTCGTTCGGTACCAGCGACTTGATGCAATTGAAGGTCGCGTCCACCGGGCCATTGCCCTCAGCTTCCTCGATCTTCACCTGGCCGTCGATGTCGAGTTTCATGGTGGCGCGCTGCGGGCCGTGCGTGCCGGCAATCACCGTCAACGAGACCAGCCGAATGCGGTCGTGCGAGCTTGCCATCTCTTGATCAACCAGCGCCTCGATATCCTCGTCGTAGATATCCTTCTTGCGGTCGGCGAGCGCTTTGAAACGTACAAACACGTCCTCGATCTGATTCTTGGAGAGCTTGTAGCCCAGTTCCTCCAGCTTGTGGATCAAGCCGGCGCGCCCGGAATGCTTGCCCATCACCAGTGAGGTCGCGCTGATGCCGACGGTCTCCGGCAGCATGATTTCATAGGTCTGCGCATTCTTGATCATGCCGTCCTGATGGATGCCGCTCTCATGGGCGAACGCGTTCCGGCCGACGATCGCCTTGTTGTACTGCACAGGGAAAGACGTCGCTGCCGATACCATCTTCGACGCATGGGTCAGCGAGGTACTCTCGATATTATTCCAGTACGGCAGTTTGTCGTTGCGCACGCGCATCGCCATCACAACTTCCTCAAGCGAAGCATTGCCTGCGCGTTCGCCGATGCCGTTGATCGTGCACTCGATCTGGCGTGCACCGCCGCGGACACCTGCGAGCGAATTCGCGACCGCCATGCCCAGATCGTCATGGCAGTGAACCGAGAATACCGCCTTGTCGGAATTCGGCACGGTCTCGCGGATACGCTTGAACATGTCGCAATATTCTTCGGGAACGGCATAACCGACCGTATCCGGCAGATTGATCGTCGTCGCACCGGCCTTGATCGCGGCTTCGACGCAGCGGCAGAGAAAATCGAACTCTGTCCGGGTGGCGTCTTCCGCCGACCACTCAACGTCATCGGTGTGATTGCGCGCCCGCGTCACGGACGAGATCACCATCTCGTAGACCTGGGCGGGCTCCATCTGCAGCTTGTACTTCATGTGTACCGGCGAGGTGGAGAGGAAGGTGTGGATACGACCGCGTTTGGCGACACGGATTGCTTCGGCGCAGCGGTCGATGTCCTTGTGCGCCGCGCGGGACAGGCCACAGATCACCGCATTCTTGGTGCGCTTGGCGATTTCACGCACGGCTTCGAAATCACCGTCGGAGGCAAAAGGATAGCCAGCCTCGATAATGTCGACGCCCATGGTGTCGAGCAGATTGGCGACTTCGAGCTTCTCCTCGAAGGTCATGGTGGCGCCGGGGCATTGCTCGCCGTCGCGCAGGGTGGTGTCGAAAATGACGACGCGGTCCTTGTCGGACTGGTTCGGGGTGGTCATGAGGATCATCCTTCGGTCAATTTGCGCCGCTTCAGGGCGCGGTCAGGTTTCGGTGCTTCGTCGAACCCCTGAGTGCCCAGGCGCAAATGCCCAGACGGCCCTCAGGGGCCGATAAGAAGCAGAAGCCCGCCAAGAAGTGCGAGGCGCAACGAGGGGACCGACGCAGCCGGAATCGCAATGAAACCAGCAGCCTGTGCCGCTGTTTCCTGCTGTCCCTGGATGTCGCCGCGAATCATCATTCCATTTCCCCGGAAGCGCATGATCGGCCCAAACCGTTGACGGATGGTTGCCGAGCGCTTCACACGCCCCTTCTAGACGACAAAGTATAGGACCGGCAACCGTCAAAATGGGTCAGTATTTCTGTCCTTTTAGGCCCCGTCGACCTTCTGCTTTTTGGAGACCCGAGCGACCACCCGGCCTTCCTGCTCCAGCGCATCGCGCACCTGCTTCAATTCCTCCTTTGTGTCCTTTGCCACTTCCGGAAAATGCAGATCAAGCTTTTCCATCGCGCTGACGATCGCCGAACTGATAACCACGCGCGCGAACCATTTGTGGTCCGCAGGCACCACGTACCACGGCGCGTGCTCGGCCGATGTGTGGCGGAGAATCTCCTGATAGGCCGCCTGATACTTGTCCCACAGCTTGCGCTCGGACACGTCGGCCAGTGAGAACTTCCAATTCTTGGCCGGCTCTTCAAGCCGATCGAGAAAGCGCTGACGCTGCTCTTCCTTCGAAGCATTGAGAAAGAACTTCAGGATCAGCGTGCCGTTACGGGCCAGATATTTTTCAAAGGCCGCGATATCCTCGAAACGCTCGCTCCATATGTTCTTGGTTACGAGCTCGCGCGGAATTCTTTGCTTTTCGAGAATGTCCGGATGCACGCGTACCACGAGCACCTCTTCGTAATAGGACCGATTGAAAATGCCGATGCGTCCTCGCTCCGGGACGCTCTTCGTCGTGCGCCACATGAAATCATGATCAAGCTCCTTCGATGAGGGCTGCTTGAAAGAAAAGACTTGGCAACCCTGCGGATTGATTCCGGACATGACATGCTCGATTGCACTATCCTTGCCTGCCGCGTCCATGCCCTGAAAAATCAGCAGGACAGACCAGTTATCCTGCGCATACAGCTTCTCCTGCAAATCGCGCAGACGATCGCGATTGTCATCCATGATCTTCTTTGCGGAGTCCTTATCGAGGTCACCCTTTTCGTTTGTTTTATGAAACTTGAGATGGAATTCCGCCGTGCCGTCGACACGGAATGGATCCACATATTGTTTCAGTTGTCGCGCAAGAGGTCGCGACGCCTTGTCGTTCTTCCCGTTCTTCGCCATGAACTCGCTTGCTCCGATTTTATAAACGGAAGCTATAGATCCATTGCGCCATCCGCCAGACCTCACGCAGCCGAAAGCGAACGCGGAAAGGTCGACAGGCCGAGGCCAATGGTTCATCATGACGTCATGAATGACGCCGTTCCCGCCATCGCCTACGAAGGTGTTTTTAAGACCTTTGAGCACGGCCGCGTCAAAGCACTGAACGACGTGTCCCTGACCGTTGACGCGGGAGAATTCCTCGCCATCGTCGGTGGTTCCGGCTCCGGGAAGACCACGCTGCTGAGATTGACCAATCGCTTGCTCGACCCAGACAGCGGCACCGTGCGCGTGCACGGCGACAACGTTCGCGAGGTCGATCCGATTACATTGCGCCGGAGCATCGGCTACGTCTTCCAGAGCGGTGGGCTGTTCCCTCACATGAGCATCGCCCGCAACATCGGCATCACACCGCATTTGCTCGGCGGTTCGGCCAATGACATCTCGACCCGCGTGGATGAATTGCTGGACCTCGTGCGCCTGGATCGCGCCGGCCGCGATCGGCTTCCAAATGAATTGTCAGGCGGTCAGCGCCAACGCGTCAGCGTCGCGCGCGCCCTCGCCGCAAAGCCGCGTATTGTCCTGCTGGACGAGCCATTCGGTGCACTCGATCCCCTGACCCGGGACGCCCTCGGTGAGGACTATCGCGCGCTTCATCGCGAACTCAGCCTGACCACCATCATGATCACCCATGACATGGCGGAAGCGCTGCTGCTGGCCGATCGTGTCGCCGTGATGCGGAATGGACACCTCGTTGCGCAAGGATCCGCACAAGAGCTATCGGGAAACGATGACGCTTATGTTCGCGAATTGCTCGATACACCGCGCCGCCAGGCTGATCGCTTACAGGAACTGCTGCCAAAGGGCCCGCTATGAGCCTGTGGTCAGATCCGCGATGGAACGACGCCCTCACCCGCCTGCCGGATTACCTTGGCAATCATGTCCGCGTCAGCCTGACAGCGCTCGCACTTGGCCTCCTGATCAGCTTCCCATTGGCCCTCATCGCGCGCCGCCGTCCGTTGCTGCGTGACGCCGCACTTGGCGTGGCCAGCGTCGTCCAGACCATTCCCGGCCTCGCATTGCTGGCGCTGTTCTATCCGCTGCTGCTGGCACTGGCAGCGTTTTCCCTGCAATGGTTCGGCGTGGACTTTTCAGCCTTCGGCTTTCTTCCGGCCGTGTTGGCGCTCGCGCTCTACAGCATGCTCCCGGTGCTGCGAAACACCATTACCGGCTTTCAGGGGATCGATCCCGCCATCATGGAGGCGACCGAAGCCGTTGGCATGACGTCGCGGCAATCGCTTTTCATGGTCGAATTGCCGCTGGCGCTGCCGGTGATCATGGCGGGCATCCGCACCGCCGCCGTGTGGGTGATCGGCACCGCGACACTCTCCACGCCCATCGGCCAGACCAGTCTCGGCAACTACATCTTTGCCGGCCTGCAGACGCAAAACTGGGTCTTCGTGTTGTTCGGCTGCGCCGCCGCCGCCGTCCTGGCTCTGGCTGTCGATCAACTTCTGGCACTCATCGAAAACGGCTTGAGAATACGCAACCGTATTCGCGTGGCGCTTGGGGCGTTCGGGATCGCAGCGTTGATCCTCGCAACTCTCATTCCATCGCTGGAGCGCACGCAAAAAAGCTATGTCGTCGGAGCCAAAACCTTTACCGAGCAATACATCCTGTCCTCGTTGATCGCGCAACGCCTGCAGGCGGCAGGATTGCCCGCCAGTTCGCGCGAGGGGCTGGGATCGAATGTTATCTTCGAGGCGCTCGCCTCAAACGACATCGACGTCTATGTCGATTATTCCGGCACGCTCTGGCTCAACCTGTTGAAGCGCACCGACATGCGACCGCGCAAGGAATTGCTGGACGCGCTCAAGACCACGCTTGCCGATCGCTACAAGATATCGCTGCTTGGTGAGCTGGGCTTCGCAAATGCCTATGCGCTGGTGATGCCGCGAAAGCGTGCAGAACAGTTGGGCATCCACTCGATTTCCGATCTGGCATCGCGCGCCGGCTCATTGGTCATCGCCGGCGATTACGAATTCTTCTCACGGCCGGAATGGGCGGCGATCAAAAAGAGTTATGGCCTGTCCTTCCGTGAACAGCGGCAGATGCAGCCCGATTTCATGTATGCAGCCGTCGCATCCGGCAACGTCGATGTGATTGCCGGCTACACCAGCGATGGTCTCATCGCGAAGTATGATCTCGTTGTGCTCGACGATCCCAAGCGGGCCATTCCGCCCTACGATGCCGTCGTGCTCCTATCTCCGAAACGGGCCGACGATCCAGCGTTGCGTGCCGCGCTGAACCCGCTGCTTGGAAAAATCAACATCGCCACGATGCGCGAGGCCAATTTGCGCGCCAGCACCAATGATGGCGCGAGCTCTCCGGATTCCGTGGCACGTTGGCTGTGGGACCGAATATCGAAAAAGTAATTACTCCATACCCATCCGACGGCCCGTGAGTACCGTACAATGAAAAACGGGACCGCAAATGCGGTCCCGTTGTCGCAATCCCATCAGGCTTGATGGCTCAGTTCTTGGTCTTGTCGACCAGCGCCTTTTCCTTGATCCAGGGCATCATGTCGCGCAGCTTGGCGCCGACAGCCTCGATCTGGTGATCGTTGTTGCGGGCGCGCGTCGCCTTGAACGAAGCCTGATTGACCTTGTTCTCCAGCATCCAATCGCGGGTGAACTTGCCGGACTGAATGTCGGTCAGCACACGCTTCATCTCGGCCTTGGTCTCCGGGGTGATGATGCGCGGGCCGGTGACGTACTCGCCGTATTCCGCGGTGTTGGAGATCGAGTAGTTCATGTTGGCGATGCCGCCTTCATAGATCAGGTCGACGATCAGCTTCAGCTCATGCAGACACTCGAAGTAGGCCATCTCCGGCGCGTAGCCCGCTTCCACCAGGGTTTCGAAGCCGGCGCGGATCAGTTCAACGGTGCCGCCGCAGAGCACGGCCTGCTCGCCGAACAGGTCGGTTTCGCATTCTTCCTTGAAGGAGGTTTCGATGATGCCGGCGCGGCCACCACCGATGGCCGACGCATAGGACAGGCCGAGATCGTGGGCATTGCCCGACGAATCCTTGTGGATCGCGATGAGGGACGGCACGCCGCCGCCACGCTGATATTCCGAACGCACGGTATGGCCGGGGCCCTTCGGAGCGACCATCAGCACGTCGAGGTCGGCGCGCGGCTCGATCAGGTTGAAGTGCACGTTAAGGCCGTGCGCGAACAGCAGCGCAGCGCCCTGCTTCATGTTGGCGTGCAGGTGATCGCGATAGATGTCGCCCTGCAATTCGTCGGGCGTCAGCATCATCATGACGTCGGCCCACTTGGCGGCTTCGGCGACTTCCATCACCTTGAAGCCCGCGTTCTCGGCTTTCTTGGCCGAGGCCGAACCCTTGCGAAGTGCGATAGCCACGTCCTTGACGCCCGAGTCCTTGAGGTTCAGCGCGTGGGCATGGCCTTGGCTGCCGTAGCCGATGATGCAGACCTTCTTGCCCTTGATCAGGTTCAGATCGGCGTCGCGATCGTAATAAACACGCATGCTCTCAGTTCCTCTTCTTGGCGGCCACGGTGGCCTTACCGGACGTTTTCGGGGTGGTTCGGGTCAAAAACCCGGATGAATTGCCGCCGTTGTGTAGGGCGGCAGGTGCCGCGAGACAAGCCCACGACCCCCATTTCTGCAGTGCAACGAAGTCAAGGCTCCTTCAGAACGGGGTAAAGCGAGGCCAGCAACAGCACGGCCATGACAATGTTGAAGATGCGGACCGCCTGGGGCGATCGCACCAGCGACTGTAACGAGGTACCGAGAAGCACCCACGTCATCGAGGATGCCAGCCCAATCAAAAAAAGCAGCACGGACAGCATCACGATGTTGAGGGGATAGGCCGCGACCGCGGCATAGGCCGCGATGGCACCAACCGCGATCACCCACCCCTTGACATTGACCCACTGAAACATCGCCGCGCCGAGGAACGTCATGGGCTTGCTGTCCGCAGCACTCTTGGCGTCGGACGGACCGGACATCCCGATGACAATGGCGAGATAGACGAGGTAGGCCGCACCGGCATACTTCAGGATTGTGTGCAGGATCGGATAGGCCGCGAACACCGCGCCAAGCCCGAACCCGATCACCGCCACCAGAAACGAAAATCCAAGCGTTACGCCAGCAACATGCGGCAGCGTCCGACGGAATCCGTAATTCAATCCCGACCCCATCAGCATGATGTTGTTCGGTCCAGGCGTGAACAAGGCAGCGGCGGCGAACACAATGAAGGCGATGAGCAATTCATGCGAAATCATGACGCGACCTTCGGCAAAGCGCGTGTGCGGCCGAGCAGCAGCATGATGGCGATCCCTGCGACCACAACCAGCATTCCTCCAAGGCGCAACGGGCCAAAGGTCTCTCCGAACACCACCGTCGATGCGGCTGCACCGACGAACGGCACCAGCAGCGCGAAAGGAACGACCTGCGCGGCGGTATAGGTGCGCATCAGACGCCCCCAGGCCAGATAAGCAAGGCTCGTGGAAAAGAAGCCGACCGCAAGAACGCTCGCAACCGCAGCCCACGACATGTTGAGAACAGAATGGAACGCCGCTTGCGGACCTTCGGTGGCAAAAGCAATCGCGAGCAAGGGCGGCACCTGCATGAAACTGAGCCAGGCGGTCAGATCGAGCATCGGCACGTCGCCGGTCTGCCGCAACAGCAGATTACCGATCGAGAAGCTGATCGGCGAGATCATGCTGATCACAAAGGCCTGAAGGCTAAAATCATAGCCAACAGTGCCGCAGATCATCGCCAATCCCACCATCGCCACGCTGATACCAATCACCTGCGCCCGCGTCGGCATTTCGCGCAATACGAGTGCTGCAAGCATGACCGTGAAGAGCGCCTGAGTTTGAACAATGACGCCCATCAACCCGGCCGGGACGCCATGGGCAATTCCATAAGACTGCGCGAGAAACTGAAACAGCAGCATTGTCAGGCCGAGCGAAACGAACAGCCGCAAAGAGACTGCAGGCCTGCGCAAAAACAAACACGGCAGCGCCGCGAGAGCGAAACGCAGCGCACAGAACATCGCGGGAGAGAGCTCTCGCAATCCGATCTTGCTCGCCACGAATGCAAGCCCCCACACGATGGCCACGCCAACCGCAAGGACAATGTCTGTGGGCTTCATGTCAGTTCAATCACGCCAGAGCTGTTACATCCCCTCCGGCCCGCGCGAAATTGCGGCGACGCCGGTGCGCGACACTTCGACCAGTCCGAGCGGGACCATCAAGGCGACGAACTGGTCGATCTTGTCGGACGCACCGGTGATTTCAAAGATGAAGCTCTCAGTGGTCGCATCGATGACACGCGCCTTGAAGGCTTCCGCCAGCCGCAGTGCCTCGGCACGCGGATCGCCGGTGCCCTTGACCTTCACCATCGCAAGTTCACGTTCGATGGAACGGCCGGTCAGGGTCATGTCCACGACGCGATAGACCGGAATCATGCGATCGAGCTGATGCTTGATCTGCTGGATCACCATCGGCGTGCCGGTCGTCACGATGGTGATCCGCGACATGTGCTTGGCATGCTCGGTTTCCGACACCGTGAGGCTTTCGATGTTGTAACCGCGGCCCGAAAACAGGCCGATCACGCGCGCGAGCACACCCGGCTCGTTCTGCACGAGAACAGAAAGGGTGTGCGCCTCGTTCGGATCGTGACGGTCTTCCATGAAGTAAGCGGATGCGGGCTGGTCCATTGTCATTGTCCTCAATCCTGTCTCAGACCAGCGCTTTGCCGCCGGCGAAAGCCGCGGCGGTCGCTTCGTCGTTGGCTTCTTCCGGCAGCAGCATCTCGTTATGCGCCTTGCCCGACGGAATCATCGGGAAGCAGTTCTCGAGCGCCGCGACACGACAATCGAACAGCACCGGCTTCTTGACCTTGATCATGTCCTGGATCGCTCCATCGAGATCGCCGGGCTTTATGACCTGCATCCCGACGCAGCCGTAAGCTTCCGCTAATTTGACGAAGTCCGGCATCGCTTCGGTGTAGGAATGCGACAAGCGATTGCCGTGCAGCAACTGCTGCCACTGCCGAACCATGCCCATGTACTGGTTGTTCAGAATGAAGATCTTGATCGGCAACTCGTGCTGAACCGCCGACGACATTTCCTGGATCGTCATCTGCACCGAGGCGTCGCCCGCGATGTCGATGACGAGGCTATCCGGATGCGCCGCTTGCACGCCGAGCGCCGCCGGCAATCCATAGCCCATGGTACCGAGGCCGCCGGATGTCATCCAGCGATGCGGCTGCTCGAATCCATAGAACTGCGCTGCCCACATCTGATGCTGACCGACTTCGGTCGTGATGTAGGTGTCGAGGTTCTTGGTCTGCTCGTACAGCCGCTGGATCGCATATTGCGGCAGGATGATATCGTTGTTCTTTTTGTAAGCGAGCGAGTTGCGCGCCCGCCATTTATCGACCTGCGCCCACCACGCCTTTGTATCGGGCTTCTTCGCTTCCGCCGTGAACACCTGCAGAATGTCGCCGAGCACATTCGCGACGTCACCGATGATCGGGACATCGACACGGATGTTCTTGTTGATCGACGATGGATCGATGTCGATGTGGATCTTCTTCGAATTCGGCGAGAACGCGTCGGTGCGGCCGGTGATGCGGTCATCAAAACGCGCGCCGACGCACAACATGACGTCGCAATCGTGCATCGCCATGTTGGCTTCGTAAGTGCCGTGCATACCCAACATGCCGAGCCAATTCTTGCCCGATGCCGGATAGGCACCGAGCCCCATCAGCGTCGACGTGATCGGAAAGCCCGTTGCCTCGACCAGTTCGCGCAGCCGCTTTGAGGCCTCATTGCCCGAGTTGATGACGCCGCCGCCGGTGTAAATGACCGGCTTCTTGGCTGAGGCGAGCAATGCAACGGCTTTGCGGATCTGCAAGGCATCGCCTTTCACGCGCGGCGCGTAGGACACGTGCACGTCGGACTTGCGCGGCGGATGATAGGTGCCGGTGGCGAACTGGACATCCTTCGGCACGTCGACGACCACCGGACCGGGACGCCCGGTGGTGGCGACGTAGAACGCCTCATGCAGCACCTTCGGCAAATCCTCGATACGACGAACCAGCCAATTGTGCTTGGTGCAGGGCCGCGTGATGCCGACCGTGTCGCATTCCTGGAAGGCGTCGTTGCCGATCAGATGGGTCGGCACCTGGCCGGTGATGCAGACCAGCGGGATCGAATCCATCAGTGCGTCGGTGAGCGGCGTCACCATGTTGGTCGCGCCCGGACCCGATGTGACCAGCACCACCCCAGGCAGGCCCGTCGAACGGGCATAGCCCTCCGCGGCGTGGCCAGCGCCCTGCTCGTGCCGCACCAAAATGTGCTCGACTTCGCTCTGCTGGAAAATCTCGTCGTAAATCGGAAGAACCGCACCACCCGGATAGCCGAAAATGTGCTTGACCCCGTGATCGGCGAGCGCGCGTACGATCATTGCCGCGCCGGTCATCTGGTTGGGATCGTGTTTCTTGCTCTCACTCATGGTTCGCTCCGGAGCGCTCGTGGCGCGGGTCGTTCGAGACTGGACAATAAAAAAGGGCCCGAGAGGACCCTTCGCACACCGCCTTGTCGTGGGTGGCCGTCAGCCACCCCCGGCGGTGCGCCAGGGTACGACAAGAATAATTACGCTTGTAACTTTATTGCGCATGTTTAGCTGCGAATTTCCAAAGGTTGCGCGGCGGTTATACGGCCCACGCGCCGAAAGTCAAGTCTGGACTGAGGTTGGCAGCGTATCCGCTCGAAATGCATTCGACGAGAGCGAAAGTGCGTGGGAGAGCCATGCGCCCGCCTCATTGGGCGCCACCCACTCAAATTCCGGCAGTTGATGCCGAAACCAGGTGAACTGACGCTTGGCGTAACGGCGGGTGTCGGCCTGACCGATCGAAATAGCTTCGTCCCGTGTCATCTCCCCTGCCAGATAGCGGATCAGGGCCGGCACCCCGTGGGCTTTCATCGCTGGCAACAGCGGATCGAGCCCACGCGCGGCGAGCCGAGCAACCTCCTCCAGTGCCCCTGCGTCCATCATCGTTGCGAAGCGCCTGTCGATCCTGGCATAGAGGTCATCGCGGTTCGGCGCGAGGAATACCGCGACCGTCCGATCGGCTGGCAGCAGGGGCGGCAGACCCTCCTGGTGCCACTCCCGCAGCGAGCGTCCGGTGGCTTCAATGACCTCCAAAGCGCGTGCGATGCGGGTCCGGTCGCGCGGTTTGAGCTTCTCCGCGGACACGGGATCGCGCCTTGAAAGCTCAGCATGCAGCGCCTCCACGCCGTCCCGGTCGAGACGCAGACGGACAGTCTCCCGCACCTCGGCCGGAACAGGCGGGACGGCCGACAGCCCTCGGGTCAGGGCCTTGAAGTAAAGGCCGGAACCCCCGATGAAAATCGGCAGGCGGGCTTCGGCCTTTGCCTCCTTGAGGACGGCGGCTGCGTCCGCAACCCACGACCCGGCCGAACAATTCACCGACGCATCGCAGTAGCCATAAAGCCGGTGCGGCGCTCGCGCTTCGTCGTCCGGAGTCGGCCGCGCCGTAATGATACGCAAGTCACGATAGACCTGCATGGAATCGCTGTTGATGACGATGCCGCCGGTGGCCTCGGCAAGGGCGAGCGCCAGCGCTGACTTGCCGCTGGCTGTGGGCCCTGCGATAAGCACCGCTTCAGGACCATCCTGCTTCCGCGTCACATTGTCGTTCAACATCGGATCAACATGTCTCTCGTCGCCACGCTCATCTGCAATCCCGCCGAACCCGAGCTCGACAGCACGGCCATCGATGCCGCACGTTCCGCGCTCCCCTCGCCCGAGCATGGCGACTGGTTGTTCGAGGGCGTCGCCGCCGATATCCGGTTTAGCAGCACCGACGACGTTCAGACAATTTCCAACCGCCTGCGCGAGGCGATGGATGGCATCCGCGTCGACATCGTGGTGCAACCGCAACTCGACCGGCGCAAGAAGCTGCTGCTGGCCGATATGGATTCCACCATGATCGGCCAGGAATGCATCGATGAGCTGGCTGATTTCGCCGGGCTCAAGGCGCATGTCGCGGCCATTACCGAACGCGCCATGCGCGGCGAGATCGAATTCGAGCCGGCGTTGCGCGAACGCGTGGCGCTTCTGAAGGGCTTGCCGGTCTCAGTCGTCGATGAGGTTCTCAAGACCCGCATCACACTCACGCCCGGGGCTGTTGAACTCGTCCGCACCATGCGGGCCCACGGTGCGTATACCTGCCTGGTGTCAGGCGGGTTCACCCTGTTCACAAAACGCGTGGGCGAAATGATCGGCTTCCAGGAAAACCGCGCCAACGAACTGCTGACGGAAGACGGCAAACTGACCGGCCACGTGGCGGAGCCGATCCTGGGCCGCGAGGCGAAGCTCGCGACTCTCGTGGATCTGCGTGAGGCATTCGATTTCGACAATCTGGATTCGCTGGTGGTCGGCGACGGCGCCAACGATCTCGGCATGATCGAACAGGCGGGCCTGGGTGTCGCCTATCACGCCAAGCCGGCTGTTGCCGCCGCCGCCCGCGCACGGGTTGACCATGGTGATCTCAGCGCGCTGCTCTATGCGCAGGGTTACAAGCGATCAGACTTCGTATCCGGCTAAAACGCATTTTCAAACGTTGATGGCCGGGACAAAGCCCGGCCATCACACAGATCATTGCTTCGAGTCGCCTTACTTCAGGCTCAGCGCGACGAACCGCAGTTCGCCCTCACCGTTCGACACCAGCAGAAGCACCGACTTCTTGCCGTCCTTCTTGAGTTGATCGACGCGCTTTTTCACGTCCGCGGCGTTGGTCACCGCTTCCTGCGCCACTTCAACGATGACGTCGCCAGCCCCGAGGCGCTTCTCAGCCGCATCGGAGGCGGCATCGACATTGGTCACGACGACGCCCTTGACGCTCTCCTTGATCTTGTAGCGGGTCCGTAGATCCTTGCTGAGACCGGCGAGATCGAGGCCCAATGCCTTTTGCGTGACCGTCTTCTCGGCCTCGGCCGGACCCGTGGTCTTGGCGGACGCCTCGATCGGCTTCTCGCCGTCCTCGAGACGGCCAAGCGTGACCTTGCGGGTCTCTTCCTTGCCCTTGCGGATGATGACGACATCCACCGCCTTGCCGACCGCGGTATCAGCGACGGCGCGTGGCAGATCCTTCATCTCCTTGATGTCCTTGCCATCGAACTTGACGACGACATCGCCAGGTTCAATGCCTGCCGGTTTGGCCGGCCCCTTATCATCGACTCCGGCGACCAGTGCGCCGCGCGCCGGCTTGATGTTCAGGCTTTCCGCAATTTCGTCGGTCACCTGCTGAATGCGAACGCCCAGCCAGCCACGTCGAACTTCCTTGAACTGGCGCAACTGATCGACCACGCCCATCACGGTTTTCGAGGGCACGGCAAAGCCGATGCCGATCGACCCGCCCGATGGCGAGATGATCGCGGTGTTCACACCGATGACTTCACCATCGAGATTGAACAGCGGTCCGCCGGAGTTGCCGCGATTGATAGCAGCGTCGGTCTGAATGTAGTTGTCATATGGACCGGAATTGATGTCGCGGTTGCGCGCCGAGACGATGCCGGCAGTCACCGTGCCGCCCAGGCTGAACGGGTTTCCGATGGCGATGACCCACTCACCCAGCCGCAGCTTGTCGGAGTCACCGAACTTGACGGCAGTGAGTTTCTTCTCCGGCGGGGTAAACTTGAGCACGGCAAGGTCGCTCTTCTTGTCCCGCCCGATCAGCTCCGCCTTGATCTTGGTTCCGTCATTGAGAATGACATTGATCTCGTCCGCATCGGCAATGACGTGGTTGTTCGTCACCACGGTGCCATCGGTATCGATGATGAAACCGGATCCCAGCGAATTCACCTTCCGGGGCGAGTTGCCGTTGCCCATGCCACCGCGGCGGTTCTTGAAAAATTCGTCGAAGAACTCGCTGAAAGGAGAATCTGGCGGCAGTTGCGGATTCGCGCCGCGCTTGTTCCCACGACTGGGAGGGCTGCTTTTTTCTTCATCGCCGCCCTTCGCGTCGACGGTCTGCGAGGTGGAGATATTGACGACCGCGTCGATCACTTTTTCCGCGACATCCGCGATGCCGTCCGGTCCCCGGGCAAAAGCGGGCGTCGCCACAACGGCAAAGCCAATCGCTGCAGCCAGCGGCAGCATACGGCGAGTCAATGCTTGAAACGCATCGGACATGGTCGAAAGGTCTCCTAAAAAGGTCGGATCACTGGTTCTACAGTGCGCTCGAAAACGACATCGAGGCAAGCATCGCCAACTGGCGTGTCTCCAATGATGAACGCACCGATTGCGGCGAAAACCGGGCTTTCCCCGTCACGACGACGTCAGGCCGGCTGTTCGATTGGCATCAATATACTGCAAAACCGGCCGGCCAGCTAACTAATGCCGCACCAGCCAGATCAAAATCAGGCCCAGCACCGCCGAGACGAGCCCGACAACCCGAAGCATGTTGTCCGGCGAGGAAAACACACTTTTCATCGCCGAGCGCATTCCATGAGGGAGTGCTGCGAACAGCAACCCCTCAATGACCAGCACCATCCCGATCCCGACAAGGAAATCGCCGTACCCGATAGACTTCATCCGCCAAGCGCTCCCGACTGACTGCGCCGGATTATCTTCATATCAGCGCTGTGACGTGGCACCGGCATTCGCCGGAGCAGCCGCAGGCTTGCCAGTCGGGTTGGAGAAGAAACGGAAGAACTCCGAGTTTGGCTGCAGCAAGAAGCGCGTATCATTGCTCTTCAGGCTGGTCTCATATGCCGACATCGAACGATAGAAGGCGAAGAAATCGGGGTCCTGGCTGTAGGCTTCGGCAAACAAGCGGTTGCGCTCCGCGTCACCCGCACCACGGATCTGTTCCGCCTGTGAATTGGCATCCGCGATGATAACGGTTGCTTCGCGATCGGCACGAGAACGAATTTCCTGCGCCTTTTGACCGCCCTGCGCCCGGAATTCAGCCGCTTCGCGCTGACGTTCCGTTTGCATCCGCTGATACACCGCCTGGCTGTTCTGCTCCGGCAGATCCGCGCGCCGAATACGGACATCGATCACCGAGATGCCATAGCTGGCGGCTTCACGATCAAGCTGTTCACGAATACGGGTCATCAACGCGTCGCGTTCATCACGCACGACGTTTATGAAGGTCACCTCACCGAGCACGCGACGCAGAGAAGCATTCAACAATGTGGTCAGCTGAATGTTGGCGGCCTGAATCGAACCAAGAGTTTGATAGAAGCGCAGCGGGTCCTTGATGCGATACCGAGCGAACGCATCCACAACGAGACGCTTCTGATCCGATGCGATGACTTCCTGCGCCGGATTCTCGAGATCGAGGATACGCTTGTCGATGGTGATCACTGTATCGATGAACGGAACTTTGAAATTCAACCCCGGTTCCGTGATCACGCGCACGGGCTCACCAAGCCGCACCAGGAGCGCCTGTTCGGTCTGGTTCACTGTGAAGATCGAGCTATAGCCGACGACGATTGCGATCAGCAGAACGAACAGAGCGACGATACCTGCGATGCCGTTTTTCATCGGGTGCTCCCGCTCTGTTGTTGCGCCGGTGCCGGAGATGGCGGAGTGCGGCGTCCAAGCTCGCTGAGCGGCAGATATGGCACGACCCCGGGCGATGATGACGCTCCGCCTTGATCAAGCACGACCTTGTCGGAATTGCCGAGGACACGCTCCATGGTTTCGAGATAAAGGCGCTCGCGCGTCACGTCCGGCGCCTTCTTGTACTCTTCGAAGACCTTCAGGAAGCGCGCGCTCTGGCCCTTGGCCTCGGCGATCGCCTGTTCCCTGTAACCTTCCGCGACCTGCAGAATCTGCGCAGCGCGACCGCGGGCATCAGGTACGACGCGATTGGCATAAGTTTGCGCTTCGTTTTGCAACCGCTCGAGGTCGGCACGGGCCGCCTGCACATCGCGGAATGCATCGATGACCTGCTGCGGCGGATCAACCTTCTGCATCTGAACCTGCTGAATCAAAATACCCGAACCATAAATGTCGAGCGTCTTCTGCATCAATTCGAGCACGGCGGCTTCCGTCGTGGTGCGTGCGCCGGTCAGGATTGGCTGGATGTTGGAGCGGCCGATCACATCGCGCATTGCGCTCTCAGCAACGGCCTTCACGGTGCCTTCGGGATTCTGGATGTTGAACAGGAAGTCGCCGACACCATCCGGCTTGATGCGCCACAGCACGGTGAAATCCACATCGACGATGTTCTCGTCGCCGGTGAGCATCAGACTCTCTTCCGGTACGTCGCGAATGGTGGTGCCGCCGCCACGTCGTGAATCGTCCACAACGCGCATGCCGATGCTGAGCGTCGACACGCGCAACGCCTTCGGCAGCAGCACCGTCTCGATCGGATAAGGCAGATGATAATTCAGGCCCGGCTGCACTGTGCGCACGTGCTTGCCGAAACGCAGAACCACACCGAGCTCTTCGGACTGCACACGGAAGAAGCCGGACAATCCCCAAATTGCCAAGGCGGCGACAAGAACCAGCAGGATGCCCATGCCGCTCAGATGACCGCCCGGCAGATAATTCTGTAACTTGTCCTGACCGCGACGGAGGATGTCTTCGAGATCAGGCGGACGCGGTCCCGGTGACTGCGGTCCCGCCCCCCACGGGCCTTTCGGACCCTGACCCCACGGGCCACCGCCTTGATTCTTCCACGGCATCGATACTCTCCTCCGCGCAGGGCTCTCGCCCCGCAATCTCTGGCCTTATAGGGGACACGCCCGGTCCTTACAACGCAGGTTGTCGGCCCGAAACAGCTAGGACGCAGGGGAAATTTGTCAATGTAAACATCGCCTGACGCGGTTAACGCGCACCACTGCGACTATATGCGGGGGCGGCTTCAGCTATGCCGTTTATATGTGACGTAGGAAAAATCCGCCGTATCATTCTCACCCTTCGCGTGGCGTACACGCGCGACTTCTGCCCATTCCTTCGGACTAACCGGAGCCAGAAACGTGTCGCCGTCGGGCGTCGCGTGCACCTGCGTGATCTCCAGACGCTCCGCCATATGCATCCATTGTGAAAACAGTTCGGCACCGCCGATCACCATGATGTCAGTGACGAAACGCCGCAGCGCGTCCCCCTGCGCAATGTCATGCGCGGCTTCAAGGGACGTTGCCACAACAACGCCTGGAGCCTGAAAAGTCCGGTCGCGCGTCACGACGATGTTGGTCCGTCCGGGCAACGCCTTGCCAATAGAGGCAAACGTCTTGCGGCCCATGATCACTGGCCGATTCAACGTGATTTTCTTGAAGCGCTGTAAGTCAGATTTCAAGCGCCACGGCATGGCGTTGTCGAGGCCGATCACGCCATTCTCCGCGACAGCCACGACGAAAACGATCTCCGGACGATCGCCGGCAGGCCTTGATGCGGTCACACCGCAACCTCGGCCTTGATGTGCGGATGCGGATCGTAGTTCTCGAGTTTAAAATCCTCGTAGCGGAACGATAAGATGTCCTTCACCTCGGGATTGATCGTCATGGTCGGCAACGGCCGCGTTGGACGGGTCAATTGCAGCCGCGCCTGCTCGAGATGATTGGAATACAGATGCGCATCACCCAGCGAATGAACGAAATCGCCCGGTTTCAGTCCTGTCACCTGCGCGACCATCATGGTGAGCAACGCGTACGACGCGATGTTGAACGGCACTCCGAGAAACACGTCCGCAGAGCGCTGATAGAGCTGACAGGACAGCTTGCCGTTGGCGACATAGAACTGGAACAAACAGTGACATGGCGGCAGCGCCATCTTGTCTACTTCGGCCGGATTCCAGGCGCTGACAATCAAGCGGCGCGAATCCGGATTTTTCCGGATCATGTCGATGAGGTTCGAAATCTGATCGATGCTGCGGCCATCAGGCGCGGGCCATGACCGCCATTGCGAACCATAGACCGGTCCAAGGTCGCCATTCTCGTCCGCCCACTCATCCCAGATTGTGACGTTGTGCTGCTGAAGATAGCGGATGTTCGTATCGCCTTTCAGAAACCAGAGTAGTTCATGGACGATCGACTTGAGCGGCAGCTTCTTCGTCGTCAGCATCGGAAATCCCGACGCCAGATTGAACCGCATCTGGTGACCGAACACGGATAGCGTGCCGGTTCCGGTGCGATCGGTTTTCTCCGCCCCGTCGCTGAGAATTCGCTCTAGCAGGTCGTGATACTGGTTCATGGTCGATCTGGCTCGCGGACGTAGGTCTCTGTGCGTTCGCCTATCTAGCCGCCCTGCGCCGCATCCGTCTCCGGCGATTCGGGTTAGATAATGATTATACCCCGAAAAGTGAGACGTCTGAGGCACAAACGACAAAGGGCGGAACCCGCGTTCCGCCCTTTGCGACCTAAACAATTTGAACGTGGTCAGTTGGAAAGGGGCTTCAGCACCGCGGTCCACTTGGCGATTTCGCTGCGAACCAGCGTGCGAAGCGCTTCGGGAGACCGTTCTTCTTTCTTTGGAATAACGCTGCCCAGCTCAAGCAGGCGCTTGCGGACGGTTTCGTCATCAAGCGCCTTCACGATGGCGGCGTTCAGCTTTGCCACGACTTCCGGCGGCGTCCCCTTCGGTGCGAATATTGCGTTCCAGGCCTGAGCCTGGAATTCCGGCAGGCCCGCCTCGGCCGTGGTCGGCACGTTCGGCAGTGACGGATTGCGCTCCGGCGTCGCGATCGCATAAGCCTTAATGGTGCCCCCGTTGATCTGCGGCACAGCATTCACGATCTGGTCGCACATGTAGTCGACCTGGCCAGCAACCAGCGCATTCATCGCGGGACCGGTGCCGTTGAACGGAACACCGGTCGGGTTGATTTTGAGCACCGAGTTCAGCAACTGACACGACGAATAGGAAACCGAACCGACGCCGGCGTGAGCCGCGTTGAGCTTTTCGGTGTTCGCCTTCACGTAAGTGACGAACTCCTTGAGGTCCTTCGGCGGGAAATCCTTACGCGCCAGAATCAGGATCGGCGTGCCGGCGAGCAGTCCGACAGGCTCGAAGCTGGTATCCGGATGATAGGCCAGATTCGGATAGAGCGGCACCGAGGCGGCATGCGTCCCCATATGGCCGGTGATGAGCGTGTAGCCATCCGGCGTCGCGCGCGCGGCGCGGGTTGAAGCGGTTGTGCCGCCAGCACCCACCACGTTTTCGATGATGATCGTTTGGCCGAGCGTCTGCTGCATGTGACCGGTGACGATCCGTGCGATGACGTCGGTTGGACCGCCTGCTGCGAACGGCACAATCATCGTGATATTTCGCGTCGGATAATCCTGCGCTTGCGCGGATGCCGCGCCCGCTGCGGCCAGCGCTGAAAACGCGCAGGTCGCAAGCATACGCTTAAACAAATTCATAGCCTTCTCCCGGAGCCAATTTTGTAATTACGGACAGGTAATTCTGTCCGCCAGTGTCAACATCACCTTGGCAGAGGAGTCTATTCGACTTGGGGCTGAAGGGCGCGGCGCAACGCCGCACCCCTTTAGCTCTCGGATTCGACGAAGACCTCGTCGCGTTTTTTGCGCAGTGCGGGAAGCAGTGCCAGCACGAGGAGGAACGCGGCAATGCCGAGCAGGCTTGCCGACAACGGACGAGTCAAGAACACCGTCCAGTCGCCGCGCGAGATCAAAAGCGCACGCCGGAGATTTTCTTCCATCAGCGGTCCGAGCACCATGCCGAGCAACAGCGGCGCAGGTTCGAAGTCGTGCTTCACCAACCAGTAGCCAACGAGGCCAAATGCAGCGGCCATAATGACATCGGCCGGAGCGTTGTTGACCGAGTAGATACCGATTGAGCAGAACACCACGATCGAGGGGAACAGCAAACGATACGGCACCCGCAGCAGACGTACCCAGATTCCGACTAGCGGCAGGTTGATGACCAGCAGCATCAGGTTGCCGATCCACATCGAAGCGATCATGCCCCAGACCAGATCTGGCTGCTTCTGCATGACCTGTGGCCCCGGCACGATGCCATGAATGGTCATAGCGCCAACCATTAGCGCCATCACGGCGTTAGGCGGAATGCCAAGCGTCAGGAGCGGAATGAATGAGGTCTGCGCCGCGGCATTGTTGGCGCTTTCCGGCGCGGCGACACCTTCGATGGCTCCGCGGCCGAATCTTTGCGGATACTTGGAAATCTTCTTCTCGAAGGTATAGGCGGCAAAGGATGAGATGACCGCACCGCCACCTGGCAGAATGCCGAGGATCGATCCCAACAGCGTTCCGCGCAGGATCGCGGGTGCTGCATCCTTCATATCCTTCTTGGTTGGCATCAGACCGGAAATCTTCTGCTGGACCAGATCGCGATCCATCGCAGCGCCCGGATCAAGATTGCGAATGATTTCCGCAAAACCGAACACGCCCATTGCGACCGTCGCGAATCCCAGACCGTCAGCGAGTTCTGGAATGTTAAACGACATGCGCGATGCACCGGTTTCGATGTCCGATCCGACCATCGACAACAACACACCAAACACAATCATTGCGATGGCCTTGAGCACCGAGCCCTTGGCCAGCACGACGGCAAAGATCAGACCAAGGATCATCAGCGAGAAATACTCTGCCGGACCGAAAGCCAGCGCGAGCTTGGTCAACGGTGCGCCCAGGATCGCAATCAGCACGGTCGCGACGCAGCCGGCAAAGAACGACCCGATGGCCGCGATCGCAAGCGCAGGACCAGCACGTCCCTGCTTGGCCATCTGGAAGCCGTCCAGCGCAGTAACAACCGATCCCGCTTCACCGGGGATGTTGACCAAGATGGACGTCGTGGAGCCACCATATTGGGCGCCGTAGTAGATGCCGGCGAGCATGATCAGCGCGCCGACCGGCGGCAATCCGAATGTGATCGGCAACAGCATAGCGACGGTCGCGATCGTGCCGATGCCAGGCAGCACGCCGACGAGCGTACCGACAAGCGCGCCGATCAGACAGAGGCCCAGGTTGACGGGTGATAATGCGACGGCGAAACCGTGAGCAAGATTTGCAAAAATATCCATCGTCTCGGCCTCACCGCATCAGCGCGCGGGGCAGCAGCTCCAGCGGCAGCCCAAGTGCATAAGGAAACAGGAGAGCACAGCCGGCAGTCAGCAATGCTCCGACGATGACGGTTTCTTTCAGCTTCGTTTCATCTGAACCGAGCGAGGCGATAACGAAGGCCAGAAAAGCAGTGATGATCAGTCCGCAAGGACGAATGGCGAACGCGAAGAACAGGATCGCCGCTGTCACAAAGGCCGGGCCGCGGATCCCGTAGCGCTGCAGCGGCGCCCCTTCAGAAAAAAAGCCGGTGACTGTAATGCCTACACCCAGAATGGCCAGCAGCACGCCGAACATGCGTGGCGCTGTGCCTGGCCCAAACGAAAAGCCTCGCATCCCGGCCAGATCGCTCGATGCCCACAGAGCGAACAGAGCGACGGCCACCAAAACCAGGCCGCCATAGAAATCCTGTGGCCCTTTGATGAAACCGCGTTGTGTAGACGGATTGGTTGCGCTGCTAGGCGCTTCACTCATCGACGTATCCCCCAATTTCGGACTTCGTCCGTTCTACTTTTTGGACCGGGGTTACCCCGATACTCTTTGCTTAGCGATTTTCCTTAAACGATACCAGCAAAACCAAGCAAGCCTCCAGCAATCAACATCCAGACCGGGTTGAGGCGGGTGGTGAGGGCCAGAACGGCGGCCGAGATCGTAATGGCTGCTGCAGCCCATGTCCTATCCGACGTAAGTGTAAGAACGAAACCGCTGGCGCACATCAAACCGATGGAAATCGGAACAAGTGCAGCTTGAAAAATTGCAGGCCAGGCGGCATGGCTGGAGCGCCGGAGCAGGTTGCTGACGAAATAGGCACACATCGCGGATGGACCGCACATGGCGAATGTAGCGACCAGTGCCCCCGCAACACCCGCCACATGGAAGCCGATGAGCGTTACAATCAGCACGTTCGGCCCCGGTGACAATTGCGCAATTGCGAACATGTCGGCGAATTGCGAATCCGACATCCAATGCTGGGCCTCTACCGCGACGCGATGCATTTCGGGAATGGTTGAATTCGCCCCGCCGATCGCAAGCAGCGACATCAACCCGAACGTCCAGGCAATGGTCAGCAGGGTGCCGGCTGGAGAATTCATGTCGCCACCCGCCGCCGCACGAGGAACGTGACAAAGATGCTGACCGGAATCGCAATCAGAAGCACGGGTACCAGCGGCAATCGCAGAATGCCGATAGCGACGAAAACCGCAGCGAGCTGAACGAGCATGACGGGGTCACGCTTTTTCAGGAGCGGCACCATCATGCGGCCGGTGACGGCCAAAAACAGCCCGATAGCTGCGCATGACACCCCCATCAATGTCCGTTGCAGCGCCGGAATCTGCCCGTATCGCGCGTAAATTGCCGCCAGAACCGTGACGATGATCACCGGCGGGCCAATGAGGCCAAGGAAGGCTGCGATGCTGCCGGGAATGCCGCGAAAGCGCCCGCCGAACACCACGGAAAAGTTGACGATGTTGGGTCCCGGCAGGAAATGGCACAAGGCGAACGCCTCGTTGAACTCCTCCGGCGTCATCCAGCGATGTTGATCGACGATGGCCCGGCGCGCCCACACCAGGACCCCGCCAAAGCCGGCCAACGACATCTTGGCAAACGCAAAAAACAGCTCAAGCAATCCTGGCTGTTGAGAGGTCTGCGCGTCAGATGGCGGAGAGGCGACCGGCAAGGAATCTGAAGACATGCCCCGATTTAAAATGACCGAGGCTGCAGGCCAACCGATATATGCGGCCCTACCGACATGCGCTGTGCGCAACCTTCCCCAGGCGGCGCTCGGACCCCAAAACGGACCTTTTTTCGTAAAGCTTTGCCCCCTATATTGGGGGTGCCGGTTCGCCGGCTATGGAAATAAATGACCGTCGTAATAAACCATTCGGACCCGGGGGCAGCACCCGGCGCCTCCACCAAAACCCGAACCTTCCTTGCTGATTTCGGCGGGTTTCGGCGGGGGCGAAACAGGATCGACGAGGGCGTAAAGGGCGAGTTTTTTCTCGGTATGGTTCCGCCGTTATCGGGCTATGCAATAGTTGCAAACGACAACTATGCTCCGGTTGCTCAGGCTGCGTAACGCAGTTTGAAAGACCACTTTAAAGTCCTAGCGGGTTAAGCTCCGCTAGGCGGGGTTCGGAGGCACCTGGCAACAGAAGCCTCCACTCAATTTTGCCCTCAATTGCGCGAAATTTCTGCAGTCTGCACGCGTGTGCCTGCTGACCGTACGGTTTCCGCAGGATACGATGCGGAACGTGAGGTCGAGTCGGATCGTTGAGTCGGCACCACCCTAAAGTTCCAGTTCGACAGGATTACTCATGGCCACGGACCACATTCGTTATGACGTTTTGGCGCGAGATGCGCTCCGTGGCGTGCTGCGGCAGGTGCTGAAGGATGCGGCCGAACACGGCCTGCCAGGGGAACATCATTTCTACATCACCTTCCTGTCCACAGCAGAAGGCGTGAAAATCTCGCCCCGTCTGCTGTCGCAGTATCCGCAGGAAATGACGATCATCCTGCAACATCAGTTTTGGGATCTGGTGGTGACCGACGACCGCTTCGAAGTCGGCCTGTCATTCAATGGCATCCCTGAGCGTCTGGTGGTCCCGTTCAGCTCAATCAAGAGCTTCTTTGACCCGTCAGTGCAATTCGGTCTGCAGTTCGAAGCAAACGAAGAGGCTGCCAGCGCCCCGAGCGCTGAGATCGTGCCCGCTCCTGTTGCCGAGCCCGCCAGCGCGGCTGAAACAGAGACCGCCGCCGACGAATCCCCGAAACAGGGTGAAGGCGCCGAAGTCGTGCGGTTGGACCGATTCCGCAAGAAATAACCGCCCCACTGGTCCGCTCTGGCGGGCCATCCACTTACGGCAAGGCTTTCCCGCTCTCACCCGGGACGCCTGACAAGACGCCAGCGGTCACCGATATAGGACAAGTCTGCGCCAACTCGGGTGTCATCCCGGAGGTCGCCAACGATTCGTTGGTACCGTCGAACAAGGCATCGGCGGATCTCCGGGATGTCCGCTAAGCAAGGAGCAGCGGCTTCCACTGCCAATCCTGGTGGCAGTTGTTTCGATACGTTCTAATCCCCGCTTCTCTCCGCGCGGCAGACTTGGCCGATAGATTGCGCGTGACGACTGTGAAGCCCTAAGCTTTACCTCACTGCATCGTACCGGAAAGCACCATGGCCATTTCAAAAAAACCAACGCGCACTGAAACCGACACCTTTGGACCGATCGAGGTGCCGGGAGATCGATACTGGGGTGCGCAAACTGAGCGCTCCAAGCATAACTTCAAAATCGGTGGCGAACGGATGCCGATGCCGATTATTCGCGCGCTGGCCATCGTGAAGCTTGCAGCCGCCCAGACCAATCTTGAGCTTGGCCTGCTCGACCAACGGCGCGCCCGCGCAATTATTCGTGCGGCCCGCGAAGTCATCGAAGGCAAGCTCGATGACAATTTCCCGCTGGTGGTGTGGCAGACCGGTTCTGGCACACAGACCAACATGAATCTCAACGAAGTGATCGGCAATCGCGCCAGCGAATTGCTCGGTGGCGAACCCGGGACGAAGAAGCCGGTTCATCCCAACGATCATGTCAACATGAGCCAGTCTTCGAACGATTCGTTTCCAACGGCGATGCATATCGCTGCCGCCGAGCGCATCACGAACGATCTGATCCCGGCTTTGACCGTGCTCCTTAAAGCGCTGCGTCAGAAGGAAAAAGCCTTCGGAAAAATCGTCAAGATCGGCCGTACGCACACACAGGACGCGACGCCGCTGACGCTGGGACAGGAATTCTCCGGCTATGCATCTCAGGTTGAAAGCGGCATCGCGCGGCTGCGCGTTGCGACGAAGGATCTTTACCCGCTCGCACAAGGCGGAACGGCGGTGGGGACCGGTCTCAATTCGAAGCCGCGCTTTGCCAAACTGTTCGCAAAGCACGTGCGAACCATCACCAAGCTGCCGTTCGCCAGCGCTCCGAATAAGTTCGAAGCGCTGGCCTCCAACGACGCCTATGTGTTCGTTCACGGTGCGATCAACTCGATTGCCACCGGCCTGTTCAAGATCGCCAACGATATCCGCTTGCTCGGCTCAGGACCGCGCTCGGGATTGGGCGAACTGATTTTGCCCGAGAATGAACCCGGTTCATCGATCATGCCCGGCAAGGTCAATCCCACCCAGTGCGAAGCGATGACCATGGTGTGTTGCCAAATCTTCGGCAACCATACGACGATCACGGTTGCAGGAAGCCAGGGGCATTTCGAACTGAATGTCTACAAGCCGGTTCTGGCGCAGTGCATGCTGCAATCAATCCAGCTAATGGCGGATGTGGCTCGCTCGTTTACAGAACATTGCGTTGTCGGCATCCGCGCGGATGAAAAGCGCATCCATGACTTGATGGAACGTTCGCTGATGCTGGTGACAGCGCTGGCGCCCAAGATCGGGTACGACAACGCCGCCAAGGTTGCGAAGACCGCACACGCACGGGGCACGACGCTCAAAGAGGAAGCCCTGCGGCTCGGCTTGGTGTCGGCGGTGGAATTCGACAAACTGGTTCAGCCGGACAAGATGACGCACCCCGGCTAACCCATTCAGCTGTATGCCATGGGCACTGTCATGTCGTCGCACCTGCCAAATAGTTAGCCCGATTGGCTACCTGCATGCCGTAACGCATGCTAAATCACAGGAACGTCTCGCGAGCTTACGGCTCGCGACGAAGGAACGGTTCCTATGAGACTCGAACAAGTCGAGACAAATTATCAATTTGCGTACGCCGACAGGCCGCGCATTGCATCCGTTTGAAAGATGATGGGGGCATCGTGGGCGATTTGGTCAATTTGAACCGATTTAAGAAGCGAGTTGCGCGCGAGGGGTCGGCAAAGGAAGCCGAAGCCAATCGTGCACTTTTTGGCCGCACCAAAGGCGAACGTCAACGCGATGAGCTGCAGAAGCAGCAGGCAACGAAATTGCTGGATCAACATCGCATCGACGACGGGAGCTCCACATGAAATCACCAGTCGTCAAACGCTCGATTGTCGTCGCCGGTCACAAGACCAGCGTCAGCCTCGAAGAAGCTTTCTGGAACGGCATGAAGGAAATTGCTTCGGTGAAGCACCTGACCTTGTCGGAGCTGGTCGGCGAGATCGATGGCGGGCGGCAGCAAGGAAACCTGTCGTCGGCTATTCGCCTGTTCGTTCTCGACTACTTCCGGTCGCGCGCCATGCCGCCGATTCAGAGCACCGGCAGCAGCGCTTCGCATTTGGAAGAAACCCGTCAGTAAGTTTCCGCGGAACCGCGAAATCCAGTGCCCGCCGCGAAGTGCGGCAGCGCTCGTACTTTCCTCGAGTCTTCCTCGAAAAAAACCGCTCAGAATGTGCCGGAGCTCGGCGGTGTCAGCACCAATGGCGGCGCTGGACGCGGCCTGGGTGGCGGCGGTGCACGGACAGCCCCCGGTGCAGGACGCACCGTGATGGGCGGCGGCAGTGGCTGAACGTTCGAATTCGCAACCGATGGGTCGGGTTTCGAGACTTGCGGATTAGCTGCAGGCGGCACACTGACGCGAGGTGGCGCAGGTTTAGCGGCCGCAGGAAGCTTCCTGCGAGGATCGCGATGCGGAATCCGCACATCCGACTGCGGGAGCGGCTCTGCAGCCGGCTCCTCCCATAGATCGTCGGACTCTGGCGGCGGAGCGGTCACGCCCTGCTCGAGCTGATCAAGCCGTCGCGTTTCACGATCGATCGCCCTCATCGCCAGCCATGACGACAATGCAGCGACATCGATCGAACGCGTCATGGCATCAGGTGATCCGTTGAGATCAATCCGTATCTCCGGGCGTCCCGTGATCGGCCTTGTCGGAATGGGCGACAGTACCGCACGAATATCCGCCTGATCTGCCGCGAGGTCGTAGCCCCCCGCCACCAACACACGGCCGCGCTCGCCCTCGATCGTCGTCGTCTCAACCCGCAACCGCCCGTCCCTGATCGTGAATGGGACTTGAGCGGACGCGACCGGCAGTGCTCCGGCTGACAGCACCGGATCGACAATTCTTTTCAGGCTCTCGTCATCGAACGCCTGCCCGTTGTCGCTGGCTCGAATGCCAACCTCAAACGCGCGCGGATCCAATCCTGCAATACGTGCATCCTTCAGCGTCATTGTGCCCGCGCCCGATAAAGCGCCGGACAGCCCGGCGGCACTGCGCGCCTGGCTCGCCAGCGACATGTCCAGCGACGTCTGCCCTTGCGGCATCGCGAGGCCACGATAACGCAACGCGGTCCCATCGACGTTCGTGAGTTGCAGGCGCGCATTGATCGAGGTGCCCTGAACCGTCTGACGTGCGTCGAGAGCTACGGTCGCCTCCCCGCCGCCGATGCTACCCTTGACGTTTTCGAGCACAAGCGACTTGCCGTCTCCTTTAACCGCCCCCTTCAAGGGCCGCAGCTCGCCGCTTCCTGGTAATGCCGCTCGCAGCGCTTCGAATGACAGTTTTCCACGCCAGCCGCGCAACAATCCGCGACCGAGCGGTTCGGATGGATCGTGGCCCGTTGCACCGAAGGCAAGCGCGGTCACGGAGGGCAGATCAAGCGTGTTCATGCCGATCTCGCCATCAATACCGGTCTCATCACCCCGCGTCAGAGTCAGATGCCCTCGAACGCGAGCGCCACCGATCGTGCTGTCAATGTCTTCGAGCTTAAACGTGGGTCCTGACATGCTCACACGCGACGTCAGGCTGGCATCGAGCGACGCCATGTTGGTGGGCTTGATATCGAACCACGCTCCGAGATCGGCATGGCGTATAGCGACATTCAGGGCAGCCGTAGACGGCTCCGCGAGAGGATCAGCTGTTCCTTGCAGATCGCCATCGACCCCGGCGCCGGACAGCTTCGCTTTCACGCGCAATGGCGCCCGCCACACGCCGGCAACTGACGACTCGAATTTCGCCGGCCCGTCCTGTGCAGCAAGCACACCATCCAGTCCGAGCAATTTCAGCATCGATGTTGTCTGATTCGACGCGAGCGTAGTCTCGACGTTGAATTCCGTTCGCTCCAGCGACGCGGTGTCGAACGACTGCACCGCGGTGCGGGGCGGGGTCGCCGCCAACGTCATGGCGCCCTTGATCTGCGGAGAGTCGATATCCAGCACGGCACGCGCGTTCATGCGGTCGTTGCGGTCGGATGCCTTGTCGAGGCTCGCCGACAATTTCAACCGCGCGGGCTCTGGTGTTTTCGCGAGCGCATTAAGCCGATCCGCTACAGCAGAAGAAAATGGGGCGATGAAGCCACTGATACGATCGAGCGACGGCACGGTGGCTGCGAACGACAGTTTTCCGGTATTTCCACCTCGATCGAATGAACCGCTGCCGCTGATGGCCATGTTGTCCGCCCGGCCGATGTCCAGGCGTTCGATGGAAGCCACCTTCGGTCCATAGGACAGGCGCGCGATCACCGGGCTGACGTCCTCGCCGCCGAGTTTCGCGCGCGCGATCTCGACAGAGAGTTTCGCCTCGGACGGCCACTCAAATTGCGGACCGGCGGCCGAATTCAAAAGCGCTTTCATATCGTCGAGATCGGCAGACGGAGATTTCACCTCCGCATCAAGCCGGGCTCCCTGGAATGCAACGCGCCCCTCCAATGGGCTGCCGTCGATATCGGCTTTCATTGCACTGATGCTGAGCTGATCTTTTCCGACGGACAGATTGCCGGATATCCCGACCGGCAACTCGCTGCGATAAGAGACAAAGCTGCGCCCCTGCAGCCAGTCCGCCAAAGTCTTCGCAGTACCTGTCCGAAGATCGAAGGGGCCGGAAAAGCCGGCATTTTCTCCCAGCGGCTTGATCGCTCCGCTGAGCGATAACCGGGTGCTGCCTGTCGACTGCAACTCGAGCTTATCGACAACCCAGGCATCCGGCCCGCCCTGAAGACTGGCAGCAAAGTTCTGGATCGAGCGCCCACCAAGAGCGATCTGCTCTGCGCTCAGCTCGATGTGGGTGGCAATCGGTAGTGGCGGCAATGCCGTTAGCAACGAGCGCGTCGCCGGGAGCAATCGCAGCGGCTCGCTATTCGCAGCATCCTTCGCCAGCAGACGGTCTGCATCAAGCTGCCGCGCAGACAGGGTCAGCCGCAACTGCGGCGATGTGCCAAAGCCAAGATCACCGCCACCGGTCAGCCGCAGCGCGCTTTCCTCAGGCCCAATCACAGCTTCGATCTGATCGAATGTCGCAGACGATGGATTGGCTTTAAGCCGCGACGAAATCTTCCACGGCAATGTGCTGTTCGATTTTGCATCCGCCGGCCGCGTGAGCGTCAATGCCCCCTCGAACTTCGGCACTTGCGCATCGAAGGTCAGCACGCCGTCGAGGTCCCCCGACACCGCTCGCGCGGTGTGATCCGCGGAAAAGCGCACGCGGGTGCCCTTGCCGTCGTTGGTCTGGCCGGACGAGACGCGGAACGGCATGCGCGTGCCTTGCAGGGTAAATGCCCCCTCGCCGCGAACCACGCCGGCCAGGGCGCGGACATCCCCATTGAAAATAAGATCATCAATATGAAACGTGGTGCCGCTTGCAGCATCATTCAGGGACATCCGTCCCGTCAGGTTCAGCCGGTCGATCGTCAGCGACCCGAGACTGAATTTACCGATCGATGCGGGCCATTCGAAGCGTCCTTCCCGATCGAGGCCGAGGTCCAGTGCAAACCCGTTGAGCGACAATTCGCTCGCGCGCCAGTCACCGCGCATGAGCGAACTCAGGCTGAATTCGACATCGAGCTTATCGGCATGGACCTTGCCGGCATCGCCGTCACCGCCGACCGTGACCGATTGCAACCGTAACGTTGGTGTCGGCAGCAGCCGCGCGTCAAGCGTGCCATCCACGCGCACGGGTGCCCCCATGACGCGCGAGGCTTCGGCCTCGAACTGCGGGCGAAATTGGTTCCAGTCGATAAAAAACGGACCGATCAGCGCTGCGACCAGGGCAACGATGAGAGCAATTGCCAGTCCGAGCAGTGTCGTCTGCAAAACCTTCCCTCGGAAACACCGTTGCCGATGTGACCGCGGCAACAGCGTTACATTAGAGCCAAGTGCGGCGAAGTCACAGCGGCGTTTCGCAGCGCCCACCGGGAATTCGGTTCGTCACCGGCTCATACCTTGACGGAGGGGCCGTTTCGAATACAGAATTTCACTTTTCCGATCTACACCCCTCGAAGGAGAGGCGTCATGTCGGCGCAAGACTCGCGATCACTTGAGAGAACGGGTGCATCGCCCGATGCGATTATTTCCCATTATGACATGGGGGAGGAATTCTTTCGGCTCGTTCTCGACGCCGATTTAAGCTATTCCTGCGCGATGTTCGAGGCTGATGAAGACCTCGCGACCGCACAAACCCGGAAACTCGACCATCATATCGGCGCGGCCGGCGCCGCCGGGACCGCCCGTGTGCTGGACATCGGGTGCGGGTGGGGCGCCATGCTTCGGCGACTGGTTCATCACGCGCGCGTGGAACAGGCGGTCGGGCTGACGCTCAGTCCATCGCAGGCGCGATGGATTCGGCAAGCCGGCGATCCGAAAATTACCGTCCTTGAACAGGACTGGCGCGATCATCGGCCGGAGAAACGATACGACGCCATTATTTCGATCGGCGCGTTCGAGCACTTCGTACAGAAGGGTCTCGATCCGGCGCGAAAGCTCGACGCCTACCGAGGATTTTTCGCCTATTGCGATCGCATCCTGGCGACGGGAGGAAAGCTGTCGCTCCAAACCATCGCCTATTCCGAGCACCACAAAGTTCACCCTCTGCTGGAGAAGACCTTTCCCGAGAGTGACCTGCCGTTGGTGTGGGAACCGATCGCCGCGGCCGAGGGCCGTTTCCAGCTCATGGCCATGCGCAACGACGGCGATCACTATTACCGGACGTTGCAGTTCTGGGAACAAAACCTCTTGAAGAACTATGACAAGGCTGTCGCCCTTGTCGGCCAGTCCGCCACCGATGAATTCCGCCGCTACCTGCAGCTGTCGGCTGCAGGTTTCAGGATCGGGATGGCGAGCCTGCTTCGGATCAGCTTCGTGAAAAAATACTAGGCGTTGACGAAGAATCCGCCGATCTCAACCGAAGCGAATGCTGATCCCTTCCAGCGGGATGCCCGATAGCGCCGTGGTCCAAACCTCACCCGCCTCGACCGGCATGGCGCTGGTCAGGGTTCCTGTGGTGACGATTTCTCCGGCTGCAAGCTGCGGATTGATCTCATCATCGGCCAGCAGCTTAACGAGATGCCGCAGTGCGGACAGCGGCCCGTCCAACACATCGCGCGCATGACCACGCTCGACGACATCCCCGCAAGTGAGTGTGGCGTCGAAATTCGTCAATAACGGTTGCCACCGGTCGGCTTCGCCGGAGATCGCGTGCCGCTCACCGATGAGCAGTGCACCGTGTAGTCCGAACGCCGCGACGGTGTCAGGCGGTGCAAACTTCCAATCAGGAAAGATCGACTGCACAATCTCGTAGCCGCTAGCGACCCAGCCGATACAGGAAAGGAGTTCGCGCTCATCCATTCGCGCATCCGGCGTAGCCGACATCCCGAACACGATTTCCGGCTCGATACGCGGCTGTGCAAGATCGGCAAGCGAGAAATTGCCGGACACATCACTCAGATCGTGGACCGTGCGATCGTAGACGTAGCCCCAGATCGGGGCATAGACGTTGTATTGCGGCCAAATCTTGCGGTTGGTGAAGCCGATTTTGCGCCCCAACGCTGTCTCGCCGCGGGCCTCACGCATCTGCCGGACAAGGGGCGTCACGCGATATGCATCATCGAGACCGAACGTCGCATGACGCGACGAGAACGGCGCGATCAACCGCCCTTGATCCAACGCGGACAACGCTTCGGCGGCAACATTCCGTACATCGATCACGGAATCCACACGCGTTGTCATGGCAGGATCTTGCCCGGATTGAGAATGTTGTTCGGATCGAACGCCGCCTTTAGCGCGCGCATGGCTGCGACGGCTTCCGGTCCGAGCTCCGATTCCAGATATTTCTGCTTGCCCTGCCCGATGCCGTGCTCGCCGGTGCAGGTGCCGCCCATGGCTTGCGCGCGCTCCACCAGGCGATGCAAGAATTCATCGGCACGCCGGACTTCATCGGGATCGTTGACGTCACACAGCATCGAGCAATGGAAATTACCGTCGCCGACGTGACCGACGATCGGGGACAGCAGCCCCACGGTCTCCAGATCCTTTTCCGTTTCGACGACGCATTCAGCGAGGCGGGAAATCGGCACACAAACATCGGTTGCCACCGCCTGTGCGCCGGGCCGCAATCCCCGCACAGCCCAATAGGCATCGTGCCGCGCCTGCCAGAGCCGGTTGCGATCTTCCTGCCGGGTGGTCCATTCGAATGCACCACCGCCGCATTCCCGGGCGATCTCGCCGAACATCTGTGACTGCTCGGCGACGTCGGCCTCAGTGCCGTGGAATTCGAGGAGGAGCAGCGGCGTCTCCGGCAGTGACAGCTTCGAATAGGCGTTGCAGGCTTTCACCTGAGCCGCGTTCAGCAACTCGATCCGCGCCAGAGGAATGCCGGTCTGGATCGCGAGGATGGTGGCATTGCAGGCACCTTGTACCGTCGTAAACGAACAAGAGCCGGCCGCGATCGATTGCGGAATGCCGCGCAGCCGCATGGTCAGCTCGGAAATGATGCCGAGCGTGCCTTCCGCACCGACGAACAGATGCGTGAGATCGTAGCCGGCCGAGGACTTCTTGGCACGCGTGCCGGTCGTGATGACTTCACCGTCGGCGCGCACCACCTTCAACGCCAGCACATTGTCACGCATGGTGCCGTAACGCACCGCGTTGGTGCCCGACGCCCGGGTCGACGCCATGCCGCCGAGCGATGCATCCGCACCGGGGTCGATCGGGAAGAAGAGACCCTGGTCGCGCAGATGTTCATTGAGTGCCTTGCGGGTCACGCCCGGCTCAATGACGCAGTCGAGATCGTCCGGATGCACTTCGAGAATGCGGTTCATCTCCCGCAGATCGATGCAGACGCCCCCGGCCGGCGCATTGACCTGCCCTTCCAGCGACGTCCCCGTGCCGAAAGGAATCACTGGCACGCGCCGCTCGGCACAGATCCGCACCACGTCCTGAATGTCCGCGGTACTACGGGCCATCACCACCGCATCCGGTGGCTGTGGCGGCAGCCAGGTCGTGGTGTGAGCGTGCTGGTCGCGAACAGCTTGCGACGTGATCAAATTGTTGCCGAACCGCGCAGCCAGCGCCTCAATCGCGCTTGAAACTGCAGAAGGTGCCGGACGTGTCAGGGCTGTGTTGGAAAAGGCCACAAGTTGCTCGCTTTATTCGGAAATGCCGATGTGGCGCGAACCGTGGCAAAGGATGTACAGCGGGTCAAGAGAGACGCGACACGAACCGGGAATTGGGATGACGACCACGCTTCCTACCAAGAATGCGCCGGAGCACCTGCCGGCACCGTTCCTGACCACGGTGATGCAGGTCGAGCCGCAATGGATCGACTACAACGGCCATCTCAACATGGCGTACTACAATGTGCTGTTCGATCGTGGCATCGACCAGATGTGGCTCGAGCTCGGCATCGGCCCCGACTACATGAAGGAGCGCAATGCCTCGACATTCACCGCCGAAGCCCACGTGCGGTATTTGCGCGAAATCCACCTGGGCGATCCCGTTCTAGTCGCGGTTTACATTCTCGAAGCCGACGAGAAGCGTATCCACACGTTTGAAGAATTACGCCATGCGACCGATGGCTGGATCTCCGCCACGTCGGAAAACATCACCCTTCATGTGGACATGAACATACGAAAAACGGCGCCGTTTCCGCCTGACATTGCCGCGCGCATCCGCGCAGTTCAGCAGGCTCACGGCGCCGTTCCTCGTCCCGAAGGCATTGGCCGCCGCATCACCATGCCGGCCAAAAAGTAGCGCGAACGAACGTCAGACTCCGCCCTTCCGGCGTGACAGTCCCACGACCGCGGAGATCAGGAACAGGACGATCGCGACGAAGAACACGATCTTGGCGATTTCGATGGATGCACCCGCGATGCCGCCGAAGCCCAGAAGGCCCGCGATCAGCGCGATGACCAAGAATGTGACGACCCAACTTAACATGACACGCTCCTGCGTTTCGCCTGATATCTGAGAGCGCGATCACGCGCTCCGCATGCAAAACCAATCCGCGGTCGGAACGAAAGTTCCACCGTCGACGGCCCTCCAGCCGGCGAGAAAATCCGTCGTGAGGGGGAACAAACCCGCCGTTGTGGCCGTGCCGGAGGGCCGATCCAGCCTAAGGCCACCAAGTCTGTCGGAACGGCCTGATCATGCCTATATTCCCTGCGATCTTCTGAGAGAGCCTCTTTCCGATCAGTGCGTGGTCCGTCAAGGTGAGTGGCTCAACCGAGATCATGCGTCTAATCAGTGACTTAGAGCGCAATTGACCGCAAACCGGTTTCCATTTTTGCCGATGCGCCTAGTGTCCCGTCTCCGAATAACCGGAACAGTTGCCGCGCGCTCGCACGGTTATTCGGAGACGAAGGACACTAGTAAAATCAAAACGCTAGTGTGGCTTTGTCTCGCAATTGCCGATACGAGACGAGCCGCAAGAGCTATCGGCAATTGCGAGACGCCACACTAGGGTGCCATCGTGGGCATGAAACGAATCGCATGACCGAGCCAAACAAACTGCCGCCTTATGATCTGCCGAGCCACCAGCCTGCCCCTGGCGGCATCGCCGCCCGTGCGCGTGCGGCAGCCGCTCCGCAATATCTGACGGCGCTCAATCCCGAGCAGCGCGAGGCCGTGGAAACGCTCGAGGGGCCAGTTCTGGTGCTCGCCGGGGCAGGAACGGGCAAGACTCGCGTGCTGACGTCGCGCATTGCCCACATCCTGTCGACGGGCCGGGCACGGCCGGGCGATATCCTCTCCGTCACCTTCACCAACAAGGCGGCGCGGGAAATGAAGCACCGCCTCGGTCAGATGCTTGGCCAGGCCGTGGAAGGCATGCCCTGGCTCGGCACCTTCCACTCCATCGGCGGACGCATTTTGCGCTACCACGCCGAACTGGTGCAGTTGAAATCCAACTTCACCGTTCTCGACGTCGACGATCAGATCCGCCTGCTCAAGCAATTGCTGCAGGCCGAAGGCATCGACGACAAGCGATGGCCGGCGCGCATGCTTGCCGGGCTGATCGACGGTTGGAAAAACCGTGGATTGTCGCCGTCACAAGTGCCTTCGGGCGAAGCTGCTGTGTTCGGCAACGGCAAAGGCGGCAAGCTCTACACCGCCTATCAGGAACGGCTGAAGATTTTGAACGCGGCCGACTTCGGCGACCTGCTGCTGGAGAACATCCGGCTATTCCGCGAGCACCCGGACGTGCTGCGCCAGTATCAGCACCGCTTCAGATACATTCTGGTGGACGAGTATCAGGACACCAACGTCGCGCAATATCTCTGGCTGAGGTTGTTGGCGCAGGCGCCGTCACCCGCCGCGCCCCGTGCCCGCGGAATGATTGGCGTTCAACCCGCACCGGACGACGAACAGCTTGCCGATCAGCCGGACGACACCGCGTCACTCCCCGCTGAGACGGAGAACGTCCGCAGCATCCCCGCCCCTCTCGCGGCGCCCAAAAACATTTGTTGCGTGGGTGACGACGACCAGTCGATCTACGGCTGGCGTGGCGCGGAGGTCGACAACATCCTGCGCTTCGAGCATGATTTCCCCGGCGCGAAGGTCATTCGTCTGGAGCGCAACTATCGCTCGACGGGCCATATCCTTGCGGCGGCCTCCCATCTGATCGCGCACAATGAAAGCCGCCTCGGCAAGACATTGCACACTGAAGACGTGGACGGTGAGAAGGTCACCGTCACCGGCGCATGGGATTCCGAGGAGGAAGCGCGCGCCATTGGCGAGGAGATCGAACAGCTTCAGCGCAGCGGACAAAAGCTCAACGAGATCGCCATCCTTGTGCGCGCCTCATTCCAGATGCGCGAGTTCGAAGATCGTTTCGTGACGCTCGGCCTTTCCTATCGCGTGATCGGCGGCCCGCGATTCTATGAACGCGCCGAAATCCGCGACGCCCTCGCCTATCTGCGCGTCATCAACTCACCGGCCGACGATCTCGCCTTCGAGCGCATCGTCAACGTTCCGAAGCGCGGGCTTGGCGATGCCACCGTGCAATTGCTGCACGACATCGGACGCAAGCGCCGCGTTCCGTTGACCGAAGCGGCACGCATGGTCATCGAGACCGACGAATTGAAGCCAAAGGCACGCGGCAGCCTGCGGGATGTGATCACCAATTTCGACCGATGGCGCGTACAGCGCGATATCGTCTCGCATACCCAACTGGCCGAGATCGTGCTGGACGAGTCCGGGTATACTGAAATGTGGCAGAAGGACCGTTCAGCCGACGCCGCGGGCCGCCTCGAGAACCTGAAAGAACTTGTCCGTTCGATGGAAGAGTTCGAAAACCTGCAGGGCTTTCTCGAGCACATTGCTCTCGTCATGGACCGCGAAGGCGGCGCGGACGAGGATGCAGTGTCCCTGATGACGCTGCACTCGGCGAAAGGCCTCGAGTTCGACAACGTCTTTCTGCCCGGCTGGGAGGAAGGCCTGTTTCCGCATCAGCGTGCGCTGGACGAACAAGGCCGTGCGGGACTTGAGGAAGAACGCCGTCTCGCCCACGTCGGCATCACCCGCGCACGTCGTCGCGCGAAACTCTATTTCGCCACCAATCGGCGCATCCACGGCTCATGGTCGACGACCATTCCGTCACGCTTCCTCGATGAACTGCCTGCGGACAATGTCGAGATCACCGAGTCCAAAGGCGGCTCCGGATGGGGCGGCAGCGGCGGCTACGGGGCATCGCGCTTCGACAACATCGAGTCGTTCGGTTCGACCTATTCGACCCCGGGCTGGCAGCGCGCGCAGGCCAATCGCTCACGCAGTGGGGGTGGCGGCTTTGACGAGACCGGCGCGCGCTATGGCTCAAGCCAGCGCGGCGGATTCAGCCGCAAGCCGATGACGATCGAAGGCGAATTGATCGCCAAGTCGACCGGCACCGAGTCGGAATTCTCCTTGGGCGACCGCGTCTTCCATCAAAAGTTCGGTTACGGCCATGTCGCCCGGATCGATGGCAACAAACTCACCATCGCGTTCGAAAAAGCCGGTGAGAAGAAGGTCGTCGACAGTTTTGTGACGAGAGCATAGGCGCCCCGCAATCGCGTTGCGCCCTTGTAACAGCACCTTCCCGCCGTTATGTGTGCAACCCGCCCTTGCATCCGATTGCCCCCGCATGTCCATCATCTCCGTTTCCAATCTGTCGAAGACCTATCCATCCGGCTTCACAGCGCTGAAGAACATCAACCTTGATATCAAGCGCGGCGAAATCTTCGCCCTGCTGGGCCCGAATGGCGCCGGCAAGACGACGCTGATCAGCGTCATCTGCGGCCTCGCCGTGCAGACCGAAGGCACGGTGACGGTCGGTGGCCATGACATCGCGAAGGACTATCGCGCCGCGCGCTCGATGATCGGCCTCGTGCCGCAGGAGCTGCATACCGACGCCTTCGAGAAAGTGAAGAATACAGCAGCCTTCAGCCGGGGACTGTTCGGCAAGCCACGGAATCCCAAGCATATCGAGAAAGTGCTCCGAGACCTCTCGCTGTGGGACAAGAAAGATAGTCCGATCATCACGCTTTCGGGCGGCATGAAGCGCCGTGTGATGATCGCCAAAGCGTTGGCCCACGAACCGCAAATTCTGTTCCTCGATGAGCCGACTGCGGGCGTTGACGTCGAATTGCGCAAGGCGATGTGGGAAGTGGTGCGCGAACTGCGCAATTCCGGTGTGACCATCATTCTGACCACGCACTACATCGAGGAAGCGGAAGAGATGGCCGACCGCATCGGCGTCATCAACAAGGGTGAGATCGTCCTGATCGAAGAAAAGACCCAGTTGATGCAGAAGCTCGGCAAGAAACAGCTCAAGCTGCACCTGTCGCAGAAACTGGACACCGTGCCGGCCTCGCTTGACCAATATCACCTTGAGCTTTCAGAGAAGAAAGACGAGCTGATTTATACCTACGACACCAAGGGCGATCGCACGGGTATTACCACGTTGCTGAACGACCTTCGTGAAGCGGGCATCTCGTTCAACGATCTGAACACGACGCAAAGTTCACTGGAAGAAATCTTCGTCAGCCTGGTGCATCGAGCATGATCCGGACAAGTAGCAACCGCTTTTCCGGCCAGATCATGCTCAACCAATGAGAACGTTTTCATGAATCTCTATGCCATCGCTGCCATCTACAAATTCGAAATGGCGCGCACTTTCCGCACGCTGCTGCAGAGTGTCGTTTCGCCGGTCATTTCCACGTCGCTCTATTTCGTGGTGTTCGGCGCAGCGATCGGCTCACGTATCACCGAGATCGACGGCGTCGGCTACGGCACCTTCATCGTCCCGGGCCTCATCATGCTGTCGTTGCTGACCCAGAGCATCGCCAACGCGTCATTCGGGATCTATTTCCCGAAATTCACCGGCACGATCTACGAACTGCTGTCGGCGCCGGTGTCATCGTTCGAGGCCGTCGTTGGTTACGTTGGCGCCGCGGCAACCAAATCCATCATTCTCGGTCTCATCATCCTCGCCACAGCGGGCTTGTTCGTCCCGCTGAGGATCGCGCATCCGGGCATGATGATGCTGTTCCTCGTCCTCACCGCGGTCACCTTCAGCCTGTTCGGCTTCATTATCGGCATCTGGGCCGACGGCTTCGAACAGTTGCAAGTCATCCCGCTGCTTGTGATCACACCGCTCACGTTTCTCGGTGGCAGCTTCTACTCGATCCACATGCTGCCGCCGCTCTGGCAGAAGATCACACTGTTCAATCCGGTCGTCTATCTCGTCAGCGGCTTCCGCTGGAGCTTCTTCGAGATCGCGGACGTCAGCGTCGGGTTGAGTCTCGGCATGACACTCGGATTCCTTGCGGTCTGCATGGTGACCGTGTGGTGGATTTTCCGGACCGGCTATCGACTTAAGCGCTGATCAACAAAAATATCGTAATGCGATCACCTGAGTGTGATCGCAATCACTGTCATTCGTCTTAAGTTGAACAGGCGGCATCGGAATGCCTGCCCTGATGTAATTCTCATGGACGCAGCCAGCCTCAGCTTTTAGTGCTCCGCCCAAAGATTTTGGCGTCTCGATGACGCTGGCTTTTTCAAAACTCAACTTCAATCACATCGGAGCTTCGCCATGTGGCTGCTTCTCCTGGTGCCGTTTATCGGCCTGCTCTGGGTTCCGTTCTACAATTTCATGGAGCCCTCACTGTTCGGATTCCCCTTCTTCTACTGGTACCAGCTCGCATGGGTGCCGATCACATCCCTGTTGATTTGGCTGGTCTATCGCCGGGTCGCACGCGACGAACACAACTAATCCCACCTGAATTTTCGGAAGGTTCGCCATGAGCGATCAGATCGACTGGACAGCCGCCAGTGTCTTCATCGGCTTTTTTCTTCTCGTCACCGTCATGGGCTTCATGGCCTCGCGCTGGAAACGCGCCGATGCCCCTGCTCATCTCGACGAATGGGGTTTGGGCGGACGCCAATTCGGCACCTGGATCACGTGGTTTCTCGTCGGTGGCGATTTCTACACCGCCTATACGGTGATCGCCGTCCCGGCACTGGTCTACGCGGTCGGTGCATATGGCTTCTTCGCGTTGCCTTATACGATCATTGTCTATCCGATCGTGTTCGCCATCATGCCACTGCTGTGGAAGACCGCTCATGCCAACGGACACGTCACCGCGGCCGACGTCGTCAAGGGCAACTTCAGCTCGCGCGGCCTTGAACTCGCGGTCGCGCTGACAGGCATTGTCGCGACGATGCCCTATATCGCCTTGCAGCTGATCGGCATGGGCGCCGTGATCAAGGCCATGGGCCTGACCGGCGAGCTGCCGATCGTCGCCGCCTTCATCGTGCTGGCGCTGTATACCTACAGCTCGGGCCTGCGCGCGCCGGCGCTGATCGCCTTCGTCAAGGACATCATGATCTATATCGTGGTGCTGGTGGCGGTTGTGATCGTCCCCGCCAAGCTCGGCGGCTACGCCGCGGTGTTCGCTGCGGCAGGCGACGCCTTCGCCGCAAAGGGCGGGGCGACCGGACTGATCCTCAAGCCCGCGCAGATGCTGCCCTACGCAACGCTGGCACTCGGCTCGGCCCTCGCGGCGTTAATGTATCCGCACACGCTGACCGGCATCTTCGCGTCGAAGTCCGCCAACACCATCCGCAAGAATGCGGTCCTATTGCCGGCCTATACACTGCTACTTGGTCTCATCGCCCTGCTCGGCTACATGGCCCACGCCGCTCACATCAAGGTCGCCACACCGAACGATGTCGTGCCGGAGCTGTTTAAGGCGCTATTTCCGTCATGGTTCGCGGGCTTTGCCTTCTCGGCAATTGCCATCGGTGCGCTTGTGCCGGCAGCGGTCATGAGCATCGGTGCCGCAAACCTCTTCACGCGCAATGTCTGGAAGGCTTACGTCAACCCGACGATCGATCACGCCGGTGAAGCCAGTGTCGCCAAGATCACCTCGCTGGTGGTGAAGGTCGGTGCGCTGGCTTTCATCCTCTTCCTGCCGACGCAATATGCGCTCGACCTCCAGTTGCTCGGCGGCTTGTGGATTCTCCAGACCTTCCCGTCACTGGTGTTCGGCCTGTTCACCCGCTGGTTCAGGGCGGGTGGACTGCTGCTCGGCTGGGCGGCTGGCATGATCTGGGGATCATGGACGGCATGGAGCAATGGGCTGAAGCCGCTGGCGACGCTTACCTTCGGTGACACGACCTACACATTCTACGTGGGTCTCAGCGCGGTCATCCTGAACGTCTTTGTCGCAGTGATCGCAACCGCGATCCTGTCGGCCGTGTCGCCGCGTCCGCTGGCAAGCGCACGCAGTTAATCGTAGTCAAAACCACAAACATAAAAAACGGCGCGCTGCCAAAGCGCGCCGTTTAGTTTTACGGACGACAGCAACTCAGCGCGCTCATCGCGCCGCAAATTGCCGGTCAGTAATGACGGTGCCGATAATGGCGATGGCGGTAGTGTCGATGACGCCGTCCCTCAGGGATACCGAGCACGCCATTAACACCTCCGACCACGCCGCCGACACCGGCGCCCAGGGCGCCACCGACGACACCTCCGACCGGCCCTGCCGCGCGACGACCCTCATAGGTCCCTTGGCGCGCTCCGCCCTCGGCACCTCTGATCACGCCCTGTGCGTGGCCGACGCCCGGAATCGCGAGCAACGCCAGCGCCGCGGCAGCGAACGCAAAACGTCGATATGTCGGGGTGATCATGAATAACGCTTCAGCCTTCATCGTGGGACATCTCCTGAATGGCCGAACTCCAGCCGTGAGCTTAACGTTTCGATGACACGAAGGTTGCGTCAAGTTTGATAAAAACGCCTCACAACAATGACGGTCACGCAGTTGCTACCGGCCGAACATCAATCTGAACGCGAAAGGAGATGTTAAAACGCCATCTTCCGTGCTTTGATGCCATTAAATCGGGGGGCCGATGACGAGGTATAAGGTATGCGTACCCTTCTCATTCCACTTACCGGCCTGATGCTGCTGATGGGCAGCGCGGCGCAAGCGGCTGTCTCCATCGTTGTCGATAAAAGCGCTCAGCAGATGACGGTCTCCGTCGACGGCCAGCCGCGTTATACCTGGCCGGTATCGAGCGGAAATCCCTCGCACGAAACACCGAATGGGACCTTCCGGACATTCCGGATGGAGGCGGATCACTACTCGAAGGAGTTCGACGACGCTCCGATGCCGAACTCGATCTTCTTTACGAAGCAGGGTCATGCCATTCACGGCACCGACGCTGTCAGCCGGCTCGGCACACCGGTGTCGCACGGCTGTGTGCGCCTGTCGCGTGCTAACGCACTCAAGCTCTGGGATCTCGTGAAAACCGAAGGCTTGCTCAGCACAACTGTGACGTTGACCGGATCATCTCAGGTCGCTCTCGCAAGACTCGGACGGGGCCGGACGAACGTTGCGACCACCAATGGCGATGCCGGCTATGACACAAACGGCCAGCCGATGCAGATCGCGCCGCAGGATCGACAAGTCGCTTCGGGTGGTTACTACAATGGGGATCCACGTCAGTTAACCCCGCGGGATCGGGCTTACTATTACGGCAACAGCGATCCCCGCTGGCCGGCCCAGCAGCAGCAACGCGGTTACCAAGGCGGCTATTACGAGCAGGATGCGCGCTATCAGCGTCCGCAATATCAATACGCGCCACGAGGCGGATTGTTCGGCTTCCTCGACTGAAGCCCACAGTCACAACTCCAGATGCGAAAAATGGCCGGATCTCCCGGCCATTTTCTTTGCACAGCTGCAAATCTATCTTCGCCCCGTTGGCGCTTACAGCGAGCTTCTATTCGTCGCCATTCTTCAAGCGACGCCAGACCGCACCGAGTACATTGGAGTAGTCGTCGGTCCAGACCCGCTGACCTTCCGTGGCTTCCGTCAGTGCCCACTTATCGTCGGATGCGAGCTTGCCGACATCGGCTTCATCACGCGCGGAAACGACGACCTCGGTTGTGAAGATGTACTCGCTGTCGCGCCCGGAATCCTCGTTGTAGACCCAGCTCTTCAGATCGTTCTCTTCGGCGATGCCGACCACCACGCTTGCCAGTTCAAGATGCCGGTTCGACACATGCATGAGCACTGCACCATGCGGCGCAAGCTTCGACTTGTAGATGGCCATCGCCTCTTCGGTCGCGAGATGAATCGGGATTGCGTCCGAGGAATATGCGTCGACAATGATCAGGTCGTAGGTGCCATCTTTCTCCTTGGCGAAAGTCAGCCGCGCATCTCCGATCACCGGCTTCATATCCGGCTCGCATGAGTTGATGTAGGTGAAATATTTCGGATTCTTCGCGGTATCGACCATGGTCTGGTCGATCTCGAAGAACGTCCATTGCTCGCCCGGCGCCGATTGACAGGCCAGTGTGCCGGCACCAAGCCCGATCACGGCAACACGGATCGGGCCGCCCTTGCGCTCCCGGATCGCATCGATCGCCCGGCCGATACCGCCATCCTTGTGGTAATAGCTGATCGGCTCCGGCCTTCCCTTGACGGGCGTGCCATCATCCTCCTGGAATTTCTCCGCGCCGTGAATCGTCGTCCCGTGCATCAACACGTGATACTGACCGTGCGGTGTCACCACGATCTTGTGGACGCCGAAAAAGCTGCGCACTGTTTCGACGCGCCCCTCATCAGCCGGATAGACACGGATCAGGATCAATCCGAGCGCAACAAGCGCAGCCAGCTTCCAACGATCGACCTTCATAGGCCATGCAAGGAGCACGGCCATGACAGCAACGGCAGCAACAACCCAGACTCTGTTGGTTTCCAGATATTCCGTGGTTGTGCCTTGCTGATAAGCGAACCAGATAAGAATCAGCGCGGCCGCAATCGCGACAAGCCAAAGGATGGAGCTGCCTCGCAGGCTCGACGCCTCTGGAGGACGGCACAGCGCCGCGAGCGCCAACAGGATCGGATACTCCGCGATCCAAGAGAACGTATACGGCGCGATCAGGCCCGCGAACAAACCACCGAGCATCCCGCCGAATGACAGAGCGACATAAAACCCAGTGAGATACCGCGCAGCGGGACGTGTGCGGGCGAGTTCACCATGACAGGCCATCGCGATGATGAAGAAACACAATTGATGACCGCCGAGGGTCAGCAACAAATTCTGCTCGCCACCGACCGCCAGCAGTACCATCACGCCGGCAATGGCCACCGGCTGCAACATCAACATCCACTTGTGCGGCAACAGCGGACGCGACTGGAATACCAGCACCCATGTCAGAAGATAAAGCGACAACGGAAGCACCCAGAGCAGCGGCGCTGCTGCAACGTCGGTCGAAATATGCGCCGTGACCGCGATCAGCAGTCCGGATGGCACGGCTGCGAGGAATATCCAGCGCAAGCGAATGGCCCAGGATGGCGCGGGTGCGTCGTTATCAGCTGTGCCAGCGGCGTCCATCTTCATGTCCGGCGACCGCACCAACAGAAAACCGCATGCCGCGATCAACACGATCAGCAAGCCATAGCCACACGTCCAGATCAGGTTCTGCGTGTGCAGCGTGAACATCGGCTCCAGCAACACGGGGTAGGACAACAGTGCAAGGAAGCTGCCGATATTCGAGGACGCATAAAGAAAATAGGGATCCGGACCATCCGGATGTCCGGTTCGGACAAACCACGCCTGCAGCATCGGGTTGTTTGCCGCCAGCGCAAAGAACGGCAAACCGATTGATACCGCGAATAATCCCAGCAGCCAGAATGCGTAGCCGCTCGCAGGCGGCTCCCCCCACCCGCTCGCGATCGACAGGGGAAGGGTCAGCATTGCGACCACGAGCAACACAAGATGAATCACCACCGGAACGATCCGGTTCTTGATCGTCATCAAGTAATGGGCGTAGGCGTAGCCGCCGAGCAGCAACGACTGGAAAAACACCATCGCAACCGACCACACGGCGGGCGAACCGCCAAGCCGCGGCAGGACCATTTTTGTGAAGAGAGGTTGCACCGAAAACAGAAGCAGTGCGCTGGTAAAAATAGCAGCGGTGTAAATCACCAAAACAAGCGTATGTCTCGCGCCAAAAGACCGGCTCGCAGAGGACGAAATCGACGTCATGGAAACTCCGGCAATAATCCGGCACATTGCCGGGTAACAAAACGGACCATAGGGCGTCTCAACTTGCAATAAAATGCAACTCCCAATGACAAATTTGTCATGCGCGGACTTGTGCTCGCAGCCAGCCTTGGTCATGAATCGTCCACCAAGCGTTCGACACAGAAAGACCTCTCCGTCCCATGCAGAATTTCGACGCACTGATCATTGGTGCGGGCCACAATGGCCTGACCTGCGCGGCTTACCTCGCCATGGCCGGCTTGCGGGTCAAGGTGGTCGAGCGACGCAAGGTGGTCGGCGGCGCGGCCGTCACGGAAGAATTCCATCCGGGATTCCGCAACTCCGTGGCGGCCTACACGGTCAGCCTGCTCAATCCGAAAGTCATCGCGGATCTGCAGCTGCATCGGCACGGCTTGAAGATCGTCGAGCGGCGCGCCCAGAATTTCCTGCCCGCACCGGACGGGCGTTATCTGCTCACCGGCGAGGGACGCACGCATCAATCTGTCGCCAAGCTCAGCGAGCGTGACGCCCTGCAAATCGATGACTTCAATCGCGAGCTGGAAACGATTGCCGATGTCCTACGGGCATTCGTTTTGCGCGCCCCGCCTGACATTGTCGAAGGCTTTAGCGTGCGCGCGATGCGCGAAGCCTTCAATGCGTTGGGCACGGCCAACATCCTGCGCGACCTGTCACTGGAAAATCAGCGCGTGCTGCTCGATCTGTTTACGCGGTCCGCCGGCGACATGCTGGATGACCGGTTCGAAACCGATCTGGTCAAAGCGCTGTACGGCTTCGATGCCATCGTCGGCAATTACGCCAGTCCTTACGCCGCGGGCTCCGCCTACGTCATGCTGCATCACGCGTTCGGCGAAGTGAACGGCAGGAAAGGCCTGTGGGGACACGCGATCGGCGGCATGGGGGCGATCACACAAGCCATGGCCGCCGCCGCGCGCGCGGCCGGCGCCGAGATTGAAACGGGCGCGGGGGTGCGCGAGGTGATCGTCGAAGGCGAGCGCGCAGTGGGAGCAGTCCTCGACAATGGCGAGACCATGCGTGCGCGGTATGTGATCTCCAGCGTCAATCCGAAGCTGCTCTACACGCGCCTGATCGCAGCGGATGCTCTGCCGAAGCCTTTCCTCGATCGGATCACCAACTGGCGCAACGGGTCTGGAACGTTCCGGATGAATGTCGCGCTGTCGGCGTTGCCGTCTTTCAAGGCTCTTCCCGGCACCGGCGATCACCTCACCTCGGGCATTATTCTTGCGCCGAGCCTGGAGTACATGGACCGCGCATGGCTCGACGCACGCCAGCACGGCTGGAGCCGCGAGCCGGTGGTGGAAATGCTGATCCCGTCCACGCTGGATGGCTCACTGGCACCGCAAGGCCTGCATGTCGCCAGCCTGTTCTGCCAGCACGTCGCACCACAACTGCCTGAAGGCAAATCGTGGGATGATCATCGTGAGGAGGTCGCGGATCTGATGATCGCGACCGTCGACCGCTATGCGCCAGGCTTCGCCGCCGACGTGATCGGCCGGCAGATCCTGTCGCCCCTCGACCTCGAACGCGAGTTCGGGCTGCTCGGCGGCGACATCTTTCACGGCGCGCTCTCGCTCAACCAGTTGTTCTCGGCGCGCCCGATGCTGGGACACGCCGGCTACCGCGGGCCTCTGAAGGGCCTCTATCACTGTGGTTCCGGAGCCCATCCGGGTGGCGGCGTCACCGGCGCGCCGGGCCACAACGCCGCACAAGTGATCCTGAAGGATCATCGTGGGTTGTTTGCCTAACCCACCCGTGTGGGAGTGCGGATATCGGTGGATAAGCCTGTGGATATTCTGTGGAAATACAGTTGAAAACTTGCCGCTAGAAGCTCGCGAGAGCTGTGCAAAAGTCCGGGAAAAATATCCACGAACCCTTGCATAAGGGTGTGGACACATTGGGGGAAAATAGGCGATGCAGTCAGTCATTTCAGGCATTTGGACCGCTCCGTGACGTCAGCAGCCCCCTCTCCCGTAACACAGGCTACCTTCGAAATTGGTGACGAACACACTGCCAGCCGCATTGTGGATACGATCACCGAGATCTATCCGGATCCCGATCTCGCTATCGCCGCCTTCGAGGCGCCGGGCGGGCGCTGGGACATCACCATGCATTTCGCGGAGCCGCCGGACGAAGAGATGATCCGCGCCCTGGTGACCCAGGCCGCCGGGGAGGCCGCAGCGAAAACCATCGTCTTCGGAACGGTGGAGGCCAAGGACTGGGTAAAAGCGAGCCTTGCCGATCTCGTGCCGGTGCATGCGGGGCGTTACATCGTTCACGGCAGCCATGATCGCGACCGCGTGCCAGCCAACAAGATCGGAATCGAGATCGAGGCGGCACTGGCATTCGGCACCGGCCACCACGGGACGACACGGGGCTGCCTCATCCTGCTCAATCAGGTGCTCAATCAACGCACACCCGGGCGCGTGCTCGATCTCGGATCCGGCACGGGTGTGCTTGCCATTGCCGCCGCGCGCTCATTAAAGCGGCGCATCCTGGCGAGCGACATCGATCCGCGCTCGGTGCTTGTGGCGCGCGACAACGCCAGGCTGAATGGTGTGGGCAATCTGGTGGAAGCCATCGAAGCGACGGGATTTCACTCACCACAGTTCGCCGCCAATGGTCCGTTCGGGCTGGTGCTGGCGAACATTCTCGCCAATCCCTTGCGCAAGCTCGCCCCATCCCTGGCGAGGCATCTTGCGCCGAACGGTTTCGTCATTCTGTCCGGATTGCTGCCGCATCAGGCCAGCAGTGTTGTCGCCACCTATCGCGACAATGGGCTAAAGCTGATCCGACGGCTTCAGATCGACGGGTGGAGCAGCCTGCTGATGCAGCGGCGCTAACGGTCTTAAGATCGATGTTATTCGCCTCGCGTGCGCCGAGGCGTTCCATCTGCTTCGGTATATCCAGTGTTCAGCTGCACCTGACGGGACGCACCGGCGTCGCGCTCCAAACGGCGCTTGGCCAAGCGGCCCATCATCTGCTTGATGATACCGCGCGGCTCCGTGGTCACGGGCGCCTGGACCTTACGTGGTGCCGATGAAATCTTCTCAAACATAAATGCCGGCATGCCCTGTCACCTCTGCGTTGAGTTGAAAAAGCATACCCTCAGCGTTTCCACGGCTTGCTCTTTGAAGACTTCTTGACGCCATGTGTTTCCTGCCGCCTCCTTGTGAAATAATCAAGCATAAGCCGTGCCATACCGGGTGTGCGGAACGCTCAATTGCTCCGAGCCCGCTGCCCTCCTAAGGTTGAGTAATGTTCGAGGCTCAATTTCAGACGTTTGAAGATCCCGAAGGCGGCGTGGCGCTAACCGCGCGGCTGTCGGCGTTTCGTGAGGAACTGCTGCGGCGGCAGCTGACCGGATTTGTGATTCCGCGCTCAGATAGCCAGCAAAATGAATACGTTCCGCCGTCTGAAGAGCGACTGGCGTGGATTTCGGGTTTTACCGGCTCCGCTGGATTGGCCATCGTTCTCAACACTGAAGCGGCAGTGTTTGTGGACGGCCGGTACACGCTACAGGCGGCAAAGCAGGTCGATACCACCGCCTGGACGATCCAGCCGCTGGCTGACCCACCGCCGGAAAATTGGTTGTCCACCCATCTGACAGCCGGTGACCGCCTCGGATTTGATCCCTGGCTGCACACTTCTGCGGCAGCCGAACGACTGGCCAAGGCCTGCAAGAAGGCCGGCGCCGAACTCGTGCCTGTCGACAGTAACCCAGTCGACGCGGTCTGGAGCGAACGACCCGCTCCGCCCCTCGGACCGGTGAAGGTCCACGGCTTGCAATTCGCGGGAGAAAGCGAGAGCGACAAGCTCGCGCGTATCCGCGCCGAAATGACCAAACTTGGTGTCGAGGCGCTGGTCCTGTCGGACTCCCATGCGGTTGCGTGGACCTTCAATATCCGCGGTGCCGATGTCGCCCATACGCCGCTGCCGTTGTCCTACGCCCTGATCCCGAAAGACGGCCGCGCAACGATCTTCATCGACAGCCGCAAGCTGTCGAACAGCACCCGCGATCATCTGGAAAAAAACGCCAACGTCGAAGAACCCGATGCCGTGATGCTGCGCCTCGCGGGGCTTGCACGAACAGGCGCAATGATCGGCCTTGATGCAGCCACCGCCGCCGATGCGCTGAGCCGCATGATTTCGGCGGAGGGCGGCAAACCGATGCGCGGCACCGATCCGGTCGCCATGCTGAAGGCGGTGAAGAATACAGCCGAGATTGCCGGCACCCGTGTCGCACACCAGCGTGACGGTGCGGCGTTGGTGCGCTTTCTCGCCTGGATCGATCGCGAAGCTCCCAAAGGCACGCTGACCGAGATCGACGCCGTCGAAGCACTTGAGACGTTCCGCCGCGAGACCGGTGTTCTCAAGGACGTGTCGTTTCCGACGATCGCGGGGACCGGCCCGAACGGCGCCATCGTCCATTATCGTGTGACGCGCAAATCCAACCGCCGCATTTCGCCCGGCGATCTGCTGCTGATCGATTCCGGCGCGCAGTACGAAGACGGGACCACGGACGTCACGCGGACGATCGCAATCGGTGACCCCACAGATGAAATGCGCGATCGCTTCACCCGCGTCTTGCGCGGACACATCGCTATCGCCCGGGCCGTATTTCCGGATGGCGTCACCGGCGCGCAGATCGACGCATTCGCGCGGCAGTTTCTCTGGCATGCGGGGATCGATTTCGACCACGGCACCGGGCACGGTGTCGGAAGCTATCTTTCCGTCCATGAAGGCCCGGCGCGCATCTCCAAGCTCGGAACGACCCCGCTGAAGCGCGGCATGATCCTTTCCAACGAGCCCGGCTATTACAAGACGGATGCATTCGGCATTCGCATCGAGAACCTGGAGTTGGTGACCGAAGCCACAATCGACGGCGCAGAAAAGCCGATGAACGGCTTCGAGACTCTGACGCTCGCGCCCATCGACCGGCGGCTGATCAACGCACATCGCATCAGCAAACGCGAACTGGATTGGCTCAACACCTATCACGCCCGCGTCCGCGAAGAGATTGGCCCGCTGCTGGATGACGAAACCAGAGCGTGGCTCGATGCCGCCACGGAGCCTATGAGTCATTGAACCGAACTCAAGGACATAACAATAAAAAAAGTCCGGACAACGTGACCGACAAAAACAACAAGACGACCGCAGCCTCGGCTATTCAACCCTGGAAAGTTCTTCCGCTGCTGGTCGCGATGAACGGCATCGCGCCGATCTCGCTCTACATGCTGGTGCCGATGTTGCCGCTGCTGGCGACAATCTTCGCACAGGACATCTCGGTCGCGCAGATGACCGTGTCGCTCTACATGGTCGGTATGGCACTGTCCCAATTGGTGATGGGGCCGCTGTCTGATCGTTTCGGGCGGCGTCCGGTTCTCATTTGCTGCTTCGGCCTCGTCGTCATCGCCAATATCGGCTGCATTTTTGCCGAGACCCTGCCGCAACTGATTGCCGGACGCTTTGTCCAGGCCGTAGGCGGCGCAGCGGGCATGGTCATCAGTCGCGCCATTGTCCGCGACGTTTATGAGCGCAATCGCGTCGGCGGCATGATCAGTCTCGTGATCGCGGTGATGATGATCGCGCAAATGCTCAGTCCGCTGGCCGGGGGCGTGCTGAATGACTGGTTCGGCTGGCGCTCGATCTTTTATGTGCTTGCAGTCGTCACGACCGTCACCGTAGTCGCGATCATGCTGGCCCTGCCGGAAACGCGACGCCGAAATGTATCGACCGATGACAGCGGTTTCGCCAAAGACATTCGCGCGCTGGCATCAAGCCGCGCCTTCATCGGCTACGTGCTGTGCCAGATGCTCGCTTCCGCCATCATTTTCACCTTCGCAGGCGGCGGGCCTTACATCGTTATCAATCAGATGGCGCGCTCGGGCACTGAGTACGGCCTGTGGTTCGCCACCGCCGGTTTCGCTTACATGATGGGGAATTTGTTTTCGGTGCGGCTGTCGCCCCGTTACGGCCTCGACCGCATGATCTGGATCGGTCTGGTGCTGCAGATTGCCGGTTCTGTACTCAACGTCATTTGGGGGACGACCGGGATAAACCAGGTGCCCTCATGGCTGTTCGGCACGCATATGATCGTGATGTTCGGCAATGCCTTCGCAATGGCCAATGCATCAGCAGGGGCAATCAGCATCCGCCCGCAAGCTGCCGGAATGGCATCCGGAGCCATGGGATTCCTGCAAATGGGATTTGGAGCGCTCTGCTCGCAACTGGGCGCCTATCTCGGCGGCAACTTCACGACACCGCTGCCACTCAATATCGCAATGCTGGCCCTATCTGCAGCCTGTGCCGCGGCAATCGTTTTCCTCGTGCCACGGGATCGTCGGGCCGTGAGCACCGACACAATGATCCGAGCGGAGGAGCAGGAAGCAGGGATCATGTAGCCAAAGCGTTTTCAGAACCGAATGTGCTCTGGCTACAAGCCATTGACGAGGGCGAGCCACTCATCCTCGGTCAAGACCTGAACGCCAAGCTTTTGGGCCTCGGCAAGCTTCGAGCCCGCACCTGGTCCGGCCACGACGTAGTCCGTCTTTTTCGAGACCGAGCCCGCGGCTTTGGCGCCGAGACGTTCGGCGGTGGCCTTCGCCTCGTCGCGGGTGAATTTTTCCAGCGAACCTGTGAACACGACCGTTTTGCCGGCGATCGGCGAATCGGCTTTGGCTTTCTCCGCCGGCTGTACCTCGATTTCATCGAGAAGATCGTCCACCGCCTTGACGCTGTGCGGCTCGGCGAAAAACTCGACAATGGCATTCGCCACCACCGCCCCGATGCCCTCGATGGAGTTCAAGTCGAGATAGGCTTCCGCGAGAGGCCCCTCACCCGCAGCGATCATCGCCGCGCGGAAGTTCTCCACCGCTCCATAATGCCGCGCCAGGAGCTTGGCATTGCCTTCGCCCACATGGCGAATACCGAGCGCAAAGATGAAGCGAGCAAGCGCGATCTTGCGGCGCGCCTCGATGGCTGCAAACAGATTGCGCACCGATGTCGCGCCGTAACCTTCGCGGTCGGCGAGCTTCTTGGTCGCCCGCGCGTCGCGCTTCTCCAGCGTGAAGATATCGACGGGGGACATCACCAGCCCATCGGTGAAAAATTCCTCGATCTGCTTGTCGCCAAGACCGTCGATATCGAACGCGTTGCGCGCAACGAAATGCTTCAAGCGCTCTTTCGCCTGTGCCGGACACGCCAGCGTATTGGTGCAACGGCGAACTGAATCTTCCCTGCCCGTCTTGGGATCGGCCTCGCGCACCGCATGGCTTCCGCAAGCGGGACACCTGTGCGGAAACTCATAGGGCTTCGCATTCCTGGGGCGCTTGTCGAGAACCACGCTCACAATCTGCGGGATCACGTCGCCCGCACGCTGCACGACCACGGTGTCGCCGATGCGGATATCGACACCGTCACGAATGGGTTGGCCATCGTTACCGATGGCCTTGATGTAATCTTCGTTATGCAGCGTCGCGTTCTGCACCACGACGCCACCCACCGTGACCGGTGCGAGCTTTGCCACCGGTGTCAACGCGCCGGTGCGGCCGACCTGAATTTCAATGTCGTTCAGAACCGTGGTTGCTTGCTCGGCGGCGAATTTGTGCGCGATGGCCCAGCGCGGATTGCGCGACACGAAACCGAGGCGCTGCTGCCAATCCAGCCGGTCCACCTTGTAGACCACGCCGTCAATGTCGTAGCCGAGCGTGGCGCGCTTGGTTTCGATCTCGCGATAGAATTTCAGGATCGCTTCCACATTCTTGCAACGCGTGGTCAGCGGATTGGTCACAAAACCAGCCTTGTCGATCCATTCGATCATCTCGAATTGAGTCGGCGCCGGCATCGCGCTCATCTCGCCCCAGGCATAGGCGAAGAATTTCAGCGGCCGCGATGCGGTGATGGACGGATCTTTCTGGCGCAACGATCCTGCAGCGGAATTGCGTGGGTTAGCAAATATCGTGTCCTCGGCCTCCGCCTGCCGCTTGTTGAGCGCGAGGAAATCGCTCTTCAGCATATAGACTTCGCCGCGCACTTCGCAGACCGCCGGCACATTGCGGCCCTTCAGCTTGTGCGGAATGTCGGACAACGTCCGCACGTTGGCGGTCACATCCTCGCCCGTCGTGCCGTCACCACGCGTCGCTCCGCGCACCAGTTCGCCATTCTCGTAACGAAGCGACAGCGACAGGCCATCGATCTTCGGCTCGGCCACGATGGTCGGGATTTCGTCAGCGCCAAGCTTGAGGAAGCGCTGCACGCGTTCAACGAAATCGACCACATCCTGATCGGTGAACGCGTTGCCGAGCGACAGCATCGGAATCGCATGCTGGACCTTGGCGAAGCGCCCCGATGGCGCCGCGCCGACCTTTTGCGAGGGCGATTCCTTGGTGACCAGCTCCGGGAAGCGAGCTTCGACCGCATTGCTGCGCTGGCGCAACGCATCGTAAGCCGCATCCGAAATTTTCGGCGCGTCGTCCTGGTAATAGCGGTTGTTGTGCTCTTCGATTTCCAGCGCGAGACGCATCAACTCGACCTTGGCCTGGGCCTTGGTCAGCTTTTCAACATCAACAGGCGCTTTTTTCGGTTTCGCTGCCATCGTTTCTCAAGCCGTCGCGGCACGCAGCAGGCGTTCCGCCGCGGCACGTGCTTCCGCAGTGATCTCGGCGCCTGCGAGCATACGCGCGATCTCCTCGCGACGATGATCATTGGCAAGTGTCGCCACCCGGGTCGCCACACGCTTGCCCTTGTCGAGCGCATCTTTCGAGATCAGCAGATGCTGGTCCGCACGCGCCGCCACCTGCGGGGCATGCGTTACCGCCATGACCTGCACCTTTTCCGCCAGCCGCGCCAGGCGCGCGCCGATGGCGTCCGCCACTGCACCACCGACACCCGTGTCGATTTCGTCGAATACCAGCGTCGGCGCGGACCCCCGATCCGACAGCACGACCTTCAGCGCCAGCAGGAAGCGTGACAATTCACCGCCTGAGGCAACCTTCATCAACGGGCCGGGCTTGGTGCCCGGATTGGTCTGGACCCAGAACTCTACGCGATCAAACCCTTGTGGCCCGGGCGAAGCGGGATCGCTTTCGACCTGCGTGGAAAACTTCGCGCGCTCGAGCTTGAGCGGCGCCAACTCAGCGTTCACAGCCTTGTTGAGCTTGTCGGCTGCCTTGTTGCGCGCCGCCGACAACTTCTGGGCGGTGGCGTCATAGGCTTTGTCTGCGGCCGCGACGGACTTTTCCAGTGCTTTCAACTGATCGGCACCGGCATCGATCAGGGCAATATCAGAGGCGTATCGCTTGGCGAGCGCAGCCAGTCCTTCGACGGGCGTGGAATATTTTCGCGCGGCGCCGCGAAGCGCAAACAGGCGTTCTTCGATGCGCTCGAGCTCAAGAGGATCGAAATCCGCGGCAACGAGTGCCGCATTGAGATGCTGGTCGGCCTCTTCCAGCGCGTTGATGGCAACGTCCATGGCCTTGACCGCAGGCTCGATCAACGCGGGGGCTGTTGCTGCGCGGCGTTCCAGGCGCCGAACCGCAGCTGCCAGCGACGACACAGGCGACTGAGGACCGCCGACCGCGGCCTGCGCCTCGCGCAGGTCCTCCGCGATCTTCTCGCCCTGCATCATGACGGTGCGGCGCTCAGCGAGTGCGGTCTCCTCGCCTTCCTGCGGATTGAGCTTGGTCAGTTCTTCGGATGCGTGCCGCAGGTAATCCGCCTCGCGCGCCGCACGCTCCATGCCTGCGCGATGTTCATCGAGCGCGGCCCGTGCCGTACGCCGCGCTTCCCACAGGCCCTCAATGGCGGCCACATCCTTTTCCAGCGAAGCAAATGCATCCAGCAATTGCCGGTGCGTCGCGGTATCTACCAGCGCGCGCTCGTCATGCTGGCCGTGAATTTCCACCAGCGTTGCGCCGACAGCTTTCAATGTCTGAACGCTGATGGCCTGATCGTTGAGGAAGGCACGAGTCCGGCCGTCGGCGAGCTGCACCCGGCGCAGGATCATTTCACCGGAATCATCCAGCCCGTTGTCACGGAGGATTGCACTGGCGGGATGCTTCTTCGGCACATCGAAGACCGCCGTCACCTGGCCCTGCTCCGCCCCATGCCGGACCAGACTGGCATCGCCACGTCCACCGAGCGCAAGCGCGAAGGCATCCAGAAGAATGGATTTGCCCGCACCGGTTTCGCCGGTGAGAACCGCAAGTCCTTTGAGAAAATCGATATCGAGCCGCTCGATCAGGACGATGTCACGGATCGAAAGGCGGGCCAGCATGCGAAGTAAGTCCTGATTAAGCTAACCGAGGCCAACCTTCTTGAACGCCCGGGTCATCCAGGAATCCTTGTTCGCGGTCGGCTCGACTCCGCCGGACTTTACAAGATTGTAGGCGTCTTTGTACCAGCGGCTATCAGGAAAGTTGTGGCCAAGAATGGCAGCCGCCGTCTGGGCCTCGCCGACAATACCGATCGCCATATAGGCCTCTGTCAGGCGGGCGAGCGCTTCCTCGACGTGGCGCGTGGTCTGGTACTGCGTCACCACCACTTTGAAGCGGTTAATCGCAGCGGTGTAGTCTTTCTTCTCCAGATAATAGCGGCCGACGTTCATTTCCTTGCCGGCCAGCTGGTCGCGCGCAGCTTCGATCTTTTTGCGAGCAGTGCTGGCGTATTCCGAGGTCGGATACTTCCGGGTCACCTCTTCCAGAGCGTTAATCGCCTTTTCCGTGCGCCCCTGGTCACGGGACACGTCCGGAATCTGGTCGAAATTGGATGCGGCGATCAGATATTGCGCATAAGCGGCATCCGGGCTGCCGGGATGCAGCGCGATGTAGCGGTTGGCGGAGGAGATGCACTCGTCGTATTCGCCGTTCTCATAAGACGCATAGGCCGACATCAGCAGCGATTTCCGCGCCCAGTCGGAATACGGATGCTGGCGATCGACCTCCTCGAACTTCTTGTTCGCGGCCTTCCGGTCGTTCTTCTGGTTCAGCAGGTACAGGCCTTCGTTATAGAGCTTGTCCGCCGGTTCATCGACGAACGTCTCGTCCTTGGCCATGAACTTGTCCCACAGCGCACCGGTTCCGCAGCCAGCCAGCGGCGCGGCAAGAACAACCAGCCCGAGCGCCAAACGCGCCTGACGGCCAAACTGGCTGCTGAGAGCAAGACTGATGAATTTGCGCGGTTCGAGCGTCATACGTTTGGGACCGACCTGAATAAAAATCCGACGCGTAAAATCCGGCGATTGGGGTTGCCAAGATATCGACAGGCTCGAAATCACTTTGCCTCGGCTGCAACTGCCTACGGGAAGTTCAAGTCGGGCCTATGTAGCCGAAAAAGATATCTCGACCAACCGGATAGGTGGACAATTCGCCCGGATTAAGGCGGCGTTCTGCCTGCGGTCACGAACTTGGTTAAGCGGGCCTCCGCCAGCCGGATTCGGCGGATGCCTCTGATTTAAAGAGCCAAAACGCCTAGTGTCCCGAATCCGAAGTTCGCCTCGTTATGCTGCACACCTCGTAGCGAACTTCGGATTCGAAAGGACACTAGCAAATCTATGATTCTAGTGTGGTTTAGGTTCAGAAGTTCGCTTGAAGAACGTGCCGAGAAAATGAAGCGAACTTCTGAACCACCACACTAGGATACGTCCGGCGCAAAGGCCGCGGCAGCAACCATTCCACCAACGACGTCGGCATGGCCACGCGAACGCCGTGCAGCGACGGCACGCTCAGCGACGACCTCAGTCGCCTCGACCACCCGCCATGCATGACGATCGGCCATCAGGGCGGTGAGCACGGCGTGGTTGAGCTTATGGCCGCCACGCACCGAGCGATAGAGACCGATGAGCGGCAGGCCCGCCAGCGCGAGGTCGCCCACCACGTCGAGAACCTTATGGCGCACGCATTCGTCGGCGTAGCGCAGGCCTTCGGTGTTCAGGACCCGCGTGTCATCGAACACCACGCAGTTGTCGAAAGATGCGCCGAGCGCATAGCCCGTGCTCCACAGCTTGGCGACGTCGGCCATGCAACCGAATGTACGGGCCCGGGAAATATCCCGGCGGAAGCTGTCCGCATCGAGATCGAAGGCATAAACCTGATGCCCGATCAGCGAATTGGCGAAATTGATTTCAAGCTCGGCCCGAAAACCACGGGCATAGGGACGGAGTTCGCCGATCGACTCGCCTTGCACAACCTTGATGGGCTTGAGGACTTCAATGAAGCGGCGTGGCGCGTTCTGTTGGACAATTCCGGCGCGATCAATGGCTGCCACGAAGGGAGCCGCACTGCCGTCCATGATCGGAACTTCAGGCCCATCGATTTCGATGGCGGCGTTATCAACACCCATGCCGCGCAGCGCAGCGAGAACATGCTCAGCAGTGGAAACCAGAGCGCCGGACCGGTCGCCCAACACAGTGGCAAATTCCGTGGCGATCACAGAGCTCGCGGTCGCTTTGACTTCCCGGTCGCCACCATCGAGACCCGTCCGGATAAAGACGAAACCGGAGTTGATCTCGGATGGACCGAGGGTCAGGGTGACCTCCGATCCGGAGTGAACGCCAACGCCCGTCACAGTTACGTGCGACCGGAGCGTCGTTTGCCGACTGGATTTCATTCCCGCGTGCCCGATAATATTAATCATCTGAAGGTCGCTTGTGCCGTTAACCGGTACTCGGCTTCAGATCATCCCCATGATGCGAAGACCTTAGCCATTGCCCCCAAGAGCGCCAATTCACGCTTGTTTACAGATTGTTACCCCAAACTTGCCGCATTCACGCCGCCTGTTGGGCCAACCTGATAGCCGCCAGAGCTCTTAACAAGGCAACCAAATCCTAAATTCTACAAATAAATTCAAAAAGTTAATTGAAACCAACCGTCGTTCGGATCGCCAAACAAAATGCCCCGGCCAAATGGCCGGGGCATTGTCATCCTCACGGATTGTTACACACGTTTAGTTCGCCTGCCGCCGCAAAAAGGCGGGGATATCCAGGTGATCCTCACCCCCCTGAGGAGCGACCGGGGCCGGACGGCCGTGCGAATCGAGTCCCTGCGGCGCGGGCGCCGGACGACGGGCATATTCAGACACCGGATCGCCACCATATTGCTGGGGAATCGGCCGTTGCTGCTTGCGCTCTGGAAGCGGCGGCATCTGCGGCATGGCAGGGCCGGCGCTGCGGGCCGCGATCGGTGGCTCGCTGTCCTCGTCGCGGCGGCCGAGGCCGACATTGGCCAAGCGCTGCAACAGCGACGTCCGGGTCTTCTGCGGATGCGGCTGTTCCTCAGCCGTCTCGCCACGGGCCTTGCGGATTTCGTTCTGCGCCGGCACCGGCAGTTCCTCGAACTGCGGCATCCGCGGGGCACGGAGCGGCATGCGCTCAGCGGGCTGCGGAATAAAGGCTGCCGGAGGGGCTGGCTCATGGTGTTGCATCTGCTGTTCCTGTTCCGGGAACATCGAAGGCCGCGGTGGGATCGGACGCACGCTCACGTCGCCATAGGCGGCAGGTTGCATTTGCGGTTGAGCCTGGCGTTCCGCAGGCGATACCGCTTCGGCGATGGCTGCCAGCGCTGCGCGGTCGATTTGGTCGGCGCGTGGCGGTGCAGCGGGAGCTGCAACGGGTGCTTGCACGGCCTGGGCCTGGGGCTTCTGCTGGGTTGCGGCCGCCCGCTCGGCCATACGCTGATTGTCCGCACGCAGGCGAGCGGTCAATTCAGCCAAACGGCTTTCCGGAGCTGCTGACGGCGTGACCGTCACTGGCGCCGGCGTGGCGCGCACTGCGGCGACGGCGTCAATGCCGGTGGCAACCACAGAGACGCGGATAATGCCGTCGAGGGTCTCATCGAAAGTTGCGCCGACAATAATGTTGGCGTCGCTGTCGACTTCTTCCCGAATACGGGTTGCGGCTTCGTCGACCTCGAACAGGGTCAGGTCCTTGCCGCCGGTGATCGAAATCAACAGGCCGCGCGCGCCCTTCATGGACGAATCGTCGATCAGCGGATTGGCGATCGCGGCTTCGGCAGCGGTCAGTGCCCGCTTCTCGCCCGTGGACTCGCCGGTGCCCATCATCGCCTTGCCCATCTCCTTCATCACGGCGCGAACGTCGGCGAAGTCGAGGTTGATGAGGCCTTCCTTGACCATCAGGTCGGTGATGCAGGCGACGCCCGAATAGAGCACCTGGTCAGCCATCGCGAATGCGTCGGCGAAAGTGGTCTTTTCGTTGGCGACGCGGAACAGGTTCTGATTCGGGATGATCAGCAGGGTGTCGACCACCTTCTGAAGCTCGGCGATGCCGGATTCAGCGGTGCGCATGCGGCGCTGACCTTCAAAGTGGAACGGCTTGGTGACAACGCCGACGGTCAGGATGCCCATGTCGCGTGCGGTCGCGGCGATGACCGGCGCAGCGCCCGTGCCGGTGCCGCCCCCCATGCCTGCAGTGACGAACACCATGTTGGCGCCCGAGAGGTGATCCTTGATCTCATCGATGACCTCCTGCGCGGCAGCGGCGCCCACATCCGGCTGCGATCCGGCGCCAAGGCCCTGAGTGACCTGCGTGCCCATCTGCACGATGCGTTCGGCCTTCGACATGGTCAGGGCCTGCGCGTCGGTATTGGCGACGACGAAGTCCACCCCCTGAAGGCCGGCGGTGATCATGTTGTTGACGGCGTTGCCGCCCGCGCCGCCGACACCGAAAACGGTGATACGCGGCTTCAGCTCGCGAATATCGGGTACGTTGAGATTGATGGTCATGGTTGCCTCTCGATTACGCGCGCGTGGGGGCTTGGGCTACACGCCAAAGCAGTTGATGAAATGGTTCGATCCGGGGTGCGATCATCAGAAGCCGTCTCGAAGCCATCGTCCGACCTTTCCGAAATATCCGTCAGTCCCTGTCATGACTTGCCGCGTATGCCGCGGTTCAACGTGTTCGAGATGAGCGAATTGCGGGTAGAGCAGCAGTCCTGTGGGCACCGCGAACGACGCGCCTTTTGCTTCAGCCGGCAAACGGCCGAAACCCAGCGGACGCCCGACCCGAACCGGTCGGCCGAGGATGCGGCTCGCAAGCTCCGGCACGCCGTTGAGCTGCGAAGCACCACCACTCAAGACAACTCGCGCCCGCGGCTCTGCCGCAAAGGGGGATTCCGCGAGCCGATCCCTGACCATCTCAAAAATCTCCTCGACACGCTGCCGTATGATGTTCGCGATCGTGGCGCGTGACACCATCTGCGGCACATCGCGGTCGTCATCACCCGCCGAAGGCACACTCATTACATCGCGGGCATCCGATCCGCCTGTCAGCACCGTGCCATATAACGTCTTGATTCGCTCGGCATCCGCAATGCATGCCCCCAGTCCTCGTGCGAGATCCATGGTGACGTGTTGCCCGCCGAGCGCAAATCCACTGGCATGGACGAACTGTCCGCCCGAATAGGTCGCGATTGTTGTCGTACCCGCGCCCATTTCGACCACCGCCGCGCCCAAGTCGGTCTCATCGTCGGTGAGCACCGAAAGCCCGGCCAGATAGGGACCGGCAGCCATGGCCTCGACATTGAGGTGGCAGCGCTCGACCACCAGCATCAGGTTTTTTGCTGCCGTTGCTTCTGCCGTGACGACATTCATGTCGATGCCGAAATGCCGGGCGACCATGCCGCTCGGATCCCGAACGCCCTTGACGCCATCGAGCGAGAACCCGACCGGCAGGGCATGCAGCACGGTACGTCCCTTTGGCGTCGCATGATGCATGCCGGCGCTCACTACGCGGCTCATGTCAGCCGTTGTGACAGCGCCGTTGCGCAATTCCGCTGACGCTTCAACGAGATTGCCCTGCAGCCGACCGGCAGACACCGACAGCAGTACGGATTCCACGCGGACCTTGGCGGTACGCTCGGCCAGGGCGACGGCCTGCCGTACGGCCTGCTCGCATTCGGCCAGATCGACCACCGCGCCGGCCTTGACGCCGCGCGACTGGATGTGGCTCAGGCCGATCAACTCGACCGCGTGGGTACGCCCGCGCAGGGCATCGCTCGGGGGACAGGGCTTCAGCCGTGCAATCACGCAGGCGATCTTGCTCGTGCCGATATCAAGCGCGGCCACCAGGGCCGTCTTGTTCGGCGGCATCTGGCGGGTCTTCGGAGTCTGGACGCCATCGAGACTGGTCATGCGTCACCAGCCTTTCTTTTTGATTTCGATTTGTCCTTGAACAGTTCCTCACGCGCCTTCGCGGCGTCTTCCGACAGGCGAACCGTCAAACGATCCGGCAAGCGCATGTCGATTGCAGTTATATCCCGGGAGAACAGCCGATCTTCCTGGTCGAGCTTCGTCAGCATCGCCAGTGCTTTCTGAACATCGTGTTCCGGCAAGCGCACATCAACGCCATCGGCGAGGCGCAGATTCCAGCGCCGCTCTCCGACGAACACGATGGCCTTCACCGCCGAACGCACCTGCGGATACTGGCCCAGCAGGTTGAGAAAATCCTTGGCGCGGGATTCCGCCCCCTTGCCGACCACCAATGGCAGCGACACAAAACGGCGCGCGACATAAGGCTCCAGCACAGTGCCGTCCTCGGCGATCACGGACACTCGGCCGTTCTCCTGCCAGAGGGCATAGGGCGTGCGTTCCGTGATATCGATCTGCAGCCGGCCGGGATAAAGCTTCTGGACGGTGGCATCGCTGATCCAGGGATCAGCCTTCAGCTTGTCGCGGGCAGCAGCGGCATCGAGGAACAGCAGCGAAGAACGACCATTGATGCCGCCGACCGCAAGGACTTCGTCCTGGGTCAATTGCTTGCGCCCAGTGATCGCAACGCTGGTGATTCTGAAGCCGACGGCGTTGGCGGCGGCATTGCGGGTGTCGCTCAGCGCGTCGCTGAAATTATCGCCATGGCCTCCCCTGATGATGCCAAGTGCAGCCGTGCCGGACAGCAGCAAAACCATGGCGACAACCCCGATGCCGCGCGGCATCCAGCGCTCAAGCTTGGCGATGGTGGGGTTTTCATCGTGAAAGGCAGGACGATGGGCAGACGAGGCCGTGCGCGCGCGAAAGCGCGATGCTGCCGCAGCAACTTTTTTACTCGGAGCAGATTGGGGCCTCGTTCGTCCTACCGACTGAGAGAGGCGTCCTCCACCATCCATTGCACCAACTCGTCAAATGTTACGCCCGCGTGCGCGGCTAGTTCCGGAACAAGCGACGTCTCGGTCATGCCAGGTTGGGTGTTGACCTCGAGGCAGATTAATCCCCCCGTCCCCTCGATGCGGTCGTCGTAACGGAAGTCCGTACGACTCACACCCCGGCAGCCAAGCGCCACATGCGCAGCTAGCGTTAACCTTCGGACTTCCTGGTAAACAAAAGGTAAAATTGGTGCAGGCAGGATGTGATTTGATGCGCCGGGAGAATACTTTGCCTCGTAATCGTAAAATTTGATTAATGGTACGATTTCGATAACGCCGGTCGGTTCCCCATTGATGACCGCGCAGGTCAGTTCCTTTCCGGCCACATATTTTTCCACCAGCAGTTGTTCACCGTGGGGCCAGTCATCCCGGAAGAGCTCCTGTGGGGGGTGCGCGTGGTCTTCCGTGACGATGAAAACACCGACACTGGAGCCGTCTGCCACGGGTTTGATGACATATGGGGGGGCCATGACATGACCTTTGGCGATCTCGGCGCGCGACAGCGTCAGGCCTTCCGCAACCGGGACGCCGGCGGTGGCCATCACCGTCTTCGCGAGGTCCTTCTGCATCGCCAGCGATGACGCCAACACGCCCGAGTGAGAGTAAGGAATGCCAAGGGTCTCGAGCACACCCTGTATGGTGCCGTCCTCACCCGGCCGGCCGTGCAACATCACAAGGGCGGCATCCGGTTTCAACGCGTCGAGCACGGTGGCGATGTCGCGCTTCACGTCGATGCGCGTCACCCGGTATCCCTTGCGCTCCAGTGCATCCGCGCACGCCTTGCCCGAGCGCAGCGAGACCTCTCGCTCCGACGACCATCCGCCCATCAGCACCGCAATGTGTTGAAATCGTTTCATGATAACTCCTTAGTCACCCTTACCTACGCTGATTTGAGCCTATGACCAAGTCGCCTGACCAAGTCACGGCGAGTCAGCTATTGTCGTTCGGAATAGTGACACACTCGAAACCACGGCCCCTTTCATGATCAGAACCTGGCTTGAGCTGCCACCCGTCGGAATCTTTGCGACTTTAATCGCTCTGTATTTCGGCATGACGCTGCTGCTCGTGATTGTCGCTTTCCGCAGGCCATTTGCGAATCGAGTCCAGCATCTGAGCGGCGTCGTGGCGCCATTCTTCGGGGCGGTCGCATTGTTGTTTGCACTGTTGGTGGGCTTTCTCGCTTCTGATATCGGCGACCGCAATCGCCAGGCCCTGCGCGCCGTTCATGCCGAAGCCGCCGAATTGCGCAATATCTACACGCTCAGCGTTGCCTCCGTGTCTGATATGCGGACAATTCGGACCGCGCTGAAATCTTATGCCGAAGCTGTCGTGTCCGATGAGTGGCCGGCCATGGCCTACGATCGCCCCTCACCGCGCACCGATGCGGCCTACGACGATCTGCTGCGTGAGGTGAGCAATCCATCGATTGCGAGGAGTGCCAGCAACGCTGTGCATACGGCACTTCTCAGCGCAACAGTCCGGCTCGGGACAGTCCGCAATGACCGACTCTCGATCGCAGCGGATCACACCAACGATCTGAAATGGCTGATGGTGATTATCCTGGGCTTGTTCACGCAAGTTGCAATCGGATTGGTTCATCTCGATCGCATCCGCGCGTTCTCAGCTGCGCTCGTTTTATTCTCAAGCGCAGCCGTCGTCGCCCTCGGCATCGTCGCGCTGCAGGAATACCCATTCTACGGCGCGTTCAAACTTTCGCCTGCCCCGATCGCTCACATCGAGTCCCTGCCCGAGACGGTCACACCGCGGAACGGAAATTAAGCTTCATTTCCGATCCGCTTGATTTCCCATTGCAGTTCGACGCCCGAGTGCGCCTTCACACGTTCGCGTACGGTCTCGCCAAGCGTTTCGATATCGCGTCCGCTCGCAGCGCCGGTGTTGATCAGGAAATTGCAGTGCATTTCCGAGACCTGCGCACCACCGACACGAAAGCCGCGCATGCCGGCGGCATCGATCAATTTCCACGCGCTGTGGCCGGGCGGATTCTTGAACGTCGAACCACCGGTCTTTTCGCGAATGGGTTGCGCAGTCTCTCTGTGATTTTGAACTTCATTCATCCGGACGCGGATCGCCTCCGCATCGGTGACCCGCCCACGGTAAAGCGCAGACGTGAAGATGATCGAGGTATCGACGCCTGAGTTGCGATAAACGAATTTCATATCGGCATTCGAGAACGAGACTTTCTCGCCCGTTCGGGTCACACCGCGCGCTTCAACCAGCACGTCCTTCGTTTCACCGCCATTGGCGCCGGCATTCATCCGCAACGCACCGCCGATTGATCCCGGAATGCCGAAGTAGAATTCGAGCCCGCCGATGTTCGCAGCAGCGGCCGCTTCAGCGACGCGCTTGTCGAGCGCGGCCGTGCCGGCCCGCACAGTATCGCTCTCGGCTTTGATTTCTCCGAAGCCCCGCGGCGACAGGCGGATCACTACACCCGCAATGCCGCCGTCCCGCACGATAAGGTTCGAGCCCACACCCACGGTATAGACTGGGATGTCGTCAGGTAGCCGTGACAGGAAGTAGGCCAGATCATCTTCGTCCGCCGGCGTGAAGAGAACCTGCGCCGGGCCGCCTACGCGAAACCATGTCAAAGGCGCAAGCGATTCATTTGCCAGCAGGCGTCCGCGCAGGCCGGGTGTAGCGGACTTCAATGTCGGCAAAAGATCCGGAAAACTCATGACATCACACCCGCAAGCCAGGATTCCAAAACACGACGCCCCGCTGCAGCGGTGGCTTCTCCGGATTTCGCCGCCTGCGCACGCAAGGAGGATGGCGATATTCCCGTCTTTGACAGTTCAAGTGCATGCCCGATGAGCCAGCTTTCAAGCATTTGCGGCTTCGTCTCGATGTGAAATTGCAGGCCAAGGACGTGCGTGCCGATGGTGAACGCCTGCGTGGGGCAAAATTTTGTCGAGGCAAGCCGCTCCGCGCCAGATGGCAGGTCGAGGTTGTCGCCATGCCAATGCAGTACGTCCACGCCCTCGAACGGTGCGAGGACTGAACCTTTCCCTGCTTCCGTCAGATCGATCGGTGCATAACCGATCTCTTTTGCCGGACCAGGCGCGACACGCGCGCTAAGTGCTGCTGCAATCAATTGCGCGCCCAGGCATATTCCAAGCGTCGGGCGGCGCGCATCGAGCCGCGCCCGCAACGCCGCAATCTCGTCCAGCAGAAACGGATATTCATCGGTCTCATAAACGCCGATCGGCCCGCCAAGCACCACCAGGAGATCGGCTTGCATCAACGCCGTCTTGTCGAGCGAACCGAGCCCCGCCTCGACATAAGAGAGACCGATACCACGCGCGGCCAGAACATCGCCAAGCAGACCAGCATCTTCAAAGGCCACATGACGGAGCGCAAGACATGTCGCCATCGGCTAGCCCAGCGCCTTCAACTCGCCCGGCAGCGCATAGGCCCACTGCGTGATATTGCCGGCCCCGAGACACACCACGAAGTCATCAGGCTTCGCAACGTCCCGTATCAGCGGAGCAAGCTTTGACGCCTCCGGCAACGGGATCACCTCGCGGTGCCCGTGCGCACGCAAACCAAGCACGAAGGAATCCCGATCGATGCCGGGGATCGGCGCCTCGCCGGCCGCATAGACATCCGCGACGATGACGGTGTCGGCATCGTTGAAGCAGGTGCAGAATTCTTCGAACAGCGACTGCAAGCGCGTGTAGCGATGCGGCTGTACCACCGCAATCACCTTGCCTTTTGTGGAGTCGCGCGCGGCCTTGAGCACGGCTGCAATCTCCACCGGATGGTGGCCGTAGTCGTCGATTACCGTGACGCCGTTCCACTCGCCGGTTCGCGTAAAGCGACGCTTCACGCCGCCAAAGCCTGCAATCGCCTTGCGGATGGCGTCGTCCGAAATTCCGATCTCATGCGCCACCGCAATGGCTGCGGTCGCATTGAGAGCGTTGTGACGCCCCGGCATCGGCAGAACCAGATCCGAGATCCAATGGGTCGCATCGGTGATCCGGTTGCGGAATTCCACCTTGAACTTCGATCCGCCACTGAATGGCTCGAGTTCCACCAGCCGGGCATCGGCCTGCGGATTTTCACCATAGGTGATGATCCGGCGGTCTTCGATTTTGCCGACCAGCGCCTGAACGACCGGATGATCGATGCACATCACGGCAAAGCCGTAGAACGGCACGTTCTCGACGAAATAGCGAAACGCATCCTGGACGGCATCAAAGGTCTTGAAGTGATCCAGATGCTCGGGGTCGACATTGGTGACGATCGCCACATCGGTCGGAAGTTTGAGGAACGTGCCGTCGCTCTCGTCGGCTTCCACCACCATCCACTCGCCCGCGCCGAGGCGCGCATTGGTGCCATAGGCGTTGATGATACCGCCATTGATCACCGTCGGATCGAGATTGCCTGCGTCGAGCAAGGTGGCCACCATCGATGTCGTCGTGGTCTTGCCATGGGTGCCCGCAATAGCGATGCAGCTTTTCAGCCGCATCAATTCGGCCAGCATCTCTGCGCGGCGCACGACAGGAATGCGAAGCCCACGCGCCGCGATCAGTTCCGGGTTGTCGCGCTTGATCGCGGTCGACACCACCAGCACATCAACACCGGCAACGTTCTCTGCTTTGTGCCCGACGCTGATCTTGATGCCCTTCTCGCGAAGCCGCACCACGTTGGCGTTTTCCGACGCATCGGAACCCTGCACGGTGTAGCCGAGGTTACACAGCACCTCGGCAATGCCACTCATGCCAATGCCGCCGATTCCGACAAAGTGGATAGGACCGATTTCGCGCGGCAATCTCATATCAAAGGGTCTCGCTGGGTAACCCGGATGATCTCCCGGGCATTTTCGAATCTGCCCCACTTTTGCAAGACGCGCGCGGCCGGGACAAGCCCGGCCACGAGGGAAAAATCTTACAATGATATCAATGCGATCTTGGGCTGGATCGCAGACGGAAGGCCGAAAAACGCTTCAGTCGGCGGAAAATTGCGGCATCTGCGCGGCACCACGGTGCTGAAGATCAGGATGACAAAGTTGCAAACGCTAGATCTTCGCGACCGTTGTCACCAGATCGGCCAACCGTTCGGCAGCATCCAGCCGGCCAACCGACTTGGCGCCAATGGCCATCGCCGTCAGCCGCGCCGGTTCGGCTGCGAGAGTTGAAATCTCCGCCGCCAGACGGTCGGGCGTGAAGTCAGGCTGTGCAATGCGGATCGCGCCATTTGCGCGCTCAAGCACGCCCGCGTTCGCAAACTGGTCCTGATCGAGCGCGCCTGGCAACGGCACCAGGATCGAGGGGCGGCCGATGGCGCCGAGCTCCGCGACAGTACCTGCACCGGAGCGCGACACCACGAGATGGCTTGCTGCCAGCCTCGCCGGAAGATCGCTGAAGAAGGGCGCAAGCTCCGCATTGATCTTGAGCCGGTCGTACACGGCGCGCACCCGCGCCATATCCTCCTCGCGGACCTGCTGGACAAGATTGAGCCGGTGCCACAACGCAGGCTCGAGCCGTTCAATGGCAGGCGGCACAATGTCCGACATCACCCGCGCGCCCTGGCTGCCGCCCACAATCAGCACCCGCAACGCCCCACTCGCATCGGGCGAATTGAACGGCACTGCCGCCGCCGCGAGGACTCCAGGGCGCATCGGCATGCCGGTGACCGTGGCTTTCTGCGCCAGCGCGGGATCGTGGTCGAGCACGCCGGGGAGCGATGTCGCGATCGCAGTCACGCGGCTGGAGAGCAGCTTGTTGGCTCGCCCCATCACCGCGTTAGCTTCATGAATGAGCGTCGGGATTCCGAGCAGCTTCGCTGCGATCAGCGGCGGCAACGTCGGATAGCCGCCGAAGCCCACCATGGCTTTTGGCTTTTGCTTCAGCAGCACGGCAAGCGCCTTTGCACCCCCGGCCGCCAACATGGTGCCGGTGCGCGCCAGGGCCCACGGCGTGCGGCCGCGGACCGTCTCGCTCGGCACGACATCAACCATGTCCTTGGAGAACAGCCCGCTGTAACGGACTGCACGGGAATCGGTCACCAGCCGCACCCGCATGCCGCGCTTCATCAGCGCGACGCCCAGAGCCTCGGCCGGAAACAGGTGTCCTCCCGTTCCCCCCGCCGCCAGCATGATGAGCGGGCTGTCGGACATTGGCTAAGATGCTCCCTAGTGTGGCGTCTCGCGATTGCCGAAATCTCTTGCGGCTAGCTCTTATCGGCAATCGCGAGACAAAGCCACACTAGCATTTTGATTTTTAGTGGAGTTTTGGATTTGACATTCGCTTGATGGATTCGCTGCAAGGTAGGGAGCGAATGTCAAATCCACTCCACTAGGCGAAACCGTGCGCCGCGTTTGCAGCGTTGATCGATTCCATTTCGACCCGAGGACGCTGGCGTGTCAACGCCAGCAGCATGCCGACACCATAGGCCAGCGACACCATCGAAGAGCCGCCGTAGGAGATGAACGGAAGCGTCATTCCCTTCGCCGGCATCAAATGAAGGTTCACCGCCATGTTGATCGAGGCCTGGATGCCGAACATGATCGCGAGGCCGGATGCCGCAAAGCGTGCAAACAGGTCCTCGCTGGCATAAGCCCGTGACAACGAGCGGATCACGATGAAAGCGAACAAGGCGAGCAATACGAGACACAGGATGATCCCGAACTCCTCGGCCGCGACGGCGAATACAAAGTCCGTGTGACTGTCGGGGAGAATGCGTTTCACGGTCCCCTCGCCCGGCCCGAGGCCAAACCAGCCGCCGTGGGTGAACGATTCCATCGCCATGTCGACCTGGAACGTGTCGCCTGAGGCCGGATCCATGAAGCGCTTGATGCGGCCGGCGACGTGCGGCACGAACAGGTAAGCGGTGAAGAGTCCGGCTGCCGACACGCCCATGAGGCCGAAGACCCAGATCATCCTCATTCCGGCGATGAAGAACAGCGTGCCCCACACCATGGAGATCAGCATGGTCTGGCCGAAGTCGGGTTCCGCCACAAACAATGTGACAAGCATCAGCAGCAACGCCAGAGCCATCGAGGTCGCAGGCATTTCCGGCCGCCGTGCGGATTCGGCGAAGAGCCATGCCACCAAGATCACGAACGAGGGCTTGGCAATCTCAGACGCCTGAATGTTGACCCCGAGAATGGTGATCCAGCGCTTTGCGCCCTTCACCTCCGGTCCGAGCAGCAGCGTTGCAACGATCAGCACGATGCTGGCCGCAAACACGATCAACGCAGAACGGCGCACCTGACGCGGCGACAGGAACGACACCGCGATCAGCACGATGAACGACGGGATCAGGAAGATCACATGGCGATTGAAGAAATGGAACGGATCAAGACCGATGCGCGCAGCAACCGGTGGACTGGCGGCAAGCGATAAGATCACCCCAGCCAGCATCAGGGTCAGAATAGCCGCAAGCAACAGGCGGTCGACCGTCCACCACCATTCGCTCAGCGGCGTACGTTGTTCTCGGGAGATCATGGGCCGCTGCTCCTCGGACGAGACATCCCCAACGTCTCATCCTCAATCTGATCTCTAGTCTTGCCCCGAATATGGTTTCGATACTCTTAACCCCGCCGGGGTCACCGGCGGCAAAGCTAAAACCTACGAAGCCTTGACCGGGAGGACTCCAGCGAGAGCCTTGACGAGATCACGGAAGCGCTCGCCGCGCTTTTCGAAATTCGGGAACTGATCGAACGATGCGCAAGCGGGCGACAACAGCACGACAGCATCGTCCAGCCCCGAAGCCTCCGCGTCCCGAGCCGCGTGCGGCACCGCCTCTTCCAGGGTTTTGCTGATTTCGTGCGGAACACTGCCCAGCGTCGCGGCAAAATCTTCCGCAGCCTCCCCGATCAGATAGGCCTTCCGAATTCGCGGGAAGAGCGCGCGCAGGGATTCGATGCCGCCGGTCTTCGGCTTGCCACCGGCGATCCAGAAAATGTTGTTGAACGACGACAGCGCTTTCTCTGCCGCGTCGGCGTTGGTGCCCTTCGAGTCGTTGATGAACAACACGGGGCCCTTGCGACCGATCTGTTCCATACGATGAGCGAGGCCCGGAAAACTCCGCAGCCCTTTTTGCAACACATCACCGCTGACGCCCAGCGCGAGCGCAGCACATGCGGAACAGGCTGCATTCTGCGCGTTATGGAGACCGCGCAGCGATCCGATGTTGTCGATCTTCACCAGTTCAGTACGCGCACCGCCGGCTGCACGGACAATCGTATCCTTGTCGAGGTAGACGCCGTCGGCCAATGGGCGCTTCACCGAGACGCGGACAATGTGCTTGCCAGCCTGCTCGACATGATCGGCGATTGCCGCGCTCCAGTTGTCATCGACGCCGACAATCGCAGTTCCATCGCGCTGTACGGCAACCACCAGCCGCTCCTTGACGTCGGCATAGTGTTCGAGCGTGCCGTGACGATCGATATGATCTTCCGTCACGTTGAGGAGAATGCCGACACTCGGATCGAGCGATGGCGTCAGATCGATCTGATACGACGACATCTCGATCACATGGACGCGGCCCATGCGCGGCGGCTCCAGCGACAGGATCGCGGTGCCGATGTTGCCGCCCATCTGCACGTCGTAACCCGCCTCACGCATCAGGTGCGCGACCAGCGCGGTCGTGGTCGATTTGCCGTTGGTGCCGGTGATGGCAACAAAGGGCGATGTCGGCACGTGGCGCCTGCGTTCGCGGCAGAACAGTTCGATATCGCCGATGACCTCGATGCCAGCGGCTTGCGCGGCCAGCACTGTCCAGTGCGGCTCCGGATGAGTGAGCGGCACGCCTGGCGTCAGAATCAGTGCGGCAAAATTCTCCCACGACACTTTGCGCAGATCGGCGGTGATGAAGCCGGCCTTGGCGGCTTCCGCGAGTTTTGCGGAGCTGTCGTCGCTGGCGATAACTTCGGCACCGCCGGCTTTGAGCGCATGGCAGCTGGCGAGGCCCGATCCGCCGAGACCGAAAACAGCAACCGTCTTGCCGGCAAAAGATGTAACGGGGATCACGATCTCACCGCAGCTTGAGGGTCGACAGCCCGGCCAGCGCCAGCATCACCGAAATGATCCAGAACCGGATCACGATCTGCGGCTCGGTCCAGCCCTTCTGTTCATAGTGATGATGGATGGGGGCCATCCGGAAGAAGCGCTTGCCGGTCAATTTGAACGACGCGACCTGAACGATCACGGACAGCGCCTCGACCACGAACAAACCGCCGATCACCGCGAGCACGATCTCATGCTTGGTCGCAACCGCGATGGTGCCGAGCATGCCGCCCAGCGCCAGCGAACCGGTGTCGCCCATGAAGATCGACGCGGGTGGCGCATTGAACCACAGAAAGCCAAGCCCGGCGCCGAGAACCGCGCCGCAAAGAACCGCAAGTTCGCCGGTGCCGGCGACGTAACGAATTTGCAAATACTCGGCGAACACGGCATTGCCGACCAGATAGCCGATCATGCCGAAGCTCGCGGCCGCGATCATGACGGGCACGATGGCAAGACCGTCCAGACCATCGGTCAAATTCACAGCGTTGCCCGCGCCAACGATGATGAACATGCCCAAGAAAAGGTAGAACCAGCCGAAGTTGACGGTGAATTCCTTGATGAAGGGAATCGACAAGGCCGTCACTGACGGGTCACGGCCGAACCAGACAATAAAATAGCAGGCGATCAGCGCGATCACGGCTTCACACGCCAGCCGCGTGCGCCCGGAAAAACCATGGTGCGTCTGCTTCGACACTTTCAGGTAGTCGTCGTAGAACCCGACAAAGCCGAAGCCGAGCGTGACCAGCAGCACGACCCATACATAAGGGTTGCGCAGATTGGCCCACAGCAACGTCGACACCAGAAGACCCGACAGGATCATCAGGCCGCCCATGGTCGGCGTGCCCTTCTTGGTGGTCAGGTGGGTCGGCGGACCATCCGCGCGGATCGGCTGTCCCTTACCTTGGGCAAGTCGCAGATGATCGATGATCCAGGGACCGAACAGGAAAACGAACAGCGCGCCCGTCACCATCGCTCCGCCTGTCCGGAAAGTGATGTAGCGGAAAACGTTGATGCCCGGGATCATGCCGGACAATTCGGTCAGCCAATAAAACATTCAAAACCGCCTTTTTGGCACGACCCTAGACGATTGCGTCGTCAAGGGCGGCCTTTCCTGGGAAACGCTTTTGCAGCGCTGTCACAATTTGCTTCATACGCGAACCAAGTGACCCTTTGACCATAATGGCGTCGCCCACGCCAATCGCTGCCACGACCTGAGCTTCAAGCGCGGCCGAGTGCTCGGCATACCCGCCCTTCTTGCCGGAAGGAAGAGCCTCCCAGAGATGGCGCATCAACGGACCGCAACAAAACACCGCATCGATATTGTTGGCCGTGATCGGCGCGGCGAGAGCGCGATGCAGATCCGGGCCGGTTGGCCCTAATTCGAGCATGTCGCCGAGCACAGCAATGCGCCGGCCGCGCGAACCGACCTCGGCTTGTCCAAGCACGGTAATGGCTGCCGCCATCGAGGCCGGATTGGCATTGTAGCTTTCATCGATCAGGGTGGCCGTGCCATCTGCGAACTCGAGCACATCGCGCACACCACGTCCGGCTGCCGGCGTCATGTTGGACAACGCGATGGCGGATAGCGCGAGGTCGGCTCCTGCGAGCGAGGCTGCCGCAAGCACAGCGAGCGAATTCATCGCCATGTGCCGGCCCGGCACGCCGATCTTGTACGTCACGTCCTGCTTCAGAATCTCGGCATGGACCGCGGAGCATGTGGGATGCAGCGCCACATCGATGAGCCGGGCATCCGCCTTTTTATCAGCCCCGAATGAGATGATGCGCGCGATGCCCGCTTTTTCGGCGTGTTGTTTCAGGCGGGCGAATTGCGAGTTGTCCATATTGAGGACCGCAGCGCCACCCGGCTCAATGCCGGAAAGAATTTCGGCCTTGGCATCCGCGATGGCCTCGATGCCGGAAAAGAATTCCAGATGGACAGGTTCGACCGTGGTGATGATGGCAACATGTGGCCGCACCATCTTCACCAAGGGCTCGATTTCGCCTGCATGGTTCATACCGATCTCGAAGATCGCGAATTTGACCGATGACGGACACCGCGCCAGCGACAGCGGCACACCCCAATGATTGTTGAACGAGGCGACCGAGGCGTGGGTTTCGCCCTGCGCACTGAACACCGTGCGCAACGCTTCCTTGGTTGACGTCTTGCCGACCGAGCCTGTCACCGCGATGATCTTGGCACCGAGCCGCGTACGGGCTGCATGCGCGAGATCAACGAGACCAGCCAACACATCCGGCACCACCAGCAGCGGTAAGCCGTCGGCAAATTTCGCGCGATGCGTTTCCGCAATGACGGCCAGGCCTGCACCGTTTTTCAAAGCCACTTCGACAAAATCATGCCCGTCGTGCACGTCGCCCTTGATCGCGAAGTAAGCCTCGCCCGGCTTCACGGTGCGGCTGTCGATGGAAATACCCGAGATCGAATCCGGCAGCCCGCCGCAGCGGGCGGCACGCATCGCGCCTGCCATCGCGGAACTTGTCCAGAGCGCTTGGTTCGTCATGCGGCATGCTCCGCCAGAGCCGCCGCTGCGGCTTCATGATCACTGAATGGCAACACTTTATCTCCGACGATCTGGCCCGTCTCGTGCCCTTTGCCCGCGATGAGAAGAGCATCGCCTTTCTGAAGACCTGCAATCGCCGTGCGGATGGCCTCGGTACGATCGCCAATCTCCCTTGCGCCTCTTGCGGCCGCCATGATCGCAGCGCGGATCGATGCAGGATTTTCCGAACGCGGGTTGTCGTCGGTGACGATCACAGCGTCGGCGTTTTCCGCAGCAATCGCTCCCATGAGCGGCCGCTTGCCAATATCACGATCGCCGCCCGCCCCGAACACAACGACGAGCCGATGGCTGGCGTAAGGGCGCAAGGCTTCGAGGGCTTTGGCCAGCGCGTCCGGCTTGTGCGCATAATCGACAAAAACGGGGGCGCCATTACGTTCGCCGACCAGTTCGAGCCGGCCCGGCGCGCCTTCAAGATGTTCAATGGCAGCAAACACCGCATCGGCGTCTCCGCCGGTTGCGAGCGCGAGACCGGCAGCCACGAGAGAATTTTCGATCTGAAATTCACCGACCAGCGGCAGGCGCAGGGCCCGTCTCCGCCCGTCATGCTCGATTGTCAGCTTCTGTGCAAAGCCATCGATCGCTGCATCGATCAGACGGATGCCGTCGCCTCTCCGGCCAACATTGATCATACGCAGTTTGCGCGCGCGCGCAGCCTCCTGGACGGCCTGCGAATGGTCATGATCAGCCGCAATCACCGCTGCGCCACCATCAACGATCAAATCCGTGAACAGCCGCAGCTTCGCCGCGAGATAGTGCTGCACCGTCGGATGATAATCCATGTGATCACGCGACAGGTTCGTGAAAGCACCCGCGTTGATGCGCACGCCGTCGAGCCGATGCTGGTCGAGCCCGTGAGACGATGCCTCAAGCGCCAGATGGGTGACGCCTTCGCCGGCCAGTTCGTCAAGCGAACGATGCAGCGCAACCGGATCGGGTGTCGTCAGCGAGCCATAAACAGTGCGCTTCGGCGACACCAGGCCGATGGTGCCGATGCTGGCCGAAGCATAGCCGAGACGCAGCCAGATCTGGCGCGTGAATGCAGCGACGGATGTCTTGCCGCTGGTGCCCGTCACTGCGGCAATCGTCTGCGGCTGGCGCGGATAAAATCTGGCAGCGGCCAGCGCCAGCGCGCGACGCGGATTGGACACGGCAATGAACGGCACCCGCTCATCATCCACGGGGCGATGATCGCTCACGACAACTGCCGCGCCCGAGGCAATTGCCTGATCAATGAACCGCGCGCCGTCCGTTTTGACGCCGGCCAGCGCAAAGAAAACGTCGCCGGGTTTCACCGCACGGCTGTCAACGGCGATCCCGCTGACCGCGACATCGTTGTGTCGCGCGTCAACCACGGCATCCCCGCTGAAAAGGTCGCGCAGTTTCATGTTACCCCAGTGTCCGGGCGGCCAGCGCAAAAATACGCCCAGAGCGCTTACCGGCTATCCTTCGATGTCGCAAGAATAAGGCGGTCGGACGGCGGCAAATCGAACCGGGGCGTGATTCCCAGGAGCGGCGCGATCCGCTCGATCACCTTGCCCCCGGTCGGCACCGCGTTCCAGCCCGACGTGATGAAACCGTGGGTTTCCGGCAGGGCTTGCGGCTCATCCAGCATAATCAGAAGCTGGTACCGCGGATTATCCGCTGGGAGAATGGCCGTGAACGAGTTCAGCACCCGCTTTTTGGCATAGCGGCCGTTGATGACCTTTTCAGCGGTGCCGGTCTTGCCGCCGATGTAATAGCCTTTGACGTCGGCCTTTCGCGCGGTGCCGACCTCGGCATTGAGGCGCATCAGGAAGCGCATTTTTTCGCTGGTATCGGAGCGGATGACGCGCTTGGCGACAGCCATTGCTTCCTTCTCAGAGCGCTTGAGGAAGGTCGGCGGGATGAGATAGCCGCCGTTTGCCAGCGCGTTGATGCCCATCACGGCCTGAAGGGGTGCGACAGCGATACCGTGCCCGAACGAAATGGTCACAGTGTTCAATTCACCCCAGCGGCGTGGCACCAATGGTGAGGCGCTTTCCGGCAGTTCGGTGCGCAGCCGCACCAATTGCCCCATCTTGCCGAGGAACGCCTTATGCGCCTCCACGCCCTGCGCCAGCGCGATGCGCGCGGCGCCGACGTTCGACGAGTACGTAAAGACCTCTTTCGTGCTGATGAAGCGGCCCAGCGGATGATCGTCATGGATCTTGAACTTGCCGTAGTGCAGCGGCCCGCGGGCATCCCACATCGAATTGAGCGTGGCTTTTCCGGAATCCAGCGCCATTGCCAGCGTGAACGCCTTGAAGGTCGACCCCATCTCGTAGACGCCGGTGGTCAGGCGGTTGATGCGATCCGGGTCATTGGCTTCACGCGGATTGTTGGGATCAAAATCCGGCAAAGAGACCATCGCCACCACTTCGCCTGTGTGCACATCGCTCACGATGCCGGAGGCGGCCTTGGCATGGAACTTGTCCTTGGCCTTCATCAGTTCGTCACGCAGGGCGTGCTCAACGCGCAAATCGACCGACAGTTGAACCGGTTCCTGCTGCCGATCCGTGGCGAAGCCTGCACGGTGCAGGTCAGCAAGGCCGTTGCTGTCCAGCCATTTCTCGATACCGGCGATGCCCTGGTTATCGACGTTGACCAGACCGATCAGATGCGAGACTTCGGCCCCGGTCGGATAAACGCGCTTGTTTTCACGCAGGAAGCCAATGCCGGGAATGCCGAGACGATAAATGTCCTTTTGCTGTTGCGGCGTGATTTCGCGCTTCAGCCAGACGAAGCCTTTCTTCGATGACAGGCGGTCGCGCACCTCGCCGGCATCGAGGTCCGGCAGCGTCGCGGTGAGGAGTTCGATGGCCTCGTCCTTGTCGATGATCCGGCGCGGCTCACCGAATAACGATGGGGTCTTGACGTCAGTGGCGAGGATCGCGCCGTTGCGGTCGACGATATCCGGGCGCGCCGTCGCAATGGCATCCTGCGCGGCCGTCCTGCGTGTGCCATGACTGTCGCCCACCACCGCGAACATCACGAGACGTCCCGCGATGATCGTAAAGACAGCAGCGAATGCGATCATCGCGAGGCCGACGCGCGCGCGCGCCTTCGCGGAGCGATCAACATTACGTCCATAGAGCAGCGTGCGAATAAGCCGCTGCCGCCAGGGCTCCGTCGGGCGTGCGGTTTGCAGAGCGTGATCCGTCAACGCTTGCCTCCCGGTGATGGGATCGAACCCGTGATGGTGTCCCGATCACGATCGTTGCCCACGAGAGCTTCCTGATCGACACTCTCGATCATAGAACCGATCGGGTCGGGATCACCCGGCTTCACGAAGCTCGGCGGACGCGGCGGCAGATTCTTCAAGGAGTCGTATTGGGTCGCCTGGATCGGCTGCAATGTCAGATGGCGTGAGGCAAGGCCTTGCAGGCGGGCCGGCGCTTCCAGCTTGGCCCATTCCGCACGAAGCGATGCGATCGCATCGCGCTGCGCACGGATATCCGCACGGAGCCGCAGCACCTTCTCGGTGCGCACGGTAGAGTCCATCTTGATGCGGTAGACATAGGCTGCCGCGAAGACCAGCGCGCAGATGACAAAGAGGTGGACGATCCGCATGATCAGCCTCCTCTCATCACGTCGGCCAGTTGCGGCCAGTCGAATGTTGCAGTCTCGGAATGGGCGGGTGCCGCAGTGCGCACCGCAGCGCGCAGTTTCGCCGAGCGCGAGCGCGGATTGGTCTCTACCTCCTCATCATCGGCGACAACCGGCCGCTTGGTGAGAATGTCGAAGCTTGGCGCGACCTGATCGACCTCAGGCAGATGCCGGGACCCGCCGCCTCGCCGGCCACGCTCATTGAGGAAATTCTTGACGATACGATCCTCGAGCGAATGGAAAGAGACGACAACCAGCCGGCCGCCGGGTTTCAGCATCTGCTCTGCACCGACCAGCGCGGCGTGCAGTTCATCCAGCTCTTCGTTGACGAATATGCGCAGCGCCTGGAACGTGCGCGTGGCAGGGTGGATGTCGTTCGGTTTGCTTCGCACCACCCGCGCCACGATATCGGCAAGCGCGCGCGTGGTTGTGATCGGAGCTTCGCGACGTGCGGCCACGATCGCCCGCGCGACGGCGCGCGAATGTCGCTCTTCGCCGAAGATATAAATAATGTTGGCGAGATCGGTCTCGGACGCCTTCGCAATCACGTCGGCGGCCGTCGGACCATCCTGCCCCATCCGCATGTCGAGAGGACCATTGAAACGGAACGAGAAGCCACGTTCCGACTGGTCAAGCTGCATGGACGACACACCGACGTCCATGACGATGCCGTCGACCGTGCTCAGCCCCTGTGCGTTGCAAACGTCAGCCAGATTGGAGAAGCGGTCTTCCACCAGTGTCAATCGGCCATTGGACTGGTCAACCAGGTCAAACCCGCCGGCAATCGCCGTCCGGTCGCGGTCGATCGCAATCACCCGGGTGCCCGGAACCTTGAGAATGGCTCGACTATAGCCGCCCGCCCCGAACGTCGCGTCGACATAGGTCCCGCCATCACGGGGAGCGAGGTAGTCCACAGCGTCGCGGCCAAGGACCGGGACGTGGCGAACAGGCTCATGATCGGACGCCATATCAAAGCCCTCGCGGCGAAATTGGGTCGCATGCCATCCAGGCGCAACAAAGCGCTCGCCGGCGTCCCGTCCCGACAATCCCAGGCTTGCTCGTTGGCTGGCCCAGATCGTTCTGAACGCGGAGGTGCTCGCGATAACTCGTCGCAAATTGGAGGTTCCGCATGGGATTCTATGGCCAGCCATGAGGTTTTGCGCACCGAAGAACTTCAGCCGCCCAATTCCTGACGCGGCTCTTCAATCCTCCAGTAGCGGCAGTTATCGTTAAGGAATCGTTGACGACACGAATTGAGTTTTTCACAATGATTTGGCGCAACCGTGCCATGCACACTGCCCTGTGGGGAAACGCGCCCCGACGTGGTTCGGTGGATTGAATTGGAACCGCGTTGGCGGTTCATTGCCGGAACGTGCCCTTACTCTTGCCTGCTTTGGGTTCTCAAAATGACTCAAGGATCGTTTGCGTCTGTTGGATTTGATTCGAAGCGTCAGCGTCCCTTTCCAATAGGATTTCAAGCTGACATGCAGAGTTTTGTGCCGGATTCGTCCGTCGTCTCGACCGTCACACCCTCGCCGAATTACGGGGAACGCAAGGGCATCACGTCCCCTGACATGATCGTCCTGCATTATACGGGCATGGCCGATGCGGCCGGTGCTCTTGTGCGGCTATGCACCCCCGGCACGGAAGTCTCCGCACATTATGTCGTGCTCGAAGATGGGAACATCGTGCAATGCGTCAGGGAAGCTGCCCGGGCCTGGCACGCCGGCACGTCATCATGGGTCGGAGACTCCGACGTCAACTCGCGGTCGATCGGCATCGAGATCGTCAACCGCGGTCATGACCTTGGCTATCCGGATTTCCCTTTGCGGCAGATCGCTGCGGTGATCGCGCTATGCAAAGGCATTATGCTGCGCCGGAATATTCCCAAGCATCGCGTTGTTGGACATTCCGACGTTGCCCCCGGCCGCAAAAAGGATCCCGGCGAGAAGTTCCCGTGGCGCCTTCTTGCAGATTCCGGCGTCGGGCTTTGGGTCGAACCGACGGCGATCGTTCGCAGCGAGCACAAGATGTTGGGCGCCAGTGGCGATGAAGTCCTGGCGATGCAACGCAAGCTCGCAAGCTTCGGATATGGCGTACCGCTCTCCGGCCAGTACGACGGTCCGACAATGGACGTGGTCGCAGCATTCCAGCGCCACTTCCGGCCCGAGCGCGTGGACGGCATCGCCGACTACTCGACATTGACGACACTCGACGATCTGCTCGCAGCGCTTCCGAAAGAAATCGTGACAGCCTGATCGCCGTCACCTTCTCAATTGAGCTCGGACAACCGCCGGAGATAAAGCCGGCGCAGCGGTTCAAGTTTGGTTGCTTCAAGCGCCTGCGCATAGGCGGCGCGCGCTTCATCAACCCGCTTCAGCCGCCGAAACAGATCCGCCCTGACGGCTGGTAATAAAGTATAGCCGGACAACGCGCCGCGCGCGTCGAGTGCATCAACCAGTTCCAATGCCTTCGCCGGTCCGTCGACCATGGAAATGGCAGCGGCGTGATTCAGCTCGACCACAGGCGATGGCGCAATCCGCATCAGCACCGCATAAAGTCCCGCGATCTGCGGCCAGTCGGTCTCTGCAAAGCTTGGTGCACGCGCGTGCAGCGCTGCGATGGCACCCTGAACCGCATAGGGATCTGGCCGGCCCGGGACCGACAACGCGTTCTCGACCAACTGCAACCCTTCCGCGATCTGGGCCTGATCCCAGCGTGAGCGGTCCTGATGCTCAAGCAGCACGATATCGCCGTCGCTCGTCTCCCGGCTGGATCGCCGCGCATCGTGCAGCAACATCAGACCGAGCAAACCTCCGATGCCAGTGTGTCCCTCGATGAGCTGAGCGAGCAAACGGCACAGCCGGATTGCCTCACGCGCAAGGTCGAGACGCATAAGGCCTTCGCCTGATGTCGCAGAATAACCCTCGTTGAAAACAAGATAGACCACCGTGAGGGCCCCGCGGAGACGTGACTCAAGTTGCTCGCGCTGCGGCACCTCGTATGGAATTCCCGCGATGCGGATTTTCTCCTTGGCTCGCACAAGACGCCGGGCCATGGCATCCTCGCTGATCAGAAACGCACGTGCGATTTCGGACGTCGACAGACCGCAAATTGTTTTCAGCGTCAGCGCTACCTGTGCTTCGAGCGCGAAAGCGGGATGGCAACAGGTGAAGATCAGTCGCAGCGCGTCGTCATTCAGCGCAACGTCCTGACCAGCCTCGTCCACGAGTGGCTCGAGGACATGAGACAGTTCGGTTTCATGAATGATCTGGTCCTGTTTGGCGCGAAAATTCGCCTGACGGCGAATACGGTCAATCGCCCTGTTGCGCCCGACATTGACCAGCCACGCCCGCGGATTCAAAGGCACGCCTTCAACCGGCCAGCGTTGAAGCGCAACAGCAAACGATTCCTGCAGCATGTCTTCGGCGAGGTCGAAATCCCGCACGAGACGGATCAGCGTCGCGAGCGCGCGCCCCGACTCGTCGCGGAATATTTTTTCGACCTCGACCGGCGACATCTGACTTCCGCGTCAGTTACATCTGATAAACTGGCCGGACCTCGATGGAGCCCAACCTCGCCGCCGGCACTCGTGCCGCGATTCCAAGCGCCGTATCGAGATCCTTGGCCTCGATCATGTAGTACCCGCTCAGTTGCTCGTAGGTTTCAGCAAACGGTCCATCGGTCGTCAGTGTCTTACCATCCCGCACCCTCACCGTCGTCGCCATGCTGGCTGGATGCAGCCTGTCGCCTCCCTTGAAGTGCCCACTTTGGATGATCGACTGGGTGAATGTGCCGAACTCCGCGGTCATGCTCTTGGCCTCCGCTTCGGTCATCTTTGCGACCTCGTCTTCGTTTCGATAGATCATCAACAAATACTGCATCTTAGCCACTCCCTGGACTGAACCGGCGACATCCGCCGTTCCCTCAGACGAACGGCCTGCCCGCGGAACGACATCTTCAGGATAATTTATTTTACCCTGTAGATCGTCCAGCAATTGGCTTGACGCGCCGAGCCGGAACGATCATGTCCTCATGCGTCAGTCGGCCGGACGGCCGCTCCGGCAAGGATCGAAAGGTCGCCGGGGAGGAAAGTCCGGGCTCCATCGACATACGGTGCCGGATAACGTCCGGCGGGGGCGACCCCAGGGAAAGTGCCACAGAGACTGAACCGCCCTGTCTTCGGATCGGGTAAGGGTGAAAAGGTGCGGTAAGAGCGCACCGCGTTTCCGGCAACGGAGACGGCATGGCAAACCACACCGGGAGCAAAACCGAATAGGGACGGCAGCGCGGAAAGTTCGCTCTCGGGCGATAACTCCGCAGGGCGATGTCAGGCTCGCTGTCCGGGTAGGTTGCTTGAGGCGCAGGGTAACTTGTGTCCCAGAGGAATGGCCGTCACGTCTGTCTGGTGCGAACCATTCAGGCCCTACAGAACCCGGCTTACAGGCTGGCTGATACCTGCTAGACGCGCGATCTGTGAATGGATCGAGCGACACAACGAGGGGTTCGGCGTAACACGCCGGACCCCTCGCCAGTTCAAGCAGTCCCTCATCATCCTGAGCGCCGCGGATTTGAAATTCTTCCGGTTGAAGCCGCAAGCCTGTGCGAACTTCGGAATCGGGACACTCGCTCGTCATTCCTGCCATACGGTGTTGGCTATCGGGCTCGCCCCGCAAAGCAGGTACGGTCATGCGACATGACCTCGACAACGACGCTCTCGACCCCGTCCTCCCGTGAACCGCTTGGCCTGTTTCTTGGCTTTATCGGCGTTGCCATCTTCGCCGGCACGCTGCCAGCCACACGCATCGCCGTCTCCGCAATCGATCCCCTCGCTCTCACCGCGTGGCGGACGGCGATCGCCGGTCTATGTGCGCTCGCATTGCTGGTCGTCCTTCGGCGCCCCCTGCCGCCACGCCGCCTCTGGCTCCAGCTTGTCGTCACCATGGTTTGCGTCGTCATGTCGTTCCCATTTTTGATGGCAGTCGCGATGCAGAGCGTCGATGCCTCGCATGGTGGTGTTGTCCTTGGAATCCTGCCCATCGCCACCGCATTCGTTGCGGTTCTCGTCACGCATGAACGGCCGAAACCGCTGTTCTGGATTGCATCCGCCATGGGCGCAGCATTGGTCATCATCTTTGCGCTGCGTCAGGGCGGCGGTGCGTTATCGATCGGGGACGTCTTGTTGTTTGTGGCCGTTGCGACGGCCGCGATTGGCTACGCCTTCTCCGGACGGCTGACGGCATCGATGCCGGGCTGGGAAGTGATCAGTTGGGTGCTGGTGATCGCATTGCCGATTTCCTTGCCGGCTGCGGCGCTGACCATGCCTGCGGATACCGCCGGCATCCCGCTTAAGCCGTGGCTTGCGCTGCTTTACGTTGCGCTTTTCTCGCAATGGATCGGCTTCTTCGCCTGGAATGCCGGAATGGCGATGGGCGGCATCGCACGCGTGTCGCAAACGCAGTTGCTGCAACCCTTCATCACGTTTGTGCTGGCGGCCTTGTTCAACGGGGAAGAGATCACACTGCAGATTTTGCTCTTTGCCGCAGCGGTGGTTGCCACAGTCGCGATCAGTTCACGCGTTCGCGTCCGGAGTTAGCCCGTCTAGCCGATCTCGCAGCCGGGAAGATTATCACTGTCCCAAAAATGGATCGTCAGCAGACCGGATCGACCACGGATGTCGGTTTGAACAGGATCGCTCAAACTACCGGATACGAGCAGCGCATTGTCCGGACCTGCTGCACGAAGCAGATCATCGCTTAACGCAAGTTCGACACCCCGTTTGGCGGCGACCTCCATCAACCGGCTGGCAACGTTCACTGTATCTCCCGTCGCCGTGATGTGTTGATAGCTTCCGCCGCCAAGCCGTGAGGCGACGATCGTCCCAAAATGCGCCCCGACTTTGAAGCCGATGCGTGCAGCGGTGGATGATGGCAGCGAAGCGAGCCATTTTTCGGTACCATGACAGAGATCGACGCAGCAACGCACCGCATTGGCCGCGTCCTCAGCCTTCGGCTCCGGCAATCCAAACAGAATCATGGCGCCATCGCCCATGAAACTCGTGATCACGCCGCCGCTCGCAACAGCTTCCCTGTCGATCAATGCGTGAAACGATTTCAACAATTCGCGTGTGTCGTTCGGCGCCAGCGTTTCAGTGAGGGCCGTGAAGCCCGACAGATCGATAAACACGACCCCTGCGTTTTGCTGTCTAGGCTCCGCGAGAAAATCCGGATGTAGGGTCAACCATTCGCGCACGATCGGCGCCTGGAATTGCTGCAACAGGTCGCTTTTCGTTGCGAAATACTGCGCACGTCTTCGATCCTGCCAAATCTGCACCCCGCCAAACAACACGGCTGGAGGAATAGCCGCCGCCATGGGAAGCGCCGCGCTCATCCAAATGCCGCGCGAGAAGGCAACGAAGTTGACCACGCACCAAAAGAGGACGGCCGCAGCGATCGTGATCAAGCCAAGCGCACTGCGGCGCCAGGCAAGCAGCCCGACGATCAGCATCGGCAATCCGACCGCAATCCCCGCATCGACAAGCCGCACCGAGCGGTCTCGTACAATTCCATCACCCGTCATGATCTGTGAGATCGCGGTGGAGACCACTTCCACTCCGGGCAACACGGAATCGAACGGTGTCGGGAAAACATCGCCGCCACCGGTGACCGTCGCCCCGATCACAACTATCCGATCACGGACAACATCGCTTGCGAGCTGATCATTCAACACCGCCGCGGCGCTGACCGTCCGTATGGTGCCGCGCGGACCGTAAAACGTCAGGGGCAGCACATGGCTGACATCGGTGCGGATGGAGCGGCCTGCCAACGTCAGGCGGTTGGCTTCGATGCCGGGGTCCGCGGCTGCCGCAAGTGTCGCCACACGCAGCGGCAAAGATGCTTCGACGCGATCGCCGGCCCTGAAAAACATTGGAACGAAGCGAGGCGTTCCGCTCCGGTCGGTCGCGACATTCACAACCCCGACAGCAGCATGGTCCGAGAATCTTTGCAGCGGCAATAGAAACCGATCCGCGCTCGGCACGCCGGCAAGCGGCCGCTCTTTGTCACCGCTGATCCACTGCTTGCCTTCGCCAAATACGGCGGCGCCCGCAATCACGCTCGCCGTCTGTCCGAGGGACTGCTCAAGCGCCCGATCCCCTGCTTCCGAACCCGGATCGACGAACAACAGATCAACCACGATCACCTTCGGATCAAATCGCGCAATCCTGTCGATGATTTTCGCGAGTGCGGCGCGCGGAAGCGGATAACCGCCCTGCTCGCGAACCACCTCGTCATCGATGGCAACAATGGTGACAAGATCGGGGGCGGGAATTTTCCCCCGCACGACCGTCCGTAGATCGGTCATCGTCGCTTCGATGCGATCGAGAAACCACGCGTCGCCACGCACATGGATGAAGCTTAGACCTGCGCCCCACAGGCCTGCCAACACAAGTGCGGTGAGTGTTTGAAGCGTCCTTCTGCTCATCCTGTCCTTACTGGCCGAGCCGCGCCAGCAATGCGGCGGCTCGCTGTGGCGGCCAGCGCTTGACCGTCAATGGGCCAGTCCCGGTGTCCACATCGACTCCTTCGCCGGGACCGAGGGTCACACCCCGGCCCGCTGAGAGCCTTCTGACAGCAACGTTGCCTCTGACAACAAAGACGGACGTTTTCCCTGCCCCCACATCGACGGCCCATTTCGTGCCACGCACAGCAGCGATGGCCTGTGGCGTGATCACCTGAAAGCCGGCCCTGCCCCGCGCCTTCGGCGCATCAACTAGGATAGCCTTGTTTCCAACACTCGCTCCATCGACCCGGCCATTCTTGTCACGGTCGAGAAGCGTGTATTGAGCGCCGCCTTCAGCAACAATCGTAACATTGGGTTCACAGCGCAAGGTCTGCCGCCCCGTCAGCACGTTTGGCTCCATGACGCAGCCTGCACCGACCGGCTGTGCGAAAGCATCACCCATCCAGGATAGGCCGAGAAAAGCACCGCAAAAGAGATAAAGAAAAGCCCTGCCCGCCGACAACATGATGATGCTCCTTTGACATGCGCCGGACTCACTTGGCGCCGGAAAATCCGAATTCAATTTCCGAGATTGAGAGCAATAAGCGGCTTTTTATAGCTGGAATAAGGCGTGCACCCAGGCACAAAAACGGGGTGCGCCAGCGACGCACCCCGTTAATCTTAGGTGTAAACGGCGTCACATTACTCTGCCGCGAGCATTCGGTCCAAATCGAGCACCTGCCGTTCGAACAGGGCGCGGTAGATACCACCCGGACGCTGGGCGAGGGTCGTATGCGTACCTTCCTCGACGATCCGGCCACGATCGAACACCAGGATCCGATCCATGCTCCGCACCGTCGACAGCCGATGCGCGATCACAATCGCGGTACGGCCCTGGATCAGACGATCCATCGCCTCCTGGACCAGTGCTTCCGATTCCGAGTCGAGGCTCGATGTGGCCTCGTCCAGGATCAGGATCGGCGCATCCGCAAGGAATGCGCGCGCCAGTGCCACGCGCTGACGCTCGCCGCCCGACAGCTTCACTCCGCGCTCGCCGACAAGCGTGTCGTAACGCTTGGGCAAACGCATGACAAAATCATGCGCATTGGCGAGACGCGCAGCCTCCTCGATCTGCGCCAGGCTCGCGCCGGGCCGTCCATACGCGATGTTCTCGGCCAGCGAGCGGTGAAACAGGATCGGCTCCTGCTGCACGATGGCGATCTGACTGCGCAGCGACTCCTGCGTCGCCTTCGCGACATCCTGCCCATCAATCAGGATGCGGCCGCCAGTCGCATCGTACAGACGCTGAACGAGCTTGACGAAGGTGGTCTTGCCCGAGCCCGAGCGTCCCACAAGGCCAACCCGCTCGCCTGGTTTGATGTTGACCGACAACCGGTCGTAAAGCGGCGTGTCGTGGCCACGATAGTGAAACGTCACATCATCGAACACGATGTTGCCCCCGGCGACCTTGATCGGTGCTGCATCAGGAGCATCGGCGATGCCGATCGCCTCATCGTGGATGGCAACCAGTTCCTCCATGTCGTTCACCGAACGTTGCAGATGGTTGATGTGCATACCAATGTCGGCGAGATAACCGTGGATCACGAAATAGCTCGTCAGCACATAGGCAACGTCACCAGCCGACGCGCGCCCCGCGGTCCAGAGCAGCAGTGCACCGCCGATCACCGTCACGCGCACACCGAGAAGCACGGCCAGTTGTGCCGTCCCCACATAGTTGTAACGGAACCACGTACGGTTGGCGCGCCGCCGCCACTTGCCGAGGACGCCGGCCAGCCGCTCGTCTTCGCGCATCTCGGCGCCGAAGGACTTGACCACGGCGTTGCAGGTCAACGCATCCGCCAGCGTGGCCCCGACTTTGGTGTCCCAGGCATTCGAGAGACGTCCTGCCGGCGCGATATGACGCGTCGTCAGCAGCACGGTCATGATGATATAGAGAACCGAGCCGATGGCGATGGCGACGCCCAGAATGGGCCAGAACCAGGCCAGAAGAAGCGTCGACCCCAGCAACACGACAAGCGACGGCAGCAACGCCATCAAGAGCGTGTCGTTGAGCAGATCGATTGCCCACATGCCGCGCGTAATTTTTCGCACGGTGGATCCGGCAAACGTGTTGGCGTGCCAATCCGTCGAAAAGCGCTGCACGCGCAGGAATGCGTTCCGCGCCACATCGGACATGATGCGCAACGTGAATGGCACGATGGCCTGCAAACCCATGAAGTGCAGCAGCATCGAGACGAAGCCCAATCCGACAATGATGCCGAATGCCGTCATCGCGCCATGCTGTGCAGCTGCCATGTCGGTCGCGCCAAGCGTAACGGCATCGACCAAACGGCCTGCGAACAGGGGCATGAAAACGTCGGCGACCGTTGCGCCGGCCAAGCCGATGCAAACGATTGATCCGCGCAATGGCTGGTTGCGCCAGTGCTGAAACACGAATGGAAGCACCGCGCGAATGGCGGCCTGCTTTTTATGAGAATAAGTCATCGTTCTTTCCGGGCACGACAGCGTTGCCCGGCTCCATGTCGATCGACGGGGCGCCGGCGTCGCCGCGCGCTGACGTCGTGAATAAGTTTCGCGGTGTGGAAATAATCAGGGACCCGGCGCGACAGCCCGGCCCAGATCAGCTTCATCCAGCTTGAATTCGTGCGATCATGCTTGCGAATGAATGGCGAATACGAACGTCGCCAAATCAGGCAGACAAGTCACCCAAAGGTGCGGGCGCGGCTGAAGATACGCGGGGTCGCGATCAACGCATTTTTGCAATCCATGCGAATCCTCCCGCGTTACAAACAATGCAGATTGCACCGTGCGATCCGCTGATGAATATTTATGCAATAATTGCGGCAAATTTTTAGCCGCGAGACTTACGGATGTGTGCGGCTGGAGGCCGCATATATGAATTTTTTTATTACGTTTTCTTGACAACGTGAGGCGCCAGCACACCGGCGAACGGGCGGAATTGCGTCACGATCTTGTCGCCAATGACCAACTCATTGTCGCCATGCGCCATCATGCGGAAGCCCTCTTCCATATCGACGAGCACAATGGCGTAAGGCACATGCGCTTTCGCTTCCGGCGTCGCCGCACGGCACACAATGGTCGCCGCATAAACTTCTCCACTACCGCTTGCGCGCCTGGTTTGCGGCTCCTGCGCTCCGCAAGACGGACAGAACGCCCGGCGGAAGTACCAGACGTGACGGCAGGCATCGCACGATTGATAGAGAACGGCCTCGGCCCCTTCGGTCCAATCGGCGAGCGCGGTTGCGTTGGTCATCGCAGCTGCTTCAGTCATGATATCCGTTCCAGAAACATGCTGACATGGGATGACATCACCCCACCATCCCCATGCAACAATGCGATGGACGCATCACGCACCTGACGCGGTCCTGCACGCTCCGTCATCTGCAGATGCGTTTCGATGACATGAGCCATTGCACCACCGCAACCGCAATGGCCGTAGCTCAGTAGCCCCCCATGCGTGTTCAGCGGCAGCGCTCCGTTGACACCGAAATCACCATTGCGCGCGCGGGCGGCGCCCTCGCCCCGGCCGGCAAGCCCGAGCTCTTCCAATAAAACCGTCAGGGTAATTGTAAAGCTGTCGTAGATGGCAGCGTATTTCACATCGCTGATGGCGATTCCGGACTTCGCGCGGGCGCGTTCGACTGCTACCGCAGCTCCGAACTCCGTGAGCGTCCTGGCCGCGCTGACATGCTGATGCATGTGCGCTTGCCCGCATCCGGTGATCTTGACGCGACGCGCGTTGGTCGGATCGCGGCTGACAACAAGCGCAGCCCCCCCGTCCGAAACCGGGCAACAATCCAGCAGTTTGAGCGGCGTCGAGATTTCGCGCGAGGCCATCACGTCTTCGACCGTGATCGGGTCGTGAAACTGCGCCCCGGGATGGGCAATCGCGTGCTTGCGCATCAGCACGGCGAATTCCGCAAGATCCTCGGGACGAAGGCCGTATTCGTGCATGTAGCGCGATGCGATCAGACCGTAATAGGCCGGGATCGTCGGTCCCAGCGGCACCTCGAATTGCGGATGGCCAACCTGCGCCAGCGCCTGCATCGCGGAATCCCGGCTTTGACCCGTCAGGCGGTTCTCTCCCGCAACCACCAGGATATTGTTCGCGACGCCTGCATCGACCAGTTCATGGGCCAGCATCACCATCGCAAGCCCGGTGGCGCCGCCAACCTGAATGGCATGCGCATAAGCCGGCTGCACCCCGAAATGCTCGGCAAACACCGTTGCCAGCATCAGGTGCTGCATGGTGGTGGAATAGCCACACAGCAGGCCGTCGATGTCTTTTCGCTTCAGTTCGGCGTCGGAGAGCGCGCTTTCAGCTGCCATGCTCATCAGATCGATGGTCGAGCGGCCGTCATGGCGCCCGAACGGCGTCAGCCCGACGCCAGTGATGAAACTCATCGCCACTCCCGTTTATTGTTGATGCATTGTTTCCAGATTTCAGAACTGAAAGTAAAGGAATTCCATGCGTTGCCACATGCCAAACAGTGAGATCGCGAAGGCAACCGCGACGAGACCAGCCCAGATCGCATCAGGCCGCCATCGAATGAGGGTCGTCGTTTCCGGCAAGCGGTGGTACTCGCGGTAGCGGAAGATCTCAGGCACGTTCGGCAGGAAAAGGGCGATCAGAAAAGCTGCGGTCACGGCGCATGCGCAGATCCACAAGGAAGCCTCTGCACCAACCAGAATTGGCAGGTTTAACACACGCACCACGCCGGACGGCACAAATGGAGCGTGCTCGGCCTGCAGCCCGAACAATCCCGTCAACGCTCGCCATGCACCGCCAATGGTCGACGCCCGGAAAAATATCCATGCGACGGCCACGGCGGAGAAAGTAAGCAGCCATGAAACGAATTGGGAGAAAGGTAGGCGCAGTTCCGCAGGCCGCTTTTCGGGATCACCGCGCATCGCACGCCACACGTGGGCGATACCCAGGTAAGCACCATGCAAACCGCCCCAAATCAGGAAATTCCACCCCGCCCCATGCCATAGCCCGCCGAGCAGCATCGTGATCATCAGGTTGAGATAGCGACGCACCTCGCCAAGCCGGTTTCCGCCCAGCGGAATGTACAAATAGTCCCGCAGAAAGCGCGACAGCGTAATGTGCCAGCGCCGCCAAAAATCGATGATCGAGGTTGCCTTGTAAGGAGAGCGGAAGTTCACCGGCAGGCGAATTCCGAACATCAGTGCCAAACCGACAGCCATGTCGGAATAACCCGAGAAATCGAAATAGATCTGCATCGTATACGCCAGGATCGCCAGCCAGGCCCACTCCGGCGCGACACCTCCGCCGGCATCGAGATGCGCAAACACCGGTGTGGCGAATTGTGCAAGGTTATCGGCGACAATGACCTTTTTGAATAAGCCAGCGACAAAGATCGAGAACCCGCGCGCACAAAGCATCGCCGATCGGCCGGTCCGCCCCCGTTTGAACTGCGGGATCATCTCGGCGTGATGCACGAGCGGCCCGGCGATCAGGTGCGGAAAAAACGAGACGAACAGAACGTAGCTGACGATGTCGCGCTCGACCTTTGCGCCGCGCATCACATCGACGAGATAGGCGATCTGCTGGAACGTGAAAAATGAAATGCCGAGGGGCAACACAATCTCGGCGAACGGCACATGCATCCCTGTTAGTGCGTTCAGGCTGCCGAGTAGGAAATTGGTGTACTTGAAATAGCACAGCGCAGCGAGATTGATGGTGACGCCAATCATGCCGACGTTGCGACGCCGGCGCGGGTCATCCATCAGCAGGCCGAGGGAAAAATTCAGGGCGATCGATGCCAGAAACAGTAGCAGATAGACCGGACGCCAGGCACCATAGAAGAACAGCGACGCACAGAGCAGCACGAGAATGCCGGCTCGAGGTGAGTGTCGCCGTGCAGCGGCAAACGCCAGCAGCACCACCGGCAGGAAATTAAAAACAAAGGCAAACGAGCTGAACAGCATGGCGCGATGGGTTACCGTTTGAGCTGTTCGACGAGATAGCGGGTATAAATCGGGACGCCGGTGGCGTTGACGTGCATCTCGTCAGCGAAGTTTTCGGGCCTCAGATCCGGCACACTGGGAATGTTCAGAACCTCGAATCCGCAGCGCGCGCCATCCCGGGTCACCAACTCGACGATCTCGGATTCTCGCTCCCGCCACTCCGGATCGGAACTGCGGTCATAACGCGCGGCCCAAGGCGGAATGACAACCGTGAGCTTGCGCGATAGTTTTGCGAGATCGCAGAGCGCCTTGGTTTCATATCGAGCTCGAGCGCCCGATATATTCCAGTTGGCATAGTGCGGATGATTTCCTAGCCGGGCGGCCCATTTACCCTCGGCCTGGGTATGGGAAATATACGTGAGCCCGTAATTTGCAGGCTGCGGAGCGGTTTCCGCCAGCCGCTCCTGCTGGGCGAGCCGTGCGTCAAAGGCTTCACGGATGTAACGGATCAATGTTCCGATCCGTAGCGGCAAGTACGACACCAATTGCTCACCAACACTGAGCCGAGCGGCCACATCCTGAGGATAAACTCCGGCTGAACGTACGCCATCGTTGAAAATGAACGGCGCGACGCTAATAACCACGTGCGCCTTGGCGAAAACGTCTGGCGCCAGCCGTGCTGCCCCGAGTACCGCCAGCGGTTCTCCTGCATCGTAGCCAATGTTGATGGCATAGCCTGGCTTCTGACTCAGCAGTTGAGCAGCCAGGACAGGATCAACGCCATAAGCGGTGCGGCTTTCCCCTGCAAAGATCAATTCGGGATTGGTTTTGAGCAGAGGGAGCTTGACCGCCAGCAAGCGCGGGATGTCAACATGGGTGCGATTGGCGACAACCAGCAGGATCGCCAGACCCCCAATCCACGCCACCACGGACAGCACCAATGTAGCAACAATCCAGCGCGCTGACGCCGTGGACGCCTCGCGCCGGACAAGCAAATCAGAGATTCTGGCGATCGTCCTAGCCATGTCACCGTTCAAGCATGAACGATCCGTGCAGACAATACGATCTGCTTGCTTTGAGGCAGGAGGTCAATTCAGAGACGCGTGAGGACGACGTGGTAGCCGGCGCCGGACACTCAATGCGCGTCAGGCGGTGGCCCGGCCATATTAGGCTTGTTGACAAAGATCACCAGCGCGGTGAGCCCCAGATAGAAGACCGTCAGCACAAAGAACGCATCACCAAAGCTCATGACTACCGCCTGGCGATGGACAATCTGGGAAAGCTGCTTCAGAGCCATCATCGATGCATTGCCGGCGCCCTGAAACTTCTGCGTCAGCATGTTGAGAAGTTCGGTCGCGGTGGCGTTCCCCCAGGTTACCTTCTCCTGCAGGCGCACGATATGCAGGTCAGTGCGCGTATCAAGCACGCTGTTGATGATCGCTAAGCCCACTGCGCCGCCGAGGTTGCGCGTAAGATTAAACAATCCCGAGGCGTTCTTCATCCGGGACGGCGGTAAGGTGCCCAAGGCAATATTGTTGACGGGGATCATCGCCATCATGATGCCCACACCGCGCAAGATCTGCGGCACCAGCAATTCATAGAAATCGAAATCGCGGGTGATCCACGTCATTTGCCACGAGCCGATGGCGAAGATGATCAGTCCCGCCGCAATCATGTAGCGCAGATCGACCTTGGTCATCAGCCGCCCGACGAGCGGCGCGGTGAGGAACATCGCCGCACCCGAGACGAACATGGTCTCGCCGATCATCACGGCGCTGTACCCCCGCACTTCAGCAAGGTAGCGCGGATAGATGTATGTCAGGCCGTAGAGGCCGATACCGACACAGAAGGAGAAAATGCTGCCGATCGCGAAGTTCTTGTCCGTGAACGCGCGAATATCGACGATCGGCTCCTCCGCCGTGAGGACGCGATAAAAGAAGAAAATAGCCGAGACAGCACAGACGATTCCGAACACGAACACCGATGTGTCGTCAAACCAATCGTATTGCGGTCCTTCCTCAAGGACATATTCCAGCGCGCCGAGGAAGCCGGCCATCGACAGCAGGCCCCACCAGTCGAACCTCTCAAGCAGCGCGAAGTTCGGCTTGTCGAAATCAACCAATGCCAAGACGCCAATGGTGATGCCGACGCCCGGCAGCACATTGATGAAAAACAGCCAGTGCCACGACATCAAATCCGTAATCAGGCCACCGACGGTCGGGCCGATGGTCGGCGCCAAGGTTGCGACCAGACCAATGATCGGCGTGACCAGCGGCATCTTGCTGCGTGGAAAAATAGTATAGGCAGACGCAAACACTGTCGGGATCATGCCGGCGCCCAGAAAGCCCTGGATAGCGCGCCACACGATCATCTGTTCAATGGTCGAGGCGAACCCGCACATGAAGCTCGCACCGGTGAACCCGGAGGCGGAAATTGCAAACAGCAATCGCGTACCGAATGCGCGTGACAGAAATCCCGACAACGGAATCGCGATCACTTCCGCGATCAGGTAAGCGGTTTGCACCCACGAGACCTCGCTGGAGCTCGCAGAGAGACCGGCCTGAATGTCGGAGAGAGACGCCGAGACGATCTGGATATCCAGGATCGACATGAACATCCCGAACACCATGATCAGGAACGCGAACAGCCGCCGTGAGCTCAACGTCTCCGGCGGACCTGCGTCCTGGGCACCAGCGGTCGGCGATGCTGCACTCGCGGACATCGAACGTTCCTAAATCCGTCTTACAAAGATCGAATGACTACCGCGCCGCGATCGGATCGATACCGTCGGGGTTCGGTTTGGTGTTGATTGTGGTGACCACTGACATCCCGGGACGCAGCAAGTTTTCGCGGGCAACCGAAAATGGCACGCGGATACGTACCGGCACTCGTTGAACGATCTTGGTGAAGTTGCCGGTCGCGTTGTCCGGCGGCAGCAGCGTGAAGACGGAGCCTGATGCCGGTGCAAGGCTGTCGACAATTCCCATGATCGTCCGCCCGCCGACGCCATCCACAGTAATCGAGACGGGCTGCCCCGGCCTCAGACGACCGAGTTGCGTTTCCTTGTAGTTGGCATCGATATAGACATCATCGAGCGGTACGACGTTGGCTAGCCGTTGGCCTGGCTGCACGAAGTCGCCGACATTGACCAGACGATTGGAGAAAATGCCGTCCACCGGTGCACGCACTTCGGTAAACGACAGATCACGAACGGCCTTCGCCAGCGCCGCGCGCAATTCCTGCAATGTCCCTTCGGCTTCCGCCTTTTGCGCCTTGATTACGTCGACTTGAGTCTGCGCCGCTTCTAGCGTTGCCTTCGCGGCTTCAACCGCAGCCACTGCCTGATCGCGCGCGGCTTGCGAGACGTCGAAGGTCGCCTTCGAGGCAAATCCCTTGGCGCTCAATTCTTCCTGACGAACAAAGTCAGCCTGCGCGCGTTTGGTCGCGGCCTCCGCCGACACGAGCTGCGCCTTGGCCTGATCGACTGCGCTTTGCTGTGCGCTCTCCTGACGGCCAATGCGTTCAATCGTGGCCTGCTGGGTTGCGATCTTCGCGCGCGCGTTTTCGACAGCAAGCCGATAATCGCCATCGTCGATCTGGAACAGAATGTTACCCGCACCGACGCGTTTGTTGTCCGCGATCCCGATCTTGGCGATGTGCCCCGCGACCTTCGCGCCCAGCGTGGTGTTGTTGGCGCGAACGTAAGCGTCGTCGGTGCTGATCATGTAGCGGCCGACAAAGATGTAGTGGATGCCGAAGTAGATCAGAGCGAGCGCAGCCAGCGCGCCAACACCGATAATAATTTTCTTGCGCTTTGCCGACTTCGGCTTCGCAGCTGCGCCGTCTGCGGCAGGAGCCGTTGTTGCAGGGACCTCGGCGGTTCGACGCGCAGACGGTCCTTCGTTCTGCACCAGGGGCTCGACGTCCTGTGCGACACGCGGATTGCCCTCAGACATCTGCGGCTCCGGGTGAACCACCCGGGGAGTTTCACGAGCAGGCACGGCCATCCTTTGGCTTCCTCAATACTGCCTGCCCATGGCAAGCACCTCAGCATGCGTCAAAGCTATCATTGACCGAACCGTTCGGTCAATGATAGCTTGCATCACAAGCCATTTATCGGTGAGATAGCTTCTAAATCGTGCTCGGAAGCGAGAAATCAGGCTCAGTCTAAACGAATGGTTGCAAATCCCTCCCTGCCCCCCCATCCCGAGGAAGACAGCGCCAAGCGCCGCCAGATCCTGGAAGGCGCCCATCGCGTGTTCATGGACCTCGGCTTTGACGGCGCCAGCATGGGGGAGATCGCTCGCGCAGCGGGCGTTTCCAAGGGTACGCTTTACGTCTACTTCGCCGACAAGTTCAGGCTGTTCGAAGCCATCGTCGAGCAGGAAAGCCTTGAACAGGGCAAGGCGACTTTCGACTTCGACCCGGCAAAAGATCCGGAGACGATCCTCGGCAATTTCGGCCGGGCGTATATCGACGTCCTGTGCCGGCCGGGTGGCGGTTCATCGATTCGAACGGTGATGGCGATTGCTGAGCGCATGCCCGAGGTCGGCCGCCGCTTCTACGAACGCGTGCTTGCCCACACCATCAATCGTCTCGCGGGCTATCTCGAGGTCAAAGTTCGAGAGAAGAAGCTCGCTATCGACAATTGCGAGCTGGCTGCTGCGCAGTTCATGCAGATGTGCCAGTCCACGTTGTTTCAGCCGTATATTTTCCAGGCGAAGCCCGCGCCCTCACCGCAGCAGATTGCGACTGTCGTTGACAGCGCCACGCGCATGTTTCTTGCGAATTACGGACCAAAACTCACGTAATCGAAGTTAGTCGCGCTCTTTGATGCGCGACTCGTCCTCAATCGTTTCCTGATCGTCCTTGGTCAGCGGTCCGCGCGCATAGATGCGACGCGATCGTTGGCCGATCGAACCAGTGATCCCGTTGTCACGCCCCGCATAGCCACGCGAGAACGCCCGCGAGGCGATTTCTTCGCCGGAGACTGCTGCCGGCTGACAAATAATGCGCCGGCTTGCGCGCCGCATCAGATCGACGTGAATGTGATCGTAGTGGTAGACGTTCGATCCCGGCGCCAACACGGTGTTGAACAACTGGCATGCACCGCCCTGGACATCACGCAGGAAGCCCTGCTCTTCGGGCAGTCCTTTCCAACCATCCTTCACCGAAATGCGGCGCCCGTCGGCAAGCGTAAACGCCGCGACGTCGAGCGCGTTGCCAAACGCATGCTCGGAAATATGCGCACGCGGATTGCCGTTCATGCCGCGGCAGGAATAAGCCGAGATCTGCTTGATTTCGACAACCCGCGAACCGAACCAACGCTCTGCGGCGGGCTGCACCGATTCTGCCAGCCAGCGATCGAGCATCGAGACAATTGGACATGCCAGTGTCGCGGTCGGCTTCAAGGCCACCGGACCGACAGCATTGACGGGCGCTCCCTGCGGACCGAGCCGCGGCGGCGCGGAGGACTGAAAAGCGGGGCTGACGGAGTAAGGCTGCGCGCCGGATGGCGCGCGGCTCATCGCAGGCGATGCACCTTCCGCTCCCGCGGCAATGTCTTCGTCATCGGAGGGCGCAACGCCGGGCGCATTCAATGACATCGGTGCGCCAGATGACGCCGGATAGCCAGCGTTCGGCCCGCTCCTCGGTGACGGATAGCCGGAGGGCGGCGAATAAGCGGGCTGTGAGTACGATGGCGATGGCTGCGAGATAGGCCAGCGCGGCTGATTGCCGATACTTGCGGGTGGCCGCAGATCGTCGGCGTAACCCAGGTTGCTGCTGGGCTCGCCGAGCGCCGCAACCTTGAGCGGAAACTCCGCGCCGCAAACACCTGGACCGGAAATGGGATCAATGCGGACGAGTTCCGCAGTCTCTTTCACCGACCCGGATTTTAGACATGCCTTCTCGGCCTCTGCTCTCCAGGGCTCGCGCTCCGCCGTGAAAAAACCACGACCGCAGCCAGCCAACGAGACGAGGACAAGGGAGCCGACCAGATACAAACAAACTCCACGCGCCATTCATGCAAGTTCACCGAAGATAATTAAAGACTTCTCAACGCATTGTTATTCAATGATTTTTAACCACGTTGGCGCCGTTGCCCCGAGACGGAACCGCGATCGGGCAGCGAGCCTGACTTTTTCACATCGGAACGGCTCGCCATTTCTCACGTTACAGCGACAAGCGATGTCAATTCGCGACCCGTCAGCTGAGAAAGCTTTCCTTCAGCTGGCGGTCTTCAGGGAGTTGTCTGATGACAATGGTCCGAACAGTAAGCGTTGCGACTGCATATGCGTCGATCCTGTTCGTCGCCGCGATCGTGCTGGGACTGCTCTAGCACTTGCGACGCTGTCGACGCTCGTTTCATCACTCGCCCAGATCGATCGTGATGCCGTGATCACGCGCGATCAATTGATGGTGTGAGTTACCAGCGGGTGTCTCTTCCAATAAAATGGAGATAGAATCGAAGATGCGCGACCCATTGCGCATAAGGCGGTGTATTATTGTGGCGTTGCCGGATGGCGCCGATTGCTCCTGAGGAGAAGACCATGATCTTTCGCCAGCTGTTTGACAGCACATCCTGCACCTATACGTATTTGCTCGCGAGCCGCCGCGGTGGCGAGGCTCTGATCATCGATCCTGTGCTCGAGAAAGTGGATCGATACGTCCAGCTTTTGCAGGATCTCGATCTCAAACTGATCAAGGCCGTCGACACGCATCTCCACGCCGATCACATCACAGGTCTCGGCGCGCTTCGCGACAAGACCCAGTGCATCACCGTGATGGGCGAGCAAAGCGGCGTTGACGTGGTCTCCATGCGCGTCGCGGACGGCGACCGCATTGATATCGAAGGCGTCAATCTCGATGTGATCTATACGCCCGGCCACACAGACGACTCTTACAGTTTTGCCATGGCGGATCGCGTGTTCACCGGCGACACGCTGCTGATCCGCGGCACGGGTCGAACCGATTTTCAGCGCGGTGACGCCCGCGCCCAGTATGAATCGATCTTCGGCAGGCTGCTGAAGCTGCCGGACCAGACACTCGTTTATCCGGCTCACGACTACAAAGGCGATACCGTCTCGACGATCGGCGAAGAAAGAGCCTGCAATCCACGCCTGCAAATGAAGTCCGTCGATGAGTATGTCCAGCTCATGACCAATCTGAACCTGCCGAATCCGAAAATGATGGATGTCGCGGTGCCTGCGAATATGCACGTCGGTCTCGCGCAGGATGATGTTGCGCGTCGCGGCTGGGCATTCACACCGTCGCAGGCGATGGAGTTGATCGGACAACAAGGTGTCGTGCTGATCGATCTTCGCGAACGACGGGAACGGGAAAGACATGGCATCATTCCCGGCTCGCTCCATGCGCCGTATCCGGACCTGTCCGACAACGTCAGATCGGGAGGCCTCCTCCATGAACTCGGCCTCGCCTCCGGCAACCGCTTGCTGTTCTACTGTGCATTCGGCGAACGTTCCGCCATGGCGGTACAGGCCGCGCAGCAGGCAGGCCTTGCCAACACCCGGCATATCCAGGGCGGGATCGAGGCGTGGCGAAAGGCAGGCGGACAAACCATTCCCGTCGGATGACATAGTTGATCAGTCTGATTCCTTGAACCCTTATCCTCCCTGCGCAACCAATGCATGTGCAGGGAGATCTCGATGTTTCTCGATAATTGATGTGAAGATGGCTGAGCGCCTTGGCGTTCACATTACAATTGCAATGGATAGATTCATTTTCACGAACAGCCGGCGTTGCATCGCGATGCCGGTGCTGTCAAAAATCATATCCGTTGCCTGACCTTCTGTTCTTTATTGCTCTATACAGGTGTCATCGTGAAAAGCTGCCGCGGCTTGGTTGTTGCGTTGATCTTTTGCGGCCTCATCTCAATGTCGACTACGGCCAAAGCGGCAGAAGATAGCGTCCGTTTAGCGCAAGCTGCGCCGTCACAACCGACACCTGCGCAACCGACGACATCGCAACCAGCACCCGCGCAACCGGCAACACCTGAACCGCCCCAGCAGCCGGCGCAGGACGCCCAGCAACCTGATGCCCAGCAACAAAATCAGACGGCCGCGGATTCGCCGCAAGCAGATGCCGTCGAAGAGCCCGTCGGCAACGTCGCAACTCTGCAAGGCACGGCGACCGTCACACGCAATGGCGCCAGCGCGCCGCTCAAATTGAAAGACGATATCTTCAAGGGCGACACGCTTCAGACCGGTAAGAGTTCGACGCTGATCGTCACCTTCACCGATGACACCACACTTAATCTCTCAGCGAGCTCGCGTGTTGTGGTCGACAATTTCATCTACGAGGAAGGCGGCAAGGCCAATGCTGCTCTGATCAATGTCGCGCGTGGCACTATGGCCTTCGTCGCCGCGGCCGTCGCCAAGACCGGCGACATGAAGATCGAAACCCCGACGGCAACGCTCGGCATTCGCGGCACCACCGGCGTCGTGGACGTGCCCGAAGGTGCGTCAGCCAGCAGCACCACCAACAATGTCGGCGTCAAACTTTATCCCGACGCGGACGGCAAGGTCGGACGCATCGAAGTCAGAGCCCGCGACGGCGCACAGCTCGGCATGCTGACGCAGGGCGCGAGCGGATTCACCGTGCGCGGCGAGATGGTCCGCGGATTTGGCATGCGGATGTCGGTGATGCCCATGGTGATGTCGGCGCAACAGATGGCGCGCGATCGCGGCTTCGTGCAGCGCGTGCATGTGATGCAGAGCATCGGCCGCAACATTGTCCGGGAGCAGCGCACCTTCCGGATGCAAGATCCGCAACGACAGAATGGCTTCGGTCGCCCAGGTTCGCGGCAACCGGGATTGCAGCGCCAGAATGGCTTGCAGAACCAGCCGGGTCTGCGCAATCAACCGGCACAACAACCCGGGTTGCGTAACCCGCAGCAGGCCCCGCAAAGGCCCGGACTTCAGAACCGACCAGGCCAGCCGCAACAGAAGGGCCAGGACAGGCGATCCGGATTCCAGAACGCGCCGGGCCAGCAGCGCCCGGGCCCGCAAAATCAACCCGGACAACGCCAGCCGGGTGCACCAGGTCAATTCGGGCAGCGGCAACAAGGCGCGCCGAATGCACCCGGCGGGCTACAGCGGCAAGGCCTGCAAAATGGCCCGGGACTACAACGGCCGTCTGGCGCACCCAATCATCCGCAGCGACAATTCGGCGGCGGGTCGGGGCAATTCGGATCACGGCCACCTGGATTGCCTGGCCAGATCGGCGGCATTGTCGGCCGGCTCGGCGTGCCGGGGCTGCCAATTCCTCAGGCGGCGGGAGCCGCGCCGCGATCTGTGCCACAGGGCCGGCCCGCACAGCAACGGCGGCCGCCACCGAAGCAGGGACAGGATCGGAAGAAATCCGACGAGCGCAATTAACGGGAACCAATCCTGGTAACGGGGAAGACTGCTAAGCCGTTTCGGCCATTGAAAATTATGACCCGGGAACATGCGCTGCACGGGGTGGCATGGGCGCGACGACAACGCTAGCATCCCTCTCGTGATGTGACCGGAGTCGTGATGCGCATAAAAATCATTTTGTTGGGACTGGCAGCTCTCGTCATTTCATTCGCGGCCAGCCTCTATGCAATGAACAGGCTCTGGCCAACCGACGTCGCAGCGCCCAAGTTGGCACAACTTCCGCCGCTGCCGCCGGTGTCACGCAATTCCGAAATCATGACACCGATCGCCGTATCGATCACGGCGTTGCGCGATGCGCTTGATCGCGCTGCTCCGCGCGACCTCGGCGGCAAGGCTGAAAATCCCATCGCGCAAATCCTCTCCAATGCCGACATCAACTGGACCGTCTCCCGTGGTCCGATCGCCGCATCCGGCGCACAAAATACCTTGGCGCTCTCAACGCCGCTTGACGGTCGCCTGACGGTGCTCGGCTCCCTGTCGGTCGCGGGTGGCAGCGCGCTCGGCAATGCACTTGGTGGCTTGCTCGGCGAAGGCGCGATCAAGCAACTCGGAAACGTCTCGATCAAAAATCTGAATGCGAGCGCTGCGATTCACGGCAATGTTGCGATCACTGCACGGCCGCAAATCCTGCCGAACTGGCGCGTCGACCCCAACCTTACCGCCCAGGTCAACCTCGGCGACAGCAGCCTCTCAGTGGCGGGGGCAAGAATCGCCGTGCCTGCGCAGGTGAAGCCGCTGATCGACAAGACCGTGAGCGAACAGATTGGCCAGTTGCAGCAACGGCTGCGCAACGATCCATCGCTTGAACAGAATGCACGCCGCGAATGGACAAAACTGTGCCGCTCGATTCCACTGCCCCCGGCTGCGGCGGGCATGCCGCCATTGTGGCTTGAGATGCGGCCGGTCACCGCCGTCGCTGCACAACCACGCATCGACCCCAACGCCGTCAATCTCACGCTTGGGATGCAGGCGGAAACGCGCGTGCTGCCGACCGAAACCAAACCGGATTGTCCATTTCCAGCGACGCTCAATATTGTCCCCGCCCCTGATCGCGGACGCGTCAAGATCGGCGTGCCGATCGATCTTCCCTTCACCGAAGTCAGCAAGATCGTCACCTTGCAGTTGAAGGATCGAGTCTTCCCTGAGGACGGAAGTGGCGCGGTCAGTGTCACGGTTAAAAGTGCGAAGGTGCGCGCCTCGGGCGACCGTTTGCTGATTTCACTGCTGGTGAACGCGAAAGAAAAGGCGAGCTGGTTCGGCTTCGGCGGCGAAGCGACGGTACATATCTGGGGCAAGCCTGTTCTCGACCAAAAACAGCAAATCCTGCGGCTCACCGATCTGCAGCTCGCCGTGGAGTCCGATGCCGCCTTCGGCCTGCTCGGTGCTGCGGCGAAACCGGCAATCCCCTATTTGCAACGTGCGTTGGAAGATAAGGCCACCATTGACCTCAAAACATTTGCAGCCAATGCACGACAAAAAATCTCCGACGTCGTCACTGATTTCCACCAGAGCGACGACGGCATCCGCATGGATGCATCTGTGAGCATCATTCGTCTTGTGAACATCGCTTTTGATTCCAGCACGCTTCGCGTGATTGCGGAGGCAGAGGGCGCGATCAACGTCACCGTCACCTCGCTCCCCAAGTTGTGAAATCCGCAAAAAATTTTACTCCGGTCCGAGCCGATAGGCCTTGATGCCTGCGGCGGTTTGACGCACGTTGTCGCCCGCGAACAAACCAAGAAACGGAACCACGGAGAGACCGAATCCATGAAATTTCTCAATGTCGCAGGTGGGGCGCTGTTTGCCCTCGCAGTCTCATCGCTGACGGCGCACGCGCAAATTTCCGACGACGTCGTCAAGCTCGGCGTGCTCACCGACATGTCGAGCCTTTATTCAGACGCAACGGGTAAAGGGTCGGTCACCGCGGTCGAGATGGCCGTTGCGGATTTCGGCGGCAAGGTCAAAGGCAAGCCGATCGAGGTCGTTCACGCCGACCATCAAAACAAACCCGACGTCGGCTCCAACATCGCGCGCAACTGGTACGACAACGAAAAGGTCGACGTGATCCTCGACGTGCCGACCTCATCCGTCGCGCTCGCCGTCCAGAATATCACGCGCGAGAAGAACAAGGTCTTCATTATTTCCGGCGGCGGCTCATCCGATCTCACCGGCTCAGCCTGTTCGCCGAACGGCATTCACTGGACCTACGACACGTATGCGCTGTCGAATGTTGCCGGTAAGGCAATGGTCAAGCGCGGCGAAGACACCTGGTTCTTCCTCGCGGCCGATTATGCGTTCGGCGCAGCGCTGGAGCGCGATGCGGCCGGCATCGTCAAGGCAAGTGGCGGCAAGGTGCTCGGCACGGTTCGTCATCCGTTGAACACATCGGACTTCTCCTCCTTCCTGCTGCAAGCCCAGGCCTCGAAGGCGAAGGTCATCGGCCTCGCCAATGCCGGCGGTGACACCACTAACGCGATCAAGCAGGCAGCCGAATTCGGTTTGACCAAAGGCGGCGGGCAGAAGCTGATTGCGTTACTGCTCGAAATCACCGACTCGCATTCCATCGGCCTGTCGGACGGACAGGGCCTGATTCTCACCGACGCCTTCTATTGGGACCAGGACGACGCGAGCCGCGCATTCTCGAAGCGGTTCTACGACAAGGTCGGACACATGCCGACGATGATTCAGGCGGGCCTCTACTCCGCGACGATGCATTACCTCAAGGCGATCGATGCCATCGGCACCGATGATGCGATGAAGACCATTGCGCAGATGAAAGCCACACACATCCATGACTTCTTCACCAAGGACGGCTACATCCGCGACGACGGCCGCATGGTGCACGAGATGCATCTGTTCGAACTCAAGAAGCCAAGCGAATCGAAAGGCGATTGGGATCTCTACAAGCTGATCGCAACGGTTCCGGGCGATGAGGCCTTCCGTCCGATGGACCAAGGCGGCTGCCCGCTCATCAAAAAGAAATAACATCATCGATCAAAGCTGGATCGATCAACGCCGCGCCGCATTCTGGCGCGGCGCTTTTGTCTTGTGATCTCTCAGAGGCACGACGTCCTCCGTCGACTTTTGGCAATTGTGGGTGACACGATCTCTCCACAATTTGACCTCAATGAAGATCATCGCGTCCGTCATCGTTACACGGGCAGCCATTCCAGTCCTGACGTATGGCCGCTCGGAATCCATCTTTATCCAAGGATGAGATCGATGAAACGGATCTTGCTCGCCGCAAGCGCGGCGCTGTTTTTCATTTGTCCCGCTTCTGCACAACGCGCCAATTACGAACAAATGGTCGCAAGCCACGCCGCGGCAAACGGCTTGCCTGTGGAACTCGTCCATCGCGTGATCATGCGAGAGAGCCGCTATAACCCGCGCGTCGTGCACGCCGGAAATTACGGTATGATGCAGATCAAGCTCGCGACTGCACGAGGTCTTGGCTACACCGGCACAGCGCAAGGCTTGCTCGACCCTGAAACGAATCTCACCTACGCGGTGAAATATCTCGCCGGTGCATATCGGGCCGCCAATGGCAATCACGACCGCGCAGTCCGATACTACGCAGGCGGATACTACTACGCCGCCAAACGTCAGCGGCTACAGCACAAACAACAGCCGATCATCAATGCATCATCTCCACTCATGAATGCCAATGCCGAGCAGATTCCAACCCCCGCTCTGCAGCCACAGCCACCTGAATAAGCTCAGTCTTCTAAAGGCTTGATGTCCGGATCGACGCTATGAACCGCGGCGCGGTCGCGGATATGGACAACAACGCGATCATCGATAAACAGCTTCTGCCAGCCATCCACATGATCGAGCAGCAGGGCTGCGGGCGTCGAGCGGTTGAATAACGTTGCTTCGATATTGTAGCGATCGAGCAGGCTGAAGAGATCGGCCGGCCGGCGCAGCATTTGCGCCGCGGCGTGTTGCAGTACGAATGCTTCGCCATAGAGCTCGGTCCGTCCATCGATGAAAGGCGGAAGGCCGGCGAAAATCATGTAGCCGCCGAAGCCATAGTGGTTGAACACGCGCGTGACGCCGGCCTGCTTGAGAGCTGCGACAGCGGCTTCCGGCATAATCCCCGCATCCGGTTTGTAGGTACGGAGCGAACTGGCGCCGATTGTGATCACGGCCGCCAGCATCGCGACACTCAGAACATGGATTGTATGGTGCGGAGACCGACCCGACGGCAGGCTGGACAACCACTTGAATCGCAGCGCCAAAGGCGTCGCGATTACCAGCGGCGACACCAGTGCAAAGACATCCGCATTTCTTCGATGTGAAAGCGCCATGAACAGCAACGCGACGAATAACAACACCCGCATGGGAGGAAACTTCACGCCGGCGAGCAGGACCAGCGCGAAAGCCGCCAGTGTGGCCCATTCAATCGGTCCGGGATGGCCGAAGTCCACCGGTTGCCATTCACTGATCAGCGAAAGCGCATTGCCGAGGTTGAGGATCGCACGCGCAGCGAGCAGCGAATTCCATCCATAGGGCGTGACCATGCTCGCCCCGAGCGCGGCCACGGCGAAGATGCTCCATTGCCGGATACATTTACCCCGCGCACCGCGGTCTGCATTGATCAGCGCATCGCAGGCGACCGGGACAATCAGCGCCAGGCCAAACACAAAGCTGCCGTGAAGATTGGCCCAGAGCGTCATCAACGCGACGAGCCACAATGATAGACCGCTGCCACGCTCTGCCGAAGCGAGCAGGCTTCCCACCCACGCCACCATCACCGGCAGAGCTAGCACGTGGGGCCGTGCATGAAGATGCGGCCAGGCGACGGCCAACGCGGCTGCCGTGAGGATCACGACCGGCACTGTCCCGAGATGGCGCTGGAGAAAGCCGGCCAGCAGTGCGAACGCTGCCGCGATGGACAACGACGCCAAAGCCACCGGCCCCGCCCACCCCCACAACGCGTAAACCTCGCCGTACAGGACCTGCGCCAGCCACTGGGTCGAGATCCAGGGCTGCCCTCGCATGGTGAGCGAAAACATATCCGCCACCGGCAGCGCGCGGTGTTCGACAATCCGTTGCCCGACCCTGATCTGCCAAAACGTATCGGGATCCGTCAGCAGCCAATTCCCGCCTGCCAGAAGGACGATATAAATGACGAGTCCGATCCAAAGCGGCAGTGTGCACTGCACGGAGCGCAAGTATTCGGCAAGTCGTGCACTCATTTTGGCGCGCGTTTCATTGATTAGGACGGCACGCATCGGAGATATGCTGATATGCGGCTCGTAAGGGAATGAATTAGATGTGGAAACATTGACATCACGTCACCTACGCTTAACATAGAGGCTGTTCCGAGGGGAGCTCCGGCAGGGAGCTGAGATACCGCGATGGCGCGGTGACCCTTTGAACCTGATCCGGGTCATGCCGGCGAAGGGACAGGGATGTTTCAGGAATCGTCTTCCCCGCAACGGGGGTCTTCAGTCAATGTTATTGGTGCCGGAATCGCGGGCAGTTGGCACGCGTTGCTGTTCGCGCGCGCCGGCTACAGCGTCACCGTCCACGAGCGCGATGATGTCGCGATGACGAAGGCCACGAGCCATGTCGCCGGTGGCATGCTGGCGCCGTGGTGCGAACGCGAGGGCTCCGAGCCCGCCATCACCCGGCTCGGTATTCGCTCGCTGGATCTGTGGCGCGAACATTTGCCGGAGACCCCCTTCAACGGGTCGCTTGTGGTCGCCCATCCGCGCGACCGGGCCGATTTCGACCGGTTCGCCAAATTGACCACCGACCATGAGCGCCTTAATGCCGACGGGATTGCCGATCTTGAGCCGTCGCTCGATGGCCGTTTCCGCGAAGCGCTGTTCTTTGCAGCTGAAGGCCACGTCGAGCCGCGCAACGTGCTGCCGAAACTGCACGCGAAGCTGGCCGCGGCCGGCGGCGAAATTCGCTTTCGGTCGGATTGCGATCCGAAAGCGCTCGCCGATGGTAACATTCTGATCGACTGCCGCGGCTTGAGCGCGCGCGATAAATTTCCCGATCTTCGCGGCGTCAAAGGCGAAATGATCATCGTCGAGACGGACGAAGTGCAGCTGGCGCGCCCGGTACGACTGCTCCATCCGCGCTGGCCGCTCTACATTATCCCGCGTGACAACAACCGCTTCATGATCGGCGCGACATCGATCGAGAGCGAGGACGATCGCGTCAGCGTGCGCTCCGCACTCGAACTGCTGACCGCGGCCTATGCCGTCCACCCCGCCTTTGCCGAAGCCCGCATTGTCGAGCTTGGAGCCGGTCTTCGCCCCGCTTTTCCCGACAATCTGCCGCGCATCGCCATCGACGGTGCAAGGATTTCCGTCAACGGCCTCTACCGCCACGGCTTTCTGCTGGCGCCTGCGCTCGCGGAATTGACCCTGTCCTATGTGCAGCGCGGCCTCATCGATAACGAGGTGATGCAATGTTCCTGATCGTCAATGGCGAACGCCGCGAGACCACGGCCACGCGCGTCGACGCGTTGCTGGCCGAACTCGAATATGAGGGCACGCACCTGGCTGTCGCGGTGAATTACGACGTGGTGCCTCGCGCACGCTGGGCGGAAACGCCGCTTAACGACAATGACGCCGTCGAAATCCTCACGCCAAGGCAGGGAGGATGATGATGGCCCTGAAGACCGTCAAATTCTACGACAAGGAATTCTCCTCGCGCTTCCTGATTGGCAGCGCGCTCTATCCGTCGCCGAAGATCATGCAGGATTCGATCCGCGCGGCAGGAAGCGAGATTGTTACGGTGTCCGTGCGCCGCGAAGCCGCCGGCGGCAAGACAGGCGACGCGTTCTGGTCTCTGATCCGCGAGCTCGGCGTCACGGTGCTGCCGAACACCGCCGGCTGTAAGAGCGTGCGCGAAGCGGTCACGACCGCCAAGCTGGCGCGCGAATTGTTCGGCACGTCCTGGATCAAGCTTGAAGTCATTGCCGACGACGAAACCTTGCAGCCCGATGTCGTCGGACTCGTGGAAGCAGCCGGCATCCTGATCAAGGATGGCTTTGAAGTGTTTCCCTATTGCACCGAAGATCTGTCCGTGGCGCAGCGCCTTGTCGACACAGGGTGCAAAGTCGTGATGCCATGGGCATCCCCGATCGGCAGTGCACGCGGCATCACCAATCGCGACGCGCTCAAACTTCTGCGGCAACGGTTGCCTGACATCACGCTGGTGGTCGACGCCGGCATTGGCGCACCATCCCACGCCGCCGAAGCCCTTGAACTCGGTTTCGATGCGGTGCTGCTCAACACCGCGGTCGCCAAGGCGGACGATCCAGTCACGATGGCGCACGCCTTCCGCCTCGCCATCGAAGCCGGACGCGCCGGATTCGGGGCCGGCCTGATGGGCGCACGCGATTTTGCATCTCCTTCAACCCCTGTCGTTGGGACACCATTCTGGCATGCCGTATCCTGATCGTTTTTATCCTGTCGTCGACAGCGTTGCGTGGGTCGAACGCCTGACCAAACTTGGCGTCGGCACCGTTCAGCTGCGCGCAAAGAACCTCGACGACGCCCAGGCGCTTGCCATGGTTCGTGAAGCGCTCACCGTGGTCAAAGGGACTGCGACAAAGCTCGTGGTCAACGATTACTGGCGCGCGGCCATCGAGGCCGGCGCGCAGCATGTCCATCTCGGACAGGAAGATCTGGCGGATGCCGACGTCAATGCGATCCGCCGTGCCGGCCTGACCCTCGGCCTCTCGACCCATGACGAGGAAGAACTCGACAAAGCTCTTCGGCACAAGCCGGATTATGTGGCGCTCGGCCCGATCTTCTTCACGACATTGAAAGCCATGCGCTTTGCGCCGCAAGGTATCGAGCGGATCACGGCGTGGAAATTGGCGATCGGCGATATTCCGCTGGTCGCGATCGGCGGCATCAAGCTTGAACACGCTCCGGATATTTTCGCCGCAGGAGCAAATTCGATCGCCGTCGTCAGCGACGTCACCCAGAACGCCGATCCGGACGCGCGCGTACGTGCGTGGCTTGGTCAATACTCAGAAGCAGCCTGATAACAAAGCGACTCACAAGGAGGACGCCAATGAACATTCGCTCCAATCCCGATACCACATTGCCTGCAGTGACCACCGGCGGCCTGCCCTCGTCGCGCAAGATTTATTCCGTGCCCGACGCCGCTGCCGATCTTCGTGTGCCACTGCGCGAGATCATTCTCAGCGAAGGTGCCGGCGAACCCAACCTTCCGGTTTACGACACCTCGGGTCCCTACACCGATCCGAACGTCATCATCGACGTCAACGCTGGTCTCGCCCGCACCCGCATCGAATGGGTCAAGGAACGTGGCGGTGTCGAGGAATATGAAGGCCGCCAGATCAAGCCTGAAGACAACGGCAATGTCGGCGCCTCGCACGCGGCCGCCGCCTTCAAGGCGCATCACAAGCCGCTTCGCGGTGTCGGCGATGCGCCGATCACCCAGCTCGAATTCGCCCGCGCCGGCATCATCACCAAGGAGATGATCTATGTCGCCGAGCGCGAGAACCTCGGCCGCAAGAAGCAGCTCGAGCGCGCCGAAGCCGCCCTTGCCGACGGTGAATCGTTCGGCGCAGCGGTCCCCGCTTTCATCACGCCGGAATTCGTGCGCAGCGAAATCGCCCGCGGCCGCGCCATCATCCCCTGCAACATCAACCACGCCGAACTTGAGCCGATGATCATCGGCCGCAACTTCCTGACCAAGATCAACGCCAACATCGGCAACTCGGCGGTGACGTCGTCGGTCGAGGAAGAAGTCGACAAGATGGTCTGGGCGATCCGCTGGGGCGCCGACACGGTGATGGATCTGTCGACCGGCCGTAACATCCACACCACCCGCGAATGGATCCTGCGCAACGCGCCGATTCCGATCGGCACCGTGCCGATCTACCAGGCGCTGGAAAAATGCGAAGGCGATCCGGTAAAGCTGACCTGGGAGCTCTACAAGGACACGCTGATTGAACAGTGCGAGCAGGGTGTCGACTACTTCACCATCCACGCCGGCGTCCGCCTCGCCTATGTGCCGCTGACCGCCAACCGCGTCACCGGCATCGTGTCGCGCGGCGGCTCGATCATGGCGAAGTGGTGTCTCGCGCACCACAAGGAGAGCTTCCTCTACACGCATTTCGACGAGATCTGCGACCTGATGCGCAAGTACGACGTATCGTTCTCGCTGGGTGACGGCCTGCGTCCCGGCTCGATCGCCGACGCCAACGACCGCGCCCAGTTTGCCGAACTCGAAACCCTCGGCGAGCTCACCAAGATCGCGTGGGACAAGGGCTGCCAGGTAATGATCGAAGGCCCCGGCCACGTGCCGATGCACAAGATCAAGATCAACATGGACAAGCAGCTGAAGGAATGCGGCGAAGCCCCCTTCTACACCCTCGGACCACTGACCACCGACATCGCTCCGGGCTATGACCACATCACCTCGGGCATCGGCGCGGCCATGATCGGCTGGTTCGGCTGCGCGATGCTCTGCTACGTCACGCCGAAGGAGCACCTTGGTCTCCCGAACCGTGATGACGTCAAGGTCGGCGTCGTCACCTACAAGATCGCGGCGCATGCTTCCGATCTCGCCAAGGGCCATCCGGCGGCGCAACTACGCGACGACGCACTGTCGCGCGCGCGCTTCGATTTCCGCTGGCAGGATCAGTTCAACCTCGGTCTCGATCCGGATACGGCGGTGGCCTATCACGACGAGACGCTGCCGAAGGAAGCCCACAAGGTTGCGCACTTCTGCTCGATGTGCGGACCGAAGTTCTGCTCGATGAAGATCACGCAGGACGTTCGCGATTACGCAGCGACGCTGAACGATCCGGATCGGGTCGGCCTGAACATCTCCGGCACCATCGAGGACGGCATGGCGCAGATGAGCGAGAAGTTCATGAAGATGGGCGGCAAGGTCTATGTCGAGGCCGATGCCGTGAAGGACAGCAACAAGGCGCTGTGAACTATCTCGCGATCTGAACAGACAAAAGGCCGGGCATTGCCCGGCCTTTTTTGTCCTTTTGGCCGGTCGATTTTGGCCGGCAGGGTTGAACGATCATGGCGCGCGTTGATCTCCGATCTGCTGATCTTCGCCCTGTGCGCTGCCATGGTTAGCTTCGATTCTGAGGATTTTCATGACTGTGATTTCATCATCGAATTTTTTTGCCGCCGGCCTGATGTTGCTAACCTGCTCCGCCCCGGCGCTCGCAGCAAAGCCCACCGCCGCCGATCGCGCCTGGATTAAGACCTGCATCGATCAGCGCCAATCGAGCCACGAGGTGCCCGCCAAGCTTCGAAAATATTGCACCTGCATGCAGGATGTCGTGGAGGACAATCAGCCGTTCGAGAACGTCACGGCACTGGAGCGGACGTATCCTCCAGCCCACGAAATGTGCTGGGACAAGGCGGGGAGAAAATAGAAACCGCACTTGCGTTGCAGTTCGCGCTCGGTAGAATCAGAAGCGTTAATTATCAAATATGTTCGAAATCGCATGATGAGCAGCGCCCAAATCCAAAGTGGATACCGGCGAGAAGCGGAATATCGTGAAAGCGCGCCACAAAATAATTAAAAAAGGGAAAGCCCATTTCGAGCAATTCATAAGCGGCAGAACAGCCTCCTCGGAGGATCCTCTTCCTCTCACGCATATAACCGACGCTTACGATCTTAGAGACATCATCAAAGATCGACAGATCGCGCCTCGCTTATGCAACGTCTTCGACTATGATCTTTCATATTATTTCTATGGGCGGCCAGCTTACCGAAAAAATGGTGATACACAGGCTAACAGCTTGGCTGCCTATGCACCAATAGTGCTCATTTTCAAACCAACTATCTCAGATGATGCGATAGCCGCTTTTCCATTTGATACCGGCGCCTTCAAGGGCGAGAAGTATTCTGACGTGACGCACCACCGGATGTCGGTAGAAGATTTTGGTTTGGAACCTTCTCATGAAAACATCGGGAAGATTGTTGCTTTCTTCTTTGGCAACAACAAAAACTACTACGATCAGCTACCCTCGCAAAAAACAAAAATTGGTAAAAACGAGTTTGAGGCTCAAAGCTACCAAGAACTAATAACATATCGAGGTAAAAACGAACGCGACGACAGATCGACAACAATAGAAATAATATTCGACAAGTCCGTAGAATTACGAACCAATCTATTAGCTATCGTCGTACCGAGTTCATTCTTAAAAGATAAAGCCGTCAAATCCAGACTCCAAGCGCTCCACGTGCACATCCGACCATATACGGACGGAGCGAATCTCACGCCTGCCAGCCAAATCCCGCGGTTGAGCGATGTCGTTCGACATTACTACATTGAACAAGGCATACTAAAAAAGTGAACGTAAGCCGAGCGAAACTCTATGGCGTTATAAACCCCACGGGGCAAGTCGATGGGTTCTGCATACCTATTTTTACTGCGCGGGAAAATTCCAATCACTTTCTGGTGCAAGTTGTCAGCGAACGCAATTACATCGAGGGATTTGAACCGTTCCATTGCTCCGACGACATAGAAAAAAATATACAAAAGGTCGATGCAGATATAACGAAGGAAATTGGAGACCCTGCATTCTGGTACTTCGGACTTGGAGAGAATCCTCTCTTTGGGACTATCGATGATATAAGGTCTCACTTCACTCAAATAAAATACAATCTCGAAGATAAGCCATATGTCTACCTTCAGATTGTAACGGCCTGTCACCTCGAACAGCAAGAAGTGCCCGCTGTTCGAGCGGTGCACGAGTCATTATTGGAAAATGTGGGAGATGTAAGCGCAAACGCGTGGCTGGATACGAGCGTAATTTCACCAAAAGTTCGACGTTGGCTGGGTGAATCGTCCTCACAAACGAAACGCGGAGCCGATTTTAGAAGACTTACGTCGGGCGTTCTTGCAGTTACCAACAATAATACAACGTTCGTTTTCGTTCCTGAAGATATGAAAGGACTTATAAGCGCCGCAAGTTGGCGAAGGACAGCGGAGCAACTAGAAGCGTTCCTAAGACACTTTGGTCTAAAGTTTGCGGAATTTTCATTTGTATATCGCGAAGCATCAAAGGCTACCGCGCAATCAAACGTATCTTCTTTGAAAAGGGATGCAGTAGCCGTCTTTGCGAAGGAAAGAAGCACCATATTGCGACAACTTACGAGGAGCTACTTCGAAGACCCCTCTGGCGCATTACGCGTGGTTTGCACGTTCTCAAGTCGCTACGAAGGCAAGGGTAAGCGAAAATATTGGTTTGGATACCACGAAATCTGGAACCAGTGGCTGGAAGGAGCGAAAGACGGATTTATTCTTCTCGGCTGTGCAGACAAGAGGATTTGTTTTGCGCTACCTCTGCCCTTTATAAGGGCACACCTATCGAATTTGCGTTATACTGGAAGCGGTAAGGATAAGTATTGGCATCTGGATATTGTTGACCTCCCGGGAAAAACAAACCTTCTCGATATCCCCCGCCTACATCAGGGAATAGATCTTTCAAAATTTCTTTTCAGGTTCTGATTTCACACTCCGGCCATCAAGATGGCGGCGATGTTCGCGCGGCCCCCCGGCCAATCCGAATCCACTCATTGTCTGGCCGATCTTCAACCTGCTCGCTGCCATGGTTGCGTTCCGATTTCTCGGAAGGAAAGCGATTTTGCTTGACCTCGTCCGCTTCACGATTATGTGGAACGCAGAAACTATGAGAGGTCCAGCCCCATGCACAACTTCACACCTCTCTCCGGCTTCATCGGCGGCGCACTCATTGGGCTTGCTGCATCAGCGCTGATGCTTTTCACCGGACGCATCGCCGGGATCAGCGGCATTTTCGGCGGGCTCATCGCGCCCGGTGCGAACGACCGCAACTGGCGGCTCGCTTTCGTGGCAGGATTGATCGCAGCTCCACTGATTGCTGCCTTTGTGACCGCCTCTCCCTTGCCAGTACCGACAATGCCCGCAAGCCTGATCCTGATCGCGATGGCGGGTCTGCTTGTCGGCTTCGGCAGCCGCATGGGCGGTGGCTGCACCTCCGGCCATGGCGTGTGCGGCCTCGCGCGGCTGTCGGCGCGCTCGATGGTGGCCACTGTGGTTTTCATGGCGGCGGCCATCGCAACGGTCGCCATCACGCGTCATGTCATCGGAGGCTGATCATGCCGCTTGTTCTCGCCAGTTTTGTCTGCGGTCTCGTCTTCGGCGCAGGACTGCTGATTTCCGGCATGACGCACACGGAGAAAGTGCTGGGCTTCCTTGACGTCTTCGGCGCATGGGATGCGACACTGGCTTTTGTGATGGCCGGCGCGGTGGCAATCGCAAGCATCGGCTTTGCTGTCGCGCGGCGGTACGGTGCGCCCATACTCGCTGTGCAGAGTCTATGGCCGACACGTCGCGACATCGATGCGCCTCTCGTCATCGGGGCAACGCTCTTCGGTCTTGGCTGGGGTCTGGTCGGCCTTTGCCCCGGTCCGGCGCTGGTCAATCTTGCCGGTCTCAGCTTGCCCCTGATCGTATTCGTCGCCGCCATGGCCGTCGGCATGCTGGGCTTCGAGGCGTGGGATAAATACAAGCTGTCCAGGATCGCGACGGAGAAAACCACCGTCGCGACCGTCGATGGCCGAGGCGCCTCTCGTTCGAGGAGAAACGCCTCGCACTGACTACTTCATCGTGATCGCCAATCCGCTCAGGTCTGCGTTGGCCATCAGTCCAGTCTGTCGTCCGGACAATTCCAGCACCGCGCCCTTCTGATTGGTCAGCACAATGGCGCGCGCGCCACTACCGATCGCGATGCCTGCGCCGGCTGCGCCGTAGACGCCGGCAACGTCCGAAGGCCGGTTGATGTTGCTCACGCGCCCGCGCAGCACGGTCTTCGAGCCGCCGAACACAAGGCCGTAATCCAGCCCACCCGTGGACAACGGATACGTCCTGCCGCGGAAGGTGAGCGTGCCGCTGCCGCCAGAACCGCCGATAAACCATCCGGCCTTGTAGATGACGAGCGATACAGTTCCGCTCTCGGCATGGGCGGACGACGAGAAACTGATCCCGACGAATGTCGCCAGGGCAATCAACGCGACACGAATAGTGGATGACAGCGGCATGAAGATTTCTCCGTGCAATGGCAGTGAGCCGGTGTGCAGAACGCACTAGCGGCACGGACTTTAGCGCATTGAACAGATTCGCGAATGCGATTCATCCTGCAAGAAATGGGTTGCAATTACCTGTCGAGAGCGATGCAAGAACGAATCATGCTCTCAAACGAAACGAGGCCCGCTTGCGCGAGCCTCGATGATTTCGGCAACAGCACTGGAAACAGTCAGCCGAACCGCGCCCTGCTCCGCTCCCGCGCTTTCTCGGCTTCGATCTCGCGATCACGCGGCGCAGCCGTGGTCTCAAGCGACGTCAGCAGACGCCGCGCGGCATCTGAAACCTCAGCGACCGCCTGGTTGAAGGCCGCTTCATTCGCCTTTGAAGGCGCGTTGAAACCGGAGAGCTTCCGCACGAACTGCAGCGCGGAAGCGTGGATCTCATCTTCGGTCGCCGGCGGCTCGAAGTTGAAGAGCGTTTTGATATTGCGGCACATGTCGGCTCCTTCGCCAGTGTGACCACGTCTTCAACGCGAGACCGCTGAGGACTCCTCAGTGATCCTCTTTCTCCAAACCACCCATGTGCTTCTGGGTGTAGAGTTCGAGGCCGACGCGGTTGATCAGGTCGAGTTGGGTCTCAAGGAAATCGATGTGACCTTCCTCGTCCTTCATCAGGCTCTCGAACAGATCGCGTGAGACGTAGTCCTTGACGCTATGGCAGTAGGTCGCGGCTTCTTGATAAAGATCGCGTGCGCCGTGTTCCGCCGCAAGATCGCACTCGATGATTTCCTTCACGTTCTGGCCGATCCGAAGCGGATCCAGGACCTGCATGTTCGGGAACCCGTCAAGGAACAAAATCCTATCCGTGAAGCGGTCGGCGTGATGCATCTCTTCGATGGACTCCTTGCGCCACACCTTGGACATCTCGTTGAGGCCCCAGTTGTCCAGCAGGCGGTAATGCAGCCAATACTGGTTGATGGCCGTCAACTCGCTCCGCAGGCCCTTGTTGAGATATTCGATGACCCTCGCGTCGCCTCTCATGATGCACTCCATTGCAGGGAACCGCTCTTTACGGTCCCGAAATCCAATTTAGAAACGTTCTAAATCAGATTACGACGGAGAACAAGCGTCTTTCGGGCTCTAAACTGGGCTGGGGATAGGGTTCCGCCCGAGGATCAGGCGGCGATATCGGCCGGCAGCACCACTGCGTGGTGGTGCGGGTGGGTCTCGGCCTGATGCTGTTGGGAGTGCGGGCAACCGGAGCAGCAGGCCTTCGCACAGGGGCCAAGCGCCTCGTCCATGATCTTCTTGATGGTACGCGCACAGCGGCCGCATTGAGCGCTGCAACCAAGGCAGCCATAGACCTGCCCGGCGGTGCGCGGCAAATCCTTAACCACTGCGCTACGCACGTCGTGGTCGGTCAGGACGTTACAGGAACAAACGATCATGGATTGATTGGAAAACCTGTGAGGACGTTGACCCATCGATATTTCAGCAGCGCGCGGGATGCAAAAGCAAAACAGCCAGTTTTAAGCTATTCCAAACTAGGCGTATGTCTGTCGTTCACATTGGAATCGATCTAAAGACAAGGCTCCGCCACTTGCGCTCGGCGATATGGTGTTTGCTCTTCGCCCGCATCAGCACTGTGGCTAAAGTGAAAACACAAACGCAGTGATGGAGCGCGAACCGTGACCGATATCGGATTTGATGATCTCAAAACCATCTATCCTGCACCTAGCGAGCGCGTGCTTGCGAAAGCACTGCCGAAGATCGATCGTCATGCGGCCAACTTCATCAGCCTGTCGCCGTTCTGCGTGCTCGCCACTTCAGGTCCTGACGGCACCGTCGATGCCTCGCCCCGCGGCGGCAATCCCGGCTTTGTCTCGGTCAAGGACCCCAACCGATTGCTGATGCCGGATCGCCAAGGCAACAATCGCATCGACAGTTTTCGCAATATGCTGAGCGGGTCGGGTTATGTGCAACTGATCTTCTTCGTGCCAGGCCTTGATGAGACGTTGCGCGTCGGCGGTGACGCGAAACTCTCCGCAGATCCTGAATTACTGCAGGCGATGATCGAATTCGGCAGGCAACCGCGCGCAGTGCTGGACGTCTCCGTGCGTGAAGCTTATTTCCATTGCGGCAAAGCACTGATGCGCTCAAGGCTTTGGTCACCTGAGGCGCGCGTGGCGCGTTCAGTGCAGCCGAGCATCAGCGAAGTGGTTCACGAACAGACGGGAATGGGGACGCCTGAAACGCACGAGCAGGTCGAAGCCCGGTTCAAGACACAACTCTGACCCCGCGAATAATCGCGACGTATCTCCGAAGGATCACAAAAATGGAAAAGCTGCTGCCGCTTGCAGAGAAGATTGCTGCGTCGCTGATCGCACGAGGTGAGACGGTTGGCGTTGCGGAATCCTCCACCGGCGGATTGATTTCCGCGGCACTGCTCGCGGTGCCTGGCGCATCCGCTTACTATCGCGGCGGCGGTGTGATCTACACGCCGCGCGCACGCGCGGCCCTCGTGAATATCACCAAAGAAGAAATGGACGGCATGCGTGGCGCAACAGAACCTTATGCCGGATTGCTCGCGGCACGCGCGCGCGAACTTCTCAACACCACATGGGGACTGAGCGAAACCGGAGCGACAGGGCCGACAGGCAATCGCTACGGCGACGCGGCGGGACATTCCTGCATGGCCGTCGCCGGCCCTGCCACGCGAACGATTACGCTGGAAACCGGCAGCAGCGATCGTGTCGCGAACATGCGCGCGTTTGCGCTTCGTGCACTCGAATTGTTTGACGAGATAATCAGCGTTCAACGCTGAAACAAAATCGCGGATACGGAGTTGCTTCAGCGTTGATCGATGGATTCACGCGAATAGTTTCGCGTTTTTCACACATCAACTTTCGTCAACGAATGTTACGCGGGCTCAGAAGCCCTTGTAATTGCGGCTAAAAATTCCTTACGGAAACCTTAATACGCACAACTGAATTTTTTTCCGGAAAATTAACCCAACAGAACGCATTTTGGTCACATATGACCCCTACGCCCCCGCGCACGTCATCAAATCATTACAAAGTGAGAGAAATGCGAAAGTTGCCGATCGCGATCGCACTGGCTGTTGCCTTGTGCACCCCAGTCGCCGCCCAGGAGATGGGTGCAGAAGCCACAGCCAAGCCGGCGCGCGTGTCGGTATTCAAGGCCGCCATGAACGAAGTCGCGATTATGCGTTATCGCGCGGCGCTCAAGCTCAAAGCTGATCAGGAGAAGTATTGGCCTGCAGTTGCCAACGCGTTGCGCGCGCTTGCCCGCGAGCCGCAGTTGAATGAAGCCGCCGTTCGCCGCTTTGCGCCCGCAGCCTCTGCACTGTTCGCTCGCCTTGACGACAACCAGAAGCAGACCGCCATGCATCTGGTTCAGAAGGCTGGCCTGACGCAATACGCGTCCCTCTTCTAATCATCTCGCAAAACTGCCGCGCCGACGTCTTCGGCGTTTTGAACCGAACATTTAAAACGGCGCCCTCGCACATCGCAGGGCGCCGTTTTTGTTTGAACGCTTCACCACGCTTGCGCGGCCTCTGCTGAATAATGGCGAAAAACTGACAGGACCGTTCAGTTCCCGTTCAACCAGCGTCTGCAACCATCGCTTTCGATATTCGTTATTGTCTGTCGTGAATGTTGAAAGGTGAAGCCATGAAGAAGATCGTTCTGGCGGTTGCCACGGCCGCCACCCTCGCAGTTACCGCACTCGCAGCGCCTGCTCCGGCAGAAGCGCGCGGCGGACGCGTCGCAGCCGGTGTGATCGGCGGCCTGGCTGCCGGCGCGATCATCGGCGGCATCGCCGCCAACAGCGGATACGGATACGGATATGGCCCGGGTTACGGCTATTACGGTGGCCCGGCTTACGCAGCTGCCCCCTGTTACTGGCAGCGCCAACGCTTCTGGGATGGTTACGGCTGGAGAATTCGCCGTGTCCAGGTCTGCGGATAAGCGCACAGGGCTTGCATCCAATGTGCGGCAATCCCGCCTCGCTTTGAAGAATTATGACGTCCGGAGTGGTAAAATCGCCATTCCGGGCGGTTTTTTAAGGACCACGCCTCAGAATCTTCGGTATATTGGTATCTGGGGATGAATACAGATGCTCCGCGTTACGCGGGGCAATCAGCTGGGGCCCTCAACAGCATTGCATTCAGTTGTTGGTCCTGAACACCAATCGCCTTGCGCCGGGCTCTGGCGTGATCTGAGGAGATGAAACATATGAAGAAGGCAATTTCGGCGACCCTCGCCGTTGCGATGATCGCCGGTTCGCTGGCAACTGCAGTGCCGGCTAGCGCACGTGACCGTGGCGGTGCGATCGCTGCGGGTGTTGGTCTTGGCATTCTCGGTGGCGCCATTGCCGGCGCAGCGATTGCCAGCGCTCCTCCGGCCTATGCCGCGCCGGCCCCGGTTTATGTTGAAGAGCCTGCCTGCCATCTCGTTCGCGAGCGCTTCTGGGATGGTTACGCCTGGCGCTTCCGCCGCGTCCAGGTTTGCGATTGATCTTGAGCGTATCTCACACGCGTTGTGAGATTTGAGTTTCAAACCCGGCCCGTCAAACGGCCGGGTTTTCGTTTTAGCGCCCACCATTCATCGCGCGCAAAACGTCCTGACTTGGCCAGCAGTCGACCTTGAGCCCGGCCTTCTTCTGATAAGTCCCCAACGCAGCGCGCGTCTGCATGCCCGCTTTGCCGTCGAGCTTCGAGCTGTACAGGCCAAGGCGCGTGAGAGTTTTCTGCATCGCTTCCACATCCGTACTCCGCAGTTGCTTCGAGGCGGACCATGGCGTCGCGAACGGCTGCGGATCTGTCATTCGATCGCTCAGATGACCGACGAACAGCACATAGAGATCAGAGAAATTGTATTCCTTGATCACGAAGTAATTCTTCGTGGTGAGAAATGCCGGCCCATAAATTCCTTCCGGCTGCAGCAGCGAGGCACTCTGCGCTTGCTCCGCTGCGCTCAGGCGCAGTCCTCGCACCGGGACAAATCCTTCTCGCAGCCAGTCCGAGATCGGCTTGGTGACTTCCGGTACGCCTTGTGTGCAATCGACTGTACGTGGCGCCCGCACCTCATAGGCCCAGCGCACTCCCGGTTCCCAGCCCTTGTTCTTTAACTGCTGCGCGGCAGAAGCCAGCGCGTCCGGGATCGAGGTCCAGATATTGACGTGCCCGTCGCCATCGAAATCGACACCATGCTTATGGAGCTCCGACGGCAGAAACTGAGTTAATCCCGTCGCACCGCCCCACGACACGCGCAGCTGTTTGCGCGTCACATCACCATTCTGGATCAGCTTCAAAGCCTCGATGAATTCGCTGCGATACTGATCCTTGCGCCGTCCGACATAGGCTTGCGTTGCCAGCACACGCAGACCATCATACGGCAGCGTGTAGCGGCCATAGTCAGTCTCGCGTCCCCAGATCGCCAGAATAATGGTCCCCGGAACGCCGAACCGTTGCTCGATCGCCTTGAGCGTCGCGGCGTGCTGCTGCATGAGCCGCTGCCCTTCGGCTGCAAGGCGCGCGATGCTCGCTTCCTTCAGATAGTCGGCAGGCACTTGCACAAACTCTGCTTGAGCCGGCGCACCGGTCGCGGGGCGGCCGGGCAACAACAGGTCCGGCAGCTTGTAATCCGGTTCAAGCCCGCGGGTCTGAGCGTCGAACGTTGCGCGTGAGACACCTGCCTGCTGCGCTTCGGGCCACAACGAGGCGATGAATGTCGTGAAACCTGTATCGGCGGCAGCTGCAGCCTGAGACATGACACAGATCAAGAGCGCAACGGCGCCCCCCAAAGCGCGCCGTCCATTTCCAATCGATCGTATGTGTGACTTCATCAATGCCCGTGATGTGAGTGTCCATTAGGCGCGCGTTGCGCATCAGGCGCGAAGATTACGCCGTTCGAGAGGCGGTCCACGTAGGCTATACCCACCGCCGAGAAGATAAAGACCACATGGATGATGGTCTGCCACATCACGCCGGTGTCCGTGTAGTTGGTGGTGCGGCCGGTACCGCCGAGGTTGCCAGCCTCGATAAAGGTCCGCAGCAGATGGATCGAGGAGATGCCGATGATCGCCATGGCGAGCTTGATTTTCAGCACGCTGGCGTTGACGTGGCTGAGCCATTCCGGCTCATCCGGGTGTCCACGCAGGTTGAGCCGCGAGACGAACGTTTCATAACCGCCGACGATCACCATCACCAAAAGGTTCGAGATCATCACGACGTCGATCAGACCGAGCACCACCAGCATGATTTGCTGTTCGGAGAAGTCGAATGAATGGGTGATGAGGTGCCATAGCTCCTTCAAAAAGAGCACGACATAGACGCCCTGCGCGACGATCAATCCGACATACAGCGGCAATTGTAACCAGCGCGATCCAAAGATCATCATCGGAATCGGGCGCAGCGTCTTGCCGTGCGGCGGCAAAGGCGTATCAGGCGTCAGCGTCATTAAGAAAGGCTCCGGCTGTCTAAACTCGAACCACCCTCAATTGGGGAGCTTGTCCGATTCTGTCGAGCGGCGCTGCAGCGACGTTTAACCGCAGAACTTTTTTCCGATCCGACATCATGATGTCAGCTTCGCAAAGATCACCCTCCAGGGTGCCTATTCATCGGACAGCAACAAGGAAAAATCGCGGAAAACGCAGCAGTATCTTGCCGTCTTCCTGCGGCAGATAGCTTGCGGCGACGCGTGCGCCATAGGCTTCGAGGAACTCCTTACGCTCCGGGAAATCGAGCGGTTCGAGGAACGGACGAAGTCCCGTTCCCTTCACCCATTCGACAATCGCCTGCGCATCGTCGAGCACATGATTGTAGGTCGTGTGCCAGATATCGATGTTCCGGCACAGAGGCCTGAGCGCATCATAGTAGACACCGGGCTTCGGCAACACGTCCCGCGCCTCCGCCGCATTGGTAAGCTGCTTGCGGAACGGCTCAAGCTGGGCCACCTCGCGCATGAGGACGTGGGATGGTTCGTCCAGATTATCCGGCATCTGTACCGCGAGCACGCCCCCCTCCGGCAACTTGCCCACGAGGCGCTTGAGTTGCGTGAGATGGTCCGGGACCCACTGAAAAATCGCATTCGCAAACAGCACATCAGTGCCCGGCTGGGGAGCCCAGTGCGATATATTGGCTTCGATGAATTGATGCTGCGGAAGCCGCTCGCGCGCCTGCCGCAGCATGTCAGCGGACGTATCGATGCCGGTGATGCGCGCCCCTGGCCAGCGTTCCGCCAGTAATGCCGTCGAGTTTCCGGGACCGCATCCAATATCGACCGCCTGACGCGCCTGCTGCAGAGGAACCTGTGCCAGCAAATCACGCGCCGCCCGGGTGCGTTGATCCTCGAACTTAAGGTACTGCTCCGCACTCCAATCGGCCATCCGTACGCTCCTTGCTCACGCTCGCCTCCTTTTACGTCAGGCGGCGAACGATGGCCAGATTACGGATGTCATGCGAAAGCCTGTTAACAAGACATCGACTTAGCAGAACATGGGCTTGTCAGGAGATGGGCCTGTCAGGAGATGGGGCCTGCCTTATGCTCAAAGCGAATGCATCGCCCGTTTTCCGGCGTCAGGTATACCTGCGCCGCGGGCAATTGCACGATGCATTGGGCTCTTGCCGGGCTGTCGAAGACGGACAGCATCGAGCCGGGTGTAAGCAACAGCATCAGCAGCGAGATGGCAATGAAATGCGGCACCATGATCTTTCTCCTTTGAGAAGATCTCCACTCTTATAGCCGCGGGTCCGTGAATTCACGCGGGATCGATTGCAGTTTTGCGGTCAGTTTCGCCTGCGCCGGACCACACGAAACCTTGTGCACGCATGGTGCGAATGCGGGCTTGCAGGAATTCGCGACCAACGGTTTCCAGCCGCTCGGTGGGCCGCAGAAAAATGCGGCGACGATCGCTCGGATCGGTCTGGCGGACAATCATGCCCGCCTCTTCCATATCGCTGATGTGGCGCGACACGGTTGCCTCGGTCGCGAACTGCTCAAAATAGGTGGCGAGTTCCTTGTGTGTGATGAGCTGTCCGGTCAGCCAACGATGCGCGACGATGCTGAAGATCATGTCAGCTTCGAACACGCTGCGCCACGCGCGCTTCAGGACGCCGGACGCCAGCACCTTGCGCCGGAACTGGGAACGCCAGTCGACCCACGCGACATCGATCGCAAGCGCGGCGCGTTCTTCGGGGCTGAGGGTGCTTTCACTCGCGGCGATGGGTCTCGGTGGAGCCGCTGCGATGTCTCCGGACGTCAGTGCCTTGCTGCGATCCCGCATTCACCGACCCATGCTGTTGTTGCCGGCACAGGCAACGTCGATGGCGAGGAGCGCACGCTCCCGCGCATCGAGGTTGCTGTCCAGCGGCTCGGTCACCGCGTGAGTTTCTTGTACTTCACGCGATGCGGGATGACTGAATCCTGGCCGAGACGGCGCATCTTGTCCTTCTCGTAGTCCTGGAAATTACCCTCGAACCACTCGACGTGGCTGTCGCCCTCGAATGCGAGAATGTGGGTCGCGATGCGGTCGAGGAACCAGCGATCATGGCTGATGATAACGGCGCAGCCCGCGAAATCTTCCAGCGCCTCTTCGAGCGCGCGTAGCGTATCGACATCGAGATCGTTGGTCGGTTCGTCGAGCAGCAGCACGTTGGCACCCGACCTCAGCATCTTGGCAAGATGCACGCGATTGCGTTCGCCGCCTGAGAGCGCGCCAACCTTCTTCTGCTGATCGGCGCCTTTGAAATTGAACGCCGAGCAGTAGCCGCGCGAATTCACTTCCTTCTTGCCGAGCAGGATCAGGTCGTTGCCGCCGGAGATTTCTTCCCACACGGTCTTCTTGCCGTCGAGCGCATCGCGCGACTGGTCGACGTAACCGAGCTGCACCGTCTCGCCAACGGTGATCGTGCCGGAATCCGGCTTCTCCTGCTGCGTGATCATCTTGAACAGCGTGGTCTTGCCGGCGCCGTTGGCACCGATCACGCCGACGATGCCGCCAGGAGGCAACTTGAAGGTCAAGTCGTCGATCAGAAGACGATCATTGAAGCCTTTGCTCAGCGATTCGAAATCCACAACGTTGTTGCCGAGGCGCTCGGCGACCGGAATGATGATCTGCGCAGTCTGCGTCTGCTTCTCGCTCGCCTGCTTGAGCAGTTCTTCATAGCGCTGATAGCGCGCCTTGGACTTCGCTTGGCGGGCCTTGGGCGAGGCCGCGATCCACTCCTGTTCGCGCGCCAAGGTTTTCTGGTGTGCCGCGTCTTCGCGGCCTTCCTGCTCGAGACGCTTCTGCTTCTGGACAAGCCACGAGGAGTAATTGCCCTCGTAAGGAATGCCGCGGCCGCGATCGAGCTCGAGGATCCAGCCGGTGACGTTGTCGAGGAAGTAGCGATCGTGGGTGACAATCAGGATCGCGCCGGGATAGTTGCGCAAATGGCCTTCCAGCCACGACACCGATTCCGCATCGAGGTGGTTGGTCGGTTCGTCGAGCAGCAGCAGTTCCGGCTGATCGAGCAACAGGCGGCACAGCGCCACACGGCGGCGCTCGCCACCGGACAGCTTGGTAACATCGGCGTCGTCCGGCGGACAGCGCAGCGCATCCATCGCCTGGTCGACCTTGCTGTCGAGATCCCACAGGCCCTGGGCCTCGATCTCGTCCTGCAGCTTAGTCATCTCGTCGGCGGTTTCTTCGGAATAGTTCACCGCGAGTTCGTTGTAGCGGTCGAGGATCGCCTTCTGCTTGGCGACGCCTTCCATGACGTTTTCACGCACGGTCTTGGTCGCATCGAGATGCGGCTCCTGTTCGAGGTAGCCGACGCGCGCGCCGTCGGCGACCCAGGCTTCACCGGTATAGTCCTTGTCGATGCCCGCCATGATCTTGAGCAGCGTGGACTTACCCGCACCATTGACACCGAGCACGCCGATCTTCGCGTCCGGATAGAACGAGAGGTGGACGTTATCGAGCACTTTGCGGGTGGGATAGGCCTTGGTCAGGCCCTGCATGAAGTAGACGAACTGGCGAGCCATCGTGATCCTTGAGACGGTAATGCGAGGGAGTTTTGCTGCTCCTGATGTAGCGGCGGGAACCGCAAAGGGCAACCTTTGGTAGGATTTTGGAAAGGTTGTCGACGAGGATTTCCCCGGCCCCCAAGGCGGAAAACCGCTTTTTAATGGCTGTTCCGTAATATTCCGGGCGTGAACCCGCAGCGTTCGCGCGGCGACGAATATTGCAACATTGGCATCAGAAGATCGCCGAGACTTGCCATGACGGCACATAGCACATCGATCGCAAAAGGCCCGGCACAGCTCTCAGCCACCGCGGGAGCATTGGCCGCAATTGCCGGTTTTTGGCGCGAGTTCCTGCGGGCGGCATTCAACCCCTACCATCCCGAACAACATTACATGCGCGGTCCTGGACCGGCTTGGCGCGCGAAGCATGGAACGAACGTCAATCCCTGATTGGTATAGGACAGTCACGCGTTCACGGTGCTTGCGCGGAGAGCGATGGCGCGCGACCATGTCGTCTACGGGCAGCCCTTTCAGCCTGCCTTTTCAGCAAGACTTGTAGATTTGAGGACGCATGAAACATCGCTGCGCGATTCTTGACGATTATCAGAACGTTGCCTTGAAGCTGGCCGATTGGTCGCCGCTCAAGGACAAGGTCGATATCACCGTGTTCGACAAGCCGTTCGCCTCGTCCGAGGAGGCTGTCCGCGCGTTACAGGACTTTCAAATCGTCTGCGCGATGCGTGAACGCACCGGTTTCGGACGCGACGTCCTGAACGCGCTGCCAAACCTCAAACTGCTGTTGACGTCGGGCATGCGCAATGCCGCCTTCGACATGGAGACGGCCAAGGAACGCGGCATCGTGGTCTGCGGCACAGGGACGACCGGCAACCCGACCGCCGGGCTGACCATCGGCCTGATGCTGGACCTCACCCGCAAAATTGGTTTCGAGAACGCCCGCATGCATGCCGGCGAACCGTGGCAGGTCACCGTCGGCGAAGATGTGGAAGGCCGGACTCTTGGGATCGTCGGCCTCGGAAAGCTCGGCACCAAGGTCGCAACGATTGCCAAGGCGCTCGGAATGAATGTCATGGCCTGGAGTACCAACCTCACGCCGGAAGCCTGCGCGGCCGCGGGCGTGACCTATGCCACCAAGGAAGAATTGTTCGCCAAAGCCGACGTCATCACCATCCATGTGATCCTCAGCAAACGTTCGCGTGGACTGATCACGGCTGACGACCTCGCACGGATGAAACCGACATCGTACCTGATCAACACCGCTCGCGGACCGATCGTCGATGAAGACGCGTTGCTGAAAGCACTGCAGAATAAGAAGATTGCCGGCGCGGGGCTCGATACATTTTCGCAAGAGCCACTGCCGGTGGATCATCCGCTGCGCAAGCTCGATAACGTGGTGCTGACCCCGCACCTGGGCTACGTGACCGAAGAGAACTATCGCCACTACTACCGCGACATGGTCGAAGATATTGCGGGATGGCTCGACGGCAAACCTGTACGCGTGATGGGCTGACGCCGGCGCGAGGCAAACAAAAGACATAACAAAAAGGCCGGGCAAGCCCGGCCTTTTCACATTCAGAACGAAAGAGCGTTTAGCGCACCGTGACCGGTGCAGGCAGCGGCGGCACAACCGTCGGCCCCTGGTTAGGGACTCCAACCGGTGCACGTCCGACCGCACCCTCGGCATTCGCCATTGGCGACGGGGCTGCCGCGGGCTGCGCCGAAGCCGTCACTTCCGGCGGCTTGCCACCCGGAAGCACCACCACGCGCGTTCCCACCTTCACGCGGTCGAACAGGTCGGTGACGTCTTCGTTGAGCATGCCGATGCAGCCCGACGACACGAACTTGCCGATGGTCGACGGCTGATTGGTGCCGTGGATGCGGTAAACCGTATTGCCCAGATACATCGCGCGCGCGCCGAGCGGGTTGCCGTCACCGCCGGCCATGAAGCGCGGCAGATAAGGCTGGCGCTCAATCATTTCCGCAGGCGGATGCCAGTCCGGCCACTCGGCCTTGCGGGTGATCTTCTGCACGCCGGTCCAGGTGAATCCGTCGCGGCCGACACGGACGCCGTAGCGGATCGCACGACCGCCACCCAACACGTAGTAGAGCAGCGTATTCGGCGTATCGACGATAATCGTGCCCGGTGGCTCCTTGGTCTGGAAGGAAACCTCCTGCCGGCGCAGGCGTGGCTCGAGTTCCTGGCGTGGCCCGGTCTCCGGCTGATCGTCAGGCGGCAGCGCGGACAGCGTCGCCGGCTGACCACCCTGAGGTGGCATGGCAGCCGAACGGCCATCGATCGCACCCGGCGGACGCATGCCCCGGTCCTGGTCGCTGTAGTTGTTGCCCTGCGGCGCGCGCTCTTCCGTGTAGATCGGAGCCGGCCCGCGGTCGGAATAGGTCTGCTGCGGCGGCGCCATCGGGCGGCCATAGCGCGGATCATCCGGCGACATCACCGGGCCGAGCGCCATATTGTCCTGTGGCGGAAGCGAGCGCTGCTGATAGGCCTGTTGCGGTGGGCCCGGCTGCTGATAGCCCGGTGGCGAAAGCGCCGCTGAACCCTGGCCCCGCGCATCGTCGTCATTGAGACGGTCAAAATCGGGCGCGCCGCGGCCACCGGCGTCGGGAAGCCCATAAGGCGCCGGCCGAACCGGCTCGGAATAGCCCGGAGGCGGCGGATAAGACTGCGCCACGGCCACATGTGACCCGGCGACGCTGGCCGCAAAAGCCGCCAAAACCACCGCCGAAACCGTTGAAAGGCGATTGAACATCATGCCCCTTACTTTAGTGCTGACCCGCCACCGCATCGTTAACGCCAGATCGCTCACGATAGCGGCGCATTCAAGACATTTTTGCAAAAAACACCTTGGGAACACTGACTTTTTCGCGAGTTTCCGCAAGCCGTGACAAATCTGCCGCCTCGTGCGGCCGGTTCGGAAGTCCGCATTATTCGTGCGCCAAGTCTGGAATGCGGACTTCTAAACCAAAGCCACACGAGATCAATAACTTGCTAGCGCCCTTCGATTCCGGAATTCGCAAACAAAGCTGCAGCGGAATGATGCGAACTTCGGAATCAGGACTAGCGAAGCATCTGATACGGCGAAGTTTTCAGCAGCAGCCAATCACGATTGCGCTATTCTCTCGCCTGTTCCGATTCGCGGCACATGATTCTGTGCCGGTAGAGCTTTTGTGTCGCGTGACAAAGTGTTCGCGTTTGTAAGCGTTCGTTATGGCCCGATGACCTCGGCTGATTCGCTCGGCTAGTGGAGTGGATTTGACATTCGCACCTCACCTGCAGCGAGTTCGTCCAGCGAATGTCAAATCCAAAACTCCACTAGAAACTTATAATTGCTAGTGGTCCTCCGATTCTAACATTCGCAGGAAGTACCTGCCGAGACGGGATGCGAATGTTAGAATCGGACCACTAGGCAGGACACGAAGACATGCTCCCCGGAATCCGATTTATCTTCGTTACGGTCATCCTGTCGGCTTCGGTTCTGATCTTCGGCCTCAGCGCCGCAGCGCTGCTGCGCGCGTCTCATGAAGAATTTGCCACCCTGCCGTCGTGGCGCGTAGCGCAACCCCAGTTCCCCTCCGCTCCGGTCGAGACGACGACGCCGACGCTGGCTATGCTGCGGATAGAGACGCCGGAAGCGATTCAGCCGGACGTGACTGAAGAAAGTCCGGCTCCCGCACCGGGCTCGTTAGACGCAGACCTTAAAGCCCAGGATGTCGCGAAAGCCCAGGATGTCTCGGCTAAGCCGAATGTGACGACGCAGCCTCCCCCTCAGCTTGAGGAGACACCAGCTTCCGCCGAAAAGAGCGCCGATAGCGGCAGCCAGCCTGTTCCAGTCCCCCCGGATGTGCCTGCTCCGACCGCGGTCGCAGCCGCGCCGACGCCCACAATTGAAAAACAGGAAAACGGGGCTACGGATCCGACAGACTCCGGCTCGACGAATTCTGCCCCCGCTGCTTCTGAGGCTCAGGCAGATCCAACGAAGGCTGTTGAAACCAAATCTGACGGAGCTGAAGCGACGAGCACAAAGGTTGCCGAAGTCAAAGCACCCGAGCCCCAGGTATCCGAAAACAAGTCACCTGAAATCGATATACCCGACGTGATCGTCACCGCCGCGATTACAGCTGAGGTCAACGGTCATGAAATCAAGCTCAAGACGGTCAAGGTCCATGCAACCAAGTCGAAGACTGTGGCCAGGAAAAAGACCCGGTCTAGCATTTACGCTGTAGCTCAACGCCGGCGCGCTGCAGCACGCGCCCGTGCCATTGCCCGTGCAGAGGCCGCCCGGATTGCCCAGCAAAAATTCGTTGCAGTGGATCCTTTTACTGCGCTGTTCGGCATTCCGGCACAACCGTCTCAGGTCGTCCAGACGACCCCGCACCAATGAACTAGGCCGGCCCGGTGGCGACCACCGGCCCGTCGGGCAACCCCCACTCCGCCCAGGATCCATCATAAAGCGCGGTGTCGATCCCCAGGCGCGCCAGCGCCAACGAGATCGTTCCCGCCGTTACGCCGGAGCCGCATGACGTCACAATCGGCCGCTGCAGATCAACCTTTGCCCCGCCAAAGATCGCTTCCAACTGCTCAGACGATTTCATGGTCGCATCCGGATTGATCAAATCCGTGAACGGCACGTTGAGACTGCCCGGAATATGACCCGAACGACGCCCCGGCCAGGGCTCCGCCGCTGTGCCCGCGAAGCGCTCTTTCGCGCGTGCATCAACCACCTGCTCCATTGAGGTGCTGATATTCGCCAGCACCTGTGCGCGAGAGCGCACGCGGTTTTCGTTCAGATGGGAATGGTAGGCGGTCAAATGCGGTGTGGCCGGCTCGGCATCGACGGCATAACCGTCAGCGATCCACTTCTTCAGGCCACCGTCCAAAACCTTGACGCGCAGATGATTGAAGACACGGAACATCCACCATGCCCGCGGCGCGCCCATGTAGTCGCCGCGATCGTAAATCACGACGAGATGATCATTCTCGATGCCGAGCGCACCGACATCGCGTGCAAACTGCAAGGGCGTCGGCAGCATGTGCGGCAAAGAGCTGCCGTGATCCGCGATCGCGTCGACATCGAAAAACACCGCGCCGTGAATGTGCCGCTGCGCGTATTCCTCCGCCGCGGTGGGGGGCCGCATCGCCGGCATGCGGTATGAGGCATCGAGCAGGCGCAGGTCCGGGTCACCGAGGTGGTCGTGAAGCCACGCGGTGCTCACGAGAGGGTCATCAGTCATTGGTTAGTCCTTCTTGCGCGGCTCAACCTTTTCAACAGCACCGCCGGCTTCGCGCCACGCGGTGAAGCCGCCGCCGAGATGCGCCACCGGCGTCAAGCCCATATCCTGCGCGGCCTTGGCAGCCAGCGCGGAGCGCCAACCGGAAGCGCATTGAAATATGAACTTCTTGTCCTCCTGGAAGATCGGCTTGGCGTAGGGACTCTCGGGGTCGATCCAGAATTCCAGCATCCCGCGCGGGCAGTGAAACGAGCCGGGAATGCGCCCCTCGCGCTCGATCTCGCGCGGGTCGCGCAAGTCCACGATTACAACATCGCTAAGACCGACGCCGCCGTTCGGGAATTTCTCGACGGCCTCCGCTGCATTGATGGTCTCGATCTGCGCATTCGCCTCATCGAGAAGTTTCTTGTAACCGCGGTTGATGGTGGAGGGCATGGAAACTCCGGAAATAAGCGCCCTTCATCTGAAGGGACGCGGACCAGCGTAGCGAAGTCTTCGGTGAAAGGGCAATAAGCTTCCGGATCAAATGCCCGTTCCAGCCGACTAGTGGAGTGGATTTGACATTCGCTACCTGCCTTGCAGCAAGCTCTGGAAGCGAATGTCAAATCCAGAACTCCACTAGAATCTTATAGTTGCTAGTGGTCCTTTTGATTCTAACATTTGCTAACGCACCTGCCGAAACGGGATGCAAATGTTAGAATCGGACCACTAGATCAGCGGGTCAATTCCCGCATGGCGCCCTCGAGCCCTTCGAGGGTGAGCGGGAACATACGCTCCGTGAACAGCTTGCGGATGATCGTGGTCGATTCCGAATAGTCCCAGTGCTTGCGGGCGACCGGATTGAGCCAGACCGCATGCGGATAGGTCCGCGTGACACGGTCCAGCCAGATCGAACCCGCCTCCTCGTTGACGTGCTCGACCGAACCGCCTGGAACGACGATTTCGTATGGTGACATTGACGCATCGCCGACAAAGATCACCTTATAGTCGTGTGGATATTTATGAAGGATATCCCAGGTCGGCGTCCGATCGCTGAAGCGGCGCTTGTTGTTCTTCCACACGCCCTCATAGAGGCAGTTGTGGAAGTAGAAATACTCCATGTGCTTGAACTCGGTCTTGGCCGCCGAGAACAGCTCTTCGACCTGCGCGATGTGACCGTCCATCGAGCCGCCGATGTCGAAGAAGATCAGGACCTTCACCGCGTTGCGCCGTTCGGGCCGCATATGCACATCGAGATAGCCGTGGTTCGCGGTTTCGCGAATCGTGGTGTCGAGGTCGAGTTCATCAGGCGAACCGGTCCGCGCAAACTTGCGCAGGCGGCGCAGCGCGACCTTGATGTTGCGGATGCCAAGCTCGACGTTGCCGTCGAGGTCCTTGAATTCGCGACGGTCCCACACCTTCACAGCACTGAAATTGCGGTTCTTCTCCTGCCCGATACGTACACCCTCAGGGTTGTAGCCGTAGGCACCGAACGGCGATGTGCCGGCGGTGCCAATCCACTTGTTGCCGCCCTGGTGCCGCTTCTTCTGTTCCTCGAGCCGCTTGCGGAGCGTCTCCATGAGCTTGTCCCAGCCCATGGCCTCGATCTGCTTCTTTTCTTCCTCGGTGAGGTATTTCTCCGCGAGCTTCTTCAACCACTCTGCCGGAATGTCGGCCTTCTCCATGGCATCGAGCAGGTTCTCGAGCCCTTTGAAGGTGGCGCCGAACACACGGTCGAACTTGTCGAGATTGCGCTCGTCCTTCACCAGCGAAGCTCGCGCCAGATAGTAGAAATGCTCCACGCTCTGGTCGGCGAGGTTGGCGTCGAGCGCCTCCATCAGCGTCAGATATTCACGGAGCGTGACCGGCACCTGCGCGTCGCGCAGCGATGTGAAAAATTGCAGGAACATAAGCCCTAATGTGCCCGCGCCCGCGCATCCGTCAAGGGTTCGCGCCAGGGGACCGAGCCTGAAAGCAGGACTGCATTGCAGGCTTGCGGCCGCGAATGAGGCTGGTGGCGGCCTAGACCACCCAGTGATTTCAACTAAACTGCCGTTTGACGCCCAGGACGCATCCAAACCGGATGGTTCACGGCGTTGACAGGGTCACGCGGCACTCGAGACTGAGAGTCGCAGCGTTTAAAACAGGGGGTTCGTTCATGGGTATTGAATCCATCATCGTTTGGCTCATTGTCGGTGCGATCGCAGGCTGGCTCGCCGGGCTCATTGTCAAAGGTGCGGGCTTCGGGCTGCTCGGCAACATCGTGATCGGCATTATTGGCGCTGTGGTTGCCGGCTGGCTGTTGCCGCAACTCGGCGTCCACCTCGGCACCGGGATCATCCGCGCCATCATCAACGCGGCAATCGGCGGTGTCATCGTCCTCGTCATTCTCTCATTGATCCGGCGTGCGTGACACTCTAAGCGATTTTTGGGACGACCGCTGATGAGGCGGTCGTCTCTTGTTTGAAACGGCGACGGCATTTACGTCCAACGAAGACATCACAAGGCAAACTTCTCGATGAAATTTACCGGCACTCAAAATTACGTCGCCACCGATGATCTGAAGGTCGCGGTCAATGCTGCGATCGTGCTCGAACGTCCGCTGCTCGTGAAGGGTGAGCCCGGCACCGGCAAGACCGTACTGGCCGAGGAAGTCGCGAAGGCTCTCAATGCACCCCTGCTGACCTGGCACATCAAGTCCACCACCAAGGCACAACAGGGCTTGTACGAATACGATGCGGTATCGCGCCTGCGCGACAGCCAGCTCGGCGATCCCCGCGTGTCGGACATTTCGAACTACATCAAGCGCGGCAAACTGTGGGACGCCTTCACCAGCGACCAGCGCCCTGTGCTGCTGATCGACGAGATCGACAAAGCCGATATCGAGTTTCCGAACGATTTGCTGCTCGAACTCGACCGGATGGAATTCCACGTCTACGAGACCGGCGAGACCATCAAAGCCGCCAAGCGCCCGATCGTGATGATCACTTCCAACAACGAGAAGGAATTGCCGGACGCATTCCTGCGCCGCTGCTTCTTCCACTATATCAAGTTCCCCGACGCCGACACCATGAGCGCGATCGTCGACGTGCACTTCCCCGGCATCAAGAAGCGCCTGGTCGAGGAAGCACTCCGCATCTTCTTCGAAGTGCGCGACGTGCCGGGCCTGAAAAAGAAGCCGTCAACCTCGGAACTGCTCGACTGGCTCAAGCTGTTGTTGAACGAAGAGATGACACCGGAAACGCTGCGCGAGCGCGATCCTCGCAAATTGATCCCGCCGCTTCACGGTGCACTGCTCAAGAACGAACAGGACGTACACCTGTTTGAAAGGCTGGCGTTTCTGAGCCGCCGCGAAGTCTGAGCGCCGTCAGCCTCAAGATGTGTCGCTGTCATGGCCGGGCTTGTCCCGGCCATTTTTCTTTTAGAGCGACTGAACGTGTTGGCTGCCTTAGCGCTGGCGTTCCAGCTGAAACGTCAGATGCGTCTTCGCAGTCGGCCATTCGCCGGCGATGATGCTGTAAACCACCGTATCCCGCAGCGTCCCGTTCGGAGAAATCTGATGGCTGCGCAGCACACCATCGAGCTTGGCGCCGAGCCGCTCGATTCCCCGACGGCTTTGGTGATTGAAGAAATGGGTGCGGAATTCAACGGCGATGCAATCCAGCTTCTCAAAAGCATGGGTCAGCAATAGCAACTTGCACTGGGTGTTGAGCGGCGTGCGCTGGACGCGCGCGGCATACCAGGTCGATCCGATCTCGACGCGGCGGTTTGGCGCATCAACGTTCATATAAGTCGTCATGCCGGCGATGCGGCCATTTGCGTCGAAGACGGTGAACGGCAGCATCGCGCCGGCCGCCTGCAGACCGAGCCGCCGCTCGATCTCCTTCCCCATATCCTCTGGACGTGGGATGAAGGTGTACCAGAGTTTCCAAAGCTCGCCGTCCTTCACAGCCTCGACAAGGCCGTCATGATGCGACGAAGACAGCTGCTCCAGGCGCGCATGAGCGCCTGCGAGCGTGACGGGAGCAAGCCAGGTCATTGGTACTCCTACTTGTTGAGGAAGTTCAGCGGCAGCCCGCCACGCGGCCAATCCATCGCCACCAGCTCACCCTTGCCGGACAGAGTGATGTAGGCCGTCTTCAACTCCGGCCCGCCGAATGCGATGTTGGTGGTGACGTGATCACCGGTCGGCACCTGCTCGACGAGATTTCCATCGGGCGCGATCACCGAAATGCATCCTGATATCAGCGTCGCCACACAGACATTCCCCGAAGCTTCGACCGCAAGCGAATCGAACATCTGGTATCCGCCAAGGCCCGCAAGCGGCCTGCCGATCTCGCCGCGATAAATCACCGGGCCCGGCTTGATCTCACCGGGCGCACCGACGTCAAACGCCCACAGACGCGACGTCGGCGTCTCTGCCACATAGACCGTCTTTTCATCCGGCGAGAGCCCAATTCCATTAGCTGGAAGCATCGCGGGCACCGCTTCAACAAGCTCGGTCGCGCCCGGCTTCATGTAATAGACCGCACCGACATCCATGTCGCGGGCGCGGCGCTTGCCGAGATCGCTGAACCAGAGCCCGCCCTGCTTGTCGAACACCAGATCATTCGGGCCGTTCAGCTTGCGGTCGCCGCAGCGTTCGAACAGGGTTTCGATCTTACCGGTCGCGAGATCGATGCGCTGAAGTGAACCACCGAGATATTCGGACGGCGCAGGTGCACCGGGCATCAGGGCACCACGCCCCTGCGACCAGCTGAAGCCGCCATTGTTGCAGATATAACATTTTCCGTCGGGCCCCATGGCAGCGCCATTCGGACCGCCGGGAATCTTCGCCACGGTCTCCTTCCGGCCATCCGGATAAACGCGTGTCAGCTTCTGCGCGCGGATTTCCACCAGCACTACCGAGCCATCGGGCATCACCACCGGCCCTTCCGGAAACTCGAGACCGGTTGCGATGATGCGAAGCTTTGACATGAAGACCTCCGGGATTTTCTTATTGATGCTCACGAATTCGGTGACGGCAAACCTATCGCGCGATTTGCGCAATAGCCAGCACGCTCACGCAACTCAGTTCTGTTCGTAATTCTATTTGCCGATGAAGTCCTGGTACACGAGCGCAGCCGCCGCGATGTCAGACAAGGCATGGCCGACGGCCTTGAACACCGTGATCTCGTTGTCGCTTCCCCTGCCCTTACGCTCGCCGCGGCAAAGCTGCGCCAGCGATCCGGCAATATCGTCCGGCGTGATCACGCCATTTCGGATCGGGTCCAGCAATTCGCCGGATTCCTTCAGCCCATCCATGGTATCGACATAGACCCGCCCTCGCCGGAAGACATCATCGTCGGCCTCCCGCATGAACGGCGTGAAGCTGCCGATCAGGTCAAGGTGTGTGCCCGGCTTCAACCATTCACCCTTGATGATCGGCGTGGTCGCGAGCGTCGCGCAACTGACGATGTCAGCCTCCTTGACGGCCTGCTCCAGGTCGGGCGCGACATAGGCGTCGATCCCTTCTGCCCGGAGCGATTGAACAAGGCGCTCCGCGCCAGGTGGATTGACGTTCCAGACCGCAACCTGGGTGATCGGCCGCACCGCGCGAAATGCATCCGCCGCGAGGCTCGCAATACGGCCCGAACCAGCAATCAAAAGCTTCGACGCTTTTTTCCGTGCCAGGAAGTCCGCACCGAGCGCGGCAATACCAACCGTCCGGCGCGAGGTGATCTCATTGCCGTCAATCAGCGCCAGGTGCTGTCCGGATGGGCCATCGCAAAGCAGATAGCTCGAGAACAGTCCCGGCAGATGTCGCTTCCCATTCTCGGGAAAGATCGTGACGATCTTGATCCCTAGGAATTCCTGCCGCCAGGCCGGCATAATCAGCACGGTCGCCGTCGAACCGTCCGGCTGCGGAATGAAATGATGATGGCGCACCGGCACATCCGCGCCCACGGTAAACGCTTCGCGCAAGGCCGGGATCAGGCGATCAAACGGCAGGCTCGCGCGGGTTCGGGCGGCATCGACGATGAGCGGGGACGGTGTGGGATTCATGGTGCACTCATTTTATTCTTGCGACTTCGCTGCTGGCTCTTGCGCGAATGCCGTCCATTAATTGCTTGCGGAAGATGCGATCGCGCTTGAGATACCACTCCCGGCTCATCGCCTCGTTGCGCGTCGCGAAAGATTCCGTGTGCAGCAAAATCCAGACCCGGCCGCGGGTGGAGCGGGCGCCCACCCCGGTATTATGCTGATCGAGCCGCCGCGCAACATCATTTGTCCAGCCGACATAGGAGATGTAGCGGCCCTTATGAAAGCTGCCGAGCACATAGACGAAACTCTGCTCGCCCGCCGGCTTTTTAGGACCGCGCGGCGTGACCGTCTTGCGCTTCGCAATTGTCTTCGAGGCCACGTTCGGCGTGCGAGGCGTTTTCGGCGGCACCGCACCCGTCATTTGGCAGCCGGCTCCTTGGCGGAGGGCTTGTGTGTCTCCGCTGGCTTCTTCTCTAACGTATGGACCTGGCTCTGCAACTGTTCGACCGTCTTCTGCAAGCCGATCACAGTCGCCTTCAGCGCATCGATTTGCCGGTTGGCGGCATCGATCTTCTGCTGGCTGTCAAGCGCAGCCTTGGTCATCGTTGTCTTCAGAAAGTTGATGTTGCTTTGCAGGCAGCTGGTGCGCCGCTCCATGGTTTTCTCGGCCGTACAGATCTCGATGCCGACCACGTCCTGCGCGAATGCCGTGCCCGTCGCGCCCATCAGAACCGCGACGACAAGGGCCAGTCTCGTTTTGCGTGTGCTCATCACGGTGTTCTCACCTTGCTTCAGCGATTTGTCTCAAAACGTGACGACGCGGCCGCCGGATTTTAAGTTTTGGAACACGACCGGAACGAAACACGTCCGAATCAGCGATTCATAACATGCCCGACTCAATCATCCTCGATATCTTGTGTCGCACGGTTAGCCGTTGCCAATATCAAGCATCACGAATTGTCCGGTAACCGCAAGATGTGCTTCAATCGTTAACATCTCCCCGAAATAAATCGTCCGCGATTTTCATAACCCAAAGGATGACCGAACCGATGTCCGACTTGCGTGGTGTCATGCCCTACCTGGTGTCTCCGATCACACAGGACGGAACGATCAAGACGGATATCCTTGGCCGGCTGTGCGACGATCTCATTGGCAAGGGGGTCCATGGCTTGACCCCGCTCGGCTCGACCGGCGAGTTCGCCTATCTCGGCCCCGAGCAGCGAGTCGCCGTGGTCTCGGCGACGATCGAAGCCGCGGCACGGCGCGTTCCGGTTATCGCAGGCGTCGCCTCAACGTCGACAGCTGACGCCGTTGCACAAGCGAAGGCACATCAGCGGCGCGGAGCCGATGGCATCCTGGCGATTTTGGAGTCCTATTTTCCGGTCAAGGACGCACAGGTCGAAGCTTACTTCCGCGCAATTGCCGATGCGGTCGACATCCCGGTCGTGATCTACACCAACCCGCAATTTCAGCGCTCGGACCTGACGCTGGACGTCATCTCGCGGCTCGCGGAGCATCCTCGTATTCAGTACATCAAGGATGCGTCCAACAATACAGGCCGGCTGCTCTCGATCATGAATCGTTGCGGCGATGCCTTACGTGTGTTCGCCGCGTCCGCTCACATTCCAGCGGCTGTGATGCTGATCGGGGGTGTCGGCTGGATGGCCGGCCCGGCCTGCATCGTGCCGCAGGAGAGCGTAAAGCTGTACGAACTGTGTCAGGCTAAGCGATGGGATGAGGCGATGGCGCTGCAGCGCAAGCTCTGGCACGTCAACGAAGCCTTCGCGCGCTTCAATCTTGCCGCCTGCATCAAAGCAGGTCTGGACATCCAGGGATACGCGGTCGGAGACCCAGTTCCGCCACAGGCGCCATTGACCGCCGACGAGCGCAAGGTTGTCGAAGGAGTATTGCGGGCATTGGCATAACACCTACCCCTCCGCTTTCCCCTCACGCTTTTCCAGCGCGGCCATGGCATCCGCAAGGATCGCACGCACGCGCTCCGCCTCTTTCGCATCGATCAGCGATGGATCGAGATAGAAATCGAGACCCGGCATGCGCTCGACCACCACCTCGCCCTTGTCGCCCGACGCACCGAGGAGATTGTCGACGGCATAAGGGATGACCTCGCGGCTGATCCCCTTCATGGTGATCGCCGGCAACGGATGCGCAGCGACCACATCGCTGACCAGCGCAAAGGTCTCGTAGCTGATCACGATGCGCCCAGGCTCAGCGATACTTTGCAACCGTGCAGCCAAGTTCGCTTCTGCACCGATGATCGTATAATCCATGCGATCGACGCTGCCGAAATTGCCGACATTGCAATATCCGGAATTAATGCCCATTCGGGTCTTGAATGGCTGCTCGATGCCCTCCGAGCGCCATTTTGCATTCAACTCGACCAGGCGGCGCTGCATCTCCCACGCCATCCGCAGACAGGCCTGCGCGTCCAGCCGCTCGCCTTTGGTTTCGGGATCCCCGAAGAAGATCAACATCGCGTCGCCGATGAACTTGTCGATCGTGCCGCCATGAGCGAGCGCGATGACAGACATCTCCGTGAAATACTCGTTGAGCAGCTGCGTGATCTGCTCCGGCTGCAGCCGTTCCGTGGTCGCCGTAAAATTCTGGATATCGGAGAAGAAGATCGTCAGCTTCTTGCGTTCGGTGTGAATGACAACGTCCTTCTGGCCGCTGAAGATGCTCTTGTAGATCTGCGGAGAAATGTAGCGCGAAATCTTCATCGACAACGATGCAAGGAAGTCGTTGTTGGATTCCAGCTCACGATTCATGTTTTGGATCTGCAGTGCCTGACGACGCTGCATGCCCAGGAAGGACAGTCCGCTTACGGCCGCCAGCGCAAAGTAGGCAAGCAGATATTTGAAGGAGAAGATATTGGCCGCGATGGGCTGGGTGATCATGACTTCCTGGATGCCGCGCACATCGCCCACCTTCCAGTCCTGCTTGGGACTTTCGGGGTGAACGTTGTGACAGCTCACGCACGCTGAGCCCATGATCACCGGCGCAACGAGCCGCACGCTGTCGCTCAGCAATGAGCGGGTGGCATCCTCGATCCTTTGATCCGGATTGGCCCGCAAGCTTTCCAGAGCCTTTCGCTCGAACTCGTCAAGCTGATGCGGCGCACGATTCTTGAACGGATAGTCGGACACAAACCGGTAGGTAATATTCTGCTGCTGTTCGCTGATGACCCGCCCGAGTTCAAGCGACAACGTTGCCGGAATGGGCACGGCGCCCGGCACCGACTCATAATTATGGATGACCTGAGTTGAGCCGGGATGAGCCAGAATGCGGCCGACGACATTCCTGCCGTAATAGCCGCGCACGCTGGTCACGAGCGAATTGAGGTCTGTCGCCTGGCGGCGCAGCGCCGCCTCCGCGAGGTTGGTGAGATCCAGCCAGACCGCAACCGGCAGCAATGCGAGCAATATGCCGATCACAAAGCCGGTCAATATGCCGCGTGAACGCAGGTTTTCAGGATTTGTCTTGTCCAATGGATTGCCCCCGCTCCTCAAGCGCCCCAACTGTAATACAGGTCTGGGAAACAATGATAGCGGCGGGCGATTATGCTCCCCGGGAGGCTTCGCGATGAGCGATTGGCAAGGCATCGACAGCGCACCAAAGGATGGGACATTCGTTCTTCTGCACAATCCCGACTGGCCGAACGACGTCGAGGGATTCTGGCACCGGCCGAGCAACGCGTGGTCCGCGAACGTCCGGATCAGGGATATTGAGAACCGGATTGTCGGCCCCGAGCCTCCGACCCACTGGAAGCCGCTGACACCAGAACAGCAAAAGTACTGACTCGTGTGGCGATGCGAACTTCGGAATCCGGACGCTAGCCCACCATTTCTGCGGAACAGCCGGCTCAACCCGATGTTAGGTTGAGACCACTACGGAGGTCTCAAGATGGCAAAGGTCGTTTATCAAGTGGTCGAACACGACGGCGGCTGGGCCTACACATCCAACGGCGTTTTTTCGGAAACCTTCCCCAGCCACGATGCCGCCCACGCGGCGGCGGAACGCGCCGCCAACGAACAAAAAGTGCCGGGCCGGACCGAGGAGATTCAGTACGAAGATGGCCAGGGCGAATGGCACAACGAGACCGCGAAAGGTGACGACCGGCCAACGACCGAAGTGGTGGACCGGAAGACTTAGGTGCTTCTTTCACGTGAACTGATAGCGGCGAATTGTCCACACTGAGGTCAGCGGATTGCCAGGCCGGACAGTGCCCTCTACAAGCGACCCATGGTCAAAGCACTGCAAAACTGGCTGAACGCCCATGAACTGCCGGCCATCATCGCCGGCGTTCTTGGCGCTGTCGTTCTGCTCTCACTTGTTCTTGTCGTGGGTGGCTACTGGCTTGTGACGCCGTAAGAGCGTTTGCCAAGCCAGAGCGGACACCAGCCTCTCGCAACTATACCTTGTCGCGGAAATACGGTTCGACAGTTCCCGTCAGCTTGATGGTGACAGGATTGCCGAAGCGGTCTTTTGCAGAACCGGCTGCGACCCGCACCCAGCCTTCGCTGACACAGTATTCTTCGACGTTGTTCTTATCCGCGCCCTTGAAGCGGATACCAACGTCACGCGCGAGCACCTCGGCGTTGTAGTAAGGGCTGCGGGGATCATTCGAAAGGCGGTCCGGCAGTTCGTCGCTCATTTTCTCAATGTCCTGGTTTGCACATCCTGATCACAGGAGGCTCTCAATTTTTTTGGCCAGCGCTTCGGGCTTCGTCATCGACCCGTAGCGCGCGATAGCCTTTCCGTAGCGATCAACAATGAACTTTGTAAAGTTCCATTTGATCGCCTTCAAACCGAGAAATCCCGGCTGTTCATTGGTCAGATACGCATACAGCGGATGGGCCTTGGCGCCATTCACATCGATCTTGGCAAACAAGGGGAACGACACCGCGTATCTCTGCGAGCAGAACGCCGCGATATCACGCGAATCGCCCGGTTCCTGACGACCGAATTGATTGCATGGGAAACCAAGCACCGCAAAGCCGCGGGGGGCAAACTGCTGATGGAGCGCCTGGAGTGATTCGTACTGGGGTGTGAAACCGCACGCGCTGGCAGTGTTCACGATGAGCAGGACCTGCCCTTTGAATGTGCCGAGAGACAGTTTCTCACCGGTGATTGTCGCTGCAGTGAAATCGTAAACGCTCGGCACGTCATATCCTTAGTGCGCCGTCCCCTTGATCAGGTACGCCGCCCGCTTTTTTCTTCGTTGGCAAGCCAGTCCGACAATTTCAGCGTTGTCGTCCCGGAAGCCGCTTTTTTCGGTTTGGCGCCTCGCGGCGCAACTTTCTTTGGAGGAGCCGCAGCAGCCTCAGCGGCTTCCTTGGCCAGCCGGAGCTCTCGCAACCTTTCCATATTGAGGCGCACGGCACGGCCCTGCGCTTCGTAATCAGCCATAGCCTTTTCAGCTTCAGACTGCGGTGGCGTTCGCTTCTTGGATGCGCTCATCGTCGTCCTCCGGGGTGGCTTGCTAACTCATTGTCGTTCTTAGCCGATCCGGGGCCGGATGTCTCCCTCCGCTCGCCCAGGGGCCGGCGGAAGGGCCTCGCGGCGGCTCAATTTAGCCCGTATTGGCAACGTTTCATCAAAGCCTGACCCGGTTCCCAGGCCTGAAACGCCACAATTCTTAGGCATTTTGGACTAAGGTTCGGACCATCTATTCGCCGTCGAGACAACCGCGTGGCAATCAGGACGACCTATCTCTTGCTGACCTGCTGCGCCGGGGGGCTTGCCGCCTTTGGCGGTTGGTGGTTGGGCGAGCAGTTGTTTTTCCAGAACGCTTCGGCATCCCTGACCAAGGACGAGACTGAAGTCGTCGCCCAATATCCTGTCTCCAACCGCGACATCAAGAACGATCGGGCGATCATAGCCGCGCCTGAGGACCCCGGCCCTGTCAGCCAGATACTCGCGACAGCCAACGCCTATCTCACTGCTCCTCCGCCGCGCGTTGTCACGCCAAAGCCGGAAAAGCCGTCACGGCTGCTGCTCAGCGACATGCAGATTGCGGGAATCAAGCAGCGCCTGAAGCTGACGGCTGCACAGGAAAGGTACTGGCCTCCGATGGAGGCCGCCCTGCGCGACGTCATGGTGCAGGTCTACGACTATCAGAAGCGCGGGAAGAAATCCGGTGAGGAATCCTTCGACACGGAAAGCGCCTCTGTGACACGGCTGAAAGAAACGTCGCGAGCACTGTTCACACAATTGCGAACCGACCAGAAGAACGAAATCATGATGCTGGCGAGAATAGCCGGCGTGTCATCGGTCGTCGCCGAAATCACCGGCGGAAAAGCTGTCGCGAAGAACGACGAGTAAAGTCCTTCACCTTACGCTGTTGCAGCGAGAGGCCTCCCCTCATCATTTCCTTACTGCCGGAATTCGTTGGTCAGCTCGCCGATGCCATCGATCGCGACCGTGACGGTATTGACCTGCTCTTTCATCACGCCGACACCAAGCGATGTGCCGCAAGCGATCAGATCGCCCGGCAGGAGAGTCATGTCATGCGAGATCATGCTCACGAGCCGCTGCGCGCTGAAGATCATGTCCGAGATTGGATAAGACTGACGCTCCGCACCATTGAGGATCGTGCGCACCGCAAGCTTCGCAGGATCGACGCCCGTTGTAATGACGGGGCCAAATGGACAAAAATCGTCAAATCCCTTGGCACGCGCCCATTGAGCGAATGTCGCATCCTTGCCGATGATGTCAGCCGCCGTGATATCATTGACGCATGTGTAGCCGAGGATGAAGTTATCCGCTTCTTCCTCCGCCACCCGGCTGCACAGCTTGCCGATGACGATGCCGAGCTCGCCTTCATAGACCACCTTGCCGTCATAGGATGACGGGCGCTTCACCACGGCATCAGGTGCAGTCACCGTCGTCGGCGCCTTCAGCAGATAAAGCGGCTCCGCCGGCTCCGCGACGTTCAGCTTTGCCGCCAGGGCGTGAAAATTATTCCAAAGCGCGATGACCTTGGTCGGCTCGGTCGGCGACAGCAACTGGACGTCCGCAAGCTTCAGCTTCTTGCCGTTGGGCTGCGCGCCATTGAACATGTTCCCGCTGTGAACCGTGATGTCGCTGTCCGTCAGCGTCCCGAAACCAACCGCATCCTCGTGACGAAAGCGAATCCAATTCTTCATTGGGTGAGAACTCCAAAATCAACAGGCATCATTTCGCGCTGGACGGGCTTCGACCACACGCCGTCCTGTTTCCTCAATAAAGTCCGGCAATTTTTCCGCGCTGCGCGACCAATGCCAGAACCGTGTCGATGGTTGGTGTCGGGAAATGCGCCAGGCGGCCCATTTCCTGCACGGCCGTGATCAAAGGATCGATTTCCATCGGCCGCCCGCGTTCGAGATCCTGCAGCATCGACGTCTTATGGGCTCCAACTTTGCGAGCTCCCTCGATGCGACGTTCGACATCGACGCGAAACTTGATGCCGAACTCCTCCGCGATCTCCTGGGCTTCAAGCATCATGGCCTTCGCGACGCCGCGCGTGCCAGGGTCACTGCCGATGACGTCAAGCGTCGCATGGGTCAGCGCACTGATCGGATTGAAGCAGACGTTGCCCCACAGCTTGAGCCAGATTTCATCCCGAATATTCTCAAGGACCGGAGCCTGCAATCCCGCTTTCGAAAACATTTCGGACAGACGCTCGACATCGGCACTTTTCTCACCGGAAGGCTCGCCGATCGGAAACCGGTCGCCGTAAACGTGACGAATGACGCCCGGGGCTTCGATTTCGGTGGCAGGATAGACCACGCATCCGATCGCCCGCTCGGGGCCAAGTTCACGCCATTGCCGGCCGCCGGGATCGATACTTTCGAGCATCGATCCTTCGCAGGTGTTTCCATGCTTGTAAAAATACCAGTAGGGGATGCCATTGACCGCGGTGACGATACGCGTTTTTGGTCCGAGCAATGGCTGCATCGCCTCGATGACGCTCGTGATCGAATGTGCCTTGAGGCAAATGATGACGAAATCCTGCGGTCCAAGCTCTGCAGGATTGTCGGTACAGCGCGGGTGCACCACGCGCTCTTCATCCCCGATCAGCAGCCTGAGACCATTGGCCTTCATCGCCGCGAGATGCGCTCCGCGCGCAACCAGGCTGACATCGGCACCTGCCAAGGCAAGCTGAACACCGAGATAGCCACCGATCGCACCAGCACCATAAATACAAATCTTCATCGCATGCCCCAATCATGGCCAAAACAACTGTGACGCTTCCCGCTTACGTTTGTGCACGCGGGCCTAGGTCATCGAGATCGATCTGAAATATTGAGACGTGTTCTTTGATCAGATCAGGGATCGAAGAAAAAAAGCAGAGCGCCACCACGGCGCAATCTGTGCGATCGCGCTCTGCAGGGAGAACCGTCAGGCGTAAGCGAACTGGGCAGGCGAGACCGGCCTCGAACCTTCGAACACACCGTTGATATCCCGCATGCTGATGACACCGATCAGCGTATGATCGTCGATCACCGGCAGGTGGCGGATATGATTGTCGTCCATCAAATGCCGCGCATGCTCGAGCGTATCGTGAGAGCTGCAGGACACGAGATGCTGCACCGAAATCAGTGCTGACACCTTCATGTTCAGTCCCGTGGCGCCGTGCTGGGCGACCGCGCGGACAACGTCGCGCTCAGAGAACATGCCGACGGCGACATTGCCCTCGGTGCGACAGACGTCTTTGACAACGAGCGAACTGACATTTTCCGCGCGAAGCAGACGGGCGGCAGTGGCGACGGTTTCGTTCATGCGCACAGTGGCGATGCGCGTGCCCTTCCGATGCAGGATGTCTCCGACTTTCATCACAACCTCCCCTGATTGGTCACGTTCGTTTTTTCGTTAAAAGGAGATTGGTATACATTATACCAAGAGTCAATCAGGATTTTGAAGATTCTCCCCGTGGCATGCCAGAAAAATGGCGGGTGATTTCAGGCTCAAAGGAGTAACTGGCCGTCGTGGGGCCAAAAAAAAGGCGGCCACTCGATGGCCGCCAGTCGCTCGATCGATCCTGGGGGAGGTTAGTGTCTTAGGACCTCAACGAGAGTCTTTCCGAGACGCGCGGGCGACGGTGAAACGCGAATGCCCGCGGCCTCCATGGCTGCAATCTTGGATTCCGCATCACCCTTGCCGCCCGAGATGATGGCTCCGGCATGGCCCATACGGCGGCCGGGAGGCGCCGTGCGCCCGGCAATGAAGCCGACCATGGGCTTCTTGCGACCGCGCTTGGCTTCATCCTTGATGAACTGCGCCGCATCCTCTTCAGACGAACCACCGATCTCACCGATCATGACGATCGACTTCGTTTCGGAATCTGCCAGAAACAGTTCGAGCATCGAAATGAAGTCGGTCCCCTTGACCGGATCGCCGCCGATACCGACCGCGGTGGTCTGACCGAGACCTTCGGCCGTGGTTTGATAGACCGCCTCATACGTCAGCGTGCCCGATCGCGAGACAATGCCGACATTGCCCTTCTTGAAAATATTGCCGGGCATGATGCCGATCTTGCATTCGCCGGCAGTCATCACCCCGGGGCAATTCGGGCCGATCAATCGCGACTTGGATCCTTCGAGGGCACGCTTGACCCGTATCATGTCCGCCACCGGAATCCCCTCGGTGATGCAGACAATGATCGGCACTTCAGCATCGATCGCCTCGCAGATCGCATCTGCAGCGCCTGGCGGCGGGACGTAGATCACGCTCGCATCCGCACCGGTCTTCTCGCGCGCCTCTGCGACGGTATCAAACACCGGAAGATTGAGATGCTGCGAACCGCCTTTGCCGGGCGACGTGCCTCCGACCACCTTGGTCCCGTAAAGCAGAGCCTGCTCGGAATGGAAGGTGCCGTTCTTGCCGGTAAAGCCCTGGCAGATGACCCTGGTGTTGCTGTCGATGAGAATAGACATTTATGCGGCCTCCTTGCGCGTCGCGCGCACGATTTTCTGCGCGGCATCGTCGAGGTCGTCAGCTGAGACGACATTCAATCCGGAGTCCGCAATCACTTTCTTGCCAAGTTCAACATTGGTGCCTTCAAGTCGCACGACAAGCGGCACGGTCAACCCGACCTCACGCACCGCTGCGACAACACCTTCCGCCACGACATCACAGCGCATGATGCCGCCAAAGATGTTCACAAGGATGCCCCTGACGTTCGGATCCGAAGTAATGATCTTGAAAGCCGCAGCCACCTTTTCCTTGGTGGCACCGCCGCCGACGTCGAGGAAGTTTGCCGGCGTCGCACCATAGAGCTTGATGATGTCCATGGTCGCCATCGCGAGGCCCGCACCGTTGACCATGCAGCCGATGGTGCCTTCGAGCGCGATGTAGTTCAGGTCGTATTTCGAAGCCTCGATTTCTTTCTCGTCTTCCTCGGTGAGATCGCGCAGCTTGACGATCTCCGCGTGACGATAGAGCGCGTTGGAATCGAAATTGATCTTGGCATCAAGACAACGCAGGTCACCCTGCTTTGTGACCACGAGCGGATTGATCTCGAGCATCGCCATGTCTTTGGCGACAAAGGCGCTGTAAAGCTGGCTGGTGAGCCTTTCTGCCTGCTTGGCGAGGTCGCCGGTCAGGCCCAGTACCTGCGCCACTTTGCGGCCGTGATGCGGCATCACGCCGGTTGCCGGATCAACTGAGAACGTGACGATCTTCTCGGGCGTGTCGTGCGCAACCTTCTCGATGTCCATGCCGCCTTCAGTAGAGACAACAAACGCAACACGCGATGTCTCGCGATCGACCAGCATCGAAAGGTAGAACTCCTTCGCGATATCCGAACCATCCTCGATGTACAGACGGTTGACCTGCTTGCCGGCCGGCCCGGTCTGCACGGTGACCAGCGTGCGCCCGAGCATTTCCTTGGCGAAGGCCGCAACCTCGTCGATGGACTTCGCCAGCCGTACACCGCCCTTGGCGTCGGCAGGCAATTCCTTGAACTTGCCCTTGCCGCGGCCACCCGCATGGATCTGCGATTTAACGACGTAGACAGGCCCCGGCAGCGTCTTCGCCGCAGCAACCGCCTCCTCGACTGTGAAGGCCGGCTCTCCCGCCGAGACCGGCGTGCCGTAACTCTTCAGGACAGCCTTGCCCTGATATTCGTGAATGTTCATGGCGTACTCCCATTGTCGGCCAGGCGGCCGAAATTGGACAGCAATGCTGTCCATAATTATGTATTATGTATACCAGAGAATGCCTGAGCCCGCCTGAGAGTCAAATCCTTTTCGCGGGCAAGACCACGCAAAATAAAGAAGCGCGCCCATCCGGGGGGATGAGCGCGCTTTTTCAACCACTTAAGTGGACGATCAGGTGGCTTGGGCGTTGGCCACGACCACCTTGCGCCATGGCTTCAGCAGCATGATGGCGAGAAGCGACGCCATGATATTGGCCCCGGCCGCGATGAGGAACACGCTGTCCCAGCTTCCTGACGACTGCTGCATATAGTTGCCGAAGGGGACCAGAAGTGCAGCGGTCCCCTTCGCCGTGTAGAGCAAGCCGGCGTTCGTGGTTGCGAACTTCGATCCGAACGTATCCGTGCAGGTTGACGGGAAGAGAGAATAAATCTCGCCCCAGGCAAAGAACACGAAACCGGAAAGCAGCACGAACCACAGCGGATCGTGTCCCCACAGGTACAGCAGGTAAATGCCGATACCTTCCATGCCGAATGCGATGAACATCGTGTTTTCGCGGCCGATCATGTCCGAGATCCAGCCGAAGAACGGGCGTGTCAGACCGTTCAACACGCGGTCGATGGTGGCCGCGAATGTCACCGCCGTCATGGTCACCGCCATCAGCGTCACGGGAGTGCTGTCGATTTTCCAATCGGCGGCGATCGGCTTGAGGTTTGCCGTGACCATCAGTCCGCCGGCGCCCACGATGACGAACATGAAGTACATCAACCAGAAGATCGGCTGGCGGATGACTTCTGTCGGCAGGTAGTTGCGACGCGACTGCTGGAGACTCGCATTCTGCACAGGTGGTGGCACCTGTCCCGCCTTCGGCGCAAACAGCATGAACGACAGGATCACGATGATGATTCCCTGTCCCAGACCGAAATAAAGGAAAGTGGTCTGGAAACCAGAATCCTTGATCATGGCCTGGATCGGCGCCACCGTGAGTGCAGAGCCTGCACCAAATCCTGCGGCCGTGATGCCCGCTGCCAGACCTCGCTTGTCTGGAAACCACTTCAGCGCGTTACCGACGCACGTCCCGTACACGGCGCCAGCACCGATGCCGGCGATGATCATTCCAAGGTAGAAGCCATGGAGCGATGTTGCCTGGGCATTGAGCGCCCAACCGACGGCACAAAGGATTCCGCCGACGAGAACAACAATGCGCGGCCCGTACTTATCGACAAACCATCCCTCGATAGGCACGAGCCACGTTTCGAACAATACGAACAGGGTGAAAGCCCACTGGATCGACGCACGATCCCATCCAAATTTTTTCTGAATGTCCGGGACGAAGAACGTCCATCCGTACTGGTAGTTTGCGATCATCACCATCGCGCCGACGCCGATAACCAATTGCATCCAGCGATAGGTGTCACTAACGCGGCCGGCCGCAGGGGCCGCCGTATGAACAGTATCAGCCATAGTTCCTCCTGATGGTGCCTTTGTTCTGTTTGAATGGCGACAAGGCTACCGGGCGCGCATCTTGGTATATGATATGCCAGTCGACAAGAGGTAATCGAGGTTCAATGCGTTTTTGACGATCCGGTAACGGAGTATGCATCCAAACAAAAAGCTCGGCCTAAGCCGAGCTTCTTTTCTCGTATCACCAACAGGATAGACGCGATCTTAAATCGAAGAGCTTCATTGGCCTCGCAGAGATGCAAAGCCAATGAAACTCTTTTTTTACATCGCGGTCTTTGGCGCGCGCGACTGCAGCCACGCAAGGCCATTCGAGATCAGCGGCCAGAACAGTGCGATCAATCCCAGCGCCATGATGGAGCCCACCAAACCGTTGGAGAAGAACACACTGAGACTGCCTTGAGACCCAAGCAGCGATTGCCTGAAGGCTTCTTCCGCCTTGTCGCCGAGAACAATGGCCAACACCATCGGCGCAAGCGGATAGTTGCATTTCTTCATGACGTAACCGACCACGCCGAACACCAGCATCAAGATGATGTCGAAGGCATTGTTGTGCACGGTGTAGGCGCCGATCGCACACAGCACCAAAATAACCGGCGCGATGATGCTGAACGGAATACGCAGGATCGCAGCAAACAGCGGCACGCAGGTGAGAACAACGATCAATCCCACCAAGTTGCCCAGATACATGCTGGCGATCAGGCCCCACACGAACTCTTTCTGTTCTACGAACAAGAGCGGCCCGGGCTGCAAGCCCCAAATCAGCAGACCGCCAAGCAGCACGGCTGCGGTTGGCGAACCTGGCACGCCGAGGGAAAGCATCGGCAGCAAAGCCGCCGTGCCCGCCGCGTGAGCCGCTGTCTCCGGCGCAACAACACCTTCGATTTCGCCCTTCCCGAAATTCGCTCCTTGCTTCGACATGCGTTTGGCAATGCCGTAACTCATGAAGGACGCGGGTGTGGCGCCCGCAGGCGATATACCCATCCAAACTCCGATAAGACACGACCGCAATGAAGTCGCCCACAGTCGCGGCAGTTCTTTCCAGGTCTGCAACACCACCGTCGCGTTGATCTTGGCGGGCTTGCCTCTGAAGTTCAGCCCCTCTTCCATCGTGAGCAGGATTTCACCGATGCCGAACAGACCAATGACCGCGATCAGGAAGTCGAACCCATTCAGCAATTCTGTGAAGCCGAATGTTAAGCGGAGCTGACCTGTCACGCTGTCCAGCCCGACGGTCGCCAGCGCGAATCCGATCATCATCGAAACGACCGTTTTGAATGGCGGCTCCTTGCCCATTCCGATGAAACTGCAGAATGCGATGAAGAACACCGCAAACTTTTCTGCGGGACCGAACTGCAGCGCGAATTTCGCCACCAGCGGTGCAACCAGCGTGATCATGATCACAGCGAACAACGCACCGACGAATGACGATGTGAAAGCAGCTGTCAGCGCCTCACCCGCCTTGCCTTTCTGCGCCATCGGGTGCCCGTCGAATGTCGTGGCGACGGACCACGGCTCTCCGGGAATATTGAAGAGGACCGACGTAATCGCGCCGCCGAACAGCGCTCCCCAGTAAATACACGAGAGCATGATGATCGCCGAAGTGGGCGACATGCTGAACGTCAGCGGCAACAGGATGGCGACGCCATTCGCACCACCAAGACCGGGCAAGACGCCGATGACGACGCCGAGCATGATGCCTACGACCATCACAAGGATATTGAATGGCTGCAGGACCGTCGCGAAGCCGTGAAACAGATTTAAAACTTCTTCCATATCGCTTCTCCAACCACAGCTTCGTTTTTTCAGAGACCGAGCAGATCTTCCAATGGTCCCTTCGGCAGTGGAATGAGAAACCATTTTTCAAAGAACAGATAGATCGCGATGGGGACACCCAGGGCGATGGCTGCAGTGATGGTCCACGGGTACTGGCCGAGCCACTTCATGAACAGCGCGATGAGAATGATCGAGCAAACATAAATGCCGAGATACGGCACGGTGAACACGTAGACCGTGGTTGGAATCACGACGCAGAGGACTTGGCGCAACTGTCCCCATTCGGCGAACAACTGGCCGTTATCTTTTTCCATCCATAGCTGAACGCAATTCACGAGGCTCGCGAGAACGATCACGATACCGACGCAGAACGGAAAAAATCCAGATTTCGGCCCCTCGGGCCCCCAGCCGGTCCCCGCCTTCAGACCCCCGGCGATTGCGATCAACCCGGCCAGGATACAGACCCCAGCCACCGCAAATTCCGTCGATCTGTGCGACGGACCACGGCCAAGCTCACTTGAATGCTCGCTCATCTCACTTCCCCGCGCTTCATGGCTGCCGGTGGCAATGCCACCGGCAGAGTTGTCGTTGGATTATTGTGATGCTGCCAGGAAGCCGGCATCCTTCATAAGCGCCTGATGCCGTGTCTCTTCGTTCTGGACCCAGGCCTTGTATTCGTCGCCGATCATGAACGTCTGATTGAAGGCACCATCCTTCATCAGGTTCTGCCATTCCGGCGTCTCGCGAACCTTCTTGAGCAGATTGACGTAGTATTCGACCTGTTCCTTCGTCGCCTTCGGTGACGTAAAGAAGCCGCGCAACATGAGATACTCGACATTAAGTCCTTCGGACTTGCATGTCGGGATATCGCTCCATGATTTTCCGTCGTGGATGACGTCCTTGTAGGACAACTGTTTGCTGTCAAATACGCAAAGCGGCCGCACCGCACCGCCACGCCACTGGGCAACGGCCTCAATGGGATTGTTGACGCTGGAATCAATGTGCTTCCCGACGAGCTGAACTGCGACCTCTCCACCGCCGCGATATGGAATGTAAGTGAACTTGGTGCCGGAGGCTTTTTCGATCGCGACCGTGATGATCTGGTCTTCCTGCTTCGAGCCGGTGCCGCCCATCTTGAACTCACCGGGCTTGGCCTTCACGGCCGCGATGTAATCCTTCACCGACTTGTACGGGCTTTCCGCATTCACCCAGAGAATGAATTCGTCGAGCGCCATCATCGCCACAGGCGTCAGATCCTTGTGACTGAAGGGAATGCCGGTGCCCAACGGCGTCGTAAAAAGATTCGACAGCGTGATGACGAGCTTATGCGGATTTCCCGCGGAGCTCTTGACGTCGAGAAAGCCTTCGCCGCCGGCACCGCCGGCCTTGTTGACCACCACGATCGGCTGCTTCATCAGTTGGTGTTTGGTAATGATGCCCTGAATGGTGCGCGCCATCTGGTCCGCACCACCGCCGGTGCCTGCAGGGACGATAATCTCGACGGGGCGGGTCGGCTCCCACGCAGCCGAAGCTGGTGTGAGAGCAAGGGTCGCACAAAGTGCAATTCCAAGACTTGATATCTGGATCGGCAATCGCAGCATTCTATCTCTCCCTGGACATCGTTTTCCGCCGCTCAACGTCGGCTTGATAAAGGTCGTCAGACAATTCTCAGTTTAGAGTCCTCTCGCTCTTGGTGGCGAATTGCGCGCGACAGCATTCGCGATACTGCCGCTGCCGCTTGACCGCAGCTTTTGTTGTGAAGATAAGGGGCGCACCACTTTGCCCCCCGCGAGGGGCACGCGCAGCCGAATTGGACGCGCCACTGCGCATCACGGGACGAGAACGGTTGCCTGCCGGGCGTCGCGATGTATGATCAGCGATCCGGACGATCCAAGCGACCGCCGCTGGAACGGTATCAGCCATCAATCCCCTCCCGAGTGCGCCGTTCAGTTGAATGCGACGGTCGCTGCTCGAACTCATCCTTGTATGCGATATGCCAGCGCACAAGTGTTATTCCGGGTAGTTACCTTCTGGCGGTGCAGCATCGACGACGAGTGTGACAATGAAAAAGGCCCCGGAAAAACCGGAGCCTTTGCAAAAAAACAATTTTTTGGCTCGCAACGATCACGAGCGAGGGGGTGTCTGCCCCTTAGAGCCCGAAACGCGGCAGGTCGCCGTTACGAGCTGAAATCTGGGCGCTCTTCATCAGCATTTTGTCAATGAAGGCAACGATTTGACGCAGAATTCCGTTCGAGGAAGCGTAACCGAGGGAAGCAGCTTTGGACATTTCAGGGGCCTTTCAAAATCAGTCATTTCAACATCAGCGTCACCTCTCGGCGCCGCGTTGACCCCAATCTAGGTATACCAGATACCAAGCTCAACGTTTGATTTTGCATAGCAGCATTGGAAATGCCGCAACGCAATATGCGACAAAATGCCGCTCGCCATTCCCCAGTGACGCCGGCGCAAAAAGAAAAGGCCGACGGAAACCGTCGGCCTCTGATTTGCCCTTTGGGGGCCCGAATTACTCGGCCGCCTGAACCTTCGGCGGAGGCGCCAATGCGCCTGAATTGTGGATTTCCGCAACCTGGTTGTCGTTGAAGCCGAGCACCTGCTTGAGGATTTCATCAGTGTGCTCGCCAAGCAGCGGCGAACGGGTCACTACGGTCGGGCTGTCCGACAGCTTGATCGGATTGCCGACCGACAGATACTTGCCGCGCGCCGGGTGATCGACCTCGACGATGGTGCCCGTCTTGCGAAGGGACTGATCGTCGGCCAATTCCTTCATCGACAGAATCGGACCGCACGGGATGTCATCCTTGTTGAGGATCTCCATCGCCTCGAACTTCGTCTTGGTCATCGTCCACTGTTCGATGCGCGCAAAGATCTCATTGAGGCGAGGCAGACGTGCCAGCGGCTTGGCGTAATCCGCATGGGTCTTCCAACCTGGTTCGCCGATCACATCGCAAATCTTCTCCCAGACCGGCGCCTGGGTGATGAAGTAGATGTAAGCGTTCGGATCGGTTTCCCAGCCCTTGCACTTGAGAATGCGGCCGGGCTGACCACCACCGGAATCGTTGCCTGCGCGTGGCACCGCATCTCCGAACGGAATGCCTTCGCCAAACTGGCTGTATTCCTTGAGCGGCCCGTGTGCGAGGCGTTGCTGATCACGCAGCTTCACGCGGGAAAGGTTGAGCACGCCATCCTGCATGGCGGCGGTGACCTTCTGTCCCTTGCCGGTCATCGTACGCTGATAGAGAGCAGTGACGATACCGAGTGCGAGGTGCAAGCCGGTGCCGCTGTCACCGATCTGTGCGCCGGTCACCAGCGGCAGACCGTCACGGAAGCCGGTGGTCGAAGCTGCACCACCGGTGCACTGCGCGACGTTTTCGTAGACCTTGCAGTCCTCGTAAGGACCAGGACCGAAGCCCTTGATCGAGGCCACGATCAGCTTCGGATTGATCTTCTGGATAGTTTCCCAGGGGAAGCCCATACGATCCAGCACGCCGGGGCCGAAGTTCTCAACCAGTACATCGCACTTCTTCATCAGCTCGGTCAGAACCTCTTTGCCTTTCGGGTTCTTGGTGTCGAGCGTGATCGAGCGCTTGTTGTGGTTCAGCATCGTGAAATAAAGGCTGTCCGCGTTCGGAACATCCATCAGCTGCCCGCGCGTGATGTCACCGACGCCAGGGCGTTCGACCTTGATCACGTCGGCGCCAAACCACGCCAACAACTGCGTGCAGGTTGGCCCCGACTGCACGTGGGTGAAATCGAGAATACGAACGCCTTTGAGCGCCTGTGTCATTTGTAGTTCTCCCTAACGCTAGTTCCTGTGTCTATCGAATGAGTGAATAACGAGCTGCGGCCGGCTTATTTCTTCTTCACCACGCTTTGCGGATTGAGATTGCCGATGCGGCCGCTTTCGCTGCCGGCGGTCGGATCAATCACTGCGTTGATGAGGGTCGGCTTCCGCGAGTCCATGGCAGCGTCGACGGCGCGCTTCAGTTCGTCCGGCGTCGTCACGTTGACGCCGACACCACCGAATGCCTCCATCATCTTGTCGTAGCGCGAATCCTTGACGAACACAGTCGTCGCAGGATCGGAGCCGCCGGTGTTGACGTCGGTGCCGCGATAGATGCCGTTATTGTTGAAGATCACGATGCAGACCGGCAGGTTGTACCGGCAGATCGTCTCGACCTCCATGCCCGAGAAACCAAAGGCGCTATCGCCTTCAACCGCGAGCACGGACTTGCCCGTTTCGATGGCAGCGGCCACAGCGAAGCCCATGCCGATGCCCATCACGCCCCAAGTACCGACGTCGAGGCGCTTGCGCGGCTGATACATGTCGATGACACCGCGCGCGAGGTCGAGCGTGTTGGCGCCTTCGTTGACGAGGATCGCGTCCGGACGCTCCTTGATGACGGTGCGCAGCGCACCGAGGGCACCATGGAAGTCCATCGGAGCTGAATTCTTCATCAGCTTCGGTGCCATCTTGGCGATGTTCTCTTCGCGCTTCGTCTTGACCGCATTGGTCCAGTCGGACGGTGCAGCCGTCCACTTGTCGCCCATGCCTTCGAGAAGAGCCGACACACAGGAGCCGATATCGCCGACGACCGGGGCAACGATCTCGACGTTGCTGTCCATTTCCTTCGGCTCGATATCGATTTGAATGAACTGCTTCGGTGCGGTGCCCCAGGTCTTGCCCTTGCCGTGTGACAACAGCCAGTTCAGGCGTGCGCCGATCAGCATCACGACGTCGGAGTCTTTCAACACCGTCGAACGCGCTGCGCCCGCGCATTGCGGATGCATGTCGGACAGAAGGCCCTTCGCCATGCTCATCGGCAGGAACGGAACGCCGCTCTTTTCGACCAACGCTCGGATTGCGTCGTCAGCCTGCGCATAAGCCGCACCCTTGCCGAGGATGATCAGCGGGCGCTTCGCGCTCTTTAGAACGTCAAGCGCGCGCTTGATTGCTGCGGGCGCAGGAATTTGCGCCGGCGCTGCGTCGATAACCTTGACCAGCGACTTGGCGCCGGCATCAGCATTCATGACCTGAGAGAAAAGCTTCGCCGGCAGATCGAGATAAACACCGCCGGGACGTCCCGATACGGCAGCGCGGATCGCACGCGCCACGCCGATACCGATGTCGGCCGCGTGCAACACGCGGAACGCCGCCTTACAGAGCGGCTTGGCGATCGCGAGCTGATCCATTTCCTCGTAATCGCCCTGCTGCAGATCGACGATCTCACGCTCGGACGAGCCGCTGATCAGGATCATTGGGAAGCAGTTGGTGGTGGCGTTGGCCAGCGCGGTCAAACCGTTGAGAAAACCGGGTGCCGAAACCGTGAGACAGATGCCGGGCTTTTTGGTCAGGAAGCCCGCGATCGCGGCCGCGTTACCTGCGTTCTGTTCATGCCGGAACGAGATGACACGAATGCCTGCAGCCTGAGCCATACGGCCGAAGTCGGTGATCGGAATACCTGGCACGCCATAGATCGTGTCGACTCCGTTGAGCTTCAACGCATCGATGATCAGATGAAAGCCATCCGTCAGTTCCTGCTGGTCGTCTGCGCCTGTCGTTTCTGGCTTATTTGCCGTCGTCAGCATCAATGGCCTCCCTGATACCTTTTCTTGATGTTGGTCTAACCGAAGATTTCCTGGCCATGCGTCTCGACATAAGTCGCAAGTCCAAGGGTGTGATCGCGCGCCAGCTTCTCTGCCAGCTCGGTGTTTCGCTCTTCAAGCGCTTCAATGATCGCCATGTGCTCAGTCAACGACGTCGACATGCGCTCTTCGCGCCCGATGGTCAGTTGCCGATAACCGCGCACATGCAGAAGAATATCGTTGGTCATATCGACCAGGACCTGCGACTCGCTCAGCGAGATCAAAGCCTGGTGAAAAGCGATGTTCGCTTTCGAATACTCCCCGATATGGTCCTGCGGCAGACGATCCTTGTTGAAGTCCTTAAAGAAAGTCCGCAGCGCCGAAATATCTTTCTTGCGCGCGGTCGTGGTGATGAGGCGAGCCGCCATGCTTTCCAGCGCAGCCCATGCGCGGATCATGTCGACAACTTCTGTCTTGGTCTTGCGTACGACAACGATACCGCGGCGTGGCACGGTCTTCACAAAGCCATCCTGCTCGAGCATCGCGATGGCTTCGCGGATCGGTGTACGGCTGACCCCCAGATGCTCAGACAAAGCGCGCTCGTCGAGCATGACGGGCTCAGGATTGGCGTAGATGTCCATCTTGAGGATGGCATCTTTCAAGGCCTCATAGGCCTTGTTCTTGAAACTGGCTTCAGGCGCAATCCGAACGATCGCGATATCGGTATCGGTCAAAGGCGCCTTCGATATTTTCTGCGTAGCCATGAATCATCTCCCCTCTTTAGAGAGGCGGTAATACCACGGTGGGTAAGGTTTATGTACTTGGCATACCAGATGCCACCATGTCAAGTTGACCTGTATTGACGGGCGGCGCTCGATTAACGCGCTTGACATTTTGGTTCTTGGCATACCAAATGCCAAGGTCGGTCATACCGCCTGCACAGATCTTATCTAGGCTTCATGATGGCTTTGATCGAACGGTTGGCTGAGCCGAATCCGTCAACGGTCTCGCGTTGATAGATATCAGAATGTGGAATTGAAGTGCGCGAGTAAACCGTCCTGAGTCTTGCGCGCGATCCAGGCTTAATAAGGACGTGACAGGAGGAAGCAATGGCTCATTCACAGGACGCAGCCCGCAAAGTTGACGTCGGACAACAAGCAAAAAGCGAGGTCCGGAAAGTTCTTGATGCGGTGAAGGCAGACGGCCGCAACAGCCTCACCGCCCCGGAAGGCAAGCTTGTTTGCGACGCATATAACATTCCTGTTCCAAAAGAAGGTCTGGCAAAGTCCGCCGCCGATGCCGCGAAAATCGCGACCGGTATGGGCTTTCCGGTGGTGATGAAGATTGTCTCCCCGGACATTCTCCACAAGACCGAAGCCGGCGGCGTCATTGTCGGCGTGAAGACCGCAGCTGATGCCGAGAAGGCTTACGACACCATTCTCGCGAACGCGAAGAAGTACAAGGCTGACGCCAAGATCGAAGGCATCCAGATCCAGCAGATGCTGCTGGGCGGCACCGAGGTCATCGTCGGTTCGATCACCGATGGATCCTTCGGCAAGCTGGTGGCTTTTGGCCTCGGCGGCGTCCTCGTGGAAGTCCTCAAGGACGTCACCTTCCGCCTTGCTCCTGCGACCCGCGACGATGCGCTCTCGATGCTGGACGGTATCCAGGCTCACGAAATGCTGCGCGGTGTCCGCGGCGGCGACCCTGTGAACCGCGACGCGCTCGCTGACATCATCGTCAACGTTTCGCAACTCGTCAGCGATTTCCCTGAAATCGTTGAACTCGATCTCAACCCGGTTTTCGCAACAAAGAAGGATGCGATCGCCGCTGACGTCCGCATCGTCGTCGACTTCGATTACAAGCCGCGCCCCGCGCCGCGCTCGAACGAAGAAATCGTCACCGCGATGAACCGCATCATGCAACCGAAGGCCGTCGCCGTCATCGGCGCATCGGCTGAAGCCGGCAAGATCGGCAATTCGGTGATGAAGAACCTCATCAACGGCGGCTATAAGGGCAAGATCTATCCGATCCACCCGAAGGCTGACGAGATCATGGGCATCAAGGCCTATAAGAGCGTCAAGGACGTGCCGGATACGATTGATACCGCTGTGTTCGCAATTCCTGCGAAGCTCGTTGCTGCGGCTCTGACCGAATGCGGCGAGAAGAAAATCCCAGGCGCCGTGTTGATTCCGTCAGGCTTTGCCGAAGCGAACGAGCCTGCTTTGCAGGAGGAAATCGTCGAGATTGGCAAGAAGTACAATGTGCGCCTGATGGGACCGAACATCTACGGTTTCTATTATACGCCGGCCGATCTCTGCGCGACCTTCTGCACGGCCTATGACGTCAAGGGTTCGGCGGCGCTGTCGTCGCAATCCGGCGGCATCGGCATGGCGATCATCGGCTTCTCGCGTTCGGCCAAGATGGGCGTGTCGGCGATCGTCGGTCTCGGCAACAAGTCGGACATCGACGAGGACGATCTGCTCGCCTTCTTCGAGCAGGATCCGAACACGACGATCATCGCGCAGCACTGCGAAGATCTGAAGGATGGCCGCGCCTTCGCGGAAGCCGCCAAGCGCGTCTCCAAGAAAAAGCCGGTCGTTGTTCTCAAGGCCGGCCGTACATCGGCAGGCGCCAAGGCCGCGTCGTCGCACACCGGCGCGCTCGCCGGCAACGACAAGATCTACGAGGATGTCTTCAAGCAATCCGGCGTTATCCGCGCCCGTTCGCTTCGTCAGCTCCTCGAATTCGCGCGCGGCATCCCGGTGCTGCCGACGCCGAAGGGAGAAAACGTTTTGATCATCACCGGCGCCGGTGGATCGGGCGTGCTCCTCTCCGACGCGGTGGTTGACAACGGCCTGTCGCTGATGGCGATGCCGCCGGATCTCGACGCCGCGTTCCGCAAGTTCATCCCGCCATTCGGTGCAGCCGGCAATCCGGTGGACATCACCGGTGGCGAACCGCCGATCACTTATGTGAACACCGTCAAGCTCGGCCTGTCGGACGATCGCATTCACTCCCTGATCCTCGGTTACTGGCACACCATCGTCACTCCGCCGATGGTATTCGCCAAGAACATGGTCGAGGTGAAGAAGGAGATGGAAGCGAAGGGCATCAGCAAGCCGATGGTCGCATCGCTTGCCGGCGACGTCGAAGTCGAGGAAGCCGCCGAATATCTCTACCAGAACGGCATCCCGGCTTACGCCTACTCCACCGAACTTCCGGTCGAAGTGCTCGGCGCGAAGTACAAGTGGGCACGCGGCGCAGGCCTGCTCTAAGCCACAATCCAAATGCCGCTCCGGCCTCCGGGGCGGCATTTTCGACCAAGCCGTCAATCATGGATCGAACCGATCCAACGCAAAGCGACCTTCATTCCGCATTTGATGGGAGTAGGTAGCGATGAAAAAAGATGCAATCAGACGGAAAGCCGTCACCCCACGCCCCGCGACAGATACGGATTCCGAAGTAAAGGACGGCGGCGTACAATCCGTCGACCGCGCACTGTTGTTGATCGAGACGCTTGCGGAAGACGACGAAGGCTACCGGCTGACAGATCTGGCGATCCGGACCGGCCTTTCTCCCTCCACTATTCACAGACTGCTGACAACGCTCGAGAACCGACGCTTTGTTCAATTCGATCGTGAAGGGGCGACCTGGCATGTTGGCGCAAAGAGCTTTGCAGTTGGCGCGACATTCGCCCGCCGTAGGAATTTTGTGACCCAGGCAATGCCGTTTCTCCGGAGGCTTCGTGACGAAACCCGTGAAACGGCCAACCTCGCTGCCGTTGATGAAGGCGCCATGGTGATTCTAACCCGTCTTGAGAGCCGCGAAATCATGCGGTCGGTGACAAAGGTTGGCGGTCGCGTTCCGATGGTCGCTTCCGGGTTGGGAAAGGCCCTCTTGTCCACATACTCGGAGGAAGATGTCTTCGCCATCATTCGACGCGAAGGCATGCCGAAATTGACATCCAAGTCGATCGTGCGGGCTGGTGAGCTGTGCAAATCGCTCCACGATATCCGCGAGCGCGGCTATTCGGTTGACGATGAGGAAGCACAGGTCGGTCTGCGCTGCGTATCGGCCGTCGTTTATGATGATCGCAGCGAACCTCTCGCGGCGATTTCCGTGTCCGGCAAAGCGTCCCGCGTTCCCGACGATCGTCTGCCGGTGCTGGGCCAATTCGTGCGACAGGTCGCAGATGAACTGACCACGGCGCTTGGCGGAGTTATGCCGGCTGCGCCGAAATAATTGAGCCAAACTGCAAAACAACTTGTTTCACGACAGGGATGTTGACTAGTCGCGCGCCAACGACGGCTCGACGCTCTTTCAAATCGAAAGCAACCTAGCTCGTTGATAACGCGTGCGTTTCAGACCCTGTGCCACATCGTGAGAAACAAATAAGCGCGCGTTGAGACAGCGGAAGCAGTCGGTGATGCTCTCACTCCGGAAACCAACTGTCGGAGCGTGACATGGCAAAGATGCGGGCAATCGATGCGGCTGTACGAATTCTGGAAAAGGAAGGCGTCGTGTGCGCCTTCGGTGTACCAGGCGCTGCAATCAATCCCCTCTACTCGGCGCTGAAGAAGCGCGGGTCTATCAACCACATTCTCGCCCGCCACGTCGAAGGCGCGTCCCACATGGCGGAGGGCTATACGCGCGCCAAGGCAGGCAACATCGGAATCTGCATCGGTACTTCAGGACCCGCCGGCACCGACATGATCACGGGTCTGTATTCAGCGATCGCGGATTCGATTCCGATTCTCTGCATCACCGGACAGGCGCCCCGCGCGCGTATCTACAAGGAAGATTTTCAGGCCGTCGACATCGAGGCGATCGCAAAACCTGTCACCAAATGGGCTGTGACCGTGCGCGAACCTGCCCTGGTGCCGCGTGTGTTCAGCCAGGCTTTTCACATTATGCGGTCGGGCCGGCCCGGTCCGGTGCTGATCGATCTTCCGCTCGACGTACAGGTCGCCGAGATCGAGTTTGACGACGAAACTTACGAACCCCTCCCCGTCTATAAACCCGCGGCGACCCGCAAGCAGATCGAGAAAGCGCTCGACATGCTCAACGCGGCTGAGCGCCCGCTGATCGTTGCAGGTGGCGGTGTCATCAATGCCGATGCGTCTGACCTTCTCGTGGCGTTTGCCGAGATCGTCAATGTTCCTGTGGTGCCGACGCTGATGGGCTGGGGCGCGATCCCGGACGATCATGTTCTGATGGCCGGAATGGTCGGCCTTCAGACCAGCCACCGTTATGGCAACGCAACCATGCTCGAATCTGATTTCGTACTCGGCATCGGCAATAGATGGGCCAATCGGCATACCGGTTCGATCGACACCTATACCAAGGGCCGCACCTTCGTACATGTCGACATTGAGCCCACGCAGATCGGACGGGTTTTCAATCCGGATTTCGGCATCGTCTCCGACGCCAAAGCGGCGCTCGAACTGTTCGTCGCGGTCGCAAAGGAATGGCGCAAAGCCGGCAAGCTGAAAGAGCGCCAGGCGTGGCCTGCAGCCTGTCAGGACCGCAAGCGGACCATGCTGCGCAAGAGCCACTTCGATAACGTCCCGATCAAGCCGCAGCGCGTGTACGAGGAGATGAGCAAAGCTTTCGACCGCGACACATGTTACGTCAGCGTCATAGGCCTCTCACAAATCGCAGGCGCGCAATTCCTCGGTGTCTACAAGCCGCGGAACTGGATTAACGCTGGCCAAGCCGGCCCTCTCGGTTGGACGCTCCCCGCCGCTTTGGGCGTGCGCGCGGCCGACCCCAATCGCCAGATTGTTGCGCTCTCCGGCGACTACGATTTCCAGTTCCTGATCGAAGAACTCGCTGTAGGCGCGCAATTCAAGCTGCCTTACATCCATGTCGTCGTGAACAACTCATACCTCGGATTGATCCGCCAGGCTCAGCGCGGCTTCGACATGGACTATCACGTGCAGCTATCGTTCGAGAACATCAATGCGCCGGAGATCGGTGTCTATGGCGTCGATCACGTGAAAGTCGCGGAAGGCCTTGGCTGCAAGGCAATCCGCGTGACGGATCCGAAGGATGCCCAGGCTGCCTTCGCAAAAGCCCGTGAGCTGATGACAGAACACAGCGTACCTGTGGTGGTTGAGTTCATACTGGAACGCGTCACCAACATCGCGATGGGCACGGAGATCGACAACGTTGTCGAATTCGAGGAAGTGCTCGATCTGCCGCTCGATGACGCTCCGCCCAGCCCGACGGCCCCATCGCGCGGCAAGCTCCTGCCCGCGTGACCTGACGACACTGGCGCCACTCGTATCGGCCGGGCAAGTACCGAAGGGGCTCGCCCGGCAACATCCAACGAAGACAAGGACACTGGCGTGGTGGTTCAGAAGTTCGCGCGGTTTTCCCTGCGAGGCCCTCAAGCGAACTTCTGAACCTGAACCACGCCAGAGTCATAAGTTTCTAGTGTCCTCTCAAATCCGAAGTCCGCCAGGGAGGCGCTACACGATGAGGCGGACTTTGGATTCGGAGACACTCGCCGTGCTCAAGTTCGCTGCCAACCTCACCATGCTCTTCAACGAATTGCCATTTCTTGACCGCTTCGCGGCAGCCAAGGAGGCGGGATTCAGCGGCGTCGAATATCTCTTTCCCTACGAATTCGACAAAGCGGTACTGGCGGAGAAGCTTCAGCAACATGGATTGACGCAGGTGCTGCACAACCTGCCTGCCGGCAATTGGAGCGCGGGTGAGCGAGGAATTGCGATTCTTCCCGATCGTGTGAAGGAATTTCGCGACGGCGTGATGCACGCCATCGACTACGCGAAGGCTCTCGGCTGCCGGCAATTAAATTGTCTCGTCGGTCTTACGCCTGAAGGCGCTGATCCTGCGGAACTGCATGCCACTCTGGTCGCAAATCTCCGGTTCGCAGCGGAAGCTCTGGCCAAGCAGCGCATCAGGTTATTGATCGAGCCCATCAACACCCGCGACATCCCCGGTTTCTTTCTCACGGGCACAGCACAGGCTCTTCAGATCATTTCGGACGTAAAGTCGGACAATCTCTTTATTCAGTACGATATCTATCACATGCAAATCATGGAGGGCGATCTGGCCCCGACCATGAAGAAGCATCTTGATCGCATCGCCCATATCCAGATCGCGGACAATCCAGGGCGTCACGAGCCCGGCACCGGCGAGATCAACTATCCATTCCTGTTTCAATATCTCGACGAGATTCAATATCGCGGATGGATCGGCTGTGAATACAAGCCGAAGACGACCACGGCCGAATCCCTTGGATGGTACGAGCGCCAGACCGTGGGGGCATGAGTGCGCTGCCTGCGGCCGCCTTGAGTTGGCCTTCCTGATTAAAACGCGAACTCTGCTTTCTACGGGCACGGCCCAGCTGTTCGGGCGTGAATTGGACCATCTCCTTGTTCAGTACGATATCCATCACACCCAAACCATGGAGGGCGCTCGCGGCCCCGACCATGAAGAAGCATCGTAATGGCATCGCCTAAATCCAGATCGGGACAATCCAGGACATCGCGAGCCGGCGCCCGGGAGATCAACTCTCCATTCCTGTTCCAGTATTTCGGTTCGATATCGCGGCCGGATCGGCCCTGAATACAAGCCAGAGGACGAGGATTGCCGAAGGTCTGGGGCGGTACGAGCCGCGAACCGCAGGCTGATCCGCGCTGCTAGCTGCTTCTTCCAAAACCGCGAGTTCCGCAAGCTGACCGCCCTCCCCCGATTCGGCGAAGGACCTTTGCGGCGTGATTCGCCCTGTTCGCGGATTTTCCACTGTCCCAAAACGTAAAAACCTCCGGCAGGGCATTGCCGGAGGCTTTGGAGGTTTTACGTTAAGACTGACGTCTCACATAAACAAAGGCAGCGGCCGCTACCTTGGGGCCATTTATGCATGGTCGCACGGCTTAGTCAATTAATTGATTTAGTCACGCATTCACGGAATCGTCAGCGATTAACGCAAGCCAAGCAAGCCCCTAAAAAGAAAATCCCCGGCGGTTTCCCGCCGGGGATCTTGGTTCAAATCGTCACGCCGTTAGGCGATCACGATCAGAAGGTGCGGCGAACGCGGAGGTTGCCGGTGAACACGCCCTGATCCTTGAACTCGTACGCAGCGGTAGGATTGAAACCACCAGCTGGGAGAGTGATCGTGCCAACGCTGGTCTGATCGATCTTGGTGTAGAGCACTTCGCCCGAGAACGTCAGGTTCTTAACCGGGGTCCATGCCGTGCGGGTACCAATCTGCCAGATGTTGAAATCTGGGTTGTAGGAGCTGCCTGCACCAAGAGCGGCAAGGATAGCCGGCGTGTTCATGAGCGCCGTTGCATTGCCGTTGTAGTCAACATGGGTGTAGCCGCCGAACACGCCGGTTTCCCAGTTCGGGGTCCAGTTGTGCAGGAAGGAGGCGCGAACACCCCAGACCTTGGTCAGCTCGATGTTGGTACCGGTACCGTAAACGCCATCGAACAGAGAGCCCGCAGCGAACGATTCGTAGCCAACGTCGGAGCTACCATAGATGTTGTAGCCGTTGCCCACGGTGCCGCCGATGACGTACTTCGGTGCGCCTTCGGTGTAGGTCAGGTCCACCGAGAACTTGTCGCCGGGACCGGTCGGCAGGTTCTTCAGCAGCAAGCCGCCCGAAACAGCGAAGCCCCACTTGTCGCTTGGGCGGCCATCGCGCTCGTCAGCGGTGTAGTAGTTGGCGTTGACGTTGTGCAAGGCACCCGACAACTGGGCGGTGAAGGCCGCCTGATCGATGCGGATGTTGCCGACGATGTCAGGCGAGAGCTGACCGCCCGTGCCGTACGCGCCGCTCGCAATAAGGCTGCTTGAGGACGGAGCACCAGTCGAGCCGGTCACGACGCCAAACGGAGTAAAAGCAGCATTCAGGATCGGAGCGCGCTGAATGGTCTTGTTGTCTTCAACACCGAGCTGTGCCGACACGCCGTTGCCGAACTGGAAGGTGTAGGCAGCCTGGGTGATGCCGGTCGCGTTGTCCTGACCGCCGATGTAGGCCGAGGTGTTCACGTTCGCGGTGTAAGCGCTCCAAGGCGTCGTGAAGTTGGAGATCGCCTTACCGAAGGTGAAGCCGGCGAACTGCACGAACGCGAAGTCAACCGTCAGGTTACCCGACGACGGACCAAAGCCCGTGCTGTGTTCGAAGTTGCTGCTCCAGTAGGTGCGGACAACGCCGTATTCCGTCGCGGTGCGGGTGTCGAGGTTCAACTGCGCGCGCGAACGGGTGGTGAAGCTGTCGGAATCGTGATTGTGGTTGCCGTTGACGCCGGCATAGGTACCACCACCGGTGAAGACACCAGCGAAGCTGCCGCCGCTGAGCGGGTTGTTGTAGTTGTTGCTGGCGATGTTCACGTCAGCCTGAATGTAGCCACCCAGCTTGATGCAGGTGTCGGTGCCTGGGATGTAGTAGAATCCAGCACCATACAGCGAGCAGATCTTCACGTACTGAACGGCTTTCGCCTTCACCGGAAGATCAGCTGCCTGTGCCCCGGCGACGGCGACGAGAGTCGCGGCCGAACCCAGGATAAGGCTCTTAATCTTGCTCATAAAACCTCCAAGTTTGCTCTGTAAGAAAAGCGTTGGCCTTTTGTGGCAATCCACATGACCTCAGCTCTTCCGTTAACCGCCTGGCCGCCTCGCGCCTTCGGACACTCCCGCTTGAACGCGAGCGACTTAAGCGAAACCTCCAAACAGGACGACCCCGGGAATCCCCCCCAATCGTCAAAGTCAGATGACTGTAAAACTTAAGTGAGCACAACAATTGATTTACTCATGCTTTCATTTGGCCCCAATTGTGTGGTTTCTCCGCAACAGCGGCACTTAGTCCCTGTGGGTAAAAGGCTGATTGCATCGCCGGGGCGAGAGCCCTAACCTTCGGTTACAATCTGCGAGGTTGGGGTTGAATGGCAGACCGTAAGTCATTGGCCAGGAAATTCGCGTCAGGCTCGCCCGCTGAGGCCAGCGGTAAACAGACGATCGACCAGCCTGATGACGTACTCGTCCGCGAGTTCGTTTGGGACATCATTTCCATCAATGTCCATCTTGAGGAAATCCGGTCCATCTGGGCCCGCAGCCTTGGAATCACTTCACCGCAATGGCTGATCTTGATGGCCGTTAATGACCTCGACCGGGGCAAAGGGGCGTCGGTCAGGGCAGTTTCAACCAAGCTCCATGTCGACCCGTCCTTTGTGACGACCCAGACCAAGAGCCTGGAAAAGAACGGCTTTGTGCGTCGAATTCCCTCTGAGGAGGATGGCCGGGTCGTCTTGATGTCGTTGACGGACAAAGCCAGCAAGCAGATCGCCAGCCTCTACGCGCGGCAGTCCACCACAGAGAGCTTCATCTTCTCTGATTTCAGCGAGGGCGAACTGCGCAACATCACCGACAAGCTGACCCTGCTCAAAGAGCGAATGGGGAAGGCGCTTCTGAGAATTGCAGCAGAGACTTGAAAATCCTCGCCGATTTCAGAGCGCGCTGAGACGGCTGGATATCCAGTCGAAAATATACTCGCTCGCGATCGTCGGATTGTCCGAGTGCGCATGGGACGCAGCCGTTTCCGCGGCCGAGAAACATTTGAATGTGACGTCCCGACCTAAACTACTGAAATAATGCTGGAATTTAGAAAATTGGCGATGATCGAGCCAGTCGTGCTCGCCGAGCGTCACCAACGTAGGGCAGCCAATTTGGGCCAAAACGTCGGGACTCCAGGCATCGCGGCCGGCCTCCTCGGCGGGTTCGCCCTCATCCGAGGTGCGGTCCATTATAAAGTGTCGCCCGAGGCTATCCCACACGCCGGCATCGCACACGGCTGCCGCGAACCGATCATCAGCACTCGCGGCCCTCGACGCGGAAGCCGCACCCAGACTGTCGCCCCAAATGACAATCCGTTGCCCATCCACGTCGTTGCGGGTCATCAGGTAGTCGAAGCAGCCACTGATGGCTGTTTCAACCTGATACTGCACGCCCCCCCTGGTTGGAGGGCTCTCCCCTTGTCCCGGAAGGTCCACCAGCAGGAGCGATACCCCCCGGGCGCGAGCCTCACGGTGGATCTTGTAGAGGTGCTCGTCCTTGAATTGGTCTGGGCCTCCGACGCAAATAACGACGGGCGCCGGCGCGGTAGAAACGCTCGCGCGGAGGAAATAAGCCTCCACGTAGCTGCCCTCAAAGCAAGGGATCCGGAGGATCTCGCCACCAGGCGAAAGGTGCCGGATATAGAGCTGCGAGCAGGCCTGCATCTGGTCGAGAAGGGGCTTGCGCCTGCGGTCGTCTGCCTCGAGGAAAATGGCCGCTGTCCGATAGTAATTCGAGGCCCGAAGCCAATTGCTTTGAGCCGTTAGCGCGTGGCCCTCCGAAAGGGCTAAATCTCCGCGCGTCTTGTTGACGTCAGCAATTCTCTTCCATTCCCGATACCAGCTTTCGTCGTCGCCGGCTGCGATCCTGCTCGCAGTCATGAAACATTCGGAAATGGTGCTGCCGCCCTCCTGGGCAGAGCCCAATACTTTCATGAAATGAAAGCTGTACTCTTCATTCTGTGGCCATTGCGTCCAACCCCGCTGATCGTAGCGAGGTGCCGCGGCATCGATGGCATTCCGAGTCAACACTGGCAGTCCAATAGTGCAATTGCCGGCAATTCGCAGATCGCGCGGACATCTGTGGCTGAAAATCAGATCGGCGACGACCTGAGTAACGGCATTGCAGCTATGACATGTGGACTAGAGCACTATGACAAAACTGCGGGATCAAGCGCTTTATCAAGTTTTCGCGCGATTATTTACGGGCTGATGGGAAGGAGATCAATCAAATTCCCGCCAGAAAGAACGAAATCCAATAACAATCCTGCAGATGTTCGATTTTTTTGTTCCTCGTTCCAGATGCTGCGACGCAAATGACGCACCGCGCTCGCCAACAGACGCCATTTCGAAAGGATGAACGAAAGCTGCGTTATCCAGCTCCGACAATTGATGCGCGTTCAAGCGACACGAACCGCACCGAATGTGCGGTTCAAATCATCGGTAGCGTTTGGATTACTCCTTCACCGCGCCGGTCAACGACGAGACGTAATAATCGACGAACAGCGAATAGAAGATCGCGACCGGCAATGATCCAAGAAGCGATCCGGCCATCAGCGCGCCCCACTGGTAAACGTCCCCGGACACAAGTTCGGTCAAGATCGCGACGGGAACAGTCTTGTTCGCGCTGCTCTGAATAAAAGCCAGCGCATAGATGAACTCGTTCCAAGACAGAGTGAAACTGAAAATGCCTGCGGATATCAGGCCAGGAACGGCCAGCGGCAGCGTAATCCGCCGCAGGATTTGCAGACGGGTTGCGCCGTCAACCAAAGCGACTCCTCAAGCTCATAAGGTATGGACTTGAAGTAGCCGATCAAAAGCCAGGTACAGAATGGCACCAGAAACGTGGGATAGACCAGGATCAAGGATAACGGACTGTCGAACAGTCCCAATTGCACCACAACGGTGGCCAGAGGAATGAACAAGATCGACGGCGGCACAAGGTAGGCGAGATAGATCCCAAGCCCGACGTACGGACTACCCTTGAACCTGAGCCGTTCGATTGCGTAGGCCGCCAATGTGCTCGAGATCAGCGAAATGAACGTTGCGCCAACCGAAACCAGCATCGTCGTCATCAGCCAATGTGGATAGGCGGTGTCGAACAGCAGATGCTTGATATGCGCGAGCGTCGGAGAGCTGACCCAGAACGGGTTGTGCGCTTTGTAATTAAGCAATTCAGCGTTCGGCTTGAACGACGTCAGTGCCATCCAATAGAACGGAAACAACAGGATGATCACGAAGCACGCCAGCGGCAGATAGATCGTCACCGTGCGCCGGGCGCGCGTATCCCAGGGCATCGTGTCCGGCACGGCAGATGCGGAATTCACCACGCGGGCTGCCTTCACCGGCTGAACCAAGACCTCAGTATCAGTCATTGGCCTCTCCTTGCTGCCACTTGCGCCGGGCGAGACCGAAGTAGCTGAACAATGTCGCGAACACGAGGAATGGGATCATCGAGACCGCAATGGCGGCTCCCTCACCTAATTCGCCGCCGGCGATCCCACGCTGGAAAGCCAGTGTCGCCAGGAGATGCGTCGAATTGATCGGCCCACCGCGCGTGATTGCGTAGACCAATTGGAAGTCAGTGAACGTGAAGATGATCGAGAATGTCATCACGATCGCCAAGATCGGCATCATCATGGGGAGCGTGATATAGCGGAACCGCTGCCACGACGACGCACCATCGAGCATCGCAGCTTCGTACAACGAAGGCGATATCGTCTGCAGCCCGGCAAGAAGTGAAATCGCGACGAAGGGAATTCCGCGCCAGATATTGGCTGCGATCAAAGAGAATCGAGCCGGCCACGGTGTACCCAGAAAATCGATATTCGTGGTGCGGACGTGTAAAACGTCTACAAGAAGATACGAAATGATCGAGAATTGTGGATCATAGATCCACCAGAACGCAAGCGCCGAAAGGACCGTGGGTACGATCCAGGGCAAGAGCACAATGGCACGCAAAATACTCTTGAACGGGAAATGATTGTTGAGCAGCAGCGCCAGCCAAAATCCGAGAGAGAATTTTCCGATGGTGGCAACACCGGTATAAACCACGCTGTAGAAGACGGCGTTCCACCACAACCGATCAGTGAGCAGGTACTGAAAATTCTCGAACCCGACGAAGACTCCGCGCCGGCCGATCGTGGTGTCAGTGAATGCCAGCCAGACGCCAAGTCCCAGCGGATAGGTCAGGAAAACCAGCAGCAGCCCGAGCGCAGGCGTAAGGCAGACAGCGATAAGGAACGGCTTGTAGTCAAAGAGCCTCACCAGAGGCCCTGGCTTGGACCGGTCGGCACCACGCGGAAGTGTTGTTGTCAGAGACATCTAATTGTCCTGATGCAAACTGAACTGAAAACAGGCTGGCGGCTCTCGCTCATCGGCGGAAGTATCGCTTTGCGCGACGCTCCGCCTCCTTGGCTGCTTCCTCCGGCGTGGCTGCACCGGTTGCAACTGCCGCGCACATCTGAATCAAGACATAGTCAGCCGCAACAGCACCGCTGGCCGCAGATATCGGCCCCTTGTAGCCGTTCCAGTATCGGTTGTTCATCGTTTCCTTGAAGATCTTGACCTTTGGATCTCCCGACCACACCTCGCAATCGCCATAGGCCGTGAGCGGATGGGCCCAATAGCCGCTGTTGGCATTGATCCATGTTTCGTACTGCTCACGTTCAAGCATGAACTGAAGAAACGCTTTCGCCGCGTTAGGATAAGGACTGTGCTTGAACACCATGGCATTCAAGGTCAGCCCGGCCATGGGCGATGACTTCGCAAGACCGAGCGGCACTTTCTGGTGGTCGGTATCCTCGGCGAGCGCGGCTGTTGCCGGATCCTTCTTCAGCGAGAAATAGAGCGACACGCCATTCGTCGTCATCGAACAATCGCCGGCCGAATAGGCGCGATTGTTGCTGACATCGTTCCACGAGGTCACACCGGCAATCAGTGTGGGATACAATTTTTTTAAATAATTGAGCGCTGCGAGCGTTTCCTTGCTGTTGATGATGACAGCTCCCTCCTCATCAAGGAGCGACGCGTTGTGGGACCAAAGCAACCAGCTCGCAAACGTATTGCCGTCTCCCACGGCATTCCCCAGCGCGAAGCCGGCAGGCTTGCCTGCCTTGTGCAGCTTTTCACAAAGATCGAGGAAACCTGAATGATCGTCGGGGACCGACGAATATCCTGCGGCCTGGACCAGCGACTTGCGATAAACCAGTGGGCCGCCGCTCGCGCCGAACGGCAACCCGATCCACGCGTTGCTCTTGTGGCGTTTGCCGTATTTCTCGGCCAGATACATCCAGCCGCCGTACCGCTTGCCAAGATAGTCCGCCACTTCTGTCAGCTCGATCAGCTTGTCGATATAGATATGCGGCGCGTCTGAAAATCCGATGATAATGTCCGGGCCGGCCCCGCTGTTCGCAGTCACCGCCGTCTGCTGGTTGATATCTTCCCATCCGACGAAATCGACTTTGATGTCGACCCCCGTCTTCTCCGTGAACCGCTTCGCGTTGGCGCGGAAAACATCTTCGTCGGCCTGAACAAAGCGTACCGGCCGCAGCATGCGAAGAGAAGCGCCCTTCTCGATCTTGAGATCGGGGGCAGCAACGTCCGCGACCTTGATCGCTGACTGCGCGGATGTGCCAGTGGCAGCCAAGGCGGCTGCAGATAGTCCCAGGCTCAAGGCGTCGCGACGGCTGAAATCCTTCATGATGTCCTCCTTGGCATTGCTGATCAGGCGGTCAGGCGTTTGCCGCTTTCCGCATCGAACAAATGAGCTTTTGTGAAATCCGGCATGATCCGAACGGTTTCTCCCGGCCGCAGGTCAAACCGCTCACGGAATGCGCAAACCAACGGCGTAGCTCCGATGTGAAGCGTGACCTGCGTCTCGGAGCCCGTCGGCTCGACCAGATGAACCTTGGCTTCGATTCCATTGTCAGGCTGAAGATGGATGTGTTCGGGACGAATGCCATAAACTGCCTGGCGTACTGCCAAATTCGCAGCAAGCGGCAGCATCGTTCCGTCAGATGTCCGAAACTGACCGCCCATCGCCTCTCCCTTGATCAGGTTCATGGCAGGCGACCCAATAAAGCTTGCGACAAACAAATTGTCCGGCCGGTCATACAGTTCGAGGGGTGAACCGATCTGCTCGATGTTGCCGCCGTTCATCGCAACGATCTTGTCGGCCATCGTCATTGCTTCGATCTGATCGTGGGTCACGTAAACAGTAGTGACCTTCAGACGTTGATGCAGGTCCTTGATCTCGGCCCGCATCTGCACCCGCAGCTTGGCGTCGAGATTGGAGAGCGGCTCGTCAAACAGAAACACCTGCGGGTTGCGCACGATCGCCCGACCCATGGCAACGCGTTGTCGTTGCCCTCCCGATAGTTGCCGCGGATACCGTTCCAGCAATTCTCCAAGTCCCAGAATTGCCGCCGCGCGATTGACCCTTGTCTTGACCTCGGTCGCCGGGCTGCTTGCGAGCGTCAATGAAAAAGCCATGTTGTCGAACACCGTCATGTGCGGATAAAGCGCATAGTTCTGGAACACCATGGCGATATCCCGCTCCTTGGGCGGGACATCGTTGACAACGCGCGGACCGATACGAATTTCTCCGTTCGTAATTCGCTCCAGACCGGCGATCATTCGCAGCAAGGTGGACTTGCCGCATCCCGATGGGCCGACGAGCACAACAAACTCGCCGTCCTCGATATCGACGTTCACGCCATGCAGGACATGCACGGTTCCGAAAGCTTTCCGAACGTTTCGGATGTCGACGCTTGCCATCGCCCCTCCCGCGAAACGGCAACATTTATTGTTGCCATTGTTCTTGTTGGTGTTTTTGTTAGTGCTCTTGTTGGTTCGCCATCAACCTCTTGGCGGGCTGTTGACGCATCAAGGGATTGTATCTGTCACCTTCCGCACGTCGAACCAGAACGACGGAATTTTTCATTCCGCGCAAAGAGTGACCCCTGTTAGTTGTTGAGTACGACAGGCACCCCCGTAACTCAGCACCTCGCCGCGCAGACAATTTTACCTCCGATAGTCTTCGCCCGATCGATTGATCAGCCGCAACAAGGCCTGCCAATCAAGCATGCCAAACTCGTCCGAGCTGCGCATTTTCTTCATGCGGACAGCTGCGTGCTGAACGATATGTTCAGCGATCATCACCGGTGGCTCATTCAGGGTACGAGCGATGAGTTCGACCTCACACGCGCGTTCCAGAAGATAAAGTCGTTCAAACGCTCCGTGAATCGTAGGGCCAAAGGTCAGAAGCCCGTGGTTGAGCAGAACAACGGACGTGCCTTTCAGACAGCTTTGTCCCAAAGCGTCGCACTCCTCCTGCGTCGCAGGGATTCCGTACTCATGATAGACAACGTCATCGATGACATGCAATGCGTCCTGACTGATCGGCCGCAGGGCATTTCGCAACAGCGAAACACCCGCGCCGGCGCGCGTATGCGTGTGCATGATGCAATTCGCATCCGGCCGAGCCTTGTAGATACCACTGTGAATCGTGAAGCCGGCCTTGTTGAAGCGTGCGGGGTCTCCGATGACATGTCCGTCAAGATCCATCTTGACGAGGTTCGATGCGCAGATCTCATCAAACATGTCGCCAAGCCGATTGATAAGAAAGGTATTCGGCTCACCGGGAACCCGCGCGGACATGTGCGTCTGCAGCAAATCCGTCCAACCAAAGTGGTTGACGATGCGGTACAGCGCGGCGAGATCGCACCGTGTTTGCCATTCCGCCTCGCTCATTTCTCCGGCTTGTTGATTTGTCAGTGGCATGGACATGCATTTCCTCCCCGAAATCCTGAGCTTATCCGGGACAGCGTCTTGCGAAGCCGAACTGACATCGGCGCGCGTGACGATCGGACACTCCTCAGCGAATGCGGGGTCAGGCTAACGCTCTAGTGTGCGAGACATCTTGCATAATCGCCTCACGTTTTTACGGTGCGAAAATGAGACGTGCGCAACCGCAAGTGCGCCGCAACATTGTTCGAGGCCCGCTCTCCCCGCATCGCCACGATGCGGAGAGAGACTTGTAAGGCGCGACGTCACTGTGCATTATTCTCAACAATATTGTTGAAGTGCACCGCAAGATGCACGCGAGGAAACGGCAATAAGGCCTGTATGCCGAACCCGATTTCGGCGACAGCCGCTCAGTCTGGGGAGCATGAACTGTATGCCTGTTCACCAAAATCGCTCTGTTGGACGAACGCTGACAATCCTCGAGCTTCTCGGCAATACAAACAAGGCACTGACCCTGACGGAAATTGCCCGCGCGGCCGATCTGGACGCCAGCACGGTGTACCGGATTTTACGTGTGCTCTGCAGCCGCGGCTTCGTTTACCGTATCGATGCCACGCGCCGGTATGTGTTGAGCCTGAACGCATTTCGCTTGGGCAGCCCCGACCGGGTGGTCCAAGGTATCGGTAACCGGGCGCGCATGAGCCTGCTCCGCCTTGCCAAGGAACTGAACGAAACCATCCGCATGGCTGTCCTCGAAGGAGCCGAGGCTCGCTTTTGCGCTGAAGCGGGCGTCGCCAAACCTGGCCTGCAAATGCTGGGAGCGATGGTCGACGCCCATGCGTCTGCGGCCGGAAAGGCGCTTCTGGCCTGGCGCTCGCGCGCGGAAATCGAGCTGCTCTATCGCGGCCGTCGCATGCATAGCTACACCGACCGAACCCTGAAGAATGTACCTGCTCTTCTCAATGAACTTGCCGCTGTCCGTACACGCGGTTGGGCGATGTGCGACGGCGAAGGCTTACTCGCGGGTGATCGCGCACTGGCGGCACCCTGCTTCGACAGCAAAGGACAGGTACGATTTTCCATCGCAATTGCCAGTACCCGCAAGCGACTACCGCCCAACCGGGATAAAGAGTGCCTACCGAAACTTCTGGCAACCACTCAGGAAATTTCAGACACGCTTGGACTGCTCGGTAGCGACTGGAGTGCGCAGGAGTTCACCGACTACACGCAAGCCGCCGCCAATTACAGCCTCGCAGCTCAGCAGCAAACGGCTTCCGCACGGGTCCGGAGCGCCAACGGCAGGGTCTGACAACCTAAAGCCGCACCGCCGCTGGCTAAAGCTTCCGTCCCAGCGCTGCGACATAGCCGCGATTCCAGGTCGGGGTCAGCCACACTTCATTCATGGTCACGCCTGGCGCCAAACAGGCGATGTATCGGATCATGTCGCCGCAATGTTCCGGCTGCAGCATCCGCGCGAGATCCTCATCCGACAGCGGGTTCGGCCGGTTCTTGAGAATGGGCGTGTTCACTTCGCCCGGACAGAAAGCGGTGCTGCGAATGTTATTGATGCACTCTTCGACATTGATGCTGTGACTCATCGCGACGACTGCATGCTTGGCCGCAATATAGCCCGGTCCAGCCATGGGGCCGATATTCCGGCCAGACATGGAAGATGTATGAATCATCTGACCACCGCCCTGAGCTCGCATGACCGGCAACACCGCACGGGCGCAGTTGAAGGCCGATGTTAGATTGCCCTGAACAAGCGCATCGATGCCTGATGAACTTAGTTTGCCCCAGCTCCGCTCCTGGATGTTCACGCCCGCATTGTTGACCAGAATGTCGATCCGACCGAACTTCTCGGCAGTTCGCTTGACCACGCCATCGATGGCAGACGCATCGGTGAGATCCGCGGCTTCCACCTCGGCCGTCCCGCCATTTGCCTGAATACGAGCGGCCAGCGACTGCAGCGGCTCTTTTCGCCGTCCCGTGACAACGAGGGTAGCCCCCTCTTCGGCCAACGCCAGCGCAGCTGCTTCTCCGATGCCGCTGCCCGCCCCCGTAACCCACGCAACCTGTCCGCTCAACTTACCCATAATCTCTCCGGCCTTCCGACTTCAAAAGCAGAATCCAATGATCACGACGGGGCTCGGCTCAGCTGTTTGGACCGCGATCCAAGCCAATCGGCTGCCACCGACGCAGGTTGGTATTTTGCAGGACCGAAGGATTCACGCAACTCATTGGCCATAGACCCGACAAAACGAGTGACAATTCGTAGCCGACCCGTCGCTTGCGGGCCTCATCGAAGCGGGCCGACGCGGATGCAACGTGAGCCGAGAGTGTGACGTTGTCCATGCTCAAGAGCGGATTGTTGTGCGACGGCGGCTCCTTGTAGAGAACGTCGAGCGCCGCGTGGGCGATCCATCCCTCCTGCAAGGCTTTGATCATTGCCTCTTCGTCAACGGTCGTGCCACGGCCCGTGTTGATGAAGATGGCGGACGGCTTCATCTGCCGGAAATGTTGCTCGCCCAGCATCTGATGGACTTCGGGCCGCGCCGGCGCATGCATTGAGACGAAGTCGGATTGCGACAGAACCTCCGACAATGTCGCGGGCAGGACGCCGTACTCCGACAGCAACGTTTCTTCGATGAACGGATCATAGGCGACCATGCGAAGGCCGAATGGCGCCGCGCGCCGGGCAACCGCTCGTGCAACACGCCCGAAAGAAATGAAGCCCAAGGTTTGCCCCGCCAGCCGGGGAATTTTCAATAACGCCGGGCGGCCTTCAGCCCACCGGCCATCTCTCGCCATCCTGTCCTGGACCACCACCCGCCGGAATCCCGCAAGCAACAGGGCCATAGCGTGGTCGGCGACTTCTTCAATAAACGTGTCCGGGATATTGGTGACAGGAATGCCGCGAACGGTGGCGGCTTTCACGTCGACGCTGTCAACACCGACGCTGCCGAGCGTGATGACCTTGCAGTTTTCCAGACTGTCGATGATTTGTTTCGACATCCGAATGCCCTTTGCATAGATGGCATCGGCATTCTTAGCCGCGGCTATGAAGCCCGCTTCATCGGTTGGGGCTTCGACAATCTCTGCGCCGAGGGGAGTCAGCGCTTCGCTCTCCAGTGCATAGCCGCCGCCGGCCACCGTGAAGCTCGCACCGGCCGGTGTAACAACCCTGAACTTCGCCATTCTTTTTCTCCGTTCGGCCGTCCATACCGAGGCGAAGCTAGCGACAGCCGAGCTGCAGGGTCAACGCGTTGCGCTTGAGCTTTGCAATCCGTGAAAGTGCGCGTCGGGTAACAGCCTCAGGGCTGTCGATCAGCCTGCCAGTGCTGCACCATTCGCACGGCATCAGCCTCGCATGCTTAGCGAGACAATTTACCCGGAATGGGCTGCAAGCCACGCCTCCAGTTCAGCCATAAACCTGGCGGGCTCCTCCATGGGGAAGAAGTGGCTGCACCCGTTGAACATCACCGTACGGGAATTGGTCAGTCGCTCTGACATCCACGACGTACAGGTCGGAGAGCAGATGGGATCCTGCGCGCCGCCCATGATCAGGACCGGTAGCTTGATGGATGACAATCGGTCGAGTGTATCGTGCTCCAGGCACGCCCAATTCTGGCGAACGTAACAAGCCGGAAGTCGCGTCTCCCCGCCGATCAGATTGAGGATGCGCGCAATCTGCTCTGGCTCTTTGTTATAATAGGCGCTTCCGACGAAATTCTGGATAGAGTGCTTGGCGTGATCGGACCAGCTGCCCCGCCACTCGAGCACTTCGCGCATGTTCGTCAGAACGCGGACACCCAAAGGATCAAGCCTGGCGAACGACGCACACAGGATCAGCGACCGAACCAGATCGGGCCGCTCAAGCGTCATGTGCTGCGCGATGGCGCCTCCCATCGACCGCCCTACAACGTTCGCGCCGGAAATACCCAGCGCGTCCATCAGGCCGATCGTGTCGTGGGCCATGTCACGCGTGCTGATCGGTTCATCGACCTGGGTGCTTTTGCCCGCACCGCGGTTGTCGAAGACGATGACCCGGTAACGGTCGCGAAGAGCTTTCACCTGAGCCGTCCACCCACTTAGGTCTCCGGCAAGGCCGTGAATGAAAACGATGGGCGTACCCTGTCCCTCATCCAGGTAATTTAGATCATAGCGGCCAACACGAATGCTCGGCATCTCTCGACCTTATGCTTCAGTCTTCGGACGCGACTGTTGCTTTAAACCAAGAAATCCGGAAATCGCATCAATGAACGACTCCGGCGCCTGAGCCATCGGGGCATGGCCGCAATTAGGCATTTCAACGAGCTTTGCGCTCGGGATCGCCGCAGCGAGATCGCGAGACATCACAGGCGGCGTAGCAACATCAAGTTCACCGACGACAACCAGCGTGGGGTTGGAAATTGTCCCGACACGCCCGCTCAAGTCGAGCGCAGCAAGGGCCTGGCAAGCCTCCGCGAAGAACTCCGGGTTGGTCTTGACCAGCGCTGCCCGACGCTCAGCAACCACATCAGGATGAGCCGCAATGAAGTCTTCGGGGAAAAGACGCTTCATCGCGACATCGACTACGCTCTCCATGCCATTTTTCCGAACCTGTTCGGCCATCGCATAGAACGCCTGTTTGCCAGGGTCAGGAAAACCAACGCCGGTATCTGCCAGGACGAGCCGATCGAACCGCGCGCCATGGCGAACGGCCAAGGTACTGGCAACGAAGCCGCCAAAGCCATTACCCAACACGTCGGCCGTGTTCCTGAGATCAAGTGCGTCGAACAGAAGGGCGATGCGATCGGCGATCCCTTCGATCGTCGCACCCGCAGACGAAGAATTTCCAAAACCGGGAAGATCCGGCACGATCACCCTGCGCTCCCGGGCCAGAGCTGGCACAACCCGATCGAAGATCGAGCGATCCGCAAGCAGGGAATGCAGGAGAAGCAGCGGCTTGCCGGCGCCGGTATCGACAACGTCAAGCGTTCCTTCGCTCAGTTTAATGGAAGCCATGCCTCACCTCTTTAGTAGACGCCGAGCAACTGCTCGATGAGTTTTTCATTGGACCGGAATGACTCGACGCTTCCCGCGTGAGCCAACCGGCCGCTATTTAAAACAAGGACCTCGTCCGCGATTTCCATCGCAAGCTTGATGTTCTGCTCGACAAGAATGATCGAAAGTCCGCTCTCTCTCAGCCGTTTCAGAACAGCGGCAACTTCAGCGATGATCTGCGGCGCCAACCCTTCCGAGGGCTCATCGAGCAGCAGAAGCCGCGGATTGGTCATCAATGCCCGGCTGATCGCGAGCATCTGCTGCTCGCCTCCCGACAAAGATCCGGCGAGCTGCCGATGGCGCTCCTCCAGCCGCGGAAACGCCGAATAGACATCATCCAGCGTCCAGCCGGTCTGCGCGGCGGTGCGGTTGCGTCGCGCCGCGACCGTCAGATTTTCGTAAACCGTCAGAGACGGAAAGATGCGCCGTCCCTGCGGAACGAGGCCAATTCCCCGGATCGAAATCGTCTCCGGCGTCAGTCCCGAGATGGATTGGCCGAACAGATCGATCTTTTTGGCCTGCGCGCGGACAAGGCCAACGATAGCGCTGATGCAAGTCGACTTGCCGGCACCGTTTCGCCCCAGCAATCCAAGCACCTGTCCTTCTTTCAGGCGAAACGAAAGATCATGCAGGATATGGCTCTCGCCATAAAACGCATTCAACCCGTTGATCGAGAGCGCATCAGTGGCCAAGGTAAACCTCCTTGGTCTTGGGGTCGGCCACGACTTCAGCGCGCGTCCCCTCAACCACGACCTGTCCGCGCTGCATCACGGTGATGAAGTCCGCGAACGCAAGCGCCACGTCCATGTCGTGCTCGATCATGATAATAGTGACATCGCGCGGAATGGACTGCAGCAACCGCTGCACATCGACCCGTTCATCCGCGGACAGCCCCGCCAACGGTTCATCCAGCAGCAGGAGCTTCGGCTTCTGCGCCAAGGCCATCGCGATTTCCAGCCGCCGCCGCTCGCCGTAACTGGTCTCCGAGACGGTTCTTTCGGCCAGATGCGATAATCCCACCAGGCCAAGCATCCGCTGCGCTTCATCCCAGAGCTTGGTCTGGCGGCGAAGATCAGAGAACGGATTGAACCTCAGATCGGTCAACCCCATCAGTGAAATGACCACGTTGTGCAGCAGGGTGTTCTTCGCAAACAATGTGATGATCTGATAGGTGCGCGCCATGCCGAGATGCGTGCGCTGATTGGGCGACTTGCGCGTCACATCCTGGCCGAAAATACGGATAGCGCCCTGAGTTGGTGGAAAGTCGCCCGCGATCAGATTGAACAACGTGGTCTTGCCGGCGCCGTTCGGGCCGAGCAACAGCCGGCGCTCGCCCGGCTGCACCGTCATGGTCACATCTTTGACCGCCGGCAGACCACCGAAGAAGCGATCCAGTCCTTTGACTTCGAGAGCAGGCGTGGTCATGTCGCGTTGTCCTCGGCAATGGATGCGAGTGGCGAGGCATCTTCTGAACGGCTCTTGCCTTTGAATATCGCCTGCACGCGGCGCGTGATACCGGGGACCAATCCTTCAGGCATGAAGAGGACGATGGCGACGAAGACAAATCCGAGCAGCATGACCCAGCGCGTGATGTACGCACTGATGACGTTCTTCAGAATGACGACGAGAGCTGCACCCACGACCGGACCGAACAAGGTCCCTGTTCCCCCCGCGATGACCATCAGCAGCGTTTCCGCTGACGTCGTCAGGTGAAGGGATTGAGGGCTGACGAACTGGTGATAGTAGGCGTAGAGAAGGCCCGCGACGGCTCCCCAGAACCCGGCATACACAAAGCTGCACCACTGGATCAGCCATACATTATATCCGAGCGCCCGCATGCGACGCGGCTGGTCACGGGTGCCCTGCAGGCTTTGGCCGAATCCTGATTGGATGAAGCGCGCGATGCTGAGCAGCGCGATGACAAAGAAGATCAGCACGAAGTAGAAGAAGGCCGTGGGGTTGGCGAGATCGATGCCAAATGGGTGTGGCCGTGTGAGGCCACCGAGGCCATTGTCGCCGCCGGTCAGGCTTGCCCACCTGTAGGCAATGCCCCAGAGGATCTGACCAAGCGCCAGCGTAATCATCAGAAATCCAAGGCCAGAAGCGCGCAAGGACAGGAAACCGAACAGCATGGCCAGCGCCGTGGTCCCGCCGATTGCGAGCAGCGCACCCGCGATGTGACCAAAGCCGGCCTGAGTGGTGAGATAGATCGTCAGATAAGCGGCTGTGCCGAGATAAGCCGCGTGCCCCAAGGAAATCATCCCGCCAAAGCCGATCAGAATATTGAGGCTGAGCGCAAGGATGCCCGCGATCAGAACCTGGCTGGCGATATTGATGTAGTAGTCCGAGCCGATCAGATGAGGCAACGCGATAAGCACCGCTGCGCCCGCGAGCCAAAGAAGCAATGTCCGGGTCAAATCGCCTGCCTCCCGAAAAGTCCGGTTGGCCGCAGCGTCAAGACGAGCACCATCGGCAGAAACAGGATCATGTATGCGAGGTCCGGAAAAAGTGCCTGACCGTAACTGTAGATGAAGCCGATGATCAGACTGCCCACGAAGGCGCCAAGAAGACTGCCGACACCGCCAAGAATGACAACCACGAGCGCGAGCGGCAGCATGTCGGAATCAAGTCCGGGGTACACCGACAGGATCGGGCCGGACAACACACCTCCCGCACCTGCAAGGGCCGAGCCGAGGCAAAATACGAGAGGAAACAGAAACGACGTTCGAATGCCCATCGCCCGCGCCATGTCGATATCGTCAACACCCGCGCGGATCATGGCGCCGATCCGGCTGCGCTCAAGCAACAGCCACAGCGCTACGGCGAGAGCAAAAGCGACAGCGATCACAAACAACCGATAAACGGGAAAAGCGAGGGTCTGCACGCGGAATACACCGCCAAGCTCAGATGGCATCGGCACAGGCCGGGGATCTCCGGTCCATATCCACAAACAGGCATCGGCGATGATGAAGGCGATGCCGAGCGTGACGAGAACCTGGGCCAGCGGCTGCCCCGCCAGACGGCGCAGGATCAGACGCTCGATGACAGCGCCAAGGATGCAGACCGCAAGGCCACCGATCAGGATCGCGAGCCAGAAATTGATGCCGGCCTCGATCGCCGACAGACCGACATAGGCGCCGAGCATGAAGTACGCACCGTGAGATAGGTTCACGATGCGCATCAATCCGAAAATCAGCGAGAAGCCGGCAGCAAGAATGAAAAGGAGAGATCCGAACGCAAGGCCGTTCAATCCTTGAATCACCCAGAAGTTCATGAGGATCTCTCCGAACTCAACCGCAGTTACTTGCGCAGTTACTTGGCCGGAGCCCAATCCCGCGCATAAACCGGATTTTTGAGAAACTCCTCCGGATTGTAGGTCCAGAACTGGCTCACGGACGGATAGGTCTTGATGACCGTATTCCGCAGCTGACCATCCTTCTTCTCGACCTTACGGATCGTGATATCGAGAACCGGCTGACCGTACTTGTCGAGTTTGACCGGTCCATAAGGGCTGTCGGGAATGTTGACGTTGCGCAGCGCCTTCATGAACGCCGCCTTGTCATCGGTATTGCCTTTGACCTGTTCAAGAGCGTTGTTCAGGAATTGGCAGGCCATATACGCGCCGACGGTGTAGTAACCCGGATCGGCATTGTAGGCCTTACGCACCGCCGCGACGAACTTCTTATTAGCCGGGGTGTCGATGGCCGCGCTGTACCAGCCAGCAGAGACGACGCCGACGGCCTCATCGCCCATGCGCTTCAGAATGCCCTCGTCCACTGTGGTCATGGCGCCGAGCACCGGCATCTGCATGCCGTAGTTCTTGTACTGGCCCAGGAACTTGATGCCATTGCCACCCGCAAATGCGGCAAAGACAGCATCCACCTTCGGATCGATCTGCGTGATGTAGGAGCCATATTCGGCGGTGTTCAAGGGCGCCCAGAGCTTCTGCACCACCTTGCCGCCATTCTGTTCGAACACCCGCTGGAAACCTGCCGCGATCTCATGACCGAAGGCAAAGTCATCGGCGATGATGGCGATGCGCTTGTAGCCGAGATCCTTCGCTGCATATTCGCCAAGCGGATGATGCGCCTGGGCGGACGTACCGACTGCGCGGACGAACCACGGGTTGGTCTTGCGCTGCGTCATATCTTCAGCGGCGGCTGAAGGCGAAATGATCGGGGTTTGGCTCTGCTTGATGTAATCGTCGATCGCCAGCGCCTCGAAGGCCGCGAGCGGTCCGATCAGAACCTTGACCCCGTCACGCTCGACAAGCTCCTGAGCCTTGGTCTTGGTCATCGCAGGCTGGCCGCCTGTGTCCGCGGTGATCACCTGGATCTGCCGCCCGGCCATGACACCGTTGTGCTCCTTCACACACAGATCAAGCCCTTCTTCCATTTGCCGGCCGCCGGCCGCGAGGGCTCCCGACCTCACCGTCATGAAGCCCACTTTCAATGGACCGTTGTCGGCCGCCTGCACCGGCAAAGCCAGTGCGAGCGATGAAACGAGGGCAGCCGAAACCAAGACGCAGGAACGCATCATTTTTGTTTCTCCCAATGATGTCTAATACATCTGATTTTTTATTTTTTCAGTTTGTAAGATGTCACCACCCGAGTTGGGAAGTCAATAATCCGCGACGCCAAATGAGAAATTATCAGAGATCTTGTATATTACTCATGTTTTTCAATGCGATACGTAGATACGATGATCCTTTCCAATATTCCAATACCGTCGAAATGCACCTTTACGTCAGCCTCGTGATATCTTACAGAATCTAAATTCAACCGGAGAAGTGTCAGTTACGCCATGCACGGGATGCGAATTTACGACCAACTGAAGCGCGGCATTCTCACGTGCGACCTGCCGCCGGGCAGCGAGTTGCGGGAGCAAGAGCTCGCGCAGCAGTTCGAGGTCAGCAAATCCCCCGTGCGCGAAGCACTTCAGCATCTCGTCCGCGATGGCCTCGTCCTGGTGATGCCGCGCCAGGGCTACCGCGTCTCACCGGTCTCCCTGACCGACGCCCGCGATATGTTCGCGTTTCGCTGCACCCTCGAAGTCGCCTGCATTCAGGAGTCAGTGAAGAACGCCTCGGACGAGCAGATCAAAGCACTCGACCAATTCCGCGAATTCGATGGCGACTACGAGAACGAATTCATCGTCTACAACCGGAATTTCCACTGCGCTCTCGCGCGCTGCTCCGGCAACGGGCGGATGTCGCGCACAACGTGCGATCTCATCGATGAGACCGACCGCTTGACCCGCATGAGCGTCGCATCCATGCGTGGACGCAATCCGCACAAATTTGTCGAAGAACACGTCGCGATCATCTCCGCCTTGCAGGAGCGAAATGCGCGCGTCGCCACCAACCTGCTGAAGGCTCACGTGTCTGCGGCAGTCAAACGATTCAGCACCGCGCTTGAATGGGCGGCCCTGAAAGCCTGAACGTACGCCCATAGTAGATCATCGGGAGGTCAAATGTCTCTTCAAGAAAAAACACGATCGGGAACAACAATCGAGTCCCACGGACTGTATATCGATGGCCGCGAAGTTGCCGGCGAAAATCCGGAAATGATCCCGGTTCGCAATCCCGCGACCGGCGAGGTCATCGCGGAGATCGTGCATGCCACACAGAACGATGTCGACCGCGCGATGAAGAGCGCCCGCCGGGCTTTTGAAAGCAAGGAATGGAGCAGCATGCCGGTGCGCACCCGCGCCCGGCTGGTGAACAAGCTGGCGGACGCATTCGAGGACAATCTCGACGAGCTCTATCAGCTGGAGACGATGAACAACGGCCGGCCTGTCAGCGAAACCAGCGCACAGCTTCGCCGGCTTTCCGAGTTCTTCCGCTATAACGCCGGCCTTGCGCTTGCGCGCCGCGACGCAGTCATTCCGGTTGAAGGTGACTACCTGAATTATACGTTGCGCACGCCTATCGGCGTCGTTGCCAACTGCACCCCGTTCAATCACCCGCTGATGATCCTGTGCAAGAGCCTGGCGCCTGTGTTCGCATCCGGCTGCACCACGGTCGTCAAGCCGTCGGAATACACCCCGCTCACCACGCTGGCGCTGGCACGCATCTTCACCGAAGCAGGCTTGCCCGACGGCGTCTTCAATATCGTGACGGGGCTTGGACCGACCACCGGCAAGGCGCTGTGCGAGCATCCCGATTACAACAAGCTCGTGCTCACCGGCGGCACCGAAGCCGGACAAATCGCTGGCGCAAGCGCCGGCCGGCACTTTGCGCATCAGACCCTTGAGCTCGGCGGCAAAACGCCTGTTCTCACCTTCCCCGACTTCGACGTTGATCGCGCGGTGAATTATGCGGCGTTCGGTGCCTTCATCGGTGCCGGACAAACCTGCGTTTGCGGTAGCCGGCAGATCGTCCACAAAGACATCTATGAGGAGTTTGTCGACAAGCTCGCCAAGAAGACAAAGTCGATCCGCATCGGCGATCCAACCGACCCCGCGACACAACTGGGACCGGTCATTTCGGAAAAGCAGCGTCAGCGCGTCTTGAACTATGTGAAGTTCGGCCGTGAAGACGGAGCCCGGCTGGTCGCCGGCGGCGATGTGCCGAAGCACATGTCGAACAGCGGCGGTTACTATGTCGAACCGACTGTGTTCGCGGACGTGACGGCCGATATGCGCATCTTCCAGGAAGAGGTGTTCGGGCCGTTCACGTCCGTGACGTCGTTTTCGACCGAAGAGGAAGCAGTCGCTCTGGCGAATAACTCCCCGTTCGGCTTGGCCGCAGCGATCCGCACCAAGGACGTATCACGCGCGCATCGCGTCGCGGCAGCGATCCGTTGCGGCATCGTCTGGATCAACGACCACCACCGGCTCGATCCGGCGTCGCCATGGGGCGGTGTCAAGCTCTCGGGTATCGGCCGGGAGTTCGGTCCGGAATCGTTCAACGACCATTTCGACGTCAAGAGCGTGATGCTGAACACGAACGATCAGCCTTTCGATTGGTACGCGAGCGCGACAAAGCAGCGCCTGAACTAATCCTGATCGATCGCGCAAGCATTTCCATGGCGACCGGACGACGCGGCCGCCATGGACCTTCCGAACTTGCCCTACGGCAGGTCACCTCATTCCGCGCCTTTCTCGACACGCACAGCAAGCATTGTCTGGCGGATCTCGGCCGAATCCCGAATCCCCTTTCGTCAACACATGAGCAAGAACAATGATCGACCGAAAGAACCGTTACGGATTGACCGCTGCCCGCATTCACGACGCTGACGGCCGCGCGCGCCGCCCGTCATCGCCGACCATCGACATCCATGCTCATATCATCGTTCCGGAAGCCGCCAAGATTGCAAAGCCGCACATCGATCCGAGCCGGATTCCTCTGGGGTACTTTTCCGACGATCCGACCAAAGAGGTCAACGCGGGGCAGGAAAAGGATATCGCTGAGGTCATGACAACGATTGATCGCCGGCTGGGCGATCTCGACAGGATGGGTATCGATATTCAGGTCGTCGCCCCCGCTCCGGGCCAGTGCTACTATTACGTTGATCCTAAAATCGCTGAAACCGCACACCGCGTCGCCAATGAGGGCGTTGCCGAATTCTGCGCGCGCAAGCCCGACCGTTTTCTTGGGTTAGGCGGCGTCACGCTGCAGGAACCAGAACTGGCCGCCAAAGAGCTCGAATACTGCATGAACCATCTGAAGCTGAAGGGTGTGCAGATACTCACCAACGTGGATGGAGAGGAGCTGTCAGACCCTAAGTATCGGCCGTTCTTTGCGAAGGCAGAGCAACTCGGGGCCTTCATCATGCTGCATCCGAACGGATTTACGCAAGGAGACCGGCTCACCCATTTCTACTTCAACAATGTGGTCGGCAATCCACTGGAGACGACCCTCGCCCTTCACAACCTGATCTTCAGCGGCACGCTCGCCCGCTTCCCCGATCTCAAACTGATGGCTGTGCACGGTGGCGGCTATCTTCCCGCTTATTCCGGCCGCATCGACCACGCCTGGGGTGCGCGACAGGACTGCCATGGCGATCTTCCGTTGCCGCCGACGACGTACCTGCGCCAAGTTTATCTCGACACCGTCGTCTTCAGCTATCATCAGCTGGCCTATCTGATTGACGTCTTTGGCCCTGACCGCATCTTGATGGGCACCGATTACCCGTTCGACATGGCCGAATTCAATCCGATCGGCCACATCGCCGGCGTCAACGGCATGGATGAATCCATGCTCGCTCAGCTGACAGGTGGCAATGCCATTCGTCTGCTTGGTCTCGATCTCTAACGAGGACGCTTCCCGATCAGTGCCGGAGGCAAAATCGCCTCCGGCACGACCGCTCTCAATTAGTGCGAGCCGCCGCTTTTTTTGAAATCAGGCTGCTTGGATGGATGCGCCATCGCGAAAGCGGGCAACGCGGAACAGCGCTCCGAAAGCTCGAGAACGAGCGGAAAATCCTTGAGTTCAAGCTGGAACAGCTGCGCAGTGATCAGCTGCCCCGCGATAGCGATGTCAGCGATCGTTGGCGCCTCACCCACCGCGAAAGGCTTGGCCGGGCGACGTGACAACAGCCGTTCGTACGTGGCCAGGCCTTCAAACGTCCAATGCCCAGCCCAGGCATCGATCGCCTTTGCATCGGCACCGAACGCTTGCGCGAGATGCTTGCGCACCCGCGGCACGATGAGTGGATGTGAATCGGCGATTGCCACGAGCGCCAGGGCGCGGGCGTAGGCACGATCCTTCGGATCAGTTGGAAGTAACCTCGGTTCCGGCTGGATGTCATCGAGATATTCGATGATCGCCAATGACTGGAACAGAGACTGGCCATCGTGAACCAGCGTCGGAACGACGTGTTCTGCGTTGACGTCACTATATCCAGGTTTGAATTGTTCGCCGGACAGAATGTCGATCGAAATATCCTCGAAATCCATTCCTTTAAGATTAAGCGCGACCTTGACGCGGTACGAGGCAATCGAACGCCAAAACGCATAAAGCTTTATTGTCATCAGTGGACCCTTCCCGAAAACGACGGGAGGCTATTCCCTGACTCAAGCATTTCAAATCAATTTCTTGAGTATTCACGAGCGCTGTCGTCAGTGCGCTATGCCTTCATGAAGCTAGCCGCGCTCAGGCAAACAGCCTGGCGATTGCCAAGCTGACCAGCAGCAGAAAGGTCAGTGAAAGCACAACAGCGGTGGTGACCCGGCCCCCGACCTGTCCAATGACCCGAACATCGACGCCTAAGCCAAGAGCGGCCATCGAGACAATCGTAAGCAACGTAGCCAGCTTTAAGAGCGGCTGAACGAGCTGTTCGGGCAGAAATCCAGCTGAGCGAAATGCCGCCAGCACGAGGAATCCGATAATGAACCAGGGGACCAGCTGGAAAATGTTGAAGCGATCCGGCGAAGAGTCCCCTTCGCCTGTCTTCCGAAGATGCCGCCCAAACAGTGAAAAGCCGATCATGACCGGTCCAAGGGTCAGAACTCGCATCAGCTTGACCAGTGTTCCGATCTGAGTGCTGACAAGCCCAGCCGGTATTGTAGCAGCCAAGACCTGTGGCACAGCGTACACCGTGAGACCGGCGACAATTCCGTATTGGGTCGGCGAAAGTCCGATCAGAGGGATCAAAAGCGGCAAGCCCAATACAATGAGGACACCCAAGATTGCCGTAAACGAGATCGACGATGCGATATCGTCGCTGCTCGCGCCAATCACCGGCGCCACCGCCGCAATGGCCGAATTCCCGCAAATCGAATTGCCGCATGCAACAAGGATCGAAAGCCTGACGGGAAGCCCAAGCATTCGGCTAATGCCGTAACTGACCATCAGCATGACGGCCACGGTCCCGACGATCGCCGCCAACAAAGAAAACCCAGACGCCGCAATCGCGGAGAAACTGATGGACGCGCCAAGCAGCGCGACTGCGACTTCGAGGAGTTGCTTTGCGCTGAAAGCGATCCCCGCGCGCCACCGCTGCTCCGGCTTCCATAGCGAACGAATGGTCATTCCGATCAGAATCGCGATGACGAGCGCTTCAATATACGGATGACTGAAGACGTGCTCTTCGAGGGCCTGAACGCCGAACGAGAGCAGCGCGACCAGCACGCTCAGCAGAATTCCAGGCAACAGTTGCTTGATACGAATGACGGCGGCGCGCCAGCCTGAATCGGCTGTGGCACCCTGCTTCAGGACAGACATAGAAAGCCTTTCTCCCGAAGGTACCAATTCCGGATCATGGTGGTAACGTCAGTAAGTCGTGGCCAGGTAGGTCCACAATCTTTCCGACATCCGCATCACCGATATCGAGCGGGACGTCAGCCAGGTGATAGCGCACGAAGAATGCATCATTCGGCGTGATGATGATCTTCTCGTCGGCGAGACCGTCTTTCAAGACGGTTCTGCGATTCACCTTGTGTATCACCTGGCCACTCAAATGATCGAGGCAACCTTAGCGGGCGGCCGCGCGCTTGCCGACCGCGGATGCCGGCATCATCGCCTCGGACAGGAACGCGGTGATCTCGGCCGGCGTGTTCGCCACTCGGACACCCGCCTTCTCAAGCGCGGCTCTTTTCGAGGCATATCCACCGCGGCCACCAGTTACGATCGCACCGGCATGTCCCATTTTCTTGTCCGGCGGTGATGAGCGCCCGGCGATAAAGGACACAATGGGCTTCTTCATCGTGCGCGCATACTCCGCGGCTTCTTCCTCCATGGTGCCGCCGATTTCCCCGACCAGCACAACCGCTTCAGTCCGGTCGTCGCGATCAAGCGCCTCGAGTGCGTCCCGCGTCGTCGTCCCGATCATCGGGTCCCCGCCGATGCCGATAAAGGCGGACTGTCCAAGCTTGGCACGCGTCAGATTCAGGCACATCAGCGTGCCCAGGCTGCCGCTTCGCGAGATAACTCCGACATTGCCGGGCGTAAATACATTCGGATTGTGACCGGGCATAATCCCGACAAATCCTTCACCGGGGGTCACGATGCCTGCGGTATTGGGCCCAATGATCCGGCTCTTCGACCGGCGTGCATGGGCAAAGATGTCCAGCACATCGTGGCTCGGAATGTGTTCCGTTAGCGTTACAATGGTTTCGACACCCGCATCGATCGCATCGACAATGGCATCCCGTGCCATCGACGGCGGAATGAAGATGACCGACACATCGCAGCGCGTCTGCTTGGCCGCCTCGACCGCCGAACCAAAGATCGGAACGCCGAGGTGGCTTTCACCGGCGCGCTTCGGATTGACACCACCGACAACCTCGGTGCCGCACTCCATCATTTTCTCGGCCCAGAACGAGCCTTGTTTACCGGTGATGCCCTGCACCAGAACTTTTTGGCCACGTCGATAAATCATTGTGCTGCCTCGATCGCCGCTTTCACCGCGTCTTCCATGAGATCATAAGGTTCGATACCGAGCCGTTCGCGGACGAGCTTGACCGCTTCGTCGGAGCCCGTGCCATGAATGGAGAAGAACGCCGGCACCTTCGGTTTGAGCGTTTCCCAGGCGCGAACCACGCCATCCGCCATCACATCGGTGCGCGCGAATGCGCCACAGAAATTAACGACAAGGCTTTTGACGCCGGGATTCGACAACACGAGATCAAGCGCGACCTCGGCCTTGGTGTAGGCTTCGCCACCGATCTCAAGAAAGTTCGCCGGGCGCCCACCGAGATGGTCGATGACATCCATCGTCGTCATCGTCAGTCCGGCGCCATTCGCCAAAACGCCGACATTCCCGTCGAGCTGAATGAACTTCAGCCCATGCGCAAGCCCGCGCTCTTCCAGAGCAGTCATCTTGGGCGGATGCGCCACTTTGACGAGCTCGGGCTGACGGAGGGTCGACGCATCGTCCAGGGTGAATTTGCAATCGAGCGCGACGACCTTGCCGCTCTTGAGAAGCGCCAGGGGATTGATCTCGACGAGCTCGGCATCGCTGTCGCAGAAGACCCGATAGAGCTTGACCAGCGTTTCCCCGATGTCGACAGATGCTGGCCCGAGATTGAGACCGGCGAGGAGCTCAGCCGCGTGGGACGTCGTAAAGCCCTGCTTGAGATCGACAACATGTCGCCTGATCGCGCCAGGCTTCTGCTCGGCAACCTCCTCGATGTCCATCCCGCCTTCGGTAGAGAACAGGACAAGAGGGCTTCGGCTCGGGACATCGATGAGAACGGCCGCATAGAGTTCGCGCTCGATCGGGCAACGTTCTTCGACCAGCACACGCTCCACGCGACTGTCACCGATCATCATGCCGAGGATCTGGCGGGCAGTCGCGGCACCATCCTCTGGCGTGTCCGCCATCTTGATGCCGCCGGACTTGCCGCGCTTCCCGGTCGGCACCTGCGCCTTGATCACGGACGGGCCGATTTTCGCGACGGCGGCGGATGCTTCTTCCGGGCTCCGGCAGACCATGCCGTTGGGAATAGGCACCCCTGCGGACGCCAGAACACTTTGCTTTGCTGCGTATTCTTCGAAATTCATCGTTCTGATCCTATTTCCCGTACCGGGTCCAGTGCGGGCCAAAGAGCTCTTCCTCTGACGGCTTGTCTTCGGGAATGGGAACCACGAGATGCGTGATGTTGAGGAAGTGTTTGTAGTTCAGGTTCTCCGAGATGCTGTTCTTCTGCCAGGAGCCGCATCCCATCGTCAGCGTGAACTCGAGACCACTGTCGAATCCGCCGCCATTGCCGAAGGTGTGCGCAAAGTTGATCAGAACGCGAACCACCGGAAGATCTTCAGCGAGTTGCTGCGCCCTTTCCATATTGGTCGTGTGGAGGCCCATCGAGTGGCCTTGTCCCTGATAGTCGAGAAGTTTCCGCACCGTCTGGGTCGCGGCCTCAAAATCAGGAGCCCTGTAGACCGTGAGCACCAGCGCCAGCTTTTCGCCGGACAGTGGATATGCCTTTCCGATACCGCTCTCTTCCACCAGCAGGTATTTCGATTTCGCGGCTTCCTCGGGCAATCCAAATGCCTTCGTGAGCACCGGCATATCGCGCGCAATGAGATGCCGGTTCAGCTTTCCGTTCTGCCAAAGCTCGCTTTGAACGCGTTGCTTCTGGGTCCCATCGACGAGATATCCACCCGCCTTTTTCAGCGCTTCGATCGCCGCGTCGTAGACGGACTCCACAATCACGACCGCGTTCTCGGAAGAACATGATGTGGCGTTGTCAAATGTCTTCGACGCACAGATCTTCTGGGCAGCCGATGCGAGGTCCGCCGTCTCGTCGATAATGACGGGGACGTTCCCCGCCCCGACGCCGATCGCTGGCGTGCCACTGTGATAAGCGCGCCGGACATTGTCCTGAGAACCCGTGACAACAACGAGATCGACGGCCTCCATGATCGCCTGTGTGGTATCCTTGGTCACAGGAGACGGAAGAATCTGAACCAAATCCTTCGGGAGACCAATCTGCTCGAGACTCTCGCGCATGTACTCGACGGCGAGAGCAGTCGTTCGGTAACCAAGGGGTGAAGGCGCGATAATCACGGCATTACGGCCCTTGATCGCCATCATCGCCTTGTTGACGGGTGTCGCGCCGGGATTGGTCGACGGCGTGATCGCACCGACGACTCCGATCGGCTTGGCGAACTTGACGATGCCCCGCTTGTCGTCGCGCTCGATCTCGCCCACGGTCTTGGCTCGCAGAAGATCGCGAAGCGTGCCGAACGTCTTGCGCTGCTTCTTGATGATCTTGTCGGGTACGTTACCGAGACCGGTGTCTTCGACCGCAAGCTCCGCAAGTTCGCGCGCATGCTCCGGCTTGTAAAGCGACCAGGCGATGGCCCGCACCGCTTCGTCGACCCGTGCCTGGTTGGCATCAGCAAAGACTTGCTGCGCGGCACGCGCACGGCGCATGAGATCTTTCGCAATAAGATCTGCACTCGACAGTCGATTGTCCATTTCAAGGATGGCACTCATTATATCTAACTCCGGTTGTTCAGGCCATTTCATGCATTGTGTCAGGGAGAGGCTTTTGACTTTCCCTCACATCGACAAAGCGTTTTCCGGGATTCGTAGTGAAGGCGAGGACGGCGCCGAGCAACAGAACACCGAGGGAAGCGATAAACGGCACGTCCCATCGTCCTGTCAGATCGATCGCCCAGCCGAACACGACGGGGGAGATGATTCCGGCCATACCGAAGCCGAAGTTCATAAAGCCGCTGGCGCTGCCAGAGTATTGCGGAGCAATATCCATCGGGATGGCCCAGATGGGTGCGACGATCAACTCTGCGAAGAAGAATGCCAGGCTTAGACAGATCGCAATTGTCGTCAGATCGTGGACGAATACGATCGGCAGCATAAAGCAGAAGGATCCGAGAAATCCGAGGACGATGACCGAGATTCTCGCCTTCCCGACATTTCCGGTCTTTCTCAGAATACGATCGCTGAGAAGTCCACCGACCGTATCGCCGATGACACCAGCGAAGAAGACGCCCGCAGCGAACAAAGCCGACTTTTTGAGATTGAGGTTGAACTCATGCATGAAGAACGACGGCAGCCAGTTCAGGTACAACCAGAGAATCCAGCCGTAGCAAAAGTCTGTTAGCGTGACCGGCATGATGCGCTTGAGCAAAGGCCCCCACGGCACGTCCTTTCGCGTGGCCGCGACAGTCGCCGACGGCAATCCTTCGAGATCCTGCGGCGTAATCTGAGGGTGCGTGCGTGGATCGTCCCGGAAGTAGAACCACCACAAGACCGCCCAGACGATGCTTGCCGCACCGAGCACGTAGAACGAAACGCGCCATGAGAATGCAACGACGAGGAGCGCAATGAGGGGCGGTGTGACCGCGTTGCCAAAGCGGGCAAAGGCGTGAGTGATACCTTGTGCGAAAGCGCGCTGGTCAGGTCGCATCCAGTTGGAGAGTGCTCGCGTCGCGGTCGGAAAGGCAGGTCCTTCACCAATGCCCAGACTAAGCCTTGCGATAAAGAGAGCGACCAACCCGCCGACCACGCCCGTCCAGATAGTTGAAGCTCCGACGATCAAGGCACAGAGGCACAGCATCACGCGGGGCCCGAGACGATCTCCGAGCCACCCACCCGCGATCTGGAAAAAGGCGTAAGGATAGGCGAAGGCCGAGAAGGCGATTCCAAGTTGCGTTGCAGTAAGACCGAGGTCCTTCTGCATGATCGGCGCCGCAGTCGCGAGATTGACGCGGTCAACGTAGAAAATAAGATACATTAGGCAGATGGTGAGCAGGACGAGACGACTCGCCTGGTTCCGCATGAGCATCATGTTCGCCTCCCAGCGATGTTGCACGATTTGTACCTCTGCCTTTTGAATTCGAAATTCGGACTTCAACTTCGAACTTGGCAGGGCCATCGTTTCGCGTACGCTACAACGCTGATTGGTCAGTCATGAAATCGATAATCTGCATTCTCATCATTCGCGGGATTTATCATTGAGCCACGATCTCGACATCGCATTACTCAGAACGTTTGTTGCAATCGTTGATACGGGAGGCCTTACATCCGCAGGCAGACGCGTGGGACGAACCCAGCCGGCCATCACGCATCAGATCAAGCGTCTCGAAGACCTGATTGGCCGAACGCTTTTCGACGACAATCGCCGCAAGTTAAGCCTCACCCATGATGGAGAGGTTCTGCTCGAGTTCGCACGTGCAATATTGAAATTGAATGCGGAAGCGCGCGCCAGATTTTCGGCACCGGATATTGCGGGTCACGTCACCTTGGGCACGCCGGATCTATACGCATCCTACATTCTGCCGGAGGTGCTCGACACATTTTCCAGGTCGCACCCAAACGTCGAGATTGAGTTGCGCTGCACACGCAGCGTTCAATTGCACGCGGCACTGGAACGGGAAGAAATCGACATCGCCTTGATGACCAATCAACCGGACTTCCGGCGTGGTGAACTTGTGCGGCGCGAAGGGCTTGTCTGGGTCGCAGGCGTGGGGAGCGCGCCCGAACTGCGAAGGCCCATTCCTCTCGCGGTGCTCCCTCCAGGCAGCGTGTATCGGAATCACGCCCTTGAAGCCTTAGGCGCCGCAGGCCGCCAATGGTCGATCCGCTCGGTCTGCGACAGCATCGCCGGCCTGCAGGCTGCTGTATTTGCCGGCTTGGCCGTGTCGGTGTTTCCGCGCTGCGCGATCGTTCCGAACCTGCGCTGTCTCGACGAGGCGGATGGCTTGCCCAAGCTTCCCCCCATCGAGCTCGTCATGCATCGCAAACCCCAGGGGATTTCGGAAGCCGCGGAGCAGCTCGCACAGCACATCTCGCGTGAGCTCGGCGACGTCGAGTCCGTCGCCTCACTCGTTCCCGCCAAGTAACACCGCCCAAAGAATCAAAAAAAGATGGCTGCGCGAACGCAGCCATCTTGGGTCCAGCCAGATTATGGAAACGGCTTAGGCAACTTGTTGCGGCCGCATGTCTTCACGGTTGATGCCGGCAACCTTCACCGGTTTCTTCATGGCGTCGCGACGGAAGGGCTCGCCGAGCTCCTGATTGAGCAGGATCTCGATGAACGTCGTGATACCCTTCTTTTGATCCTCGCAGGATTTTTGAAGTGCCTCGGTCAATTCAGCCTGGGTCTTCACCACCACGCCCTTGAGACCGCAGCCTTCGGCAACTTTTGCGTAGCTCAAACTCGTATTGAGCTCGGTGCCAACGAAGTTGTTGTCGTACCAGAGGATCGAGTTGCGCTTTTCCGCACCCCATTGATAGTTACGGAAGATCACCATGGTCACGCCCGGCCATTCCTCGCGGCCGACCGATCCCATCTCATTCATTGAGATGCCGAATGCGCCGTCGCCGGCAAAGCCGACACAAGGCGTGTTCGGATTTCCGATCTTCGCACCGATGATCGATGGGAAACCGTAACCGCACGGCCCGAATAGACCAGGCGCGAGATATTTGCGGCCCTTATCGAAGGCCGGATAGGCGTTTCCAATCGCACAATTGTTGCCGATGTCGCTCGAGATGATCGCGTCGCGCGGAAGTCCTGCCTGAATGGCGCGCCAGGCCTGGCGAGGTGACATCAGATCCTTGTCCCGCTTGCGGGCGTCTTCATTCCACGTGGTGCCCGGATCATCGTCCTCGTGGTCCATGCTGGACAGCGTCTGCAGCCATTTCGATTTGGTCGAATGCACCAGGGCTTTGCGATCGTCGCGGCCTGCGTTGCCGGCGCTCGGTGAGAGTTGGGCGAGAATGCCTTGAGCCACCTGTTTCGCATCGCCGCAAATGCCCACGGTGACCGGCTTGGTCAGACCGATACGATCGGCATTGATGTCGACCTGAATGATCTTTGCGGTCTTTGGCCAGTAGTCGATGCCGTAACCGGGAAGCGTCGAGAACGGATTGAGCCTGGTGCCCAGCGCCAACACGACGTCGGCTTTGGCCACCAGTTCCATGGCAGCCTTCGATCCATTGTAGCCAAGCGGACCGACCGCCAGCCGATGGCTTCCCGGGAAACTGTCATTGTGCTGGTAGTTATTACAAACCGGCGCATCGAGTCGCTCGGCCAGTGCGACACAGGCATCGATCGCGTTTCCGATCACCACGCCGGCTCCCGACAGAATGACAGGAAACTTTGCTTCCGACAGCAGCTTCGCGGCTTCCGCAACAGCGGCTTCGCCACCTGCCGGGCGCTCGAATTCCACGACCGCCGGCAGATTGATGTCGATCACCTGGGTCCAGAAATCACGTGGAATGTTGAGCTGCGCCGGGGCCGAAAGCCGCTTCGCCTTGAGGATAACGCGGTTCAGCACTTCCGCAACGCGTGAGGGGTCGCGCACCTCTTCCTGATAACAGACCATGTCACGGAAGAGAGCCATCTGCTCCACTTCCTGGAAACCACCCTGCCCGATCGTCTTGTTCGCGGCCTGCGGCGTCACCAACAACATCGGCGTGTGATTCCAGTAGGCCGTCTTGATCGGCGTGACAAAGCCCGTGATGCCGGGACCGTTTTGGGCAATGGCCATGGCCATCTTTCCGGTCGAGCGCGTGTAGCCATCGCAGATCAAGCCGCCATTGGTCTCGTGAGCCACATCCCAGAACGTGATGCCGGCCTGAGGAAACAGATCGGAAATCGGCATGAACGCCGAACCGATAATGCCGAATGCATGCTCGATGCCGTGCATCTGCAGCACTTTCACGAATGCTTCTTCCGTCGTCATCTTCATGTTGCGTCTCCTCTGGCGTCCCCGCGGGGTTGGGCACAGCGTTTTGTTGGGCCGGCCATCAATGACACGCCGAAATCCCCGTCACAACATTTTTTTCATTTTTTTGTTTTTTTCGTTCCATTATACGGAATTTATGATAACAATTCCTCCATGAATGATTTACAGGGCGTCCTCAAGCCACTCGCACTGCTCGAAACCGTCGCTGGAATGCAGCATCCCGCGACGCTTGCGGAATTGGCGACAGGCATGAGTGTGCCCAAGCCGACCATGCATCGGTGGCTCGCTTCTCTCGAAGATGCCGGGCTGCTGCAGCGAACCCTTGATGGCCGCCGATACGAACTTGCACCACGCGCATCTCAGCTTGCGTTTGCGATTCTCGCGAATAAACCAAATGGCGCAGTCAGACACGAAATATTGCGCAACGTCGTTCGGGACGTCGGCGAAGCATGCAATCTCACCATCCTCGACGGCACACATGTCACATATGTGGACAGGGTGGAATCGACGTGGCCGTTGCGGATCACATTCCAGCAAGGCTCGAAAGTGCCGGCCTATTGTTCGGCAAGCGGCAAACTTTTTCTCGCGATGATGCCGCCGGCCAAACGCGATCCGCTGCTTCGCCAGATCGTCTTGGAACGTCTGACTGAGAATACATTGACTGAGTCATCCGCTCTGATGAGCGAGCTGAACGAAATTCGCCGCGACGGATTTGCTCTCGATCGAGAGGAGTTCATGTCGGGCCTCGTCTGTCTGGCAGTGCCGATTTATCAAAAGAAGGGCAAGGCGCGCTCATGCGTTGCCGCGCTTGCCATTCAAGCCCCCGTCACGCGTCTGCCGCTCGCACAGATTCAAACCAAGCTGCCCATTCTTCAGAAAGCCGCCGAGACACTAGCCGAAACATTGATCGAGTAGCCGGGAAAAAACAACCATGCGCCAGAGTGAAAAGACTTACGACAGGCTCGATGCCTTGGAGGCCGCAGCACGCGGCAAAGGGCGCCTCTCGGTCGCGGTTGCTTATCCATGCTCGACGGATTCATTGGCAGCGGCGCTGTCTGCTCGCGACGATGGCGTCATCGACCCTGTTTTGGTCGGCCCCCGCCAGAGAATCGAAGCGTGTGCAAACACCTTGAAAGTCAGCCTTGAAGGACTGCGTATTGTCGAGGCTGCGGACGACCCGGTGATGTCATCACGCGCAGCGGTCGCGTTGATCGGCGCCGGTGAAGCTCGCGCGCTGATGAAAGGATCACAGCATACCGATGAGTTGCTGGGCGCGGTCGTCTCCCGCGACGCCAACTTGAGGACCTCACGGCGCATGAGCCACGTCTTCTGGTTTGACCTCCCGGCCTACCACAAGCCGCTGATGGTGACGGACGCCGTCGTCAACATCGCGCCCAGCTTAAAGGAAAAGGTGGACATTCTCGCCAATGCCATCGGACTGGCGCATGCCCTCGGATTGAGCTCGCCCAAATTTGCGTTGTTGTCGGCGATTGAGACGGTCAACCCCGATCACGTCTCCAGCCTGGATGCTGCAGCCCTCTCGCGAATGGCTGATCGCGGCCAGTTCAGCGGTGCCGTCATCGACGGACCTTTGGCATTTGACAACGCGATCTCCGCTGCGTCCGCGGCAACCAAAGGAATCTCCTCGTCTGTCGCCGGAGATCCGGACCTGTTGATGGTGCCGAATCTCGATGTCGGCAATGTTCTCTACAAGTCGTTCATCTACATGGGCGGCGGCGAATGCGCGGGGCTCGTGTTGGGCGCGCGGGTCCCGATTATCCTCACCAGCCGATCGGACTCACGGCGCGCCCGCGTGGCTTCATGCGCGTTGGCTCAACTGAGCCTCAACGACAGCTCCGTCCATTGATTCCGAGAAAGAGGTCCGACGCACCAATTGATGCGGCTTCTCGCAGTGTGCCTCAACAAAATGGGGGAAATTGCAGCCAGATGTGGATCGCGGGCTGACGATTGAGAAATCGCGCAGATCTGGATGGCGCGCTACATCTTGCCATCAAGCTTTTAGCTTTGGATAAACTCTCCTGCACGCTCCTATGAAGCGCCGCAGACCTATTCCCTAAAAGCCTTCGGAAATTCACCAAGCGAGACTGCATCATACGCCCCAATCGAGAAGGCTTCTCTCTTGTGGAATCGAGTTGGTTCGCCGAACAACGCGCTTAGGGCCCGGCTCGTACCAGGCCCTAAGCACCGCAAGAGGTTATTTGATTGCAAGTGGATTGATTGGCGAGCCTGTTCCTCCGGTGATCACGAGCGGAGGACCTGCAAACATAAACTCGTAGACCTTGTCAGCCGCGCAATCCTCGGCGAGCTCCTTCACATAGAAGATCTCACCCATGGTCAGCCCCATCGCGGGAATGACGACCCAATGCCAAGGCTGAGCAACTTCCGGTCCTTCGTTCGGTCGCACCTCCACGCCCCAGGTGTCCGAGCAGATCGCGGCGATTTTCTTGTCGTGGCTCCAATAGCAATTTTCGAACTTGACGCCGGGCGCATCTCCGCCCGCATAACCACCCCACGCCTTGTTCTTGATGCAGCGCTCCATGTGACCCGTGCGGATGATGACGAAGTCGCCTTCCTGGATCGTCACGCCCTGCTTCTTTGCAACGGCGTCAAGTTCATCGTTGGAGATGGCATAACCGTCATCGAGCGAATCCACGCCCTTGAAGCGCGCAACGTCAAGTAGGACGCCGCGCCCGACCATGCGATCGCGGGTGTGTTCGATTCCCAACCGATGGACGCCACGGCTATCGACGTTCTTTGCATCGTGGCCGTTGTACATCTTGTCGATATAGAAAACGTGCCCAAGCGAATCCCAATGCGTGGCAGCCTGGACCGGCATGTTGATGGCATCATCGGCGTAGCGCATCCGGTTGATCTCATCCTGCCGACCCGCGATCGCGTCCGTACCGGTTGCAAGCATCGTGTGAATGGGATTCCAGCGACCGCCAAACAACCCGCTCTGCGGGCCATTTGAATCGAGCGGGATTCCCATCCCGAAGACTTTTCCCTTCTTGACGAGCTTCGCCGCGCGCGCCACGTGATCCGGCGTGACGAAATTCAATGTCCCGATCTGGTCCTCTTTACCCCAGCGGCCCCAGTTCGAAAGCTTCTCGCTCGCCTCGGCAATAGCTGCCTTGCCTACCTTGATGTCCATTCCTTCGTCTCCATTCTTCTTGATCGAGCTGGATTAAGCGGAGTTCAGTCGCCCCCGAGATAAAGGCGGCGAACCACGTCGCTGCTTCTCAGATCGGCAACACTGTCAGCGGCAAGCGCGACCTGCCCGTGCACAAGCACGTAACCCCGGTTCGCTATTCTGGTCGCTTGTTCGAAATTCTGTTCCGCCATCAGAACGGTCAGGCCAAGCGCGGATGAAAGCTCGGCGATCTTGTCAATCATGCGTGCAACGAGGATCGGGGCGAGGCCAACCGAGGGCTCGTCGATCAGAAGAATACGCGGGCTGGCCATGAGCGCGCGACCCAGCGCAAGCATCTGCTGCTCGCCACCGCTCATCGAACCTGCCATCTGGCTGCGGCGCTCTTTCAAGCGCGGGAATGCTTCGAAGCAAAACTCGATGTTCTTCGCGATCTGGGCGCGCGCGGTTCTCCGATAAGCCCCCAGCGTCAGGTTTTCTTCAACCGTCAGCTTCGGAAAAAGCCGCCGGCCTTCCGGCACCAGCGAAATCCCGATATCGACGATGTCCTCCGTCGACATACCAACAAGATTGTGCCGCTGCCCGTCGATTTCCGCGATGATCGTCCCCCGAGTCGGAACGATCTGACCCGTGACACACCGCATTAACGTCGTCTTGCCGTTGCCATTCGTTCCCAGCAGAGCGACAGTTTCTCCATCGCCGGCCCGAAGGCTGACATTCGACAGCACGGTGACAGCGCCATAGCCGGCATCGACACCTTCAATGGTCAGACTATTGCCCAAGATAGGCCCTCACCACTTCTGGATGATCCAAGACTTCGCGCGGATCGCCGTCAGCAATCTTCGCGCCGGCGACGAAGACGACGACGCGCTGGGAGAAGCGGATAACTGCGCGCATGATGTGTTCGATCAGAATGATAGCGATGCCGCTGTTGTTGAGCTGTATGAGCAGATCGAGAATCTCATCAACTTCGGAATCCGACAGTCCGGCCATGGCTTCATCGGCGATGAGAACGCGAGGCTGCGCTGCAAGGGCCCGCCCAAGTTCTAATTTTCGCAAATCCACCTGGCTCAGACTTTTTGGACTGGCATCTGCTCTCGACAGAAGTCCCACTTGTTCAAGAACGTGGTTCGCTTTCGCGTTTAACTCGTCCTGATCAGACACTCCGGAGATAAACGAAAGCGGAACGCCGATGTTTTGCCGGACCGTCAACCCGCGGAACGGGCGAGGGATTTGAAAGCTCCGCGCGAGACCAGCACGCGCGCGCCTCCATGCGGGCATCGTGGTGATGTCAGAATCCGCAAATACGACTTTTCCTTCATGCGGCAGGGCCCCCGTCAGGCAATTGACGAACGTGCTCTTCCCAGAGCCATTCGGTCCGATCAAACCGACGCGCTCACGATCTCCCAGGTCGAAATCAATTCCATTCAAGGCCGTAAAGCCACCGAAACGCTTGATAACCCCGCGGGATGAAAGGATGGCAGATCCGATCATTTGCGCTTCTCCCGCATGTCCTTGATGAAACCGATGATTCCATTGGGTGCGACAGCGATGAAGATGACGAGCAACACACCGACGATGAGCAGATTAAGGGCCGACGAGATCGTCACAGTGGCAACCTGCTGCAGCGTTCCCAGCAGCAGAGCACCTATCACCGGGCCCAGCCATGTCGCCGTGCCTCCGATGAGCGGCATCGCGATAGCGTTAACGGCAATGGTCAAGCTGAACGCCGAACTCGGATCGACGTATGTGACGAAGTACGGGAACGGCGCACCAATCGCTCCGAGCAAGGCGCCGCTGACGGTGGTCGCGAACAGCTTCATCCGGAGCGACGGCACGCCGGCGCACTCCGCCGCCATTTCATCATCCTTGAGCGCCGCCAGGCCGTTACCAATCCACGAATTCTCGATGAAGCGCGCGATCAGGACTGATCCCATGGCCAGGATAAGCATCACCACGAACAAATAACGCGCGTAGGTCCCGAAGAATGGAATCGTCTCGGAATGAAGAATGTAGACGCCGCGAGACCCACCTACGAACGACCAGTTCACGACAAGTGTATTGAGAACAACAGACATCGCGAGCGTTGCGATCGAGAAGAAGACGCCCCTGAGACGAAGGGTTAGATAACCCATACCCAATCCGAGCAGGCCCGCGACCACCGCCGCCAGTGGAATGGTAAAGACCAGCGGCCATTGCAGAGTTTTGTAGATGAAAACGCTGGTGTAGACGCCGACCGCGAAGAAGCCTGCGACACCGAAATTTACATAACCTGCATAACCGCCAAGGATGTTCCACGCCGTGGCCAGCGCCACGAACTGTAAAACGGTATAAGCGGCCAGAAAGGCGTAATCCGTTTTCGCAAGGTCAAGCAGCAAGACTGATGCGATGCCGATGATCGCGCAGATCACGATGGGCCACAGCCAGCGCATCGACCTCGCAGACGTTCGCCCTTCCGGCAATTGTGTTACGGCCTCTTTCATCGCCCAAATATCCCTGCGGGTTTCACAGCGAGAGCCACGAGCAGCAAGCCGAAGGCAACCGCCGGAGCCCATGACGGACCAAAGAACGTGGTCGTAAGGCTTTCCGTGATTCCAAGGATCATCGATGCCACGATGGTGCCGGGCAAACTGGTCATGCCTCCGAGCACCGCGATGGCGAACACCCGGCCGATGAAATCCCGCCCCAATGACGGTTCAATCGGTTGAATGATAATGAGCAACGCTCCGGCAACGATCGCTGTCGCGATCGACAATCCGAAGGCAACTTCCTTGACCTTCACAGGATTGCCGCCGACGAGGCGAAGAGCCAGAGGATCCTGTGACACCGCCAGGATCGCCTTTCCGATAAAGGTCTTTGACAGAAACACCATAATTCCGCCGATGACGGCTAGCCCGACGATGAGCGGAACGAGCAGCCGCCACGGAATCGCGATGAAGCCGATCGATATGGTCGGACCGATGTAGGCGGCCTCGACGAAACGATAATCGACACCGAAGGTCAGGATTAGTCCGACCTCGATAATGAAGAGAATGCCGAAGAAGAACGCCAGTCCCTGCAGCGACTCTTCACCGCGTTTCTCAAAAGCAAGATAGTAAAACCGGTAGAGAAGCCGTCCGATCGCATATGCCGGAACAGCCGCAATGAGGCAGGCCAGAACCGGATCAATACCCAGATGCGTGTTGAAGTAGTAGGCGATGAAGCCTCCGGCCATAATGAAGGCCGGATGCGCGATATTGACAATATCCAGCATTCCGAATGCGATCGTGATGCCGACGGCAACGGCGCAATAGAACCCGCCGAGGAGGATGCCGGAGACGATTGCATTTGAGAACAGGTCTAGACTGAAAATCATGCTCGCCTCCGGTTCGCGTCCACCCCCTTCAGTGTTTGATGGGCTCGAACGGGGTGACCAGGTCGCCCGATTTGAACGCAACCGGGTCAAGAATGACCTGTTTGCCAGCCTGCTTGAATTGCTCGACGTCATTACCGACGATACCGCGATACTGGATCAACAAAACGCGGGGCTCGGCCCATTCGCCACGGTCACCGAACTTGATGTCACCAACGATGGTAGAAAACTTCGTGGCGCGCATGTAGTCAGCGAGCTTCTTGTCGTCGAGCGATTTGACGGCGTTGATCGACGATTCGAGAATTTGCATCTCGGCATATGCAAATGGCGGGATGTAAATACCGAGCGGATCGACGCCGGCCTGAACCGCGCGCTCGCGGTACTTGGCGAGGAAGGGAGCCACACCGGGGAAATTCATCGTCGGCTCTGGCACGTAAAGATCGTAGGCGACAATGTTGTTCAGCATCGGGCCTAGCTGCTGCTTCAAGGCAGCGAACTGAAGCCCGATCATTCCTCCGCCGACCATTCGGGCATTCAAGCCAACTTCGTGGATTGCGCGGATCATGCCGGCTGAATCTGGCGGGTAAGAACCGATAAACAGCAGATCCGGGTTGGTTGCCTTGATGGCGCGAACAATCGAGCCGAAATCCTGCGTGTTTGGCGGGTAGCTCCTGTCGTAAACAATCTTGATCCCGGCCTTTTTCGCGTTTGCGCGAGCGCCCTCAACCGCAAGGACTCCGAATTCGGCGTCAGCTCCGACCAGGGCAACCGTCTGCGGCTTGGGCGAAAGTTTTGAAGCCAGTTCGAAATAGGCCCGCGAGAACTCATACTTCGCCTGCGGTCCGTTTGGCTGCATCTGAAAGTAACGATCGTAACGAAACTGATCATTCGCGGCCAAAGCAAACAGCGAGAGAAATACCTTCCCTTTCTGCATCACGACCGGCATCGCAGCAGCGGTCGGCACTGTCCCGTAGCCGGACATCACAATGTCGACTTTGTCGATGTCGATCAGCTTTGAGTAGATGCCCGGCGCGGTGGCAGGATTGGATTGATCGTCATAGTGGATCAACTCGACCTTGCGGCCCAATATTCCACCCCGCGCGTTAACTTCTTCAGCCCATATTTGATAGGACAGCAGCGCGGCCTTGCCTCCTCCAGCCAGCCCGCCAGTCAAGGCCATGCCGAAGCCGATCTTGATCGGCCCTGTCTGACCATATGCAGAAGACGCCATCACCGCCAGCGCACCACCGGCAAGCGAAAACGTGTCGCGACGCGTAAGTTTCGTCATAGTCTCTCTCCCTGAGAACGGGCTTGTGCCCTTGTTGCCGGGCTTTTCGCCCCGTGCATTTTTAGCTAGACGACGATCGACGCACGCGCAGCCGCATGGCGGGATGAGGGTTCTGTCCGAACATCCCGCTTGCTACAGCTGCTTAGAAATTCACTTGATCAGCCCCCTTCAGCGAAAGAATTTCACGCGCCTCATCAGCGGTGGCAATCTCAAGCCCCATTCCTTCGATAATTGAGCGAACCAGCCGGACCTGCTGGGCGTTCGACGTTGCAAGCTTGCCTGGACCCGCCCACAGCGAATCCTCCAATCCGACGCGCACATTGCCGCCCATTGATGCTGCCATTGCAGCAATACGCATCTGGGACGCACCTGCCCCGAGCACCGACCAGCGGTATTGATCGCCGAACAATCTGTCAGCCGTGCGCTTCATGTGCATCACGTCTTCCTGATGAGTGCCGATACCGCCCAGGATTCCGAAAACCGACTGCACGAAGAGAGGCGGCTTGACGAGGCCGCGATCAAGAAAGTGCTTCAGGTTGTAAAGATGCGCGATGTCGTAGCACTCGAATTCAAATCGCGTGTTGTTATTGTAGCAAGTCTCGAGAATGTACTCGATGTCCTTGAAGGAATTCCGGAAAACCAGATCACGCGTCGATTCCAGAAACTGCGGCTCCCAATCGAATTTGAATTCCTTGTATCGATCCAAAAGATGAAACAGGCCGAAGTTGATTGATCCCATATTCAGTGAGGCAACTTCGGGCTTGAAATGCTCGGCAGGCTTGACGCGCTCTTCGACGCGCATGAACGGGCTGCCGCCCGTCGTAATGTTGATCGCAGCCTTGGTCTGCTGCTTGATGCGGGAGAGAAAACGACCAAAGCCCTCGGGAGTTTGATCGGGCCTCCCGTTCTCCTGATCACGCGCGTGAAGATGAAGAATGGCGGCACCGGCTTCAGCCGCGCCGAGTGCGTCCGCAATAATCTGATCTGCAGTAATTGGGATGTGCGGCGACATGGAAGGGGTATGAATCGCCCCCGTAACTGCGCAAGTTATCACTACCTTGCGATTCAGCGCGGCCATATCTACCTCCCCAATGCTGTTTCTTTGGGCTAACTGACCCCTTGTTAGTAATCATTTGCTCATTAAGATCGAGAGTTGTCAAGCGACCCTTGGATGACTTTATTGAGCTGTGCGCTTGGCGCGGCGGCTCTCCATATTTAAAAGATGTGCTCGCAACTGCGGCAAAGCTCGGACAGAACATTGAGAATTCGAATGACCACGAAGCAAAACGCCCGCTCCCCTAAGGCCAGGATGAGCGAGGTCGTGAGTGCCGAGACGCAACGTCGCATGCGCCTTTCCCCCCAAACGAGGGAGCGCATGATTCTGGACGCCGCTATCGACTTTTTTGCTGAAGAAGGCTTTCGGGCTCAAACCCGCGCGCTTGCAGATCGTATCGGCGTTTCACAGTCTCTGATCTATCGCTATTTCGGCTCGAAAGAGAACTTGATCGAGCGCGTTTACGAAAAGACGTTCCTGTCACGATGGAATCCCGCGTGGGAAGAAACGCTTGCCGATCGAAGCCGACCGCTCCGAGAACGATTGCAGGAATTTTTCAGGTCGTATCTGGTGGCCGTGGATGATCGAATTTGGATTCGCGTCGCGATGCACTCAAGCCTGGAAGGAAGCGATCTTACAAAAAGATACATCCAGGGGCACGTCACACGCTTGCTAGGCAAGATTGCCCTTGAGCTGCGCAGCGAGACGGACGTCAAGAAAAAGCGCGAGCTTTCACCGATGGAGCTGGAACTCGCGTGGCACCTGCATTCGACCGTAATTTATTACCTGATCCGCAAGCACATTCATGGCACTGCGGTCAGTCTTCAGACCGACGATATCGCGGACATGATCGTCAACAATTTTCTTGACGGCGTAACCTCTCTTGCCATGCCCAAGTCAAAGGTAGCTCTACCCCGAGCGAGCGGAGCGCGGCCACAAAAGGTCGGGCATCGATCGAGGAGCCCAATGCGCAACTGAGGCAATCGTTTCAACAGGAAGGCCGTGGGCACGACGTCATGGAATGTAAATCGACGTCGATAGGCCGAACACGCGAGGTATGATGCCTTGCGTGCTCGGAGTATCCGCGAAGTGGGTACCCGGGGGTTGTTTTACTCGCCCCCCAGCCCCAGCCTGTTCGGCATGCGCTTTTCGATGTTGAACTTCAAAAGCGCGGCAGAGCGGAAGATGCCGTGGGCGAATTTCCCATAAGGCAGCGTCAGGAACAGCGCCATCACTGTGCCGAGGTGAATGGCGAGCCACAGCGCCATGAAGGATGTGTCGCGCAACAAGAGCAGCGCGAAGCCGGTGGCACTGACCAGCAGCAGCAACAGGATAAAGCCGCGATCCATGCCATGTTGCGCGGAATCGCCGTGCTTCGGATCGCGGTTGATGTTCAGCCATAACAGGCCGATCGGGCCAATAACTAAACCGACGCCGCCGAGCGAGCCGAGAATCACAGGCAAGCTGGTGAGGTCATACGGTGCGTGGAGGTTGAGCAAATAGTGATAAAGCGTCGCGACACAGGTCGCCGCGAAACAGAGCAAAAAGCCATAAAGCGTGAAGTGATGGAAACGGCGCCGCCACAGCGTGAAGCGGTCGTCCTCCTCGTTGCAGCCTTCGCCGTGGCCGCCGCCGAGATAGCGCAGCTGCGCGACGTCGGAAACCGACTCCGCCGCCGCTGGCATACGCGCTTTCGCTATGGCGGCTACATCACGCGCATCGCCGCCGCTTGACGGCGAGACCTCGCGCCAGAACCGCACCACGCCGATGCCGAGCGCCAGAATGGCATAGAGGAACACGATGCTGAACAGCACCGCCAAGAAGTTATGCGGGAAGATGGCGTAGAAATTTCCCTTCAGCGGCGCGTGGATCAGCCGCCCGTTCATGGCAATCGCCAGAATAAGGAACAGCGACAATCCGCCAGCCAGCGCCCAAGCCACCGTCAGCCCGGCGCGCTGATAGGCTTTGCCGAACGCAGCCGGCCACGCGTACTCCTGATAGGTGCGCACGCGCACCTTGGCCATGGCCTGCGGTACGTTGACCGCGAACTCATGCGGCGGCGCGTATTGGCAGGCATGCAGGCACGATCCGCAGTTGTGGCAGAGATTGGCGAGGTAATGCGTGTCGGCCTGGTTGAATTCCAGCCGCCGCGTCATCGCCGGAAACACCGCGCAGAAGCCTTCGCAATAGCGGCACGCGTTGCAGATCTGCATGACGCGGGCGACCTCCGCCTCATCCGCGCTCAAGACACTGACGAGATCGATGTCGCCGTGATTTTGCACGGCCAGATCAGTGAGCCGCTGCATAAGCCAATTCCTTTTCGAATGTCGGGTGGCGGAAGCCGGCCGCTTGCGCGGCATTGACGCCGGCGATGCGCCCGAACGCGGTGCCGATACTCATGCCGACGCCGGCGGTATAGCCCTTGCCGAGCACATTGCCCGCCACCATCTCGCCTGCCGCGAACAGATTGTCGCTCGGCACATCCTTGAAACGCACCGCCGCCGTGAAATCGGTCTTCATTCCCAGATAAGTAAAGGTGATGCCAGGCTTGAGGGGATAGGCATAGAACGGCGGCGTGTCGATCACCCGCGCCCAATGAGTCTTCGCGGGCGTCAGCCCTTCGGTGCGGCAATCGTCCAGCGCGGTGTGATCGAAGGTGCCGGGGCGGCAGGCGGCATTATAGGCTGAGAGCGTCTGCACGAACGTCGCCGGATCGAGCCCGATCTTCATCGCGAGCTCTTCGAGCGTGTTCGCTTTGGTGCCGTCGAACACCGGCGGCATGAAGCGGCCGATGGCTTTCTGGTCGATGATCGACCACGCGGTCTGGCCCGGCTGCTGCGCCACGAGGCGGCCCCAGATCGCATAGCGCTTGGGCCAGAAGTCCTCGCCCTCGTCATAGAAGCGTCGCGCATCGCGGTTCACCACCACGCCGAGCGAGACGCAGTCGATCCGGGTGCAGATGCCGCCATCATAGAGTGGCGCGCGGGCATCGATGGCGACGCAATGCGCCTGCGTCGGATCGCCGATGGAATCCGCACCGGCGTCGATCATGAATTTCAACAACACGCCCTGATTGAACCGCGTGCCGCGGATCAAGAAGTTCTCGGCGGTCCATTCGCCGCGTTCGTTCTGGCCCCACGCCTCGCGCTGCCATGCGAGATTGGATTCGAAGCCGCCGCAGGCGAGCACGCATGTCTTGGCTTCGATCCGGTCGCCGCCGTCCGTGATCGCGGCGACGAAACGGCCGTCTTGCAGCTCGAGGCTTTTCACCGGTGTGTCGTAACGGATTTCGACGCCGAGATTCTGCGCGCTTCGGTAATACGCGTTCACCAACGCCTTGCCGCCGCCCATAAAGAACGCGTTAGTGCGCGCCACATGCAGCGCGCCGGAGAGCGGCGGTTGAAAGCGCACGCCATGGCTTTGCATCCACGGCCGGCACTGCGACGAGTGACGGATCACCATCCGCGCCAGCGGCTCGTTGGTGAGACCGCCGGTCACCTTGAGCAGGTCCTGCCAGTATTCTTCTTCCGGATAGGCTTCGACCAGCACATCTTGCGGCGCGTCGTGCATGCAGCGCAGATTGCGCACATGCATCGAATTGCCCCCGCGCCATTCGCGCGGTGCGGATTCCAGCATCAAGACCGACGCGCCCGCCTCGCGTGCCATCAGCGCCGAGCACAGTGCCGCATTACCGCCGCCGATGACCAGAACGTCAAGTTTCTGAGGTGACACCATCACGCGATCGGCTCCATTGCCACTTGTCTTCCCGCGAGCCAACCAAATGTCAATGCCGGACCAAGCGTAATACCGGGCCCTGGATACGCACCTTCCATAACAGAAGCCATGTCATTTCCACATGCATAGAGACCACTGATCGGTCGGCCATCAACCGAAAGCACCCTCGCCTGTTCATCCGTGATGAGTCCAGCTGACATACCGAGATCCGCTGGCTGCACAGCGACGGCATAAAACGGCGCATCCTTGAGCGGTGCGACGCAGGGATTCGGCTGGTGATCCGCGTCGCCGAGGGAGCGCTGATAGACGTTACTGCCGCGCCCGAAGGCTGAATCTTCGCCGCGTTCGGCATCCTGATTGAACGCTGCAACCGTATCCTCAAGTGCGGACGGCGGAATCCCGATGGACGTGGCGAGCTCACCCAGCGTACCGGCGCACTTCAGATAGCCAGATTTAACATCGGACGATACGGACATCGTGAACGGCTTGATCTTGCCGAGCCCGTACTTCCACAGGAAGCGGCTGTCGCAAATCAGCCAGGCCGGAACGGCGCTGTTGGCATGCGCGAGCTGCGCGCGCACAAACTCGTGGTACGAAACGGCCTCGTTGACGAAACGCCGGCCAGTGGAGTCGACGGCGATGAGACCAGGCTTCGCACGATCGGTCACCGTATGCGGATAGACGCCGCGGCTGCCGTCAGCGCGTGTGAAGGTCGAGGCCGGCACCCAGAAGGCACCGTCCTTTGTCGATTGAGAGAGCTGCGCGCCGATAGCCGCCGCCAGACGCCCGCCGCGCGGCGCCGTGCCCGCGGCAACTGTCGCTGTCAGCGCGCCGGCACTGTCCGGCACGAAATTACGGCGCAGTTCATGGTCGTGGGAGAGGCCGCCGGTCGCCAGCACAATGCCGCGGCGCGCGCGCACGCGGTGGATCCGCGCCGATGCATCGCGTGTTTCAACAACATTGACGCGGCCGTTGCCATCAACTTCGAGCCTGTTCACCGTGGTGCAGGTCCGGATCGTGACGCCGAGGTCCATGGCGGATTTCAGCAGGCGCGCGACCAATGCGTTGCCGAGATAAAGCGTCGTTCCACGACGGGCGCCGAGGCGCTGCAGGCCGTATTTAAGCAACAGTTTGGCGACATGCAGCGCCGACCGCGGTGACTTCGCCATGCGGCGCAAATGCGGAATATCCTGGCGGCTGATCATCATGCCGCCGAACAGCATGAATTCCGGCAACGGATCGCGCACCAGCGCAAAGGCCTCGCCGAGCGCGCCTGCATCGAACGGCACCGGCTCAAGCACACGCCCTCCCTGCGTCGCGCCAGGAAGATCGGGGTAATAATCCGGATAAGTGACGACGGGCTGCAAACGCAGGCTGGTGCGCGCTTCAAGATCGCGGATCGCCGCATCGCCGCTGGTGAGAAAGGTCTCCAAGCGCTTGCGATCAGCGCCGGGCACCGTCTCCGCGAGATACGTGCGCGCCGCATCCAGATTATCTGGGCGCCCAGCCGCAGCCATCTTGTGATTTCCGGGGATCCACACCATGCCGCCGGAAATCGCCGTCGTGCCACCGACGACATCGGCCTGCTCCAGCAGCAGAACCGAGCAGCCCTGCGCTGCCGCAGTGCTGGCAGCGGTCAGACCGCCAGCACCTGCTCCAACAACGACGACGTCGAAGACGTCGCCCGGCACGTCAGGGCTCGTTGGTGTCATACCATGCCGCCGTTAGGCTGGACGATCTGTCCCTGCACCCAGGAGGCCTGTTCGGACGCGAGAAAACGCACGACTTCCGCCACTTCATCGGGACGGCCGATGCGGTTGAAGGGGCTGAAGGCGGCCATGCGCTGCTTGGCCTCTTCGGTCTTGCCGGCATTGAAGAGATCGGTATCCACTGGGCCGGGCGCCACCGCGTTGACGCGAACGCGACGCCCCGACAGTTCCTTGGCCATAGAGCGCACAAGGCTTTCCACTGCGGCCTTTGTCGCGGCGTATGGACCCGTACCGGGAACGGCATGACGAACCAGCGACGTCGTGACGGCAACGATCGCGCCACCATCCTTTACGCGACGTGCAGATTCGGCCAGCACGTTGAATGCACCGACCACATTGACATCGAGCAACTGACGAAAATCATCCGGCTTGAAGCTCGCCATCGGTCCCGCGGGCACGTTGATGCCGGCATTGGCGATCACAGCCTGTGGCGCAGTTCCAAAATCGGCCTGGGCCTGGTCGAACACCTTCGCAACTGATGCTGCGTCGCGAATGTCGGCTTGATAGCTTTTGCCTGACACTCCGGTCGAAGCCTTGCTCGTAGAGGTCGAAGCAACCTGCCAACCGGCGTCCGCAAAAGTCTTGACGCATGCGGCACCGATACCGCGCGAGCCGCCGAAAATGATCACAACGGGAGATGAAGTCGACATGGTTTTCCTCGGAGAAATGAAAAAGATTGGATAGAAGCCCCGCCATCCCGCCACGGGGCAAGAATGGCAGAGCGATCGTGATAGCTTTCGCCCTCAGGACGGGGCGCTGTTCATGCGCTCGCGGGTCGCCGCGATGGTGGCCTCGATGCCGCGCTGCAGATCGTAACGCGGCTCATATCCGAGTTCGGTTCGCGCGCGGCTGATATCGAGTGCCCCTTTCACCGCGCTTAGCACTTTGCCGCCGTGGTGATACGGGCCGCTGTCACCGACCGTGATCTTCGCACCGGGGATGGCACGATTGACCGCCTCGGCCGTGTCGCGCAACGTCGGAGCGACGCCGGTCGCTATATTGTAGGCATCGTATGTGTGCTTTGGCTTGTCGAGCGCGAGCAGCGCACCTGCGACGGTGTCGTCAATATAGACCTGATCGACGGCGAGATTGCCTCCATCGGGTTGATGAAACGGCTCACCACGCAACGCGGCCTCGACAAACGTCCGCGGCATCCGCAAGCGCGGCAGATGCGGGCCATAAACCCAGCACGTCCGCACATTGATGCATTCGAGACCATGATCGCGCGAATAGACCCGGCCAAAATGTTCGGCCGCCAGCTTCGTGAGACCATAGGTGCTCAGGGGCTTCTGCGGATGCTCCTCGTCGATAACCGGGGAGAGGAAATCGCCGTAAGTCTCTTCGGTGCTGATGTGAACGACGCGTTTCACTCCGTTGAGGCGCATGGCCTCGAACAGGTTGATCGAACCCTCCACATTGACCCGCTGCGTCTTGATTGGAATGTCCGCAGCCTGGACCACTCCCACGATCGCCGCAGCATGGATTACCGCATCGGGCCGGTGCGCTTCGAACAGGCGCATCACCTGATGCCATTCACCGAGATCGGCGGCGACAGCCGTCAAACGCTGCTCGCGCGTTGCCAGAGCCGCGATCGCCGGCGACACGTTGATATCGGTTGCCACGACGGCGTCGCCACGCGTTAGCAACGTTTCAACGATCTTGCTACCGAGCCAGCCACTTGCGCCGGTGACGAGAATTTTCTTCGGCATGATGTTCACCGTTACCGCGGCTGCGGCTCGTCATCCGTCGGCGGCGAGGTGATGACAAGGAACGTCAGCGTATCGGTCCCGGTGCAGTGGAATTCATGCACCACACCCGGGGGAATGTAGGTCACATCGTTGGCGCGCACGAGCCGGCGCTCGCCGTCCACGACAAGAATGCCCTCGCCGCTGAGCACGTGGTAAATCTGCTCCTGGACCTTGTGGGAATGGCTTTCGACGTGTGCGCCGGGCTCATAGCAGGAAATGCGATGATCGAAGAAGCGGCTACCGACCGTGTCGGGCGTCACAATCGCCTTCGATAATGCCTGGTTGAAATGCCCCGGATACTGGATCCACTGCAGTTCACCGAGATTGCGCGTAACTGCATATTTCTTCCTGCCTGCGTCGGCGAAAGCGTTCGGTTCGGGAGAGACGAAGGTCATTGATTTACTCCTCAGGAGAATGCAGGCAGGCCGGCAAGCAGATGCCGCTGGTCATATTCTGCGATGAATCCCAGACGGTCGGCCGCATGGGTGAGATCGTAAAGCGGCGCGAAGGGCTGTTTGGCGTAGACTTCAGGGGCACGGATATCGACGCGGCCACCATGCAGCCGACGAAGGCGGTCCAGCGTCGGCTCCGGCGACAGGGTGACCTGTGCCGAAAGATAGAAGCGCTCGAACGCGCCGGGCTGCATCTTCAGTTCAAAAGCAAGGCGGAAGGCACGCGCAAGATCGCGTGGGTCGATATGATGATGCAGCGGCCCGCCACCGGCCGACGACGGGCCACCGACCATCGGGCCTCGGTAATTCTCGGGATCCTTGGCGCGCACCAAAATCTCACCAGCCATTTCGGGATAAGCGACGAATACGGTGCGTAGCGCCACCGCCGACATGCCGCGCAGCGCATAAGCGCGAACCAGAGCCTCGCCTGCAACCTTGCTGACGGCATAGGGATCAGTCGCCAGCAGCGGATGATCGAGATCGAGCGGTGCGTAGTGCGGCACCAGCATCTTGCCTTCGCGCACCGTATAACCGGCCACAGAGTCGCTTGAGCAGAACACAACACGCGTCACGCCTGCAGCTTCCGCGGCTTCGAGCACCGTATAGGTACCCAGAAGATTGACCCGCATGATGGTTTGGCCAACGCCCGACCAGATATTTGGAATCGCAGCGATATGCAGAACGGCATCAACGCCAGCCATGGCGCCCGCGACCAGTTCCGGCGAGGTGACGTCGCCGACATGCCATTCGATATTGTCGTCACCACGACGACGATCGAGACCGCGCACCACATGACCATGCGCCAGCAACTCGCGAACAACAAAACGGCCGAGCAGACCGGCCGCACCGGTGACGAGAACGGTGCTCATGTCCCTGCCCCCTGCTGACACGGGACAAATCCGAGCGGGACGAGCGCTTGATGGCTGCGGAGAATTGCGGTGTCCGGATCACGATCGATAATCTCGAGCGTGCAGGCCCCTGCGAAACCGACATCGTCAAGCGCCTTAACGACATCCGGGAATGGTACCGTTCCCATGCCGATTGGATCATGCCGCCACACATCACGTCCGGTGTCAGACAGATGGACGATGCGCAGCAGGTCAGCCAATTGCCTGATGCCTTCGGCAGGCGATTCACCGATGAAATGAGCGTTCGCGGCATCGTAACACACGCTGATTGCGTGCGATGAGAAGCCACGCACAAAACGTTCCAATGCTGCCGCATCAGGAAATGCGGCAAATGGCACGTTCTCGATCGCAAGACTGATCCCGCGGGCTTCCGCGCGCGGCAGCAGCTTAGACACGCCGTCCGCAACCCAGGACGTTCGATCCTCCACGCTCGGAGGGAACAACGGGCTCATCCGACCCGGCACAACGACCACTGTCTCCGCACCGATATCAGCGGCAAGATCGATGGTATCCTCGAACATCTTCACTGCAGCCGCGCGAGCTCGCGAGAACGGGCTGGCGAGATTGTGATCGAGGCTCGGCAGGTTGATTGCCGTCATGGACGCGCCGATGTCCTGCAACGCCGACCGAAGGTCGCGGCGCGCCGCAGGTCCAAAATCGTCCAGCGGCAGATGCGGCGGCTGCAGCAGAAATTCGATCTGGCGATAACCCAGCTTGCCAAGGCGGCGCACGCAGTCGAGCGCAGATATCGACCAGATGTAGCCATAGGTGTTGATGCCGATGTCGCGCGCCATCAGACCGCCCGCGCTACGTTCGGAAGCAGATCGGCCGCCTTGGTGATGCCCAACAGACGCTCCTGGAGGGCAGAATCGGCCGCCAGTACGTCCGCTTCGCCGCTGAAGGCCACGCGGCCGTTGACAAGAACATAGGCACGATCAGCCATCGCCAGCACGCTTTCGGCGTGATGTTCGACGATGACGAGGCTCGCGCGCGTAGTCAGTTTGGACACGGCTTCGCGGACTTCCTGCACCACTGCGGGCGCAAGGCCTTCGAATGGCTCATCAAGCAGGATCAGCCGGCTCGGGACCATCAGAGCGCGCGAAATCGCAACCATTTGACGTTCGCCGCCGGACAGGTTCTCAGCGCGCGACCGCATCAAGATACGCAGCTTCGGAAACAGGTCACAAATCTCTTCTTGCGACGCGCCGCCGCGGCGGACCGCCAGCTTCAGGTTTTCTTCGACCGTCAGGTTCGGGAACAGGCGGCGACCTTCAGGCACCAGCGAGATGCCGAGACGGTTGATTTCGTCGGGACGCAATCCGCCGATGTCCTTGCCGTCGAAGATGATGCGTCCGCTTGCCAGCGGCAGCGTGCCGGTGATCGCTCGCAGCGAGGTGGTCTTGCCGACGCCGTTGCGGCCGAGCAGCGCGACGACTTCGCCCGGGAGAACCGCAAGATCGAGCCCATCAAGCACCGTCCCGCCGCCATAGCCGGCGCGGACACCCTCGACCTTGAGCAGCGGAGCCGCAGCCGCGGCGTTTGTCGGGACAGACCGCCGCTCAGTGGCACGCGGCGGCGGAAGCGCCTTGCCATGGGCACTCCCGAGATAGGCTGCAATCACCTCCGGATGCCCCGCCACTTCGGATGGCTTGCCATCGGCAATCAGGCGGCCCTGATGCAGCACGGTGATGCGGTCCGACATCGACAACACGCGATCGATGTCGTGTTCAATAAGGAGAACCGCATGGGACTTCGCGAGTCGCTGGATCAGTTCGCCGACAACTTTGCGATCGGACTCGGCAAGACCGGCCAACGGTTCGTCGAGCAACAGCAGCTTGGCATCTGTCGCTAGCGACATGGCGATCTCGAGCAGCCGCTTTTCGCCGTGTGCAAGCGATGCGCAGGTTTCACCGGCCCGCTCGGCGAGCCCAACAGCGTAGAGCAGCGACCACACCTTGGCGTTCGCAACGTCATTGTCGTAGGCGTCCCGCCAGTAGCCGCCCCACTGCCGCTGCGCCGCCTGGACCGCAATGCGAACGTTTTCGAAGGCGGTCAGATTTGGAAACACGCTCAGGATCTGGAACGAGCGCGACATGCCGAGCCGGGCTCGCTGATGCGGCGCCAGATGCCGGATTTCCCTGCCCTCGAACAGAATAGAGCCGCTATCGATCTTGTGAACCCCGGTCAGCAGGTTGAACAGGGTGGTTTTTCCCGCACCATTCGGACCAATCAGGCTGTGCAGCCCGATCCCATTCACCTCCAGCGAGACGTCGTCTTGGGTGATGATCGAACCGAACCGTTTCGAGATATTCCGCAAAACGAGAATCGGTGTCGCTGCCTGAGAAGTTGCATGCCCTGATATCAGCGGCGCAATCGTCGCCGGGCGGCCCGGAATAGCATCCCGCGTCAGCGTCCAGCGGTTTCGCCCGATCAGCCGCTGAAAAATGCCCTGCACACCCTCGTGCGACAGCAGCGCGAAAGCGATGATGATCGGCGCAAAGAACAACCACCAATTCTCGGTGAATGCGCTGAGACGGTCCTCCAGCGTGATGAAGATGATCGCGCCCCACAATGGGCCGAGGAAGTGATGCACGCCACCGAGTGCCGCCATCAGCACGGGATCGCCGGCATGCTGCCAGCTGAGATTGTTGGCGTAGACGCCCTGCAGTAACAGCGACATCAGGCCGCCGGCAGTTCCAATCACACCGCCCGCCACAATCAGCGCGATCAGCTTGGACCGGTAGGTATCGAAACCAAGACTCGAGACGCGCTGCTCATTGTCGCGGATGGCCTGCATCAGGCGGCCGAACGGCGCATGAACGAGGCGCCACACCAACCAGGAGGTGCCGAGCACCACCACCATTGAAAAAATGTGGAACGACATCGCGGAGCCGAACAGCGGACGCTCAACATTCTGCAGTCCATTCTCGCCACCGGTCACGTTCGTCCATTTGAACGCGATCTCGAAGGCGATCTGCGAACACGCCAGCGTCAGCAGCGAAAAATACAGGCCACGACGACGCAGGATGATCGCGCCGACGACCAGCGCCAGAAGCAACGAGAACACGACGGCGATGGCCATTCCTGTCAGCTCGTTGCCGCCGATCATGCCGCCGCCGATCGCCAGCGCGTAGCTCGCGCAGCCGAAGAAGAAGGACGCACCGAACGGCACCAGCCCGAGATAGCCGATGAGAAAGTTCGTCCCGCCGGCATAAAGCGTATAGACGGCGATCTGCGTGATGCGGTGGATCGGCATGCCGGTGATAAGGGCGATGCCGGTCGCGGCCACGAGCACCACCGCCATGATAACGATGGGGTGCTCGCAGAGGCGAAGGAAAAAAGAGCGATTGGTTGTCATTCGAAGCGCTCCCAGCGTTCACCGAACAGGCCGCGAGGCCGGAGCAACATGATCGCAAACATCAAGGCATACATCGAAGCCGCGGCAGCTTCGGGTTTGAACTGGATTGTGAGCGACGTGACGATGCCGACCGCAAGACCGGCGACGACAGCGCCGCGGAACGAGCCAAGCCCGCCGATCGCAACGACGACAAAGGCCGGCATCACGGCATTCGCCGCCATTGAAGGCGACACGGTCCACAGCGGCGCAGCGAGTACGCCCGCAATGGCAGCAAGCGCGCAGCCGAGACCGAACACTGCGGTGAGAACCCGCGGCAGGTTGATGCCGAGCAGTTCAACCATTTCGGGGTCGCGGCTGCCTGCACGAAGAACCCTGCCGTATGGCGTCCAGGCCAGGAAAGCCCACAGAGCCAACAACGTGGCGATCGTAGCCCCGAGCACGGCGACGCGATACTTGGTGATCAGGAGCGGTCCAGCCTCGATAATTCCCAGAAGGCCCGGCGGCGGATTGAACGGCTTGCCGTCAGCGCCCCAGAAATAGCGGATCAGCGCCTCGATCAGCAGCGCGAGCGCGAACGTCACGATGAGACTGAGCAGCGGCTCCTTGCCGTAGAGGCGACGAATGATCGTCACCTCCACAAGCATCCCGACGAGGCCGACCAGCGGCGGCGCCAGGATGACAGCCGGCCAGCCGAACAGCTGAAACAGCTGCCAGGCCGCATAGGCACCCAGCGCAAAGAACGCGCCGTGCGCAAAATTGATCACGCCGAGCAATCCGAACGTGATGGAAAGCCCCACCGCAATCAGAACATAGATAAAGCCAAGGACGAGACCATTGGCCGTCTGTGAGACGAGGGTATCAAGCATGTTTCCACCCGTTCGGAAGCTTGGACGAGAGAGGAAGGCGTTTCGTTACCTGAGGCTTAGAGAGCCGGCATGTTGCAGCCGATCTCCTCCTTGGTGCCGAAGGCCTTCTCGGTATCCGCTGCCGAGTCGGATGTGTTCTTCAGGACATCGAAGTAATCCCACTTGTCGGAGATGTTCTTCTTGACGCCGACGATGACCGCAGGGCGAACCATTTGGTGATCCCACTCGCGGAAGAAGAACGGAAATGCTTCTTCGGTGTTCTTCCACTTCTCGAGTTGCGTCACGATGGCCTTGGCATCGGTTGACTTTGCAGCTTCGATGGATTCGAGCAGGGCGCGCATGCCCATCCAGCCCGACCACGTCTTGTCCGACGGCGGCTCGTTGTACTTTTTCTCGAAGTCAGCGGTCATCTTCTTCTCCGCCGCGGTATTTTTCGGGTTGTTGTAATACCAGGGCTTCACATAGATGCCGGTCGAGGCCTGCGTGCCGACATCCCAGAAGTCGGTGTCAGTCACCGCGATGGCTGCATAGGGAATCTTGTCCTTCATTCCCATCTCGTTCCACTGCTTCAGGAAGTTCGAGAAGTCGCCGCCGACGAGACCACCGACGATAACGTCCGGTTTCGCCTGGCGGATCTTCAGAATGTAGGAGCTGTAATCGGCGGTATTGATCGGCACTTCATCGACGCCGACTTCGGTCGCCCCGACCTTCTTGAGCAGGGCGCGCGACGCACGCAGGATGTCCTGTCCGAAGGCGTATGACGCCGTGAGGAAGTAGACCTTTTTGCCGACCTGCGAGACGTAAGGCATCAAGCCTTCCATTTGCACCGGCACGGTCGCCTGGGTGCGGAATGTATAGCGGCTGCAGCTCTTTCCGGTAATTTCGCTCGCCGCAGCGCCCGTCAGGATCAACGGAATCTTTTCGCGATTTGCGACGCTCATCATTGCGAGCGCAGAGGAGCTGTAGTTGCCGCCGACGACGGCAACAACTTTGTTCTCGTCGACGAGGCGCTGCATGTTCTGCTGGGACACCTGCGGGTTCGGCTCGTCAAGCCACACCAACTCGATTGGGCGGCCGAGCACCTTGCGACCCGCCTGCTCCACGGCAAGTTCGCTGCCGCGTTGCAGGTACTGTCCGATAGCCGCACCTGGACCCTGCTTCGAATAGATCATGCCGATGCGGATCGGACCGTCGGACTGCGCGCTTGCAGTCCCGCAGCCCATCGCCAAAAGTGCAACGGCACCGGAAAACGCACCGATGAAAGCCCGTCGCTCCGAATTCATTCTTGTCATTGTTTATCCCTCCCAGCTTTTGTTTGTTCTCGTATGTCTCAAGTCGCGCGGTGCGGTTTGCCGAAGATCGGCTCCTTGTATGGAATGGGAGGCAACTCCCATGTCCCGGTCGATGGCGGACGCACTTCTGAGTCGACATGCAGGTCGATGACGCATGGCCGACGGTTTTTGACAGCAGTCTCAACAGCACCGCGCAGATCTTCGCTGCGGGTGACGGTCACACCGTCCGCACCGCACGCACGCGCCCAAGCCGCGAAGTCCGGATTGTAGCGATCACCGCCCGGCCCCTGATTACCCTTGTAGAAGGCGGTGCCGAGTTCGCGTCCTTCGAACAAGCCGTATTGCAGATCGCGAATGGCGCCCCAGGCAAAGTTATTCCAGACAATCCAGACGCAAGGCAGATTGTATTCGACGGCAGTGGCGACGACGTAAGGTGCCATCATGAAACCGCCGTCACCGACCACCGCAACGCATGGGCGGTCCGGCGCAGCCAATTGCGCACCGAGAACGCCGCAAACGCCGAAGCCCATGGACGAATAGCCCCAGCTGTTCAGCATGCTCTGCGAGCGCTTCGGCTTCCAGAATTGCATGAACCAGTTGTGGTGGACGCCGGAGTCAAGAGACAGGATCACGTCGTCCGGCAGCACATCGATAAGGGCACCCACCACATATTCCGGCCGGATGGGAGTCGTCACTGCGCTGAAGTTCGGGCGAATAAAAGCTTCCCACTCGGCCTGCCACTTTCCGACTTCCTCCCGCCACGGCGCAAAGCCTTCGCGCGTAATCTCGCGACGCTTCGGTAACGCGGCGATGAGCTGCGCTGCGAACACCTTGGCGTCTGCGATGATCCCCAGCGTCGGCGGATAATTGCGGCCAAGCTCCGCCGGATCGATATCGACCTGAAGCAGCTTCGTGCTCGGGAAATTCCACGAATAACCGGGATGCCAGCTCGACGATGAGCGATCGTCAAAGCGCGTGCCGACGCAGATGACAAGATCGGCGAACCGACCGGCCTGATTGGCTGGATAGGCGCCGTTGCGACCGATGAAGCCGAGCGTCAGCGGATCATCCGCAGGAACACAACCCATGCCGTTCGGCGACGTAATGACCGGAATACCGAGCGTCTGCTGCAGCTTCGAAATCTCCGGTCCCGCCTCAGCAAGCGTGGTGCCGTGCCCGATGAAGAACACGGGACGTTTGGCCTGCGACAGCAGATCCAGTGCTGCCGCTACGTCGGTTTCGCTGGCACTGGGACGATGGGCGCCATGCACATGCGACAGCGGCGGCAGTTCAATGTCGTCTTCTTCCTGGAAAACGTTGTAAGGAATGTCGAGATTGACCGGCCCTGGGCGACCCGTCACCATCGTATCGAACCCCTGGCGCAACGCGAGCGGCAGCATGTCGACGCGGCTCGGTTGAAACGACCGCTTCACCACCGGCCGAAGCACCTGCGCAAAGTCTGCCTGATTGTGCGCGTACAGTTCCTGGAACGGCGCGCGATTGGCCTGCGACGTCGGAACGTTCGCGGTAATGGCCATGAAAGTTGATGAATCCGACAGAGCTGTCGCGAGCGACATCACCATATTGGCCGATCCAGGGCCGGTCGATGTCAGCGTCGCCACAGGCTGATGCTTCACGCGGAAGTAAGCATCGGCCATATGCCCGGCACACTGTTCGTGACGCGGCGACACCAGCGCCACCTTATCGCGCACAGCGTGAAGCGCATCGAGGATACCGACGTTGCCATGCCCGCAAATCCCGAAAACGAAGGGCACCTTCTGCTTTACGAGATATTCGGCAATGACTTCGCCGCCCTTCATCTTAGCCATAACTTCTTCCCATCTGTCTTGATCAAAGGCTCTTAGGCCAGGATGGTGATCATACGTTCTTCACTCATCTCGCGAACAGCGTAGTGCGGCCCTTCACGTCCAAATCCGCTGTCCTTCGAGCCGCCATAAGGCATGACATCAACACGAGAGCTTGGGGTCTCGTTAATATGAACGCCACCGACCTGCAGTTCGCGAGCCGCACGAAGTGCAACGTCGATTCGCTTGGTGAAGATGCCCGCGGCGAGGCCAAATGGCGTCGAATTCACGCGCGCAATCGCTTCTTCGATCGAATCGAACGGCGCCACGCACATCACCGGTCCGAACACTTCCTGACAACCAAGCGGCGTGCTCGGATGAACGTCGGTCAACAAGGTTGGTGGCACAACTGCCCCTTTGCGCTCGCCGCCCACCAGGAGACGCGCACCGTGGTCGACGGCATGCGATATCCAAGACTCGATCCGCTGCGCAGATGCCTCACTGATGACGGGTCCAACCACGGTCTTTTCATCAGCGGGATCGCCATATGGGAGAGCCTTGACCATTGGTACCAGACGATCGATCACTTCTCCCAATACCGGCTTTTGAACCAGAAGAACCTGGATCGAGGTGCACACCTGTCCTGCCTTGCGGTAGCTCGCATTGATGACTTTCGGAAGAGCTACGTCGAGGTTTGCATCGTCACAAATGATACAATGTGCAATTGAACCAAGCTCCATTTGCGTCCGCCGCAGTCCGGCAGCTGATTGAATTGCGCGGCCGACCTCCGTGCTTCCCGTGAACGCGTAGAAGCGCACCTGTGTCTCATTAAGCAACCACTGCGCGACTTCACCATCGCCGTGTACGACCGACATCAATTCTGTTGGAAGGCCTGCTTCAAGTAAGCACTCCGCCATGATGCAAGACGACATCGGGGTATGAAGCGAGGGCTTCAGCACCAGCGCATTTCCCGCGGCGAGCGCTGGACCGACTTTGTGAGCGACGGTGTTCAGCGGCGCATTGAACGGCGTGATGGCGCAAACCACGCCGAGCGGAACACGCAGCGTGAAACCCATCCGACCAGCCTGTCCAGCCGCCCCTTCGATAGGCACCACATGACCGCGAAAGCTCCGCGCTTCTTCGGCGGACAGCCGAAATGTATTGGCCGTGCGTTGAACTTCACCCATCGCGTCGCGGCGCGGAAAGCCCGCTTCCTTGCCCAGCACATCGACAAGGTCCGTAACGCGCTTCTCGATGAGACCCGCGGCACGGTCAAGAATCACGCCGCGTTCGTGCGGCGTGAGCCTGCAAGTGCGAAACGCGGTATCTGCGGCCGAGACGCATTCTGAAATTTGCGCGCGCGATGGCAACTGCGCATACGCGAAGGGCTGGAGACGGAACTTGTCCATCACAGCCACGGCGTTCTCGCCATCCGACCACTGACCACCAATCAGCAGTCGGCAGGCAGGCAAATCCGCGGATACTTGCGGGGCCGAGGCATCTGCCATCCGGTTCTACTCCTGAGAATTCTTTCTTCCTCCCGGATTAGAACTGAATTGACATAAGCGAAAATACTGATTTGGATTGGGTGCTATAAGGGCATCATATAGCCCTGTGCACATGACCTCCTGGTGGCCGTCTATGGATCTGCGTCAGTTACGTTATTTCGCCCAGATTGTTGAAAGCGGCAGTCTGTCCAAGGCATCGCGGTGTCTCTTTGTGGCGCAACCGGCCTTGAGCCAGCAGCTTGCCAAGCTGGAAGATGAGGTTGGCAAACCATTGCTGCATCGATCCGCGCGCGGGGTGACGCCAACCGACAACGGGCTTGCGCTCTATCATCATGCGCGTTTTATGCTGCGCCAGCTGGATCAAGCGCTCTCGATCGCCCGGCAGGAAGCCGGCGAGGTCCGCGGCATGGTGTCTCTCGGTCTTCCATCGACGACGCTGGTTGCGGTCGGCCTTCCGCTCATGCGTCGCATTCACGAAAAATATCCGGGCATCTTGCTCAACGTCGTCGAGGGTATGAGCGGACATATCGCTCAGATGATTCGACTGGGGCAGCTCGATCTGGCGATTCTTTTCGTCAATGACGTCTCGTCGAAGCTTGATGCCACCCCATTGCTGGAAGAAGAACTGTTCGTTCTGCTGCCGCAGAAAAGCAAATTGCTCCCATCAGACCAAACCAGCATCACGGTCGCGGAAGTCGCCAAGCTTCCACTTATATTGCCGACCGGAACGCACGGTCTGCGGCGCCGCGTCGTAGCAGAATTCGAAAGGCGGGACGTGACACCGCATGTCGTTGCCGAGATCGATTCGCTCACATTGTTGATGAACTGCGTCTATGACGGGATGGGTGTCACCATCAAGCCGATGTCGGCCCTGCAGCTCGAAGGTGAGCGCGGCAAAGGCTGGCGCGCGTTGCGTATCTCCGACGCAAGGATCACGCGCCGCAACTATATTTATTCAATCGCGAAGAGCCTGCTCTCGCCTGCGGCCTCGGCCGTCGCGATTGAACTGCGCGATACCGCACAAATGCTGGTGACATCGGGCAAATGGCGAGGCGTCACACTGGTCGATGCACCGGACGCAGTTACCGAACGCTTTCAGGTCGCGGCCGAGTGAGCTGACGCCACACTCAGGAGATCCTAGTAGGTCTCCACGTGATAGCGTCCGCTCTCCCGCATCGCTCGCTTGAGATCGGCCCAATCAATGGAAGCTGCGCGACAGGTATCGGCGAAGGCTTCATCGACGCCGCTCTCCATCCCCTTCAGTCCGCAGATATAGACGTGGGTCCCCTCGTTTCTAAGCAACTCAGCGACGCTCGCCATCTCGCTCCGAATTCGATCCTGAACATAGACGCGGGGCTCGTTCGGGACGCGGGAGTAGCACAGATGCTGTGTGAGCAATTTCGCAGGCACCCGTTGCAAGGGGCCGAAATACGGAAGCTCTTGCGGACGCCGTGCACCGAAGAACAGCATCAACTTGCCGGGCGCATCCGGCATCGCGCGCCGGCGCCGCTCGGTGAAGCCTCGGAACGGTGCCGAACCGGTCCCCGTGCAGATCATGATGATGTGAGCTGACGGATCATCCGGCATCAAAAATGTCGCCCCGAATGGCCCTGTCACTTCGACTTTAGCCCCGCGCGGTAGATCGCAGAGGTAATTCGAGCAGACGCCGTCCGGCTCCCGCTTCACTGTCAAAGCCAGATTGTTGGTGTTCGGCTTCTCGCCGCCGCGTGGAGACGCCACCGAATACAGCCGCGCCACATGAGGCTTGCCATCGCTGCCAACGCCGGGAGCGACAATGCCGATACTTTGTCCTTCCAGCACCGGGAACGGTTGATCTCCGAAATCCAATATGATGTGCCGAACATCGGAGTCGGCGTCAGCCTCGGTCAACCGAAGGTTTCCGGTGACCGTCGCGACCGCAAGCTTCGATCGATTGTAGAGATTGACGGTCGGCTTGCTCGCGGATCGTGGTGCAACAGGCTTGCCGCCGAGACCTTTGCGCGCTTCGTCGAGGAGCGCGCTGATCTCATCCTCAAGGGCTTCGACGGCCTCTCCAGCATCACCGTTTGCAGCGATTTCTTCCTGCTTCGGCAACTCTTCCCAGGAGAATTGTTCTTCCAGCGTGTAGGCTTGCGTCACAACGCGCCAATTATCGATCGATCCAGTCGGACATGGTGAGATGCAATCCATGCAATGGTTGCAGATGGACGCATCAACCACGTAGTTCATACCGTCATGCGTCACCGCATCGACCGGGCACGTCTCCTCGCAGGTGTTGCACCGGATGCAAATCTCTGGATCGATCAAATGTTGCTTGATCACAGCGACGGTCATCTCGCACTCGCTCAAATTATCAGGCGCCGCGACCTTGTTACCGGATGCGGCGCCCCAGGATTAGGCTGCGATTTTGACGTACTCAAAATCGCCGGGCTTGTTGTCGATCCCGACCTTCGGCGGCGAGATCCAGTTGGCGAATCTTCCTGGTTCGCTCACCGGCTCCATCAGCGACGCGATGAAATCACCATCCGCTGAAGACGGCAGGTAGTCGTCCCGCACCTTCTGCCAATCGGATTCGCTAACGATAACCCCCTTCGGCGTTGCCTGCACATTGGCGAATTCGCCGATCTGCCGATGGAATGCGGTGTGCGGAAGCTCGAGGCGGAAGTTGACGCCGGCCTTCTCGATGACCTTGTTCCAGCGCTCGACGCCCTTCGCGCAATCCTCGGTGTAATCGTCGCGCAGGCGCATGTTCAGTGCCGTCAGTGCCGGCTCATCCACAAGGGTGATTTTTCCATCGACCAGCTTGAGCACCTTGTAGGTGTCACTCGTCAATCGATGATCGTCATCGATCTTGGTCTCCTGGAAACGACCCTTCAGCCCGGAATTGTAGAAGTTGGCGGCATTGGTCGACACTTCCGATCCGAAGAGGTCGAGCGACAAGGAATAGTGCAGATTCATCTTCTTCTGCATGGTCGGCAAATCGATGACCCCGAGCGCGCGGATGCGCTCAATGTCGTTCGGATCCTCAATGCCGGCAGCCTTCATCGCATCGCATGTCCGCTGCAAGACGCGGCTGACGCCGGTTTCGCCCACGAACATATGATGGGCCTCTTCGGTCAGCATGAAGCGGCAGGTACGCGACAGCGGATCAAATCCCGACTGGGCCAGACTTTCCAGCTGCATCTTGCCGTCGCGGTCAGTGAAGAACGTGAACATGAAGAACGACAGCCAATCCGGCGTCGCCTCGTTAAAGGCCCCGAGCATACGCGGCGCGTCTTCGTCACCGGACCGGCGGCGGAGCAAATCATCGGCCTCCTCGCGGCCATCGCGGCCGAAATACTTCTGCAGCAAGTACACCATCGCCCACAGATGCCGGCCTTCTTCGACGTTGACCTGGAACAGGTTGCGCATGTCGTAGAGCGACGGCGCTGTTTTCCCAAGATGACGCTGCTGTTCAACTGATGCCGGCTCCGTATCGCCCTGAACGACGACAAGGCGGCGAAGCATGGCGCGATATTCGCCGGGCACTTCCTGCCATGCCTTCTCGCCCTTGTGCTGGCCAAAGTTCACAAGCCGTTGTTCATCCTGCGGAGCCAGCAGCACACCCCAGCGATATTCCGGCATGCGCACGTAATCGAACTTCGCCCATCCCTTCGGGTCGACGCTGATGGCGGTGCGCAAGTACACCAGCGACTCCTGGAAGCCGTCCGGCCCCATGTCATTCCACCAGTCGAGATAGCCGGGATGCCAACCTTCGAGCGCCTTCAGCACCTGACGGTCCTCGGCCAGGTTGACGTTGTTCGGAATCTTGGTGGTGTAGTCGACGTTCATGATATTCATGGCGATCTCCCGTATGTCTCGAAGCTCGGCGACATCGTCGCAGCTCAAACTCTTGTCATGTCGAATTGCGCGCGCTCGCCCGTGCCATAGCGTTGCAGCGCCCCCTGCTCGCCCACCGCGTTCGGGCGCTGGAAGATCCAGTTCTGCCAGGCGGTGAGACGCGAGAATATCTTCGACTCCATTGTCTCGGGTCCGACGAAGCGCAGATTGGCTTCCATGCCGGTGAGACTGTCGGGCGAGAACGACGTGCGTTCTTCGAAGAAGACCCGCACCTCTTCATCCCAATCGATGTCATCGAGCGCGAAGGTGACGAGGCCAAGCGCTTCGGCGGTTTCAGCATCGAGCGCTTCACCGATCTTGGATTTCGCCGCGTCCAGATCCGACGAATCGGCCTGGAAGCGCGATTCCAGCCGCGTCAGGCCGTGGCTCATCGGATAAGGGCCGAAGTTGGCCGACGACAGGACGATCTCAGCGGGTGCGCGATTGTCGCCCTGCTTCTCACCGATCAGCATGTAGGAGCGATCCGAGGCGAACACGAGTTCAGCCAAGGTGCCGGCAAAGCAGGAGCCGGGCTCAACCAGTGTCACCAGCGTGCGCGACGTGACGTCGATGCGCTTGAGAACCCGCTTCCAGTAGTGCCTGATCTCATTGACCAGCCAGTGCGCCTTGTTCTGCTCAAGAAATGCGTCGTAAGCGATGACGCGTGCGCGCTCTCCCACCGACTTGAACACCAGCATCGCGACTTCGAGCTCGTTGATGCGCAGGTGCAGGATCGCGTCGTCGAGTTCGCGCGCAACCTGCAGCGGCCAGAATGCCGTGCCCTGTGCGATCATTCCCTCGACATCCGAGGGGGGGTCAGTGTCAGGTGCCTGGATCGTGATGGTCGCGATGCGCTGCTCTCGGTTCAGATCGACGCTGACAAAGCCATAGCGAAGTCCGTCAGGTTTCACCTCGCGCGTCACCGGCGACAAGGAAATGCCCTTGCCGTCTCCGGTTCGCTTCGAACGCGACGCGAACTCCTTGGCCCGTTCTGCCACCTTCGCTTCCAATTTGGAGTTGGAAACGATCTCGTCCACAAGCCGCCACTGCACGGCGCGCTTTCCCTTAATGCCCTCTTCGATCGTGCAGAAGAAGTCGGCATGGTCACGCCGCACCTTGCGCTTGTCGACGACACGCGTGAGGCCACCTGTGCCCGGCAGAACGGCCAACAGGGGCACCTCGGGCAGCGCCACAGCGGCAGAGCCGTCGTCGGCAAGCATGATGTGGTCGGCCGCCAAGGCGAGTTCGTAACCACCGCCGGCCGCGGTGCCGTTGACCACGCAAATGAAGGACTGTCCTGAATTCTCGCTCGAGTCCTCGATGCCGTTGCGGGTCTCGTTGGTGAATTTGCAGAAATTCACCTTGTGCGCATGGGTCGCGCCGGCAAGCATGCGAATGTTCGCACCGGCACAGAACACGCGGTTCTTGCCGGACCGCATCAGCACGACTTTCACGTTCGGATGCTCAAAACGAAGACGCTGCACAGCGTCGGCCAATTCGATATCGACCCCGAGATCGTAGGAGTTCAGCTTGAGTTGATAGCCCTCGAACAGGCCACCATTCTCGTCGACGTCCAGGGTCAGAGTGGCGACGTCGCCCGTGACATCAAGCTTCCAGTGCTTGTATTTCGACGGATCGGTCTGGAAGTCGATGAAGTCGGCGTTATTGGCAAGCTTGCGAGATTCCGCGCCCATGGCGTGATCCACTCCGGAAATCTGAATTATAATGCATATTATTCGGCAAGATGACGCATGTCCAGTCCCTTAACGGGCGAAAACATGCACTTTCTTGCATATTAGGCGACTTTGCTGAGCATTCCCTCGCCGTGCCCCGTGAGCAGGCGGTTGGCGAAATCGGCAACTGTTTGCAGGGTTGCTTCAGGGGCTTCCCGATGGGGCGAGTGCCTGACTTTTGGTAGGATTGTCACATCCACAGGACAGTAACACTCCTCTTCGGCGATCTCGATCTGCCGCTGCGTGCCGTATTGATCGTCGGCCCCTTGAATGACGGCGACCGGCACCCGGATGTAAGCGAGATATTCGGAGATGTTCCATGGGCGAAACTTCGGATCGAGCCACACGTCGACCCACCCGTTGAAGGTGTGATCGACGTCCTTGTGCCATCGCGCCAGCCTGGTGCGCAGCTCGCCCGCCTGGAATTCGGTCTTGGTGTTGCGGATCGATTCCAACCCGGAGTCTTCCGTAATGAAGTGCGGCGCCATCAGGATAACGCCACGAACACGATGGTCTTGCACGCCGCCGGCATAGATCGCCGCGATCGATGCGCCATCGGAGTGCCCCAACAACAAGCCCCGCCGGAATCCGATTGTCCTGAGCAACTCCGGCAACACATCGAGCGCTTCCCTCTCCATGAAGTCGAGGGGACGCGGCAAATCGGCCGCGGACGATCCGCCATAGCCCGCGCGTGAGTAGAGGAAGACGCCTGCGCCGGTGGCTGCCTGCAGCTTGGTGGGGAAATCACCCCAGGCATCGCTCGATCCAAGTCCTTCGTGCAGCATCACGATGGTCGGCGCTGCGTCCGGCTGCGGGCCAATCAGTCGATACTCGATGTCGCTTGTGCCGATACGGAGCGTCCCGGAAGGCTGCAAGATCATGGTTTGTCCTTTTTATATTTTCTTATGGGCTACGCGGTCGCGCGCAGTTTGAAGCGCTGGATCTTTCCAGTCGCCGTTTTGGGCAAACTATCGACCACCTCAATCCAACGCGGATATTTCCACGGCCCGATGCTCTGCTTCACATGTTCTTTCAGCGAACCATTCAAGCCTTCTGGATCCGCACCTTGTTTCAGAACCACGAACGCCTTTGGCTTCAGAAGGCCTTCCGCGTCTTCAGCGGGAACGACCGCGGCCTCAAGAACCGCGGGATGCGTGATCAATGCGCTTTCGACTTCGAACGGCGAAACCCAAATCCCTGACACCTTGAACATGTCATCGGAGCGGCCGCAGTAGGTGTAACGGCCGTCTGCATCGCGGGTGTATTTGTCGCCTGTCCGCGTCCAACCGCCTTCGAATGTCTGGCGACTCTTGATGCGCTGGTTCCAGTAACCTTCGCCAGCCGAGGGGGCGTTGACGATCAGCTCGCCGACGTCGCCGTCCGCGACATCCTTTCCGGCCTCGTCGATCAATCGAACACTGTAACCGGGCACCGGCTTTCCCGACGTCCCGTATTTGATGTCATCGGGCGAGTTCGACAGGAAGATGTGCAACAGCTCCGTCGATCCGACACCATCCAGAATGTCGACGCCAAAGCGGTCCCGCCAATTCTTCCCGACCAATTCCGGCAGAGCCTCCCCTGCCGAGGTGCAAATCCTCAGTCGTTTGGTGCGCGGCTCCGACTTGAGGGCTTCGTCATTCAGAATGGCGGCAAATAGTGTGGGAACGCCAAAGAAGATGCTCGGGTCATGCTTGCGGAAAAGCTCAAGCAGCAATTGCGGCGTAGGGCGCGCCGGATTCAAGATCGTGGTTGCCCCCACCGACATGGGAAACGTCAGCGCGTTGCCCAGACCGTAGGCGAAGAACATCTTTGCAGCGGACAGTCCGACATCATCCTCGCGAATCCCGAGCACCTGCTTCGCGTAAGTCTCTGCGGTCGCCTCGAGATTCGAATGAAGATGGCGAACGCCTTTCGGCATGCCCGTCGAACCGGACGAGTAAAGCCAAAAGGCCGGTTCGTCAGGGTGCGTTCGCGCGGTCGTGAAATCGTCTCCTTCCCGCGCAATCTCATCGCGGAAGAGCAGATGGCCATGCGCATTCTCGCCCGAAACGATGATGTGCTCGAGATCAGGAAGCCGAGCGAGAATATCTTGAACCGATGGAAGCAATGCTTCCGAGATAAACAGGACGCGCGCACGGCAGTCAGCCAGGATGTAGGCGTACTGCTCCGGCGTCAGCAGCGTGTTCAGAGGGACCGGTACGATGCCGGCCCGCATGCTGCCCAGAAATACGATCGGGAAATCGATCGTATCGAGCATGATCATCGCGACGCGCTCTTCGCGCCGAACGCCGAGGCGGCGGAGCAGTTTCGCCAGCCGACGCGTCTCGGTCTGCAGGGCTCCGTAAGTGATGTCCGCGACAGGGTCTCTGTAGACCACTTTATCGCCACGGCCCTGCGCGACGTTACGATCCAGCAAATACGTCACCGCGTTGTAATTGCCATTTGAATCGCTCATGACTGTCCCCTCAAGCGAGGAATGCGCTTCAGCATTCATCAGCACGGCGTTCACACTCCCACAGCGTTTATGATTAGAATTATAATGCATATAAAGTCACCCGATTGCCTTGCTGTCAATCGTGATCTGCACTATCGTTCCTGTTCTGAGCTCCGATAATGGAATTCCGGTGAGATGAGCCAGCAAGAACAGGCGGAAATTCAGTTCCTGGAGGAGCTCGGTACGCGCGTTCGAACGATGCGCGGCCTGCGCGGTATGTCGCGCAAGGTGCTCGCCGAAGTTTCGGGAATCTCGGAGCGCTATATTGCCCAACTCGAGAGCGGCAAAGGCAACGTTTCAATTGTTCTTCTGAGGCGCGTCAGCGCTGCCATGGGCGCGCACATTGAGGACCTGATCCCGACGATCGGCCTGTCTCCAGACGTGCTCGTTGTCCGCGATCTGATCCGTCATGCATCGCCTCAACAAATCGCACGGGCGAAAGAAATTCTTTCCGGCCATAGCACCACGCACCACGCCGGAATTGCATTGATCGGCCTGCGCGGTGCCGGCAAATCGACTCTCGGTAGAATGCTCGCGAAATCCATCGGTTGGACGTTTGTCGAACTGAACAAAGAGATCGAGCGCTTGAGCGATCTCTCCATCGCGGAAATCATCGCCCTTTATGGCCAGGAAGGATTTCGCCGCAAGGAGCAGGAAGCCTTGGCCGACCTCTTGGCGCGAAAGGATCCTGTCGTGTTAGCGACGGGTGGTGGGATCGTGTCGGAGCCAGTCACCTTCGATCTTGTCTTGTCGTCGTTCTACACGGTGTGGCTGCGCGCAGCACCTGAAGAGCATATGGGGCGGGTGCGTAAACAAGGCGACCTCAGACCCATGGCGGACAACCGCGCGGCTATGGATGAGCTCCGGACCATTCTTCTCAGCCGCGAGCCGCTCTATGCACGCGCCGCCGCTGAAGTCGACACGGCCGGGATGACCGTCGAGGACGCCGCAAAACGGCTGATCGCAGCAGTTGCCCCGGTTCTCGAAAAGGACATACCCGTTTCCTTGCCGCGCGCGGTCGCGCAGTGAAATCACTACGGATCGGTGCAAAGGACACTGCGAAGGCTTGCCCTTCACTTGCGGACATTCTGCAGTGCCGGGCTTTGCAGCCCGCTGAGATCCTGGCCACATACAACGACATTCATCCCGAAGACACATGCGCCGACTTCCGCTCCGTCGCCGATGCGGTGAACGTCAATGCCCATCACTTGCTGGACCGTATGCAGGACGGACCGCGGATCGCAAACGACGCAAGAGTGATGTCTTTCGTCGCCATCGGCGATGGCCGTGCGCGTCTCACCGCTTTCCGGCGCTTCTCGATGCGTCGCCAGGGGATCGTTCCCACGGATATCGTCTACGACTATGACGCGGCCCATCTCCTCCATGCCTTTATCGCGAGAGCATCCTTGCCTTTCTTTTACGATGCTTGGGATGAAGATGGCCTGGACGATCTCATCGGACATCTCATCGTCAAATGGCCGGAGGGGCGAAGGGATGACATCCTTTATGCCAACGATCCGCTCTTATTGACCGACACTTAAATTACTGGGCATTACTTAGACACCGAGGTGTCGATCCAAAAGATCTTGCCGTGATGCAAGCTCCGCGGGGGTATCGTCGAACACCAGGCAGCCCTTGGACATGATCACCATACGATCAGCGATACGCGAGAGCGATCGATAGTCCTTGTCGACAACGATACTCGCAATCCCTTCTGCGCGAACGACATCCAGTGTTTTCCAGATGTCCTTCGCCACGAGAGGAGCCAGACCCTCTGTTGCCTCGTCGATCAAAAGCAATTCGGGATTTGTCATCAGCGCCCGACCGATCGACAACATCTGCTGCTCGCCGCCTGAAAGTTCATGTCCGCCATTGGTGCGGCGTTCGTAAAGGCGCGGAAACAAGTCGTAGATCCGGCTCAGCGTCCAGTTCGATTGCCCGTTTGCGCCGGGCCGCGCCGCCATCACGAGGTTCTCCACGACTGACAGCGCGCCAAATATGCCCCTGCCCTCCGGGACGATGGCGACACCGCGGCGCGCAATTGTCTCAGCTTTGATGCGACAAACGTCCGTTCCCGCGAACAAAATCTCGCCGCGGCGATCCGAAACGAGCCCCATGATCGAGCGGAGAAAGGTCGTTTTTCCCATTCCATTACGCCCGATCAGCGCGATCTGCTCGCCTTTCGCAACATCGAGTGTCACGCCATGAAGCACTTGTCCTGCGCCATAGAATGCCTCCAGACCTTTGATTGCGAGTAGCGCGCTCATGAATTCTGCTCATCGTGTCCAAGATAGGCGCGACGGACTTCCGGGTCGGCGCGGATCTGCTCCGGGTTGCCGCATGCGATCACCTGCCCGTCCGCCATCACGGTCAGCTGGTCCGCCAAGGCAAACACTGCATCCATGTCATGCTCGACAACCAAAACGGCCCGGCCCGCTTTTAACGTGCCGATCAGCTCAATCATCCGGCGTGCTTCCGACTGGCCCATGCCCGCTAAGGGCTCATCCAGCAGCACGACAGTCGGCTGTGTCGCCAACACCATGGCGATCTCAAGCTGACGTTGCTCGCCATGCGACAGATGCATTGCAGTAACATCTGCCCGCGCCGACAATCCCGCCGCCTCAAGGCATTCGCGCGCGAGCCGATTGACCGCGCGGTCCGCGTGCGCGCCGCCGAATATTTTCAGCGGTGCACGGGCGTGGGATTGCGCAGCGAGACGCACATTCTCGTACGCGCTGAAGCGCGCAAAGATGGTGGTCTTTTGATATGAGCGGCCAATACCGGTGCGGGCGCGGGCATCAGGCGGCATGCGCGTGACATCAGCCGGCCCCAGCCGTATCTCGCCGGCTGTGGGCAGCAGATCCCCGGACAGAAGATTGACCAGGGTCGACTTTCCGGCGCCGTTGGGCCCGATGACCGCGTGGATTTCGCCAACCCGCAGGTCGATCGACACATTGGACACCGCGACCAGCCCACCGAACTGCTTGCGCAGCCCTGCCGCTGTCAGTGCCGGCGCTTGCTGCACTGCTTCAACCATGGCCAGGCTCCGCCGTCGGCTTTGCGTCGGAAGATCTGTCGGTTGACCCCAAGATCATGTCCAATAGCCGGCGGGCGCCGCTGGGCATCGCAAGCACGATGCCGATGACGATAATGCCCTCGATCAGCTTCCAATGCTCAGTGAGTCCCTTCAGCGACTCCTCGAGGCCGATCAAAATCATTGCGCCCACCAATGGTCCCGCAACCGAGTGCATTCCGCCGATCAGCACCATCACAAGAATAGTCGCCGACAGGTGCCAGCCGAGCATTTGCGGAGCGACAAACCCGAACTGAGCCGCAGAAAAATATCCAGCAGCGCCGGCGATCATTCCTGAGATAATAAAGGCCGTGAGGCGTACGCGAAAAACGGGAAAGCCCAGCGCTCTGGCGCGCCGCTCGTTTTCTCGTGAAGCCTTGAGCACCCGCCCAAACGGCGAACTGACAAGCCGCGAGAGGAACGCAACCACTGCGACAGTCAAAGCCAAAATGACAAAATAGAATGTCAGCGGCTTATCGAGATCCAGGACCGCCCAACTGCCGATCATGATCGATGGCTTGTTGTAAATGAAGGCGCCATCCGAGCCGCCCGCGAACTTGCTGTCATGCACGCCGAAGAACAGCATTTCACCAAAAGCGAGGGTGACCATGATGAAGTAAATACCTCGCGTCCTCAGCGCGAGCGCTCCGATCACCAACGCCGCAATCCCGGACAAAGCAACAGCAGCCGGAAAGCTCCACCAGAACGACACGGCATCGTACTTTGGAGACAGCAAAGCGAGCGCATAACCTCCCAAGCCAAATAGCGCGGCGTGACACAGGCTCACGAGACCGCCGTAGCCGACCACAAGATTGAGCGCCATGGCCAGCACACCCATGATCAGCACTTTGCTGGCAAACTGGACGTAATACGTCGGAACAAACAACGGCAACGCCACAGCCGCAATAATCACGGCTGCAATGAGGACGCCGGTGCGCAGGTCGATCAAGCCTCTCACGTCAGGCAGCTCCCCGGCCGAGAATCCCATTCGGGCGCACAAGAAGAACGGCCGCCATCAACAGGTAAACGAGGACACTCGAGAGACTTGGGAAGAATATCTTACCGAACGTATCGGTCAGGCCGATGAGAAGCGCCCCGATCGCGGCACCTTCGATCGATCCGATCCCTCCCAGCACCACAACGACGAACGACAGGATCAGCATGCTGTCGCCCATGCCCGGGTAGACGGTTGCGACCGGTGCGATCACCGCGCCGGCCAAAGCCGCAAGCGCGATGCCCACAGAAAACACGCCAAGATTGACGGTATCGAAACCGATGCCGAGCGCCTTCGTCATCTCGCGATTTTCCGCGCCGGCGCGGACGATCATCCCGATTTTCGTTTTCCGGATAATAACGAAGATGGCTGCAGCGACGAGAAGACCGAACACACCAATGGCCAGCCTGTAGACAGGATACGACAGATTGTCGGTCAGTTGGATTGCACCGCGCAGAACGTCAGGCGGCGCAACAGAGTGCACGTCCTTTCCAAACAAAATTTGTCTGATTTCATCGACAACGAGGATCAAACCGAAAGACAGCAACACCTGCGCGAGATGATCTCGCCCGTAAAGCCTTCTGATCAGAGTCACTTCCAAGACGCCGCCGACGACAAGCGCAATCAGCGTTGCTCCGACCAGAGCAATCCAGAAATTTCCCGTCAAAAGTGCCAGCCAATAAGCCAGGTAGGCGCCGAGCATATAGAATGCACCGTGAGCGAGGTTGATGACGCCCAGGATGCCGAACACGAGCGTCAGCCCGCTGGCCACCAGAAACAGAACTGTGCCGTACTGAATGGCATTCAAGAACTGAATGCCTAGCGTTAAAAGATCCATGCGCCGCCCTTAAACGCGAAGAGCGATGCTCGGCATGGCCGAACACCGCTCCTTGCCGGTCTATCAAACGAGTTTGCATCCTCGCGCGGGATCATCGACCTTTTCCTGGGCGATCGAAACCATTTCGTTTCGCCCATTGCGCACCTCGCGCAGGTAGATGTTCTGGATCGGATTGTGCGCCTTGTTGAATGAGAGCGGCCCGCGCGGAGAATCGATCTTGGCTGCTCCCATTGCGCTGACGAGCTTGTCACGCGCCTTGAGGTCACCTCCCACGGCGCTTATTCCGATATCGTAGAGGGCCGCAGCGTCAAATCCCTGCACGGCATAGATGTCGCCATCCTGACCGGTTTTGGCCTTGAATGCTTTCAGAAAAGCCACGTTCGCGGGATGGTCGAGATTATCCGCATAGTGCAGCGTCGTTCTCACACCTGCCGCCGCATCGCCCTGCGCTTGCAATGTGCCGTCCGTCAAGAACCCGGCTCCGTAAAGCGGGATCGTTTTCTTCAATCCCGACGCGTCGTAGTCCTTGACGAATTTCACGGCGCCCCCGCCGGCAAAGAACGAGAACACTGCATCGGGCTTCAGGGTGGCGATGCGCGTGATGAGCGCTTGGAATTCCACCTCCGGGAATGGAAGCGTCAGATCCTCGACGATCTTGCCTCCCAGCTTGGTGAAGTTCTCGCTGAAGCCTCCGATCATCTCCGCACCAGCCGTGTATCGCCAGGTGATGGTGGCCACATTCCGAATGCCGGCATCGTACATCGCCTTTCCGGCTGGATAGGTCGCCTGCCAATTCGAAAACGATGTCCGGAAAATGTTCGGCGCGCACATAGGACCGGTCGCGTCGTTCGCGCCCGCGTTGGGGATGATGAGCATGGTGTTGGTGTCACGGGCGACTTTCACCATCGCCATGGCGACGCCTGAGTGCACCGTGCCGACAACAAGGTCGACCTTTTCGCGGCCGACCAGGCGGTTCATGTTGTCCGCCGCCGCCTCCGGTTTGGATTCGTCATCAACCTGGACAAATGTAATCTCCCGGCCGCCGAGCTTACCGCCCTTCTGTTCGACGTAGAGCCTGAAGCCATTGTCAATGAACTGTCCGAGTTTGGCGTAGGTGCCGGTGTACGGCAGCATCAGACCGACTTTGATCGGCGCTCCCTGGGCAATGGCTGGAGATCGCACCAACGATCCTGCGGCCAGGCCGGCTGCACCTGCCAGGACCGTCCTTCGGCTCAAACGACTTTTCTCGATCATCACTCCTCCTCCCATTCATATCGGCCCGCGCTTGTGATTTTGTTGGGCCGTTGTTGTTTAATGAAACAGTTTTGGTCTTCTAAACTTCGATGCAGCGGCCGACGCCATTGTCACCGCGGACACGCAATCCAGTCCGAGCGGGCGTCATCACAGATTAGCTCCACCGCAGCCGATCGGCAGGACAGCACTGCACGTTGGTTGATGTACCCCTTGTCGGTGATTTCTCCATCGTCGACTGACGGCGGTTCGGCCAGAAGCAGAGCCCGTGTTGCAAATGTCGACGAGCCACCGCCCCGCGCTTTGAGCAGGCTTAATCCCAGCGCAATCGCCTCACGCACCGCGGATGCACTCAGAACCTCCGCAATGGGCGCATCTGCACCGAGCGACGCTTTTGCGCGACACGCGGCGACATTTGGAAACATCAGAAACCCGACCTCGTCCCGATCGTGTCCGGTCACGACGATGTCCTGCACCAGCGGCGCTAGCGCAGCGATGCCTTCAACGCGCAGCTTTCCGACGCTGACCCACGTGCCCGAGGTCAGTTTGAAGTCCTCGGTCACGCGACCGTCGAAGAAGAGCCCCGCCTCGGGGCGCTCCGGGTCGGCGAACGTGATCGCATCGCCGATCATGTAAAAGCCATCGGTATCGAACGCTTTCGCGGTCTGCTCCGGCGATTTCCAATAGCCCGGCGTCACATTGGGGCCGCGAACCCTGACCTCGAGCTTGTCGCTGACAGGAACAAGCTTGACCTCGGTCCCAGGCACCGGGACGCCAATGTTTCCTGATCGCTGGGCCCTGAAATGGCAGTCCGTCGCCAACGGCGCGGTCTCGGTCGAGCCCCACGCAGAGACCAGCGGGACGACGTGGCCCACCGTCGCAAGGGACATATTTTCAAGCTTCTCCCACAGATGCTGCGGAAGCGCCGCACCGGCGTAGAAGATCAGCTTGGTTTGCGAGAAGAAACGGTGTCGCAGCGCGGCGTCTTCGTTCAGGGCTGCGATCAACATGTCGAAGCCGCGCGGAACGTTGAAATAAATCGTGGGGATCACGTCGCGCAGATTGGCAAGCGACAGCTCGAACAGACCCGGAAGCGGCTTGCCGCCGTCGATGTAAAGCGTCCCTCCGTTTCGCAGAACGCAGTTGAAATTGTGATTGGCGCCGAAGGTATGGCTCCAGGGCAGCCAATCGAGAATCACAAGCGTGTCGGGGCCATCGAGGAAGGGCCACACTTGCGCTTTCGCGGCCTGATTGGATGTCAGCATGCGCTGCGTGTTGATCACTGCCTTCGGCAAATCGGTCGAGCCGGAGGTGAACAAGAACTTGGCAATCGTGTCGGGCCCAACCGACCGAAACGCCGTTTCGACCGCTTCACCGTTCGACGATTGAAGACTGGAAAGCGCAATCGCGGCCGACGCCGGGTCTACGACACTCGCCACGATCTGAGCCCGGTGCAGACCGGCAATTGCTGAAAGAGCCGAAGCGAAAGGCCCCGTGTTGGAGACGTAAATAACGCCAGGATCCAACAACCCGATCAGATGTTTCAGTTTCTCGAAATCCTTCGAGACCAGCGAATACGCAGGCGAGATTGATGCAGCGGGGACGCCGATATGCATGGCCGCCAACATGAGAACGCCATGATCGACGGAGTTCTCCGAAAGGATAACCAATGGGCGTTCCGCACTGAGTCCTTGTTCGAGCAACCAGCCGCCCACGACGCGAACGCGTTTCAGCGCGTCACCGTAAGTCAGGCGTTGCCACGGCGTGACCGCCGATTGGCGTTCCGCAAGGAAAGTCCGGTCTGGATGACGGGTCGCCCATTCTTCGAGCCAGTCTCCAACACAGCGCGCGTAAGGAGCCAATGGTGTTTTCGACGACAGCCAGATGGTGCCGTCGGATCGCCGGTCCATTTGGATCGCAGCCGGTGCGAACAAAGGCTCTGACGCCTGCGCAAGTGCTGAAATGGCAGTCATTTTCGAGACCACCCGGCATTTGCACGCGTCGTTGTGGCGCTGCAATTGCGCTCCAGAACGAGCATTTTCATCCCCTTAGCCGCCGGCATCTTGAAAAATAGTGCAGTTTTACCGCACCTCGCACCGACGAATTTGAAATATAGTGCAGCATGCCTTCGGGGATGTCAACGAGACGTGGCCACGCTTCGCGGGGCGGCCCATCGATGGAACGTGCTCGACATTATATAAGTGTCGCACTGGCTCGTGGTCTCCTCCGAACACACGCTGCACGCAGGCGCGGCTGATCACAGAAAGGGCGGCACTACACTGGCACCGCCCGAACGCCTTTCGACCCTTATTCGATCTCGGTCTGCCTGGACGCCGAAATTACTCAAGCCGGATACCGGCGGCAGCGACCGCGACGTCGCTCCCGGAGGTAACAATGATTCGGCACCCGGAGCCGTTCACGGTCGATCGGCCGTTTCTGTTCTACATCACCGATAAGGCTACCGGCCTCAGTCCTTTTCGCCGGCCGCATCAGTGACCCCAGCAAGGCAGATTAAGTCCATGGTCGATGAAGCCCCGAGCGGCGGGAGCCCCAACCAGCCACCCGCAGCCGAGGCAAGAAGAAAAGCGGTTAGAAGAACTGCAGGAGTGAGTAACGCCTCGACATCCGCAATGCTGCTTCATACCCACTTGCTCAGCTGTGCTGGGTGGAAGCCAAGACAGTTCTGTCCACGGAAATGAGATTGATCAACCGCTACGTATTCAAACGTAGCGGTTCAATCTTTAGATTTGCGCGCGCGTATCGAATCCGATCGCGGACTCAAGCGCCATGCTTGCCCGCAGAATAAGGGCTTCAGAGAAGCGAGGTCCGATAATCTGCAAGCCGATCGGTAGGCCAGCCTCGGAAACGCCGCACGGCAGAGCGGCGGCCGGCTGTCCTGTGAGGTTGAACGGCACTGTATAAGGAACCGCCGTTTGCCAGCGATCATAGTCCGGACCATTATAGAGAATGTCCGCAACTGGCGCTGGGGTCGGTGTGGTTGCAGCCAGCAGAAGCGAGTAGCGACGATGGAACGCCGCCATCTTTTCTGCGAGTTGTGCGCGCGCGCTCTCGGCGCGGTCTAGCGCTTCACCGCTCACATCCAATCCTGCTTCCGCCAATTCGCGGAAGCCCGGATCGAGTAAGTCCCATTGATCACGCGAAATTTGCCGTAAGCGCGCGGCGAAGCCGGCTCGCCAGTGATCTTCAAAGATCGGACGCAAGGGGTCAAGAACCGGTCCAACGTCTTCGACCTCCGCGCCGAGGTCACGGGCAAGAGATACAGCCGACGCAATCGCGCGTTCAACGTCCGGTGATGGCGCGATCCCCTGCAGCGCAGGCGAGTAGCCGATCTTCATGCCTTTGATGCCGGCCCCAAGACCATCCAACCAGCCGGCCTCCGGCGCAGGAACCGCATAGTAATCGCGATCATCTGGACGCGCGAGAACCCGCAACATCGTCGCTGCATCCGTCACCGATCGCGCGATCGGCCCATTTGAAACGAGCGTGCAGAACAAGCCTGACTGGACGTGAGGGACGCGCCCGAAAGTCGGTTTGATTCCGAAGAGCCCACAAAAATTGGCAGGAATACGGATGGATCCACCGCCGTCATTGCCAAGCACGAGTGTGCCGACGCCTGCGGCCAGTGCAGCGGCACCACCGCCGGTCGATCCCCCGGACGAGTGCGACGCATTCCACGGATTTCGTGTGATGCCTCGCAACGAGCTGTCGGTGATGCCCTTCCAGCCGAATTCCGGAAGCGTGGTCTTGCCCAGGAAGACCGCTCCCGCCTCCCGCAAGCGGGCAACGCTGGGCGAGTCTTCAGTTACCGGCTCCGCAGAGGTCGTGCGCGAGCCGGACCGCGTCGGCATGCCCGCGACGTCAAGGTTGTCCTTGATCGTCACGGGAACGCCATCCAGCTCGCCAATCGGAGTACCGGAACGCCACCTTGCTTCGGACGCACGCGCCTGTTCGCGCGCGAGATCCGGGGTCAAGAGCTGAAAGGTCGCGAACTGTTTGTCCACGACCTCAGCCCGTTGAAGATGTTGCTCAACAACGTCAGTCGGCGACAACTCCTTGCTGCGATAGCGCGCCGTAAGCTCGGCGACCGGCAAGCTCACGGTATCGGTCATGCCTTCTCCACTCCGCACCAATCAGCAATGAAGAGCGCCATGGTTTGCGTGGCCTTGCGGAGCGTATCGAGGTTCACGCGCTCATTGAAGCCGTGCATCTGCTCAGCAACCGCCCCGAAAGAGAGGCTCGGAATGCCGTGGTTGAGACCGTAGAAACGCGTGTCGGTGAGGCCGGTAAACGCAGCCTCGGGCAACTCGCCGCCATAGATCGCCGAATATGTTTGTCGCAAGACGGCCTCAGGTTCTTCAGCACCGGTGAGTTCGAAGCCGTCCGACAAAAATCCGGACCACACGACTTCCGGCGGACTGGCAGCAAGGAAGGAATGCTTGCGCGACGCTTCAGCGACGCAGGCGGCAATTTCAGCCTGGCAATCCGAAACCTTCCAGCCCGGAAGAATCGCAATCCGACAGTCCACATCGCACCACGCAGGAACGCTGGAGGCCCACTCTCCTCCCTTGATGATGCCCGGATTGAAATTGATCGGATGCACCACCGACTTGAAATGCCGGTCGTTCACCGCGCGGCGATTCCACTCTTCCTCAAGCCCCTCGAGCGCCTGGATCAGATGATAGGCAGCCTTGATGGCATTGGAGCCGGATCCCGCCTGGGCGACATGGGCCGGCCGGCCCCGCACCTTCAATCGAAACCAGATGACACCGACCTGCGAGCGGATCAGCTGGCCCTGCGTCGGCTCGGGAATGAAACAGCAATCGGCTCGGTAACCACGTTGAAGAGTCGAGAGAGCGCCAACACCCGTGCTCTCCTCCTCAATGACCGACTGGACGTGGATGCGCGCGGTCGGCTTCAGACCGGCAGCACGCAGAGCATCAAGGGCATAGATCGCGCCGATAGTGCCTGACTTCATGTCGCCTGCGCCGCGGCCATACATCCATCCGTCCTTAATGATCGGCTGGAATGGAGGCGTCTCCCACATGTCGAGCGGACCGGCCGGGACAACATCGCAATGTCCCTGCAGGATGAGCGATTTGCCGGCCGTCCGTTCCGGACGATAGGTCCCGACAACCGTGCGGGCACGGGAGAAATCGTGCTCGATCGGGCCAAATCCGGGGAGATCTTTCAGATCGTCAACTTCGATCTTCCAATCATCGACCTCGTAGCCGCGCTGGTTGAGAAGATCAGCCATCATGTCCTGGCACGGCCCTTCAGCGCCGCGCGTGCTCGGAATCGCAACGAATTCTTTGGTGGTTGCGAGCTGCTCGTCAAAGCGCGCTGCGACGGCATCACAAATGCGACGCGAGGTATCGGAATCGACCATGATTTTTTCTGGCTCCTTATTGCGGGTCCGGCAGAGAGGTCGCGGTCGTCAGACCGCGGTTGTCAGTTTCGAGTTTAGAATTTCGAGAGAGTAGACACGTTCGCTTCTGTCCAACGCTTACGATGACTGCGCGCCCTTGCGGCGGGTCAAGAACGCAAGGCGCATGCTCGCAAGCCCCTTGGGCAGGAACATCACGATGGCAACCAGGAGCACGCCGTAGATCAGCATGCGATATTCGCCAAATCCACGCAGGCCTTCCAATCCGAAGGTCAGGATGAACGCGCCGATGGTAGGACCGAGCAGCCGTCCGATGCCTCCGATCAAGGTCATGGCGACAATCTGAATCATGATATCGATTCCAAGCGCCGAACTCGGCGTGAGGATCAACACATAGTGGGCGTAGAAAGCGCCGAGGACGCCCGCCAGCATTGAACTCAAGGCGAACACAAGGGTCTTGTAGCGTGTCAGATTGAGCCCAAGGCTCTCGGCCGCGATTTGAGAATCCCTGATTGCCCGAAGGCCGAAACCAAAGCGATTGCGCAAAAGCCAGTAAGTCAAGCCGACAATAAGCAACCAGAGGAACACGATAACGTAGAAGTAAGCCACCTTGTGGGCGGCATCGAACGTCACCGGGCCGATGATCGGGAGCGAAAAGGATGTGAACGGCGGAATGCCCCACAGTCCAAGTTCGCCACGCGTGAAGTCCGTCAAATTCGAACAGACGATGCGCACAATCTCCGCAAATGCGAGGGTCATGATCGCGATATGGGGAACAGAGCGGATCCGCAGCACCGGCATCGAAATGAAACATCCCAGTGCAGCCGACATCACGCCTGCAATCCACATGGTCAGCCACGGGCTCAAACCCAGCTTCATGCTCATCAATGCGGAGCCGTAAGCGCCGAGACCAAAGAAGGCCTGATGGCCGAACGTGAAAATGCCGGCGTAGCCGTTGATCAAATTCCAGCTCGAGGCGAGAGCGCCGAACAGCAAGGCCAGAATGCAGACGTGCAGAAAATACGCCTCCTGCGTGACGAGCGGGACGATGCAAAGAAGCACCGCGATGCCGATCAGAATGTACGGATTGTTGAGGGGCTTTCTGTTGTCGGGTGTGGTCATGACTTTAGCTTTCCTTCACACCGAACAAGCCCCATGGACGGAACCATAGAATAAGAATCAGGACGGAGAACGAGATGACCTCGCGCCACTGCGAGGACCACACGATGACGCCAAGCGTTTCCACGATGCCGATAAGAATGCCGCCGACGATGGCACCCTGGAAGCTGCCTAGCCCCCCAAGCACGACCACAACGAATCCCTTGAGCATTAAGGGAGCTCCCATCCAGGGACTGATCGAATTGATGCTTGCGAGCATCGTTGCGGCGAGGCCAGCAAGCGCCGCCGCGATACCGAATGTCACGGTGAAAACGCGATAAACGTTAACGCCATAAAGAACGGCAGCATCGCGATCCATCGCAGTCGCCCGCAAGGCCATTCCGAAGCGCGTGCGTCGCAGAAGGTACCACATCGCCAACATGGTCCCCGCTGCAACAGCGAAAATGAGAAGGCGTTGATACGACAAACGCATGCCCATGACGCGCATGACGCCGTTGATGAAATACGGAACCGTCTTGAATTTCTCACCCCAGATATGAAGAGCCGCATTCTGAAGAAAGATCGAAACGCCAAGCGTCGAGACCAGCGTGCTGAATTCCCACTGCGGCTTACCGAGCAACGGGTGAACCGACACACGCTCGACCGCGAGGCCAGCGATGAAGACCAGCGCAATAGCGAGCGGCACCGCCATCGCGGCTGGCATTCCCATGGACGACATCAGCAGGAAGAAAAAATAACCACCCAGCATGTAGAACTCGCCATGGGCGAAGTTCAGCATGCGCATCGTACCCCATATCAGCGTCAAGCCGCTCGCAACGAGGGCATACATCGATCCAAGAATGATACCGTTGATAATTTGCTCGGCAAAAAGCGGCAGCGGCATTGAAAACATGATCCAGGCTCTTTCTCAGCGATCTGCGTCAAAGACCGAGATAGGCTTCACGAACAACATCATCGTTCATCAGGTCTGAAGCTTTCCCGGTTTTGACGATGCGGCCGTTCTCCATCAGATAGGCGCGCCGTGCGGTTTCAAGCGCAAGCTGCGCGTTTTGTTCGACGAGGACGATACCAACGCCTTCCGCATTGATGTTGCGGATGGTGTCGAAGACCGTTTCGATAATCTTTGGGGCGAGACCGAGGGACGGTTCATCGAGCAGAAGAAGCCGTGGCTTCGCCATCAAGGCGCGTCCAATGGCAGCCATCTGCTGCTCCCCGCCCGACATGGTGCCGGCCATTTGCTCCCGTCGTTCCGCGAGGCGTGGAAAAAGAGTGTAAACGCGCTCAAGATCGGCGCGCCCATCCGCATTGCGATGGTACGCGCCCATCATCAGGTTTTCCTGCACACTCATGTCGCGGAAAAGCCGTCGTCCCTCGGGGACATGGGCAATACCGCTCGATACAACCGACCAGGGATCAATTGCTGCGAGGTCCCGGCCATCGTATTTCAGAGTGCCCTCGCGCGGCTTCACCAGACCGGAAATGGTCCGCAGGACGGTGCTTTTTCCGGCGCCGTTGGAGCCGATAATGGCCACGATCTCGCCAGGCTCAACGATAAGATCGATACCGAACAGAGCTTGCGCGTCGCCGTAAAACGCCGAAACGTTGCTGAGCTCAAGCCGAGACATTGGCGGCTCCTCCAAGATAGGCCTCGATGACCGCCTCGTTCCGCGTGATTTCGGCCGGTGATCCTTCCGCGATCAGCTCGCCGTGGTGCAAAACGACGACACGATCGGCAAGACCCATCACGGCACGCATCACGTGCTCGATCATGATGATGGTCACGCCCGTCGCGCGAACCTGCCTGATGGCTTCCATGATTTCGGTCACTTCGTTCGGCCGTAAGCCACCCATCACTTCGTCCAATAATAGAAGGGTGGGCTTTGTGGCAAGCGCACGGGCAAGCTCGAGCTTCTTGCGAGCGCCAAGAGGAAGTGACGATGATTCATCGAAGGCCCATCGTTCCAAACCAACCTGGGCAAGAATGCGCGACGCTTCATCTTCAAGCTGGCCCGTATGCCCACTCGCTCCAAAGTGCAGCGCCACCATGACGTTTTCGAAGACACTCATTTGCGAAAACGGCTGCGGAATCTGAAAAGTCCGAGCGATGCCCAAATGGCATCGCTGATCGGGACGCAGACGGGTGATATCCTGCGAGCGAAAATCAATCGCACCGCTTGTCGGCTGTTCCTTACCTGCAATCACGTTGAACAGTGTCGTCTTGCCAGCGCCGTTGGGGCCAATCAGGCCGAGAATTTCGTTTTCCCAAACGTTAAGCGAGACATCCTTCAGCGCGACGACGCCGACAAAACTTTTGCGGATTTTCTTTGTCTCAAGAAGAGAGGTTTTCGTCATGCTTGTCTTGTTCGCTCCGTCGGGCAGACGTGGCTTAAGCGGGGAAACGGGAGAGAGATAACATCATCTCTCTCCCGCCATTTATCTTCTTACTGAAGATTGGGCTGAGTCTTGTACTTGCCGGATGCCCGCTGCTGCGGCCAGATCACGACGTTCTTGCCCCCTTGAATCTGCGCCGCGGGGAGCGGAATGAATTCAGGGCCCGCTTTTGCGGTGTGGTTCTTCGGATCGAAAACCCAGGTTCCATGCAAACCCGTGTACTTGGTCTTGCCGATAGCATCTGAGATCTTGTTGGCGTCACGCGATCCTGCAGAATCGATCGCGCTCAGTGCCACATTCATAATGCCGTGACCGAAAGCGTGATCCGATGAAGCGCCGGTGTTGTACTTCTGTTTGACGAGCTTGTCGAACTGCGCGTGGTCCTTGTTCGACGCCGCATCGAACTGCATCGGCACCCAGACCAATCCTTCTGCTGCACTGCCCGCCTGATCGAGGAATTCAGAACGCAGCGGATAGTAGACAGCAAGATGCAGGGCTTCGACGCCCAGTTCCTGGAACTGCTTCACAAGGCCCGCGCCGGAATTCACCGAGGTGAAGATCGACACCAGCACGTCAGGCTGGAGCGAGCGCATTTTGGTCAGCTGCGGATAAAAGTCAGCATGGCCGAGAGGGACGGTTTCCAACGCGACGACATTCCAACCGTCTTTCTTGAAGAGGTCCGCCGTCATCTCCGCATTCGAGCGGCCGTAATCCGTATCCTCTACCACGAATGCGATAGTTTTCTTCTTCGGCTTAAAGCCGGTTGCAGCAATGTCCTTATAAACATCGTGCAAAGCCTCGCCGTAAGCCTCGCTATTGAAGTCACCCTTCCAGAACAGCTTGTACTTCTCCGGATCGGCTTCGATCTTTTTCGAGATTTCGGTGCTGACCGGTTCGCCGCTCAATATTGGAAGCTTGAACTGGGACGCGAGCTCCATCAGAGCGATGGTGACCGAGCTATGGAACGCTTCACCGATGAGAAGATCGATCTTGTCGCGGTTGATCATCTTCTGAGCCGCACTCACACCCACCTCGGGGCGCGACTGGGAGTCTTCAAAGATCACAGTGACTGGGGTCTTCTGACCATCGATGGTAACGCCGCCCTTGGCATTCCATTCTGCCGCGGCAATTTCCATGCCCTGGCGCAGCGCGATGCCCGAATTGGCGGCGGGTCCGGTGAGCGGAGCAACCACGCCAATCTTGACGGGCTCCGCTGCAAGGCTCGGCTTGATCGTGAGACTGAGCGCGCTCACTCCGGCGCCGACCATCAATGTTCGTCGGTTTAATGTGATGTCTTTCATGGTTCCTCCTTTAAGGATGATGATTTTGCCTTGCTTCTCGTAAATCAGCCGGCGGCATAACAAGCGTAACGCGCGCGAGATGCACCGGTTCTGCCGTCTTAGGCGACCAATGCTTTCGCCAGAATGTCGAGCCCTTCGTCGACGATCTCATCCGACGCTGTCAACGGGACCAGGATACGGATCGTGTTGGCATTCGTGCCACAGGATAGCAACACAAGCCCTTCCTCAAATGCACGCTTCGTCACCCGGCTAGTGGCAGCCGCGTCCGGCGTATCGGTCCCTCGCTCCTTCACAATATCGAAGGCAACCATGGCACCGGGGCCACGTATCGCGGCGATCGGCAGAAGATCATTGCGATGCTGCAGCGCTTTGATGCCATCTTTCAACCGCTGACCGATGGCATTTGACCGGCCGAGGAGTTTTTCTTCCTCGAAAACGTCGAGCACGGCGAGCGCAGCCGCACAAGACAACGGATTGCCTGCATAGGTGCCGCCTAGTCCGCCGGGATCTGCTGCGTCCATAATGGGCGCGCGTCCGATGACGCCGGAGAGCGGAAAGCCGCCAGCCAGACTCTTCGCAACGCAGATCATGTCGGGCGAGACGTCATAATGCTCCATCGCAAACATCTTGCCGGTACGGCCAAAGCCTGTCTGCACTTCGTCTGCAATGAGAATGATGCCGTGCTCATCGCAGACCCGCCGCAGCGCGCGCATCAGTTCTGGTGGCGCCATGTGGAATCCGCCCTCGCCCTGAACCGGCTCGACGATAATCGCCGCAACACGGGAGGGATCGATATCGGCCTTGAAGAGAAATGCCAGATATTTGAGCGCGTCCTCAACCGTGACGTCATGCTGTGGTACGGGGAAAGGTACGTGCCACACGTCGGGGACCGTTGGACCCAAGTTCTTCTTATAGGGAACGACTTTGCCTGTGAGGCTCATTGCCATCACCGTCCGGCCATGGAAGCCGCCCGTAAAGGCGATAACACCGGGGCGGCCTGTCGCCGCGCGCGCGATCTTGATGGCGTTTTCGGTCGCTTCCGCGCCCGTTGTCAGAAGAATGGACTTGGCAGGCCCTGAAATGGGAGCCAGCGCGTTGAGACGTTCGCAGAGCTTAATGTAGGGCTCGTACATCACGACCTGGAAGCAGGTGTGCGTGAAGTGCTCCATCTGTTTCCGAACAGCCTCCATCACGCGGGGATGGCAATGTCCGGTGTTGACGACAGCAATGCCGCCAGCGAAATCGACGTAGCGCTTTCCTTCCACATCCCAAATTTCTGCATTGAGCGCGCGTGCAGCGGAAATCTGAGACGCGTGCCCTACGCCACGAACAACGGCCTCTTGCCGGCGGGCTGACAGTTCGGAATTGGTCGGCATGATTTGTTGTTCCTCCCAGGTGACCAAAATTGCGATGGCAACTTCCCGGTTAGTTCCTTGGAGAACAATTGCTTAATTTGCTTCGTTTTGGTGCTTTTTTAGCACCAATCTGAAGTCATTGTAATATCAATCGTTCTTGCGATTAACGATCCGCATGTGGCTCGGGGCGTAATGAGAGTCCCTGCAGCCAACTCCGCAGCGCCACCATGGCGGACTCGTTCCACCGCTCGGCTGGAGCGCGAAGGTAATAGCCCCAGAAACGGATGTCGGACGGAATGATCTCAATGAGAGCGCCCGTTTTCAGATCCTCCTCCACCAGCAACTCATTGGCGAGAGCAACGCCTTGACCAAGGCGCGCCGCCTCAATCGCAAGATGAGCATGCCAAAGGCGAGGACCGCTCAGGGGGTGCGGCGCGGCCGTCCCCGCGAGGCTGAACCACCGATCCCATTGATCAGTCGACTCTTCATGGATCAGTGGAAGGCGCAGGAGATCGCTGATTGTACCAATACCCGGATAGCGCGCCATGAAGGTTGGACTGACAACGGGAAAAACACGCGGACACGCCAATAATTCGGTGCGCACGCCGTCGGTGCTTTCAGTCCTGTCGGTGTAGATGACTTCGGCATCCGCCTCGCCGCCAACAAGGTCGGAGCGCGCAAGCGTTGGATGAAGAAATATCTCCCATTCCGGCAGCAACGCCTCCAATTCTGGGAGGTGGACCAGCAATCGACGGTTGGCCAGGCCCGGGAAACACCAAATGACAAGCTTACGTTGGGCAGCGGGTCTCAGATCAGCTGTCGCACGCGCGATGGCCTCAAACGCTCGCCCGATTTGTTCATGATAACGCGTGCCCTCGGCCGTGAGGACGACCCCTCGACCACGCGCTTCAATCAGCTTGACGCCCAGCCATTCTTCCAGATTCCGCAGGTGGCGCGAAACGACCGTGTGACTCACTGCGAGTTCATCACCGGCGCTGCGAATACTCTGCCTTCGGCCAACCGCATCGAAGGCACGCAAGGCAACGAGAGGAGGAAGGCGGGCATTCTTCATATGTCATGCCAATCTGAAATTGGCGCTTGTCTCGTGATAGCTTGTCCCGAATATCGCCGCTCCCGCGTATTCTGGCACGGATAGTATAATGCCGGCCTACATCCATGCCAGCCAGCACGAGAGCTGACAATGCTCGTTAGGTTCTGGAAAATAGGCCAGCAAACGAGATCAATAGAAGCGTTTACATTGCTCGGGGTCCGCATCAAGTCCTGCTGAACATCTTCGAGCCGACCTCCGCGGTCGCTTTCAAGAGACGGTCAAGAAACCTCGGCTTGCCGTTCTGCACCAATTGAGCCGTCAACGTTGTCATACTGAGACTTCCGACAAGCTGTCCCTTTCGATCGAAAATTGGCGCCCCCAGAGCGGCAAGACCTACGACAAAATCATCGACTGCCAGCTCCCATCCTCGCTGCCGGATGTGCGCAGCTTCTCGCGCAAGCAATTTGGGATTTATCTGACTCTTTGCGGTGCGTTTTATCAGTTCCAGGGAAAGCGCGTACTTCAACTCTTCCGGAGAAACAAATCCCAGAAGAGCCCTGGGGCCGCCCCCACTGTTCAGAGGCGCGCGGGAGCCCACTGTAAACCAGGCTGCATCGACATTCGGTATCGAGGCGCGGACGCGCTCGACACAGAGCGCATGACCTTCGTGATAAACCCAAAGATAGGCCGTCGTACCCGTCTGCTCAGTCAGCTCTCTCATGTATGGCGCGGCGACCTCGCGCAAATCTCTGCCGGTCTCGACGGACGAAGCCAGTTCAAGGACGCCGATACCCAAGCAGTAAAGGCTACTCAAATCGTCATAATCGATCAGGCCAGCCCGCTCGAGCGTATCGAGCAGCCGCCGTGCCGTTCCTTTATCCAGCCCCGTGCGCTTTGCTAACTCGGTGAGTGTCTGACGCGGCTTCGAAACGTCGAAGGCTCTCAAGAGAGCCACCCCGCGGTCGAGAGCCCGCACAATGGGGACTCCGGGTCTTTCCACGACCGCCCTCTCGTACGCGCGGCGCGGAAGCTGCTTTTCGCTGCCCATCGATGCCTTCGAATTTCTCACAGCAAGCGTCTCTTTGATCGCCTCTGATCTACATAACTGCTGACGAGGCAAAGTGTCAAACCATGACACTTACGTTCGTTTATTGACACAAGCATCCATGCGATGGATACAAGGGCTTGGGCACACTCAGCGGGTATCCGGAAATGGCACTAGATCAGGCAATTCGCGACAAAATCATCGCTTCCGTGGAACGCGGTTTCGACGAACAAATCGCTTACACCCAGGATCTGATCAGTCTCCGATCGGTTCGCGGCGATGAGTACGTCATTCAAGATCGCGTTTTCAACGAGCTCCGAAGCCGAGGTTACGCGATGGAGCGGTTCGACATGGACCAGGACGCCATCGAACGCCATCCGGGCGGCTCCCCCTTCTCAGAAGATCACTCGCGTGCGCCGATCGTTGTCGGCACCCACCGGCCACGCAATGAGACCGGGCGCTCCCTCATATTGCAAGCCCATGTGGACGTCGTCCCTCCGGGCCCTGAAAGCTTGTGGACCCATCCGGCGTTCGATCCTGTCATCGAAGGTGATTGGCTCTATGGCCGAGGCGGCGCTGACATGAAAGCCGGTCATGCAGCCAACCTGCATGCTTTGGACGCGCTGCGGAGAATAGGCTTTCAACCTGCCGCGACGGTCTACGTCCAGTCAGTCGTTGAAGAAGAGTCGACCGGCAATGGCGCGCTCATGACGCATCTGCGCGGGTACAAGGCTGAGGCTGTTCTCATCCCCGAACCTGAAGACGAAAAACTGGTGCGAGCCAATACCGGGGTCGTGTGGTTTCAGGTCGAAGTCCGCGGGCTCCCCGTCCACGTCCGGGAAATGGGAACGGGCGCGAACGCCATCGACGCTGCATATCGGGTCATAGGAGAGCTCCGTAAGATCGAATCCGATTGGAACACCAAGAAGGCAGGCCGGCCTCACTTCGAAAACGAAGAACACCCCATCAATCTCAACATCGGAAAGATCGAAGGCGGAGACTGGGAGTCATCCGTTCCCGCGTGGTGCCGAATTAGCTGCCGGATATCTATTTATCCCGGCTGGACGGCTCAAGACGCAGCGCGTGAGATCCATGACCGCGTCGCCAAATTCGCGCTCTCCGATCCATTCCTTTCGAACATTCCGCCGGCTGTCACTTTCCACGGCTTCCATACCGAGGGTTACGTCCTTGATCCGGGCTCTGAGGCCGAGACCGTTCTCGCGAACGCACATCGCGCTGCAACGGGCAAGCCCCTTCAAAGCTTCATGACCGCGGGTTATCTCGATACGCGCGTCTACGCGCTTTACGACAAAATTCCGGCGCTTTGCTACGGCCCATATTCGGAGAATATTCACGGCTTTGATGAGCGTGTGAGCCTCGCCTCCCTGAAACGGATCACCACGACAATGGCGCTTTTCATTGCCGATTGGTGTGGTCTGGAAGCGATCGAGTAACCTCCACGTCGAGAGCGCAGTTCCACTGCTCCTGCGTCTTTGTCCCGTCGTCGAACAGGCCGGCCTTCTTTAGCTCTGGACCCATCGCAGGGCTAACCACTTTCGCCGCCCGGACGTTGGTGTATGAGGCCATTCTCCAAAAACCAAGTTCCGATGCACATGAAAATTCATGGTGAACGTCAACTGATGGCGCGCAGAACCGCTGCTTTGAACGCGTAATATTCGGCCCGTAGATCGACGCTATAGCCGAGCGAGAATGGAGGCTGCGGATGACAGGACAATGTGACGATCACGACGTTCTTCGCGCGATTGATGTAGAGCGATTGCCCCGCGAAACCCACCGCGACCATCGCCCCGTCAGCATCGATCCACCATGAGTAACCGTATCCGGCTGCACCATAACGATTGGTGTCCGCGCCGAACCTGAACCACGGATGGCTTGCATCGCTAACCCAGTTTGCAGGGAGTACCGGCTCGTTGCCGATAAGTCCGTTCCCTAAAATGAACAAGCCGAAACGGCCAAAATCACGTAACGCCATCCCGGCTCTGCTGCCGCCGATCTCCTGCCCACCCTCGGATTCGAGCGTGTAGAACGCATCGAACTCCATGCCGAAGGGCGACCAGATTTTTCGCGACATATAATCCGCCAGCGTCTCGCCCGTCGCCGCGGAGACGAGACACCCCAGGATGTAGCTGTCGCCTGTGTTATAATTGAATGTAGTCCCGGAAGGATGTTTCCGCGACAGCTCTCGCATCAGCGCGAGAACGCCTCCGGGGACCTTGTCTCCCAGCGACTTGCTGTAACGGTTCACATGGGAGTTGCGATCGACATAGTCTTCGGTCCAATCGACGCCCGAGGACATGGTGAGAACATCGCGCACACGCACAGAATCGTAGGCGGATGCCCGAAGTTGGGGGATGTAGGTCGAGACACTGTCATCGAGACTCGCGATGGCCCCATCCGCCACGGCAGCCCCGATGAGCGTCGAGGTGAGAGACTTGATCATCGACATCGATGACCAACGCGTGCCCTCTTCAAGCCCAAGCGAATATCGCTCCAAAACGATGGAGTTGTTGTGAAGAACGAGCAATCCTGCGACGTTCGCACGATGGATATAGTCCTCTACTCCATAAGATCGCCCGTCGATCTCGTAATTTGGGAGGATCTCTGCTCTTCGATCTAGTTGACGGGTGCTGCCGCCTCGTCGAACTGTCCGCGTCGCAAACATCCGATCGACATTGCGGTAAGCGTAGGCCTGTTCTGTTGGGGAAAGGAGCAGGAAGTCTTCGCCCGCAGGCACGACAACACGAGGGTAGGCAATCGCATCCGTCATTGGGAGTACCCTGTCAAAGAAACGCTAAGGCGAGCCTTGTTTCCGCATAAGTCGAGCGACTTCGCGGTCTCTTTCGTTCTTATTGTTCGATAAACCAACCATCGCACCCGGTTTTCCGCTGGCTATCGGCATCGCCATCCCTGAAGTCAGAGGGGGAATACAACGACTGCTCCTTTATCCGAGGTTTTGCTGTTGGCTGGTGGAAACCGCCTCGCTCTGAGCCAACTCGAAGCCACTTGCTCCGCCTGGCATCGCGGCGATGAGCCGGCGCGTATAGTCATGCTGCGGCTCCTTGAAGATGCGTCGCACCGGACCGATTTCGACAAGCTCCCCTTGATGCATGACTCCGATCCGGTCGGAAACGTTCGACGCCACGCGTAAGTCGTGTGTGATGAAAATCATCGAAAAGCCGATCCGCGTACGAAGGTCTTTCAACAAATTCAAGACCTGCGCTTGGACAGATACATCGAGCGCCGATACGGCCTCGTCTGCGATGATAAGCTTCGGCTCCATTGCCAATGCCCGTGCAATGCAGATGCGCTGTCGCTGCCCGCCCGAAAATTCGTGAGGATATCGCTTGAATGAATCTGCGCGAAGACCCACAAGCTCAAGGAGCTCCTGTGCACGCTCCGTCGCAAGCTTTTTGGACAGTCCGTGTTGAACTGGCCCTTCGATTAAAGACTGCCCTACCGTGCGACGCCCATTGAGCGATGCGTAGGGGTCTTGAAATATCATCTGCACGGATTGTCGGAAGCTCTTCAGTGCCTTAACCGGTAGCTTGGCGACGTCGTGTCCTTCAAATCTAATTTCACCACTTTCTGGCGTTTCAAATCGCATCAGACATTTGGCCAAAGTCGTCTTTCCGGAGCCGGACTCGCCGACGATTCCGATCGTTTCGGCCTCGCCCAGCGTGAACGAAACACCCTTTAGCGCCTTCACGGTCCGCTTGGCGCGAAGAAAACCTTGCGTTCGGTAGGTCAGTTCAAGAGATCTGATGTCCAGGACCGTCTTTCGGTCACGCTCGGGAGCCGGACCGAGATTGAGTTTGGGCACCGCATCAATCAGCGACTTTGTGTAGGGGTGCGATGGATTGCTGAGAACCCGCGAGGGTGGCCCACTCTCAACCACTTTTCCGCGCTGCATGACGAAGACGAAGTCTGCCACATCCGCAACAACACCGAAATCGTGCGTGATGAGTAGAATTCCGCTATCGTGTTTCGTCGAAAGGTCCCGAAATAGCTTAAGGATCTGAGCTTGCGTCGTGACATCAAGGGCAGTCGTGGGCTCGTCGGCGATGATCAGCGCGGGTTCTAATGCAAGCGCCATTGCGATCATGACGCGCTGGCGCTGACCGCCCGATAACTGATGTGGGTAGGACTCGCGCAGAGTCTCTGGGTTAGGCAGCCGAACGTCTTCCATTAACGACAGAATTCGCGCCGCGACTTCGGATCGCCTCATCTGGGGTCGATGGATGAGGAGAACCTCGGCAATCTGGTCACCAACCTTCATGACGGGATTCAGCGCCGTCAGAGGTTCCTGGAAGACCATTGATGCTCTGTCGCCGCGTAGCCGCTTGAGGTCACGGCCGCTCAAGTTAGTGACCTCTTGCCCGACAACTTGGATCGATCCACTTGTTATCCGGAGCGCTTTTCCCGGCAGCAGGTTGAGAACCGAATACGCGGTAATGGATTTTCCCGAACCGGATTCACCGACAATGCAGGCGATCTGCCGACGGTGAACCTCGATAGTGGCTCCCTCGACGGCAAATGCTCGATCGCCCCCCTTTGGCAGAGCCACGTGCAGATCGCTGATTTTGAGAACGGGCTGCTCATTCATCATTGCGCAGACGCCGATTTACTGAACTTGGGATCAAGCATATCACGCAACCTGTCTCCGAGAATATTGACAGATAAAACCGTGAGGCTCAGCACCAGGCTTGGGCAAAGAACCGTCCAGGGGGCGCGCTGGAAAACGCTTCGACCATCCGCAATGATGTTGCCCCAGCTCGGAATTTCAGGAGGAAAGCCCACGCCGAGAAATCCAAGAACGGCTTCTGCCAAAATCGCGGCTGCAAACATAAACGTCGTCTGAACAACGAGCGGAGCGAGGCAGTTTGGAAAAATGTGGCGAACGATGATCAACCGGTTTGGAATTCCAAGCCCCACCGCCGCCTGAACAAACGTCGCCTCGCGAACGGATAAGACGACCCCGCGAACCAGCCGAACCACTCGTGGCAGCTCCGCAATCGAGATAGCCGCGACAATCGACACCACGCTCGGCCCGACAAGGGAAACGATGGCGATCGCAAGAAGTAGCGACGGGATCGCCATCAGGCCGTCGATGAACCTCATCATGATCGCATCAAGTGTGCGAAAAAAGCCCGCCACAAGCCCGATGATCGTGCCGAGGACCGCGGACACGAATGCCGACAGCACCCCGACCAGGAGCGACACCTGCCCGCCGTACAACACGCGACTCAAAACGTCGCGGCCCAGTCCATCGGTTCCGAACAAATGAATCCAGCTCGGCGCTTGCAACCTCGCACGGGGCCGGATCTGCAAAGGATCGAACGGCGCCAAGAGCGGAGCAGCAACCGAAACCGCGACCAGCAGTAATAGAATGAGGACGCAAACCACGATGCCGGGATGCATCCAAAGCCCTGCCAACTGGCGGCTTGGACGGCGGCCGACGGGCTCCACGTCAATAACGGATTCTTGGATCGACGATGACATAGACGATATCAATCAGAAGGTTGATAAGGATGAAGATCAACGCGAAGAACAAGATCAGGCCCTGCACCACGGGATAGTCTCGCGTAAGGATGGCATCTATCGTGAGAAGCCCGATACCCGGAATATTGAAAACACTCTCGGTGACCACAACACCGCTGATCAACATCGCGATGCCGACACCGATCACGGTCACGATCGGAATAGCCGCATTGGGCAAGGCGTGCCGCCACAAGATCCGGCGATCGCTTGCTCCCTTGGCGCGCGCCGTGCGGACGAAGTCTTCATTCAATATCTCTAGGACACTCGACCGCGTGACCCGCGCAATAAGCGCGACAAACACGAGAGAAAGCGTCAACGCCGGCAGAAACAGATGGCGCAATGCCAGGATCGGCTGCTGAAAGGGACTGACATAGCCCTGACTCGGAAAAAGATCCGCCCAGATTGCAAGTGTAAGGACAAGAATATAGCCGGTCACATAGGCCGGGATTGAAAATCCCCCAATCGATAACGCCAGCACGAACTTATCGATCCAGCGCCCACGATACCACGCCGCAAGCGCCCCGAGCGGCACGGCGATAAGGACCGTGAGCGTGATAGCGGCAAAGGCCAAAACGAAGGTCGGCTCGAGCCGCGCCGCGATGAGATCCGCGACCGGCTTCTTGGATTGAATGGAATTGCCAAGCCGGCCGCGGACGACGTCAGCGACCCACGCGCCGTATTGAACGTAGAGCGGACGATCGAGGCCAAGTTCGGTACGGATATGGCTGACGGTCTCAGGGCTCGCCATGTCGCCGGCAATCACCGTAGCGGGATCGCCAGGCGTCAAGCGCAGCAATGCAAACACGATCGTGATCACGATGAGCACGACCGGCACTGCTGCAAGAATGCGTCTCAAAATGAGGATCGGCATACTGCGAGCTCCTGACAACCGATCCTAGTGTTTCTCGACACCCCAGAAGACGGCAATCGGCGAGTCGATAAAGTTGGATACGTTCTTCCGATAGGCCGCATAGTTATAGATAAGACCAAGCGGAATATAGAATACTTGATCGTAAGCGCGCTTCTGGATTTCGTCTGCGATCTCTTTCTGCTTCACCGGATCCCCTTCCCGGATGAAGGCGGTTTTGAGTTCCTCGGTTTTCGGATCGTCAACGAAGCCCGTGTATGCTCCCTTGCCGCGCGTGTCAAAATTCATGTTCACGAGTGGCGACATCAAATCAAGCGTCGTCCACACGGCATTCGCGATGTTCCAGCCGCCTTCAGCCGGCGGGGTTTCCAGCGTGCGGCGCGAAAGGAATGTGCTCCATTCCATCGTCTGAATCTCGGCGTTGATGCCGATTGATCGCAGAACCTGCTGCGTGAGTGGCGCGAGACCCGAATAACTCACGATGTTCGGCGCGATCATGACCACGCGCTCACCCTTGTAGCTCGACTCCGCCATAAGAGCTTTGGCCTTCTTCAGGTCCGGCCCCTTCACGGCACCAGCCGAAGATTCAAGCGGCGTTTTGCAGATGAACATCGCGTCGCACGTCATGTAACCATCAGGGTCACCCACGACGGCATCCATGAAATCGCGCTGACTGACGGCGTATTGAACGGCCTTACGCACCTTCACGTCGTTGAACGGAGGGTTGAGCCAGTTGAACCTGATCGTGGGCGCGTTTGTTCCCGAGCGTTTCTGGATAACAATGTCAGGATTACCCTGAAGCTGCGGCTTCGTATCCGCGGTCATATTCTCGATGATATCAATTTCTCCCTTTTGCAGAGCGTTGATCGACGCCTGCATATCGGGGAACGAGATCCATTCGATCCGATCGACCTTGGCGATTTTTCCGCCCGCAAGCCCGCTGGCCGGCTCGGATCGCGGGACATAGTTTGTGTTCTTTTCATAAACGGCTTTGACACCGGGCTGAAATTCCGATGCAACGAATTTGAAAGGTCCGGAGCCGATCACTTCTGTGATCTGCTTCTCCGGCGGCGTCTCCGCAATCCGCTTAGGCATGATGAACGGAGTGATCGAACTTGGTTTCGACAGCGCGTAGAGCATCTGTCCAAACGGCTCCTTCAGGACGATCTTGAACGTCTTTGGATCGACAGCAGTCATCTGCCCGGTTGCTGACGCAAGCCGTTTGCCGAGGATATCGCGCTTCTCCCAGCGCTGCAGCGAAGCGATACAATCGTCGGAAGTTACGGGCGAGCCATCGTGAAAGGCCAGCCCATCTCTCAAGGTGAATGTGTACGTCAGCTTGTCATCGCTGACGGTCCATTTATCGACCATCTGCGGCTGTGGCTTGAACGCGGCATCCTGCGAGAACAGCGTATCGTAGACGAGATAGCCATGGTTTCGGGTGATGTAGGCGTTGGTGTAAACGGGATCGAGCACGCGAAGTCCCGCGTGCGGAGAGACGCGGAGGGTCGTCGTGGCGAGAGCAGCCGCTGGGAAGGCTGCTGCGGCAATCAGTAATGAAGCGATCGCGGCGGCGATTTTGAAGCTCGATTTTAGCACGGGCGTATCTCCTCAGGATTTTGGTTTGCGGTTGCGGGTGGGATCCGGCCAGAAAGCTGTCTTGCGCCGTGCTAATCCTCCGCCGATTCCCATCGGGGTTCCGTCAGCGCGCCAACAGGATGCGCCAACCATTGAGCCATCGTCATTGAAGAAGATTGCTCCCATGCCACCTGCGACGTGGTCGACGGGCATCACATTGTGCCCCATGGCTTGCAGTGAACCTTGAACAGATTCTGAGAATCCCCGCTCGAGTTCCGCCTCCTCGCCCCAGGTAAACAATCGCGGCGCCTCGACGGCCTCCTGCAAGGTCATGCCGTGATCGACGATATTCAGGATCATCTGGAAAACCGCAGATGGAATCCGATGCGCCCCTGGAAGGCCGACTGCAAACAATGGCTTTCCATTCTTGGTGGCAATAGTGGCCGATATTCCGCTTGTGATGCGCTTGCCCGGCTGCAACGACAAAGCCCGGCCCGGATGCGGATCAAACAGATACATGTAGTTGGTGGGAATAATGCCGGTTCCCGGCACCATGATCCGCGCGCCGAACAGACTGTTGATGGTCTGCGTGGACGAGATCACGTTGCCATGGCGGTCCGCGATGGTCAGATGCGTTGTGTTCGCCGATTCAACCTCAAGCACCCGCGCGCCGAATTTTCCAGCGCGGCCCTGCTGGATCTCCGGTCTGCGCAAATCAGCATAGCTCTTCGAAATCAACCGCTCGACGGGGACATCGACAAACGCCGGATCGGCTGTCGCTGCGCGGCGATCTGCTGCTGCGATCTTCAAAACCTCCAGCATCAAGTGGAGAGACTCGGGCGTCCCATAGCCAAGTGATCCGATATTGAATGGCTCCAGGAGATTGAGCATCTGAGCAATATGAACGCCACCGGTGCACGGCGGCGCGACGCCGACGATATCGACACCGCGATAACGCGCACGAATGGGTTCACGTTCGACAGTCCGGTAGGTCTTCAGATCATCCAGCGAGACGAAGGACCCAGCCGCCCGCAGTTTGCGCACAACCTCTTCACCCAGAGGGCCTCCATAGAAGTGGTCAGGGCCGTTTGCGCTGATCGCACGGAGTGTTCGCCCGTAGTCGGCTTGAACGAGAAGCGCGCCATCCTCCAGCGGCTTGCCACCCGGGAGAAAGAGCGAGGAGATCACAGGATCGAGCGCCAGGTCCTCGGCGGTTTCCTCGATGCATGACGATAGATATGGCGTGACCCGGAAGCCGCGCTCGGCATGCCGGATCGCCGGCTCCATCACCTGTTCGAGCGACAATGTTCCGAAGCGTTGGAGCGTCTCGCACCAGGCTTTGAGATTGCCAGGAACCGGGACCGCCGCGCCGCCAACGCGATTTCGACGCCCTTCGGTCTCCATATAGTCCGGCCAAGTCTCGGAAACCGGCACGAAACTGTCAGGACGCGCCTCCGCCGGTGCAGTCGCAAGCCCGTCGATGGTCAATTCACGACCATCGGCCAGGCGAATAAGGGCTGTTCCACCGCCGTAGATCCCAACCATCATCGGCTCGACGACCGTCAGCGTAAAAAGCGCTGCGATCGCGGCATCGATTGCATTGCCACCGGCCCCCAGCATTTCGACAGCTGCAGCAGATGCCAATGGGTGGTTCGTCACCACCATTCCACCCTGCGCGATGACCGGCGTTTTCTCGCACTTAAATGTCGTGCCCGCCCGTTGACGCCATCCAGTCTCCGTCACCTAGACTTCTCCCCCCACATTGACTTGTTGTTCTTTTGCTACGCCGTGTTGCCATTCACGGATCAGGCTCTCGATACAATCCGCATCGTAGCCACCCTCTTGCAGGATTTCACGTGAATGCTCGCCCTTGCGCGGCGCCAGGCGCATCGGGTCCGGCTGGCTTTCACTCCAACGGCTCGGAACGCGCAGCGTGCGCACGCGACCTTCCGCTGGATGATCCGCCACAGCGAAAAAGTCTGCCGCTTGAAGATGTGCGTCATCGACGAGCGACTCTAACGTGTGGACGCGCGTGTGCGGGACATCGAGGCTGGTTAGAAGATCGCACCATTCGGAGGTTCCGCGCGATAACAGAATCGATGCCAGGCGCTCATTGAGTGAATCGGCATGCTGTATTCGTCCGGCATGGGACGCGAACCGTTCGTCATTCAGAACGTCATGCTGCCCGGTCGCCGTGAAGAAATCTCGCCAGTGCCGATTGCTATAGAGAAGGACAGCGAGGTAACCGTCAGATGTGCGGAACGGACGTCGTTGCGTTGATAGCAGGCGCGCATAACCGCCCTGGTCCAGCGGCGGATCGTAGGTAAGTCCTCCCATGTGATCGCCAAGAACCACGGTAGCGAGCGTTTCGAACATCGGGATTTCGATGTGCTGGCCTCTTCCTGATTTTGATCTGAATAGAACCGCGGCCAGAATAGCGCTCGCAGCGTGGAGACCCACCATCCTGTCAGCGATGTTGATCGGGATGTAGCGCGGAGAGCCGCCTCCCGAGGTCCCGATGAGGTGGGGAATGCCAACAGCTGCCTGGATAAGATCATCATAAGCTGGACGATCAGCATACGGTCCGCCGGAGCCATATCCAACCATGCTCATATAGATGATGCGTTCGTTGACCGCCGACAGGGTTTCGTAATCGAGTCCCAACCGGGCCATAGCTTGAGGTCTAACGTTGGAAACGAAGACATCCGAGGATTCTGCTAAACGCAGCAAAGCCCGCCGTCCCGACTCCGATTTGAGATCAATAACGATACTGCGCTTGCTGCGGTTGGCATGAAGAAACATTCCGCCCATTTCGCCGCTGCGGCTTGGTCCGACTTGACGAATGACGTCGCCTTCCGGACTTTCAACCTTAATGACGTCCGCGCCCATATCGCCGAGGATGCTGGTGGCGAACGGCCCCATCAACACAGTCGTGAGATCCAGGATCCGCAGACCACTCAGCGGTCCCGTGGCTTTCTGTTCCGGATCACGCGTGCGTTGCACCATTTCAATCAAGCTTTCTCGCTCTGCCCATCAATAGCGCCCAGCACTGAGGTGAGCATCACAACAGATTTGTGATCGGTCCATCATGCGACACTATGATTTTTGATAATTACGACTTATGGTTTCGAATGAGCAAGAAATCGGAACCACCTCAACTCGAACTGAGGCACCTGCGCTATTTCCTGATGCTCGCAAAGGAGCGGCACTTTGGACGGGCCGCGGAGCGACTTAAGATCGCGCAACCAAATTTGAGTCAGCAGATCCAGAAATTGGAGAAGATTGTCGGATCGCGGCTCCTGGATCGCACCCGAAAGGGTATTCGGCTCACCCCGGCTGGCGAATCACTTGCTGCAGGAGGAGGCCGCACGCTCGATCAGGCCGAGCGGGCAATGCAGGATGCGCGACGTGCGGGTCGCGGTGAATTGGGAAAACTAAGGGTCACCTACGTCGCCTCAGCCGCTTATAACGGCGCGCTCACATCGATGATCGCAGAATATCGACGGAGTTATCCGAATGTCGAACTCGAGCTGTCCGAACTCGAAATGCGCCAGCAACTCAACGCACTCGCCGAAGGGTCCGTTGATATTTGCTACGTTCGACCGCCCGTCGAACTTCCCGAGGGTATCGCCACCATTCGCATCCTCGAAGAGCCGACTATTCTGGCGCTACCCGCCACACATCGGCTTGCACAACGTGCACGCGTTAACGTCCGCAGCCTCACGAACGAAGTTTTCATAACGCCGCGTCACGATCCCGGCGTTAGCTTTCACCAGCACACCGTGGCGGCGTGCAAGGCGGCGGGGTTTTTACCTCAACTGGGACCTCAGGGACGCGATTTCATGACAATTGCGAGCATGGTGGCTGTCGGCCTCGGTGTTGCAATCGTACCGCGTTCCGTGAGCTGCGTAACCCTACCCGGTGTTTGCTATCGCGAGTTTACAGGACACACCATCATGGCTGACCTCTCAATTGCATTCCGCAAGAGTGATCCTTCAGAAGCGGTGCGTGCCTTCGTCAGGTATTCCCGATCCAGTGGCTCAGGACGACTCCAGCCTTAAGATCACTCCGATTAACTTGCCTCGGGACCTGGCTCAATCGTGAGCATAGGGAAAGCTGGTGGTACCGCGTACTTAGCTTCTCGCCACCGACCGGCGATCGCCATCAGCGAAACGCCGTTGAGCGTGAAGCGATGCTTGTGCGTCGCTCAGTAGACATTGTTCACGTGTCATCCCTTCACCTCGACCTCACCACGCGCCCGAGATATCACCGAACGTAGGTCGTCTTGCTCCAGGCATACGGTCTCTTGTGTCGCCAGAGGACTCATTGATTTAAGTTATTGAAAATCCACAAACCGCATATTGGACCAATCGAAGAGACGAGGGCAATATCTCCGGGCAGTAACGTCTTTCCAACGCAACGCTGCCCTATGACGGTGATTTGATGTCCGATTCGAACTTCAATGATCGCCAGCCCAGTTCATCGACTCACAGCGCGCATTGGGGCGCGTTCTCCGCACGATGGAATGGCCAAGATGTCGCTATCGAGCCTTATGCTGGCGATCCATCGCCGTCACCGATTTTGAATAACTTCAAGGGCGCGCTACGTCACAAGGCGCGCATCCTCAAACCCATGATCCGGCGCAGCTGGCTCGACAACGGTCCAGGGCCGCAGCGGCGAGAAATCGGCGATGCCTTTGTCGAGTGCGAATGGTCCACGGCACTCGAGTTGCTCGCCAGCGAATTAATCCGCGTCCGGGACAATTTCGGCCCGCAAGCCATTTACGGCGGCTCGTATGGTTGGTCGAGCGCCGGGCGCTTTCATCATGCCCAGAGCCAAATCCACCGTTTTCTGAATGTCGCCTGTGGCGGTTATATCCGCTCGGTCAATAGTTACAGCGCGGGCGCGTCATCGGTCATCCTCCCGCATGTGATGGGTCCGTTCGAAAACCTCTCGCGGCGAAACGTCACCTGGGACCAGGTTCGTAACCATACCGATGTTGTGCTGGCGTTTGGCGGCATGGCCATCAAAAATTCAATGATTGCCAGCGGTGGTCTCAGCCGCCACATCGAAGCCGGCGCTATGCGTGATGCAGTCAAGCGCGGCACGCGCTTCATCTCGGTCAGTCCATTACGCGACGACTTTCCGCCGGAAGCGAATGCGCAGTGGATTCCGATCCGCCCCGGCACAGACGTCGCGGTGATGCTCGCGATGATGCATACGCTATTGGTCGAAGACCTGTGCGACCACAGCTTCCTGGAACGCTACACGACCGGCTTTGATATCTTCGCCCGCTACCTGCGCGGCGAAAGCGACGGCCGTCCTAAACATGCCGATTGGGCCGCTGCGCTCTCCGGCATCGATGCCGACACCATCCGAGACCTCGCGCGCGCGCTGGTTCGCTCGCGCAGCCTCATAACGGTTGCTCATGCATTACAGCGCGCCCAATACGGCGAACAACCTGTTTGGGCCGCCGCAGTCCTGGCCGCTATGGTTGGGCAGATCGGCCTCCCCGGTGGCGGGTATAACTACGCGTTGGGAGCCATGGGTCACACCGGACGGCGGGTCAATGCGGTGCCGATCCCAACCATGCCGCAAGGCACCAATCCAGTCGGCGACTTCATTCCGGTGGCACGCATTGTTGATATGCTACTCAATCCGGCGGCGCCATTCGAATATAATGGACGCACTCTATTCTATCCGGACATCAAGCTTGTGTATTGGGCCGGCGGCAATCCGTTCCATCATCATCAGGACATTCATCGTCTCCGCCGGGCGTTCATGCGACCCGATACGATCGTTGTCAACGAACAGGCATGGACAGCGATGGCACGGTCGGCCGATATCGTGCTGCCGGCAACCATGACGCTCGAACGCGACGATATCGGCGCAGCAGCAACTGATCCGCGATTGATTGCAATGCGTCAGGTTGCGCCGCCGATCGGCGAGGCCCGCGATGACTTTGCTATTTTCTCCGAGCTCGCCGCACGGCTTGGCGCCGAGAGGCCCTTTACCGAAGGACGCACTGCGCGCGAATGGTTGGCACATCTCTATGAACCAACACGACAAGCTCTCGCCGCGCGCGGTTGGGAGGCACCCGACTTCGAAGAATTCTGGAAGCGCGGCGAACTAGCCCTGCCATCGGAGGACGATGATGGCGGTATTTTACGCAGTTTCCGAGCTGATCCCGACAAAAGCGCGCTACCAACCCCGAGCGGCAGGATTGAGATTTACAGCGAGACTATCGCGAACTTCAAATACGATGACTGTCCCGGCCATCCAGCGTGGCTGCCGTCCACCGAACCACCGAGCGAAACTGCACCGCTCATGCTCGTGGCCAATCAACCTGCAACGCGGCTGCACAGCCAACTCGACTTCGGTCACTACAGCCAGTCGCGCAAGGTCCACGGTCGCGAGGTGGCACGACTGCATCCGCACGACGCGGCAGCTCGTGGGATCGCCGAGGGCGACATCATCCGTATTTTCAATTCGCGCGGTGCTTGCCTGGCTGCCGCGCATGTCACGTCGGATATCATGCCGGGCATTGTCCACCTTCCAACCGGGGCCTGGTACGATCCGGCACCGGGCAACGAACCAGATCCGATTTGTGTTCACGGTAATCCGAACGTGTTGACGCGCGATGTCGGAACATCACGACTGGCACAGGGATGCTGCGGGCAGATTACTGCGGTCAATTGCGAAAAATTTCTCGGCGATGCACCTGCTGTCCGCGCTTACGAGCCACCAATTCCGATCACGGCAGCCGTCGAAAATTCGTCCTAATCAACTTCCGTTCGCCGGTTGTCGTCACGGATCTGGCATTTATCGAGCCGTCCGCGTTGAGCGCGGTGTGGCAGAGTCATTTTTCAAGTGCGAGCCTGACGCGCGCCCTCAGCTCGTCAATGTTTCGAACCACACAACCGGCGCCTGCCGCGGCCAACTGCTCGGCCTGATGATAGCCCCAGCCAACGCCGATCGAGCGCAACCCGGCAGCCTGGGCCATCATCATGTCGAAGGTTGTGTCGCCGACAAAGATCGCATCGTCTGGCGAGACCCCGGTGACCTGGAGCGCCTGAAGCAGCATTGCCGGATGCGGTTTGGATGGTGCCATATCGGCAGCCTGAATCGTCTGGAAATAGGCCCCCCAGCCTAACGCTGCCAGCGCCGGAGCGATCGTATCGGAGCGATGTCCGGTCGCGATCCCGAGGACAAAATCCGGCATAGAACTAAGTTCATGAAGTAACTCAGCTGCGCCCTCGAACGGCTTTTCCGCGAATGCGGGGTCTGCCCTCAGTTGCGGGAGCAACAAGTCGTAGGTCGCGACCATTTCTGCAATTGGCGCGGCCTCGCCTGCCAGTTGTGTCAGGATGATTGACAGCGACTTGCCAACCAGTGACAAACTGTCGATTGGCGACGGAACAGGCAGCCGAAATTGGGGAAAGACAATACGGTGGCTCTCGAGGATCAAGGAGCGGCTGTCAACCAGCGTGCCGTCGAAATCAAAGATGATCAACTTCACAACGATCACCGGTGCAGGCAGGAGTAAACGCGAACCAATTCACGAGTTTGCTCGGGAACGGCGAGCTTGGCGTCTTTATTGCGTGTTGCCGTTTCGCAAGATAACCAGAAATAGTTTCCCTTGGGATCGATAACCAGTCTCTTGGGGGAGAAGTCGGCAAGTATGATCGACAGGTAAGGGATAGTCGAGAACCACGCGAGACGTTCGAGGCTTGGCGAAAGCCGGCGTGAAGAGACAAACTCGGCGCTGCCAAGTGAGGCATCTGCCTCGTCGCTCATTGCCAGCGCAGCAATCGCGTTGCGATAAGCCGACCATCCAGCAATGAACTTGCTCGTTTGGACAATGTTGATCGCAAATACCACCGCAAATATAGACGCGCCAGCACACAAGGAACGTTTCGAAGGAGTAGTAATGGCTTTCTGCAGCCTGCCCAACCGCGCGAAGACAATTCCCTCCCTGGTCATTGCGGCGAGAGCTGCTAAGCCGCCCAGCAAGGGAGTGGCAAGAACCAACGCAGTCCGAAGGTAGTAGCGACTATTCGCATGGATGGCGTCGTCAAAGCCTATCCAATAGATCGAAAGCAATCCGAACACAGCTACCAGCGCGACGATGCATGCCCGCTGGGGATTCCACCGGGAGATCGCAACATGTATCACGGCGTAGGCGGCGATCGCGGAGAGCAAAGAGACCACGACTTCGACTTTGAAGAGCTCGGGATCGAAGAAGTGTAATGCGGCCCTGACAAACGCATCAGCGTAGTAGGAATCCGGGGGAAGAAAGACCTTGGCCGCGATTGCCAACGTCATGACGATGGCGAGGGTGAGGGCGCCCCGCAGAAACACCTTGCTTCGCAAACCTCGCAGCGCGAGCGTCCCGAGAATTGCCAACAACAGCACGAGGGCCCCCTCGTGACAAAATGCCAACAACACCCACGCGACTAGAACCAAAACGGCTCCTGCCAAAGTCGGTTTCGCATAGTGGCTCAGCGCCAGCGTTGGCCAGAAGATCGCATGCGCAAACCACATCTCCGTCGGGAAGCCGAATATCAGCGGACAAAGCAACGCTGTGGAGCCGCACGCGTACACAAAAAGAAGTCGCCCCTGCGAACGATCGGCGGCGTAGGTCAGAACCAACCCCACCAATGGAGCGATATAAAATACCGCTCCATAAGCGATGATTCCCGCCCAAGGGTTGCCAGTGAGCCCAACCAACATCTCGGCCGGCAATAGAGTGAGCAGGTAGACCGCCATTCGACCGGAAATATTGTGCCAATGGAAAGCCCATACGTCTCGCACGGCAACGGCGTAGGAAAACATCGCGCCATCGCCGTAGAGCTCAAGTTGATTTGCGAGCGCGAGGGCGACAAATGCGACAGACCAGCCCAGCCCTAAGAAAATGACTAAACGTCGCAAGCAGATCGAATCTGGTTTCAGCGGGCGGCTGAACATGTCAGCGGGTATTCCTGAATGTATCCACACGACACGCGGCCGATACTGGTCGCAGCAACGCTAGGCGTCATTTTCATCCGGAATTGTCAAGCCATTCAGCTTGTGTCCCGAGCGCAATGCTTTCGTCCTCAGATAGCGCACGTTATGCGAATGAACCGGCGCCTGCAGCGGTATGCGAGAAGAAACCTCAACCCCTGCCCTTGTCAATCCATCCATTTTGGCCGGATTGTTGGTGAGCAGAACAATCTGCGTGCAGTTGAGGGCTGCCAACATTGCCGCCGCAATGCCGTAGTTGCGTTCGTCGTCCTCAAATCCCAGCATTGTGTTGGCGTCATGCGTATCGAAGCCGTCATCTTGCAGCCGGTAAGCACGCATTTTGTTGGCCAAGCCAATCCCGCGTCCCTCTTGAGCAAGATAGAGCACGACGCCGCCGCCGAGATCTTCGAGACGTTTCAGCGATAGCTTTAACTGATCACCGCAGTCGCACCGTCGAGATCCAAACACATCCCCGGTCAGGCAAGCAGAATGAAGCCGCACCGGAACCGGCGCTGAGAAGTCTGGCTGGCCCACGATAACGGCGACTTGGTCGAGTCCGAGAACATCACGAAAGATGACGAAGCGCGCGGTTGTTTTTGATGACAAAGGAATAAGGGCGTCACTGGTCATCGTGACGGTATTCGCCGCGTGGGCGAAGAACCAATCTACTTCTGAAATTTCGACACCAGCGATCGATCGCAGTACATCGCCCCCGCCATCGGCGATCTTCGCCACAAGCGCGGCTGGCACACCGCGGCTCAACTTGATGAGCCGGATGGCCGCCGTAGCCGCAGCGTTGGCGGGCTCAGCCGCGACAGATTGAATGTGTGGGGCAGTCGCAAGAGCAAATACGTCGCGCGCTTTTATATCGGAAGGAATCGACAATGCGGTTGTCGTGGATGCTTCGATGCCCATCGCGCGCGCGCGTTGTGCCGTCACGATGAGTTCCGCTGCGCCAGCGCATAAGGAGCAAAATTCCCGGCACCTCTGATCGTCCAATCCCTCCACGGGAACGGCGATGAAGTCCGCGTTTGGTGTCAAAAGACGTATTGGCCTCTGCGCCCGCAATTCGTTTAACGCGCGGGTTACACCGACGTGCATTGAGGTGCCGATGAGATTTGAATATTCTGTCACAACGCTCACTGATGGGCCTTCTTTGGCTGGACCCGCTTTTGGAACACCAAAAGTCCTTGATTATTCCAAAAGAAATCGGATGGCTTTTTCAGACTGGGTGGCCGATAGTATTGCCAGTCAATTTCTCACCTCGAACTTTGTTTCTGCTGTGCACCTTAGCAATCCTACCACCAGCAAATTTGCTCATCCCGATGCCTGGGCGAACTTCGTCGAGTTGTTTCGCAACGGACGGCCGCACATGCCTCAAGCTTGGGCTGACGTATTCGGCCCGCTGCAGAGCGGGACTGTCGACGATCTGGTGATTGTAGGACAAATAGGACAATCACTCGATGGCCGGGTTGCGACAGCAACAGGTCACTCGAAGTACGTCAACTGCCCGGCGGGCATTGACCATCTGCATCGTTTGCGCGCCTTGGTCGATATCGTCGTGGTGGGCGTCGGAACTGCATTGGCCGATGACCCGCAATTGACAGTCAGACACGTCTGCGGTCCGCAGCCGGTACGGGCCGTGATTGATCCGCGCGGTCGGCTGGGAACAAACGCGAAAGTATTCGCAGATGATGGGGTTCGACGCATATTGATTACAGCGGAGGGATCTCGCGCGGCGCCACCCGAAGGGGTTGAGGTTGTTGTTTTGCCGTCCGAAGACGGAAATATCGCTCCCTCCGCCATTGCTTGCTTTCTGCGAGGCGCAGGGATGCGCCGCGTGCTTATTGAAGGCGGGGCCGACACGGTATCGCGCTTTCTCACGGCCCGATGCCTCGACCGCTTGCACGTGACTGTTGCGCCAGTCATGTTGGGTATGGGCGGGCCTGGCATTGCACTGCCGCCGCTTGAACGCGCCGATCAGGCTCATCGCATGCCGACCCGCGTCCATAAGATCGGCGACGACGTTCTGTTCGATTGTGACTTGTCGGGTCAGCGCTTGACGCTGGGCACTGCAAAGAAGTCGACGTGACCGACGCGCATTGTTGAAACGCGTTCGTTGACGAAACTTTTCCGATTGAACAACCAGCGATCAAGATCGGATCTCGACAGGGCGTGGATCTCATTGGCAGCCGCGGCCCACCCCTCGAGCAGTTCGTTCTGCATACGCAGATCGTCAGTTCCAATCACCCAATCCGAAGCGCCTTGGACAACCGAGTAGCCAGCCGCTTCGAACTTGGCGATCGCCGCCGCGGCGGCGGACGGTCCTAACGCGGGTCCAAATCCTTTATCCGTCAACTGATGGGCGTTGACCGCGGTCACGACCATCGTATCGCATGGATCAGACGGAGAAAGGTCGATGCGTCCGTCATAGCTCAATGCCGCATAGACCGGTAACTCATGAGCAGCGCTGCGCCCGACAAGCCGCTCCAGCCATTCTTCCGATACGAGGTCGAGCAGAGCCGAGGTTGTAATCAGATCCTTTCTGCCGTCCAGCATCACTTCGAAATCGGCAGTGAGATCCAGTTCGGTCGGACTCAGCTTAATCTCGTTGGAGGACGCTCTGTTGCATGCGACCGCCAACAGCTGCGGATCGTTATCGACCAGATCCCAATGCTGTTGGGCTGGCAAATGCCCGGCAACCGCACGCGACGTCGAACCCGCACCGCAGGCAAGATCGACAACGCGAGTTGATTTACTGGACCGAAATGCAGCCGAGACAGCCGCGAGCACGGCGGGATTTCTTGCCCTCAAATCGTGAGGTTCACGCAATGCGAGCCATTCCGCCGAGAATCCGCTCATGCAAATTTCTCCAGTACGCGGGCGAAAGCCGCGCCAGAGTCGCGCCATGTGGGCAGCTTCGCAGCCGAAGCCAACGCCGCTCTGGACATCCGGCAGCGCAGCTCACCATCGCTGATGACGACCTTTAGCGCCGCAGTCAGGGCGCCTGTGTCACCCGCCGTCACCAGTACGCCTGCGCCACCCGGAACTGTCTGAGAAATCGCGCCGGCGGTCGTTCCCACGATCGGAAGCCCGCGCGACAATGCCTCAGCATAGGCCATGCCGTACCCTTCAAACCGCGAGGCCAGAACGAAAGCGTCGGCCTTATGATACAGCTCCGCTAGCTGCTCTGGCGGGACGGCCCCGCGCATAGCGACGCGATCACCGAGTCCGTGTCGATTGATACTCTCCCGAAGCTTGGCAGTCTCGTTTGGATCGCGGGTCAAATCCCCTACGATCGTGAGCCGCCATGAAAGGTCAGTCAGCGTCGCGAGCGAGGCAATCAGCACGTCAAAGCCCTTACGGGGCACGATGGCGCCGACGGACAGCAAATGCGGAACGTTGCTTTCGCTTCCCACTGATGGCGGGACCGGATCGCTGCCGGGAATAACGACTGTGATGCGTTCAGGTCGAACACCGTAATCGGCCTCGACGAGCCTTGCCGTCGTCGCGCTGGTGACGACGACCTTGCGCACGTGAGCCAGGGCAGATTGCTCGCTGGAGCGAAACGCAGCTGCTTGCTCGCCGGACAGCCCCCACTCCAGCGCGAGCGGATGATGCACCAGCGCGAGCAAAGGATTTCGATTTGCTAGTTTCGCCGCGACCTGGGGCAGCACGCCCAACGCCAGTCCATCCAGCACGATGGGGTAGTCGACTGGTACATCGAATAGCTGAGACTCTGCGTTGCGGAGCGCGACCTCATTTGCGAAGGGGAATCCTTCTCCGAGATTGAGGTATTGGGCATCCCAGCCTAGGTCTCGAAGTTCCAGGATGATCCTGCGATCGTATGCAAAACCGCCTGTAGGCGTATCGAGATCTCCCGGCGCGGCAAGGACGAAGTGCTTCACCACAAAGGGGCCTCGTATTGAGCACGCGCCACATGCGATTCTGAAAGCGTGATGCGCAGTCCCTTGAGTTCACGTCCGGGACGTCCCAGCTCCCCGTCACGGGCGGCCTTTGCCAAACCGTCATAGACGTGCTTGCACAGGAATTCCGTCGTCGTGTTTTTTCCCTTGAACTCAGGCACCTCATCAAGATTGCGATAGCTGAGTGGCGTAAGGATAGCTTTCAGCGCTTCGTGAGCCCGACCAATATCGATCACGATGCCATTGTCGTCGAGTGTGTCAGCCATAAACCCTGCATCGACCACGAAGGTTGCGCCATGCAATCGCTGCGCGGGGCCAAAGACCTCACCTCGAAAGGAATGAGCAATCATGATGTGGTCGCGAACTTCAACGGTGAACACGGATGGACCTCATGGATAGACAACGGGTTGGCAGAGTGTATCGCTTCGATCGCTCAACACCTTTGGCAGTAGCTTGGGAAGATCGCCAAATTCGATTGGGGGCGCGAGCAGTATATCGAGCCGGGGATCAGCCAGCAGCGCAATCGCGGCAGTCAGACGGCGGATATGTGTCCAACGCGGACGGTGAGACGGCGCGATACTGCCGACCTGGCTGGACACCAATCGAAGCCGGCGGCTATGGAAAGGACCGCCCAGCCCGGCGGTCACCGGCGCGTCACCATACCAGCTCATCTCAAGTACCGTCGCCTCAATACCTGCGAGCTCTAGTGCCGTGCGTAACCCCTCGGGAGAGCCGCTCGCATGAACGACGAGATCGCAATCTCCGGTCGCCCGTCCTGGCTCTTTGAAAGCAACCCCGAGCTTTCCCGCTAATTCCGCGCGCTTCGGATTTATATCGACGAGGGTGACGTCTGCGCCGGGCATCTGACCGCAAAGATAAGCGACCAGAGACCCAACGGTGCCCGCTCCGACGATGGCGATCCGATCCGATGGCCCCGGTGCGGCGTCCCAAACGCCGTTGAGCGCCGTCTCCATGTTGGCCGCTAACACCGCGCGGTGCGGCGGGACGCCTTCCGGCAAAAGCACGACCGCGCTCGTCGGCACGTTGAAGGTTGTTTGATGCGGATAGAGGGCGAAGACATTCTTGCCTTGCAGCAGCCCACCGCCCCCCTCGACCTGCCCTACCGCGGAATAACCATATTTGACCGGGAACGGGAATTCCCCCTCCATGAACGGAGCACGCATTCTCTCAAATTCGGTTTTGGGAACACGCCCGCCAAACACGAGGGATTCGGTGCCTCGGCTGATGGCGCTATAGAGCGTTTTTACGCGTACTTCGCCGACGCCGGGCGCAGCAATAGGCTCCTGTCGGATATCGACACGTCCGGGTTCGCGATACCAGAGAGCAGATGCAACATCGACGGTCGCGCCAGTAGCCATTTTCTACGATCTCGCACTGGAATTTCAGCCCATAGGCCGTGTTATAGAGGGGGCCGAACGCTCTGAGCGAGCGGCGGCGTCATTGTTTCTCAGCGTACGATATTGGCTAGATGGCACAAACTGAAGCTGATCAACGGATAATTTTTGCCAGGCGTGCGATCTTTGCCGTCCTGTGCTTGGGCACCATGGCATGGACACTGTGGCTGGCCATCCTCACGCTGAGGCCGGGCGGGTTTGGGCCGCTTGATCTCGTGGCTCTCTCCTTGTTCGCGATCATTTTGCCCTGGATGGTTGTCGGATTCTGGAACGCGGTGATTGGATTCATCATCCTGCGGTTTTCCCCTGATCCAGTGGCGGCTGTCCTTCCGGTGGCTGGATCGGTCCGTGGCAACGAACGGATCACGGCGTCCACCGCGATCCTCATGTGCACCCGCAACGAACACCCTGCCCGCATCATCCGGAACCTGGAGCCAATGCTCGAGGGCCTCCATGCGTCTGGTTTCGCGGATCGCTTTCACTTGTACGTCCTCAGCGATACCAACGATCCCGAGTTTGCGATCGGTGAAGAGGCTCGTTTTTCCGAATTGATCGCCACTTGGCGCGATCGGATCGCCATGACTTATCGTCGGCGAACTGTAAATACCGGCTTCAAGGCCGGGAACATCCGCGATTTTTGCGAGCGTTGGGGAGATCACCACGAACTGGCAGTGACACTCGATGCGGATAGCTTCATGCCATCCGACGCGATCCTTCGGCTTGTCCGCATTATGCAACTCGATCCCAGAATCGGCATCCTGCAGGGTCTGATCGTTGGACTTCCGTCGACGAGCTTGTTTGCGCGCATATTCCAGTTCGGGATGCGGCTTGGCATGCGCTCCTACACGATTGGAAGCGCCTGGTGGCAATCGGATTGCGGCCCCTACTGGGGACACAACGCGGTGTTGCGGCTTGAGCCGTTCATCAAGCATTGTCAGCTTCCGCTGCTGTCAGATGCGGGCGAGGAAGAACAGCATATTCTTAGTCACGATCAGATCGAGGCGGTGCTGATGCGCGCTGCCGGTTACCACGTAAGAGTGGTGCCACAGGACGATCTCGGTTGGGAAGAGAACCCGCCTACCTTGCTGGAATTCATGCGTCGCGACGTACGTTGGTGCCAGGGCAACATGCAGTATTGGCGCTTTGTGTCCCAGCCCGGGTTAAAGCCCGTCAGCCGATATCAGTTGGTTCTGGCGATCCTGATGTTCATCGGCTCGCCCGCATGGGTTGGATTGCTTGCGCTGACCACGGCCGCTCTCGTGCTGTGCGACAGCCCTTCCACCGTCATCGAACCGGATGCTGGCAAGGCGTTGCTGCTCTGGCTGCTCGTGATGTGGTTCTCGCCAAAGATCGCGCGCGCTTTGGATATTCTGTTTTCACCGCGAGAATGCCGTTCATTCGGTGGCGCGAGCCGTTTCGTCATTAATCTCGCGATCGAAACGATCTTCTCGATCCTGCTATCTCCTATCCTTTGGATTAGTCACACCATCTTTCTCACTGGCTTATTATTCAACCGAGAGATTCACTGGCTTGGCCAAGTTCGCGACGACCATGCCGTACCATTCAGAGAAGCATTGCTTCGCCTTTGGCCACAGACCATCATAGGCTGCGGCTCACTTGGACTCGTTGCGATGAGCCAACCCTCAGCGTTGCCTTACATGCTCTTGCTCGCGGCCGGTCCAGCCGTGGCCGTTCCGCTTGCAGTCATCACGTCCTTGCCTGCTTTGGGTGAATTGGCTGCCCGGATAGGCGTTGGCCGTCTTCCCGAAGAAACCGCAACACCGGAAGATTTGCTGGAGCTGGCACTGCCAGCCATCAAGTCGGCAAACCCGGCGCCGCTGCCGACCTCGGTCTAGACGTGCTTCGCATTCTCAGGACCGCGCGAGCGACCGCAAGATCACTCCGCATCTACTACGGAGATCGAAGACGAGCAGCGGCCATGGACCAGCTGTATGGCGGCTTGATTCGGCCTGGTGATTTGGTCTTCGATGTCGGAGCTCATGTCGGCGATCGCGTGGCCTCGTTCCGCCGGCTAGGCGCGCACGTCGTGGCTGTCGAGCCTCAGCGCGCGATGGTCCGAACACTGCAGCTGCTCTATGGCCGCAACCGATCCGTGACCATCGAAGCGGTCGCGGTGGGACAGGCTGCCGGCAGGATCAACATGCTGATCAACGCCGACAATCCCACCGTATCATCGGTATCGCGGGCTTTCGTGGAAGCCGCTCAAGGCGCGCCGGGATGGGAAGCACAGCGCTGGAATGAAAGCATTGATGTCGAGGTTACCACGTTGGATGCGCTCATAGCCAAGCACGGCGTTCCCGCATTCATAAAGATCGATGTCGAAGGCTTCGAAGCGGAGGCGTTGGCCGGCTTGTCGCAGGCAGTACCGGCACTTTCATTCGAGTTCACCACGATTCAAAAAGACGTAGCGCTCGCCTGTATCGAGCGTTGCGTGGCGATGGGCTACGCGCGCTTCAACGCCGCCCTTGGAGAGAGCCAGGCGTTGGTCGCCCCCTGGACAAGCGCGAGCGAGATCACACGCTGGCTCACCGAATTGCCGCACTCGGCCAATTCAGGAGACATCTATGCCGTCTCATCTTGACGAGGGATAAGGTAACGCCCTCGACACGCCCTACTGTTTTGGTTGCACCGCAGCAGTCCAAGTCTTGTAATCGGCTTCGGATGTCTCAGGGATCTTCTTAACGAAGGCCGCAATCGCCCAGATTTCGTCGTCAGTTGCACCTGCCAAACCAAAGCTCGGCATTCCTGTCATGTTGATGCCGTTCTTGATCACCCAGAACAACTGAGGCGGGGACAATTTACCGGCGACTTCCTTGAGATCCGGTGGATCAGGGTGTAGCCCTTCAGAGTATTTGAGCCATTTGACACCTGGCGCGCCGTGGCAATTCGCGCATCCGAAAGATGCATATGCCTTCGCACCATCCTGAACCTTTGCGGCGTCGCCGAACGAGGCTGGAGGTTTATCGTTGGCGTGCCGCTCAATCGAGGCGATTCTCACCTTCGTCAGTGCCCACGTCACTGCGGCGGGATCCTCGCTCGTCCCTGCAACAGAATAGAACCCTCCGAAGAAGAACACTGCACAGGCTAGTCCGGCGACAATCGCCAACGCACCAATTACCGCAAGGAAGCGCATGTATAAGCCTCCGTATTTTTTCCAGAGAACAAATTATGGGTCAGGAGTGGAATAAGCGGTAGCCTGAAAGGTTGCATATCACGAGATATCACGCGCATTTTGACGCAGCGGCTCGCAGCGAATCTGGATGTCGCCGACTGGAAGGCGGTACAAATGTCGACGGAACCGGCTCTCGAAGCCGGGCCAAACATATTGGGTGGCGCGTCCGGTGCCCTCGTCGGAGATGCGATCACCGCGGGGATCACCGGCCGCAGGTCCGTCGCATTCTGGCTCGCAATCCTGTTGCACGCGACAGCGCTCGCCCTGGCGATCACAACAGAGGTCAACGCCTTTGGATTCGCTATTTGCCTGCTCGTCTGGATCGTGCTGAACGCATTGTGGCTTGCAATGGTGCGACGACCGACCGTCGCGGCCTTCATCTCTCTCGAAATCTTCGTTGTCCTGATTCTGCTGTCGCGATTCAAATTCGACAAGCTATGGGCGACGCTCGACTTCATCGACGTCATGATCGTCGATCACGACACGACCGCATTTCTGTTGGCCACCTTTCCGGCCTTGCGCTGGTGGATTCTGCTGGCAGCGACGGCCACCATGATTGCAGGCATCTTCACGTGGCGTCTGGACCGACACCGCATCGGGTCCTTTGCAAGCCTCGTGGCGTTCGGCGCCGCCGGGGCTGCATTGATCGTCCTGTGCCTGCTCCATCCTACCGGCCTCAACGAAGACTTCGAAGGCAAAAGCTATGTTTCGAAATTCGCACGGACCGGTGTCGAGACCGTCCACGAATTGATGACCCATGGTTACTTTGAAGCTGCTGACGAGGTGAACGGGAAAGCGATCGAAGCAGCTGCGACGTTCGGTTGTCATGCGACTCGAAGGCTTCCGCACATCATCCTGCTCCACGATGAGTCGAGCTTCGATATCACCGCCGCACCCGGGATCAGGGTCCCTCCCAACTATCAACACCATTTCGAGTCGTTCGACGGCAAGGCGCGCAAGCTTGTTGTCGAAGGTGTCGGCGGGCCGAGTTGGTTTGCAGAATTCAACGTGTTGACTGGCCTCTCCGTCCGGTCATTCGGACGATTTGCGACAGCGGTGACGCGAATTGCAGCCGGTCATGTGTTTAGAGGCTTGCCACACAGCTTGCGAGATTGCGGGTACCAGACATTCAGCCTCTATCCGTTCTATGGCTCGTTTCTCGCATCTCGTGCTTTTCAAACAACGACCGGCATCGAACACTATCTGGATATGCGCGATCTAGGCACGACCGACTTCGAAGCAGACAGCTTCTACTATAATCGTGCTATCGATCTGATTCATCGCGAACGCGGTGATCACCCCCTTTTTCTTTACGTTTACACCGTGGCTAATCATTTTCCGTGGAACGAGCGGCTGCGCCCGAGGCTCACTCCTGATTGGCACGACCTGGGGAATGCACCTGACGTCAACGAGTATATTCGCCGCCAGAGAATGTCAGCCCATGACTACCAGGAATTCCTGGCGAAGTTGAAACGCGACTTTCCTGGAGAGCAGTTCCTCATCGTGCGTTATGGTGACCACCAGCCCCAGTTCGGCGCACGCGTACTCGATCCACTGTTGAGCAAGGAGGATATTGCCAGGCATGCCGAACAATTGGATCCACGCTACCTGACCACCTACTACGCGGTAGACGCGGTGAACTTCACGCCCGCCGGCATGTCATCGGCGCTGGTTAGGCTCGACGCGCCATACCTGCCCCTTATCGTGTTGGAAGCCGCAGGGATTCCGTTGGACGCGACGTTCACAATGCAACGACAGATTTTGAGGAACTGCAGAGGGCTGTTCTATAGTTGCGAAGGCGGAGCACGAGTCAGGCAACTGAACCGGCTGTCGATCGACGCAGGCTTGATCAAAGGCCTATAGTCGTGGTGCCGATAGGAGCGGGCCAAAGACCGCAATACTGACGGATTCGAAACCACGCAGCGAGAAGTTCGAGCGCGGACTAAAAACTACAGCCGCTTGCCAGTTTCTTCGTCAAAGACATGAATGTTAGTCGCCGTTGAACGAAGATGGAGCATATCGCCCGGTGCGGCTGAGATGCGCTCACGGCATACGACCGAGACATCCACCTCACCTGCTCTCAGGATGACCTGGGTTTCTGAACCCGTCGGCTCGACGACGACAACCCGCGCAGGAGTACCCGAGTCCGCAAACTCGAAGCTCTCCGGACGCACTCCATAGATCACGCGACGACCGTTAAATGTTGCGTATTCCGCTCCAAGATCGAAGGTTGGACCGTTATCCGCCATAAAGCGGGCCTCATCAATTCGTCCTTTGATGAGGTTCATGGCCGGCGAGCCGATGAATCCTGCGACGAAGGTATTGGCGGGCCGATCGTAAACATCAAGCGGGCGACCATACTGTTCGACAACGCCTCCTCGCATCACGACAATCTTATCTGCCATGGTCATGGCTTCGATCTGATCGTGAGTGACATAAACAATCGTGGTCTTTAGCCGCTGATGCAGTTCCTTCAGTTCGGTGCGCATGGCAACCCGGAGCTTGGCATCCAGGTTTGATAGCGGCTCGTCGAACAAAAAGACTTTCGGATCGCGAACAATTGCGCGACCCATGGCAACTCGCTGGCGCTGGCCACCGGACAGTTCGCGCGGATAACGTGCGAGATACGGCTCAAGCCCAAGAATGGCAGCAGCCCGATTGACGCGCTTTTCAATCTCGTCCGCGGATGCCTTCCGAAGCTTGAGCGAAAACGCCATGTTGCCGCGGACCGTCATATGCGGATAGAGCGCATAGTTCTGAAATACCATCGCGATGTCGCGATCCTTCGGCGGGACATCATTGATCACTCGCTCATCGATGCGAATTTCACCCCCGGTGATGTTCTCCAATCCGGCAATCATCCGCAGCAGTGTCGATTTTCCACATCCCGACGGACCAACCAGAACGACAAACTCGCCCTCCTTGATATCGACCGATGCGCCATGAATGACTTCCAATGGGCCATACGCCTTCCGCACGGCGTCAATTGCAACAGATGCCATATCCAAGTCTCCGGATGCAGTGTGACCCTGCAACGATGTGATGAAAAGAGCCAGCGGAGCGTGTTGCTCCTCACATGAGGCTCACGAACTTCCGATGGAGGTAACCTTCGATGCCTTCGGTGCCGCCCTCATAGCCCTGCCCGCTGTCCTTTACGCCCCCCATTGGCGTTTCGGTCAGAGTCATCGAGAGACTGTTCACCGCCACCATTCCGGATTGGATCTCGTCGGATGCAGCCAACGCAGTCTTGGTGGATGACGTAAACACATAGGCCGCCAACCCGTACGGCAGCGCATTGGCCTTCGCGATTGCCTCATCAAATTCTCCAAACGAAGAAATTGGGGCGATCGGACCGAATGGCTCTTCACGCATCAATCTGGAGTCGTCCGACGGGTTGTGAATGATCGTCGGCTCGAAGAAATAACCGCGGTTTCCGGTTCGTGATCCGCCGGACAAGACCTCACCGCCCCGGGCCGGATCATCCATAAAGCCGTTCATCGCGTCGATACGCCGGGGATTGGCCATCGGCCCCATCGTGCTTGACGGCTCGGTTCCGTCACCGAGCTTCAGCTTTTTCGTCTCCGCGACGAATGCCGAGACAAACGCATCCTCGATCTCTTTCTGCACATAGAAGCGGCTCGGCGCGATGCAAACCTGACCGGCATTACGGTACTTTCCGCTGACAAGCACCTTTGCCGCCTGCACAGGGTCAGCATCCGCGAAAACGATCGCCGGCGAATGGCCGCCAAGCTCCATCGTCACGCGCTTCATGCCGTCGGCTGCGAGCCGTGTCAGATGTTTGCCGACGGGTACCGAACCAGTGAATGATATCTTTCGGATCACCGGACTTGAAATAAGTCTTTCCGATACATGTGCAGGCTTGCCAAATACGAGGTTCAGAACTCCAGCCGGCACGCCGGCCTCGTCAAACGCACGTACGATCTCAACACAGGTCCCTGGCGTTTCCTCCGCGGCCTTGATGATGATCGGACAGCCAGCCGCAAGAGCCGTCGCAATTTTCCGTGCCGGCGTGGTTGCCGGGAAATTCCACGGCGTGAAGCCAGCTGCGGGACCGACTGGCTCCGGCACGACCAGTTGCCGAATGTCGGACGTTCTGCCCGCGACCACACGACCATAGGCACGCCTGCCTTCATCGGCAGCCCACTCAATGATATCCACGGCCGCATCGACTTCCCCGCGCGACTCCGCGAGGATCTTTCCTTGCTCCAGCGTCAGCGTCAGCGCGACCTCTTCGCGCCGGCCGCGCAATACATCTGCCGCTTTACGCAGGAGCCGCGCGCGCTCGTAGGGCGAAGTCTTCCGCCACGTTGGAAAGGCACGGTCTGCCGCCGCAAGGGCGCGCGACAAATCCTCATCCGTTGCATGCCAAAGGTCGGCGATCGGCTGCTCGGTGGCAGGATTGATGACGGGCTCAGACACCCGGCCACCGCCGCGGATCCATTTCCCGTCGATGTAAAGTCCAAGCTCGGGATACATGATACGTCGCTCCACTGCGGCTTCAGGCTGCTTTTGAATTCTGAAGTGTTGCTGTCCGGAGAACGAATTCCGCACCCATCTCACCGATCATGATCGAGGGCGCATTCGTATTTCCAGAGATCAGCGTCGGCATGATCGACGCATCGACGACGCGCAGGCCAACGAGGCCGTGAACCCTGAGTTGGTCATCCACCACGGCATTTTCGTCATTGCCCATCCGGCAGGTCCCGACCGGGTGGTAGACCGACATTGCCTTTGCGCGTAGGAATGAGAGCAACTCCTCATCACGCAGGGAGGGACCGGGCTCTTTTTCCGACTCGATCATGCTGGCAAGCGGCTCCGCGGCAGCCACACGGCGTGCGATTTTCATGCCTGCGGCCAACACGTCCGCATCCCGAGGATCACTCAGATAGTTTGGCGAAATAGCGGGTGGCACCATTGGGTCCGCACTCTTGAGGCGCACGTGGCCACGCGAGTACGGCCTCAACTGGCAAACCGTCAGCGTGAATGCAGAATACGGATGCAGAACGGGACGATCCTTCCGATCCGTGCTGAATGGGTACACATGAAACTGGACATCCGGACGGTCGAGATCAGGGCGCGTCTTGATAAATCCGCCGGCGATGCCCGCCCACCAACCGAGAGGTCCCTTACGCGTGAAGATGTATTTCACCCCCATCCACAACTGACGGAATGGATTTGCCATATCGTCGTTGAGCGTGATCTTCTTCTTTGTCTCGAGAATGAAGCGCGCCTGGACGTGATCCTGCAGATTTTCTCCAACCCCGGGCAGCGCCTTGACGACTGGAATGCCGTACTGACGCAACAATCCTTCTGGTCCGACACCTGATAGTTGCAGAATATGCGGCGATTGAATCGCGCCGGCGCACAGCAGTATCTCGCGGTTCGCCGTGACTTCAACATTGGCGCCCTCATGGACGAAGGCTACACCTCGCGCGCGCACGCCGTCGAAGAGAATACGGGTCACCTGCGCGTGGGTGACAAGATCGAGATTCGGGCGCTTCAGCGCGCGGCGCAGAAACGCCTTCGCCGTGCTGTAACGAAGGCCGCGCTTGGCCGTCGCCTGGAACGGCCCAACGCCCTCCTGACGCTCACCGTTAAAATCAGAATTGTACGGAATTCCGGCCTTCACGCCCGCGGCAATAAAGGCTTCGGCAATCGGATGCTTCTCCGGCAGGTCAGTCACGGGTAACGGCCCGCCTGCCCCATGCCACGGCCCGCTGCCGCGCTGCTGATCCTCGCTGCGCTTGAACATCGGCAGCACATCACTGTAACCCCAACCGCGGTTACCGAGATCACGCCATCCGTCGTAATCCTCGCGCTGGCCGCGCACGTACAGAAGTCCATTGATCGAACTTGAGCCGCCCAATCCCTTGCCGCGCGGCTGGGCGATCCGGCGACCATTCAGGCCAGCCTGCGGCTCGGTCTCGAACATCCAGTTAACGGTGCGATTGAAGAAGGTGCGGCCGTAACCAAGGGGGATATGGATCCAGATATTGCGATCCGGGCCGCCAGCTTCGATCACCAACACGGAATGCTCTCCGCTGGCGGACAGCCGATCAGCCATCACGGACCCTGCCGATCCAGCACCAATGACGATATAATCGTAATTCTTCTTCATGATATTTGTCGCTCTTAGTTCGCAAGGCCGCTGGTCTGGAAGCCGCGGACGAGATATTTGCGGCCAAACAACACCAGCAGCAGACCGGGCAACGCGAGCAGGAAGTTCGCGGCCTGGATCACCGCCCAGTTCAATTCCATCTGCTGCACGAACAGGCTCATGGCGATCGGCAACGTGAATTTCTGATCGTCGCGGATCAGCATCAGGCCCAGCACGAAGTCGTTCCATGACGCGGCGAAGGCAAAGATAAAGACGGCCGTCAGCGCAGGGATCGACAAAGGCACCATGACCATCAGGAAAGTCTGGAACTTCGACGCTCCATCCATCTCCGCGGCTTCCTCGTAAGACATCGGAAGCGCCTGGTAGAACTGCCACATCAACCAGAGTCCGAAGGGCAGGCTGAGCGTGACGTGAGCAATCGCCAGCCCCCAGATGGAGTTCAACAGCCCCAGTTTCTGAAAGAGCGCGAAGAATGGAATTCCGAGCAACACTTCGGGGAACATGTAGGAGAACAGCACAATCTGGGCGATGAGCGCCTTGCGCGGGATATTTGTTCTCGCCAGTGCGTATCCGCCGAGGCCGCTACAGACCACGACGATCGTACTGCTGATCAGAGCAGCCTGCAGGCTGTTCGACGCTGTCACGAGAAAATTCGTCGTCTTCAGAAGCGTGCTGAAATTCTCCAGCGTGAAACTGCCGAGCAACAGCCGCGGCTTATAGACATCCGCCGGCGTCTCCAGCGCGGATTTGAGCATCCAGTAGAATGGAAACAGCGTCGGGATCAAATAAATCCCGATCAGGATTTTAGGCAAAAGAGATCGACGCTCAGCCACGTGCCACCTCCTTCTCCGGATGGAAAGCACGGATGTAGACGATGCCGAACACCAGAAGGATCATGAAAATAACGGTCGAGACTGCGCCGCCGACGCCGTAGTCGTTGTTTCCAAAGGCCTGGACGTAGGCATAGAGCGGAAGCGTGGTCGTTCCACCGATTGGGCCACCTGACGTGAGCAGCCAGATGATATCAAACCGATTGAACATCCATATCCCGCGAAGCAGGATGACCAGCAGGATCGGCGCGCGCAGCATCGGAATGGTGACATAGATCAATTCCTGCCACCAATTCACGCCATCTACGCGGGCCGCCTCATAGACGCTCGGTGAGATCGTTCCGAGATTTGCGAGGACAACAAGAACCACGAAGGGCGTGAATTGCCAGACACTGGCGGCCGTCACCAAAGACATGGCGAGCACGCCGGTGCTGGTGAACTCGATAGCCGAGTGAATCAAACCCGAATGCACCATCAACTGGTTGAAAATGCCATTGAGGCTATCTGTCATCCAACGCCAGACCAGTGCAGTGGTCACCGTTGGGATCATGTAAGGCATCAGCACGAAGCTCGTCACGAACGGGCTGCCATGCCGAAAAATGAGAATTGCGATCCCGACTCCCAGGACTACCTCAAGTGCCGTCGAGATGGTCGCATAGATCAAACCGATAACGAGGGCGCGCCAGAATGCCGGATCGCTGAAAATGGTCTGATAGTTGTCAAAGCCGGCAAACGTCATGCCGGCTTGGAACGGTCCACTGTTGGTGAATCCCAACACGATCGCCCAAGTGACGGGAATGATCATCACTGCGATGAACAGGATCGCCACAAGTAACAAGGCGATTCCTGAAAAATCGAGTCTGCGAAGTACGTTCGTTCCCGTCACGATCGGCGTCCGTCAGTTCAGGCGTTCTTGACCAGCGCGCGAGCCGCTTTCGCAGCTTGATCGATGGCGGCCGCAGGATCAGCGCCGCCCTGCACCACGTTCGCCAGCATTTTGTTGTAAACAGTGCTCGTGTAGATCCTTGCGCGCTGCCAGCTGGGCTTCGTTCCCTTCAGGTCGTAGACGGGATTACGCGCGTGATCCCACGCGGAATCGATGACCTTCACGATGTCCTGATGCTTCTTGACGAAATCATCCTGCTGATAGCCGCCGAGGAAGTCTTCCTTGGTGGCCGGAAGAACATGCAGGGGAATTGACCAGAGATAGTCGAAGTAGCGCTGCCCTTCGCGCAGATACGTGATGATGGATTTTGCCACTTCCTTGTTCTTCGAGCCTTTGAAGACCATGAAGCCCTCGGCCGACAGGCGATTGGCGGTCGCCTTTCCATATGGCTGCAGCATCGGCTTGGTGACTTCGGCGAGCTGAGGATTGTTCTGGCTCGTCACTGCGAACAGGCGCGATCCGATGTAGTCGGCCATCGCGACCTTGCCGGACGCAAACGAGTTGATGATCTCACCCCAGCCAAAGTTCGTTCCGCTCGGCGAGAACTTCGACATCCGCGTGATAAACGCCAGCGTCTCCGCAAGCGCAGCCTTGTTCTCTCCTTGATCGAAGACGACATTGCCGTCGTCATCGACGAAGTTCACGCCGTTGGAGAATGCGTAGCTGAACAGCGAGGATACCGGATTGTCCCCGGTCTCGTTGGAGCTCACGACATAGCCGTACTGACCGTCGCCGGTCAGTTTCTTTGCCGCGGCTTCGAACTCCGCCCATGTCTTCGGCGGCTGCAATCCCGCCTTTTCGAACAAATCGGAGCGATACCAGCTATAGGTGAACTTCACGCCCATTGGCACGAAGAAATCCTGGCCATCGATGCGCGCACGCCAGCGATCCGGAAGATTCTTGATGGTGCCAACGATATCGGACACCGGCTCAAGCAACTTGGAGTGAGCGTACAGCGTCGCATCCTCGATATCGAGATTGACGATATCAGGCGCGGTGCCGCTTTGCAGCATCGAGGCCACCTGCTTGCGAACGGCTTCGGGCGATGTGAAGAGCGGATTGATCTTCAATCCCGGATTTGCCGCTTCCAGCGCCGCGATCAGATCGCCCGTCACCTTCTTTGTTGTCGGCAGCGATTCATAAGTCAGGTAGCTAATCGTACCGGTCAGACCTGCGGCGAAAGCCTTGAGCGGTGCACCAATCGCGGCGCCCGCGCCCATGCCCAATGCCAGCTTCAAAAATTCCGCACGTGTCATTTCCATCGCTTTACTCCCTTGATGCTACTGATTGCGAGTAGGCGCCCTGTTCAGGCGCTTCTTGATCTTCTGTTGTGATCGGCGCTGTCCGGTCCGATCAAATGGCGCTTCGCGGCTTCAGTGTTCCACCCTGCGTCAGTGGCTGAACGCGATCCTGATAAAGCCCGAGCCAGCCGGTCTTTTCGGAGTTGACGAACGGCGGCAGTGCCGCGCGGCGCTCGTCCAACTCGGCTTGGGGCACTTCAAGTTCGATGCTGCGAGCCTCAACGTCGATCGACACGCTATCGCCGTTACGTACAAGCGCGATCGGCCCACCGTCGGCCGCTTCGGGCATCACCTGCCCGATGGTGAAACCTCGATTGAGACCGGACAGCTGGCCGTCCGTGATCACGGCAATCTCTTCTCCGAGCCGCGCGCCATTGACAGCAGCAACAAACCAGGACGCCGATGCTACGCCCGGCCCTCCCCGCGCGCCCAGCCCGCGCAGTACGATCACTTCGCCGCCCTTGATCTCGCCACGCGCAAGCGACTCCATGGCCGCTTCTTGAGATTCAAAGACACGACATTGTCCACGGAAGCTCGCGGCCTTGCCTGTACCGAGTTTCATGATGGAGCCTTGCGGTGCGAGCGAACCGCGCAAGATGACGACAGAGGGTCCCGGACTGACCGGCTGTTCCAGGCTGCCGAGCACACCGCCTTCAACTGTGATGTTTGACAAGTTATCGCCGACGGTCCGGCCAGACACCGTCATGACGCCGCGATCGAGGACTGGCTCGAGCTGCTTCATCACCGCTCGTGCGCCGCCGGCAGCTTCAAGCTCCTCGATGCGTCCGCTGCCGTTCGGCTTGATCGCGCACAATAACGGCACCTTCCGGCCGAGTTCGTGAATGAGTTCATAGACATTTGCCTCGATCCCACCTTCAGAGGCAACCGCCTGAAGATGGCGCAACATGTTGATCGAACCGCTCACCGCGAGTCCGACCGCCATCGCATTCGAGAAGGCTGCAGGAGTCATAATGTCCCGCGGCCGCAGATCCTCATTCACGAGAGATACGATCCGCTTTCCAGCCTCCCGCGCGAAATCGCGCATGCGTAGTCCAGATGCGGCGACCGGCGCGCTCCCCGGCAGCGTCATGCCAAGGGCTTCGGCCATGATGTGCATCGTGTTGGCCGTCCCCATTCCGGCGCAAACGCCCGGACTGAGAACCGCAATTTCGCACATCTCCTCGATTTCCTTCGTGGTGATATGGCCCGTCGCGAGCTCGCCAACCGATTCGAAAACATCTTCGATATCGACCGGCTTGTTATGAAGCCGGCCACACGCCTGGTATCCTCCGATCACGAGGATGCTCGGAACATTGAGCCGCGCTGCAGCCATCAGGTGAGCCGGCGCCGTCTTGTCGCAACTCGACAGACACACCATGCCGTCCAGCACAGCGCCCTCCACCGCCACTTCGATGTCATTCACGAGAAGATCCCGCGACGGCATCAGATAACGTCCGCCGCGTCCTGCACCCGTGATGAAATCACTCGGCGCTGTGGTCTTGATTTCGAACGGCAAGCCACCCGCTTCGCGAATTCCCTGCTTCACGATCTCCGCGACTTCATCGAGGTGGCTAAAGCAGATCGATATCTCCGAAGACGAATTGATCACGGCGATCTTCGGCTTCGTCATGTCTTCGTCGGTCAATCCCAGCGCGCGCCATTGCGCGCGGCGGATCGCCCACCGTGTTGTACCCGGCTCGAAATTGGATCGATAATTGCGCTTACTCATGCGTGGATAACTTGTCCGGACTTTTGTTGTTGGGAGCCTTCGGGAAGCGGGCCGATCAGTGCCCCTTGCTTCTCAAGCTGCTGGCGAATGCCGCTCGCTTTGAGCCGGCGAATATCTGTGTTGCCGGCCTGCGCAGCAGCGACACCGGCAGCTTCGCCGAGCGCCATGCAGACAGCGGCAATACGCATCGACGCGTGCGCATCATGCGACGCGGACGAACACCGCCCTGCAACGAGCAATCCGTCGACACCGACTGGCAGCAGCATCCGGAACGGCAACTCGTAGAAGGTACCTGGTTTGAGGAATATCCACTTTGTCGCCCGACCTGCGCCGTGCTCTTCGACTGGCCAGGCACTGCACGCGATTGAATCCTCGAAGCGAGCTTCATTCATCACGTCATCGAGCGTGAGCCAGTAATCGCCCTTGATGCGGCGGCTTTCACGCACGCCGATCTCAGAGCCGATATCCGCAATGAACGCGTTTTCGTAGCCGGGTACAAACCGACGGAACGCATCTAGATAAAGTTTGAGTTGCCTACGGCCATTGATCTCAGCCTCCGACACCTCTTCCGTGTTGAGCGGATCCGGCGAACGCTCGCCGCGCAGAACGCGCGTGATGTTCAGATGCATCGCTCCTTCGCGGAAGCTGAACATGCCCCCGGCCGTGCGGGGCAGCGGCAGTCCGGCCGCGACAGCCTTTTCGAGATGATTGCGAAGGTCGTCGCGCGTCATCGCAGTCGCCCGCGCCGTATCCACACCGCCAAAACGGAACATGGTCGTCGGCGCCTGGATCAGCGACGGATCGTGTTCGAATTCAGCATTGCACAAGGCAGCGATATTCGCGTCCCCCGTGCAATCGATCACCGTCGTCGCCATACAGGCCCAACGGCCATCTCGCCCCTCAAAAATCACGCCCTTGATGCGGCTTCCATCCTTGACGACGGCAACAGCAATATTGTGGAAGGCGACCTTGACACCCGCCTCGGTCACGATCTCATCCGCGACCAGCTTGATTGAGGTCGGATCGTAAAGCAGCGAAGCGGTCTCGAACCAACGCATGGGCCCCTTGATGCCGCCAACGCGATCCATCCGTTCGATCAACTCGCTGGCAAATCCCCTCACCACCGGGATGACATCCGTTTCGGTGACCGTGTACAGGCCGCAAATACTCCCAAGCGTGACCATTGCGAGCGTCCCGCCGAGATAGCCATTCTTCTCGACCAGCAGCACATCGGCCCCCAGTCGCGCGGCAGACGTTGCCGCCGCAAGCCCCGCAGATCCACCACCAATGACAAGAACATCGACCGTTCGTCGGACCGGCGTCTGACGCACCGCTTCAGTGATCGTTTGCATCGTTTTACTTCTCACTCACTTTTCCAGCCGGTGACCACCGGTCGAACCACGAATGACGAGATCGTTCGGCAGGCAGATTGTCTTGTGATCGATTGCAGTGCCGGCAATGCGCTCCAGCAGAAGCGCCACTGCTTCCTGCGCCATTTGCTTCAACGGCTGACGAACAGTGGTGAGATCGAACGCCGGCCATGACGCCATCTCGATATCGTCGTACCCGATGATCCAGAGCTTGCCCGGAACATCCACACCTCGCATACGCGCGGCATCACGGGCGCCGAGTGCAATCACGTCGTTGACGCAAAACAGAACATCCGGCGGCTGAGCAAGATCGAGAAGATAGGAGGCCGCATCAAATCCCGTCTTGTGGGAAAAGGAATCCACGCGGATCGACAACGACGGATCCAATGGACGCTTAAGCTCATCCAACCGAGTCCGGAACGCCGTCTGACGTGCACGAATGGTGCTCGCCAGAGGCAGCCCTTCGATGACACCGATGCGTTTGCGATTGGCCTGCACGACATAATCAGCGACCGTCGCAGCCCCTTTCGCATTGTCGCTCGTGACCTGATCACAGGGCCACCCCTCGACGACACGATGGATAAGGACGACCGGTGCGTTCAGCATCACCGCCTCATAGAGCGGTGTCGAGAGCGACGTGGCGGTCGTCATGATGACGCCGTCGACAAGACTCTCTCTGACGGCAGCCGCAGCCGCCCCTTCATCCGTCTCGTCCGTATTCCAGACCATCATCCGCAGCCCGGCTTCAGTGAGCCGTTGCCCGAGGATCTGCAACATTTCCGGATAGAGCGGATTGGCGAGGCGCGAGACGACAACCCCGATGTTCCCGGTGCGATTGGTGCGCATGGCGCGCGCCATCGCATTCGGCCGATAGTTCATCTGCCTCATCACGGCCAGAACGCGCTCCCGCGTCTCCGGCTGGACGTTTGGATTTCCCGACAGAACGCGCGAGACGGTCGCCTGCGAGACCTTCGCGGCCCGCGCTATGTCCTTGCTCGTTAACGGAAAACTCTGTGTAATCGTATTCATGAAGTGACTGAAAAACGTCCCACTTGTCCATTTTCGCGACTTATCATGCATGTATACGAATTCATGACAACCCCATCCTCGCAGATTCCATTGACAGTTCGCACGCGAATGCCCGCGTGCCGAAATCGAGGAGATCGAAATCAAGCCCGGAAATCGATACTGCCCGCTACGGGAGGCCTAAGCCTTTGAGGACGGAGTTCGGTCGGAAACCGCTGCAGTCTGCGAAGGCGGATCTGTAGCATCGTCAGCCCGCGGTTATGGGCGGTGAGAGCACGCCTAACTGGTAAGCTTTCGGTAGCTTTCTTGTCAGTCGGCTGACTGACTTCATTTCTATCTTTTGCTCGCCGATATCTGACTGAATCCGCTCAATGCACCCGGTATCGTTTCGCGCCGCAAGCGGACATTGCGAATGCCGCGACCATCAGCTCGAACCTTCAGTCTTATGTGAGCTTTGCGATGGATCACACACTCGGCAATGCGGCGACCATATCCAGTTCGACGCGAGCGCCGGGAGTCGAAAGCTGATTAACGCATACTGTCGTGCTCGCCGGCGTCCAATCACCAAAATACTCTTTCAAGACGGCGACCATCCCGTCCTGATCACGAATGTCCGTCAGATACTTGGTGACCTTCACCACGTCGGTCCAGGCCAGCCCTTGATGATCGAGGATGGTTTTGATGGTCTCCATGGCGCGCCGCGTTTGATCTTCGATTTTGTTGGGGTGATCGTGCTCGGCGATATCATGCGGATGTTTGTGATAAAGCGGCGATGGCGTTGCTCCTGAAATAAACAACAGACCGCATGGGCTTTCGATACGGATTGCTGGCGCATAGGGCATGTCAACGCGCCGCTCCGGAATGGTCTGTATCTCCTTGATTTCGGGATTCGTCGGAGAGGACTTGAATGCTGGTTTCGGAATCATGTCTTGCACTCTAGCCACACCGGGTTGCTGATATGGTTCGATTTCCACTTCGCATCCTGTCCCGCATTTCTCGTTACCTACGCTTGCGCGGTCCGAATTAGGTCCCGGAGGCGCGCCGGTGACACCGGATGTTCAGTGATCCGGATATGAAAGGGCTTCAATGCATCCTCGATCGCGGCAATTACACATGCCGCGGCGGGAATGGTGCCACCTTCACCTGCCCCCTTGACGCCGATCGGGTTGAGCGGTGACGGCGACTCGACATGGATGATCTCGATGCGTGGAATTTCGGGCGCAGTGGGAAGCAGATAGTCCGCATAGTTGGTCGTCACCGGCTGCCCGGCCTCGTCATAGATCATCCGTTCGAACAGCGCGTTGCCGATGCCGTGGACGACTCCGCCGCGCACTTGCCCATCCACCAGCATTGGATTGATCAGCTTTCCACAATCATGCCCGACCACGTAGCGCGTAATTTCCACCCGGCCGGTGTCAATGTCGACTTCGACCTCGCAGAGATGGGTGCCATTCGCAAACGTATTCTTCCGCACCTCGTAATAGGCCGTCGCGGAGAGACCGGGCTCGACGCCGGCAACCATCGGCATGCCCGACATGCCGTTCAGACGAAACGCGATCTGCGCCAGCGGGACCTGCATTCCGGGCACGCCGACGACACGGACAACTCCGTCCTCAAGCACCAAGTCGGCTTCCGAGACCTCGAACATCTCGCTCGCAATCTTGATGGCCTTGCTGCGCACGGCCACCGATGCCTGATGCACGGAAGAGCCGGCGGTGACCGCCGTCCTGCTCGCAATCGCACCGATTCCAAGCGGGAATTTATCGGTGTCTGCGGCTTCGACGACGATATCTTCGAGGCGCACGCCGAGAATGTCTGCGCAGATCTGCGCAAAGATGGTGGCGTGGCCCTGCCCCTGGCTTGCCGCACCGCTCTGGACCACCACCTTCCCGTTCGGCTCAACGCGAACGGTGGCGCCTTCGAACGGTGCGAGACCGGTGTCCTCGACGTAGCTCGCGATGCCGCGCCCGATGAAGCGACCCGAAGCACGCGCGCTCTCCTGCCGCGCGATGAAATCATCTCCGGCACGTTCCAGCACCGCCTCCAGGCAGGCATGATAGTCGCCGCTGTCGAAACTGATGGGCGATCCGTCACGTGCCTTCATACCCGTGAGATACGGAAACTGATCCTTGCGGACGAAACTGCGGCGCCTTACGTCCGCAGGATCAAGTGACAGTTCGCGCGCGACCCGATCGGCGAGACGTTCGAGAACAAAGCACGCCGTCGGCCGTCCCGCCCCGCGAACGGGCGTATTGGGCACCAGGTTGGTGAAAACGACGTCGATCTGAATGTCGACCGCCTGCAAAGCATAGGGTCCGGGAAACGCCGCCAACGACGTTACGGCAGCGACGGTACCGTACGGCACATAGGCACCATTATCGTGAATGCAGCGACCGCGAACCGCCAACAAACGACCATCGTGATCGGCGGCAACCTCTACCACCCAAGCCTGGTCGCGCTGCTGCGCCGTCGAGACGAAGTGCTCGCTGCGGTCCTCGACCCATTTCACCGGCCGTCCCAGCTTCAGGGCGACGAGCGGCACGACGACTTCTTCGGAATAGAACACGCCCTTCGGCCCGAAACCGCCGCCGACATTGGGCGCAATAACCCGAACCGTGCGTTCGTCGCACCCGAGATGATCGGCCACCAGTCGGCGCACCATGTGCGGCATCTGGGTCGAGGTCCAGATCGTCAATCCTTCGCCCATTGGATCGGGCAACGCGGCGACGCCTCGTCCCTCCATGGAATGACAGCCGCCCCGATGTGTTTCGAACGTCTCGGAGAAAACGTGAGGTGCCTTTGAAAAGACCTCCTCAACCGCCCCGAAGCGGCCGTGAAGCGAGGCGACGAGATTGTCTGGGGAGTCCAGATGCACCCGCGGCGCGTCGGCGTTCAGCGCAGTACGCCAGTCGGCAACAGCATCGAGGACCTCATAGTCGACCTCGACGAGCGCCGCCGCGTCTTCCGCGATCGATCTACTTTCTGCAATCACGACGACGATCGGAACGCCGACATGGCAGACTTCGCGATCCGCGAGCGGCTGATAGTTCAGCGGTTGCTTGAGATGCCCGACTGGCACCGTATGAGGCATCTCTTTCCTGGCGACTTCGCCGAGATCCGCCGCAGCATACACCGCCACGACGCCCGGCACTTTTCGCGCTGCTGTGCAGTCAACAGTTACAATGCGGGCATGAGCGTGGCCTGCGCGCACGAAAGCCGCATGCAACACACCCGCGATCTTCAGATCGTCGAGATATTTCCCGCGTCCGGTGATCAGGACCGGATCCTCGACCCGACGGACTGCTGAACCGAAATAGCGGACGCCCATCAGGTATCCTCTCGCGATGCTCGTGCCGCATCGAGCGCTGCATCAACAATGGTCTCGTAACCGGTGCATCGGCAGAGATTGCCCGAGATCGCGTCTCGGACCTCGCCCTCGTCTGCTTCCGGCCGCTCCGCCAGCAGGGCGACGACTGTCATGATCATCCCGGGCGTGCAGAAGCCGCATTGGAGACCATGCCGATTCCAAAATGCCTGTTGAACGGGATGCAATTCGCCGTCCGCACTCGCCAGCCCCTCGACGGTCAGGATCGACGCACCATTCGCCTGGCCTGCAAACATCAGACACGAACGAACCGGCGCTCCGTTCACAATCACCGTGCACGCTCCGCAGACCCCGTGCTCGCATCCGATGTGCGTGCCGGTCAAATTTAGATCGTGCCGAAGAAAATCGCCGAGATGCCGGCGCGGCTCAACGTCGCGCTCGAACGTCGCTCCGTTTACCGTCAGGCGGACATGTTCGAGTGCGGGCCGATCGTCCATGAGATGTCCTGCTTCTATCCGCCTTCGACAAAATCCGTCCTGGAAGCCCGCGAGCCGAGCGTGATGTTACTCCGGCTTCTTGACCCGAGGCCTCGGCCGTCCACCGTCCGCGAGGGCCACCACCACCACGATCTCATCCGGTCGCGGCGCATTCGGGACCATCACGCTCAATGTGTCGAAATGATCAAAAGACCAGACGTCGTCCTTGTGTCCGAGCGGCACGTCGAGAACTTCACCGACAGCACCGATTTTGACGTTCGACGGAATGATGGCGGCCCCGCCCCCAATGGCAGCGCGCATCGGCTTACCCATCCGGGGATGGAGTAGCGCCGCAGCATGTTCGAGATCGCCGGCCGTGCCAACGATCGCCGCCTTGCCGTACGACGTGGCAGGCCCGGAGAGCAGCGGCAGCGCTTCTTGGACCAGTTTCTCGCCGAGTTCGGCGCCGAATGCGATCAGTTGCTCGACATCGTCTTGCGGATTTCCCGCGTACGGATTTGCGATCACCGCGCATGCCGCCACCCGCGTCACCGGCCGAGCCGCCGACAAACCACCTTCGGTGAAAACGACATCCTTGATGACGGTCAGACGGCGGATTTCCATTTAGGCCTCCAGCATACGATCAAAATTGCGGCTGAGGATCAGATCGGCTTTATCCGAAGGCAAGGCGTTCCGGACGAAATTGACCGGATCAGGCTCGCCCAAGGGGAACGGCGCATCGCTTCCCAGCATCACTCTTTCCACCGGCACCACATCGACAACGTATCGTAGGATCGCGGGCTCGAAGCAAATGCTATCGAAGTAAAGTCGCTTCAGATAGTCCCCGACCGGCATCTTGAGGGTCTGTTGCAACTGAGGATTCGTATCGACTTCGCGCTGCATGCGTGCACGCAGTATCGGACTGAACGCACCAGCGTGAGCGCAGACCAGCTTGAGCGACGGCCATTTGTCAAGGAAGCCCGAGCAGATCATCTTCAGGATGTTGATCGTGTTATCAAAAAGGTAGCCTGCGACGATCGTCAGCTCGTATTCCCGCATGCGGTCCTTGCCGAGAGGATCGGCTGGATGCACGAACAAAGGCACATTGAGGTCCGTCGCCGCACGTACGATCGGCTCGAATTGCTCGTCGTTGAGGTAAACACCGCGCACGTTCGACGCGATATGACCGCCCAGGAATCCATAGTCTCGCACGCAGCGCCGCAGCTCGTCCGCGGCGGCTTTCGGATTTTGCATCGGCAACACGGCCCAACCGCCAAAGCGCTTGCGATCGGACCCGATAGCTCCGGCGAGCGCATCGTTGAACACGCGAGCTGCTTCGACAGCGATGGCGGCGTCGAGATGATAGTCGATGAACGGTGTCGCGAGAGAAAGTATCGTGCGCTCGACACCATCGCGCTGCATGCGTTCGATCTGCTTGCCGAGATCGAAGAACGTCGTGTTCAGACCGAAATGCATGCCGCGGATATCGAGGTCGACAAGATCTCCCTCGCGGCGCTTGACCTTGATCGCGAACTCATCACGGGCTGCAGCGAAACGAAAGAACTCGTCGGGAACGAAGTGGCAGTGGATGTCAGTAATCATCTCTACAGTCCTAAATAGGCCTTCTTCAATCGATCATCGTTAAGCAGCTGCTTGCCCTCGCCTTCCATCACGATGTGTCCGTTCTCCAGGACGTAGGCTCTGTCCGCTGTAGCGAGCACGTGATGGACATTCTGTTCAACGATCATGACCGTGAGCCCCTTGGCGCGAAGATCGACCACGAGGTCAAACAGCAGCTTGACGTATATCGGCGCGAGTCCCTCGGTCGGCTCGTCGAGCAGGAGGACGCGCGGCTTCGCCATCAGCGCGCGCCCGATCGCCAGCATCTGCTGCTCGCCGCCGCTCATCGAGCCGGCAAGCTGCTTGCGCCGCTCCGCGAGGACCGGCAGAAGCGCGAAGACTTCTTCAAGCGTTGTCCGAGCTTGGGCGCGCGCGTCCTTCGAAAAGGCGCCGATCTCCAGATTTTCGAGCACCGTCATGAATGGGAATAGCCGGCGACGTTCCGGCACCAGAACAAGCCCCTTCGCCGGCCGCTCATAGGCAGCGAGGTCGTTGATCGCCACACCATCGAGCAGGACATCGCCCTGATGGGATGTGCGCAACCCCGCCATGGTGAACATCAGCGAACTCTTGCCGGCGGCATTCGCGCCGACAAGCCCGACGATTTCGCCGGCCTTTACCGTGAGATTGATGTCGTGCAGGACCTGCACATCGCCGTAAAAGGCGTTCAGATGCCGGACGTCAAGCAATTGCGATCTCCTCACCGAGATACGCTTTGACGACGGCAGGATCGCGCGCCATCATCGCCGGCGTTCCTTCGGCAATCTGCTTGCCGCGATTGATGACGATCATCCTCGTTGCGGTCTTCATGATCGCGTACAGAACGTGTTCGACCCAGATCACCGTGATGCCACGCGAGGGAAGCTGCGCGACAAAACTCGTCATGGAGCCCACTTCGGTGGGTGTCAGCCCCGCCATGATTTCGTCGAACAGCACCAGCTTGGGCCGCATTGCGAGAGCACGTGCCACCTCCAGCCGCTTCAGGAGACCGACGGTCAGAGAGCTTGCCGGCGACTCCGCGAAGTCTGCGAGCCCGACGTCATCCAATGTCGCTGCAGCGACTTTTCGGGCACCGACTATCGACTTCTCTCGGAGAAACGCGCTCAACATCACGTTCTCGATGACGGACAACTGGCGATAAGGCTTCGGAATCTGGAATGTACGGGCGATTCCAACGCGCGCCATGTCGTGCGCCTTCCATCCGGTGACGGTCCTGCCGTCATAGACAATCTCGCCGGCAGATGGTGGGAGTACGCCAGCGATCAGATTGAAGAGCGTGCTTTTTCCGGCGCCGTTCGGTCCCATCAAACCGACCAATTCGCCTTCCCGGACCGAGAACGAGACATCATTGACAGCAAGCGTCGTTCGGAAGGAACGGCTGATGTTGCGGACTTCGAGCAATGCGCTCATGCGAAAGGCCTCCACCGCGTCAGCTTATTGAGCGCGCCGGCGAGACCAGAGGGAAAATAGAGCATCACAACGAGGAGTCCGAGGCTGTAAATGACGAGATGCAGGCCTGCTGCGGAGTTGCCGAAGTACGAGCGTAGAAGCTCGGACAATGGAGTAATCAGGAAGGATCCGAGGACGGGACCTATGGCGGTGCCAAGTCCGCCAACCGCAGGCAGCAAGGCGAACTGGAACGACAGCTCCGGCGAGATCACGTAAGTCGGATCGAGATAGAGGAAATACTGCGCAAACAACGACCCGCCGATCCCGGTGAGCGCTGCGCTGAGCGCCATGGCGGCGGCTCGCCCCATCAGAGGATTCACGCCCGCTGCGCCAGCAGCGTCTTCGTTGTCCCTGATGGCAAACAGGTAATAGCCAAAACGGGACGCTTCGAGCGCCTTGGTGATACTGTAAACGGCGACAAGATACCCGAGCATCAACGCCGCGTAGGCCGATTTTGATGCGAACACCATTCCAGCCACGGTAGACATGGGGGGAATGGAAAGTCCCTCCGCTCCGCCGGTCAGCGACGCCCAGTTCAGCGCAACAATGCGGACGACTTCCGCGAACGCCAAGGTCGAAAGAATGAAAAACGGTCCGCGCAGACGCGCGCAGATCACCGCGAGAAACGAACCGAAGACCGCGGCGATAATCGCTCCGGCCCAGATTCCGATCCACGGCGTCAGATCGTACCTCGTCAGCAAGATCGTAGAAGTGTACGCGCCGACCCCGAAGAAGGCGGAGTGACCGAACGAAATCAATCCGGCATATCCGCCGGCAATGTTCCATGCCAGCGCCAATCCCGCAAAAAGGAAGCTCAGAACGATGACGTCGAGCAGGCTCGGCGCAACGTCAAAAGCGACCACCACGATGCATAGCAACAGGAGAACGATCTCGAACCACGACACCTGGCCGCGCCTCGGTAGCGTTGGGATGCGCCCTCGGGGCGCGTTTGCATTAGCGACGATAGACATGGAGACACTCAGTCATTCATTCCAACGGTCGCGGCGCCCTGTTGGCCGAGCAGACCGTTAGGCCGGAAGATCATCACGAACAGGAACAAGACGAAGAAGAAGAGCTGCCCGAACGCCGGTGCGACGTAGTATCCGCTGAGGGACTGAATCACTCCGACACATATGCCGCCGAGCAACGCTCCCTCGATGCTGCCCATGCCCCCGAGCACGACGATGACGAAGGCAATCAACACGAAGTTCAGGCCAACCGACGGAAACACCGAGAACAGGGGCACCATGACGCAGGCGGCAAGGCCCACAAGGGCGGAGCCGGCGGCGAACGTAATGAGAAAGATGCGCGGCACTGGGATTCCCATCAGCATCGCGGCTTCCCCGTCCTGCACCGTCGCCCGGATTGCCTTGCCGAGATACGTGCTCTTGATCAGCCATTGCAGGGCAACCGTGCAAACCAGCGTGACGAGAAACCCGAGCAGCAGCTCAACCTTCACATAGATCGGGCCGATCGTCAGCGACCGGGAAAAGATGGGCGGAATGTCGCGCAAGTCTGCCGTCATCGCCATCAATGCGGCGTTCTGCAGGAAAATCGACAACGCCATGGTCGCGAAGACAACGACGAGGTGAGGCTTGTCGAGCGCCGGGCTGACGATCAGCAGGTAGACCAGACCGCCGAACAGAAACATTGCCGGCACGATCGCTATCGCCGCGAAGTAAGGATTGAGGCCGAGAAAGTGCGTGAATGCCCATGCGCCATACATCGCGATCATGAGGAACTCACCGTGTGCGAAGTTGACGATCCTCAGAACGCCGAAGATCAGCGTGAGGCCGATGCTCATCAGCGCGTAAACGCTACCGATGAGCACCCCAGATAGAAGGAGCTGTAAGAAGGTGGCCATATCAAAATTCCTGCGGAGGGTTGCGCGAGGACGTACCTCGCGCCCCGCCCCTCAGCGCGCGCTCCATTTCGGCATCGGCACCATGATCGCTTCATGGGTCGCGAGGTTCGGCGGATAGACCTGCTCGTTGCCTTGCTTCGTCCACTGCCACACGCCGATCGAAGCTCGGAGATTTTGACCAGCATCCTTGGGATCATCGGCCCAATCGAAATGCGTGAACTTGATGCCGCTGCCGTTGACGAGCGAGCCTTCCGGCAGGTCAAGCTTCAACGCGATGTCGCGAAGCTCATCCGGCTGATAGGTTTTTGCCTTCGGAAGGACCTCCGTGAACAGAGCCCAGATTGCCGAGAACCCGGCCGCCGCATGGCCTGCCGGCGGACGCTTCAACTTCGCTTCGTAGCGCTTGTAGAATTCCTCGGCGACCTTCTTGACCTCTGGTTTGAGTACGTCCTCGTTCACTTTGGGCGGGAAATCAGCCACGAAGATCCCGACCACCGAGTCGCCGATCGAATCACGCAAGTCGGCTGACGAATAGCCCGCGCTCACTCCGACGAACGCGCCTACGTTGAAATCAAGTTCCTTGGCCTTGCGCTGGAACAGGATCGCATCGTTCGGAAACGAGATGGCGATCAGTACGTCTGGCGCGACGTCCTTGAGCTTCTGCACGATCGGCGTCATGTCAGTCGCGGTCTGGTCGTACCCCTCGTCGAACACGAGCTTCAGGCCTTTTGTCTGCGCATAGGCACGAATTCCGTCACCGACCGACTTCCCGAATGCGCGGTTCTCCCACAAAAGAGCGACTTTCAGGTCGCCAACCGACTTGTTGAGACGCTTGGCGAGGTCGTTCATGGTGAAATCAACCGCCGCCTGCCCGTATTTGCGGGCCGGCGCGCCGACCTGGAAGGTGTTCTTGAAGCCGCGTCGCGTGATCACTTCGGCGGCGCCCGTGGTTTCCCAATGGAAGGCGCCATTGCGCTCGGCTGCCTGGCTGACCGCGATGGCGATCGGCGAAGCGAACGAACCGGTGGTGATCTTGATGCCCTCTTTGTTGATCAAGCGCTCCGTTTCGCTGATCGCGGCGTTTGGTGTCGTGGCGTCGCCCTGGACGTAGACGATCTTATGGCCGTTCACGCCGCCGCGCTCGTTAATCATGTCGCGGGCGATCTGGATGGCTTCCCAGTTCTCGATGCCGTTCTTCGCGAGCGGGCCGGTAAATGGCAGCAAAACCCCAATCTTAATCGGTTCCTGCGCGTTCGCCATCATTGGAAAGGCCAGTGCAAGCCCCACAAACAAAGCACTTAAGCGAAGTATCGGTCCCATCCGTACGGCTCCCCCCGTCGATTACTTTTTCTAGGGCTGAAGGCTATGCAGAACTTCTTCATGCAGCAATCGAATTTTTGAGATAACTTCTATTCATAAAACGTATACTGCAGGGAACTCTCGTGGATCAGCGCAAGATCAAATTCTTCTTTTCCGTTATCGAGCACGGCAATTTGAGCAGCGCCGCACAAGCTTTACGCGTTTCGCAGCCAACACTCAGTCGACAAATCCAGGCGATCGAAGAGGAGTTTCAGACCCCGTTGTTCGTTCGCGGCAGTCGCGGCATGCTGCTCACCGAGGCAGGAAAGCAATTGCAAGAAGGCCTTCAGAGCATTGAGCGGCAGCTCCGGCTCTTGAAAGGCGACGTGGCGGCGGTGACGCTGGAACCCGCAGGCGAAGTGGCTTTCGGCATCCCTCCCTCTCCTCGCGGCCTGATCGCCATCCCGCTCATCAAGAAATTCAATGCCGCGTATCCCCGCATCGTGGTCCGCATTGTCGAAGAGACATCGGGGCAACTGCGCGATCTTGTCGCGAACGGATTGCTCGACGTTGCCATCACCAATTCCAGCGAGCCTACTCATGGCATTGGCGCTCAGCAATTGGGGCGGGAACGGATGATGCTGATCGGACCGGCAAGCGAGAAACTATCGATCCGTAAGGCGACGCCGCTCAAGGCTTTGGCAGGCCTGCCTTTGATTTTGACGATGCGCCCGAACAGCTTACGACTCACGATCGAGAATGGGATGGGGCTTCATGGCCTCCAGCCGAACATCCGTTTCGAGGCGAACACGCTCCCCCTGATGACCGATCTCGTCATTGGAGGTTTGGGCTACACCGTACTGCCGATGTGCGGTGTCCGCAGCCTCCTGAAGCAGGGGCTGGTCTCCGCCAGTCCGATCGCGGATCTCTCAATCACCTGGCTCGTCGCACGACCAAAGGCTCGGACGCTCGGCGTCGCGGCAGAACGCTTCCACGAAATGCTTTGCGAATTCGGCCGAAAGCTGGTGCGCGACGGCGTCTGGCAGGATACCGCGCCTTGAGTTGCCGCCATCGGCGGTCAGACGTGCAACTGCATCTGGGTGAGAACAGCGCGCCCGAGCAACCCATAGGGATTGCCGAATGTCTCCATCATCTCGAAATGATTGTAGTTTTCATTGACAAAGAACTGACAGGATTTGCCGGCGTCCTTGACCGCCTTCGCGAAGTCGCGCGTTTGCCGTTGAAACTCCGGCGTTTCGTAGGTGCCGTGGGCGAGCACCAGGGGCGTACGTATCCTGTCGATATGGCGCTGCGTGCTGAACTTCTGCTCGATATCATCGGTCATGATGACGTACTTCCCGCGCGCCGAAAGCCGCACGGGCTTCAGGTCATACAATCCGCTACACAAAACCGCACCCTTGATGATGTCATCCGGCAGACCGAAGTCCCTCTTCCAGTCGGTCAACAGAGCCACGCCGGCGAGATGGGCGCCCGACGAAAAGCCCGACAAATAGACCCGCGAGGGATCTCCACCGAAACGGGAGGCATTCTGAACGGTCCAGGCGATGGCGCGGCGAACTTGCTCGACCATCGGCGTCAGATCCCCTTTCGTCTCGTCGACTGACACGAAGTCCGGCAACACATAGTGAGCGCCCGCCTTAGTCACCATTTCAGCTGGAAAAGCATAGTCGGTTGCGGGACGCTGGCGCCAAGCTCCGCCATGGATGAAGATGTGGATAGGCGCGTTCGAAGACTTGGGTGAATAAATCTCCAGCCTTTCGATGGCAGTTGGACCGTACTTCTCCACCTGAGGCTTGCCGATTCGATCGCGCATGGCGATGCTGTTGGAGGCGTAGCGCTTCAGAAGCTGCTGCAGGTTCGGCGCATACTTGGACTGGTTATACGCGTCGTCGAGTTCGCGCTGGTCCATATCCAGCCAGACCTTGGGGCCTTTCTCCGCTGGAGCCGAAGCAGGCTGCTGAGCGGATACGCGGTTCGGAAAGGCTGCGATGCCGACGGCAAGTCCGGAGATCAGCAGCCGGCGATCGATGCTGATCGAAGCGATTGTTTCGGTCATCCCATTCTCCCATCAAAAAAATTATTGCACTCAGGTTCCGCGAAATTCAGGCGCTACGGCATCCAGAAAGATGCCGCATCGAACGCAACTCTGTGAGCCGAAGCTCCCGCTCCGGATCGCGCGTGCGCTCCGACAAGCAACGCTTTTGCCGGTGTGCTAGCGCGTCGAGTTGTCGAGCGCACGGCGTGTGACTGCTTGGACGAGATCGCGGCGATACTCAGCCGTCGTCTGGATGTCCTCGATGGGATCTACCGCGAGAGCCGCGGCCTCGCCGGCCGATGCGAAAAGCTCGGTCGATGGCAGTTGCCCGCTTAATACATTTTCTGCTTCTGGAATTCGCCGCGCACGAGCCTCCGCGCCGCCGATACCGACCCGTGGATCGGCAATCCTTCCATCGACGAGCCGATAGGTGACGAGCGCAGCGGACATTGCAAAATCGCCGGCGCGGCGACTGAATTCGTAAAAACCAAATCTTGTGTCGTCCGCCAACAATGGCAGTCGCGCTTCAACGAGCAGTTCGTCCTCCTGAAGCGCAGTCGTCATGATGCCATCGAGAAACTCGTCAATCGGGACCACGCGCTCCCCGCGTACACTTTTCAAGACCAATCGCGCGCCGAGCGTCGCAGAGACGAGACACCACTCCGACGATGGATCGGCATGCGCGAGGCTGCCGCAGAACGTGCCGCGCATGCGAATGGGAAAATGAGCGATATGACCAGCCACATGGGCGAGAAGCCTGCCGATGGGACCTTCAACGACCGGCCTGTGAAAGGCTCCATGTCGCACGCAGGCACCGATCGACAGATATCCGTCATCGACGGCAAGGCGGTCGAGCCCTTCCACTTCGTTGATATCGATCAAATGCGCCGGTGAGGCCATGCGGAAGGCCATAATCGGCACGAGGCTTTGGCCTCCGGCCAGGACCCGCCCGTCCCGAGGAGCGAATTCGGCCAAAGCATTCACGGCCTCGTCCAACGTGCGAGGTACGTGGCGTGTGAATGGCGCCGGTTTCATCCGGTCCTCCTGGCGAGGTGCGTCGTAACCGACGACCTCTTCAATGCTTCGACGATATGAGCGCTCGATGGCATATGCCCTCTCGCAGTAATTGCTTCGTCCGACGAAACGGTAGTCAAAAGGCGAACCATGCAGCAATCGAAATTTTCGGATACACACTATTCATCTTTTGTATGCCTTACGGAGGAATGAGTCATTTCAGATCCAAGCGGGCCTCATGCCCGCTTTGCAACGCCCGAGCGGCAGCTTGAGTTCGGTATGGCTGTCGGGTGTTCAGTCGTTCGAAATCACAACGATCAGACAAGCGTGGCTGATAAGCTTTCGAGTGTTTGCTTATCAGTTGGCTGACTGACTCCGTTTTTGATCTTTGCTTATCAATTAGCGAACCTGGTTCAATTCGGGATCACCGACCGGACAAGGGTCTCAATTGAAGCCTGGTTAAGAACGGTCAGCACAACTGGCTATCGATATTTATTCCCAAGTCAAATTCCTGCGCGAGCTCATCTAGATCTGCCCCGCGCAAGATGAGATCGATGTAATCGGCGCCGCGCACCCCGAGTTCGGCACCGTAAGACATCAACCCGCCGGCATCGACGAAATAACTAAACGGATAGACAGGGCGTTAGGCCGCAGTGCGTGACGGCGTAGGACGCGTTCTTCAGGAAGCAGTTCATCGCGTCGGCAACGAATGGAGTTCCGACCTTGTGGTCTTCTGAATAGAGCGCCGCCAACGCTATCGGCTATCGACCGAAGAGTGGAAAAATTGGCGAAACATTGGGGCCGAGACGGGAGGCCTCGCGCAACACATCGCAAACCGTTGAATTCGTTGGTGGGCCCGGCAGGACTCGAACCTGCAACCAGACCGTTATGAGCGGTCGGCTCTAACCATTGAGCTACAGGCCCCGCCGGCCCTGAGGGCAACGGTGCATCATCCCCATACAATGACCGTTGCCGCCGGGCAATCGGCGTGTTGGCCTATCGACGCCAATTTGTCTTTCGTCCGAATGTCAGGCGATTTCGGCGGCCAATTCGCCGATAGCGTCGTAAACCTGACCAAGATCGGCGGCCGTCGAACAATAGGGCGGCATGATATAAACGGTGTTGCCAAGCGGTCGCACCAGCAAACCGCGATCAAGAAAACCCCGATAGAGCCGAGGGCCGATGTCGGCCATGTAGCCGGCATCGTTGGCAACGATATCGAGCGCAGCAATGGTTCCGATCTGCCGGACATTTGCAAAGCGCAGATTGTCACGGAATGCCTCGAGGTGTTTTGCGTGCGTGGCGGAGACTTGAGTGATCCGTTCCATCACCGGCTCCCGCTCCCAGACCTCGAGATTTGCGAGCGCCGCTGCGCAGGCAATGGGATTGGCTGTGTAGGAGCTCGAATGGAAAAAGGTCCGGGTTCGGTCCGTGGAGTAATGCGCGTCAAAGATATCGCCGCGGCAAAGCGTGACCGCTAGCGGCACCGATCCGCCTGTCAGACCTTTGGAATAGCATGCAATGTCCGGTACGACGCCCGCCTGCTCGCAGGCGAACAACGTGCCGGTGCGGCCCCATCCCGTCATGACCTCATCGGCGATGAGAAGAACGCCGTGCGCCTCGCAGATGCGTTTCATCTCGGCAAGGACAGACGGCGGATAGATCAACATCCCGCCCGCGCCGAGAACCAACGGCTCGACAATGAGCGCCGCAATGCCGCCGCCACCGCAGGCTGCTTTCAACGCAGCAAAGGTGTCGTCTTCTCGCCCCTGCCGCGGAAACGGTATGCGCTCCACATCAAACAGCAGAGGATCATAGGGCGCATTGAAGACACCGCGCTCACCGACGGACATTCCGCCGATGGTGTCGCCATGGTAGGCACCTTCGAGCGCCAGAATGCGGCTGCGCTTCTCGCCGCTGTGCCGCCAGAAGCCAAGCGCCATCTTGAGCGCGACTTCGACAGAGGTCGACCCGCTGTCGGAGAAGAAAACATATTCAAGCTGCGGCGGCGTGATCGCGACAAGCCGCCGGGCAAGCTGCTCTGCGGGTTCGTGGGTGAAACCGGCAAAAATCACCTGATCGAGACGATCCGCCTGATCCTTGATTGCCTGCACAATATGAGGGTGACGATGACCGTGGGTTATCACCCACCACGATGAAATCGCATCGAAGATGCGGCGGCCATCTGCCGTCTCGAGCCAGGCCCCCTCGCCTCGCGAGATCATCACGGCGTCCGGCAACACGGCGTGCTGCGTGAACGGATGCCAGACTGGCGACTTCGATATCATCACACAGCTCCGTTCAGAAAATCCTCGACGGTGAAGTTCTGAGCGAAAGCCGTCCGCAGGGTGTCCGGCGTCAGCACTGCGAGCGAAGGAAGACGGCCGAGCCGTTTCACGTGTCCCATCTCTGCGATCGTTCGCTCGGAGTCCGCATTCTCATCGCCTATAAAAGCAACGCCGAGCAGCGGGATGGCACGACGGCGCAGAGCTTCAACGGACAGCAATGTGTGGTTGATCGTGCCCAGCGTGGTGCGCGCGCAGAGCACGACCGGCGCTCGCCACCGTGCCATCTGATCGATGTAAGTCGTCTCACGCGTCAGAGGCACCATCAATCCGCCGGCACCTTCCACCACGAGCGGACCTGACACATTCGGCAGCAGCAGTTTCGCGGGGTCGATCGCGACGCCGTCGATTTCGGCGGCCAAGTGCGGCGATGCCGGTGTGTTCAGGCGGTAGAGCTCGGGCAGCACATGCGTCGGCGCGATCCCCGAAAGACGCACCACGGCCTGCGTGTCAGTCTCTTCCTCTAAACCCGATTGAATCGGCTTCCAGTAGAACGCATTGAGGGCACCGGTGAGTGCTGCAGAGAAAACCGTCTTGCCGATGCCAGTGTCGGTCCCGGTGACCACGATCTGCCTGTTCATGCTGCTGCCCGCATTTCGTCCGACAACGTCGCGAAAAGCTCCGCAACGGCGGTCTCGTTCACGTTCAACGTCAGCGCGATACGAAGACGCGCCGTGCCTTCGGCGACGGTCGGAGGACGTATCGCGCGGATATCGAAGCCGCGACGCTGCAAGGCGGCCGCCAGTGCCACTGCGGCTTGGTCAGCGCCGATCACGACAGGAAGAATGTGCGAGCCTGACGGCTCGATATTGCAGCGCTGGCGCAGTTCGCTTCCCGCGAATTCAACGAGGCGGGCCAATCGTTCTCGCCGCGTGGAGTCCGTCCGGGATAATCGAAGAGACGCACGGGTCACGGCGGCAATCAATGGCGAAGGAGCCGTTGCAAAGATAAAGGGACGGGCGCGATTGACGAGAAAGTCGCGGATGACCTTCGGACCAACGATGAAACCGCCGACCGTGCCCAATGCCTTGCCGCAGGTATGCAGGGTGAGAACATTGTCGCGGCCTTCGAAAGCAGCGGCCAATCCTCGCCCCTCGGGCCCCAGAACGCCCGTCGCGTGTGCTTCATCGATCACGATCATCGCCCCGTGACGATCGGCGACCGCGAACAACTCGTCCAGATTCGGGCTATCCCCATCCATGCTGTAGAGGCTTTCAACCGAAATCCACGGTCTGCCCTTGCCGCCGGAGTTGCGCCAGCGAACAATCGCCGCATCGAACGCGTCCACGTCATTATGAGGAGCGCTGACATAGTCGGCGCGGCCACGCCGCAGTCCTTCGTGCACACTGGCATGAACCAGCTCATCGTGAACGATAAGGTCACCGCGTTGCGGCAGCGTTGAGAAGATCGCAAAATTCGCGACATAGCCGCCACCGAAATAGAGTGCTGTTTCCGCGCCGAAATACGCGGCAGCTTCACTCTCCAGCGCCTCGTGTTCGGAATGGTTGCCGCGCAGCAGCCGTGAGCCGCCAGATCCCACGGGAACCCCGCGGGCTATCGCATCAGCGGCAGCCTTGCTCAGTTCGTCGGATTCCGCGAGCCCAAGATAATCGTTCGAGGTGAAATCAATCCCCGAGCGCTCGCGCAGCGAGCGCAGACGCCCTCGTCCCGCAAGGTCGCGCAAGTCCTTTTCGAAATCATCATGCATCAGGCTGTCCCGGGAAGGCCAAGGCTCCATGTCCCGTTACGAGACCCTGACGTGACGGTCAATGTCTAGCAGTTATGCGAACGCCATACGCTGGCGCGCCCGCCACAGCAGCATAACCACAATAGTAATATTGAGGGCGTTCCAGCCTAGGCCGTTCAGGAAGGCAGCGGCGTACGACCCGGTGGCGTCGAAGATCAGTCCCGACACCCACCCGCCGAACGACATGCCCACCACCGACGCAAAAATGACGATGCCCACACGGGTTGCGGCTTCGTGCGCCGGCATCGCTTCCCGTACGATGATGGCATAGCTCGGCACGATGCCGCCCTGGAACAAGCCGAACATCGCGGAGATAACATAGAGCGACGTCAGGCTGTCGAAGAACAGATAGAACAGCAATGCGACGCCTTGCGCGATCGAGCCGACCAGCAATGTTCGCAAACCGCCGATGCGATCCGCCAGGAACCCCGATCCGATCCGGCTGACGATCCCGAAGGCCAGCATCAGCGACAGCATTTCCGCACCACGCGCAACGCCATAACCGAGATCACCACAATAAGCGACGATGTGCACTTGCGGCATCGCCATGGCGACGCAACACCCGATAGAAGCGATGCCAAGCAGCGTGGTCAGCGCGTTGGTGCTCATACGCAGGTCAATCTGCGGAGCGGCTGCGTTCGCGTGCGAGCGCACCGTTTCCTTTCCGATGAACCAACGCAGCACGAGCACGGTGACCGCCATGGCGGCCGCACATCCAATTCCAATTGCGATGTGGGTGACACGCCACCCCGCATAAGTGGTGCCGCGTTCCACGATCGTCGGCCAGAAGGTTCCGGCAATGTAATTCCCGCTGGCCGCAATGGTCACAGCAAGGCCTCTGTAGCGTTCGAACCAGTGCGATGCCTCAGCCATCAGCGGTCCGAACGTAGCGGCCGCACCGAGCCCGATGGCGAAGTGCATCAGGTTGAACTGCCACAGCGCACCGGCATAACCCGCGCCGACATATCCCAGCGCCAGCGCGGCGGTGCCGATCATGATCGCCGGGACAATCCCGAACCTGTCCGAGAGCTTGCCCATCAGGACGCCGCCGACACCGAACCCCATCATGGCACAGGTGAAAGCGAGTGACGCGGCAGCCCGGGTGGCTCCGAACTCGGCCTGCACCGTGGGGATGACGACCACCACCGACCACATGCCCACGCTGCCAAGTGAGCCGATGACGAGCGCGATGAACAGTCGGACCCACGCCGCACGCGAGTCAGGGGTAAATGTCACGGGATGAGGTCCGGAATCGATGGAAATAGCCACGAATGCAACTTCGTCGGCCCCGCTTCCCGGGTCAAGATCTTCTCCAGATGGCGGTCATGCGAGAAAGCTGTTCTCGAGGAAGCCAATTTCAGCCCGTGCTTCACCCTCATTAACCATTTGCTAACCATAAACTGGGCAAATTTTGCCGAGTGAAGTCGAGTGTCGTCGGTTGTCAAAACGGGAGCTGCCCGTGGATGCCAGTGCGGTGCCTCACCTTCGGAACGGTGGTCCCTTGGCCGCCGCTCAAGCCTTTGGGGCTCACGAACGACATGCACGAGGGGACTTTGCGACAATGGTTGATCTGACGGCTGGCCAGGGCGCGGCGACAAGCTCCGGATTTCCTAAACTTTCCGACCTCAGCACCATGCTCAAGCGCGGCGATCTCGCGCTGGCTTTCGGCGTTCTCACCATCCTGGTGGTGCTTATCCTGCCGCTGCCATCGATGGTGCTGGATTTCTTCCTGGCGATCTCGATCACGCTCTCGATCCTGATCCTGATGACGGCCCTGTTCATTCAGGCGCCGCTGGAATTCTCTGCTTTTCCAACGGTCCTCCTGATCTCCACCATGTTGCGGTTGTCGCTCAACATGGCCTCGACGCGCCTGATCCTGTCACACGGACACGAAGGAACCGCCGCGGCCGGCCACGTCATCGAGGCCTTCGGCAACTTCGTGATGGGCGGCAACTTCGTCATCGGCATTATCGTCTTCACGATTCTTGTCATCGTGAACTTTGTCGTCATCACCAAGGGTTCGGGCCGTATCGCCGAAGTGGCGGCCCGCTTCCACTTGGACTCCATGCCCGGCAAACAGATGGCGATCGATGCCGACCTGTCCGCCGGCCTGATCGACGAAAAAACTGCCAAACAGCGCCGCAAGGAATTGGAAGACGAAAGCGGCTTCTTCGGCGCCATGGACGGTGCATCCAAATTCGTGCGCGGCGACGCGATCGCCGGCCTGCTCGTGGTGTTCATCAACGTGATCGGCGGCATCATCATCGGCGTCGCCCAGCAAGGCCTGGGCTTCGCCGAAGCCGCCCGCACCTACACCCTGCTGACCGTCGGCGACGGCCTGGTCACGCAGGTCCCCGCGCTGATCGTCTCCACCGCTGCCGGCCTTCTCGTCTCCAAGGCTGGCGTCAGCGGCGCTGCCGACAAGGCCATGATGAATCAGTTGTCGGGATATCCTCAGGCGCTCGGCATGGCGTCCGGCGTGATGCTGGTGCTGTCGCTGCTGCCCGGCATTCCGATGTTGCCGTTTCTCGCTCTCGGTGGCGGCGCGGGCTATCTGGCGTGGAACGCACAGAAGCGCAAAGGCGCGGCCAAGGCCGAAGAAACCCGGGCTGCAAGCGATCCCGCCATGGCCGCTACGGGCCCGGGCGCTGCCGCAGCCGCGGCGGCAGCCGCCGAAGAGCCGATCTCGAGCGCGCTCAAGATCGACGATCTGAAGATCGAGCTGGGTTATGCTCTGTTGCCGCTGGTCAATGGACCCGACGGCACCGACCGCCTCACCGAGCAGATCAAGGCACTACGCCGCTCGCTTGCGATCGAGATGGGCTTTGTCATGCCGGCCGTGCGAATTCTCGATAACGTCCAGCTCGAAGCAAACACCTACGTCATCAAGATCAAGGAAGTCGACGCCGGCACCGGACGCATCTGGGCCAACCAGTTCATGGTCATGGACCCGGCCGGCAATCAGGTCAGCGTGCCAGGGACACACACGACGGAGCCGACCTTCGGTCTGCCTGCAACCTGGGTCGAAGCCTCCCTCAAGGAAGAGGCTTCGCTCAAAGGCTACACGGTCGTGGACTCGGCCACGGTGCTGTCCACACATCTCACCGAGCTGCTCAAGAACAACATGTCGGATCTTCTGTCCTACGGCGAAGTTCAAAAACTGCTCAAGGAGCTGCCGAAGGAGCAAGGCGAACTCGTCAAGGATATCGTTCCGACCCAAATCAACGTGTCCGGAATCCAGCGCGTGCTCCAGCTTCTCTTGGCCGAGCGCATCTCGATCCGCGATCTGTCGACCATTCTCGAGGGCATCGCCGATGCACTGGCATTCTCGCGCAACCCCGCGACGATTGTCGAACATGTCCGCGCACGGTTGGCACGGCAAATCTGCGCGCAGAACACGTCGATCAACGGCTATCTGCCGCTCCTGGCTCTCAGTGCGAAGTGGGAACAGGCTTTCGCGGAATCGTTGGTCGGCACGGGCGACGATCGCAGCCTCGCCATGCAGCCATCCAAGCTTTCTGAGTTCATGACCGCCGTGCGCGACAAATTCGAACAGGCGGCCCGCGAAGGCGAAGCTCCCGTGCTCGTCACATCGGGCGCGATTCGGCCGTTCGTACGGTCGCTGGTGGAGCGGTTCCGGGCCCAGACGACGGTGTTGTCCCAGGCGGAAATTCATCCCCGCGCTCGCCTTAAAACGGTGGGCAGTATCTAAAAAGGCCGTAAAAACACCGCCGCCAGCTGCGACATATTCGTCACAGACAAGTATTTCATTGATTTTCGCAAATAAAGTCGCGCCCCGACCGGACCTCGGTTGGGGCGCAATCTATTGAAATTACGGGAATAATTCCCATTGGTTAAAAACCTCTCATCAGTTCAAGAGATTTCACTCGTTTGTGAAGTCCGCTTGGAAACAAATGCCTGTCACTTACGTTCTTAAGCACAAGAACGACGTTGAACCTGAGGGCAGGCGAACGGGACCAAAGTTCGACTGCACAAGGCGGCGGGAGATTTTTGATGAACCATTCGTTTTATAGCGCAGATCGGATGACGCATTTGAAGATTGTCGTCGTCGCTCTTGTCGCTGCGATTGGCGTCGCGGGTCTGGGCATCTCCGCCCGCCTGTCGTCGGACAATGGTCTGACGGAAACAGCTCGCGCAACTGGACCGGCAATCAAGGCAACCAAAGCAGTCGTGATAACGAGTTCAGAACAACAGGTGATCCGATAACGAGTTTTACGAATTCATGAGGCTCTCTTCCCCGCCCCCCGAAGTCGCCTTATGAATGCTCAGAAGACCCCAAGTCTGAGACCAGAAAACGCCCGCTCCCCACGGGCGTTTTTTGTTGCCTGCTAAAATGTGATTTAGCGCGGCGGCAAGGACGGAACCGTCTCGATCAGTTTGCCGGTGTAAACAATCTGCCCGGTGGGAATACCCGTCGGCGAGCCACCTTCCGGCTCGATCGTGACGGCGTAAGTCGCCTTCCTGATCATGTCGGGGTCATAAGACGTGGTCGACGCGCGGATGGTGAAATCGGCTCCGCCAATCACACCAAGAGACCATGGTCGCTGTAGCCTGTCAGAGACGAGCCAAAGCTCGTAACTCTTGCCGGGCTGGGACGTCGCGCCCAGTTTCCGCACGGTAAAAGTCTTCGCCTTCGTATCGACAGTCAGAATGAATGCCGGCGTCGACGCGTCCTGCTGTAACAGGGCGACGAACTGCGCAGCTTGCGGAGCAGGAGGGGCTGGGACCTCCACGATCTGCACCTTTGGCTTCACGCGAAGCCCCTCGGGAAGGAGATCGGGCCGATAGGCCTGCAATGCAATCACGCTCGCGAGCGCTGCGGCCACCGCGCTCATCAGCATGCCGAACCCAAACCCACCGCGCTTGCGATCAGCCAACTCGACCACATTGCTTGTCTGTTCGGACACACGCGGTGCAACCACGGGCTCGGGCGCGACGTCGGGTGGCGCGCCAGCCGTCATCGCCTCCAGTTCTTTGATGGTGGCGTTCGCTTCTTCGGGTGTTGTCCCTACCGCGCCCGCCTCATCCGAGGGCGCCGCAACCGCGGGCGGTTCGCTCGGCTGCTCAGCAGCAGGTTCAGGCGCAGGCGCAACCACACCCGCCGCCTCGGAGGTGACGATTGGCGCCGGAGGTTGCTCCGGCTCTGGAGGCATTGGGGTTGACCGATTGATCTCGGCGACAACAGATTGAATGTTATTCCAGAGATGCGGCGGCGGCTCGACCGCGGCGACCATCTGGTGCAACGGCACCAGCTTGCGATCCCACGCATCAACCACTTCCATGAAACCGTGGTCAACGATCATCATGGTTTCAACGAGTGCACGCTCGTCCGCATCAAGCGTGCCAAGCGCGTATTCTGCGGCGAGCGCGATATGATCTTCGCTATAGTTCATGCCTGACCACCATTATGCCAAACCGAGGCATTCGCGGATCTCCACCATGCTCCGACGCAGCCACGTCTTGATGGTGTTCAAAGGCGCATCGAATTTCCGCGATAGCTGTTCGCGGCTCCAGCCGTTGTAATAAGCGAGCAGCACCAACCTCTGACGTTGCGGCTCAAGCTGGCCGACGCATTCAAGAATCCGCTGTAGCTCTTCAGACATGTCTTTGCGGGCAAGTGGATCAGGGGTGTCGGACGCCACATCCATCGCACCGGGCTCTTCTTCGATCGAAATCTCGCTCCGCTTGCGAACAACATCGATCGCCCGGTTGCGCGCTATTGAAACCATCCAGGTGATCGGGGATGACAAGCCGGGATTGAACTGTCCCGCGCTGTTCCAGATCTTGACGTAAGCGTCCTGGATCACCTCTTCCGTCAGATCCTGACGTTTCAAGATACGAAGAACGACCCCGTAGAGTTTCGCTGATGTTGCTTCGTAGAGGCGCTCAAATGCAGCCTCGTCACGTCGTGCAACAGACGCGAGCAGCGAGGAAAGCTCAGCTGGCGTTTGCATTCAATGTCCTCATCCAGGCCGATCGCTCGCCGACCAGATTCCTTCCTTTCGTATCACATCTTGCCGGTGTGGGCTGAAAACCCCAAAGATATCCGCAAGAAAGAAGACCCGAGCCGGGCGGCTCGGGTCTTGTATCCTTGATCGACGGGCTTAAAGCAGCCTCCCTCGTCGAGGAGCGCGGCAATCGCGCGCATCAACCGACGAAAGAAGGACCAGCGGAACGCCTTAGGCCATTGCTCCGATGCGGGCACGCATCAGCCCGATGCTGTCGAGGTCGGCCTGCTCGCGGGCGCTTTCCTCGGCGCGCTCACGCGCCTGGTCCCGCTCATCGAGCAGTTCAACCTTCTTCAGCTCTTCGAAGGCTTCGCCGAGAATGGCCTTGGCGTCCTCGAGCTGAACCCGCAGCTCATCTGCCGACCGGACCAAATTCTCACGGCGCTGGATGGCAGCCTTGGCATAGGTCGGATAGGCAAAATGCGACGGGTCGTTGATACCGGCGCGCTCCTGTTCGTGCTGGATTTCGCGCTCGAGATCGGTCGACATGCGCTGGAAGTCCGCGATCATTCCCTCGATCTGCGCGACCCTCCGGCGCTTTTCGTCGACCTGAAATTTCTTCAGGCGGATCAGCGTTTCACGTGACTTCATCGACTCATACTCCCCAGAAGTCCCAAGCTGGAAGCGGGACACGACCGGCTCCCCCGAGGGCCCCTCCGGTCAAACACAGGTGACGCGGATCATGGCGCGACAAAGTTAGCGTTCCGTTTCCAAGATTTGTAGGATTTGCTCTAATTGTTGATATCCTTGGGTCAAACCGGTCGCCTCGTCCTTGGCCTGCCGCAGAAAATCCTCGAACGGCTCATGAAGCTTGATCGCCTCGTCCACCTCCGGACTTGAGCCGGCGCGATAAGCGCCCAGCCGGATCAATTCTTCCATGTCCGCATAGGTCGCCATGAGCTGCCGCGCCCGCTTGATGACGGGCAGATACTGAGGATCCGCCGACTTGGGCATCGTTCGGGACACCGATTTCAGGACATTGATTGCCGGATAGCGGCCCCGCTCGGCGATGGAACGCTCCATCACGATGTGCCCGTCGAGGATACCTCGAACCGCGTCCGCCACGGGCTCGTTATGGTCGTCGCCATCGACCAGCACTGTAAAGATGCCCGTGATGGTGCCCTCTCCCAGCCCCGGCCCCGCCCGTTCGAGCAGCTTGGGAAGCTCAGTGAAGACCGTCGGCGTGTAGCCCTTGGCGGTTGGCGGCTCCCCCGCCGAGAGACCGATTTCACGCTGTGCCATCGCAAAACGTGTCACCGAGTCCATCAGGCACAGCACATCCTTGTCTTCGTCACGGAAGTGTTCGGCGATCGCCAGCGTCAGATAGGCCGCCTGACGCCGCATCAAGGCCGGCTCGTCGGAGGTCGCAACCACCACGACGGAACGCGCCAAGCCTTCTTCGCCGAGGTCGTCCTGAAGAAACTCCTGCACCTCGCGGCCGCGCTCGCCGACCAGCCCGATTACCGAGATATCAGCATCGACGTTGCGGGCGAGCATCGACAGCAGGACCGACTTACCGACGCCGGAACCTGCGAAGATGCCCATGCGCTGACCGCGGCAGCAGGTGAGGAATGAGTTAAGTGCCCGCACACCGAGATCGAGTGGCTGCCCGACCCGCTTGCGCGAGTGGGCCGGCGGCGGTGCATTGCGGTACGGCACCGGAGACGCCCCCTGCGTCAACGGCCCCTTGCCGTCGATCGGCTCACCCATCGCATTGATGACCCGGCCGAGCCATGACGCCGAGGGGCGGACCTGATTGGCCGCGTTGGCAATGACGGCGCGACATCCCCGACGTACACCATCGAGACCCGCGAACGGCATGACCACGGCGTTGTTGCCGCTGAAGCCGATCACCTCACACGGGATAAAGCGATTGGAGCCCGTCTCGATGACAATGCGCGCTCCGACCGACATCGCGTGGATCGGCCCGGCAATCTCCACCATCAATCCACGTACACCGACAACACGGCCATAAATATTGACGCCATCGATGTCAGAGATCTGCTCGGCGAGAGCCTTCATTGCGAAAACCTTAAGTTTCGACGATTCCGAAGCTTGCCTTTAACCCTGTGTTTACCCGCATCGTTAATCATTGCGTCACTGTCTTTGGTGACTGAGCGCGCTCGGCCTTTATAAAAAGGCGTGAGTCGCAGGAGTCGGTTAAGTCCGCCTCTTAATGTGGAACTTGAACTGCAAGGGTACGAAAAGCTGCTTACGTGCAACATCTTAGTGCGATTCGACAAAAATTGCACGAATGAGCTTGCAGAGACGAATCAGCATTTGTTAACCATATGCAGTCAGGATCCGAATCAGTTGTTCAAAGGCGTTTTTCCAGTGCCGCGAGTAGCGGCCGGCCTGACGCCCGGAGCGGCGACTATAGGGGACTGGCATGCGCGTATTGCTGATTGAAGATGACAGCGCCACTGCGCAGTCGATCGAGTTGATGCTCAAATCCGAGAGTTTCAACGTCTATACGACGGATCTCGGAGAAGAAGGCGTCGATCTCGGCAAGCTTTATGATTACGACATCATTTTGCTCGACCTGAATCTGCCGGACATGTCCGGATATGACGTTTTGAAGCAGCTTCGTGTCTCGAAGATCAAAACACCCATTCTGATCCTCTCCGGCCTCGCCGGCATCGAGGACAAGGTTAAAGGTCTCGGCGTCGGCGCCGACGACTATATGACCAAACCCTTCCACAAGGATGAACTGATCGCCCGTATCCACGCGATCGTCCGTCGTTCCAAGGGTCACGCCCAGTCGGTCATCCAGACCGGCGATCTGGTGGTCAATCTCGATACCAAGACGGTCGAGGTCGGTGGCCAGCGCGTTCACCTAACGGGCAAGGAATACCAGATGCTGGAGCTACTCTCGCTCCGCAAGGGTACCACCCTGACCAAGGAAATGTTCCTCAACCACCTCTACGGTGGCATGGACGAGCCCGAACTGAAGATCATCGACGTCTTCATCTGCAAGCTGCGCAAGAAGCTCGCGAACGCCTCGGAAGGCCGCAACTTCATCGAGACTGTCTGGGGCCGCGGCTACGTGTTGCGCGAACCGCACGAAGACGACGTTCGCATTCCAGCCTAATAGCGGGTTGTACCAGGGCCCGTACGGCCCTTTCCTCCCGAACTGAACCCCGCCGCGAATGGCGGGGTTTTTGTTTTTTGCGCGTCGAACCTCGCGCCCGGCTGCCTAGACTGATGCTTGGTGACTGAATACCACTGGTGTGGTGGTTCAGGAGTTCGCTACGAGGTGCGCCGCAAGTCTCAGGCGAGCCTCGGATTCGAGACAGCGTCGCCGCGTACAGAAGAATGGGCGCCTTACCTGCCGAACGCCATCGCCGGCGCTTGCGCAGAAGCCGGGCGCACTGCGTTCGGTACATAAACGCCACGGCGTTGAGGACACGGCCGGTAGACGTCAGTCAGCCCCACAACAGTTTCTGCTGCGCCGAGGAAAAGGTAGCCGTCGGGCTCATGGGACTTCAGCATCCGATTGAAGATATCGATCTTCGTCGCCTGATCGAAATAAATCAGCACGTTGCGGCAGAAGATGATGTCGAAGCGGCCCAGGTGGGAGAAGTCCTGCAGCAGGTTCAACTGGCGATACTGAACCATGGCGCGGATGTCAGGATTGATCTGCCACAGATCGCCGACCTGCTTGAAATACTTCACCAACAGCTGGATCGGCAGGCCGCGCTGAACTTCGAACTGGCTGTAGATCCCCGACTTGGATTTCTCGAGGACCTCCTGCGACAGATCCGTTGCAATAATCTCGACGCGCCAGCCGCTGAGTGCCGCGCTCATTTCCTTGACGATCATCGCAAGTGAATAAGGTTCCTGGCCGGTGGACGCGGCAGCGCACCAGATGCGCAGGCTGCGACGGTTCGCTCGCGCGGCCAGCAGCTCGTTCAGAACCGTGTCCTTGACATGATCGAACGGAACCTTGTCGCGGAAGAAGAAGGTCTCGTTCGTGGTCATCGCTTCGACCACGTCGACCGTAATCGCCTCAGAACCGTTCTTGATCTTCTGAACAAGATCACCGATGCCCGAAAGACCTGCCTTGCGGGCAAGTGGAAGCAGCCGGCTTTCGATGAGATACTGCTTGTCCGCTGACAACAGCAGCCCGGAACGATCCTTCAGAATCTTTCGCAGGTAGTCATAATCTTGAGGCGTCACCCGCGAACTCCTGAAAACAAACGAACCAATTTTGGCGCAATCTGATCGAGCGGCAAAATAGCCGCGCAAACGCCTGCGTGGGCAACGGCGCCGGGCATTCCCCAGACCACACTGGTGGCTTCATCCTGCGCGATGACGTTGCCGCCCGCGGCGACAATTTCCTTGCTGCCGCCGCAACCGTCGGAGCCCATGCCGGTCAATATCACAGCGAGAATGCCGTTTTGCCAAACATCGATGGCCGACGAAAACAGCGGATCCACTGCCGGCTTGCAAAAATTAATCTGCGGCCCATCGGCGAGCGCAATCACGGGATTGCCGCCGGACCGTGCCACCCGCATGTGACGCCCACCAGGGGCAAGATAAATCTGACCGGGCTTGACCGCTTCGCCATCAATGGCCTCATGGGCCGGGCGACCGCTTGTCCGGGCAAGATGCTCCGCGAGAATGGTCGTGAATGTTGGCGGCATGTGCTGGGTGATCAGCACGGGATAGCGATCGATCACCGAGCCGATTCCGGCAATCAGGGTCATCAGCGCCTGAGGGCCACCAGTCGACGAGCCGATTAACAGTACACGCGGAGCTGCCGGACTGAACGGGCGTGTCGTCACTTTGGAAGGCACAGGCGGCACAACTGGCGGAGACAGCGTCCGTGCCGGCGATGCCTGCAACGGCTGCCCCGCTGGAGACAGCGAAGGGGAAGGAACAGTCGCCGGACGGCGCACCCGCGCGCCGAGATGACGAATCTTTTCAATCAGATCCCGCTTGAAAATATCCGCAGCGGCGATCTCACGTGTGCTTTCGGGCTTCGGGATATAATCCGATGCGCCGAGCGACAGCGCCTTGAGGCTGATCTCTGCATTCCGCAGGGTCAACGTGGATGCCATGATAATGATGAGATCGCGCTTCTTCGCCAGCAACAAGGGCAGCGCGGAAATGCCGTCCATATCCGGCATTTCGATATCGAGCACCACAACATCGGGCGCAACGCGTTCGACCTGATTGACCGCGTCGAGCCCTGTGCGGATCGACGCAGCAACCGTCATGTCGGCTTCTGCCTCGATCCAGCGGGAGATCAACCCGCGGATCACGGCAGAATCATCGACAACCATCACACGTAACGGCTCGTGCCGTTGTGTGGTTAGACCTGGAGACGCCGCGACTGCAACACTCATTTTCTTATCAGCTCTTGTAGCAACACGGCGTGTAAGACTTTTGCAGAGCAAAGCGCCGGAACATCCGACGCCCGAGATATTAGATCAGGCCGACCTCGTGGAACTTCGCGGTCACGATGTCCTTGTCGAACGGCTTCATGATGTATTCGTTGGCGCCGGCGTGCAGTGCCCGCGCGATGTGCGCGACATCGTTCTCAGTCGTGCAGAACACGACCTTAGGCTTATCGCCGCCGGGCATCAGACGAAGATTGCGGAGAAATTCATAGCCATCCATGACCGGCATGTTCCAGTCGAGAAGAACAGCGTCGGGCATTCCGTGCTTGCAGACTTCGACGGCCTTCTCGCCGTCTTCCGCTTCCACGATCTGGAAGTCGAGGCCTTCCAGAATTCGCCGTGCAACCTTTCGGATGACGCTTGAATCATCAACGATCAAACATGTTTTCATCGTAGCCTCTATCTCTGCGGTCCCGGTTTGGGCCGTTTCCTTCAGATTTTGTTGTCCCGCCTGTTCCCGGCGGTATTAGGCCGCCATCATGTCGGGAGCGATTTCCAGCACCCGGTCGACATCCAGAACCACCATCAATTGTCCGTCGAGACGGTGAACACCTCCGGCCATCTTGGCCATGCGTGGATCGAGATTGACCGGATTCACTTCGCGGCTGTCATTCGGCAGCTTGAGAACCTCGCCGATGTTGTCGATCAGAAGGCCGTAGGATTCGCCCCGCATATCGACACCCACCGCCATCGGCGGCCGGCCATTGTCATGCTTTGGCAACCCGAGCCGTGCCCGCATATCGATTGCAGTGACAATGCGGCCGCGCAGGTTGAGAACACCCGCGACATCGTCGGACGCCAGAGGCACCCGCGTCAGCCGATCCGGCATGAACACGTCCTGCACGCGAGAGATCGGCAGACCAAACAGTTGTCCTCCGATCATAGCCGTGACGAATTCGGTGATGCCGGCGTCCGGGCCATTAACTGATTCATTCATCGTCATATTCCTTACGCCGCCTGCTTCACTTCAGCGGTCTGTTCCTTCAAAGCAGCGATCAAGCCGGGACGGTCGAATTTCGCGACGTAGTCGTGGAAACCGGCCTGCCGGCCTCGCTCAATCGCGGCGGGCGAAATCAGCGACGACAGTGCGATGATCGGCATCGTTTCCATACGGCGATCGGACCGGATCGCCTCGGCAAATTCGAAGCCATTCATTTCAGGCATCTCGATATCGGTCAGGATGGCGTCGAAGTGCTGGCCCGTGCGCAACACGTTGAGGCCTTCCTGTCCGCTCTGCGCGACGGAGACGCGATAACCTGCCGCTTTCAGAACCGGCGCCAGCATGTTGCGGAAGAATGCGGAGTCGTCGACCAGCAGAACGGTCTGCGCAGTCATTGATGGACGCATTTCCTTGCGCGCGAACCAGTCGGCGAAAGCCATCGGCAGGAAGTGACCGACGTCGATCACTTCGGTTGCCTGTCCCTTCACCACAGCGGAGCCAAGGATTCCGTCCTGCGTGCTGGCGACTTCGATGCTGAGGTGCTCTTCGACGATGTCGATGATCTCATCGACCACCAATCCCATCGAGCGCCCGTCATCTGCGAACACAAGGATCGGCTGGACGCCGCTCTCGCGGATCGACACATCCTCGATCCGGACCAGCGGCATGAGCTGCTCGCGGTATTGAACCATGTGGCGGCCGTTCGAATACTCGATCTTGTCGGTCGCGATTTCTTCAAGCCGCGTCACGAGCGCCAACGGCACCGCCTTGGGCTGCGACGACCCCGCACGGAACACCAGCAGCGAGGTGAGTTGGCCTTCCGCGTTGGAGCGCGTCGCGGCGTTCTCGTCGTTGATTTCGTTTTGCGAGGCAACTGAGGTGCCGAGCGACTGGGCAATTCCGTTGGGGTCGATGATCATGATCACCGCACCGTCACCGAGGATGGTGTTCCCGGAGAACATGCCGATGTGGCGAAGCTTGGTGGACATCGGCTTGACCACGATTTCCTCAGTATGGAATACGCCGTCCACGACGATACCGAAGGTCTGACTGCCGACCTGGGTGACCACGATGAAACCGTTTTCCGGATCGCTCGACGCACCGTCGTCAATCCTCAGCAGCTTCTTCAGATGCATCAGCGGCAGCAGCTTGTTACGCAGGCGCAGAACCGGCGTGTCCTTGATGCGTTCGATGCGATGATCGGAGTTCGCGCGCGCGCGAACAAGCTCGACCACTGAGAGCTGAGGAATCGCAAACCGGTCGCCGGCGGCTTCGACAATCAGTGCCGACACGATCGCCAGCGTCAGCGGAATCTTGATGGTGAAGCTTGAACCTTCGCCCGGCACGGACTTGACGTCGATGGTGCCGCCGATCTGGTCGATGTTGGTACGAACCACGTCCATGCCGACGCCGCGGCCCGACACACTCGTGATCGCCGCAGCAGTCGAGAAGCCCGGCGCGAAGATGAACTTATGGATCTGCGCCTCGGTCATCTTCTCGATCTCGGCCTCGGTGGCCAGACCGTTGGAGATTGCCTTCTGCTTGATCCGCTCGGTGTTCAGACCACGACCATTGTCCGCGATGCAGATGATGATGTGGCCGCCTTCGTGATAGGCGGAAACGCGAATGGTGCCTTGTTCTGGCTTGCCGGCGGCGACACGGTCGGCGGTCGACTCAAGCCCGTGATCCGCGGAGTTGCGCACCATGTGCGTCAGCGGGTCCTTGATCAGATCGAGAACCTGGCGGTCGAGTTCGGTATCGGCGCCGTGCATTTCCAGTTCGATCTGCTTGCCGAGTTCGCTCGACAGATCGCGCACGATGCGCGGCAGCTTCTGCCACGCATTGCCGATCGGCTGCATGCGCGTCTTCATGACGCCTTCCTGCAACTCGGCCGTGACGTTGGAGAGACGCTGCAGCGGGACCTTGAATTCGGAGTCTTCGTTGCGCCGGCTGATTTCAAGCAGCTGATTGCGGGTCAGCACGAGCTCGGACACCATCGTCATCAGGTGCTCGAGCGTATCGACGTTGACGCGGATCGACTGGTTGGCGACCTTGTCGTTGTCGCCGCCTTCTGCCGCTTCGCTACCTGATTTCTTTGGCGCAGGCTTGGCCGCTGCAGGCTTCTTGGAGGCTTCGGCCTGAACCGGTGCCGGCGCGGGCGCAGCGGCAGGGGCAATAGACGGCGAAGCAACTTCGATTTCGGTTTCGCGGAATGCGCGCTCCAGTTCGTCGAGCGACACTTCGCCGGGCCGCAGTTCGCGCTCCAGGGTCTGGACGATCAGCGTTCCCTCTGCCTTGGCAGGAGCGGCGGCTGGCGCGCTTGCGGCCTGCTCGCCTTGTTCGACCATGCGTTCAAGCGCATCGATCAGATCGCGATCAGCTCCCTCCGGCTCCGCTTCGGTCGCTTCAAGCTGGCCAAGAATGTCTTTGATTCGATCGATCGTTGTCAGGATCAGCGTCACGGCTTCGCCGGTCACCGGCATGCCATCGCGGAATTTTCCCATCAGCGTTTCGGCTGCATGCGCCAACGCTTCCAATCTCGGCAATCCTAGAAAACCGCAAGTCCCTTTAATGGTGTGAACGAGACGGAAGATATTATCGAGGATCTTCGCGTTGTTCGGGTCCTGCTCAAAACGAACCAACTGATTGTCGACGGTGTCGAGGCTCTCATTGGTCTCAGTCAAAAATTCCCGCAACAAATCGTCCATGAACGCAAGCCTTCACACAACAGGGTACGCACAATACGCCCCGTGGATTCAGGCCAGTTTCAATGCAAAGCGTTTAATATTGGTTGAGCAAACGAAAAAGAACGCGCTCAACAAAGCACTAAAGGCGATTTGTCCGGCGGCGGAGCGCGTCCGGCCGCCGTTGATTAAAAATTGATGAAGATGCGATCAGGACATCGAGGATGTCGCGACGACCACTGCTTCGGTCTCGGGCGCCAAAGTGACCTTGAACCCACAAGCCTGAGCAAGCAGCGCCGTGTAGTAAGGCTGCACGCCGTGCGCGGTCACTGAACCCGCGTTTTCTATCTTCAGCTGCTCGGCGATGTTCTGCGGCTCGCGCGCGTAGGTACCGGCTGCGCGAATACGAAATCCCATCGTCTCCCCCTCGCCGACCGGATCGATGATGAGTTCGCCGCCTCGGGGGATCGCCTGCTGCGCAATCACCAACATGTTCAGCAGCAGCTTGACGCGATTCTTCGCCATCAGCAGGTGCGGCAGATTCCAGGTGATCTTGGTTTTCTCGTCCTCGAGATGCCCCCGCGATATTTTCTGCGCTTCGCCGAGGTCGATCTGCGAACCGGCGGACCCTGCCGCGCCGTAAGCGATGCGGCAGAACTGCAGCCGTGCCGAGGTGGATTTCGCGCTCTTGCGGATCAGATCGAGCGCGAATTCGCGGTCGTCTTCCTTGTTGCTGCTGTCGAACACCTCAAGCCCGTTGACGATCGCGCCGATCGGATTGATGAGGTCATGGCACACCCGCGAACACATCAGTGCGGCGAGTTCAATTGCGTCTGGGGCGGGACCGGGGGTCGGTGTGTCAGACATGCTTTTCCTAGACCTTTTCTGCAACTTCCTGCGATCAGGACACGCGAAGCGAACGCCGGTGGATTCACGTGATGCTGACACGGCGAATCACCCATGCTTTATGTTTGATACACTGCCGTCGCGGTCGCTGCCACCGAGGCGGACGCGAGAACCACAATGGACTGAAAACGGCAGATGCGGGCGCGAAGGACCCAACCAATGACGGAGATTTCCATGGCCGGGCCGGCGATCGATGCCGATGGCGCGGCGGCACTCATCGGGCCGCTGACGGATATCGTCGCAAAAGCCGGTGCGGCCATCCTCGCCGTCAGCCGATCCAGCATGCAGATCGAAGGCAAGGCGGACGGATCTCCGGTGACGGAGGCCGATATGGCCGCCGATCGCGTTATCGCGGAGGGATTGGCGAAACTCATCCCGCAACTGCCCACTTTATCGGAAGAACGGACCCATCTCGCCCAACGTCCCTACAAAGACAGCTTTTTCCTCATCGATCCCCTCGACGGAACTCAAGAGTTCGTTGCCGGCCGTGAGGAATTCACCGTCAATCTGGCGCTGGTCACCCGGGGTGAGCCGCTGCTCGGCATCGTCGGGGCCCCCGCGCTGGGGCTGATCTGGCGAGGGGTCGTCGGCCGGGGCGCAGAGCGGCTCCTTATCACCAAGGACGGCGAAACGCGCGCCGCTCAGTCCATTCGGACCCGCCCCCATCCAGGGCATGCCGCCCCATGGATCGTGACCGTGAGCCGATCTCATGGTGACAAGCGCACCGAGGCCTTCATTGCGGACCGCCCCGGCGCGGTCCGGCAAATTCTTGGTTCGGCGGTCAAGTTTTGTCGCGTCGCCGAGGGCGGTGCCGATATCTATCCCCGTCTCTCCCCCACCTGTGAATGGGATGTCGCGGCCGGCCATGCGGTGGTGACGGCAGCTGGCGGAAAAGTCACGGACAGCAAGGGCGCGGCACTCCGCTTTGGCGAAGCGCGCGAGGGATTTTTGATCCCGGAATTCATTGCATGGGGTGATCCGGCCGTAGCGGAGCGGAATTGACGTTCCGCACCCCTGTTTGCCGCGAACTCGTAATGCGACCGTCAGAATCTGACCACTGGCCGATCAGTAGTCTGCCAGCATCGCCCGCAGGGTACCCCATTCACTGGTCGCAAGCTTAAGCGTGTTCGCCGGATTAGCGGCAAAGGCTGCGAGGCTTTCCTCGCGGCTGAACAGATACAGCCGGCCACCCGAAACAAGCCAAAGCTGAGCCCGGCCTGCGACGGCCTTGCCTCTTGCGACGTCGATCGGGTCATAGCCGCCGAATTGCGGTCCGTAGATGTCCGGCCGCGCAACGAACGCCGCACGATTGGCTTCGTTGCGAAAGCGCCAGATCGCCCCGTTTTCGGAAACCTCGACATCCGGCGCCCCTTTGGCCGGCTCTGCGTCAGTGAAATAGGCAACCGGATCGAAGCCATCGATGGCCAGGCCCGAAAACCGGTTCACCACCACCTGTTCGGTCTCCGCCGCCCGGAGCGCTGGGCACGTCCCCACCACCAGCGCGCTCCACGCAAAAGCCGCGAGCGCGGCAAATCTGAGGCGTAACCCTTTATTTTCTTGCCGCTGTAACGTCATAGTTGATGCCGATAACCAATCGAGTCGGGGACGTGGGACCGCAGCTTAAGCCGATATGGGTCAGCAAGGCGTTAAGCGATGGGCATATGACCTCGCGATTTCGAGCGCGCTCTCACTTCGGTGGCTCACGCGCTATCCCAAGGGGTCTTTCATGAGCTTGGCTTCGCGCATTCTGGCTTTGATATTTGCCGCGACGGTTTCCTTGACAGTGCCGGCAGCAGCCCAACAACGCTCAGGCGGCGGCACCTTCAGCCCCGAGGAACTAGCCGGAGCTGGGCACCGGTTCTTCGGCAACGTCTCGCGAGGCCTTGCTTCAGTGATCGAGCGCGCCGTCAGCCAGTGGGGCCTGCCCAACGGCTACGTGCTGGGTGAAGAAGGCAGCGGCGCCTTTGTCGCCGGGCTTCGCTATGGCGAGGGCACGCTCTACACCAAGAACGCCGGCGATTTGCGGGTGTATTGGCAGGGCCCATCCGTTGGATTCGACTGGGGCGGCGATGGCGCCCGGACCATGGTTCTGGTCTATAACCTGCCCGCAACGGACGCGATATATCAGCGTTTCGCGGGCATCGATGGTTCAGCCTACATCATCGGCGGGTTCGGCATGACCGCGCTGACCGCCAATGGCATCGTGCTGGTGCCAATCCGCTCCGGGGTGGGCCTGCGTCTCGGCGCCAACATCGGCTATTTGAAGTTTACTCCCCGCGCGACCTGGAATCCGTTCTGAGCGCGCAGGTCACACCTCAATTTAGCCAGCGCCGTTGCGGCAAAGCCACGGATTCACGTTAAAGTATTGTTCCGCTAGCTTTTTCCCCTGCCTCCATGGCATGGTAAAAAACACGTAAATTCTGATGCAGGGGTCACGCCATGGTCGAACCGATCATGTATTTGGCGATCGGTTTTCTGGTGTCGATGCTGTTCGGTCTGATGATCGTACCGCTGGTGCACAATCGCGCGGTACGTCTGACCACCAAGCGTCTCGAAGCCGCCACCCCGCTCTCGATGGCCGAAATCCAGGCCGACAAAGACCAGTTGCGTGCCGAATTCGCGATGTCGGCGCGGCGCCTCGAAATGAGCGTCGAACAGCTCAAGAATAAGACGAGCAGCCAACTGGCCGAACTGGGCAAGAAATCGGATGCGATCAACCGCCTGAAGATCGAACTCGGCGAAAAGAACGCTGCGATCTTCGCACTAGAGGCGCGCGAGAAGGCGCTCAAGCACGAACAGCGGGCGACCGAAGAAGAATTCGCATCCAAGACGCAGCTGCTGCGCGCGGCCGAGCGGGAATTGGCCGATAAACGCGCCGAACTCGACAAACTGACGAACGAATTGTCTCAGCGCTCGGTAACGGCAGAGAGCCGGCAGACCGAGCTGGCGGCCGTCCGCGGACAAGTCGATGACCTGCAAAATCGCGTCAAAAGCGCCGAGCGCGAGTACTCTGAGACACAGCAGCGTCTGACAGCACAGCGCGGCGACGCCGACATCGCCTCGCATGAGCTGAATGAAGCCCGTGGCAAGGTCCAGAATCTCAATGCCCGGGTCAGCGACCTCGACCGACAGCTGTTGGTCCAGTCCAAGGAAGCCGAGATGCTCTCTGGACGCGTGACCGATCTCGAAAGCCGCCTGACGCAGCAAGGCAAGCTCCTTGCAGAGCGTGAGTATGAGAACAACCTGCTGCGCCAGCAGGTGGAAGCCGGGAAAAAAGCCGAACAGCAACTGCGCGACGAAATGGCTTCAGCCTCCGGAACCGGCCAGTCGTCGGTCGTCGAGAAACTAAAGGCAGAAAAGGCGGCGATCGAAGAGCAGCTCAGCACGGCCCGCGATGAACGGGCTAAAGCTCAGCGGGAGCTCAACCTCGTACATCAGCAGACGGAAGCCGCCTGGTCGACCGAGCGCACCGAAAATGCGCTGCTGCGGGAGCGGATCAACGACATCGCCGCGGAAGTTGCCAAACTCGCCGTGACGCTCGAAGGTCCCAACTCCCCGATTGAAGCCATTCTCGCCTCCGAGCCGGAGAGACCGGCCATCAGCGCCATCGTTAAAGGGGCGGCGGGGAACGATGCGGGGATGAACGGGGCGGCGGCAGATGCCCGTGGCACCCTCGCCGAGCGGATCCGGGCCCTGCAGGCCCATGCCTCCCGCGCACGCCAACCCGGCTGACATTAATCCGGCGATATCTTGGAAATTCCAGCTTCAGTACCGCGCCGCGCTTGACACACTGGCCCGCCCTTCCGTAAATCGCGGCTTCGAAAGGCCGCCGGTTCGGCCACTCGGGCGCATAGCTCAGCGGGAGAGCGTTCCCTTCACACGGGAGAGGTCCAAGGTTCGATCCCTTGTGCGCCCACCATTTAAGCCCTTCAAATTCCTCATAAGTCTGACGGCTCTCTGGCATCAGAGCGTATTTTGGGCGGACCGGGGCAAGAACATCCGTGCATATCCGTGCAGCGTGTTCGCAGCCTATTCCGGGTCAGCTACGGCGTCGCCCTGCCACGGCGGACGGTGGTGTTGGCTGTGACGGCGCGCAAAGACCAACAAGATCGATCGCTGCATCACGCCGCGCGGCACGACTGACAGAACAGCACCGTGGCTACCGCGGCGAACCGCGGCATTAGACCTACATCTTGTCGATGACGGAGCGGACACCTTCGTCATGCGCGCCAGCGCTGGCGCTCGCAGCGACAATTGCCGGGATAATGTCCTCGACCCGGTCAGTGACGATCGGCTGGACGAGGTGGCTGCTATGGATAAAACCGGCCTGCCGCACATGCTCGATCATCGCCAGCATGGGGTTCCAAAACCCATTGACGTTCGCGAACGCCATCGGCTTGCGATGCTGACCAAGCTGCCCCCAGGTCATGATCTCGACGATTTCTTCAATCGTGCCGATCCCGCCGGGCAACGCCACGAAAGCATCCGAGCGCTCGAACATATGATGTTTGCGCTCATGCATCGTCTCGGTGACAGTTACGTCGTTGAACATCGACATGGCTGCCTTGGTCGTCTCCCGGCCAACGAGAAAGCTTGGGATGATAGCGCCGACCTGACCGCCAGCGTCGAGGACGCCCCGAGCGACTGCGCCCATGATACCGGTGGTCCCGCCGCCATAGATCAGCTTCAATCCCGCCGCCGCCAGGCAAGAGCCCAACTGTGCTCCCGCTTCCAGGTATGCAGGGTCGTTACCCGGCGAGGAACCACAATAGACGCAGACTGCACGAATCTTATTCATGCGTGGGGAGTAGCAGCACTCGCAAGCGAGACACAAGGCCGTGCAAATGGCGAGCACGAGAAATTCGACATCCCTTAAGCGATTGAAGCACGCCGCATCAATTCGTTTGTTATGAGTCAAAGCCGAAAGCCGCGTGGAGCTAATGGCCACGAGAATCCTCGATCGTGCTCGGCTGGCCTTGCGGCTCGGTCGCGTTCCCATCGCGCAAAATGGAAAAGCTGACCAACAGGACCCAGAACGGAAACACGAGCAGGCTCCAGCCGAAATACGAGCTTCCAATCAAGAAAAAAGCTGCAATGGCGTATCCTGCAATCGCGAGCCAACGCGGGGTTAAACGGGTATAAATCGCAATCGGCGACGTGGTGACCATGAAGACCCCGGCTGCCTTCACCAGGTAGATGTTGACCATTCCATAGGCCAGTCCGCGTGCGAAATGGAACGTGGGTGAGTGGACGACCTCTTCCGGAGAAGCGTGGAAGGCGATAATGATTGCCCCAACAACCGCCGCCGCCGCGAACAGCATCGCGAGCAGCAAAAATGCGCTTCCCAGGAACACCGTTGCAAAGAACTGATCCTCGCGGGCGCCGAGCCTGTCGCGCAGCACGCCGACAAACCACAGGAAGGCGATTCCGGCGAATGGCACGAGGTTCATGGCAAGGGCGACATACGTTGTATCGTCGATCAGCCACGCTCCTCGTTCGAGGGGATCAGACGGCACGGATCGGCGCATCAGAACGAAGACGGCGAACAGCAGCACTGAAAATACGATTCCCGCGAAAGCGGCAGCTTTTGGGGTCTTCAGATAGGCACCCGTCACCCTGGCCTTACCCGTATCCATCGCGGCCTCGTGCGAAGCGACTGTGAGAACTCCCCCGCGCCAATCTCCCTGAGTTCATAAGAGCCGGAGGGATCACCCAGAATGGCGGACTCGCGTCATCATTATACAAGACGCAAGCGTCGCCCTCCCATCTGACACACCTGCGACCAAACACGAGCGCCGCCGCGTTCATTCCTTGTGCGAAGCTTCCGGCTTTTGTCGTCTTGACGCTTGAGATAGATCAACAACCTTCCGTCGGTGACTAGGCTCCTATGGTGCCCCTCATCAACGGAGGTCTTGATGTCCAGTGCTCGCATCGCCGTCCTGTCAGCCTGCGTGCTGTTCAGTATCTCGCTGTGTTCATCGGCTTTGGCACAGCCGAGACTTTCGACCCCAGACTGCGAAACCTGCAAAAATCGAGACTGCTCGGGCCGCCACATCACATGCAGCCAAAAAACCTCTCTCAGTCGATTTAAATGCGAAGCCCGAAAGAAGCGGTGGGTGACGCGATGCGAGACTGCCAAACGGATCTGCATCGCAAAGTGCGACGCGCAGCGATCATAGAGACCCCGCCGTTTACTCCAGCTGCGGCACTGCGCGGCCTTCAGTAGCCGATACGTCCCGCAGCCAAAGTACGCGATGAAGCTCGCACGTCCGATCATGGCAATCTGTGCGGTCGCTCAATCGCGCTCACGCTTATGCCGCTCGAGCCGTAATCTCTGCGCCCTCATCCGCTTAATCTCTTCGTCGAGGGCGTCCATTTTGTCACCCAGCTGAGCGTCTTTCGATTTCAGCTCATCGCTGCTGCGGATTTTTTCGAGTGCTTTCTCAACGGAGAGCTTCGTGATCTCCGCCATTGGCTCCTCCCTTTCTTCCAGAGACCTAAGCTATGCGCGCCGCTGTCGCGAGCGCCGCCTTTCGCCCTTTATCCACTAAAGGCAAGTCTTATGCTCACGGAATGCATTGAGGCAGATCAACATCCTTGCACCGAGCACCTTCAATCTCGACGTGCGCCCGCTGCGGGAGTAAGCCCACCGTGACGTCAAAACTCGAGGACATTCGGAACAGGCCGCTGCTCTGGATGATAGCCTTTGTTCCGCTCGTTCTCGTCGTGGAAAAAGTCGCACCTTCAGCTCATACAACTCTGTTTATCCTGGCGATCCTGGCCGTCATCCCTCTCGCCGCCCTTCTCGGGCACGCAACAGAAAGTATTGCTGCGAAAATGGGCGATGCGATTGGTGGGTTGCTCAACGCGACCCTGGGGAACTTGACCGAGCTCATCATCGCGATAGCAGCGCTTAAAGCCGGAGAATACGTGCTGGTGAAAGCCTCAATCGCGGGTGCTATTGTCACCAATTCGTTGTTCATGCTGGGCGCATCATTTGTGTTGGGCGGCTTGCGACACCACATTCAGGAGTACAACCGCGCCGGCGGGAAGCTGTATGCAGGGTTGCTACTGATGGCAACGATCGCTCTTCTCGCTCCCGCAGCTGTCGCCGACATCGATCTGTCACAAGGGCGGCAGATGGCGCAATCATTAAGCACCGGTCTCGCAATCCTTCTTATCGTTGCGTACGTGCTGGGCCTGACCTTCTCCCTCGTCACGCACAAAGAGTTGTTTGCAAGCGGCTCGCATCACGAAGTGGATGAAATCTCTTGGCCGTTTGGAGTAGCCATAGGCGTACTCGCTGCTGTGACGGTGTTGATCGCACTGGTCAGCGAGATATTCGTGAGCTCAGTCCAAAAGGCGGGAGAGACGTTGGGAATAAGCCCGGCATTCGTCGGGTTCGTCATCGTTCCGCTGGTGGGAGCCGCGGCCGAAATGGCTGTAGCGTTTTCTGCAGCACGCAAGAACCGACTCGATATGAGTGTCAGCATCGCGTTAGGGAGCGCTTCCCAAATAGCCCTCTTCGTGGCTCCCGTGCTCGTCCTCCTGAGCTACGTGATCGGTCCCAAACCGATGGATCTGCAGTTCTGGCCGGGCGCCGTGAAAATGGTGCTGATCGCGGCCGTGACCTCCGTCTTCATTATCAACACCGGCCGCTCGGCATGGTTTGTCGGCGTCCTCCTTGTCTTTATCTACGTGATATTCGCCATGACCCTCTACATGGTGCCGCCGGGGACCTATGCCGCCGCTTTGTAACGACTAGTCGGCGGGCACTTTCTTCCACGTCTGGTCCGGATCGAACAGTCCCATGCGTTTGGCGATGGCCGCGGTGTGATATCCAAGATCCTTCTGATAGACGGTGCCCGCATGATTGACGATGAACGTCATCACGCCTGAGTTGCCGTAGTCAGCCGGATAGGCAACCAGCGCGAATCCTCCGATCATCTTGCCCCAGGCCAAATAATTGAGCGCACCACCCGGAGCGTTCGGCCCCTGCCCTTTCAAGATCCGATAATAGTAGCCGTGATACGGCGCCGGATCTTGCCCCACCTTGTAGCCTTCGGCAGATGCCTTTGCCGCGAGCTCTCCGAGAGGGCTCGGATCCTGATCATCACGCCAATACAGGCCGTCTTTCTTGCCTGGGCTGCTCACCACGCGCTGCGCATAGACGCCGCGGCCGGCGCCGGTGCGATCTTTCTCGGCGTATTCATTCTGGGCATCCACGTAAGCCAGGCACGTCTGAATGGCCGCCAATTCGTTCCGACCGATCCGCCGGTAGAGAATTTCCCGGCGGCCCGATGCAGTATCGAATTTCCAGCCGTCGCGCTCGTTTACCAGTGGAATCGGAAATGGAAACTCCTGCGATCCGACGATCAAGGTGGCGGTCTTGTTTGCGTCCACTTTGACGGAATGCTTTTCGTCATAGGCCGTCGTGAACCTCTCCCGCATCTCCGCATCGTCGACATCGTCTCCCGACTCGATGATGTCGTCGGTGTCCCGGCCGAGTATCTTGCGGATATCCCTCTTCGTCCCCGACTTGAGCGCGTTGACCAAAGCCTGAGCAGCGTCTTCCGGCGTCGGGAAGCTTTCTTGGGCAGAAGCCACAGAAATAAAGAGAGCAGAGGCGATCGCAACGGCAACTGCGATCGAGCTGATTTTTCGCAACAAGCGGAATGATGTCATCGCTGCACCCCCGCTTGTTTCGGAATGACCGCGCCGGCCGCGCGCCATTTCGCGTAACTGCTAAAAGGAAGTCCCAGCTTCTGGTACTTAACCCTGAGATAGCCGTCAGATCCGCGGGTCACAGCTTCCGGCATAACGTCGCGGACCTCTTGAGCGATGACACCAACATAGGCTTTGTTGCTGCCGAGATAGCTGAACCGGTAATAGCCGAGGCCGTTCTCCAGATGGCCGAGCAAGACGACGTCGTGTTTCAGCGCGATGTCGGAGCGTCGTCCTCCGCCGCCGCGGAAACCTCCACCACCGCCGCCGCCGCGGAATCCACCGCCACCTCCTCCTCTGAAACCGCTCATTCCGCCACCGCGCGTTGCTCCGGCTCCGGCAAAGCTCGCGCGGCTCACTCCCGAACTGGCAAAGCTTTGCCGTCCCCGCGCGGCTTGGAGGTTGGCCGCCCTTCCGGATGAGACATTTCTCAGAGCACCGTCGCGGCCGCCGCGCCCCGCGCCGCCGCCAGCCGTCCGCGCACGGTTGCCTGCACTTGCGCGATTACCTGCACTTGCGCGATTGCCCGCCTTACCTTTATCAGCGCCCGCACGACCGCGATCCGCAGCTCGATTTGCGGCGCGATCGCCGGCGCCGGCCCGATCCTGCCCTGGACGAAGGACTTCTTGTCCGCTGCGGCCGCGGAAATCCATCCGGTTCGCGCTTCCTGCGCGCTGGGCACTGTTGCCAAAGCGCTGCTGGACAGCGGCGTTGTTGTACCGCACGCCTTGCCGGTGCGCTGGATTGTGCTGCCAGGTCGTACGGATGGAGCGATTGACAACGAAGCTCCTGTTGCCCCAGTTGCAGCCGCCGCCCCAGTAGTTGCCCCAGCGCGCGAGCGCGAAGCCTGCACCGAACGCAATGCCGGTGGCGATGATCCCGGCGCCGATGTACGAAGGCACACCGAAGTAATAGGGTGGATACTCCGCATACGGCCATGTGCCGTAGACAGTCGCGGGATCGTAATAGGGAACGTAAAGGGTGTCCGGCTCTGTCGGTTCAATGACGATGACCTGCTTGCCCTCCGCCTGCTGGACACTGACCTTCTGCTGCTTGGTTGTTGCCAGCTTCTGGTTGGCCTGGGCTCTTTCGCGCAGACGTTGGACTGCGTCCATCACGTCCGGCTGTTGGGCGAGCACAGCATCGCCGAGATCCTTGGTCCAGTCGATCTTCTTGCTCATCATGGCAAGCACATCCGGAGTGCCCACCAGCGCTTTCACGCTGTCATCCCATTGCTGTTTATCCACCTCTGCCTTGAGCTTGTCCCCCTTGAGGCTTTTCCGCTCTCCCAACCATCGATCGGCCTGGACCACCTCCAACGGATAAGTGGATGCAGCCAGAACATTTGCGAGCAAAGCGTCGGGGTACAGTGCGATCGGCGCGACGAGCGCTTCGAGTTGCTCCGGCTTGAGGGCCTGCTCACCTGGCGGAGGCGACGCTGTGTCACTTCCTTGAGCACGGACCACAGTTGGTGCCGCAACGGCGAGAGCAAGAGCGACCAGAATTCTTCCGCAGCACCACATGCCGGCCTCCGTACGCGTTCGTGGTCTTTTGCAGGAGGCTTATTTGCATGTCGGATGTATGCGGATTTTGACTTGGATCAAAACCCGTATCAGCAATCCCGATCACCAGTTTGCGCCCCGCGAAACTCGTTAACGACCACGCGGCTAATGCCCGCCCAGGACCAGTGTTTTGAAGGGAAGAATTAAAGCCTGAATCCGAAGCAACATCGCGTGGACAAGACCAACTGCATCGACGGCATGCAAAGCCATACCCCTGACCGCGCCAACTTTGTTCGATGAAAGCAGCTCATGATTGCTGGTATAAGCATTGACGATGCAGCTGCTGCCTGGAGCGACACTGTCCAACCCGCCGTTATAAAGCGGCTCGAGGAACACAAGGATCGTTCCTGGACGAACGATGGCCTGAATATCGATTAGATTTTCTCCTCCCCGAAACTGACCGGCAGCGATGTAGTCCTGAACGCCGGTGACGACCATTGGAATCACTGTCCACGGCTTTGAGACGCAAGTCGCTTCGGCGATCATTCCGGGTTTCAGCACCTGCGCTTCGATCTGACCAAATCCCGCCTGCAACATGCCCTGGCCTGCATCTTCCGGTATCAGTATTCCGGCGGGTCGCATCAATGGATTGACGACATCGCCGACACGAAGCGCAAATTGCTCCACGCGGCCGCTCACACCGGCTTTGACAGAGGTCTTTTCCAGCTCCACCTGCGCCTGGGCCAATGCAGCTTCCGCACTCGCGCGCTCGGCGGGCAAAAGTGTTGTTACGCGGAGCGTCGCCGATTCTTTCGCTGCGGCTGCAGCATCGATCCCGCTTTGTCGTCCGTCCGCAAGTACCTGCAGCTTTTCAATATCACGCTGCGGAACGATACCGGGATTACGTCGCTGCAGCTCGGTTTTGACATCAAGCTCATCCTTCGCCTGCTGGTAGGAACTTTTCGCCTCTTGAAGCTGCGCTTCTGCTTTCAGGATATCTGCTTGTGTCGAAATGATCTGAGCATCGACCTCCGCGATCTTCCGCTTCGCGACATTTAAGGCGGCCTCCTGCTTGGAGCTGTCCAGCTTGAAAATCAGATCGCCCTTGGAAATCGGGTCGCTGATTCCGACGTGCACCTCTGCAACCCGTCCGGACGTCTCCGGCAGGATCGGTACGGTTCTGAAGAGCAGCGCAGCGCTCGTCGTCGATGGATGAAAGTAGAAGATCAGGGTGATGAGAGAAACTGTCAGCAGCAAACAAGCACTGATGCCCCACCTCAGCTCGAACCACACCGAGTAAAACGTGATCTCCTTGCCGATCCGTTTGCCCTGCGCATAGCGGCGATAGAGATAATCCGGAACGATCGTGAGAAGCGAACAGAGGAGAAGCTCAAGCATGGCTATGCTCCTCTTCTTTCGAACCGCGTGCGAGAGGCGTGCTATCTACAGGGCGGGGTGTCGGAAGAGTATCACCTGCGTCAGCAGCGGCCTTCGTTTCAGTGTCGTTGCGGTCCGCAATCCGTTCAGCGGATTCCGCAATGCTCCGGAGCGGCGTGCCGAAATCGGGAATATCAATGAAGGCAAGCAGCAGAGCAGCGATCCAGAACAGGTGGATGTGAGTAAACAGCGCAAGCAAACCCAAGATCGCAACGATCTCGAATTGGAGTTTTTGTGACTTGTGGGCGATCCGCTCAGGCAGGCTGTGCAGCCTGAGATAAAAGTTTCCGATGGCAAGAACCGCCGCGACGAGCAGGACGCCCATAGCAACCATCAGTATATCCGTGTCGCCGGGAGCGGTGATGAAAAATGGCAAATGGTGGGGTGCCAGGGGATGGATTTGGTCAGTCAACTGAAGCACTCCACGACATACGGCTCTTCACGCTATCCAGCATGTAGCGTGTGGTCTTCCGAATGAATGATGCTTGATCTGGATCAAGATGGAGGGGGCAGCCGGCCCACTATCATCGGCACCATAGGGGCAGTGAACGATGAGCTTGGAAGGGTCCGCCATGCCCGTAAATATCGACGATCTTCTGCCTTCAGCGAAGGAAATTCAGCGACAGGCAGCGATCAAGGATTCAGATAAAGCCGAGCAATATGCCAAGCGCGCAGCGGCGGTCGAGGCCGAAAAGCGAGCGTTAATTGACAAGCTCAGTCAACCGTCCGGCCTGACGGAGGAACAGAAGGTTCAACTGGCCTCGTCGGTCATCCAACGCGCGGTGAGAAACGGACTTTCGGAAGTGCAGGTCTACCGCTTTCCCAATTCGCTGTGCACCGACCACGGCCGCGCGATCAATCAGCAGGAAGCGGGCTGGGAAAAGACTTTGACAGGAATCCCCCGCGAAATCTTTCAACTATGGTCCGACTACCTCCAGCCACGCGGCTACCGCATTCGGTACCAGATCATCGATTTTCCCGGCGGCATGCCGGGCGACATCAGCATCGTGATCGCGTGGGGCTGACTTGATCTTCTGCCGCTTCTGAACCCTCGCATCCTTGCAAAGAACGCCGGATGCGGTCCGAGATCAAGCATCGGACCGAATCTACTCCATGGTTATCTGCACGCCGCTCACCGCTGCGGACACTTCGATCCCGACCTTTCCTCCGTGAAGTTGCAGGATCACGCCCCTGGCGTTTTGAAGCTGAACAGCCCCCGCGCCACCCGCCAGCGCACCGCCCACCCCGATCGCATTGTAACTCCCCGCAATATCGCCGGGTCCGCGGAGGTTGAGTGCGCGACCAACCAGGTGATTGGTTGACACACCGGCGGTCAATCCTACGCCCAAACCGGACACCCGGAAGGGATAGTTATGCCCCCGGAATGTTAGGACTCCCCGTCCGCTGCCAACACCGACGATAAAACCTGCCTTGCTAAAGCTGACTCGAACCGATCCCGTCGCCGCTTCCAATGAGCTTGACAGGCTCGACGCAACTAATCCCAGCAAAGCGATCTGAAAAACGCGACGTCTGGAAATTTTCACGGATGACTCCATCGCTGGCAATCTCCTTGTGGAGATGATGCCCGGCGATCTCTAAAGATCAGCAACCGGATGGAACTTGATCCAAATCAATCTGGTCGCGGTCACGTGTTAGCGCTGTCCGGCAAACTAACTCCAATTTGCAGACGCCTTCTCTATCGGCTCAATCAGCGCGCTCGCCGGGAAGGGCTTGCGAAGATAGGCAATGCAACCCGACTCCATGGCAGCCATCCGCGTTGCGGGATTGTCCTTACCGGTTATGAAAATCACCGGCAGGGAAATGCCGGATGCTCGAAGTTGATGTCGCACTTCGATCCCTGATTCATCACTCAGATTGACGTCCAGGACAATACAACAAGCCTGATCGAAATCGCCGTGCTGTTGAAGAGCCTCGGCGGTTTCGAAAAGCACGCTTTCAAAACCGTGCGCTCGCAAAAGCCGCTGCACACCCTTGAGCAGGCTCGGATCGTCATCCAGCACGAGAACAACTTTGGACTGAGGCAATGACAAGCCTCCCTATGTTGAACCGTATATATCGAACGATGTGCTAAATTTCCCGCTTATCTGGGAGCGCACAATCGTCGGTGACGTTCGGATACGCCGCTCCTTAAGAGATTCCTATTGTCTCTTGGTACAACAGGACCTGGAATGCCTCGAAACGGAACTATTTCAATTCGGCACCGGCCGCGGACAGGACACCCGCGCGCTCCGCCAGGGACACGAGCTCGGCCAGTGATTGGACTTGCATTTTTTCCATCACCTTGTGCCGATGCGCCTTAATCGTGCGTTCGGTTGCGCCAAGCTGTATCGCGATCTGCTTGTTAAGCTTTCCCTGAACAACAAGCTCGAAGACCTGCCGCTCTCGTGGAGTCAATGCCCTGATCTGCGCGCGAAGCGCCTCGAGCTTGTCCGTTAGCCCTCGCACCGCTTCGTAACGCGCCATGGCTTGCTGAATCGCACAAAGAAGCTGCTCCGATGCGACTGGCTTCGTCAGAAAGTCGTCGGCTCCCGCCTTGATGGCTTGCACCGTCGTGCGAATGTCACCGTAGCCGGTCAGAAAGATAACCGGCAGCTGCACGCCAAGCGAACTCAGCCGGCGCTGGAGCTCCGGGCCACTCAGACCTGGAATTCTGACATCCAGGAGAATGCAGCCGGGCTGACGCTTGTCCGGAAGCCGGTCCAGCAAATGCTGAGCAGAAGAGTATGTTTCCACCTCGTATCCGGCTTTGGTGAGTCGCCGCCCCATGGCCGTTCGAAACGAAGCGTCGTCATCAACGATATGGATGGTCCCCTGCATTCCCACCTCCTAAGACGGTTGTGCCAGCGGTAGAGCGATGCGGAATACGGCGCCGCCGCCGGTCTGATTTTCCGCCCAAATTCGCCCTTTGTGAGCCTGCACGATGGTACGCGCAATCGACAGTCCGACGCCCATTCCCTTTTGCTTTGTCGTGAAGAAAGGATCGAATATCTGATTGAGTTTGTCCGCTGGAATACCAGGACCGGAGTCCGAGATGGAAATGATCGCTTTACCGCGCCCATCGATCTCGGTTTTTCCTATCAATGCTTTGCCATAAGGCATGCTGGCCATCGCATCCATGCCATTGACCATCAGATTCAGAATCACCTGCTGCAATTGAACTGAATCCCCGCTGACCTTCAATTCACCCGGCAGCGACTCCAGATAAAGCGCCACGTTTCGCGAGTTCGCCTGCACAGATAGGAACTCAAATACCTCATTCATGGTGCAGTTGACGTCGATCGTCCTGATCTCGAATGGCACGCGCTTCAGAAAGCTTTTCAGCCGGCTGATGACTTCACTGGCGCGAAGGTCATCCCGCTTAATGTCTGCCAGAATTTCCCTGATTTCAGCCAGATCCGGCGATGGGGAATGAAGGATGAGCTCCGCGGTTTCGGTGTTTGTCAGAATAGCTCCCAGCGGCTGATTGAGTTCATGCGCGATTGAGGACGACAATTCGCCCGCCGCAGACTGCCTGTTGACGTGAGCCAACTCCGTCATTCGATTTCGGGCCTCAGCCTCGGCATCGTTGCGCTTATGCCTTTCCTGAAGCAGACCGGAGATAAGCATTGCCTGAACAAGCAGTGCCGCGCCGATTGCGATACTCTGCCATCGATACTGTTCCCACAGACTTGGGTCTCGAAATCGAATTTCGCTGCCGTCCGGCAACGCGGATTCCTCCACCCCCCATTTCTTCATTTGCCGCCAGTTGAAGATCGGCTTCACCGCATCGGGCAGCGCAGCGATGGGAATTCTTGCGGGGGCTTCACCATCAAGGACACGGAGCGCTCGGGAGGCCGCATCCCTTCCGATTTCGGAAGGCAACAGGACGAACCCGCCTATACCACCGCGCTCAATGAGTGTTTCAGATGCGACAATGATCGGGCGATTTGCCTTCTCTGCAATGAGCCCGAGGCCAACCCCCGGAGGATAGTGAGCGCCCTCACCATCGGAATACACGGCTGTGTAAATGATAGCGCTGCGATCATCCAACCGGGAAACCCTCTCTCTGATTTCCGTCATGGTACGACCGACGATCTCCTCGACCTGCAGGCCGGCGGTTACATTGGGAATTTCATCCTGCCAGCTCCCGAACAGGACTTGATTGCTCCATGCATCGCCGATGAGCACGATCCGATCGAGGTCAGGCACAATTGCGCGCGCTGCGGTGATCTGATCCGACAGGCGAACCCTGATAAGGCTGCCCGTCATCGCCGGTGAAGGTTTCAGCCTGGCCAAGCTCAGCGCGGCCAGGTCTCTTTCGTTCACCATGGTGAAAACGACGGGAGCGTCGGGCCACAGCTCCGCACGCCAGTTCAAGACATGCTGTAACGTCGCCGCGCCAATCGCGACAATGACTCCGATCGGCGTCGTCCGATACTTGACTTGAAGATGTTTCCGAAGGCTTTCTTCGTAGGCCTCGCCCTTGAACCTGCTCAGATCGAGGCTTTCGGTGTAAAGCGTGATGTGGGAGCGGCCATCTGCATTCACGGCGGCCCGAAGCGCCGAGAATACCTCATAGTAGAACGATCCACGCAGATCTGATTGGTCGAGAACGAGAATGGACTGCGGCGGCCGCAACTCGCCCGCAGTCAGACATGCAGGCATCAGCAGCAGAACTGCGCAAAGTACGAGTCCTCTGATCCGGATACTCATGACAATCACGCGGCCAGACCCCGTGCCAAAAAGCTAACACGCGTGAACGGCGTTGGGAACATTTCCGGAGATTGGCCCGTTGACTAAGTCAACGACCCGATAAGGCAGCATGACTGTCCTTTCGGGGCGCAGCTGGCAGAACTGGACCTGTGGTCGCGACAACGAAATTCCCGCGATTGAATGCGAGAGTGCCAAAAATCCACGTGGCCCTTCTTCCGCGATTTAAGTGTGACCTCGGCCCAGAATCTCGACGGTGCCTTCCGTGCTCGCGAGACTTCGATTCGGCGGGTCATCGCGCATCCACGCCATCAGCAATTCCCACGCCGCCGCGAGTATGATCGGTCCAACAAAGAGACCAATAATTCCGTGCGCCAGCATTCCCCCGAGAACCCCGATCAGAATAACGAGAGTCGGCGTTGTCAGTCCCCGCCCCATGAGGAGTGGTTTGAGGGCATTGTCTGCCAGGCCGACGACTATCAGATACGCCGTGATTGACATGGCCACCGTGAAATCTTTTTCCATCCAGATCCAGATGATGACCGGGAGCAGAACGAACACCGCTCCAAGCTGCAGGATGCCGAGAACCAATACTGCGAACGCAATCAGACTGGCGCCTGGAACGCCGGCTAATTTCAATCCCAGCCCGGCCAGGATCGACTGCAGAATTGCGATCCCGATGACGCCTTGAGCCACCGTCCGGATCGTAGCGCCCGCCTGTGACAGAAGATGCTCACTTCGCTGGGGCGCAACCCGGGCGAGAATAGTGTGTCCTCCCTTCACCAGCGTCGGCCCCATGGGAAGCAGGAAGCCGGCCAAGATGATTGACGCCAGGAATTTGAGAGTTTCCGTTCCAGCGCTACCTGCAAAAGCGAGGATCGCAGTCGCTATGGGCTTGAGAAAAGGAGCGATCTCGCGAAAGGCCGTGGCGAGATTGCTGGAAGCTTGCTTCCAGAAATCATGCATCTGGACACCGATCAACGGCAGATCTTGAAGGCGTGCCGGCGGCGGTGGAATCGCAAGGCCACCCAAATCAATCTGCCGCGATATCTCGCTGACGGCTTCGATCAATCCAAAGCTAAGCCACGCCATCGGGCCAATGACAATTGCAAGGAATGCGATCGTCAGCATAGCCGCGGCTGTTTTGGGCCTGTCGCCGAGATGTTTTGCCAGCCAGCGATGCGGCGCGTAAAGAGCAACGGTAAGGATAAGCGCCCACACCAGGATCGGAATGAACGGGCGGACCAGAACGAAAGACCAGTAGATCAAGAATGCGAGCAGGCCAAGACGCAGCGCAAGCTGCATTGTCTCGTCGCTGAATCTGTTTCGCCGAAATGATTCCACGAAGCTTCACCGATGTTGGCTCCAGCAGTTGCCGGGGGTTCCAAATTTTCGGCGCCTTAGTCCGCCTCCGCTTGATTCAGATCAACCGGCCAGCCGGCTATTGTCCTCACAAGTACGCAGAACCAGCCGGAGCAAGCGGCGAAAATGCTGCGAAACGCAGACTATTCGAGCGTGGAACCTTTCCATGGCGGCGGCACAATTGAAATCCGCGCTCTCAAGCCGGATGATGAAGCCGATATGCTCGCGGCAATCGACCGCACGAGCACGGAATCGCGCCAACGCCGCTTTTTCGTGCCGAAGCGCGGATTTTCGGATAGCGAGATCACGTTCTTCATGAAGGTCGATTTCGTCGATCATGTCGCCCTTGTTGCGCAGATCAACAATGCGGGGCATTCCGAAATCGTCGGCGGCGGACGCTATGTCGTTACGAAACCAGGCCAGGCTGAAGTCGCGTTCGTTGTTATCGATGCCTATCAAGGGCGAGGAATCGGAAAAGTGTTGATGCACCATCTCGTTCAATGGGCTCGTGATGCAGGGCTCAAAGAACTCGTTGCGGAGGTTCTCCCGGATAACCACTCAATGCGACGCGTCTTGAATAAGGCCGGCTTCGCGTCCTCTCGTGGCAGTGATCCTCAAGTTTTACATTTCTCACTCGCACTCGCGTAAGGGATACTGCTCTCGCCAGATGGCGTCGCGACGACTCTCAATTGGACTGTCGGCGACCGCGAGAGGGTCGAAACGGGCGCTCAGGAACAAGTCCTGCAAATGAAAGGCCGTCACGAAGCCCAAGGCTTCCTGTATTCTCGACCGCCTCCGTTCGACCAATTTGAACGCTTTTTGGCGCAAGCGCGGCAGGAAGAACTTACTGCCTGATCGATCCCATGAAAGACTCGCGGTTCAAGCCAAAGCTCATAGCAAGCCAATGAGTCGACGATGCGAAGACTACTTCTGGTCTTTCAGCGCGTCTTGAACTGCGGTGTACTGACCTTTGACCGAGGTGCCCAGAGTGCTGACAATGGTCACGATAGCAGCGGCAATACCGCACGCGATCAATGCATACTCGATCGCGGTCGCAGCGGTTTCATCTCGCAAAAATCGAATAATCAAATTCATCGAAGCAGCCCTTACATATGAAGACTTAGAGCGCCATCACCTTCAAACGTTATGGACAATCTAGTTGGAAGAAACTGCGGAAGTTTTAATTCGACGTGCATTAATTCTGGGGAGGCCAGTCATCAGGAGCCTCGCCGGAACAACCGCAAACAAGCCAGCGGGCAAATGCCCGTCGTTGACGTTCGGTGACGCCCGCTGGCTCGATAATCGCGTCAATTACATAAGGACTTCGATCAGGCGCGGACCTTTTTCCTTCACCGCTTCAGCCAGGGCCTGGTTGAACTCGTCCACCGTTTTGACGGAACGGCCGGATACGCCCATACCCTTCGCGAGAGACACCCAGTCGAGGGTGGGATTGTCCAGATTCAGCATGGCAAGCGCCTTGCGACCGGGCTCTCCAGCCTCCACGCCGGCGAACTCACCCTTCAGGATTTGGTAAGTACGATTGGCGAAAACGATGGTCGTCACATCCAGTCCCTCGCGGGCCTGAGTCCACAGCGACTGCAATGTGTACATGGCACTGCCGTCACCAACCATGCAGATCACCTTGCGGTCGGGACATGCCACCGCAGCCCCGGTCGCGACCGGCGTCGAGAACCCGATCGACCCGCCCATATTCTGCAGCCAGTCGTGCGGAGCCGCGGCAGCCGTCGGCGGGAAAAATCCGCGGCCTGTCGTGATCGACTCGTCAACGACGATTGCGTTTTCCGGGATCGCCATCGCGATGGCCTGCGCAATGGATGCGTGCGTAAGCGCACCGGTCGGCTTGGCGAGCTCGACGAGCTTTTGCGGCACGATATCCGACGCCTTAGCGCCAACGGCGTCAGCCAGCGCATGCAGCGCGGCCACCGAGTTCTCGCCCGCTTCACACATGCGATGAACCTCGCAGCCCTCAGGCTTTAGCAGGCTCGGCTTGTTGGGATAGGCGAAGAACGCCACCGGATCAGACGTCTCCACCAGAACGATATGACGGAAATTCTTCAGGATCGGGACTGCCTGTTCGATCACATACGGGATTCGATCGATCGAGAAACGGCCACGGCCGCGCGCCATAAGCGGATTGTAGGTCTGGCCCATGACCTTGCAACCGGTCTTCCCTGCAATCTGCGAGGCAAGCTTCAGCCCTTCTTCAGTCAGAGACTTACCAGTCAGCAACAACAATGTCTGCTCGCCGCTGCGCAGGACCCGGGCAGCCTCATTCACGGCTTGGGGTGAATAACTCGGACGCTGGGAGTTTTCCGGCACCTGGGCGATGCCATCGGCCTCGTTCCATGCGGTATCGGCCGGCAGAATGAGCGTTGCGATCTGCCCAGGCGAACCATTGGCAGCGGCGATAGCAGCGGCTCCATCGCGCGCAACGGACTTCGCGTCCGGAGACGTCCGCACCCATGCCGACATCGGGCGGGCGATCCCTTCGATATCGGACGTCAGCGGAGCGTTGTACTCGATGTGGTAGGTCGCGTGCTGCCCGACGATGTTGACGATGCCTGAATTTGCCTTCTTGGCGTTGTGCAAATTGGCGAGGCCGTTGGCCAACCCCGGGCCAAGGTGAAGCAGCGTCGACGCCGGCTTTCCGGTCATGCGGTAGTATCCGTCCGCAGCGCCGGTCACGATTCCCTCAAAAAGGCCAAGTACACAGCGCATACCGTCGACCCGGTCGAGCGCTGCGACAAAGTGCATTTCCGAGGTTCCAGGATTGGTGAAACAGACGTTCACGTCACCTGCGACCAGCGTCCGCACCAGACTTTCCGCACCATTCATCATGTCACTCCCATTCGCCTTCGCGTTTTTGTGGTCGGCCAGATCAATCACTCTTATGACGCCCCGTCAAAGGACGCCCGGCCCGATTCGTCAAAGATGGCGTGCATAATCGTGCGGGACGGTGCTTTTGCGCAACGCCGTTTCTGGAAAGCGTGCCATCACGCGCCCGTGGCTTGCGAAACGGCCCGATTTGTGGCCTGTCTGGTATGCTCGCGCAAATCGTCACATGCCAATGCTACAATCCCTTTGCTGATCTCCCGACACTCTCGGGCGGCTTTTTATGAGGATTCTGATGACGCGCCTTTTTACTGTTATCGTAACGGCCGTGACCTTGCTGGTCGGCACCGGGGTTGCCATGGCGGACCCGGAAATGAACCCGTTTTTCAACCTTTTTGGCGGCGGCGCCCCCAGCGGCACTGGCCCCATTCCCCGCACAACGGTGAGTTTTCCAAACAACTACGCCCCCGGCACGATCATCATCAATACCAGGGAACGCCGGCTGTATCTGATCCAAAACAGCAGCCAAGCCTTGCGCTATGGCATCGGCGTCGGCCGCGATGGCTTTCGCTGGGGTGGCGTCCACCGCATTTCCGCGAAGAAGGAATGGCCGAGCTGGACCCCGCCATCACAGATGCTGCGCCGCCGTCCGGATCTGCCGCGCCACATGGTCGGCGGTCCGGATAACCCGCTCGGCGCACGGGCCATGTATCTCGGCTCAACGCTTTATCGCATTCATGGCTCGAACGAACCTGAGACCATTGGGCAAGCCGTATCCTCCGGCTGCTTCCGCATGGTCAATGATGACGTGATCGACCTCTACAATCGCGTTCATGTCGGAGCGACCGTTATCGTCAAGAACTGATCGCGCGGAACAATACAAAGGCCGGCCATCGTGCCGGCCTTTTTTATTTTCGGGAACGCAACAGCTGCTCTTGCACGAGATCGCGGGTTGCGGCTACCTCCACCAACAATGCAAATCCTTTCACCGCTACGGCAAATTGCGCTCGGCATCGCGGCCACGTTGTGCGTCGGGGCCCTGCTTGCCATGGCTCTTCCACAGTTTGCTTACGCAGATCCCGCAAGTATTGCCGCGCGGCAGCGCAATGACAAAAAGACGTTCACTGACAGCCAGATTATCGAAGGCTTCATGAAGACCGCTTTCGGGGCGGAATACCATCTCGCCGGCCGCGTCGACAGAATCCGCAAGTACCACATGCCGGTCCGCGTCTTCATCGATGGTTCCAGTCGCATTGATCGACACACGCAGATCGGCAAAGTGATCAATGACATCGCCAAACGCGTGCAACATCTCGACATCGCCGTTACGAACAAGCGCGACGACGCCAACACCATCATCACGCTGGTGCGCGACCGCGACCTCCAGAAAACAATCACGTCATTCTATGGTGCAGAAAAAGCAAAAGAGATCAGGGAATCTCTTGATCCTCAGTGCCTGTCCGGTTTTCGCAAGAACGATGAGTACGAAATTCAGCGCTCCGACGTCATCCTGACGGTCGATAGCAGCGACTTTGTTTTTCTCGACTGCGCCTACGAAGAATTGCTGCAATCGCTCGGACCAATCAACGACACGAACTCTGTCCCGTGGACGATGTTCAATGACGACGTGTCGATGGGCTTCTTCGATATCTACGACCAGTACATCATGAATATTCTTTATGATCCGCGCATCAGAGCCGGCATGACCGTCGATGAGGTGCGCGCGGTCCTGCCGGACATTCTGCCGGATGTACGATCCTGGGTCGCCAAGACCAACCATCTGCCGTCGCCATAAAAAACCGCGTGACGGTCGATCTTCCGTGATCATCAGCGCGAGCCAGCTTGGCCAAATCGCGTTAGCTCAAACCACTATGACGACTTATCGAAAAGCTCGCGCCCGATCAGCATGCGGCGGATTTCGCTGGTACCGGCACCGATCTCGTAAAGCTTCGCATCGCGGAGCAGCCGCCCGGTCGGATAATCATTGATATAGCCGTTGCCGCCGAGCAACTGGATCGCATCCAGGGCACATTGCGTGGCGCGCTCGGCCGCATAAAGAATGGCGCCGGCGGCGTCCTCGCGCGTCGTCTCGCCGCGATCGCACGCCTTTGCCACGGCGTACACGTAAGCCCGCGAGGCGTTCATCGCGACATACATGTCGGCGACTTTGCCCTGGACGAGTTGGAAGCTGCCGATCGGCTGGCCGAACTGCTTGCGCTCGTGAACGTAAGGCATCACCACATCAAGACACGCCTGCATGATGCCAAGCGGACCGGCCGCCAGCACGGCGCGTTCGTAGTCGAGGCCGGACATCAGAACGTTGACGCCACGTCCCACATGACCGAGCACGTTCTCTTCGGGAACTTCACAATCTTCAAAAACCAGTTCCGCAGTGTCTGAGCCCCGCATGCCGAGCTTGTCCAGCTTCTGCGCCGTCGAAAACCCCTTCATGCCTTTTTCAATCAGGAAAGCGGTCATCCCGCGCGGGCCCGCAGATGGGTCGGTCTTGGCATAAACGACCAGCGTCTCGGCGATGGGACCGTTGGTGATCCACATCTTGCTGCCGTTGATGATGTAGCGATCTCCCTTTTTGTCGGCGCGTGTTTTCATCGACACGACGTCCGAGCCCGCGCCGGGTTCGGACATGGCGAGCGCACCGACATGCTCCCCGGAGATCAGCTTCGGAAGATATTTCCGCTTCTGCGCCTCGTTGCCGTTGCGGCGAATCTGGTTGACGCAGAGATTTGAATGCGCGCCGTAAGACAGGCCGACCGATGCGGATGCCCGGGAAATTTCCTCGAGTGCGACGCAATGCTCAAGATAACCAAGTCCGGAGCCGCCGTACTCCTCCTCGACGGTAATGCCATGGAGACCAAGCGCACCGAGCTTGGGCCACAGGTCACGCGGGAACTGATTGCTCTTGTCGATTTCATCGGCACGCGGCGCAATTTCGTTGAATGAGAAATCGCGGACTGTTTCCCGGATCGCATCGGCCGTCTCGCCAAGGTCGAAATTGAAAACACTGTGCACATTCGAAGTCATGTCTCTCTCCCCGGGCGGGTTTTGGCAAAGTTTGACGACGACAATGCCACGCGCCGAGCACCGGGAGAAGAGGCGGAAAAGCCCGAAGTCTCTCGTGGCGTCACGCTAGGGGTGAAGACACTCGGTGGCCGGCGCGAATGCCGGCCATACTCCGAGAACTAGGCGAGTGCGCGTGAGGCTTCTCGGACTTTGCGAGTCGATTCATCGACGGATTTCGTTGCCCGGGCGATGTCGTTCATGTTGGCATTGATGTCGTTGACGCCCTTGGCGGCGACTTGCATGTTCGACGAAATGCTTTGAGTCACCGAAGCCTGTTCTTCGACCGAGGCGGCGATCGCCGCGGAAATCTCGTTAACGCGGGAAATCGTCTGGGTAATGGCCTCGATCACGGTGACCGCGCTAGCTGTGGTGCCTTGGACCTCGGCGACCTGGCCGCTGATTTCATCGGTGGCTTTCGCGGTTTGCGTCGCGAGGCTCTTGACCTCGGCGGCCACCACCGCGAACCCCCTTCCCGCCTCGCCTGCACGGGCGGCCTCGATGGTGGCATTCAGAGCCAGCAAATTGGTCTGATCCGCAATACTGTTGATCAGCTTGACCACATCTCCGATCTTCTGAGCGGCAATTGCGAGCCCGGACACGATTGCATTGGTCTCGTTGGCCTGCTGGACCGCCTGCTTCGAGATGCTGAGAGCATCCGACGCCTGACGGCTGATTTCACCCACCGAGGCCGCGAGCTCTTCAGCACCGGATGCCACAGCCTGCATGTTCGATGATGTCTGCGTCGAAGCGCCGGCAGCCGATGTCACCCGCTCGGACGTCGAGGTCACTGCATCGGTAATCTGGGCAAGATCGATGTCGATCGACTTTTGCAATTGCCCTCGCCGAATCCGGTCTTCGACCTGCGCGGTCGTGTCGGTGGCGAACTTCACCACTTTGAAAAGCTTCCCGTCCGCCCCAAGAATCGGGTTATAGGATGCCTGAATCCAGATCGGCTTTCCGCCTTTGGCGACGCGCTTGTACTCGGCCGCCTGATACGTCCCGCGGCGAAGCGAATCCCAGAACTCCCGATATTCCGCGCTGTCACGATAGGCCGGTTCAACGAACATGCGGTGATGCTTGCCCTGAACTTCATCCAGCCTGTATCCGAGGGTCTTCAGAAAATTGTCGTTGGCGGTGATGACCGTGCCGTCGAGGTTGAATTCGATGACCGCCTGCGATTTTTGAATCGCATTGATCTGGCCTTCGTAGTCGGCGTTTTTCAACCTCTGCTGCGTGATGTCAGTGGCGAATTTCACCACCTTGAAAGGCTTGCCGCTGCGGTTCATAAGCGGGTTGTAAGACGCCTGGATCCAGATGGGCCGGCCGCCTTTGGCGACGCGCATATATTCTCGGGCCTGAAACTCGCCGCGGCGAAGCGCATCCCAGAATTCGCGGTACTCGGTACTTTCCCGCATCTCGGGCGTGACGAACATGCTGTGATGCTTGCCTCGGATTTCCTCCAGCCGGTACCCCATCGCATTAAGGAAATTCTGATTGGCCGTGATGATCGTGCCGTCGACGTTAAACTCTATGACCGCCTGAGATCGATCAAGCGCGTCCAACTTTGCACTAACCTCATGTGATGATTTAAGAAATGGCATATTCTGCGTCCCATCAGAATTCGCTCTGCGAACACAAATATGAATGGAATTCGTTTAAGTTGGATTGACGTGAACAGTTTGTTCAGGAGTTCCGTTTATGGAACCGCGCTTTTGCCGCGGGCGCCTTGCTCTCGCCCCCGCTGGACGCTGTAATTTGTCCGGGCCGGATTGCGGATTAAAATCCTACGGAGAATAACGCCGATGCACGGAACGATCAACGCTGCCCGCAATGAGCGTCTCCGGGCTGCTCGCGAAAAGGCGTACGCGACACCCCTGTCGGAATTTCACCCCGGCCACCCCGAGCTGTTTCGGTCAGATACCCTTTGGCCCTATTTCGAACGCCTGCGTAACGAAGAACCCGTCCACTTCTGCTCCACGAGCCCCGTCGGCAACTACTGGTCCGTGACGAAGTACAACGACATCATGCATGTCGACACCAATGCGGCGATCTTTTCCTCCGACGTCAAGCTTGGCGGCATCATGCTGCGCGACGTGGACGAACGATACCAATGGCCAAGCTTCATCGCGATGGACGAGCCCAAACACGGCCCGCAACGCAAGACGGTGTCGCCGCTGTTTACACCGTCTCATCTCGACAGGCTCGCTGTCCTCATCCGCGAGCGCTCCGCGGAGGTCCTCGACAATCTGCCGCGCAATGAAACGTTCAACTGGGTCGAACGCGTCTCGATCGAACTGACGACGCAAATGCTGGCCACGTTGTTCGATTTTCCCTGGGAGGATCGGCGCAAGCTGACCCGGTGGTCTGACATCGCAACGGCGCTGCCAAAAAGCATGATCTACGACAGCGAGGAGCAACGGCTCGCCGAACTCGGCGAATGCGGCGATTATTTCACGCGGCTATGGAATGAGCGCGTCAATGTCGAGCCACGCAGCGATCTGATTTCCATGATGGCGCACAGCGAAGCCACCCGCCAGATGGATCGCGACAATCTGCTCGGAAACCTCATTCTTCTGATCGTCGGCGGCAATGACACCACGCGCAACTCGATGACCGGCTCGGTGCTCGCCCTCAACGAAAATCCGGACGAATACGACAAGCTGCGCGCCAATCCCGCATTGATCGATAGTTTTGTCCCGGAGGTTATCCGCTGGCAGACGCCGCTGGCCCATATGCGCCGGACCGCCCTGCAGGATACCGAACTGGGCGGGAAATTGATCAAAAAGGGCGATCGCGTCGTGATGTGGTATGTCTCGGGCAACCGCGACAGCGACGTCATCGAGAACGCAGACAACTTCATCATCGACCGCGCACGGCCACGCACGCATATGGCTTTCGGCTTCGGCATTCATCGCTGCGTCGGCATGCGGCTCGCCGAACTTCAGCTTAAGATCATCTGGGAAGAAATCCTGAAACGCTTCGACAATATCGAGGTTGTCGGCGAACCGAAGCGCGTGTATTCGAGCTTTGTGAAGGGTTACGAAACCCTGCCGGTGCGCATCAATGCGTAAAATCAGGACCTGAATGTGAGTACATTAAATCCGCCAGAACTGGCGGAGAAAGTTACCAGCCACGGATTTTCAAAAGCCGCGGGCGTCCGCATCGCCCATCTCGAGCCGGGCAAGGTCGAATTGATCTTGCCCCGCCGGGACGATCTGCTGCAGTTTGCCGGCCACTTCCACGGCGGCGTGATTGCGGCACTCGCGGATCAGGCTGCGGGCATCGCGGTGACGAGCAAGCTTCCACAAGGGAAGATCGGCGTCACCGTCGAATTCAAGGTCAACTTTCTGGCCTCCGCCGACGGCGATGAAATCATCGCCAGGGCGGAAGCTATCCAGGTCGGCGGCACCATCGGGGTGGCGACGATCGAGGTTTTCACCAAGAATGAAAATTCAGAACGCAGATGTGCGTTCGGCACGGCTACCATGCGGGCCGTCGATCTGCCAAAAGCATTCTCATGACACAGACAGAACCCAACGATTTTTCCGACATCCGTGAATCCATTGCAAAGCTTTGCGCGCAGTTTCCCGGCGAATATTGGCGCAAGCTCGACCGCGAAATGGCTTATCCTCAGGACTTCGTCAAAGCGCTGATCGACGCCGGCTATCTCTCGGTCCTGATTCCCGAGGAATACGGCGGTGCCGGGCTCAAGCTGTCGGCGGCCGCCGCGATCATGGAAGAAATCCAGCTCTCCGGCTGCAACGGCGGCGCCTGCCACGCCCAGATGTATACAATGGGCGTCCTTCTGCGGCACGGCAGCGATGTCCAGCGCGAGAAATGGCTGCCACGCATCGCCAGCGGCGAGCTCCGCCTGCAGGCTTTCGGCGTGACTGAGCCGACCAGCGGCACCGACACCTCCTCGCTGAAGACCTTTGCCAAACGCGAAGGCAACGGCGACTACATCGTCAACGGCCAGAAAATCTGGACCAGCCGCGCGGAATATTCCGACCTGATGATCCTCTTGGCGCGCACAACGCCGAAAGACCAAGTCGCAAAGCGCACAGACGGCCTGTCGGTCTTCCTGGTCGATATGCAGGAAGCAAAGAAAGCCGGAGGACTCTCGATCCGGCCGATTCGCACCATGATGAACCACTCCACCACGGAAGTGTTCTTCGACAATCTGCGCGTACCCGCTGAAAATCTGATCGGCGAAGAAGGCAAGGGCTTCCGCTACATTCTCTCCGGCATGAACGCCGAACGCATTCTCATCGCCAGCGAATGCGTTGGCGATGCCAAGTGGTTCATCAACAAGGCGAGCACCTATGCCAAGGAGCGCTCGGTGTTCGGCCGTCCGATCGGGCAGAACCAGGGCATCCAGTTTCCGATCGCCAAGGCTTACGCAAACATGCGTGCCGCCGAACTGATGGTGAGGGAAGCGACCCGGCTCTATGAAGCCGGCAAGGATTGCGGGGCCGAAGCCAACATGGCGAAGATGCTGGCTGCGGACGCGTCCTGGGAGGCTGCCAACGCCTGCGTGCAGACCCACGGCGGCTTTGGTTTTGCGGAAGAATACGACATCGAGCGGAAGTTCCGCGAGACCCGACTTTATTCCGTTGCTCCGATTTCCACCAACCTCATTCTGTCGTTCCTTGCCGAGCATGTGTTGGGCATGCCGCGCTCCTATTGAGACGATCCATGCTGCCGCTTGAAGGATTGACCGTTATTGCCGTCGAACAGGCGGTCGCAGCTCCGTTCTGCACGTCACGGCTGGCGGATGCCGGTGCCACGGTTTTCAAAGTCGAACGTCCGGAGGGCGATTTCGCCCGCGGTTACGATGCCGCCGCCAAGGGCCAGAGCAGCTACTTCGTCTGGCTCAATCGCGGCAAGAAGTCCGTCGTGATCGATCTCGTCACCGACGAAGGCCGCAAGACGCTGGAAAAGCTGATCGCTGGCGCCGATGTGCTGGTCCAGAACCTCAAGCCGGGGTCGATGGATCGTCTCGGCTTCACCCGCGAGCGGTTGCGCAAAGACTATCCGGCGTTGGTTTGTTGCACCATCAGCGGCTACGGCGACGATGGCCCCTATGCGGAACGCAAGGCCTACGACCTTCTCATCCAGGCCGAGAGCGGCCTGGCCTCCATTACCGGCGGTCCGGAAACCCCGGCACGCGTCGGCCTGTCCATTGTCGATATCGCGACCGGTGCCACGGCTCACGCCGCCATCCTCGAAGCCCTGATCGCCCGCTCCCGCACCGGCCAGGGCGCTGACATCCGCGTCTCGATGTTCGATGTGATGGCGGACTGGCTGACGGTGCCGCTCTTGAATGCCGAAAATGGCAACACGCCAAAGCGCATGGGCCTCGCCCATACCTCGATCGCGCCCTACGGCGTGTTCCGGTCAAAGGATGGCCGCGATATCCTGATCTCGATCCAGAGCGAACGGGAATGGAAGAAGCTCACCGCCGATGTCATGTCGATGCCGGATCTGCCGAACGATCCGCGTTTTGCCAACGGCGTCGAACGCGTCCGCAACCGCGCACTGACCGACAAGACCGTCGGCGATGTATTCGCGACCATGACGCGCGATGACCTGCTCAAGCGGCTGACGGACGCCGATATCGCCTTCGCCGAAGTCAACACCATGAGCGACCTGTCGGTGCATCCGCACCTGCGGCGCATCGAAGTCGATACACCGAACGGCACCGTGGCGTATCCTGCACCGGCAGCGATCGTTATGGATGAGACGCGCCACTACGGAGCTGTGCCTCCCGTCGGCAATGCAACCGATGAAATCGCAAGTGGAACGAAATCATGAGCGACAAGCTGGATATCGAACATCTGCGCCAATGGATCGGCCGGACCCAGAAGGCGTCCGATATCGTCACCGCTCAGCTCGTCAAAGCGCTTCGCGCGACCTTGTTCATGGAGATCGGCAACCCGGCGGACGGTGACGCCGCGCCGCTCACGACCCATTGGTGCCTGGCGCAGCCAGTGGCGCCGATGAATGAGCTTGGACCAGACGGGCATCCCGCACGCGGCGGCTTCCTGCCGCCCGTGCCATTGCCGCGGCGGATGTGGGCCGGCGGACAATTGGAATTCCTCGACACCTTGCGCGTGGGCGACGACGTGACGCGGTCATCGCGCATCGCCGATGTGACCTTGAAGACCGGCAGCACCGGCGCACTGTGTTTCGTCACCGTCGACCATACGATCACCACAGGCCGCGGCGTCGCCATTCGCGAAAGACAAGACATCGTCTACCGCGACGTCACGCCTGCCGGAACGCAGAAGGCATCTGCTCCGGCTTCTCCTGGTCCAACCGCACGGCACCGGGAAACGCACATGGCGGATCCGGTTCTGCTGTTCCGCTATTCGGCATTGACGTTCAACGGCCATCGGATTCACTACGACCGCGATTACGTCACGAAGGTTGAAGGTTATCCGGGGCTCATCTTCCACGGCCCGCTTCAGGCAAGCTTGCTGGTGGAATTTGCGGCCAAGCTGCATGGCGGTAATGCGCCGAAGATGTTTTCATATCGCGGCGTGCAGCCTCTGTTCGATGGGGCTGACTTCAGCATCAACGCCGACGATGGTGCGAGCGAAATGGCCGTCTGGACCGCAAACGCGGACGGCGTTCCGACCATGAAAGCGACAGCAAGCTGGTAGGTCTGCCTACTTCTTGCCGTGCGCCTCGCGCGTCGCAGCCTGAAGCTTTGCCATGCCGCCGATCCAGCGATCGTAATTGTCGGTCTTCTTCCGCATGTAATCGATCACCTGCGGATGCGGCAGGATCAGGAATGTTTCGCGATCGATCCCCTGCAATGCCGATTCCGCGACCGCTTCCGGCGTGAGATTGCCGTCGCCCGATTGTGGACCTTTCGGCAGGCCGCGCAGCATGTTGGTTTCAACGCCTTGAGGGCAAAGAATCGAAACGCGAATGTTGTGCGCCTTGTGCGAAATCGCGAGATTTTCAGCAAAGCCCACAGCCGCATGCTTGGTGGTAGAGTACGCGGCGCTGCCGACCTGAGACAGAAGCCCCGCGGCTGAAATCGTGTTGAGGAAGTATCCGCCGCCGCGCGCCTTCATGCGCGGGATCAGGTGACGCGCCGCATACACATGCGCCATGACGTGGATCGCCCAGCTTTTCGCCCACGGCTCATCGGACGTACCACCGGCATTTTCCGAGAGCGGATCAAATCCGCCGCCGATGCCTGCATTCGAGCAGAACAAGTCGATCGGACCGAACTGTTGCTCGGTCTTCTCGATCAACTCGCGAATATCGGTTTCTTTGGCCACATCGCAGGCAAATGCTGCGCCGCCAATGGCGTCGGCAACGACTTTCGCGCGCCCGCCATCGAGATCAGCAACAACGACCTTTGAAGCACCCTCGCGGTGGAAGATTTCGCAGAGCGCCTGACCGATGCCATTGGCGCCGCCGGTGACAACAACGACTTTTCCTGAAACTTTCATATGAAAGGTTTAGGTCGGAAAGAGAGCGAGATCAATCGATCTCACGCGCCAACCAGGATCATATCCAGCACAGCCGTATAGTGGCAGGCTGCCGCGAGCAGCACGAACGAATGCCAGATCGCGTTCTGAAACCGCAGCCGCTCCCAGACGTGAAAAATCACACCGAGCGAATACAGTAGTCCGCCGGCTGCGATGAACCAGAGTGTCGACGTCGGCAGTGAGGCGACGACGCTGTCGTAAGCAATCACACCGCTCCACCCAAGCGCCAGATAGAGCCCCACCGCGAGGCGATCGAACCGCCCCGGGAAAAAGATCTTGATGGCGATGCCGGCTGCGGCCACGGACCACACGCCAATCAACAGAGCCATGGCAACGACGCGATCATTCATTTCAGTGAGGAAAGGCGTGTAGGTCGCGGCAATCAGAACGTAGATGGCAGAGTGGTCAAAACGTCGCAGCACCCATTTGACGGGCGAGACCGGCCAGAGATTGTAGGTGGCGGACAGACCCAGCATCGCCAGCAATCCGGTGACATAGACTGACACCGAAATGATTTCCGGAGTGGACGCGTAGATGCCCGCGAGAACGACAAGGGCTGTTGCAGCGATCAATCCGAGGACGGCGCCCAGCACATGCACCACACCGTCCGCAATCAGTTCGGCGCGGTCATAGTTCCAGCGGATCACACCACCGCCCATGCTGCGCTTGTCCGTATTAAACTGTTTCAACCTGAAAATTGTCATCCGTATAACCTGGCGGGACCGACATTGAGCCAATTGACCTAGCTCAAAAACGGTCAATGACTTCTGAAAATGGCTGGTCAAAGGTGATCATAAAGCTGAAACTTGATTTCTGTTTGACAGCCTCCAAATTCAAGGAGCCGTTACTTGATTTATTGCTGCTGCGATTGCCTCCCAGTCCGATAAAGTCTTGATGGAAATATGGCCCCCAGCTTTTCGGACATCGTCGAGGAAACCCGTCTCTCGCTGCGATCCCTGATCGAGTATGGCGAGAATTTGTTGAATCCGACCGTTCGGCTCGGCGTCACGGGCCTGTCACGCGCCGGGAAGACCGTCTTCATCACCGCACTGGTTCACGGCCTGCTGCGCGGCGGCAGGTTTCCCGTCTTCGAATCCCTTGCCACAGGCCGCATCGCCCGTGCCCGGCTTGAACCGCAGCCAGATGATGCTGTCCCGCGCTTTGCTTACGAAAAACACGTTCGCACGTTGATCGACGAACGCCAATGGCCAAGCTCGACGGTCGATATCAGCGAACTGCGGCTCGTCATCGACTATCAGCGTCAGAATGCGGCCACCCGCAGCCTCACGCTAGACTTGGTCGATTATCCCGGCGAGTGGCTGCTCGACCTTCCATTACTCAAGAAAAGTTATGAGCAATGGTCCGCGGAAAGCCTGGCGCTGTCTCGGCGCGAACCGCGGGCGCGGCTGGCGAGAGAATGGCATGCGCATCTGGTGCGCCTCGATCCGGACGGCCGTGAGGACGAACAGGCGACCCTGACGGCCGCCAAACTTTTTACCGAATACCTCCGGGCCTGCCGGGATGAACGCTTTGCCATGAGCCTTCTGCCCCCGGGCCGCTTTCTGATGCCGGGCAGTCTTGCGGGCTCGCCGGCTTTGACCTTTTCCCCGCTCGATGTACCGCAGGATGGCTCGGCACCAAGCGGTTCGCTGTGGGCAATGATGCGGCGGCGCTATGAGGCCTACAAGGACGTCGTGGTGCGTCCATTCTTCCGCGATCATTTTACCCGGCTCGATCGGCAGATCGTTCTGGTGGATGCTCTTGCCGCATTCAATGCAGGCCCCGAAGCGTTGAAGGATCTCGAGGGCGCGCTGTCGGGCATTCTCGACTGCTTCAATATCGGCCGCAGCACCTTCGTCAGTTCGCTGTTTCGCCCGCGCATCGACCGAATCCTGTTCGCGGCCACGAAGGCCGATCACCTGCATCGCTCCAGCCATGACCGGCTGGAAGCGATCTTGAGGCGCATGGTGGAACGCGCGGCCGCGAAGGCGGAATTCGCCGGTGCCGCCGTGGACGTAATCGCGCTCGCGGCGGTGCGCGCGACCCGCGAAGCGGTGGTGCAGCAGGGCCGAGAGAAATTGCCCTCGATCCTGGGGACCCCCGAAGTCAACGAAACTTCAAACGGCCAGATCTTCGATGGCGAGACGGAAGCCGCAACATTCCCAGGTGACCTTCCAGACAACCTCGATGAGCTTTTCACCGGCAAAGCGCCATTTCGCGGACTGACGACAGCCACATCCGAGCATGCCGACTTCCGCTTTCTGAGATTTCGTCCGCCATTGCTCAGCCGGGCTGCTGGCGAAGAGCCGGCGCTACCCCATATTCGTCTGGACCGCGCGCTTCAGTTTCTGGTCGGAGACAAGCTGCAATGAGCGACCGTCCGCAACACCGCAAACCAACAGCTTTCAAGCTCGACGACCCGCGTGTGATCGTGCTGGACGAGGAGAACGAGACTGCACGCCCATTGCGCGGCAAAATTCGCATCACGCCGGATTCCGATCCCGCATTGCTGCCAGTCCCGGTCGACGAACCGTTCGTCCCCGTCCGCAAGGGTTTCGGCTGGGCCAAGGTGTTCTGGGTGGCACTGGGGGCGCTGGTTTTGCTCGGCCTTGGTCTCGGCATCACCAATCTCGTGGAAGACCTGTTCAACCGCAGCCTCAGCCTTGGCTATATCGGGCTGACCTTCGCCATTCTTGCGGTGGTGGCGCTGGTCGCCATCATTACCCGCGAGACGTTAAGTCTTGCCCGGCTTGAAACGATCGAGAAGCTCCACGCACGCGCAAATGCCGTCCTTTTGAATGACGACCGAAAGGAAAGCGACGCTATTGTTCGCGATCTGCTGAAGGTTGCGCATGACAATCCAAGGCTGGCCCGCGCCCGTCTCGCGCTCGAGGAACACGGCCGTGACATCATCGACGGCGCGGACATGATCCGCCTTGCCGAACGCGAGCTCATGACCCCGCTCGATCAAGAAGCGCGCCGGCTTATTTCGAGCGCTGCGCAGCGGGTCTCCATCGTCACGGCGGTCAGCCCCGGAGCGATCATCGATGTCCTGTTCGTGCTGGCGGCAGCACTGCGTCTCGTCCGTCAACTCGCCAGGCTTTATGGCGGCCGGCCGGGCACGCTCGGCCTTATTCGCCTGATGCGGCATGTGATCGCGCATCTTGCCGTCACCGGCGGTATGGCAGCCAGCGACAGTCTGATCCAGCAGGTGTTGGGGCATGGCATCGCCGCGAAGCTCTCCGCGCGGCTCGGCGAAGGCCTGCTCAACGGATTGCTCACAGCGCGGCTCGGCCTCGCCGCCGTGGATGTAACGCGCCCCCTGCCATTCGCGGTCCTCCCGCGCCCAATGCTGTCGGATCTCGCGAAGGACCTGCTCCGCCGCGTTGGCGACGACGAGACAAAATCCTGAACTTCCTGACGAACGTCGTTCGGCAGAGTGCTCCAAGGCTCTCCGCAGACGTGAACCCATGCCGATGGCAGCGCGACCAATTTGCGGTGGTGGATATCGGCAATTCAGCGCGGCCAGCGCATCGTTCAGGAGAAGACCATGCTTCGCACACTCGCTCTTGCCCTTGCCGCCTCCGCTTCCCTTGGAGCGGCCGCTCTGTCCCCGACCGCGGCTTCAGCTCACGGCTGGCACGGCGGCCACTGGGGACATGGCTGGGGCCATCACTATCAAGGAGTGGGATTTGGCTTCGGCCCGGTCTACGTAGATCCCCAATATGTTGATAACGGCTGTTATGTGACCCGCCGCGTCCGCACCGCTCGCGGCATTCGCCTGCGTACAATCAACGTCTGCGATTGATTCCTCGCCTCCCTGCAGACCTTAAATCGCCGGTCGTGGCCATGACCGGCGATTTGCTTTGGCCCGTCAGGCTGCTCACTGAACGCCCATGACGGCTGCGGCTCCTGTCCGCGGGCGAGCCATTTATCAGGTCGAAAGCACCACATTATGAGCCTGACCCAAGGTTTCGCGGCTGCAACAGCCTCAGCGCGGCAATCTGCACAATTAAATCACGTGATTTAGACTACCAAGGCGCAAATATACCGCGTAGCTTATTCTGCGTTGGATACGCCATCTGCGGAGCCGACTGTTTAAAACCGTTCTTATTTCTGGAGACTCATTAATGGCTAAAGGCACTGTGAAATGGTTCAACCCGACCAAGGGGTACGGATTTATCCAACCCAGCTCCGGCGGGAAAGACGTCTTTGTTCATATTTCCGCAGTGGAGAAAACAGGGCGTACGACACTGAATGAGGGACAGGCCGTCGAGTATGAAGAGATTGCCAATCGCGGCAGGACTTCTGCAGAAAATCTCAAACTTTAATTATTAAAACTCTCATCATATTGCGAAGCTCTCAGGCGCGTTTGTATCAAGCTTCGATAAGTGTCCCGGCGGCCGCAAGGTCGCCGTTTTTTTCGCTTTCCCAAATCTTGCCCTTTCCAGACGGCATCATTGAAAAAGGTGCAAGGCTCGTAATACCCACACGCCTTCGCGGATCACGCCGATTTCTATCGCAACCCGAGACGGTGTCGCGCGTCCGTGATCGCGATCCATCAGATGACGCTTGAGCTCGCCGCCTGAATCGCGCTTCAATTCGTCTGCTTAATCGCAACGACAAGAATCAATATCGGGAGGCTATCATGAGGACGCTCGCAGCGGTGCTGTGCGCTTTAACGCTGTTCGCAACCGGCGCGCAGGCGCAAACCGTCAAGGACTTTCTGGCGCAGGTCACCAAGAAGTGGACCACGCCCTTCGAGCCGTTCCACATGATCGGCAACATCTACTACGTCGGCACCGACGGCATTGCCGTGTACATCATCAAGACGTCGCAAGGCCTGATCCTCATGGACACAGCGCTTCCGCAGTCCACCGGCATGATCAAGGACAACATCGCCAAGCTCGGCTTCAAGCTGAGCGACATCAAGTACATCCTGAACACCCATGCTCACTTCGATCACACCGGCGGCTTGGCCGAGATCAAGAAGGAAACCGGCGCTCAGCTGGTTGCCGGCGAACGGGACAAGCCGCTGCTCGAAGGCGGATATTATCCGGGCGATGAGAAAAACTCGGATCTCGCTTTTCCGGCCGTCAAAGTCGACCGCGCCGTTAAAGAGGGCGACAAGGTCAACCTCGGCGACACAACGCTGATCGCGCATGCGACACCCGGCCATTCTCCCGGCTGCACAAGTTGGGAGATGACCGTCAAAGACGGCAATCAGAATCGCGATGTGCTGTTCTTCTGCAGCGGAACGGTTGCGCTGAACAAGCTGGTCGGCCATCCGACCTACGCCGGCATTGTCGACGACTATCGGTCAACCTACGCAAAGGTTAAGGCGATGAAGATCGACGTGCTGCTTGGGCCGCATCCGGAAGTATACGGCATGCAGGCGAAGCGGGCGCAAATGAAGGACGGCGCGCCGAACCCATTCGTCAAGCCGGACGAACTTGCAAGCTATGTGGCAACGCTCGAACAGGATTTCGACAAGCAGCTCGCCAAGCAAACAGCTGCCCTGCAAAAGAGCAATTAGCCGCGAATGTTTGATTTGCGACGCGCGCCGAACGCGCGCGTCGTAAACGACTGGTGGTCCGATCTAACCCCAAGGACCACGCGGCCTGCTGCCGGCGGCTTGGGCCTGAGTGTTCGGAAAACCACCGCGCGATCCGAACTCACCCGCAAGGCGCTGCAACTCGCGGACACGGTTTTCCGTCGAAGGGTGGGTCGAGAACAAATTGTCCACGCCATGGCCCGAAAGCGGGTTGATGATGAACATGTGCGCGGTCGCGGGGCTTCGTTCAGCCTCCATGTTGGGGATCTGGTGCGCGGCATTATCGATTTTGACCAACGCTGACGCCAGCCACATCGGCTGACCGCAAATCCGCGCACCGAGGTTGTCCGCGGAATATTCCCGCGTCCGGCTGATCGCCATCTGCACGATCATCGCAGCCAGCGGCGCCAGAATCATCATCGCCAACGAGCCGACGATACCCGGACCGCCGTTGTTACCGCGATGACCGCCGAAAAACATCCCGAATTGCGTGACCATGGAAATCGCGCCCGCGATGGTCGCGGTCAGCGTCATGATCAGCGTATCGTGGTTTTTGATATGCGCGAGCTCGTGCGCGATCACGCCGGCCAATTCCTCCCTGCTCAGCATTTGCACGAGGCCAGTGGTCGCCGCCACCGCAGCGTTCCGCGGATTCCGTCCCGTCGCGAAAGCGTTGGGCTGCGGATTGTCCATGAGATACACCTTCGGCATCGGCAGGTTCGCGCGCGCGGCCAGCTCAGCCACCAGACGCACCAACTCCGGGGCCGACCGTTCATCGACCTCCTGCGCGCCGTACATCGACAGCACCATCCGGTCGGAATTCCAGTACGCAAACAGGTTCGTCGCCGCAGCAACGACCAATGCGATCATGGCGCCGCTTGAACCGCCGATGAGATAGCCAACGCCCATGAACAGCGCTGTCAGACCTGCGAGCAAAATCGCCGTTTTGAAGTAGCTCAAAGCCGCCTCCTGCCACCCTCAGACCAGGGAATACACCCTTAAATGGTGAGCATGCCCCGGGCGGTTCAAGACCGAATGCTGCGTCGCGGCGTCGCGTCAAACACGCGTTGCGACAGGAGGCTTGACCTGTCTGACGTCAAAAGGCCGTCGGCAAAGCCTTCAACAGCGGCCAACATTTGTTTGATTGTATGATACTCGTCATATAAAAGGTCATCCGAGAGGGCTTTTCAATGACGATCCAGAATCTGAGCCGGAACGAAACACAGGCGCGGCGGACCCCGGCAATCTCGACGCGGATCGTGGTGCTTGCCGCGCTTGCCTCGGTCGGGTCGTTCGCGACAAGCATTTTGCTGCCATCGCTGTCATCAATGGCAAAAAGCCTGAACGTCTCTACTGCTGACGTTGCCTCCGCAATCAGCATCTATCTTGCGGTGTTTGCAGTGGGGCAACTGATTGTCGGTCCGTTGTCCGACCGCTACGGCCGATGGAAGCCGGTCATTGTCGGACTGCTGATCTTCGTTGCAGGCAGTCTCTGGTGTGAATTCGCCACCGACCTGCCCATGCTATTGGTCGGCCGGGTCATCCAGGCATTCGGCGCATGTGCCGCGTCCGTCCTGTCGCGGGCCATCGCCCGCGATCTGCTGAGCGGCGAAGACCTCACGCGGGCGCTGGCCTTCATCATGGTGGCGATGTCCGCCGCGCCCGGTTTTTCGCCGCTGATCGGCGGCATGCTTGAATCAACCTTCGGATGGCGCTCCGAATTTTTCGTCGTCGGCATCTTCGGCGCGATCGTTGCCCTCTGCTTCTTGAAATATGTCGGCGAAACCCACCGTCCGGACGGCAGGGTCTCGATTCAACCAACCGCTATTCTCAAGGCCTATGCCGGCTTGCTGACGGACATGCGCTTTCTCGCGCCGGCCGGCACCATTGGGCTTTTCATGGGCGCGTTGTTCGCGATGTTTTCAGGAACACCGCGTGTGCTGATCGATGGCCTCGGACTGTCGCCGATCCAGCTCGGCCTGTTCTTCGCCGGCACCGTGTTCGTGGTCTTCGCGTCCGGCATGTTGGCGCCGCGTCTCGCGATCAAGATCGGACATGGGCCAGCAACCGTCATCGGTATCGTCATCGCGACGGCCGGCGGCACTGCCCTCTTGGCGGCCCATTGGGCCGATCACTCCGTCTGGAGTTATCTCCTGCCGGTCATCGTGTTTCTGGCGGGTTTCGGATTGGTGAGCCCATTGGCAACCGCGACCAGCCTGCAGCCTTTCGGCGACAGGGCTGGTCTTGCATCGGCGCTTCTCGGATTTTTGCAGATGGCCGGCGCCGCGGTCGGCACCATGATGGCGGCTTCCATCGCCAGCGCAACGCTGGCGGTCGGCGTTGTCCAGGCATCGTTAACGATACTTGGGCTTCTTCTCTACCTCATGGGCAGGCGCTCGGCAGAGGCACGCTGACGGATTGTCAGCAGGACGCCTCCCAGCCTTTTGGAAACGGGATCATCGGCCAGGCTGCAGATCCGGAACAATCGGACGCCCTGTCACCCGGTTCCAGCACGCCACCGCAATACGGACAGGGGTTGTCGTTGGCCGCGCGCGGGAAATCGCTGGAGGTCTCGGCGACCTCGTGAGCGAAAAAGTTAACGACATTGCGACGCGGTTTCAGTCGATCAACGGGCATGCTCAATCCTCTTCATCAGAGATTGCATCATGCCAGCGAGATCATGCTGGTCCGTTCAACTGAACGCTCAAATTTTAGCATTAGATCACGCGGTTCCGAATGTCCGGCCGCGCGAAATTGTTAACGTGCGACGATCAGTCCGCGGCTGGTGACGACAACCCAGCGGCCATCCTGGCGGCGGATCGCATCGACCCGGCCAACACCGGGAAGCGGATCACCGGGAATAACCTCGAAGATGCCCTGGCGGCCCTGCACCGTGGCGGCGCCATCCAGAACCTGGCGCAGCACCCAGCCATCGACGATCGGAAGCCGGTTCGGCTGGGCCGCGGGCGCTGGGGCCGGCGTTGGCGCAACCGAGGCCGTGGCTTCCGCCGCGCGGAGCTTATCAACCGCCTCACTCAATTTTGCCAGCTTCGCGGCCGGTTCGGCCTGCGCCTTCTCGACCTTTTCGACGCGGTCGGTCAGCTTTTCAATGCGATCGGCAAGCTTTCCGGCCTGCGTGCTGTTACCGGAGTTACCGGACTTGAGCGACGATATGTCGGCGTTGAGCTTGGCGATCGCGTTTTCGATCGTTTTGCTATGCTCCGCAGCGGCGCTCGCAACAGCGACCTGCTTCTGGTCATCCTTCAGGAATTGGCCGACGCCGACGGTCGCCAGGGCGCCACCGACCGCACCGACCGAAGCAGCAATCGCGACCACTGCGGCCATTGACAGCGAACGACGCGCTGGAGCCGCTGCGGCTGGTGCAGGTTCCGCATCAAAGGTTTTCTCGCGCTCAGATTCGTTATAGACGAAATCTTCCCATGAGCTGTTTGACGACAACCGCTGCAGCACGATGTCCTTGGGCAGACGAACTGCATCAGCCTTATGGTCTGCCGACGGCTTGTCGGCGCTACCTTTTGACGGATGCAAAACCATGTCCGTCGAATCCGGAACCAACGATGCTTCATTCGCATCATTGTTGTGGGCACTGATCTCGCCGTCGGCGTTGTGGTCGGTCATGGCACTGGTTCCAAAGGGAGTTTGACCATTTGGTAACCACGATTGCTTGAGAAATCGTTACTGTTTCATGATCGGTGCGGCCCCTGGCGGGGCACCGTCCACCAAAACTCTCTGCTCGCTGTTACAATATTCACCCGTGACGTATTGCCCTCCCTGCCCTGTCTTTGGTTGGCGAGCCTACTGACAGTCTGGTAAGGGACGGTCTTGAAAATGCCGGATGACCAGCCTTCACTGACAGCGATATGACGCAAGAGCCTTCATACAGCACTGGTTACGCGAGACGACGGCGCAGGTTACCGCTTGTGGCCACGCTCGTGTTGGGACTGCTGCTGTCACTGTTTCATTGCGCCAACTGCGATCTCGCTTTTGCCGGCTCCGGCTCCGCAACGATCATCGCAAATCTTGATACCACGACATCCCACGATGGACCTGCCGAGCAACAATTGCCCGCACATAGCGGCCATTGTCTGAGCCACGTCTCAGCACAGCCATCTGCGGTGACGCTCATCCCGACCGATCTCGGCCACCGAGCATTCGCCATCGGCTGTGATCAAACCCCGGCGTCCCTCGCAGGCCTGCCGCTTTTCAAGCCCCCGCGCGCCTGATCATCCGCGGCCCCTTGCGGCCCGCTCCCTGTCCGTAGCCTGCAGAGCTACGCGACAGCTTCACGCGTTTAGTTTGACGAGCGAAAGCACGAGCCCATGCGGCTTGTTGCGGGACATTTCAATGAACAGGATTGGCCTATTTGCAGCTAGCGCCGTGGTGTGCGCTGCTATCTTCTGTCCGCCGTTGGCGTCCAGCCACGACGCGACAGCTCCATCGGAAGCCGAACATCATGATGCGCGCATTCAGCTGAGCGATCGACAGATTGAAGCCGGCAATTTTTCCGTTCAGCACGTTGGTCGCGGTGCATTGAGCCAACGCATCACGGTATCAGGCGCCATTGTGCCGAGCGGCGATCACATTGCCAAAGTCTCGGTCAGGTTGCTCGGTACCGTCGCCGAATTGCGCAAACGCCTCGGCGATCCAGTTAAGGAAGGCGAGGTCGTCGCGGTCATCGAAAGTCGCGAGGTAGCCGATGCCAAAAGCGAATACCTCGCAGCACGGCTGGCGTTTGATCTCCAACAGACCTTGTTCACGCGATCGAAGAGCCTGTTCGACTCCAAGGTGCTGAGCGAAAATGATTACCTGCGTGCCCGCACTGCATTCGAGGACGTGCGGATCAAGCTCGAGGTCGCGCGGCAGAAGCTGTTCGCACTTGGCCTTGCCGAGGATCAGATCGCAGCCCTGCCCCAGCAGCCGGTCGCAACGCTGCGACTGCAGGAGCTCCGCGCGCCGATTACGGGCCGCATTGCCGAACGCCGGGTTGATCTCGGATCTCTGGTCGGGCGCGAGGGGCAGGAAAGCGAATTGTTCGTTATCGTGGACCTCGATGTCGTCTGGGCCGATCTTTCCATTCCGGTCGCCGATCTCAACGCCGTCCGCGAAGGACAATCCATTACGTTGAGATCCGGCAACGATGCCGAACCGATCCCGGCTACGATCAAGTTTGTCAGCCCGCTGCTGGACAAGGAAACGCGCCTTGCCCGCGTGATTGCGTCCATCGACAATTCGTCTCACGCCTTGCGGCCCGGCTCTTTCGTCACCGCGGAAATACCCCTGCGCACAACGGCGGCCTCCGTCAAGGTGCCCAAGACAGCCCTTCAGACCATCAAAGATAATGCCGTTGTTTTCGTACGGACGGCAGAGGGCTTCGAGCCACGCCAAATCACAACCGATCGAGAGGATCAGCAATCGATTGAGGTGGTATCCGGCTTATCGGCTGGCGAGCGGATTGCAACAGCCAACACATTCATCCTCAAGGCGGAGCTCGGCAAGAGCGACGCCCAGCATCAGCATTAAGGGCTGACCATGATCAGCCGTATTCTCGCTTTTTCCATTGAGCGCCGATGGACCGTCGTGCTCCTGAGTGCCGTGTTGATGGCATTTGGCGCATGGTCACTGCTGCGTCTTCCGATCGACGCCGTGCCTGACATCACCAACAAGCAGGTTCAAATCAACACGACGGCCTTTGCGCTCTCGCCCATCGACATCGAAAAACAAGTTACATTCCGCATCGAAACCGCGATTGCGGGCATCGCAGGACTCGAAAGCACACGGTCGATCTCACGCAATGGCTTCTCCCAGATCACGGCCGTCTTCAGTGAAGCAACCGACATCTATTTCGCACGTCAGCAGATCAGTGAGCGGTTGACCGAACTGCGCAGCACGCTGCCACCCGGCGCCGAGCCGAGATTGGGGCCCATTTCAACCGGCCTTGGTGAAATTTACATGTGGTCGGTCGCCTTTGCGCCGCCAGCGAACGCGACGCGAACAACCGGTGGCAAGCCGGGTTGGCAGCCGGACGGAACGTACCGCACCCCCGAAGGCGGAATCTTACGGTCGGATGTTGAACGTCAGGCCTATTTACGCACCGTGCAGGATTGGATCATTCGTCCGCAGATCAAGAGCGTCCCCGGGGTTGCAGGTGTCGATTCCATCGGCGGCTACGTCAAGCAATTTCACGTCCAGCCAGATCCCGCCAAACTGATTTCCCTTGGCTTGTCGTTCGGGGATGTCGCCCGCGCAATCGAAGCCAACAATGTCAGCCGGGGTGCAAGCACCGTCGAACGCAATGGCGAAGGCGTCGTGGTTCGTACTGGTGGCCGCCTGGAGACCATCGCCGATATTCTCGATGTGCCGGTTAGTACGCGAGGCGCCATCCCGGTTCGCGTGCGCGACATCGCAGAGGTCACCATCGGCGGCGAGATACGAACGGGCAGCGCAAGCAAGGATGGTCGCGAAGTCGTCATCGGCACCGCGCTGATGCTGATCGGCAGTAACAGCCGCACCGTCGCTGCCGCCGTCGATGCGCGAATGCAGGATATCCGCCGCGCTTTGCCGGCGGATATCGTGGTGAAAACCGTGCTCGACCGCACGCAACTGGTGGACGCCACCATTCACACTGTCGCCAAGAATCTCGGCGAAGGCGCATTGCTCGTGATCGCCGTCCTGTTTCTCATGTTGGGAAACATTCGCGCCGCCTTCATCACTGCGCTGGTGATTCCGGTTGCCATGTTGATGACAGCCGCCGGCATGGTCCAGAGCCGGATCAGCGCAAACCTCATGAGCCTGGGCGCGCTCGATTTCGGTTTGATTGTCGATGGGGCGGTGATTATCACCGAAAATGCCCTGCGCCATCTTGCAGAACGGCAGATCGCTCTGGGCCGGTCGCTGTCGCTTGCTGAGCGTTTAACCACCGTTCGCGAATCCGCAGAAGAAATGATCGCGCCGAGCGTTTACGGTCAGGCCATCATCATCCTCGTTTATGTTCCGCTCCTCACCTTCAGTGGGGTCGAAGGCAAGATGTTCGAGCCGATGGCGCTGACTGTCATCTTCGCTCTGCTCGCGGCATTCATCCTGTCTCTGACGCTGGTGCCGGCATTGATCGCCATCTGCGTGACCGGGCGCGTCACGGAGGCAGACAACGTTGCCGTCCGACGCCTCAAATCAGGATATGCACCCTTGCTCGCGCGAGTGCTGAAAAGTCCAAAGCCGATCCTGACAGGCGCTTTCGCGCTATTTTTGGCCGCGCTGGCGTTGCTGTCCCAGCTCGGGCAGGAATTCATCCCGACGCTCGACGAGAAAAACGTCGCGATGCATGCGCTGCGCATTCCCAGCACCAGTCTTGTGCAATCGCAGGCCATGCAGCTCAAGGTCGAGAAGGCAATCGGCGCACTGCCGCAGGTCGATTTTGTATTTTCCAAGACCGGTACGGCTGAGGTCGCATCCGATCCGATGCCCCCCAACGCATCCGATACCTTCGTGATCCTGAAACCGCGGAAACAGTGGCCGGATCCAGATCTCAGCAAGGAGGACCTGCTTCGACAGATGGAGCAAGCCGTCGAGGAACTGCCGGGCAACAATTACGAATTCACGCAGCCGATTCAGATGCGGTTCAATGAACTGCTCGCCGGCGTGCGTGGCGATCTCGCCGTCAAAATATTCGGTGACGACTTCGATGCATTGATGCGTAACGCCAATCAGGTCGCAGTCATCCTGCGTTCGACAAAGGGAGCTGCCGACGTCAAGGTCGAACAAGCCGAAGGTCTCGCAACCCTCGAAATCAATGTCGACAAGGCAGAGGCCGCCCGGCGCGGATTAAGCCTCGCAGCTGTTCAGGACGTGATCGGGGCAGCGATCGGAGGACGCGAATCCGGCGTTGTCTACGAGGGCGATCGCCATTTTGAAATCGTGGTACGACTGCCCGAGACCATTCGCAACGATCTTGCTGCCCTCAAAAACTTGCCGGTATCGCTGCCGACGACCGGGGCCACGTCTCTCACCGTTCCACTCGGCCAACTGGCGGCCTTCAAATTCCGCGAAGGGCCGAACCAGATCAGCCGCGAGAACGGCAAGCGTCGGATTGTGGTCACAGCCAATGTGCGGGACCGGGACATTGCCTCGGTCGTCAGAGACGCCCGCGCCGAGATCGAGGCCAAGGTTGTGCTGCCACCCGGCTACTGGATGTCATGGGGCGGCCAATTCGAGAATTTGGCTACAGCGCGCGAGAGACTGCTGGTCGTCATACCGATCTGCTTTGCGCTGATCTTCTTCCTGCTGATGGGTGCACTTGGATCAGCGCGCGACGCCCTGCTCGTGTTCAGCGCGGTGCCGCTGGCCTTGACCGGAGGCGTCCTGGCACTCTGGCTGCGGGGACTGCCATTCTCGATCTCGGCGGCCGTGGGCTTCATCGCCCTTTCAGGCATCGCAGTGCTCAACGGCCTCGTGATGCTCACCTACATCAAGCAACTGATCGCGCAAGGCAGCGATCGCATGGATGCGATTTATGAGGGCGCGCTTGTCAGGTTGCGTCCCGTCGCGATGACCGCGCTCGTTGCTTCCCTGGGCTTCCTGCCGATGGCCCTGGCGACCGGAACCGGCGCGGAGGTGCAAAGACCGATCGCAACCGTGGTCATCGGTGGCCTGATCAGCGCCACGTTGCTGACACTGGTGGTCTTGCCAGCCCTCTATGCGCTGTTTGGAAGCGCGCAAACAGCAAGCGCTCAACTTCCAGAAGCGCTGTGCGACGCAGCCGAGTAACGTCCCGGCAACAAAAAGCCCGCGGAAGCTGTGACTTCCGCGGGCTTTAAACGAACGAACTGCCTGTTATCGCGACTTGGCTTTGCCGCCGCTTTTCTCGGCGGCGCGGCGCAAGGCTTCAGCGAGTGCACCGCCGCCCGAATTGTTGTCCGGACGCGCGCTTGTCCGCGGCTCGTTACGGCGCGTCGACGACGTCCGTTGGTTGCCGTCGGCGCGCGCCGCGCCTGCGGCCATACGATCGGACTTGCTGCCGACCTCGTCGTCGAGACGCAACGTCAGCGAGATGCGCTTGCGCGGCTTGTCGACCTCGAGAACCTTGACGCGCACGATGTCGCCTGGCTTCACCACCTCTCGGGGATCCTTGATGAACGAGTGCGACATCGCGGAGACGTGCACGAGGCCGTCCTGGTGGACGCCGATATCGACAAAGGCACCGAAAGCCGCGACGTTAGTCACCGCACCCTCGAGGATCATGCCGGGCTGGAGGTCGTTGAGAGTCTCAACACCTTCCTTGAAAACCGCCGCCTTGAAGGCCGGACGCGGATCGCGCCCGGGCTTTTCAAGCTCGCGCAGAATATCGGTGACCGTCGGCAAGCCGAACGTCTCATCGACAAATGTCTGCGGCTTCAACTGCCGCAACACGTTGGCGTTGCCGATCACCGCCTTGATGTCGCTCTTGGTGGCTTCGAGAATCCTGCGCACCACTGGGTAAGCTTCCGGATGCACGCCCGATGCGTCGAGCGGATCATCGCCATTGGGAATGCGCAAGAATCCCGCGCACTGTTCGAAGGCCTTCGGCCCCAGACGCGGAACATCCTTCAATGCCTTGCGGGAGCGGAATGGACCATTTGCATCGCGATGCTGTACAATGCTTTGCGCCAGCCCCGGACCAATCCCGGACACGCGCGCCAGCAACGGCGCGGATGCCGTGTTGGCATCGACGCCAACGGCGTTCACGCAATCTTCGACCACCGCATCAAGCGAACGCGACAGCTTGGCTTCGCCTAGATCGTGCTGGTATTGCCCGACGCCGATCGATTTCGGATCGATCTTGACCAGCTCCGCCAACGGATCCTGGAGCCTGCGCGCAATCGACACGGCGCCACGCAAGGTCACGTCGAGTTCGGGGAGCTCTTCCGATGCAAACGCAGACGCCGAATAAACCGATGCGCCTGCTTCCGACACCACGATCTTCGACATCTTGAGATCCGGCAGCAGCTTGACCAGTTCGGTAGCCAGCTTGTCGGTCTCGCGCGATGCAGTGCCGTTGCCAATCGCGATCAGTTCAACATTGTGCTGCTTGGCGAGCTTGCCGAGAATGGCCAGCGCCTCATCCCAGCGCCGTTGCGGTTCATGTGGAAAGATCGCGGTCGTCGCCACGACCTTGCCGGTCGCATCCACGACCGCCACCTTGACGCCGGTGCGGTAGCCGGGATCAAGCCCCATCGTCGCACGCGTGCCGGCGGGAGCCGCAAGCAGCAGGTCGCGCAGGTTCGAGGCGAAGACGCGCACGCCTTCCTCTTCCGCGGCGGTCCACAATTTCAGGCGCATATCGATGTTGAGGTGAATCTGAACCTTGGTGCGCCATGCCCAGCGCACGGTATCCATCAGCCAGCGGTCGGCGGGCCGCCCACGATCCGCGATCGCGAAACGCTGCGCGATACGAAGCTCGTAGGAGTTGGCACTTGTCGAAGGGGCGGCCGAGGCTTCCGGCTCGATATGCAGATCGAGCACCTCCTCCTTCTCGCCGCGGAACAGCGCGAGAATACGGTGCGAGGGCAGCTTCACCAGCGGCTCATTGAATTCGAAATAGTCGCTGAACTTGGCGCCGGCTTCCTGCTTGCCCTCGCGAATGCGCGAGGTGACCACTCCGTTCGACCACAGCTGCTCACGAAGCGCGCCGATCAGGTCGGCGTCTTCCGCAAAACGTTCCACGAGGATTGCGCGTGCGCCGTCGAGCGCCGCGGCGGCATCAGCCACCTGCTTCTCGGCGTTGACGAAGGAGGCAGCCGCTGTTTGAGGATCGCTGTCCGGCTTCGACAGCAACAAATCAGCGAGCGGTTCAAGTCCCGCTTCCTTGGCAATCTCCGCCTTGGTACGGCGCTTCGGTTTATAGGGCAGGTAGATATCCTCGAGACGGCCCTTGCTGTCTGCGGCCATGATCGAGGCCTCCAGGGCCGCATCGAGCTTACCTTGTTCGCGGATCGAATTGAGGATGACGGTACGGCGGTCTTCGAGTTCGCGCAGATAGGTCAGGCGCTCTTCCAGCATACGCAACTGCGCATCGTCGAGCGCACCGGTGGCTTCCTTGCGGTAACGCGCGATGAACGGAACTGTGGCTCCTCCGTCGAGCAGCGCCACAGTGGCATCAATCTGCTCTTCCCGAACGCCCAGCTCTTCAGCGATTTTCTGATGAATGGTTTTTGCCACGCCCGCACCTACTTCTCAAACCGCGACTCACAAACCCGGCCGCCAAGGGAGGGGCATATGGGCTACAAGGAATCGATTCTTCAACCCCTGTATGACAGCATTCACCTGCTGTGCACGGCGAAAGTTTGTCGTGGACCGGTCGCTGCCGCCACCCTCCACGAGCGGGCGTAAACATCTGATAATATGGGAGAATTTAATCCTCCACCCCACCGAGCGGCTCGCAACGCGTTGTTCTCAGGGTCTATCCCAGAAACGTGCGACCGCGATACCAATTGAACCGCCTGCCAGTTTAACCAGCAGATCCGAAAATCGGGCATGACGGTCAGGCGTAAGCAGCTGGGAAAGCTCAAGAATGGTGGCACTGCCGAGCACAAGGATTGCGACGATCAACGAATGGCGTGGGTAAGCGAGCGCGAACAGCACGCCGGTAACCGCAAATGCGGCGACATGTTCAAAACCAACACCTGCAACATGAGGGCGGACGCCGAGAGGCGACAGCGTTGCAAAGGCAATAAAGCCCAGACTGAGCCAGGCTGCTGTGGCGGCAAGTCTGCGGTAGATGGTCACATCGCAACTCGCATGAATAAATAAAATCCCCAGTATTTAATGATCTTAAATGTCGGCTCGCAGCTCAGGCAAGGTCCAAAACTTAAGCCCGCGTTAACGCTCCAAAAGGGAGCATCCCTGTAAGGTTTCGAGCCGGAGCGCCTGGCAGCTGCCGGTGCAGCCATACGGGCGAAATCATCGGGATATCGAACCGACATTAACAGCGCGGACCAGATGGTTTGGAAATTACTTTCACGAACTGACCGTCGCGCCTCAAGCGTTCCTGAGGGCGTGCGCATTTATGCGGTTGGAGATATTCACGGCCGCGCCGATCTGCTGGCGCCATTGCTCGCCCAGATCGAGATCGACATCACTCTCCATCCGATTTCCCGGCCGATTGTTATTTTTCTCGGCGACTATATTGACCGCGGACCGTCCTCACGGGCCGTGCTGGAACTTCTCACCGGCAAAAACCTCCACTTCGAGACCGTTTTTCTCAAAGGAAATCACGAGGCATTTCTTCTCAAATTCCTGGACAGTTCAGAAGTCCTGGATGACTGGCGACAGTGTGGCGGCCTGGAGACTCTGATTTCCTTTGGAATAAAGCCGCCGATAAATCCCGCTCCCTATGAACGCGCCCAACTGTCGCGCAGCCTGAGCAGCGCGCTCCCCGCAACTCATCGCCATTTTCTCGAAACTCTTAAACCTACATTCGTTTGTGGCGACTTCATCTTTGTTCATGCGGGCCTGCGACCGCTCGTTCCAATCGAGCAGCAGAACGAGGGCGATCTGCTCTGGATTCGTGATGACTTTCTGCTGTGGGACCGGGAATTTGAAAAAATTGTCGTTCACGGTCATACGCCTGTTGGCGAACCGGATATCCGGTTCAACCGCATCAATATAGACACCGGCGCCTTCGCAACGGGGCGACTGACCTGCCTGACAATTGAAGGTGCGGAGATCGCCACGCTCATCGACGTCCGGGAATGGACGCAGAACCTGCCTCGTCTCGCTCAGCTGCCTGAACTTGAGCGGACTGGGGCCGGGAAGGATACTACGCTCGCAAGCATTCACGTGAGAGCCATGGCTGCCGAACTCAAGGCTCAGGTCCCTCACCTCGCGGCAGCTATTCACGCCAAACAGCTCAGGGAATCCTTGTCTTTCTATGACAAGGATTCCCTGGCGCGCCTTGATCCGCGCAAGCCGAGGCCTGGCTCTAGTTCTCCTTGAACGCTCTCGATGCCTGGTCGCGCAAAGGCTTCATCAAATAAGACAGCGCAGTTCGGCCGCCCGTCTGGATGAATGCATCAACCGGCATGCCAGGAAGTAACTTTGCACCATTCAATTTCTCGACTTCATCCGGCTTGAGCATGATGCGGGCCATGTAATAACTGGTGCCCGTACGCTGCTCCTGCGTCAAATCCGGAGACACGAGACTGACCTCGCCCTTGATCTCCGGCGTCGTGCGCTGATTGAAGGCTGCAAAACGCAGGATGGCTGACTGCCCGAGGTGGACATGGTCGATATCCTGCGGTTGAATCTTAACCTCGACAGCGAGCGCGTCGGCATCCGGAACGATCAGCATGATCTGTTCACCCGGCCCGATCACGCCGCCGATGGTGTGCACGGAGAGCTGATGCACCCGTCCATTCTGCGGCGCCCGGATATCGACACGGTTCAATTGATCGACGGCTGCGATCTTGCGTTCGGCAAGTTCGGCCAGCTTTGATCGCACTTCGACGAGATCCTTACCCACTTCGCTTCGCAGATCCTGCTCAATCTGAATGATCTGAAGTGCGATTTCGGCCATCTTTCCCTTCGACTGGGCAATCATGCCGCCCAATTGACTGCGCTCGCCCTCGATCCGGGCCGCGTCACGCTCCAGAGCTGTTAGACGGGTGATCGGAACCAGGTTTTTTTCCCGGAGGGTCCGCACGCCTTCAAGTTCCGTCTGAATGAAGTCGACTTCTTTCTTCTTCGCTTCGACCTGGCCGAGATAGCCCTTGATCTCATCCTGAAGCTGCGCGCTGCGTTCCCTAAGCTGTGACTTTTGCCCTTCACGCGCCTGCCGGCGCAACTCGAACAGGCTGCGTTCGGACGAGACTGCGTGTGCAGCGTCGGTGTTCGGTTGACGAGCGCGCTCCAGCAGCGAGGCAGGAAACACCACCTCGCCGAGACCGTCGCGCTCGGTCTCCAAGCGAGCCTGCCGCGCCATGAACTCATCGACGTTCTTGGTGATGATCGATGCGGCTGCCTTGGTTTGCGTCTCATCGAGACGAACCAGGATGTCGCCGGCGCGAACCCGGTCCCCGTCGCGAACCCGCAGTTCACCGACAACACCGCCGGTCGGGTGCTGCACCTTCTTGACGCTCGAGTCGACCACGAGCGTACCTTGCGCGATCACTGCGCCGGACAACTCGGTCGTCGTGGCCCATCCACCGATGCCAAACGTGACCATCATCACAAGGACGACGCCGACGATCAGATAGCGTTGAATGGAATGCTGAGCAGAGTCGGCCATCCTGTGGTTTGCTGACTCGATCATCTGCTGGTTCATCGGATCCTCCCGCGATCGGTCGCCATTCTGAGCGGCACGGGCGTAGGCTGACGCAGAACCTTATTGAGCACGTGTTCCTTCTCCCCGAACGCCTGCGACGTGCCGTCGGCAATGACCAGAACGTGGTCGACACCATCGAGGGATTTCGGCCGGTGCGTGACGACGATCACGATCCCCCCGCGCTCACGCACATTGAGAATGGCCTTGGTCAACGCTGCTTCGCCCTCGGAATCGAGATTTGAACTCGGCTCGTCGAGCACCACCAGGAACGGATTGCCATAGAACGCTCGCGCAAGCGCAATGCGTTGCCGCTGCCCGGCGGAGAGGGCCATGCCTCCCTCACCGATCTTGGTCCCGTATCCATCAGGGAACGACAGGATCAGTTCATGCGCTCCGGCCGCACGCGCCGCCTCCAGCACCGCCGCCGGTGTCGCCTTCGGATCAAAGCGTGCAATGTTGACCGCGACGCTGCCATCGAACAGTTCGACATCCTGCGGAAGATATCCGAAATGCCGGCCAAGTCCTTCGGGCGACCACTGGTCAAACGTAGCGCCATCGATCCTGATCTTGCCGTGTAGTTGGGGCCACACGCCAACAAGCGCGCGCGCGAGGGATGATTTGCCCGATCCGCTTGGACCGATGATTCCGAGGCCCTGACCGCTGCTCAGCGAGAATGAGACATTACTCAGTACGGCCCGCTCACCGCCCGGCGGCACAACGTGAATCCGGTCGACGGTCAACGATTGCTCCGGCGCAGGGAGCTCCATCGGCTCTTCTTCTTTGGGCAGCAGCGTCAGAAGCTGGTCCAGCCTCCGCGCGGACTGACGCGCCGACACAAAGCCTTTCCAGTTGGCAATCGCGAGCTCAACGGGAGCCAATGCGCGCGATGTCAGAATCGAACTGGCAATGATAATGCCTGCCGTCGACTCGCCATGAACGACCAAATAAGCGCCAACCGCAAGTACGCCGGACTGCAGGATCATGCGGAAGACCTTCGACATTCCACCAAGGCCGCTTGCGACATCATTGGCCGCTTCATTTGCAGCCATGTAGTTCCTGTTGACTTCGAGCCAGCGTGCCGCCGCCCGATGCCTCATTCCCATGGCGCGCAACACTTCGGCATTGCGGCGCCCCTCTACCGCAAGTGCGTTGCGTGACATCGCGAATTTCGCGGATGCCTTGGTGGCAGTCCGCGTGCGGAGCTCCGTCAGGAACGTGAAGCCGACCAGCACAAAGGCGCCCGCGGTCGCCACTGTCCCGATCCAGAAGTGGAAATAGAAGCAGATGCCGAGATAAAGCGGAATCCACGGAAGATCGAACAACGCGGTCGGGCCACCGCTGGCGAGGAAGCTGCGGACCTGATCAATATCGCGGAGCGGCTGCAGACCGTCACCGTCCCCACGCGTCTTGAGTGGCAGACGAACAACAGCATCGTACACCCTGTGGCCGAGCGTTTCCTCGAGGAAGCGCCCGATGCGGCCGCTGATGCGAGTGCGGACCAGATCGAGTGCGCCCTGAAAGACGTACAAAATGATGGCCAGAGCCAGCAACGCGATCAGCGTCGGTACGCTTCTGCTGGGCAACACACGATCATAGACCTGCAGCATGAAAAACGAGCCGGTCAGCATCAAGAGGTTGCTCAGGCCGCTGAAAGTGGCCAGGCCCCAGAACGCGTGCCGACACGAGGCCAGAAAATTGATGACCTCCGATCGCTGCTGACTGAACGCTACAACCGAGCGCCGCGGCCGACCGGAAAATATAAGTGGCCTGACGCGTTCAACCGCAGTTCGCAATTCATGGCGCGAACGGGACGAAAAAGCCCTCGCGCGTTCGAACGCCGTGGAGACTTTATGAGAGGTCCTCGCAAACCCGGGCGAGCGCACAAAGTCCCTTAAAGCAGCCGCAGACGCCGTGATCTGCGGAGCCCATTTCGAACCGGCCCCGGGTGCAGCTGTTTTTTCAGATTGCATTCCATTGTGCGGAGGATTTGTCCCCCGTCGACCAGACTCGATCATCGTAGGTGCCCCACGAGTTATCTATTGAATTATTCCCAAGAGCGGTTGTCACACCGCTCTTGGGTTCACGTTTGTATCGGACGTGCCGACTTCGACTTAGCGTATTACGCGAAGTGGAAGTCGTACTTGTCCAACGAAGCCAGCTTCGTGTCCTTCAACGTCAGCGTGTGACCGCTCCCCGCGTTGATGACCACGTCATGGCCGCTTTGCGATGCATGAGACAAAACGTCCGCGAAATTGTCGAACACGCTCTTGCTGAACTGCACCGTATCGTGGCTGCGACCGGCCTCCTGGAAGTCAGTGATGACATCCTTGCCGAAGTTCGGCGCAAACACGAAGGTGTCACGACCGCCATTGCCGCTGAGCACGTCGTTGCCTGACGTTCCCTTCAGCGTATCGCCATGGTTGGTGCCAAGAATGGCGCTGCCGTCACTCATGCTGCTGTGACCAGCACTATCCACGACCTTTGTCGTGAAGTTATGGACAGCATCCGACACCGCGGACTTGGTGGTCATGCTCCACGAGCCATCGCTGGCCGCCTTCACGGTCCCGACAGATCCCTTGCCATTATCGTAGATCGTGATCTGGCTGTAAGGATCGGCCTGTCCCTTGAACGTCACCGTGTCATTCCATTTCTGGTGAAGACCGGTGAACGCGGAATCGGCTGTATGGCCGTCATTGTGCGTATCGACGTTCAGGCTGACAGCCGCGGACGCCTTGCTGAGGTTGCCGGCAGCATCACTGGCCGTCGACGTGAGGCTGTGTTTCCCATCTGCGAGATGATCCGCAGCGTAGGTCCACGCTCCCTTGTCATTGGTCGTCGCGGTCCCGATCTGCTTCGTACCGTCAAACACCTTCACGACGCTGTTCGCTTCGGCTGTTCCCGTCAGTGTCACGTGATCCGTATGGACCGCATCACCGCTGACAGCCTTTCCATCCGACGTGAACGAAGCGATCTTCGGTGCATCAGGCGCATGGGTGTCGATCTTCACCGCCAGAGCCGCAGAAGCTGCGCTGGTACCCACCTTTGCCGTGAGATTATGGGCGCCATCGTCCAGAGCGGCCGTGGTGTAGTTCCACGCTCCGCTGCTGTTCGCAGTGGCAGTCCCAATCTGCTTACCACCGTCAAACACCGCAACCTTGCTGTTCGCGGCGGCAGTGCCTGTCAGCGTCAGCGTGTTGTCGCTGGTGATACCGTCGCCAGCCTTACCCGTATCGTTCGAGAACGAAGCGATCTTCGGGGCATTCGGAGTGGTCGGCGTGCCAGTTCCGCCGCCCGGATTGGTCGGTGACGTCGGCGTCGACGGAATGTTCACGGTCACGGCCTTCGAGGCAGTCCCCGTGTTGCCCGCAGCGTCCATCGCCTTTGACGTCAGGCTATGGTTGCCGCTTGCCAATGCGCCGCTGGTGTAGGTCCAGGCACCGCTGTTGTTGGCCGTCGCCGTCCCGATCTGTGTCGAGCCGTCGAACACCTTGACTGTGCTGTTCGCCTCGGCCGTCCCGGTCAAGGTCACGGTATTGGCCGTTCCTGCGGCCTTGGCTGCCGTCGAAGCGGACGTAGCCGAAGCAGAGGTGGCCATGGTCGGAGCCGTCGGCGCCGTGGTGTCAATCTTCAGAGACAATGCCGAAGACGCAGCACTGGTCGCACCGGACGCATTGGTCGCCTTCGCGGTCAAGCTGTGGCTACCGTCCTTTAATGCAGCAGTCGTGTAGGACCACGCGCCACTGCTGTTGGTCGTGGCCGTTCCGATCTGGGTCGTGCCATCGAACACCTTGACGGTGCTGTTGGCAGCGGCCTTACCGGTCAGCGTCACCGTGCTGTCGTTGGTGATGTGATCACCAGCAACACCGCTGTCGTTGGAGAACGCATCGATCTTCGGAATATCGGGTGTCGTTGGCTGGGTAGGTGTCGTCGGCGCCGTCCCGCCTCCACCGGTGTTCCCACCCGTGGTGACCAGCCCCTTGGCGACCGTCAGACCGTCGCTGGTGTTTCCGGACATGGTCGGATTATGGCCGAGCTGGGCCTGCAGATTGAGATCACCCCAATAACCGCCGCCAACGTGGTTGTTGGTGTACTGAACATTCGTAACAGGACCGCCTTGGCCCTGCATCTCATTGATATAAACGGTGTAGCCGCCGCCGATCAGCAGGTTGCTGTCGATCTTAACGGTGTCGATCGGTCCCCAGTAATTATCCAGCATAATCGCCGAAGTCTGGGTATTCTCGTTCATGATCGTGTTGTGGACGATGCTCAGATTCTTATATCCACCGTCGGCCTGGATGCCGTCGAAATGCGAGCCGGATGTGCCCTTCATGTCGTGGATATAGTTGTCCTGGATGACGGTGTTGTCGCCATCGACGCCGATGCCATCCGCGGCATTCGAGATGTTGTTGGCAATGAATTTGCCTGCGCCCGTGATGCCCTGTCCGCCAGAACTCTGGTTATCAATGGTGCAGTTCTGAACAGTCACGCCGGTTACGCCCGTCCCGACCTTCACCGTAGAGGAACCACCACCGGTAATTTTACAATTGATCAACGTAACGTTCGGCGCGTTGATGGTCACCGTTCCTTTGATATCAAGACCGGAAATCACAGCACCGGGCGTATTGATAACAATACTACCCGACTGCTTCAGAACCACTCCCGCAGATACACCCGTGTTTGACGCATCGGGAAATCCAGAAGTTGATGTGGCCAATGTTACTCTCCTTCAAGTTCGACGGTATTTACAGCTCAACCAACCATTCTGTGATGCAATCTGTGATGCGATTGGTCGAGCAGCTCACCGGTGTCGTATTGGTCGAGTGCGAGCGGCTTTTTTGGGACGACATAGCGGCTCGTCGGAGATGGTTATCAATTTGTTAATCTAGCCTGCAGCGGAATATATACTTATCGAGCCTATCCTCCTGATTTGTTTGAAATTCCGCCCATTAGAAACTGCGGGGCGATACTGAACCTGTGACGATTTGATCACACGCAACGCAAATTCAGCTTTTCAATATATTCCTTATTCGGCCAAATATTCCCAACACCATCTTTTACTCACACGCTGGAGATTTGACGTCACACAATGCAACCCGGAATTCGTCTTAATCTGGGCACTCGCCCTGCAATTTAAATTTGGAACAAGCCGTCGCTCAGCCGGCGAGATGTCGGATCCACAGATTAATCGATGGAAATTCCCCCACCCGAATCACCTTAAAATAGCATCGAAACGAAATAACGCCTGAAATAACTGGCACCCGCGGAGCAAACGGCATTTTACCCGGACCTTCAAATGGATAAATTCGCCCGATAATTATATGTTTTTAAATGAGAATATTTCTGCAGCGAGCCGAGAAACCAGATGATTGTCTGTATCGCGGAAGATCGAAAGTCTTTTGAAGTCCCGGTGAAACTTCTGATCTTGAGCTTGGCCAGGCATTGTGCCGGCCTTCCAATTGAGCTCTTTTTCCCAACCCCGAGCCCAAGTTTCTCGGACTGGCTCGCGAAGTTCCCGAATGTAAGGCTCAATCGAACCCAGCTTGCGAAAGACGACGGCTGGAACATCAAACCTCAAGCACTTCTCACCCTTCTCCGCGATGGGCACGATGAAGTTGTCTGGGTAGATTCGGACATCATTGTCACACGCGATTTTCGCGGCGCCTTCAACCGGCTGCCTGCGCACGCGATAGGGCTGACCGAGGAAGCTCTTTGGGGCAGCTACTCCGATGCAAATGCTTGGCGCGCCGCCCAATGGGGATTGGAAATTGGCAGGTCGCTACCCTTCACCGTGAATACGGGCGTTATCCGCGTTACAAAGGACCACATCCCGCTTCTCGCAAGATGGCAGGACCTGCTTGGAAGCAAGGACTACCGGGACGCTCAACGGCTCGAGACGGCCCAACGGCCCGGTCACCTGTTCGGAGACCAAGACGTCCTCACCGCGCTTTTAAGCAGCACAGAATTCGCCGGAATAGACATCAAGTTTCTGAGGCGCGGATCGGAAATCATCCAGTATTTCGGCCTCAGCGGCTACACCTGCGCCGAACGCATCACGAATGCGGTCAACGGACCGCCGTGCTTCGTTCACTCCCAGGTTTTCAAGCCGTGGGTCAAATTCGACAAGCCACGCAACATCGAAAATTTGCGCGACTTATTTGATACGCTTTATCTGGATCTGTCCCCCTACACACTGGCGGCTGCGAAGTACGCGAAGCAATTGGACGAGCCGTGTCCGTGGATCGCGCCGCAATCTTCGATCGCCGCCCTGATGAGAGCATTAGGCCTTTGGTATCCTCCGCTGGTCGGCCTGCCGATCGCGGCCGTCGCTGATTTCGTGCGCGTCACGAATCTGCAATTCGCCAAGCGATTCTATTTTCGCCGCGCATCGCTGCGCTGAAGCAGATATCAATTCTGCCTCAGCGATCCGCCGACTGCTGGCCGGAAAAGATCAGCCCGGTAACGTGGTTTTTGTTTCCTGAGATAACAGGCTTATTGCCGAGTTGCGTTCGCAGATCGAGGCTTGCCCAATAGCCCCCAAACAGTCGGTTATTGATAAAACGTACGTTGGTCACGGGACCACCGCCCGGCTGCCCCGCTCCCATTTCGTTGATGTAGACCGTGTAGCCGCCGCCGATGAGGAGATTTTCCTCGATCAAGACATTATCGATCGGCCCCCAGTAATTATCCAACATGAGGGCCGACGTCTGAGTATTCTCGTTGATGACGGTGTTTCGCCTGATCGTCAGGTTGGAAAACTTCCCATCCGCCTGGATGCCGTCGAAATGCGAATCCCGCGTGCCGCGCATGGTGTGGATATAATTCCCCTCGATGAGCGTGTTATCTCCGCGAACGTCGATACCATCCGCACAATCGTGAATGTTGTTACGGAGAAACGTTCCCTGTCCGGCGATGCCTTGTCCCCCGACACCCTGGTTGTCGATCTCACAGTCCTGAATGGTGACCCCGGTCCTGCCGGGCTTGACGAGAACGACGTCGAATCCGTTGTCCGTGACTTTGCAGTTTTTCAGCGTCACGTCGGGCGCATCGATGATCACAGATCCTTTGATATCGAGCCCCTCGACGACCGCTCCGGGGGTCGTGATCACCAGCGCGCCCGATGGTTTGAGCACCACACCAGCGGGCACCCCTGTATTCGTCGCACTGGGGAATCCGCTCAGATCCAGTTTGGCAAACCGATCTTTAGCAGGCGGAGTCTGCGCCATTGCCGCGTCAAGCCCGATCGACAGAACAAGCAGAATAAAAGCTACCGCGCCGCACCGCTGAAATTTTCGAAGATTGACGAATCGAGCCATCATGCGATTCCTCATCCAATTGACACATGACGACCAGCCGGTGTTGCGGCTCTATATGGTGAGGCGGTCCAGCATCTGCTGACGACGCCGGCGCGCCACGACATCCCAATGAAAAGTCTTTGCTCGCTCCGCCGCCTTCCAGGCCATGATCCGTCGGCGCTCATGGTCCTGTGCCAGGGTCCGGAGCGCTGCAATCCATCCCTCACCATCATACGGATCGACAACGAACCCCTCTTCGCCGCCGCGAACGATCCGCCCGGCGCCCATCGGCGTCGTAATCACCGGCACGCCACATCCGCAGGCTTCGTATGTCACTTGAGGTCCCCCCTCTTCTAATGAAGGAAAGACGAAGATGTCGGCTGACCGGTACAGCGCGCCGACATCAGCCACATAATCGAGGACAACGACGTCATCCCTCGCGAGCAAATCGGCGCAATGGGTCTTGATGGTCTCGTCCAGGACGCCGGCAAGGACCAGTCTTCCGCGCACCCCGCTGCGTGCCCAGTAATCCAGCAGCAGGTGACATCCCTTACGAACGCAAATGAGGCCGGCAAAAACCGCCGTAATCCCCTCGATCGGTTGCAGCAGCTTGGCCGAGCCGACAAATCTGCCGGGATCCCAACCGTAGCTCGCCTTCATGATTTTGGACTGCGAGACGCCGTTAGCGGTCAGTGACTCTTCCACCATCGGGTTCGGGCAGAAAATGTAGTCGACCTCGGCGAGTAGTTCCTTCTCCAGCACGACCGACGCGTCGGTGATTGTGTGCGCCGGCGGGAGGCCGATCCGCCGGTACGCGTCATCAAGAATGATCTTCGCCGAGCCGCGATGGCAATTGATCATCTCGCGAAACACTTTGATGTTTGCGCGCTTCAACTGTCTGATCGTGTCCAACGATGCATCGGGCCAGATGTAAGCTCCGCGCGTGCCTGAAACGTTCATATCAATTCTCGACAGGAACGCCGCCTCGATATTGGTTTCGGCCATCGACCTGATCCAGCGGAACGGCACGTACCTGGCCCAGTGCGGAAGCGTCTGAACGACCTTAGCGGGCGACACGGGATAAGCGCGGGCACGCGGCGTGACGATCGTCACATCGAAATCCGGATCGGCCATCCCTTTGGCGAGCATTCCGCATGTGTAACTCGGCCCGCGCCTTGTGAGTGGTAACGGCATGAACACGTCTAACTGAGCGGTCATCAGCATCTCCGGCGCAAGCGCCCTTAAAACTACTTTGCTTGATTCCGGTGCCAGCTCGGTTGTCCGACCTCGCCCATCAGGCCCGCGGCCATTCCATGAATGGCCGCAAGGGAGTTGCCCGGTGCGTTGCGCAGCAGAAAACGCAAGGAATAAAGACATGACGCAGCAACGCGCAGGGGCAGCGCCCACGGAAAGTGGCGACGGACAAAATGAATGCCGTTGCGATGTTCGAGATAAACCGTGAGCTTGGGTATTTCTCCGGGAGCTTTTGCCGATCCGGTCGTCGTGCCGCGCTTATGAGCGACGATGGATGCACTTGCGTAACCCAGCCCGAACTGCTTCGCCCGCACGCCCCAGTCCAAGTCTTCGAAGAACAAAAAATATCGCTCGTCCATGGGACCGATAGCTTCGATGCAGGCGCGCGTCACATACATCGATGCGCCCGAGGGGCTATCCATCTCCCGTTCAATGAGCTGCACATCATGCAATGCATCAGCCCTGTCTCCGAGCCCGATCGCCACGCTTCGTGCCCTGAGCTTCTGCCAGTGAACGCCTCCGCGAAAGCGTACGGACCGGGATCCATCGCCGTCGAGAATGGTGCTTCCCACCATGGCCTTGCCGGTCGCTTCGGCATGCTCAACCAATGCCGCGAGCGCGCCGCGCTCGGGTTCGGTGTCCGGATTGAGAATCCAAACTCCCTTCCAGCCGTCGCGCTCCGCGAGCGGACCAAGCCATGCGTTGATCCCGCCTGCATATCCGAGATTGCCCGAAGCACATCCGATCCAGACATCGCAGCCAGGCCGTTCGCGCAAGCGCAGACGGTGAACGTCCACAAAAGTGGCCGACTGGAATTGATCGGAACACTCAAAATCAGTCGCGGGAGCGCACGGGCCATCGGCTTGCAGCAATTCATCGAGCAGCTGCTCGAAGGCTGGTCGCCCCCCGTTCTCGCAAATGAAAATGTCGAAGCCTGGAGACGGCAAGGAAGCGGAAAGCGCGGTCAGGCAGCCGGCGATATCGTCCGCATTCTTGAACCCCACGATAACAACAGCAACTGCGGCCACGCGCTGCGCCGTCTGCGTGCTCTCGGCCTCTTTTATAGACCCGTCCACGTCAAGGCCCTCGCCTTGTTTAATCTACGCAACCATATTTAATATTATAAATTGGCTCCCGGCACAGTATTATTGTATGCTTGCACGAATAAAAACGCCTTTAACACGTTAACTTTATTGAACTTCCTTAAGCCGGCATCTCGCCATGAAATTAAAGGCCTTCGCACGGTATATTTACGCCAGCGTTCCGGGGGCAGCAGCCGCTCGCTTCGCCGCGAAGGACTTCACGGCAGCCTATGTGAACAAGCCGGAATTCGGCGGGGTGCCATGGCTCGATGTTGGTAAGGGCCTGATCATCGATGTCGGCGCAAATCGCGGGCAGAGCATTGCCGCCTTCCGAAAGGCGGCGCCCGGCGCACATATCATCGCTTTCGAACCGGAGCCTCGGTCAGCCAAGCGGCTGGCTGCCCACTATCATGGGGACAGAACCGTTGAGATCGACCCATGCGCCCTCGGTGCAAACGCCGGGATGATCGCATTCTTTGTGCCGACCTACGGTCATTGGGACTGCGATGGAATGTCGGCGCTGTCGCATGAAACCGCGACCGAATGGCTGCGCGATCCCGGCAGAATGTATCTGTTCGACGAAACAAAACTCACCGTTGAGGAACATCCCGTTATCTGCAAGACGCTCGACTCTCTCGAACTCTGCCCTCGCCTCATGAAGCTGCATGCGCAAGGCGCGGAGAGAAGCATATTAGAAGGCGCGCAGCAGACCCTTTTGCGACACAAGCCGGCGCTGATGTGCGCCTTCCCGCCGGATTCTCTCAGCCACTTTCTAAGCGGGTTTGGATATCGACCCTACATCTATCGGCAGGGGCACTTCATTCCCGGCGTCGCCAAACGCCCGGTCACATTCACCTGGTATCTGATCGACGAGGACGCACAGCGGGTGCCGCTGGCGGTGTCGTGACGACGTCCTGGTTTCTAGCGCGCCTCACGAAGCGCCATCTCCCGAAGTGACGCGGCGATGCCAAGGCAGACACCCCAGAATATCCAGCTGTAATTCCAGAAATAGACCGTGATCCCGGTAAACATGTAGAGCACGAGCACAATCGTGAAGGCGAGATGCATGTCTTCGATATAAGCGCCATTCGACGACCGGTTTCGAATACTCTTGGTCGGCAAACATGCCGCTATATTGAGAAGGATGATCAGAACCACGGCCGGCATGCCGAACCGCAGCGCATCCACCAGCCACACGCTGTCGATCGTGGCATCAAGAATATCTTCGTCGAAGGACTCGACCGTGTAACCGAAGATCGGGCTTTCCGCGATCCTGACCAGTGCCGAGTCCCAAATCAAAATGCGATAGTAGCCGCTCACAGGATCTAAGGTCAGGTGTGAGATCAGCCACCCGATCGGATGATTTGTGATCAGAAATACAGCGACCAGACCGACCGAGAATACGCTCCAGAACACCAGCCAACGCTTGGCGAAGCCCTGCAACAACTTCTCGTAAAAATAGGCAAAGAGCGTCAGCGTAAAGCACATCAGTGCAGCGGACGATTGGGACAGGAAGCAGCCCAGAAAGCAGACGCCCGCATAGAATATTCTTTTGACGGGATTTTTCTCCCAGAACAGGAAGATCGCCAGAACGGTCCCACAGAACGAGCCGAATAGGATCGGATGGTCAAACGTCGATGTCGCCCTAATCATGTTTCCGCGAAACACCGGCGACAACACCGGGCTCTGGAATATCGCGGCTGCAATGTCGTGAGAGATCCAGCGTCCGCTCACGGCATCAAGAACAGCGAGCAACACTGCGGCAATCGTCAGTATTTTCAACACGCGAACGAAGCTGTCGAGCGCCGCTGGACTTAAGATAAACGCCCGCGCAGCCCAATACCCTGCAATGAATTCAAGGCTCGTCGCTCCCGCGGAAAAGATGCCCCTGAAGCCTGCGGCCGAACCGGCGGCGATCATCATCCAAAAGACCGTGCAGAACGCCAGAAAATCGGCCGTCTGCAAACGACGGCCGGGTCGCAACATCACGAGAAAGGCGGGGAAGAACAGCAGCGTGACGCCCATGCGGCCAGCCGTGAACTTCGAACCCGCAATGAAGATGTGCATCTCCCAGGCGGGTAATATCAATCCCACCAGGATCAACCACGCAGCAAGATAATCAGGACGGCCGCGATCCGCGCGGGCCGGCGCCATCTTGAAGGGGCGCTGGTACGCTCTGCTGCCGACGTCCGTACCCAACCCGACCGTGCCGGTGGTCACGCTGCCGCTCCTGCTGAATAACCTAAATCCACTCGCCGCTTCAAACGGCGCATCTTGCCTACTGTACGTTCCACACGAGAGACATTCGCACGAAGATCCCGCGGACCTGCGATCCTTGCGTCAGTTTCTCGTCGCAACGCTGATAATCTCCGGTGCAAGGGGAAGCCCCATCGTACTGGAAGCTAACCCGCTCAGAGAGGCCACACGACGATGCAGAAGGCCCTCTGTCCGAGCGATTGAGTATCCCGCACGCTCGCACCACCTGCGAATATTGTTCTTCGAACTGAAGTGCACTCCGGACGCCGGAAAATTGAGCGGCCTGTTGAGCTGACCGTTCCGCAGTTTTTCCCACAATTCGGGTAGACTGCGCATATTCGGACTTTGCACGATGATCGGTGATCCCGGTTTGCCGAAATCCTTGAAGAAATTAAGTACCTCGGCCGGGTCTCGCACCAGATGAAGGATGTTCAGATAAAGAATGCAATCGAACTGCATTCCTTCAAGCTGCGCGCGCGCTCCTTCCAGTCCGCCGTAGACCACCTCGACGCCCTTGGTGGACGCGCGGCTGCAAATGACCGGATCGAGGGGGACAGCAACCACACGCATGCCATTCTCAACCAATGACATTTCGGTTGCGCCCCAACCGCACCCGACAGAGAGAATGTTTCGCGCAGACGCCGGGATCCGCGCAATCGCCTCGCGATGAACCGCCTCATAGTACAATTTCGAGTACATCCCGCGCCACAGGCTAGTCTCACCATTGAGAAGCGTGTCGCCCTGAATCTCATTCGCGGCTATTCTCTTCAGCGTCTCGATTTGTCCATCAAGCTCGTTGCCGTCGACTCCCATTCGGCCGATATACTTGTTTGGCAAGTGATGGAGAGAAAACTCCTCCAGATGCGAAACCGGCACCAGTTCGGTGAAGCCGCATTGGGTGTAGGGATCTGTTGCGGCGCTGCAAAGAAGATCGTATTTGCCCTCATGCGGAGCAACAACGAATCCCCCGGATTGAATTGCTTTCGCAAGTTGCTTCCGCGTTATCAGATAGCAGGCCGCATGCTGGTTGGTGAAATGCGCGAGCGTGAATTCGTCGCGAACCCGCACCGACTCACAATCCCAATGGAAGAAGCCGTGAACCTGAGGATAGCTGACGTTCCCTTCCGTGCCCTTCTCGACAAGCAGAAAGCCGGGAATCTCATCCTCTCTCAGAGCGTAGCTTGCGTCAAGAAACGCCCTGATATTCTTCTCTGTGACGAGGATGTCGTCTTCCGAATAAATGAAGAGATCGTACCGATCGAGACGATCGGCGAACAAGCGTTTATGAGAAAACGGCAGTGACCACGGATTCTTGTTCGGCAACCCGACCAAGCATTCGATTTCGGGGCTGGGCCGCTTTTCGATATTTGAGAGAATGACGATATCGACGCTGAACGGCATCGCGCGGTATTCCGCGAGCAGCTGATGCAGATACTTGTCGTTTCCGTGTCCGTAGCTCGCAATCGCAACCAGCACCCGCAGTTGCTCGGGTGCGGGCGCACTTCGGACCAGGTTCTGCACCGTCGCTGTCACCCGCACAGCTCCTTCTTCAAGGCATCTGCGACAATCTCGACATCGCCATCCTGCATCTGGGCGTAGATGGGCAGAAGAATTGCGTGATCCTGCGCGAGTTCGGACTGGCGCAGATCCTGGTGCTTCTGATCGCGATACGGCGCTTCGCGATGTGAGCACATAATGCCGCGCCGCGTTGCAATCCCCTGGTCGAGGAGGCTCTGCATAACAGCCTTCTGATCCAGCCGATCCGGCAGCCGGACACAGTAGCTCTGCCAGTTTGACATCGCCCAGTTCGGCTCGGTCGGTAAGCGCAACCCGTCGATGTTTCCCAGCAACTCGTCATAGCGTGCCGCGATCGACCGGCGGCGGGCGACCAGCTCAGGCAGGCGCTGCAGTTGCTTGCGCCCAACGGCCGCCTGAACATCGGTCATGCGATAGTTATATCCGACAAACAAGTAATCTTCGAAGATCACCTGCTGAGCGCCATGCCTGACCGTGTCCGGGACACTCATGGCGTGCTGGCGACTGAGCCTGAACCTCCGATCAACATCCGGATCGGATGTGGTGAGCATGCCGCCCTCGCCCGTCGTAATCACCTTTCGCGGATGAAAGGAGAAACATGCGATGGCGCCATGGGGCTTTCCGATGATCTCCCATTGTCCATTGACTTTGATCTGACTTCCGGCGGCGCAGGCCGCGTCCTCGATCAGGACAATGTTGTGGCGGTCCGCGAGCGTCGACAAGGACGCCACATCGCACGGCATACCCATCTGGTGAATGACAAGAATTGCACGCGTTCGGTCCGTGATCGCAGCCTCGACGCTCACCGGATCCAGATTGTATGTTTCGGGATCGATGTCCGCAAAGACAGGAACAGCGCCGCAGTATCGAATGCTGTTTGCGCTCGCGATGAACGAGTGGCTTGCAGTGATGACTTCGTCGCCTGGAGCAAGGTCCAAAGAGAGCAAGGCCAGATGAAGTGCGGTCGTACAATTTGAGACCGCACAGGCATGCCGCGCGCCAACTAGGTTTGCGAATTCCCTCTCGAAGGCGGCGACTTGCGGTCCCTGCGAAACCCAACCCGACAGCACGGCGTCGCGGGCAGCATCGGCTTCCGTTGCATCGAGCAGAGGTAAAGCAATCGGAATCACGAGCCCAGTACCTGTTGTTTGCTTGGCGTTGCCAAATAATCTCGTTCCGAGCGCCACCATTCGACAAGTTCGGCCAATCCCTCCTGCAGTGAGATGGTCGCGCGGAAATTGAGCATCTTTTCCGCCTTCGCCGTCGACGCGAGACGGCGAGGCACTGGATTCACAGACCGCTCGGGTGCGAATTCAGGAGTCAGGTGCGTCTTGCCCATCACCAATGCGAGCATCTCAGCCAGCTCAACGAGGCTGGTCTCGGTGCCGCTGGCCACGTTGAACACCTCGTCAGTAGCCTTCGTCCTGGCCCCCGCGATATTGGCCTGCGCAACGTCGCGGACATGCACGAAATCCATGGTTTGCTGGCCGTTTCCGAAGATGACCGGAGGCAGATCACTTTCGATCCGCTCCATCCAGCGGATGAGCACCTCGGTATAGCGGCCATGAATATCCATTCGATCGCCATACACGTTGAAATATCTGAACGCGACGTAATCGAGACCGTGCATGTCATAGAAGGTTCGCAGCAGGCCTTCGTTGAAGGCCTTCGCGGCGCCGTACAATGTCCGATTGTCGTAAGGATTCTGGTGCTCAGTCGTCGGAAACTGATCGGCCATCCCGTACACCGAGGCAGAGGAGGCGGCGATGACTTTCTCGACGTCGTGCTTGACGCACCGTTCGAGAAGATCATACGTCGCCTGCACCATCACCTCCATCGCCAGCCGAGGTTCGGCAGCACAATGCGTGATGCGCAAAGCCGCCTGATGAAAGACGATATCTGCCGACTTCACGAGGGCTGTCATCAACCGGTCGTCGCGAATATCGCCGTGAACCAGGCGAACCGGCCCATGCGAAAGTGCGCGGGTGAGGTTTTCCGGACGCCCTCGCACCATGTTGTCGAGGGCTACGATCTCGATGCAACCTTCATCGCAGAGCAGGTCGACAATATTCGATCCGATGAAGCCGGCGCCGCCTGTTACCAGAACCCGTTTGCCTTTTAAATCCGCCACGATACTTCCCCTTGCCGGTTACCCATTCGCGTTGCCAACAACGCGGGGGCGAACACAAATCACGCCGCCTCTATCAGCAATGCGTTCTTCAATTCGGAGGTCACCATCGAAATCTGACCAGTCTGGAGCTCCGGATAAATCGGAAGCGAAAGGAACTGGCGAGCCAACATTTCCGTGACCGGAAAATCACCCGCGCGATAGCCCAACTGCGCGTACGCCTTCTGCAGATGAACAGGTACCGGATAGTGAATTCCTGTGGCGACGCCGGCCGCCTGGAGCGCGGCCTGAACATGATCGCGTTGCGCGAGCTGGACGGAGTAGACGTGATAGACGTGCCGCATGTAGGGGGCAGCGGATGGACGCTTGACCGAGAGGCCTTCGAGAAGACGGTCGTAGCGAGCAGCTGCAGCTCTCCGCGCCTCCGTCCAATCTTCGATATATTTCATCTTTACATTCAATATCGCGCCTTGGATGCCATCCATGCGATAATTGTACCCGGCGACAACGTGATTGTATTTCGACTCCTGTCCCCAATCCCTCAAGAGCGCGACACGTTGCGCCAGCTCGGGATCGTTACAAACGACAGCACCGCCTTCACCGTATGCACCTAGATTCTTGCCGGGATAAAAGCTGAAACAGCCCAGACTGCCGATCGAACCTGCTCGGCGGCCTTTGTATTCCGCACCATGAGCCTGAGCGGCGTCTTCAATGACAATCAACTGATGGCGCCGGGCGATCGCAGTAATCGCATCCATATCGGCCATCAGCCCATGCAGATGCACGGGCAAGATCGCCTTGGTTCGCGGCGTGATGGCGGCTTCAATCAACGCCGGATCCATCGTCCAGGTATCAGGGTGAACGTCCACGAAGACAGGCTTCGCGCCGGAATAAAGAATGGCCGCTGTGGTGGCGACGAATGTCATGGGCACGGTGATCACTTCATCACCGGGACCCACTCCCGCCGCCAAAAGCGCCAGATGCAGCGCGGATGTGCCGCTGCTGACTGCCTTGCAATGCGCGGCTCCGCAGTACGAAGCAAATCGCTCCTCGAATGAAGTGACTTCTGGACCGAGCACGAACTGTGCGCTTTCAAGCGCCCGGCTGATGGCCTCATCGATTTCCGGCTTGAGTTGACGGTACTGCGCTTTCAAATCGAGAAACGGTATCAAGGGCTATCCCCCGTCTCCATCGACCCGATGCAAGCTGAGACGCTCTTATCGCGCGCACGCATCCTGCCCATGGACGATCACAATTTTTGCTGGACCATCCAGCGCCTAAATTAAATATATTTTCACGCTAGAATAATACGATTTAATTCGCAACTAGAAATAAATATTGCATTATTTAATACTAACGGGACATTCTTTCAGGCCAGACGCCGGGGATAAGGGTCTGCGCTTCAGCCTCCTCACCCGATTCTGACCTCATAGGCCGTGCCGGGCATCCAGCGACGGTCATGTTGGGCGCGACGTCATGGGTCACCACAGCTCCCGCACCGATCACGGCGCCCTCCCCGATGATAACACCGCACAGGATCGTCGCATTTGATCCAATGGACGCGCGCCGGCCAACCCGCGTGGTCTCCACCTTCCAATCCTCAGGTCCCTGCAATTCGCCTGTCGACGTTGTCGCTCTGGGAAATTTGTCGTTGATGAACATGACCCCATGCCCGACGAAAACCTCGTCTTCGATGGTCACCCCCTCACAAATGAAGGAATGCGAGGAAATCTTGCAGCGGGCACCTACTTTTGCTCCCGCCTGAATTTCAACGAAAGTCCCAATTTTGGTTTCATCGCCGATCAGGCAGCCATACAGGTTGACTAGGTCCGGGTGAAAGATTTTGACGTCTTTGCCCAGTTGCACGTCCTTTGCGATCGGCATGAACTATTCCTTCAGCTTGAGTGACGCCGTAATTGTCGAAAGCCGGCCCGGCCGAGCGGCAGTATACCGCGGATGGCCATCCTTATCTGAGGGAGCAACGGGTGACGGGTCAGAACCAGGCCGACAAACCATCCTGCCGCCGCAAGAATACTTCCCGACAACAGACCAATAATCGGCCCCGCACCACCGTATTTGCAACACAGAATGCTCAGCAGGACACCGGCTACCATCCAGGCGGTGACGACAACGCTCTTCAATACGGCGTGCAAAAAATCTGAGGCCGTGAACGACAGCTGCCTGCCGACAAAATAGATCGCGATCAGTGCCTGGAATGGCAGCGTCAACAGAGCGGATGCGGCAACAGCCTGCACACCGAAGAAAGCGGCCGCGAAGATGACAGCCAACGATGGCGGCAGTGAAATCAACGACGCCAGCAACGTGTCGCGTACCCTGCCAACAGCAACAAGGACCGGATATGTCAGGCACGCGGCGAACATCGAAAGTGAGGCGATGCACAGCACTTGCACGAGTGGGACAATGTCAACCCACGTGGGCCCAAGCCAAACCAGGATGATGTGGTTGGCTTGCAAAGCAATAAAAATAAGGCAAGGCCAGTGCAGGACGCTGACAAGCGTGACGGCGTCGAGGTAGGCCTTCTTTAAATCTCCGCCGGCGCGCGCATGCGCTGCAATCGCCGGCATGATCACCGGATTGACGACCTGCAGAACAAGCCGGTCGAAGACCTGGGTGATGCTCACGGCACGGCTGTAAAGGCCGACAGCGGTGAAATCGAGGATACGTCCGAGGATCAGCTGCGGGGACCATTGGTAAAACACATTGACGATCACCACGGCACTGGAATAAGCGCCAAATTCGAACACATCGCGATAGCCCACAAGCGATGGCTTGAAGATCCTCCAGTTGCGTTGGCACATCAGTAAAAGGGTCGTCGCAATCAGCGTGCCGATGATCGTGCCAAGGATCGGCGCCATGAAACTGTAGCCGGCCGCCGCCAGAACAATAGAGCTTAAGGAAGATCCAAAGTTTGCGGCCAGATTACACCGCGCAAGCGCGCCGAATGCCATCTGTCGACGCAACAGAGCAGAAATCGTCACGGGAACCGGCGTGAGGACGAAATTCAGCGCACACAGCGCGATTCCAATCCGTACGCCATCCTGTCCGAAAAACTGCGCTGCCAGATCTCGCAATCCGAAAAGAACCAGAGCAATGGACAAGGATAGCAACAAGGTAACGGTAAACGCCGTCCTGATGTTTTGCTCCGACAGCGAAGGTCTTTGAATGAGGTAGTTTGAACCTCCGAACTCCTGGAAGTACGCCACGATAACGCTCGTCAGGGCGCTGACCAGGGCGAATATGCCGTATTCTTCGGGAGACAGCAGCCGGGCGAGAATGGCTGCGGAAACCACAAAGAACAGGAAGCTGCCGTACCGTTCGAGTGCAGAGAACAGGAGAGGTTTGTGGACTTCGGTCATGATTTCCGGGCAGCCTACCTCAATAGAGCGATGGCGATTCCGCGTTAATCGTGTTTCCAACACGGGCCGTCCGGCCGACTATTTACAACAATCTTGCATATAATAATATTTAAATCTCGCTATATTTAATGGTGCGAATATTTAAATAGTTAACTCATTGACGGGGCTGATGATAGGTCCCAAGAATCGCGACATCGGACCAAAAGGTCCGAGATGGCTCGCCGTTCAGAATATCTAAGTCGAGAATTGAGAGGCGGAACAGATCACATGAGAGTGCTTGTTTATCCGCATGCCATGGAAATCGGCGGATCGCAGCTCAATGCCGTACAATTGGCCGGAGCGGTGAGAGACCTTGGACACGAGGTCATCGTGCTCTCCGAACCCGGCCCCATGGTGGATCGCGTCCACGCCCTTGATCTGGAGCACATCGAGATCCCGATGCTTCGCGGCTGGCCGTCCGCGAGAATTGCCCGCACGCTTGTCCGCGTCGTACGCGACCGTCGCATTGATCTCGTGCACGGTTATGAATGGGGCCCTGTCATGGAGGCCTTTTTCGGTCCCAAGCTTCGGTGTGGCACGCCCGTGGTGGGAACGATTATGGCGATGACCGTGGAGTGGTCCTTTCCCCGCGCCATTCATCTCATTGTTGGAACTGAAGAGCTTCGCGAAACTGCCATCGCCGGCGGCCGCAGCAAGATCACGCTGCTCGAGCCCCCCGTCGACACGGACAGTGACGATCCCGCTTTGGTTGATGGCCGTGAATTCCGCAAGACCCACGGCATTCGCGACGATGAACTGCTTGTCGTCATTGTGTCGCGGCTGGCGTCGGCTCTTAAGCTCGAGGGATTGTTAACCGCCTGTGACGCTGTCGGTGAGTTGGCGCGCTCGCAGCGCGTTCGCCTGGTGATTGTTGGAGGCGGCCCCATGCACGACCAGGTCGCGGCCCAAGCCGCCGCCGCAAACGCGACCGCAGGCAGGCAAGCCGTCCTATTGGCCGGCGAAATGGCGGATCCGCGCACGGCCTATGCCGCTGCGGACATCGTTATTGGAATGGGTGGCTCGGCGTTGCGCGCGCTGGCTTTCGGCAAGCCCCTGATCGTCATCGGCGAGGACGGTTTCAGCGAAATCCTCACGCCCGCGAGCGTATCTCGCTTCTTGAAGCAAGGGTGGTACGGAACAGGTCCGGGATCGCTTGGCGCCGGCGCACCGGCACTAGGAATGGCTCTGCAGCAGTTGACCAACTCAGCTGACTTGCGGCGCGACCTCAGCGCATCGGCGCGGCAACTGGTGATCGATCGTTTCAGCCTGCATCGTGCCGCAAAATTACAGGAGCATATTTATCTGTCTGCGATTGACGATCGCACATCGCTCTTCGAGCAGGCCAAGGATTTTGCCTATACTGCGACCGGCGTATCAGGCCGCATTCTCCGCCGGCAATACCCTTCCTTTGCAAAAACACCGCCCCCTCTTCACTGATATTTCTCACGTCACGGCTATGGCATGACAGCTCGACCATTACTGTTGCTCGGCGCCGGAGGACTGGCCAGGGAAACCCTGGTGGCAGTCCGCGCCCAACCCGATCTTTGGCGCCCCATTGGATTTCTGGACGATAACCCGAAGCGGCACGGCGAAGAGGTCGACGGCCTTCCAGTGCTTGGCGCAACGGATCGGGCGCACGATTATCCCGATGCGGCGCTCGTCCCGTGTGTTGCGTCGGCGCAGCGTCCGACTGCCCGGCTGCAATTGACCGAACGGCTCGCTGTGCCGTTAGACCGCTGGGCGACCATCGTACATCCCGCGGCCTCGATCGCACCAGGCACCATCATTGGCGAAGGCTCGATCGTGTTGGCCGGCGCAGTGGTCACCGCTCCCATCACCATCGGGCCATATTTCGTGGCAATGCCGCATGTCTTGCTCACCCATGACGACGCGCTTGGATCTGGCGTAACGATGGCTGGTCGGGCCACGCTCGGCGGCGGCGTACGTGTCGGTGATGGCGCCTATCTCGGTCAAGGTTGCCTGATACGCGAAAATCTCTCAATTGGCGCATACGCGATCATCGGCATGGGGTCGGTTGTGCTGACCGATGTTCCCGAACGACAGACATGGGCAGGTGCGCCAGCCCGAAGGCTGAGGTAATCACACCGCCGCCTCTTTCAACCTGGCGTTTGATTTCAGACGAACCGGCTTGCCTTGTGCGGCAATTGACCGGGATGCGGCCTCCAGAATCTCGATGACGCGAAGCCCGCTCGTTCCGTTTGAAATCGGCGTCTTCCCGTTGCACAGGCAATCGATGAAGTGCTCCGCTTCGGTCTGCAACGCCTCCTTCGCGGCAAGATGCGGCGCCCACATGTCGCCCGCGCGATATCCAATGCGCAGCTGACGGGCTTTTTCCGCAGATCCGTTGACGGTGATGCCCTTATCGTAGACCTTGATCTTCTCGGTCGGCTCGAGATCGTCATACACGATCATCTTGCGGCTGCCGCCCACGAGGGTCTGCCGAATCTTGACCGGTGAGAGCCAGTTGACGCTGATGTGCGCGACGCAGTTGTTCTGAAAGAACAGCGCGACGTGCGCCATATTTTCAGGCGTTCCGGCCACATGGCATGTGCCCGTCGCGGAAACCGCGATCGGCTGTTGATCGAAAATGTGCTGGATGATGGAAATGTCATGAACGGCGAGATCCCAGATCACGTTCACGTCGCTCTGAAACAGACCTAAGCTCGCCCGGATGCCATTGTAGTAATAGATGTCACCCAGGGCTTGCTCTTCCACGAGCTGGCGGATCTTCTGAACAGCCGGCGTATAAAGGAAGGTGTGATCGACCATCAACGTCAGCTTCCGCCGGTCTGCTTCCTCGATCAGGTGAAGAACTTGTTCGGACGTTTCCGCCAGGGGCTTCTCCACGAAGACGTGCTTTCCCGCCTTCAGTGCGGCGAGCGCAAGCTCATAGTGCGTGTGGACCGGCGTCGCGATCGCAACCGCGTCGACAGCTGGATTCTTGAGCAGGTCGCGGAAGTTGGTTGTCGTCTCCAATCCGGGATAAAGCCGCTTGCTGGCGGTAAGTTTGGCCGGATCGAGATCGCTGACGGCGATCACACGCGCTACGTCACCGTTCATGAAATTACGTACGAGGTTCGGACCCCAATAGCCGTATCCGATAACCCCGATGCCTATCAATCCGTTTTGCATCTGATACTCACATGCTCAAATATGAATGAAAACTTGGCGATACGAACATCACGTTCTGATCGGCATGTCCTGCCAGATGCCGCGGGTATCGATCACGTCGAGATGCCGACGCTCGGCGATCGGCGTCATCTTGAATTCGTCGTGATCGACCAGAAGGAGAGCGATCTCGCAAGACCGCAAGGCTTCATCGACGCCCATCATTTCAGCGCCGTGTTTCGCCAAGTCCTGAGGAAGACGACGGATATTGGGTTCAACGACCTTGATACGTGAACCGTACTTTTCCGCCAGATGCAGCGCGATTTCGAGCGCGGGGCTTTCCCGCAGATCGTCGACATTCGCTTTGAAGGCCAAGCCGCAACACGCAACATTTGCGTAAGGGTGATCGTCGATCAACGCGACGGCACGCTCAACGATTGTGGCCGTCTTCTGATTGTTGACCTCCCTGCTGGTCCTCATCACCCGCGCAAGGTCCGGCGCGGAATCGATGATGAACCACGGATCAACCGCGATACAGTGGCCGCCGACCCCCGGCCCCGGCCGCAGCACGTTCACCCTGGGATGCCGGTTGGCGAGATCGATGACCTCCCAGACATTGATGTCGTGGCGGTCGCAAATCATGGACAGTTCATTGGCGAAGGCAATGTTGGTGTCCCGATAGGCATTTTCCGTCAGCTTCACCAGCTCGGCCGTGCGTGCCGTCGTCGCAACGCAAGCCCCTCTGACGAACATCTTGTAAAACCGTTGAGCACGTCGCGCGCATGCAGAGCTGATGCCGCCGATGCAGCGATCGTTGTTCACGAGTTCCGAAAGAATTCGTCCCGGCAAAACGCGCTCAGGACAATACGCCACATGAATGCCGGAGCCGCCGTTCGTCGCACCGACACTGAGGTCTGGCCGCTTCTCTAAAATCTTCTTCGCAATCTTTTCGGTTGTCCCAATCGGCGACGTCGATTCCAGGATCAGCAGATTGCCTGGGACGAGAATATCGGCAATGCGATCGACCGCGGCCATCACGCAGGAGAGATCAGGATGGTTCTCCTCATCGATGGGGGTCGGCACCGCGATCATGAAGACATCGGCCGGCACCAGCTCATTGGTCGTCGTCAGCGATCCGTTTGACACGACTTTCTGAACGAGACCATCGAGATCCGGCTCGATGATATGGATAGCGCCGGACGCCACCGTCTTGACGATATCCGGATTGGTATCGACGCCAATAACCTTGAAGCCGCGGCTGGCAATCAACGCGGCCGTCGGCAAACCGATATAACCAAGACCGACGACGGCGACTTTTTCAAATTCAGACATCGATACGCGCCCCTACAACACACCTTGCTTCTGCACGCCCTACCCCCTCGACCGGGTCGTAGAACTGACTGGCGCACTTCGCTGCCCCAGAACTCCATGCAGGCTGTGTTCAACAACCGCGCGTGCGAGAATTCCGGCGAATACCGTGTTGGTCTTCGCATAGCGCCACCACATCCGCCGTGGTTCCTGATAGATGCGATAGAGCCACTCAAGCCCTGCGTTCTGCATATGAACCGGAGCGCGCTGCGTTTGGCCGGACAGGATGTCGAACGAGCCCCCGACGCCCATGATGAAGGGGACGTTCAACTCATCCCGATGTGCCGCGAGAAATCTTTCCTTCCGCGGCGTCGGCATTCCAATAAACAGACAGTCTGCTCCGCTGGCTCGAATCCCGTCGACGATCTCGGGCTCCTGTTCCGGTGAGAAATAGCCGTCTCTCAACCCCGCAAACTGGAGGGTCGGATACTGATCGAGGACCCGCGCTGCGGACCGCTGCAAAACCTCATGCGTCGCACCGAGAAAGTAAGGCCTGAATCCTTCCTTCGCGCAGACACCGAGCAATTCGTTCAGCAGGTCCACGCCGGAAACACGTTCCTTGACGGGCAACCCGACAAGTCGAGCCGCCCATACAATTCCCATTCCGTCGATTCCGATCACATCGCTCTCGGCAACATCCGCCGAAAGCACGGGGTCCCAACGCGCATTCACAAGTTTCGCGACATTCAGCGCGACGTGTTGCAACCTGATACGGCTGCGCATCGCATCGCGAGCAAGATCGACGGTTTCGGCCATCGACAGAATATCAACTGGACACCCCAAGAGATTTTCCCGCATTTTTCACTCCGAAAACACGAGCAATGAAAACAATATACAAATCAGGTGGTTATCTAATATTTACGGCAATTAACCGCACTGCGGAAAACAGGCTATACCTTTAATTATTTAATTACAAGAAATCCGGATTTAATTTGATATATAAAACGGAAAATAATCGAAACTCGTGAATCAGCGTTAATGCGGAAGCTCACGATCGTCTTGACCACGCACGGATGAACGAACGCGGTGTGCAGCGAAGATCTCGGCAGGAACCCGTATGGAAATGGATAGACCGCTATTTTCAGTCATCATCCCGCATCTAAATCAGAGCGGTGAACTCGAGGCCTGTCTGGCCAGCCTCGATGCGCAGCGGCTCGATCGAACATGTTTCGAGATTATCGTGGTCGACAATGGATCGGCTTCGCCGCCGCACGAGGTGATCGCCCGTCACTCCGGTGTACGTCTGTTGAGTGAATCTCAGCCAGGTCCGGGGCCAGCGCGCAATACCGGCGCCCGCGAAGCATCCGGTGAATTCCTCGCATTCATTGACGCCGATTGCCGCGCGCATCCGGATTGGCTTCTCAGCGCAGAGCGGGCGTTTCGAACCTCTCCAGATCGGACCATTCTCGGTGGCGACGTCAGGATCTGGCGAGAAGACAAGGCCTACACCGCAATCGAAGCCTATGAGGGCGTCTTCGCCTATCGCTTCAAGCTCTATATCGAACAGCACGGCTTTTCCGGAACCGGCAATCTGGTGGTTCGCCGATCCGATTTTGACAAGGTTGGTCCGTTCGCAGGCATTCACGTCGCAGAAGACATGGACTGGGGACGCCGCGCATTGAGCACCGGCCTGCAGTTTCGCTATGTGCCGGAGATGATCGTCTTCCATCCGGCGCGGCGATCGCTTCAGGAACTCTGCGTGAAGTGGGATCGCCAGATTCAACATTACTTGAACATGGCTCAGGAGAAGCCGGGCTGGAAACTGCGCTGGACCGCCCGCGCGCTGGCTGTGTTGGCATCTCCGATGATTGACTTCACAAAAGTCATCGCGAGCGATCGGATCGAGGGCATAGCCGCGCGCAGCAAAGCGATCCTGGTCCTTGTGGCCATTCGCGCTCACCGCGCGCGAAAAATGCTCAGCCTTCTGCGAGAGAGCAAAACCGTGGTCTGGAATCGCGAAGCGGGGGTTTGATCGCCCATTTCAATAGCGATGCGCTCAAGCTGCGCCGGATCAGGATTTCGTGAACTCCTGCGCGTGAGTCAGCTCGGTCAAATCCACTCGTTGGCCAAATGACCACAGAATCCAACCTAGTTCGTAGCTCCGGCATTCCATGCGCAAGGCCACGTTTGCGGAATCGATCAGGCGAGCCGGCCGGGGTAAATATGCGTGCTGCACCGCGCGTATCATCCGCAGTTTGTTGGTGCGCAGTTCACCGCCGCGGACCTGCGAGCGAATGGACAAGTGCAGCTCAGGCACCAACATCGATCGCTGCAGTTGATTGTGTCCCAACACCCATCGGAAGCCCTTGATCAAGGCTGCCTTCGCAACGGGCACATCGTGCCGTTCCGCCAATTCGAGAAATGCGGGCGCCATTCCATATTGATGGACCGAGTAAACCTCGTAAAAATCGAGAACCTGCCCCTGCGCGGCATCGAAGAACCAGGGCCATTCGCCGCGCGGGCCCTGCAGACTGATCAGGTCACGCGTACATGACCTCGCCATAGCAATTGCAGTCCTGTCCCCCGTAAACTCGCCATAATGAAAACACGCCAGCGTCAGGTAGGTCTGTGTCGCGAAGGACGCAAATCGGCGCCGATAGCCGACGGACGCATCGAAGAATAATCCGGACTTGCTGTGATATCGTTCCGCAAGAAAAGAAAACAACGGCTGAGCAAACTTCCGCCAACGTTCTTCGCCCGCCTTCAGCTGAGCAATGACTCCCGTCAGCAGCATCCCGAGATCTTGCGCCTTAAATCGGCGCCAATTGTCTCTGTCCGAGAGCAATTTATCGATATGACGCGCAATGTCGCCGGGGATTTCAAATCCCGATTCCGCTGCCGTCCACAGCGCCATGCCATAAGCATAGTCCCTGACGGGTAAGTTCGGCAGCAGCGATACATTCTGCTCAAAAATCGCCGCCCGGTCGATTTGTTCCGGAACGTGCTTCACCCGCGATAGTCCCAGAAGCACGTTGAGTGTGTAGAACACATCACTGTGCGGCACGGATTCGTTCGGCTGAGGCCGCCCATCAAGGTGATAGATGTGCGACCAGCGGCCAAGGTCTGGCATCCAGCATTGCTGGAGCCCGTGCAAGGCATAATCGATCAGCGGTGAATTGCGACCGGGCCTTTCTGGACAACGTTTCCCGTTAAACTCAGGGCTGATGTTCATCGGGCATCACCGCATCTGTATGCTTCGACAATACCGGCCAGGTAATTGCCATAACCGCTTTTCTCGAGTGACTTTGCGAGGCTCAGGACCTGACCGCGATCGATAAATCCCTGCCGAAACGCGATCTCTTCCAGACAGGCGACCTTCATCCCCTGCCTGGTCTCAAGGGTCTGAACAAAGCTTGCAGCGTCGATCAACGATTCGAACGTTCCGGTATCGAGCCACGCAAACCCACGACCCATTCTTTCAACATGGAGCGCACCGGTCGAAAGGTAGCGCAGCTGAAGATCCGTGATTTCAAGCTCGCCACGTGCTGACGGCTTCACGTCCTTGGCGAAGCGCACCACATCGTTGTCGAAAAAATACAAACCCGTGACCGCCCAGTTCGAACGCGGCTGCAGCGGTTTCTCCTCGATGCTGATGGGCCTGTCATCGCCGTCAAATGTCACAACGCCATAGCGGGCCGGATCACGGACGTGATAGGCGAAGACCGTTGCGCCCTCCTCCCGCCGAACAGCCGCCTTCAACATGTCCGGCAGTCCATGGCCAAAAAAAATGTTGTCGCCGAGCACCATGGCGACCCGGTCATCGCCGATAAAATCCGCTCCAATGATAAACGCTTCCGCCAGCCCGGCGGGCTTTGACTGCTCCGCATAACACAGGTGAATGCCCCATTGACTGCCGTCTCCGAGCAGGCGCTCGAACTGACAATGATCTTCCGGCGTCGTGATGATAAGAATATCGCGAATGCCTGCAAGCATAAGGGTCGACAGCGGATAATAGATCATCGGCTTGTCATAGACGGGCAATAGCTGCTTGCTCACGCCGCGCGTGATTGGATAAAGCCGCGTTCCACTGCCGCCTGCGAGAACGATTCCTTTCAGCATGCCGGGGATTCCACTTCGTGCAGGCAATGCGCCAGCTGTCCGCTCTTGCCGGCAACAAAGATTGGGCGGTCAGCCCATGGACGTTCAGAGCGATGCTTCGGCAAGGCCAAGACGCTCTCCCTTGTAGACCGTCTGTCGCGACGGTCCCCACCATGCGTTGTTCTCGAGATACCAGTGTACGGTTTTCTCAATTCCATCATCGAATGTCTGACGCGGTCTCCAGCCGAGTTCGCGGTGCGCTTTGGAGGCGTCGATCGCGTAGCGCAGATCGTGCCCTGGCCGGTCAGCGACGAATTTGATGAGGGATCGTCTCGGCTGCGGGCCGGGGCTCACGTCATCGAGGGTCGAACAGATCCGCTCGACGACCTCGAGGTTGGTCCGTTCGCTGTCGCCGCCAAAGTTGTATTTTTCTCCTGGCCGTCCATTGGAGAGCAGAGTGATCAGCCCCTCCGCATGATCTTCGACATAGAGCCAGTCGCGAACATTGGTGCCCTGCCCATAGACCGGCAACGGCTTCCCTTCGATCGCATTGAGAATAATCAGCGGAATGAGCTTCTCGGGGAATTGGTAGGGTCCATAGTTGTTGGAACAGTTGGAAACAATGACGGGCAAATCGTAGGTCTTGAACCAGGCATGCGCGAGGTGATCCGAAGCAGCCTTGCTGGCCGAATAGGGAGAGCTCGGACGATATGGCGTGTCTTCGCAAAAGCGCCCTTCAGCGCCGAGCGAGCCATAGACCTCGTCAGTCGAGACATGCACAAATCGAAATTCCTTGCGACGGTCCGGCGTCAACGTCGCGTAATAATGCCGTGCGGCTTCCAAGAGCTGATACGTTCCGACGAAATTCGTATCGATGAACGCCGCGGCTCCCGTGATCGAGCGGTCGACGTGGCTTTCGGCGGCGAGATGAATCACCGCGGTCGGGCAATACTTCGTAAAAATCGCATCCAGCGCCGAGCGGTCGCAGACGTCGGCGCGCTCGAAAACATATCTCCGATCTGCGGCAATCAAATCGAGAGAACAGGGATTCGCGGCATATGTCAGCTTGTCGAGATTAACGACCGATATCCCATACCGGCTCACCAGCAGCCGGCAAACAGCCGACCCGATAAATCCTGCTCCGCCTGTTACCAATACACGCACGCGAACACTCCACCGGTCTAATCAAACACAGGCGTTAGTTCATCAAGCATCGGCAATTTACGATCCTTGTCCGAGAGGACCGCGTTTTCCATCGTGACCGGCCATTTGATTGCAAGTTTGGGATCGGCCCAATTGAGGCCCCGATCATGAGCTGCCGAATAGACTGCATCGACTTTGTAAAGAACGATAGTATTCGGCTCTAATGTGCAGAAGCCGTGCGCAAACCCTGCCGGTACAAGAAGCTGATCGTCGTCAGTATCACTCAACTCGACCGCAACATGCTGTCCATAGCTCGCGGACGACCGACGAAGATCAACAACCACGTCGAGAATTCGGCCGTTGAGCACACGAACAAGCTTTGCCTGCGCAAATGGCGGTTGCTGAAAATGGAGACCTCGAATGGTTCCGGCTCGTGCAGAGCTCGACTGATTATCCTGGATAAAATCGTAATCGAGATCGTGCTCGAAAAACGCCGGCCGGACATAGGTCTCGCAAAAATAGCCGCGGACGTCGGCGATGCGAGACGTTCGTATCAATTTCACGTCAGGAATTGGCAGGGTCTGGATGTCTAGCCGCATGGGACGCCCCCTTGCGACAGCTCGCGCAGAACACAGATGACGGCCGCTTTTTGACCAAGGAACGCGAGACCCGGCAAGACCCCAACCTCAATTAATCGTAAAACAATTAAATTCCGCGAGCATTATTTGAATTATTGGATATAAATAAATTAAATGCAATACTCACGGTAGATAATGACTTTAATGGTAAAGGCGCTACTCAGAGCCACTTACGCGATCCCCGAAATTGCCAGGTAAATGGACCATTTAAATGCTTCATATGCTTCAAGCCGACCGATCGCGCTCACTGGCGGGAAATGAACCCGCGTGGGATCAAGGCGAACAGGGAAGCCTCGGCGACCTCGTGAGTTACGCCTTCGGCTTCCTGAGACGGCAATACCTGCTGATTTTATTCGTCACAGCGCTCGCGGTCGCGCTGAGTGTGATCTACCTGCGGATCACTCCTCCGACCTATACCGGTCAGGCCAAGGTTCTGTTTGCGAACCCGAAGGCCGAGTATTTCCAACAGCAAACCATTCTCGCGGATTCGCCACTCGATCGAGCCCAGTTCGAGAATCAGCTTCAGATCCTCAAATCCAAGGCGATTGCCATTGCGGTGATCAACCAGCTCAAACTGGCAGAAGACCCTGATTTTGATGGATCGGCACAACCTGTGCCCAAACTGTTTGCGCGCATCAGAGGTCTGTTTGCCTCGCCAAAGCCGCCGGTTCCAAAACGCGAAGTCCGACCGGACCAAGGGCCTGATGATGGATTGATTGACGCGTTCGAGGCGAGGCTCAAAGCCGACCGCATGGGGTACAGCTCCGTTATTGAGATCAGTTTCAATTCGAGTAGCCCGGAGCGTGCGGCCGAGATAGCCAATGCCGTGGCCAACACCTACATCGCCGACCAGCTCAACGCCAAATTTGAAGCCAACCGGCAGGCCACCACGTGGCTGCAGGGACGTCTGCGTGAACTGGGGCAACAGGCCCTGACCGCAGAGCAAGCCGTCAATGCGTTTAAATCGCAGAACAATATTATTGCCGCCGGCGGCAAGCTGATGGACGACCAGCAGGTCTCCGACTTCAACAGCCGATTGGTGGCCGCCCGCGCCCAAACGTCCGACGCATTGGCCCGGCTGAACAGGTTTCAAACCACGCTGCGCATGAGTGACGCGGATGGTGACGGCACCAGCGCCAGCCTGGATGCGGCCGTTTCAGATACGCTGAACAGCTCCATCATCACGAACCTTCGCCAGCAGTATCTCGAGTACGCAAGACGAGAGGGCGAATGGGCGACCCGTTTTGGGCGGGACCATCTCGCGGTGGTGAATCTGCGAACAAGAATGCGCGATATCCGCAAGTCCATTATCGAGGAAGTCCGGCGCCTCGCGGAAACAAGCAGGAGCGACTATGAAGTCGCCAAACAGCGTCAAGACGAGATAGAGAAACAGCTTGCGCAAGCCGTATCGCAGGCACGGACGACGAACTCAGCCGAATCGACCATGCGCGAACTCGAAACCAGCGCGAAGGGCTATCGAAGCCTCTACGAGAGTTTCCTTCAACGCTACATGGGCGCGGTCCAGCAGGAAACGTTTCCGATTACGGAGGCTCGGGTGATTTCAGCGGCATCTCCGCCGCTCACCAAGAGCAAGCCGAAGTCGAAACTTATCCTTTTACTTGGACTTTTCGGCGGACTGGGGCTCGGTACAGCGCTCGGATTCCTCCGCGACATCATGGACCGGGTTTTCCGCACGGCAGCTCAGGTGGAGAGCACGCTGCACTTGCCGTGCATCTCCCTGGTTCCACTTTTGAAAGAACCCAAACCGAAGCAAGTGACCCGCGAACAGCAGTCCGACAAGGCGTTTGAGCAGAGGGCCATCGTGCGGCGCTCGGGGGTTTTCTGGGCTGCGACCGAAATGCCGCTGTCGCGTTTCGCGGAATCGATCCGCTCCATTAAACTGGCCGTCGATCTGAACGCGAGCAATGCCTCGAATAAGGTGGTCGGGATCACCTCGTCGCTTCCCAATGAAGGGAAATCGACGGTTGCGGCTGCACTGGCTCAGTTGATGGCTCACGCCGGGGCGCGCGTCATTCTCGTCGACTGCGACCTTAGAAATCCATCGCTCTCCCGCAGCCTTTCACCCGTCGCGGGCGCCGGCATCATCGAGGTCATTTCCGGGAGATGCACTTTAGACGAAGCCGTCTGGAGGGATCCGAAGACCAATCTCACCTTCCTGCCGACCGTCAAAAAGAAGCCGATCCTCCACACCAGCGAGGTGCTCTCGGCCGCGCCGACCAAGAAGCTGTTTGACGCCTTGCGAACGGCTTACGACTATGTCGTCGTCGACCTTCCACCCCTCGCGCCGATCATCGACGTCCGTGCGACGGCGCCGCTAATCGATTGTTTTGTTTTGGCAATTGAATGGGGGGCAACGAAGATAGATGTCGTCCAGCATGCGCTGCATACCGCGCCCAATCTGCATGAAGCGTTGATCGGCGCCGTCCTCACCAAAACCGACATGCAGGCAATTAAACGCTACGACAATTATCATAACGATTATTACAGCAATAAGCATTATACCCGGTACGGCTACACGTCTTGAACGGACGACGGTCGAAGTATTATTTTACCGGATAATCGTGCTGCGCCGCACCTGCCATGTTGCAGGTAAGCCACAAGGGGAAGCTCTCGTAAGCGGCGGCTGCAAGAGCACTAGCCTGAATCGCGACATAGTGCGAACCTGCTGCTGGCTTGGGACTTAGATTTGGGGATTTAATTCTGTTCCGCGCGGTGCATCACAAGGTAACGGTAGGCTTCATCGTCGCTTCTGCTTTATGTGGCGGTTGCACAATCATGCCGACAAGCGGCCCGCAGAGCATGGATGTTCTGATGAGCCGGCCTACGGAGCCCGACAGCCTTCCGTACGGGCTCGTTAAGCTGACCCCCGAGACGGTCCGGATCCTGGGGCAATATACCCCAAGGCTTTCAAGCGCATTCGCAAATCGAACACCGCCCAAGGCATTCCGCTTTGGCCTTGGCGATACTGTCAGTGTGACGATCTTCGAGGCTGCCGCAGGCGGATTGTTCATTCCCGCAGAAGCTGGCGTACGCCCCGGGAATTTCGTCACCATTCCGAACCAAGCCGTTGATAACAACGGCAATATCACGGTCCCTTATGCAGGCGCGATCGCCGCGAAGGGACGAACGCCCGTTGAAATCCAGCAATCGATCGTCGCCGCGCTCAAAAACCGAGCGATCGAACCGCAGGCGGTGGTTTCGCTGGTCGATCAGAAGGCCTCACTCATCAGCGTCTTGGGTGATGTCCGCTCCGCCGGTCGATTCCCGGCGGCACCCTCCGGAGAACGAATTCTGGACGCGATCACGCGTGCTGGCGGCCCAGCCTCACAAGGCTACGACGTCTGGGTGACCATGGAGCGCGGGGGACATCGTGCGAGCGTTCCGTTCGGCGCATTGGTCTACGAGCCATCGAACAACATCTTCGTTATCCCGAACGACACGATCTACCTCTACAGCCAGCCCCAGACCTTCGTCGCGTTTGGAGCTGCGGGCACCCAGGGACAGTATAAGTTTGATGCCTGGCGGATTTCGCTTGCCGAGGCTGCTGGAAAACACGGCGGCCTCAACGACGCCCTCGCAGACCCCGCCTCCGTATTCCTTTATCGCGGCGAACCGCGCGAAGTTGCCGAGCGCCTTGGCGTCGATTGCTCCAAATTCCAGGGGCCGATTATTCCGATTATCTATCACGTGAATTTCAGAGATCCGTCGGGCTACTTCCTGGCGCAGTCGTTCGAAATCCGGAACAAGGACGTGATCTACATCTCGAACGCGTCGTCGGTCGAGACCACGAAGTTCCTGAACTTCCTGCGAACAATTATGGCAACAGCCAACGATCCAATTATTTATGCAACCAACGCTTATACCTTGAGCGCCGTGGCCAAGGGAGGCTCGGCGGCCATCATCAATACGCCAACTCCCATTACGACCCCGGGGCCTTGAAATCTCGGCGACTTTCGAGCAAAGGCCCGCCGGACCGTCTCGCGATTGAAAGTATAAAGTGTTTGATTAATTGATGATTGGCAGACCAAGGCCGCGATTTTGACCACTGCCATTACGGTGGGAATGCACGGTGACTGCAGTCTTCACGATTCTTGCCTCGTTGATCGTGATCACGCCGGTGCTCACAATCATCGATAGTATGTTTGTCTACGGGCTGATCCTGGCAAACGCCGCCACGGCGACTGCACTCATCGCCCTCACCTTTCACGCCGGCGATCTTCGGCGGCTCGCTCAACTGGTCGAGCCCATTGCACCGCTTCTCTTGATCCCATGCGCTTGGATGCTCGTTCAGATCATGCCGATTCCCAGTCGATCGCTTGCCCATTCTGCCTGGGCGAGCGCGTCCGGGGCCCTTGGCAAGCCGCTTGTCGGCGCAATAAGTCTGGATATCGGCACCACCCTGCTGAGTCTTTCGCAATACGCCCTGGTGTTATCCGTTGCGATGATTGCAACAGCCGTTGCTCTCGATCGCCACCGAGCGGAAGTCATCCTGCTTCTCCTCACGGCGTCGACGATCGCGATAGCCGCGGGACTGCTCTGTCTGGATCTTGGCTATTTTCACACAGCGTCAGCGGATCTCTCTTCCCTGCGTTCGCAAGCGATGAACGTCGCTGCGATCGGTACGATCCTATCGGCGACCAACATCATTCATATCTCCGAACGTGCTCGAACGCACCCGGCAAACCGCGAGACCGCCGCCAATCCAACGAACTACGCGCGGATCATTCCCATTGCTGGCCTAGCCATTTGCCTATTGGCCCTCATGGTCGATGCCGACGCCATGATGCTGTTCGCGACTGCGTGCGGGCTCGGCGTTCTGATGAGTGTCGTCGCCATTCGAAAGTGGCGCTTGGGCTTGTGGGGCCAATGCGGCCTCGCCGCCGCTATCGTCATAGGGCTGGTGGGCTTCTTCTCGGCCAATCCTAATCACCAAGGCGTTGATCCCACGCTATGGTTCTCAACTCAGCCTGCACCGATGGTCGCCACCGCGGACCGCATCCTGGCGGATGCCGGCTTGAGTGGAACAGGCGCCGGAACTTTTGAGGCGGTCTTACCCATCTATCGTGACACGGATAGCCTGCAGACGATACTCGCTCCTGCCACGACGGCGCTGGTGGCTACCGAGATGGGGCGCCCATTTTTATACGGACTGATCATCGTGACCGTATTCGGCGCGTACCTTCTGTTCAGAAGAGCCTTGTTGCGCGGTCGCGACTATTACTACGCCGGATGCGGCGCGGGCTGCATTGTCGCAATGCTGGTGGCCTCATTCGCAAATGCGGGCCTTTTTTATCTTTCAGCGTCCATCCTCCTTGCTTGCGTGCTGGGGATGGCATTCGCTCAAAGCAAACGTTCGGGCAATGCAGACGGGATGGACATTCCGGCACAACCTGTCGCGCTTTCGGTCGAGCGGACGAGATACGCAGCGGGTCACCCGACGCCCACCCAAGCGTGGTTTCGCACAGCACTGTTGGTCTTCAGTGCCATCCTGGCTTCGCTATCGGCGTGGATCATTGTCGCCGAATATTATCGACCAGCTCGCGTTCAACTCCTGGCCGACCGGCAGATAAATCCTTCTCCCGGCGATCCCGCTGACCAGCGGAATGCAAAGCGCAGTGCTTCGATCGCCCGAGTTCGCGGAGACCTGTGGGCGGAGAGTGCATTCACCCACTCGAACCTGCTCTGGCGAGAGCCGGCTCCGGGGACTGGTGACGGCGTCAGCAATGACACACGCTCGGATCTGGAAAACGCGATCCGCTATGCTCCGCATCGTGGAGATGTCTGGTTGATGCTGGCGGCCATGGCCGATCGGTACCATTGGCAAGGGCTTCAACCGGCCGCCTTGCTGAAGATGTCCTATTATACGGCGCCGAATGAACTCGTGCTGTTCCCGCTTCGCTTTCAGGCCTCGCTCCAGCCCAATAACCTGAAGGACCCTGAAATCCAGGATCTGATCAAACGAGACATACGCCTCGTTGTTACCAAGGTACCTGCCCTGAAGCCCGCGCTGATTGCGGCTTACAGGGCAGCTCCGCCCGCGAGTAGAACGACAGTGGAACGGCTGGTCTCGGAGATCGACCCGACCTATCTTGCGGCAATGCGGGCCGGCCTGCAGTAGAGGTTAGCGTTCTTCGGGCGATCGCCTATGTCACGTGTGATGAACGCGTGTGCCGGACTCGGCAAGGCCGGCCTTCTCGAGAAGGCCGCGGACACAGACCCCCCCGAGATATCCGATCTGGATCGCCGCCAAATTCACCAACGACCATAGTCCCGCTGGCAGGCCAAACAGGGCGGCCATGGCAATGCTTTCAAGCGTCGTGAGAGCCATCAAGCCTAGCAGGGCCTGGATTGGAAAAATCCCACCCGTCACTGCTCCCACAACGCCATGACCGACAGCAAAATAAAACAGGGCGTGAGCTCCACCAAAACCGCAACACATTCATCCTATTGGCGATTTTGTTAACAAGAACTCAATGCCTCGTTGCATTTTAAATACCATGCATTTAATTATTAAAAACTTGCTAATTTTAAATATCTTGGCATATTTAAAATATTAAATGTGGGGTTCGGCCCATCACAGGCCAGCAATGAATTTCATCAAACGTGACATCGATCTAGCGCGAAGCGTCGCCGTCACTGGCTTGCGGGAGCCGTCGCCACCGGCGCGCAAGTGGCCCATCACCTATGATTCCGTCGAAATCATCACGGTCTTGGCTGACGCGGCTGTTATCCTGTCTACGAGCATTGTCGCAGGCATTTGCTATCATCTCTATACATTCGGCGCCCCCGGCGACATTCTGGAATACGTCGGCTCGGCCGCCATCGTCGCCGCCCTCTTCATTTCACTGATGAAAAGCCGGGAGATGTATAAACCGGCGGAGTTGCTCATTCTGCGCACCCAAGTGCGCGCCATCAGCGTTCTCTGGATAGCTGTATTTTTTTTGCTCGCGGGCGCGATCTTCGCGTTAAAGACGGGCAATGAAATTTCACGGGGCGCAAATCTGCTGTTCGCGTTGTTCGGTTACAGCGCACTGATCGCTCAGCGCTTTTTGTGGCGTCGCCTGCTCACCGAAGGGATGATAAAGAAGCGGTTTTCGGGTCGCAAAATCGTTCTCATCACGGACCACAGCCACTCCGCAGAATCCAATCTGCCCCATGTTCTGACAAGCCTCGGCTTCCGTTTGGAACGCCATTTTACACTGCCGCCGCCCGAGCATGGCAGCCGCCGGCGCGAGAAAATCATCTCCAGCGCGATCGCTTATGTTCGGGGATCCGAGGTTGAAGAAATCGTAGTGGGCGCGGACCTAAATCGCTGGCCCGAACTACGCAGCCTGATTACCGAGCTCCGCATACTGCCATTTCCGGTCAACCTCATCCCGCTTGGCGCAGTGTCCGAAATCTTCAAGCAACCTTCCCACACCCTCGGCAATGCAACCTGCATCGAAGTGCAGCGTGGACCGCTCACTCCGTTCGAATACACGGCCAAGCGATGCATTGATATCGTGCTGTCAGGAATGGGCGTACTGACTCTGCTTCCATTGCTGATCATCGTCGCCATTGCCATCAAGCTGGATTCACCAGGGCCTGTTTTATTCAAGCAGCGCCGATGCGGATTCAACGGAAGGTGCTTCCAGATATTGAAATTCCGGACGATGACGGTCCTCGAGGACGGTGCAGTGGTGACCCAAGCCGAGCGCGGAGACAACAGGGTGACCCCGCTCGGAAAATGGCTCCGTAGAACCAGCATCGATGAACTGCCTCAGTTGTTCAATGTTCTGGAAGGCAGCATGTCACTGGTCGGCCCACGGCCTCATGCGGAGGCTCACGATACGCAGTTCGACAAAATTGTCCGAAACTATGCGCTGCGACATCGCGTCAAGCCTGGCCTGACAGGCTGGGCGCAGGTCAACGGATGCCGAGGGGCGACTCCGACCTCAACAGATATCGAACGCCGCGTTGAGTTCGACCTCTGGTACATCGATAACTGGAGTTTCAGGCTCGATTTCGCAATCCTGCTCCAAACATTCACGGAAGTCTTGCGCTGCCGGAACGCTTATTGAGAAGCATCGCGCAGGAGGTTTAGAACACCCCGCGCCACTCCGACAATACACGATCCCGGATTGGAATAGATTCAGGCCCTGCGCCGGCCTTTGGCAGCCCCGCCCGCGCCAATCTTGAAATCATCGATCTTACGGCCGGACTTAAGCGCGGCAACCAGCCAGCGCGGCTGCTTGCCCCGCCCGGACCATGTCTCGGACGGCATCAACGGATTCCGATATTTCGGAAGAACCGCTGGATACTTGCGGCGAGGCTTGTCTTCACCATTACGGGACGCCAGTTCGGCACCCTGCGTAATCGCGTCCTTTCCGCCATTGAGATAAGCTAATCGCTTCTCTAGTTCGCGCTTTTCTGATGCGATACGGACAGAAAGAATCTTGCTGACCGTCTCATGGAGATTCCAAAGGGCGTCAATCGACATACCTTCCAGATCAATCTTCTTCATCATCGGCGCAAACCCGCATTCCTGATTCCAGCCCCACATGTAGGCCATAAGCTGTTCCCGTTCAACGTGCTCCTTATACCGGAGAGTTAAAGCGACAAGCCGGGATCTTCCCAGTCCCGACAACTCCATCAGTAAACGATTGACATCGTTGTGTGATTGCCAGCGTCCTTCGAACTTCACGCCCAAAGGAATTATCAAGCTGAGGGTTATTTCAGGCCCTCGACAGCGGCATCACCTAGGCGGCTGTGCGCTCAGCGGTATCCAGCGAGCGGTTCAATAGATCGCCATCGCGAAATGATAATCATCGAACACGAAATCCCAAGTGTTCGGACGACGGCAAACACATTAAATTTAGCAACCCATCAGATAGCGGAAGAAAATACCGCTATCGGATATAAATATTTAAAATTTTGAATTCGTTCGCCATGCTCTTCGCACAACAAAATGCCCCTATTTTGACATTGCCACGGCCCGATTCAAATTATCATTACCTTGAATATTCTAAGGGTTACGTTTTTTTCTGGGGAATGCCTGAAGATTTGTAAAATTAATTTTATATTTCGCGCCCAAATCTGGTTAAATAACTCGCTCTTGAGTCGCAGATTAAAGAGTCGGCAATCACCGATAAAAACAATCGAGGAATTGAGTCGAATATAAACAACGATCGCGAGAGCCCCATGCGAAATACAGATCTGGATGAAATGCAGTTCAATGAACTCTGGCTTCTCCACGAAGAGATCACAGAGATCCTGACGGACAGAATCGTCGCAGAAAAGCGGGAGTTGGAAAAACGCCTGGCCCAGCTCAATCGTAGTCAAATCACTCGCGACACGCCGTCAAAGGCACCATCACGCACCGGTAGTCGGCCGCGACGAAAATACCCCAGAGTATTACCCAAATACCGCAATCCATCGTCTCCCTCTGAAACGTGGTCTGGCCGCGGCAAGTTGCCTCGTTGGCTCGTTGTTGCCCTCGATCGAGGACACAAGATGGATGATTTCAGGATCGTCCACAACAATGCCAACACGGAATAGGCCGGGCTGCCAGTTGATGCGAGATTGACATTCGACGTTTCGACGATCGGATTCCCGGGCCTTGTCATTCGCAATTTGGGCGATGCCGGCCGGAACCGGTCTTGTTTTTCAGACGGAAATGATATCCGTCCCTTCGATCTCAGAATTCCATCTTCCGGCCGTTGTCCGGCCTTGCAGGCCGTCTCCGCGAAATGTCCATTCGCTTGCGACAACGCCCCTTATACCTTTCCGGCACGTTGCTCCCGCGAAAGCCCCAGCAAAAAACGGGCTGTGTCGAGTCGGGGCAAGACACGCCTCGTCAACGAAAAGCCCGGCATGACCTCACCTGAGACGCCCAAGACCGCACGATAGTTGCGATAATCGAGCAACGCTGTCAGTAAAAATGTGCGGCTTAAAGCCGGAAGCCGAATCTGCAACATGCGGCGTCGATGCTGAATGCGAGGGACCACTCCCGAGCGCAATTCTGGAGGCACATCCACGCCCAACAATGAGGACAACGCGATCAATTGCGTCTCCATCGCATGTCTCGCGAGCTTTCCTGGAGCAAGGAAGGCGAGATGTTTCCAATCGATACCATCCGGCTCACGCGCAAAATCCCGCAGATCGAGGAGATGCCGAAGATCAATCTTGCCCACCCAGTAGTCCGCGTCCTGAAACTGGTCGTGAACGATCAGCATTAAAGCGTGATACGTCGAGGACGGGATATAAACCGACGTCCCCCTCCAGGACAGCAACCGACAGTTTTGTGTAACGTCGCCGGAAAGCTCGTAAAAGAAACCATGACCGGGAGGTTTTTGATGCAGGTCAATCATGCCTGCGTCTCCTGGACGCTTGAGATCGGCATACCACTTGGCCGCGCCGACCTGAGCTTGATAATGGATGTCGTAGCCCAATTTGCGGAGGCAGTTCGAAGCAACCTCGGCTTCCGCCGGTGAAACCAGGAGGTCCAGATCGGATATAAGACGCGCGCCTGTTCGATGGAGAAGCGATGAAACAAGCATCGCGCTTCCTTTCAAAAGGACAGGCGTAATTTTTTCCTGGTTTAAAGCTGTGAGAGCTTCTGCGAGCTGCGCAGAAAGACGGTTGTTGCGATCGGCGTTGCGCTCGAAGATCTCGCGGACATAAAGGCAGACATCCTGCGGGATACTTTCAGGATACCGTTCAACGATATCCATCAAAGCGGGCGTCGTTAATGTCTGATTGGCCAGACTGATCAGGGACATCCAATCGGCATTATCCGGAACTCCCCCCCGGAAGCACTGACACAGACGCAGGAATGATGTGTACTGGCTAACCATCGCAAAGACGGATGATCGCGTCTCGCGCTTCTGCCGAATCCGAGTAACTCAGTTCAAAGCAATCTGCGCCGTTTATCGCCTGCTTTAAGGCATTGCACATAGCCAGAGTCATTTTTTCTCCGGGAGAATACGACCCGTCCATCAGTCTGCGCATCACTTCAATACGGTCCAACTGCGTGAATTTTGCAGGGCCACGCCCGCGTCGAATGAAGAGAATCCAGCCCACAGGCCCATAAGAACCATCGATCCGTTCCGGACGGACGTAGCGCACGCGCTTGCCATCGGGGCGCCGATGGATGACAGCCTCGTCGAGATCAGGGCGGAATTGACTCACGATCTCCCAGGCCCCTGGCTTGATCGCCGGTGCAAACGGCACTCCGGCAGCCGTGCCATCGGGCGCGACCAACGTAATATCGTCGCCACCATACGTAAATCCGGCCTCCGCCAACCGCAGCGAGAGCGTTGTCTTGCCTGCTCCCGGTCGACCGCTGATCAGCAGATTTTTTCCGCCTCGCCGCAGACAAGCTGCATGGACCACCACGTTCGGTGGACTCGCCGCGACAAGCTGGTCGGTGATGTAAGCCTTCAGCGTCGGAGCAAGCTCGTTGGGATCACAACAAAAGGCACCATGATTGTTATGAAAGACCTGAATGAAGTTATCCGCTTCGACAACATCGATGATATGGCGTCCGTCCTGCATCGGGACGCTCTGATGATCGAATAACGTCAGGAGATCGGCTAGGCGTTCAGTTGCAATTCGCATTGTCGCAGTGAAGCCCGCAATGTGAATATTGAACGAACGCACGAATGGGATGACTTCGTGATCGAACTGCCAATCTGGTCTTAACAAGCCAACTTTGTGCCACATGCGCATCGCTTGCGAGACGTATTTGTCCGCAAGATTCGCCGCCACTCCCGACCTGACCAATCCATCGCGAATTCCATGAAGGGTCTCGCCTTCCTCGAGTTGGCACCAGATGTAAGCCGCGATGTGATTGAGCGCATAAATCTTCTGCGAAGCTTCCGAAAAGACTGCGCTTTGATCGCCCAGCAACAAAAACGAGGCGCCGTCGACCGGACGCAAGACATATGGAGGATTGAGACCGCTCTTGGCCTCCATCGGATCTGCGGGCGAAATACTGTTCATGAGACTTCCGTGTCCTCGATGACATTACCGGCAAAACGGACGGTCCGCCCATATGGAACTTTGAAAATCCGATGGAACCAAAGTAAATAACAACTGGGGCAATTTGCCTATGAATTAAATGTTACTGCAAGTTGATTGACATAGGGAAATTCGAATTATTAAATAATAGTTACTAAACCCGACCTATTTATTGCGACCCAAACTTACATCTGAAATCAAATATCAGAGGTGATCGAATGACACCCGAACAGACAGGTTCCACACCTCCTTCAGACGAAGCCAATGAAGATCGGCGAAAATTCCTCGCCTCTTGCGGAAAGTTCGCCCTGGTTACGCCGCCGGCAATTACGATGTTATTGTCAACGTCCCTGAATTCAACCGCCGTTGCCCATTCGGGTGGTGGCGGCGGCGGTAATGGCGGTGGCCGAGGTCACGACCACGACTTCTGGGATTGGCTTGATTGGTTGTGGGACAACAAGCCCTGGCGCCGGTAAGCTTTTGTAAATTCGCGCCACGGGTTCCAGGTAAACGATTTAATGTGGCAGCAACCGTGCTGCCACATAGCGCTATTACAAGACTCGACTGAAAATCTCACCGAGACTGGCAGACTAACCGGCGTTCCGCCTATCGTTGTTCGCCAATTCCGGACACTCGTAAAAATTCGAAGACCGCAAGCGATTGCGCGGAGTAGCTGTGGTGAGTGATATCAAGCGTCCGGACTCGTCCCTTGAAGCGCAGAATGCTCCGGATGGTCGAGCTAATTTAGCCAGCCTCGGGGCGCGCGGTCACCCATCCGATCCTGAAACAGAGCCTCTTCCGCTCGCGCCCTCGCCGGACGAATTAGCCTTATCGATCCAGGCCAGCGTGTCAGAGATCGCGGTCGTCTGGATGCTTCATAGATGGTCGCTCACGCAAAAAATGCAGAGCGAACCCCTCCATCAGCAAATCAGGGATTTTAGCCCTGCCGCTTTTAACGTCATTATCTCGCGCTTCCCCGCGCTGAAGAGCGCCAAGCAAGAACATCTCTGGTTGATCTATTTCAAAGGACTCCTCACAGCCGGCACCCACCCACGCGAGGAGATGACAAAAGCGATCCAAACCGTCGGGGCGCAGGACTGGATTCGTGTGTCGCCCATCCTGCCCGATGCGCCAGCCGTCGAGCCCGCACATATCGGCCCGAAACCCCAGTCACCTCGTAAAGACCTGTCCGATGCAGATGCCTTGGAGCAGATCGGCCGTGCTCTGGGATATTCAGAGTCCCAGCTGAACTGAATGATGCAGTATTTGACGATTTTAAGTGCCGTTGTCGTACGAATGTAATTTCAAAGTTCCAGAATTAATCTTGTACTCACCCATTAAGCTTGATGCTTCAGTATAACAAAAGTGTTTCATTGAATGCCGAATAGAAAGGGATGACTGTTTATCTGCTGAGATCGCCGAGATATTTTTTTTCAAAATCATTGAACCTGAACGATCCGAATCCTCGTAGCTCTTATTTTAAGACATTGACGCCGGAATCTAATTGGAGATTGCCGTGGTTTCTCATGACAGAGGCGAGCGCCGAATGCCTCGCTCAAAACGTCCAACTGCTCAAATCGACCCGCGATCGGGCGAGACATCCCTCCATCGAGAGAGAAGCGAGATCAAAGCGCGCCTAAAAGAGTTAGACGTCTTCCTCGCGTCGCTCACAAATCGACCGTCTCATTCCCCAGCTTCTCGCCGAAACTATTTTCTGAATTCGTTGCCGAAGCGCAAAGAAGCACGCGCGCCATGTCGGAAACCGGACACACGCTGACTAACGGGAATAGTTCAGGCATCGCGGGGTTATTTACCAGGATCAATTTTTAATCAGCAGCATCACATGAGGCACAAACTGTTCATGATAGGATTCGCAACCGCATCGATCGTTGCATTGTGCGGTTGGCTTGTCGGCCTTGGTTGGGCCGCCACAAAATTGATCGGGTTGCTATGAAAGGTTGCTTTTTAGAACGTCTTTGGCCTCGCTTTAATTGACCGACGAAGCTGGAAAGATGGAAGTCTTCGTGGATATTTTATGAATCAGAATTTTAACGTGCTTGCAGATAATATTACTCATGAATACCCCGTTCGGGTGATGGATGAGTAATTGCTCTTTTGTTAGTTTGATGACGGCGCTTTTTTTGGAGCGGTTCGATGTCGAATAGTATTCGCGTATTGCCTCCGCAAAGACGTCAGGCTCTTGGTCGCCGCGCCTTTGGTTCTCATCCTCACACAAGCCTCCGGCAACGCCTTCTCGAACTGGCCCGATTGCGGGAGCTGGTGCGAAGCGCTGAACTCCGAGCCAGGAGCCGGGATCCAGCACGTTAGGACCCTTGATATTTAAAGCCGTTGATTGAGCAGCAGCTTCTTTGCCGCCAACTTGTGCCACAGATTCTTGCCGCCATCTCAAGGGGCATCGGGAACGGAGCGAATATCCCTCGCCTCCGATGCGCGGAGGTGAAGCAGAGCGGATCAGCGCGCCGCTGACGCCCTTTCTCCATCGATTTGACGGCCCATGAGCGCCAGGGCCCGCTGGTAGACCGACGCGGCATTCCACGCCTGGATAGCCGCGAAATTGGCTTCGCCCGGCTGGTATCCCGCGCCGGCACGCCAGCCGTGAGCCTTGAGAAAATTCGCCGTCGCGTTTAGCGCGTTGGCTGCAACGTCAAGATTACCGGTGCCGTAGGCCAAGATGTTCTTTGGCAGAAACTGTGTCTGACCAACCTCGCCATGCATGGAGCCTCGCGTGCTCGCCGAGAGCACACCGCGATCGATCAACTTCAGAGCGGCATAGAGCTGGTCGGTGAAGTATTCGGGCCGGCGACAGTCATAGGCGAGCGTCGCAATAGACGACAGCATGTTCTGATTGCCACGTTGACTGCCGAAGCCGGTTTCCATTCCCCATATGGCGAGAAGCGGACCGGGTGGAACGCCATAGCGTTGCTGAATGGATGCGAAGAGGGCGGCCTGTGATTGCTTGAGGGCACGACCGCGCGCGACGATCGTCGAAGCGCCACGCTTGGCGAGAAACTGATCAAGAGAGAGACCAAAGCTTCTCTGACCACGATCCGCATTGATGGTTGCTGTCGCATAGTGAGCTTGCATGAGGGCCGCGATCCCCGAGGCACCGATGCCTTTTGCCCTCGCCTCTTCGGCAAATTCTCTCTTCCAATTTTCAAAGCCTGCCGCCGTGTTGCCGCATCGCGCGGCCTCCGCCCCGGTGCCCATCCACGCGAGCATCGTAAGAGCCATCAAGGTAGCCGTCGCAACCTGCTTGCCTCGGGTCATTCAAATTCTCCTTGCTCCGCTTTCGTCGCGGCGCTGTCTTCACTGGCTTGTCAGGTCAGGCCGGCGCTCAGCACCGTGATGTCAAAGTCACCGTGCCGGAAAGAGTGGAAAGTTGTCTGGGCATTGCTAAGGCCGGGCCAGAGTCCAGCGCCGGCAAGACTCGCTGCGCCGATCATCAGGTCTCGCCGATTAAAGGCAAACCGAAACGGCATTGGCTGCTCGCGTTCCGACATCACCGTCCTCCTGCGCGCGCGTCCTTTTACATCCGCATCGGAGCACATCTGCCACCGTTCGCGCCAGTGGATATTTTGCCGACGTTGCCGCAGCAAATCGGTTCGCGGCCTTGATCCGCAAGACATCGCTCGCCATGGGCCTGGCGTCGCGAGTGACCATGGTAACGAGAAAGAGCTTCACCACCAACGCATCAGTACCTCGCGCAGACGAAGGCCTCTCGACACATCGGTTCAAGCAGATCGCGAACGGATGTCACATCCAGCATTCGCGGGATGGCGCAAATTTGAATTCCCATTTGATTAAAAAGACTATGGCCGGGAAATTACGCTTCTTTCTCATAGCCGAGATGAACCGGCAGGAAGCGGTTGCGCGCCATCGCGACGTCGATCCGCTGGGCGTCTGATGCTGGGCGCCTCAAAGTAACCGCATCCTTGCCAGGAATAAGCCCGATTAGATTACCCTCCATCCCGGCACCTCGCTCTGGGTTGAAGGGGGTGGAGCTTCGAACGACGTTGGCATGATGTCAGAAAATAGGTGTAGGCTGCGTGGGTGTCTCGATAGGTGCAGGCGGCAACTGTAAATCGCTAGGGAGGCATCCGTTGGCGGACGAGACAGAAGTTGGTGCAAAGATAGACCGACGCGCCTCTCCATCCGGCCTGTCGCTCATCGAGCAGCCTGCCTTGCAGCTAATCTATGATACAGCGCCAATCGGACTTGCGTTCCTGTCTCCCGACTGCCGCTATCTGCAGATCAACCAGCGTCTCACCGAAATATGCGGCATTTCTGTCGAGGGGCATCTGGGGCGAACGGTGCGGGAGTGCGTCCCGGCGTTGGCTGAATCGGTCGAAGCGATCGTCCGCTCCATCATGGCAAGCGGCGAGCCCGTGACTGGGATAGAAGTCGCCGGGCAGCGACCCGATCAAAATGAAGACCGCGCGTGGATCACCTACTGGCACCCGGTCCGCGGTCCGGGTCGCGAGATCGTGGGTGTCAATGTCGCAGCCGAGGAGATCACCGAACGCAAGCGCGCTGAAGCCGCGCTTCGGGCAAGCGAGCGGCAATTTCACACGTTGGCCGATTCCATTCCGCAATTGGTTTGGATGGCTGAAGCCGACGGCCGGATCTTCTGGGTCAACAGCCACTGGCATGATTACACAGGCGTGCCGTCCGATCATGCCAACCTCAAAGATTGGCAATCCCTTCTCGCCCCTGCTTCACTGCCGGACGCCAGGCGCCGTTGGGCACAGTCGCTTCGGGCCGAAACACCACTCGAGATGGAGTTATCGCTGCTCGGAAAGGACGGACAATACCGTCCATTCCCGACGAGAGCGATCCCGCTGCGCGATACCACCTCGACCGTTTATCGATGGATTGGAACGCACGTCGATATCAGCGAGCAGAGACGCCGCGAAGAGCATATACGCTTCATCATCGACGAGCTTTCACATCGCACCAAGAACCTCCTTGCGGTTGTCATGGCGGTGGCGAACCAGACTGCGCAACATGCGGGCGACGTGAAGCAGTACCAAATCCGCTTTTCGGAGCGGCTGCAGGCGCTGGCCCATTGTCATGATCTGCTCGTGAAGGACAGTTGGCAGGGTGCCTCCTTCCACGATCTCGTCTCGGCGCAGATGCGACCATTCGGCGAGACCAACGCAGGCAGGATCGACGCCGCCGGGCCTTCGGTGGTCCTGAAGCCCGATGCTGTACAACATCTGGGCTTGGCTTTGCACGAACTGGCGACCAACGCTTCAAAGCATGGCGCGTTATCGGGGCCGCATGGCGAGGTCTTGATCCGCTGGCAGGTCGGCGAGGCCGACGACATGATTCGCGTTCATTGGTGCGAAAAGGGCGGACCACCTGTTACGCCGCCACAACGGCGTGGCTTCGGCCGCGTCGTGATCGAACAAATCGTCACGCGCGCCCTCAACGGCAGCGGTCTGCTGGATTTTTCCCCTGCGGGCGTGAACTGGACGTTCGAATTTCTCCAACGCATCGAAAGATGACCGCTGCGTTTGGGGCGCGGGTGAATTTTCCTTGGGGAAATGTGTGTCGGGTGCCGCTCCCCCATCAAGCCGGTCCTGCGGCGCTCGACGCGCCGTAATCAGGTTGATAAGCCCTCTCGGCAGAGAGGGGCGTTGAGTCGAGACATGACCGTTGCGATTGAGATGGGACAGACGGCGGCGGGAAGCTCGGCGGCACTGGATCTCGAGGAACTGCTGGCCACCCGCCTGCTGGTGCAGGGCAATTCGGGCTCGGGTAAATCCCATCTACTGCGCCGGCTGCTGGAACAGAGTGCGCCCTGGGTGCAGCAGACCATCATCGACCCCGAAGGCGACTTCGTGACACTCGCCGAGCATTTCGGCCACCTCGTGATCGACGCCGAGGACCATACCGAGCGCGCCCTGCAGGTCGCCGGCGAGCGCGCGCGCATCCATCGCGTTTCCACAGTGCTCAATCTCGAGGGGCTCGACGCCGAAAACCAGATGCGGCGCGCCGCGGCCTTCCTTGGCGGAATTTTCGAGGTCGGCCGCGACCACTGGTACCCGATGCTGGTGGTGGTGGATGAGGCGCAGCTGTTCGCGCCGGCTGTCGCCGGGGAGGTTTCGGACGAAGCCCGCAAACTCTCTCTCAGCGCTATGACGAACCTGATGTGCCGCGGCCGTAAACGCGGGCTCGCGGGGGTCATCGCAACCCAGCGACTGGCGAAGCTCGCCAAAAACGTCGCAGCCGAGGCTTCCAATTTCTTCATGGGCCGCACCTTTCTGGATATCGACATGGCGCGCGCGGCCGACCTGCTCGGCATGGAGCGGCGGCAGGCGGAATCCTTCCGCGACCTGGAACGCGGGCAATTCATGGCGCTGGGCCCGGCCCTCTCCCGCCGCCCTCTGGGGCTGCGCATCGGTCCGACGGATACCCGGCCACACAATGCAACCCCGCGGCTGATGCCACTGCCGGAAGCGGCACTGGAGGACGCACGAGCCGTTATCCTGGCGGCGCCGCCGCCTGAGAATATCCGGCCTCAGCGCAGGCCGTCGCCGGACCTCCTCAACCAGCTCATGGCGGCAAAGTCCGCGGCGCTGGAAGTCCGTCCCGAAGCGGTGGACCAGCCACTCAGCGCTGCAGAGCTGACGGAGCGGCGTGAGCGACTGGACCGTATCCTGCGCGCCATCCTCTCGGAACCCGACGCGGGATTTCGCGCCATCGGCATCCTCTATCAGGAATTCGTGGTCCGCTGCCGCATCGAGGGCCTCGGGGCGGCCGTGCCAGACCTGGGCGACTTCCAGCGAATGCTGACCCACGCCCGCGCCGGGCTCGGCACCGATATGGCAGAGGATGACGCCTGGCAGGATGTCTCGGTTCGCGCCGCCATTCTCCCCCAGGATATGCAAGGCATCTTCATGATGCTTGCCCGCGCAGCGAAGGAGGGTTGGCCCTGCCCGGGCGATGCAGCGATTGCCCGCGCCTACGGCACGCACTCGTTGCGCCGCGCGCGGGGCCTGCTGACCTATATCGAGGATCAGGGCCTCATTGTTTGCCAGATGGACGGTGCCGGTCGGCGCATCGTGACGCTGGTCGAACTGGCCTGGGCCACGGCACCGGGCGACCCCAATGCCGAAGAACTACCGGCGGATGAAGGCTGCAGCAGCGCGGCTTCGTGATAGGGCGATCGAGCCCCTACGGAGACAATGCCACTTATTGAGCGCTGCTGTCAGCAAGCTGATGGCAAACAATGCGGGTCTCGGCCGAGACTGAAGAATTGGAGCGTGACCGGCAACCCGTCGTAGACCAGTGCGACGGGATACTCATTGCCGGCCATGAAGCTGCTGATGTGCCACGATGGATGGACCCCTGCGAGAAAGCGCGCGGGATTGCCCGGCTCCAAACTCACATCGAAGCTATCGAGAGGAATTTGCAGGCCGCCGCCGCATGCCTTGATGTAAGCCTCCTTGCGGGTCCAGCACAGGAAAAACCCTTCGGCTCGCTGCTGCCGTGGAAGCCTTGCCAGCGATTGTATCTCTCCGGCGGAAAAATAATCGTGTGCAATGGTCTCGCATTCGACATCGGGACGAACTCTCTCGACATCGATCCCTATGTTTCGATTCCAGCCGAAGGCGAACACCGCAACATCCTGCGAATGAGACAGGTTGAAACTCAGTGTCGCTCCCGCTGACTGGGGCACGAGCGCCGGCTTCCCCTCTTGTCCAAACAAGAACTGCACATCTTGAGGCCGCTTTTGCAGATACCGCGCCAGAAGTGTTCGCAACGTCCCGCGCGCTGTGATGAAGCGATCCCGATCGCGATCGAATCGGAAGCGCGCCGCTCGTTTGTTCTCGTCTTCGCTCAGATGCGAACGCAGCAACGATTCAGCGGGTACATCGACGATAAGATGACTCTGCCAGACGTGAATCTCATCGGGCCTTAACAGTGGAAGAGACGGTGCATCCGTCCATACAACTGAGCCGAGCAAAAAGCTGTCTCCTGGGTGCGTTGCCAGATCAGCACCGCGAAATTGTGGTTCCGCACGATCACGGCCAATGAGCCCGCTCAAGTCGTCAGCGACGCAACTGCTTTCGAAAGAAGCGAAGCCGGTTATCTGCTTCGCCCTTGGATGCTGAATTCTCAAGCTCACCGAACGTCTCGTACCCGTTCTTCTCGTAAAACCCAGGGGCCTGGAACGCATAGGAGTTCAGCCAGACACCAACACATCCTTGCTCCCGCGCAACATTTTCGACAGCAGTCAGAAGACGGGAACCGAGACCCTGGTGACGATCGGATTCAGCCACGTAGAGCAGTTCGACGAAGATCCATCCATAGAGAATATGCCCCCATACACCGCTGGAGACGTCACCACTTTTGTGATCCCTGACGATGATGGCAACATTTCGATAGCCGCTCGGTCCACCACGAGTTGTGTTGTCGCGCACCAAAGACTGCAGCAGGGCTGCATGATCGCGCGAATCCGGTGACCAATCGACGAACAGTTCGTGGCTCATACTCTCACTCACTTATCGATGCGTTCGCCCAAAGGGTCTTCGCCGGCTCAAGAATGTCAAATTTCTATGAGACGCACCAAGTCTTGCAATGAGCGGGGGGTTCCATTCGGTTGTCGGAAAAGCATATGGCTCTCGCAGCGTCGTCGGCGTCCGAGCACGCTGCAGCGCTGCTCAACACCGAACCTGCATCCGCATCACAGCGCCGGACGTGGTTCATGGAGCTTGTTGCTCCGGACATTCCGCAACATCACCTTCCGTTCGCCCTCGAAGTTTTCGGAGAGGTCGACATTGCAGCACTTCAGCTCAGTCTGGATTTTCTTGTCGAGCGGCACGAGGCTCTCAGAACCCTGTTCGTGGATAATGGCGGAACGCTACACCAAGTTATCGGTGACCCCCGCCCTGTGGCGACGCTCGTTGCTGCACCGTCTGGTCCCACGCCTGACCTCAGGACAATCCTTCACGAGCAGGTTGCCGCTCCGTTTGACCTTGATCGCGGTCCTCTCGTTCGTCTGATTGTCGTCAAACGCGCGCCAAACGTGCACGTGCTGGTGTTCGTCCTCCACCATATCATTGCCGATAACCTCTCGCTCGGCCTGTTCGTGCGAGAGATGGCCGAGGCCTACCCATCATTTTGCGCGCGCAGACTTCCCGTGCTTCCACCACTGCCCTGGCAATACGTCGACTTCGCGATTGCCGAAGCACGTTGGCTGGCCACGCAAAAATTCCGCGTTCGCCTGCAACGTTATGCGCAGAAACTTGGCCCGACGCTGGCGCAGTTGGACTTTGGCGCCGACCGAGCCGTTCCTTCAGGACAGATTGGCGCAAATGACGTCCTGCCTGTCGATGCTGAAACACTCGGTCGCCTCAAGGAGGTCGCGCAACAGACCGGCGTCACCCTGTTCACGGTGCTACTCGCCGCGCTTCAGGCGGTGCTTGCACCCTACGCGATCGGACCGGACTTTGTCGTCGCCGTGCCAATAGCCGGTCGCGGCAGCGAGGGAGCGGAAGGCGTCATTGGTCCGTTCGCCAATGTTCTTGCTCTAAAGGCCAGCACGCGCGCCTCGCGGACCATGGCCGAACTTGTCGTCGACGTCGGGCGTCAGCTTGTCGACACGCTCGAATATGAAAACGTGCCGTGGGATGCTCTGGTGCGCGCCACCAACCCGTCACGCTCTTCTGATGCGGCCCCACTGAGCCAGGTGATGTTTTCGTCCGTCGCGGTGCCGGTGCCGTTCCAGCGCTTTGGAGATTTACCGTGCCGGCCGACGTGGCTTCCATCGCCCGCGCCAACCGCAGACCTTTTCGTAACAGCTTCCGAGACGCCGGACGGCCTGTTGTGGATCGGCTTTGACAGCCGGCCGGACAAGGTGCCGCTGCGGACCGTCTCCCATCTGTCGAACACAATGCGAACCCTGCTGCTGCAGATGGCGTATGGCGACATCACAACGCTTGAGGCCTGTCCGCAACGGATTCCAGATCAATCGAACTTGTCGCGAGATTCCGTTGCTGTCGCCATTGGCATCAACCCGCCTCATCAACTCGCTCGCAACGCTTCTGAATTCCCAGAGCATCGTGAAGCCTTAGAGCAACTCGTTGCAGAGCTGTGGCAGCAATTCCTTGGCTCGCCGCAGACCGACATGCGCGAGGACTTCTTCGCTGCCGGCGGCGATTCGCTCATGGCGGTGCGGCTGATGTCCGCGCTGTCCCGCCGCCTGGACCGAAAGCTGCCGGTGGCGCTGTTCTTCCAGGATCCCACCGTTGCCGGACTTGTGGGCGGCCTGATGGAAAGCAGTTCTGACAGCGGATCGGACCGTGCCGTCACCAAGATTGTCGAAGGCAGTGACGGACGACGGCTTTTCATTTGCAGCTCACAGCGCAATAGCATCGAGCTGGCAAAGGCGCTCGGGCCGGGTCCGACGGTCTACAAGCTGGACGTTTACAATCTTCAGGAGCATCGGCTGCTCACTGACCAGCCGATGTTCGACAGTGTCGAAGCCATAGCCACCGAATTCAGATCCAGGATGAAAGCCATTCAACCGGCGGGGCCCTATCTGCTGGCAGGCGGTTGCGAGGGCGGCATCGTCGCGCTCGAAACGGCGCTCCAACTGCAACAGGCAGGTGAAGAGATCCTCCTGCTTGGACAGCTTGATACACCGGTGCACGGATACTTCGAATCGAAGCCGGCCCTCTTGCGCCCGATCCGAATTGCCAAGCGATGGCTCTATGTTCGGACCCGCCTCATGCTTTCGTCGACGGCGCACGAATACGAATGGCATCTCCGCATTTGGGGAGCGATCTGGTCTGCGGTTCGGGCGTACGACCCTGAGCGTGTGTTCGACGGAGATGTACATCTCTTCAAGGCCGCCCCCACTTTTGGCATGGCGGATGTCACCTCCGGCTGGGACCGAAGGATCAGCGGCCGGGTTGCTGTCCATGAAGTACCCGGTGGCCATCACACCTGGATGGATGATCCGCGCAGCGCTGCCATCTTCCGCACCGCTTTGGATGAGATCGTGCCCCCTGTTGCGACAGTTTCGAGGAACGAACTCATTGTCTGAGAGAACCGTCACCTTCATCCGGAGTACAGTTCCGGCCTTAAGTCGTGTCCCCGGCGGACTCCGTCAGCTTGTGGCCTATCGCGAACTGCTGGGATTCATGACGATCAATCGTCTGCGGGTCCGTTATCAGAGCAGTTGGCTCGGCTGGGCCTGGGCGGTCCTGCAGCCTCTCGCATTCCTGGCATTTCTGACGGTGGTTGGTTCCGCCGTCGGTGGCCGTTCGAACTTGGGTGTCCCCTATCCGCTCTTCATTCTCGCCAGCCTCTCGCCATGGACATTCTTCGCAACGTCACTGAGCACGGCGGCGGCCGGTGTGCTGAGCAGCAGATCCCTGATCGCCAAGGTGTATTTCCCCCGCGAGATCGTACCGCTGTCCTTCGTCTTTGCCGCACTCGCCGATCTTGCCATCGCCACCGCGCTGACGATGGTGGCGCTCGTCTGCAGCGGCCACAACATTCCGGTGACTGTGGTCCAGCTCGTGCCCATTAGTCTGATCCTGATCGTCTATGCGGCCGCCTTTTCATTGGCGCTCTCGATTGCGCAGATAGGATTTCGTGACATCGCGATCGGATTGCCTCTGCTGCTGCAGGGAATGCTGTTCACGACACCCGTGCTGTATCCCTTGAATGCCGTTCCCCCACAATGGCGCGCGATCTATGAACTCAATCCCCTGGCCCTGCTGGTCGAGGCATTCCGCGGCGCGTTGATCGGCAAACAGATCATCAGCGCCGAACAGCTGATTTATGCCGCCGTCGTTGGACTGATCCTGTTCGGCGCCGCTTATTTCATGTTCAAGACGGCCGAACCGGACATGGTCGACGAAATCTAGCCATGGTTGCTGTCGATATCGCCGTTCATAACGTGTCAAAATCCTACCGCGTTCACCGCAACGGTGGACGCAACCTGTTCAGATTCAAGCGTGCGGAGCGCACTTGGGCTCTGAGAGACGTCAGCTTCAACGTTCAGCGCGGCGAAGCACTGGGTATTGTCGGAGCGAACGGCTCTGGCAAGACCACCTTGATCAAACTGCTCGCCCGCATCACGTCGCCCGACGGCGGCGATATCGCCATCACTGGCCGGCTCATGTCGCTCGTCGAGGTCGGAGCGGGCTTTCACCCTGAACTCAGCGGCCGTGACAATGTCTTCTTGAACGCGGCGATCTTTGGGGTTCCAGTCGCCGAGGTGCAAAAGCGCTTCGACCGCATCCTGGAATTCTCAGGACTGGCCGACTTTATCGATGCCCCGGTCAAGACCTATTCGTCAGGAATGTTCGTCAGGCTGGGCTTCGCGGTGGCTTCGCAGCTCGACGCCGATATCCTGCTGCTGGACGAAGTGTTGGCCGTTGGCGATCTGGCTTTCCAGGCCCGCTGCATGGATCGGATCGAAGAGATCCGGCGCTCGGGGCGTACGATCCTGCTTGTATCGCACGATCTCGCGGCGGTGGAGCGGCTCTGCGATCGAGTCCTTCTGCTCACGTCGGGTGAAATGGCCGGCGAAGGCAGCCCGCGCGACATGATCGAAAAATATCAAACCAGTGCAACCAAGTGCCTCCCGGGTTCGAATTTGAACTTCGATAACGGTGGCATCGCCCTGCACGGCGTCAGCTTTGCCGGTCATGATGGCGCCCGCCCCACGACAGGCGCCCCTCTTTCCGTTCGTGTCAGCTATGAGACGGAAGTGCCCGTTGATGATGTCGTGTTCACCGTCAGCTTCATCTGGCCCAGCGGCTATATCTGCACCGAACTGACGTCGGCCTCTGCCACTCTCGCTGCCGGACGGGGACATGTCGTTTTCGATTGTCCAATCCTCGCGATCCAGCGGGGACTGTATACCGTCGATCTCACAGTCACGACCGCATCCGGACGTGTTCTTGCCAAGCGCATACGCGCCGCGCCATTTCGTGTCGATCCGGGTCTTATCGTGCAGGGCGATTTCTACATGACGCACAGTGCGAAGCTGGAGCGGGACGAGACCTGAAACATTTCAGGTCGTGCCCTGCTTGACGCTTCGTATCAGCGCATCCAGCTCTTTGGGCGGCAGACTGGCGAGGCGCCTTCGCAAGTCACTTAGTGGCAAGTCACTCACTGCCGGTTTGGAGCGCGCCCGGGGCCTGATCTCCGTCAATTCTTCATCTTCGGCCGGAGGTGCATCTTCTACAGCTCGCGAGAAAGCTGCCAGCGTTGGATTATCGAACAGCGCCCGGATGGGGATGTCGATGGCGAAGCGACGCCGCACACGCACGATGACTTGCATGGCAAGCAGCGAATTGCCCCCGAGGTCAAAGAAATCGTCGGTGGCTTGAATGTCGTCCTCACGCAGCACCGTTCGCCAGAGCTCCGCCACGTCGCCATTCACCGGCATGGCGCTGAGACCCACCTCCTGGCGCACCGGCGCATCAGCGAGCGATTTGAGCGCCATCTGATCGACCTTGCCGCTCGGCAACAGCGGGAGTGCATCGACCAGGAACAGTTTGGCTGGGACTGCGGCCGACGGCAAACGCTCCTGCAGATACGCACGCAATTCGCTCGGAACGGGCGCGTTCTGCTCCGGGTGTCCGACAACGAAAGCGACCAGCCGTTGCTGATCGGCGTCGCCGATGATCATCGCCGCGGCGTCCTTCACCGTGGCTTGGCTGCGGAGCGCTGTCAAAATCTCATCGAGCTCCAGCCTGACGCCCCGCAATTTGACCTGGTTGTCGTTGCGGCCGAGATAAAGGATCGTGCCATCCGCCTGCCAAACGCCACGGTCGCCGGTATTGAACAGGATCGGCGAAGGCGCACCTGCAATCGGATTGGGCCTGAAACGCTCGGCAGTCAGATCAGGTTTGCTCCAATAGCCCAGCGCCAGGCAAGCGCCGCCCGCGTGGATCACCCCAGGCATGCCCACCGGAGCAGGCTGGCCCATGCAATCGAGAACATAGACCTGCGTATTGGCAATGGGTTTGCCGATCGGCACGGGCCCGTCGGCGTCTGCGTCCCCAACCTCATGCACAAGCACGTCGGCCGCGACCTCGGATGACCCGTAGAGATTGATGAGTTTTCGGCCCGGGCAAGCGAGCTTGAAACGTCTGACGAGATCCGCCGTGAGAAGTTCGCCGCTCACCGACCACATCGCAAGCGCCGGCAGACGCCGTCCCAGGTCGGGGGCGTGGTCGAGCAGCACGCGCAACAGCGTCGGCACCAGCACGATCCTGCTGACACGATGCTGTCCAAGCAATGCGATGAATTTTTCCGGATCGAGGACGACCTCATCCGGAACGATCACTGTCGGCACGCCGGCCAACAGCGGTCCGAGCATTTCCCAGACGGAATCGACAAAGCCGATCGACGTCTTGCAGCAGGCGACCTCGCCCTGCGCGAAGGGGTAAGCCTCATGCATCCAGTCGATACGGTTCATCAAGGCTTTGGTCGCGCCCATAACGCCTTTCGGCACGCCGGTCGAACCGGACGTGAACAGGACATAGGCGACATCACCTGCTCCTGCATCGATCCTCTCGATCGGCGTGCTCCAAAGCGACGCATCCCGATCCATCACGACTGTTGAAAGTCCGGCAGGCAGGCGGTTGGACAGGGCGCGAAGGGTCAGCACAGTACGGCAGCCGGCCAGTTCGACGAGTTGTTCGAGGCGCTTATCCGGTTGCGCAGTATCGAGGGGAACCCACGGTATCCCGGCGACGAGGCAACCCAGGATCGCCGCAAAGGCATCCACCGAGCGAGGTAGGAAGATGCCGACCGGCCCGCCGGCATGGCCACGCAGCGCCACAGCGACCTGCCCTGCGCGCTGAGAAAGCTCGCCAAAGCTGATCTGCTGATCACCGGAAATGAGTGCGACGTCGCCCGGCCGTTGGGCCGTAATCGCCGCGAACGCCTCAGCCGGCGTGTGCTGGAGATATTCCCGTGCGGTGGAATTCCACCCCAACACCGCTTGTTGCCACTCATCCTTCCCAAGCAGATTGATGCGGCTGATTGCTCGCTCGGGATCGCCAACGACCGTCTCCAGGACACGCCGGAATTGGTCGGCCATTCGCGCCATCATCGATGGATCGAAGAGTTCGCTGTTAAATTCGAATGAACAAGCGAGTCCGTCACTCTCGATGATCTCGAGCGAAAGATCCAGTTTGGACACACCAGGATCGATGTCCATGTCCTGAACCTCGAGACCGGCCAGCTTCGGCACTTGATGTCGGAAGTTCTGAAGCACGAACATGACCTGAAAAATCGGAGAATGGTCTGGTGTCCGCGAGCTCCCTATCTCGGCAACGACCCGCTCGAACGGAACGTGCTGGTGCTCAAACGCGTCGAGCAAGATCGATCGATTGCGGGCGATCATTGCAACGAAGGTGGGATCGCCTGACAGATCCCCGCGCAGCGCCAATGTGTTCACGAAGCAACCGATCACGTGCGCGAAGTCTTCGTCGCGGCTTCCGGACACCGGCGTCCCGATCACGACATCGTCCGTGTCGGCCCAGCGCTGCAGCAGAATTTGAAATGCCGATAGCAGCCCCATGTAGAGAGTGGACACGTGACGCGAGCACAATGCGCGCAGCGCTTCGGTGAGACGTTCGTCGATGTCGAACCCAAGACGCTTGCCGCGGTGGCCTTGTTGGGCGGAACGCGGGTGAACAGTCGGCAGCGCAAGGAGAGGTGGCGCGTCGGCAAGTGCGTTGCGCCAGAACGCGACATCTTGTTCGAATGCAGACCGCGCGTACAGCCGGTCCTGCCGTTCGGAGAAATCGCTGTATTGAAACGAGAGTTTCGGCAGGAGTGCCGGCTTGTCGTTTTGCTGCGCCTCGTAGAGAGCAGCGAGGTCATCAAAGAAAGTTCCCATCGACGACCCGTCGATGATGACATGGTGAAACACGATCACGAGCACATGCTCGTTGTCCGATATCCGCGCGACGGCAACTCTCAGGTGCGGCGGCACAGCAAGATCAAAGGCACTCTGAGACATCCGCACCGCGAGTGCGTCCACCTGCAATCGGCATTCATCTTCCGAGAGTGAGCTGAAGTCGTGCTCTTCGACGGCGAACGCAACGTTGTCGTGCACATGCTGCACAACCACGCCGTTCCGCTCAACAAGCCCCGTCCGCAAAACTTCGTGCCGCGCGATAAGATCGTCAAATGCACGTGCGAGGATAGGCCTGTGAACGATCCCTTTGAGCTGCAGCACTCTCAACAGATTGAAGACGGGCGTTCCCGGGTCAATTTCATTCGTGAACCAGAATGCGCGTTGCTGCGCAGAGGCTGCAAATTCCTGCAAAAGAAAGCTCCATTCTCGATAGGGAACCAACGACTGTTTTCTCGAAATCCTGCTTGTGAACTATGCGCAAGTTGCGGCAACGCACGTCGATTTCGAATGTTCGGTCCACTTCGCGAAAAACATCCTGCAAAGGCGAGCAACCAAGACTCGGCTTTGTTCCCGCTGGCGCGGAGTCTGCTGCTGTATCCAGAGCAGCGTCGCATCGTTTGCGAGATTGACGGTGCTGTTCGGCGGATCGCGACGAAGGCGCGCTGCCGGACATTTCAACCGTCCCCGAATCCAGAAGCCGGTTAATTCCTATCAAGCTCGGAAAACGAATGAGGCGACCGGGCGCGACGGCAGAACTTGCCGCAAGCCATGAGGCCTCAAGCCATGGGGCCTCAAGCCATGGGGCCTCAGGAGTCTTTTTTTGTGGGCTGAACTCCCTGTAACCATCTTTGGTCACCGAAGTGTCACGCAACCCAGCAAGAGATCATTGCTGAAACAGATTTGGTGCGCACATGGACTACTTCCGACGCTTCACGTTCCTCTTCGCGATGCCGACCTTTGATGCCGACGATCTCGAAGGCATCCGCCTCAATCAAATCGTCGACGAGATCGAGCGTTCCGGTTTCGAGGTGGTCAAGGCGCGCAAGATCGAGGATGCCGAGATCGCGGTTCAGACCGATGCTGCCATCGGCTGCATGGTGGTCGATTGGGGCAAGAAGGGCTTGGAGGGCAAGACAGCGGCGCTGATCAACCTGATGCGCCGCCGTGGCCTCGACTTTCCGATCATCTTGTTGATCCGGCGCAAGCGCTTTGAAGACCTGCCGGTCGAAGTGCTCGACTTCATCGACGGCTATGTTTTCCTCTCCGAAGAAACCCCGCCATTCATCGCCAAGAACCTCATCAGCCGCCTGAAGCAATATGCCGAAACACTGAAAACGCCGTTCTTCGGCGCACTGGTCGATTATGCCGAGGAAGGCAACCAGTTATGGACCTGCCCCGGTCACAACGGCGGTGTGTTCTACAGCCGCAGTCCGATCGGACGCGTATTCATGGAACACCTCGGCGAAGCCGTGTTCCGCGACGACCTCGACAATTCGGTTCTCGACCTCGGCGACCTTCTGACCCATGAAGGCCCGGCGCTGCAGGCGCAGAAAGAAGCCGCGCAGATCTTCGGTGCGGAGAAAACCTATTTCGTGCTCAACGGCACCTCGACTTCAAACAAGGTTGCGCTCTCGGCGCTGGTGACCGACGGCGATCTGGTGCTGTTCGATCGCAACAACCACAAGGCCGCGCTGCACGGCGCCCTGATGATCAGCGGCGGCATTCCGATTTACGTTCCGACCGTGCGCAATCCCTGGGGCCTGATTGGCCCGATGGTGTGGGACGACTTCGATGAGGAGGCGCTGCGCCAGCGCATCCGCACCAACCCGTTGGTCACGGATCCGGAGGCCTGGCGCCGAGAGCGTCCCTTCCGCGTCGCTGTGATCGAGCAATGCACCTATGACGGCACCATTCACAACGCCGAAATGATTCTCAAGCGCATCGGCCACCTTTGCGACTACGTCTTGTTTGATGAGGCCTGGGCCGGCTTCATGAAGTTTCATCCGCTCTATGCCGGCCGTTTCGCCATGGGCCTCTCCGACCTTGGTCCCGATGCGCCGGGCATCATCGCGACCCAGTCGACGCACAAGCAACTGGCGAGCTTTTCGCAAGCCTCGCAAATTCACATCAAGGACCGCCATATCCGCGGCCAGAAACGCCGGGTGGAGCACCGGCGCTTCAACGAGAGCTTTATGCAGCACGCGTCGACATCGCCGTTTTATCCGCTGTTCGCCTCGCTCGACGTTGGCGCGCAGATGATGAAGGGCCGCTCCGGCGAAGTGCTGTGGGATGACACGATCAGGCTTGGCATCGAACTGCGCAAGAAGATGCGCGCCGTCCGCCGCGAATTCGAGGAAAAGGAAACGCGTCCGGAACGGCGCTGGTTCTTCGAGCCCTTCGTGCCCGAGCGCGTCGAAATTCCTGACGCATCGCGCGAAGGTGCTGTGCACAGCGTCGCCTGGGAGAGCATGAGCACCGATCAGCTCGCCACCAACGCGGCCTATTGGCAGCTCGGGCCTGATACGAGCTGGCATGGTTTCCCTGGCATGGCGGCTGGCTTCGCCATGACCGATCCGAACAAGCTCACGGTGCTGACACCGGGCTTCGACCGCACCTCCGGCGGCTATGCCGACCATGGCATCCCGGCCCCCGTGGTCGCGCAGTTTCTGCGCGAGAACCGCATTGTGCCGGAGAAGAACGATCTGAACTCGCTGCTGTTTCTGCTGACGCCGGGCGTCGAGGCCAGCAAGGCCGGCACGCTGGTCAGCGGTCTTGTGGCGTTCAAGAAACTGCATGACGACAACGCCCTGCTCGAAGAGGCCATCCCCGAATTCGCGCGACGCCGACCTGCACGCTATGCCGGCACGCGCCTGCGCGATCTGTGTGCGGACATGCATCGCTTCTTCCGCAATGCCGATGTCAGCAGTTTGCAATCGAAGCAGTTCGCGTCCGGGCACTTGCCGGAGATCGCCCTATCGCCTCACGCCGCGGCCCGCTGCCTGGTGCGCAATGACGTGGAGTATCTTCCCATCGACGAGATCGCCGGCCGGATCGCGACGACACCGTTCGTCGTCTACCCGCCGGGCATCGCCACGATCGTGCCAGGTGAACGGCTCACCGCGCGGGCCCAGCCGATGATCGACTATCTCAAGATGTTCGAAACCTGCTTCAATACGTTCCCGGGCTTCGACGTCGAGATCCAGGGCGTCTATCGCAAGATCGGCGCCGATGGCCGCATCCGGCTCTATACGTACGTCGTTTCCGAATAGCGGAGCACGTATGGAAGGGGGAACGCCAAGCGAGCACGAGCGGCCGATCATCGTGCGGCCCTCGCGCGATACCGATGTCGAGGCGATGCTGGCGATTTATCGTCGTCATATCCGCCACGGCATCGAAGAGGGCGTCAGCGACACTGAAACGCCGCAGCCCGATGATCTGCGCGACCGGCGCAAGAACCTGCGCAATCGCCGTTTCCCGCATCTCGTGGCGACGCGGGGCGGAGAGATTTTGGGCTACGCCTATGTGGTGCTGTTCCGGAAGCGGCCGGCCTATCGCTACACGGTCAAACACTCGATCTATGTCCACCATGACCACGTGGGCCAAGGCATTGGACGACTCTTGATGCAGGAGCTGATCGACGTCTGCGCAGCCGCAGGCTTCCGGCAGATCATCGGCTATATCGATGCCGACAACGCGGCTTCCCTCGGCATCCACGAGAAGTTCGGCTTTTCCCGCGTTGGCTTGCTGCCTGGCGTGGCGTACCGGCACGGCCGCTGGGCCGATACGATCATGGTTCAGCGCTCGCTGGCGACCGGGGCGACGACTGTGCCATCGCCTGTGACATCTACAGAGCGGTGAGCGGGTCCAGCCGGGGAAGAGACGTCAGCATACAGCAGATGCTCAAAGTCAGACTGTGACGGGACTTGATGCTCAGAGATCATCTTAACAAGCGCGTTGCGGAGAATGACCCAACTTTCTATCATTACACTGCGGTCAATCTCCTTGGTCGTATGTGCAGCGGCTGAGCGGGCATTATAAAGCTTCATGATTTGCTTATAGGTCACGAGACGCTCAGGTCCGCGCGGTTCAAGGTAGGCTGCGATATTGGCAGCTACTCGGTGCCGTAACTCGCCAGACGAAGGCGCAAAAAGGTGTTCAAGGGCGCCCCAAATGGTCAATACTAATTGAGAGATGCGGGTACGAACCCGGCATGAGTCCCACGCTAGAACAGCCGTTAGTAGCTGGGGGTGTGCCTGCGCAAGCTCAGCCGAAGAGTGCCACGTGGCTTTCAACCAATCGAGTTCGCCGAGAGGGATCTCGTCAGAGCGTTCTTCGCTTCTGAAAAAGTTACGATCCTGGATTTCAAGCGGTGTGATCGTAGGTTCGACCCCACTTTGGGCTGCATCCGAGAACGGCATATCAATCGTAACTGGCGCTGTAAGGTACGGAGCAAAGCCCAAGCGGAGTAGTGCAACGATCCACGATGCCGTTTCAACCGCATCGAATCCTCCGGGTTTCCGGCCGTCGTCAATGCGTAGCTCGATCGTGATGTCAAACGAGAGGCCGCCCCGTGCCGCTCGCCATGGTGCAGGATGGGGCTTTCCTTCCTGTGCAGATGCGAACGCCATCAAGCATGGTGACATCAAGTGCGCATAGGTTCGGCGCATCGATACTCCATGGCCGAGATCGAACCGTTCGACTGGAAGCGTACTCCCGGAAATGCCTACATAGTGAACGACAGTATCCATTTGTCCCCGCCTGCTCTGCGCATGTGTTACTCGCCAACGTCGGCGAATCCGGCGAAGCTGCGGTTCGCGATTGGCCTGTTCATGCCTCGTTCCTTAGCCAGATCATCCGAGCTTGTTACAACAACACTTGACCTCAATGATTATTCGAGCATTAGCCCGCGATTGAGAGGGTCCGAACGTGAGTGAAAAACAGGTAGATCCGTTTGACATTGCAGCCTTAGAGAAATCAGTTACTGAGGCTTCCGGACGTGTTTCCACGGTCTGGGTGAGCTTCATATTGTTCGCTTTATACGTGCTGATTGCAGCTGGCTCGGTCACTCATCGACAATTGTTTCTCGAAGACTCCGTAAAGATGCCCGTCTTAAACGTTGACCTTCCGCTCCAAGGGTTCTTCGTAGTCGCGCCAATTCTCCTAGTAATTTTCCAATGGTATGTTCTGATACAAGTATTGCTCCTAGCTCAGACGACCACGGCTTACGATGAAGCTCTCGATACGGTCGTCAAAGTGAGCCATGACAACGAAGCCATACGAGAGCGCATAACGAATTCGCTTTTCATTTACCTACTTGTTGGTTCTCGAACCGAGAAGAGAATTTGGCTTGGATGGATAATACGAACTATTGTCTTCAGTACACTATTCGCTGGTCCATTGATTGTGCTGTTAGAGATACAACTGAAGTTCCTCAGCTATCATAGTCATTTCATAACGTGGACCCATCGAATAATTATCGCTGTCGACATCATCACGATGTCGCTCTTGCTTCGGCCAATACTTGCGAAGAACGGCTATTCAGAACATCGGCCCATCGCCCGTTGGGCGGTAGGACTAGCTATCATGTGTTACGTCGCATTATGCTTCGCGGCGCTCTCATTCCCAGGAGAACCGCATGTCAATTTGGCGGCTTGGCGACCGTGGAATGCCGTCCGATGCGACCGCTGGCAGTCATTCGAGCGGCTTTCGTTAGTCAGGGCAGACTTTGTCGATGACCAAAAATTGGAAAGATTGGTAAGTAACAACAGAGCTAGAGGGCTCCGGACGTTCGAAGGAGAACGCACTCAATCGCTTAGAGACAGAGATTTCAATTGCGCCGACTTATCGGAGACGGATCTGCGTCGGGTAGACCTGACCGGAGCGCATCTCAACGGCGCGAATCTATCCTTTGCCGACCTAACAGCCGCGACCCTAAATGGCGTCGAGGCACGCGAAGCCACGTTCGTCTCGGCACGTTTGGAGGGCTCTTCCCTAAACGAAATGCAAGCTCAGATGGCGCATTTCGATGCCGCACTTTTGCGGGGCGCGACCATCTCGGAAGCGTCGATGCAGGGGACTTCATTCATTGGAGCCCAGCTTGGCGGTGCGGATCTCGATAAGAGCAACCTACAGGGCGCGATACTTGATTATGCCGAATTTACCGGCGCGGTCCTATCAACCGGACAGCTTCAGGGAACAAGCCTGAATATGGCACTTTTGGAAGGTGCGGAATTGTCAAAAGCCAATCTGGGCGGTTCACAGCTCGTCCGCACCCAATTGCAGGGGACAAATCTCAAGAGTGCGGAGCTCGCTCACGCGGCGGCTTATGGCATATGGATCTGGAATTCTCGGGATGCCGTTTGCGCCCATTCGAAGGTATTGGGCCACGCAGACGAACCTCTGATCGCTCTTGTGGAACGATGGCGATACAGTGACAGCAAGAATCTGTATAGCGCGACCAATCTTGAGCAAATCAAGGTGGACGAGGCCGCAGTTGATCGGCTGTTGGCGCCCATAATCGCAAGCATTGATGATGATCAGAAGCAGCTAGTCATCAAGAGGGTTCGAGAAAACCTGCTCGGCAACAGTCCTGACGGGATTGCTGCGGTCGCAGAGAACTGGACCCGCTGCGAGAATAATTCACTAAAGATGAACCAAGGCGACTTCGATGCAGGACATATCACCTTCCTCCACAATCTAGTCTGCCAAGCCGGGGTGGAGAAAAAAGCCTTGGCTAAGGGAATTCTAAGAAATTGGGTATTCTATAATAGAAGCCTTCTCCCAGACTTCATCCAAGAAAGCCGTAGATCGTTCGCGGAGAGACTTGCGCAAAAATTTCTCCAGACGCAGAACGACAACTGCTCTGTCAAAGATTTCCTTGATCAGTCGGAGATTGCCTCGCTTAACTCGGTAGTAGGTCTGCCCAAGAAAGCAAGCCGAAACTAGGGACTTTCATTGCGAGCTTGCAAGGATGCCTCCGCGCGTGCGTCCTTCTGTTAGCGGCTTCGACCTTGCCGTCACTGAGCAACACCCCCGGGCGGAGCGAATCCGGCCGCCAATTCCACGTCGGTCGGTGGCGTTTAGCGAGGCTTCCGCTGCTGCGTCGAACCAGCGTTCGGATTGTCCTTCGGAAACACCATCCCGGAGAACGGATGCTTGAGAACATTCAAGTGGCGCTCCCTAGGGGAAACACCGAGATGCAGTAAAACACATTGAATTTGCTGGGTTTTTCAGGCCGCCAACAGATTATTGTGTAGCACGATCTCCCATTACAAACTAGTGAACTAGTGTAGCTTTCCTCAATTTTCCATCGGTAATCCCATGCGCTACGAATGCAAAATAATCGCATCTTTGAGGAAACACTAGGAACATGTCTCTACATGCTGCGCTTGCACAGGTGATGACGGAATGGGCCCGTGCCCGCTCGCAACCCTATGCTGAACATCCCCTCGCTGCACACATTCGCGGAGATGCAATTCGCGAGATGCAGAGCGCCGTGGGGAGACCCAAAGGACTCTCGTTCAAAGGCAGCGCGGGCTCAGGCCAATGGGCCGCAGTTCCGTGGCTTGCGGCGTTCGATGATATTGTGACCGAGAGCGCGACGGAAGGTCACTACGTAGTTTACCTGTTTCATACGACGGACCCAATTGTTCATCTCTCGCTGAACCAAGGCACCACTGGCACACGAGCTGAATTCAAGAGCGCAACGCACGATGTGCTCAAGGAACGTGCCCAGCTGATGAGACGACGGCTTCCCGACTTTTCCGCGCGACTTCCCGTAGTCTCGATTGATCTGGGCTCCAACGTTGGGCTACCCGCTGACTACGCCGCCGGCCATGCGCTGGGTGTTTCCTACTCATTAAAGACCCTGCCCTCGGACGTCGAGCTTGCCGCGGACCTAAATGCAGTGGTGACAGCTTATCGGGCTCTCACATTCCGTGGCGGATTGGACCCAATAGCCGATAGCACCGACGACGAAGCACCAGAGGGGACAGCATCGGTAACGGAACGGCGACGGTATAAGATGCACCGCCGCATCGAGCGCAATCCGAAGGCCTCAAAAGCGGCCAAGAAACACCACGGAACCAAATGTCAGGGATGTGATCTGGAGTTTCACGAACGGTACGGAGAGATCGGCCGCGGGTTCATTGAAGCGCACCACCTCAAGCCGATCGGATCATTGGAAGAAGGGGCCGAAGTAGCCTACGATGTTGCGAGCGACTTCGCCGTGTTGTGTGCTAACTGCCACCGCATGATTCACCGCACCGTGGACCCGTCCGATCTAAGTTTTTTCCGAACACTGCTGAAACTTTGATTCTCTTAATCGGCGGATCTGATTGGGGGCCACCGAAATAGCGAAGCAGCTCGGTTGCTCTCGTGGCGCATCTGCAAGACGCTAGGCACAGGCGAGCGAACGACCGTATTGGAGCGAAGGGCCTACCGAACGATTGCTCTTATCAGCCGTTCCAAGCCGATTGACAAGGCAGGCTCCGGGGATCGAGGCAACTTTTGGTCAAGGTCCACCCTCACACGCTACGCCCCGCTTTCGGATCGCACTGGCCAACCGCCACACGCGAGCCTCGCAAGCCTATCTGGGCCACAAGAAAACCCAGCAACAGTATGGTATACTGAACTATCGGCCACGAGGTTCGATTCAATTAGGATTGCCAGTATTTCTTCGCCGTCAAAAGCAAATCTTTATAAGCGTCCTTCGGAATTCCAGTGTCAGCGCCAACCTGCCGCGACCACAGGTCTTCGACCATTTTCGCCTTTCTTTGATAATATGCGCTTAGACCTTGCAGCGTTTGGAACCTGGACTGCAAGTATTTCCTAGAGGATTCACTACGCATTTCCGCGCGGTCCATCTCAAGAATGATGACGCCTGCAACGAAATACTCATTGGCGTCCTGATTTCCATCCAGCTTTGAAATTTCCTTGGCGGTTCTTTCGAGGAGCGGAGACGTTTTATCGAGGCGCAATAAGCCGATGACCATCGACTTAGCCCGTTCCCGAGTTTGAACTACAGAGAGTTTTCTAGCGAAAAATTTCAACATAACTGCGCCTGACCAGGTTATTCTGGATTCCGTTGAGACCCAAGTGCACTTCAACCCTTGCGTTTCCTTCCTCAGCCAACGGACGAGAAAGTGAAGCGCGTCCGCGTAACCCGCTCGCTCATACGCGCCTTAGCGAACGAACCCTATGGAGTGGTAAGCATTCCATTTTTGTTGAGGGTCACTGAGATACCCTTGGCTTTAAGGGCCTCCATCAACCGGGGTGTTGGTGAAACTTCCCATTGACGGTGAAAGGGTTGCTTGCAGGCGTGACACAACAACACGTCCCATCCTGGAACATTATCGCCGCGATAGACATGTGGCCCGCGTCGAAACTCCATCCCGCAGCAGGCACAGTCGTCAAAGTACTGACTCTCCCCACCGTCGACACGCATTCGCATGATCAAGCCCCGTTACCATTTCGCTTTGGACAGGAACTGTACTTGATTCGTTAAGACCATTTGCAAGGGGCACACACGCAACACGTGACCTCATGGGGCTGCTCGCAATTTTTCGCCGCCAAGATCTAGATAGGCTCAGCCCCGGGGTACCTTCACTCGGCCCCTCAAGCCGACCCAATAAATTCGCTACCGACGACGGATGCCAACGCCCTCGCACGGAGTGACCATCTCCCGGCTGTTCAAGTGTAATCGCGCCACCAGCACGAATACCTGCGACGATGGAGCTTCGCTTAAGCGACGACAGCTAACACACAGATCGTAAGATCATTAGCTTCCGGCGTATCGTAGCAGACGAACCGCGCTGCACTGTCTCGCAATGTAGACCTATTTCCCCTCTTCGAGCGCGGCAGCGACATATGCCCGAAAGCTGTATTTCTTCAGGAGTCCGCGGTCGCAATAGTCGCAGCAGAGGTGCGCCTTGGAAGCCTTTACTTTAGTGCCGAATACCAAATCGAGAATGATCTTCGCGAGACTCCGCTTGGGTGCGACGATTCTGTCCCCGAAGTAACTGCGGATGGCCCGGCGGAAGCAGCTATCCGCCTTGAGCATTGCAGCAACCTGATCGATCTGGCGGTAGCGCTGGGCACGCATCTGCGCCTTCCCGCGCTCGTCGAGGTCGGCCTTTTCCACGGTCTTGTCCGCCATGAATTTGAGGCGGCCGGTGTCGCTATTCCCGGCTCCCTCGTGGAAGATGACCGACACGGACGGTTTGCGATCCCGCCCGGCGCGGCCGAATTCCTGCAACAAGTCCTCGACTGATGCCGATTGCTGCCAATGGATGACAAGCCGGACGTTGGGGATGTCCAAGCCCATGCCGAACGCGTTGGTGCAGATGATGTGGTCAACCGCGGGCAAGCTTTCGCCTTGGAAGCGCTTTTGCAGTTCCTGTCGCTTAAACGGCGTGCCAAGCCGCGAGTGGTAAAACGGGATGTCCAAGCCAAACTCAGCGAGCTTCCCTTTGAGTTCTTCGCCAGCCTTTGCCGATGGAACGAAGATCATCACCTTCTCTCGCTGTACCCGGGGAAGGCGGAGCAGTGCGGCGATCTCCTCGGCACGCTTCTCGGCAGGGCAGCGCCGTCGCAAAAGCGCAATGTTCGGCCGATCTACGTCCCGCACGAAGACGGTCGCATCTGGAATGCCGAGCGACGTAAGGATGCGGTCCTGCATCTCTCTGCCAGCGGTGGCGGTGAAGGCCAAAATCGGAGGCGAGCCAAGGTCTGTCCGCACCTGTGCTAGCTTTCCATACTCGGGGCGGAAGTCGTTGCCCCACTGATCGACGCAGTGCGCCTCGTCAACCACAAGGAAGGACGGTGCGGTTTTAGAGAGCCCATCACGCTCTTCCTTGCTGCGGACGAAGAACCGCTCCGGTGCCACATAGAGGAGCTTGAACGCCGCCCGCGCGAGCATGGAATAGCGGGTTTCCTTTTCCTCCTTGGAGAGATCGCTGTTGATGAAGGTTGCCGGAATCTTCTTGCGCAGAAGAGCCGAGACTTGATCGGTCATAAGGGTCTTCAAGGGCGAGATCACTACGGACACATTGCTGCGCAACACAGCGGGAAGCTGAAAGCAGAGCGTCTTACCAGAGCCAGTAGGACTCACCACGAGGACGGATTTCCCCGACAGCGCCGCGAGTACGATCGGCAGTTGGCCCTGGCGGAAGCGCTCCACGCCGAAAAGGCGCAGCGCCGGACCGAAGCTCTCGGTGCGCTGGACGACGATGCCCTCATGATCGAGCCACTTTGCGAGGCGGATCGCCCATTTCTCTAATGCACGCCGTGCCAAGCCGCCTTGGAGCATGGGATGGTGAGCAGCGTGGCAACCATCGCAGAGAGTCACGAGGTTGGAAAACTCATCGGAGCCGCCCATTGAACGCGGCAGGAGATGGTGAATGTCTGCCTCAGCAGAACGCAATTCCACGCCACAGGACATGCAACGAAAATTATCCCGCTCCAAGACCTGCTGCCGTATGGTCTGCCACTGCGAAACCGCGACGTCCAATGTACCCCCACAGTGCCGCCGATTTAAAGAAGCGCACGACGCTAACCACTAGCGTGGCTCCGGCGTGGCCCAACCATGGTTACACCTCCGTCAGCCTCTGTGAGCATAGCACCACTTCTAACTAGGGGGATGCTTCGAATGTCGGTGCGGCCAGCTTGATCACCCCGAATCACAGTCTGCGACCTTAATCATCGTCGCAATGATTCTAAAGGTTACGCATCAAGGAACTAAGAAAAAGCATTTTATGTCTCGCGCGACACATCCTCCGGCAAAAGAAACCTCACCTTAAACGTCGACAGTCACCAACCGGCAATCTCTTTGCTCAAAACAAACTTGATAGATTCTGCCGTCATCTCAAACACCGCGATATAATCGAGGATAACGTCTACTGCATAACCTGTGACGCCGCTCAACGAGTGGACAATTTCGTTGCGCCGCTCATAAAATTCGTCGAGCTTGGCCTTTAGTTTTTCGTACGATTCATTTTTCTTCGATACACCAAAATAGCTTTTAATACGGCCACTATCAGCCGCATTCCTGATAAGATTTTTTATCCCGAGTCTTGCACCAACTTCATCCACGACATGCGGGCGGAAGTTATTTGAGTGGCGATAAAAAACCGCTCGATTCAATTGCAACGCATCATCGTCGACGACAAACCCTCGCGCCGAATCTAACAAGCTTCTTATCTTGCCGATTGATACTGGATTCGGCGCCTTCGGCTCGCTTACCGTAAGAATAGAACCGCTGAAGCGCAAAGATTCGAGGCAGCCTTTCCAATACGCTGCTCTGATCGAATGCCTCACATTATCCTGAAAGCCAGTGTATTTTCCGGTGAGATAATCCGCACATTGGCCAATTTCTTCTCGAACAAACTCCTCGAAGCTTGAAGCGAGCAAGACTATTGACATTGCGTTGGCTGTGTTGGACGCGCGGAAGATACCAACTCTTGATAAGCCGCTTGCAGAGCCACTTTGTTCGCGAGGAGTTTTTCGCGATCGTCCCATAGTTTATCGATTGCAAGCATCACACCGTCATAGATACCTGCGACAGGACGGTGGCTTGAAGGCGACACTCCCAAACTAAATGGATGACCATCAAATAGCCGATCTGCAAAAGTTAGCCTGCTTATATAGCGCTCACCTAGGGCTACTGCCTGATCGGACGTGCAATCAACATTTCGCTCCATGCAGCGATCCAACATCGCCTTCATCGAACCCTGTATATGCTCATCCTTGTCCAGCGCAAAGAAACGCAAAACGAGTTGACAATCCCCCATAGAACGATAGAGCGCGTTCTTTTGTCGGGCTGGCTCCTCATAGTATTCGTTTGGATCAGCATTTTGGTATGGAGGAATCCCCCAAATTCTGGTGAAGACACTATTGCGCGATAGCTTTACAATTAGGTCGTTGAAAGCACCGCCGTAAATAGCATTCCGAACTTCTTGAGCGGTTAAGCGACGTCCACCTGTATTCAACCGCTCGAAAACAAATCTCCTCACTTCATAATATCTTTCAGAGCCAGCTTTTTTCAGCTTTACCTGGGATTCCTGAAGAAGAACAATCGCCGATATTGAGGCACGATCCAGACTCCGTTTTACTCTTGGAGGAAGCTTTGCGTATCTTCGGCCATTCAAACTGGAAAGTATTTGGAGCCCCACAAGAGAGAATTCATTACTCAGAAATTCTTTGATCGCGTTAAGTCGTTGCTGACCGTCCATAACTTCATATCGCGCGAGGTCATTCTCATAAAAAAACACCGGTGGCACAGGAACATTAAGCAACAGCGATTCAATCAATCGCGACTTTTGAGTGTTCGACCATCGCAACCGACGTTGATATTCAGGGCGCAGGTTTACGTCATCGCCCAGTGCAATTAGATCTTTTATTTGCGGCAACAAAAAATTGTTTGTCTGATAGACAATGCGGAAAGGTTGCTTCGCGAACTGTTGCTCTATTGCGGCATCAGACCCTTCCTCCACGGGAGACGGCGATTCGTTTTCTTCTGATTCGTCCAATTCCGCTAGGAGTTCGTCTTCATCAGGCATTATAGCCTCACCTTAATTCGGGTTATTTTAATGATCGTCCGAGAGCAACCAAGCACGGTCGCCTTGATATTGGCAAGGAGAAGATTTCGCGAAATGCCATCCGGGATGAAGACAAGTTAACGTCCGCGCGACCGCCCGCCAACAGCGTCGAAAATGCTCGGTGAGTTTCAATAAATGAGCTTGTAAATCGAAGACCACAAACGAAATGCACAATCCTCTTAGTCGATCCAACTCTGGTGGGGCCAAGTCAAGCGTTCGGCTTCCACCAGCAGCCCCATCAGGCTAAGTCAGCCCGCCTCCTCTCGAAGTTGGTCTTCGTCGTCTTCATTATCTTCGTCGGAATCATCCCAATAGACCCCCGTCTTAGAAGGCCAATATCCTTGCCAACGCGGCGCATAGTCACGGGTCTTCAGGCTTTCCATCCCTGACGCAATTCCTAGCGCCGTACCACGAACGATGACGGAGCCTGCCTCGCGTGCAACGTCCTTAACCTGAAGCACAGATGCAGCTGACGTTGTTCCGCTCAGCCAAATATTCTTGGCAGATGATGACGTCGCTTCCCATCTATCAAAGATATACTCCACCGCAACACGGTTCGCACGGCGGACTCCCCGACAGTCTTGCCCTTTCCCTTCTCGTCTTTCGTTAAGTGGCGAAAAAACATGCTTGCCGACGACGATGACGACATCTCCTGGCACGAGAATTGGCAAGACCAGGTCCGTGTCAAAATGATCCGACAAATTAATAATCGTCAATTTGGCCAAAGCGGCATTCAGCAATTGAGACATATAGAAGTATCGTTGCAGGATAGTTGAGCCATCGTAGAGATAGAACCCGCTGCCATCGGTCGGTCGGGGAGTACCATCAAGATCAATCAAGCCAGCTGAAACCGCACCGCGATATTTGCTCAGATCCTTCGGCTGAATTCCAAGCGATTTAGCAATCTCCAACACCCTAAGCTCGTTGATATAATTCCAATTCACTTGCTCCAATCGCGTTGCTGCAAGGACAGCCTGTGTATCAACCGACCTAACCTTTTCTTCCCATGAAACCTTGGAAGATTTCACCCGGGAAAGCGATAGATTTCTTTCAAGAGTACCTGTTGTGTGTGCTCTTGCGTGGTGTTCGACGCAAAGCACTGCCAGATTGCTTTCATCATGAGATTTGCTCTTTGACCATTCGACTATGTGGTGAACGATGATCGGCTTTGACGGGTCTCTGCAAACACAACATTGATATCGATTAGCGTGCAGCACCTTAACGAGCACAGGCTCTGGAATTGCAGGCCGGGATTTCTGCAAGATGGCCGCGACGGCGGTCTGCTGTAGACCAAGTTGTTCAAGCTGCTGCTGACGCTCGCTCTGTAGCTTGCCTATCGTCCATCCATCACGCGCCAATTTTTCCGCGAGCGCTGAGTCAACTCCGCGCGACATAAGAGCTTTAATTACTCGCTTCACAACAAGCCCCCCTTAGCGCCTCCGTCGCTGTGCGAGGTTGCTTGGCGAACAGCTTGGCGAGCTTCTCGAAATCGATGGCCGAGAGATCGACTCGCCCGCCCGCCGCGTCCCCCTCGATGATCGGAGCCGTGATCGCCACGCCCTCGATCTTCTCGTCTAGCAGCGCCTCGATCTTGGTCGCGACCGCCGAGATGTCCACCGGGCCGAGCTTGCCGCGAACCGCCTCAGCTAAAACATGCAGCGCAGCCACCGGCTTCAGATAAGGAGCGGCCCGCTCGTCCGGCAGCAACGCCTTGTAGGCCCGCTCTGCGGCGCTCACCACGCGGAAGAAGCCGCGCCTGCGGTCATCCGGCGCAATGACACATTCTACCGCCTGCCCGATGAGTGCCAACCGTTGAAGCTTCTGAGCCTTGTAGATGGCGTCCACGTCTACTCCCACGCCGGAGCAGAACTCGCGAGCCGTCTTCAGCGCGGCCTCCAGGGCATCCACCAGTGCCTGCTTGTCCTTGATCGGCGAGTCTCCGCCGCTGCCGCTGGTGGCGTAGGTTGCCAGTGCTTTTTGTAGGCGCTGAAAGACGCCCACATAATCGACGATGACGCCCGCACTTTTACCCGGAGCTCGCCGATTGGCTCCCTATGGTGCCTTTCCGGACAGTAGTCCAATCAGTGGAAACCAAAACGCAGCCTCACCGCCACCACCGGCAGGCCGCTCTTGGTCCGCATAAACCGGCGACGTGAAGATGGCCTTGATCTCTCCAAGTCGCAGATCACCATGAAGCTCCTTGAAGTACCGGACAGCCTGCTCCGCCTCGGTCACCGTGTTGGCATTTGGTTTCTTGGCATTATGGGCCGAACCACCGGCAGCCCATGACGCCAGCGCTTCTGAGAGCTTTGGCCCTAGCTCACCAGTAGGCTGTTTGGTCACCACCGGGGTCGGAATGATGTCGCCCCGCTGCCTCTTGTTTATCGCGTCATAGGCTCGCACGTGAGCTTCAAGGACTACGAGGGCTGCCTGCTGAAACTCTGGCGTTGATCTATCCCAATGGATGCCGCGTTTCCTTAGTTCGATACTGGTTTCTGGATAAACGATCGTCGGGTCACGCCGGGCGTAGGCTTCACGGTAATCGTTTTGAAATTCCAGAGCGGCCTCGCCATAAACGTGCCAATGATCAGCGGACATTCCCATTTGAGTACTGGGCGGCACCTTCACGAGATCGGGCCATTGCGCTCGTTCTTCCGGCGTTTGCAAATGCCTGCGATCATCGCCGTCCATCCGTTCGGCATCGTCGTCAGCGAGGAGACCCGCAAAGACATCATCGCCCAACTGCTTAAAGTCGAGAGCCCCGGACTGCACCGCGACGGTGCTGGTGCGTGGCGTGAGGGCTTTCACAGCCGCATCGAACAACTCGGTCGCCTTTAATGCCTCGTGATGATCGCGCCGTTTCGCTTCCTTCAGTTCCTTCGTTGCGAGTGAGCGAACGAGCTCGCGCTTGAAGCAGTGCGTTTTAGGGTTGATGAGATCAGGGAAAGCATCACGCATGTGAGCGGGCACGGGCTTCCCGGCTAGCGCCTCAGGCAGCCTTTTGCGAAACTCGTAGGTGCCAGACGCACGCCGCTGCATATAACTCAAAGCCGCCATTGTGGACCACCTTTGTGGGCTACGTTTGTGTAGCAAGGCGGCCTCTCTAAGCTTATGATTGCTTAGAGTTTTCAGCTTTTCAATGGCTTAGATGATGCTGGCGCTCCCTAGGGGACTGCCCCGGCGCTGTCGATTCAATCTCTTAGCGGGAAGTGGGACCCGCTTCTTTTCCACCCAATTGTTAGGCTTTTCGGCCATTGTGTCCCACCGGCCATCGTACAAATTCGAAGTTCTAGGTGAGGCAGCGCCCAGCGAGAGCTGATTGAGCGCAGATATTGCGGCGGGTCTATTTGATGACTGTCCCCGCCGCCGTCTGCAGCTCGCAATATGCCTCTCCTGAGCCGCAGGCGCGATGAGTTGTCAGGGATGCCGGTCCCAACAAAACCGGAGAGCACCGCCGGAGCTTCACCTTCCGACGGCCCGACTGCCCGAGCGCGGGCTGAGGGATAGCGAGGACCTCGAACCCCAGTGTTTGTCACGTGTATGCGTGGCGGGGAGCGGCCGGCCACCGATAAAAGGCAGTCCTCGGAAAACGGTGCTGGGAAGCGCTCCCTTCACTCCGCTCCTCTCCTCAGATTCTGGGGAGGGGGAGGTCGCGGAAGGCGGACTGTTGGCTTGGAGAACCGAAATGCCGAGAAATCGAGAACGAGTTTGTTTGCAGGACGGACTTAAGCTGAACCTTTGCCAGCTAATACGGCAGGGACTGGTCCAACGCGGGCGTTACAGTGCTCCTGTCGGCGTTCGGTGGACACACAGCTATTGGGGCGAAGTCGCCTCTGGGACCATTTCTGCGGATTTAACCGGCCATCAGGGTTGGCTACAAATCTGTATTGGGAATTTGAACCAGCGCATCAGACTCGCATGTGAGCCACGGCATTTCGGCGGCGTTCAATGGTACTTTGTTTGCCCGGCACGAAACCGATTGGCTTCCGTACTCTGGAAGCCTTCGGGAGCGACCAAGTTCTGTAGCCGTCAGACATGGCAGCGGCAGGTCGCATATCAATCGCAATTCAGCGATGCCACCGGCCGGGCGCATTTAGGGCAGGCGCGCATAAAAGCACGCCTCATCCGGGATTTGGACCCTGACGATTGGGACTTGCCGCCTAAACCGAAATGGATGCGGTGGCGCACTTATGACCGCTACACCGAACGCCATGACCACTACGCCGCCATCCTCGATTATGGCTGTGCCGCTCTGGTAGCAAAATGGATGAATAGATAATCGACAATGAAATCAATGGATCAATCAAAGTTAGCCTACAGATTTCGATTCCCACAGCCTAGAGGTTATGCACACTCCCAGCCGAGTCATCCAGGACGTCGATTCCCAGAGTGACCGCTGCTGGTCGGCGTTGCATGGTGGCGCGGCGGCTGATTCTATGTCGGTCTGGGTGAGTTGGGGGCAAGCGACGTGACGGAACTGAACTTCAAAGGCAAGGAATTCGTGTACAACCATCATCTGGCGGTGCCCTTCCGTCCCCTCGTACCTCATCCGAAGAAAGGCATCGGGCCGGTCGCGCTCGACGGCAACCTGATCATCCACGGCGACAACCTGCACGCCCTGAAGGCGCTGTTGCCGATATACGCCGGGAAAGTGGACTGCATTTTCATCGACCCACCCTACAACACCGGGAACGAGGGCTGGGCTTACAACGACAACGTCAACGCCCCGATGATCAAGGAATGGCTCAATGCCAATCCCGTCGGCATCGAGGACGGCCTGCGCCATGACAAGTGGTGCGCGATGATGTGGCCGCGCCTCCGGATGCTGCATGAGCTACTGACCGACGAAGGTAGCTTCTGGATGACGCTGGATGACAATGAAGTTCAGCACGGACGAGCAATTCTCGATGAGATATTTGGAGCGGATAAATTCATTGCTTGTTGTGTTTGGCAAAAGCGTTACTCACGAGAGAATCGCGAAGCCATAGGGGACGTTCACGACTACGTGTTGGTCTACTCAAAAGCGCCGGGCGCATTCAAGGCTCTTCGGAACAAGGTGTCGCCAACGGAAGATCAACTCCAAGTTTATGGGAATCCAAACAACGATCCGCGAGGCCGATGGCGTGGCATTCCGATGACGGCGCAAGGTTTTCGGAAGAATCAGATGTATCCAATCACTACGGATACTGGCGTCGTGCATCGTCCCCCAGAAGGTCGTTGTTGGAGTATGGTGGAATCCGAGTTCAATCTACTTCGCGCACAAGGTCGAATTTGGTTTGGCAAAGATGGAAACAGCCAGCCAAGCGTAATCCGCTACCTCGATGAGGTTGGAGGCTTTGTTCCTTGGACTTGGTGGCCCAGCACCGAGGTTGGGCACACAGACGAAGCAAAGAAGGAAATGCATGCGATCTTTGGGCGCGAAGATGCATTCCCAACCCCCAAGCCTCTTCGCCTCCTTTCACGTATTGTCGAAATTGCCACAAAGAAAGATGCGGTTGTTTTGGATTCTTTTGCTGGGTCTGGTACGACCGCCCATGCTGTCCGCGAAGCTAACAAGCGTGATGGTGGTAATCGGCGTTTCATCCTCGTGGAAATGGAGGATTATGCCGACAAGCTGACCGCCGAGCGGGTCCGACGCGTCATCAAGGGTTATAAATCCGAGGGGACACAAAAGACCGAATTGCTCCGTGAAAGCCTGAACTGGCGGGCGATTGAGCGAGCCGACGATCTTGTCCAGCGGGTCAAGGGTATCGAGAATCTGGAAGGCCCAGACTTCGACCGCATCACCAAGCAGGTGAAGGACGGCGAACTGGTCGTCACAGGCGAAAAGACGGTGACGGAGCGCGCCGAGGGTCTTGGGGGCGAATTCACTTATTGCACGCTCGGCGATCCCGTCGAGCTCGACAAGGTTTTGAGCGGAAAATCGTTGCCGCCCTATCCGGCCATCGGTGCCGCGCTGTTCCACATGGCGACCAATCAAGCGCTCGATCCGCAGGCGATCCGCCAGAAGGATTTCTATCTCGGCGAAACCGAAAGCCAGCATGTCTGGCTGATCTACAAGCCCGACCTCGACTGGCTGAAGACTCCAGACGCGGCGCTGACGCTGGCCCGCGCCAAGGCATTCGCAGAGGCCAAGCCGGGCAAACGGCATCTTGTCTTTGCCCCCGCCCGGTTCGTCAGCCAGAAGATGCTGACCGAGCAGAACGTGCCCGTGGAGTTCGTGCCACTGCCGTTCGCGCTTTACCGCATTGACCGGAGCTGACGGCATGTTCCGGGATCTCGATTATCAGAGCCGGGTGATCTCGACGCTCGACGCCTACCTCGATGTCCTGAAGGACAAGAAAAAGGAAGCGGACGAAATCGAGGAGCTTGGTGCGACCAAGCCGCATCTGAAGTTACCAATCCCCGACTTCGCCAAAGAGACATGGGACACGCTGAAGGAGGGCGGCAAGTTGCCTGCTTCACGTGCCAGTATTCCGTTCTCGCCCCGGATAGACGGACGCCAGCGGCCGGTGCCCAACGTCGTGCTCAAGGTACCGACCGGTGGCGGCAAGACATGGCTTGCGGTGTCCGCCGTGTCGCGCGTCATGGGTAAATACCTCGACCGCAATACCGGGTTCGTCCTGTGGATCGTGCCGAACGAGGCGATTTACACCCAGACCTTGAAGCATCTGAAGGATCGCCAGCATCCCTATCGGCAGGCGCTCGAACGTGCCGCCGCCGGCCGTGTCCGGATCATGGAAAAGACGGATCGGCTCGACGCCCGCGACGTCGAAACCAATCTCTGCGTCATGCTGCTGATGCTGCAATCTGCGAACCGCGAGACGCAGGATTCCCTGAAGATGTTCCGGGACCGGGGTGACGTCCACGGCTTCTTCCCGCCGGAGGGTGAGCAGCAAGCCCATCAGGCCGCACTCGTTCAGACGCCGAACCTCGACGCCTATGACGGCATGTTCCCGATGGTGAAGGATTCGCTTGGCAATGCTCTGCGGATTATTCGGCCGATGGTGGTGCTCGACGAGGGCCACCGCGCGATTTCTGATCTCGCATTCCGGACGCTCTACGGTTTCAATCCTTGCTTCGTGCTGGAACTGACAGCCACCCCATTGGATGTGCAGCCGCGCGGCGGCAAGAATCCGCGCGAAGCCCGTTACGCCAATGTCCTCGTCGAAATCACGGGACGCGATCTCGATCGCGAAGGCATGATCAAGATGCCGCTCAACCTCGACCCACGGCAGGGGACCGACTGGAAGGCGACATTGAGTGCGGCAATGGATCGGCTGAAAAGCCTCGACCGTGACGCGCGGAAACTGAAAGCTAATACTGGACGCTATATGCGCCCGATCATGCTGATTCAGGTGGAGCGCACTGGGACTGATCAACGCTCCAGCAAGCACATCCATGCAGAAGACGTGAAGGACTGGCTTCTCACGGCCGGTTTCGACGCCGCCGAAATCGCCATCAAGACGGCTGAGCAGAACGACCTGAACCAGCCTGAAAATCAGGACCTGTTGTCGCCGACCAACCGTATCCGGGCGATCATCACCAAGCAGGCCTTGCAGGAAGGGTGGGACTGCCCGTTCGCCTATGTCCTATGCGCGCTTGCCGCTAGTTCCAACCTCAACGCGATGACCCAGTTGATCGGCCGCATCCTTCGCCAACCCGGCGCACTGAAAACAGGGGTCGGCGCGCTGGACGAATGCCACGTCATCACCCACCACGCCAAGACCGCCGACGTCGTTGATGCGATTAAGGACGGCCTCGAACAGGACGGCCTTGGCGACCTCGTGCTGCAAGTGTCCCAGGAGGACTCAAAAAAGTCGGGCAAGGGATCCCGGAAGATCAAACGTCGCCCGGCTTTTTCATCGCACCAGATTTATCTACCCAAGGTTCTGTTGGTCGATGCCGACGAGGTCCGCGACCTCGACTACGAAACCGACGTGCTGTCCTGTATCGACTGGCGCGGATTCGATCCGAAGGACGTCGCCGAGCGCATTCCGGAGAATGCGCAGGCGGCGGAAAGCCAGCTTCAGCGGATTCGTCTCACCGACGATGGCGACGAATTATTCGTCGGCGAAACCGTGGCGGCGAATTCGGAAGTGTTGGCTTTCGATCCCGCCCACGCCGTTCGGATGATCTCCGACCTCGTGCCGAATCCCTTCGTCGGCCGCGAAATCGTTGGCCGCCTGCTGGCCGCGCTGCGCAAGCGGGGCTTCGATGACACCAAGCTCGGCGCCGTTGCGAGCCTCATCGTCGAAGAATTCCGGAAGGGGTTGGACAAGGAACAGACCGCACGGGCCGAAGCCCTGTTCAAGACCGATGTCGCGACGGGACGCATTCAGTTTCGGCTACGCCTCGATGGTCGAAACTGGCAAATGCCGTTCGAAAGCGAGACCAATCAACCAGAGGGTGCGCGCGTGCTTGTCGGCAAGGACGGCAACCCCGTCCAGCGAAGCCTGTTCTCTCCGGTCTATGAAGATGACTACAATGGCGAGGAACGCGACGTCGCGGTTTATCTCGATGGCGACGCCGCCCTCAGTTGGTGGCATCGGAACGTGGCCCGGTCGCAATATGCGGTGCAGGGCTGGCGCAAGGCGAAAATCTATCCCGACTTCATCTTCGCGGTCAGCCGCAAGGACGGATCATCGCGGATTACCGTTCTCGAAACCAAGGGTGACCAACTCGACAACCTCGATACGGCCTACAAGCGCGACGTCTTGAGCTTTATGTCGAAGAACTTCAGTTGGGACAGCACCGTCCCGGCCGGCACGTTGGAGTTGGTCAAGAACACCGGCGAGACGGTCGATATGACGCTGGCTTTGATGAGCGAATGGGAATCGAAGTTGCCGAATTATCTGAAGCCATAGGGCGAGCGCCGCGCCCTCCCGTCCTCAGAGGGCCATCCGGCAAGCTTTCCATGTCGTGCGGGAACGTCGGAATGCCAGAGCGGATGAAGCCTGTTGTGATGGGCACGCCTTCACACCCTTGTGCCCGAAACTGATCCCGTGGGAATTAAGAGATGCGTCTTTAACTTACGCGAATTTACCATCTGACGTGGCATGTGCCGATCTGATCCTACTCAGCACTCGCAAGACAGTTTGAGCGTGCCAAGCGCCACCCGACACAGTAGGCGTCTTTCTGGCTGTTAACGCTGCTGCCATTTGCCGTGCCGACAAACCCGCAGCTTGCATATCGCAGACCAACGGTGCGAGCTCCATTGCTCGTTTGCGCGCTGCTTCTCGGTACGCAGGGGCTAAGCATTCTGCGCCATAACGGCCCAGCTTGACTCCCTTTCGCTTGGCTGCCTGCAACGCCGCCCTTGTTCTCTCCCCGATCATCTCCCGCTCATGTTGCGCCACCGCTGCCAGAATGTGGATTGTGAGTTTATTTGCATGCGGGTTATCGACAGCAACAAATTCAACGCCAGCGTCCATGAGTTGGGCAATAAACGCTAGGTTTCGCGATAAGCGGTCCAATTTAGCGATTACCAGCTTGGCCTTGTGCTTCCGGCATGCCGCAAGGGCCTTTGCCAATTGCGGGCGTTCATTACGTTTGCCCGTTTCAACTTCGGTAAATTCGAGCCCGGCCCCCAATGCTGAGCCATTTAGGAACTCTTGGACTGCCTTTCGCTGAGCCTCTAAGCCTAAACCCGAACGCCCCTGACGATCCGTCGAAACGCGATAATAGGCAACGAATCCCCCCATCTGCCCCCTCCCCTGTCACACGCAAACCAACGATTGCCTGTTGCATCCATCCGTGTTTTACACAAATGAGCCTTGCGGGCAACTAGCCATTCGTGCTAAGCACAAATGGCGAACGCGGCAGAGGTGCCATGGCTACACCCGGCGAATTGGTGAAATGCGTTGCAGAAGCTCTGGGAATTCCAGAGCCGACGGTGGTGCTTTACGACCGCGTGCTTGCGGAAAACGGACTACGGTCGAAAGGCGGGCGCGGAACGAGCGCCGCGAAAGTCACTTCGGGCGATGCCGCCAACCTGCTAATTGCGATTCTCGCCTCGCCGGTCTCGGGCAGCTCGATCAAAGCTGCGACGGAAGTGTGCAAGATTTACGGGCAGCTCCCCCTAAAGCTGGGACACGACACCGACAATCGGGAAACCTGCAGCAAACTAGGATTTCCGACGCTCGCACGGATGCCACGCTCTCACACGTTCCGCGAGGCTGTAGCTACGCTTATCGAGGGGGCCATTCTCGGTGAAGAGCTATTCGTTCCTAATGAAGAGGACGAAAGCGACCCGCTGACCGGACCTGACATGGATTGGTTCGTCGGGATTGAAATCGACGGTCCCGATCCTTGGACGCAAATAATTGCTGACGGATCAATGGGCACTCGCGATGTCTTTGCTCGGTTCGTCTTTCACAACCACAAGAAAGTGCCTCCGAGCAAGAGGAGGCTAAGGCCAAGGTCGCAACGCCCTGGTGGCGATATGAGCCAGAACCGACGCATCTCGTATAAGACTATTCGCAGAGTTGGCCAGCTTCTAGCGGAGACGGTCCATGAACGATAATCGAACCGAGGCTAGATTAAGTTCGACGGTGCCCCCTCGCGGTCTCTCACGATCCGAAGCCGCGTCTTATATCGGGATTTCTCCCTCGTTATTCGACCAAATGGTTCATGACGGAAGGATGCCACCTCCGAAGCGCATCAACAGCAGGACCGTATGGGATCGCGTGAGACTCGATCAAGCCTTCGATTGTCTGCCTGAAGGCGACAACGAAAATCCTTGGGATGTTATAGGGTCGCGTCATGGTTAGGGTCCGCTTCCGCTTTGTTGTCGAGGATGTTGATCGCCACGGCAACGTCCGTTTGTACTTTCGGCGGCGCGGCGAGCCTAAGGTTCGACTTCCCGGCCTGCCCGGCTCAGAAGAATTTATGGCGGCCTATCAAGAAGCGCTCAGCCGAACCGCCACGACCAATGCAATCAAGCGGCGACTAGATGCCGGAAGCTTTGGTTATCTCTGCAGGCAATATTTTACGAGCCAAACCTTTAAGGCGCTTGATGAAAGCACCCGCAAATGGCGGCGGCGAGCGCTAGACGAAATCGCGATTGAGCATGGGGACAAGCCGGTTGCGAAGATGCAGGCCAAGCATGTTCGTCAATTGCGCGACGAAAAGGCCGATAAGCCGGGAGCCGCGAGGAACCGATTGAAGGCACTTCGAGCGCTGTTCCGGTGGGCAATCGAGAACGATCAGGCTCCGCACGATCCGACGCGGGACATCAAACCTGTGCCGCATCCCACCGTCGGTCACCACACTTGGACGTTGGAGGAAATAACGGCCTTCGAAGATCGCCACGCAATCGGTTCAAAGGCACGGCTGGCAATGTGTCTGCTGCTCTATACAGCCTGCCGCCGCGAGGACGTGGTTAGGCTCGGTCCTCAACACATTCGCAACGGGCGCATTCAATACCGGCAGGCAAAGAACGAGCATCGCAATCCAATCGACTTGGATATTCCCGTTCACGCAGACCTCGCTAAGACCATCGCCGCAACCCCGACGCGACACCTGACCTTCCTTGTTACAGAATATGCAAAACCGTTTTCGGTCGCTGGGTTCGGAACCAAATTCCGCGACTGGTGCAATCAAGCGGGGCTTCCGCATTGCTCGGCGCACGGCCTGCGAAAGGCGACAGCCGCTCGCTTGGCGGAGCGTGGCGCGTCACCCCACGAGATCATGGCGGTTACCGGCCATCGCTCATTGGAAGAGGTGGAGAGGTACACACGCGCCGCTCGGAAGACCGAGCTAGCAAATTCCGCAATGTCGAAGCTCAAATGAGGAACATCATGTGTCCCACTCAGAGCACCCGGTGGGACCTTTAGGAGAAAAAACGATGAAAGATCAAAGCGGATTCGAAAGGCTGGCGCTCCCTAGGGGAATCGAACCCCTGTTTCAGCCTTGAGAGGGCCGCGTCCTAACCGCTAGACGAAGGGAGCAAGCGCGAAGGGCTAGGGAATAACCTTGAAACGCCGCTGCCGCAAGGTGCGTCGCGACATCTCCTGCATTCCCCGCGGCTTTTTGGCCGGACTGGTTACTTGCCGGCTTGAAGGGCCAGTTCCCGCGCACCAAGGGAGCCTTGCCCCCGCAAATCAGCGCCTTACGGCTCGTTCGCAAATCTGAGCCGGCCGGCCGGCTTCAGCGTTTTGGCGTCAAAGGTGCGGATTTCGGTCACGCCGCCGATATCGACCGTCACCGCCAGCCGGTCGCCGGCGGCAGCCGTCGCCACGATCCGGGCGCCCTTCGGCAGGGTGGCCGTGATGTCGACGATCGAGGCACTTCCATCCGTCTTGAAAAGACGGTAGCCGATGACAACCAGCAGCGCGCCGACGCCGACCGCGGTGGTCAGGCCGGCAATCAGCATCATCCGGCGCACCCGCGCGATCAGGGCAGCTTGCTCAGGGGTCGGATCGGGCGCAACAGTTTCAGTCATGCAAGACTCTTTTGAAAACGAGACGAACCGCCATGAAGTGACGGTGGCGGGCGATGAAGGATCCCGGCGGCTGGATCGCGTGCTGGCGCTGCGCAGCCCGGATCTGTCCCGCTCGCGCCTGAAGGCGCTGATCCTCGCCGGCCAGGTGAGCATCGGGGCCAATCCGGTGCGGGACCCCGCTTATCATGTCAATGCCGGGGATACGATCACAATCGACGTGCCCCCTGCCGCGGCCGCCGAGCCCGAGGGCGAGGATATCCCGCTCGACATCGTCTTCGAGGACGACGACATCATCGTCATCAACAAGCCGAGCGGGCTCGTGGTCCATCCCGCCGCGGGACATGACAGCGGCACCCTGGTGAACGCGCTGATTGCCCACTGCGGCGCCAGCCTTTCGGGCATCGGCGGCGTCAAGCGGCCCGGCATCGTGCACCGCCTCGACAAGGACACCACCGGCCTGATGGTGGTCGCCAAGAACGACCGCGCCCATCAGTCGCTGTCGGCGCAATTCGCGGACCACGGCCGCACCGGTGAAATGCGCCGCGGCTACATGGCCTTCGCCTGGGGCTCGCCCGGTCGGCAGCGCGGCACCATCGACCAGCCGATTGACCGGCATCCTTATAACCGCGAGAAAATGGCGGTCCGCCAGGGCGGCCGCGACGCCGTGACCCATTGGGAGGTCTTGGAGACCTTTGCGGGCAAGGACGGCAAGCCGGTCGCCTCCCTGCTCGCCTGCCAACTCGAGACCGGCCGCACCCACCAGATCCGCGTCCACCTCGCCCACCTCGGCCATCCCCTGATGGGAGACGAGGTGTACGGCTCGGGATTCAAAACCAAAGCCGGTCAACTCGGCCCGCAAAGCCAGGCGGCGCTGGCATCATTGGGCCGGCAGGCGCTCCATGCATATTTGCTGGTCCTGGAACATCCGGCGAGCGGAGAAATTCTTCATTGGGAGTCGCCGCTGCCGGAGGATTTGGTTCTTCTCGAGGCCGCACTCCGTAGCACAAGCTAATCGCAAGCCAATTCGGGCGCGCCAAAAAGCCGCATGGTTACATAGATTTAACCAGCGTCACAAGAACGTGACCCCTATTTGTTCTTCCCCCGGCGGCCTCGTTTAGTGTATGTTGCACCTGCGCTCGGGATTGGCCCGGGCGGAACATTGCAGCGCCGCTGGCTTTGACACAGCAGCAGGCTTGCCTGGCTCGCCGCTACCGGGGGCCTGAACAATGGAGGGCGCAATATGGCCCGTGCCGCCACACTTCCGGTTCTCAATGGAGAATCCGGCCTCGCTCATTACCTCGCCGAAATTCGCAAATTCCCGATGCTTGAGCCGCAAGAGGAATACATGCTGGCCAAGCGTTGGCGCGAGCATGATGATCGCGATGCGGCGCATAAGCTCGTCACCAGCCACCTGCGACTCGTGGCCAAGATTGCCATGGGCTATCGCGGCTACGGCCTGCCGATTTCCGAGGTCGTCTCTGAAGGCAACGTCGGCCTGATGCAGGCGGTGAAACGCTTCGAGCCCGAAAAGGGCTTCCGTCTTGCCACCTACGCAATGTGGTGGATCAAAGCGTCGATACAAGAGTACATCCTGCGTTCGTGGTCGCTCGTCAAAATGGGCACCACCGCGAACCAGAAGAAGCTGTTCTTCAACCTGCGCAAGGCGAAGAGCAAGATCTCCGCGCTTGAAGAGGGCGATATGCACCCCGATCAGGTGAAGCAGATCGCGACCCGCCTCGGCGTTGCGGAGCAGGACGTCATCGACATGAACCGCCGCCTGGGTGGTGACGCGTCGCTGAACGCGCCGATCCGTGACGACGGCGAACCGGGTGAATGGCAGGATTGGCTGGTCGATACCTCGCCCAACCAGGAAGCCATCATGGCGGAAAGCGAGGAGTTCGATCATCGCCGCAACGCGCTGACCGGCGCGATGGGCGTGCTCAACGCGCGCGAACGCCGCATCTTCGAGGCGCGCCGCCTCGCTGATGATCCGATGACGCTGGAAGATCTGGCCGCCGAGTTCGGCGTGTCACGCGAACGCGTGCGTCAGATCGAGGTCCGCGCCTTCGAGAAGGTGCAGGCTGCGGTCAAGAACGCGATCGCCAAGCAGGAACGCGAACTGGAGCCGGCGTATTAATCGCACGCTTCTGACAAATCAAAAGCCGGCCCTTTGGGCCGGCTTTTTTATTGGTGAGAGCACTATCTTGGTTGCGCGAGAACTTTATTTGCCAGAGCACCATCGCCGCGCTCATCGGCTGCGGCCGCACCACAAGTTGCTCTCTAGAGATAATCCCTGAAGTAGGCAGCCAGGCTGTCATCATTATCAACTGCGCCGAAATAAACCGGCTCGTCCATCAGCAGCGCGCTGGCCTGCGACTTGTAATCCGGCGACACATCGTCGACGCCCGGCAGCGGTTGCGCCAGGATATCGCGGTAATTCTTGTAGGCATCGAGGTCGCCGCTGAAGATGCAATTGCAGTGGCCAGGATCCGCATAGACATACCGCGTCACGCCGCCCGCCTTGTGCATGACGAAACGATGCGGCGGTAACGCGTTGAGCGCGCGGCGGCTCGCGTCATCATTGGCGAACCGCACCCGAAACCCTGCGGACTCCAGATAGAATCCGTTCTTCTCCAGAAACGCTTTCGTCGGGGCGACATACTGCGCCGCAAGCGGCCATGCCAGCAACGCGAGAAGCAATGTCAATCCGGGCGTTGTTACGAAACGTCGAGATGCGCACCACCGGGCAATCATGAAGACCTTCGCAATCAATTCGAAATGAAATGGGAAATGGAAAATGTCTTGAGCTTCGGCATATTGCCACAGCTCGGAGCAAACGCGAGGCAATATCTGCAACACAGCCGGCGGCTTCGCCGCCAAAGTCTTCCCGCCTTGAGGACGGTTCAAATAAGGAACCGTTCACGCGCCGATCGCAACTCCTTGAAATCAGGTTATGCGCATGACGCAGCCGAACAGCCTCACCGCTTCATGAGAGCTTCGCGTTGAGCAGTGCCGTCAGCACGGCCCGCGATCAATTTACCTTGCCTTCGGGCTTTTTGGCCGCTGTCCCCATCAGAAGCGCGTTGTTCAACGTATCCCGTAAATTGACCGCAGCCGCGGCGGTCATGCGCAAATGTGCGACGGCTTTCACGCGACTCTTGACCTTGCCATGCGGTGCGGCCTCGATGAGTCCGGTTGCCAACATAACGTTGATCAAGCCGCCATTGTTGCCGTAGGTCGGACAGATCTCGCAGAAGATAATCGGCGCATCCATCGTGCCTTCGACGGGAAGGTAATCGGGATCGACAGACACAGAGGGATCTTCAGCCATTGCGACTCCTCGAATTTGTTCTGATGAGAAAAAAAGATGTGAATGAGAAAGGTGCGCGTTCGAGATTTTTTTGGCGGCTTTTCCCGAGCGCATCCCGATTCTGACAGCTGTATGAAGTCATGCACGGTCACGCACAAAATGTCGATGCGACGTCACTAGATGAGATCGGTTCCACGAACAATCACCAAGATTTTCGCCGTCGGCACCTGTCTGAATAAGATGTGAATAGAGCAATTCCACAGTCACATCATCGTATACGGTCCCCGTTTCACGCAGGTGACTCACATCCGCCCTAATACGAAAGCATAGTCCGCACGCTCAATGAGCGAGTGCGATTGGGAATAGTGAAATTCGATTTTCTCATCGTGCTCTCGTTTTTGGAATATCGAAAGTCCGCACGATCCCACGTCAACGTTCGCCGGTGGATCGTGCAAAGATCAGGAGACGAAGATGGTCAACCAGTCGTCGGAAAAATTCGATCCCGATTACGTTGCGACCCTCAGGAAAATCCTGGACGTCGCCGTGGAGCAGATCGCGGCCGAGAATCGCACACCCGCCACCAAGGCGAAGATGGCGCAAACGATCGTACGGGAAGCTGCGGAAGGCGTGACCGACGCCGGGGTCCTGGTGTCGCGGGCTGTCCGCGTCGGCGAGACGCCCGCGGCGTAGACGTCATCTTCCGCTTGCGCGGGGCAGGCGATCAACGACGCCAAGGGGCGTTCGTCATACTGCTCTTAAATTGGAAACAGCTTCGCGTCCCCGCTCCAGCGGGGAAGCCGCGTAAGAATTATCCCAACGATTTACGAGTGCGATGACGCGACCCGCTTCGGTGCGGCGTGCGCAGCACCCGCGTCGAACCGGGGAGCATTCGTCGCGAACTGCTCATCCTGAGGTTTGGCAGGCAATGCACCGTTGGCTTTGGCATGATCGATCACCTGTGCGAGCAGCCTGAGCCCCAGCGGTGCGAGAGCCCTCTCCCACAATTCGCGAGCCGTCTCGCCTTTCTTGACGAAACACCAGTCCTGCATCGCGATGGCGCCGGCATCGAGCCGGTCGGACAGATGATAGATCGTGCCACCTGCAATCGGATCACCTTCCTTGATGGTCCATTCGACCGCGGCGATACCACGGTGCCGCGGCAGCAATGACGGATGATACCCAATGCCGCCATGCTTCGCGACTTTAAGGGCATCGTGGCTGACGCGCGCATGGCTGTGCGCGGTGACAATGAGATCGGTACCGGGTGCAATCTCCGAGGGGACAATGGTTTTCGGCTCAGCCTGCACCACGACCTCGATACCGGCATCGCGTGCGGCAGCGGCAAGCCTGTCCTCTCCATCGGCGACCACGACGCGGATGACATCAACGCCGTGACCGCGCAACATCTTCAATGTCTCGACGCCAAAGTGGCGCGAGCCGGCGAGCGTGATCTTCATGTCATAGCCCCAATATGTTTCTGCGCATGATCTGCCTGGCGAACCGGATCACGCTTATTCACCCCAGGCGGTGAAGGCCTCGTTGAATGCCCGCTCGCCGGGCGCGCCCTTTTCAATGGCAATAATCGATCGGCGCTGGTTCGAGTAGACCAGCGGGATATCAAACCACGAGCGTTCCTTGAGAAGCTGAAGATTACGCGACTTGTCAGCTTCGACATTCGACAATCCGACAAGGAAGAAGCCATCGGTCACCTTGACTGCCAGTCCGGCCAAAGGCGTTCCGCGAGCCTGCTCGTTCGACTTCATCAGGATCCCCGGGACGTTGGCAACCGTGGCCCCGAAATCAGGCGGCAGTTGGAATGTCAGCTCAGCCGTATGGCTCGCCGGGAGCGACGCATCGTTGTTGCGGCGGATCGACAGCGACATCTTGAACTTACGTTCCGGAATTTCGATGTCCGCGCGCACACCGATGTCAGGCGGCTGACCGGCCTGACCCTTGACGGGCTCGGTGCGCCATACCACGGTACCGACGTACTGCTTGCCCTGGGGCGAGGATGGATCTTCGTCGTAAAGCACGACGCGTTGCGCGACCGGCGCAATCTGCGTCGAACCGGGTTGACCGACACGATCCGCGATCTTCGGACGAACGCCATTGTCCTTTGGCGCCTCCGCGACAGGGGTTGGTTTGAGCATCGCCCGAAGCGACGGATAAACCTTCTGGTAGAATAAAAATCCGCCGCCGATCAGAGCGAGCAGCACGAGGACAGCGATAACGGCTTTAACCGGGAAGCGCCGGGCCGGCTTTTCATCCTCATGGACGGCAGCCTGCCCGCGTGGACGGCCGGTCTGCGGCTGGTAGTGCCCCGCCTCTTCAACCGACTCGTCGTAACTGTAAGGTGCCCCTGCGCCGCCGTGCGGATCGCGATCATCCGCCGGCGGAGAGACATTCGAGTAAGTCCGCCGCGCCGAACGATTCGCTTGTGAGGTGGCCCGACCGAGGTCATCGGCATCTGCGACGACATCGCGCATTCGCGGCCCGGAGGGCCCGCCGCCCCCGCGGAAATCCTGCGCGGAATCTGACGCCCGTGCTTCATCGCCTCTTGACCGAGGGCCAAGCGGCGGAGGCACCTGAGGGCGCAATGGCGGCGGCGGAGGATCGGCTCGCAGATTGCGTGGAGGCCGCGACTCCGGCCCCTCGGGGCCGGGACGCGACGACCGCTGGCTCGGTGGAGCCGGGGGCCGCGCGGTGCGTGCGCTTTCCCTCAACGCATCGCCGGGACGCGAACCTTCGCGGCGTGGCGGTGGCGGGGGTAACTCGGCGGGCGGTTCAGCCCCCCGCGAGGATGGACTTTCCGGGCGACTGCGCGGCTGCTCCGGGCGAGCGCCCTCTGCCACCGCGCGCTTGGCTGCATCGGCCTCGACCCTGCGTACGGCATCTTCAAGCGCGAGCCGCTCACGGGTGATTTCGGCTTCGCTCAAGGCCGGCTCAACGCTACGCAGCTGAGCAATCAGCGCCGAGCGAGCCCGCTCATAAAGCGCACGCCGGCTTTCGCCGGGAGCACTGGGGTCCAGTCCGGCGATGGCACGGGCAATCAGCGGGTAGTAGTCAGCCATCCTTGTCCAGTCTGCAGGATTCGGTGAAAATCCTGTTACCTAAAAAACATGATCGTGTCGGAAAACCGAGTCTCCGCCACCACCATTACGCCTCAAACGGATTCTGCACGAGGATAGTATCCTCGCGTTCGGGGCTTGTGGAAAGCAGTGCGATCGGACAACCGACAAGTTCTTCGACCCGGCGCACATATTTGATCGCCTGCGCCGGCAGATCTGCCCATGAGCGGGCATTTGCGGTCGGTTCTTTCCAACCCTCGATCGTCTCATAAATCGGGGTTACGCGGGCCTGAGCCCCCTCGCCGGCGGGGAGATGGTCGATCTCCTTGCCGTCCAGCATGTAGCCTGTGCACACCTGAATTTCATCGAAACCGTCGAGGATATCGAGCTTAGTCAGCGCCAGTCCGCTGATTCCGCTGGTTCGCGCCGTCTGCCGGACCAGCACCGCGTCGAACCATCCGCAGCGGCGCTTGCGGCCGGTGTTGACGCCGAATTCCTTGCCGCGGCGGCCGATCTCGTCTCCGATCGCATCCGTAAGTTCGGTCGGGAAAGGCCCCTGCCCGACGCGCGTCGTGTACGCTTTGCAGATGCCGAGCACATAATCGATCGCGTTCGGCCCCATGCCCGTTCCGGTCGCGGCCTGGGCCGCCACGGTGTTGGAAGAGGTGACGTAAGGGTAAGTCCCGTGGTCGACGTCGAGCAGAGCGCCCTGCGCCCCCTCGAACAGGATGCGCCTGCCCTCGCGCCGCTTGTGATCGAGCAGGTTCCAGACCGAATCCGCAAACGGCAGCACGCGAGGCGCGATTTCGGTCAACTCCTTCAGCAACTCGCCGGCATTGACCTCAGGCAGGCTCAATCCGCGCCGCAGCGCGTTGTGATGCGTCAGGAGACGGTCGATCTTGTGCGGCAGCGTTTGCGGATCGGCGAGATCCATCAGCCGAATCGCACGGCGACCCACCTTGTCTTCATAGGCCGGGCCGATGCCACGCTGCGTCGTGCCGATGGCCGTGGCCTTGTTGGCATTTTCACGAACGGCATCGAGTTCGCGATGCAGCGGCAAAATCAGTGTCACGTTCTCGGCGACGCGCAGGTTGTCCGGCGAGACCGCGACGCCCTGGCTCTTCAGCTTGTCGAGCTCGGTCAGAAACGCCTGGGCGTCGAACACCACGCCGTTGCCGATCACCGACAATTTCGAAGGCCGCAGCACACCGGACGGAAGCAGCGCCAGCTTGTAGGTATTGCCATTGATGACGAGCGTATGGCCCGCATTGTGACCGCCCTGGAAGCGAACGACGATGTCAGCCTGCTCCGACAACCAGTCGACGATCTTGCCTTTTCCTTCGTCGCCCCACTGGGCGCCGACGACGACAACATTGGCCATTTCGAGATGTTCTCCTGCAACCCGCAAATCCGCCGGGGACCCGGCGCCTTGCAGCCAGGGCCGCTCGCATGCGAGGCATGTCACCGGATAACGGATGCGCGCATGGGACGCAAGCAAGAACGGCTGTTGACGCCCCCGCGAGATATAACGCAAATCATTGATATCCCCAATAAAATCCGGGTAACTGGATCGCCTGCAACGCTCGCCCCAATCCCGCCGGAAACATGAACGCTCCCGCCCCCCGAACGGACGCTCCGTGGCTTATGCAACGGCCGTACCTCCTGCTGACCCTTTCCTCCCTGTTCTGGGCCGGCAACATCGTACTCGGCCGGTTTGTGTCATCGAGTTTCCCCCCGATGGCGTTGTCCTTTCTGCGCTGGGGGCTGGCCTGCCTGATCACCTTGCCCTTTGCGTGGTCCGGCCTTCGGGCAGATTGGCCCGTCATCGTCAGGAATGTGCCACTCCTTGCGTTTCTGTCGTTGACCGGTCTCGCCGGTTACAACGCACTCGCCTACCTTGGACTGCAGTCGACCCAGGCCCTCAACGCCCTGCTGATCCAGTCGTCCGGTCCCCTGTTCGTAGCCCTGTGGTCGCTGCTCTTGCTCGGGGTTCGGATCACGTGGTCCCAGGCTGCTGGCATTGTGATCTCGCTCGCAGGCGTTCTCACCATCCTGTCGCGCGGCGATCCGTTCGCTCTGGCATCTATTCACCTGAATACGGGCGACCTGTTCTTCACGCTGGCACTGATCATTTTCGGCCTTTACTCGGTACTGAGCATCAAGCGGCCGAAGATCAATCCTCTTGCCTTCTTCTGCTTTCTGTCGGGCTTTGGCGCGCTGCTCCTGATTCCTGCCGTTGCCATCGAAATCGCCTCCGGCAAAACGCCCGCTCTCACGATCGATAACGGATTGGCTTTGGCCTACGTCGCCGTCTTCCCGTCGACTCTCGCCTATCTGTTTTTCAATCGCGGCGTCGAATTGATCGGCGCAAATCGAGCCGCACCGTTTTTCCATCTCATGCCGGTCTTCGGATCAATCCTCGCCATCATCTTCCTCGGCGAGCGACCGCAGCCGTTTCATGGCGTCGGCTACGCACTGGTGCTCGCCGGCGTGTTCATCGCGGCGCGCCGCCGGGCCATTGCAAAGCGCACCGAAGCACCGGCCAGCACAAACTAGATAAACAAACCGCGTGCTCCGCGATTCCGCATTCTAGCAATCCGGTATTGTCACTTGTCCCGCGGTGAAAAACCGGCAGAACTCAATGGTGATTTCACACAAGAACAATAATGACAGCCGCAGATCCGCCTTCGCTCCAGCCAACTTTCGCCGCGCGGCTGGGTAACCAGCCTTATCTGCTGCTGAGCCTGATGGCGCTGTTCTGGGCCGGGAATATCGTTCTCGGTCGCTATGTCGCGGGGCATGTTCCTCCGTTTGCGCTGACATTCGTTCGTTGGGCCGGTACCTTCCTTGTCGTGATCCCTTTCGCGTGGCCGCATCTGCGGCGTGACTGGCCGACGATGCGGCTCAGTCTGCCGTTGCTGGTGACGTTGTCCGCAACAGGTTTCGCGGTGAACAACGCTTTGTCCTATTGGGGCTTGCAGCACACGCAGGCGCTGAACGCACTGTTGATCCAGTCGTCCGGACCGTTGTTCGTTGCTCTCTGGTCGCTGATCCTGTTCGGGGTTCGGTTGTCCTGGGCGCAGGGCATCGGCATCGTCATCTCGCTGGCCGGCGTGATGGTCATCATTTTACGCGGCAACATTGCCACGCTGGGTGAGATCGAATTCAACGCCGGCGACGTCATGTTCGCGGGAGCGTTGTCCGTTTTCGGGCTTTATTCCGCGCTGATGCCGCGACGGCCAGCGACCAATCCTTTGTCGCTGATCGCCTTCACCACGGGCTGCGGCGCGGTCATGCTGCTGCCACTGGTCGGCTGGGAGATTTCCACCGGCGACACGCTGCACTTCGATGCCTTGACGCTGTCCACCATTGTCTTCGTGGTGATCTTCCCCTCAACGCTCGCCTACCTGTTCTTCAACCGCGGCATTGAATTGATCGGCCCCAATCGCGCAGCGCCGTTTTTTCATCTGGTGCCGGTATTCGGCTCCGTCATGGCGATCGTCTTCCTTGGCGAGAAGCCGGAACTGTTTCACCTGATCGGCTACATCATGGTGGTCGCTGGCATCGTGATTGCCTCCCGCCGGAAAACGACCACACCGCGCTGAACCGCGGGCTGCGACAACGCATCCCGTTTGGTGCACCGCAACGACCCTTGACCCACTCGCAATTTGAGCCGCAATGAACCTGCGATGTCTCTCCCCGCTTGCGGGGAGAGACCAGAGCAAGTTCGGTTCCGATTGAATCCAGAACCACTTGGCTCGAAAACGCTCTCTAAATCACGCTGCGCGAACCTTGCCGAGGAATTCATCCACGGCAGATCGCAGCATCCCGGACTGATTGTCGAGTTCACGCGCACTCGAGAGAACGTCGGATGCTGCTGTGCCGGTGGCCGCAGCTGCAGAACTGACGCCGCCGATGTGATCGCTGATCTCGTTTGATCCGGCTGCGACCGACTGGATATTGCGCGCGATTTCGCGGGTCGCTGCGCCCTGCTCTTCCACTGCGCTCGAGATATTCATCGTAATCTCGCTCATCCGCGAGATCGTCTCGGTGATGCCGCCGATGGCTTGAACTGCCTCGCCGGTCGTCGCCTGCATGGTTGCAACCTGAGCGGAGATTTCCTCGGTGGCCTTGGCGGTCTGGTTCGCGAGCGCCTTCACCTCGGAAGCCACCACCGCGAAACCACGGCCGGCTTCACCGGCGCGCGCAGCTTCAATCGTCGCGTTCAGCGCGAGGAGATTGGTCTGCGCAGCGATGCTGTGGATCAGTTGCACCACCTCGCCGATCTTTTCCGCACCTGCCGACAAAACCTGCACGGTGGCATTGGTGCGCTCGGCGTCACCAACAGCCTTGCTGGCGATCTCATTGGACTGATTGACCTGCCGCGAGATTTCCGCGACCGAGCTCGACAGCTCTTCGGCCGCTGCCGCAACGGTGCTGACGTTGCTGGACGCTTTCTCGGACGCCGAACCGACTGTTGCCGCGCGGGCGCTGGCATCGCTTGCGGTCGACGTCATGGATTGTGCGGTGGTCTGCATTCCGGCCGCTGATGCCGCCACCGAACGGACAATGCCGTTGACGCTGCGCTCAAATTCGCCTGCAAGGCTTTCCATCGCTGCGCGGCGCTCCGCTGCAACCCGTTGCTGTGTTGCCTCTTCGGCCTTTTCCAATTCATTCATGCGCACAGCGTTGTCTTTGAAGACCTGCACAGTCGTCGCCATCTTGCCGATTTCATCGCGGCGGTCGATGCCGGGAATAGGCTGTTCGAGCTGGCCCTCAGCCAGCGTTTTCATGCGGCTTCCAAGGAGTCCCAACGGAAGAGTGATGCTCCGCCCGATCAGCCAGGCCACCGCGCCCGCAAACAGACCGATGATCAGGACAGCAAGGCCCAGGGTCCAGACCACGGGCATCAGCTTCGCGTCGAGATCATCGAGGTAGGCACCCGTTCCGACGAAAAGATTCCAGCCGGGGATCGCAACCGCATAGGACATCTTGCGGATCGGTTCCTTCTCGCCCGGCTTCATGTATTCGTATTTCAGGGTGACATAGCCCTTGGCGGCAACGCCATCGCGCAACTCACGAGTCAATGCACGGCCATTGGTTTTGACATCAATGCGGTTGGTGCCGATTACCTTCGAATCGGGCGCCGAGACGGTCACGCCGTCCATCGTGTACGAAAAGAGATAGCCGTTGCCGTCATCGTACGTCATCGACCGGACGCGATTTGCAAATTCGGCAATCGCGGCATCCTTGGTCAACTGACCCGCGTCAACCTGCTTCTGCAATCCAAGCGCCATATTGCGGGCTGTTTCGACGATGGCATGGGTTTGCTCAACCCGCCCATCCAGCATCAATTTCTGCATGGTATTGGCTGCAAAAGCGCCTGCAGCGAGAAGGCCCAGCAAGGTGACACCCACAAGAACGCCGAGCTTGGCATTGATGGGCAGATTATTGATGAACTTCACGTGACGGCTCCGGAGACATCGGCGCGAATGCACCATGGCGGGTTTCGTCACAAAATAACCAGATTGTCTTTAGGCTTTGTTACCCAAACGCGCATTCGCCTTTTGGATGTCCGGATCGGCTGTCCTGAAAAGAGAAACAGGCCGGAGCTTTTGCCCCGGCCTGTTTGGTTCATGAGAACGATCGCACACAGCTACGATCAGAAAACCAGCGCCTTGGCCTGCTTGACCTGCGGCAGTGTCGCGACTTTGGCCAATACATCCGGCGGGACGGTCCCGTCGACCTCGACCAGCGCAATGGCGTCACCGCCCTGCTTGTTGCGGCCGAGATGGAAGGTCGCGATGTTGACCTTGGCATCTCCGAGCAGAGAGGCAAACTTGCCAATGAAGCCCGGCTTGTCCTCGTTCGTCACATAGATCATCGACTTGCCGAACTCTGCGTCCATACGGATGCCCTTGATATCGACCAGACGTGGGGCGCCGTCCGCATAGACGGTGCCCGATACCGAGCGTTCCTGCCTCTCAGTGGTGACCGTGACCGTGATCAAGCTTTCATAATCGCTCTGGGCGGCGCGGGTCACTTCATCGACCACCATGCCGCGTTCCTTGGCGACAACCGGTGCAGACACGACGTTGACATCCCCCAGCATCGGCCGGAGCAGACCGGTCAATGCGGCCGACGTTAGCGCCTTGATCTTCATCTCGGCGACATGCCCTTCGTAAGTGATCTGCACCTTCGCGATGCCCGTCTCTGTCAACTGACCGGCGAACGATCCAAGCTTCTCCGCGAGGTCGATGAACGGCTTCAGCTTCGGAGCTTCTTCGGCCGTAATGGAGGGGAAGTTCACGGCATTGGAGATCGCGCCGGTCAGCAGATAGTCCGACATCTGCTCGGCAACCTGAAGCGCCACGTTCTCCTGGGCTTCAGTCGTGGAAGCGCCGAGATGCGGCGTGCAGATGACGTTGGCACGGCCGAACAGAATATTGGTCTTGGCGGGCTCTTCAATGAAGACGTCGAAGGCGGCGCCGGCTACGTGACCGGAGTCAAGTGCGGCCGCAAGCGCAGCTTCGTCCACCAGTCCGCCGCGCGCGCAATTGACGATGCGCACGCCCTTCTTCATCTTCGCGATCGCATTGGCATCGATGATGTTCTTGGTCTTGTCGGTGAGCGGCGTGTGCAGCGTGATGAAATCCGCACGCTTCAACAGATCCTCGAGCTCGACCTTTTCCACGCCGATGTCCTTCGCCCGCTCTGGCGACAGGAACGGATCGAACGCGATCACCTTCATCTTCAGACCCAGCGCGCGGTCGGCGACGATGGCGCCGATGTTACCGCATCCGATCACGCCCAGCGTCTTGGCCGTGATTTCGACGCCCATGAACCGGTTCTTCTCCCACTTGCCCGCCTGGGTCGAAGCGTCGGCCTGCGGAATTTCACGGGCAAGCGCGAGCATCAGGGTGACCGCATGCTCGGCTGTGGTGATCGAGTTGCCGAACGGCGTGTTCATCACGATGACGCCCTTGGCCGTCGCCGCAGGAATCTCGACATTGTCGACGCCGATGCCCGCGCGGCCAATGACCTTCAGCTTCGTTGCTTTTTCCAGGACCTTCGCAGTGGCTTTGGTGGCGGAGCGGATGGCAAGGCCGTCATAGTTGCCGATGATCTCGGCGAGCTTCTCTTTATCCTTACCAAGTTCCGGCTGGAAATCGACGTCGACGCCGCGATCCTTGAAGATCTGGACAGCCGCAGGCGACAGCGCGTCGGAAATGAGAACCTTGGGTTTCGTCATGGAAGACTCCAATGAAAGACGATGAATGGCTGTGTTTCAGTTCTGGCGCGCTTCGATGATCTCAAAGTGCTGTGAGACTGCATCGAAACGCGAGAGCACGGCGCGTGCCTTGGGCGGCACAACACCTTCTTCGTAATTGGGGCCAGCGAAAGCGATCACGGCCTCGAGCGAGTCGAAATTCATGATGGTGATGAACTCGACCTCGCCGCCGTCATCACGGCGCAAAAGCTGGATGTCGCGGAAACCCTCGATCTTTCGTGCGAGGATGCCGGGAAAGATTTCAGTCCGCAGCAGACGCTCGTAAGCGTCTGCATTTGCGGGCGTGGTCCAGCCGTGCCAGATGCGTGCGATCATGAGTGCCTCCGCGTGACGCGGTGGACGTTATGCCGCCTTGGCGAGCGAGGCCTTAGCCTCGGCGAAAGCCCAGTCGAGCCATTGCGTCAGCACAGCGACGTCGCTGGCTTCCACCGTCGCACCGCACCAGATGCGCAAACCCGGAGGTGCATCGCGATACGCACCGAGATCGTAACCGCCGCCTTCCTTCTCGACGGCCGCGACGAGCTTCTTCGCGAAATCCGCCTGAGCATCAGCTGGCAGCGACGTAATAGCGGGATCGACCACCTTCATGCACACAGACGTATTGGAGCGAATGGCCGGGTCTTTTGCCAGGAAATCGACCCACGGCGTCTTCGCCTGCCAATCCGCCAACACCTTCGTATTGGCGTCGGCGCGGGCAATCAGCGCCTTCAGACCACCAGCGGACTTCGCCCAGTTGAGTGCATCAAGATAATCTTCAACACAGAGCATCGACGGCGTGTTGATGGTCTCGCCCTCGAAGATTCCGGCATTCAGCTTGCCGCCCTTCGTCATGCGGAAGATCTTCGGCAGCGGCCACGGCGGCACGTAGCTTTCCAGCCGCGCGACAGCGCGCGGCGAGAGAATGAGCATGCCGTGCGCGGCCTCACCGCCCAGCGCCTTCTGCCAGGAGAACGTGACCACATCGAGCTTCGGCCAGTCGAGCGGCTGTGCGAATGCGGCCGACGTGGCATCACAAATGGTCAAGCCTTCGCGGTCGGCGCGAATCCAGTTTGCATTCGGCACGCGCACACCGGAGGTGGTGCCATTCCAGGTGAACACGATGTCGGAGTTCGGATCAGCCTTGCTGAGATCCGGGATTTCGCCATAGCCCGCATTGAGCTTGACGACATCCTTCAGCTTCAATTCCTTGACGATATCGCTGACCCAACCTTCGCCGAAGGATTCCCAGGCGATGGTGGTGACGGGGCGTGGTCCGAGCAGCGACCACAGGGCCATTTCGACGGCGCCGGTGTCGGACGCAGGCACAATACCGATCTTGTAGTCGGCCGGAACTTCAAGCACCTCGCGCGTCAGATCGATCGCGAGCTTGAGTTTCGCCTTACCGACCTTCGCGCGATGCGAGCGGCCAAGGGTTGCGTCTTTGAGATTTTGCGGGTTCCAGCCTGGGCGCTTGGCGCAAGGACCGGAGGAAAAATGCGGCACATTCGGCCGCGAAGCGGGCTTCGCTGCAGTCATAATCTACCCTTCCAGATAGCTGCCTCTCGGTGGGGAGAGGTTTCCCGCCGTCGTGGATAGGGAAGGATCGGAATTTCGTCAAGAAACTTCGCGCATGCCGGATCACAAGTCTGGCATGCGGCACCTCATGTGAGCCCGAGCGCGTGCTCGCCCTCACCGATCCACCGCCTGACAGACCCATAGCCATCGAGATGAAAGCCGCCTTCATGTGCTGCACGCGTATAGGCCAGCAGGGATACATCGGCGAGCGAGAACATGTCGCCGATCAGAAATCGCGTTTTGTGCAGTTGATGTTCCATCAGGGCCAGGGCGGCGTAGCCTCGCTTGACCTTCTCCGGATCAAGGTCGCCGAGGGACTTGCCGAGATAAACCATCTGGGCGCGGCAAACCGCAATATAAGGTTCGTGACTGTACTGCTCCCAGAACATCCATTCATCCATCTTGGCCGCGGCGTAGCTATCGGCGGGAATGAGACCGCTGCCGCGCGCAAGATATCTGATAATGGCATTGGACTGCGCGAGCGCACGGCCGTCGTCGAGTTCAATCACCGGCACCTGCCCGGCGCCGTTAAGCTTGAAAAACTCCGGCGTCCGGCTCTCGTTCCTCATGGTGTCGATGTCGACCCACGTATACGGCAGCGCCAAATAGTCGCTGACCCACTTCACCTTGAGACAATTCCCTGAGTTCAAATCGCCGTAGATCTTCATGACGGCCTCCCTCATTGAAACCTCAGATTTGATGGTGTCCTTTCGTCTCCGAATAACCGTGCGAGCGCGCATCAAATGGGGCGGTTATTCGGAGACGAGACACTAGCCCAACAGGCAAAACGGCCCCTGTCAACGACAGAGGCCGCAAAAAGGAATTTCAGGTCAGGCGCTGATCAGAATCTGTAGCCCAGTCCCGCGCGTACGGTATTGATGCTGGTGTCGACCGGTCCGACGAATTTCAGATATTCCCACTCGCCGCGCACAAAGACATTCCCGAACAACATGACGTCGAGACCCAGACCCGCAGCGTAGCCGTAGATGAAGCGGCCACTTTGTCCGGTCGTCTGGGATACTGAAAACGGAATGTTCTGAAAGCCGGGCGCAGCTGCAGGATTCACTTGTGTGCCCGAAATCGTAACTGACTTGCTTACGTCTGCCTGCCCAAGTGAAACGCCGCCGAACGCGTATGGCAAGAAATTATTCCACGCCCAGCCGACACGACCTCTCACGGATCCCATATCCGTTATCTTGAATTGCGCGTTGGCTTGATAGGTTACATCGTTGGTGTAGCCATTCGAGGTGGAGAAAACTCGCCCCATGCTATCTGCATCAGCGCCACCAAAGTCGCCGTGCATATAGCTTGCTTCGACACCGATCACGATGTCATCCCACTGGAAGTTATATCCACCAAATGCTCCAAATCCATCGCCGCGTTGGGACTTCTTGCCCAACACCGGCCACGTCGAAACCTGACCTTCGGATTCGATTGCAGTTCCGGACATCAGCCGCGCAGCCATAGCGCTCGTCGTGCCGGAGAAATTCATATCGGACGAACCGAGGCCACCTTGCGCACCGGCATAGAAGCCCCGCCAGTTTACGTAAGTGCTGGGCCCATCAATCAGGCTTCCGCGCAAGATCGGAAGATCGGGCATATCCGCAGCCTGTGCACTCTGCACGAGACCAGCCAATATCATCGTCACGGCGAGCCGACGCATCACAAGACTCCGTCACCAATACTTAACTGTGTTTGATGATGCCGCGTTAACCCTAATTGTTCGTTAGCGCGATGCGTGTGGCGCAAAAGAAAACGGCGCGGAAATCCGCGCCGTTGAACCAATTCCTGTCGATGGTATGCGATCAACCCTTGCGGATGAGCGGCAGCATCGGTGGTGCATAGACAGGTGCCGGGTCAAGATTCCAGCGCACGCCGAACTTCAGATCATGCGAAGTGAGGTGCTTGAACGTCATCGGATTATTGACCGAGCCAGGTCCATCGTACGGGCGAATATCGCCAGTGATGCCGTCACCCATATCAAGATAGCGATACGCCAATTCCAGCGTCAGACTTGGATTGACCTGATAAGCAAGACCAGCGTGCACCGCCCATGCGAAATTCCACTTCGACGCGGAGTCGGCATAAGCCGTGCTTGGGCCGGTACCCGGGCCACCAACCGTCAAACCCTGATCAGTGAAGTTCGAGATGTTAACCCGCGCCGTACCGACGCCAGCACCGATAAACGGTGTGATGCACCACCACGTGCCGAGATCGGCGTAGGCGTTGCCCATGATCAGCCATTCGGACTTGATCGCACGATAGGTGTCAGCTCCGTTGGCAATGACGCCGGCATTCGAGAACGTATTCAGATCGAGACCGTTGAAAGTCGAAGGTGCACGATACTCACCGGTGACGTCCACACGGAACCAGTTGTTGAACCGATAACCTGCACCGAGGCCAAAGATGCCGGCGCTATCGAACCCGAGGCGCTGATTTTGCGTAAGCAATGTCGAGTCCAGCGCATTCTCGAGGCGCTTGACCTGCTGATTGCTGAATCCGATATCGCCGCGCAGATACCAACCTCCGAAGTCCTCGACAGGAGGCGGCGCATACGCCGGCGGCGGAGCGATGGGCATATCGGCGGCGACGGCGGCCGTCGACATGGCGGACGCCGCAGCGGCGGCGAGAAGATACTTACGCATTGATCGGTCCTTTCGTCCGGTGAGGCAGGACGACGCAAAAGGCCTCACACACAAAAACTTACGGAGCGACCATCGCACTAAATGTTTAAGCGGCACTTAACCCTAATTCTTAACCGTGAATTTTAATCGGGCTTAAGCCAAGCAGTTAACAGCGCACTAACAGATGAGTCCGCGCGGACCGCCGTTGTAAAAAGCAGATCGAGTCAGGAACCTCAGCGCAAGCGATCGCACGCGGCCTGCATCCAAGCAGGCCGCGCGCGTTCGAAAAACGTCTGGAAGATCAGAGTTTGCTGCGCTTCATCTGCGGCAGGAACACTGCGAGCAGGCCGATGGCCGGCAGGAAAGCGCACAGCTGATAAACGAAGTCGATGCCTTTGAGGTCGGCAACTTCTCCCAGCACCGCAGCGCCGACACCGCCGAAACCGAATGCCATGCCGTAGAACAATCCGGAGATCATGCCGAGCCGATGCGGCATCAACTCCTGCGCATAGACGATTACAGCCGGCACCGCCGAGGACATGACGAACCCAACCAACATGCTCAATATCGCACTTCCCAGCAGACCGGCATGAGGCAACGCAAGCGTGAAGGGCAACGCACCGAGGATCGAAAACCAGATGACGTACTTTCGGCCGAACCGGTCACCGAGCGGACCACCGAAGAACACGCCAACTGTACAGGCGCCGAGAAACAGGAACAGATAGATCTGCGCCGCCTGTGTCGTGACGGCGAACTTGTTCATCAAATAGAACGTGTAATAGCTGCCGATGCTCGCCATGTAGAACGTCTTGGAAAACAGCAGCACCATAAGCACCACGAGCGCAATCTGCGTGCGCAATGGTGACGGTCCGTCGGCATGACGCACGGCCTGCGCGGCCTTTCGCTTCACGATACGCGGCTTGTACCATCGACCGATGTAGATGAGGATCGCGATGGCAAGTGCAGCCGCCACGGAAAACAGTGAAATGGCCGGCTGGCCGAGCGGCACGATGATCGCCGCGGCAAGCACCGGTCCAATCGCAGTGCCGAGATTGCCGCCGACCTGAAACGTGGACTGCGCCATGCCGAAACGTCCGCCGGACGCCATGCGTGCGATGCGCGAGGCCTCGGGATGGAAGACGGCCGAGCCTGTGCCGACGAGCGCAGCCGAAAGCAGGATGACCCAGTAGTGATGCGCGAAGCCGAGGAGCAAAAGTCCTGCGAGCGTGAAACCCATCCCCAACGCAAGCGAGAATGGCTTTGGGTGTTTGTCGGTATAGGCGCCGACAAACGGCTGCAGCAGTGACGACGTAAACATGAAGGCCAGCGTGATCAGCCCGATCTGGCCGAAATCCAGCGCATAGTTTTCTTTCAGGATCGGATAAACCGCCTGGATCAGCGACTGCATCAGGTCGTTGAGCAGGTGTGAAACCGCGATCGCGCCGATGATCGTAAACGCCGGGCCGGCGGACGCCGGGCGTGGCGCATCCGTCCCGTCCACAACAATGGGCGCAACGAGGGTATCGTCGGCGAGAACAACAGGCTTATTCACGAAAAAGCTTCCTAGTGGAGTGGATTTGACATTCGCGACCCACCTTGCAGCGAGTTCTGGAAGCGAATGTCAAATCCAGAACTTCACTAAAATCTTAGTGTTGCTAGTGTCCCTTATCTCCGAATAACCCTGCAACGCGCGGCAAAATGGGTCGGTTATCCGGAGGCAAGACTCTAGGCACTCAGAAGTTGAATGCTTTTCAAATACGAACTCAGAGGCTCTGCCGCCAGTCGCAATTGACCATGGCAGCTTTGCCGGATTGGTCAGGCTGCGGCCGCAAGCCCCAGGGCCGAAACGATCATGTCGACGGCTTCCTCAACGAGGTCGCGATCGTCACCCTCGCCCATCACGCGGATCACAGGCTCGGTCCCTGAGGAACGCACCAGCAGACGGCCGCTGCCATTCAGCCGCTTCTCGGCGTCGAGAATGGCCGATTTGACCTCTGGATTGTCGAGCGGCTTGCCCGCTCGGTAGCGCACATTCTTGAGGATTTGCGGCAGCGCCTCGAAGCGGTGACACACTTCGGAGACCGGACGGCCCAGCCGCTGAACCACCGAGAGAATCTGTAACGCGGCGACAAAGCCGTCGCCGGTCGTGGTGAAGTCCGACAGAATGATGTGTCCCGACGGCTCGCCGCCAAGATTATATCCATCCTTCAGCATGCGTTCGAGAACGTACCGGTCACCCACCGGCGTGCGCAGCAACGAGAGCCCTTGCCCCTCGAGGTAGCGTTCGAGGCCGAGGTTCGACATGACAGTTGCGACAATCCCCGGTTTGGCAAGGCGCCCATCGTCCTTCCAGCTCTGGGCAATGACCGCAAGCAGCTGGTCGCCGTCGACGATATGGCCGCGTTCATCAGCGATGATCACGCGATCCGCATCGCCATCGAGCGCGATGCCGATATCGGCCCGCATTTCGCGGACCTTTCGCGACAATGCCTCGGGCGCCGTAGACCCGCAGTCCTTGTTGATATTGAAACCATCGGGCTCGACCCCGATGGAAATGACGTCGGCGCCCAACTCCCACAGCGCTTCCGGTACCACCCGGTATGCAGCGCCGTTGGCGCAATCGACCACCACGCGCAGCCCATCAAGGCTCAAAGTGCGCGGCAGCGTGCGCTTGGCAAACTCGATGTAACGGTCATGAACGCCATCGATGCGGCGAGCGCGCCCCAGGCTTGCGCTTTGAGCGAGCCGCTTGTCGAGGTTTTCGTCCATCAGCTGTTCGATCTGATGCTCGACTTCGTCAGACAGCTTGAAGCCTTCCGGACCGAACAGCTTGATCCCGTTGTCATCGAAGAGATTGTGTGAGGCGGAAATCATCACGCCGAGATCGGCGCGCATTGATTTCGTCAGCATGGCAACTGCCGGTGTCGGCATCGGGCCAAGCAGCAGCACATCCATCCCGACCGAAGTGAAGCCGGCCACCATGGCATTTTCGATCATGTAACCTGACAACCGGGTGTCTTTGCCGATCACCACGCGGTGGCGATGGTCACCCCGCTGAAATACCAATCCCGCGGCCTGGCCGACCTTCAGAGCCAGTTCAGGTGTGATCAAACCGTTGGCGCGGCCACGGATGCCGTCGGTGCCGAAATATTTGCGAGCCATTGTGTCCCCTGCTTCGCCAAGGCTCTGGAAACCTTCGTGTCCTGACGAGCGCCCCTAATCTAGCGCGGACCGCACTATAAAGCCTCCCATAGGCGAATTTCTTCAAAAAATATAATGAATCATTACTGCCGACCATCGGACTAATCGAGGATAACCGTTTGATTTTTCAGAAATTTTTATCGAATTCCACCAACTGGTGCCTGTGGATCATCCTTTCGCGTGATGGCCTTCGAATAACCGAACGGCGGACAGACCAACGCGATGAAACAATCCCCAAGAGTTCCGGCCGGTCCCTTGGTTTCCTGATGAGGATTTCGCGTCCGCCGACGACGGCGCTACCCGCTCAAGCGAAATGACGTCGGGGACATATGGAAGCGCTTGCGAAAACAGCGATTGAAGTATGCGGCCTCACTGAAACCGCAGGCTTCGGCAATGTCGCCAATCGTCATCCGGTCGCACCGGTGATCTGCCAGCATGCGACATGCTCTTTGCAAACGAAGTTCTGTGACGCGCGGGACAAAGCTCATGCCGGTGTCCTGTAGCAGATCCTGAACATAGCGCGGCGACAGTCCGAGTTTTCCCGCGACTGAATCCAACGAAAAGCCGGCACCGGAAAATCCTGCATCGATCTCCGCCAGCACCGCCCGCAGGCGCGCCGCGCGCAACCCACGCATGCCGGCCAGTTCGCCTTCGTCATTGCTGGCGCCGATCGCGAGCGCAACGAGGCCAAGCACAGAATTGCCGATGTGTTCGGCCAAGGCGGACTCGCCGTTGGTCACTGTCTCGCCGCGCAGAAAATTCGCATAGTTTCGCAGATGGCTCATCGCCTCGCTCTGCGGATTGAGCGGCGTTGCAACCAGATCCTCGACATTGCGCACGAGACCCCGCAAACGATCGCGCGGCATGGTGAAAGCCATCCAGGAATGATCGTCACCGAATTGGCTCTCGCCAATCTCATAGTAATTCAAGAATGCCGCCATGCCGGGATATGCGAGCGTCTCGCGGCCCTGCTGGCGAATCAGGATCGGGGTTTCGCCGCGGTTGAAAACCAGGATCAACTCGTCTCGCGCATCCAGCGACACCTCATGCGCTGTGCGCCGGATGCGCGACAATGCTCCCTCGAACCATCCGGTTGCGACCGGTCCGAATTGCGTGCACTCCATATGCGCAGAAAATTCCCGATCTTGCGCACGCGCAAAATCGAGCAAGCCATATTGCGCTGAGTGAAGATCGCACCAGAGCGAGAAGCGTTGATCGTCATCCAAGCTGGGGGATAGTTGGTCGGATGAAAAGACGATTTTCCCCATCACTCTGCTCTCGCGTGTTTCACGATGGACCTACATGCCGGGACGTTTTGCAACTGAGAAGCAAAATCTGCGGACGGTCACAGCGGCAATTTACCGCTAACCCGTTACCGCGCGCCGCCCATGCGCAAAAATCCAATTCGAATGCGCTTCTTTCCAATGACGCGTGTCAGGAAAAGCACAGGCGCGAGGAAACAGAAAATCAGTACGCGCGATTCCAAACCGGTTGCGCGAGCGGACAAACGCTCCACGACGGTTAGCCCCATTATGTCCGCCTGTTTCGCGTTATGCGATACGAACTCAAAGGGCTGAAAATGGGAATGAGAAAGACCTTTCTGGCTGCGGCAGCTGCGATGATTTGTTCACTGTCCGGCGCCATGTCCGCGGCAGCTGCGGATCTCGCGACAGAGCGAAGAGCTTATCCGCCTCTTCCTCTGTTCACATGGACAGGGTTTTACGCCGGGATAAATGCCGGATACGCATTCGGAAATGCCGACACCATTCTTCCGGCTGGCATCGCCCCACTGTCGTCCAGCTACGACGGTTTCATCGGCGGCGCGCAGATTGGCTACAATTGGCAACTTGGCGCGGCCGTTCTCGGTTTCGAAGCCGACATGCAATTTGCCGACGTCAAAGGTACGGAAATCATCACGGTGGTCAACGCCACTGCAACGAACACGTTGGAATGGTTCGGAACGGCGCGCGGTCGCGTCGGCTATGCGTTCGATCGCGTGTTACCATACGTGACAGGCGGCTTCGCCTTTGGCAGAAACGAATATGATTTCACGCTGATCCCAAGCGGCAATCCCGCGAAAGGGACCATCACGCATACCGGATGGACAATTGGCGGAGGTGTCGAGTTTGCCGTTCGCGACGCCTGGAGCGTGAAAGCCGAATACCTGCATGTCGATCTCGGGAGCCAGGACGGCGCGAGAGACATTTTGGTAACGGGTGAGGTGACCAGCTTCCACCCGAAGTTCGACCTTGTCCGCGCAGGATTGAACTATCGCTTCTGAGGGCCAGGGCCCTGTCTTAATCGCAACACAGCACAATGGCGCCAGCCCAGAGGGAAGGCGCCATTGTCATTCACGGACATAACCGAAACCAGGATCTCCGCTGCCCATTGGTGCGGCGCAGCATAACAATCCCTATCCCTTCCGCTTGACGTGTTGGTCATGTTTTGACGGAGGCGGTTGGGTCACGTTGACGGGGTCCGAACCCGGGAAGGACTCCTCCAAACCCTTGTTCAAGGCCTCATCCAGCTTGTCCTTGTGGGACTTGGGCACCTTGTCGTCCGTGGTTTGATTATCTCTCGCCTTTGTGTCGACATCCGCCATCGTGCTCTCCTGCGTGGATTTGCAGGACAACGTTCAAGCCGACCCCGTGTTCCGGCCCTCTTACCCCTTGCGCTTGGGGTCCCCATCCTGTTTTGAAGGGGCGGGCTGGGTCACGCTGACGGGATCGGAAGCGGGGAATGTCTCTTCCAGACCTTCGTCCAGAGCCTCGTCCAGCTTGCGCTTCTTGGCATCCGCCTTTTTGCTGCCTTCTGGACCATGGTCGTGAGCGGCCATGACATCCTCCATCCAACTGCCGACTGTTTGCGTGCGTCCCAACCATGATAGATGATTGCGGCAACAAAGAACGCAATGACCTGAGGAAGCGTGTCTATGAAGAATATCACCTGCATCGAAGATCTGCGGCAAATCCACAAGCGCCGCGTGCCGAAGGCATTCTTCGATTATGCTGACCGGGGCTCCTATGCCGAAGAGACCCTTCGCGCCAATCGCTCCGACATGGAGCGGATCAAGTTTCGTCAGCGCATTCTGGTCGATGTCGCATCACGCTCATTGAACACCACCATTCTCGGCGAACCCGCCGCACTGCCGCTGATCCTCGCTCCGATCGGCTTGACCGGCATGCAGCACAGCGACGGCGAAATCCACGCCTGCCGTGCAGCGCATGCAGCGGGTATCCCCTACACGTTGTCGACGATGTCGATTTGCTCGATCGAGGACGTCGCATCGAGTGTCGACAAGCCGTTCTGGTTTCAGCTTTATGTCATGAAGGACCGCGGCTTCGTCAAAGCGTTGATCGAACGCGCGATCGCCGCCAAGTGCAGCGCGCTCGTCCTGACTGTCGATCTTCAGGTCATTGGCCAGCGCCACGCCGACATCAAGAACGGCATGACCGTGCCGCCGCAGTGGACGCTAAGCAAGTTCATCGACTTCGCTTCAAAACCTTCATGGGTCTCCGGCGTCCTGCGCGGCAAGCGCCGCACCTTCGGAAATCTCGTCGACGCCATGAAAGGCAGCAACGTCAACGAGCTCTCGGTCTGGATCGCATCGCAGTTCGATCAATCGCTGAACTGGAAGGACGTCGAGTGGATCCGCAGCATCTGGCCCGGCAAGCTGATCATCAAGGGCATTCTCGACGTCGCTGATGCGAAGGAAGCCGTAAAGACCGGCGCGCAGGCAATGGTGGTGTCCAATCACGGCGGTCGTCAACTGGACGGCGCACCGTCGTCCATCTCCGTGCTGCCCGAGATTGTCCAGGAGGTCGGAGGACAAACGGAAATCTTGTTCGATGGCGGCATTCGCTCGGGCCAGGACGTGATGCGTGCGCTGGCACTTGGCGCGAAGTCCTGCATGATCGGCCGCGCGTATGTTCACGGCCTCGGCGCCGGCGGTCAGGATGGCGTTGCGACGGCGATCGACGTGATCAGCAAGGAATTAAGCACGACGATGGGTCTGTGCGGTGTCAACCGCATTGAAGACATCGACCGTCGCGTTTTGACTGACCACCTGCAGACGAACGCCGTCAGCAGCCCGCGTAACTGAGCGCGAGACCAGTCTCACTTAAAATCCCGCCACGTTGGCTCGTGGCGGGATTTTTTTTGGCAGCAAGCGGAGCTGCCCAGGAGCTGTCCATGTGGCTACATGGGCGGCGCGACACCGTCGCGACCAATGCTGAGGCGCGCAACTTCGAGCGATCCATCGGGCTTTTTGGTCGTGATTGCGAACACCGGGGTGCCAGGCTTGATGTCAGCGCGTGTCGCGGGGACGTAAGTGACGACCTGCGTTTCCGGCGTTACCGTCACTTTCTTCTCGCCGTTCTTATATTTCACGGTGAGCGTATGTCCGTCATTTCCGGCAACCGTTCTGCTGTCGACGGCACCGTTGGTCATGCTGCTGTTGGGCTTCAGATCCCAGGGCCGCGACCCTTCGCCGGTGCCGCGCATATCCTCCGGAAACACGTGGACTTCGACGGCCTTTTGCGTGCCATCAGAGCCCGGCACCGTGGTGACACCAATGTAAGATCCGACCTTGACGTCGGAGAGCGCCATCTTGGCAACACCGGCGACGCGCGCACTTGCCGGCATGTGCAGCGAGACCTCTGCACCATCCCGCGATTTGATGTGAAGCGTTTCCCCATCCACGCTCTCAATCGTACCACGGACTCGTGACGTGGGAACTTGCTGGGCAACTGCATAGACAGATGATGACAACACGAGCGCAGAGACAGCAACGGCTCGCAACGAAACAAGACGGTCGAACAGCATGAGTTTTTTCTCCAGGGAAGCCCCACTCTATTTACGCTTTGCGGGCGACATTATTTCGCCTTTCACGCATGTGTGACTGCATTCCAGTCACTGCTCGCTGGAGTCTTCAGCGACCCGCAACTTGCGGTAAATTCCGCTCGACAATCAGGAGATTTCGCTGATGCGCAGTATGGTTCTGCCGCTCGTTCTGTTCGCTTTCACTGCGTTCTCCGCTCCGGCATCTGCGCAAAGCAACAGGACGTTGAGCGGCGCCGCGATTGGTGCAGGCTCTGGCGCCATCATCGCGGGCCCGATCGGCGCAGTCGCCGGCGGTGTTATCGGTGCGGTGGTCGGCGGACCTACGTTCAAGCGCGGTGGCCGCCACTGCTGGCGCGATCGGCACCGCGTGCGCCACTGCCGCTAAAAGCTACGTCCGTGCCAGGTCAGCTTCGACAAGCGCGCGCAATTCCGGAGTGACTTGCGGGCGCTTGCCGAACCAGAGCTCGAAGCCACGCACGGCCTGGTGGAGTAGCATGCCGAGACCATCCGCGGTCTTGAGGCCATGCGCACGCGCGGCGCCAAGCAATTCGGTTTCAAGGGGGACGTAAACCAGATCCGCGACGGTTGCATTCGCCGGAAGCAAGGTGATGTCCACGTCGAGCGCCGGCTGTCCCTTCATGCCTAGGGATGTCGTGTTCACCAGAAGTCCCGCACGCGACAGCACGCTGTCGACCTGCTCCCACGCCAGCGGATGAACGGACGAGCCGAATTGGCTTGCGAGAGCGTCCGCACGCGATGCCGTACGATTGGCGAGATGGACACGCTTGATGCCGCGTTCGATCAGGCCGAAGATCACAGCGCGCGCCGATCCGCCCGCACCAAGCACCAGGACATCCTCGGCGGTATCCCAACCCGGTGCACTGGCATCGAGATTGCCGATAAAGCCCTCCACGTCGGTGTTGGTCGAGCGCAGCATGCCATCATCGAAATAGAGGGTGTTCGCAGCTCCCACCGCCTGCGCGCGCGCATCGGGCGAGGATAACGCCAACGCCTGCTCCTTGTGTGGAATGGTGACGTTGGCGCCGCTGTATCCGCGCGCCGCAAGAGTCTTGATGAAATCGGCGAAAGCCCCCGGCTCGACCGCTTCGATGCGGTAGTCGCCATCGATCCCAAATGCTTTCAACCAAAACTTATGAATAAGCGGGGAACGCGAATGGGCGGCCGGCCATCCGATCAGGCACGCGGCAGGGGTAAGGCTCATCAGCATGGGCTCCGTGGCTGCCTGCTCAAATCACGCAACCGCAGATTCTGTCAATGCAGAGCATGGCCTGCGGAGGGCATTAGACAGAATCTATTTCCTTGCGCGCCGTCAAAGCGACCGCTGCGCTCAGCGCGAACGCCGCCACGGCCCCAAACCAAATCGCATGCAGGTCATACAAACGGTAGGCGATGGCGCCGAGAACCGAGCCGCTGACGAGCGCCGACCATTGCAGGAGATTTGGCAACCAACCAAAAGGCTCTCCACCCCGCAGCGCCAATGCCATCAGCTGACCGACCTTGACGAGCGCCCCGGTAATATAAGTCAAGCCAATGCCGCCGGCACCGCCTGTGAAAAAGACCGCGTTTTCGAGGCCCATCGCAGACACGATCAGTGCAACGGTGACCTGCGAATGGCCGAAACTGAACGCCGTGGCTGCCAGCGCCAACAGCACGCCTTCGGTCAAGAGCACCCAGGCTTGCCGGTGAGCTTTCAGGCCGAGCACGATCAGGTTGCCGACCCCGGCACCAATGACGAACAGCAGTATCAGGCCCGCCGTTTCTGCCGCCTCATGCCAACGGCCTTCTTCGATAAAGACCCCCAGCCGCGTCGAGTTTCCGCTCATGAAGGAGACAAACAATCCCCCAAGATGAATGAAACCGATTGCGTCGACAAAGCCTGCCAGACAACTCAAGACACAGGCCAGCGCAATATCCCGTCGTGAATCCAGCATTCCAGATCCTTCCCCGCCACATGCCATTGTGAACAATACAGGCGAGTCGGGAAACCTTGATGCGCGGAACGGCGGGTGCGGCCTCGCTACGCGCAGCCGCGATAGCCAAAAAAAGAAAAACCCGCTCGCGCGGGTTTCTCTGCTTGCCTCGAAACGCTTTCTACGCCGCCGCGCGATTAGCGGCGATGATCTGATCCGCCGCGCGGCCCGTCACCTCAGCCATATGATCGAATTGACGGGTAAAGCTGCCCGCTCCGGCGGTGGCCGATCGCAGCTCGACAATGAGATCGCCGATCTCCGACTCCGGCATCATGGCCCGAACCAGATCCCAACCCTGCCAGTCTTCCCGGGAATCAAAACCGAGAATTTGTCCCCGCCGCCCCGACAGAATTGAATTGATCCTGGCCGTGGCGTCGGACGGACAGACAACCTCGACGATATGGATCGGCTCCAGCAGCACTGGTGCGCAATGCGGCAATGCTTCGCTGATTCCGACGCGCGCGGCCGTGCGAAACGCCTGATCGGACGAATCGACACTGTGATAGGAGCCATCCACCAATGTCACATCGATGTCGATGACCGGGAAGCCTAACGGCCCTCGCCCCAAACCATCGCCGACGCCTTCCTCCACGGCTCCGATATAGTTTTTCGGGACTGCACCACCGACGATCTTCTCGTGGAACGCCGTCCCGCTGCCGCGCGGCAACGGTTTTACCTCGAGAACCACATCGCCGAACTGACCGTGACCGCCGGATTGTTTCTTGTGCCGGCCGCGCTGTGTGATGGTCTTGCGGATCGACTCCTGATAGCCGACCGGCGGCGCATGCTGCTTGATCGTCACGCCGAAACGATCCTGCAGACGCTCGACCGCCACCCGCAGATGCATCTCGCCCTGTCCCCACAACACCATCTGATGAGTCAGTGGATTGTGCACGATGCTGAGAGAAGGGTCTTCCTCGTTCAGCTTGGCCAGCGCCTGGCCAAGTTTGACATCATCCTTGCGCTCCTCTGCCGCCACTGCAGTGGCCAACACGGGCGGCTTGGGAGCAACACTCAACAACGCCTCTGGCGCGGTCTTGGCCGTTGTCAGAGTTTCCCCGGTCTTGACGGGATCCAGCTTGCCCAGCGCGACTGTATCACCAGTCACGGCGGACGAGCGCTTGGCATCACTGCCGCCATTCGGCGTCGATAGTCCCGAAATGCGCGCGACACCGCCTCCAGACGCCTGGACGGTATCGCCGTCGGCAATATGTCCACGCAGGATGCGCGCCAATGACAGCTTGCCGCCATGCTGCAGATGATTGGTTTTCATCACATAGGCGAGCGCGGTCTTGTCATCGGAGACACCGAGACGTTTTGCCGTAGCAGCAACGCCGGGCGCCTCATGCCGCAATGCCTTTAGCAGCCGCAGAACGCCGTTTTCACGGGTCGCGCAGCCGAGCAGCACCGGACATATCTGCCCATCGCGAAGCTCTGCTGCTAAATCGTCAAACACCGCATCGCGTGGCGGCGGAATATCCTCAAGCAGTTGCTCAAGCAGCCGGTCATCATGATCGGCGAGCTTTTCCAGCATCGTGAGCCGCGCTTCCTTCTCGCGGTCGAGATCGCCGCCTTCGAGCCCGATCACCTCAGACGGCATATGCTCGCGGTATACGAAGGCGCGCTCCAGCGCGAGATCGACAAAACCCGCAATGATATCGCCCTTCCAGATCGGAATCTGGCGCAGCACGAGCGGTGTGCGTGATGCCGGCTGCAGGATCGCCAGAGTTTCGCGGATGCGCTTGCTTGCCTTGTCGATCTTGTTCAGAAACAGGAAACGCGGGATGCGAAGGTCCTCGAGTTCACGCAGCACGATCTGCAGCTGCGGCAACTTGCGCTCGTCCGCTTCGCAGACAACGACCGCGGCATCAACGGCAGGCAGTGCCGAGCGCATGTCCTGCAGGAACTCCACTGAACCGGGACAATCGATAAACGTGAAGCTATCGCCCATGAACGTCGTCGTTGCAGCCGTCAGGCTGGTGCTCATGCGGTGACGGCGAGCCTCGGCCGATGCGTCACCGACGGAAGTACCTTGTTCCACCGTGCCTGTTTTGGGGATTGCCGCTGTGCGTGAGAGGATCGCTTCAAGAAGGGTCGTTTTGCCACTCTGGAATGGGCCCACCAGCGCAATGCACCGGGGACCACGGGGACTTCTCAGGTCTTGTCCCATTGCCGTCTCCTGTTCTGGAGCTCGGCCCGCCTCGAACTAATCCCGACGAAGTAGGTTCCGGTTCGCCGGGAATGCCTTAACTTCAACTGTTGCGCGCATCCTACTCATACCGGTTCCCACTTTTGCAGAATGCGCTCATGCGGGTCGGCAGGGTGATCGTCTCAGGGCCATGCGACGAAGGCAAGCGGGAAAATATCCCGCCTTGCAACATGCGTAACTCAGTAAAAGTTGAGATTCCTGAACATCTCAAACAAAAGCCCGCCGAAAACGGCGGGCCTCTGAAGAGATATATCGGATAACGATTTATCGTCCGATGCGGCCAGGACGCAATTCCAGACTCTGCACACCGCCGGCGACACTAAGGCCGGTCTGCCCCTGAACGCTCAGCGGCTGAAGCGCAAAAGAATTCTGCGAACCACCGATCATCGCGTTGGCGCCGAGACCGACGCCAACCGCAGCACTGGCAGCGACGCCGGCGTAGTTGCCCGACAGATCGCCCATGCCAAGTTGAACGGTGGGTGCAAAGACAGCCCAGGACAACACGGTCTGCTCAGTAATGCCGAGATCGATACCGATCTTGGTGATCTGCGCCGTATAGAGATCGTCCGGACGGCCTTGGGCTCTGAACACGCAACCAAGATTGGTGACTGAACCTACGACCATCCCGATATTTGGACCACCGCGGCATTCCAGCACGCCGACCTGTGTGCGGCCCGACTGCGCGAAGGAAGAACCAATCGAAGCCGCGAGCACGGCTGTAGCAAGACCCAGTAAGGTTGGAAGGCGGCGCATGAGATGATCTCCGGCTAAATGCACGAACTGAACTAGCAATGAAAAAAGGCCCCACATCTAGTCACACCGCATGGGATTGTTCAATCAACACCGCTCCACATGCTTGAAAATCCAATAAAAAAGGCCCGCTTCCGCGGGCCTTTTTGCATCACCGGTAAAACTTAGTGGTGATGATGATGGCGGCGATGATGCCGGGCATGACGGCGAGGCGCAATGTTCGCCGGCTCAAGGTTGAGGCCAACGATGCCGCCGGTAACGTTCACACCGGTCTGGCCCTGCAGGCTGAGAGGCTGCAGCGCGAAGGAATTTGCCGAGCCGCCGATCAGCAGGTTGCCGCCGCCGCCGACACCGAACGACACGTTGCCGCCAACGCCACCATAGCTGCCGGCGAGGTCACCGCGGCCAACACGCTGGGTCGGTGCATGCACGGCCCAGGCGAGGCTGGTTTCGGCAGTCACACCGAGATCGACACCGAAGCGGGTCACGTGCGCGAGATAAGGCTCGGGACGACGGCCATTATTGGAGTTGAAGACGCACTCAAGGGTCTGCGCGGACGCGACGACCATACCGACATTCTGACCGCCGTGGCATTCGAGAACACCGATCTGAACGCCGCCCTGCTGCTGGGCCTGTGCCGACGCAAAAGAGGCTACGAGCGCCGCAACGGCGGCGCCGACTACTTTAGAAAGACGCATGGGATTAAACTCCGGGTAGTGTTTTCATTGACGGCCGGACAAAAGGGAAGCCCCGTGTCCAAAACATGGCGCTTTTCCTTAATTTCTCTCGACCTTGGACTTTTTTCAGTCAGTGTTGCGGCGAAGCCTATCGCAGGTTTCCGCAAAACCGCTGGATGCGCTTGCAGGCCTCTTCAAGGTCCGACGTCTTTGTGGCGTAGGAGATTCGGAAGGCCGGGCCAAGCCCGAACGCGGAGCCTTGCACCACCGCGACACCCTCTGTCTCAAGAAGTTCAGTCACGAAATCTTCATCGGTCGTGAGCTTCTTGCCCGACGGCGCGGTCTTGCCGATGGTGCCCGCGCAGGAGGGATAGACGTAGAACGCCCCTTCCGGCCGTGGACAATCAATGCCCGAGGCCTGGTTCAGCATGGCCACCACGAGATCGCGGCGCTCCTTGAACACGGTGTTGTTCGCAGGAATGAAGTCTTGCTGCCCGTTGAGCGCCTCGACCGCCGCCCACTGCGCGATCGAAGACGGGTTTGACGTCGATTGCGACTGGATGGTCGCCATCGCGGCGATGAGCTGCTGCGGTCCGCCCGCATAGCCGATGCGCCAGCCGGTCATGCAATAGGCCTTGGACACGCCGTTCACGGTCAACGTGCGATCGAACAGCCTGGGCTCGACCTGCGCCGGAGTGGTGAACTCGAAGTCGTCGTAGACGAGGTGTTCATACATGTCGTCGGTCATGATCCAGACATGCGGATGCTTGACCAGCACGTCCGTCAGGGCCTTCAACTCGGCGCGCGTATAGGCCGCTCCCGTCGGATTGGACGGCGAGTTCAGGATGATCCACTTCGTCTTCGGCGTGATGGCCCGCTCCAGGGCATCCGGCTGTAGCTTGAAGCCGAACTCGGCCGTGCAAACGACCGGGACCGACTCACCGCCGGCAAGTGCCACCATCTCCGGATAGCTGACCCAGTACGGCGCCGGGATAATCACCTCGTCGCCTGGATTGATGGTCGCCATCAACGCGTTATAAAGCACCTGCTTGCCGCCGGTGCCGACCGTGATCTGGTTCGGCTTATAAGCCAGACCGTTCTCCCGCTGGAACTTGGCGATAATCGCTTCTTTCAGCTCGGGAATGCCGTCCACCGCCGTGTACTTGGTCTTGCCGGCCTCGATGGCATGGATGGCCGCCAGCTTGATGTTGGCGGGGGTATCGAAATCGGGCTCTCCGGCGCCGAGGCCAATGACGTTACGGCCCGCGGCTTTGAGCTGCCGTGCTTTATCCGTGACCGCGATGGTCGCGGACGGCTTCACACGGTCGAGCGCAGCGGACAGAAACGGCATGTTGATCTCCTTGCAAACGTCGCAGGCGGTCAGGCTTACGAGTCGATTTATGGGCGGAAATGCACACTAAGGTGGGCGCCGCTGCACCGCAAGATGTCTGACGATCTTTCTGGAAACCCGGAAAAATGCGTATTTTGGCGTCACGTCAGCGGCTATCGGTAGCCTGTCTTTTCCGGGGATTTCGCCGGGAGATCCTCGGTCAACAGGCCGCTATGGATGACCAGGCGATTTGGCACGATCAGTTTAAAACGGACCATTTTCGGCGATAGCAAAAGATTGATCGCCACAGCCCCAGCTCGCGCAGCTGTGATGCAGCGCACTCACAGGCCTGCCTAGCATGGTTTTGCACACGCTGACGCGTATTGAGCGAATTCAACCATTTCCAGATAGCGGGGCTTGCAGCAGGTCGCCGCGCACATCATTGTTTGGGCGGGATTGTCAAACCTCGGCAGACTTAGACTTGGGCAAGCGACTAGCGATGTACAAACTCTATTCGATGCAACGCTCCGGCAACAGCTACAAGGTTCGCCTTGCGCTGGCGCTGCTGAACGCGCCCTACAAAGCCATCGAGGTCGACATTCTGCGCGGGGAAAGCCGCACGCCGGAATTCCTGGCGAAAAACCCCAGCGGACAGGTGCCGCTGCTGGAAGTCGCGGATGGCCGCTATTTGGCCGAATCCAACGCGATCCTGTGGTACGTCGCCGTCGGAACATCATTGGCCCCGGAAGACCGCATCGACCGTGCTGAAGCCTTGCAGTGGATGTTCTTCGAACAACATGCGCTGGAGCCGAGCGTCGGTGCCGCCTATTTCTGGCTGGTGCTGGTGCGAGGCGGCCGCGATCTGCAAACGCACGCGCTGGAGGACTGGATGGAGCGTGGCTACGCCGCCCTGCGGGTGATGGAAAATCATCTCAAGAGCCGCGACTATTTCGCGGCTGGTCATCTCACCGTCGCGGACATTGCGATGTACGGCTACACCCACGTCGCCAATCAGTGTGACTTCGATCTGAACGGCTACCCTTCGGTGCGCGCCTGGCTGAAACGCGTGGAGGCAGAGCCCCGGTTCGTTTCCATGAACTGGAAACCCGTGGAAATTCCGGCGCCCGGCACCGTTCCCGGTGCAGAAACTGACCTCACCGCCGAGGCGTGATCCTCAACCTGTGAAGGGATAGCGTGGATTTCGGGCACAACGCGTTAGATCACCGAGATGCACCACATTTTTGCCACATACGAGCCGGCTCCGCCCCAATCCTGACAGCGAAATCTGACACATTCCGACTGGTGGTGATTCGCCACTCGATAAGGATTTACGACCAATGACCCGGTCGCAGATTGCAGGATTAGGTTTCGGACTACGTTCCGTCCGCGTTGCATCGTCAAAACTGTCGAATGCCGTCGCGGCTTCGCTCGCGGTGGCCTCGCTGTCATTGTGCCTGATCGTCGCCGTCACGCTTCTGACGATCAAGGTAGCAACGGCCATGCCGGTTGCAGGCTGAGCGCCGCGCTATTTCCCTGCGCACGACGATATCCGCGACCGCCCGGGGTTTGATCCGGCTACGCCGATCAGCCTCGCAATAACGATTTCACCTGGCATCGACGAAGGCAGTCGATGCCAGCATTATCTATGATCGCGCATGCGCGGAGACATTAGGATGAAGGCCCCGCTCGTCATCGTCTCGGTATCACTGACGCTCGCGATCGTCGTGGTCGCGTTGTTCCTGATCATGACGCAGACGCGGCGGCAACCGGCTCCTGCGGTCCCCTCGACCAGTCATCTCAAAATCGAGAAGATGATCGACGCGCCGCGCGTCTCGTCGCTCAACCCGTGAGCGTGAACGCGCTCACTCGCTGCCGTCGCCCTGCAAGTAACCGTGGGTCCGCGAGTCCGGCATGATGATCGCGGCGATAAATGAAATCGCACACAGGCCGGTCACATACCAATAGAAGTTGGCCTCTGCTCCGGCGCTCTTGAACCAAAGCGCGACATACTCAGCCGAGCCGCCGAAGATCGCATTGGCGATCGCGTAGGACAGCCCGACACCCAGCGCGCGCACTTCCGGCGGAAACATTTCGGATTTCACAAGACCGCTGATCGAGGTGTAGAACGAAACGATTGCCAGCGCCGCGATAATCAGGAAATAGGCCGCGTAAGGATTGGTGACACCACCAATCGCATACATGAGCGGCACCGTGCAGAGCGTTGCAAGTCCACCGAAAAACAGCATCGACGTCCTGCGGCCCCACTTATCCGCCAACATCCCAAAAGGTGGCTGCATGATCATGTAAGTGAACAGCACTGCTGTCATCACCACGTTCGCGGTGCGATCGTTCATATGCGCGGTGTTCACCAGATATTTCTGCATGTAAGTCGTGAACGTATAGAAGATCAGCGAGCCGCCCGCGGTGTAGCCAAGCACAGTGAGAAACGCGCGGGTGTGTTTACGGAAGATCTCGCTTAACGAGCCGGCTTCCTTGCGCGCACGGGTATCAGCGGAAGATGTCTCATGCAGCGAAGCGCGCAGAAACAGCGCGATCAGCGCACAAGCTGCACCGACGAAGAATGGAATGCGCCAGCCCCACGCCCGCAGATCGGCGTCTGAGATCGTCTGCTGGACGATGAGAACCACCAGCGATGCCAGCAACTGACCGCCGATCAGGGTGACGTACTGAAATGATCCGAAGAAACCACGCTGCCCGGGCAGCGCGACCTCACTCATGTAAGTTGCGCTGGTCCCATACTCACCGCCAACCGACAACCCTTGCACCATACGCGCGAAGAGCAGCAAAACCGGCGCTGCAGTCCCGATAGACGCGTAGGTCGGCAGCAGCGCAATGGCGAGCGAGCCCGCGCACATCATCAGCACCGAGATCAGCATCGAGGTTTTGCGGCCATATTTGTCCGCGATGAAACCAAAGATATAGCCGCCGATCGGCCGCATCAGGAAGCCGATGGCGAACACCGCTGCGGTCTGCAGGAGCTGCGTCGTCTGATTGCCTTTGGGGAAAAAGGACGGGGCGAAATACAGCGCGGTGAACGCGTAGGCGTAGAAGTCATACCATTCGACGAGATTGCCCGAGGAACTACCGAAGATGGCCCAGATCCTTCGCCGGCGGTCCGCGCTATCGCCGACTACAGAAGTGTTGGTCATCGTCGTCATCGTCTCAGTTCTCCATTGGTATCTCGAGGCCGCTCTATGACCATTTGTGAAAGATAAAGAAAGCCCCCAAAGCGATGAATGCGAAACCTAGAGCGTGGTTCCACCCAAGCGGCTCCTTCAGGTACAGCACTGAAAATCCGGCGAATACAACCAGCGTGATGACTTCCTGAATCGTCTTCAATTGCGCTGCTGAGTAGACCGAGCTGCCCCAGCGGTTGGCCGGCACGGCAAGCCAGTATTCGAAGAACGCGATTCCCCAGCTCACCATGATGACGAGCGGCAGGGAGACCGACTTGAACTTCAGGTGCCCGTACCAAGCGAAGGTCATGAAGATATTCGACGCAAGCAACATGAGGATCGGCAACGCGAACGGCGAGACGGCGGTGGGCATGGATAGACCTTTCAGGAAAAACCGGCAGGTGAGTGTTATGAACCGTATTTCGGCAGGCAGCGGGACCTTGGAAGCAGGGACAGCGCATCGCGCCGCACCCGTAACATAATAAAGATGTCACAGGTCTGTAATGCCCCCGGGTTAGCCTTCGGATGCGTTCGGTCCGCTTCCCCCGTCGCGGACTCTGCGTTCAAGCGGTCCCCGGCCGCACATCCCCCTCTTTGTGCCGCGAACCGGCCGGGGCCGCATTTTTTGAAATGGCGTTCTTGTGCCTCGAATCCCAGGCCCCTGCCTCATCATGCAGCCACGCTCAGTAGCGGGTTTTGGATGCAGGGTGTTGCTGAGAACGGCAGGTTTTTACTTTCTCGGCGTAGGCGCCGACCACTATAACGCCCACCATCGCGGATTACGCCGCATCCCTGCTTGATGATCCATCCATGATCCGTACCGTTCCCGTCGTATTCCTCCTGATCGTCCTCTTTCTCGTTCTGTTGCCGTTTCAGGTCGCGGGCATTCTGCTCGGCAACCGCCTGCAGCGCGACGTGCCTAATCTGTTTCATCGCATCGGCTGCGCATTGATCGGCGTGCGCATCACACAGGTGGGCGAGCGTGCGCCGAATGGCCCGCTGCTGATCCTGTCCAACCATGCATCGTGGCTCGACATCACGGTGCTCAGCGCCATCGCCCCCGTGGTGTTCGTTTCGAAATCCGAAGTCGCAAATTGGCCGGTGTTCGGCTGGCTCGCGAAGCTGCAGCGTACAATTTTCATCGAGCGCGAACGCCGCCACAAGACCGGAGAAGCAACGCGCACCATGGCGGATCGTCTTGTGGGCGGCGACGCCGTCGTGCTGTTTCCGGAGGGCACGTCCAGCGACGGAATCCGCATCCTGCCGTTTCGTTCGGCCTTGATCGGTGCCGTGCATCACGCCATCGGTGATGCCGTACATCACGATCGCGTCATCGTACAGCCGGTCTCCATCGCTTACGTCAATTTTGGCGGCATCCCGGTTGGGCGCGCCCTGCGCGATAAAGTGGCCTGGTACGGCGAGGCCGACCTGGTGCCGCACCTGCTGAACGTTCTGGCGGCAGGCGCAGTGGATGTCACGGTCAGCTGGGGAGAGCCGGTCGCTTACGGCATGAGCGCCGACCGCAAAAAAATCGCCCGCGACGCGGAAACCTCCGTCCGGCGGATGACCGCCCGTGCCTTGCGCTCGCCGCCGCAACCGGTATCAATTCCAGAAGCGGCACCTGCGTCGCTCCCCGCCCTCGAACAAACCTGACGGGATTGATCATGGAGATCAGAAATCTCGGAAGCTCCGGCCTCCGCGTCTCGGCTGTTGGCCTTGGCTGCAACAATTTCGGCCAGCGCACCGATCTGGAAACGTCGCGCAAGATCATTCACAAGGCCATTGATCTCGGCATCACCCTCTTCGACACCGCTGACATTTACGCGGGTCGCGGCGGATCGGAAACCGTCCTCGGGCAGGTGCTGGGTGACCGGCGCAAGGACATCGTGCTGGCGACGAAATACTCCAAGGAGATGGCGGACGACGGCACCAAGCAGGGTGCTTCGCGCCGCTACATCATGAATGCGGTCGAAGACAGTCTGCGCCGGCTGAAGACCGATTACATCGATCTCTACCAGCAGCACGATTTCGATCCGCTGACGCCGATCGAGGAAACACTGCGGGCGCTTGAGGATCTCATCCGTCAGGGCAAGGTGCGCTACATCGGCTGTTCGAATTTTCCGGCATGGCGCATTGCCGAAGCCCAGTTCACCGCGCGGGGCATCAATACGCACGCCTTCGTATCGTGCCAGGACGAGTACAGTCTGATCGTCCGCGACATCGAAAAGGACCTCTTGCCTGCTGCGCAGGCTTACAATCTTGGCCTGCTCCCCTTCTTTCCGCTCGCCAGCAGCCTGCTCGCCGGAAAGTACAAACGAGGTGAAGCACCCTCCGCGGACTCGCGCTTCGGCAAGGTCGCGTATCTGCGCGATCGTTACATGACCGACAAGAACTTCAACATCGTGCACAAGCTGCAGGACTTTGCGGACGCGCACGGCAAGACGATAATCGAACTCGCGTTCTCGTGGCTCGCGGCACGGCCGCAGGTGTCGAGCGTGATCGCCGGCGCCTCGCGACCCGAGCAGGTCGAACAGAACGCCAAGGCCATCAGCTGGAAGCTGACGGCCGATGACATGGCCGAAATCGACACGATCACTCAGGGCTGAGACGTTTCGGTAGCTGTCCTCGGTTGATCTGGCCGGTCTCGCACTCCAATATAGCTTGGCGTCGCATCCAGCGATTCCATCGCCAAGAACCAGGCGCGTGGCGGACACAATGCAGTTCGGGCTTGGCAGATGATAGATCGTTCAGACACTCAGCTTCAGCCGCGCGCGCTCAATTGCGCGCGGTGCGGAGCTGCCTTCACCTGCGATCTCTCAGGGCACTGCTGGTGCGCAGACGAAACAGCGAAATTACCGATGCCAACGCGCGGCGAAGACTGCCTGTGCCGGGAGTGCCTGCGCGCAGAAGCCGCGCGGCATGCCAACGGCACCTGATATCCCCACGCGACAGAGCTTCAGTGTTCCTGCCTTGGCAGCAACACTGAATCCGGGATCAAAAATCCCAAACTCCTACACGCTATATCTCGGAGACTTCCGTGCCATCCCGTCAAAGGCATCGAGCAATCGCTCGCGCCAGGCATGGACCGGATCGTCTTCCTTCAGCAGCTGGAACGAGCTGACAACCCGCGCCCATTGGAATTGCCCGAACACGATGTAGTCGCCGTAGTTCGGGGCTGCCCCGCCGATGAAGGGCTGCTTGCGCAACGTGAGCCGCAGCGGATCGAGATATTTGCGACACGCATCGACCCGCGCATCGCGGTCCGCGACGACATCCTCCAGCGATCTTCCAAAACGGGCCTCGCGGGTGGTGCGGAAATAAGCTTGATCCTCAGGCAACAGGCGTTCGTGGACATCGGCCACGATGAACGAAGCGAAATGACCGACCATGACATCGCCCCAGCTGTTGAGCATCCGCGCCATGGCACGGCCGCCCTCGCCGCCGAACAATGACGGCCGGTCGGGATAAGTATCCTCGAGGTAGCTCGCAATCTCCCACGAGTCGGCGACGGTTCTCTCGCCGTCGACAAAAACGGGCACCTTTTCAGAGCTGTGCGGCTTGATCGCGGCCTTCTCCGTGAAGCGCCACGGTATCGTCTCAGCCTTCAACCCCTTGTGGGCAAGAGCCATGCGTGTGCGCCAACAATAGGGGCTGAACACACGCTCAGGATCTGAGCCGACCAATTCGAAAAGCTTCCGTGCAACCATCATGTCACCTGGGCAGGGCAACGCTGAAACGCCCTGCAAATTTGAATGCGCTTGCATGGACGTTGCGGTTTCGTTACCTCGGAGTCAATGGCGCCATCGCGGTTCAAGCAAAATTCATTCGGCGAATTCGACCGATGATGGAAAAATCGCGTTGTGTCGTGAAAAACAAGAAATCGCACTTCCCGCAGCAGCGCCGGGAACTTCAGGGCGCGGGAGTGACCTTGATCGTCTTGGATTTGGTCTTCGTGGCGATCTCTCTCGCAGCGCTCGCCGTTGTCACCGATGTTTCGTTGACTTCGCGCATCATGCCATTTTCCACGACGAAGAAGCCTTTCCCGTCCAGCGACATCTTTGTCGATGTCATCAGGCTCTCGAGTCGTTTCGGTGCCCCCCCCGGCCTGTCGATTTCGCAAGAACGGCCTTGCTGTGTGCGGTGACGAAATCCTTCACCGATGCTTCTTCGAACGCGCGGACTTGGTGATAGATCGCCGTTCTCTTCTCAACATCGGCGTCGCTCAACGTAAAAGAGGTCTGTGCCGCGACTTTGTCGCGCAGCAATGCGCCGGGGATCGATCGGGCCGTGATTTCGCGAGCTCGATTTTCCGCAAGAAATTCAACGCCAGCGAATCGATTTCATTGCAAACTTGATTGCAGCCGACGAAGAAAATGCCCTTTTCTGAACGCCCTTCGCGCCCCATATTTCGCCCATGGCAAAAACCCCCGGTACCCCGAAGAAGCCCCCGAAATCGCCCAAATCCAAAGCACATCGCCCCGATGTGCAGCCGATTGGCCCCGCGCTGGCGGAATTATTGAATCCAGCGATCAATCGCGGGGAAAGCGGCCTGGGATCATCGACCGGCCTGCAGCCGCCGCCGTCGAACTCGAAAGACCGGCGCGCCGGCGGCGAGGCGGCGATCCATCGCGCCCGCGCCTCGACGCCCAAGACGGTCGGTGATGACACGGGTCCGCGTCCGACCCCGCTGCAGCCCCATCCTCAGCCGCCCGGCGCACATCGTGGACTCGAGGAAGCGCCGCAGGCGAATTACGGCACCAGCGCCACCATTCCGACTCTCGATCCGGAACTGGCGAAGCAGCTCGGCTATGATGTCGAGGACGACGATTCCTTCCGTCCCGCGCGCAACAAGATGGAATCCCTCGGCGTCAAGGCCACCGCCGATGCGCTGGAAAATCTGATCCGCGATGGGCGTCCGGAATTCCGTAAAGACGATGGCAGCCTGAAGGTTTGGACACCACACCGGCCGCCGCGCCCGGAAAAGTCCGAAGGCGGCGTGCGCTTTGAGATCAAGTCGGACTACCAGCCGAGAGGCGATCAGCCAACCGCAATCAAGGAACTGGTCGAAGGCATCCAGCGCAACGATCGCACCCAGGTGCTGCTCGGCGTCACCGGTTCCGGCAAGACCTACACCATGGCGCAGGTGATCGAGGCCACGCAGCGGCCGGCGATCATTCTCGCGCCGAACAAGACGCTGGCCGCGCAGCTGTACGGCGAGTTCAAGAACTTCTTCCCCGACAACGCGGTCGAGTACTTCGTCTCGTATTACGACTACTACCAGCCGGAAGCCTACGTTCCACGGACCGACACCTATATCGAGAAGGACTCCTCGATCAACGAGCAGATCGACCGGATGCGCCATTCGGCAACCCGTGCCCTGCTGGAACGCGATGACGTGATCATCGTCGCGTCGGTCTCGTGCATCTACGGTATCGGCTCGGTCGAAACCTACACCGCCATGACGTTTGCGATGAAGCGCGGCGAACGCATCGACCAGCGTCAGCTCATCGCCGACCTCGTGGCCTTGCAATACAAGCGCACCTCCGCGGACTTCACCCGCGGCACCTTCCGTGTGCGCGGCGACACCATCGACATTTTCCCGGCGCACTATGAAGACCGCTCCTGGCGCGTGAACATGTTCGGTGACACTATCGAAAGCATCGAGGAATTCGACCCGCTCACCGGGCACAAACAGGACGAGCTCGAATTCATCAAGATCTACGCCAACTCGCACTATGTGACGCCGCGCCCGACCCTGATCCAGGCCATTAAAGGCATCAAGAGCGAGCTGAAATGGCGGCTCGATCAATTGAACGCACAGGGCCGTTTACTCGAAGCCCAGCGTCTTGAGCAGCGGACGACCTTCGATCTGGAAATGATGGAAGCGACAGGAAGTTGCGCCGGCATCGAGAACTATTCGCGCTATCTCACCGGCCGCAAACCGGGCGAGCCGCCGCCGACATTGTTCGAATACGTGCCGGACAATGCGCTGGTGTTCGCGGACGAAAGCCATGTCACCGTGCCACAAATCGGCGGCATGTTCCGTGGCGACTTCCGCCGCAAGGCGACGCTTGCGGAATATGGCTTCCGCCTGCCCTCCTGCATGGACAACCGGCCATTGCGCTTCGAAGAGTGGGACATGATGCGTCCGCAATCGGTCGCGGTGTCGGCCACCCCGGGCGGCTGGGAGCTGAACGAGAGCGGCGGCGTGTTCGTCGAACAGGTCATCCGTCCGACCGGACTGATCGACCCTCCGGTCAACATCCGCCCCGCCCGTACGCAGGTCGATGATCTCGTCGGCGAGGTGCGCGAAACCGCACGCAAGGGCTATCGCTCGCTGATCACGGTGCTGACCAAGCGCATGGCGGAAGACCTCACGGAATACCTGCATGAGCAGGGTATCCGCGTCCGTTACATGCACAGCGATATCGACACCATCGAGCGCATCGAGATCATCCGCGATCTGCGGCTTGGTGCGTTCGACGCGCTGGTCGGCATCAACCTGCTGCGCGAAGGCCTCGACATCCCTGAATGCGCTCTGGTTGCAATCCTCGACGCCGACAAGGAAGGCTTCCTGCGCAGCGAAACATCGCTGATCCAGACCATCGGCCGCGCTGCCCGCAACGTCGATGGCAAGGTCATTCTCTATGCCGATCAGATGACCGGTTCGATGGAGCGTGCCATCGCGGAGACCGATCGCCGCCGCGAGAAGCAGGTCGCCTACAATGAGGCCAATGGCATCACGCCGGAGAGCGTGAAGAAATCCATCGGCGATATTCTCAACAGCGTCTACGAACGCGATCATGTGCTGGTGGAAGTCGGCGACGGCGGCATGGCCGACGATGTCATCTCCATTGGTCACAATTTCGAGGCGGTGCTGGCCGACCTCGAAACGCGGATGCGCGAGGCCGCTGCCGACCTCAACTTCGAAGAGGCCGCCCGGCTGCGCGATGAGGTCAAGCGCCTGCGCGCCACCGAGATGGCCGTGGTGGACGATCCCACCGCAAAGCAGCGCGTCGTTGCCGGCAAAGCCGGCGCCTACGCCGGCAAGAAGAAGTATGGCGATGCCGCCAACCTGCCGCCCAAGCAGGGCAAATCACGCGTGCACAAGCCCGATCTCGATGAGATGGGCATCGCAAGCTGGCATGAGGTGAAGCCGGAACGCTCCGGCCACGCCAAACCGCGCAAGCCGACGCTCGACGAAATGGGCCCGGGGACAGAGAGCCGGATCTATCAGCCGAAATCGATGCGTGAAGGCGGACAGGAGCATTCCGGCCGCTCCACTGGCGGAGCACCGGGCAAACGCGGCGGCTGGAAGAAGCGATGACGTTTCGGGCTATCGTCTTCCTTGCCAGGAAGACGATAGCCATCAAGGAACGCTGTCGATGATACGGAAGAACTGCAATCATGCCACCCTCGCCTCCCATCGCCTATGACGACTTCGCCAAGATCGACCTGCGTGTCGGCCGTGTCCTGGAAGTGCAGCCGTTTCCGAAGGCGCGTAATCCGTCGTGGAAAGTACGCGTCGACCTCGGCGACCTCGGTGAGAAATGGTCGAGCGCGCAAATTACCAACTACACGGCAGATCAGTTGGTCGGTTCGCTCGTGGTCTGTGTCTGCAATTTTCAGCCACGCAACATTGCGGGCTTCCTGTCCGAAGTCCTGATCCTCGGCGCGCCGGATCCTGACACCAAGATCATCCTGCTCTCGCCGCGCAAAGACGGCGAAGGACACGACGTCGTCTCACCCGGGGCGAAAGTGTACTGACGGCACGATCACCTGGTGTGGCGGTTCATAAGTCGGCTTTATTCGAGGGGCGGAATGATGCGAACTCCTGAATCAGGCTACTAGTCCGCCTTGCCGTTAGCCGTCACGCGTGTGAGGAATGCCCCCACTTCGCGATTGAGGAAATCGACATCAGCCGGGATAGCGCCGCCGGCCGACGCATGCCCCGTCACCGTACCGGGGCTGATCGTCTTCATGGTGACGTTTGGAATATTCTTGCCCATCGCAATCGGCTCAAATTCCGGATTGAGCAGATCCTTGGTGCCGGTCAGGATCAATGTCCTTGCCTTGATCGAGGCGAGTGCTTTGGCAGTATCACCGTTGAAGCCCGGCGTGGTGCCGACGTCGTGCTTTTCATACGCCCAGGTCTGATAGATCCAGTCGTCGGCATCGAATGCCTTCAGCATTGAGGTCTCTTGTTGCTCCATCCATGGCAGCACATCGGTGCCGGTCTTGAACTGCGCGCTGTACATATCGGGCGTACGCGCCGACAGCAGTGAAAGGATGTCGCGCCACAGCCGAATGCCCTTCTCCGGTGGCGCATCATAGTTGCCGTCTTTCCAGGCCGGATCGGTCATGATCGCCTTTCGTGACGCTTCGAGCACCGCAACGGTCCAGGCCGGCGTTTTCGCCAGCGGCACCATCGCGACGAGCGAATTCATGTAGCCGGGATGGCTGACGCCCCACTGCAGCGTCTGCATGCCGCCCATCGATGGGCCGACGACGGCCACGACGTGATCGATCCCGAGCTTCTCCTTCATCAATCGATATTGCGATTCCACCATGTCGCGGATAGTGAATTTCGGAAACTGCATGCGCGGCTGTTGCTTCGAATTGCTTGGCGACGTCGTCAACCCGTTTGCAATCGCATCGGTGCAGATGATGAAATACTTATCCGTATCGAGCGCTTTTCCCGGCCCGATCATGAAATCGAGCCGATGGTGGTTGCCGGAAATCGCGGTGACCATCAGGATCGCATTGGTTTTCGCCGCATTTAGCGTCCCATGGGTGACGTAGGAGATCGAAAAATCCTTGATCGCCTCGCCGCTCTCCAGCTTGAGATCCCCTTCATTGAAGGACTGATGTGGTGGCTGCGACGGCGTATGAGCCGACGCACAGCTCAAAGACAGCAGAACTCCAGCAGCGGCGAGATATGCGATGCCCTTCACGTTCATCCTCCCATTCGGAGGTGCGTCTGCCCTCCTTTTTCAAGACGATACGAACGTGATCGCGATCTGTGAAGTCCAGCCGCCGACGACACAAAGAAATTTTTCCGATGCAGGACCCGGACGTGGCTCGGCCTTAACAGCATTCACAACGGATTGCCGGTCAAGGATTGAAAGGATCAACGATGGTTCATTCAGCGTTAAGGGCTTCGGCAATGACCGGCCATCTCCTCGTCCCATCATCGAATTCGCTGAGGCGCGCGCGACCGCAGTGAGTGACTGGAGTATCGTTTATCCTTAACGCGCGTCGTTATATCGAACGATATATGATGTCATACTCAAACAAGTGTTTGATCGGGGAAGGACTCCGGTAACCTTTGTCCGATGTCTGGCTTGATCCACATGGGGTTCCCCTTTAGGAACCGGCGCCATTGTGGAGACCCGAATGACTGACCAACAGTCCAAGCAATGCATACTCGACTTTCTCGATGCTTTTTATAAGGGCGATGCCCCGCGCCTCGAAGCATGTTGCCACGATGGCTTCACCTCCATCATTCATGCTCCGGTCGATGTCTTTCCGCATCTCGGCCTGAAGGAAGGCAAATCCTGGATTGCGCAAGCGATCCGCATTCAGCAAGAACGTTATTCATCGCGGCGCTACACCCTGCAGTCCATTATCGTGGACGACGATCGCGCAGCCGCTCTGCTTCAGGTGAATCTGACAAAGCGCAACGATCAACGGATCCTGCAATTCGCCGTCGCCGATTTTTTTACGCTGCGCGACGGCTTGGTTCTCGGCCATCAATCGCTTTTCGATTCGTTTGATTTTCTTCAGCAGGTTCTTGGGCGCGATCTCACGAGCGACTTCGCCAGAAGCGTGAAGACGGCAATAGAGGGCAAGTAAAGCCGGTCCCGCTCCTTCTGTCGCCAGGATCTCCAGCACACCCGTCTCGCGTATGAATGATGTCCTGCGCCGTGAACGCGTTTCGTCATCTCCGCAACTAAGATCAAATGAATGTGGACGAGATGAGAAGAGGCGCGCCGACATGCGGATTGTGTTCTTCGCCATTCTGGGGGCGATCGGAGGTCTCGCCGCCGGCGGCGCGTTGGGCCTCCTTACGGGCATCGCGTGGCTCAACATTTTTAATCCCAGCGAATTCGAAGGCTATGCCGCGACGATGGTCTTCTTCGCGTTCACTCCGATAGGAGCCATCGCAGGCGGGCTTGTCGGCGCAATTTGGGCTGGTGCTGCGGCATCACGCGCGCGTCTTCATGTTGAACGTAACCGCCGACAACGGTGACTCCTTTCCAGCATCGTAAATGAATGGTTTAGGCCGCATCTGCGCTTTTCGACATTTGTGCGATGCAATAACGACAGTTGTGCAACGCCCACAGGACACTTATTCAAGTCGTCACGGTGGGAATTCCAGCATTCCGGCCCGGCGTTAGTAACGACGTCCCGGTCGCTTTTTGCTGTTTGCTAAAGACAATTCGGGGTCAATAAATGACAGAGCACAGCCTCTGGCGTTTTGCGCGCGCATTACATCGCTCGCTCAGCGAACGCCAAACCGATCAGCTTGACGCGGTTCTGGATGAGAATGTCGATTGGGCGATCTATGGTCCGATCGACATGTTCCCTTTTTTTGGAACGCGGCGCGGCAAGCACGCCGTGATCGCGACTGTCCAGCAAATCAGCGATGCGGTTCGCCTTCATCGTTTCGATCGGGAAGCAATCATGCTGGCCGACGACTCCGCAGCCTCCTTGATGCGGTATTCCCTCACGCCGGCCAACTCCAGCAGACCGATCAGTGTCCGTGTAGCGCTATTCACGCATTTCAGGGCTGGGCGTCTGACGAGCCTGCGTGCCGTCATCGACACATTCGACCTCGTCGAACAGTCGCTCGGGCGGCAGATCCACCTGCCGAAAATCGCGTAATCTTCCGGCTCGGTTGGCCGCCAGCGCCCGCGGCCAAACTTCTTGCCGGCATTGAACGGCACTCGCCATAATTGCGACAAACGCGATTGGAAGAGGTCGCGCCGCGTCACCGAAACTTGTGCAGGCGGTTGTTCAGCCCGTGTCGAGAGTGACATCGAAAGGTGATATTAATCATCAGCCTTTGAGATCTGACCTCACTGCGACCGTATCGGTACGACGTGGAATGCCGCTGGGAATGACCACTCCGCAAATCCGATCACTATCATTGTCCCTGCCCGGACTCGTTCTGGCGGCATGGTGCGGCTTGTTCACGTCTGCATCTGCGCAAACGGACGATCCTTGGGCGGGTATAACAGCGTCCGAGCAGCAAGAGCAGGCAACTCCGGACGAGCAAACTTCTTCCTCTGATACCTCTGCGGCGATTGAGACGACGACGCCCGATATCGATTGGGAGGCTCTCAACGCCAACTTTGCCGCGCTGACCAGCAAACAGGCGAAGCTCAAGGAAAAGAAGTCTGCCGTTGCGACCGCAGACCCCTGGTCCTGGACCCGATCGAATAATCCGGACGGATCTGCCGCGGTGGCCATCAAGCAACCGATCTCGCCGTTTTGGGATACTCGCGTCGGCGCGGACTTGAACGTGACCACACAGATGCCGACCACGTCGTGGCAGGCGCTGTATCAGAAAGTCGAGAATCAATCGTCGCAGTCGTCGGGCAGTGCCTGGGCGGCGATGACCGCCCCCGGTCTCGGCTTCATCTGGGACAAAACGGCCATCGAAGCACGCACCGATCCGACCCAGGACCAGAGCAAGTTCGGGACGACGCTGAGCAAATCATTGCCGCTGTGGAGCGATCAATATTCGCTGACCCTGCAGAACGGCTACAACGTCACCCAGCAGGCTTTGGTCCCGGTGTTCGGCCTCAGTCATTCCGTGCGCACCTACGAACTCGACCAGACCGCCAAGATCAGCTTTGCCGGGACCGGCACCAGCCTGATCGCCGGACAGACCCACTCCACTGCCGATGACAAATGGCTGCGCAGGATCGGCGCCGAGCAGCAACTTTTCGGCGGCGTCAGCGTCACCGGGACCGTCAGCGAAACCCCGGACGGTATTCCTAACAGCAGCCTGACGGCGGGCTTCAAACGCACCTGGTAAACTTCATTTACCCTGTTCCCAATCTGGCCGGTGAATCAATACGCCAATGCCTCATATTGGCCGCGATGCGGTCATGATCGGCTGGACTCATGGCAACGGTAATTTCGTGCGGGGGACAGCCGCTCGCTCACCAGGGGTGTGGTGCCGGAAAATGCGGAGCAATTTTCGGACAATACCGTGCTCCTATTCTTGAGAATCGGTCACGTGCGATGCGGATCGCTCCGATCCCAGCGTGACCCAGCGAAAGGGACAACCGATGAACGGCCAGGCCGAGAAGCCGGAATTGACGGATGAGGACAAGAACCTTGCCGCCGTTTCCGATGTTGAAGCAGGAATCCGCGACTTCGTCCGTAAGGACATTGCTTATCTCCGCAGGCCCTCGACAACCACGAATCCATTGGGCAGCACCGAGCCGGTGGATTCTCTTGCCGAGGCTACTGTCACCAACGTCAACACGTTGATCCAGCGCGTTGCCGGGGCATCGCTGCAGGAGATCGAAACCTTGATTTCGGAGCTCGAAGGCCTCCGCAACCTCATGCACAATGAAGGTCAGCGCGTGCAGCGTGAACTCGCTGCCTACGCTCAGCTGAGCCAGACGGCGATGAAGTCGACGCGCATGATCGCCGACAATCTGCAGCAGTGGAAACGCGCTGCGCCGGAGCTGCCGCGCGAGGAGTAATTCCCCGCATTCAGTTTGATCTATCAAATCCGCCGCCTTCCCGAGAGGAAAGGCGGCGGATTTTTGTATGGACCATGAACCTCAGACGATCCGGATGCGACCCATGCACGACCCGCCCGACATCTAGTGTGGTGGTTCAGAAGTTCGCCCTCGTTTTCCTGCGAGTCCTTCCGGCGAACTTCTGGACCCCAACCACACTAGAATCTTGAATTTACTAGTGTCCTATCGAATCCAAAGTCCGCTACCGAACACGCTACACGACGAGGCGGACTTTGGATTCGGGACACTAGCGGGTTGTGAGGGATATCTTTGACCACCATCCGGCCCAACGAAACCGATCCGATTGTCGGCGGCAAACCACAGCCGCAGTCGCTGGGAAAACTGTTGCTGCGCTTTATCTTTTTGTTGGCGGTGACGATCGCAATCCTGGCCATCGCCTGGAGCCGGTAGTGCGCGGCAAACCGAGCATCATGCCGCAGGCCGTCTTGGGAAGAAGGCCGATGCCACAAACGAAAACGCCAATTCACCGCGTTGATTGATGCCGGTGTTATGGAAGTGGATGATGCCCCACTGCGGCCGCGATTCCAGCGCGCGCGTTTCCACCGCTTCGGAACTATACGTCAGCGTGTCACCTGCGAGCACCGGCTTCAGCCATTTCAGATCGCGAAACCCCGGTGAAGGTCCTGACACGACCGGCTTTTCGCCACGCGCAATCATCTCCGCAGCCTCGCGTTGGACCGCTGCAACAGTCAGCTTCATATAGACTGCTGAAACATGCCAGCCCGACGCTGCGAGACCTCCGAACACCGATTTGCGGCCCGCCTCTTCGTCGAGATGAAACGGCTGAGGATCGAACTGCAGAGCAAATTTCTTGATGAGATCCGCGGTGAACGTGAACGATCCGAGATCGCGACGATAGCCGATCTTTACGTCTTCAAAATAAGGCATCGTCGTCCCTCAGTTCGCGCCAAGCGCTGCGCGCTTAAGAACCATGATCGGGATTTTGGCGAGCATCAATGTCTGTCCCGATGCATTGCGCATGTCGTTCATGAGGGTCACGAACCCGAGTTCAGGACGGCTTTTGGACTCCCGCGTTTCAAGCACCTCAACGGTCACGGTCAGATCATCGCCCGGCCGCAGCGGCGATACCCAGCGGACCTCATCAACGCCCGGTGCGCCGCTCGAGGCAATCCGCTGAATGAAGCCGTCCCAGGATATCCGCATCAGCAACGCACACATATGCCAGCCGGAGCCGGAGAGCCCCTTCAGCATCGAGTGCTTGGCCGCCTCCTCGTCGAGGTGCATCGGCTGCGGATCGTACTCGGTTGCGAACGCGATGATATCCTCGCGCGACACATGGTGGGGGCCGAAGGTGCCAAACGCACCAGGCTTGAAATCTTCAAAAGTCAGCTTCATTGCATTGATCAAGTTGTGGAAAGGGCTGAGTTTGGCCGTTATTCGTCAATAGCTCAAATCGCGCACCGTATCTACGCGCTGATTCGAAATTCTCAGATGCAGGTTTCGCGCGTTTTTGCGGCGTGCAACATATAACAGGTTTCCGGCGATTGAGACGCTCGCCACGCTTTGACGGCTCGCAGCTCATCCGCAATCGCTCATCGCTTTTGGTTTAAGGTCAACTGGAGAATAGCCGATGTTTCATTTTCAGGATCTCTTTAAGTGGGATCGATTTATCGCCCCCACCATCATCAAGTCATTTTACTGGCTGGTCATAGCGCTGATCGCGCTGTTTGGAATTTCCGGCATCTTTTCAGCGCTGACCCTGATGGCCGTGAGTCCGTTTGGCGGCTTCATCCTGCTGTTGTCGGCACTGGCAGGCGTTGCGGTCGGCATCATCTTCACGCGCATTGCGGCAGAACTGATCCTGATCATCTTCCGGATCAACGAGCATCTCGGCGCAATCCGCGAGCAAGGCCAGGACCGGCAACAACACTATTGAGCGATTTGAAGGCGATGAGCCGTCAAAACGGACGAGCGCGCGGGTAGCCTGCGCGCTCGTCCTCAAGAAAATCTCAGGGCAGACCTAGCCGCAACGGCTTAATTGTTAAACCTGAAGTGCATGACATCGCCGTCGGCGACGACGTATTCCTTGCCTTCCAGCCGCAGCTTGCCGGTATCGCGCGCACCCGCTTCGCCATTGTTCGCGAGATAGTCGTCATAGGCGATGGTTTCGGCGCGGATGAAGCCCTTCTCGAAATCGGTATGGATGACGCCCGCCGCCGCCGGTGCCTTGGTGCCCTTGGTGATCGTCCACGCACGCGCTTCCTTCGGCCCGACCGTGAAATAGGTGATCAGATGCAAAAGCTCGTAACCCGCACGGATCAGACGATCGAGACCAGCCTCTTCCAGCCCCAGCGTATCGAGGAAGTCCACGCGCTCTTCGCGTGACAGCGTGGCGATCTCGGATTCGATCTTCGCCGAGATGACCACCGCGACGGCGCCTTCCTTCTTCGCATGTTCCGCGACCTGCTGCGAAAACGAATTCCCGTTGGCTGCGGAGCCTTCCTCGACGTTACAGACATAGAGCACCGGCTTCGAGGTCAGCAGGCCGAGCATCCGGAAATTGCGCTCTTCTTCAGGCTTGCGCTCCATGCCGCGCGTCGGCTTGCCGTCTCGCAGCAGCTTCAGCGCACGCTCGACCAGTTCGAGCTGTTCCTTGGCGTCCTTGTCGTTGCCTTTGGCCTTCTTGCTCAGATTGTCGACGCGCTTCTCGAGACTGTCGAGATCCGCCAGCATCAGCTCCGTCTCGATGGTCTCGATGTCTGCGAGCGGCGCGATCTTCCCCTCGACGTGGGTGATGTCGGAATCCTCGAAGCAGCGCACCACATGCGCCACCGCGTCAACTTCACGAATGTTCGCCAGGAACTGGTTGCCCAGGCCTTCGCCCTTGGACGCGCCCCGAACCAGACCAGCGATATCCACGAAGGTCAGCTGCGTGGGAATGATCTGCGCCGACTTCGCAATGGCCGCGAGCTTCTCGAGGCGTGCGTCGGGCACGGCCACCGCACCAACATTTGGCTCGATGGTGCAGAACGGATAGTTTGCCGCCTGCGCGGCCGCCGTTTCAGTCAGCGCGTTGAACAAGGTGGACTTGCCGACATTGGGCAGTCCGACGATACCGCATTTGAATCCCATAATCTGTCCTGACCTGAAGGGCCCTAGTGTCCCGGTTCTGACATTCGTATTTGCTTGTGGTTAGCTCATTTACGAATGTCAGAACCTAAGGGACACTAGCAAAAATATGAATCTAGTGCGGTTTTGGATCTGACGTTCGTATGATGGATCGGCGGTGAATGCTGATACGAACGTCAGATCCACCGCACTAGCTACTTGTCGCCGCCATTGTCCTTGTCCGACGCAAACCCCTTGGCCTGCATCGCGAGATGCACTTTGTTCTGGAACGACGAGTCCTTGTCGGTCACCAGCAAGGCCGCATTGTCCGTGACGGCATCGCACAACGCCTCGACCCATGGCCGCTCGGCTTTGGCGAAATCGTTCAGCACATGGGCATGCACGAGTTCTTTGACGCCGGGATGGCCGACCCCGAGCCGCACACGGCGATAGTCGTTGCCGACATGCGCCGAAATCGAACGAAGCCCGTTGTGTCCGGCAATGCCGCCGCCGACCTTCACGCGCACCTTGGCGGGCGGCAATTCAATCTCGTCGTGAAACACGACGAGATCTCCGACCCCGAGCTTGAAAAAATTCGCGGCTTCGCTCACGGCGCGGCCGGACTCGTTCATATAGGTGGAAGGCTTGAGCAGGATCACGCGCTCGCCGTCGAGCGTGCCTTCGGAGGTCTCCCCCTGAAAGCGGCGGCGCCACGGTGCGAAACCGTGACGCCGCGCAATGTCGTCGACAACCATGAACCCGATATTGTGCCGGTTGCCCTGGTACTTCGTGCCGGGATTGCCCAGTCCGACGAACAGGCGCATGACGCGGGTTCTCGCGGTCGCTTACTTCTTCTTGTCGCCAGCCGCAGGTGCCTTGGCCGCAGGAGCCTTGGCAGCAGCTGCAGGGGCCTTCGCACCGGCAGCCGGAGCCGCTGCACCAGCCGCGGGCGCGGCACCAGCCGCAGCACCTTCTGCACCACCGGCGGCCTTGGCTTCTTCACCGTAACCTGACGGCGGCACAACGGTGACCAGCGTCTGGTCATCGCGCGAAACCGCCTTCACGCCCTTCGGCAGCGCCACATCGCTGAGGTGGATCGAGTTGTTGATTTCGAGCTTGGAGACATCAACTTCGATGAACTGCGGAATGTGCTCGACATCCGCTTCCAGTTCGACGGTGTGGTTGACGATGTTGACCGTGCCGCCGCGCTTGACGCCTGGCGAAACTTCGGTGCCCGACACGTGCAGCGGAACGCTGACGCGGATGGTTGCACCCTGGCCGAGGCGCAGGAAATCGACGTGAAGCGGGAAATCCTTGACCGGATCGAGCGAATAGTCGCGCGGAATCACGCGATGCTTCTTGCCATCGAGATCGATGTTGAAAAGCGTGGTGAGGAAGTGACCTGCGAAGATGTTCTGACGCAGCATCTTGTCATCCAGCGAGATGGTCAGCGGGGGCTGGTTGTCACCATAGATCACGGCTGGCACGCGGCCAGCACGGCGTTCTGCGCGGGCGGCCCCCTTGCCGGCCTTCGGACGCGCGGTCGCCTTCAATTCCTTGACGGTCGCCATTGTCGAGTTTCCTTAAAGCTTGAAAAGTGAAGGGCCGCAAAGCGGCCCGGTTTTCCGCCGCAGCAAGCCTCCAGGGGTGCGGGGGCTGCGGACGGGCGGTTCTTAGCCTCAAAGGGCCGAAAACACAAGGAAATGTACCGGTTTTATCGCCCGTTTTGGGCTGAAAAAGCAGCCTTGTCGGCCGGAAACCCGACTTGAGCGCGCCGGTGGGGCCATTTGTCCTTAAATCACAGCAACTGCGCTTAAGGAAAAACTTCCAATTGGCCCATAGCCTCACCCTTGTTTTTGCAGGTTCATGAGTGGTGCCGGAGCGGTTTTTGATCCGCCCCTGTCTTTGAAAGTGGAACTTTTCATTTGTCCTGGAGTGCCGACAGACGCATTTTTGTTAGGTTTTGTTGAGGCCGTCGCCGTGCAGAACGCCAAAGCTTCCCTGTTTGACGAGCTGGATACCGCCCTTCGCCGCGGAACGCCGGAACGGCGCGTCACCATCTTCCGGCGCGTCACGGACCTCTTTCTGTACGACGCCAACCGGCTGAACGAAAAGCACGTCGATGTTTTCGATGACGTGCTTTGTCATCTCATCCGAGAGATCGAAACCAAGGCGCTCGTCGAAATCAGCTCCCGCCTCGCCCCCATCGACAACGCGCCGATAGACCTGACGCGCCAGCTGGCTGGACATCACGAGATTGCCGTTGCCGGTCCGGTGCTGTCGTTTTCGAACCGCCTTGCGACGGACGACCTTGTCGCGATTGCGAAGACGAAAAGCCAGGCGCACCTGTTTGCCATTTCTGAACGTCCCACGATCGCGGCTCCGGTCACTGACGTGCTTCTCGATCGCGGAAATCGCGCGGTGATTCACAACGTCGCCGTCAATTCGGGTGCAAGTCTATCCAGCCAAGGTTTTGCAACGCTTGTGAAGGCCTCCGCGAGCGACGACAGCCTCGCGGAAAAAGCCGGACTGCGCCTCGATCTGCCACCGCACATCCTGAAGGAGCTTCTGTTGCGCGCGACCGACGCCGTTCGATCACGGCTGCTCTCGCGAACGCCGCCTGAACTTCAAGAGGAAGTCCGGCGCGCTCTGCAAATCGCGGCCAGCGAAATCGATTGGGAGAGGCGCACGCCTCGGGACTTCGTCTCCGCGAAGCGGTTTGTGGACTTATTGAAAGAGCGGGGTGAATTGAACGAAGCGGTGTTGCTGAAGTTTGCCATGACGCGCAGGTACGAGGAGACAACGGCCGCGCTTGCATCGCTCTCGTCCGCACCGATCGAGATCATCAAGCCGCTCATGGAGAGTCCGCGCGACGATGGTCTCCTGATTCCCTGCAAGGCTGCTGGCTGCGCGTGGGAAACCCTGCGTGCGATCCTGGCATGTAAAATTGCACCCGGTGCCGCGGTTAAACATCTCAAGAAACTCGAGGCTGATTTTGCAAAGCTCTCGCGATCGAACGCGCAACGCTTGTTACGCTTCTGGCAAATCCGGCAGATCGGCCCGACCAGCCACTGAAAGACACCAAGGATAATAGCCGAACTCCCGGATTGTTGCGAGGCCGGGTATCGCCGACATCACCGATGGGTGCTGGACCACACACGCCATCAAAAGACGCCTGAAACTCAAGCTCCTCACATCCTTGTGCCTTGCCTCGCTCGCCTCATTTCTGTTATGTTATAACATAACATGCATGGAAACCCCTCATGCCGCCCCGGCGCCTGTCCCGCATCTCCTTGAAAAGGCTGTTCGACTCCCATGAAAAAACTGCCCGTCACCGTGCTCTCCGGCTTCCTCGGAGCGGGGAAGACCACCCTGATGAATCATGTCCTCAACAACCGGCAGGGCCTGCGGGTGGCTGTGATCGTGAACGACATGAGCGAGGTGAACATCGACGCGGACCTCATCCGCGATGGTGGTGCGAACCTATCACGGACTGACGAAACGCTGGTCGAGATGACCAACGGCTGCATCTGCTGCACGTTACGAGACGATCTGCTGAAAGAAGTGCGCCAACTCGCTCTTGACCGACGCTTTGATTATCTGCTGATCGAATCCACCGGCATTTCAGAGCCGTTGCCGGTCGCTGCGACCTTCGACTTCCGCGATGAAAATGGCGAGAGCCTTGGCGATGTTGCCAGGCTCGATACCATGGTCACGGTGGTCGATGCCGTGAACCTGCTCCGAGATTACGCCTCGCACGATTTCCTGCGCGATCGCGGCGAATCCCTCGGCGATCAAGACAAGCGCACGCTGGTCGACCTGCTCGTCGATCAGATCGAGTTTGCCGATACGATTGTGCTGAACAAAATCGATGAGGCCTCGCCGGCGCAACGCGAAACCGCAAGAAGCATCCTCAAGGCGCTCAATCCCGAAGCAGAGATCATCGAAGCCAATTTCTCGAAGGTGCCGCTCGACAAGATTTTAAATACCGGACGGTTCGATTTCGAAAAGGCGCAACAACACCCGATTTGGTTCAAGGAGCTTTATGGCTTCGCCAGCCACGTCCCCGAGACGGAGGAATACGGCGTCAGCAATTTCGTCTACCGTGCGCGCCGCCCGTTCGACCCGCAGAAATTTCACGCCTTCATCACATCAAGCTGGCCGGGTGTCATCCGTGCCAAAGGCCATTTCTGGCTGGCGACACGACCGCAATGGGTCGGTGAGCTGAGCCAGGCCGGCGCCATCGTGCGCAACGAAGCAATGGGTTTCTGGTGGGCTGCCATTCCCAAAGAGCGTTGGCCGGATCATCCGGAATGGCGCGTCGCCATCGAAAAGAATTGGTCGGAGGTCTGGGGCGATCGGCGGCAAGAAATCGTCTTCATTGGCCGCGGAATGGATCGCGCCGAACTCACACGTCGCCTCGATGCATGCCTGATCACGTCGGGTAGAACCGGCACAATGGACGTCGAGGCATGGGCGCAGCTACCTGACCCATTTCCGCTCTGGCGGCGCGCGGATCAGGCCGCGTGACCGTGCGGAGGAAATTGCCCAAATGCATTGCGGTCGATATTGCGGTCGATCTTGCGGACGCGTTTATGCCGCAGACGAGGCGGCTCTATTGCGAGCCGCCGCGATCGCCTGCTTCGACCACATGAGAAGCGGAGCTTCCACAAAGCGGTAGACCAGCACACCCGCTGCAATGCTCGCCACGCAACCAGCGACGACGAATCCGCCGGCCAAGAGTGGCGGCAACGTACTCGCCACGATCAGCACGGCACTCTTGAGCGTCGAGAGTACGACACTATGGGTCAGATAAATGGAATAGGATGCGTCTCCAAGCTGCATCGGCACGCGCCACGCCTTCAGCAACGGCTCAAGGCTGAGCGCGCCGACAACAACAAGGAATGCCGGCAACCCCCAGCGAACAAACCGTCCGCCGCCGATGCTGGAAGCTGGGAGCATTCCCGAGCCGAGCAGCAGCAAGCCTCCAACGACGAGCAGAAGCACAGCCATCTGAGGCCGCGGCAACGCCTTGCGCTCATACATCATACCGAGCAGACATCCGACGATGAACTCGATCAACAATGGGCTGGTATAGGTCATCGTCACCGGACTTGAAGGCGCAACCAGATACCGTGATGCCACCAGTGCGCCCAGCACTGTCCCGATCAACAACAAACGATAGCGACGCGCGATCAGGAATCCGCAGGCAAACACTACGTAGAAGAACATTTCGTAGTTTAACGTCCATCCTGTGATCAGCAGCGGCTGAATAATTCCCGCGCGCTCCGGGATGAACGGAATGAAAAACAACGACTGCAGAAGATTACTGACCGGCGGCAGCAAGGCGGGATCACGGAAGATCCGCCAGCCGCCATAAAGCAGCAGCGTCACTAGCCAATAAAGCGGCACGATGCGGACGATTCTGTTCAAGATAAAGGAAGACGGAGTCGTTCGTTCCGACGCCGTCGTCACCCACATGATGAAGCCGCTGATGATGAAGAAGATATCGACACCAACCGCACCGAACGAGGGCCACGCGACATCGAAGTATTCAGCCGCCATGCCCTCGGCATGAAAGAACACCACCATCAAGGCGGCAGCAGCACGCAAATATTGGATGGAAACAATACGCGACATGGTTAATGGAAACGCATTCATTTACGCGGCGTTAAGCAGGCAGCGAATGCCTCGCCTTCGATTCAAACTTCATTAAAAGTTACGCGAAGGGAAACCACGGTTGCGTGAGTGAAACCGTGATTTTTCTTAACGATAATCGTTAAGGGTCGAGAACATTTTTTTGGGTACCACTCTGGGCTGCATCTACCGAACGCCCCGAAGAGGACGAAATGGCCCTGGCGGAAAGATCTCAAAAAAAGAGACGCCTGCTGCTTGCATCGGATATCGAGGATCAAAGCGAAGAACTCGCGGACATCCTGCGCAATGCCGGCAACGTCGAAACAATTTCGATCTTCGACCTTCCCGATCACCCGGCGAGCGACTTCTCGGGGGTGGTCGTTGATATCGATCTGACCTCGATCGAAGCGGTTCAACGTGTGCGCACCAAACTGACCCGCAAGGCCTATCAGGCGCTGCCGCGGCTGTTCGTGCTGGCGGATTCCCTGCACCACGGATCTGCGCAGGCATGGGCGCTCGGGGCGACCGATACGATCCAACGGCCATTCGATCCCGACAGCATCCTGCACCGTATTCGCCACGCGTTTCCCGAAACCCCGGAAGACGAACACACCAGCGCGGCGAAAATTCTCGCCAAGGGTGTTGCCGCGGCACAGGCGGTGATGGTCAAAATGTTCCAGCGGCTTCCGGCAGGGACGCCACTGACGTTCGAAGACGTCATGAAAGCCGAGGCGCAGATCCTTGAAGCCCTGAAGCGAAGTTCGCTGAAGGACTGGCTCGCTGCGGTCAGCAAGCATCACAAGCGCAGCTATCGGCATACGCTCGTTGTGACGGGCTACGCGGTCGCCTTCGCTCAGTATCTCGGCATGCGCGACGAAGACCAGCGCCGGATTGCACGCGCAGCGCTTGTGCATGATGTCGGCAAAGCCTTCATTCCGGTGATCATTCTCGAAAAGTCCGGAGAACTGACTGACGAAGAAAACGCCATTATGGCAGAGCATGTTCGCCTGGGTTACGACGCCCTCAAGAAACAGGGCGGTTTCCCCGGAGAGATGCTCGATGTGGTCTTGCATCATCACGAGATGCTGGACGGCACCGGGTATCCCGATGGCCTTCTTTCCGACCGCATCAGCGATATTGTCCGCATCATCACGTTGGTTGACACCTACGCGATGCTGATGGAGCCCCACGACGACATGCCTGTCATGAATCCCGATCAAGCATTTGGGGTCATGGAATTGATGGACGGGAAGCTCGACAGCGCGCTGCTGCAGGCTTTCCGCCCGGTGGCATTCGGAGTTTAGAGACGCCTTTCATGTATTTTCTCGGGGCACGCGGATCAGCTCTGCGTGCCTCTCCTCTTGCAGCGATCCCACGGCAGGCAGACATCCTCTGTGATCATCAACACAGGAGAACCGCCATGCCCTTCGTCCGCATCGATCTCGCCAAAGGAAAGACAGCCGGCCATCGCAAGGCGATCGGCGAAATTGTCTACAAGGCGATGACCGAGACCATCAACGTGCCCAAGGACGACAAATTCCAGGTCATCACCGAGCACGAACCGGACGACTTGAATTTTCCCGAAAGCTATCTCGGCGTCGCCTACAGCAAAGACATCGTCTTTATCCAGATCACGCTCAACGCCGGGCGGACGGTCGATATGAAAAAGGCGTTCTACAAGCGCATCGCGGATGACCTGCACGAACAGCTCAAGATCCGTCGCGAGGACGTCATCATCAATTTGGTTGAAGTCGCCAAAGAAAACTGGTCGTTCGGGAATGGCATCGCTCAGTACGGCTGACGCGCAACGAAACTATTTTGCCTTTGGCTTGCGCGGGTGAATCGTTTCGCCTCGGCTCAACATGGCGACAAACGTCTCGATGCGGCGTGCGCGCGTCTCCGGCTTTTTTGCCGTATGAACACGATGCAGGATCGAATAGCGATTGGCGCCCTCCAGCGTCGCAAAGAAGCTCTTGGCCTTCTTGTCCTGCGCCAGCGCGGCATCGAGATCTTCCGGGATCGTGACCTTGCTTTGCGAAGCGTAGGCTACCTCCCACCGACCGTCCGATTTTGCCTGCTCGATATGATGCAGACCCGCAGGCGTCATGCGCCCTTCCTTGATCAGCGCAAGGGCGCGGTCCCGATTCTTCTCTGACCATTTTCCGCCGGGCTTGCGGGGCGTGAAGCGGATCAGCCACCAATCCTCGTCGAACTTGTCGAGCTGACCGTCGATCCAGCCATGACAGAGCGCGCCATCAATGGCTTCCTGGCGCGACACACTTGCTGCCTTGGCCGATTGTTTGGCGAGTTTGAGCCACACACCCTCAGATGTTGCAGGCTGCGCTTTGAGCCAGTCTTCCCAGGCTTGCGGCGATGTAAACGCCTTGACCGGGAGATCGCGCGATGACTTCGTTTTTGACGACTTGGCTTTAGAAGGCTTGGCTCTAAGAGACTTCACTTTGGAAAAGCTGGCCTGAGGGGTCTCGGCCTTGGAAGCCCTCCCCTTGGAAGCCTTGACCTTATTAAGCGTCACGTTTCTGCGACGGGAGCGAGCTTCTTCTCCAGCGCCTCGATGCGCGCTTTCAGAGCTTCGTTTTCCTCGCGCGCCAGACGGGCCATATCCTTGACAGCCTCGAACTCCTCGCGCTTGACCAGATCGAGGTCGCGAAGGATGCGCTCCGCCTGTGTACGGATCACCGTCTCCATTTCGCGCTTCACGCCCTGTGCTGCGCCTGCCGCATCGTTCATCAGCCGCGCAACGTCGTCAAAAAACCGGTTGGTGGTCTGCGTCATAATCAAACTCCGAAAGACGATTTGCCGCGTGCGGCCCGTTGAGACAATGGTGATAGCGCAGCCGCGACGCAAGATGTAAGAAGCCCAATCCGAGCCCCGCCATCCTTGCCGGAACCATCCGTTCATGATGCTGACCATCACATTCCCCGTCTTCGACCCCATCGCCATCGCCATCGGGCCGATCGCGATCCGGTGGTACGCGCTCGCCTATATCGGCGGCATTGTACTCGGCTGGATCTACGCACGCAAAATCATTCGCAGCGAGCGGCTGTGGGGCGGCAAGGTGCCGTTCACAGTGGTCGATTTCGATGATTTCATCCTGTGGGTGACGCTCGGCATCATTCTCGGCGGCCGCACCGGCTATGTGCTGTTCTACAATCTTTCTTATTTCATGCAGCATCCGCCGGAAATCTTCGAGCTGTGGAAAGGTGGCATGTCCTTCCACGGCGGCTTCACAGGCTGCGTCATTGCCGTGTTGCTGTTTGGCTGGAAGCGTAACATTTCTGTCTTATCGCTCGGCGACGTGACCTGCGCGGTCGGGCCGATCGGATTGCTGCTCGGGCGTTTGGCGAACTTCGTCAACAGCGAATTGTGGGGCCGCCACGCGGATTCGAGCGTGCCGTGGGCAATGGTTTTCCCCAATGGCGGGCCGCTGCCGCGCCACCCAAGCCAGCTTTATGAAGCCGGGCTCGAAGGCATCGTACTGTTCATCATTCTGGCGCTGCTGATTCGCGCCGGTGCGCTGAAACGTCCCGGGCTCATCATTGGTGCGTTTGCGACGTTCTATGGCATCTTCCGCATTACCGGTGAATTCTTCCGTGAACCCGATCCGCAGCTGGGTTTTCTGTGGGGCGGATTGACCATGGGAATGTTACTGTCGATTCCAATGATTATCGCGGGCGTCGCGTTCATGCTCACCGCATGGAAGCGAGGTCCCCGAAACTCCGATGTTGGGGCAACTAAGGCGTGAGGTTCGGAACGCATGGTTGCCCGGACTAGTACCGCCGATTTGAAGTCCCTGCATCACTCGCGGCAATCGCGCGACAGGACTTCAAATCGAAAGCGGTACTAGAATCATAGTTTTGCTAGTACCCTTTGCTTTCCGAAGTTCGTTAAGGCGGATGTGGCGATGGATCACGAACTTCGGAAAGCGGGTACTAGTGTGGCGACTCTGACGTTCCTTTCAGTTTTGCTGCGCACTCTTCGAAGGAACGTTCTGACATTCGTAAAGTGCCTGCTGCGGGGTCATACGAATGTCAGAACCGGAACACTAGCCTGAAGGATCGCCGTGCCTGATTATGGTCCCCTTGAAACCTTGATCCGCAACCAGATCGCGAAAAATGGCCCGATGCCGGTTTCGCGCTACATGCAGATGTGCCTGACGCATCCGCAGTACGGCTATTATCTGAAGCGGGATCCGCTTGGGCGCGACGGTGATTTCATTACCGCGCCTGAAGTCAGCCAGATGTTCGGCGAACTGGTGGGGCTGTGGGCCGCATCGGTCTGGAACGCCATGGGCATGCCCGAGCATGTCATGTTCATCGAACTGGGGCCCGGCCGCGGCACCATGATGGCGGACGCGCTCCGCGCGATCCGCATTCTCCCGGCCTTTCACCAGGCGATCAGCGTTCATCTGGTGGAAGCGAGTCCGACGCTGCGAGAGCGGCAGCGCCTCAAGCTCGGCGATATCGCCCATGTCGAATGGTACGGAAGCATCGATGAAGTTCCGGAAGGACCCGCCATCATTCTTGCCAACGAGTATTTCGATGCACTGCCGATCCATCAGGCGGTGAAGCGGGAAAGTGGATGGCACGAGCGCGTCATCGAGATAGATGACGAGATCTTCGCTTATGGCGTGGCGAAGGATCCGATGCCGCGTTTCGACGTCCTGCTGCCGCCGCATGTCCGTGCTGCGCCGAACGGGGCAATCTTCGAATGGCGGCCGAACACTGAAATCATGACAATCGCCCGCCGCATCCGCGAGCAAGGCGGCGCTGCGCTGATCCTTGATTACGGCCATGTCCGGAGCGACGCGGGCGACACGTTCCAGGCCGTCGCGAAGCACGCTTTCGCCAATCCCCTGCAGAATCCCGGCGATGCCGACGTCACCGCGCATGTGGATTTTCAGGCACTGGCGCGCGGAGCCGAGGATATCGGTGCGCGTGCGCATGGACCCGTCGAGCAAGGCGCGTTTCTAAGCCGACTCGGCATCGAAACCCGGGCGCAGACCCTGATGAAGAACGCATCGCCGGAACAGTCGGCGATCATTTCATCGGCGCTGAAACGCCTGACAGGTTCGGGAAAGGAAGGGATGGGGTCGCTCTTTAAAGTGCTTGGGATCTCCCATCCCGAGATCGAAGTGCTCGCCGCACTGTCCGATCACGAGCCCGCCATGGGCGGCACGCTCAACGGAGTTCTCAAGCCATGAAGTTCGGATCGTCTTTGCTGCTCGCAGTGCCCGGCCTGCGGCATGCATTCTTCACCCGTGAAGGCGGCGTTTCGGACGGCATCTACGCGAGCCTCAATGGCGGTGTCGGGTCCAAGGACAATCCTGCACATGTCGCGGAAAACCGCCGGCGCATGGCTGAAGAACTCAAGGTCGGACCGGCGCATTTCCTCACCGCCTTCCAGGTTCATTCCCCTGATGTCGTGACCGTCACCGATCCGTGGGAGACGCGCCCGCACGCCGACGCCATGGTGACCAAGACGCCGGGCCTCGCGCTTGGCGTGTCTGCCGCCGATTGCGGGCCGATCCTGTTCGTCGATCCGCAGGCACGCGTCATCGGGGCCGCGCACTCCGGCTGGAAGGGCGCCATCGGCGGCGTGCTTGAATCGACCATCAGCGCCATGGAAGGGCTCGGCGCCGCGCGCAGCAACATCATTTCCGCGATCGGCCCACTGATCCGGCAGCAGAACTATGAGGTTGGCGCGGAATTCGTCGCGCGCTTTGTCGAAGCTGACGCAGACAATGCTGCATTCTTCGTTCCGTCCTCACGCGCCAACCATTCGATGTTCGACCTTGCCGGTTACATCCGGCGGAGGCTGGAGCGCGCAGGCATTCTGATGATCGACGATGTCGATGTCTGCACCTACGCCGATGAGCGGATGTTCAGCTATCGCCGCTCGGTTCACCGCAAGGAGCCGGACTACGGGCGCAATATCCACGCCATCGTGCTGGAAGGCTGAGCGCTGGAAGGCTGGCAAAGCCGCCTCCGTCGCCCCCGGTCTCAGTGAGCCGGCGCTCCGAAATGAGGCTGTCCCTTTTATGAAAAAAGATGGTTTACAACTCGTAAACTCATTGTTTTTTCTAACCTTTTCACGACCACTTTATTAACACCGAGGGCGAGAGACACGTCGGCGCCCTAGACGTTAATGCATTTTAACGATATCGCTCGGCCCGTCCTGCAGACGAATTGACCCTGCGGGCGGGTGATATTCGGGCGACGACAGGCATGAATTCCGTGGCACGTATGACGGTTTGGGGATCGCTGCGATACTTGCGCCTCCCCCTCCTGTTCGCTCTGCTTTGCATTACATCAGGCTGCATGGCGACCGGGCCAGAGTCCGCCCCGGCGAGTTCAGGCTTCGGGCCGACGGTTGCTTTCGAGTCGGTCGATGGCCCACCGCCGCAGGTGTTCGACCGCCTGGTCCGTGCGCTGGAAACCGAATCCGCAGGCCGGAGTTTTAGCGTTGTCTCCCGCGAGGCCGGTGCGGCCTACCGAATCCGCAGCTATCTTTCCGCGCAGGTTGCGCGCAACGGCAAAACCACCATCGCCTGGGTCTGGGATGTCTATGATCGCGACCAACAGCGCGCCCTGCGCCTGAGCGGCGAGGAGCCTGCCGGTAAGGCTGGCCGGGACGCCTGGAGCGCCGCCGACGATCAGATGATGCGGAAAATCGCCCAGGCGGGCCTCGGCGGACTCAGTGCCGTCATGAGCGGGGCTGCCGCTCCCGTCCCGGACGCCCCGATTCCGGGGGCCCCATCTTCCGGACCTGCCGTCGCACAGGCGGATTCGGACCAAACCGAGCCTGCGGCCGAGACCACGGTGCTCGCCTTCAGCGCCCATTAAGGATGGAGGCTCCTGAAGCTGCGGTTTTTGCAGGAAAATCGCAGGCTTCGTATTGCCAGCCTTGTCATCTCCTTGTTATCACCTCGCGCGCGCGGGAGAGCGCGGGTCATCCAGTTCCATAGGTAGCTGATATGTTGAAGAGCGTTTCCCCCATGTCACGAGGAGAAGCTGCCATTTCAGCGAAAAACGGTTCCATCAAGCTGGTCGCCGGCAATTCGAACCCCGAATTGGCGCAGGCCATCTCGTCATGGCTCAACGTGCCGATGACGAAGGCCAGCGTGCGCCGCTTTGCCGATATGGAAGTGTTCGTCGAGATCCAGGAGAACGTACGCGGCTCGGACGTGTTCGTCCTTCAGTCGACATCGTATCCCGCCAATGACCATCTGATGGAATTGCTGATCATCACAGATGCGCTGCGCCGCGCCTCCGCGCGCCGCATCACCGCGGTGATCCCCTATTTCGGCTATGCCCGGCAGGACCGCAAAGCCGGTGGCCGTACGCCAATTTCTGCAAAACTGGTCGCAAACCTCATTACACATGCCGGTGCTGATCGCGTCATGACGCTCGATCTGCATGCCGCTCAGATCCAGGGCTTCTTCGATATTCCAACCGACAACCTTTTTGGTTCGCCGGTGATGGTGCGTGACATCAAGGAACGGTTCGATCTCGGCAACCTGATGGTGGTGTCGCCGGACGTCGGCGGCGTGGTCCGCGCACGCGGCCTCGCCAAGCGCATCAACGCGCCGCTGGCGATTATCGACAAGCGCCGCGAACGCGCCGGTGAATCCGAAGTCATGAACGTGATCGGCGAAGTGGCGGGCTATACCTGCATCCTGATCGACGACATTGTGGACTCCGGCGGCACGCTGGTGAACGCGGCCGACGCCCTGCTCGCCAACGGCGCGAAGGACGTCTACGCCTACATTACCCACGGTGTCCTTTCCGGCGGCGCCGTCGCCCGTATCACCTCTTCCAAACTGAAAGAGCTGGTCATCACGGACTCCATCCAGCCGACCGAAGCCGTGCGCAAGGCTCCGAACATCAGGACGATTTCAATCTCCGCCCTGATCGGCGAAGCCATCGGCCGGACTGCATCCGAAGAGTCGGTTTCCAGCCTGTTCGATTGACGAGTTCTCCCTCAGCGCAGAACTGAATGACACCGTCTCCGGCAAAGCCGGGACGCATGCGGCTGCCGGCACCGCAGACATCCGAATAGTGGCGCGTCGCGGGCCTCAACCGAGCCTTGACCGGACCCGCGCTGCGCGAATTCACTCCACCAGACTCGTCTCCCGGGAATCCGATTCCGTTTTGTTCTCACTCCGAGCGACGCGGCCGCGCTGTGCCTGTTGATGACCGACGAAATCTTGGTGATTGCCTGTGGACGGGATTCGGCGCGGCGTTGCGCGGATTCCGCAAATCACTGATCAATCCTGTCACACGAGGTTGACGCTCCGGTGCACGCGATTCAGACTTGAATCACCGTGCTTCACCAAGCGGTTTCCTTGCGGCGACAGTGATCGCGCGTGTCTGGCGTTTCGTTTCGCGTTCCCATCCCACAACAGCACAGGATGAAGGCAGTATGTCCCTTCTGGACATCACAACGGATTCGCGGAACAGCCCGCTCACAGTTGTCGAAGACATCGCGTCTTCCAACGATTGGACATTCGAGCGCTCCGGACAGGATGAGGTCACAATCCTCACCCGCGGACAATGGACCGACTATCAATTGTCGTTCACCTGGATGGGCGAGATCGATGCGCTGCATCTTGCCTGCGCGTTCGACATGAAAATCCCCGAGGTGCGGCGTGCGGAAACCCAGCGCATCATCGCGGCGATCAATGAGCAGTTATGGATCGGTCATTTCGACGTGTGGACCAGCACGGGATCGGTGATGTACCGGCAAGCACTGCTGCTTCCGGGCGGGATGCTGGCCTCGCCGACCCAATGCGAGATGATGCTGGAAGGCGCGCTGCATGCCTGCGAGCGCTACTATCCCGCCTTGCAATTTGTGGCGTGGGCCGGAAAGACGGCTTCGGAAGCCATGGCCGCCGCACTGTTCGATACGGCAGGCGAAGCGTAACGCTTCGAGGTCGACGTGAGCATCCCGACAATAGTGGTCACGGATTCGCCAAGCAGCGCGGATCGCGAGGCCATCACGCAAGCTTTGGTCGCTTTCAACGACAAGGTGGCGGGCCCTTCAGGCTTTCAGCCGCTTGCTGTTCTTGTCCAGGACAGTGATGGCAACACCATTGGCGGTTTGTGGGGCAAGACGAGCTACGACTGGCTCGTCGTCGAACTATTCGTTGTGCCCGAACAGTTCCGAGGACAGGATCTCGGCTCCAGTCTCCTGTCCCGCGCGGAAGCTGCCGCGCGCGAGCGCGGCTGTATCGGTGCCTGGCTCGATACCTATGAATTTCAGGCCCTCGGGTTCTACCAAAAGCAGGGCTACGAACTATTCGGAACGGTCGACGACCACCCGCGCGGATCGCGCCGCTTCTTCGTCAAGAAGCTGTTTCAACCGCTCACATAGCGCCTCGGACACCCGTATCGACGCGCCCCGTGCGAATGCCGCCTTGTTGCGGGCGCCCTGACGGCATACAAAATTCTCCACTTGGAACCCCGCCGTCTAACGGCGCGACGCGAGTATCACGCCTATGACGTCATCTTCCGCCGATACATTGAGAAATTTTCACGGCACGATCCTCCTTGCCGGTGCGGGAAAGATGGGGGGAGCCATGCTCTCCGGCTGGCTTGCGCAGGGGATCGATACCAAGCACGTCGCGATGGTCGAACCCAATCCGTCGGACGAGACGCGGGGCTTCGCGGCCCGCGGTGTCCGCCTCAATCCAACCGCAAATGACTTGAGCACCGTGGACGTGCTGGTTCTCGCGGTGAAGCCGCAAATGTTCGCGGAGGTGGGCCCGCAGCTGAAGCCATTCATTTCACCGGCCACGCTCGTTGTATCGATCATGGCGGGAACGACCATCGCAACGATCGAGACCATTTGCGGCGGCAAGGTGATCCGCGCCATGCCGAACACACCGGCATCGGTTGGCCGCGGCATCACGGTTGCCGTGCCATCAAAAGACGTCTCGCCGGACCAGCGGGCAACCACCGATGCCATGCTGAGCGCCATTGGTGCGGTCGAATGGGTCGACGACGAAGCGCTGATGGACGCCGTGACGGCGGTGTCGGGCTCCGGTCCTGCCTACGTGTTCCTGCTCGCTGAGGAACTCGAACGGGCCGGCATTGCTGCGGGATTGCCCGCCGCGCTCGCCACCAAGCTTGCCCGCGAAACCGTCGCAGGTTCGGGCGAACTCCTGCATCGCTCCTATCTGGACAGTGCCACGCTGCGCAAGAACGTGACGTCGCCAGGCGGGACGACCGCTGCTGCACTTGAAGTGCTGATGGCTGCGGATGGATTCGAGCCGCTGCTCACACGTGCCGTTGCGGCCGCGACCAAGCGATCGAAAGAGCTGGCGAAATAATCCACCGTTTCGACGTCGACCGACCTGCCTAGACCGGTACACGTACGCTTGCGCGCAATCCACCCATCGGGCTGTCGCCAAGCGTGATGTCGCCACCGTGGGATCGGGCAATGTCACGCGCGATCGCAAGACCAAGCCCGGTGCCGCCCTCATCCTGATTGCGCGCATCATCAAGCCGCAGGAACGGCTTGAACACTTCCTCGCGCATGTTCTGCGGGATGCCCGGACCGTCATCATCGATGGTCACGATCAGATAGCGATGATCGCGATGGCCGGTGATGTTGATAGTGTCGGCGTGACGTGCCGCGTTCGACACCAGATTGGCGAGGCAGCGTTTGAAGGATGCGGGCTTGACCGTCACCACCGGCAGACCGTGGAACGTCACAGTGGCGACGTGTCCTTGCCGCTCGGCGTCGCTGCGCAATTCCTCCAGCGCCTGTTCCATGTCGGTTGGACGTGCCTGTTCGCCACCGTCTCCGCGCGCAAAGGCAAGATAAGCCTCCAGCATGCCGCTCATTTCGTCGACATCCTTGCGCATGCCGTCCACTTCCGGACTGTTGCCGATCAGCGCAAGCTCGAGCTTGAAGCGCGTCAGGATTGTTCGCAGGTCGTGTGAGACGCCCGCCAACATGGCCGTGCGCTGCTCGATACTGCGTTCCACGCGCGCCTTCATTTCCATGAAGGCCTGTGCCGCGCGGCGAACTTCACGCGCGCCGCGGGGACGGAAGTCCGGCGCCTCTCGGCCTTTACCGAAATTCTCCGCGGCATCTGCCAGGCGAAGAATGGGTTTGATCTGATTGCGCAGGAACAATACCGCGACAATCAGAAGGATCGACGATGTGCCAACCATCCAGAACAGGAAGATTTCCGAATTCGACGCGTAAGCGGCGCTCCGCTGCGCAAACACGCGCATCACGGAGTCATCGAGTTTGATACGGATTTCCACCAGCGACGAGCGTCCGACCGTGTCGATCCAGAAGGGGCGTCCAATCTGGCGGCCAAGCTGCACCGACAAAGCCTGATCCAGCAGCGAGAAGAACGGCTTCGGCCCCGGCGGCGGCATATCGTTGACGGGCAGGAAGTCGACAACCAAGCCAAGCCGTTGCTGCGCAATCCGTCGCAGTTGCGTTCGATCCTTGTCTTGCGGATAGGTCTTGTAGATGTCGATCAGCGAAGCCACGTCCTGCGTGACGGCCTGGGACAGCCGCCGGGTCACAGTGTTCCAATGCCGCTCCATGAACACGAACGCGACCACTGACTGGAGGATCACCATCGGAACGATGATGATCAGCAACGCGCGGGCATAAAGCCCCTTCGGCATCATCTCCTTGAACCAGCGCCCCAGCCATCCGCTCGCGTGAGACACGCCGCGCGAAGCTGTGCGAATGAAGGTGAGGCCGGTGTCGAGCGTGCTCATGACAATGTGTTCCGGCGGCTCAAGGCGAAGCGACGAGACGATAGCCGATGCCACGCACGGCTTGCAGGAACAGCGGGTTAGCCGGATCGCGCTCGATCTTGCGCCGCAGCCGATTGATCTGCACGTCCACCGCACGCTCGTTGGCGTTGCCGTCGCCACCGGTCAGCGCTCCGCGCGGTACGGTTTCGCCGGGCGCAGCCGCGAGAATGCGCAGCATGTCGCGCTCGCGGTCGGTAAGATGGATCACATTCTCACCGTCGCGCAGTTCGCCGCGCTCGAGGTGATAGACATAAGGACCGAACGCGACCGACTCCACGGCGGGCGCCGCAGCCGGCGCGGCACGCTTGAGGATGTTGGCAATGCGCAACACGAGTTCGCGCGGTTCGAAAGGCTTCGCAACGTAGTCGTCGGCCCCGATCTGCAATCCCTCGATGCGGCTCTCCGCTTCGCTTCGTGCCGTGAGCATGATGATCGGTACTCCGGAATCGGTACGAAGCGAACGCGCGAGATCAAATCCGGTCTCGCCCGGCATCATCACGTCGAGAATCAGAAGATCGAAATGCAGGCCGACCAGCTTCGCGCGAGCATCTGCGGCACTCTTCGCCGTGGTAACACGGTAGCCTTCTCCCGCGAGGAAACGCGACAACAGGTCGCGGATGCGGCGGTCGTCGTCAACCAACAGCAGATGGGGCGCGTCGTCGGCGGGCTCGGCACGCGCGCGTTCCGTTGTCGCGGCATCGATCATTTAACGTCCTTTGCCGCTCTTCGACTGCTCTTCAGGATCACGTCCAGCACCTTGTCGGGGTCGTCATGGTCAATCATGGCAAGCAGAAACTGGCGCGTTCCGTCCGCTCCGGCAGGGCTGACGCCCTCCAGTGCCCGGTTAATGCGAGCGGTCTGCAGACCGGCCAATTTTGCGACAAGGGCCTCGCCTTTGGCCGTGGCGAAAAGAAGACGTTGCCGGCGATCCGCATCGCCAGCCTTCTGAACGATATAGCCTTCGTCCAGCAGTTGCTTGAGGACCCTGCCCAGCGATTGCTTGGTGATCCGGAGCACGTCCAGCAGATCGGCGACTTTGAGCCCCGGATAGCGGGTCACAAAGTGAACCACCCGGTGGTGAGCCCGGCCGAAGCCGAATTCCTCCAGGACGTGGTCGGCATCGCCGACAAAGTCCCGATAGGCGAAAAACAAAAGCTCGATGATGTCCCAGCGCTGGTCGGCGGATGCCGTGGGACCCGAAGCTCCGCCATCCGCGGGGGTCTGCCCTGTGCGTGGCGCGTTGAAATTTATGTCAGTCATGTTGACATATTTCGGTTTCAATGTTACAAAAAAACCAAGCTTCACGAAATATTCGGATATTTCGCCACTTGCGGCGCTTTGGAAGTCCGGAAACCCCAGTCCCTGGCATGCTCCAAAGTGAATTTCCTCGCCGTGCGATTGTCGATAGACATTCCACGAAACATACTGGACTTAACCGCCCACGTAAAACAAAGGGCGCACCGCCGGCTCTGGGACCGGCCGATCTGGAGACAAAGCGATGGGAGTGTCGTTCGACAAAATTGATGGCGTCATCTGGTATGACGGCAAACTGGTGCCGTGGGCCGACGCCAATGTCCACGTCCTGACCCATGGCCTGCATTACGGAAGTTCCGTGTTCGAGGGCGAGCGCGCTTATGGCGGCGAGATCTTCAAGTGCACCGAACACTCCGAGCGTCTGAAGAAATCGGCCGAACTGCTGGATTTCGAGATTCCTTATTCCGTCGCCGAGATCGACGCCGCCAAGAAGCTGGTCATCGAAAAAAACAATCTGCCGGACTCTTATGTCCGCGCGATTGCCTGGCGCGGTTCGGAAATGATGGGCGTGTCGGCTCAAAGCAACACCATTCATCTGGCGATCGCCTGCTGGAGCTGGCCGAGCTACTTCAGCCCGGCTGAGCGCCTGAAGGGCATCCGTATCGGCCTTGCCGACTATCGCCGGCCCGATCCCAAGACCATCCCGGCGATGGCGAAGGCCGCGGGTCTGTACATGATCTGCACCATCTCCAAGCACAAGGCGGAGCGCGACGGCTTTGCCGACGCCTTGATGCTGGATTGGCAGGGCCGTGTTGCCGAATGCACCGGCGCTAACATCTTCTTCATCAAGGATGGCAAAATCCATACTCCGATCGCCGACTGCTTCCTCGCAGGGATCACCCGCGCGACGGTCATCGATCTCGCCAAGCGCCGCGGTATCGAGGTGATCGAGCGTCGCATCATGCCGGAAGAGATGGACGGCTTCACGGAGTGCTTCGTGACCGGCACGGCTGCGGAAGTCACCCCGGTTTCGCAAATCGCGAATTGGAAGTTCACGCCGGGCACGATCAGTGAGCAGCTGATGAACGACTACACCTCTGAAGTGCAGCCGAAGGGCAAGCAGGCCGCAGCCTAAAGAGTCGCCTGTTCAGGACAACGCGGCACGCTGAGGATTGATTAGCGTGCCGCCACTAAACCGAGACGATCGCGCCTGATCCAGCGTGTCATCATCACGCAGGCCACCACCGCAAGAGCGGTGGCAAGGCCGATCCAGATGCCGAGTCCGCCAAAGCCCATTCTGAACGCAAAGAACAGGCTCATCGGCATTCCGACCCCCCAATAGCCGATGGCGGCATAGATCATCGGCACGTGGGTGTCCTGAAGCCCGCGCAGCATGCCGGCCCCGACCGCCTGGGCGCCATCCACGATCTGAAACATCGCGGCGCAAAACAGGAACGTGACTGCGGTATTCACCACCGCCATGTTGGCAGGGTCCGCAATATCGATGAAGGCGCTGATCAACGTCCGGGGCATGGTCATCATCACCACACTCATCGTCGCCATGAACACCATGGCCAGCGCGAACGCAGTCCAGCCTGCGCGGGTGACCGCATCCCGATCGCGTGCACCGTGAGCCCGCCCGACGCGCACCGTCGCCGCCTGCCCAAGACCCATGGGCACCATGAACGATGCCGACGCAATCTGAATCGCGATGGAATGGGCCGCGATAGCTGCCGCGCCGAAGTGTCCCATCAGAAACACAGCGGCGTTGAAGATGGTGACCTCGAAAGCAAGCGTGGCGCCGATCGGCAGACCAAGCCGCCACAGCGCGACAAGGCGCGGCCAGTCCGGCCGCCACCAGCGCCCGAATAGATGATAACGCCGCAGCCGCTTGTTCAGGATCACCACCAGCGCAAGCCCGCAAAACAGAAATGTATTCGAGAGCGAGGTCGCGAGACCCGATCCTTTCAAGCCAAGCGCCGGCAGACCGAGGTGACCGAAGACCAGGATCCAATTCGCCGCGACGTTGAACAGGATCGCGGTCGCAGTCACGATCAGAGCCCAGATCGGCCGTTCAAGTGCCGAGACAAAGGCACGCAGGACGATGAAACCAAGGAAGGGCAAAAATCCCCACTGCAGATGATGCACGAAGGTCTGCGCATCGGCCGCAAGCTGCGGCTCCTGACCGAACCAGAGCAGGATCGTCTCGGCGTGCCAAAGCACGAACCAGCACGGCAGCGAAATGATCACCGCCGTCCACAATCCCTGGCGAAACGTGCGGCGCACTTCACGCACAATATGGAGCTTGCGGCCGAACACCTCCGCCATCATCGGTGACGTTGCCGTGACAAGCCCAATGGCGAAAATGTGAAGTGCAAAATAAAGATTCACACCGAGCGCCGCGGCCGCGAGAGCCGATGACCCCAACCGGCCGACCATGATCAGGTCGGTCGTGGTCAGAGCGATCTGTGCGAGATTAGTAAGAACCAGCGGCCACCCGAGCGACAACATCGCCCGAAATTCATCGAGCCATGCAGCACGCGACAATGCATTTTGGCGAGGATTGAACAGCATGCTGACCGGTTACACCGGCACGGCACGATTTTCTATGACGATTGTCGAGCAGGTGGCGCGGGAACACCGACCTCGGCGATGACAAATCAACCTATACCTATCTAAGTGCTTCAGCCGGCACCCAGAATACTTCACCTTCGGAATCTTCCGTGTCGAGCCAGAGCAACGGCAGTTGCGGAAACGCGTCATCGAGCAATTCACGTCCGCGGCCGATCTCGCAGAGCAGACCGCCGTTCGGCGTGAGGTGCCGACCGGCTTCGTTCAGGATCTTGCGCACGATATCGAGGCCGTCGACACCGCCATCGAACGCCATCGCTGGCTCGTGGCGACATTCGAGCGGCAACCCCGCCATGCCTTCTTCATCGACATAAGGTGGATTGGTGATGATCAGGTCGTACCGCGCATCGCTCACCGCATCGAACAGATTGCCCTGATAGAGCGAGACCCGATCCTCGAGTCCATAATCGGACACGTTACGTGCAGCGACCGCCAATGCATCCTTCGAAAGATCCACCGCGTCCACGCTGGCATTGTAGAACGTCTGGCTTGCGAGAATGGCCAGGCATCCGGAACCGGTACATAAATCAAGCACACGTTCGACCGAGCCGGGATCTTCGATCAACGAACCGCCCTCATCCTCGGTCTGTCCGCTGAAATGCGAATCCAACAGCTCGCCGATAAAGGAACGCGGGACGATCACCCTCTCATCAACGTAGAACGGCAAGCCGCGCATGTAGATTTTGTTGACCAGATAAGCGGCTGGCTTTCGTGTCTCGATGCGTTGCGCGATCAGATCCAGAATTCGTCCGGCTTCATGCAAGGTCACGCGTGCGTTGGCAAACATCTCGAACTGATCGGGGTGGAGATGCAGCGCTTCGCACACGAGAAAGACCGCTTCAGCGACCGGGTCGGTGGTGCCGTGGGCAAAGACAATCCGTGCCTCGGCGTACCGGCTCACCGCATAACGGACCAGATCCAGCAATGTCAGCAGTTCGCCGGGCGCGGCCTTGATGGGCTTCGCAATTTTGAGAGGCTTTTTGGCTGCCTTCTTGGCACCAACAGCGCGCTTGGCGGACGCCTTCGCGGCAACGGATTTCGTTTTCTTTGCCATTAATTTCTTCAGTATCTCTGTGTCTTTACGGCTTCCAGCGCGCGGCCGCATCGTCGTCATGAGCCTGCGCCTCGACCCACGCGTTGCCGTCGGAGCGTTCTTCCGATTTCCAGAACGGCGCATTGGCCTTCAGGTAATCCATCAAAAATTCCGCGGCCTGAAACGCGGCCTGGCGATGCGCGGACGCGGTCAGGACCAACACAATGTTGTCGCCAGGCACGACACGACCATAACGATGGATCACCGTCACACCCGTCAGCGGCCAGCGCGCCTTGGCTTCATCCACGTGACGTGAGATCTCGGCTTCGGCCATGCCGGGATAATGCTCCAGGGTCATCGCGGCGATGGCGTCGCCACCCTCGCCACCCCGGCAGATTCCCGAGAAACTCACCACTGCGCCGATATCGGTGCGCCCTTTGGTCAACACCGCAATTTCCGCAGCGATGTCGAAATCGGCGGACTGAAGGCGAATGGTCACCGGGCAAGACATGGAGGAATCAGCCGCCCGTCATCGGCGGGAAGAACGCAATTTCACGCGCACCAGCGATCGCAGCATCGGATTTCACATGGCTGTGGTCGATCGCGGCACGAATCGTGCGCGGCGAGGCAAACGCGTTGGCATATTCCTCACCGCGGGCCACCAGCCATTGCACGAGGTCGGAAACCGTACGCACGCTTGCCGGTGGATCGATGGTTTCCTCGGCCTTGCCGACGCGTTCGCGCACCCAGGCGAAATAGAGAACCTTCATCGGTCCTCCTCAGTGAGATGATGGATCCCCGCACGCAGGTAATCCCACCCTGTGTAGATGGTGAAGATCGCCGAGATCCACAACAACGTGATCCCGATCAGAATCGTCTGCGGCAGGATCTCCTCCCCCGCTTCACCTGCGATCAGGAAGCCAATGGCCACGAGTTGAACGGTGGTCTTCCATTTCGCCAATTGGGACACCGGCACGCTGACGCGGAGCGCGGCGAGATATTCGCGCAGACCCGAGACCAGAATTTCGCGGCAGAGGATCACGATGGCAGCCCACAGCGACCACCCGCGGATGGTCTCGTCCGCCGCCAGCATCAGCAGGCACGACGCCACCAGGAGCTTGTCTGCGATCGGATCGAGCATCCGGCCGAACGCCGATTGCTGGTCCCACATCCGCGCGTAGTAACCATCGAGGAAGTCGGTCACGCCGGCCGCAATGAAAATAGCCAACGCAACCCAGCGCAGCCACAACGGCCCGCCCAACAGGGACTGAGCATACATGCAGCCAATCACCACCGGGACCGCCACGATCCGCGAGTAGGTGAGGATGTTGGGCAACGACAGCGAACGTTTCGCTGGCTTTCTGGCGGCGACACTGGTCATGGATGTTACCAATACTGCGAAAGCTCCCGCGTCAACAGTCGGGAGCGGTATTTTGGGCAGGTCGGAATACAGAATTCATCTACGCGCAAATTCCTGCCGAAAAATGATCCATCAGCCGTTGTTGGGGTGGAAAAAATCGAAAATCTTGCGGGCACTCTCGGCGCTGACACCGGGAACTTTGCCGAGGTCGGCCAGCGAAGCCCGCTCAATCTCCTTGAGTGTCCCGAAATGATGAAGCAAGGCACGCTTGCGGGACGGCCCGATGCCGGGGATTTCCTGCAATCCGGCCTCGCGAATATCCTTTTTGCGCAGCTTGCGGTGCGATCCGATCACGAAGCGGTGCGCCTCGTCCCGCAGCCGCTGAATGAAATACAGCACGGGGTCACGCGGTTCGAGCTTGATCGATGGCCGGTCCGGCATAAACAGGGTCTCGCGTCCCGCATCGCGGTCCGGCCCTTTGGCCACGGCGATCAATGCGACCTGGGTCAGGTTCAATTCCGTGAAAATTGCACGGGCTGCATTCAACTGGCCCTGCCCGCCGTCGATGATGACAAGATCGGGCCATCGCGGCGCGGTATCGTCAGCTTCCTGAGCTTCCTGCGGGGAATCCGGTTCGCTTCCCTGAGGCGCTTCATTGAGCAGCCGCTTGAATCGGCGCTCCAGCACCTCGCGCATCATCGCGTAATCGTCGCCCGGGGTCAGCCCTTGCGACTTGATGTTGAACTTCCGGTACTGGTTTTTCAGCAGGCCATCGGGCCCGGCAACGATCATCGCGCCCACCGCGTTGGTGCCCTGGATATGGCTGTTGTCGTAGACCTCGATACGACGCGGCACACGCGGCAGGCCCAGCGTCGTGGCAAGCCCCTGCAACAGCCGTGCTTGCGTCGCGGTGTCGGCGAGCTTGCGTCCTAAGGCCTCGCGCGCATTGGTCAATGCATGCGCGACGAGTTCTTTCTTCTCGCCGCGTTGCGGTGTCGCCACCTCGACCTTGAACCCCGCCTTCACACTCAGTGCCTCGGCGAGCAATTCCTGATCCTCGACGCGATGCGAGAGCAGAATCTGCCTCGGCGGAGGCTTGTCGTCGTAGAATTGCGACAGGAATGAACCAAGCACTTCCTCCGGCGGCAGCGATTTGTCGGCACGGGGGAAATAGGCACGGTTGCCCCAGTTCTGTCCGGTGCGGAAGAAAAACACTTCGACGCAGGAGTATCCACCTTCCTGATGGAGGGCGAACACATCGGCCTCCTCCACGGTGCGCGGATTGATGCCCTGCTGCGATTGAATCGCCGATAGCGCAGCCAAACGGTCGCGATAGAGCGCCGCACGCTCGAATTCGAGGTCGTTCGACGCCTTCTCCATCTCGGCCGCAAGCAGTTCCTTCACGGCGCGGCTGCGCCCGGAGAGAAAGTCGTTCGCTTCGCGCACCAGTTCGGTGTAGCCGGGAAAGTCGACCTCGCCTGTGCAAGGGCCGGCACAACGCTTGATTTGATACAGCAGGCAGGGTCGCGTCCGGCTTTCGAAGAACGAATCCGTGCATGAGCGCACAAGGAACGCGCGCTGCAGCGCTGTAATGGTGCGGTTCACCGCGCCCACCGATGCGAACGGCCCAAAGTAACGGCCCGGCCGCGTTTGAGCGCCGCGATGCTTGAGAATCTGGGGGGCCCAGTGATCGCCCGTGATCAGAATATAAGGGAACGACTTGTCGTCGCGCAGCAGCACGTTGAAACGCGGACGCAATTGCTTGATCAGATTGGCTTCAAGCAATAGGGCTTCGGTTTCGGTCGCAGTCGAAATGATTTCCACCGCGACTGTCGCCGCAATCATTCGCGCGATTCGTGCGGGATGACCGGTCGGCCGCGCATAAGATGACAGCCGTTTTTTGACGCTCTTGGCTTTGCCGACATACAGCACATCGTTCGCAGCGTTCAGCATGCGATAGACGCCGGCCGATGTCGGCGCGAGTTTCACCGCGCGTTCGATGGCGGCACGGCCGGCCGCCAGCGTGCCTTCCGATGCAAGCTCATCAGAATCGTCGTCAACCTGCTCCGGCAGGCGACCCTCGTCGTCCTCGTCCGTAGACGCCGGGTCGGCAGACATCGTGGCGGGATCGACGTCCTGACCACCCAAGTTCCCTGATGCAAGGTCCCGCGGTTGTGTCTGGAACGCCGGATCCTTCGGCTGTGACGGGTCAGTGGTGTCGTGAGTCATGAGCGGAATTTATGTACGGCGGGCGGATTCATCCAGCGCAGGGCGTGCACGGAAAAGCCTATGTCGCGCCCAACGCCGGTCAAAGACAGATTGCAAAGACACGCCGCGAAGGGGCTGTGGCACAACAGCTTTTAACACTTTTTTAGGGACGTTAATGGGGCGGCAACCCGCGTTAACGAGCGCTTAACGTAAAACTCTCGATAAATTTTACACAGAAAAGGTGGAATTCCGTAACCATGACGGACCCGCCACGGCAGCCTGGCTGCTCCTGCAGATGATCTAACCCCGGCAATTCCGGGCACGTGCGTGAGGGAAGTAAGTATGAGTAAAACGGCGTTTAGCGGAGCAATCCTCGCCGCGATTTGCATGTCGGCATCTGCACAGGCAGCGGACATTTACGGCAGCCGGCCCTATGCCCAGCAGCCTTACACCGTCAGCCAACCCCTCTCCAACAGCTGGATGGGCCCCTATATCGGCGGCAACATCGGATACGCTTGGGGTGACATCACCCACAACGCCACCAAGCCGGCAGGCGTGCTCGGCGGCATTCAGGCCGGCTATAACTGGCAGTCTGGCGCATTGGTCTTCGGTATCGAAGGCGACCTTCAGATCAATGGCGCGGAGGACACATTCGCGCCCTGGAAGTTCTCCAACCCATGGTTCGGCACCGCGCGCGGCCGCGTCGGCTATGCCTTCAACAACGTCCTGCTCTACGGTACCGGTGGTCTCGCATTCGGCGGGCTGAAGGGCGAGAGCTTTCTCCTTTCGGAGAGCCACACGGGACTCGGATGGACGCTGGGCGTCGGTGCCGAAATTGCTCTCAACCAACGCTGGTCCGCCAAGATCGAATACCTTTATGTGGACCTGTCCGACAGGAATTTCTCGATCACCGGCATGCCCAACGGCTACGAATTCAACACGCTGCGCGTGGGCGTGAACTATCGGTTCTGATCACGCATCCACTTCACAGCTTTCAAATCCCGGGCAGTGCCCGGGATTTTTGTTAGAGCAACAGCGTTCGTGCGTCCAAATGGCGGCAATCAAATGGATGCCATTAAACGAGTTGCAGGGAATGAAATGCAGGGAGTGAAATGCCGCGCGCCATCGACGCGACGACGCGGCAATCCACCTGCAATCGTGTACGCGCTAGAGTCTCGATTCCGAAGTTCGCATCATTCCGCCGCTCGTTCGTCTGCGAACTTCGGCATCGGAGGTCTCTTGCACGCTATTGTTCTAGTGTGGCGGTTCTGAAGTCCGCATTACGGACTCGCCGCACGAATGATGCGGACTTCAGAACCGCCACACTAGTCCAGGCTTAGGACGAAACCACCAGATCAACCGCTTTCGGTCCCTTGCCCTTTTTATCGGGCTCGACCTCGAAAGTGATGCGCTGTCCTTCCGCCAGATTCTTCAACCCGGCACGCTCGACCGCAGTGATGTGCACAAACACATCACGACCGCCGTCATCCGGTTTGATGAATCCATAACCACGTTCTGCATTGAAAAACTTGACCGTCCCCGTCATGGCCATCGGGAAACTCCTCCCCGCATTGCACCGCCGTTGCGCTAACACGCAGCAGCCTGACCGGACATTCACCTGCCGGAAGGCCTCGGCCTGGAGCAGTCCGGGAAAACCGGAGTACGCTCGAAGCCTCGTCATTCCGCCGCCCCCATTTGCGGGCGCGGGACGTAAAGCCAGCCATCACATGACCAGCATAATACGGTTCGTATCACATTGACTACGGCGCTTTTGATCTCGGTTCAGGTGCGCAAATCCCGGGCATACCCAAATGGGGGATGCCGATCAGCCCCGGAGTGCGTCCACGCGAAAGCGCCCCGCGCCGCCCTGCCCCAGCGGCTTTTCCAGTTCGTGCAGGATCGTCTTCAATTCGGCCGCCAGGGTCCATGGCGGATTGACGATCAGGAGGCCGGTCGAGACCAGCCCTGAGTCCGCAGTTTGCGGTGCCACACTGAATTCCACGCGCAGGCATTTGGCATCGCTTCCCCCACCGGCGTTCGCAATCCGCGCGACACGATCAGCGAGTGCCTCGACAGCGCGCCGCTCCTTGATCGGGTACCACAGCATGTAAATGCCGGTCGGCCATTTTCCATGGGCTGCCGCAAACCCATCCGCAAGCCGCGTAAACTCGTCGCGGCTCTCAAAAGGCGGATCGATCAGCACCAGCCCGCGCCGTTCATTCGGCGGCACGAAGGCGGGAAGTGCCGTCCAGCCATCAAGGTCCACGACGCGTCCTTGAGGATCGCGATGCAACGCACGGATGAGGTGCTTGCGCGCCGTCGGTTCAAGCTCACAAGCGACAAGGCGATCCTGCGGGCGCAACAGGGCCCGGGCGATCAGGGGCGAACCGGGATAAGCAGTGAGGTCACGCTGGGGATTGAAGGCACGCACGATATCGAGATAGGGCGAGACGAGGGTCATCACGGCGTCCGACAGCCGCGCCTGCATCAGCCGCGCGATGCCTGTCCGCCATTCGCCGCCACGTTCGGCTTCGTCACTGGTGAGGTCATAAAGACCTGCCCCGGCGTGGGTATCGATCACGCGAAACGCGGCAGGCTTCTCGTGCAAATAGGTCAGGATGCGGGCCAGCGTGATGTGCTTGATCACGTCAGCGAAATTTCCGGCATGAAAGGCGTGGCGATAGTTCATGCCACGACAGTTACGACATCAGCGCGCGAAAGTAACGCAGGGATAGCATCGACCCGTATCCTGTCAGACGAGCGGTGAAAATAGACCGCACCAGACTAAGGATGTGCCCGGATTTAAGGCACGGGAGCCCCGCGTCGAACACATATGCGACCAGGGCTCCTGATCGCGGGCTATCCGCCGCGCACCGGCGGCATCAGCACACTGTCCCGACGGCAGGCGCGGCGATCGATTTCCTCACACGCGCGAAATTGCAGATCCTTGCTCATGCAAATGCGCACTTCGCTGAGACGGCGGCTGTCGCAAGTCACGGAGATCGCCGAGCTGCTGAGACCGGGATTGACCTTGATGAACGCTTCCTCAATCGCCGCAGGGGCGACCGTGAGCGGATCGGAGAGGTCCAGATACTCGGCCGGAATTTTCACCGCCGCACGAGCTTTGCGGATCGTTTCGAAATACGCGCGAGCGCCAAGCCCGGAACAGGTGCCGTGCTTGTCCCATTCGTTATAGATCAGCCCAGACGCCGGCATGAGATCGAGCATCGACGACATCACATTGCGCGCCAGTCGCGGCGCGGGTCTCTGGCAGTAATTCGGAAAGCCGCGTTCGTATTGCGGCCAAAGTCCGTGGACCACGAACGAATAAGGCCGTCCCTTGCACTGGGTCTGAACGCCGCGGCTGGAGTTGCGTTGCTCCCCTGCCGCCTCGCAGAACGACGGCGACCAGGACAGTGACAACACGTAGAAATCGAATTCGCCGGGAGCATTCTGGCGATGATCCTGGGCCCGGGCGATATCGCTGCCAGCCATCCCCGCGAGCACCAGCAGCGCCGCGACCAATCCCGACTGAAGCACCGTCCCGAACAACCGCCCGCCGAGACGCCTGGGTTTGCCGTCCCCCGCAACGTGTGCGGCCATCGATCCGGTCATCTTTACGCCCCCTACCTAATCTGGCGCGAGCCTAATCAGACCCGGAACAATTTTCAAGAACATTCCAAGAACAAAAATCGCCGCCCCACGATATGGAGCGGCGACCGACATCATCGGCTATGGGCGAGGAAAGCTTACGGCCGGGCGGCCCTGCAGCGCGGATTGTAGGCCCAATTGCGGTCGAGACCGACCACGCACCACTCGACGCCCGAATCGAAACCGGCGAACCCGCCGTCCTCAATCACGGAATAGTACACCTGCCGCGCCTTGCCATCATTCAGCATCGCGCTGGCGGAGCAGAAGCGGCGCGGAATGGTGTCATTTGCCCACGGGTGAAAAGCGGTCTCACGCACATGGGCATAGCCGGTGATTTCGAGGTTGGAATTCCAGAACTTCCGCTCTTTTTCCGCGAAACGCGAAGAAATCGTCTGGAGGGCCTGGTAGCAATCGCCCACTACGCCATCGTAGCGCGGGCCGGACAGCCAGAAGCCCTTCTCAAAAATATTCGCCGCTTGGACCGGCTGGCTAAGTGACATGAAACCGACAAGCGCAGCCAAAATGGCGACGAAGCTGGATTTCCGGACTATCGAGAAAAACTGGCGCATGGCGCGATCCACCGAATGTTGTTGCGGCGGAAAGTGCCGCGAAGCCGGCATGGGGTCAAGTGCAGCGCGGCAACACTTATCAGCCATCCCCCGCTGAGAACGCGCGTGTTCTTTCCATGTCGGCCCGGTGGCTTTATGGTCCCTGTGCGTGTTGCGCAAATCGGACGCTGGTTTTGCTGTCATAATACGCAACCGATGTTTAGAGCCTGATGAGCCTGCTGTTGCGAGAGAGTGCCGGCAGATGGCGATTGGAGAAGACGATGCGGACCACAGGATTGGCGATTTTGGCTGCGGCATGCGTCGTGGCTTTGTCCGGTACGGCGCGGGCAGACGACCTGTTCAGTTGGGTCGACACCGTCCCTCCCTTCAAGGGCAATGACACCGGCGGCATCATCTCCTACTCGCTTTACCAGCAAGGCGTGGACATCAAGGGGCTCGCCGTTGATCACTGTGCCCGCTACGGCAAAGGCGTAAAGCTCATCAGCTCGGACGCGCGTTACGGCGGCTATATTTCCTTCTCATGCGTCTGGGTGCGCCCCGGTCATCTGAGCCGTCCCCTGCGCGTGGCTTACTGAGCCACGCTTCATTTTCCGATTTTCCACGGATCGTATTTCTCTGTCGAATCCGGCACTGTTTTCATCGCGGCTTTGGCTGCGGCTTCTTCCTTGGCCATACGCTTCTGCTTGTCCGCGTCACCGGCCGAAGTCTGCCTGCCGCCGCCGCGATGCTTGCCGCCGCCCATTTGGGCATGGGCCTGCGCCGAGACCAGCATGATAGCGAGAGCGATCAATAACTTTCGCATGGGACGTCCTCGTCAAAGCGGCGCAATCCGGCGCCCTTCGGCACTTATCTACAATCAACGCCCAAGCAAAGCGATCAGATATCCGTGAGCTTGCGGGCTTTCTAACGAGCCCCCAACCTCTTTTCGAACGCAGCGACGTTCACCACGCCGCGCCGATGGGTGCCATCCCCGATTTTGCGATCCCCGTCCCAGGCTTCCACCTCGAACAACACGCTTTTGGGATCGACCTGAAGCACGCGCGCTGTCACACGCACCTGCCCACCGACCGGCGTTGCAGCCAGATGCCGGACATTCACTTCCATTCCGACGCTGACATGCCCCTCCGGCAGATGTTTCGCGATGATGGACGTCGACGCCATCTCCATATGCAGGATCATGATCGGCGTGGCATAGACGGCCGGCATGGTCGATAAGAAATGCGCCACCGTCATATCGTGTGTGACGGTGACGATCTTTTCGCCGGTCTCGCCGACGGAAACGCGATCAAGCACGCCTGAGCCCGCTTTGTCCGCGCTCACTTTTTCTGGCGCTCGATGAAGGTCTTGCCGCCCTTCATCTTGTTATTGAGCTGCGCTTCATTGATCTGGATCACCACGGCTTCCGCATCGACGCCGAGGTTCTTCACCAGCGCCTGGGTGATATCGAGCATCATGCCCTTCTTCTGCTCGTCCGTGCGGCCGGCTGCCAAATTGATTGTGACCTCGGGCATCATGTCCTCCAGTTGAACGCAGCCACTTCATGTGACCGCTTGAATGCAAAACTTCAGGTGATCGCGAAACTTGTCAACTGTCTTACGTTCAGCTCACTTCGACGTGAGAACGGACCGGGCGTTGCCGCTGTATCGAACGGCCTTGCGCAACGTTGTTTGTCGTACAGCTATTTCTTCGCCCAGGTGACGTTGTGACGTGCAAGAACCTTGCGCACTGCGTCCACCAACTCGCTCTCCTTCGCGGCGAATTGCGCTTCAGCTTGCTTCTGGCGATAGTCGTCGCGGTCGCTGGAGAGGCCGGCAATCTCGGCACCCAGGATCAAGTCCTTGACCTGAACTTCGCCCTTCGCCTTCTCATCACCACCCTGGATGACAACGCAAGGTGAATTGCGCCTGTCGGCGTATTTGAACTGCACGCCCAGATTATTCTTCGGATTGCCGAGATAGAGTTCAGCGCGGATGCCTGCATTGCGAAGTGTCGCGACAAACGCCTGATACTGCGCGATCTCATTGCGATCCATCACGACCACGACGACCGGACCATGCTCGGGCGTCGTGTCGATCTTTCCAAGCAGTGTCAGCGCCGCCTGCAGGCGTGACACACCGATGGAAAATCCCGTTGCCGGCACCGGCTCGCCACGGAAGCGTGAAACGAGTCCGTCATAACGGCCACCGCCGCCGACCGAGCCGAAACGCACCGGACGGCCCTTTTCATCCTTGGTATCGAGCAGCAGCTCAACTTCATAGACTGGGCCCGTGTAGTACTCCAGGCCGCGGACGACGGACGGATCGATCTTGATCCGGTCGGCATGATATCCAGCCGCCGTGATGAATTTGGCGATCTCGTCGAGCTCCGCGCGTCCCTGACGATAGGCTTCACTCTGGAACAGGAGTGACGCGGGCGAGCGATCCGCCTCGGATTCGGCGAATTCCGTCTGCGCGCTGTCCGCATTGAGACTTTCAAGCACGATCGCGCTCTGCTCCGCGCTCAGCCCTGCGCCCTTCGTGAAGTCGCCACTTTCGTCCTTGCGGCCGTCACCAAGCAGCAGCGTCACTCCTTCGACACCCAGACGATCCAGTTTGTCGATGGCACGAAGGACCGTGAGACGCTTGCCGGCATTCTCGGGGCCGCCAAGGCCGATGCTCTCCATCACGCCGTCGAGCACCTTGCGGTTGTTGACCTTCACCACATAAGAGCCACGCGGAATCCCCAGTGCCTCCATGGTGTCGGCAGCCATCATGCACATCTCGGCGTCGGCTGCCGGCGACGCGCTGCCGACCGTGTCGGCATCGAATTGCATGAACTGGCGGAAGCGGCCCGGGCCCGGCTTCTCGTTACGGTAGACGTAGCCGTGGCGATAGCTGCGATAGGGCTTTGGCAGCGTATCGAAATTTTCGGCAACATAGCGCGCCAGCGGCGCGGTCAGATCGTAACGCAACGAGATCCACTGCTCGTCGTCGTCCTGAAACGAGAACACACCCTCGTTGGGCCGATCCTGGTCCGGCAGGAATTTGCCGAGCGTATCGGTGTACTCCATGGCCGGGGTTTCGACCGGCTCGAAACCATAGCGCTCATAAACCTCGCGGATCCTCTCTACCATCTGCCGGGTGGCAGCGATTTCGGCGGGCGTACGATCCACCAGCCCGCGCGGCAGGCGAGCTTTGAGTTTCTGAGGTTTTTTGGCTTTGTTCTCGGACATGGTGCTCGATGATTGCGGCGCCGTGCGCCAGCGTTGGAAAGTGATATCGGGTTATCAGCCGTGTACCGGAGCGGCAAGCATCACCGTTGGCTCTGTCGTACCTCTCCATGACCTCGGCGGCCGGTCTTTGGATGCACCTCACTCAACCTGTGATTGTATTAAACTCCTATGCCGTTTTTGCATTTTGCCGCCGCCCGGTTTGATGCATCAACGCGTTTCGGTCCGGGGAAGAAGCTGCTAGGGTTCGCGGCCGTGGCCCCCAAAAAGTTCTTCGGAAGGAAGACCCCGTGAATATTCAGCATCCTCGCCCGACTGTCGCGACCCCAAATGACCTTGACGCCTTCTGGATGCCGTTCACTTCGAACCGCTCCTTCAAGCGCAAGCCGCGCATGCTCGCCAGTGCGAAGGATATGCATTATTTCGCCACCGATGGCCGCAGCATCCTCGACGGCACGGCCGGCATGTGGTGCTCCAATGTCGGCCATGGTCGCGCTCCGATCGCAGAAGCGATCGCCAAACAGGCCGCGAATCTCGACTACGCGCCGCCGTTCCAGTTCGCCCATCCGCAGGCGTTCGAGCTGGCGAGCCGCATCGCCGGTATGGCACCGAAAGGTCTTGAGCACGTTTTCTTCTGCAACTCCGGCTCGGAAGCTGTCGATACCGCGCTGAAGACCGCGCTCGCCTATCACAATGGCCGCGGCGACGCCGGCCGGACCCGGCTGATCGGCCGCGAACGCGGCTATCACGGTGTCGGCTTCGGCGGCATTTCGGTCGGCGGCATGGTCAACAACCGCAAGATGTTCGGCTCGCTGCTCACCGGCGTCGATCATTTGCCCACCACCTATGACCGCGAGAAGCAGGCCTTCAGCAAAGGCGAGCCGGAATGGGGCGCACATCTCGCCGATGAACTGGAGCGCATTGTCGGCCTCCATGGCGCAAACACCATCGCCGCCGTCATCGTCGAACCGATGGCCGGCTCGACCGGTGTGCTGCCGACCCCGAAGGGCTACCTCAAGCGCCTCCGCGAGATCTGCGACAAGCACGGCATTCTGCTGATCTTCGACGAAGTCATCACCGGCTATGGCCGCCTCGGCTACGCCTTCGCCGCCGAACGCTATGGCGTCACTCCGGACATGATCACGTTCGCCAAAGGCATTACCAACGGTGCTGTGCCGATGGGCGGCGTGGTGATCAGCGACACCATTTATGACTCTTTCATGAAGGGCCCTGATTACGCGGTCGAGTTCTTCCATGGCTACACCTATTCCGCACACCCCTTGGCCTGTGCAGCAGGTCTCGCGACGCTCGATATCTATCGTGATGAAGGGCTGTTCGAGCGTGCAAGGGCGATGGAGCCGAAGTGGGCTGATGCGGTGATGGCGTTGAGGAAAGAGCCGAACGTGGTGGATATCCGCACGGTCGGAATCACCGCCGGCATCGATCTGACTCCGAAAAAAGATGCAGCGGGATTGCGGGGCTATGAAGCGCTCGAAAGCGCCTTCCATGACCACGACCTGATGATCCGCATTGCCGGGGACACCATCGCGCTCACCCCACCGCTGATCGTCTCCGAAAGCCAGGTCGGCGAGATCATGGACAAGGTCGCCAAGGTGATTCGCGCAGTCGCATAAAACGCCCCGAAAGGCCTCAAAAGCGAGATGCCCGGCTGCGAAGCCGGGCATTTTGCGTTTATGCGGCAAACAAAGATGTGGATGAAGGGAACCCGATCGGCGTTGACGCGCAAAATGGCAATGACTGGAACCGAATCCGTTCCTGCTCGCGGCAGATAAGATTTCGCGTCGGATTCAACTAATGCTAAACGTTTTGTATACGAGGTCCAGGCGCACATCATGATTCGCATTTCGACGATTTTCATCGCCATCTGCATGGTGTTGATCGCTGCCTCGTTTGGCATGTTGCTCTATAGCGTCGCCGGCCTCAACGTTACCGAATCCGCCGTCGTGGCGCTCGCCGCCCTCACCTTCCTGATCCTGTACAATGCCGTCTCGATGCGGTTGCGCGATCGCAGCGATGTCGGCGGCCAGATCGCCGACCTGTCACGCGGCACGGCAGATCTCGCGCGTCAGGTCGGCGAGGTCGGCCGTCGGATAACCGCGATGGAAGCCCGCCTCATTGCAGCGGACAGCAGCGGCCAGGAACGCATCAAGACGGTCTCCAACGAGATCGGCGAGCTCGCCTCACTGATGAATGAGCTGGCAAGCTCCATTGCCGCTCACGAAGATATCCTGGCGAACGTGCCGCCCTCGAATCCGGCCAAGACCTTTTCCGCACCGGAAGTTGCTCCGGAGGCGCCACGAACCAGCTTCAGCAAGCCGATCGAGCCATCCAGCCCCGTTGAAGCCTCCAAGCCCGTTGAAGCCTCCAGGCCGGTGGACACGCCGCCGACCCCGGCCAACGTCAACAATGCCCAGATGCTGGTGGCGGTCAAAAATGCAATCGAGGCCAACCGTCTCGACATCTATCTCCAGCCGATGGTGACGCTGCCTCAGCGCAAGATCCGCTTCTATGAGGCCATGTCGCGTCTGCGCGACGACAAGGAGCAGGTCCTGACCGCAGGTGCCTTTATCGGTCCTGCGGAGACTGCGGGCTTGATGGGCCAGATCGACAACCTCGTGTTGCTCCGTTGCGTGCAGGTATTGCGGCGGCTGACGGTCCGCAACAAGGACGTCGGCGTCTTCTGCAATCTTTCCGCGGCAACGTTGAGCAACCCGGCCGAATTCAATCAATGCCGCGACTTCCTCGATGCCAACCGCGCGCTCGCGCCGCACCTTATTCTCGAATTCAAGCAGAACACCTTCCGCCATCTCGGGCCGCTGGAAAGTGAACACCTGGCGACACTGAAACGCCTCGGCTACGGATTCTCCATCGACAACGTCACCGATCTCCGGGTCGATGGCCGCGACCTTGCGGATCGTGGCGTGCGCTTCATGAAGGTGCCGGCGAACCTGCTGCTTGATCAGAAACAACTGTCGTCCGCCGATATTCATGCGGCCGATCTGTCCAACCTGCTTGGACGTTTCGGGATCGATCTCGTCGCCGAACGAATTGAAGGTGAGCGTTCCGTCGTCGACCTGCTCGACTACGACGTTCGGTTCGGCCAGGGCTTCCTGTTCTCGCCGCCGCGCCCATTGCGTCCGGAAAACGCAGCACCGGATAGTGCGGCTGAGGCCGTTCAAGCATCCTCGCCAAAGAGCGAAAAGGCTGGTACGGAGAAGGCGACCGAGCCGGTTGCCGCGGATCATCCCCGCCTGACCGGTAATGCCGCGCTGGTCCGCCGCGCCTCCGCCCTCACCTGATTGGATTTCATGACTGCATCTTCCGTCAGCACGTTGCGTTTCGTTGACCATCTGCAAGATCTGACTACCAACACCGATGTGATCCTCAGCGATATCTGGGGCGTGATTCACGACGGGCTCAAGGGCTTTCCCGGCCCCTGCAAAACGCTTGAGACCTTTCGCAAGCAAGGCGGCACGGTGATCATGATCACCAATGCGCCACGGCCTGCCGATTCCGTGCAGCGACAATTGCGCAAGATGAACATCTCCGACGACACCTACGACGCCATCGTGTCATCAGGCGATCTGGCGCGGAACTACGTCGCATCTCACTTGAACAAGTCGGTGTTTCAGATCGGCCCCGACCGGGACACCCCCATCTTCCGGGAGCTCGATGTTGCGTTCGCTCCGCTTGAGGAGGCGGACTACATCGTCTGCACAGGACCGTTTAACGACGAGATCGAAACTGCCGAAGATTACCGGGAGATGATGATCCAGGCGCGCGAGCGAAACCTGACCTTCATCTGTGCCAATCCCGACATTGTCGTCGAGCGCGGTGACAGGCTGATCTACTGCGCGGGCGCCATTGCGGAACTGTATCGCGAACTAGGCGGTAACGTGCTTTTCTACGGCAAGCCGCACCCTCCGATTTACGACCGTGCCCTCGAACTTGCGGCAATCAAACGCGGAACGACGACTCCTCTGAACCGCGTTCTCGCCATCGGTGACTCGGTTCGTACCGATCTGACCGGCGCCAACACGATGAAGCTGGATTGCCTGTTCGTCACCCGCGGAATTCATTCGGCCGACTTCGCCGATCTCCAGGAGATCGACGAATTTGCAATCAAGCGGTTATTCGGCGACGCCAAACCACCCCGCGCCCTGACGCGGGATTTGCAGTGGTAGCTCCCTGAACCGGGAAACACGGTCTTTCGACCACCGCACACGGCCTTCAAAATGAAATGCCCGGCACGAGGCCGGGCATCAGACACCTTGGGACAGGTGCAACGCTTGGAGGCGTCTCTGGGAGCGGTTACGCCGGAACGTTGTCCGGGAACACAGCTTCGATCTTGGTCTTCAGCGTCGCCGCATTGAACGGCTTCACGATGTAGTTGTTCACGCCGGCCTTCTTGGCTGCGATCACGTTCTCAGTCTTGGACTCAGCCGTGATCATGATGAAAGGCGTGGTGGCGAGATTTGGGTCGCCGCGGACTTCCTTGAGCAGGTCGTAGCCGGTCATTGGCTCCATGTTCCAATCGGAGATCACGAGGCCGTACTTCTTCGTGCGCATCTTGCTCAGTGCAGCCGAACCATCGCTGGCGTCGTCGATGTTCTCGAAACCGAGCTGCTTAAGAAGATTGCGGATGATGCGGATCATGGTGTTGTAGTCATCGACCACCAGAACCGACATCGATAAATCCATGGCCATCGCTGTTTTTCTCCCTCGAACGCAGCAACCGGCTTGCGTCTTGAACACGTCACAAATCGGCTTCTGCCGACCCGTCTTGATTGCTGGAACGTAGCAGCCGGGCTTAAACAGCCCGTTAATCGGGCCTGTCAGAAATCCGGCAAGTTGCGCCAAGTTGAGCCATCTCTTGACTCCAACTGGGCCACGGGGTCACGGTCGCCATCAACAGTCTTCAAAACATCCTTTCCAACATGCAAACGACACCATTCAAGGTCATTCACGACACCACGCCCGCAAGCGAGATCGTCAAAGGAGCTGTCGTCGCGCTGGGCAATTTCGACGGCGTGCACCTCGGTCATCGCGCGGTAATTGCTGCCGCGATCGATATGGCGCGGAGGCTGAAAAAGCCTGCTTTTGCCGTCACGTTTGAGCCCCATCCTCGGCATTTTTTCAGTCCCCACACGCCGCAGTTCTGGCTCACGAACGAGACCGCCAAGTTACGGTTGCTGGCAAAGACCGGTCTCGATGGTGCGGTCATTATGACGTTCGACGCCGCGCGCGCCGGCACCACAGCGCAAGACTTTATTAATCACGATCTCATCGGCCGCCTCGGCGTGAGCGGCATTTCGGTCGGTTACGACTTCCATTTCGGCAAAGGCCGTGGCGGTTCGCCGTCGCTGCTTGCCGGCGAGGCTCCGCGCCTGGGCATCGAGGTCCACATCCAGCCGCATGTCGATATTCTCGATCGTCCGATCTCCTCAAGCGCCATTCGCATGGCGCTGGCCGAAGGACAGATCGACGAGGCAACTGCAATGCTTGGCGCGCCGTGGTTCATCACGGGTGAAGTCATTCATGGTGAAAAACGCGGACGCGATCTCGGATATCCCACGGCCAATATCCGCCTCGACAAGAATTGCGGGCTTCGTCACGGCATCTATGCCGTTCGTGTCGGCCTTGGATCACAGCGTTTCGACGGGGTCGCAAGCTTTGGCAGGCGCCCGACGTTCGACAATGGCGCGCCGCTGCTCGAAATCTTCCTGTTCGATTTCAAGGGCGATCTTTACGGCAAGCAACTTGATGTTGCGTTCATTTCCTTCATTCGCGACGAGTTGAAGTTCGAGGGGATCGAACCGCTCATCCGCCAGATGGATGATGACAGCGTGAAAGCACGCGCTGCTCTCGCAGCCGCGCCGGATGCTTTCCCCAATCTCGGAGAGATCGGCTGAGCAAGACCGAAAAACAGAAGATGCTTGCTGGCGAACTCTATCGCCCTGACGCGCCCGAGATCGTCTCGGATCAGGCGGCTACCGCCAGTTGGCTGGCACGCTATAACTCCGCGGCGGGATCGGCTCCCGATGTCATGCGGATGATCCTCACTGAGCGGCTGGCGGCGATGGGGACGAATGTCGTGATCCGGCCGCCGTTCTTTTGCGATTACGGTTACAACATCCGTCTGGGCGACGGCGTTTTTCTGAATTTCAACTGCGTCATCCTCGATGTGGTCGAAGTCACCATCGGTGACCGCACGCAGATCGGCCCCGCGGTCCAGATTTATGCCGCCGACCATCCCAGAGATGCCAAGACCCGCCGCGATGGCCTCGAATTCGGACGTCCGGTCCGGATTGGGAGCGATGTCTGGATTGGCGGCGGCAGTATCATTTTGCCCGGCGTCACCATCGGCGACGGAGCCGTGATCGGAGCCGGCAGCGTGGTGACGCGCGATGTCGCCGCCAATCGGACGGTGGCGGGCAATCCCGCCCGCCCGATAGGCCCCGGCGGCTAAAACCATCCACCCACCCCCGGCATTTTGATCCGAACCGGGTTTCCACTTCCCGCCAAAACGCGCTATTCACCCGCCATGACCGAAAAGCCCAAATCCGACGCCGCCGATTACTCCAAAACCCTCTATCTGCCGCAGACGGACTTCCCGATGCGCGCGGGCCTGCCCCAGCGCGAACCGGAAATTCTGGCGCGATGGAACGAGATCGACCTCTATAAGCAGGTCCGCGAGACCGCGAAGTCCCGCCCGAAATTCGTGCTGCACGACGGCCCGCCCTACGCCAACGGCAACATTCATATCGGTCACGCGCTCAACAAGATCCTCAAGGATGTGGTGACCAAGAGCCAGCAGATGCTGGGCCATGACTCGAATTATGTGCCCGGCTGGGACTGCCACGGCCTGCCGATCGAATGGAAGATCGAGGAAGAATACCGCTCCAAGGGCAAGAACAAGGATGCGGTTCCAATCGTCGAGTTCCGGCGCGAGTGCCGGGCCTTTGCGCAAAAGTGGATCGACATCCAACGCGAAGAGTTCAAACGACTCGGCGTCATCGGCGATTGGGCGCATCCCTACACCACGATGAGCTATTTCGCCGAAGCGCAGATTGCGCGCGAACTGATGAAGTTCGCTGCCAACGGCACGCTGTATCGCGGCTCCAAGCCCGTGATGTGGAGTGTCGTCGAAAAGACGGCGCTGGCCGAAGCGGAGGTGGAATACGAGGACTACACCTCGGACACGGTCTGGGTGAAATTTCCGGTCGCGGCTGCGTTTGGCCGGCTCGCCAATGCATCAGTCGTCATCTGGACGACCACGCCGTGGACGCTGCCAGGCAACCGCGCCATCAGCTTCTCTCCGAAAATTTCCTACGGCCTGTACAAGGTCACCGATGCGCCCGCCGACAATTGGGCGAAGACCGGCGATCTTCTCATCCTCGCGGACAAGCTTGCCGAAGAGGTGTTCAAGCAGGCACGCGTCACGGCCTTTGAAAAGGTCAGCGATGTGTCCGCCGACATCCTGGACGCGGTCGAATGCGTCCATCCGTTGAAGGGACTCGACGGCGGCTACGAGTTTACCGTGCCGCTGCTGGCCGGCGATCACGTGACCGACGATACCGGCACCGGCTTCGTGCACACCGCGCCGGGCCATGGACGCGAAGACTTCGACATCTGGACGGCGAATGCCCGTGAGCTCGACGCACGAGGCATCAACGTGACAATCCCTTACACGGTCGATGCCAACGGCGCGTTGACCGAACAGGCCCCTGGCTTCACCGGGAAGCGCGTCATCAACGACAAGGGCGAGAAGGGCGATGCCAACGAAAGCGTCATCAAGGCGCTCGTCGAGCGCGGCATGCTGCTCGCGCGCGGCCGCCTCAAACACCAGTATCCGCATTCGTGGCGCTCGAAGAAGCCGGTGATCTTCCGCAATACGCCGCAATGGTTCATTGCGATGGACAAGGACATTGCGGTTGCCGGCAAACCGAAGTCCGGCGACACGCTGCGTGCCCGCGCACTGCAAGCGATTTCCGTCACTCGCTGGGTGCCCGAGCAAGGCCAGAACCGCATCACCGGCATGATCTCCGGCCGCCCGGACTGGGTGGTGTCGCGCCAGCGCGCATGGGGGGTGCCGATCACCGTGTTCGTGCGTGAAAAAGGCGATGGCTCGGCAGAGATCCTGCAGGATGAGGTCGTCAACAAGCGTATTGCCGATGCATTCGAACAGGAAGGCGCCGACGCGTGGTACGCGGAAGGCGCGCGCGCGCGATTCCTCGGCTCCCGTGCCAACGAGGAATGGAAGAAGGTCGACGACATTCTCGACGTCTGGTTCGATTCCGGTTCCACCCATGCATTCGTGCTCGAAGATCCGGTGCATTTTCCCGGGCTCGCCGGCATCAAGCGCAAGATCGATGGCGGCCAGGATACGGTGATGTATCTCGAAGGCAGCGACCAGCATCGCGGTTGGTTTCACTCCTCGCTACTCGAAAGCTGCGGCACGCGTGGCCGCGCGCCTTATGATGTGGTGCTGACCCACGGCTTCACGCTCGACGAGCACGGCCGCAAGATGTCGAAGTCTCTTGGCAACACCGTCGAGCCGCAGAGGGTGATCAAGGATTCCGGCGCCGACATCCTGCGCCTGTGGGTGTGCGCCACCGACTATGCCGACGATCAGCGCATCGGGCCTGAGATCCTCAAGAACACGATCGAAACGTACAAAAAGCTGCGCAACACCATTCGCTGGATGCTGGGCAGCCTCGCGCATTTCCGTGACGAAGACCGGATCAAGGTCGACGATATGCCGGAGCTTGAACGGCTCATCCTGCATCGTCTGTCGGAGGTCGATGAGGTCGTGCGGCAAGCCTACGCCGATTTCGACTACAAGACCGTGGTCGCGACACTTGCTGCATTCATGAACACCGAGCTGTCGGCGTTCTACTTCGATGTCCGCAAGGACACCCTGTATTGCGACCCGCCGTCATCGGTAACCCGCAAGTCGGCGCTGACCGTGATCGATTATCTGTTCCGCGCCATCGTCACATGGCTCGCACCGATTCTGAGTTTCACGACGGAAGAATCCTGGATGTCGCGTTATGGCCAGTCCGCCGGATCGGTCCATCTCGAGCTGTTCCAACATGTGCTCGCGGCCTGGCGCAATGACGCGCTTGCTGCGAAATGGGACACGATCCGCGACGTTCGCCGCGTGGTGACGGGCGCGCTGGAGATCGAACGCGCGGCCAAGCGTATCGGCTCGTCGCTGGAAGCCTCTCCGCTGGTTTATGTGTCGGACAAGGCGACGTTCGCGACGCTGTTCGATGTGAATCTCGCGGAAGTCTGCATCACGTCCAACGCGATGGTGACCAACGAGGACGCGCCTGCAGGTGCATTCACACTGAATGATGTCCCGGGCGTAGCCGTGGTGGTTGAAAAAGCCGTCGGCACCAAATGCGCGCGTTCGTGGAAAATCCTCCCCACGGTTGGCGACGATCCGGAATACCCCGACGTGACACCACGCGATGCCCAGGCCTTGCGCGAGCGGAAGGCACTCGGGATCGCCTGACCCTTCGAAATCCAATCGTTGTCGCGGCGGTCCGCATCATTGAGACCGCCGCGACAAGAAAGCCCTAGTGTGGTGGTTCAGAAGTTCGCTTCATTTTCTCCGCGCGGGCTTCAAGCGACGGACGATTGTCCGATCCCGAATATGAGGCGTTTGATGTCTCCCCTCTTCCGATCCGGGCTGATCGCCGCCGTTGTGACGCTGATCCTCGATCAGGCGTCGAAGCTATGGCTGCTCAACATCTTCGAGCTGGGCCACCGGGGTGTCGTGACGGTGACCTCGTTCTTCGACCTCGTGCTCGCCTGGAATACCGGCATCAGCTATGGCTGGTTCCAGGATTCGGGACCGGTCGGTCAGGCTATCCTGCTGGCCATCAAGGTCGTGGCAGTCATCGTTCTGGCGCTGTGGATGGCCCGTTCCGGCACCCGTCTTGCCGTCATTGGCCTGGGGCTCATCATCGGAGGCGCCGTCGGCAATGGAATCGACCGGCTGGCCTACGGCGCAGTGGTCGATTTTGCCCTTTTCCACATCGAGATCGGCGGGAAAACCTACAACTGGTACGTGTTTAACCTTGCCGATGTGGCCATCGTTGCCGGGGTCGCTGCCCTCCTGTATGACTCATTTGTAAGCCCAGCGCCGCAAAAACGCCCTCATAACAAAGGATAGGGCGTGCTAGACAGCAGCGTGCGTGAGTGACAGCCGCCCACGAGACAACGGATCAGGATGAACGCAATGCGTGAGACCGACAACAACGGTTCAGGTGCGATGTCATCAGGAAATTATCTCCTTCGACCCACGATGTGGACCAGTGCGGTCCGTCTGGCAGCCGTGCTGCTGGGCGTGGGTCTGGTCCTGAGCTCAGGACCCGTCAGGGCACAGGACGACGAACAGGACGACCGAACCTTCGAAGAAAAGCTCATGGACAACCTCATGAGCGGCCTCGGCGCCAAGCGGATGGAAGACAGCGGGATTAATTACCGCGAACGTTCGCCATTGGTCGTTCCTTCCAAGATCGACCTGCCGCGGCCTGAAACCGGCAAGCCGAAACTTGCTCCGAACTGGCCGAAGGATCCCGACGAAGCGGAACGCAAGGCGGCGAAGGAAGCGCGCAAACAGAAGCCCATCAGCCCCGAAGAAGCCCGCATGCCGTTGCTGCCGAGCGAACTCGCGGCACGGGCTCCGAAAGGCGCCGACCGAACCGCCGACACGAATAGTCCAGGGAGCAACGGCTCAGACAGGCCGTTCATGCTGATGCCATCTGAGCTTGGTTATGTGGGTGGGTTGTTCAAGAATCCATTCTCCAAGGAGAAGAAAGAGACCGCGAAATTCGAGAAAGAACCTGATCGCGACGAACTGACCCAGCCGCCGGTCGGCTACCAGACGCCGTCGCCGAGTTACGCCTACGGTTTGGGAGACGGCAAGGAACGGGCTCCGAAGCTGGTTTGCGATGCCGCTTCCGGGAAGTGTGAGAAGATTTGGGACTAAGAATCCCAGTTGCTGCCGATTGATTGCTGCAGCCGAATGACCACGATCCAGCTCAGTGCGATCGTTTCAGGGCCTTGCAATGCCGCCTCTTGCGGCCCTGAACTTGTCCCAGCGGTGTGTCCGCAGTTCGGGAACAAGATATGACATTCTCTCGCCGATCCGTCGTCCGAGCCGCCGCGGCGCTCGGCATTTTGATGTCGCCTGCTGCCGCTCAATCGGTCACGGCACAAACAGGTACACGCCCCGCCACGTTCACACTCAACAATGGACTGAACGTCATCGTCATTCCGGATCACCGTACGCCGGTGGTGACGCAGATGATCTGGTACAAGGTCGGGTCTGCCGACGAGACGCCCGGCAAGTCCGGACTGGCGCACTTCCTCGAACACCTAATGTTCAAGGGGACCGAAGCTCATCCCGCCGGCGAATTCTCCGGCGTCATTGCCCGGATCGGCGGCAACGAGAACGCCTTCACATCCACGGATTACACTGCTTATTTCCAGCGCGTGCCGCGCGACCAGCTCGCGACCATGATGACGTTCGAGGCGGATCGTATGACCGGGCTCGTCTTGAAGGACGAAAATGTTCTGCCGGAACGCGACGTCGTGCTGGAAGAGTACAACATGCGCGTCGCCAACAATCCCGATGCGCGGCTCACCGAACAGATCATGGCGGCGCTGTATCTCAACCATCCCTATGGCCGACCGGTCATCGGGTGGCGCAACGAAATTGAGAAGCTCAACCGGGAAGATGCTCTGGCGTTTTACAAACGCTTCTACGCGCCCAACAACGCCACGCTGGTGATCGCCGGGGATGTCACCGCGGACGATATCCGCCCAACCATCGAGGCGACCTTTGGCAAGGTGCCGCCGCAACCCTCCATCCCCGCGCATCGCGTTCGGCCGCAGGAGCCGCCTCCCGCAGCTCCGCGCAGCGTGACGCTTGCCGATCCGCGCGTCGAACAACCGACCATGCGCCGCTACTACCTGGTTCCGTCCGCCGTGTCGGCCGCGCCTGCGGAAAGCGCCGCACTCGAAGTGCTCGCGCAACTGATGGGCAGCGGCAGCAATTCATATCTCTATCGAGCGCTGGTGGTGGACAAGCCGCTCGCGGTCAGCGCCGGTGCCTGGTACCAAGGCACTGCAATCGACCCTTCTCAATTCGGCATCTCCGCGTCGCCCAAGCCCGGCGTGGAATTTTCGCAGCTTGAGCAAGGCATCGACGCGGTCATCACCGAACTTGCCAAGAATCCGGTCCCGGCAGCGGATCTCGAACGCGTGAAAACGCAGATGATCGCGGAAGCAATCTACGCGCAGGACAGCCAGACCACGCTGGCGCGGTGGTACGGCGCAGCGGTGACGGTCGGTCTCAGTGTCGACGACATCAGAAGCTGGCCGGATCGCGTGCGCGCCGTCACAGCCGAGCAGGTGCGTGACGCCGCCAAGACCTGGCTCGAAAAGAAACGTTCGGTCACCGGTTACCTGATCAAGGATACGACGGCGACAGCCGCCAAGCGTGAGGAGAAACGTTCGTGATCACCACACGCCGGGACCTACCCCGTATTGCAGCCGCGCTTGTTGTTGCGGCAACATCGCTTTTCGCGGCCTCCAATCCTGCATCCGCCGCGACGAAGATCCAGCGACTGGTCTCCCCCGGCGGTATCGAAGCATGGTTCGTCCAGGATGCCACCGTTCCCCTGGTGGCAATGGAATACGCCTTCACCGGCGGATCGACGCAAGATACGGCAGACAAACAGGGCATCGGCAGCTTCACCACCAACATGCTTGATGAAGGCGCCGGCGATCTCGACAGCAAGGCATTCCACGAGCGCCTCGAGCGCCGTGCCATCACGATGAATTTTTCCGTCACCCGCGATTATGTCCGCGGCTCCATGCGCATGCTGAAGGGTGACAGTGGCGAAGCCTTCGATTTGCTGCGGCTGGCCCTCACCTCGCCGCGGTTCGATGCCGAACCGCTGGAACGCGTCCGCTCGCAGATGATCTCGAATGCGCGCCGCGAGACCACGAATCCCGTCAGCATCGCGGGCCATCGCTTCTGGGAAGAAGCCTTCGGCACGCACCCGTATGCATGGCGGCCGAACGGCACGGTGGAGAGCCTTTCAGCCATTCAGGCTGCGGACCTCAGGGATTATGCCCACCGTGTCCTGGCGAAAGACACATTGAAGGTTGCCGTCGTCGGCGACATCGATGCCGAAACCCTCGGCAAGCTGCTCGACAAGACATTCGGGGCACTGCCCGCCAAGGCAGACCTGAAAGCAGTCCCTGCAATTGACGCGGCGAAGCCCCCGCGACACGCATTTGTGATGCTCGACGTGCCGCAGAGCTCCATCAACTTCGGTGGCCCCGGCATTGCGCGCAACGATCCAGACTTCATGGCCGCTTATATCGTGAACCACATCCTGGGCGGCGGCACCCTGTCGTCGCGGCTTTACAAGGAAGTGCGCGAGAAGCGCGGCCTCGCCTATTCCGTGTCGCAGTCCCTGATCTGGATGAACAAGTCGTCGGTCTTTGCCGGGACCACGGCCACGCGCGCCGACAAGGCCACCGAGACGCTCGACACCATCACCAGTGAAATCGCACGGATGGGCCGCGAAGGTCCGACGCAGCAGGAGCTGGATGAGGCGAAATCGTACCTCAAGGGATCGCAGATGCTGGCGCTCGACACGTCGTCAAAGATCGCAAGCGCACTTGTCCAATATCAGCTCGACAACCTCGGCATCGACTACATCGAGAAACGCAATGCCATCGTCGATGCCGTCACGCTGGATGATGCCAAGCGGGTTGCGAAACGCATCTGGGGCCAGGGCCTCTTGAGCGTCAGCGTCGGCCGCGCGTCACAGGCTGCTGCAGAGCCAGCCGCGCCCGCCAAATCGAATTAACGCGCCTCGATCATCGCGACGCGGACCCCGAGATAGACGAACAGCGCGCCGAGCGAGCGGTTGACCCAGACCGCCGCTCGCCTCGCCTGTCTCGCACGGTATGCGGCTTTCGCAGCGACGACCGCCACGCCACAATTCCACAGCGTGCCGTTGATGTTGAAAATGATCCCCAGGATCACAAAAGCGAGCGCCTTGTGCGGCGAGTCGGCGGCGACGAACTGCGGCAGGAACGCCAGAAAAAATAGCGCCACTTTTGGATTCAGGGCGTTGGTCAATACACCCTGCCAGAACACCGTCCGCAGACTGGCTGGCCCGTCGGGAATGGGCGCTGCATTCGCCGCTCCAGCGCTGAGCACCATCCGAATGCCCATCCAGCAGAGATAAAGCGCACCAATCAGCTTCACGATTGTAAAAGCTACGGAGGATGCGGCAAGCAGCGCCGACAGACCGATAGCGGCGGCGAAGACATGCACCAGGCAGCCGCAACAAATGCCAAGGGCTGCGGCAATGCCCCCGCGCCAGCCAAGCTGGATGCTGCGCCCGACGATGTAGGCCGTATCGGGGCCGGGCGTGACATTGAGCAGAAAGCCGGAGAGAACGAACAGCCAGAGATCATGGATACCAAGCATCTTTCACCCGCGCTGTGATGCGATAAGCTGCACATCAGTCACTAGTGGAGTGGATTTGACATTCGCTCCCCGTTTGCCGCACACCGATAAAGCGAATGTCAAATCCAGAACTCCACTAGCAACCAATATTTGCTAGTGGTCCCTTGATTCTAACGTTCGCAAAAAGCGCCTGCCTCAAACAGGATGCGAACGTTAGAATCGGACCACTAGTATGCAGGCTCCCATCATGATTCGTCTCGCTCGCGCTGAAGATGCCGCCGTTGTAGCGGCAATCGTTCATGCGGCCTATGTGGTCTATCTTCCTCGCATCGGACAGAAACCCGGCCCCATGCATGACGACTACGATGAGTTGGTGGCGCAAGGCCGTGTGTATGTTCTTGAAGACGGTGCCAATATCGAAGGTCTCGTCGTGCTCATTCCCGAGGACAAGACGATGCTGCTGGACAACGTCGCCGTCCGACCCGAGGCACAAGGCAAAGGATACGGCAATCGATTGATCGCATTCGCCGAGGAGCAGGCACGGGCTGCGGGTTACAACAGCATTCGCCTGTTCACGCACGAACTGATGACGGAAAACCAGGCGCGCTACAAATACCTCGGTTTCGTCGAGACCCATCGCGGCGAGGGAAGAGGTCTGAAGCGCGTTTACATGACCAAGGCGCTTTGACCGCAGCTAGTGTGGTGGTTCAGAAGTTCGCTCCAGTTTTCCCGCGCGTCGTTCCAGCGAACTTCTGAGCCTAAACCACACTAGAATCATAAATTTGCTAGTGTCCTCTCGAATCCAAAGTTCGCTACGGAGCGCGCTGCACGATGAGGCGAACTTTGGATTCGGGACACTAGCCGAACAACGGCGTGCCCGGCACGAAAGCGTCGAATGCAGCCCAGAACTGCTGGCGGTAACGATCCTGCTCCTGCAGAATTTCGTGTTTGGAGCCGGCGATGACGAGGTGCGACCCGGCGCGCAGGTGATAGGCGAATTCTTCGATCGCCGCGGTGGAAACGACCGTATCGCTGCTGGCGGCGATCATCAAAATCGGTTGGCGGATGCGGGATGGATAATCCAGCGCGCGGAAATCCATCATCGCCTTGAACGCGGAATCCGCCCACGCCACTGTGGGAGAGGCAATACCGAGCGTCGGATCCTCATCGAGGATCGCGACGTTGCGCGCGTAGCGAACCGGATCTGACGTCAGAGGATTTCCGATGAAGCCGTTCGTCCCGACCAGCTTGCTGTTGCCGCCGGGGACATAGTTGCCGCCCATCCCGAGCCAGCGCAGCCCACGCACCAGCATTCGTGTCGGTCTCTTCATGCTCAAACCGGGCAGGTCGATCATCGGCGCCGAGAGAACGATGCGATCGAACCAGCGCTTGCCGGACCGCGCCACGCGGAGCAGCACGGCGCCGCCCATCGAGTGGGCCAGCGCAAAGTAAGGCGGCGGACAATCCGGCAGCATGACCTGCTGGACGAAGGTTTCGACATCGATTTCGAAATCGGAAAATCGCCGCACATAGCCTTTCCGCGGATCACGCAATTGCCGCGACGAATGCCCCTGCCCGCGCCAATCGATCATCGCGACTGCGAAGCCACGCTCGCGCAAGTCCCGCACGGTCTCGAAATACTTCTCGATGGATTCGGCACGCCCCGTGAAAACACAGACCGTGCCCCTGCGGTTGGCGGGCGGCTGCCAGCGCGCGAACCTGAGTTCAGCGCCATCCGGCGTCTTGATGGTGCCGCTCACGACATTGTCGGGCACAGGATTGGACGGCGTGGAAACAAGAGTCATGGGCGGGACCGGTGGGGGCAAATGAATCATGAAATCCGGCAGGAAACGGCGACCAAAAGAGAGATCGAATCCCTCTTGAACGCCCGGAGACCCCTCCCATATCAGTTTCGTGCAGGCCTCTCTAGGCTGCACGCAGAACGAAAACCCGGCCCAATGGCGGGTTGTCTGCTCTTCACCCAAAGAGTGGCGCGTTGTGCTTGCGAGACCGGTCTCTCGGACGAGAGTTTCTTGGACGAGGCCGTCACGCCAGAAGAACGCGCTGGTCGCTCATTAGGAGGACTAAACCATGCGTACTTTCGATCTCACCCCGTTTTATCGTTCCACCGTTGGCTTTGACCGCCTGTTTTCGCTGCTCGATCAAGCGAACGGCGATGGCGCACCGGGCTATCCGCCCTACAACATTGAGCGCACCGGCGAGAACGACTTCCGAATTACTGTCGCCGTATCCGGTTTCTCGCAAAATGAAATCTCGATTGTCGCGAAGGAAAACACGCTGACGATCAAGGGCGAGAAAGTTGCGAATGAGAACAGCAAAGGCCAGTCCGAGGTACTCTATCGCGGCATCGCGTCGCGCGCATTCGAGCGTCAGTTCCAGCTTGCCGACTTCGTGCAGGTGAAGAACGCTTCGCTTGAGAACGGCCTGCTCCATGTGGATCTCGTCCGCGAGATTCCGGAGGCTGCCAAGCCTCGCCAGATTCCGATCACCACGTCGGCGTCGAGTGCTCCGCAGGTCACCGAGAAGGCTGCGGCCTAAGCTATCGCCTCATAACCTCCCGTAGACTGCAAAGCGCCCCGATCCCCCGGGGCGCTTTTTTTTCGATCCTTCGAGGCGCGCGACATCCGAAGTGCGACCTTCGTCGATGGCTTCAAAGATAAGCATCAGACGACAACGTCGCCCTCACCGAAGTGAGGACGACGCGTCCCACCTGTCTTCCCCGTCCCAGAACGGAAAGATCAATCTAGTGGCTGCACCGGAGGCATGGCCTGCGTCGGCCAGAGCTTCAGCGTAGACGCTGTCGGCGCCGCCGCAGGTGGCTGCGCAACCGCACCGACAGTCGCAGCAGGTTTCGCCTCCGCAGTCTTGTCCAACGGCGCCACCGCAGCCGGCCGTTCAGCTGCCGGCGATCCGGCCGGATGTTGTGCCGCAGACGTTGCTGCGGTCTTCGCGGCCCCGGATGACTCGCTCGAAGTGGCAGAAGGAGTCGGTGCGGGCGCTGACGGCGACTGGCTGGCGACCTTCGGCGTCCCACCGTGGACATTGCCCTTGGCGACGTGTGGAACCGGTGCCGGCGGGCGCGGCGCGCGGCGGTAATCCTGTTGATAAAGCGGCCGTCCCGGGGGAGGCCCGTAGGCCATTGCGTCGCCCACGGCGAGCGCCGGAGCAAAGCGCATGATCCGGCCGGTACGGGCATCAATGACCAGCCGGCCCTCAATGCCACGGGGACCGGCCGCAGCCATGGTGTAAACCCAACCGCGCCGTGCGACCGGGCCGAGCGGGATATATCCTGAGGAGCGGACGATGGTGGCGACCTGATAGGGCGGCAGCACAGGTCGGGGATACAGCCCGGTTCGTTCAACCCGGATCGGAGGCGGGGCATAGGAGTCGCGCTCGTAAACTTCCGGCGCATAGGGCCTCTGCACATGAGGTGCCGGTGCATAATAGCGCGGTGGGGGCGCGACTTCATCTTCGATCGGCGGCGGCCCGCCCATATCGTCCACCACCGGGAGATCATCCGCCGCCATCGCAGGCTGCGCAGCCAAAGAAGCCGAGATTACCACGCCAGCCGCAAAAGCCTGCCAAACAAGCCTTTTCCCCGAGAACAACGCCATTACATAACGCTCCCTTAGTGCCCCCAAAGAACCGTTTCAGACCGTTAAGGTCTGCGACGACTGTCGTGTCGGATTTGGGCGGAGCTTTGGCCGCACAGCGGCGCCTTTGTCGTATTCGCAAGGCACGCGGGGACGATGTCGACTTTGGGCTATCCCAGCAGGGACTCAGGCGCGCTTGTGTGATAGGAAAAAGTTTGGCAATCTCGTGGTTAGGACAGTATCACTGTCCCAATTTTCCGGGGAAGCCCGGCACAGTAGTTGCGAGTCCCTCGCAACACTGACCAGTTAAGCAGGCCGCATGTGAACCGGAGACGGCACGAGCGAACTGCACTTTCGAAAGCAAGGCTCGTCAGATGCGAGCGGTGGCCTTCAGGGTGCCGCAAGGTCGAAGCTGCGGCCAAAATGGGTTTAAATAGACAGCTTCTAAGGAAGCGTGGGGATAAGAATGAGCGGGTCAGAGTTCGAGCGTGACGACATCAAGGTGGATGCGCCCATGGCGGACCAGGCCTTGAAACCACGTGAACACACTTGGCGCCCGGCAGCCGAGGGTCTGTACGATCCCGCGCTGGAAAAAGACTCCTGCGGTGTCGGCTTCATCGCCAACATCAAGGGCAAGAAATCGCATCAGATCGTCAGCGATGCGATCAACATTCTTTGCAACCTCGAGCATCGCGGCGCTGTGGGCGCCGACCCGCGCGCCGGTGACGGCGCAGGCATTCTCGTGCAGATTCCGCATGCATTCTTCGCCCGCAAGGCGAAGGAACTCGGCTTCACGCTGCCGAAGCCCGGCGACTATGCCGTGGGCTCTCTCTTCATGCCGCGCGAAAAGCCATGGCGCGAAGTCATCCAGGGCATCGTCGCGGATCAGGTCAAGAAAGAGCACCTGACGCTGATCGGCTGGCGCGAAGTGCCAACCGACAACTCATCGCTCGGTGAGACGGTCAAGCCGACCGAGCCGAATGTGATGCAAGTGTTCATCGGCCGCGGCGAGGACACCAAGTCGGAAGACGATTTCGAACGTCATCTCTACATCCTGCGCAAGGCGATCTCGAACGCGATCTATCAGCGTCGCGAGCGGTCGCTTGCCGGGTACTATCCGATGTCGATGTCGTGCCGGACCGTCGTCTACAAGGGCATGTTCCTCGCCGACCAGCTCGGCAAGTACTATCCCGACCTGCACGAAGCGGATTTCGAATCCGCGCTGGCGCTGGTTCACCAGCGCTTCTCGACCAACACCTTCCCGGCGTGGTCGCTGGCGCATCCCTATCGCATGATCGCGCACAACGGCGAGATCAACACGCTGCGCGGCAACGTCAACTGGATGGCCGCACGCCAGGCGTCGGTAAGCTCGGAGCTCTACGGCGAAGACATCACCAAGCTTTGGCCGATCTCCTACGAAGGCCAGTCCGACACGGCGTGCTTCGACAACGCACTCGAATTCCTCGTGCAGGGCGGCTACTCGCTGTCCCATGCCGTGATGATGATGATTCCGGAAGCGTGGGCCGGCAATCCGTTGATGGATGAGAAGCGCCGCTCCTTCTACGAATATCATGCGGCCCTGATGGAGCCGTGGGACGGCCCCGCGGCCATCGCCTTCACCGACGGCCGCCAGATCGGCGCGACGCTCGACCGCAACGGTCTTCGTCCAGCGCGCTATCTCGTCACCAAGGATGACCGTATCGTCATGGCGTCCGAAATGGGCGTGCTGACGATTCCGGAGGACCAGATCGTCACCAAGTGGCGCCTGCAGCCTGGCAAGATGTTGCTGGTCGATCTGCAGCAGGGCCGCCTCATCCCTGACGACGAGATCAAGGCGGAGCTGTCCAGGAGCCATCCTTATCGCGAGTGGCTCGACCGCACGCAGATCGTGCTCGAAGACATGGCTGAATCTCCGGCCAAGGCCTCGCGCTCAAACCTGTCGCTGCTCGATCGTCAGCAGACGTTTGGCTACAGCCAGGAGGACCTCAGCATCCTGATGACACCGATGGCGTCCACCGGCGAAGAAGCCGCGGGCTCCATGGGCACCGACACGCCGCTGTCGGCGCTGTCGAACAAGCCGAAGTCGCTGTTCACCTACTTCAAGCAGAACTTCGCGCAGGTGACCAATCCGCCGATCGACCCGATCCGCGAAGAGCTGGTGATGAGCCTCGTCTCAATCATCGGCCCTCGCCCGAACCTGTTCGACCTTGAAGGCCTGTCGAAGACCAAGCGCCTCGAAGTGCGTCAGCCGATCCTGACCGACGCGGACCTCGAGAAGATCCGCTCGATCTCGGAGGTCGCCGACAATCACTTCAAGTCGCGCGCGCTCGACACCACCTTCCATGCCGGCCTCGGGGCCTCGGGCATGGAGCAGGTGCTTGACGAGCTGTGCGGACGCGCTGAAGCGGCCGTGCGTGAAGGCGTCAACATCATCATCCTGTCGGACCGCGCTGCCGGATCCGACCGTATCCCTATTCCGTCGCTGCTGGCCTGCGCCGCCGTGCATCATCACCTGATCCGCGTCGGCCTGCGCACGTCGGTCGGCCTCGTGGTCGAGTCCGGTGAGCCGCGCGAAGTGCATCACTTCGCCTGTCTTGCGGGCTATGGCGCCGAAGCGATCAATCCATATCTGGCATTCGAGTCCATCATCGCGATGAAGGACCAGTTGCCGGCCAAGCTCGACGACAAGGAAATCGTCAAGCGCTACATCAAGTCGATCGGCAAGGGCCTGCTCAAGGTCATGTCGAAGATGGGCATCTCCACCTATCAGTCCTATTGCGGCGCGCAGATTTTCGACGCCGTCGGCCTGAAGGCGGATTTCGTCGCGAAGTATTTCGCGGGCACGCACACGCGCATCGAAGGCGTCGGCCTCGCCGAAATCGCCGAGGAGACCGCACGTCGTCATTCCGAAGCCTTCGGCGAGGAACAGGTCTACAAGACGGCGCTTGATGTCGGCGGCGAATATGCTTTCCGCTCCCGCGGTGAAGAGCACGCGTGGAATGCCGAAACCGTTTCGCTGCTCCAGCATGCCGTGCGCGGCAATTCGCAGGAGCGCTATCGGTCATTCGCCAAGGTTCTGAACGAACAATCCGAGCGGTTGTTGACGCTGCGCGGCCTGTTCCGGATCAAGACCGCCGAAGACGACAAGCGCAAGCCGGTGCCGCTCGACCAGGTCGAGCCGGCGAAGGACATCGTCAAGCGCTTCGCTACCGGCGCAATGTCGTTCGGCTCTATTTCCCGTGAAGCCCACACCACGCTTGCGGTCGCCATGAACCGCATCGGCGGCAAGTCCAACACCGGCGAAGGCGGCGAGGAAGCGGATCGCTTCAAGCCGCTTCCGAACGGCGATTCACTGCGTTCGGCGATCAAGCAGGTGGCGTCGGGCCGGTTCGGCGTGACGACGGAATATCTCGTCAACTCCGACATGATGCAGATCAAGATGGCGCAGGGCGCGAAGCCCGGCGAAGGCGGTCAACTGCCCGGCCACAAGGTCGACGCGACCATCGCCAAAGTGCGCCACTCCACTCCGGGCGTCGGCCTCATCTCGCCACCGCCGCACCATGACATTTACTCGATCGAAGATCTCGCGCAGCTCATCTACGACCTCAAGAACGTCAATCCGGACGGTCAGGTATCGGTGAAGCTGGTCTCCGAAATCGGCGTCGGAACGGTTGCCGCCGGCGTTGCCAAGGCACGCGCCGACCACGTCACCATTTCCGGCTTCGAGGGCGGAACGGGCGCTTCACCTCTCACCTCGATCAAGCACGCCGGCTCGCCGTGGGAGCTCGGCATCGCCGAAACCCACCAGACGCTGGTGCGAGAACGGCTGCGCAGCCGTATCGTGGTGCAGGTGGACGGCGGTTTCCGGACCGGCCGCGACGTCGTCATCGGCGCCCTGCTCGGTGCGGATGAAATGGGCTTCGCCACCGCACCGCTGATCGCGGCCGGCTGCATCATGATGCGCAAGTGCCATCTCAACACCTGCCCGGTCGGCGTCGCGACGCAGGACCCGGTGCTGCGCAAGCGCTTCACCGGCCAGCCCGAGCACGTGATCAACTACTTCTTCTTCGTCGCCGAGGAAGTGCGCGAGATCATGGCCTCGCTCGGCTTCCGCACCTTCCAGGAGATGGTCGGCCAGAGCCAGATGCTCGACCAGACCCGCCTGGTGGCGCACTGGAAGGCGAAGGGCCTCGACTTCTCGAAGCTGTTCTACAAGCAGCAGGCGCTGCCCGGTCAGAAGATCTACCACGCGGAAGCGCAGGACCATCATCTGGACAACGTGCTCGACCGCACGCTCATCAAGGAAGCGCGCGCAGCGATCGACCGCGGCGCGCCCGTGAAGATCTCCGCCGAGATTCACAACACCGACCGCAGCGCGGGCGCGATGCTGTCGGGTGCGGTGGCCAAGGCCTACGGCCATGAAGGTCTGCCGCTCGACACCATTCACGTCAGCCTCAAGGGCACCGCAGGTCAGGCGTTCGGCGCATGGCTCACACGTGGCGTCACCTTCGACCTCGAAGGCGAAGGCAATGACTATGTCGGCAAGGGTCTCTCCGGTGGCCGCATCATCGTGCGCCCGCCGCGGATTTCGGGCATCGTTCCGGAAGAGTCCATCATCGTTGGCAACACCGTCCTTTACGGCGCGATCGAGGGCGAAGCCTATCTGCAGGGTGTGGCCGGCGAGCGTTTCGCCGTGCGTAACTCAGGCGCGGTCGCCGTTGTCGAAGGTGCCGGCGATCACTGCTGCGAATACATGACCGGCGGTATCGTCGTGGTGCTCGGCCGGACCGGCCGCAACTTCGCGGCCGGCATGTCCGGCGGCGTCGCCTACGTCATCGACGAGGACGGCACCTTTGAGAAGCGCTGCAATATGGCGATGGTCGATCTCGAGCCGGTGCTCTCGGAAGAGCTCATCAACGAGAACGCGTTCCACCAGAGTGGCGATCTCGAGGCCCATGGCCGCGTCGACGTGTTTGCGAACCTGCTTGGCGAGGACGTCGAGCGCCTGCATGTTCTGATTACACGTCACGCCAAGCTCACTGGCTCGGCGCGGGCGCAGCATATTCTCGCGAACTGGAAGACGTATCTGCCGATGTTCCGCAAGGTCATGCCGGTCGAATACCGCCGCGCGCTGAAAGAGATGAAATCGCGCGAGCCGGAAGAGCCGAAAATCGCAATCGGCGCATGAGCAAATCGGTTTTTGAATTCTCCTTGTCGGAGCTTCGGGTTTAATGGGTAAGGTTACAGGTTTTCTCGAGATCGAGCGCAGTGAGCGCCAGTACGCGCCGGTTGCGGAGCGGGTGAAGAATTTCAAGGAATTCGTCATTCCGCTGAGCGAGAAGGACGTTCGCGATCAGGCAGCGCGCTGCATGAATTGCGGCATTCCGTATTGCCATGGCACCGGCTCGGTTCAACCCGGCACGCCCGGTTGTCCGGTCAACAACCAGATCCCGGACTGGAATGACCTCGTCTACAACGGCAACTGGGAAGAAGCGTCGCGCAATCTGCATTCGACCAACAATTTCCCGGAATTCACCGGCCGCATTTGTCCGGCACCATGCGAAGCGTCCTGCACGCTGAACATCAACGACAATCCGGTCACGATCAAAACCATCGAATGTGCCATCGTCGATCGCGCCTGGGATAACGGCTGGCTCAGACCGGAAATCGCCGCGCAGAAGACCGGCAAGAAGGTTGCCGTCGTCGGCTCCGGCCCCGCCGGCCTTGCCGCCGCACAGCAGCTTGCGCGTGCCGGTCACGACGTCCACGTGTTCGAGAAGTTCGCCAAGGCCGGCGGCCTGCTCCGCTACGGCATTCCGGACTTCAAGATGGAAAAGGGCATCATCGACCGCCGCGTGGCGCAGATGGAAGCCGAAGGCGTGGTCTTCCACTACAACACCGTGGTGGGCGGCGCTTATGCCGGCGCGACCGATCCGCAGGATCTCTTGAAGAACTTCGACGCGGTGGCGCTGACCGGCGGTGCAGAAGCGCCGCGAGATCTGCCGATCCCCGGCCGCGATCTCGACGGCGTCCACTACGCGATGGATTTTCTGCCGCAACAGAACCGCCGCGTCGGCAACGAGCCGTTGAACGGCACCCGCGAGATTCTTGCCAAGGGCAAGGATGTGGTGGTGATCGGCGGCGGCGACACCGGTTCGGATTGCATCGGCACGTCGATCCGTCAGGGTGCATCCTCAGTCACACAGCTCGAAATCATGACGGCTCCGCCGGAGCGCGAGAACAAGGGGCTAACTTGGCCGAACTGGCCGCTCAAGATGCGCACGTCGTCGAGTCAGGCGGAAGGCGCCAAGCGCGACTACGCCGTGCTGACGCAAAAATTCTCCGGCGAAAACGGCAAGGTGGCGAAGCTGCATTGCGTCCATGTGGACGAGAAGTTTCAGCCGGTGCCGGGCAGCGAGTTTGAACTGAAGGCCGAGCTGGTGCTTCTGGCCATGGGTTTCGTGCATCCGGTGCATGAGGGCCTGCTCAAGAAGCTCGGCGTCGAACTCGATCCGCGCGGCAACGTGCGCGCCTCCACCAACGACTATCGGACGTCGATCCCGAAGGTGTTCTCCTCGGGCGACATGCGCCGCGGCCAATCGCTCGTCGTCTGGGCGATCCGTGAAGGCCGCCAGTGCGCGGCATCGATCGATCAGTTCCTGATGGGATCGACCACCCTGCCCCGCTGATCAGCGTCGCCAAAAAAATAAAAAAGCCCCGCCATCGTGCGGGGCTTTTTGATTCATGACTTCCCCGACGCGCGGTGTGAAGACCACCGGCTCGCATGGCGGTCTCGACGCGGCCAGAGAAAAAGGCCCCGTCCAGTGGCGGGGCCCTTTTCTCCGCATCCATCGGGTCGGATTACTCGATGACGCGGATGACGCGGCGGGTGCGCGGTTCAACGATCACGCGCTGATTGTTCACCACCGCGTAGCTGTATTCGGCATGGCGCGGCACAGGGTGGACTTCGACGTATGTCGGCAGCGGTTCGCCGACGACGACACGCTCACGCACGACGACTGAATGTGCAGGTGCGCCGGTCACCGACGAAATCACAGCTGTCGGGATATCGACGGCTGCACCGACGGCCGCGCCGACTGTACCACCGACCGCAGCGCCAAGCGGACCAGCAACTGCACCGCCGGTAGCTGCGCCGTTGTTCGCGCCTTCAATGGTGGCGGCCTGCGCAAACGCCAGACTTGGCGACAGGGCAAGGACGGCAACGGCCACCGCTGTACGAATTCTCATGTCATCCTCCAGTACGCATTTCAGAGAATGACCAACGACTCCTCACCCCGACCGTTCCGGAAAAAGCGCGTTGGAACTTTGCAGAATTTTAGTGTTGGAACGGAACAAGTCCGCTCCAAATTCTCAGCGTGAGAACCACGGGAAGAAGGACGAAAATCCACTCGGCGCAGGGTGAGGCGCTTCGCGGGGCGCGCGCTGACGCGAAGAACCACCTTGTGCCTGCCCGTCAACTGAGCCTTGCGCGACGGATTGCGGTGGCCTCTTCGGCTTCGGCTTCGCAGCTGAAGCTGCTGCTGCAGAACCGTCCGATGGCGCGGCGACGACAGCCGGATCTCCTGCGGGGGCCGTCAACGATCCGACTTCACGCCGCGGCCATGAAAAATCGTCCGCGCGGCCTGCGGGCGGGCTCAACGGGTCACCTTTGACCAGAGTGCGTGAGGTCAACGCATCAACCGATGTGGGGCGCGCGCCCGTCCCACCCAACAGTTCATCGCCACCGACTGACGACGCCACCAGCGGCATGATCGGTCCGACGAGCGGACGCGGCCGTCCGGCGGCATCAGGCGTGACACTGGGGCCGACACTGGCTTCAGGCTCCGTTGGCAATTCCACCGGCGCGGTTCGCGATCCAAGGACACGGCGGATTTCGCGCTCAGTATAGTGCGCAAGCTTGCGCGCGCCGGCCTTGGTGAAGAATACGCCGTCCGACGATCGCAGCCGGCGGATCTGACCTTCGAAGTCCGGACCTTGCTGTGCAAAACGTCCCGAATCATCGACGAACCCATCCCACACATCGACATAGGTGATCCCGGCCTTGCCGGCAGCGTCGCGATAAAGCGCATCGAGGAACAGCATGTCCGATGTCGCCTTCGGGCCGCGCACCGCAGGCAGGCCGACCCAGAGGACCGGCACGCCCTTGGTCTTCAGGACTGCGATCATCTCCTCGATTTTTTTCGTGTAAAGTTCGACCCAGCGGTCGTCACGGAATTCATAGGAGCCACCGCCCGAGCGCGCAGCTTTCTCTGGCGCGACAATGCTGGGCTGCTCGTCGTCATCGGGAGCGACTTCACTGTCAGCGGGCTTGGTGTCACCGGGCTTGGCTTCTGCCGGCTTGCTGTCCGCGGTCTTGTTATCTGCAGGCTTGCCGTCGGCCGCCTTGTCGTCGGGTTTCTTCGCGCCCTTCTTGTCGGCTTTATCGTTACTCTTGTCGGTGCTTTTGGCGTCGGCCTTCTTTTCCGGCTCACGGATCGGAATGCGATCATGGAGGCCCAGCATCACAACGATCGCATCCGGCTTCTCGGTGGCGAGAATGCTCTTGGCCGCCGCGGCCCAGTCGGATGGCTCCCCTTTGGGCTGATATTTGATCAGACCGGATACGGTCTTGTGTTTGCGGATCACGCCGAGTTCGGGCGTCTCCGATAGCGCGTCCTCAAGACCATAGGCCAGCCAGTCGGCCATGGCATCGCCGAGCACCAGCACATTGCGTTCGGCTGGCGCTTCCCGCTTTGCAGGTGGGGGAGCGCGCGAAAAATCCTGCGGGCGCGGGGCCTGCTGCGGCTCCGAGGAGCGGGGACCAAACACATCGCCGAACGGCGCGAAGAACCCGCGTTGCTGCTGCGGATGCTGCGGCGCCGGACGGCGGCCGAAACCGCCAAAGCCGAAATCAAAAAACTGGGCCGAAGCCGGAGCAACAATGCCGAACATCATCGATGCCGCGACCGCCAGGACGATGAGCGGACCGCGTTCAGTAAACAAGCGCAGGAAAGGCTTCCGTTTCGGCATCTGTCTCACAGCGTGGAGAAATCGCTACGTCAAAATAATAGCAGATTCAGGCCCCAAGGGGGCGAAATCAGCGGGCGAAATCGCGCGCCATAAACGGCTCTCCAGGGGTCTCCGTCAAGAGCTCTTCCGACGGCGAATGGCCGCGATTGTTCCCAGCCATTCTCGCACCTCAGGACCGGATCCCCTCCTCCGCGATCTCTTCTTCAGTGATGCTGGCAGCAAGGCGACCATCGTTGGTCGGCATTGCCCGTTGCCATCCGCCGCGCGCAAACCAGAGCATGCAAAACACAGCCGTGGCGATGTTGGCGATCGGGAACGACCACCAGATGCCCTCGACATGCAGCGATGTCATCTTCGAAAGCACGTAAGCAAGAGGCAGTTGGAACACGCATTGAGAAACAAGTGCGACGATCATCGCCGCCATCATGTTGCCCGAGGCGCGGAAGGCGGACACGACGCAAAGCTGCACGCCGATACCGCCCCATGTCAGACACATCAGCCGAATGAAATGTGCGCCCTCCGCGATGACCCCGGGGTCGGTCGGCACGAAGAAGGCAACGACCACAGGCGCAAACGCGAACACGCCGATCCCGACCAGGGTCAAGAGCCCAAGGCCCATCACAATTCCAAGCACGGCGGCCCGCTCGGCACGCCCATGATGTCCGGCGCCGATGTTCTGTCCCACCAGGGTCGAAACCGACATCGACAGGGCCATGGCAGGGATAGTGATGAACTGCAGCACATTTGCGCCGACGCCGTAAGCCGCGAGCGTTTGCGTGCCAAATCCGGCAACTAGAAATGACATCGCCATCGGGCCCAAGCCCCGCGCCGACAATTCGATCGAGCCAGGCAGGCCGAGCAGGAACGCCCGCTTGATGTAGGCGAAATCAGGTTTCAGGTTGGCAAGCGTCAGTTTGATTCCATGCCGCCCGCGAAACAGGAGAAGCAGCCCCGCCGTAGCGGCCAACGCTTGCGTCAACAGGGTCGCATAGGCCGCGCCGGTCACGCCCTGCGGCGGCAATGGACCGGCACCGTAGATGAAGAGCGGATCGAGCGCGAAATTCAGAGCCACCATGCACATGACGATCACAAGCGGCATACGCATCTGGCCGACGCCACGCATCAGCGCCTGAAACATCGCATAGAGAAAAACAAAGATCACGCCAAAGAACGAGACGCGCATGAAACTCAGCGCGTTCGCATAGACATCCGGAGCGACACCCAGCCAGTGAATCAAATGCGGCGCCATGGCGTAGCCCGCCATGGCGAACACCGCGGATATCGACGCGACCGTCATCATGGTCTGCGCCGCCACGTGATTGACCATGGATTGGTCCCCGGCGCCGGCATAGCGCGCGCACAGCGTCGCCCCGGCGATGCCGAATCCGGCACCGGCCGCGATCACCAGGAACATCACGGGCATGTTGAGCGAGACCGCTGCCACGGCGGCGGCACCGAGCCGCCCGACCCAGAAGGCATCGGTCAGTTGATAGCCGGTCTGCAGCAGGTTCCCGAGCATGACGGGAATGGCGAAACGCACCAGTGCCGGACCGATCGGCCCTTCGGTGAACAGGCGGGGACCTTGAGAAGCCATTGCGGACATCTCCCTTAAATTAGATTGCTTAGTCTAATTTATAAGCCCGTTGGCGGAGGGGTCAATCATTGATAGACTGAACAATCTAACTTATTCGTGAGCTGAGATGCGCAAGGTCGATCCGGTCAAACATGCGGAAAAACGCCAGGAAATCCTGGAAGCGGCGGCGCGCTGCTTTGCCCGCGACGGCTTTCATGGCGCGACCACCGCCGCGATCTGCGCCGAGGCCGGCATCAGTCCCGGCCACCTCTACCATTACTTCGCCAGCAAGGAGGCGATCATCGCCGCGATGGCGGATGCCGCTCTGGAGCGGGCAGCAAAGAGGCTTGGCGACATTGCGGAGGATTCGAACATCATCGCCACCCTCGCCGCCGAGGTGGAGCAGACCAAGCCGCGTCACATCCGTACGCAAAGGCCGATGCTGCTGGAGATGATGGCGGAAGCCGGACGCAATCCTGCCGTTGCCGAGATCCTGCATAAGCACAGCAAGGGAATGCGCGATCTTCTCGCCGAGCTCGTGCGCAAAGGTCAGGATGCCGGCGAAGTCGATCCGTCGCTGGATGCAGATCTTGTTGCAGCGATTCTGATGAGCGTGGTCGACAGCTCAAAGATCCTGCCGGTCCGCGATCCAAAGCTGGACAAGGGCAAGGCGATGGATCTGCTCAAGATTATGATCGCGCGGTTTCTCGCGCCGCAGAAACCCGCATCCGGCTAGTAGCTGTCTGTCGCATCAGCGTTGCCGCAGCCGGTCCAGAACGCCGGCCGATGCAAAGCCATCCGCCGGGGCACCGATGGACGCCTGAAAGCTGCGCAAGGCCTGGCGGGTCTGACCGCCGAGATTGCCGTCAGGTTCGCCACGATAGAATCCGCGTTGCGCCAGCAACTCCTGCAACTCGAGCCGCTCCGCACGCGACAGCACGCGCTCCTGGCGCGGCCATGCCTGCACCAGCGGGCCGCCGCCGCGCAGGCGATCGGCAAAGTGGCCGATGGCAAGCGCATAGGCCTCTGCCGGATTGTATTTCGTGATGGCGCGGAAATTCCCGAGCATCAGGAAACCCGGCCCTTCGCTACCCGCAGGCGCAAGCAAGAACGCCTTGTCGCTGTTGCGCGGAAATCCTTTGCCACCGGCGCGGCGGAGACCAAGATGCTCCCACTGCGCGATCGTCATGACCTTCGAGCGGTCGGCATACATGTAATTGAAGCCCGGCGGCACCTCGACCTCGTAGCCCCATGTCTGCCCCGGCACCCAGCCGTTCTTCCTGAACATGTTCGATGTCGAGGCCAGAATATCCGGCACGTCATCAACTATGTTGCGGCGTCCGTCGCGATCGAAGTCCACCGCGAAGCGCTTGAATGCCGACGGCATGAACTGCGTCGCGCCGAATGCGCCAGCCCATGATCCGCGCAATTGCTGCGGCGTCAGGTCGCCATGATGAAGAATTTCCAGCGCATCGAGAAACTCTTCCCTGAAATAGGCCTGGCGGCGGCCGACGCAGGCGAGCGTCGCGGTCGAATTCAGCACGCTGCGGTCACCGCCCTGGGTCGAGTAATTCGACTCGATGCCCCAGATCGCCGCCACGATGTAGCGATCCACGCCGTAGACGTGTTCAACCGCGTCGAAGGTGGCTTTGTATTTCGTCAGCATTTCACGGCCGCGGGCCAGGCGCGTGTCGTTGACCAGCACGTCCAGATAATCCCACACCGCCTTGGTGAATTCCGGCTGGGAATCCACCAGGTCCATGATGCGCAGGTCCGGCGAAAGGTCCGCCGTAAACCGCTGGAAGCTCTCCTGCGAGATGCCACGGCGCGCGGCTTCCGGCCAGAACCCTGCGATACATTGGTCGAAATTCGCCGCGCGCTGCCGGATGGCGGCGGCTGTCATCTCCGGATGGCCGGAGGCACCGTCCTCTCCGCTCCATTCCTTTGCGGATCCCGCCTGCGCCATGCGGCGCGGCGGTGCGGCAGGGCGCGGGCCACTGGACTGCGAAATTGAGCCGGTGACGTCACCGTTGGATGGCGCCGGACCACCGCCGGCCATCATGCACGCGGATACCGCCACTGCCAGCACACCCAGCGCCAGCATTGTTGCACCCGCAGACAGTGTTCTGCTGATTGATTCAGAAACCCGCATGTCGGCCTGTATTCCCGGAAAATGCCCCGGACACTAGAAGGCCCAGACGGGGTTTCCACCGTCTTAACAAGTGTGCACTTTTTCGCGTCCAATCAATGACGGGGCGACCGCAAAATCGCCACCGCCATTTTACCGCCCTGTCACACAGCGGGCGGATTGCGTTCCAAACTCGTGGTCCGCTGATGCCAATAGGGATAGGGCAGCGTGACCTTGCTGGCCTCATCGAGCCTGGCGACCTGTTCCTTGGTCAGATTCCAGCCGATGGCGCCGAGGTTCTGCTTGAGCTGCTCCTCGTTGCGCGCACCGACGATGACCGTCGACACGGTCGGCCGCTGCAGCACCCAGTTCAGCGCGATCTGCGGCACGGTCTTGCCGGTCTCCTTCGCGATCTCGTCGATCGCATCGACCACGCGATAGACATGCTCGTCGGGCACGGGCGGACCGATCTCGGCCGTGGTGTCAAGGCGGCTGACCTCCGGTCGCGGCTGCCCGCGCCTGATCTTACCGGTGAGACGGCCCCAGCCGAGCGGCGACCACACCACCGCGCCGATCCCCTGGTCCTTGCTCAGCGGCATCAGCTCCCACTCGTAATCGCGACCGACCAGCGAATAGTAGGTCTGGTTGGCGACGTAGCGCGGGTATCCGTATTTGTCGGCAACAGCGAGAGCCTTCATCAGGTGCCAGCCGGAGAAGTTCGACACGCCGACGTAGCGGATCTTGCCCGCGCGAACGAGCGTGTCGAGGGTCGACAGCACCTCTTCGGGCGGCGTCATGGCGTCGAAACCGTGCAATTGAAAGAGATCGATATAATCGGTGCCGAGCCGTTTCAGCGATCCTTCCACCGCAGAGATCAGGTGATAGCGTGACGAGCCGATGTCGTTCGGCCGATCACCGAAACGGAACGTGGCCTTGGTGGAGATCAGTGCCTTGTCGCGTCGGCCCTTCAGCGCTTCGCCCAGCACGCGCTCGGATTCCCCCAGCGAATACACATCAGCCGTATCGAACATCGACACGCCGGCGTCGAAGCAGATGTCGAGCAGCCGGCGCGCTTCGGTCGCGTCGGTCTTTCCCCAGCCGGCCAGACGGCCCACGCCGCCGAAGGTGCCGGTGCCGAATGACAGCGCCGGAACGGTGAGGCCCGAGGCCCCGAGACGTCGATAGTCCATTATTCGTTTACTCCCGAATGATGCGAACGGTTGACGGCTCCGCAACAGAGCCAGAGGCGGGTCACGACAAGACTAAGCGAGGGCTCATTTTCACGCCAGACGACCAAACCGCATGGGGGATGCGCCTGACGAATCATGAGCAAGGTAGTCCGAAACACCGACTTTCCGTGCACGATGGCGGCAACCACGATCACACATCCGCCGTTTTGCGCCTTTGTTCTATCGGCCAAACACGCTACCAACGGAACATGTTCGACCCTAGAATTTTAAAACGTTAACCATTTGGATCCCCGCCCTTTGTCCTCCCTCACGCCGCACAAAAGAGCCTCATGAAAATCCGCAAAGCCGTCTTCCCAGTCGCCGGTCTCGGCACTCGCTTCCTGCCTGCCACCAAGGCAATGCCGAAGGAAATGCTCACAGTGGTCGACCGTCCGCTGATCCAGCATGTGGTGGACGAGGCGCTGGAAGCCGGCATCGAGCACCTTGTGTTCGTGACGGGGCGCAACAAGGGCGTCATCGAAGATCACTTCGATCGGCCCTATGAGCTTGAGGACACGTTGAAGGAGCGCAACAAGCTCAAGGAAATGCACATTCTCGAGCGCGACCAGCCCGAAGCGGGCTCGACGTCATTCACCCGTCAGCAGGCGCCGCTCGGCCTCGGCCACGCGGTCTGGTGCGCGCGCGACATCGTCGGCAACGAACCATTCGCCGTTCTGCTGCCGGACGTGCTGGTGAAGCACAAGCCGAGCGGCCTGAAACAGATGATCGACGCCGCGAACGCGGCCGGCGCGCAGAAGGCCAACATCGTGGCGGTCGAGGAAGTGCCGATGGATCAGGTGCACATGTACGGCGTGGTCGGCGTCGGCAAGACCAAGGGCGATCTGTTCGAACTCGCCGGCATGGTGGAAAAGCCGAAGAAGGACGTCGCGCCGTCGAATCTCTCGATCACCGGGCGCTACATCCTGCAGCCGGAAATCTTCAACGTGCTGGAGACGCAGGAGCGCGGTGCGGGCGGCGAGATTCAGCTCACCGACGCCATGCTCGGATTGGCCAAGTCGCAGCCGTTCTACGGCTTCAAGTTCAAGGGCAAGAGCTACGATTGCGGCTCGAAGTCCGGCTTCCTCGCCGCCAACATTGCCTATGCCATGGACCGCGACGACCTGCGTGACGACTTGCGCGCGGAAATGAAGAAGTACCTCTGACCTGCAGCGCTTCCGTTTCCGATATACGACAAGTTGATCGCTCGTCGCCAATGCGACGGGCGATTGTCCTATTTCGGACATAAGCCGATCTGCTGCTGCGACGTTTGATCGCTGCCGACGGAACTATTCCCTCTGCGACACTCGTTGCCGCTGGTCCGCGTTCCAATTTTGTGGAAAGCTCCGCTCAGGGCAGGTTGTCGTGAAAAGCTGGTGGCGTTCTCTGTATCGGCGGGTCGAACCCGGTTTTGCCGGGTCACTGGGGCTGGCGTTTGCATGTGTTGCAGTCGCAGTTGTTGCGCGCATGTTTCTCGGCCTGATCGGCTCGACGCTGTACTTCGCAACATTTTTTCCAGCGGTTCTGATCTGCGCGCTGATCGGCGGCCGCACGCCGGGATTGTTTGCGATCCCTCTCTCCATCATCGCAGTGTGGTGGGCGTTCATTCCGCCGGCGTACTCGTTCGGCCCGCTGACATCGGTGAACCTGTCGAATTTCACCCTGTTTGGGCTGTCGAGCCTGTTGGTGGTGTGGCTCGCGATCCGGCACCGGCGCACCGTGTTCGAATTGCAGGACCGCGACCAGCAGCGCGAACTGCTGGTGCATGAGATCGAACATCGCGGCAAGAACATGCTTGCCGTCATGACATCGCTCGTCCAGCAGACCGTGAAGGACAAGGATGAAGCCGACACGCTGATCAACCGGATGCGCATCGCGGCCGACAATCGCGACCTGCTGCATGATCCGGCGGACAATGCGATGTCGCTACGTGACCTGCTGACGGCGACGGTGTGCGAACCGTACGGACAGGACCGCGTCGTATTGACCGGACCGGACGTGCGGCTGAACGGAGGCGAGGCCCGTAGCCTGCGCATCGTGTTTCACGAAATGACGACCAACGCGGTGAAATACGGCGCGCTGTCCGAGCCTGCGGGCCGCATCGACATTGATTGGTCGATTGAAGACGCCAAGCTCGCCATCGACTGGTGTGAACGCGACGGGCCGAAAGTCTCCGCACCCAGCAAACACAATTTCGGCTCCAAGCTGATCAACGTCACGCTGAAGCAGATGCACGCCGAGCTGGAGCCGACGTTTGCGGAGACCGGATACTGCTACCGGATTTCGTTTGCGTTGGGGTGAGCGGCGAGGCTGTGACGTGGTTGCAAGGGCCTACGCGTACACAAACACTCGCAAAGAGAAGCTTATTGCTAGTTGCAGATCCTATCGATAATTTCCCTACAGTAGCAATTGCCGATCCTGCCTTTGACTTTGCGGTGAGGGCTTAGATCGTAGAAATACTGGGGTGCACCATGGCTCTCGCCGATGAAATTAAGGCAGCGAGAAAAGAAATCGTTTCAGATAGCTATGATATGTCGATAGGAGAGATAATTAATCTCTATAAGAATGAAGAGATTAAGATTCATCCTGCATTTCAGCGGTTATTCCGTTGGGACGATACACGAAAAACTCGGTTTATTGAGTCGCTCCTCCTCGGCATTCCAGTCCCACCCATCTTTGTCTATCAAGACGAAGATGGGATTTGGGAGCTTATTGACGGGCTTCAGCGACTATCGACAATTTTCCAATTCGTTGACGTGCTTCGAGGACCGCGCCGAGAGGAGCTTGGCACACTCGTTCTTAGCGGTACGAATTTTCTTCCTGCGTTAGCGGGCAAACGCTGGGAGCCATCAACTCCAGAATCTGACGATGGAATCGGCCAGGCACAGCAACTCGAATTAAAACGAGCTCGGCTCCGCGTCGAAATACTTAAGAAGGAAAGCGATGTTCAGGCCAAGTTTGAGCTTTTTCAGCGGCTCAACACTGGCGGAGCGGGGCTTACTCAACAGGAAGTTCGGAATTGCGTTGCGGTGATGCTGAATAAAGATTTCTTTGACTGGTTGGTGTCCGCGTCCAATGCGCCTGACTTTTTGAACACAACCAATCAAACAGAAGCAGCACTCGACGCACAGGCAGGCGTGGAACTGGCGCTACGCTTTGTTTCCTTTCGCAATGTGCCGTATGAACCCGGCCTCGACGTACATGAATATCTTGATAAGGCGCTTCCAAAACTAGCCACAGGCACAACTTTTAACCAAGCTGCAGAAGACGCGACGTTCAAAAAAACTTTTGCGATTCTCAATGCCGCATTGGGCACAAAGGCATTTAAGCGATGGGATGGAGAGGAATTCCGAGGTAGTTTCCTTATGTCCGTCTACGAGGTTTTGGCAACCGGGGTCTCGAAGAACATCGCGGCGATCTCTGCTATGAATGAAGCTCAACGAAATGACTTCATATTGTCGAGAGCTAAATCTCTTTGGGACAACGAAATTTTTCGCGCAAATTCTGGAGCTGGCGTTCGAGGGACCACTCGTCTAGTCAAACTACTCCCTATGGCTGAAGAATTTCTTCGCCCTTAGGGTCCGATCTCATGAGCAAGGTAAGAACCTTAACCCAACTTCAAGACGAGTTGGACAAAGAGATAAGCTGGCGAAGAAAGGAAATAGCCGGACTAAAATTAAGCGTACGAGGCGCAGGTGCCTTAACGGAAGCAACTCTTATCCGAGCTGGCATTACCTTGCTTTATGCGCATTGGGAAGGCTTCATAAAAAATGCCTCTTTGCTCTATTTAAATTACGTGAACAACCAAGGCCTCAAATATAACGAACTGAAAAGTTGCTTTGTTGTGTTCGGCATCAAGGGACACCTGAATACGCTTGTTCAATCGAAGAAAACTCGAAACAACGTAGACGCCATCGACTTCATTTTTAGCGAACTAAACAAACCAGCAAAAATGTCGCTTGCTTCCGCCATAGATACGGAAGCAAATCTGAGCTCTAAGGTATTTAACAACATAATTTCCTCACTAGCTTTTTCGTCCGCGCCTTATGAAGCGCGATATAACTTAATCGATGAGAGCCTAGTGGATCGAAGAAATAAAATTGCACACGGAGAATTTTTAGACTTGAACGCGACTGATTGGCGAAAACTCGCCGATGAAATTCTTTCTTTGATGAACATGTACAAGACGGAAATTGAGAATTCTGCGTCTTTAGCAGAATTCAAAAGGGCCTAAGATTTATCACATAACAAGCCGTTTGCCGCGGAGGATGCCCCCCCCCGCAAAGACATGGGAGTTGAAAATAGACCTCGCGACGAGGAGATGCACACGCCTACCGCTGCACGCGCACGCCCAGCATCACCACCGTCGCCTTTGAGCTTGCATCGGCAATCGAGCTTTCCAGCCAATCCTGGCGCACCTGCGCCTTGATCTGGAAAGTGCGGGACAACTTGTAGGCTAGATCACCCTCGACAAAGTAGCGGCGGTCGAAACGCGCACCGTCGTAATCCGTGGTGCCGGTGCCGGCCTTGACCGTGCCGATCAGCCAGCGGCGGAATGCGTGATCCACCTGCACGGAATAATCGCGCGACAATGAACCGGCGACACCGGGCAGCGTGGTTTCATCGATGGACGAGGTTGCGGCGAGTGTCACCGTCGTGAGGCCGCTGGCAGTCCATATCAGCGAGGCGCTGGTCAGCAATCCGCTCAGGTCCTGGAGGCGCGGGTCCTGATAGGTGCGCATCGAATAGCCGATGGCGGCTTCGCCGGTCAGCAGCCGTGAGAACTCGAAGGTGGTACCGGCTTTCACGTAGCCGCCATTTGAATCGCGCTGGAAGCCCGAGCGATCGAACTTGACGTCGTGCACGCGCGTGTCGGCCTGCACTTCGCCGAACGGCTTGAGACCGGGCATCAAATCGTAGCTGACGCGCGCGAGGCCGCCGAACTGGTTGAAGTTGCGGTCGTCGTTGGTGGTCGACGTGCCGTCGGTGAGCAGCGACTGCTGATAGGTGGTGCGGTCCGCAAGTCCCGCAACGTTGACCTGCAGGCGGTTGAAATCATGCTCGACGCCGGCGGTCACACCTACGTCGGTCGCCAACGGATATTTCGCCAGCCCGACCTGGATGTTCGGCGAACCGGGATTGTCGGTGAAGACACGCATCCGCAGTTGCGTATTGATGCGGGTATCGCGCTGGACGTCGACGCGGCCATCGATCTTGCCGTCGAAGCTCGGCGTATCGAGGTTGGTCGGTATCGGCGAAGGTCCGCCGCTGGCGGGGGGCGGAAAGGTCGAACCATAGCCGGTGAAAGAGCCGCGCAGATCGGCGATCAGCGAATGCCGTTCCCAGTCCGACGCGATCAGCAATTCAGGCGCCACGGTGTAGAACGCCGAGCCCTTGGGCGTGTCGATGCGGCCGGGGTTGGTGTTGTAACCGCCCCAGACTTCAACAGCCGCCTTGCTCAGAAAGCTGCCGGTGTGGAAGCCGACATTGGCGAACGGATCGTCTTCCACCCGCAGCCGCCGCCGCGTCGGCTGACCCGGCGCATTGCCGGCAACGGACGGCGACACCGGCGCAGCAACGCGCGTGCTTCGATTTGGCGTGGCAGATTCGGGGGGGGTGCCCGGGCCGGCATATTTCGGTTTCGGCGCACCGGGATAGAGCTTCGGCCGTTTTCGTGTCCGGTTCAGCGAATCGAAGCCGGTGTCCGATGCTCCCGACGCCGGCGGAATGTCGTAGGTCGGGGTCGCGCCGATGCGTGACTGCGCCGGCGCGGATCGGCGGCGTTGATCCTGATCGTCGTCGATTTCAGCCGTTCGTCGCAGCGGCGACAGTTCCGGCGGCGCGAACCCACCCTGCACCGGATTCAGCATGTTCGAGGTCAGCGTCTGCGCGTGGGCGACAACAGGAGCAGCAGCCACCAAAAGGAATGAGGTACCCAACACGCGGCAGGCCGGGAGCGCACGCCACTCGGGCGCGCGCCAGCACTGGTCCCCCAACCCCCAAGGTCGCTGCCAACCTGGCACTTCCAAAACCTCTCCAGCCCCGGAACGGCCAGGGCCCACTCCAAAAACGCAACAAATTCAGTGGATTGCGACGAGGAACGCCGTCACCCGGCGTCTGCAAACGCCGTTAACAGAGTTAAAACAAGTATGGTTAATGGGGAGTTGAGAGACGCTAGTGGTCCGATTCTAACGTTCGCCCCCGTCTCGCGGGACACTCTCCGCTTCACCAGCGCGTCGCATTGGGTTTGGCGGCGTGCTAAGCAACGCTCACCACGGCGCCTCTGGCGCCCCCTCTTCTGGAACGACGCTCTGGAACGTTTTATGGCCACTTCAAAACCGCGGGCAGCAGCTACCGTGACTCCTCCGACATCGCCCGCGATCGCATCCGCCCTCCGGACTCTCGAGGCAGAAGCCAGCGGCGTTGCCGCCCTTGCCACAGCGCTTGAAGCCGATCTCGGCGCGCCGTTCACGGCTGCAGTCGATCTGATCCGCAACGCCAAAGGCCGCCTGATCGTGACGGGGCTCGGCAAGTCCGGCCACATCGGTAAGAAGATGGCCGCCTCCTTCGCCTCCACCGGCACGCCGGCGTTCTTCGTCCACGCGGCGGAAGCGAGCCATGGCGATCTCGGCATGATTACGCCTGATGATGTCATCATGGCGCTGTCATGGTCCGGCGAGACCGCCGAACTGAAGAATCTCATCACCTATTCGCGCCGCTTCCGCATCGGCCTGATCGCGGTGACGTCCGAGGCGACTTCGACGCTGGGCGCAGCCGCCGACATCGCGCTGACGCTGCCGAAGGCGCGTGAAGCGTGCCCGCACAATCTTGCGCCGACCACATCGTCAGTGATGCAGCTCGCGCTGGGTGATGCACTGATGGTGGCGCTGCTGGAAAGCCGCGGCTTTACCGCGCTCGACTTCAGCACGCTGCATCCCTCCGGCAAGCTCGGCGCGATGCTGAAGTTCGTGCGCGACCTGATGCACCAGGAGACCGCGGTGCCGGTGAAGCCGCTCGGCACCAAGATGTCCGACGCGCTGGTGGAAATGACCTCGAAGGGATTTGGCTGCGTCGGCATTGTCGACGGCCGCGGCGACATCGTCGGCATCGTCACCGATGGCGACCTGCGCCGTCACATGCGGCCCGACCTGATGACGGCTAGCGTCGACGAGGTGATGACCAAGAACCCGAAGACCATCCGGCCCGATTTGCTGGCGAGCGAGGCGCTGGAAATCCTCAACTCGTCAAAGATCACCGCACTGATCGTGACCGAAGGCAAAACACCGGTCGGCATCGTGCACCTGCACGATATTCTCCGAGCAGGCGTCGCCTAGGATACCAGCTCAACCGTCAGGCTCGCACCATCCGCCTGGGTCACCTTCACCCGGCTGCCGGACGGCGCGTCCGGCCCGGCCACGCGCCAGATGGTGTCGTCCACCCGCACGGTCCCGACACCGTCAATGATCGGCTTCTCGAGCGTAAAGACGCGGCCGACCAACCCTTCCGCCCGCCGATTGAGAAATGGCGTGTCGGTCGGCTTCTCATGGTCCCGCGCAAAGTGCCGCCATAGCGGCACCATTGCGATCGCCAGCGCGGCGAAGGCGATGACCTGAACCTGCCATGACCATATGATACCAAACGACAGCAACCCGACGATCAAAGCCGCGAGCCCGAGCCACAGCATGAATACGCCGGGCGCAAAGGTCTCGACAGCCATCAGCGCCACGCCAAGGATCAGCCAATTCCAGGTCCCTAATTTTGCCAACAGGTCCATCATGGCATGCGCCTTTCTCAGGCCGGCTTGGTCGGCGTGGTGTTCGGCACGGTTGACGCACGGCGCGGCGCGGCGGCAGCACCGCCCTCACCGAAGGTCGCCTTGGCGATCTCGGCGATGCCGCCGAGCGAGGACAGAATGCCGGTGGCTTCCATAGGCAGCATGATGATCTTCTGGTTCGGCGAATCCGCGAGCTGGCCGAACGCCTTGATATATTTGTCGGCGATAAAGTAGTTCAGCGAGGCGACGTTGCCGCTGGCGATGGCGTCGCTCACCATCTGCGTGGCCTTGGCTTCGGCTTCTGCCGCACGCTCACGCGCCTCGGCATCGCGGAACGCGGCTTCACGCCGGCCCTCAGCCTGCAGGATCTGCGCCTGCTTGGCGCCTTCCGCGCGCAGAATTTCGGATTGCCGCTGGCCTTCGGCCTGCAGAATGTCCGCACGCTTGACGCGTTCGGCTTTCATCTGCCGGCCCATGGCTTCGACCAGATCGGCCGGCGGAACGATGTCCTTGATCTCGATACGGTTGACCTTGAGGCCCCACGGCGACACTGCGGCATCGACCACGCGCAGCAGCCGCTCGTTGATCTCGTCACGATGCGACAGCACCTGATCGAGATCCATCGAACCCATCACCGAGCGGATGTTCGTCATGGTCAGCGTCACGATCGCCTGATTGAGGTTCGCGACCTCGTAGCTCGCCTTCGCGGCGTCGAACACCTGATAGAACGCAACACCGTCGACCGTCACCGTCGCGTTGTCCTTGGTGATGACCTCCTGCTCGGGAATGTCGATCACCTGCTCCATCATGTTCACCTTGCGGCCGACACGATCAAAGAACGGGACGATGATGTTGAGGCCTGGTTCCAGTGTCCGGGTGTATTTTCCGAACCGCTCGATGGTCCAGTCGTAGCCTTGCGAGACCGTTTTCACGCCGGCGAACAATGTGAAAATGACAAGCAACACCAGCGCGATCGCGAAAATATCAAAACCGGACATGAACAACTCCCAAAGGGTGGCAAGCCATGACTGCAATACGACTCGTCACCGTGATCCTAGCACGGGCGTATGACCGCTGCTCTGTCCTTGGTCAGCCGCGGAATTAAACAGGTTCGAAAGAAAGGGCTTTGGCGGCCGAGGATGGCCTACCGGGCTTGGCTCAAACCCAGCCCTGAAGCTCGCGCAGTACGATTTGGCGGATCATGTCCATGCCTTCGTCGCTGTCATTGAGACAGGGAACGGCGGAAAACGCCTCGCCACCGGCCTTATGGAAGATCTCGGCGTTTTCCTGCACGATTTCCTCCAGCGTTTCGATGCAATCCGCGGAGAAGCCGGGTGTCACCACCGCGATGCGCTTGACGCCTTCCTTGGCAAGCCGCTCGACCGTCTTGTCCGTATAAGGCTGCAGCCATTCCTGATAGCCGAAGCGCGACTGGAACGTCAGCATCAGGCCCTTCTCGTCCAGACCCATACGCTTGCGCAAGGCTTCGACGGTGGCAACGCACTGGGCCTGATAGGGATCACCCTTCGCGATGTAAGACTGCGGCATGCCATGAAACGACGCGATGATCGTGTCAGGCTTGTCGGACAATGTCGCCAGATGCTTTTCGATCGAGATGGCGAGCGCATCGATGTAGCTCGGCTCGTCGTAATAAGGCGGCGTGAAACGCATGGTCGGCTGCGCCCGCATGTCCTTGAGCGCGGTCGCGACCTTGTCCACCACCGTCGCCGAAGTGGCCGCCGAGTACTGCGGGTACATCGGCATCACGAGGATGCGCTCGCATCCCTGCGCCATCAACGCCTCGAGCCGCGATTTGATCGACGGGTTGCCGTAGCGCATGCCCCAGTCGACGACGACATGCTTGTAATCAGCGATCGAGGCGGCGAGCTTGTCCGACTGCGCGCGCGTGATGGTCTTCAGAGGGGATTCGTTCTGTTCGGTGTTCCAGATCTTCAGATAGTCCTTTGCCTTGCGCGCAGGACGAATACGCAGAACGACACCATTCAGGATCACCTGCCAGAGCAGCCCCTGGTTTTCGATCACCCGCGGGTCCGACAGAAATTCGCGCAGATACACCCGCACGCCCTGGGCATCGGCCGTATCGGGTGTGCCGAGATTGACCAGCAGTACGCCGACGCGCCCCTGCGCTGCTTCGGTGACCGGGCGTCGCGTGTCGAGTGGAATGACCGTTGTCATGATGGCTGTGGCATCGCGCTTTGGCACACCGATGTCAAGCTAGCGCGATCAGAAGCAGGTGGTGCGTTCCGCGGCAATATAGCCCAGCAACAGGCCGACGCCGAACAGCAGGACAAGCCCCGCCGCAGCGAACTCGATCCCGCGCAGGAAAATAGCCCCGCCGCCATCCCGGCCTGCGGCCATGCGCGCTGCGATGCCCTTGGCGGACACCGCAACGAGCGCAATCGTCGACACCGTGATCGCAGTTCCAAGTCCCATCACGAACGTCGCGGCAACCCCCGCCCAGAACATGCCCTGCGCCAGCGCAAACACCAGCACCAGGATGGCGCCCGAACATGGGCGGATGCCGACGGTGAGGATTGCGCTCAGGCCGCGCGACCAGCCTCCCGGGCCGGCGAGCTGGCTTGGCTCCGGACCGTGCGAGTGCCCGCAATGCTCGTCATGAACATGACCCGCATGATCGTCGCCGTGATCATGATGATGGTGGTCATGATCATGATGGTGAGCGTGTCCGTGGTGATGATCATGATGCGCGTGATCATCATGTCCATGAACCGCCCGCGCATGGGCGGACGCATGCGAATGGCCATGATCGTGGTCGTGATGCGCATGGACATGACCATGTCCCGCCATGGCGGGGACAAGCTGAGGCACCGCCGCACCGCGCCACGAGCGCAGTGCCCGGATGAAACCACCGCCTTTGCTCCAGACCAGCCGCGCGCCGAACGCCGCGATCAAGCCATAGCTCGCAATCTCGATGACGCGCTCGGCGCCACACATGGTTTTCGCCGTGGCGTTGAGCAGCAAGGCGCCGATGCCGACGATCGCCACCGCGACCAGCGCCTGCATCAGGGCCGAGGCAAACGACAGCACGATGCCGCGGCGCGCGGTCTCTTCGTTGGCCACAAGATAGGACGAGATCACCGCCTTGCCGTGACCGGGGCCGGCGGCATGAAAGATGCCATAGGCGAACGAGATGCCGAGCAGCGTCCACACCGCGGTGCCATCGGTCTTCGCCGCGCGGATCGTCGACGACATCTGACGATAGAACTCCGACTGCTTGGCCAGCAGCCAGCCGACGATGCCGCCGACCTGCGAGTCCGGAATCGATCCGCCTTTCGGCGCGCCGAATGGATTTGCCGAGGCAACGTGTACCGCGCAATCGATCAAAGTCACGACGGCGACGACAGCGAAGCCCAAAGCGACAACGCGCGCGGGCGTCCAACGAGAGGCACTCATCAGGGACAATCCACCATGATCTTGTTGGCGAACATCGCGCCGTAGTTCGAGTTGTCGCCGTTCAGGAAGGTCTGCTCATTCATCGTCTGTGCCTGCGCGCTGCCGTCGGTCGGACGATCGATGCTTAGCTTACAGTTCGCCGGGGCGCCGACCAGCTTGACCGGGTCTTTGTCGTCTAGCGAAAAGTCGATGAAATAGGAGGGATCGAACACTTCGAGCGCGAGCGTGTTCGCCTTGAACGGCGTCTTGAACGGCAAGGTGAAATGCAGCGTCAGCGCTGTATCCTTGTAGTCGAGGTAATAGTTGACCGGATCGCCGAACTTCTCTTTCTTCTGACTGCCTTTGGGCCCGATTTTGGCGTAGGTGAAGTAGGCGTATTCCTTCAGCGACTCGACATTGGTCTGGGCCAGCGGCGCGAGTTCTTCCCGCGTGTAGGCTCCCTTTGTCTTGCTCTCGATCCCTTGCAGCGCGTAGGTCGAGAACATGTCGTCGAAGGTCCAGGCGTGGCGTACGCCAGTGACCATCCCATCAGGGCCGTAAATCAGTTCACTCTTGGCGGTGATCCAGACGTGAGGATGGGCTTTCGCCGCCTCCACACCGAATGCGGTCGCCGCAACAATGAACAAAAGCTGCACCAGCCGGCGCACGATGGTCATCTCAAGCCGCCTCGGGTTCATCAAGCAGGCCACGACGGCGTAGCAGCGCATCGGGCTCAGGCTTTCTGCCACGGAATGCAATGTAAGCCTCTTCAGGATCGCGTGATCCGCCTGACGAATAAATATCGTCGTGAAGACGCTTCGCGACAGCCGGATCGAAAATGTCGCCGGCCTCCTCGAACGCGCCGAACGCATCCGCATCCATCACCTCGGACCACATGTAGCTGTAGTAGCCGGAGGCGTAGTGATCGCCGGAGAAAATGTGGCCGAACTGCTGGGGCCGGTGCCGCATGGCGATCTCCGCCGGCATGCCGATCTTGTCCAGCTCGCGCTTCTCGAAGGCGCGCACATCGGTGATCGACGCCGCCGGCTGCGAATGGAATTCGAGGTCCACCAGCGCGGACGACACAAACTCGACTGTGGCAAAGCTCTGGTTGAACTTGCGCGCCGCGATGAAACGCTTGAGCAGATCGTCCGGCAGTGCCTCGCCGGTCTTGTAGTGGGTCGCAAACTTCTGCAACACCTCCGGCCGTTCCTGCCAGTGTTCGTAAAGCTGCGAGGGCAGCTCCACGAAGTCCGTGAACACGCTGGTGCCCGACAGTGACGGATAGGTCACATTCGACAAGATGCCGTGCAGACCGTGCCCAAGCTCGTGGAACAGCGTGCGAGCGTCATCCGGCGACAGCAGCGCGGGCTCGCCGTTCGCGCCCTTGGAGAAGTTCATCACGTTGATGATCAGCGGATAGATCTCGCCGTCGAGCTTCTGCTGGTCACGCAGCGACGTCATCCAGGCGCCGGAGCGCTTGGAGGGGCGCGCGAAGTAATCGCCGTAGAACAGCGCCTTGTGGTTGCCTGCGGCGTCCTTGACCTCCCAGACCCGCACGTCGGGATGCCAGACCGGAACGTCCTTGCGCTCGCTGAACGTCAGTCCGAACAGCCGGTGCGCGACGTCGAAGGCCGCGGCAATCATGTTGTCGAGCGCGAGATACGGCTTGATCGCAGCGTCATCGAAATTGGCACGCCGCTGACGCAGCTTCTCGGCGTAATACCGCCAGTCCCAGGCGGCGAGCTTGAAGTTGCCGCCCTCCTCGGCGATCAGCCCCTGCAGCGCGTCGCGATCCGCCATCGCCCGGGCGCGCGCCGGCTTCCAGACCCGCTCCAGCAGGCCGCGCACTGCGCCGGGCGTCTTGGCCATGGAATCTTCCAGCCGGTAGGCGGCGAAACTCGGGTAGCCGAGCAGCTTGGCGCGCTCCTCGCGCAGCCGGAGCACGTCGAGGATCGTCGCGCTGTTGTCGTTGGCGTTTTCGTTGTCGCCGCGCGCGGTGAAGGCCTTGAACACTTTCTCGCGCAGGTCGCGGCGGGCGGATTCCTTCAGGAACGGCTCCGCCGAGGAGCGGGAGAGCGTCACCACCATCTTGCCCGCCATGCCACGATCCTCCGCGGCGGCCTTCGCCGCGGCGACGAAACTCTCCGGCAGGCCGGCAAGGTCATCCTCGCCGAGCTCCATCATCCAGTCCTGCTCGTCGCCGAGCAAATGATGGCTGAACGTCGTGGACTGCTGCGCCAGTTGCTCATTGATGTCCGCCATCCGCGTCTTGGCGGTCGCGTCGAGGCCCGCGCCGGCGCGGTGGAAATTGGTCCAGGTGCGCTCCAGCAGCCGCGCCTGCTCGGGGCTCAGCTTCAGCGTCGCCGCCTTGTCACGCAGCTTGCTCACGCGGGCGAACAGCGCCGTGTCCATCGTGATCGGATTCCAGTGCCGCGCCTGCTTCAGCGCCACCTCGGAATCGATCTTGAGCAGCTCCGGGTTCGAGTGCGCCCCGACAAGGTCATAGAACACAGCGGATACTTTGGAGAGCAGCTTGCCGGAGCGCTCCAGCGCCGCGATCGTGTTATCGAAAGTGGGCTCGGCGGGGTCGTTCTTGATCGCCTCGATCTCGGCAGTGTGATCGGCGAAGGCCTTGTCGAACGCCGGGAGGAAGTGGTCCGGCAGAATTTGGTCAAAAGGCGGCGTCTCGAACGGGGTTTGCCAGGCTGACAGCAGCGGGTTGGCGGTAACGGGGGCCGATTGCGACACGTCTGACATGAGCAGCCTTATTTGCAGCGATTTATGGTGTTCTCTGTATACCATCCGCTGGGGCTTTTTTGCGCCCTTCCGGGCTTGATTGAACGCTCAATTTCGCAGAGATTGCGGCCTCAAACTGGATCCTTAAGACATGAACGCCCAAAAGCTCGAAGCCAACGCCCGCCAGATCGCATGGCCCAGCGTCATCACCGTGATCAGCGCGGCCATCCTGATCGGTGCCGAGGTGTTCGGCGCTGCGTTTGCCGGCGGCTGGGCGCTCGCGATCCTGTTCGGCCTCAGCGACACCGCCGCTCATGTCGTGCAAATCATTCTGTTCGTGATCGGTGTCGCCATCATGGTCGGCTTCGTACGCGGCGCGCAGCGCGTCGAGCCCTTCACGCGCCGCGCCTGACGGATTTTTGCGCGCAAAAACTTAACGCGCGTTCATCTTTCTCAACGTCTGTTCATGCACGCGCGACTTTTCCATCACGTCGTTGGGAATCTTCGTGCGGTGGCAAAAAAAGTCTTGCACCACCGAGTCAAAACTCATATTTGCACCCTTGCCCAATTTCGCACGTGCCTGTGGTCGTGTGTCAGTCGGTAGGTATCCGGACAAGAGGCCGGACAGCCGCCAAGGGGACGAAGAACCGAGGGTCTCACGATCTCTGATCAAGAGGCCAGCATCTCTCTCAAGGGATGCCGTTGAAGGTGACTTCCCTCCTTGCAACCGTGACTGACAGCCGGAGGCGAACCGGCGCACCTCGCTCTCAACGGGGGACGCGACTTAAAGCAACGACGGATCGGGCTTTTTTGGTCTCTGCCAGCTTTCCACCAGCTGGCGCGAATACCGAAGAGGCTTGTCCTTCATTGCCAGGTGTGCGGGCGGGAGCTTTCCCAACCAATCCACGGCAGCACAGTCTGATCTGAGTGTTGGCTATTGCCGCGCCTCCATCGCGCGTCATGGCTCAAGCGCTCATATCCGGCGTCATTTTTTGGACGGTCCGTCGCAGGGCCGTTTGGGAGAGTGCTATGACCGAACGTATCCAGGAATTCCTGCGCGCCCGCCGCAACCAGGGTCTCGACACCGAGCCGTGCCTCGTCGTCGACCTCGAGATCGTGCGCGACAACTATCAGACCTTCGCGAAGGCGCTGCCGGACTCCCGCGTGTTCTACGCGGTGAAGGCCAATCCTGCACCCGAAGTTCTGTCGCTGCTGGCTTCGCTCGGTTCGTGCTTCGACACTGCGACGGTCGCGGAAATCGAGATGGCGCTGGCCGCCGGTGCGACGCCTGACCGCATCTCCTTCGGCAACACGATCAAGAAGGAGCGCGACATCGCGCGCGCCTTCGCGCTCGGCATCCGCCTGTTCGCGGTGGACTGCGCCGCCGAAGTCGAGAAGGTCGCCCGCGTCGCTCCCGGTGCTAAGGTGTTCTGCCGCATTCTCTACGATTGCGCAGGCGCCGAGTGGCCGCTGTCGCGCAAGTTCGGTTGCGATCCGGAGATGGCTGTCGACGTGCTCGACCTCGCCAAGCGTCTGGGCCTGGAGCCATGTGGCATTTCGTTCCACGTCGGCTCGCAGCAGCGCAAGGTGAAGGCGTGGGACCGCGCGCTGGCGATGGCCTCGACGGTGTTCCGTGACTGTGCCGAGCGTGGAATCAACCTCTCCATGGTCAACATGGGTGGCGGCTTCCCGACGAAGTATCTCAAGGACGTGCCTCCGGTTCTGCAGTATGGCCGGTCGATCTTCCGTGCGCTTCGCAAGCACTTCGGCAACCAGATCCCGGAAACCATCATCGAGCCGGGCCGCGGCATGGTCGGCAACGCAGGCATCATCGAGACCGAGGTCGTTCTCATTTCGAAGAAGAGCGACGACGACGAGAATCGCTGGGTCTATCTCGACATCGGCAAGTTCGGCGGCCTCGCCGAGACCATGGACGAGTCGATCCGCTACGCCATCCGCACGCCGCATGACGGCGCGGACATGGCGCCGTGCATTCTCGCCGGTCCGACCTGCGACTCGGCCGACGTGCTGTACGAGAACGCGCCGTACCCGCTGCCCGTCACGCTCGAGATCGGCGACAAGCTGCTGATCGAAGGCACCGGGGCGTATACCTCGACCTACTCGGCGGTGGCGTTCAACGGCATCCCGCCGCTGAAGACCTACCACATCTGAGGCTTGTCCTCGGGCTCGCCCCGAGGGCTCCTTCAGCGACCCGACTAACCGGAAGCCGGCCCGCCGGCTTCCATCCCGTCACAAGCGATTTTGCTGACAACACTCCGCCGCGTACGTGCGGCTGGAGTGGGGACTGACGTGCCATGACTGCTTTTCGGAAGACGACCCCTGTTGCCCTCACCACCGATGCCGCTCCGTTCGCGATCCGTGCGGAACGAGCCTCGGACGTCGTTGCGCGTGAAGCGCTGCTGGATGCCTGCTTTGGCGCAAACCGCCATACGCGCACCTGTCAGCGCCTGCGCGACGGACGCGCGCCCGCCGAAGGCCTTGCCCTGTCGGTCGTGCGCCAGGGCCGGCTGGTCGGCACCGTGCGGTTGTGGCACGTCAGCGCGGGGGGCGCCCCAGCGCTGATGCTCGGCCCGCTGGCCGTCGAGGCCTCGTGCCGCAGCCTCGGTGTCGGCGCGGCTCTGATGGAACATGCGCTCGACCTTGCGAAGGCCCGCGGCCACGGCGCGGTGATCCTGCTCGGCGACGCGCCCTACTATGCCCGCTTCGGCTTCTCGCCGCTCAAGACCGGTGAGCTGGCGCTGCCGGGTCCGTTCGAGCGCGATCGCCTGCTCGGACTGGAACTGCGCGCGGGTGCGCTCGACGATGCCTGGGGCATGATTGTTCCCACCGGCATGGCGGCTCGCCGTCCGCGCACGAAGCTCACCGGAAAAGCCCGCCGGCTGGTCACTCACGCAGCTTGATTTGACGTCCAAGACGCGGCATTGCGTGGCTCGAATAAAGCCTAGTACCCGCTTTCCGAAGTTCGTAACACGTCGCAGCACCCGCTTTGCGAACTTCGGAAAGCAAAGGGTACTAGCAACCTATGATTCTAGTACCGCTATCGATTTGAAGTCCCTGGACGAGATCGCCGCAACTGATACAGGGACTTCAAATCGGCGGTACTAGCAATGCCGCTTTTCATTTTTCACGAGGTAACACCATGTCCCGTCGCCTGATTTCCACCGGTTCGCCCTTCGAGAAGACCGCCGGCTACAGCCGCGCCGTCGTTGACGGCGATTTCGTGTTTGTCTCCGGCACCACCGGCTACGACTACAGCACCATGACCCTGCCGGAGGATGTCACGAGCCAGACACGTAACTGCTTCAAAACCATCGAGGGCGCGCTGAAGGAAGCCGGGTTCGCCATGGCCGATATCGTGCGTGCCACCTACTACATCACCGACCCCAAGGACGCGGATGCCGTGTTCGCGGTGTGCGGTGAACATCTCAGCGAGATCCGTCCGGCAGCAACGATCCTTGCGGTTGCCGGTCTCTACAAGCCCGAGATGAAAATCGAAATCGAAGTCACGGCCAAGCGCCGCAGCGCCTGACCACCGAAGAGCTGATCACCGAAGATCAGATCAGAAGACCTGCCTCTCGCCGCACTCTCGCGGCCATATTCCCGGAGACCGCAAACCATGAGCCCGTCTGCCTCGCAGATCCACGCGAAAATCACCGGCCCCATCGTCATGATCGGTTTTGGCTCGATCGGCAAAGGCACCCTGCCGCTGATCGAGAAGCATTTCGATTACGACAAATCGCGCTTCGTGATCATCGATCCGCATGAGGACGGCGAACTGGCGAAGAAGCACGGCGTCCGGTTCATCAAGCAGGCGGTCACCAAGGACAACTACGTCGAAACATTGAAGCCATTGCTGACCGAAGGCGGCGGCCAGGGCTTCTGCGTCAATCTCTCCGTCGACACATCATCGGTCGCGATCATGGAGTTGTGTCGCGAGATCGGCGCGCTCTATGTCGACACCGTGGTCGAGCCCTGGCTCGGCTTCTATTTCGACAAAAGCGCAGGTCCGGAAGCGCGCTCCAACTATGCCCTGCGCGAGACCCTTCTCGCAGCCAAGCGCAAGAAGCCCGGCGGCCCCACCGCCGTCTCCACCTGCGGTGCAAACCCGGGCATGGTGTCGTGGTTCGTCAAGCAGGCGCTGCTCAACCTCGCCGGCGATCTGAAGCTCAACGTCACGGAGCCGAAGACGCGCGAGGAGTGGGGCAGGCTCGCCCAGACCATCGGCGTGAAGGGCATCCATATCGCCGAACGCGATACCCAGCGCTCGAAGAAGCCGAAGCCGATGAACGTGTTCGTCAACACGTGGTCGGTGGAAGGCTTCGTGTCGGAAGGCCTGCAGCCGGCCGAACTCGGCTGGGGCACCCATGAGAAGTGGATGCCGGAGACCGGCCGTACCCACAAGGACGGTTGCGGCGCGGCGATCTATCTGCTGCAGCCGGGCGCCAACACGCGCGTACGCTCGTGGTGCCCGACGCCTGGCCCGCAATACGGTTTCCTTGTCACGCACAACGAGGCGATCTCGATCGCGGACTACTTCACGGTCCGCGAAGGCGACAAAGCTGTCTATCGCCCGACGTGTCACTACGCCTATCATCCGGCCAACGACGCGGTGCTGTCGCTGCACGAGATGTTCGGTGCGGAAGGCAAGATGCAGAAGTCGTGGCACATCCTCGACGAAAACGAGATCGAGGACGGCATCGACGAGCTCGGCGTGCTGCTCTACGGCCATGGCAAGAATGCCTACTGGTATGGCTCGCAGCTTTCGGTCGAGGAAACGCGCCGCATCGCGCCTTACCAGAACGCAACCGGCATGCAGGTGTCATCTGCGGTGCTCGCCGGCATGGTGTGGGCGCTGGAAAATCCGAATGCCGGCATCGTCGAGGCCGACGAAATGGACTTCCGCCGTTGCCTTCAGGTTCAGCTGCCGTACCTCGGACCGGTGAAGGGTTACTACACCGACTGGACTCCGCTCACCGATCGTCCGGGCCTTTTTCCGGAAGACATCGACACCAGCGATCCATGGCAGTTCCGGAACATCCTGGTTCGCTGAACCGGCATCAGCACGAAAGAAACGCGAAAGGCCAAGCATCTGCTTGGCCTTCTTCTTTTGTCTGTCCCTAAACGCTATTTCTTGACCGGCGCGCCCATCTTCTCGGCCGGAGCCGGCGGCAGCGCCGGCTTTGCGCCGGCCTTCTGTGCGTCTGCATCAGGACGCGCGGGCTCCGGCGGAGGCGTCGTCGGCCGTGTTCCGCCCGGCTTCGATTCTGCCGGACCATTGTCCTTACCAGCTGGCACCGATGGTCTGTCTGAAGGCGGCTGCGTCGTCTGCGCCATCTGCGGCAACTGATCGCGCGCGGCGAGTTGCATCAGCGAAACGCCGGACGCTACCAAGCCGCCAGCAACCATGATCGCCGCAAGCACAAAGTCCCTGCGATTGGCCCGTCTCGTTTCATTCGGAGTCATTTCAGCACCCGTCGTTATGGACAGGGCCAACGACGCGCCGGAGCCATAGTTCCGAGATGAGGCAAAACGTGTCGCATCATCTCTCAATCGATTGTGAAAAAAGTTTCGGAACCGAATCGCCTGACGTGCGCGATATCATCAGTCCTTGGTGCTGACGTCCCATGTCGCGTGGCGAACCCCGGGCTGACGCGCAAGGTCAGTCACAACCGCATCGAGCTCTTTGGCTTCCACCGCTGTGCTGACAAGGGTCGCGACGATTTCCACGACGTCATCGGAACGATCGATCACGTTGACATCGCTCACTGGATATTGCGCCGCTTCAAGCTTTGCGACCAATAGTTCGCGGATGTCGCCCATCGCCCCGGGGCTTGTCGTCACCAGCAGTTCATACGTTGCTTCCGACGAGCGCTCATCCAGCGGCCTGCGATTGATGGCATTGACCAGCGGACGCAGCAGCGTGTTGGCGGCGAGCACGAATATGGTCAGCGCAATAGCTTGCGCGATCATGTCCGCCCCGGCGCAACTGCCCACCGCCGCCGATCCCCATAACGTTGCGGCGGTATTCAAGCCGCGAACATTCATGCCCTCTTTCATGATCACGCCGGCACCAAGGAAGCCGATGCCGGAGACCACATAGGCAATGACGCGCACCGCACCTTCAGCCGCCGCCAGATGCCAGGCGAGATCGACGAACGCCGCGGCGCTGACCGCCACCAGCACATTGGTACGAAGACCGGCAGTGCGCAGCCGATATTGGCGCTCGGCGCCAATCAGGGTGCCGAGGACGAAGGCGGCCATCAGACTGGCCAGGGTATCGAGGAAGTCGAGCGTCTGGAAAGTCGCGAGAAAACGCATGCAGGCCGATTCTACATTGGAAGCAGGCCAGCGTCGCCGTCTTCCGTTGCAAAAGCAAGCAGTGTTCCCTTCGCATTCCACGACAGCGCGGATACCGGCTCACCGCCATTTCTACGCACGAGGATCTCTGCACCATCCTCGATGCGGACCATCAAAATGGTGCCGTCGCTGTAACCCACCGCGAAGATCTCATCCTTGGGATGGCATGCGACGACGGTGGCCTTGGCCTGCAACGGCGCCAACATCGCCGGCTCCTTGCCCATCGGTCCATCCTTGCTTCCGAATGGCCACAGGATCACGCTGTCCGAACCGGAGGTCGCGAGGAATTTTCCACCGGCACTCCAGGACATGGAACGCACGCGCGATGGGTATCCGGTCATGCGCATGTGCCGCGCATCGGCCAATCGCCAGCCATGCAGCGCAGACTCGTGCATCGAGGTCACGAGGAAACGGTTGTCCGCACTGAAAGTGATCCCGAGATGCGAGCCCTTCCACTCGAGAAATTCCGGCCTCCCGCTCATGTTGGGAAACCACAGTGTCACACCGTTGTAATGCGCGACGCCAAGCCGCAGTCCCTTCGGCGCAAACGCCAGTCCACCGACAGTGGACGGCATGTCGAACGACTTGTCCTCGCCTTTCGGCGGTCGCACGAACGCAGTCTTGCCCGCCGACCATGCGACTGCACCATCGGGATGAATGGCGACATTGTCGATCCAGCGCCGCTTGGCATCCGTCGCCAGCGTCTCGACCTGCGATTTGGCATCGACAGCAACGAGCTTGCCGTCATCACCGCCGGCAATCACACGCTTGCCGTCGGCCGCGGTACACAAAATACCGCCGCCATGAATCGCAACCGAGGTTGTTTCGCCCTCGTCGTTTGCGAGGGACACGCTTTCTTCAGCGCCGACGAACACCGCGACGTCGCCGAGAAAATGCACGGCGATTGCAGGCGCACCAAGCGCGACCTTGGTCACGCGGTCGGTGACAGAAACAATGGACGCAGGATCGTTCAAAGACATCGTTGATGACTCTATGGCCTCATGAGACATGCCGGCTCGGCATGTCCCGTCATGAGAAGAAAGAAAAACACATGCTAAAGACCATTACGCGCATGCGCCTCGGCGGAGGAGCTTATTGTGCGATGGTTTTCTCGAAACCTTCGCGAATGGCCTGCTCCGGCAATTCCCGGCCGATGAAGACGACGCGGCTCTCGCGCGGCTCACCGTCCTTCCACTTCCTCTGGTGATCGCCTTCCAGCATCATGTGCACGCCCTGAAAGACGTAGCGATCGTCATCGCCCTGGAACGACAGGATGCCCTTCGAGCGCAGGATCTTCTCGCCGTCTTTGGCCACGAGATCCTGAAGCCACGGCATGAACTTGGTGGGATCGATCGGTTTCTCGGTCCGCAGCGACAACGACTGCATGTCTTCGTCGTGATAGTGCTTCATGCCGCCATGGGAGTGGCCGTGATCGTGGTCATGGTGGTGATGATGACCGTGGTCGTGATGGTGGTGATCATGATCGTGGTCATGGCCGCCGTCGTCCAGGAACTCAGGCTCGATTTCCAGAATGCGGTCGAGATCGAATGCGCCGCGCTCCAGCACGTCCGTCAGCTTGACTTGACAACGCTCGGTCCGGTGCAGCTTGGCGTAGGGATTGATACCGCGAATCCGCGCCTCGACTTCGGCAAGCTCCGGCTTGCTGACGAGGTCCGTCTTGTTGAGCACGATCACGTCCGCGAAGGCGATCTGGTTCTTGGCTTCCGGCGCATCCTTCAGCCGATCGCTGAGCCACTTGGCGTCGGCGACCGTCACCACCGCATCGAGCGCGGTTTTGTCACGGACGTCTTCGTCGACGAAGAACGTCTGTGCCACCGGTGCCGGATCGGCCAACCCGGTCGTCTCGAGAATGATTGCGTCGAACTTGCCCTTGCGCTTCATCAGGCCGTCAATGATGCGGACCAAATCGCCGCGCACGGTGCAGCACACGCACCCGTTGTTCATCTCGAACACTTCTTCGTCGGCGCCGATGATCAGGTCGTTGTCGATGCCGATTTCGCCGAATTCGTTGACGATGACGGCGTATTTCTTGCCGTGGTTCTCGGACAGGATCCGGTTCAACAGCGTGGTCTTGCCGGCGCCGAGATAGCCGGTCAGCACGGTCACGGGAATTTTGTTGGAAGCGACTTCGGACATGAAAACTCCAGGCATCTCAAAGCACGCCCGGTGGCGGGTGGCCCCTACCCTAACTCGAAAGCGCGCTGGTCAGGGTCTTTATATTGTGCCGGACCATATCAATGTAAGTGGGGGCCGACCCCTTTTCCTCGGTCAGGCTGTCCGAATAGAGCGTCCCGCCGATGGTGGCCCCGGTTTCGGCCGCGATCCGGCGCATCAGCCGGGGATCGGTGACATTTTCCAGAAAGACCGCCGGAATCTTCTGCTTTTTGATCTGCGAAATGATCGCGGCGATATCACGGGCGCTGGGCTCGGATTCCGTCGAGACCCCCTGGGGGGCAATGAAATTGATGCCATAGGCCACCGCGAAATAGCCGAACGCATCGTGGGTCGAAATCACGCTACGGCGCTCCGCGGGGATTTTTGCCACGGCGTCTCGGACTTCGCGGTCCAGCGCATCGAGCTTGTCCAGATAGGCTGCGGCATTGACCTTGTAGGCATCTGCTCCGGATGGATCGGCGGCGACCAGCGCATCGCGGATGTTGGCGACATAGATCTTCGCATTCGGAACGGACTGCCACGCGTGAGGATCGGCGGAGCCCGGATCATGCTCCTTGCTCAGCGCCTCGCTCGAGTCGATTTTCCGGGGCGTGACCCCCTTGGTTGCCACCACCGTGGCCGCCTTGCTGCCTGATGATTTCACCAGCCGCGGCAACCAGCCCTCGAGGCCGAGGCCATTGACGATCACAAGCCTCGCATCTGCGATCTTCTTCGCGTCGGCCGGCGTCGGCGTGTAAACATGAGTGTCGCTATCGGGCCCGACCAGGGTCGTGACGTTGACGCGGTCACCGCCGACATTCCTGGCGAAATCTCCAAGGATCGAAAACGTCGCAACGACATTGATCCGCTCCTGCGCGCGAACCGGCGAGAACATCGCCAGCATCGCCACCACGCAGACCGCCAAGAGTGACACCACACGTCGCATCGCGGTTGTCCTTATGCTTCGAGATGACGCCCGGGAAACAACTGCCGGACCAATCCGCTGACACTGCCGAACAACACGGAAATCACATAGAGCCCCGCGGTCACGAGGATGATCGCAGGACCTGACGGCACTTTGGTGTGGAACGACAACAGCAAGCCTGCATAGCCGGAGATCGCGGCGCTTGCGACCGCAATGGCGATCATGCCGGTGATGTCGCGCGACCAGAACCGCGCGATGCCTGCGGGCAGGATCATCAGACCGACGGCCAGCAGCGTTCCGAGCGCGTGGAATCCGCTCACCAGATTGATCACGACGAGTGCGAGAAACGCGAGATGAGCGGGCGTACCGGCACGGCTCACCGTGCGCAGGAATACCGGATCGACGCATTCGATCACCAACGGCCGGTAAATCACCGCGAGCACCAGCAGCGTGATGGTGGCGTTAAACGCAATCACCAGCAGAGTCTGATCGTCCATGGCCAGGATGTTGCCGAACAGGACATGCAGCAGATCGATATTGGTGCCCTTGATGGACACGATGGTAACGCCGAGCGCAAGCGACACGAGATAGAACGCCGCCAGCGACGCATCCTCTTTCAGTTCAGTTACCCGTGCGACGACACCAGCCAGAATCGCAACGGCAAAGCCTGCGACCAATCCGCCGAACGTCATCGCAAACAGATTGAGGCCCGACAGCAAAAAACCGACCGCCGCTCCCGGCAGGATGGCATGCGCCATCGCATCGCCGACCAAACTCATCCGCCGCAACATCAGGAAGACGCCGATCGGCGCGCCGCCCAAGGCCAGCGCGATGACACCGGCAAGCGCGCGGCGCATGAATTCGAATTCGGTGAACGGCGCGATCAACGCATCATACATGGCGAAACTCACGCCGCCTGCGAGCGCTTGCCGTCGATGCACGGCGCCGCCGCATCGTCGAACGCCTCGCACATGTGCCTTGCCGACAGCAGATTGTCCGCCGTCAGCACCTCGGACGTTGCGCCCCACGCCACCGGCGAGCGCGCCAGCAGGAGCGTCTCCGGAAAATTCGTGCGGACAAGCTCCATGTCGTGCAGCGCGGCCAGCACGGTGCGCTTCTCGTCATGCCAGTGCCGGACCAACGCAATCAGATCGGACGTCGTCTTGGCATCGATGGCATTGAAGGGCTCGTCGAGCACGATGACGCGCGCATCCTGCAGGAGCACGCGGGCGAACAGCATGCGCTGCATCTGGCCGCCGGAGAGCGTACCGATGGTGCGGTTCTCAAAACCGCTCAGACCGACTGCCGCGAGCGCTTCTCTGATTTGTTTCTGTTCATGCTTGCCGAGCCCGCCGAAAATGCCCTTGTTGCGCCAGAGACCCGTTCCGACCAGGTCGAACACCGAAATCGGAAAGCTGCGGTCGATATCCGCGCTCTGTGGCAGATAGGCGATGTCCCGGGTCTGAAGACCGCCGAGACCGATTGTCCCGGACAGCGGCTTCAGGATGCCCACAACGCCCCGAAACAGCGTGGACTTCCCGGCCCCATTGGGACCGACCACCGCCACCAGTGCGCCGGGAGCCACTTCGCCACTAAGATGATGCACGGCCGGGTGCCGGTCGTACCCCAGCGTCACATCCCGAAATTGCAGTTGAGCGCCCATGGTTACCTCATCGCCAGCAGCACAATGGCCCAAAGCCCGACACTGACGACTGCAGCGGCCGAGAGACGGGTCAGGAGCGGCATCCGCAGGATCGACCACGGCGACGCCTGCGCCGGATGGGGCGATGTGGGGCCGTGGCTATGGCCTCCATGGCCATGCGAATGGCCGTGGGGGTGATGATGCGAGTGGGAGTGATCCATTTGTGGGAAACCGGAATAGCCGAGGAACTTTATGTTATATTATAACATAAAGGCGGATCAGCCCCTTCACAAGAGCGCTAAGAGGCCCGAAAGGGCACCACTTCAGGCGAAACGTCGCAAAACCGCTCCGGCACGCCGAGAAGCCGCCTAAACTCTTCGCGATATGGCCGAAAAACAAAAGGGCCGCATTGCTGCGGCCCCGAACCAGATCGAGCCAAGTCTTACGCCGCCTTGGAGAACAGCTCCTCGACGTATTCCCAGTTCACGAGGTGATCGACGAACGCCTTGAGATAGTCGGGACGGCGGTTGCGGTAATCGATGTAGTAGGAGTGCTCCCACACGTCGACACCGAGGATCGGCGTCGCGCCATGAACCAGCGGATTTTCGCCGTTCGGCGTCTTGGAAATTTCGAGCTTGCCGTTCTTCACGGACAGCCAGGCCCAGCCAGAGCCGAACTGGCCGGCGCCGGCGGCTGCGAAATCAGCCTTGAACTTCTCAAGACCGCCGAGGTCTTCGTCGATCTTCTTGGCCAGCTTGCCCGGCAGCTTGTCACCACCGCCATTCGGCTTCATCCAGCTCCAGAAGTGGATGTGGTTGTAGTGCTGCCCCGCGTTGTTGAAGAGCGCGGCATTCTTGCCGAACGAGCCCTTCACGATCTCTTCGAGAGACTTGCCCTCGAACTCGGTGCCTTTCAGCAGATTATTGCCGTTGGTCACGTAAGCCTGGTGATGCTTGTCGTGATGATATTCGAGCGTCTCCTTGGACATGTATGGCTGGAGCGCGTCGTAGGCGTAAGGCAGGTTCGGGAGTGTGAAGCTCATGTGTAAACATCCACAATGATGGGAGACGATTGGTCAACGCCCGGCACTATAGATGGTTTCATGCCGGGCAGACAGAGATATGGACCGGCTGCGAGGCCCGCGCAACGTCAGGCCGCGCTGGGCAACGCCGCACCGACGTCCTCTTTCGCCTTGGGCGGGCGGGTATTCATCAGCATCTGGAAGGAGCCCGCGATCAGCCCGATGATAACGGCGCCCTTCCAGGCGACATCATAGCTGCCGAGGTGGTCGTAGATCAGGCCGCCGCCCCATGCCCCGATGAATGACCCCACCTGATGGCTCAGGAAAGCGATGCCGGTCAGGGTCGCCATGAAGCGCAGACCGAACAGCTGGGCGACGAGACCGTTCACCAGCGGCACGACACCGAGCCACAGCGAGCCCATCACGGCCGCAAACACCAGCGTCGACGTCGGGGTCGCAGGGAATGTGAAGTAGGCTGCCACGGTGATGGAGCGCACGATGTAGATGCCGCCCAGCAGCAACTGCTTGGGATAGCGTCCGCCCAGCCAGCCGAAGGCGTACGATCCGAACACGTTGAACAGCCCGATCAGCGCCAAAGCGGATGCACCCAGCGAGGGATCAAGACCACAGATCGCCAGATAGTTCGGCAGATGCGTGGTGATGAAGACGAGCTGCAGGCCGCACACGAAAAACGCGAGCGCCATCACCACATAACCCGAATGGCCAAGCGCCGACTGCACCACGGTCCCGAGCGATTGATTGAGATCATCCGCCTTGTCGATCTCGATCTTGTCGGCCTTGCCGGCGCTGAAGGCCGCAGGCAGCATCACCGCGGCCAGGCCAAGGAAGCCGACCAATGCAATCTTCCAGCCCGCGGTCGAAATCAGCGTCTGCGCCAGCGGCGACGCAATCACGAGGCCGAGCGAACCCGCGGCGGACATCGCGCCCATGGTCACGCTGCGCTTGGCGGCTGCGACGGTGCGCGAGCCCACCGTCATGCTCATGCTCGAGGCCGTGCACGACAACGCGATGCCGACGCAGATGCCGATACCGAATGTCAGCGTCACCGCCGTGGTGGCGAAGATCATCGTGACCAGCCCGAGCGCGTAGATCACCACGCCGGCGAGCATCACATAACGCGAACCGTAGCGGTCGGCGAAAATGCCGACGAACGGCTGCGTCAAACCCCACACGATGTTCTGGATGGCGGTCGCGAGCGAGAAATCCGCGCTGGTAATCTGGGTATCATGCAGGATCGAGGGCTGGAAAAGCCCGAAGCTCTGTCGCATACCCATCGACAGGCTCAACATCACCGACGCGCCGATTAAAATTGACCACTTCTGATACGTGCTGAGTTGTGCCGCCCGCATTTGGAACAATCTCCTAAATATGACCCGCATCATGGCATCGGAATCCCCTGTTGGCCATCCGGCCGAACACAACGCTGATGTGCATGCTGCGGGGGAGCCGCGACATGATTGAGATCGACATCGCAACGGGCGCAGCCTCCTGGCCTTACGCCAAGCCGCTGTTTGAAACAGTCTGGCCGGCGGACATTCTGCAGACGTTGCCCTGGGGGCATCTGCAATTCGCACACGCGGATTTGCGCGTCTTCATCGAGACCGACGGGGACGTGCTGTGCCATGTCGGTATTTATCGCCGCACGGGCACGTGGAACGGCCGCAAGGTCAACATCGGAGGGATCGGCGGCGTCATCACCCACCCCGACCGCCGCCGCCGCGGCTATGCGACGCTGGCGCTGAACGCCGCGATCCGCACCATGCAGGACGAGGGCGCGATCGACTTCGGCATGCTGTTCTGCGAACCGCACAACAGCGCATTTTACGAAAAGCTGGGATGGCAGACGTTCAACGGCGATCTCTATGCCGAGCAGTCAGGGACGCGCGCGCGCTTCGAGCAGTTCGTCAGCCGCGATGTGTTCGTCCCTTACGTTTTCAAAATCCGCCGGCTGCTGCGCGAAGGCACCATCGATCTGTGCGGTCTGCCGTGGTGACGGCGCTGCAATATCTCAGCGCGTGAAAGACACGGCGGTCTTTCGTTGTTCGCGTCACGCTCCCCCGCTAGCCTCCCAGCATCATAAAAAGCATGGGAGAGAAATGATGAAAATGAGACTTGCCGCGTTAGCGGCGGTCAGCGCCATTGCGCTGATGTGTCCCAACGTCACAGCATTGGCCGCCACCGATGACATGGGCTTCATCCGAATTTCGCCGGGCGAAGAGCAATACAAGAATCCGTTTGGCGTCGGCGTCGAGGTCGCGACCATGTATGGCGATCCGTCGAAGCCCGGCATCTACGTCATCCGCATCAAGTGGCCGCCGGGCATCATGAGCAAGCCGCACAAGCACGCGGAAGACCGCCATGTCGTGGTGATCTCCGGCAGTTGGTACACCGGCACGGGCGATGATTTCGAGCCCGCGAAAGCCGTGCCGCTCAAGGCCGGCGCCTACATGATGCATCCCGCAGGCAAGGTACATTGGGATGGCACGCGCGAGGAAGGCGCGGTGATCCAGATCACCGGCTACGGGCCGAGCACGACGGTTATGAACAAGCCCGAAGAGCCCGCGTTTGGGAAGAGCAACTAATCGCCGTTGCGTCGCTCAAAGAAAAAGCCGCCCCGGCGGGCGGCTTTCAATAAGACCGATAGATCAGCGTCTCACTTTGCTGTCGCCATTTGAAGCCGCACAAATTTCGTATACTGGAACCTTCGCGCTTGTCGAACAGACGGCGCAACGATAGCGTGTTTCAAATTGGCAAGTCCGTTCTTAACAATGGCAAAACGCAGCAAACCCGCCTTCCTAGAAGATCATTCAGAGTACGGAATTTCCCGAACAGGCTTTCGTAAATTGCGGAAAAGCCGCAAGCGCGAGTTGATGATTGAATGGTTTCACCAGCACTTTGAGGATCCCGCGGTGCGGCTCCCTTACGAAAGTGCCGAGGGTGGTTATCAGTGGATCTGGGGTGGCCCCTACAATGCTCGGGAAGAGCTCCATTCCAAGTTCAGCGACTTGGTCTCTGAGGACCTCATTACCGAAGTGGCCGACGAGATTGAGAGCGACGGCTTGACCGACTGGGCTCCGGCGTCCAGCGTTGATGACTATGATCAAGAACAATCGCCCGAGGACTTTGAGCCTCCGACCGATGACTTGGCGTCCTTTGATGAGTTTCTCGATGAGCCAAGCCAACGCTATGGCTCGGCGGAGGACTTTGAGGCGAGAGTGAAGGCGCAAGACGCGCTTGAGATGCTTGCCACGGTGTTGGACGAGAGTCGTCCTCCCGGAATGGGTCATAACGGTCCGCCCCAGGGGAAGGAAATTGAGCCTGAAGTCGAGCCAGCTGAACTAAGGGACCTTCGGGCCGCTGTTCCTGAACTCCAAGCGGAGTTTCAGAAAGCCAATCCGGCCATAGCCACGGTAAAGCGCTGGGCACATTTTCTTCAGAACGCAGCGATAGCGACGGGGAAATGGCTACTAAAAAAGATAGACAAGGCAGTCGATGCGGCCGCTGGCGTTATCGGTGTTGGCTTCGGAACTTGGCTGCTCGCGCAAATCAGCCCGCCCTTGCATAACGCGCTTGCAACAGTTTTTGAATGGTTGCACATCGTCGCCAAAACAGCATTTTGATTCACATCCATTGTATTTGCGCGCACCGCCTTTTAGCGAATAGCTCCGGCAATCCAACATCATTAAACTGTTCATTTTTGACAGCTTCGATTCCCTCCCGATCAAACACCATCTCATAACAAGCTGCCCAGATCCGAAGAAATAGCGACAAACCTAGCGTTCACGCATGGATCGAATCAGCCCACGGCCCTTATGATTAGCGATGGCGATTGAAGCTCTTTATCGCACCGTTCGAAGCCACGCCCGGCAACTGTCGCGCCGCGATAGCCTCGCGGTCATCTGGGCCTATAGCCAGTTTCTTCAGCTGAACGACTTCCTCATGCCCCGGGATATAGAGGTCGCTCCTCAGTTTCTTGACGCACAGCCGAGATGGGGCGTTCTTCCCCAATGGAGGTTGGAGCAAATTGCACGCGAAGTAATACGGTACGGGGACGAGGAAGCGCGAGGCGGGCGAACGTTAAAGCGATGGGGTACGCTCGCACATTTGGCCAACACTCTGCGGGACCTCGAGAACGAGATCTATCGCGACCTCGTCGGCGGCCCAAATATCCACCTGGAATTGATGCGCGTTATGCATCGCCAGTTCGTGTGGCAACAGCAACGCTTCAATTGGACCTGGATCATCCGCTATTACAAGCTCTTCAACACGCCAGCTCTAAACGCCCATGCCGAGCGGGCGACCGGCCTCAGCATCGACCAGATTTACTTGATCGGGATGTGCTATCTTGGGCATTTCTCTGAGCAGCCGCGCTGGGTTCGTCGCGTGCAAGTCGAGCTACCGGGCCTCAACGACGAAGACGTCGATCGATTCCTCGCTTTTACGTGCGTCACCCGTAGTACACTGGCGGAAATGCTCCGAGCGGAGCACGCACTCGACGAGGGGTTCGCTTACCGATATTCCTCCCTGCGGGCCTTTCCAATCATTCAGCTCTCGTACCGCGGCGTCGACGAGATCGCGTGCCCCGTTCCGACACTGCTGTTCTGGCGCATCACAACCGGACTCTATTACAGCCTGAGAGATCAGGCTGGTTTTCCGACGGCGTTTGGAGATTCGTTCCAGGCCTATACCGGAGAGGTGCTTCGTCAGCGCATCGTTAATCCCACTATGCGGGTGCTGGACGAAACGGAATACCGCGTGGGGCGCAATCGAAAGGATTCCATCGATTGGATCGTGCAGGAAGGCGACGATGCCGCCTTGTTTGTCGAATGCAAGACGATGCGCCTGACCTGGGCTTCCAAATCCGGCATGTCCGATCTCACTGCACTTGCGCAGGACATCCGCAAACTCGCGGGGGCAGTGTTGCAGGTCTATAAGGCAATTCGCGACTACCGTGGGAACCACTATCTGCATCTGCCTTATGTCGAAGCGCGCCAGATATATCCGATCGTTTTGACGCTCGAGGACTGGCATTGTTGTGGTCTCTATCTCCCGACCCTTTTGGACGAGGCCGTCCGTAACCTGATGCAGGCATCGAACATGCCGCTCGACTGGCTTCAAGTCATGCCCTATGCGATCATTTCAATAGACGAGTTCGAGACTGCGGCCGGGGTGACAAGTGCGGCAGGTATCCATGCGTTCTGGTCCGGGAAGCTGGAAGACGCAGAGATCAGGCGCTGGCCGTTTCGCAGCTATTGCAATGATCGCTTTGCAGAACAGGTCAGAGCCCTACCAGACCTTTTTCGCGATGAATACGAAGCGATGTTCGCCGATATCGGCGCTTGATTGGCATCGTAAAAAAGCCCGGCGGTCAATCGTAAGAGATTGACCTACCGAGCTTATTTGGTTGCGGGGATAGGATTTGAACCTATGACCTTCAGGTTATGAGCCTGACGAGCTACCGGGCTGCTCCACCCCGCGATAAACCTTTGCACGCTCTCACTAAATCCTGATCGGACAACAAATCCTCAACGCTTTGGGCGTCGATTAGTCCTGTCCGGAGGGTCCAGAGAAAACTCCCGAGATCCGCGATGCAGATCGTTCGGTGCGAGGCGTATGTATCAACCACGCCGCGCTTTGGAAAGGGCCTGAGGCCATTCTTTTTCATAATTTTGTGACACGCCGCCCTTCCCTGTCACACCCGTCAGATCTGGCATGACAGGACCGTACTTCTTGATCGCTTTCAATGCCCTATGGTAACGCGGCAATCATCCGATCATTGGCATAACACCAAATCAAACAGGGAGAGACAGCGTGGATCTCGGAATTTCAGGACGACGCGCCATCGTGTGCGCAGCGAGCAAGGGCCTTGGACGCGCATGCGCGATCGCGCTGGCCAATGAGGGCGTGCATGTGACGATCACCGCACGCGGCGCCGAGGCGCTGGCCAAGACCGCAGCGGATATCCGCAAGGCGAGCCCCAAGGTCACGGTCACCGAAGTCGTCGGCGATATCACGACGCCTGCCGGCCGCGAAGCCGCGCTGAAGGCCTGTCCCGATCCGGACATCCTGGTCAACAACGCAGGCGGTCCGCCGCCGGGCGATTTCCGCAACTGGAATCGCGACGACTGGATCAAGGCGATCGACGCCAACATGCTGACCCCGATCGAACTGATCAAGGCGACGGTGGACGGCATGATGGCCCGCAAGTTTGGCCGTATCGTCAACATCACGTCGGCTGCCGTGAAGGCACCGATCGACATTCTCGGCCTGTCCAACGGCGCGCGCAGCGGCCTCACCGGCTTCGTTGCCGGCATCGCGCGCAAGACCGTGATCAACAACGTCACCATCAACGGTCTGCTGCCGGGTCCGTTCGATACCGATCGCGTCCGTGGACCGATGCTGGAAGCCGCCGCCAAGGCACAAGGCATTTCGCCGGATGAAGTGCTGAAGCAACGCATGAAGGCAAATCCCGCCGGCCGCTTCGGTGATCCCGAGGAATTCGGCCTGGCCTGCGCCTTCCTGTGCGGCGCCAAGGCCGGCTTCATCACCGGGCAGAACATCCTGCTCGATGGCGGCGCCTACCCCGGCACGATGTAAATCTTATTAGTGGACCGGCGTCGTCCGGTCCCCTTCAAGCGGCAGACCGAATTCGTCGAGCCCTTCCGCAAGCAAATCGCCGAGGAGGGGCTCGCCGAGCAGATACTGCGCCGTCCTGTTGTTGTGGCCGCGTGCAGCCTCAGCCCGCAACTCATTCCACTCCTCGACCGTGCCGTCACCGCGGCCGAGGCGAACCAGGGCGACGAGATCAATCTGCTCATCAGCACTGAGCGCGTCGATAAAGCCCGAAATCTCTCGGATAACAGGATCACGGCCATCATCCTCGAGCACATCGATCATGTCGTCATCGGCGCCGTTCGATCCAGCATCCGGATCAACCACCCCTTCCTTCACGTCGAACTCGCGCGCTTTGACGATGAGAAATTCCACCTTGTCCGTGGAGATCGAGAGTTCCGGCATATTTCAACTCCGTTCGTTGAAAGACGGAGAAACAACGCGCATGACGCGATGATGATCCATGACGATGATTGTTGCGCTCGTACGCTTTTGAACGACGAATGCGAACAGGATCGGGAGCAAGCTTGATGTCTTGGACGGTGGGCCGGGTCAAACTCACAAAAATCGTCGAAATTGCCTCGACCGGTGGAACACGCTTCATTCTTCCGCAAGCAACCACGGACGAAGTGCAAAAGCTGCCGTGGCTGGTTCCGGTTTATGCCTCAGCCGAGGGCCGACTCAAGCTCAGCGTGCAGTCGTGGATCATTGAGACGCCGACGCGCAAGATCATCGTCGACACATGCATCGGCAACAACAAACAAGGCCGTTCGGTGCCGGTCTGGAACAACCTCGACAAACCGTTCCTCAATGATCTCGCCGCCGCAGGCTATCCCGCGGACTCCATCGACACCGTGCTGTGCACGCATCTTCATGTCGATCATGTGGGCTGGAATACGAAGCTCGTCGATGGCCAGTGGGTGCCGACTTTTCCCAATGCCCGCTACATCTTCGGCAAGGACGAATACGATTACTGGGCGACGCACAGTCATCAGAGAGACGAGCATAAGGCTGTGTTCGAGGACTCGGTCCAGCCGATCGTTGCGCAGGGTCTCGCCGATCTCGTCGCCAGCGACGGCCGCATCAGCGACGAGATCTCCTTGATCCCGACGCCCGGCCACAGCCCGGGACACATGAGCGTCCTGATCAGGTCCGACGGCGAAGAAGCGCTCCTCACCGGCGACGTGGCGCATCACCCCTGCCAGATGGCGCGGCTGGAATGGTCGTCCACCGCTGACTACGACCCCGTCCAATCTGCCAGGACGCGACGGGACTTGTTCTCGCGCTTTGCGGACACGCCGACACTGGTTTTCGGCGGCCATTTCGATCCGGGACGGATCGTACGCGACGGCGATGCCTTCAAAATGGTCACCTGATCGGCACAATTCGAAATGAGCGCGCTGCACAATGGCCTTCAGCAGTTGAATTCCTTCGCGCCATCCCGCATGAAACACGCAACAATAGAGCAAGGAGAGGATCTCTTATGAAGTTGGTTCGTTATGGCGCCGTCGGCGAGGAAAAGCCCGGACTGCTCGACAATTCAGGGCGCATCCGTGACCTGTCGGCCCATGTGAAGGACATCACGGGTGACGTGCTGTCCCCGGCCGGTTTGGCCAAGCTGGCCGCTCTCGATCCCGCCTCCCTGCCGCTCGTGGAGGGCTCCCCCCGCTACGGCGCGCCCGTCACCGGCTTTTCGAAATTTCTCGCCATCGGCCTGAACTACGCCGATCACGCGGCCGAATCCGGCATGCCGATCCCGTCGGAGCCGGTGGTCTTCATGAAGGCCAACACCTGCATCTGCGGCCCCAACGATGCGATTGAAAAGCCCCGCGGCTCCACCAAGCTCGACTGGGAAGTCGAACTTGCCATCATCATCGGCAGCCGTGCCAAGTACGTCAGCGAAGCGGATGCGATGAAGCATGTCGCCGGTTACGCCATTTGCAACGACGTCTCGGAACGCCTCTTCCAGATCGAGCGTGGCGGCCAGTGGACCAAGGGCAAATCCCACGACACCTTCGGCCCCGTCGGTCCATGGCTTGTGACCGCCGATGAAATCACCAATCCGCACAAGCTCAGCATGTGGCTCGACGTCAATGGCCAGCGCTGCCAGACCGGATCGACCGAGACCATGATCTTCAACGTGCCGAAGATCATTTCGTATCTCTCGGGCGTGACGACCTTGCTGCCCGGCGACATCATCACCACGGGCACGCCTCCCGGCGTTGGCCTTGGCATGAAGCCGCCGAAATTCCTCAATGTCGGCGACATCGTTACGCTCGGCATTGAAGGCCTCGGTGCGCAGCGGCAGGAAGTTATCGCCGCCTGATATCCATGAACGGCTCCGGTCACTTCGCCGGAGCCGTTTTTTCTTTGTCTCCCGATTTCCCCGAAAGACAGCTATGAAACTGACGTTTTCTCCGTCGTCGCCGTTCGCCCGCAAGGTGCGCATCGCTGCCATCGAGCTCGGCCTGATCGATAAAATCGAATTCGTGCCCACGACGGCAACTCCTGGCACGTACAACGAAGACTATTCGCAGAAGATCAATCCGCTGCGGAAATTGCCCGCACTCATTCTCGACGATGGCAGCACCATCGTGGATTCCTATGTGATCGTTGAGTATCTCGACGAACTCGCAGGCGGCGGGAAGCTGATCCCGGCGTCCGGCGCAAAAAAATGGCAGGTGAAGACCGACCATTGCATCACCCAGGGCATGCTCGACGCGATGCTGCTGTGCCGCTACGAAAAAATGCTCCGCCCCGAACAATTCCGCTGGCAGACCTGGATTGACGATCAGTGGGACCGTGCCTGGCATGGATTTCAGCGCTTCGAAGCCCATCCCGATGTTCTGACCCGTCCGCTCGACATCGTTCAGATCGGCATTATCTGCGCGCTCGGCTACGCGGATTTTCGCTTCGCTGACTGCGGCTGGCGCAAGGCATTTCCGAAGCTTGCCGCGTTCAACGAAAAAATGATGCAGCGCGACTCCGTGAAGATCTCCGTCCCGCCTATCTGACGGATCAAGCGGCGCTCTCAACCAAACGAAACATCAGCCGCGGACAATCCTTACGATGTCCGCGGCTTTATTTTTGAGTGCCGAGGCCCGCGTCGCCCAGAGTCATCACTGGAATCGCGACAGCCTCTCTTACGTCGGCTGCCGCTCCAGCGCAGCACGATCCCAATGTCCAGCGTTTGCCGCTGCGTCGTAAGTGCTTTGAAAGAAGTCGAGCAACATCTGATCCGGGTTGTCCGCGGTTCTGACCGCCTCATATTCCAGGATGAATTCCTGCAGCTTGTTATCGAACCGCGCAGCCGGCGGGCGCAGCGGCGCATCGGCAAATCCTGGCGGCGCCGGATACGCATAAGAATAGAACGCCGCCTTGCCGAAGCCGCCATTGCCGGGCCAGAAGCCGGCGCTGCTGACCTCGTGGGAATACGCCTCGCGTGCGACCCAATCTCCCAGTTGCGGCATGCCGCCTGGGTGCGGCGGCGCCGTTCGCCCTGAAAACCGCGTCACCGCGAGATCGAAGCTGCCCCAAAAGAAATGCACCGGACTGACCTTGCCGAGAAAGCCTGCGCGAAACTGCTTCATGACGCGGTCGCCTTGAACGAGGACGCGCCAGAATCGATGCGCAGCATCGGCATCATAGGACTTGTGCTCATGATCCTGCTCGAACGGAATGGCATCGACAACCTCGACCGGCATGGTCCAGATCGCGACCTCGATGCCGAGCTCGTGAAGTGCGCCCATGATCTTGCGATAGAAGTCAGCAACCGAATATGGCCCGAGGGCAAACTCGGTGCGGCGCGCATCTGTCGTTGTCACGACCAGCACATGCCGGCAGAGATCAAAATCAATCTGGAAGCTGCACGACGGATAGGGCATCGGCGACGTCGTCAATCCCGTGGAGGTGACGTAGAGCGGCACCTGCCACCAGTGATTGACCATCGGCTCACGTTCGAGGCGAATCTTGCCGACAATCTGCGTCCACATGTGCAACGTCGCGCATGTGTCCTGCCACTGCTCGAACGGCAGGCTGGGCCAGGATGGGTGTTCAGCCATGGTCATCTCCCTCAGTGAAACGCGAGATTAGCGAGTGAGCCCCGTATCAAAACACAAAACGCCGCCCGTGGGGCGGCGTTTCGATGATGTAAATCCGGAGGTGACCGACGTCTATTCGTCGTCCTGCATCAACGCGCCAAGCTTGTCGTAATATTTGGTGACGAGCGTCACGTTGCCGGGATACTTCACCGGCTCGACCGTCTTGAGCGCGTCGTTCATGTCGTCGAGGATCGCCTTCTTGTCCTTTGCGGGGATCTTGGCTTCGGCCTGCACCGCCGCGATCTGCTTCTTCAGCGCTTCCGGCGGCTCAATAAAGGCCTTGGTTTTCGGATCAATGCCGGACATCACCAGCGAGACGTTGTCGTAGACCGCGCCATACTCATCAAAGCTGGCG
>NZ_JBMHJM010000001.1:1515000-1520000 GCF_049747295.1 Bradyrhizobium sp. SYSU BS000235
CATCCTTTCCCACTTAGCCACGAATTAGGGGCCTTAGCTGTAGGTCCGGGTTGTTTCCCTCTCCACGACGGACGTTAGCACCCGCCGTGTGACTCCCGGATATTGCTCTCAGGTATTCGGAGTTTGGTTGGGTTTGGTAAGACGGTAAGTCCCCCTAGCCCATCCAGTGCTCTACCCCCTGAGGCATTCATCCGAGGCGATACCTAAATATCTTTCGCGGAGAACCAGCTATTTCCCAGTTTGATTGGCCTTTCACCCCTAACCACAAGTCATCGGAGTCTTTTTCAACAGACACCCGTTCGGTCCTCCAGTGAGTGTTACCTCACCTTCAACCTGCTCATGGCTAGATCACTAGGTTTCGGGTCTAATACAACGAACTTGGCGCCCTATTAAGACTCGCTTTCGCTACGCCTACACCTATCGGTTTAAGCTTGCTCGTTAAATTAAGTCGCTGGCCCATAATACAAAAGGTACGATGTCACCCAGAACGTATCTTGGGCTCCATCTGTTTGTAGGTGTCCGGTTTCAGGTCTATTTCACTCCCCTCGTCGGGGTGCTTTTCACCTTTCCCTCACGGTACTGGTTCACTATCGGTCGCTGAGGAGTACTTAGGCTTGGAGGGTGGTCCCCCCATGTTCAGACAGGATTTCACGTGTCCCGCCTTACTCGAGCATAAATGTTTGCATTACCCATACGGGGCTATCACCCTCTGAGGCCCTGCTTTCCTGACAGGTTCTGGTTGTCTCACATTTATGACTGGCCTGGTCCGCGTTCGCTCGCCACTACTAGCGGAGTCTCGGTTGATGTCCTTTCCTCCAGGTACTTAGATGTTTCAGTTCCCTGGGTTCGCTTAAAACCTCCTATGTATTCAGAGATTTCATACCTTCACTTGATAACCGAAAATCCAAAACCTCACGGCTTGGTTTGCACCAAGGCACAAGGCCTTGGAGTTTCGGCTATCGAAGGTGGGTTTCCCCATTCGGAAATCTATGGATCAAAGCTCCTTCGCAGCTCCCCATAGCTTATCGCAGCGTAGCACGTCCTTCATCGCCTCTCAGCGCCAAGGCATCCACCGAACACCCTTAAGGCACTTGATTGCTCTCATTATCAATATCCACACACTCGGCAGAATGTTGCCTGCATGAGGCTCCTTTCGGAACGCCTGCAGACGGATATTGATTAGAAAGACCAGATTGCTTCGTAAGATCGAACCGATAGCGAGGCGGTCAAGCTTCGCTAAAAGGATCATTTTACAACTCGATCATCTTGCGATGGCCGAGCGCCGAAAATGATCCGGAGATAATGCAAGTCCCGCAATGTTTGCCTTACAGCAAACCCTGCGATCCAAGCTCGGATCGATCTCCTCTTTACGATGTCAGAAATCACGCAAGTCAGCGTTTTTGGTGAAAACACTGAATGCGAAACGATGTTCGCGGACTAAAAACAGGCAGCTTCCGAATGAAGCGCGCTGTGAACACAACAACCAATCTCGTTGATCAACTCGTCACCCCAACCAAACTTCTGGTGGAGGCAGACGGGATCGAACCGACGACCTCATGCTTGCAAAGCACGCGCTCTCCCAGCTGAGCTATGCCCCCGTTCCAGAAGACGAATGCTCGACGCTTAAGATCAGCATTTTTGCAAATACGATGTCGTGACGTGAGCAGCAGCTTCAATCAAGAAGCGCGCAAAGATGGTGGGCCTGGGAAGACTTGAACTTCCGACCTCACGCTTATCAAGCGCGCGCTCTAACCAACTGAGCTACAAGCCCTAACGACGAGGAGCTTGCCGGATCAACATTGCATGCAACATCGATCACTCAGCGCCGCCCCTGGCGCGTGTTCGTCCGCGAAGAAAGAGAAACGAAGACGGCGGTGTCCCGCCAATGGAGCTCAACGATCTGGCGATCTGTTGGCCCCTGAATGTTTCTAAAACGATCCGATAGATACCGAAGCATCTGAAGGATCATCCTTAGAAAGGAGGTGATCCAGCCGCAGGTTCCCCTACGGCTACCTTGTTACGACTTCACCCCAGTCGCTGACCCTACCGTGGCCGGCTGCCCCCTTTCGGTTAGCGCACCGTCTTCAGGTAAAACCAACTCCCATGGTGTGACGGGCGGTGTGTACAAGGCCCGGGAACGTATTCACCGTGGCATGCTGATCCACGATTACTAGCGATTCCAACTTCATGGGCTCGAGTTGCAGAGCCCAATCCGAACTGAGACGGCTTTTTGAGATTTGCTAGGGCTTGCGCCTTTGCATCCCATTGTCACCGCCATTGTAGCACGTGTGTAGCCCAGCCCGTAAGGGCCATGAGGACTTGACGTCATCCCCACCTTCCTCGCGGCTTATCACCGGCAGTCTCCTTAGAGTGCTCAACTAAATGGTAGCAACTAAGGACGGGGGTTGCGCTCGTTGCGGGACTTAACCCAACATCTCACGACACGAGCTGACGACAGCCATGCAGCACCTGTCACCGGTCCAGCCGAACTGAAGGAATCCATCTCTGGAAACCGCGACCGGGATGTCAAGGGCTGGTAAGGTTCTGCGCGTTGCGTCGAATTAAACCACATGCTCCACCGCTTGTGCGGGCCCCCGTCAATTCCTTTGAGTTTTAATCTTGCGACCGTACTCCCCAGGCGGAATGCTTAAAGCGTTAACTGCGCCACTGAAAAGTAAACTTCCCAACGGCTGGCATTCATCGTTTACGGCGTGGACTACCAGGGTATCTAATCCTGTTTGCTCCCCACGCTTTCGTGCCTCAGCGTCAGTATCGGGCCAGTGAGCCGCCTTCGCCACTGGTGTTCTTGCGAATATCTACGAATTTCACCTCTACACTCGCAGTTCCACTCACCTCTCCCGAACTCAAGATCTTCAGTATCAAAGGCAGTTCTGGAGTTGAGCTCCAGGATTTCACCCCTGACTTAAAGACCCGCCTACGCACCCTTTACGCCCAGTGATTCCGAGCAACGCTAGCCCCCTTCGTATTACCGCGGCTGCTGGCACGAAGTTAGCCGGGGCTTATTCTTGCGGTACCGTCATTATCTTCCCGCACAAAAGAGCTTTACAACCCTAGGGCCTTCATCACTCACGCGGCATGGCTGGATCAGGCTTGCGCCCATTGTCCAATATTCCCCACTGCTGCCTCCCGTAGGAGTTTGGGCCGTGTCTCAGTCCCAATGTGGCTGATCATCCTCTCAGACCAGCTACTGATCGTCGCCTTGGTGAGCCGTTACCTCACCAACTAGCTAATCAGACGCGGGCCGATCTTTCGGCGATAAATCTTTCCCCGTAAGGGCTTATCCGGTATTAGCACAAGTTTCCCTGTGTTGTTCCGAACCAAAAGGTACGTTCCCACGCGTTACTCACCCGTCTGCCGCTGACGTATTGCTACGCCCGCTCGACTTGCATGTGTTAAGCCTGCCGCCAGCGTTCGCTCTGAGCCAGGATCAAACTCTCAAGTTGGACTTGAACTTTGAACCGGCTGATCACAACGTTTGACGAGGTCCCACCATTCTTGTCGGCCGAAGCCGACAGCCGCCCACGATTCACATCGTTGGCAGCGATGGTGTAACCTTTAAAACGTGTACCGCCGAAGTCTTTCGTCCGGTCTCAATCCTCAAAAGCCGAAGCTCTCAAAAACCAAGACCCGCAAGGACTCCGCCGTCCACGTTTCTCTTTCTTCATCTTTACTTGTCAAACAGCCCGGAACCCGAAGGATCCAACAACCTCATCCGACGCCGAATAACAACCGACAACTATCGGCTGTTGTTTCACTCATCTGAAAGAGGAGCTTACTGGCACAAGGCCTGCCTGGGCAAGTGCCCCGGCGCCGCCGCGCTCAGTGGCCGGTTTATAGGCCAGCCTTTCCGAGCTTGTCAACGCTCCCTGTCAATAAATCGTCGCACGGTCGCCGAGCCGAAGCATCGCGTTGAACAACGCCTCATTGAGCAGTTTGCCCCGCAGCAATTGACCGCTGAAACTCTCGTAAAAAAACTTCTGCGTTGCTCGGGCCGGCCGACGTCCTGCCCGCAACAGCAATCGCTGTCATCGACCACAAAGAGAACTCGAACGCATCCTCCGTCTAAAAGCGTCAAGCGACCCGACATTCGCCATCGACGTCTGAGCTCCGATTGCCGTCTGCAGTTGCTTGGACGACGAACAGTAAGAAGCTCGTCCCGACAGATCCAGAACGGCTTCACGTTGTTGACCGGATGAGCCCCCTTGCTCGCGCAGGACATGTCGTCGTCGATCGTCGAAGCGCGGCCTCTCGCTGTTGGTGATGGCTCGTCGCTTTACAGCGGTGCAGCAATGGCTCGGCACGCTCCTCACGTGAGCATTCGCGAGTGAGCCTCTGCTGTCCCACGGGTGTCGCCGGCTCTTTCCCAGAACGTTCTTTCAGCGCCCTGTTGTCTATCACCGCATCGACCAGCAACTGCTTCAGCAATTCCGTTCGATCCATTCTCCATCGTCCATCGCAGCCGAGGCATTCAGGCCGCTCGTTCTTCTCTCGCTTCCCTGTGACCAACCAGAGAGGCGAACCGTGGTCACTCCAGGATTCTGGTTGTTGGGCATAGAGGTCTTCAAACTTCGTCCATCAGGAGAGCTTGACGAGATCCAACGCCAGCCATCGCGCGGCTAGACTGTGAGATCGGTGCTGCCGGCGACATTCCCACAACGCCGGCATCTCGCCAGAATGCGATCTTCAGCTGCAGTCTGATCTCAAGCGGTCTGAGAAAGTTGGAGAAGACGCATCGGGCATTGCGTCGACAAAGTACCAGCAACCCAAAACAGCCGAAGAATGAATGCGCCTGCTCCGCATGTTCTGCGAAGACCAAAGCTTCTGCGCATCTCGAAACAGGCGGCACAACGACGTCGTCAAAATAGGCCGCAACGATGTTCCAGCATTCTGGATTGGCATCGCTCCGATCAAAGCAGGCGGCAGCATGAAGTCGTTATCCGAGTCGCTATCTAGCTCGTTGAAGCTTGCGCATGTTGATC
>NZ_JBMHJM010000001.1:1522500-4219422 GCF_049747295.1 Bradyrhizobium sp. SYSU BS000235
GCATTCATCCGAGGCGATACCTAAATATCTTTCGCGGAGAACCAGCTATTTCCCAGTTTGATTGGCCTTTCACCCCTAACCACAAGTCATCGGAGTCTTTTTCAACAGACACCCGTTCGGTCCTCCAGTGAGTGTTACCTCACCTTCAACCTGCTCATGGCTAGATCACTAGGTTTCGGGTCTAATACAACGAACTTGGCGCCCTATTAAGACTCGCTTTCGCTACGCCTACACCTATCGGTTTAAGCTTGCTCGTTAAATTAAGTCGCTGGCCCATAATACAAAAGGTACGATGTCACCCAGAACGTATCTTGGGCTCCATCTGTTTGTAGGTGTCCGGTTTCAGGTCTATTTCACTCCCCTCGTCGGGGTGCTTTTCACCTTTCCCTCACGGTACTGGTTCACTATCGGTCGCTGAGGAGTACTTAGGCTTGGAGGGTGGTCCCCCCATGTTCAGACAGGATTTCACGTGTCCCGCCTTACTCGAGCATAAATGTTTGCATTACCCATACGGGGCTATCACCCTCTGAGGCCCTGCTTTCCTGACAGGTTCTGGTTGTCTCACATTTATGACTGGCCTGGTCCGCGTTCGCTCGCCACTACTAGCGGAGTCTCGGTTGATGTCCTTTCCTCCAGGTACTTAGATGTTTCAGTTCCCTGGGTTCGCTTAAAACCTCCTATGTATTCAGAGATTTCATACCTTCACTTGATAACCGAAAATCCAAAACCTCACGGCTTGGTTTGCACCAAGGCACAAGGCCTTGGAGTTTCGGCTATCGAAGGTGGGTTTCCCCATTCGGAAATCTATGGATCAAAGCTCCTTCGCAGCTCCCCATAGCTTATCGCAGCGTAGCACGTCCTTCATCGCCTCTCAGCGCCAAGGCATCCACCGAACACCCTTAAGGCACTTGATTGCTCTCATTATCAATATCCACACACTCGGCAGAATGTTGCCTGCATGAGGCTCCTTTCGGAACGCCTGCAGACGGATATTGATTAGAAAGACCAGATTGCTTCGTAAGATCGAACCGATAGCGAGGCGGTCAAGCTTCGCTAAAAGGATCATTTTACAACTCGATCATCTTGCGATGGCCGAGCGCCGAAAATGATCCGGAGATAATGCAAGTCCCGCAATGTTTGCCTTACAGCAAACCCTGCGATCCAAGCTCGGATCGATCTCCTCTTTACGATGTCAGAAATCACGCAAGTCAGCGTTTTTGGTGAAAACACTGAATGCGAAACGATGTTCGCGGACTAAAAACAGGCAGCTTCCGAATGAAGCGCGCTGTGAACACAACAACCAATCTCGTTGATCAACTCGTCACCCCAACCAAACTTCTGGTGGAGGCAGACGGGATCGAACCGACGACCTCATGCTTGCAAAGCACGCGCTCTCCCAGCTGAGCTATGCCCCCGTTCCAGAAGACGAATGCTCGACGCTTAAGATCAGCATTTTTGCAAATACGATGTCGTGACGTGAGCAGCAGCTTCAATCAAGAAGCGCGCAAAGATGGTGGGCCTGGGAAGACTTGAACTTCCGACCTCACGCTTATCAAGCGCGCGCTCTAACCAACTGAGCTACAAGCCCTAACGACGAGGAGCTTGCCGGATCAACATTGCATGCAACATCGATCACTCAGCGCCGCCCCTGGCGCGTGTTCGTCCGCGAAGAAAGAGAAACGAAGACGGCGGTGTCCCGCCAATGGAGCTCAACGATCTGGCGATCTGTTGGCCCCTGAATGTTTCTAAAACGATCCGATAGATACCGAAGCATCTGAAGGATCATCCTTAGAAAGGAGGTGATCCAGCCGCAGGTTCCCCTACGGCTACCTTGTTACGACTTCACCCCAGTCGCTGACCCTACCGTGGCCGGCTGCCCCCTTTCGGTTAGCGCACCGTCTTCAGGTAAAACCAACTCCCATGGTGTGACGGGCGGTGTGTACAAGGCCCGGGAACGTATTCACCGTGGCATGCTGATCCACGATTACTAGCGATTCCAACTTCATGGGCTCGAGTTGCAGAGCCCAATCCGAACTGAGACGGCTTTTTGAGATTTGCTAGGGCTTGCGCCTTTGCATCCCATTGTCACCGCCATTGTAGCACGTGTGTAGCCCAGCCCGTAAGGGCCATGAGGACTTGACGTCATCCCCACCTTCCTCGCGGCTTATCACCGGCAGTCTCCTTAGAGTGCTCAACTAAATGGTAGCAACTAAGGACGGGGGTTGCGCTCGTTGCGGGACTTAACCCAACATCTCACGACACGAGCTGACGACAGCCATGCAGCACCTGTCACCGGTCCAGCCGAACTGAAGGAATCCATCTCTGGAAACCGCGACCGGGATGTCAAGGGCTGGTAAGGTTCTGCGCGTTGCGTCGAATTAAACCACATGCTCCACCGCTTGTGCGGGCCCCCGTCAATTCCTTTGAGTTTTAATCTTGCGACCGTACTCCCCAGGCGGAATGCTTAAAGCGTTAACTGCGCCACTGAAAAGTAAACTTCCCAACGGCTGGCATTCATCGTTTACGGCGTGGACTACCAGGGTATCTAATCCTGTTTGCTCCCCACGCTTTCGTGCCTCAGCGTCAGTATCGGGCCAGTGAGCCGCCTTCGCCACTGGTGTTCTTGCGAATATCTACGAATTTCACCTCTACACTCGCAGTTCCACTCACCTCTCCCGAACTCAAGATCTTCAGTATCAAAGGCAGTTCTGGAGTTGAGCTCCAGGATTTCACCCCTGACTTAAAGACCCGCCTACGCACCCTTTACGCCCAGTGATTCCGAGCAACGCTAGCCCCCTTCGTATTACCGCGGCTGCTGGCACGAAGTTAGCCGGGGCTTATTCTTGCGGTACCGTCATTATCTTCCCGCACAAAAGAGCTTTACAACCCTAGGGCCTTCATCACTCACGCGGCATGGCTGGATCAGGCTTGCGCCCATTGTCCAATATTCCCCACTGCTGCCTCCCGTAGGAGTTTGGGCCGTGTCTCAGTCCCAATGTGGCTGATCATCCTCTCAGACCAGCTACTGATCGTCGCCTTGGTGAGCCGTTACCTCACCAACTAGCTAATCAGACGCGGGCCGATCTTTCGGCGATAAATCTTTCCCCGTAAGGGCTTATCCGGTATTAGCACAAGTTTCCCTGTGTTGTTCCGAACCAAAAGGTACGTTCCCACGCGTTACTCACCCGTCTGCCGCTGACGTATTGCTACGCCCGCTCGACTTGCATGTGTTAAGCCTGCCGCCAGCGTTCGCTCTGAGCCAGGATCAAACTCTCAAGTTGGACTTGAACTTTGAACCGGCTGATCACAACGTTTGACGAGGTCCCACCATTCTTGTCGGCCGAAGCCGACAGCCGCCCACGATTCACATCGTTGGCAGCGATGGTGTAACCTTTAAAACGTGTACCGCCGAAGTCTTTCGTCCGGCCTCAATCCCCAAAAGCCGAAGCTTTCAAAAACCAAGACCCGCAAGGACTCCGCCGTCCACGTTTCTCTTTCTTCATCTTTACTTGTCAAACAGCCCGGAACCCGAAGGATCCACAGACCATCCATGGCTGGACAGTCATCAAATCTCAATGATCCTTGTTTATAAAGGATCTCACCAACCTCATCCGACGCCGAATAACAACCGACAACTATCGGCTGTTGTTTCACTCATCTGAGGTAGGAGCTTATCAGGCATGGAACCACCCGGGCAAACCGCCCCGGCGCCGCCACGCTCAGTGGCCGGTTTATAGGCCAGCCCTTCCGCGCTTGTCAACGCCTCTGTCAACAAATCGTCGCATCGCCCCGAACAAATTCGAATCACGCAAGAAGTGCTGATTTATCAGGGGCTCAGCCGTACTTGAGCCACATTCCTGCGACGTTCTGCTCCCCGGTGATGCCCTCGCCGAGCAAATCTTTTCTGGAGAAGCTTGTTCGGCCGAGCTCGAAAAAAGATCGTCGGGTGCATGGGAAGCATCTGGATGGTCCCGGGCGAGAGGCATCAACGAGGCAAACGGCATTGACGTAGACCCGTCTGACCAGCACTTTGGCGTACGGCGGGTCACTTCGATGAAGACGACGAGGCATTTGAGGCTCCTAGAAGAGCCGTATTCGGAATGCATCACTCGTTGACCAATGAGAGACTTGGGGGGAAGCGGGTTTGAGCCACGGGACGTCACGCGGGGGACATTACGGCCGTGCCGGGATCATTGATCTCGGACATGAGCCCCCGCTTTCCGTTGATGGCTCGGAAGCCGCCGTTATCGATCGCCGCCGCGTTTCCGTGCAGTGGTTTAGCGGCACGATTCTCACGGGTCTGTGCGGCGCAGCTCTGATCGGCGGCGCCGTTTTTGCGTCACTCGATGGCGAGATGACGTTTGCGAAGCTTCCCGAACATGTCGAAGGCGCGCTGCGCGGCGCGTTCGGTGCCAGCGACAAGGCCAGCGTTGCCCGCAAGAGCGACAGGCTGCCCCCGCCAAGTGATTCGGCCGCCGCGCGTCAGGTGATTCGGGTCTCGACAGCGACCCGCGCCGGCAACCGCGAGGTGATGCGCGTACGCCCCTTTGTGCGAATCGCCGGCAATTTGTCGCTTGCGACCAGCGACCTCTCCGCAAAAATTCCGCCCTTCAACGCCCAGCGTCTTCTGACCGATGTCGGCTCGGCCGCTCCTGCGGGCAGCGACGACCAACAAAGTTCCAGCGCCGCCGAACCGGATGCCGAAGTTTCGTTCGTGACCCGCGATCTCACGACGGTGCTTCCGCGCGCCAAGATCGCGGCCAATGTCGCCATCGACGAAGTTCTGATGCGGGTGCGGGACGCCTCGACCTGGCGCGGCAACAGCGCGGTCCGTTACGCATCCACCATGCCGACCGACATGAAGATGGCCTACGCCGCGGAAGGCACGCCAGATCCTTATGCCGGTTTCGAAACCCGCGTCGTACCTGAAAACGTGACGCTGCTGCCCAAGACCAAGGATCAGATCACCGGCGGCAATCCCACCGGCGAACGCATCCACATCGTCAAGAAGGGCGACACGGTCCAGAGTATTCTGCGCGACATGGGGGCTACGCCCGGCGAAGCGCAGGCGATCGCCAACAATCTCGGCGCCCGTGGTCGCGATGGCGGCCTCAAGGAAGGCCAGAAGCTGCGCATCCTGATGGCTCCGGCCGGTCCGGGGCAACAGCGGCAGCAACCGGTCCGCGTGATCGTCGCCAACGACACGACGATCGAGGCCGTCGCGGCGCTGTCGGATCTCGGTAAATACGTGGCCGTCGACGTGCAAAGCTTCAACAGCGTCACCGAGACCGCCGGCAAGAGCGACGACGATGACGACGACGATGATGACGGCACCGGCGTGCGGCTCTACCAGAGCATTTACGAGACCGCACTTCGCAACAAGGTTCCGACCAGCGTCATCGAGGATATGATTCGCATCTATTCCTACGACGTGGACTTCCAGCGCAGAGTTCAGGCCGGCGATTCGTTCGAGGTGTTCTTCGCCGGCGAAGACGAGACCCCGGCGGTCAGCAACGAAAAGAACGAGGTGCTCTATGCGGCCCTCACCGTCGGCGGCGAAACCAAGAAATACTATCGTTTCCAGACGCCTGACGATTCCGTCGTCGACTACTATGACGAGACCGGCAAGAGCGCGAAGAAGTTCCTGGTGCGCAAACCGGTCAACAACGCCATCATGCGCTCGGGCTTCGGCGGCCGCCGCCACCCGATTCTCGGCTACACCAAGATGCACACTGGCGTGGACTGGGCAGCCCCCTACGGCACTCCGATTTTTGCGTCCGGTAACGGCGTTATCGAGAAGGCGCAGTGGGAAGGCGGCTACGGCAAGTACATCAAGATCAAACATCCGAACGGGTATGAAACCGCCTACGGCCACATGACGGCCTTCGCCAAGGGCATGGAGCCCGGCAAGCGCGTCAATCAGGGACAGGTCATCGGATTCGTCGGTTCTACCGGCCTGTCGACCGGCGCCCACGTTCACTACGAAATCCTGGTCAACGGCCGCTTTGTCGACCCGATGCGCGTCAAGCTTCCGCGCGGCCGATCGCTCGACGGCCCGTTGCTGGCCAATTTCGAGGCCGAGCGCGACCGAATCGAAGGCATGATGGCGAATCGCCCCGGCGGCCGCCCGGCTCCGCAGGCCGCCAAGGGACAGAAGACCGCCCTCGCCGGCAATCGCTGATTTTCAAATTGGTTTGAACTGGTTCGAGAAGCAATACGGCTGGATCTCTCCAGCCGTATTGAAGCTGCCCGCTTAATGCAGTCGGCCCTTTGGTACGGACGCCGCCGCTTCTGCGCTCACGGACTGGCCGTTGAAGGTCAGACCGCTGTCATTCGCCGAGATCGCGACCGCCTCACCGTCGTGGACCTGGCCCGCGAGAATCATCTCGGCGAGCGGATCCTGAACGGCGCGCTGGATGGTGCGCTTGAGGGGGCGAGCCCCGTACGCCGGATCCCATCCCTTCGCCGCGAGCCAGTCACGCGCCTTCTCATCCAGCGAGAGCGTGATCTTGCGATCTTCCAACAGCCGCGACAGCCGCTGCATCTGGATATCGACAATGCGCCCCATCTCGCTCCGCTGCAGCCGATGGAACAGGATGATCTCATCGACGCGGTTGAGAAACTCAGGCCGGAAGCTCGAACGGACAATGGCCATGACCTGATCGCGCACGGCGCTGGTGTCTTCACCTTCCGCCTGCCCGACCAGATATTCGGAGCCGAGATTCGACGTCATGATGATCAGCGTGTTGCGGAAATCGACGGTGCGGCCCTGACCATCGGTCAGGCGGCCATCGTCGAGTACCTGCAGCAGCACGTTGAACACATCGGGATGCGCCTTCTCGATCTCGTCGAACAGCACCACCTGATACGGTCTGCGCCGCACCGCTTCGGTCAATGCGCCGCCCTCGTCGTAACCGACATAGCCCGGCGGCGCACCGATCAGTCGCGCGACCGAATGCTTTTCCATGTACTCGGACATGTCCATGCGGACGAGCGCGGTCTCATCGTCGAACAGGTATTCTGCGAGCGCTTTAGTCAGCTCGGTTTTGCCGACACCGGTTGGACCCAAGAACATGAACGAGCCGATCGGCCGGTTCGGATCCTGCAAGCCCGCGCGTGAGCGGCGCACAGCGGTGGAAACAGCCGTGACGGCCTCGGCCTGGCCGATGACGCGCTTGGCAAGCTGCAGCTCCATTTTGAGCAGCTTCTCACGTTCGCCTTCGAGCATCTTGTCGACCGGAATTCCGGTCCAGCGCGAGACGACCTGCGCGACGTGGTTCGCAGTGACAGCTTCCTCAAGCACGGCACCGCCGCCCCGCTCGCTGTCCTCAAGGTCCTGCAAACGCTTTTCCAGCGCCGGAATGCGCCCATAGGCCAACTCTCCGGCTTTCTGATACTCGCCACGCCGCTGCGCATCGGCCAATTCCTGGCGCGCTTGCTCGAGTTCACTTTTGACCTTCTGCGCGTTCGACAGCTTGCTGCGCTCCGCCTGCCATTTGGTGGTGAGCGCATCGGCTTTCTCTTCGAGATCGGCGAGTTCCTTTTCCAGGCGCTGGAGACGGTCCTTCGAAGCGGAATCGGTCTCCTTCTTCAGAGCCTCCTGCTCGATCTTCAGCCGCACGATCTCGCGATCGATGTTGTCGAGCTCCTCCGGCTTGGAATCGATCTGCATCTTGAGCCGCGCGGCAGCTTCGTCGATCAGATCGATCGCCTTGTCCGGCAGGAAGCGGTCCGTGATGTAGCGGTTAGAAAGCATCGCGGCAGAGACAATTGCGGAGTCCGTGATGCGGACACCGTGATGCAGTTCATACTTTTCCTTCAACCCGCGCAGGATCGAGACCGCGTCTTCAACGGTCGGCTCACTGACGAACACCGGCTGGAAGCGGCGAGCGAGCGCGGCATCCTTCTCGACGTGCTTGCGATACTCATCGAGCGTGGTCGCGCCGATGCAGTGCAATTCACCGCGCGCCAGTGCAGGCTTCAGCAGATTGGACGCATCCATCGCGCCGTCCGCCTTGCCGGCCCCAACGAGCGTGTGCATCTCGTCGATGAAGAGGATGATCTGCCCGTCCGAACCGGTCACTTCAGTCAGAACGGCCTTCAGGCGCTCCTCGAACTCGCCGCGATACTTGGCGCCTGCGATCAGCGCGCCGAGATCGAGGGACAGGAGCTTCTTGTCTTGCAGGCTCTCCGGCACGTCACCGTTGACGATGCGCAACGCAAGACCTTCCACGATCGCGGTCTTGCCGACGCCTGGTTCGCCGATCAGCACAGGGTTGTTCTTGGTGCGCCGCGACAGCACCTGGATCGTCCGGCGGATTTCCTCGTCGCGACCGATCACCGGATCGAGTTTGCCGTCGCGCGCCGCCTGCGTCAGGTCGCGCGCATATTTTTTCAACGCATCGTAAGCGTTCTCCGCCGTTGCGCTGTCCGCCGTGCGTCCCTTGCGCAACGCATTGATCGCGGCATTGAGATTTTGCGGGGTGACCCCGCCCTTGGCGAGCAGGCTGCCGGCCTCGCTGTCCTTGTCGAGGGCCAACGCGAGCAGCAACCGCTCGACGGTGACGAAGCTGTCGCCGGCTTTATCAGCGGCCTGTTCAGCCGCATCGAGAGCCCGCGCGGTCGCAGGTGCCAGATAGACCTGCCCCGCTCCGGAGCCGGAAACTTTTGGGAGCTTGTTGAGAGCGTCCTCGGTGGCCTTAAGGATCGCGCGGGAATTTCCGCCGGACCGGTCAATCAGACCGCCGGCGAGACCTTCGCTGTCATCCAGCAGGACCTTGAGGATATGGAGAGGCGTGAACTGTTGATGGCCCTCACGCACGGCCAGTGATTGTGCCGACTGGATGAATCCCTTCACACGGTCGGTGTATTTTTCGACGTTCATTCTGTGTCCCTCAGCCTGCCGTCCTGCCCCGAAAGCACAAGATCGGCATCTTCAATGGGTTTCCCGTCCGGCGCTGATATTCGTCAACCCGAAGCGGGGGACCGGCGCCTCGGCCGGCTTGACCCAGATGTGGGAACCCAGAACCGCCCGGGAAAGAGGCAGGACCAAAAATTCATCGGAAAACGCGCGCCGGAGCGGGAACTTGGAGAAATCAGCGCAGAAATCGACGAGGTCAGCCTTCAATCCCGGGCGGCGTCGCCGGCGGCGGAGGTTGCCCGCCGGCGAGACCATCCCGTCAGCTCGACGGCATGACGTAGGCGTAGACGCGCCCACGCGAGTAGGTCGCTTCAGCGACACGGTGGCCGTGATTGCCGGAGATGATGATCGGATTGCCCTTCGCATCGACGCCGCTCACGACACCGACGTGGCCGCCGCCGCGGCGGCTCATCACTGCAATCGCACCAACCTGCGGGCCAGACACCCGGTGCCCATAGCTGGCGAAGGAACGCGCCATGTCGGACCCCGTGCCGGTGTGCCCCGAGCGCTGCAACACGAAATTCATGAAACGTGCGCACCACAGCCGGCTGCGGCCCGTCGGATTGCCGCCGATATAACGGCGAGCTTCCGCGACAACGTCAGATACAACGCCAAAGCCGCCCGTATTCGCAGGCGCCTGTTCTTCATTCAGCGCAGCATGTCGCCCACGACCGTGCCGGACGTGACGATAGCGATGGTGTTTGCTGATGTGATGCTTGACGTGGTGAGAGTGAAAATGCCGACTTGCACCGTGGTGTGGCCTCGCCGAGGCCGGTGTCGCAACAGCGACGATTGCCAGTGAGCACAATGCAACAGCAGTGAGCGCGCCTGGCCGGCGAAACGCATTACTTACATTCATTCCATGAGTCCTCGTTACACCCCCAATTTCTGCCGCTCCAAAACCTCAGAGCGACATGCGAGAGTGGGCGTGAAACGGGCCCGGTATGGCAGAAAAAAGACGATCACTGTCACAATGGCTGTGAACAAGACAGCCATGCGCTAAACACTTATCAAATGATAACTTAGCGGGTGCCGTTAACGAATTCCGCCCCGTTCTGGCCGTTTACGTTAATCGCCGCGGCTTAAAAGAAACACGCCCTGCTCGCCGAACATGTTCCAAAACCACCACGGCGCATTGAGACGCAGCGGTTGGCCGTAGAGATCGAGCGCGACAGCACGCTCCATTTTGACGTGGATTTCATCGCAGAGCTGCACGAAATCCTTGATCGTACAGAAATGAATGTTCGGCGTGTCGTACCAGGTCGCGGGAAGATTTTCGGTGCGCGGCATCTGCCCCTTGACCAGGAGCTGCAAGCGCATTTTCCAGTGACCGAAATTCGGAAACGAGACGATTGCGCGTTGTCCGATCCGCAAAAGATTTTCCAGCACTACACGCGGCTGGCGGGTCGCCTGCAAGGTTTGCGACAGGATCACGTAGTCAAACGAGTCGTCAGGATAGTTGACGAGGTCGGTGTCCGCATCGCCCTGTACCACCGCAAGTCCCTTGGCGACACAGCGATTGACGCCTTCGCGCGACAACTCAATACCGCGACCATCAACGCCACGCGTCTCGAGCAAACGCAGCAGGTCGCCTTCGCCGCAACCCACGTCGAGCACCTTGGCACCAGGCTCCACCATCTGCGCCACCAACTGATGATCGCTGCGATAGCCGTCATCGTTGACGGGAAGCCGCGCCGTTAAACGAAATGCCTGATCCTGCAATGCCATGTTAGCGGCTCGCCGATGTCAGGCCGTGCGCGGACGCGGCCGATTCCAGGAACGCACGCGAAATATCGATAAATTCAGGCACATCGAGCAGGAATGCATCGTGACCGCGATCAGTCTCGATCTCGGCAAACGACACCCGTGCATTGCTGGCATTGAGCGCATGGACGATCGCGCGCGACTCCGATGTCGGGAACAGCCAGTCGCTGGTGAATGACACCACGCAAAAACGCGTGCGCGTGCTGCGCCAGGCTTCCGCCAGAACGCCTTGATGATCCGCAGCAATGTCGAAGTAATCCATCGCACGGGTGAGATAGAGATAGCTGTTGGCATCGAAGCGTTCGACGAACGACGAACCCTGATGGCGCAGATAGCTCTCCACCTCGAAATCGGCATCGAAGGAAAACGTCGGCACTTCGCGGTCCTGCAGCCGCCGGCCAAACTTGCGGTGCAAGGCAGCGTCCGAAAGATAAGTGATGTGTGCGGCCATGCGTGCAACACCGAGGCCACGGCGCGGATGGGTGACCGTCTCGAAATAGCGGCCATTGCGCCAATCCGGATCAGCCATCACAGCCTGACGGCCCAGCTCATGAAACGCGATGTTCTGCGCTGAGTGCCGCGTGCTGCAGGCCACCGCCAGCGCGGAGAACACGCGCTCCGGATAAGCCGTGGTCCATTGCAGCGTCTGCATGCCGCCCATCGATCCGCCGACAACAGCGAACAGTTTGTCGATGCCGAGATAGTCGATCAGCATCGCCTGCGCGCGGACCATGTCCGGAATTGTAATCACCGGGAAATCCAGTCCCCACAGCTTGCCGGTCGCGGGATTGGTCGACGAGGGGCCGGTGCTGCCCATGCAGCCGCCGACGACGTTTGAGCAGATGATGAAATAACGGTTGGTGTCGATGGGCTTTCCGGGGCCAACAAGCGTCTGCCACCAACCGGGCTTACCGGTGAGCGGGTGGACATTTCCGACGTGCTGATCGCCCGTCAGCGCATGGCAAATCAAGATCGCATTGGAGCGATCAGCATTGAGCTCGCCATAGGCCTGATAAGCGATTTGGAACGGTGCGAGATCGACGCCGCTATCCAGCCGCAGCGGCTTGTCCACGCCGAACTGCGCCACCAGAGAGGACGGATGATCCGCCTCGTGCGCGCGTTCGCCGGACTGCGCCGTCGGGGGCTTGAGCGGCTGAATATTTACCATATCAACACTGGCCTCTCAGGAAGTCGCGATACGACACCGAACACAGGCCACAAAAAACCGGCCTGAACTCACGCTCGGCCGGGATCCTTTTCATCCCCGGCCTGTTTAGCGAGTTGTTTAACGTGGCTGCAAGCCGGCCGGCTCAAATGACCACGGGATTGCCTTGAAGGTAGTGCTCAACAGGCTCCCCGTCAAGGTAAGCACCGGAACGGCCTGGCCGAAGGGGCAATGTTTTCTTTGCTTTCGCGGGTCGCGGCTCCTATCAAGCTCCTTGCAGGACTGACTTCCACCGCGGCTTTCGGGCTGCAAACCGAAATTTTGATCCCATGTCCAAAGAGCCCACGCCCCCCATTTCGCTGCAAGACCTCCGCCGCGAAATCGATCACATCGACGAGCAGGTGCACAGCCTGCTGTTGCAGCGTGGCGACATCATCGATCGCCTCATTTCGGTGAAGAAGACGCAGGAGGTCGGCTCGGCGTTTCGTCCGGCGCGCGAGGCCGACATGATGCGCCGGCTGGCACAGCGGCATCGTGGCATCCTGCCGCTCGACACGGTGGAGAGTATCTGGCGCGTCATCATCTCGACGTTCACCTACGTGCAGGCCCCGTTCGCGCTGCATGCCGATCTGTCCGGCGGCGAATCTGCCATGCGGGATTCCGCACGATTCCATTTTGGCTTCACAGTGCCGTTCGTCGCGCATTTCAGCGCGGCCGCCGCAGTGGACGCCGTCGCAAAATCGAAGGGCGACCTCGCGCTGGTTTCGGCCACCAGCAGCCGTGAGCCATGGTGGCTGACGCTCGAGCCGGAGAGCGCGCCGAGGATCATCGCGCGCCTGCCGTTCATCGAACGAGCCGATCACCCCGCAGCGCTGCCGGTGTTCGTTGTCTCGCGTGTCGCTGCCGACGCGATGGTCACCGAGATCGAAATGTGGAGCGTCCGCGTTTCCGGCTGGAGCGCCGACGTCGCCCGTGCGCTGTCGCCGTTCTCTGAAATTATCGCTGTTCCCGACACCGCCTCCGATGGCGCAGCGCTTCTGGTGTCGGTGCCGGGGCCGGGAGGGTTGGACAAGATCACCTCTGCGCTGATCGCAGCCGGGGCATCCGTGCGCTCTTCCGCCCTCGTCGGGGGCCATGCAACACGCTATACGGTGCCGTCAAACGGCGCTTCCAAGCCGTAAGATCTTTCTTTTTCGGAGTTTGAGTTGATGTCACGTCCCGTGCCGAACGCCGGTATTCTCGATATCGCACCCTACACGCCCGGCAAAAGCGGGGCGGGGTTGACCGGGCGCGTGTTCAAGCTGTCCGCGAACGAAACGCCGCTGGGCCCTTCTCCCAAGGCGATCGAGGCCTTCAAGTCCGCCGCCGATCACCTTGAGGACTATCCGGAAGGCTCGTCTCGCATCCTCCGCGAAGCGATCGGCCGCACCTACGGACTCGATCCCGACCACATCATCTGCGGCGCAGGTTCGGATGAAATCCTGAATCTGCTTGCGCATACCTATCTCGGCCCGGGCGACGAGGCGATCCACACCACGCACGGCTTTCTGGTGTATCCGATCGCAACCATGGCGAACGGCGCCATCAATGTCATCGTGCCGGAAAAGAATTTCACGGCGGACGTCGATGCCATTCTGAAGGCTGTGACGCCGCGCACCAAGATGGTGTGGTTGGCCAACCCGAACAATCCAACCGGCACCTACGTGCCGTTTGATGAAGTGAAGCGTCTCCGTGCGGAGTTGCCGTCGCATGTGCTGCTGGTGATCGACGCCGCGTATTCCGAATACGTCGTGCGCAACGACTACGAAGCGGGCATCGAGATGGTCTCAACCACCGACAATACGGTGATGACGCGCACGTTCTCCAAGATTCACGGCCTTGCGGCATTGCGCGTGGGCTGGATGTACGGCCCGGCGAACATCGTCGACGCCGTCAGCCGCATTCGCGGTCCCTTCAACGTGAGCACGCCGGCCATGCTGGCCGCTGTCGCCTCGCTGGAGGATACCGTCCATCAGGAACACTCCCGCGTTCACACCGACAAATGGCGTGCGTGGTTGACGGACGAAGTCAGCAAGCTCGGGCTCACCGTGACGCCGAGCGCCGCGAACTTCATCCTGATCCACTTCCCGCAGGAAGCAGGCAAAACGGCAGAAGATGCGGATGCATTCCTCACCAAGCGCGGGCTGATCCTGCGGGCGTTGAAGAACTACAAGCTCCCGCATGCGCTGCGCATGACTGTCGGCACCGAGGAAGCCAATCGCCTCGTGGTCGAAGCGCTCGCCGAATTCATGGGGCAGAAATAACGTGAACAGCGCGCCGCAATTCGCACGGGTCACAGTCATCGGGCTCGGCCTGATTGGCTCGTCGATTGTCCGCGCCGTCAAGCAGCTTGGCCTCGCGGGTGAGTCGGTCGCGACCGACGCATCACCCGAGGTTCGAAGCAGGGCTGTAGAGCTTGGTCTCGCAGATCGGATCGCGGCCACCAACGCGGAAGCCGTAAAGGATGCCGATCTGGTGATCGTCTGCGTGCCTGTCGGCGCGTGCGGTGACGTCGCCGCAAGCATTGGTCCTCATCTCAAGGCCGGTGCGATCGTATCCGACGTCGGTTCCGTCAAAGGTGTGATCCTGCGCGAAATGGCGCCACATCTGCCGAAGACGGTTCAGTTCATCCCGGCGCATCCCGTTGCTGGTACCGAACACTCAGGGCCGGATGCCGGCTTCGCCGAACTGTTCATCAACCGCTGGTGCATCCTGACGCCGCCGCCTGGGGCCGATCCATCGGCCGTGGAGAAGCTAGCGGAATTCTGGCGCGCGCTTGGTGCCAACGTCGAGACCATGGCCGCGGATCACCACGATCTTGTGCTTGCGGTCACCAGTCATCTTCCGCATTTGATCGCCTACACGATTGTCGGCACCGCCGACGAACTCGAAGACGTCACGCGCTCGGAAGTGCTCAAGTTCTCTGCCGGCGGCTTCCGCGATTTCACGCGTATCGCCGCCTCCGATCCGACCATGTGGCGCGACGTGTTCCTTGCCAACAAGGATGCGGTGCTGGAGATGCTCGGCGCATTTCAGGAAGATCTGTCGAAGCTCACCCGCGCGATCCGGCGCGGCGACGGCGAGGCGCTGTTCGAGCATTTCACCCGTACGCGCGCGATCCGGCGCGGCATCGTCAATCTCGGACAGGAAACCGCGAGTGCCGACTTCGGCCGGCCGCACGCAGACCTCCCCAAGAAGGCGCCGGAAAAATAATCAGAACAGCGGCGGGGTTTGCGCCACCCGGAGCGGACCGATCAACACCGCACCGTTGACGAACCGCAGCGGAAACGCCAGCGCGCTGCGGCCCTCGAGCGTCGACGGCTTTCCAAGCATGTTGATTCCAGCCATCACCCCGGCATTGGCATTCTTGCGTGCAGCGTCGCCTAAGCCCGGAATGAAACGATCGAGTGCCCCGATCAGCTTATTGACGCCTTGGACGTTGACACCAGCGCCACCGTTCCCTGGCTGAGCACTGTTATCGGCAAACGCCTTGTCGATGCCAAGCATCGGCACGATCTTCTCCATGCCTGCGACCGTCATCGTCAGTTCACCGTCGAGATATCCATCGGGTGTGATGGCGAGTGAGCCTGCCGCAACCGCAATCACATCTCCTTGCTGCACCCGCGACTGTGTGAAGTCGACGCGCCCGTTGGCGGCCTGAATTTCGCGAAATCGCTGAGGCCACGGCTTGGGTGAGAAATCCTTCAGACCGCGTAGTTGCGCACGAATGTCCGCATCGAACGGCTCCGCCAGAATCGGATGCAATCCCTGCAGGCTGGCCGCAGTGAGCTGAAATGCGGTTTCCACCACCGGATTGTCGCTGAGCGAGCCTTCCAGCAGACGCGTGTGCAGCTCGAGATGGCTGGCGCGGAGCAACGGCGCTGGCACAGCCCCATTCAAACGATCGAGCGTCGGATTATCGAACGCTATCGAGATGCGTTGCGGCGCGATCGGCAAGCCTGCAACGCTTGCCTGCCCGAGGGTCCAGTTCGCGCTGAATTGCGGCTCTGTGCCGCCGGCGGCGACCATCGTTGGACCCGTGAACTCCGCAATGATCTTGGTTGGATCATAGATCTGAGCCACGACCAGGATTTCTTTCAGACGTGCCGTCAGCCGCGCGTCCGCAACCTGCTGTGACGTCTGCGACGTCAGCGTCACAACCGGATTTTCGCAGCGAACCTCCATCCTGAACGGAAATCCGCCCACGGAGCGCTTGGCGCACTCGTAGATTCGTCCGGCCTTGGCCTCACGGGCCCGCCAGCCCTCAAACTGCGTATCGATCTGGGCCGCGGCATAGAACCAGAATCCGCTCCATCCGGCCGCGATCAGGAAAAACAGTCCCGGCGCAACGAAAACGGGCCAAAGGCGACGGCGCGGAGCGAGTTGAGATGGTTGCATGTCAGAACCCAGAGCACCCGAATTGGGCATTTGAAAGGTGCCATGTGGACTCAAATCGTCTTGAAGTCCAGTGCGGTGGATCTGACGTTCGTATCGGTATTGACCGCTGGTCCGTCATACGAACGTCAGATCCAAAACCGCACTAGGTTTATGTTTTTGCTAGTGTCCCTTTGGTTCTGACATTCGTAAACGAGCTAACCGCAGACAAATACGAATGTCAGAACCGGGACACTCGTACCGCCGATTTGAAGTCCCTGCATCAGTTGCGGCGATCGCGCTCAGGGACTTCAAATCGAAAGCGGTACTAGAATCATAGGTTGCTAGTACCCTTTGCTTTCCGAAGTTCGCAAAGTGGCTGCTGCGACGAGTTACGAACTTCGGAAAGCGGGTACTAGCGAGTTGCGCAGGCTGCAGGGGGCTGGTAGGCCATGAATCATGGCCGCAAAAGTTCTTTCAGATGCTGAATTTCCCGATGGCGACTTATGGGTGTTCGGTTATGGCTCCCTGATCTGGAATCCGGGATTTGAGTTTCTGGACAAGAAACCCGCAAGATTGATCGGCGAACATCGTTCGCTTTGCATTTATTCGATGGTTCATCGCGGAACGCCTGAAAAGCCCGGGCTCGTGCTGGGTCTCGATCGCGGCGGAGCATGCCAAGGCGTCGCTTTCAGAGTAGCGCCGGACAAGCGGCACGCGACAATTCGATATCTCCGCGAACGCGAGCAAGCGACCCACGTCTATCGCGAAGTGCTGCGCTCGGTCTGGGTCGAGGGCGATGCGCGGCAGCGTGTCAGCGCACTCGCTTACGTCGCCGACCGCAGTCACGACCAATATGCAGGCCGGCTCTCACCCGAAGAGCAGTTGCGGCTGGTGCGTCAGGGCCATGGCAATTACGGCCCCAACGATGAATACATCATCGCGACGGTAGCCGCACTGGAGGCGCAGGGCATTCGCGATGTGCCGCTGCATCAACTTGCGGCCAAGCTCCACGGCGAGGCCACATTGCATCGGCATGCGTCAGACGAACAATCCTTAGGATAGACCGGATTTCACTTCGCTTGAAAAACCCGAGGGTGCAGAGAAGCCGACCAACCGCACCTGTTCTTCGCGGCCGGCTTTTACCAAGCGATTGGTCGCGTCTTCGATGACACTCCTCACGCGTTCGGTGAATGCGTCGCGTGACAATCCCGGCTCGATTGGATCCAGGAATTCGATCACGATCGTGCCGGGATAACGCATGAAAGTACGCCGCGGCCAGAACAGGCCGGAATTGAGTGCAACCGGAATACAGGTCACGCCGCAATCAACATAAACCTGGCTGACGCCGGTTTTGTACCGCGGCGGCGCATCCACCGGGGTGCGCGTTCCTTCCGGGAAGATGATGAGTTGACGTCCGCGCCGCACTTCGTCCCGCGCGCGCCGCGCCATCTCGATTAGCGCGCGTGCGCCCGAGCCGCGGTTGACGCCGATCATCTGCGCTTTGCTTAGATACCAGCCGAAAAAGGGCAACCACAACAATTCACGCTTCAGGATGTAGAGCGGCTGGTCGAAGAACTGCAGCAGGGCGAAGGTTTCCCAGGCCGACTGATGCTTGGACGCCACGAGCAGCGGACCGGGTGGAATTTTCTCGCGACCGCGGTATTCGACCTTGGTGTTGCAGATAAGGGTCATCAGCCAGATGCTGGTCCGCCCCCAGTTCTTGGCAATCCAAATAATACCCCAGCGCGGCATGAAATAGGTCGGGAGACCGAAGATGACCCAAACCACCGTGTTCAGATAGAAAACGATATTGTAGATCAGCGAACGCAAAAATATCGAAACCATCGAACAATCCGATCAATTGGCGGATGCGGTGGCCGGCTTTCGAGGCGCCACCGGCGGCTGAATTTCAGTATCCGGCCTTCCACCCTGCCCCACGCCGCCGAACGCCACCCGTACCTCGGCAAACAAGTATTTGACGTATTCCGATAGCAGGAGCCGAAGCGCAGCGCCACTCGTCCACCAGGGCTCCTCGCGCCATTTCTCTCCCACCACAGCAAACGGGATCAATTCAATGTCGGGCATGGAGTGCGACAGTTCCACGATGGCGCGCGGCATGTGATAGTTCGATGTCACCACAATCAGCGACCGGAAGCCGCGTTCGGTGGCCCAGCGCCGCGTTTCCGTGGCATTGCTCCGCGTGTTAACGGCGGATCGGTCCAAGTCGACGCAGCACATGAGCAATGGCTGACTTTCCGGCAGGGAGCGCTGAATGTCACTAAATCCGTTGGTGGGATGCACACCGGAGATCAAGAGGCGCTTACCGTAACCCTCTGCCAGGAGTTCCACGGCATCGGATACCCGGGACGATCCGCCGGTGAGAACAACGATACCGTCAGCATTGCGCGAGGGCTTGTGTTCGTTTGGGAGAACAAGCGATAGGAACCAGACGAAGCCGGCACAGCCCGCCAATGCCGCAACCACGACCGCGGAAATCGCCGCACGCCATCGCCACCGCGTCACGCTCCGTGCGCGGATTGCTTCCGAAAAAACCGGACTGCTGTCTCCCTTCGACGTCATGATTTTACTGCACAATCTCCATCAGCAATTTTATCGCGAAATCCGGCACCGCTGTGACCTCAAAACGCGGCTCAATCAATCTCTTCAAGGGTCGCGAACAGCGTCCGCCGTGACGCCCAGGCTGTGACAATTGCAATCATCACCGCCTGCGCACCGAGCATCAGGTATCCCGAGGCCGGCAGCGCGAACGTTCCGAGCAGGGCCGCGAATTGATCGCCGACCGGCGTACCCGAAAACCAATTGGCGATCGATTCCGAAAATCCAAATGTCAGCATTGCAGCCAGACCGCCAATCAAGCCGCCTTCCAGACCAAGCCGCAGGAAATGCCGCAGGAAATGGTTGGCAATGTAGCGGTCCTGCGCACCGACGAAATGCAGCACTTCGACGATGGGCCGATTCGCCGCCATCGCCCCGCGTGTCGCGAACGAGACGGAGATCACCGTAGCAATGATCACGAGAATGAGAATGCCGGTCCCCGCAAGGACGATGGCACCCGTCATCGACCGCATGCGTTCAATCCAGGCCCGATGATCGTCGATGCTTGTGCCCGGAGCGGCCTTCGTGATGCTCGAGCGCAGGGCGGATAAATCGGGCACCGCGCCCGGCGCAACGCGGGCGACCACGAGCCGCGGCACTGGCAGATCGTCCAGTGACAGTCCTGTTCCAAGCCATGGCTCCAGCAATTTTGCGGATTCATCCTTGCTGAAAGGCCGCACTTCGATGATTCCGGACTGCGCCCGCGTAGCCTCCACGACCGCTTGCGTATCGCGTTCGAGATCTCGTCCGGGCGATGGCCGGATCTGAATGGTCAATTCACTCGCCACATCGGACTGCCATTCCGCTGCGGATGCCCGCACCAGCAACACCGCGCCCGTCGTCATCGACGCCAGGAATGTCATGATCGCGACGACGGCAATCAGCGCGCGGCCGGCGATCGATCCGCGCGGGACGATCGGCGACGTGTTGCGTGCATCCGCGACGACAGCCGACGTTTCGTCACCAAGGTCCCTCATTGCGCAACACCCATGGCGTTGACACTACTCATAGATATGCAACCGCGATTCATGCAGCACCATCCGCCGCGCTTCATATTGGTCCATCAACGCGATGTCGTGGGTTGCGATGATCACGGCAGTGCCTGATTTGTTCAACTGGATGAAGAGATTGAGCAGCCGCCGCGCGAGAGAAGGGTCCACGTTTCCTGTCGGCTCGTCGGCGAGCAGAAGCTGCGGCCGCGCGATGACGGCGCGTGCGATCGCCGCGCGCTGCTTTTCACCGCCCGACAGAATCGGCGGGAGCGCATCCATGCGATGCCCTAGTCCGACCCACTTCAACAAGTCGATGACTTCCTTGCGATAGCTGGACTCGCTTTTCCCCATCACGCGGAATGGCAGTGCAACGTTCTCATAGGTGGTCATGTGGTCGAGCAACCGGAAGTCCTGCAAGACGATGCCGATGCGCGAGCGCAATGCCGCACGAGCGTTCTTGTCCAGCAGCGAGACATCCTGTCCAAAAATATTCACGAGGCCCCGCGTCGGCCGCAGCGACAGGAACAGCATGCGCAGCAACGAAGTCTTCCCAGCACCGGACGGTCCGGTCAAAAACTGGAACGAACGCGCAGGTATTTGGAACGTCAGGTCGCGCAAAACCTCCGGACCAAGCCCGTAGCGCAGACCAACATTTTCGAACCGGACCAAGTTCAGCTCCGTTCGACAGGACCGATGAAATCAATGCCCGGACCGTTCCCGGACGGAACGCGTTCACGGGCGGGGACCAAGGAATGACCGTAAAAAGCTTGTGCGACCGTTATGGTTTCCGGTTCGTTAACGGACGCCGGGTAGCTTCCGGACGGTAACCCCTCGGCGATTCGTCCCATGCACATTGTCTGCCCTCACTGTACGACATCCTACGCGGTCGACGCGGCCAATTTCACCGACGCCGGGCGCCGGGTCCGCTGTGCCCGCTGCGGAGAGGTCTGGGTGGCGAAGCCCCAGGAGATGGCCGCCTCCGCGCCAATGGCAGCCCAAGACTTGAGAATGCAAGGCTCGGCAGCACAAGACCTGCCACCGCAAGGCACGGCCGCGGCCCCTCCAGAGACCGATTTTGGATCGGCTGCCACATCAGCCGGTGCTGATTGGCAAAATCATGATGCTCCGCACGTGGAGAGCCCGTCCATTTCCGCCGACTGGCCCGAGCCTGAGGCAGCCCCGCCGGCGGATGGAACCAATGGCGACTGGCCTGCGGAAGCCCAGCAGGACGGCGCAGCGGTTCATGACGACCAGGCTATAGCGCCCAAGAAAGCTGGTCGCATGCCATCCCTCAAGATGCGGGGCAACTGGGCGAGGCGTCTTCCGACCGCCTCCGCCCTGCCGACGCTCTGTGTTGCCCTTGCGGCAATCACCTTCGCGCTGATCGCCTGGCGCGGCGAAGTCGTGCGACTGATGCCGCAGACCGCCGATTTCTTCAAACTGACCGGCTTGGGCGTGAATCTGCGCGGCCTATCGATCGAAGGCGTTAAGGTCAGTTCCGAGATCGTCGACAACAAGCCGGTGCTGCTGATCGAAGGTGCAATTGTCGATGTCACGCGCAAGACCACCGAAATTCCACGGCTCAGATTCATCGTGCGCAACGCCAAGGGCGCCGACATCTATGCCTGGACCACAGTGCTGGAACAGCCCGTGCTGCATCCCGGGGAAAAAGCATGGTTCAAGACGCGGTTGGCTTCACCGCCGGCCGAGGGTCGCGAAATTGCCGTGAGGTTCTTCCACAAGCGGGACCTCGCCGCCGGGGGTATGTAAATGTCTCGTGTTTTGATTGCTGATGACGAAGAATCGATGCGCCTGTTGGTGGCGCGCGCGATTGCCATGGATGGGCATGATATCGTCACGGCTGAAGATGGGGCCGAAGCGCTGGACATCATCACGCGCGAAGACGGCGCCTTTGATTTGCTGCTGACCGACATCAAGATGCCGGTAATGGACGGCATCGCACTTGCGCTCGCTGTCGCGCGTGACTTTCCCCGCCTGACGATCTTGCTGATGACCGGCTTCGCCGATCAACGCGAGCGGGCTTCCGGGCTCGATGCCATCGTGCATGACGTCGTCACCAAGCCCTTCGCTGTGGCGGATATCCGCACGGCCGTCGCCGACGCGCTCGCGTCGCGCAAGCCGGATTAGTTCTGCTCCGCCGGCTGCGGCGCCATCTCCCGTGGACGCAACGTCAGCCGCGTCAGCACGAACGCCGCCACCGCACACGCCGCAATCGTCGTCACCATTGGCAGTGCTGTTCCGTTGAAGAACACGCTGGCGATGACGATCATCACAGCCCCATTGATCATTTGCAGGGTGCCGCCGAGCGCCGAGGCCATACCCGCGATCGGACCGTGGTCCTCCAGCGAGAGCACCATGGTTGATGGAATGACAAGGCCAAGCCAGGCAAAGGCCAAGAACAGCATTGCGATCAGTACGGCGAGATTATCAACGCCGGAAACAATGACAGCAAACAAAGCAACCGACATGGCCGCGTAGCAGGTGACGGCGACAGAAATCACGCGTGCAATCCCGAAGCGGCTCGAGAGATAGGCGCTGAACTGCGACGCCCCGATAAATCCGATCGCGTTGAGAGAGAACGCAAAGCTGTATTGCGTCGGCGTCAAGCCGAAGTGTCCAATATAGATGAATGACGAGCTGGCGAGGAACGCGAAGAAGCTCGCCATGCCGAAACCGCCGATAAAGGTCAGACCCAGGAAGCGCCAGTCGCGCAGCAACTCACCAAATCCATCGAGCACGCTTCGAACGCTGACTTGAACACGCTCCTCGGGCGGACGTGTCTCCGGAAGCACAAAAGCGACAAGCGCAAACGACAGAATTGCTGCGATCGTGACGGCGACGAACACCGCACGCCAGCCGAACGGCACGATCAGTGCGCTGCCGGTGAGCGGCGCAAGAATCGGAGACACGCTGAAGACCAGCATCACCAGCGACATCAGACGGGTGGCATCGACCCCGGTATGCAGATCACGGATGATCGCGCGGGGAATGACCATCACCGCTGCGGCGCCAAGCCCTTGCACGAAGCGAAAGAAAATCAGCCAGTTGATATCGGACGAAAGGCTGCAGCCGATACTGCCCAGTGCGAACACCACAATTCCGAAAAACAGCGGCGGCTTGCGGCCGACCATATCGGACAGCGGACCGTAGACGATCTGGCAGACGCCGAACGCCACGAAGAACACCATCAAGGTCATCTGCGTCGCGGCCGTGGACGCACCGAGATCCGCCGTGATGGTCGGCAACGCCGGTAGATACATATCGATGGCGAACGGCCCAATGGCGGAGAGAAGACCGAGGACGATAGCGTTGCGCATAAAGCTGGACGACATGACATTCACACCTGAAGAAATCGAAAACGTACATAACGGCAAATCGCCGATCTGCTTGTCTTTGGCCGAAAGACGCCCGTCACTTAGGATGGAAAAAGGGCGAAGTAAGGTTTCGCTTCTTCAACAACACGGGCGAAAGAAGGGCGCGCCATCAACTGATCGAAATATCGCGTCGCATTCCGATGCGTCTCGCTGAAGGGAAGCACCCGATTGGCGTAGAACAGCGCTGGCGCTGCAGCACAATCGGCCATCGAGAAATGATCGCCCGCTGCCCACGTTTTCGATGACATCTCCTTATCGACCAAATCAAGCCCTGTTCGTAACTTTGCACGGGTTTGGTCGACACCAAAAGGATCTTTCCGGTCGGCTGGGCGCAACCTGTCCGCAACAATCCTTTGCATAGGGTCATGGATATACAGATCGAAAACGCGATCACGTAGTCGTACTTCTCGCGCCAAGTTGACATCATCCGGAACAAGCTGCGCACGACCGGGATAATAGCTCGCTAGGTACTCGATGATAATGCTCGATTCTGGAATCGTCAGTCCATTCGCTTCATCCCGCAGCACGGGAAACTTTCCGATTGGCCAAAGCTTCAAAAACTCCGAGCGCTCGGTCTCGTCACCGAGATTAACGACATGCGGCTCGAACGGTGTCTCGTTCTCGTAGAAGGCGATCAGCGCCTTCCAGCAAAACGATGACAGGGGGTGGAAATAGAGCTTCAGTGACATTGGATGCCCTTCATCGCACGGGTTGGTAGCGCAAGACGACGATCCCGGTCGAATAAGGCTTCGCATCCAGAAGATTCAGTTTGAGCCTTTCAGGACTCTCTTTGAACAGCCGCGTGCCGTTTCCCAAAATCACAGGGCAAACACCGATGCGGAATTCATCGATCAAGCCATGCGGGATGAGACTCGCGGCAAGGTTCGCGCTGCCAAACAGATAGATGTCCTTCGCCGTGTCGCGCTTGAGCTTCGCCACGGTGTCTTGGACATCGGACTTAAAGATGTGCGTGTTATTCCAGTTAGACTTCGTGATCGTGCGAGAGAAAACGAACTTGGGCAGCTCGTTCATGAAGTCCGCCACCTCGCCCTCTTCTCCCGGCCAATGCCCCGCCATCAGGTCATAGGTCAATCGCCCGAACAGCAGCGCTCCTGCGTTGTTTCCTTGTTCGATCGACAGACGTTCGAGCTCCTCGCCCCAGACGTCGAGATGCCAGGAAATATCATGGTTCGGCCCTTCGACGAAACCATCCAGCGTCATCAAGTTCCACATGATCAGCTTCGCCATCTCGTTCTCCCATGATAACCGATTGTGTTTTGCAACCAGTTGCACGATAAGAGTACTAATGCAACAATGCAAGCGGTTTTTGGCGGACGATGAATATCGATGAGCGAGACACAACGATCAGGCTGTCCAATCAACCTCACCCTTGAGGTGCTTGGCGACAAATGGAGCCTGCTCGTCATCCGCGACATCATCTTCGGCAACCGCCGACATTTTCGCGAGCTTCTCACGAAGTCCGATGAAGGTATTTCGTCGAACATTCTGGCCGATCGGCTGAAGACTCTGGTCGAAGAAGGCATCCTCACCAAGGTGGATGATCCTACCCACAAACAGAAGGCGATCTACAGCCTCACCGAACAGGGCATCGAGCTGTTGCCGATCCTCGCCCAGATGTCAGCATGGGGATTCAAATACCTGCCGGTCAGCGAAGAGCTTGGCATCCGCGCGCAATTGCTCAGCGAAGGCGGCCCAAAGATGTGGGACGAGTTCATGATGGAACTGCGCGAAACGCATCTGGGCATCAAGCGCACATCCAAGCCGCGCGTTTCAGTCGGCGAACGGCTGCGGGCCGCCTATGAAGCGGTGATGGCCAAACGCCAAAAGCAATAGGTCGCGCCAAGTGCAATGCCAGATGCAATAATAGCGGCGGGCTGGAAATACGTCATGAGACACGCTAGCACAGGGTCGATGGCCGAGGGCTGAGGCAACGCGCAAACGTGATTCGTGGCAGCGCATCCTTCACGAAGACAATCAACACATGGAACGGAAATGACCAATACACACCATAAAGTCGCTTTGGTGACGGGTGCCGCACGTGGAATCGGACTTGCGGCAGCCAAGCGATTTCTGGCGGAAGGCTGGCGCGTTGCGCTGCTCGATATCGAGCGCGAACTGCTTGATCAGACGATCAAGGCGATTGCGGCTCCCGAGACTGCTCTCGGCATCCATTGCGATGTTTCAGATCCCAAAGCCGTAGCGAACGCTGTCGCCAAGGTCGGCGAGCACTTTGGGCGCCTTGATGCACTGGTCAACAACGCCGGCATCGCAATCTTCAAGCCGTTGCTTGAGACGACCCTTGATGATTGGAGCCGCGTGATGGCGGTCAACCTCACCGGCCCCTTCATCTGCACCCAGGCGGCCGCGCCGTTACTGCGCGAACATGGCGGCGGCGCCATCGTCAACATTACATCGATCTCGGCGCTGCGCGCGTCAACGCTGCGCACGGCCTACGGCACCAGCAAGGCCGGCCTGGCGCATCTGACCAAGCAGTTCGCCGTGGAGCTTGCTACCCTCGGCATTCGCGTCAACGCGGTTGCCCCGGGACCGGTGGACACCGCCATGGCCAAGGCGGTCCACACGCCGGCGATCCGCGCCGACTATCACGACACCATTCCGCTGAACCGCTATGGCCTCGAGGAAGAACTCGCGGAAGCGATTTTCTTCCTGTGCAGTGAACGTGCGACCTACATCACCGGGCAGATGCTGTGCGTCGACGGCGGATTCGAGGCAACCGGCATTGGCCTACCGACCCTGCGTGGGGAAGGACGGAACGGGTAGCGGTGTGACCGCTACCGCTCAGCCACCGCTTTCATGTTGGCGAGGCCTTGCTCGAATTGGCCTCGCACCATGTCTCGCCACGATGTCGCTCCCTGACATATCAACCGGTACTTTAGACCCGACGTAACGGGAAAATCAGGCGCAAGCGTTCGTCCCTGAGATAGAGCCCGCCCCAGATCATCAAGCCGAGATAGATGCTGAACAGCGTGTGGCTGAACAGTGGGCTTCCTGCGAGCACATGCACGTAGATCGCGCCGCCAAGATAGCCCGTCAACAGAATGGCCCCGAGCACAGACGTCTGCGGAATCGCGTAGAGCAACGTGCAGGCCAGCGTCAGGACACCCAAAGTGAATGCGAGATGGGTTGGAATACCCAGCTGCTTCGATGTCGCGATCACCACATCCAAAGGGATCAATTTAATAGCCCCGTCCAACAGCAGGAAGATGATCACCACGCCGCTGAGGATACGTCCGGTCCACAGCGCCGTGCGGGAGATAGGAATCAGTTCATTCATCGCGCGTGCTCCTTCGTGGTCGGACTCTTTTTTCAAAGCGGAGAGCCCATAGGCAGACGCCCACCAGGCTCTCCGGATTGATCTGATCGAACTCGGGTCGATCAGGCTTTCGCCAGATACTCGTCGAGCTGATCGAACGTCCCGGTGAAGCCTTGCTGCATCGACTCGAACATGCCCTCAAAGAAGGCCCGCTCTTCGGGGCTCGCATTGATCGGGCCGCCGCGGAGCGCCACCGCCGTCTTTCCATTTTCCTCGGTGAGGGTGAGGGTGTTCAGGACTTCGAGCGGCCATGTCGAACTGAATGGCGCGCGGGTGATCCCTCCCGCTTCATCGGAAAACGAACTGACGAACACGATGCGGTGCGGCTTTTCGATTTCACGATAGACGAAGCGGCCCCACCACATGCCTGGCCCCATCTGCATGCCGTAATGAAAAATTCCGCCCGGCTTGAACTCCAGTTTGCGGACTTCGAGCTTACAGCCCTTTGGTCCCCACCACTGTGCGAGACGCTCAGGCTCGGACCAGGCTTTCCACACCAGATCACGCGGGGCATTGAAAGACCGCGTCACCGTAAATTCACGGTCCACGGCAGTGGCGCTGGCTTGATTTGTCATTGCTGTTCCTCGTCAACGCGACGCTTGGATTGAAAGTCGTATCAGCCGGCCTTCGGCGGCAGCGGATGCGCGAAGCTCCAGGCGTGACCGAACGGATCGACGACCTGTCCGTAGCGCGCCCCCCAGAATGCATCCATCGCAGGCATGACAACCTTTGCGCCGGCGTCGACCGCCTGCTTCATAGCTTCATCGCAGTTCTTCACCTCAAGATGGACGACCAGCGAAGTTCCACCGAGGGCAGTAGGAGACTTGATGTTTGCATTGGCTCCGCTCGGACAGAAATCCGGGAAGTCATCGTGCAGATACACAGCACCACCGTTGATCGTGATGTGCGCATGCAGCAGGCGCTTGCCGTCCTCGGCAGGTATCGCCATCACTTCGACAGCACCGAGCGCCTTCTTGTAGAATTCAATCGCATCGCGCGCGCCATTGACAGCAAGATGTGGGACCAGCGAGGGCAGTTGGTCAGTCATGGAGGCTCCTTGGTTGAGTTGAGACGTCTGGTTCGTTGTCGGCTCTGCCGACGTTTGCTTCCCCTCGCCTATTTGCGCGGGGACGTTTGCTTTTTGGCTTTAACGACGCGCTTGGCTTTTTGCGGCTTCACCGCATCAGCCGCTTCCTTTGCCTGAAGTTCGTTCAGGTAGTCTTCAAGGCGATCGAGCCGCGCATCCCAGAAGCGGCGGTATTCCTCGAGCCAGTCGTCGACTTCCTTCAGTGCGGCCGGTTCAATCCGGCACGGCCGCCATTGCGCCTCGCGGCTTCGCGTGACGAGACCGGCGTGCTCCAGCACTTTGAGATGTTTTGAGACCGCCGGAAGGCTCATGGCAAAAGGCTCGGCGAGCTCCGTCACCGACGTTTCTCCGAGAACCAGACGCGCCAGAATGGCCCGGCGGGTTGGATCGGCAAGCGCTGCAAACTTTGTGCTCAAAGCGTCCACGGATGCCTCTTACATAACCAATTGGTTAAATAACTCATTGGTTAAATACAGCGCTCGGCCGCGAGCGTCAAGCGACCCTGCAACGAAATTTTGATGACATGCCTTTGGTATGACGCGAGCGCGGCGATGTGCCGCGCATGAGGACTGGCTCAATAGTCCTTGAGCAGTCGCTCCAGATAATCGAGCTCGAACTGAGGTCGCTGTGAATCGCCGAGGCGCCGGCGCAATTCTTCGAGAATCCGCCGCGCACGCTGCACGTCGATTTCGCCGGGAATTTTCACGGAGAGGTCATCGCTCCACTCCCGGCCGTGCAGCGGTCGCCCGAGGGGATCGGTCGTGTTCTCGCCGGTCTGCTGGCGGCCCATTTGATTGCCGGGACCGTCATTCTGGCCTTCGCCGGGTTGCATGGATTGCGCCAGATTTTGCGCGCCCTTGCGCAGCGCCTCCAGAGCGCGACCCTGGGCATCCACGGCGCTATCCGCATTGCCTTCGCCGAGCTGATTGCCGGCATCACCCATTGCGGATTCGGCATCACCCAAGGAATCGCCATCCTGACCATCGTCGCCCTGCCCGGGCTGGCCTTGCTGTCCTTGCTGTCCTTGCTGGCCTTTTTCACCCCGCTGCCCAGGCATCATGCCGTTCTTCTTCATGTCGTCGAGCAGCTTGTTCAGGCGGTTTCGCAGGGCCTGCTGGTCCTGACGCAACCCGTCCAACCCGTTCTGGTCGCCTTGATCGCCGCGGTTGCGATCGCGGCGCGACTCCTGCCCCTGCCTGAAGGTCTTGTCGCGCAACTGCTGTTGCTTGCGGATCATGTCGCCGAGTTCGTTCAGCGCCTGATCCGCATCATTGGAGCCTTGTCCGGGCTGCGCCATCTGCAGATTTTCGAGCATCTGCTGCATCTGGTCGAGCAACGCCCGCGCGGCGTCCTTGTCGCCGGAGCGCGACAAGCGCTCCATGCGATCAATCATGTTCTTGAGGTCCTGCTGACGCAGCACCTTGGTATTGGGATCGAGCGGCCGCGCCAATTGCTGCGGATTGTTACGCATCTGCTCGGCCAGCTGCTTGAGGAAATTATCCAGCGCCGCGCGCAGGTTTTCCGTCAGCTTCTTGATTTCCTCGTCGCTGGCGCCGCGTTCCAGCGCTTCCTTCAACGCGTCCTGTGCTGCGCGCAGTGCCTTGTCGACATCGGTGATGTTGCCATCTTCGATGGTCACCGCGAGCGCCCACATGCTGTCCACAACTTCGCGCATCGTGGTCTTGGAGTTGGCATGACCGAGCTGCGCGGCAATGCTGCGCAGGCCGAGATAGTGTCCGAGCTCCGGTGTGAACGTTTCCGGCGCGATCATCAGAGCCTCGAGCGCGATCAGCACCAGAGGCTTCTGGTTGGCATCAAGTGCCAGATTGCGGCGCTGTTCGATCAACGCGCGCGCCAATGGCTTGACGAATAACCGCTCAGGCAGCCGCATCTCGAAGGGCTCGCTGTGTCCCTCATTGCCGGCTTCATCTTTCGCTGTCAGCGTCAGCGTCACATCGGCACCCGCGTAAGGATTCTCGCTGAGATCTTTGATGGTCTGGCCGACACCATTTCGCGTCCGCGCGTTCGGCAACCCAAGCGTGATTTGCGGCGGGTCGAACAGCGGTTGAGCGTCGTCTCCATCGCCCTCTGTGCGACGCGGCGCGAACTGGGCGTGTGCTTCGGTCACGCCGTAATCGTCTTCAAGCTTGTAGGACAGCAGCAAGCTGCCACGCGCCTGCCGCTCGGGATCCTTCGCCAGGGAAATGGTCGGCGCGCGATCGGCAACCGCCTTGAATGTCCACTGCGGCTGTCCGGACGGCGCGCGCACATGCGCCGTGCCACCGCCCGTGATGTTAAAGCGACGCTCGTTGGTTCCTTGCGGCGCATTCTCCGTGACAGGGACCTCCGTCACGCCACCCCCGGCCGCGACATCGAGCCGCCCGCCGCTGGAGCGAACGATCAGCGTGCTTCCCGAAGGGACGGTCACCGGCCCCGCGTCGGCATGTTGCGCTTCCTTGGTCGTGGATCCAGACAGGATAACAGGCGGACGGTTCGTGTAGGCCGGAGGCGTCACCCAGGCATCGACACGAACATTCGCCGCGGTAAACGTACCATCCCAATCAAACGCCGCGAGAACACGCGATAGACGATCGCTGCCCGCCGCAATGAAGGTCGCAACCATCAGCATCACGACCAACGCCCGCAGCGCCTGCGGATCGTGCAAAGCCAGACGCGGCGACGGCAAGCCGGCACGAATGCGCTTGATCGAGGCCAGCGTCCGCGCGCGTTGCTCCTGCCATAAGGCCTGCGCGATCGGGTCTTGCGACTTGAGCGTGTCGGTCAGCGCCGTTGCGGGACGGTGGCGAATACCGGTTCCAAGATCGAGCCGGCGCAACGCGTCTTCCCGCGTCGGCCAGCGGAAACGAACTGCGGGCACAAGCGAGGCAAGTGCGAGCAACACGAACGCAGCAAACGCAATGACGCGAACCGTGAACGGGAATGCAACCCACAGCCCGGCCCACGACGCGGCCAGAAACAGCCCGATGACAGTCAGCAACCGTGCGAGATGCGGCCAGCCTCGTTCCCAGGCCAGCGCCCATCGCGCCCGCTGCAAAGCCTGCGCAAGCTGAAGCTGCTGCACGGCTTCAGGATCGCGCGGTTGCTCTGACGGGTCTTGGGTCGGGCTGCTCAACAGGCTCTCCGGGTTCTTGAAAGGGCACCGTACCACAGCGGCGGCAATGAGGCATGCCCTTCCGGCGCCTGTACCCACATGCAGGCAAAGGTTGCGCTCCGGAACACATTCCGGGCTGTCACGAAAGCGTGACAGTGCACTTCATCTGCGAATATTGGCCGCATACCGGGGCGGCTTACCTTGCGCGGCAGATGGGAGCGATCCTCATGAATACCAATACCCGAAAAGCACTCGCAGGCTTGTCCCGATGGCTCGTTTTGCTCGCCATCATGTTTTTCGGCTCCGCCTGGTCGCTGCGATTTTGGCAGGGTTGGATCTACATCGCGATCATGGCCGCGGCGTCAGCCGCCATCATTGCCTATCTCGCGCATTACGATCAGGCGCTACTGGAACGACGGCTCAACGCCGGGCCTGTCGCGGAGAAGGAAAAGAGCCAGCAGCGCATTCAAGCTGCAACGTCGATCGTTGGCATCGTCCTGATGTTGTTGCCGGGCTTCGACCATCGATGGCACTGGTCGCAAGTGCCGACAACACTCGTCATCCTCGGCAATGTTGGCCTCGCATTGGGGTTCGTCCTGATTTTTCTCGTATTCCGCGAAAACAGCTACAGTTCCGGAATCGTCGAAGTCGCGAAGGACCAGAAAGTCGTCTCGACCGGTCCATATGCCCTTGTCCGGCACCCGATGTATTCCGGCGCGATCCTGATGTTTCTCGCCACGCCGCTTGCGCTGGGCTCATGGTGGGCTTTGATCCCGGCGATCGCGCTGAGCGCCATGATCGTGGTGCGCCTGCTCGACGAGGAAAGATTTCTCGCGATCAATCTGCCGGGCTACGTCGCGTATACGTTACAGGTCCGCTCCCGGCTGGTTCCGGGAGCTTGGTGATGCCGGTCAGAGCCAGGGCGCCGGCTTGTCCATGGCGATCAACGCATCCGCGTCGATGCGCGGCCGGACCACTGCGTACTGGTCATCCTTGACCAGCACTTCCGGCACGAGCCCGCGCGTGTTGTAACTTCCAGCCTGCACCGCGCCGTAAGCACCTGCCGTCATGATCGCCAGCAGGTCGCCCGGCTTCGACTCCGTCATCTTGCGATCGAGCGCAAGGTAATCGCCGGTTTCACACACCGGCCCGACGACGTCGGCCACGATGGTCCTTTCGCCTGCTGCCGCCTGCCGCAAAGGCAGAATGTCATGGTGCGCTTCGTAAAGCGTCGGGCGAATGAGATCGTTCATTGCCGCATCGATGATGACAAAGGTCTTGGCCTCACCGTGCTTTACGTAGATCACGCGCGACACGAGGATGCCGGCATTGCCGACGATCATACGGCCGGGCTCGAACAACAGCGTTGCATCGAGCCCCTTGGTGACGCGCTTCACCATCTGCGCATAGGCCGCCGGCTCCGGCGGATTGGGCAGATCGTGCTCGTAGGGAATGCCGAGACCGCCGCCGAAATCGACATGCGAGATCGTGTGCCCATCCGCGCGCAGCGTGCCGACAAACTCGACCAGCAGCTTGAACGCATCTTCCATCGGCCCGAGATCCGTGATCTGGCTGCCGATATGCATGTCCACACCGGCGACCTTGATGCCCGGCAACTTTGCCGCGCGCGCGTAAACATCACGGGCGTGCGTCAGCGGAATGCCAAACTTGTTTTCGGACTTGCCCGTTGAAATCTTGGCGTGGGTGCGCGCATCCACGTCCGGATTGATGCGCACCGAAATGTGAGCGGTGCGACCGGTTTCGCTCGCAAGCGACGACAGCAAGGCCAGTTCCGGCTCAGACTCGACGTTGATGCAGAGAATGTCCTCCGCGAGCGCCTGACGCAGCTCGGCTTCGGTCTTGCCGACACCGGAGAACACGATCTTCTTCGGCGGAATTCCGGCCGCGCGCGCACGCTTCAATTCACCGCCGGACACCACGTCGGCGCCGGCACCGAGTTTGGCCAGCGTGCGCAGCACGGATTGATTGGAGTTCGCCTTCATGGCGTAGCACACCAGCGTGTCCACACCGGCGAAAGCCTCGGCAAACACCCGGTAGTGACGCTCAAGGGTCGCCGTCGAATAGCAGTAAAACGGCGTGCCGACAGTTTCGGCCAGCGCCGTCAAATTGACGCCCTCAGCGTGAAGCACGCCGTCACGATACTGGAAATGGTTCATGTCAGATCAATCCAGGATCGGATCGAGAAAGATTCGTTTTTTGTTGCCGCGTGCAGCGGTCGGCGCGGGCTCAGTGCCAGGAGAGGTAAAAACATCACCCGGCAGCTTGGCGCTGTGCTCCTCAGGCGCAGCCGTCTGGCCCGCCGCTGCAGCCGGCGGCAGATCAAGACCAGCCTTGCGGCCACAACCTGCCAAAATGCAGGTCAAAGCAATCAAGCCTGCGACTGTCAGCTTTGAAAAACGGCGATTGGAGCGAGGAGTCACGTGTCAGTCCCTGAATTGCGCGCCACCATACAAAGAAGGTGCCGCTCTGGCGAGGGGGCATGAGCAGCAAAAATTGTTGGGATCAGCCCGATTTTTGCTCTTTTTCCAGTCGCTTGAGCCATTCCTGGGCCTGCGCACGCACATTTTGGGGCGCCGTTCCGCCGTAGCTGGTGCGGCTCTCCACCGAGGATTGGACGGAGAGGACATTCAGAACGTCTGCCGTGATCTTCGGCTCGATGACCTGCATGTCTGATAGCGGCACTTTGTGCAGCGGCAGGTCCATCTCGGACGCCTTCGCGACGATGCGGCCGGTGACGTGGTGCGCCTCGCGGAACGGCATCTTCAGTGTCCGCACCAGCCAATCGGCGAGATCGGTGGCGGTGGCATAGCCTTCGCCCGCCGCAACCTTCATCCGCGCCTCATCGGGCACAATGTCGAGCACCATGCCGGTCATGGCACGGATCGCGAGGGAGAGCGCTGCGAACGCCTCCATGGCGCCCTGCTTGTCTTCCTGCATGTCCTTTTGATAGGCGAGCGGCAGCCCCTTCATCACGATCAGCAGGCCGTTCAGCGCACCGATGACGCGTCCGGTCTTGGCGCGCACCAGCTCCGCCGCATCCGGATTCCGCTTCTGCGGCATGATCGACGAGCCGGTGGTGAACTTGTCGGACAGACGCACCAGGCCGACCAGCGGCGATGTCCAGATCACGATCTCTTCCGCGAAGCGCGAGAGATGGACGGCCGTGATCGCTGCCGCCGACAATGTCTCCAGCACGAAATCGCGATCGGAGACCGCATCGAGCGAGTTGGCCATCGGCCGATCAAAGCCAAGCGCGGCGGCTGTGGCGTGACGGTCGATTGGAAACGACGTTCCCGCGAGCGCCGCAGCGCCCAGCGGACTTTCGTTCAAGCGCTTGCGCGCATCGGCAAACCGGCCGCGATCGCGCGACGCCATTTCGGTGTAGGCCAACAGATGATGACCAAAGGTCACCGGCTGCGCCGTCTGCAGATGGGTAAATCCCGGCATCACGGTGTCGGCGTGTTCGATGGCGCGGTCGACCAGCGCGCGCTGGAACGCAGCCAGCGCCTTGTCGGTGTCATCGACGACATCGCGCACATAGAGGCGAAAATCGGTGGCGACCTGATCGTTGCGCGAGCGCGCGGTGTGCAAGCGGCCTGCCGCCGGGCCAATGAGCTCGCTGAGCCGGCTCTCGACATTCATGTGAATGTCCTCAAGCGCACGCTTGAACGTGAAGGAACCTTTGCTGATCTCTGACAAAATCGTGTCTAGACCGCCGGTGATGTTTTTTGCATCAGTTGCGGTGATAATGCCCTGTGTGGCAAGCATGGCTGCGTGGGCCTTGGACGCGGCGATATCCTGGGCGTAAAGGTGCTGATCGACGTCTATCGAGACGTTGATCTCCTCCATGATCGCATCAGGGCTTTCATCGAACCGCCCGCCCCACATCTTGTTGCTCATGATAATCCCGCCTAACGACGTCCCGAAAATTCACTATTTCATCATCGCATCCGACCTGTCCGGAGAATGACAAGCAAAATGCCTGACACCGACCAGCCACGTCCCGATTCGACCCGGAAAGCTTTCCGCACACCGATGGTGCTTGCCGCCGTCGTTCTAGCGGCGGCCATCGGGTTTGTGGGGATATACGGGATCGGGGGGCTGACAGGCAATCATTCCGGCGACCCCACCTGCCGTCCCGCGGTCGATCTTGCGAAAAAGCTGGCGCCGCTGGCGCATGGCGAGGTCGCGGCATTAACCATGGCCAGCGCGCCGCTGAAGGTGCCGGACCTGACCTTTAACGATGCCGACGGCAAACCGCGCAAACTCTCCGAGTGGCGCGGCCGGACGGTGCTGGTGAATCTGTGGGCAACGTGGTGCGTGCCATGCCGCAAGGAAATGCCGGCCCTCGACCAGCTTCAGGCCAAGCTCGGCGGGCCCAAATTCGAGGTGGTCGCAATTAACATCGATACGCGCGACCTCGACCGTCCCAGGAACTTCCTGAAGGACGGTAATCTGACGCAGCTCAGCTATTTTCACGACGCAAAGGCCAAGGTCTTCCAGGACCTCAAGGCGGTCGGCCGCGCCTTGGGAATGCCGACGTCTGTCCTCGTCGATGGCGCAGGCTGTGAAATCGCCACCATCGCCGGACCCGCGGAGTGGGCCAGCGACGATGCGGTGAAGTTGATCACGGCCGCAACCGGCTCCTGACCTCCCCAAATTCAGCAAGTAACCGTAGGCACATCAGTGCCTGCAGCGGAGCGCCCGCGCCTATAAGCCGCAGTTCCATTTGAGGCTGCCCTTGACGCCGCGGCGCACATCCTTATACTTAACCACATGGTTTACTATTCTGCAGATCAGTTGAACCGCACGTTTTCAGCCGTCGCTGACCCGACCCGCCGCGCAATGCTGGCGCACCTGGAAGGCCGCGAGAGCGTCACCATCAGCGAACTGGCAAAGCCGTTCGCGATGTCGCTGCCCGCGGTGATGAAACATCTCGACGTGCTGTCCGATGCCGGCCTGATCACCCGCACCAAAACAGGCCGCACGGTGACCTGCCGCCTCACGGCGGCCCCGATGGAGCAGGCGATGGAATGGCTCAGCCGCTACCAGCGATTCTGGTCTGCCCAACTCGATCGCCTCGCCGCTTTTGTGGAGAAGGACCTATGCTCATCCAGCCAAGCCTCACCCTCGCCCGACGACTCAACGCCCCAGCCGCCAAAGTCTTCGAAGCGTGGACCGACCCGCAAAAAATCGTCCAGTGGTTCGGACCCGCACCAACCTTAGTCGAGACGGTCAAGGCCGACATGGATGTCAGGGTCGGCGGCCATTTCCGCATCAGCTTCAAGACGGATGACGGCGACTATCATGAGGTCGGCGGCAAGTATCTCGAAGTAACGCCCAACCAGCGGCTGGTGTTCAGCTGGGCGTGGCACTCGACGCCGGAACGCGTCTCGCAGGTCACCGTCGTGCTGCGAGAAGAAGGCGACGTGACGCTGCTGACGCTCACCCACGACAAGTTCTTCAACGAGGCCGCGCGCGACGGTCACAAGCGCGGCTGGACCGGAACACTCGACAAGCTCGAGAAGCTGTTCGCCTGAATCTAGCGGAGGAAGTCGATATGAAACTCTTCTATTGCGAGACACTGAATCCGCGCAAAGCCTGCGCTGTCGCGAAGTATCTCGGCGCGCCGGTCGACTACATCCGCGTTGACCTGGCGAAAGGCGAAAACAGAACGCCTGCATTTCTGGCGATGAATCCCAATGGCAAAGTGCCGGTTCTCCAGGACGGCGCAACGACGCTTTGGGAAGCCAACGCCATCATGTGCCACCTCGCCCGTGTGACTGACTCCGATCTTTGGCCCACCGGCGAGCGTCAGGTCGAAGTGATGCGCTGGCTTAGCTGGGACGCAAATCATTTCACGCGCTTCGCCGGCACGCTGTATTTCCAAAATCTCATCAAGCCGCAGCTCGGCTTCGGAGCGCCGGACACGGACGTCGTCCGCGAAGCCGAAAAATGGGTTCGCCAGCACGCCTCCGTCCTCAACGAACATCTGCGTGGCCGCACCTATCTCTTGGGCGATGCTCTCTCCATTGCCGATTTCGCCGTGGCTGTGACGCTTCCCTATGCCAAGAGCGCGCGAATTCCGATCGACGATTTCACCGAGATCCAGCGCTGGCACACGAAGTTGAACGAGCTTCCCGCTTGGCGCGATCCGTTCCCCATTTACGCCGAAGCTGCCTGACGTCCCGGGCAACAGGAGTTGGCCATGCCATCACACAAGGAACAAGAATTCACGTGGCTGCGACTTCATGATCGCTATGACGCCGGCGGTCATGTGGATATGACCGGACGTTACCACGCGCCGGAAGAACCGCACGCGTGCTGCGCGACGGGCAAAGAAGTCCCGTCAACATAATCGCGATCAAAGACAATCAGCTGAGGGAGTATGAGATGCAGTATGTCGATGGCTTCATTATTGCTGTTCCAAAGAAGAATCTCAAAGCCTATCAGGCGCTGGCCCGCAAGGCCGGCAAGATCTGGAAAGAGTATGGCGCGCTCGAATACCGCGAGTGTGTCGCGGAAGACGTCAAGGTCGGCAAGCTCACCTCATTTCCACGCAGCGTGAAACTCAAGCCTGGTGAGACCGTGATCTTTTCCTGGATCACCTACAAGTCGCGCAAGCATCGCGACAAGGTCAACGCGAACGTGATGAAAGATCCTCGTCTCGGAGGAATGGATCCCAAGACGATGCCGTTCGACGCCAAGCGCATGATTTACGGCGGCTTCGATACGATCGTCACGATGTAACTGCCGTAACCATCTGGACTTTGAAGTGAAGTAAGGAGTGAAACGATGAAGGATATCGTGCCGTGTCTGTGGTTTGACGGCAGAGCTGAAGAGGCCGTGAATTTCTATGCATCGAACTTCACGAATACGAAAATCGGTCACGTCGCTCACTACGGTGACGGCGCACCGATGCCGAAAGGCTCAGTGCTGACCATTGAGCTCGAAATCAACGGGCAGAAATTTCTGGCGTTGAATGGTCCTCCGGTCTTCACGTTCACGCCTGCACTCTCGCTGATCGTCAATTGCGACTCCCAGGAAGAAGTCGATCATTTCTGGGAGAAACTTTCCGAAGGCGGTGAAAAGCAGCAATGCGGATGGCTGAAAGACAAGTTCGGTGTGTCATGGCAGGTCGTACCCACCGTGCTCACCGAACTGATGAGACAGGCGACGCCGGCCAAGTCGCAGAAAATTCTGGACGCCATCATGCAAATGAAGAAGCTCGATATCAAAACGCTGCAGCAGGCCTATGCACAGTAACGCAGCGCGACGCGCTTATGATGCGGAAGGGAATGGTGATGCCGCCATTCCTTCACCGCGCCCCGGGAATGGCGTGTATCGCGGCGTATTGAACGCAGCATGGCGCCATGCCGAGGGCATTACCGAGTTGAAGGAACCTCCAATGACAGCCCATGGTCATTTTCATTGGAATGAACTGCGGACCCGTGACGCCGAACGCGCCAAGCGGTTTTACACCGACACCATTGGTTGGACGTTTCAGTCCACCACTGCGGGCGACGGATCGACCTACTGGATCGCCTATATGGACGAGCAGCCTGTCGCAGGTTTGTTCTCGATCGATCAGCCGCGCTTTGAAGGCGTGCCCGAGAGCTGGATTCCATTTCTGGCGGTCGACGACGTCGATACGCGCGTCAAGAACGCCGTCGCCGCGGGGGCCGAGCTGATGATCCCGATCTTCGACGTACCGAACGTCGGCCGCATTGCAATGCTGCGTGAGCCGAGCGGAGCCGGGATTGGCTGGATGACGCCGACCTGCTGAGCAGCCAGACAGAGAGCGTCCGGCTCTAAGACTGAGTCTAGCTTAGGCCGAGATGTCGAGGTTGGCGCCGATGCCTGGCGCGTTGTTCGCGGCGGGGGCCGCCGGCGAAAGCAGTTGCAGAACGGATGCCTGGGAGTCGAGGTTCGACTTCAAAACACTGGTTGCGACTTGCTGTTGGAAATTTCCCGCCTGCATCGCCATCATGGCGGAGACCATAGCCATCATATCCATCGCAACACACTCACTCGCACTTCAACTGTCCGGAACCATACCCGGCACTGGTTAATAAATTTTCAGCGACAAGTTTATGCGAATGTCACAGATTAGCGCGTGGGAACGGGCTTTTCGCCGCGATAATCGTAAAATCCGCGCTGCGATTTGCGACCGAGCCATCCGGCTTCGACATATTTCACCAGCAGCGGGCACGGACGATATTTCGAATCCGCGAGTCCCTCGTGCAGGACCTGCATGATCGACAGGCAGGTATCGAGACCAATGAAATCCGCCAGCTCAAGCGGCCCCATCGGGTGATGCGCCCCGAGCTTCATGGCGGCATCGATGGCTTCGACATTCCCGACGCCTTCGTAGAGCGTGTAGATCGCTTCATTGATCATCGGCAGCAGGATGCGGTTGACGATGAAGGCCGGGAAATCCTCGGAAACGGCAATCTGCTTGCCCATCCGGGTGACGAATTCGCGTGCCGCTTCGAAGGTCGCGTCGTCGGTCGCAATACCGCGGATCAACTCCGCCAGTTCCATCACCGGAACCGGGTTCATGAAGTGAATGCCGATGAAGCGTTCAGGACGATCGGTCGAGGCCGCAAGCCGCGTGATCGAAATCGATGACGTGTTGGACGCGATGATCGCTTCCGGCTTCAGGATTCCGCACAGCTCATGAAAAATCTTGCGCTTGACGTCTTCCTTCTCAACCGCTGTCTCGATCACGAGGTCGCAGTTGGCGAGACCGTCGAGGCTCTCCGCCGACGTGATGCGCGCCAAAGCCTTCTTATGGGCATCTTCGGTGATGGTTTGCTTGGCGACTTGCCGCGACAGGTTACCGTTGATGGTGGCCATTGCGGACTTGAGACGATCCGCCGAGACGTCGTTCAACACGACATCGAACCCGGCCAGAGCTGCGACATGCGCGATGCCGTTGCCCATTTGGCCTGAGCCAATCACACCAACCGTCTTTATCGCCGTCATTTGCCGGTCTCTTCCCGCCGTCCAAGTGAGCGGCGTCACACTGCCGCACCACCTTTAATATAACGTCAAACCCCGACGGATGTGTATTCGTCCTGCCGGGGCCGGACAGTTCAATCGGCGCGACCAGAGGCCGCGCCGCATGAGTTATTTCCCAAGCTCCGCCGTCAGTTCAGGGACGGCTTGATAGAGATCGGCAACAAGACCGTAATCCGCAACTTGGAAGATCGGCGCGTCTTCGTCCTTGTTGATCGCGACGATCACCTTGGAATCCTTCATGCCGGCCAGATGCTGGATCGCGCCGGAAATACCGATGGCGATGTAAAGCTCGGGCGCCACCACCTTTCCGGTCTGGCCTACCTGCCAGTCGTTCGGAGCATAACCAGCGTCCACAGCCGCACGCGATGCACCGACCCCTGCGCCGAGCTTGTCGGCCAGCGGCTCGATATACTTGGCGAAGTTTTCGCGGCTCTGCATGGCCCGCCCGCCGGAGACAATAATCTTTGCCGACGTCAGTTCCGGACGATCGCTCTTGGCAACTTCCTCACCAACGAAGCTCGACAGACCAGGATCGTTCACAGACGCTGCACTTTCGACTGCGGCACTGCCACCGTCGCCCGCCGCCGCAAACGTCGAGGTACGAACCGTGATGACCTTCTTGGCGTCTTTCGACTTCACGGTCTGGATCGCGTTACCAGCATAAATCGGACGCTCGAACGTATCGGGCGACACAACCTTGATGATCTCGGAGATCTGCATCACATCCAGCAGCGCTGCCACGCGAGGCATCACGTTCTTGAACCGCGAGGTCGCCGGCGCAACGATGGCATCGTACGATCCGCCCAATGCCACGACGAGCGCCGCCAGCGGCTCGGCCAGATCGTGCTCGTAAGCCGGGCTTTCAGCGAGCAAAACCTTCGTCACGCCCTTGAGCTTGGCAGCCGCTTCTGCGGCTCCCTTGGTGCCACCGCCACCACCGGCCACGAGAACGTGGACCTCCGCGCCAAGCGCAGCAGCGGCCGTCAGCGCCTTGTTGGTGGAATCCTTGAGGTTGGCGTGGTCGTGTTCGGCAATCAACAGCGTGGCCATCAGAGCACTCCCGCTTCGGTCTTGAGCTTGGAAACCAGTTCGGCGACGTCCTTGACTTTGACGCCTGCCTTGCGGCCCGCCGGTTCCGAGGTCTTGAGAACTTCGAGACGCGGCGAGAGGTCAACGCCGAACGAGTCCGCGGCCTTCTCGTCGATCGGCTTCTTCTTCGCCTTCATGATGTTCGGAAGACTTGCATAGCGCGGCTCGTTGAGACGCAGGTCGGTCGTGACGATCGCCGGCCCCTTGACCTTGACGGTCTGAAGTCCGCCGTCGACTTCGCGCGTCACCTTGAAGTCCGATCCATCGACTTCGAGCTTGGACGCGAACGTTGCCTGGGACCAGCCGAGCAAGGCTGCGAGCATCTGTCCGGTCTGATTGGAGTCATCATCGATGGCCTGCTTGCCGAGGATAACAAGACCCGGCTTCTCTTCCTCGACGATCGCCTTCAAAATCTTCGCCACCGCCAGCGGCTCGACACCGGCATCGGTCTTCACGAGGATGCCGCGGTCCGCGCCCATTGCGAGGCCCGTGCGGATGGTTTCCGATGCTTGCGCCGGGCCGATCGACACCACGACGATCTCGGTCGCCTTTCCAGCCTCTTTCAGGCGCAGAGCTTCCTCGACCGCGATCTCGTCGAATGGGTTCATCGACATTTTGACGTTGGCGAGTTCGACACCCGAGCCATCGCTCTTCACACGGATTTTGACGTTGTAATCAACGACCCGCTTAACCGGCACCAGAACCTTCATCGGTTCCCTTTCGTCTTGACTTTGGTTGATCTCGTGGCGGCGGAACCTAAAGGTCCCGCCAACCCGGGTCAACGCGCGAAAATCGAAAAACCAGAAAGGTATGCCTCTTCTGCGTGTTACCGGTTCTGGCCGGGCACCCAGAGAACGTCACGCGCGCCGTTATCGTTCACAGCGCGGCTGGCCACGAATAAAAAGTCAGATAACCTGTTGAGATACTGGACCGCAGCGTCACTCACGGGCTCATCCGGCTGGGATGCCAGTTCCACCACCATGCGTTCCGCTCTGCGACACACGGTGCGCGCCAAATGCAGGTAAGCCGCAGCCGGTGTTCCGCCAGGCAAAACAAACGAGTTGAGCGGAGCCAGATCGGCATTGAGCGCATCGATGTCCTGCTCCAGACGCGCAACCTGCGAAGCCAGGACGCGCAGCCGTTCCGCCTTGCCATCGCGCTGGGGCACTGCGAGGTCCGCACCGAGATCAAACAGGTCATTCTGGATGCGCCCAAGCATGGCGTCGACCGTCTGCGCGCCGGCAAGATGGAGGCGAGCAACACCGATGGTCGCGTTGGTCTCATCGACCGTGCCATAGGCGCTGACGCGGAGATCGTATTTGGGCCGGCGCTCTCCGCTGCCCAGCGCCGTCGTGCCGTCGTCTCCGGTGCGGGTGTAAATCCGATTGAGAATGACCATCGCTTCGATCCGTTTTGGCTTCGATCCGCTTTGGTGAACCCGTTATCGCCCTAGAGCCCAGATCGCCGCCATGGCGATAACGATGGCGATGAACTGAAACAACACGCGTAGCCGCATCAGCCGCTGCGAGGTGTTCGGCGAGCCGCCACGCATCATATTGACGAGGCCGAGCAGCAGAACGACGGTAACTGCTGCAAGGGCGATAGGAAGAGCAATGCTGCTGAGAAATGATGTCATGATTGCTACATAACACCGCAGACCGGTTTGTGCCATCGCCGCACAAAAAATGCCGACAGAGAACCTTTTTGCCCGTCAATCGTACTGACTAGAGTGTTCCGGCGCGCTAAAGCATATGGGCTGATGGGTCAGGGTGAAACGTGAAGCGGCTTCGCTACGCATTCAATGTCGCGCTCGATGCGTTTTATAAATTTCTGGCCGATGATGGCTGGGCCATTGCGAGCCATATCGCCCTGTCGGCGCTGATGGCACTGTTTCCATTTCTCATCGTGATCACGTCACTGGCCGGTTTCTTCGGCTCGAAAGGCCTTGCTGATGATGCCGTTGAATTGATGCTGGAGACCTGGCCCCCACAGGTCGCCGATGCGCTCTCCGGAGAAATCCACAACGTCCTGACGACATCACACGGAGGGGTGCTCACCATCGGCGTGGTGCTCGCGCTGTATTTTGCCTCAAACGGCGTGGAGAGCCTCCGCGTTGCGCTGAACCGTGCCTATGCGGTGACCGAGCCCCGTAGCTGGTACTGGTTGCGCCTTGAATCGATCGGCTACACCATCGTCGCTGCGGTGTCGGCGCTGGCCATGGCGTTCCTGATCGTCCTCGGCCCGCTCATATTAGCTTTCGCGCGCCGCTACATCCCTCTGCGGATCGAACCGAATGAAAGCCTCTTTACGGTGCTGCGTTATGGCCTTGCCATCGGATCGCTGATCGTCGCACTGATCATCCTGCACAAATGGCTGCCGGCCGGGACGCGAAAAATGCGCGAAATCATGCCCGGCATCGTGGTCACGATGATCGCATCGCTGGTGTCGGGTGTTGTGTTCGGAAAATATCTGGAACGCTTCGCCAGCAACTATGTCACGACCTACGCGGGCCTCGCCTCGGTGATGATCGCGCTGGTGTTCCTCTATTTCACCGCGGCGATTTTCGTCTACGGCGGCGAACTGAACGCAGCCATTCTCAAATCGCAGCATCCCGGCCCATTGCCTGCAGAAGGGCCATCGCCAGCGCCCGCGGGTTGACCGGCTTGATCAGGAATGCGTCCGCGCCAGCTGCGCGCGCAGCCTGCTCGTCCTCGGCACGCCCCGATACGCCGATGATGGCAACACGTCCCTGCGGAACGTCCAGCGCGCGAAGACGCCTGATCGTCTCAACGCCATCAATGCCCGGCAACACCATATCCATCAGCACCGCGTCGAATGCGCCCTGCGTCAGGCGATCAAGCGCGTCTTCACCGCGCCCGATAAATTCCGCGCGATGGCCCAGCTCAATCAAAATGGCGTTGAGCACGACGCGGCCAAACGGATTGTCCTCGATGCTCAGAATGCGAAGTCCCTGGACGGGAGGTTGCGATGGCTCCCCCATCCCCGCCGGCGTCGCTTTTGACTTCTCCGCGCGCGTCAGTGTCGCGGTTAAGGTGAACGTGGCACCGCCACCCGGCCGCTGGGCTGCTGTGACGTCGCCGCCCATCGCGCGGGCGAGTTGTTTGACGGACGACAACCCAAGTCCGGCACCGCCGAAGCGCGACGCGATCGTGGCATTCGCCTGCGAGAATGGCTTGAACAGCCGTTTGATCTCGGTCAGCGACAACCCGATGCCGCTGTCGGACACGACGAACGCAACGCGGAGCTTGTCTTGAGCGACCGATGTGACAGCCACATTCAAGGCAACCTCGCCCTGCGCGGTAAACTTCACCGCGTTGTCGATCAGGTTTTCAAGCGCGGCCCGCAGCCTGACGGAGTCACCAATCACAAAGGCCGGCAGGTCTTCGGGAATGTCCACCTCTGACCGCAGACCCTTTGCTGCGGCCCGCCCTGTCAACGAATCTCCCACCGCCCGCACCAGCGCGCGGAGATCGAAAAAATCATCCCGAATCGTCAGAATGGAATTACCCCGCCGCGCGGCATCGACAAACAGCGACGCCAGAGCGGCCAAGTGCTCTGCGCCGACCTTGATGGTCTCGACCCAGCGCCGTTCGCGCTCCCCGAGTTCGGATGTAGCGAGCAGCGAACTGATGGCGAGAATTCCGGTGAGCGGTGTACGGACCTCATGCGCGAAAGTCGCGAGGGCCGCCTCAACCAGTCCGGCCTCGGTGGATACGGACGGTCGCTTGGCTCGAGACTTTTTCACGGCTGCTTTCGGAGCGCTCTTCTTCAAAGCCCGCTTTTTGGCGACTCGCTTTTTCGGCGCTCGCTTTGCACCTGCCCGCTTCACACCTGTTCGCTTGGCAGACGTCTTTTGGCTCCGCTTCACGCGCGATCTCGCCGCCATGATCCCTCTTTTATCTACCGGCAACATGCCACGCCGGGGGCTCCAGAGTCACGCCGGATGGAACCGGTCAACGCTCAGAAAATGTCGAGCGAGGTTAATCGCCGGACCTCGTCCGGCGTCACCCCGCCGGCCCGTAGCGCCCGAAGCGCGGTTGAATGTGTCGATTTGGACAACTTGTGCCCGCTCTCGTCCATCAGGAGGGAATGGTGCCGATAAGCGGGCTCCGGCAGGCCCAGCAGCCCCTGGAGGAGGCGATGAACGGCGGTCGCCCAGAACAGGTCCTGTCCACGGACGACATGGGTGACGCCCTGGAGGGCGTCGTCAACGACCACCGACAGATGGTAGCTGGTTGGCGTCTCCTTGCGGGCCAGGATGACGTCACCCCACTGCTCGGGCCTGGCCACGACTTTCCCGGCCTCGCCGTTGGGCCCTTCGCCCTGCTCAGTCCACGTCAGCGCGCCGGTCCGTGCCAGGGCCGATGTCATGTCGAGCCGCAGGGCGTAGGGTGCACCGGACTGCATTCTCGCTTCACGCTCCACGCGCGACCAGTGCCGCGCAGTCCCTGGATAGATCGGCGCGCCATCCGGATCACGCGGCCAAACGCCTGCTTCCTCTTTTTCGCGGACAAGCTGCGCGATGTCCGCCCGGCTCTCATAGGCGGGGTAGAGCAAGCCCTCTCCCGCGAGACGCGAAAGCGCCTCGCCGTACAGTGCGAGGTGTTCGGATTGCCGCCGCACCGGTTGCTCCCACGTGATCCCGAGCCAAGCCAGATCTTCATAAATCGCGGCTTCATAGTCCGGGCGGCAGCGCGTCGTATCGATGTCCTCAATACGCAACAAAAACCGGCCGCCGGTTTTCCGCGCCAGATCGAAGTTCAGCAGCGCCGACCGGGCGTGCCCCAGGTGCAGAAATCCGTTCGGGCTTGGCGCAAATCTGAAAACGGGTGGCGTTGTCATCTCAAACTCTGGTCGACGACGCGCGGCGGGCATTTGCGCTGGTGTGGCGTCTCGCAATTGCCGACCTCTCTTGCAGCTAGCGTCTTATCGGCAATTGCGAGACAAAAGCCACACTAGAATTATAGGTTTGCTAGTGTCCTATCGTCTCCGAATAACCGTGCGAGCGGGCGGCAAATTGGTCGGTTATTCGGAGACGGGAGACTAGCGTCCGATTCCCTTCATGCTGATGAATTCAATGACAGTCCACCTCAACACGCAAGCCGACCTCGAAGAAGCCATTCAAGCGCTGGTCAAGCTCGACCCACGGCTCGGGCCGGTGCTGGATATCGCGGGCATGCCGTCGCTACGCCGGCGCGAACCGGGCTTTGCCGGTCTCGCCGCCATCATCTGCGGCCAGCAGCTTTCCACATCTGCCGCAGCCGCGATCTGGGGCCGCGTCAGCACGGCTTTCAATCCGTTCGATCACGAGAAGCTGAAAAGTGCGCGCGCCGACCGCCTCGGCCGCCTTGGCCTGTCCGCTGCAAAGATCAAAACACTGAAGTTCATTGCACGAGAGCTCAGCGAGGAACGCCTCAACCTCGACGTGCTGGCCGAAGAGGACGCCGATGCCGCCCATGCAACGCTGACGAAACTGCATGGCATCGGCCCTTGGACCGCGGACATCTATCTGCTGTTCTGTCTTGGACACGGTGACGCTTGGCCGGCCGGTGATCTTGCTGTGCAGGAAGCGATGCGGATCGGTCTCGGATTGAAGTCACGACCGACCGTGAAAGAGATGCAGCCCTTGGCAGAGCCGTGGCGTCCGCTACGTGGCGCAGCGGCGCATCTGTGGTGGTTGTATTATCGCGCGGTGAAGAAACGCGAAGGTGTGTTGTCGTCGGACGACAAGGCCACCACAAAAGCCGCGACGAAACCTGCTTCAGGAAAGAAACCCGTTTTAAACAAGGCACTTGTCGCAAAGAAGTCATCGGCAAAGGGAAAGATCACGCCACGGAAGTGAAACTCTAAAGCGGGAGCACGGGCATGACAGCGTCCACGCAGTTTGTCGTCGCACGTGATGATCTGAAGACCTGCAGGCTCATCGAGACACCGCTGCCCGAAGTGACGCAGCTGCCCGAGACCGGTTTGCTGGTGAAGGTCGAGCGCTGCGCCTTCACGGCGAACAACATCACCTACGCGCTGCTCGGGGACCAATTGAAGTACTGGGATCTGTTCCCGGCGCCGGAGGGCTTCGGCAACATCCCGGTCTGGGGTTTTGGCAAGGTCGTCCAATCACGACACCCGGATGTCGCCGCTGGCGAGATTCTGTTCGGTTATTTCCCGATGGCCACGTACCTCGTGATCGAAGCCTCTGACGTGAAGAAAGCGGCTCTGCGTGACGGCGCCGCCCATCGCCAAAGCGTATCCCCGGTCTACAATTCCTATGCACGGGTGACCGGCGATCCAGCCTTCGCCGGTCGTGAGGGCGACTACCAGGCGCTGCTGCGGCCGCTGTTCATGCTGTCCTTCCTGGTGGATGATTTTCTTGCCGACAGCGATTTCTTCGGCGCGCAAAACGTCATCCTCTCGAGCGCCTCAAGCAAGACGGCGTTCGGCCTGGCGTGGCTGCTGCACTCCCATCGCAAGCCGGTGCGTGTCATCGGCCTCACATCCGCGGCAAACGCCGCGTTCGTTCAGTCACTCGGCTGCTATGACAAGATCGTGAACTACGACAAGATCAACGACATGCCGGCGACCGCGCCGGTCGCATTCGTCGATATGGCGGGGAACGCCGACCTGCGCGGCAAGCTGCACCGGCACTTCGGCGCGCAGATGAAATATAGCAGCCGCGTGGGCCTGACCCATCAGGATGCCGGCTCCGACGACGACGCGCTGCCCGGCGCGAAGCCGACTTGGTTCTTTGCGCCTGATCAACTCCGCAAGCGCGCCAAGGAATGGGGACCCGGCGGCATTGACCAGCGATTCGCGGCCGTCTGGTCGGGCTTTACAAGGGCACTGGGACCCAAGCTCGAGATCGTGGAAAGCCGCGGCGCCAACGCCGTCCAGAAAGTCTATCTGGACACGCTGAAAGGCGACGTACGGCCCTCACAGGCCCATATGTTGTCGCTTGCCGAATAAGGCGGGAACATGGTCCAGGACAAAATCATGCCTCTGGAGACGCACGGAAACGCTCTTCACAATCCCGTCACGCTCCCTGTAGTATGTCGTTTGCAAGCTGCTTCGCAGCCAAATTAGGGGGCCAGGAGCGTTACTTGAACGCACATGTCTCGCAAGGTGGTTGGCCGGCACTGGTGCTAAATGCGGACTTCCGGCCGCTCAGTTACTATCCGCTCTCGCTTTGGTCGTGGCAGGACACGATCAAGGCGGTTTTTCTCGACCGCGTGAATATCGTTGCCAATTACGATCACGCGGTTCACAGCCCATCGTTCGAGATGCAGCTGCCGAGCGTGGTCTCGCTCAAGTCGTTCGTTCAGCCGACGACGCATCCGGCCTTCACCCGGTTCAACGTTTTCCTGCGTGATCGCTTCACCTGCCAATACTGCACGTCGCAGGACGATCTGACCTTCGACCACATCATCCCGCGCTCGCGCGGGGGACAGACAACCTGGGAAAACGTGGTCGCGGCGTGTTCGCCTTGCAATCTCCGCAAGGGCAACATGACCATGGAACAGGCGAGGATGTTCCCGCGCCAAACGCCCTACGCACCGACGGTTCATCAGCTTCACAGAAACGGCCGGCTGTTTCCGCCGAACTATCTGCACGAAAGCTGGCTCGACTATCTCTATTGGGACACCGAACTGGATCCGTAAATCGATCGTGCTCCTGGCATCTCACGAAATGCGCCGGCCTCCTTATCGAGGCCGGCGCATTGGTTTTAGACGGTTGCCAGCTTGTAGCGTGATGCCGCTTCCGTGCGGGACAGATACGGCCCAAGATTCTTTCTGGCCGTGTCGTACGTCTCCCAGACACCCGCATCGGGCAGCGAGGGAATTGTGATCAGTTCACGTTGATCGAAGCCTGCGAGCGCGGCGTCGACCATCTCTTCAGCCGACATCACAATCTCTTGCGGCAGATGCTCGACGGGCACCCCGGCCCGGCTCCAGAATTCCGTCCGCGTCGCACCCGGAAGCACGGCTTGGACCTGAACACCCTTGCCGCCGATCTCATGGTTCAGCGATTGCGTAAAGCTGACGACGTAAGCTTTCGTGCCGCCGTAGGTGCCGTTCAGAAGCTCAGGCGCAACCGCAACGATCGACGAGATGTTGATGATGACGCCGTTGCCCCGTGCAACGAACCCGGGCGCGGCGGCCCGCGTCAGCCGCGTCAAGGCGGTCACGTTGAGCTGGATCATCGCGTCGAGCTGATCAACATCCGAATCGATCAATGGTTTGGTGGCACCGACGCCAGCGTTGTTGATGAGCGCCGTAATCGTCGCGTCCGTCTTCAATCGCTCCTCGACCTTGAGCAGGTCGGCTTTGGCGTTCAGGTCGGCGGCAAGAATATCGACCTTGCGGCCGGTCTCCTTTGCGAGCCGCGCCGCCAGCGATTCAAGCCGCGACGTGTCACGTGCGACCAGGATCAGGTCGTAGCCGCGCCGTGCGAAGCGATCTGCGTAGATGGCTCCAATTCCCGAAGACGATCCGGTGATTAGGGCTGTGCCCTTGCTGGATGGATTGGACATATCGAAGGCTCCTGTTTCCTGACCCGGCGAGCCGCCGGCGTTGACGGAGCCAACCTAGGAGACTATGTAAATGTCTCAAATGTCATTCTTACCTCATTTCGGGACATCATGAAAAAGATCGGCCTCGTGGTTTTTCCGGGTTTCCAAGTCCTGGACCTTGTCGCGGCAACGGCCTTTGAGCTCGCGAACGCCGCCGCTCAACGTCCTGTCTACGACGTCCATCTGTTGTCCGAGGGGGGCGGATTGGTCACCAGTTCATCAGGCGTGCGCGTCGAGACCGAGCGCTTCGCCGATCCTGCGTTCGATACCGTCATGACCATGGGCGCGATGGACGTGGCGCCATCGACGCCCGGACTGCTTGCCTTTCTCAATAAGGCGCGCGCCGCATCGCGACGCACGGCAAGCATCTGCACCGGCGCGTTCGTCCTCGCCGAAGCCGGCCTTCTCGATGGCCGCCGCGCAACCACCCACTGGGCTTTCGCGAGAAACATGCAGCAGCAGTTTCCGAAGATCAAAGTTCAGGAAGACAAAATCTACATTGTCGACGATGACGTCTGGACGTCCGCAGGCATGACGGCCGGCATCGATCTTTGCCTCGCTTTGATCGAGGCCGACCTCGGCGTCGAGATATCCCGCACCATCGCCAAGAAGCTTGTGGTCTATCATCGGCGCACAGGCGGGCAGTCGCAGTTCTCGGCTCTCCTGGAGCTTGAGCCGAAATCGGACCGCATCCAGACCGCGCTGGCGTATGCCCGGGAGAACCTGCAGAAAGACTTGTCCGTCGAGTCGCTTGCCGAAGTGGCGAGGCTCAGCCCACGTCAATTCAGCCGGGCGTTCCGGTCCGAAACCGGACAATCCCCTGCGAAGGCCATTGAGAATCTTCGTGTCGAAGCGGCACGGATCATGATCGACGAGGGCGAGCATCCCATCGATATCGTTGCGCGCGAGACCGGCTTCTCAGATCCTGAACGGATGAGACGTGCTTTCCTGCGCGCGTTCGGCCAGCCCCCACAGGCGATCAAGCGTGCTGCACGACTGAGGCAAGTCGCATAGGCGAAGCCGTAAAGCACTTACCCCAAAAATGAATAAGGCCCCGTGAGGGGCCTTATTTTTAGACCGCGTCCTTCGCAGCCTTGACCGGGCGGGCCCGGACAATCTTGCGGGCCGGCTTGGCCTTGAACACCATCGGCTCACCGGTGAAGGGGTTGGTGCCCTTGCGTGCCTTGGTGGCGGGCTTCTTGATCACGACGAACTTGGCAAAGCCGGGAACGAGGAAGAGGCCGTTCTTCTTCAGTTCCTTGTAGCCGATGGTCGCCATCGTCTCGATAACACCCTTGATGTCCTTCTTCGAAAGCTCCGAGTGCTGCTCGTTGATCTTCTCAATGAGCTGCGACTTCGTCATTTGGGTTGCCATTGTGTCTCCAATTGCGTTGATTCGAATCATCGAACAGTATTGCGAAATCGGCGTTTCGCCTCGTACAGAATGCGATCTACACAGGAAAAAATGGGGTTTTTTGCAAAAAAATCGCATTTTCCCGCAGAATCCGGGGGAAATCGGACCTCGACAACCGCAGATACCTTAAAAAAAGGGGAATCGGGGCTGACCGCGGGAGGGCAAATCGCTCTTGCCAAAATCCCTCAGCGCAGCAGGAGGGTGGCCGCGAGCGGCACCAGAAGCGACGTCACCAGTGCATTGAGACCCATGGCGATGCCGGCGAACACGCCCGCAACCTCGTCGACCTGAAACGCCCTGGCCGTACCAATGCCGTGCGATGCAAGGCCTGCCGCAAAACCGCGGGCGCGGAAGTCGGTAATGCCCAGCCTGTTCATGGTCGGGGTCACGACAATGGCTCCCATGATACCAGTAAGGACAGTCGCAACCGCGGTGATCGCCGGATTTGCCCCGAGCGTTTCGCTAATGCCCATGGCCACGCCTGCGGTCACCGATTTCGGTGCCAGCGACAGCACCACATCCCTCGGCAGCCCGGCCAGTTCAGCGAACAGCACCACCGAGACAATGGCTGTGAGACACCCCACCACCAGCGCCATCAGCATCGGCACGATGGCCGACATCACGGTCTTGCGGTTCTCATAAAGTGGTATGGCGAGTGCGACGGTCGCGGGGCCAAGCAGGAAATGCACGAACTGGGCACCACCGAAATAGACAGTGTAGCTGGTCCCGGTGAGATGCAGGAAAACGCCGACGATCCAGATCGAATGCAGCACCGGGTTGGCGAGGGGATGCCGATGGGTCGCCTGGGAAATAGCGTCGGCGACCGCGTAAACGACCAGCGTCACAGTCAGCCAGAGCAGCGGCGTCTGGGACAGGTACACCCACAGCGAGAACGGATTGTTGTTCATGGCGCGCTCCGGCGCCGTGCGATGATCCGGCTCGTGAGCAGAAAGGTCCCGGCCGTGACCAACAAGGTGACGAGCACAGATCCGACAAGGATGATGAAGATCGCGATGCCGTGCTGCGCCAGCAGGTCGAGTTGCTGCACGATGCCAACACCCGCCGGCACGAACAACAGTGACAGATGCGCCAGCATGCCTTTCGCAGTGCCTTCGACCGCGCCCCGCCGCAACGGTCCGCGTGCCAGCACTGTAAAACGATCGCGCAGCACAAGCGCGACAAAAAGAAAGATCAGTCCGATCACCGGCCCCGGCAACGGCAGGTGCAGACCGCGGACGATCACTTCACCGATCAACTGGCAAATCAAAATCAGGCTGAGATTGGCGATCATACGGCGCTCCAGCGGCTCATCCGCCACTCTGCTGGGTGCGCGGCATGCGCGCAAGCACCAGAGATCGGAGATCGCGAGCGGGAGACAGTTGCGCTTTACTTCGACGCGTTCCGGTAGAGGTCGGCGACGTTCTTCCAGATCTCGTCCTTGAACTGCACCACTGCGGGGCTCGGCAAAATCCTCGGCGGCACCGTCGTCTTCTTGCAATCCTCGACGAGTCGCATCATCCAGACTTCGCCGTCGGTGAAATAGCTGTCGCCACCGCCGTTTCGCCCAAGCAGTGTCGGACCAAGTCCCATCACCTGGTAACGGGCGCTGATCATGCCCGCCGCCTGCAAACTGCTTTCGACCAGGTCGCGATCAAGATCGATGTCAGGTCCAATATGGTGGGTAATGGCGCCTGTGTAGCGGCTCAGCCCCACGCTCCGGTCGAAGGTCGCCGCACCGAGCCAGACCGGCCGGCCTTCCTCGCCATCCTTCAACACCATCCAGAACCGAACGTGATGCCGCTGGTCGGCGCTTTTTCCGACGGGCTTCTCAAACGCAAGGTCTTCCCGGCGGCCGGCGTAGAAAAGCGGGCTGACCGGCGCGTGCGGATAAGGTTGATCAAGCAGAACACTGCCTGAAATCTCGAGACTCGATTTCCATGTGATCGGATCGGCCGCATACCAGCCGGCCTCGCGCATCGCGCAAAGAACGTCCTTGGATGAGCCGACCAACCCGACATTGATCGCGTCGCCGGGAATCCCCTGCGCCGTGGTCGTCACCATGGGTAGGCCATCGAGCTTCTTCTGGTGCTCGTAGTGGCGCCACAGCGATGGAAGGATCACGTAAGCAAGCAGCAAATAGACGACGAGAACGATCAACAATACGCGGAGCAACCGTCTCGTCTTCGACACGGAAAGGCGCGCATGCAACGGCATCAATGTTGCCAGTCTGTTGTTTGTCCCATTTTTCCAAAATAGGGCAAAGCCACTGTCAGGCGCAATCAGCCACCTGACAGTGGTCCTCGTGTCCCGGTTCTAACGTTCGCATGACTTTGCGGCACTCTCGCCGACGAACGCTAACCAGAAAAAGCACGCAGGAGACTGAATACTGGATTAGCCCTTCAGCCTTTTGGTGCATTCGCTGTAATAGCCGCCGCCCTTCTGAATCCACTTCAGTCCGCCATTGGCGTTCGCCGCCTTATTGGCGTTGTACTGATCGACGCAGGTGTGCATGCGGCCCTTACCCGGGGTCTCGGATGAATACTTCGGTGCAATGGCCGTCGGAAAAACGGCTGCTCCTGCAGCGGCAGGAGCAGCGGCAGCAGGCGCCGTTGCGGATTTTGTAGCCTGCTCCTTTGGCGCCGCAGCCTTCGGAGCTTCCGTTGCAGCAGCCGCAGGCGCTGCATCCGCGCCGCACTGTGACTTCCGGAAATCATTCCACTTCTGGCCGCCGAGCGTGCCGGCGCTCTTCGCGGCCTGATACTTCGCGCTGCATTCCTGGGCCGTCAACGCCTGCGCCGGCATCGCGGCAAAAGTTGCTGCGCCTGTCAGCAATACGGCGCCCAACAGATGGATTCGTATGGTCATCGAACTCTCCTGAAAAAAGGGCAATCGAAAGCATCACATCCTAGCTCACGCGTTGCCCGGTTCAACGCGACAGCGTGCGATACGATCAAAAAATAATGAGCGCGGAAATTCATGACGCACTGCGTTGTTCAGCGACGGTTCATCCTGACAAGCCAACGCTTCGCACCTCTCCAACACGAGGTCTTCTCATGATGACAATCTCCTCACGCGTGATCGCCACCACTCTTGTCTCTTTCATGCTTGCCACCTCGGCCTTTGCGCAGACAGCGGCCACACCCGCTCCTGCTGCGCCAGCGACCAGTGCCGCGCCGGCCAAAGCGAAGCCGGAGCGCAGCGCGGCTTCGCTCGCATGTTCGAAACAGGCCGACGAAAAAGGTCTCAAGGGCAAAGAGCGCAAGAAATTCCGCTCACAATGCAAGCGCGACGCCGCCAAAGCCGGTTCAACGACCACCGACACCACCAAGGCGAAGTAAGACCACACGCCTGCAGTGAGCCGGCCGTGAACCTAGCGCCGCGGCCGGCTTTTTGCTGCGAGTTTGCCGCATGGAGATCGCGCGAGCCATGTGCAGCGCTCATTTGTCGGGTACGGTTCGATTTGCGATAAACGCGGCATCCTCGAACCCATTGCCTGATGTCGTTACTTCACCTGAAATTTTCAAACATCTTCGGTCCAGACCTCAAACGCGACACCTTCGGCGTGATCGAAACACTTGCGATCGGGGCCGCGGGAAGTCTCACCTTTCAGTGGCTTGAACTTCCCGGCGGCTTGATCTCCGGTGCGATGATCGCGGTCGGCATCGCCGCCATCTCCGGCCGCCCGATGGCCCTCCCCCCGATCATGGCACACATCATCCTGATGACCCTCGGCCTGTCGCTCGGCTCGATGGTCTCGCCCCAGATGCTGTCCAACATGGCGTCCTACCCGCTCAGCATCGCGATCCTCGCCGCCTCGACGTTTTGCGCGACGTTCGGCAGCAGCCTGTATCTGCAGCGCGTCCACGCCTGGGATCGCACCTCGGCCCTGCTCGCCGGCAGTCCGGGCGCCCTGTCCCAGATCATCATGCTGGCGAACGAAAAAGGAGCTGACGTTGCCGGCATCGCCGTGGTCCAGACCATGCGCGTCATCATCCTGACTGCCGCCCTGCCGATCATTCTCGCCACCTTCGGCCTCGGATCTCACGGAGCAGCGTTGATGCGCGCGGCACCGGCAACCCCGCTGGCGCTCACGGTCCTTGCGGTTGCCTGCGTCGGGACAGCCTGCCTGCTGCGACTGCTGAAATTCCCCGCAAGCTGGATGTTTGGCGCCATGCTTGGGTCAGGCGTGTTGCACGGATCAGGTTGGATCACCGGCGGACTGCCGGGCTGGGCTTACGCCACCGCTCTGATCGGGATCGGGACGCTGATCGGGACGCGCTTCGCACGCATTTCAGCCCGCACCTTGCTCAGCCATATGGTCGCGGCGCTTGGCTCGTTTGCAGCCGCCATCGTCGTCTCGGCCATCTTCGTCGCCATCGTCTTTCTGACGGCGCAGGGCCGGTTCGGGGATCTCGTGGTCGCGTTCTCACCGGGAGCGATGGACGCCATGCTGGCTCTCGCCCTCACCCTGCATATCGACCCGATCTTCGTCGGCGCGCATCATCTGGCACGATTTATCTTCGTCTCGGTCGCGACGCCGGGCATCGTCCACCTGTTCGGACGCCCGCAGGTGGACGCGGACGACTAGGCGCCAAATCCGATCAGGCTATTGAGGCTAGGCCGGCTGTCTCGACTTGATGACGCCCCAGAGGGCCAGCAGCGCCAGCGCCAGCGAGATCAGCACGTTGTAGCCGGCCAGCGACAGGCCCAGAAAACGCCACTGCACCTCGTCGCAACGAATCACTTTCACTTTGTTCAAGCCGTCCAGCAGGTTGCCGGTATTGCCGAAATCGGTGATCGGACCGGTGCAATCAGTCGGGCCCTGCCAAAATCCCCATTCCACGCCCGCGTGATAGCCGCCGAGCACCGCATTGGCGACGAGCGCAAGGCCGAGAATGGCTAAGCCGCCGCCAAGCAGGCTGCGCGACAGTCCCCGGGATGCGCCGAGGGCGATCAGAACCGCCAGCGGGATTGCGAAATAATAGGCATAACGTTGCTCCAGACAGAGCGGACAGGGCCGAATATCGAGCACCAGCTCAAAAAACCAGGCGCCGGCGATGGTGGCGGCCGCGATCACAGCGACGGCCGCCGCAGCAACGAACACCGGGTCCCAGGAGCTGCCGGCCTGCCCCTGTCTCAAGGTCGTCTCGCTCGCCACGTCGTGCTCTCCTCTTCCAGACCGGGTCGTACCTCGCACGATCAAAACTGTCGACGCCCACATGATCACAGGCGGTTGACCAGACGGCCGCGCAAGCTATAGTCCCGCCCGCTTCGTGACCCCTACCGCTCGGTGGTGGTCCCGGGAGCCCCTGTGGCGGAACTGGTAGACGCGCTCGACTCAAAATCGAGTTCCGCAAGGAGTGCTGGTTCGATTCCGGCCAGGGGCACCACCACCTTCCTTCCAAGGCAGTCCCATCCAAGACAGTCCCAGGGGATCGGTGCGTCCATTGAAGAGGCCGCGCCGGTATGGATGGTTCGACCTTCCGGTTCGGCGGCTTCGCCCGACGAGAGCCCGCCGAAACGCGTCGCTCAACGCACACGAACTCATCTGATCGACAGGCCGCGCTTATTGACTGACATCTGCGCGAGCGAGACTCGAACGCACTGTCCCAACGCCGACATTGAATCTGCTTCTCACTCCGAGCTCCGATCCAAGATGAACGATCGAGCTGCACCGGCAATGCCGTCGCGGCTGTTCAAAGAAACTGCACATTTGAAATCGGCTAAAGAATTCGATCAAATTTTTCTGATGGCGGCAAACGACGCGAAATCATCCTTTGTCGAGTTGTGCATCGGCGCGTATACACGCTAAAGAATCGTCACAACATCTCAACGAGCCAACGTCCGCAAATGTTCAAAGGTTTGTACAAGGTCGAATTCGAAACCCCGCGCGGAAAAGCGCTCGGCGTCGTGAACGCTGAGAATGGAAGAATACGCGGCGGCAGTTCTGCATTCGCCTATGTTGGCTCCTTCACCGAGAACGGGCACTCGTTTTCAGGGAGCGTTCGCAGCATCCGACATACCACAGATCCGGCACATCCATCGGTTTTCGGATTCGACGAGGTGAGCGTCAACTTTCAAGGCGCGGCGAAAGGCGACTACGCGATCTGCGAAGGTACATCGCCCGACTTTCCAAGCCTCGCATTCAAAGCCGTACTCACACGGCTTTCGGATTGAAAGCGATCCTTCATCGCATCGCATATCGCTACTCATGAAAACGCCCGACACAAAGCCGGGCGTTTGATTTGTGCAGAACCTGCACCTTATTTTAGCGCGATCACATTCAGAACTTCGCCGTCGCCGACACTTTGAAGGTGCGCGGCTGGCCGGGAGAGATGTTGTTGTTGCCGTCGGCGGATGCCCAATAACCCTTGTCGAAGATATTTTCGATGTTGAGCTGGCCGCGCCACGTCTCATTGATCTTCACGTAGAGCGCGGCGTCGACACGGACGAAGCCGGGTAAGCGAACGGTGTCATCGGAGGCTGCATAAGAATCCGAGAAGTAAATAATACCGAGCCCAGCTCCCCAGATTGGGTCGATCTGATACTTGTTCCACCACGAGAACTGATTGTAGGGGACGAGTTGGACTCGATTCCCGGCAAGGACAGGCGGTACTGCAGTGGGCTGCGTGAGATCCTTCGCGATCCGCGCATCCGTGTAGGCGTATCCGATCGAGGATTGCCAGGCATCGGTCACATAGCCATTGAGGGCCGTTTCGAAGCCCCGCACCTTGCTGGCGCCGTTCGGCAACACAAAAGGCGATCCTCTGACAGGATCAGGAATTGGCTGATTGGTGCGGTTCAATTCGTAAATCGCAGAAGTAAACTGCAGCTTTGGAGTGATGTTCCACTTCACACCAACTTCGGTGTTCTCGAATTTCTGCGGTTCGAGAATCAACGTGCCATCGTTCAACGCGCTGAACTGGTCGCCTGACGCCGGCAGATACGACACGCTATAGGCGCCATAGACCGACAGATTCTCCACCGGCTTGACGATAATCGCAGCCTGCGGTGAAAGCTTCTCGTCAACACGACCCCTTTGGATGCCGGTATTCCTGTCGACCGCCGACATGTCGAAACGGTCATAGCGAACACCACCAATTACTTGCAGCCAACGCGTAATTTCAATCTGGTCACGCACATAGGCCGACTGGGTGTTGAGCGCGTATTTGCTGTTCGAGTCAGCCGACGTCACGCCATCGGTGTTGGTCGCGGTCGGGTGATGAATGAAATCGATAGTCCCGAAGAAGGTCGGATCGAACGGATTCGCCGTGAACGAATTCGTCCCGGTGCTTGCGAAGATGCCGGTGTTACGCTGATCGATACCCGTCTGCCGGCCGAATTCCGTTCCGAACCCAAGTGTATGACGGATTGAGCCGGTTGAAGCCTTGTAGGTAAAGTCCGTCTGGTTGATGGCGTTGTCGCGGTCTGTCCAGTGCTGGTACGCATTCAGATTGACCGCTGTTTGCGCGGAGTTCACCGCGCCGCCCGGATAAACGTTCTGATAGAATTTATTGTAGTCGGCATACACCGCCGAATTCTTCACGGTCAGTCCGTTTTCGAAGTCATGTTCGATCACAGCCATCGTGGTCTGCACGTCGGCCTTTGCGACGTTATAGGTTGGACTGCCGAAAAACGCCGTCAGATCTCCGTTCGGCGCGAACGGCGTCGTCGGATTGAAGCGTGTCGCGCCGCCAGGAATAGCAAGCGCTTGCGACGGATTCCCGCGATCCGCCGTGCGTTCATCGTGATAGTATTCATAGCTCAATTTGATCTTGGTGGTGTCGTTCGGCTTGAGCGTCAGCGTCGGATTGATGCCGTAACGCTCCAGATTTCCGAAGTCGCGGAACGTCTCAGACCCCTCATAGAAAGCGTTGAAGCGAGCAGCAACATTCTCGTTCACCGCCTGGCCGGCATCGATCGAGATGCGCCTGTCACCATATGAACCGGCTTGCGCCGTAGCCTCGTAGATCCTGGTGCCGTCGGCCTCCTTGAGCGTGCGGTTGAGAAGACCGCCGCCCGCACCGCGACCAAAGGTCAACGCGCTCGGTCCTTTCACGATCTCGATGCTCTGGGTGTTATAGAGATCGCGAAAGATCTGAACGTCATCGCGGATACCATTGACGAAGAAATTCGCACTCGAGTCCACACCACGGATAACGAGTTCGTCACGATTGCCTTCGCCCTGATGGACAGCGACACCAGGGACGTAGCGCGTGACGTCAGTGAGGCCGAGCGGGGCTTGATCCTTGATGAAATTCTTGGTGAGGACGCTGACGGACTGCGGAATGTTGATCAGCGGCGTGTTGGTCTTGGTGGCGACCGACGTGCTGTTGGAGACGTAGCCAGCAGTGCCGGTGCGGCTGTCCTGCGTGTCCGGCAGCGGTTCGGGCTTTGGCTTGGCTGCAGCTTCATCCGTCCGCCGCCGAGACGCCGTCCCCCGCCGACGCGCCTTCGGCTTGTGTGTCGCAACCACGACGGGAGGAAGCGCTGTCGCCCCCGACTGGTTTTCCGCAGCAGCCTGAGCCATTGCATCCGGCGCCCACAAGGTAACGCTGAGCACGAGATAGCTGGCGGACATGAGGATCGATCTGGAGATCGAAGTCGAGCGTGCCTGACGCTGCATGCGAATGGCGTGAATCATAACTGGCCCCAAGAAAAACACGCGCCGCAACCACGCGACGACGTCGTGGGCTTCTCTTGGAAAAATCAGCAGACTGCGTCCAGACGTCGCAGCCTTGAAAAATTTGTAATGTGTTGCGGAATAAACTTCAGCCGGATCGTTTTAGAAGCGATCTAGACTATATATCGTGTAACGATATGCCCGCCGATACGGTGTTTCTTCGTTTCTGAAGCAATCGAGACCCCATCGAAGCAATGAAGTCCGGTCCATATCAACGACTCATTCTCGATAAATTCTAAAACCGAGCAGCCACGAACTCATGATGATGCACAGCCACCGCGTGCAGTGACAGCAGCACCGCTCTCGCTTCAAGTTCACATTTGTGATTTTTGCTAGCGGCGCGGCTCGACCACGAGACACTGAATGGAGCGGCCGAAATAGCCTTTTGCATCTCCCAATCGCGACACTGCGATGCCCGCGCCATCCGGCCCCAATGTCGTTTCCGAGTTCAACAGAATCCAGTCGCCGACCGGTGCACGAGCAAGCGTGACGGTTAGATCGGCGTTGATGAACGTCCATTTGGCAAAATCGACGATCGAGGCGACGCCATTGGTGAAATCCGCGGAGAGCGCGGCCCGCATCACCGCAGAATTTTCACTTCCCTCGACCATGGGACGATTGGTGCGAAACCAGATCGCGGCCGGACCAAGCGTCAGAAAGCGCCCGCGCACCGATCGCAACGTCACGCTGTTGATGAACTTGCTCGAGCCGTGAGGCGGTTCTTCAATGCCATCGTCAGGCCCGGGAACGTCGATTGGCATATCCGCCACATCCGCCGGCAGTAAAACGGCCTCCGATCTCACCTTGAGCACGGTGGCGCGAACAACCTCTACGCCATTTGACAGAATGCTGACCCTGCAAAGCTGTATCTTGCGTCCTTCGCGCACCACCTCGCTCTCGAGCGTCAACGGCGCCACCGGCACCGGCCGCATCAGGTCGACGCTGACGCGAACCACCTGCATCGGCTGGGCAGACGGAATTCGTTCTGCAGCCCACACCACCAGGGCCGATGGCGCGCCGCCATGTTGCATCCCGGGATCCCACGGACCTCCGGCATGCTCGCTGGTGAACACACGATTCCCGTCAACGCGAAATACAGCTTCCATCAGATGAGACCGATTGCCAGATATCGATAAGGTTTGAAATCAGATCAAAGCGGATTGTCGACCGCCTCGCCATATTCCGTTGTGAGGCGCGCAACCAGTTCGGCGACAGGCACGACTTTCTCGACGCTGCCGATACCTTGGCCACTGCCCCAGATTTCCTTCCAGGCCTTCGGCTTGTTGCGCTCACCGCTGGCATCGGTCGCAAAGCTCATTTTCGATGGATCGGAAGCGGGCAGGTTGTCCGGGTCCATGCCGGCCGCGACGATGGACGGCTTCAGGTAATTGCCATGAACGCCGGTGAACAAGTTTGAATACACGATGTCTTCGGCAGCCGACGATGCAATCATCTCCTTGTAACCTTGAGGCGCGTTCGCCTCTTGCGTCGCGATGAATGCCGAGCCGATATAGGCGAAATCGGCACCCAGGACGCGCGCCGCGCGGACCGCCCGCCCCGTACCGATCGCACCGGACAGCGCAATCGGGCCATTGAACCATTGCCGCGTCTCCGCCACGAAGGCGAACGGCGACAGCGCTCCAGCATGACCGCCCGCACCGGCGGCAACCAGCACCAAACCGTCAGCCCCCTTCTCGATCGCCTTGTGAGCGAACTTCTGATTGATGACATCGTGAAAGGTGATGCCGCCCCAGGCATGAACAGCCTGGTTCAATTCCTCGCGCGCACCAAGCGACGTGATCACCATCGGCACCTTGTGCTTTTCACAAACCGCGAGGTCCTGATCCAACCGGTTGTTCGATTTGTGGACGATCTGGTTCACCGCGAACGGGGCGGACGGACGATCGGGGTGCGCCTTGTCGTGCGCAGCCAGCTCTTCTTTGATCCGATGCAACCACTCATCCAGCAAGGCTGCAGGGCGCGCATTCAGCGCTGGAAACGACCCGACTACACCGGCCTTGCATTGAGCAATGACAAGATCAGGACCCGATACGATAAAGAGCGGTGAGCCGATCACCGGTATCGAGAGACGATTCTTGAACAAGGCAGGCATCGACATCCGGAATTCCTTTTCTTCAAATTGATCGCCCGGCATTCGCCGTCAGGGCATTATCCCTACGGTCATACGGGCTGCGAGCGCGCCTTGGAAGAGCAGGAAAATTATTGACAGACGGCGCGGGTGACGAAATTTTCCGTCCTGCACGCCCTGCCCCCTGAAAAATAAGCTTTTGCCGAGCATTTCTGGGCGGCTTCGACGTCCAGGCTGCGACCTTCCTTATAGCCTTTTTCCCTGCATAGCTGGTCTGACGCCGATTTGCAGTCGGGTGCACCGTTGGATGCAACGATGCACATCGTCCGACCGACAACCACGGACTGCCCGGATAGCGGCGCGATGCGGGACAAACTGTCCGTCGCCTTTTTTGTACTGGAGTTCAGCTGCTCGAAGGTCTGCTGGGGCGACGGCAGCGAAGATGGCAAACTGAATGTGGGAGCCTTGAGCAGCTTTCCGATTTCCTCCACGAGGCCGGGGTTACTGCGTGCAGGCGGCTCGGGAGATGGCGGCTGATCAGTTGGTGAGACATCCGGTGCCGGAGCCTGGGTCGGCTGGGCTTGGGATTGCTGAGGCTGCGATTGCTGGGTCTGGGGTTGTTGCGGCCAAGCAACCGTCGTCACACCCAACAGCGCAACCAACATCGCAATCGCCGCAAAAATCTGGCGACTCCGCACATCCACAAAAATCTCGCCGGCGCGAATGGACATGCAGCGAACCTATCCTGCCCCTTCCAGGAGGGAAAGGGCTGTTCAACTAGTACGGTGATCGGGACACTAGAACAGCCGGAAGGCGATGATGAATCCGACGATCAGGGCGCCTGCTCCAATGCTCACCCACATCCCGAGCCGCTTCTCGATGGCCTCGCGAATCCAGGTGCCGTATCGGTTCAGCAGCACTGCCACGAAGAAAAACCGTCCGCCCCGCGCAACGATCGAGAGCAGCACGAACAGGAGCAGATTGTAATTGGCGAAGCCCGACGTGATCGTGACGATCTTGTAGGGGATCGGCGTTAGGCCCTTGAGCAGGATGATCCACGCGCCGTATTCGGCATAGGCGGTCCGGAATGCCTCGACCTTTTCGCCGTAGCCGTAAAGCTGGATGAGCCACTGTCCGACGGAATCGTAGAGCAGCGCCCCGATGGCGTACCCCACCATGCCACCGGCCACCGATGTGACGGTGCAGACCAACGCGTACAGCCAAGCCTTCTTCGGCCGGGCGAGCGACATCGGTATCAGCATCACATCCGGCGGGATCGGAAAGAACGAGCTTTCAGCGAACGAGACAGCCCCCATCAACCAGAGGGCGTAGGGCTTGTCGGCGGCGGCGATACACCAGTCATACATTTTTTTCAGCATGGGGCGATGAACCATCGTCCAGCCGATTTGTCCATGGATGGAATTGTGTCGAAGCTGCGAAAAATCAGCGCCGTTTCTTCAGGCGGCCACTTTCCCGCGCGACAATAGGTCGCCGAGGCGCATGCTCGGGAGCCGCCTTTTTCAGCTCCGGAGCAATGTCCGAAGACGGTGCGGCCGACTTGGTCGCGGTGGCCTTGGTGGCGGATTTGGGAAGTTTCTCGGCAATCCCCTGGGCCCGCTCGCGGCGATCCATCTCGTCCCACACGTCCTGCGGCTTGACCCCGGCAGCAACCCACAAGACGGACAGGTTATAGAATAAGTCCGCGCTTTCCCGGACGACGGCTTCTGGATCGCCATTCACGGCATCAATCACGACCTCGATGGCTTCCTCAGCGAGCTTCTTGGCCATCTTTGCCGGACCGCGTTGAAACAGCCGTGCAGTCCGCGACGTTGCCGGATCGAGATCCTTGGCCGCAATTACCGCTCGATAAAGCCGCTCCAGCGAATCGCTCATAGGGAAACCTTAGGTGAAATCTGTCCACAGCGTGTTAACAAGCGATCTTTCAACCGGCGGACATGCTTAAAAAAGCGAAAATCGCCGGGGTTTCCCGGCGATTGGCTTACGCAGCCGAAGCCTTCCGGGCCTCAATAATCCCAGTAGCCATCGCCGTCATAGGGCGGGACCCCGTAACCGTAATAGGCTGGCGCACCATAATAGTGGCCGCCGTAGTACGGTGTACCGCCATAGAAATAGTGCTGGCGATAGTAATCGCGGCGGCGTTGATCGGCGATGGCGGTCCCGATCGCACCAAGCGCCAGGCCCATAAAGGCGAGGCCCGCGGCATTGTTATGACGGTAGTGCCGCCGAGCCACACGGCGGCGGGCGCTGAAGTCGGTGGCCTCGCCCACCACGGCCGTCGAGGCGCTCACATCCTTCACGGCAGGAGCGGCGGTTCGCGCCTGAACGGCAGACGGAGGGACGGCGAGGCTTAGTGACAGAGCGGCAACGGTCGTCAGAACCATGCCTTTACGGAAGGACAAAATCTTCGGTCCGAACATTTCAAGTCCTCATGATCAAGTCCGGCGGCTATTGGCCGGAAAGGGAAGAATCCCTGAGCTTACACTGAGTTCCCCATCCCGAATGCAAGCTGAACGATGAGTGGCAAAATCAAGGCAATCTGTTACCAAAAGATAGAGCAGTGGCAAGCGGTCGCGGGTCCATCCATGGCTGGAGTCATCAAACAAACATACGGCGCGGACAAAACGTCATCGCGTCTCGTGTCAGGTCTCAAGCCAAGCATCATGTTGAAGCGTTCGACCACCTCCCTCCGCACGACCTTCCTGCTACTTATTGCGCTTCTCGGTGTCCTCTGCTTCGGCTCAAACGGAGCGCATGCGGCCACGGCGATGCGTTTCTCACTCGACCGGACAATCGACGGTGCGGCGGCCCCATTCATTGCAGCCTCAGCGAAAGACCTGTTCCGCGAGGAAGATCTGGCTGTCACAATCGATTCTGCCAATGGGTCGGAGGATGCGATTGCGCGGGTGGCGTCAGGCGCCAGCGACATCGCGCTGGCCGACATCAATGCTTTGATCCGCTATCGCGACAAAGACCACACGTCGCCGATCAAGGCTATATTCGTGCTGTACAACAAGGCGCCCTATGCCATGATCGCCCGCAAGAGCCGCGGCATCAAGTCGATGGCGGACCTTGAAGGCAAAACGATAGGTCTGGTGGACGGCGATCCCGCCGTAGGGCTGTGGCCCGCCGTTGCCCACCGGAACCATATCGATCTCGCCAAGGTGAAAGCCGAAAAAATCAATGCCGCTGTGCGAGAACCCATGCTGTCAGCCGGACAGCTGGATGCGGTCACCGGCTTCTCATTCCTGTCTGCGATCACTCTGCGGGATCGCGGAGTTCCTGCAAACGACCTGGCGATTTTGCGATTTGCCGACTTCGGTTGCCTGGTCTACGGCCATGCCCTGATCGTCAACCCCGCCTTCGCGGCAAAAAATCCCGAAGCTGTGAAAGCATTTTTGCGCGCGACGGTGTCCGGCGTGCGGATCGCCATCAAAGACCCTGAACTTGCGATCGACCTGGTCATGACGCAAATGAACAACGGCTCCCGCAGCATCGAGCTCGCGCGGCTGCAGGCAAGCATTCATGACAACATCGTTACGCCAGAAGTGAAACAGAACGGTCTCGGCGGGATCGAGACACATCGCTTTGAGGTCGCGCTGGATCAGATCGCGGAAGGCTACACCTTCCGCAAACGCCCGTCCGCGACCGACATTTTCGATGATAACTTTCTGCCGCCGGCAGACGACCGCAAAATCGATTAAGCACAGCGCGAACGACTGCTGTATTCCCTCAGCTTCACCAGTTAGGGTATCGTTCAGGTCAGCCTTGTCCGTGCGATAGTCGAGCAGAAGCCCATGCCCCTTATCCGCCTGTACATTCGTGTTCTCGACCTGCTCGGCAAGGAGGCGCGTCTCGGCTGGCTGCTCGCCGGCGCCAATCTGCTGCTGGCCATCGCACAGTTTGCTGAGCCGGTTCTGTTCGGGCGCATCGTTGATGTGCTGTCGGCGACGCCCGCCGCCGGTACCGAACCTCGATCGCCTTGGCCCCTGCTCGGCGCATGGGTTGCCTTCGGGTTGTTCACGATCCTCTGCAGCGCCGTGGTCGCCCTGCATGCCGACCGCCTCGCCCACCGTCAACGTCAGGCAGTCCTGACCGATTATTTCGAGCACATCATGCAGCTGCCGCTGACATTTCACAGCGGGACCCACTCCGGCCGTCTGATGAAGGTGATGCTGCAGGGAACGGATGCGCTGTGGCGGCTCTGGCTCAGCTTCTTCCGCGAACACTTCGCGGCAATCGTCTCATTGGTCGTGCTGCTGCCGCTGTCGGTCTACCTGAACTGGCGATTGGCCGTCCTGCTGTTCGTGCTGTGCGTTATCTTCACGTTGCTGACGACGCTTGTGGTGCGCAAGACCTATAGCCTGCAGATGCAGGTCGAAGAGCACTACGGCGATCTCGCCGCCCGTGCGTCCGACGCGCTCGGCAATGTCGCGCTTGTACAAAGCTTCGTGCGCGTGGATGCGGAAGTGCAGGGCCTGCGCGGCGTCGCCGACAAGTTGCTCTCGGCTCAGCTTCCTGTGCTGTCCTGGTGGGCGCTGGTCGTGGTCATGACCCGCGCATCCACGACCATCACCATCCTCGCTATTTTTGTTGTCGGCATCATCCTGCACGGACAAGGGCTGGCGAGCGTCGGCGAGATTGTGATGTTCGTCAGCTTCGCGACCATGTTGATCCAGAAGCTGGAGCAAGTCGTCAGCTTCATCAACAATGTCTTCATGGAAGCTCCGCGTTTGCGGGAGTTTTTCGACGTGCTCGACGCTGTCCCTGCGGTGCGTGATCGGCCGGACGCCATCGATCCCGGCCACCTGCAAGGGCTCGTGGAGTTCAACGATGTAACGTTTTCCTATGACGGCAAGCGGCCGGCCGTGGAAGACGTATCCTTCACCGCGCTGCCTGGGCAGACCTTCGCACTCGTCGGCGAAACCGGCGCGGGCAAATCAACCGCCATAGCCCTTCTCCACCGCGCGTTCGATCCGCAGTCGGGCATTATCAAGATCGACGGCATGGACGTGCGCGGCATGACGCTCGCTTCATTGCGCAGAAACATCGGCGTGGTGTTTCAGGAAGCCTTGTTGTTCAACCGCTCGATCGCGGAGAACCTGCGCGTCGGCAAGCCCGACGCTACCGACGCCGAATTGCGCGCAGCAGCCGAAGGCGCGCAGGCGCTGGATTTCATCGAACGCAGCGACCTGAAATTCGAGACCAACGCAGGCGAGCGCGGCCGCATGTTGTCCGGCGGCGAACGGCAGCGGCTATCGATCGCGCGCGCGCTGCTGAAAAATCCGCCCATCTTGATTCTCGATGAAGCAACCAGTGCTCTCGACGCAGTGACCGAGGCGAAAGTGAACGCTGCTCTCGATACTGTGATGAAAGGCCGCACCACGTTTGTGATCGCCCACCGCCTCTCTACGATCCGCAACGCGACCAGGATCCTGGTGTTCGACAAGGGTCGCGTCGCCGAGAGTGGAACGTTCGATGAACTCGTTGAAAGAGGCGGCTATTTTGCCCAGCTCGCGAAGGCGCAGTTCATGGTTCAGGAGAAAGCTGGCACCGGACTCGCGCCGCCGGCAACGCTGCTTGACGCAGAACCATGAGGCCATGCACAGGGTGTGGGCAACCGTCGAAATTTGGCCCATTTCCTGCTTGAATGAAGCCTTGACCCACTATGCCGGACCACCGCTCCGGTATAAGTATTGATCTCGTCGCCGCGCCGATCTGGCGGCATGGTCGCATCGCATATCCGAACGCAACACGCCGAGGACGCCATGACTTCATTCGCCGCAGGCGTGCTTTCAGAGATCGGAATCGGATAGTGGCGTTGTCTCCCACCCGGTTCCAATGGCTGTCATTGCGGGCGCTGATATGTGTCGTGGCGCTGGTTGCCGCGCTGGTGGCACCGCAGACCGTGCGTGCGGAAGCGCTTCTCGTCATCGAGGCCGACACCGGCAAGGTCCTGCAGGCCGAGAACGCAACATATCCTTGGTATCCGGCTTCGGTCACCAAGCTGATGACGCTCTACGTCACGCTGAAGGCCGTGAAGGAAGGTCGCATCACGCTGGACACATTGTTCACGGTGTCGCCGACTGCGCTTTCGCAAGCACCGTCGAAGATGGGATTTCCGGTCGGTACGCAGGTCACCGTCGATAACGCCGTGAAGATGATGATGGTGAAGTCGGCCAACGACATTGCCGTCGTACTTGCCGAAGGCGTTGGCGGCTCGATCGACAATTTCGCCGAAGAGATGAACAAGAATGCGCAGCGTCTCGGCATGACGCAGACGCATTACGTCAATCCGAACGGACTGCCCGCCGATGGGCACGTCACGTCTGCCCGCGATCTCGGCATCCTGGCACGCGCATTGCTCCGTGACTTTCCGGAGTATGAATATTACCTGCACATTCCGGCGATTAAATTCGGCCGCCGCATCACCGCGAATTTCAACAAGCTGATCGGCCGCTATCCCGGCGCCGACGGGATGAAGACCGGCTTCATCTGCGCATCGGGTTTCAATCTGGTCGCATCCGCAACCCGCAACAACAAGCGCCTGATCGCTGTTGTGCTCGGAGCATCTTCAGGGACCATGCGCGCGGTGCGCGCCGCACAGCTCTTGGAACGGGGCTTCAATAATCGCCTGTCGTGGCTCAAGCCATCACTCGGCACGGTCGACTCGCTGGCGCCGATCGACGCCGCACCGCCGAACCTCCGCGACGAAATGTGCGGACCAAAACGCAAGCGCCCCGCCGCCGAGGACGAAGACGATGATGTTGCAGTGACCGCCGGCAATACTGAGGGCGGCGTCTCAATGTTCACCTCCGGCTTCCAGGCGCATCCCATGAAGATCTCGGAGATGATTGCCGCACCGGCGAACCCTGTCACCCCCATCATCGTCTACACCGGCCCGACACGCACAGGCGACGCCGTTCTCGCGGCCGACGCGGCTGAAACCGCCAAGCAATCCATTCCGAGGAGGAAGGGTGCGAAGGCGAAAGCAAAGCTCGCCAAGCAAGAGGCGGGAACGGAGAAGAAGGACGACGCCAAGCAGGAGGCCAAGTCCAGCGCCAAGCCGGTCGCAAGCGCCAAGCCCGCGGCGGCCCATGGCAAATCTGCGGCCGGCGCCGCTTCGGCAGCCAAGCCGGCGACCACCGCCGCCGTCACGCCCGCAAAGCCGGACAAGAAGGCGGAGACCGCAGCCAAGCCGCATCCGGCGAAGCCCGCCCCGGCCAAGCCGGCGGCCGCCAAGACCGGTAAGCCAGCCGCGACGCAACAGAAGTCCGACACCGCGCCGCGGAGTTGAGTTCGCCAAGTGGTCAAGTCTCTCTTGGAGTTTGGGATTTGACATTCGCTTGACGAACGCGCGACCGGACGGGCAGCGAATGTCAAATCCACTCCACGAGATCTGTTTACCCTGCCCGCAAACCTTCGATGCGTCGTTAGCGCGCACAGGCTTGCTATGCCCCTCACTTCGGCCCAATACTCTGGGAAATACGTGGCATTCGGCGCAAGAACCGTAGCCAGCAGCAGGACATCAGCCGAGGGGACATCCGATGGAACGCATTTGGCTCAAGCAATATCCGGCCGGCGTGCCAACCGATATCGACGCCAACCAATATCCATCGCTCGTCGAACTGCTTGAGGAGAGCTTCAAGAAGTTCAGCGACCGCAAGGCGTTCATCTGCATGGACAAGTCCATCACCTATCGCGAGCTCGACGAGATGTCGACGGCGATCGGCGCCTACCTGCAGAGCAAGGGCCTGAAGAAGGGCGCCCGCGTCGCCATCATGATGCCGAATGTGCTGCAGAATCCGGTTGCGTCATCGGGCATTTTACGCGCCGGATATACCGTGGTGAACGTCAATCCGCTCTACACGCCGCGCGAACTTGAGCATCAGCTCGCGGACTCCGGTGCGGAAGCCATTATCATTATGGAAAACTTCGCCGGCACGCTGGAAAAAGTGCTGGCGAAGACCAACGTCAAGCACGTCATCATGGGCACCATGGGCGACCTACTCGGCTTCAAGGGCGTGATCGTCAATTTCGTCGTGCGCAAGGTCAAGAAAATGGTGCCGCCATTTTCGATACCCGGCGCGGTGGCCTTCAACGATGCGCTCGCAGCCGGCCGCAGGCTGACGTTGAACAAGCCCACGATCGGGCCCGACGACGTCGCTTTCCTGCAATATACCGGCGGCACAACCGGCGTTTCCAAGGGCGCAACGCTGCTCCACCGCAACATCCTCGCCAATGTCCTGCAGAACGATGCCTGGCTGCAGCCGGCGCTGCGCAAGCCACCCATCGTGGACCAGTTGCTGATCGTTTGCGCGCTGCCGCTCTATCACATCTTCGCGCTGACGGCGTGCTTCCTGCTGGCGGTGCGCGCCGGGGGCGCCAACCTTCTGATTCCCAATCCGCGCGACATCCCCGGCTTCATCAAGGAATTGCAGAAGTACCAGGTCAACAGCTTCCCGGCGGTCAACACACTCTACAATGCGTTGGTCAACAATCCCGAATTCAAGAAGGTCGACTTCTCCAAGCTCAAGACCTGCTTCGGCGGCGGCATGGCCGTGCAGAAGCCGGTGGCCGACCAGTGGCTTGCCGTGACCGGTTGCGCGCTGTCGGAAGGCTATGGCCTTTCGGAGACCTCGCCGACGCTGACCTGCAATCCGGCGGATACGGACCGGTTCAGCGGTTCGATCGGCGTGCCGGTGCCCTCGACCTATCTTTCGATCCGCGACGACAACGGCAACGAGGTGCCGCTTGGTGAGCCGGGCGAGATCTGCGCCAAGGGCCCGCAGATCATGGCCGGCTACTGGAACAGACCGGACGAGACCGCGAAGGTGATGACCGCCGACGGTTTCTTCCGCACCGGCGACATCGGCATCATGTCGCCGGACGGCTACACCAAAATCGTCGACCGCAAGAAGGACATGATCATCGTTTCCGGCTTCAACGTCTATCCGAACGAAGTCGAGGAAGTGATCGCCAGCCATCCCGGCGTGCTGGAATGCGCCGTGATCGGCGTGGCCGATTCGAAATCAACCGAAGCGGTCAAAGCCTTTGTCGTGAAGAAGGATCCGAACCTGACGGCAGAGGACATTATCAAGTTCGCTCATACCCAGCTCACGAACTACAAGGTGCCGAAGCACGTCGAGTTCAGGACCGAATTGCCGAAGACGAATGTCGGCAAGATCCTGCGCCGTGAGTTGCGCGACGAGAAATCCAAGGCCGCTGCAGCGTAGTCGAACTGATCTGCAACACACGCATGAGCAAACAGGACGTTTCACCTGAAGACGTTTTGAATTTCTGGCGTGCCGCCGGCCCTGACCGGTGGTGGACCAAGGACATTGCGTTTGACGCAGAAGTTCGCGACCGTTTCACACATGTGTGGAACGCCGCGCGAGGCGGGCAGTTGTCCGCATGGCAGGCCAGCGACAATGGCGCGCTTGCTCTCGTCATCGCGCTCGATCAGTTTCCGCGCAACATCTTCCGCAATGACCCGCGCGCGTTTTCGACGGATGCCATCGCTCTAGAGGTCGCGTCGCGCGCGATCGCCGAGGGACGCGACAATCGCATCGAAGCCGACTTGCGCGTCTTCGTGTACCTGCCCTTCATGCATTCGGAAAATCTCGCCGACCAAGAGCGCTGCGTCGAATTACTCAGTCAATCGGGCGACGCGGAAAACCTCAAATATGCAGAGGTGCATGCCGACATTATTCGCACATTCGGCCGCTTTCCTCATCGTAATCCGATCCTCGGTCGCGAGATGAAATCTGAGGAAGCCGCGTTCCTTGAGAGCGGCGGCTTCGCCGGTTAACCCAACCAAATATTAACGAATCCTTGCTAATTCACAGCATGCCGCCATCTGCGGCGAGCTGGAATCAACACCGTGTCCGTCATGCAAGCCGAAAGCGCGCCCGAAGCGAAGCCCGCTGGTCTGATCGCGCGGCTGCGTGAAGTGCTTGTCGGCACCAGCGAAGCCGCCGTCACCAAGCGCCTCGCAGGCACCGTCTTTCTGATCCGCGTGCTGAGCGCTGGTCTTGCCTATTTTTCGCAAGTGCTGCTGGCGCGCTGGATGGGCGGCTCGGACTATGGCGTATACGTCTATGTCTGGACCTGGGTGTTGCTGCTCGGCAGCGTGCTCGACTTCGGCATTGCCGTGTCAGCGCAGAAACTCATTCCCGAATATCGCACGGGCGGTCAGCTCGCCTTGCTGCGCGGCTTTCTGTCGGGCAGCCGCTGGATGGTGTTCGGAGCGTCGACAGCGGTCGCGCTGCTGCTCGCCGGCCTTGTCACGATCCTGTCGCCATGGATCGACGCCGACACAATTATTCCGCTCTACATCGGCTGCCTGACCCTGCCGGCCTTCGTCGTCGCCAATACTCAGGACGGTGTCGCGCGCTCCTATGACTGGATGCGGCTTGGCCTGATGCCGCAATTCATCGTGCGGCAGGGACTGATCATCGGCTTCACAGCCGGCGCCGTCGTGCTTGGCCTGCAGCTGGGGGCGACCGCGGCAATGATCGCGAGCACAGCCGCGGTATGGATTGCGATGATCGGGCAAATGCTGGTGCTCAACCGCAGCCTGCGCAACGCCGTGACGCCGGGACCCAAAGCCTACGATGTCCGCAACTGGCTAAAGGTCTCGCTGCCGATCATGATGGTGGAAGGCTTTTACCTGCTGCTCTCCTACACCGATGTGCTCGTGCTGCAGCAGTTTCGCTCCTCCGAGGAAGTCGGCGTCTACTTCGCGGTCGTGAAAACCCTCGCGCTGGTCTCCTTCATTCACTACGCGATGTCCGCGACCACTGCGCATCGCTTTAGCGAATATCATGCCACCGGCGACACGGAACGCCTCTCCGAATATATCGCGCACGCGATCAAATGGACCTTCTGGCCATCCGTCGCAGCAACCGCTGCACTGCTCGCCGTGGGTAAGCCGCTGCTGTGGCTGTTCGGTCCGCAGTTCACGGGCGGTTACGGCATCATGTTCGTCGCGGCCATCGGGCTGATTGCGCGCTCCGCGATCGGGCCGGTCGAGCGCCTGCTCAACATGTCAGGCAACCAGAACATGTGCGCTCTCGCCTATGCCCTTGCCTTCCTGATGAACCTGGCGCTGTGCGTCGTGCTTGTTCCCCGTTACGGCGGCTATGGCGCCGCCGCCGCAACATCGACAGCGCTTATCTTCGAGACGGTGCTGCTGTTCTGGATCACTAAGCGCCGTCTCGGCTTTCACGTTTTCGCCTTCGGCAAGAAAGGCTGATTACTCAGCCGTCCAGCCGCCGTCGATCGACAGGTTTGCACCGGTGATCTGCGCTGCATCGTCGCCGCAGAGGAACAGTGCAAGCGCCGCCACCTGCTCCGAAGTCACGAATTCCTTGGTCGGCTGTGCGTCGAGCAAGACATCGCGAATGACCTGTTCCTTGGTCATGTTACGCGCCTTCATCGTATCCGGGATCTGTTTCTCGACCAGCGGCGTCCAGACATAGCCCGGGCTGATGCAGTTGCAGGTGATCTTGAAGGTCGCGACTTCCAGCGCGATGGTCTTGGTCAGACCGGCGAGGCCATGCTTTGCCGAGACATAAGCGGACTTGAACGGCGAGGCGACCAGCGAATGTGCCGAGGCGGTGTTGATGATGCGCCCCCAGCCGCGCTTCTTCATGCCCGGCACCGCGGCACGAATGGCATGAAACGCGGACGACAGGTTGATCGCGATGATCGCGTCCCATTTCTCGATCGGGAATTCCTCGACCGGCGACACAAACTGGATGCCGGCATTGTTGACGAGCACATCGACCGAACCGAATGTCTTCTCACCGAGCGCGATCATCTCGGCGATCTCAGCGGGCTTGGTCATGTCTGCCGGCGAATAGGCCGCCTTGACCTTGAAATCATTCTCGATCGCGGCGCGCTCTTTTTCGATGTCGGCGGGAGCACCGAAGCCGTTGATCACCACGTTTGCGCCGGCGCTGGCAAAGGCACGCGCATAGGCCAAACCGATGCCACTGGTCGAGCCCGTCACGACAGCCGTCTTGCCGGAAAGAGTACCCATCATTTGCTCCTGTTTACTTTCGTTCGATTGGTTCGTCGCCGCAGAGATCGTAAGTCACCATGGTCTCGTCGGATTGCGGCCGCGCCAGCCACTCGGGATGGCTCATGGATTGATAGACGTCGCGTTCGCCGGCTTCCCAATGCTCGACCATCGCGACGCGAGAGAAATCGTAGTCCTTCGATGACGCTTCGTGGATCTTGCTGCGGTAGATCAAGTGGACGACAGTGACGGTATTTTCCTTCGCCGCCTCATTGAGAATACCGACCAACGGGTCGTTCTTGAGATCATCCGGTAATTTCGCGATCAGCGCTCGCACCGCCAGCTTGGCGTTATGAATCCTTCTGTTCTTATCCGTGTTCATGCGGGTACGGCTGGAGAAGCGAATATCTTTTTCGCGCTCTTCAGCTTCAGAAACAGTTTTGGGCAACGGCCCGCGCGCGCTGAACAGATCGACCTGAAAGATCAAGAGATCTTCGCGCGTTTCTTTTTCCAGCACGTAGTCCAGCGGCGTGTTTGAGACGATGCCGCCGTCCCAATAATAGGCACCGTCAATTTCGATCGGCGGAAATCCCGGCGGCAGTGCGGCCGACGCCATGATGTGTTCCGGTCTGATTTCGCGTTCGGTATTGTCGAAATACTCGAAATTTCCGGTCGCGACATTGACCGCGCCGACGCTGAGACGGATGCCGTTTGTGTTGATGCGATCGAAATCCACCAGCCGCTCAAGCGTGGCGCGCAATGGAGACGTATCGTAGTAGCTCAGCGACTGCGGAGTGCCGGCCGGCCATAACGGCGCGGCAGGAAAACGCGGCCTGAAAAATCCCGGCACCCCAAAGGTCGCGACCAGCGCCGCACTGGTCTCATTGAAAATCGATCGCGCCTTGTCCCCTTGCATAAACGGACTCCAGAACACCGGCGCCGAGGCCATATCCCAGAATTCTTTCAGCCGTGCGATGCGCTTCTCGCGCGGATTCCCGGCGATGATTGCCGAGTTGATGGCGCCGATCGAAATGCCGGCGATCCAGGAGGGCTCAAAATCATGATGGCACAAGGCCTGATAAGCGCCTGCCTGATAGGAGCCAAGTGCCCCTCCCCCCTGAAGCACAAGAACGCGCTTCGCTTCCATCGGCCTTGTGGCCTTCGGCTCGTGAATGTCGATCGGAGAGTTCATCAGGGATCACTGGAACAGACGGCGGGAATGTTCCCGCACCGTGGCGTCAGTTCGTCACGGCGTCAATGTGTGAAACGTTAAGGAATGTCACACGGATGTTATTGACCGTCGGGTGCCGCCAGAATGAGCGTCCAGAAAACTTTGTATTTGGTGTTCGGCGCATAGGTCGCCGCGATGCCCATTTTTGTGACACCCGACGCCAACATATTTGCTTTATGCGGCGGTGAATCCCGCCATCCGGAAAACGCCTCGGCAAGGGTGTGATAGCCGGCGGAAACGTTCTCCACGGCCTTGGTTGCATCGAATCCCGACGCCTTGATGCGTTTATCGAGTGTCCCGGCAACATTGTGATCGAGCTTGTTGCGGCTCGCCATGGCGTTCGATTGCGCCTCAGCCGCCTTCATCAGTAATGGATCGATCTGTACGGCGCCAAGGCCATTGTTCTGCCGGTAACCGGAAATCATGGACGCGGCCACCGGGCCATCGAGCTTGGCGTTCGGATTTGCCATGCTCACGTAGAATGCCGGCTGCTCGGTCGACGGCTCACGATCGGCCGTACAACCAGTCATCACCATCAGCGCCAGAAAGGCCCCCGCCGCACGCTTCATTCACGCCCCCAAACCCGTCAAAGGGCACTTGTTGCACACCAACAGTGGCTGAAAGGTGAACGGGATGAATGGAACAACCCACACGAACGCAGGTGGGTTAACCCTGGGCCGCGAACAGCCGATAACGCCGGGGCTGCAGGCTGACGACGTCGCCCGGCTTCAAATCGCGGTCGCGCGGCGCGTCCACCTCGACAAGGGTTTCGCCATCCCCGGCGCGCAATACGATATCGGCCCGCTGGGTCGGTCCAAACGCGCGAACGCGCTTGACGTCGCCCTCGATCATTCCGCTTCCCGCCGGGCCGATGGCCACATCGTGACGGCGGATAAACAGGCTCGACGGCCCCGAGATCGCATCTCGCGGCTCAAGGTTCAGGACCTTGTCGCCGAGGCGAACGCGGCCGTCACTGACCTCAACCGGCAGTACGATGGACTCGCCGATGAAGCTGTGAACGAAGGCGGTGGCCGGGTTGTCATACACCTCTCCCGGCGTGCCGATCTGCTCGATCTTTCCCTTGTCCATCACCACCACGCGGTTGGCGACCTCAAGGGCCTCTTCCTGATCGTGGGTCACGAAGATCGATGTCACATGGATTTCGTCGTGCAGCTGGCGCAGCCATCGACGCAATTCCTTGCGCACCTTTGCGTCGAGCGCACCGAACGGTTCATCAAGCAACAGGATGCGCGGTTCGATCGCCAGCGCACGTGCCAGTGCAATACGCTGCCGTTGACCGCCAGACAACTGGCTCGGGTAACGATCGGCCAGCCAGTCGAGCTGGACGAGGTCGAGCAATTCTTTCACGCGCTTGCGGATTTCCGTCTCGCTTTTCCGGATCGCGCGCGGCTGGACCCGCAGGCCGAACGCGACGTTCTCAAAAACGCTCATATGGCGAAAAAGCGCATAGTGCTGAAATACGAATCCGACATGGCGTTCGCCGGCACCACGTTCCAGTGCGTTCTCGCCATCGAAGCTGACGGATCCGTCATCGGGCCAATCGAGGCCGGCGATAATCCGCAGCAACGACGTCTTCCCCGATCCGGATGGGCCGAGCAGCGCAACGAGTTCACCGGTCGCGACCTTGAGGTCGACATCGTCCAGCGCTGTGAAGCTGCCGAACTTCTTTACGATATTACGAACTTCAATCGTCACTGACGGGTCGCCCCTCTTCGAGATGGCTTTCGAGGATCGTTTTCACGATCAACGTCACGAGCGCAAGGAATGCGAGCAGCGACGCGATCGCAAACGAAGCTACGAACTGATATTCATTGTACAGAATTTCAACCAGCAGCGGCATCGTATTCGTCTCGCCGCGGATGTGACCAGATACCACAGAGACGGCGCCGAACTCGCCCATGGCACGCGCATTACAAAGCAGCACGCCATACAGGACGCCCCATTTGATGTTGGGAATGGTGATGCGCAAAAATGTGAGCAGGCCTGAGGCGCCGAGCGAGATGGCGGCCTCTTCCTCCTGCGTTTCCTGCTCCTGCATCAGCGGGATCAACTCACGCGCCACGAACGGAAACGTGACGAACGTCGTCGCGAGCGCGATACCCGGCACCGCGAAAAGAATGTGAATGTCGTGAGCCTGCAGCCACGCGCCGAAATAGCCCTGCGCTCCGAACAACAAGACAAAGACGAGACCGGCAATCACCGGGCTGACGGAGAACGGAAGATCGATCAGCGTGATCAGAATCACCTTGCCTGGAAATTCAAATTTAGCGATCGCCCAGGCGGCGATAATTCCGAATACGAGATTGATACTGACTGAAATCGCCGCCACCAGCAGCGTCAACTTGATCGCCGATTGCGCTTCCGGATCCGACAATGCCGCAAAATAGGCGGCAGCGCCTTTGGCGAAGGCTTCTGTAAACACGACCACCAGTGGCAAAACCACGAAGATCGTCAGAAACGTGATCGCAATGCCGATCAAGGTCCACCGGACCAGCGCAGGTTCGGTCCGCGTGTCATGCGCCGACGAGGTGCGGGGACGGTTGATGACCATGACCATGCGACTCAGTGCGCGATTGCCGCGCCGCGCGTCTGCGCCCAGCGCTGAATGCGGTTGATGGCAAAGATGATCAGAAAAGCCACAACCAACATGATGACCGCAATGGCAGTCGCATCAGCGTAGCGGAATTCCGACAACCGGATCACGATCAGGAGCGGTGCAATTTCCGAAACGTTGGGCAGATTTCCCGCGATGAAAATGACCGAACCGTACTCGCCTACGGCCCGCGCAAATGCGAGCGCAAACCCTGTCAGGATCGCCGGCGTCAGGGTCGGAAGAATAACGCGGCGGATGATATCCCAGCGGCCCGCGCCGAGGCTTGCGGCGGCCTCCTCGACCTCAATCTCAAGATCGATCAGAACCGGTTGCACGGTCCGTACCACAAACGGAAAGCCGATGAAGATCATCGCGATGAAAATGCCGATCGGCGTAAAGGCCACCTTGATGCCCATCTGGGCAAGCGGCGCGCCGAGCAATCCCTTCTGTGCAAACAACGCCGTCAGTGCGACACCCGCGACTGCGGTCGGCAAAGCGAAGGGAACGTCAACAATGGCATCAAACAGGCGACGGCCGGGAAAGCGATAACGCACCAGCACCCAGACGATCACCATCCCCATCACGAGATTGACGATAGCGGCGGCAAAGGCGAGTCCAAAGGAAATCTTCAGCGCATTCAAGGTCCGCCGTGCGGTCAGAATGTCCCAAAATTGATCGAGGCTGAGTTCCGTGGTCTTCAGAAAAAGACCTGCGAGCGGAATCAGGACAATGATCGAAAGCCAGGTCAGCGTCAGCCCCATGGTGAGGCCAAATCCTGGCAAGGTCCGTCGCTGTCCCGCTCCTCCGCTCACGATGCCCCCTTCACAAATCGATCAGATCAGTTCTTGTAAATCTGATCGAAAATGCCGCCTTCAGCAAAGTGATCTTTTTGCGCCTTGGTCCAGCCGCCGAACACGTCGTCGATGGTAAAGAGCTCGACCTTGGCAAACGAGGCCTCGTATTTCTTGGCAATTTCCGGATCGCGCGGACGGTATGAATTACGCGCCGCGATCTCCTGGCCCTCCTTGGTGTACCAATATTTCAGATAAGCTTCGGCGGCAGCCCGGGTTCCCTTCTTGGCCGCGACAGAATCGACGACCGCAATCGGCGGCTCGGCCAAAATCGATAGTGGGGGCGCCACGATCTCGAACTTGTCCTTGCCGAATTCCCTGATCGCGAGAAACGCCTCGTTCTCCCACGCCAGCAGGACGTCGCCGACACCGCGCTCGACAAAGGTAACCGTGGAGCCCCGCGCGCCGGTATCCAGCACCGGCACGTTCTTGTAGAGGTCGCCGACGAACTTCTTCGCCTTGTCCTCGGAGCCGTACTTCTTCAGTGCGTATCCCCACGCCGCGAGATAATTCCAGCGCGCACCACCTGAGGTTTTCGGATTCGGCGTGATGACGTCGACGCCCTTCTTCACCAGATCATCCCAATCCTTAATCCCCTTCGGATTACCCTTGCGGACAAGAAAGACGATGGTGGATGTGTAGGGCGAAGAGTTCTGCGGAAGCTTGGTCTGCCAATCCTTCGCCAACAGCCCTTTGTTGCCGATCGCATCGATGTCATAGGCCAGCGCCAGCGTGACGACATCGGCCTGCAATCCGTCGATCACCGAGCGCGCCTGCGAACCGGAGCCGCCGTGTGATTGCTTGATCTCGATGCTCTTGCCGGTTTCCTTCTGGTACGCCGCCGAGAACGCCTTGTTGAAATCGACATACAGTTCACGGGTCGGATCGTAGGACACGTTCAGCAACGACACGTCAGCAGCAAATGCAGAGCCTGCCCAAAGAACACCCGCGATGACGAGAAGACTACGGCGAACCATCTCAATCTCCATTCAAACCAGCAACATCAGTGTCGCCGGAAGAGGTCACAACCTCTGAAAGTCGCATGGTTCTGTCAACGAAACTGGATTTCATTCTTCGCAGGCGCGCTGCACAATCGTTCTACGAAGCTGTGATTCTATGAAATTCTACGAATCCTTGGTGACATTCGTGTCAGCAAGATGGATTCCGCATTCGGTTTTATCCCGTCCCCGCCACCGTCCCGCGCGCGGATCTTCGCCGGGCCGCGTGCGGCTCGTGCAAGGCATACACCCGATGGACGAGAAACCGGATGCGACCAAGGGATGCGGCGGCAGCTTCATGGCTGCGTAGAGCGCCTTGAGTTCGTCCTGGGACACATTGGCAAATGGATTGAATTTCAGTCGGTCGCCATCGGCTTCAACAACCGGAAGGGCTGCGCGGTCGCCGCCCTGAAAACGTTTACGTCCATTGATCCAGGCATCGAAAGGCTTAAGCGCCCGCGCCAGCGGCTCAACCTTGCGAATGAAACAGCACCGGTCAGGATCGGAGAACCACAGGTCGCGGTCCTTATCCTCGCGCGCGAGGATTTCCGTCGACGGACGGATGGTGCGCACATCCTTCAAGCCCAACAAGGACGTCAGTGTGTCGCGATAGGCCAACGTTTCCGCGAACAGCCATCCGGTATCGAGAAAGACCACCGGAATGGCCGGGTCGACATCGGCAGCAATCTTCAATAGCGCGGCCGATTCAGTCCCGAAGGACGAGACCACTGCCAATTTGTCCCGGCCTACTCGCGTCATTGCTGCAGCAATGATCTCTGCGGGAGAGATCGCGCTCAAGGCGCGATCCAGCTCCGCTGCCTCTACGGCAAGATGCGAGGATGACGTCTCTGAAGATGGCGACAGGAATGACGCCGTGGCCACACTCATGAAGCCACGCTCTCCGACAAATGCATCAAGCGCCGGTGGAACGCGGTGACCCGGCCATCGCCGGTCGGCTGATAAAACACCGAATACCGCTTCGCCACCGTCGCGAAGGCTTCAGCATCGCTTTGCTTCTTGACCTCGAACGCATCGAACCCGGCACGCAGCATGAACACGAATTGGTCGCGCAGCACCTGACCTGTCGCGCGGAGTTCGCCACGAAACTTATAGCGCTCGCGCAGCAGCCGCGCCTGCGTATAGGCGCGACCGTCCCGGAACACCGGGAACACCAATGCGACCACAGCAAGCCGGCTGAGATAGGGCAGCAGATCCTCGACGTCGCGGTTGTTCGGCCAGATCACACCGGTTTTTCCCTGCCGCGCCAAAACGGCGTCGGGACCAGCCAGAAAACGCTCGGCCGAAACCAGGATTGCTCCGTCAGCGGGGATTTCCGCATCGTCGGCCAGATGCGCGAATTCATCGGCGACGATGACGTTACCTTTAACGAGTGGCATAAACGCGCTCCTTGAACGGCTCGACGCCGAGACGCTTCACAACATCGACGAACAACTCATCGGGCCGCTGACGCAAGGCAAGATAGGCCTCCACAATGTCCTCAACCACGTCAGCCACCTGCTCGTGAGGCACAGCGGGACCAACCAGCGTCCCGAGCTCCGCATGCTCATCAGCGCGGCCGCCTATAGTGATTTGATAGAACTCCTCGCCGTTCTTTTCGACGCCGAGAATGCCGATGTGGCCGACGTGATGATGACCGCACGCGTTGATGCAACCGGAGATGTTGACATGCAGTCGGCCGATCAAATTCGCCGTATCGGGATTGGCGAAGCGCCGCGTCAATTCCTGCGCGATCGGGATCGACCGCGCATTGGACAGCGAGCAATAGTCGAGCCCGGGGCAGCAAATGATATCCGACACCAGGTTGACGTTCGGCGTTGCCACGCCGACTTTGTCGAGCGCGCGCCACAACGCCGGTAGATCGCGTTTGGCGACATGAGGCAGAGCAAGATTTTGCTCGTGCCCGACCCGGATTTCGCCGAACGAATACTTCTCCGCGAGATCGGCAATGGCATCCATTTGGTCTGCCGTCGCATCACCGGGCGTCCCACCTTCGGGTTTGAGCGACAGCGTGACGATGGCATAGCCCGGCACCTTGTGGGGCGCGACGGAATTCTTGTACCAGGCCTCAAAGTGACGATCGGCTGCAACAGCCTTCGTGAGCTCGTCCGGCGTATCGGACAGCGTTTCGTAGTTCGGATAGGTAAAGCGCGAACGGATGTCCTCGATCTCGCTGCCTTCCAGTGTCAGTGCGCCGTCGCGCATCTGCGCCCACTCTTCTTCCACTTCCTGCTTGAATTTTTCGATGCCAAGCTCGTGGACGAGGATCTTGATGCGCGCCTTGTAGATATTGTCGCGACGGCCGTATTGGTTGTAGACGCGCAGAATTGCCTCGCAATAACTCAAAATATCGCGATGGCTGACGAAGCTGTTGATGGTCTTGGCGAGGAATGGTGTGCGTCCCAGGCCACCACCGACCAGCACCTCGAACCCGACTTCGCCTTCTGCATTCCTGTGGATGCGCAGCCCGATGTCGTGCACCTTGATCGCCGCACGATCATGCTTCGACGCCGTGATGGCGAACTTGAACTTGCGCGGCAGGAACGAGAATTCCGGGTGCAGGGTCGCGTATTGCCGCAGGATTTCAGCCCAGATCCGAGGATCGTCGACCTCCCCTGGTGCAACGCCTGCCCATTGATCGGCCGTGATGTTGCGGATGCAGTTACCACTGGTCTGCATGGCATGAATGCCGACCTCCGCGAGATCCGCCAGCGCGTCGGGCAATTCCGCGAGTTTGATCCAGTGAAACTGGATGTTCTGCCGCGTGGTGAAATGGCCGTAGCCACGATCATAGCGGCGCCCGACATGAGCCAGCCGCCGCAACTGAGCCGAGGACAGCGTACCGTACGGGATGGCAATCCGCAGCATGTAGGCATGCAGTTGCAGATAGACGCCGTTCATCAAGCGCAGCGACTTGAACTCATCTTCCGTCAACTCGCCGGACAGCCGGCGGGCGACCTGATCGCGGAATTCAGAGACGCGTTCGTTGACGATCGTGCGATCGAGTTCATCGTATGCGTACATGTCGGTTGGCCTTAAGCAGAGAGCCGCAGCGGGAAGGTAACGCCCTGCTGGCGAATGCGTTCACGCAGATTCCCCGGTGCAACGGTGCCCTGGTTGGAGATTTCGACAGGCGCGATGTAAGCGCCGATCGCGCCGAGATCATCGGCGGCGGATTCGGCGAGCAACTTGCGCGCATCATCCGCTGTCCGCACGATAGCGGCGTCGGACAATTCGACCGACCATCCTTGCGAGGCGGTCCGATAGATGACAACACCATCGCGGGTGCGATTGGCGGTGACGACGGAAGGTCCGCTGATTCTGATTTTCTGTTGCAGTGGGGAGGTCATTCGGCAGCCATCAAAAGTTGCGAGAGGATTTTCTCTGGGTTGGCATTCCGCCACGGGGCGGAGTGGGCGACGACGTCGCCAATGATCAAGATCGCAGGACCAGTCTCGACCTGCTTGGCGAGGTCGGGGAGATCGTTGAGAACGCCGACGACCGACTTGGCATCGGGCCGCGTGACCCGCGCGAACACTCCGACCGGCGTCTGCGGAGAGCGGCCGGCAGCGAGCAATCCTTCGCGGATGGTCGCAGCCGCGGTGATGCCCATGTAGACAACGACCGTCATTTTTGTATCGGTCAGCGCCGACCAATCGACATTGCCTGCGTCTTCCGCTTTGTGGGCCGTGAGGAAGGTGATGCGCAGCGCTTTCTTGCGAAACGTGAGCGGCACTTCCCATTCAGCTGCGGCACCAAGACCCGCCGTAATGCCCGGAATCACGGCGTAAGCGACATTTGCTTCACGCAGCGCCGCGATCTCTTCCCCGCCGCGCCCAAAGACAAATGGATCGCCGCCCTTCAAACGCACCACGCGTTGTCCGGCGCGTGCGGCTTCGATCAGCAGACGATTGACCGCGTCCTGCCCGATGCCAGGCTTGCCGATCCGCCGGCCGACAGACACACGGGTCGCATCGCGGCGGGCGCGGTCGAGCACCTCGGGCGAAACGAGATCGTCGTAGAAAACAACATCGGCATCCTGCAGGGCACGCAGCCCCTTGACCGTCAAGAGATCCGGATCACCCGGTCCCGCGCCGACCAAGGTCACAAAACCTTGGCCGTCGGCCTCGGCAAAAGCGGCGTGGTTCGGCAGATTTTTCAGGGCACGCTCGGCACTGTCGACACGCCCCGCGAGCACGTCGGCGCCGATGGCGCCATCGATCACGCGCTCCCAGAATTTGCGGCGCAATGAGATATCCGGCAGTCGCTGTTTGATGGTGTCGCGCCAGCGGCCAATGAAACCCGCGAGATCACCGATCCGCGCAGGCAATACGGCCTCGATGCGCTCGCGCACGCGCCGCGCAACAACGGGAGACGTCCCGCCTGTGCCCACAGCGACAACAACATCACCACGATCGACAATCGCCGGAAAGATGAAAGTGGAATGTGCAGCTTCGTCCATGACATTGACCGGAATGCCGACCGCGCGAGCACGCGCAGCCATCACCTGACCGATGTCACCGGCACCTGCACACAAAACAGCAATCACGTTTGAAAGATCGGCGGTGAGCGGATCACCTTCGGCGCGCTCAACACGCGCCGAGGTGTTCGCGTCTAATCCCGTCACGTCGTACCGGCCATCCGTCGCATACCACCGGACATGCGCGCCAGCAGACAACAGCAGGCGCAACTTGGCCTGTGCAGCCTCGCCCTGTCCGACCAAAATGATCGGTCCGACGTGCAGATCGAGAAATACCGGCAGAAACCGCATGCGAAACCCACTTCCCCATTTGCGGGGTTGACTGAAATTATTTTCTATATATGTATCGATTGCGTCACGTAAAGAGAAAATTATTTCTTCTCTGCTGCGCCGCAACTTTGGAAATTCGTACCACGAACCCGACGCAAAAGAGATGCTTGTTCTCGCGCCAATTCGGCATGGCCAGCGGCTTCACTTCACCCCCGACGACCGGCAGGCGGCGGTGCTCGCGGCTGACGCAGATAGTGGCGCTACTGGAAGCCGCGACGGCATCGGCAGGCTACTCAGCACAAAATTCGAGCACCTTCAGTCGGCGCCCGTTCGGGTGACCCCTTCCCACCTCTCTAACTTACGGTCTGCAGGCGCACGATGCGCCAGGCACGGAGTGAACCCATGGCGCCATCCATCCAGCCTTCAATGGATCATCTCGACGAGCTCGAAGCCCAGAGCATCTACATTTTTCGGGAAGGCTTCGCGCGATTGAAGAAGCTCGCTTTGCTGTGGTCGCTCGGCAAAGATTCCAACGTGATGATCTGGCTCGCGCGCAAAGCGTTCTTCGGCAAGGTGCCATTCCCCGCATTGCACGTTGATACCGGCAAGAAATTTCCGGAGATGTATGCTTTTCGCGATCACTATTCGAAGGAATGGGGTCTCGATCTGCGCGTCGATTACTGCCCGCCGATCGAGGACATCGATCCGACTCTGCCGCCGGCTGCGCGCTCAGCTGCGCGTAAGACGGAAGGGCTCAAGCTCGCCCTTGCCAAATATGGCTTCGATGGGTTGATCGCCGGCATCCGCCGCGACGAGGAGGCAACCCGCGCCAAGGAGCGCGTGTTTTCGCCGCGCGGCCTCGAAGGAAACTGGGACGTGCGCGACCAGCCTCCTGAATTCTGGGATCACTTCAACGCATCCCCACCGCAAGGCGCGCATCTGCGGATCCATCCGATCCTGCACTGGACCGAGGCCGACATCTGGGCCTACACGCAGCGCGAAAATATCCCGATCATCCCGCTTTATCTGTCAAAGAACGGCAAGCGTTATCGTTCGCTCGGCGATCAGGACATCACAAATCCTGTCGAATCGAACGCATCGAACATCGAAGAAATCCTGATTGAATTAAACGCGACCAAAGTGCCTGAGCGTGCCGGCCGCGCCCTCGACCATGAGACGGAAGACGCCTTCGAACGCCTTCGTGTTGCCGGCTATCTCTGACGCAGGATGAGTGCCCCCATGAATATCGCCGTCCCCAAAGTCGCATTGACCACGCCCAATGGCACCACGCGTCCGCAGGTTCGCATCGTCATTGTCGGCCACGTCGACCACGGCAAGTCCACGCTGGTCGGGCGCTTGCTGCACGAAACCGGCAGTCTGCCCGACGGAAAGCTTGAAATGCTCCAAGCCGTCAGCGCGCGGCGCGGCATGCCGTTCGAATGGTCGTTCCTGCTGGATGCGCTGCAGACCGAGCGGGATCAGGGCATCACCATCGACACCACGCAAATCCGCTTCCGCACCAAATCCCGCGACGTCGTTTTGATCGACGCGCCGGGCCACGCAGAATTCCTGCGCAACATGATCACCGGCGCCTCGCAGGCCGATGGCGCGGTGCTCATCATCGACGCCCTCGAAGGCGTCCGCGACCAGACCCGCCGCCATGGTTATCTGCTGCATCTCCTCGGCGTCAAACAGGTCGCCGTCGTCGTCAACAAGATGGATCGCGTTGATTTCAGCGCATCGCGCTTCAAGGAGATCAACGACGAGATTACGTTGCACTTGACTGGCCTTGGTGTGACACCAACGGCCGTCATCCCCATTTCCGCGCGCGACGGCGACGGCGTTGCCGAGCGCACACCCAACATCAATTGGTACGAAGGACCGACCGTGGTCGAGGCGCTCGATGCGCTGACGCCTGCGCGTCCGCTCGACGAATTGGCGCTGCGGCTTCCGGTGCAGGCGATCTACAAGTTTGACGACCGCCGCATTGTCGCGGGGCGCATCGAATCCGGCAATCTCGCTACCGGGGACGAAATCGTCATTATGCCGGCCGGCAAGATCGCCAAGGTGAAATCCATCGAAGGCTGGCCGGCAACGCCCGTGACAACCCCGCTGGGCGCTGGACGTTCGATCGGCATCACGCTTGACCGCGAATTGTTTTTAGAGCGTGGCGATATCATCGGCCACGTCAACGCCGCACCGCGCGACACCCGTCGCCTGCGCGCGCGGATTTTCTGGCTGCACGATGCACCGCTGAAAGCAGGTGCATCCGTCCTGGTCCGTCTCGGCACGATGGAATCCCGCGCCACGGTCGTTACCATCGACAAGGCGGTTGACCCCGGCGAGCTCGAAAGCGTCTCAGCTTCGTCCATCGCGCGAAATCATGTCGGCGAAATCGATATCTCGCTCGCCAAGCCGGTGGCGGCGGACGCTTACACCGAAAATCCGCGCACCGGACGGCTTGTGATCGAGGTCAACGGACGTATCGCAGGCGGCGGCTTGGTGTTGAGCGTGGACGCGGGGCAGCGTGCGATCCCGGTCGATATTGTCCCCGTCGAATCCGCCTTGCGTCCGGATGAACGTTCTGCGCGCTATGGCCATGGCGGCGCCGTTGTCTGGCTGACAGGCTTGCCCGGCTCAGGAAAATCCACCGTGGCACGCGCGCTGGAGCGCAGGTTGTTCACGCGCGGCGGGTCGCCTATCCTGCTCGACGGCGACACCTTGCGTGCGGGCCTCAACAGCGATCTCGGTTTTTCGCCTCAGGATCGCACCGAGAACATTCGCCGCCTCGCCGAGACCGCGACACATCTGGCGCGCAACGGCCACATTGCAATCGTTGCCGCTGTTTCGCCGTCCAGTGACGATCGGGCACAGGCGCGGCGCGTCGCCGGCGATCTGTTCCGGGAAGTCTATGTGTCGACACCGGCCGAGGTCTGCGAGAGCCGTGATCCCAAGGGTCACTACGCCAAGGCACGGGCCGGAAACCTGCAGAGCTTCACGGGGATCGCCCAGGACTATCAGCCCCCCGCGAATGCGGAACTGACCCTCGATACCTCGAACAAATCCATTCCCGATGCCACGGAAGCGGTCGAAGACCTGCTTGCGGGCAGCGGTGTACTGTTCGGCGAATTGAACGATCTCGCCGCGAACATCTGATCGCGAAAAATACAGTTTTCCAGCTTTTGGAGCTCCACGGCCACCTCGCTGCCAGTGATTGCCCTGCGATAGAATGGACCGTGGTATACAAGCTTGGAGCGGGGAAGGGACTTCTCTTTTGCCCGGCTTTGGCGTTAAAACCACCCCCACAAAGCCGCCCCGGCGGCGGCCCTTAAATTCACCTCATCCTGAAGCCCTGAAACGGCGCTTTTTTGCCGTTGTCCGTGAGATTTGTCATGAAACGTATCGATGCCAGCGGATTGAAGATCGCGCCTGCCCTGTTTGACTTTATCGCCAAAGAAGCAACCGCCGACACCGGCGTTTCACCCGATGCGTTTTGGGCCGGACTTGCCGCGATCGTGAACGACCTGGCGCCCCGCAATCGCGAGTTGCTGGCATTCCGCGATACGCTTCAGGCCAAGATCGACGACTGGCACAAGGCCCACAAAGGCAAGCCGTTCGACATGAATGCCTATACGGCATTCTTGAAGGAGATCGGCTACCTGCTCCCGGAGCCCGTTGCGAAGGAAGTGCAGACCGCGAACGTCGATGAGGAAATCGCCCGCATGTTCGGCCCACAGCTCGTGGTGCCGCTCACCAATGCGCGATACTCACTCAACGCGGCGAATGCACGCTGGGGCAGCCTTTACGATGCGCTCTACGGCACCGATGCGATCCCGCACGACCCGAGTGAGAGCGGCAAGGGCTACAACAAGGCGCGCGGCGACAAGGTCATCGCCAAAGCGAAGTCGTTCCTTGATCAGGCTGCACCGCTTGCGACCGGCAATCACAGCGACGTCACGGCCTACAGCATCGAGAGCGGACAGCTCGCAGCCAAGCTGAAGAGCGGCAACGCAACCGCACTGAAAAACAAGGCGCAGCTTGTCGGCTATCAGGGCGACGCGGCAGCTCCGAGCGCGATCCTGCTCGTCAACAACGGCCTGCACATCGACGTGCAGATCGATCGCAACCATGTCATCGGCAAGGACGATGCGGCCGGCGTCTCCGACATGATCCTCGAAGCGGCAGTCAGCACCATTCTCGATATGGAAGACAGCGTCGCCGCGGTTGACGCCGACGACAAGGTCCTGGTCTATCGCAACGTGCTCGGCCTGATGAACGGGACGCTGTCTGCGGACTTCGAAAAGGGCGGCAAAACCATGACCCGCGCCCTCAATACCGACCGCGTCTACAAAGGCGTGGATGGCAAAGAGGTGAAGCTCCACGGCCGCAGCATGATGCTGATCCGCAACGTCGGCCACCACATGTTCACCGACACCGTGCTTGACGCGAAGGGCGAGGAAATTCCGGAAGGCATCCTCGATGCCGCGGTCTCTGGCTTGCTCGCAATCCACGACGTGAAGGGCAAGTCCCAGCTCAAGAACAGCCGCAAGGGCTCGGTCTATATCGTCAAGCCGAAGATGCACGGCCCGGATGAAGTTGCGCTCACGGTCGAGATTTTCGGCCGCGTCGAAAAGATGCTGTCGCTGCCTGCCAACACGCTGAAGGTCGGCATCATGGATGAGGAGCGCCGCACCACGGTGAACCTCGCTGCCTGCATTCAGAATGCAGCTCAGCGCATCTGCTTCATCAACACCGGCTTCCTCGACCGTACCGGTGACGAGATCCACACCTCGATCGAAGCGGGCCCGATGATCCGCAAGAACGACATGAAGGCGCAGCCCTGGATCAAGGCCTACGAGGACTGGAACGTCGACATCGGTCTCGCCAATGGCCTGCCGGGCCACGCCCAGATCGGCAAAGGCATGTGGGCCGCACCGGACAAGATGGCCGACATGATTGCGCAGAAGGTCGCGCACCCGCAGGCCGGCGCGAGCACGGCGTGGGTCCCCTCGCCGACCGCGGCGACGCTGCACGCCCTGCACTATCACCAGGTCGATGTGCATGCCCGCCAGGAAGAACTGAAGACCCGCACCAAGGCGAAGCTCTCCGACATTCTCACCATTCCAGTTTCGCAATCGAACTGGGCACCGGATGATGTGAAGCAGGAGATCGACAACAACTGTCAGGGTATTCTTGGTTACGTCGTGCGTTGGATCGACCAGGGCGTCGGCTGCTCCAAGGTGCCGGACATTCACGATGTCGGCCTGATGGAAGACCGCGCAACGCTGCGCATTTCAAGCCAGCATCTGGCGAACTGGCTGCTGCAGGGCGTCGTAACCCGGGATCAGGTGATGGAGTCCCTGAAGCGCATGGCGATTGTCGTCGACAAGCAGAACGCCGGCGATCCGCTGTACCGCCCGATGGCACCATCGTTCGATGGCGTTGCCTTCAAGGCGGCGTGCGATCTGGTCTTCAAGGGGCGAGAGCAGCCGAACGGCTACACCGAGTTCATTCTCCACGCACGCCGCAAGGAAGCCAAACTCGCCGGCTGATCACAAACACACGGCGCGATGTCGCATCGTTTATCAGGAACGATCGCGACATCGCACCGTTATCGGTCACGTTCCATTTAAAAAGGGAGATGGCCGATGGACTGGAATCGCATTGAAGGGAACTGGAAGCAGTTCAAGGGTTCAGCCAAAGAGAAGTGGGGCAAGCTGACCGATGACGATCTCGATGTCATTGAAGGCCGCCGCGAACAGCTCGAAGGCAAGCTTCAGCAGCGTTATGGTTACGCCAAGGATCAGGTTCACAAGGACGTGGATGATTGGTTCGGCACGTTGAAGTGAGTGTCCTTGGAAGTGAGTTTCTCTCACGAAAAGCCCCGGCAACAATGCCGGGGCTTTTTTGTTTTAATTCCTTGGCAAAGAATTTCAGAACACGGCGAGATATTTCAGCATCGAAACGATGCCGATGATCACCACGATGGCTCTCGCGATCTGCTTCGCGCGCCCATCGATCGGCAACATGTTGATGAGATAAAGAACCAGGATAACGACAAGAAACGTAATCAAGATGCTTATCAGTATCGCCATGATCACCCCTCATGAGACCGGACTCGATGAAGGCACGCAACGCGTGCCATATCGGATCCAACGGTCGCCATCAGGATTGGTTCCCGTTCGGGAACAACGTTATTGAGCAGCAACTACGGGCAACTGCCCGAACTTCGCCCGCAAGGACTGAGGGGCCGGCGTGAAGTTGAGCTCCGCGCTGCGGCGGCTGCGGCCAACGACCATCAAACCGTCTGCACCGGCCACGATGTCGCCCTTGCGCAAGGTCGGATCGTCTTCAACCTTCATGGGCGCGAGACCGAACGCATCCTTTCCATTGCAGGTGCATCCGGCAACCAGTTCGTTACGATAGCGAAACGCGTTCGGCATGTCCGAATAGGATTTTCCGCTGTCGGTCGAAGCCTCGTCGATCGATGAGCCGCGATAAATTTTGGTCTCGCTGGCCGGGCAGAAATTGCTGCACATCTCCGCGCTGCTCTGCCCTTCGCGCACAGCGACCGGGAAATAGCGGCCATCACACGTTCGCACGCAAAAGGCGGTCGCGGATTCACGGTGCGGACGATAGACATAGACCCGTTGAGGTCGATCAAACCCCGTGCCCGGATCAGCATAGCCTAAGGATTGCTGCGCAGGTCTGGGATTACAGCCGCCGAAAAATTGCGTGAACGGATCACACGCGCCTTGCGCATGAGAAGGGACGATAAGATCGCCGTGAAATGCAAAGAGGAGAAGCGCGAAGGTCGAAGCGATTTTCAGACACGTTGAAACATGCATCACGAACCTCTTGGCGGGCACTTCACACTTCAACCAACGAGACCTCTAAACGGCGTTTCAAAACACGCGTTTAATATAATCCCGACATCTTGATGTTTTGTGACAGGCCACCCGCGGACGGCACATTCATCGAGAGACGCCCGCGACCCGCCAGTTTTTCTTCAATTTGAATTGGCTTGTTCTTGGGAAGAACGACGACCTTCGTGCCTATGCTGACGCGATTGAACAGATCCTGCACGTCAGTGTTGGTCAGCCGAATGCAGCCACTCGATACGAACTTGCCAATGGTCGAAGGATCATTGGTGCCGTGAATGCGATAGGCGCTGGAGCCGAGATACATCGCAGCCGCTCCAAGCGGATTTCCCGGACCGCCTGCAACAAACCGCGGCAGATAAGGCTGGCGCGCGATCATTTCTGCCGGTGGATGCCAATCGGGCCAGGCTGCCTTGCGCGACACACTCTGCACACCGGACCAGGTAAATCCTTCACGGCCGACGCCGACGCCGTAACGGATCGCGCGGCCACCACCCAGCACGTAATACAGCGCCGTATTGCCGGTATCGATCACAATGGTGCCGGGCGCTTCACGGGTTTCGAAAGAGACCACGCGCCGGCGAAAGCGCTCGGGAAGAACCGAACTCTCGTCCTCTTCCGGCGTAACTTGCGGCGAGGGTAACGATCGATCGTTTGACCAGAAATTGCCTTGCGGTTGTCCCGCATATCCCAGTGTCTGTGACAAGGCCGGACCGGCCAACCCGACCGAAAGCACGGCAGTCGCCGCCAGTGTGAACAGTCTTACGAAACGACGGGAATTCCCAGACCTTGCACTGAACGGCATTGAATACGCCATGACCAGCCTCGCTTCTGCGGTTGCCTTGGGAAGTGACTGGGAAACCGAACGCGCTGCCCCGGCGCTTGTTCCATGGCTCGCAGGCCTTGAGTCCGTTCAGTCAACCCCATCGGCAGTTCACGATCGCGCGAGGGAACTTCAGTTGCTCCGGGCGATTAGCGCTGGTGGGAGCCGGCGAGGAGGAGCCAGTCGGCAGAGACATGGAAGGATCACTGTCATGTCTTTGGGCACCGTACTTCTCATCATCCTGATCTTGATCCTGCTCGGTGTGTTTCCGCGTTGGGGTTACAGCAGCTCCTGGGGTTACGGCCCGTCCGGGATCGTCGGGACCCTTCTGATCATCGTGATCATTCTCTTGCTTCTCGGCAGACTTTGATGATGGGCGACCACGATGAGTGAAGCTCGCGAACTCAACCTGCACACCGCGAGCACACCGCTCGACGCCAGCCGGCTTGAGCGTCCTCCCATCATTCAGCGCACCGAGATCGTGACGTTCTGTCTGATCGGGTTGTTGCTGATCAGCATCACCGCTGTCCTTTACGTAGGGCGCGCATTTTTCCTGCCAATTGTCACAGCCGTTATCGTCGGGACGATGCTGTCTCCCGCCGCCAAATTTCTTGAGCGCTACCGAATTCCGCGCTCCGCCTCGGCTGTCGCAATTGTGACCGCAACGTTTGCCGGCCTTGCATTCATGATCGGGCTCATTTCCGCGCCCGTCATGGAATGGACCACGCGGCTGCCTGAGATTGGACCGCGCCTGAAAGACAAATTCCATGTGTTCGATCGGCCGATTGCGCTGTGGCACCAACTGCAGGGAATGTTCGGGGCGGCACCGGGACCGGGGGAGACGTCGCTCTCCTTGCCGCTGCCGAAGGTGGAATGGGTGCAGCCGACATTTGAATTCCTGTCGCCGACCTTCACCGAGATCCTGTTGTTTTTTGCAGTTCTCGTCCTCTTCATCGCGAGCTGGCCGAGCCTCCGACGCGCGCTGGTCCTGACCTTTGGCGACCATGAGTCGCGGTTAAGAACTTTGCGGATTCTGAATGCAATCGAGACGCATCTCGGCAACTATCTCCTGACGGTTACGCTGATCAACATGGGTGTTGGCATTGCGACCGGCGTTATCTGTGCCTTCACCCATATGCCCAATCCGGCGGGTCTTGGAGCGCTCGCAGCCATTCTGAATTTTATTCCGATCATCGGCCCGATCGTGATGTTTGTGGTGCTGCTGGCCGTGGGCATCATTACGGCCGCGACCTTAGGCGCCGGGCTTATTGCCGCAGCCGGCTTCGCGATCGTCGCCTTTATCGAGGGGCACTTCATTACTCCCACAATTATCGGCCGGCGGCTCGCGCTCAATGCGCTTGCGGTCTTCATCGCGCTCGCGTTTTGGACATGGCTATGGGGACCGATGGGGACGTTTTTGTCGTCGCCCCTGCTGATCGTCGGGCTCGTTCTCAAGGAGCATCTGATGCCGGTCAAGGATACCCAGCTTCCGGAGATCTAGCCGATGGAACCTTCCCGATAACACGGCGTTTTCGCAGCAGGAAATCCGTTTCCGGGAGCTTTCGATGTCGAGTACCGACGGCGAAGATGCGATGAGGACCATGACGGACAAAGCAACATATGACCGCCTGCAGAAGGATGTAGATACCGTGAAGAACGATATGTCAGCTCTGGCAGACCAGATCACAGATGTTCTGGACGCCTTCACAGGCAGCGCGCGCAAACAAGCCAGGCGCTCCTACAAACAGGCCCGCTCGAACGTGGATTCCATGATGTCCGATATCGGCCAGCGCGGCAGTGAGGCGCTCGATGCCGCACAGGAGGCTGCCGGCACTCTGGAGGAGTCGTTGGAAGACGCCATCGTGGAACGTCCGCTGGCGGCCGTTGGCCTCGCACTGGGACTAGGCTTTTTGATCGGCGTCACCTGGAGACGCTAAAGCGCGTCTCCCCACACCATCAATTGCTGATGACGCGCTTTCGGCGCGTCAATTTCATTGTGGCCATTTTGGATCGGATTTTCGATGCTTCAAAAACTCATCGATGATGTTCGCGAAAGCACCGGATCGGCGCTGCGGCAAACATCCCTCGCGCTTGCCGCCGCGGTATTTCTTTTTGTCACTGTCTCGTTCTTATGCGCGGCCGCCTTTGTCTTCGTTCTCGAGCGCTACGGCTTGATCCAGGCTTGTCTCGCGGGCGCTGGCGTATTCTTTATCGCCACGTTGCTGGCAGCAATGTCTTATGCGGTCCAGAAACGGCAGCAAGTGAACAAGCCTAAGCCGCCCTCTCCGTCCGCCATGCAGGCTGCTCTCAGCGATCCCATGGTGCTGGCTGCGGGCCTGCAAATTGTGCGAACAATCGGGATCAAGCGCATCATTCCCTTGCTTGCCATCGCTGGCGCAGCCCTCGGATTCATGGCAAATCGCAACGCGGCGGCAAAAGAAGAACCGGGCGAATAACTCATTCAGGCGAGCAACGGATAAGAAGGCCAAATGAAAAGAGGCGCCCATCGGCGCCTCTTTTCATTTAATCGGCTTATTGTCAGCTCTGAATTATGTAATGCAGCGCCCTGGGCCGAGCTGCTTGGCCACAGCGGTCAAGGCACTCACTACGGGTTCGCATGCAACCTGCCTGCGCTCCACAGCAGATCCTTTTTCCAGTCTAGCCGGCTGTACCGGCTTGCGGCGTGCATCCGCCGCATCACCTGCCGGCATTCGCAAGGCAACCGATGCATCGTTTGCGCCAGGGACTTTGAATGAAATCGTCAAGCCCCCAGATGGCTGCATCGCCAGATCGCGATCACCTTTTGCAGAGCGATTCACGTTCTGAGAGACAGCAGTCACATTAGCCGGTGCGTGGGCAATACCCATCGTTCCGCTCGTTCTTTGTGCCGAACCGACCAGATCGTTACCGGTCGCCACTTCAAGATGCACGGCACCGAGCGCAAGCGTTGCCGCCACCGCACCGAGAATTCCGGAAGTTACGTTTGACATGATACGCCTCTACGCGTTGTTGCATCGCCGAAGAGCGAATGCGTTAAACAACGTGAACGAAACGGCTTCGTTCCGGACTCAGCCGAAAGGGTGATGGGAACGGCGTCAAAATAATTGTGAAGTGGCCCGGAACGTTTTCGGATACCCCGCGTCTTTCCAAAAGCCGGTTATTCCCCCTGCCCCTAATCAACCGGCTATCGCGTGGGGTGCGACCGTGGTGATGCCGGCCGCACCCCATGTTATTTTAGTGAGACGCAAAAAGCAGGCAGGCAGCAAAAAGCCGGGCGTGGAAATCCACGCCCGGCTTTGCAATGCACTGCTGCGTCAGGAAGCGGCTGCCCTCGACGCACGATTGCGTGAGTTGCGCTGGAAGAACAAAGCCTGGCTCGCGACCGCTGAGACCATCGCGGGCTGGAACGGCTTGGAAATCAGGAAGGCCGGCTCCGGCCGTTCACCGGTGAGGAAGCGTTCCGGATAGGCGGTAATAAATACCACCGGCACCTCGAAGCTTCGCAGCAGTTCGTTGACAGCGTCCAACCCGGAGCTGCCGTCAGCCAACTGGATGTCTGCGAGGATCAATCCCGGCTTCTTGTTCTTGGCCAAGGCAACGGCATCCGCATGGGTCCGCGCCACGCCAATGACGTTATGGCCGAGATTTTTGATCAGGCTTTCCAGGTCCATCGCGATGAAGGTCTCATCCTCGATGATCAGGACGTCGGTCGCGATTTCCGCAGCCAGTTCGCGACCGGCGGTGTCCGTCAGTTCGCGGATCTTCGACACCTCAGTATCGAGGATGTGAGCGACCTCCTGCTCCGAAAAGCCTTCCAGCGACAGCAGCAGAAAGGCCTGCCGTGCCAACGGCGTGATATTTGAGAGCCGCTGCTCCGACGCCGCCTGGGCGGAGGCCGGAGCCTCGGCATTTTCGTTCAACGACACGGAATTCCAGATCCGCGTGAATAGCCGAAACAAGCCCGCACGCGGTCCAAACTTTTCTTCAAGCAACGAGGGGTCTTGCAACAAGGCCTCGAGCATGGCCGCCACATAGGCATCGCCGGACGTCTGGCTCCCGGTCAGGGCGCGTGCGTAGCGACGCAACAGTGGCAAATGTTCAGCAACGAGCTGAGAACGAGACATACCCCCTCCAATCGATAGCTAACGGTTCAGACCCGGAGACATCCACCCGTGGATCCCCGGTTCCTTGATCGCGATAATTACGCACGAACTTCATAAAAGTTCCCAGATGCTGGAACTTTATCCCAAACGACGCATTAGGTTTCTCACATAGGGGCTGAAGTCTTCATTGGCAGGGGGAAACCACCTGCAATTCAAAGCACTTAGCTCTCGGGGAAAACACGGATCACCGCCATGAAAGACTTGAAGCCTCCATCAAACAAACCATCTAGTGGATCGGGTGGATCTGGAAGCGGATCAGGCAAGCCAGGTGGGCTCAATGCCGAGATTCAATCCCGGATCGGACATCAGCTTCGTGCCATGTACGACGATGTAGTGCGCCAAGGCGTGCCGGATCGCTTTGCTGAATTGATCCGCCAGCTCGACACCCCGGATGCCGCTGCGCAGGCGCTGGCGAAAAAAGACGGGAGGGACTAATGCCTCTCACTGACTCTCTTCGAGATGAAATCCTGGCGACCGTGCCAAGTCTGCGCGCGTTCGCAATTTCACTGAGCGGTAACGGCGACCGGGCAGACGACCTGGTGCAGGAAACGCTGCTGCGCGCGCTGGCTCATATCGACTCCTTCCAACCGGGATCGAATCTGCCGGCATGGTTGTTCACGATTCTGCGCAACCTTTTCCGCTCGGACTACCGCAAGCGCCGCCGCGAGGTGGAAGACGCGGAAGGCAGCTACGCGAAAACTCTCAAATCGCAGCCGGCTCAGAATTCACATCTCGAATTCGAGGAATTCCGTACTGCCCTCGAGAAGCTTCCACAGGATCAACGTGAAGCACTTATTCTCGTCGGTGCATCCGGCTTCTCCTACGAAGATGCTGCAGCCATCTGCGGATGCGCGGTCGGCACTATCAAAAGCCGGGTCAATCGCGCTCGCTCCAAACTCAGCGCGCTGCTGACTGTTGAGGGTGCCGAGGATTTCGGTCCAGATGATACGGTGCGCGCCGTGATCGGAGGCGGAGGAGGCTGAGCTCCTCCGCTAATCAGAGAGCAAAACCGATAAAGCAAAAGCAGCTGCGCGGAGCGGCTGCTTTTTCGTTTGTCATGACACAAGCAGAAATAATCGATTTATCGGATCAGCGCTTTTTCACCGGCGCGCTGAGGCGGTTTGTGCGATCAAGTTCATTTTCGTCGATCACCGTTTCCATTGGCGCGGTCAGCTCATACACATAGCTAACATCTGTAAAGTAGCGCTTGGCTGTACCGCCAAGCGCTTCCGGCGCCACGCGATCCAGGAGAACAATGCCGAAATCACTATCGGGCCGCCGGGTGGCAGCGCTGGTATTGAATTCTTCCCAGCGGAAATGAAAGATCGTATCGGGCCGTTCGCCCGCCACGCTCCACTCCACGACCACATGCGGATGCTTGCCAACGAGTGAAAGCCCTTCATCGGCGTGAGAGGCGAGCTCAAAGAACAGCAGCGACAGGCTTTGCGCTGCCCGCGCACTGATGGTGATGTCGGGCCCGTTGAGGACGATGCGCTCACCGTGAGGAATGGCGCGCGACTCGAACAACCCCTTCAGCTTGACACCCTGCCACTGGCTCTCGCTCAGAAGCGAGACGACGTGCGACATGGCATGAATGCGTCCAATCAGCAATTCGCGCGCAACATCGATATCCGCGCCATGCCGCATGGTCCGGGTCACGATGGACTGGATCACCGCGAGGATGTTCTTCACCCGGTGATTGAGTTCATCGATGACGGCGGTCAGCCTCCGCTCAAAGCCGATCCGTGTCTCGATTTCGCGGCTCAGCCGGATGTTGTTGTACGAAACATACCCGAACAGGCCGCAAAGGATCGTGGTCAATGCGGCTCCGATCGCCAGCACGATCGCCGCGACTTCCTGCGCATGAGCCCCTACATGCAGCTTGGCGTAATAGATCAGTGTCCAATCCCGACTGCCGAATGAAACGACGCGCAACAGCGGCGGATTCTCGGCATCGAGTTGCAGGGGGACGGAAACAATGTTCCCGTTGGTGTCGGCACTGAGATTGTTGGACGCATCGCGGGGATCACGCAGCGCCACCGAAAACAGCGACAACTCATCGTTGGCCAGCATCAACGGTGCCAGGCGGTACGAGATCGTCAGAAATCCGGCCACAGTATCCGATCCATCGCCCTTGACGGCAGCGGCAAGAACAATCCCCATCGGGCCGCCGTTTCGGACCAGCTCAAGAGGATCAGATGAAATCGGCTTCCCTTCCTCCGCGGCGCGCGTCAGCACCGGTCCAATAATGGGCTGATCGTCAAAGACGCGGCCGACAAACAATTTCGTTTCATCGTTCTTCGGCTCGACATCCATCAAGACGCTTTCCGGATCCCGTAACGTTGCCGAAGTCAGCGGGGTGTCGTTGAAATTTCGGACCGTCGGATTGGGATAGCCGGCAGCTTTCAGCTCGGCCTGCGCCTGCCCAAGTTGTGAAACCGGAACGCGTGCGATCCAACCCGCGACGACGAAGTCCGTCTTGAATGCGTAGATTGACGAACGCAGCGGCTGCAGGGCATTGGCCTTGTTGATCGACGGCGTCCGGAAAAGCCCGACCGCCACCCTGGTCAGCAATTCGCGCTCGCTCAAGCGCTCCTGCACAAGCGCTGCATGGGTATCGACGGCCCGCGCCAGCGCGATTCGATCAAGCGACAACTCTTGTTCATAGACCTTGAAAGCGGCAAGCCCGGAGACAAGCACTCCGATAATCGCCATCAGTCCTATGATGAAGCCGAGACGGAGCACGCAACTACTCGGAAGAGGAGGAGAACGGGATAGCAGATCGCCGCCGATCAATAGCGGAGCAGTGCAGAGCGGGGAAGGACGCAGATACTGAACGAATGATCATTTGCGCTCAAGAGCCGGCAATCGTTAACCAATTCCAGGGCTGGAAATGGCCCGTGAGTGGGCTAATCACGCCGTGTTCTTTTGGTTCCCGGCAATCAACAAAGAAACCCCGTAATTCTTAATTTCGGATCACCGCTGAACCGTTCTGCGGCTGACCCTTGTCTCGAAGGACGTTCGGTTGATCCGTCCTGACCCTGGCGCCCAATGTCTCCGGGTACCGAGACGTGGAGTGAGCAATAGCCATCATCAAGCTGAGTACAATAACGACGATCCCGATGAGAATCGCCACAAGGAAAATATCGCTGTAGTCTTTGGTCGCGCCACGGTGTCCTCGCTTCATCCGGACTAACCCGCCCACGGGGTGGCAGTTCCGGAACGGACAAGCCAAAGACGAGCGACGAGCCGGCTAATTCTTGCGGGCTGCGTCGGTCACCTGAAGGCCGCCTTTGGTTTCGATAAAGCGGATGATCCGATCGAGCCCCTCGCTCTTCTTGAGATTGGTCATGACGAACGGCCGTTCCCCTCGCATACGCTTTGCGTCGGTGTCCATCTTGTCCAGCGACGCACCGACATAAGGCGCGAGATCGATCTTGTTGATCACCAGCAGATCCGATCGCGTGATTCCAGGGCCGCCCTTGGACGGGATCTTATCGCCTGCGGCAACGTCGATGACATAGATCGTCAAGTCGGCAAGTTCCGGTGAAAAGGTGGCGGCAAGATTGTCACCTCCCGATTCAATCAGTACGAGATCGAGGTTGGGAAACTTGACACGCATGTCGGCGACGGCAGCGAGATTCATCGACGCATCTTCCCGGATCGCCGTATGCGGGCATCCGCCGGTTTCCACACCGGCGATTCGATCCGGCGTGAGAGAACCCGAGCGCACCAGAAACTCTGCATCCCATTTCGTGTAAATGTCATTGGTTATCGCCGCGATATCGTAGCGTTCCCGCATGGTCTTGCAGAGCAGATCCATCAGCGCGGTCTTTCCGGAACCCACCGGGCCGCCAATACCGACACGTAACGGGCCATTGAATTTTGTCATGCGCATACTCGTTTTGCGAAAATCCGACTCATGAGCGGAACAGCCGTGTGTATTGCGTCTCGTGATGCATGCTGGCGAGATCGGCGCGGAATGTCGCGCTACCGAGGTCATCGAGCGTAGCGTCGAGAGCTTTGTCCGCTGTCACGAGGATCATGCTCTCAAGACCGGCAAGGACACGCTGGCTATCCGTCTGCCCGAGCGGAATGAGCCGCACCCCGGCCGAAATCCAGTTCGATGTCATCGCATGCAGAAACGCATGCAGCGTAAGGGCTAAGGAAATGCGGTGCCCGGCGGCCAGCACGCCGACAGCAACAGGATATGCGATCGGCCCGCCGCATGCAGCCAGCAAACCGAGAGCATCGCAGTTCCACGCAGCGCGTGCGATTTCAACGAACGCCCTGCCCTGCGCCGTCGTCTCGAGATGCCGCTCGCGCGACGGCGCGAATGCCGCGGCCAATTCGACGATATGCTGCAGCGTTGTCACGTCGCCCGCCTGCGCTGCGCGATGGGCGTGACTCAGGAACACGCCGTCGCAAAAGCCAGGACCATCCACGAGCATCGCGGATAGCCAGTCCTGAAGCGTCGCGGTGTCGATGATGTCTCCCGCCTCGACTGCCCATTCAATACCGCTTGAGTAAGAGAACGATCCAACGGGAAATGCGGGCGAAAGCCACGTCATCAGCCGAAAGAGCGAAGCCTGATCCGCTTCCGGAATGTGATTCAGACTGTTCTCAGTGCTCGTGGTCATGAGCATGGGAATGACCGTGGTGGTCGTGGTTGTGATGACCGTATGCGTGATGCTTGTGATCGTGCCCTGCGTGATCATGGCCATGATCATGATGGGCGTGCGCTGCGTCGTGCCCACCATCGTGACCATCGCCGGCATAGGCCCCGCCTTCCGGATCGAACGGCGCTTCGATCTCGATAACGCGCGCACCAAGTCCCTTCACCATAGCCTCGATCACATGATCATGACGAATCCGAAGACCCTTTCCGACAATCTGGGTCGGCAAATGCCGATTGCCGAGGTGCCAAGCCAGCCGCACCAGATGCGATGGATCAGTTCCTCGGATTTCAAGAAGCTGCTCGGCGGCAGCGACCACCTCGACCAGCCGGCCATCCTCCAGCACCAGCGCATCGCCGCTGCGCAGGGCAACTGCCTGTTGCAGATCAAGAAGGAATTCAAGGCCGCGAGTACCCGTCATCGTCATACGGCGGCGATGACGGTCGTCGAAACCAAGCACCACAGTGTCAGCCGCCGCCTCGTTCCAGCGATAATGTGGTCGCACTTGCGTTGCGCGGATCATATCAACAGCCTCACAACTTTTTGGATTTCGCCGCGCTGTAGTATGGCAGACGCGGCAACGTCAATTATCGGACATCCACCTTCGCAGGCGTAATCACTTCGATCTTTGGCGGTGCCGCCATGCAGTTTACCGCAATACGCCCGAACGCGCGCATATGGTCGGCCTTGCGGTGCGGCTCCAGCGCCTCTGCATTTTCCCACTGCTCCACGAACACAAGCTTGCTCGGATCAGTGACGCTCTCATGCAGATCATAGGCGATGTTACCCGCTTCCTTGCGTGTCTCCGCGATGCAAGCTTTCGCGCCTGCGATCAGCTCGGCGCGCATTTCAGGCTTCACGGTCAAAGTCGCAACCACATAGATCAAGGCATTTCTCCCGACTGTTTTACTTTCGACGCCGGGACCCTAGTACATGAAATACCGCTGCGCCATGGGCAGCACCTCGGCCGGCGCGCAGGTCAGCAATTCTCCATCGGCACGCACTTCGTACGTTTCCGGATCGACCTCGATGTTCGGTGTGGCACCATTGTGAATCATGCTCTTCTTCGAAATCCCGCCGCGCGTGTTTAAAACAGGATAGAGCGCCTTCTCGGTGCCCAGCTTCTTGCCGAGGCCCGAGATAACGGCAGCCTTTGACGTAAACACCACCGACGACGCCGTCAGAGATTTCCCGAACGCTCCGAACATCGGCTGATAATGCACGGGCTGCGGCGTCGGGATCGAAGCGTTCGGATCACCCATCGGCGCCGCGACGATCGAGCCGCCCTTGATGATGCAATCGGGCTTGACGCCGAAGAACGCAGGCGACCATAGCACGAGATCAGCCATCTTGCCCTTCTCGACCGAGCCGATCAGCTTCGAGACGCCGTGCGCGATCGCCGGATTGATCGTGTATTTCGCGATATAACGCTTCACCCGGAAATTGTCGTTGTCCTTACCCTTGTCCTCGGGCAGCGATCCGCGTTGTTTCTTCATCTTGTCCGCGGTCTGCCAGGTCCGGATGATCACTTCGCCGAGGCGACCCATGGCCTGGGAGTCCGACGACAGCATCGACAGCGCGCCAAGATCGTGGAGAATATCTTCCGCGGCAATGGTCTCCTTACGGATGCGGCTCTCCGCAAAGGCGAGATCTTCGGCGATCGACGGATCGAGATGGTGGCAGACCATCAGCATATCGAGATGCTCATCGATGGTGTTGCGTGTGAACGGCCGCGTCGGATTGGTCGACGACGGCAGCACGTTCTTCAACCCAGCAACCTTGATGATGTCCGGCGCGTGCCCGCCGCCCGCACCTTCCGTGTGGAAGGCGTGGATCGTGCGGCCCTTGAACGCCTTGACGGTATCCTCGACAAAGCCCGACTCATTCAGTGTGTCGGTGTGGATCATCACCTGAATGTCGTGATCGTCCGCCACCGAGAGACAATTGTCGATCGCCGCCGGTGTCGTCCCCCAATCTTCATGCAGCTTGAGCGCGCAGGCGCCCGCCTTGATCATCTCCACCAGCGCGGCAGGCCGCGACGCGTTGCCCTTGCCGGAAATGCCGAGATTGACGGGAAACGCATCGAAGGACTGGATCATCCGTGCGATGTGCCACGGCCCCGGCGTACAGGTGGTGGCGAATGTGCCGTGCGACGGACCGGTGCCGCCGCCGAGCATCGAAGTGACGCCCGACATCAGCGCGTGTTCAATCTGCTGCGGGCAGATGAAATGGATGTGGCTGTCGAAACCACCGGCGGTGAGAATCTTGCCCTCGCCCGCGATGATGTCGGTGCCAGGCCCGATGACGATGGTCACACCGGGCTGAATGTCCGGGTTGCCGGCCTTCCCGATGGCCGAGATGGTACCATCCTTGATGGCGACATCGCCCTTTACAATGCCCCAGTGATCCACAATCAGCGCGTTGGTGATGACCGTGTCGGCCGCCCCTTGCCTGTTGGTGACCTGCGATTGGCCCATGCCGTCGCGGATCACCTTGCCGCCACCGAACTTCACCTCCTCGCCATAAACGGTGAAGTCTTTCTCGACTTCGATGATCAGATCTGTATCGGCCAACCGGACGCGATCTCCGGTCGTGGGGCCGAACATGTCGGCATAGACGGAACGTTTAATCCTGGTGGCCATAAAACGCTTTCAGTATGCCTTGCCGTTGAACTTTTTCACCTGCAGCGAATCGACATCAATATCGTCAAGGCAGCGAACGTTGACGGCGATCATCTCAGCTCCATCAGGCGCTTTGCCGGACGCAAAAGACTCAACGCCGCAGGTCGCGCAGAAACGATGGCTAATGGCGTTTTTGTTGAACAAATATTCCGTTGTCGCGCCTTCACCGGAGAGCAGCTTGAAGTCCTGCGCCGGAACGAATGCAAGCAGTGTCCCGAGCCTGCCGCAGCGTGAGCAGTTGCACGCAAGGACCTCTCCGATCTCTCCGGACATTTCGTAACGAACCTTGCCGCACTGACAGCCGCCCGAATATGTGTCTTTCATCGTTTTCTCCGCCCGCTGACGTGTGCACTCACAGCTTGCCGCTCACCTCGCCGCGGAAGCCATAGATGGTGCGCTTGCCCGCAAGCGCCACGAGATTGACCTCACGCGTCTGCCCGGGTTCGAATCGCACAGCGGTACCCGCCGCGATATCCAGCCGCATCCCACGCGCTTTCTTCCGATCGAACTTCAAGGCTGGATTGGTTTCGAAGAAATGATAGTGCGACCCGACCTGAACGGGGCGATCGCCGGTGTTGGCGACGGTGAGTGTCACCGTCTTGCGGCCGGCGTTGAGTTCGATGTCGCCGTCCTTGATGAACATTTCACCGGGAATCATGGACGCCTCTCAACGAATTGGCTCGTGAACGGTGACAAGCTTAGTGCCGTCCGGGAATGTCGCTTCAACCTGGATATCATGGATCATTTCAGGAATTCCGCTCATGACCTGATCGCGCGTCAGGACTTCCGCCCCGGCCTTCATCAACTCGGCGACGGTACGGCCGTCGCGCGCGCCTTCAACGATGAAGTCGGAAATGATCGCCACCGCTTCGGGGTGGTTGAGTTTGACGCCGCGCTCCAGACGCCGCCGCGCCACCATCGCGGCCATCGAAACCAGAAGTTTGTCCTTTTCGCGGGGAGACAAATTCATGCGCAGTATCCGATTGAAATTGAACCTAGTTAAGCCAAAGACGCGGCAAACCCGACGGACTGGCCTGCCCTAACACCGTCATCATGTCGGCGCGAAGCGTCGCCGCATCCTGTGCGCAGAAGCGCGCGATTGCAAATCCGTCCCAGGCAGAGATACCGACTTCACCGCCGAATCGATCCGACGATGCGCGGATACGCTCCACGACCGCCTCATCCCCGGGCACGATGAGCGCCGTGCCGATCGCTCCGCCGCCGTTCAGGACAGCGCGGCTTGCCAGCCTGCGCGCGATGTCGCCGTCGAGACGAACGGTTTCCGCAAACGCCAGCTTGTCCCCGAGCCGCATTCGCCAGCGATCCACAAAGCGGCCCTTCGTCATCGTTTCGCCCATGGCGGCCCGGCCGAACACGACGATTTCGCACAGCAGAAGCGAAGCACCCTCTGCCACATCAATATCGATGCTGCGTGATACGCAAGACTGATCGAACAGGATCGTTTCCTGCGGTAACCACGCAAGCCGTGACCCGGTTTCGGCACACAACTTGATGTTCACATGCGATTCAGGCCCATGGGAGCGATAGAGTTTTTCCGCCGCAGCTGTCGTGACGGTCAGTTGGGCGTTGGCCCGCGTGCAGATATCAATATCGAAGCGATCGCCGCCCGCGATGCCGCCGGCGGTGTTGACGAAGACCGCAGAGAGGCCTTGCTGCTCGGGTGACGGAAAGCGCACACGCAGTGACCCCTCCTCGTGCAGCTCGCGCCGTCGCGTCAGTCCATCCCGGACATGCACGTCAAACCTCACCGCGCCAATCGCACGATTGGCCGCGAAGGTCTCCGATACCGAAGATGTCGTCTCGCTCTGCATCCCGCCCAGCCCGCTCAGGAGTCTTCACTTCCTATCAGAGCGCCATCTGGCGACTGATCTCGTCCGGATCGAGCGTGCTGCGACCGCATGTGAACTTCACCGCGCCGCGATCCATGACGGCGAAATTGTCGCCGAGCTCGCAGGCAAAGTCGAGATATTGTTCAACCAGCACGATGGCCATCGTGCCCAAGCTGCGAAGGTAGGAAATCGCCCGGCCGATATCCTTGATGATCGACGGCTGAATGCCTTCGGTCGGCTCGTCCAGGAGAAGCAGCTTCGGACGCATCACGAGTGCGCGGCCGATCGCGAGCTGCTGCTGCTGGCCTCCCGACAGATCGCCGCCGCGGCGGCCCAGCATGTTCTGCAGGACCGGAAACAGCGAGAACACGTCGTCCGGTATAGAGCGTTCGCTCCGCTTGAGCGGCGCAAAGCCGGTCTTGAGGTTCTCTTCGACGGTCAGGAGAGGAAAGATTTCGCGGCCCTGAGGTACAAAGGACATGCCTTTTCGGGCGCGCTCATACGGCTTCAATCCCGAAATGTCGGCGCCGTCGAAGGTGATGGAGCCGCCGGAGATTGGGTATTGTCCGACCATGGCGCGCAGCAGGCTGGTCTTGCCGACGCCATTGCGGCCCAGCACGCAGGTCACCTTGCCGGGCTCGGCCAGCAGCGACACCCCGCGCAATGCCTGTGCTGCGCCGTAGGAGAGGCTGATGTTGTTGACATTGAGCATAGCTTCACCGCCCCAGATAGACTTCAATCACGCGCTCGTTGGCGGAAACCTGGTCGATCGACCCTTCCGCCAGCACTGAGCCTTCGTGCAGGCAGGTCACGCGCACACCAAGCTCGCGCACGAACGTCATGTCGTGCTCGACCACGACCACCGTCTTGTCCTTGTTGATCTCTTTGAGAAGCTCAGCGGTCTGATGGGTTTCGACATCGGTCATGCCGGCCACCGGCTCGTCGACCAGCAACAGCTTGGGATCCTGCGCCAGTAACATGCCGATCTCGAGCCACTGCTTCTGACCATGCGACAATGCGCCAGCCAGCCGATCGCGCGAACCGGTCAGACGGATCGTCTCAAGAACGCGGTCGATCCGCTCGCGCTCGTCCGCCGTCTCCCGCCAGAACAATGTCTTGCGAACGCCATGGTCGGTCTTCAGCGCAAGGCGCAGATTGTCCTCGATGGTCTGGCTTTCGAACACGGTCGGCTTCTGGAATTTGCGGCCAATGCCGAGCTCCGCGATCTGGGTCTCGTCCAGTCGCGCGAGATCGACCGAACCATCAAACAGGACATCGCCTTCGTCGGGCTTTGTTTTCCCGGTGATGATATCCATCATCGTCGTCTTCCCGGCCCCATTTGGACCAATGATGGCCCGCATCTCGCCCGGCGCGATGGTCAACGACAGATTGTTGATGGCGTGAAATCCATCGAAGGAAACATGGACCCCATCGAGGTACAACATGGCAGACGTCGCGCGAGTGTCCATGACATTCATAGGCTTACTCCGCCATCCGTGTTTCAGCGATGCCATCTTCGAGTGCTGCGCTCGCTGCGTTTGTCTCGAACTGCTCTTCCCGGCGTCGCTCCCACCAGTCCTTCACAGTGCCGACAATCCCCTTGGGCAACAGCAACGTCACCAGGATGAACAGCGCTCCCAGCATGAATAGCCAATATGGCGCCAACACACCGGACGTGAACGCCGTCTTGGCGTAGTTCACAACAACAGCGCCGAGCGCTGCACCGATCAGCGTGCCGCGTCCGCCGACGGCAACCCAGATCACCGCCTCGATCGAATTGCCCGGCGCAAACTCCCCAGGATTGATGATGCCGACCTGCGGCACATACAGCGCGCCTGCGACCCCCGCCATGCAGGCCGACAGCGTGAAGACGAAGAGCTTGTAGGACTCCACGCGATAGCCCAGAAACCGCGTCCGGGATTCCGCGTCACGTATGGCAACGAGAACCTTGCCAAGCTTCGAGGTGACGATGGCGCGGCAGATCAAGAAAGCAACTGCAAGCGCGACACAAGACAGGATGAACAGCACCGCGCGCGTTCCCTGCGCCTGGACACTGAAGCCGAGAATATCCTTGAAGTCAGTCAGGCCGTTGTTGCCGCCGAAGCCGAAATCGTTGCGGAAGAACGCCAGCAACAGCGCATAGGTCATGGCCTGCGTAATGATCGACAGATACACGCCGGTCACGCGCGAGCGGAAGGCCAGCCAGCCGAAGCAGAAGGCCAGCAGGCCCGGCACCACAAGCACCATCAGGGCGGCGAACCAGAACATATCGAAGCCCAGCCAGTACCACGGCAGCTTCTGGTAGTTGAGGAACACCATGAAATCAGGCAACAGCGGATTGCCGTAGACGCCGCGACTGCCGATCTGCCGCATTAGATACATGCCCATGGCATAACCGCCGAGGGCAAAGAAGGCGCCGTGACCGAGCGACAGGATTCCGCAATACCCCCAGATCAAATCGATGGAGAGCGCGAGGATCGCATAGCAAAGATACTTGCCAAACAGTGCCATCAGATAGGTGGGCACCTGCAGCGGAGACGTTTCCGGCAGCAGCAAATTCGACAGCGGCACAAGAATGCCGATTGCCGCGACGATCAACAGAAAGACCGTCGCGCTTTTGTCGAGGGATCGGGTGAGAATGTGCGGCGTCATCATGCTTCCACCGACCGACCCTTGAGCGCGAATAGGCCGCGCGGCCGCTTCTGAATGAACAGGATGATCAGGACCAGAATGGCGATTTTGCCCAGCACCGCGCCGGCAACCGGCTCGAGAAACTTGTTGGCCATGCCGAGGGTCAACGCGCCGACCAGCGTGCCCCACAGATTGCCGACACCACCGAACACCACCACCATGAATGAATCGATGATGTAGCTTTGGCCGAGATTAGGGCTGACGTTGTCGATCTGGGATAGGGCCACGCCCGCAATGCCGGCGATGCCCGACCCGAGACCGAAGGTCAGGGCGTCGACCCGCGAGGTGGCGATGCCCATCGAAGCCGCCATGCGCCGGTTCTGCGTCACGGCGCGCATCTCAAGTCCGAGACTTGTGAAACGCAGCATCGCCAGCAGGATGAAAAACACCGCGAGCGTAAAGACCACGATCCACAGCCGGTTATAGGTAATCGTCAGGTAGCCGATGTCGAATGCGCCGCTCATCCACGACGGATTGCCGACCTCGCGGTTGGTGGGGCCGAAGACGGTCCGCACCGCCTGCTGAATGATGAGGGAGAGTCCCCAGGTGGCGAGAAGGGTCTCGAGCGGGCGTCCGTAAAGAAAGCGAATGATCGTCCGCTCGATCAAAACACCGATGAGCCCGGCGACCAGAAATGCCAGCGGCACGGCGATGAACAGCGAATAATCGAACAGCGCCGGGTAGCTCGTCCGGATGATCTCCTGCACCACGAAAGTGACATAGGCGCCGATCATCACCATTTCGCCATGGGCCATGTTGATGACCCCCATCACGCCGAACGTGATCGCGAGGCCGATCGCGGCCAACAGCAGTACCGAACCGAGTGAGAGGCCGTACCATGCGTTCTGCACGGTCGCCCAAATCGCAAGGGTGCTTTGGATCGATCCGATCGCACTCGCGGCCGCACGCACCACCGACTGCGGCTGATCCGGCGGCAAACTTGTCAGGATCGCCAAGGCGTCCTGATCACCGCGCGCGCGGATGACGGAGATCGCATCGAGCTTGTCAGCCTCGCTTGCATCGTCCTTGAACAGCACGATGGCGGCCTTGGCTTGCGCTAGCGCCCGCTTGGCGGTGCTGTTGGGTTCTTTCTGCAGCGCGCTTTCAACCGTCGGCAGAACAGCCGCGTCATGGGATTTGAAAACCGCCTGCGCGGCTTGAATGCGCGTCGCGACATCCGGCGATAGCAGTGTGAGCCCGCCCATGGCAGCCTCAACCGCACGGCGCAGGCGGTTGTTGAGGCGCACGGCACTCGCGCCCGCAGGCACCTCGGCCACAGGCGCCCCGGTCGCAGCGTCGGAAACTTTGCCGTCAGCGGCCTTGATGAAAACCTTCTTGCTCTCGGCATCGGCCATCAGGCGGCCATCCTGCAATGCCGCGATGATAGGAGCAGCCTGTGGATTGCCGCTGGTTGCGATCACACCGACAGCTTCTTCGGTATCGGAGAATGAGTCATTGGCAAACTGCGCAACCGCATCTTCAAAGGGCCCCGCCACTGCGGGCAGAGCCATGCAGACGATCAGCGCCATTGCCGCGAACAGCGCGCGGCCTCGAACCATGAAATTTAAAAGCACGTGACAACCCCGGCAGAGGTGGTGGGAGACGGCGACAATCGCCGCCCCCCGGACGTTCAGCTCAAGTCAGGCAATCAGGAGCCCTGACCGCCGCACTTGTTGGTCTTGACGTTGAAGTTGCCGCACTTGTGCGTGACCCAGTCGCCGATCAGATCCTTCGAGCCGTCGAGCTCCTTCGACCAGGCATCGCCGGCCACGAGGCTCGGGGTCTTCCACACCACATCGAACTGGCCATCGCCTTTGATTTCGCCGATGAACACAGGCTTGGTGATGTGGTGGTTCGGCAGCATCTTCGACACGCCGCCGGTCAGGTTCGCCGCCTCGGTACCGGGCAGAGCATCGATCACCTTGTCAGGATCGACCGACTTGGCCTTCTCGACAGCCTTCACCCACATGTTGAAGCCGATCACGTGCGCTTCCATCGGGTCGTTGGTGACGCGCTTCGGATTGTTGGTGTAGGCCTGCCACTTCTTGATGAACTCGGTGTTGGCGGGGGTCTTGATGGATTCGAAGTAGTTCCAGGCCGCGAGGTGACCAACGAGCGGCTTGGTGTCGATGCCGGCGAGTTCTTCTTCACCCACCGAGAACGCAACCACCGGAATATCGGTCGCCTTGATGCCCTGGTTGCCGAGCTCCTTGTAGAACGGCACATTGGCATCGCCATTGATGGTTGAGACCACCGCCGTCTTCTTGCCCGCAGAACCGAACTTCTTGATATCGGCCACGATCGTCTGCCAGTCGGAGTGACCGAACGGCGTGTAGTTGATCATGATGTCTTCCGGCTTAACGCCCTTGGACTTCAAGTAGGCTTCAAGGATCTTGTTGGTGGTGCGCGGATAGACGTAGTCGGTGCCGGCCAGCACCCAGCGCTTCACCTTTTCTTCCTTCATCAGATAGTCAACCGCGGGGATGGCCTGCTGGTTCGGCGCAGCGCCGGTGTAGAACACGTTGCGCTCGCTTTCCTCACCCTCGTACTGAACGGGGTAGAAGAGGATCGAGTTCAGCTCCTTGAACACCGGCAGCACGGATTTGCGCGACACCGAGGTCCAGCAGCCGAACACCACCGAGACCTTATCCTTGGTGATCAGCTCGCGGGCCTTTTCGGCGAACAGCGGCCAGTTCGAAGCCGGATCAACGACGACAGCCTCTAACTTCTTCCCGAGAACACCACCCTTCTTGTTTTGCTCGTCGATGAGAAACAGGATGGTGTCTTTCAGCGTGGTTTCGCTGATGGCCATGGTGCCGGACAGCGAATGCAAAACACCGACCTTGATGGTGTCATCGGCAGCCTTGGCGCCGCCGAGCGTCGCGAGACCTAAAAACAGGCCGGCTGACGCAGCCAGCCATCTGCGGCGGCTGAACGGCACGGCCATTGTCGTGCTGAAATGCGTAGTCATGCGATGATATCTCCCTGACGCAGCGTGAAACGCGATGAGACGGCCCTGGGCCGGCTGCGTTTAAGAGAATCGCAAGAAGTGTGCCACCGCCTGAAAATTCATCAAACCATTGCTAAAACTAACGAATTTCAGATTCCCGGCTTACGGTGTACGCAGCCAGCCCTGTTTTTAGGCGGCCGTCCTGAATACGAAGGCAGCAGAATGCCCAATAAATGAACAGTTGCGGCGCAGTGATTAAATCTGAAGCAAGCCAGCTCCTATCGACATTGGCGGGAGATCAACCATCCGGCGCGATTACCCGAAACAACGGATATTCACCTTGAAAGCGCCGCGTTCATGTTCCATATCAACGCCGCGACCTTGAGAATCGTAAGGTCTTTGCGAGCCGCGTGTTCTGATCCCGTTTTGCGGTTTCTGGCTTGCTTTCAGCTAACCGAAACCGACGCCCCAAACACGCGGGTGTCCCCGACACCGCCCGTACCCGACATGATGTCCGGCGCGCGCAATGACTCATAGAAAGACCCGCTTTTGACCTCGTTTCAGGATTTCGGGCTCGCCGATCCAATCTCGCGTGCTCTTAAGGAAGAGAATTATCACACGCCCACGCCTATCCAGGCTCAAACCATTCCCATCGCGATCACCGGACGCGACGTTATCGGCATCGCCCAAACCGGCACGGGCAAGACGGCATCCTTTGCGCTGCCGATCCTGCATCGTCTGCTGGAAAACCGTATCCGGCCGCAGCCGAAGTCTTGCCGCGTTCTGGTGCTCAGCCCAACGCGAGAGCTGTCCGGGCAGATCCTCGAGAGCTTCAACGCCTACGGCCGGCACCTGAGGCTGACGTCCGCGCTCGCCATCGGCGGCGTCCCGATGGGACGCCAGGTCCGCTCGGTCATGCAAGGTGTCGAAGTGATGGTCGCCACGCCTGGGCGCCTGCTCGACATGGTGCAGGGCAACGCCCTGAAGCTTGCTCAGGTGGAATTTCTGGTACTTGACGAAGCCGACCGCATGCTCGACATGGGCTTCATCAACGACATCCGCAAAATCGTCGCCAAATTGCCGATCAAGCGTCAGACGCTGTTCTTCTCGGCCACCATGCCGAAGGACATCGCCGATCTCGCGGAGCACATGCTGCGCGATCCGGCCCGGGTCTCGGTGACACCGGTCTCGTCCACCGCCGAACGGATCGATCAGCGCATCATCCAGGTCGACCACACGGCCAAGCCGGCCATCCTGGCACAACTCCTGAAAGCTGAGCCGGTGAACCGCGCTCTGGTCTTCACACGCACCAAGCACGGCGCCGACAAGGTGGTGAAGGGTCTTGCAAAGGTCGGGATTGCGGCCGAGGCCATCCACGGGAACAAGTCGCAGAACCATCGCGAACGTGTGCTGGCGGCCTTCCGCTCCGGCGACATCCGCACCCTGGTCGCGACCGATATCGCCGCGCGCGGCATCGACGTTGACGGCATTACCCATGTGGTCAATTTCGATATCCCGAATGTTCCGGAAACCTATGTTCACCGCATTGGGCGGACAGCGCGTGCAGGCGCCGACGGCGTGGCCATCTCGCTCTGCGCAGGCGAGGAACACACCTACGTGCGGGACATTGAAAAGCTGATCCGCATCAGCCTTCCGAAGGAAGATCGCCGTACGCCCGGTCAGCACCGCGCAGCGGCCTCCCCGGCGCAGCAGCGGCCGGTGCGTTCCGCAAACGGCCATGGACATGGAGCTGGAGCTCGTTCGAATGACGCGGCTCCCGCCTCGCAGGGCCCCAAGCGGCGCCGGCGACGTCCGGGCGGGGACAATGCAGCCCATGCCGGCCGGCATGAAGGCAACCGGCACGAAGGCAAGCGTAACGACGGCAAGCGTCACGAGACTTCCCGTCCGTCACAGGGCGGCAACAATAAGGGCGAAGGCATTCAGGGCGTCGCGTTCCTGCACCGCGAAAATCGTCCTGCTCAGGCCCAGCGCAACCAGCGCCCACACCGTTCATAGTCAGATCAACTATCTAGAGGACTTGGAGACCCCTATGGCGAAAGAAGAGTTGATCCAGTTCGAAGGACTGGTCACGGAAATCCTCCCCGACGCGCGTTATCGCGTCCAGCTCGATGCCGGACACGAGATCGTGGCTTACACCGCTGGCAAGATGAAGAAGAACCGCATCAAGACGCTGGCCGGAGACCGGGTCACGATCGAGATGTCGCCGTACGATTTGGAAAAAGGCCGCCTCATCTTCCGCCATAAGGACGAGCGTCCGAGCGGCGGACCTCCCCGTGCAGGCCCCCCGCGCGGCGGACAGTTCCGGCGCCGTTAATGGCCGGTACGCCATCCGCCATCGCGCACGGTGAATGCCTTGCGCGATTCGGCTATTTCAGCCGCCCCCGCGGATGTTAATATTTGGCGCACGTCAGGATTGTTTTGAGAGCATATCTCACGTATTATCGGCTTATCGATCTTCGGCCGGACGACACTCGCTATCCACCGGTACAGCCAGGTTAGCGCTCGACCTCTTCCAAATTTCGATCTCACCAGCCCATTTAACCGTGGGCTTCTACTATATCTATCTCGAGAAGGACTACCCCACGTGAGCATGGGAACAGTGAAGTGGTTTAACGCGACCAAGGGCTACGGCTTCATTCAGCCGGATGATGGCGGCAACGACGTGTTCGTTCACATCAGCGCTGTCGAGCGCGCTGGCCTTGGAACACTGCGCGAAGGCCAGAAGATCAGCTACGAAATCGTTGCGGATCGCCGTTCGGGCAAGTCGTCAGCGGACAATCTCCGCGCCGCCGGCTAAGCGAAGTTTCCGCGGCTCTGTCCGGAAACCGACCTAACTGACTTAAAGACAAAAAGGCCGTGCGCATCGCACGGCCTTTTTCAATTTCCGCAATATGAGCGGCGAAGCCTTAGCTGCACGATTTGCTGGTGTCGTATTGGACGAAGCTCGTTTGACGGGGACTGGTGAAACCCTGCTTGCTGAAATGGATCTGCGGGGCTTGAAAATTATTTGCGATATTAAATCCGATCGCCGGAGTGAAATAGTAATCGACCTCGCTCATGATCAAATACGTGCCGCCGACCGCGATATCCTGAGGCACCGTCACAGCGGATCCGACGGCGCGTGTTTTTTCGTTGCTGCTCCAGTCTATTTTTCCCTGAAGGGTCTTGGGATCGATTTTGACCTGCGAAATCGTCGCCGACATCTCCGATGGATAGGGCCACATGATCGCCTTACCGACTGCAAGGGCGTTGTTGAGATCGGTCGTGCAGACCTTCACCTCCTGGGAAACCAAGTCGGACATCGTGCGCGAGACCACCGCCACTTTTCGGTACACCGCGTACGCTGCGGTAACCTGAACCCCGCCGAACATGAGCGCCAACATCAACGGAACGATCAGCAGGAATTCAATAGAAGCTACGCCGCGCTCATCTTTCGAGAAACGCAAGGCAAGGCGATTGCTCCGACGCGATCTTAATTTTGGCATCGTCATGACGGCAACCCCGGTTCAACGCGGAAGGCTGCCGTTGCCGTAAGATACGTGAACTGCTTGCCAGCCACACTTGCGAGACTAAAGCCGTTAATATTCACGAGGAACGGCCACTTATAAAATGTGCGCACGATGACCGTGGATCCCGGCGGCGGATTTGTGTACGAAAGCCCCTTTAAATTCCCGTTTGCGTCGACCGGAGGTTCAAGAGCTGACGGCTCTACCGCGCTGAACTGGGGAATGATCTTCACGTCGATCATAACGCCTTGGTCCAAAGCGCCCTTTTTGCAATCGAACATCAGCCCGTTCAAGCGATCGCAAAGCTTATTCTTGAAATCATCCGCCTTGAAATTTTGGGCCTGCGCCTGGTTCGTGAAAATCAACCGGGCAGTGTCTTGCGTCACAGTCTCCAGCACCTGTCCCGCAAGAAACATCAGCGCGAATTCGAAAATCGCGAATAGCATCCCGAAGAATGGAAGCGCGACCATCGCAAATTCAACCGCAGCCGACCCACGCTGGCTGCTTCGAAAACGGCGCAAGATCCTGATGAACTTGCCTGGGAGCGGTGAAGGCATTGGGTAATTCCGGAATGAAGCAAAAGCACTGTTCATTCCAAAATAGACGACATTGATTGTTGAAAGCTTGCGGCGGATCTGGACAAGATGCAGCACCGCATTATGGAGCCGTTAACCAACAACCGGCGTCTTTACTGTCCAAGAGCTTCAGTTTCTAGCCGCCACCTTCGTTCACGACCTTTTTCTGGCAGGTCGACTTGCAATCGTAGGTTTGGCGCTGATCTCCGCGATAGACATTCACCAGGTTATCTGCGCTGTCATCCTCCTCACGGAGAGTGGAGACATTTGCATCAACAAGGCTGCGCAATGCGAGCGACAGCGTTCCGCTCTGACGCGCCCTCGCCAATGTTTCCGATTGCCGCGGCTTAAGTTCGAGGGTTGCGGTCTTCCCGACAACAACCTTTTGCCCGTTTTTCTCTTCGACCGTCTGGTCGATGGCGAGAACCCGTATATTGCTTAGGAGAGTCTCGGACGTGACGGTTTCCTTACCCTCATCGCCGCCTCTCTGACGGCGGGTCAAAATGACGTCGACGCGGTCATTGGGAAGGATGAACCCCCCGGCCCCCGTTTCCGGCGTGATCTCTGTCGAGACAGCCCGCATACCGGTCGGCAGGATCGCCGCCATAAAGCCCGACCCGTTGCCCTTAACAAGTTTTGTATCGCGGATCGGCTCTCCAGCCAGCATCGGCGAACGTGCAATCGAACCCGTCAACTGCGTGACGGCATCGGAACGGTCTTCGCGACGGATAAAGCTCGCGCTCGCAGTAGCTGCGGGCCAGGATTGCCATTGCAAATCTTCAGGCTTTAACTTTTCTCCGAGCCCGATGTCGGATTTGGCAACGAGCACGTCCGTCGTTTTCATCTGGGGCGCAGCCGGCGCTGTTTGCACCGTTTTCGGGGCGGAGCCGCTCGCCAGATAAGCCGCCACGCCACCTGCAGCCACAGCAATGGCCAATACGACAACCTGGGCCGGTTTCATACGCTTTACTCTCTTACGCTACGCAACACACGGCGTCCTCATGCTCTGCCAGATACACAACAGCGAATGACGCCAGACATGGCAAATCTGACGTTAATTGATGAATGAACTGCAAACGGAGCAGATCCCTATGTTGCGCCCCCAGGCGCGTCGCGGGGCGAGGATCTTTCCCACGTCACACAAATGGCATCGCCGTCTCACTGCATAGTCGATAAATCAGGATCGATATAATTCGATATAAATTATTTATGGGCATTAATTGCGCATTTACCGTCCGCAAGAACAGCCCGATACCCCAGTCTTTCGGCAATCGAATTAACTGCGCTGCAATTCCTCCCTCGTACGTTCACGCCATGGTCACGGTGGTTTCCGCCCCCGCAACGACCAAAGTTCGACAGCCACGTGTACATAGGGAGTCTTAAATGACCAATCTCATTGCTCGCTTCGTCAAAGACGAATCCGGCGCTACTGCAATCGAATACGGTCTGATCGCCGCCGGCATTGCGCTGGCGATCATCACGATCGTGAACACTCTTGGCGGCACCCTCAGCGGCAAGTTCACCAGCCTGAACACCTCGATCCTGAACGCTCCGAAGGATCCATAAATCCAACGCAGTAGCTATGAAAAGGCTTCGGTCCCCCGAAGCCTTTTTTCTTTTTCACCGCTTCTCTGATCGTACTGAGTTGATCCGCATATGAGTAAGGTCGCAACGGGACAGGCGCAGCGACCAAGGGCTGGAGCAAAGGGCCTGCAGCCAACCGTACTCGTATGTGCCGCGCTCATTCTTGCGCTATCGATGGTTTTGTTCCGGATCGCCATCATCTTGTGAAAGCTGTTTCACGATTTTTCATATCCGCGCTTTAAGGTGCGGCTCTCTCGTTGAACAGAACTGAAGCTCAGACCCATGATGATCGATCTTGCTCGTCTCTTTCTGTTCCCGGCATTGATCGCATTCGCCGCCGCGAGCGATCTGCTGACGATGACCATTTCCAACCGGGTATCTTTGCTGCTGGTTATGGGCTTCTGCGTGATGGCCGGAGTGAGCGGCATGCCGCTTCACGACATTGGAATGCATGTTGCGGCCGGCCTCACAATACTTGTCCTTGCATTTGCCTGTTTCGCCTTCGGATGGATGGGAGGCGGAGATGCAAAAATCGCGGCCTGCGTCGGGCTTTGGTTTGGCTTCCCTCATTTGCTCAATTACCTGACTTACACGTCGGTGTTCGGCGGCGCATTGACCCTTCTTCTGCTCGAATTCCGGCGATGGCCGCTTCCTTACGCGCTCGGTTCGCAGGAATGGGTGCAGCGACTCCACGGCAAAGACAGTGGCATTCCTTACGGCATCGCGCTCGCCATGGGCGCGTTGATGATCTATCCGGACACAGAATGGATGAAAGCGGTCGATCTGGTCTGGCTTCTCGGCCACTAGTGCAATCGGAACACTAGCGAGCCGGAAACGTCTCATTAACTCGGTTTAGATACGCCTCATTAACCATGCTTTGACCTTTAACTGGTCAAATCCCATCGCAGCGGCGGGTCCCGTCGTGCGTGATGTGGAAAGTTAATGCGTATGAAGACCGCGAAGAATGTCGTTCCGCCCACTTGTGCCGGCGGCAATGTTGCCTCCGTAACGGACGCACTTGGCTTCGCGAACACCATCCGGCCGGGCAGCCGCTCCAGCATCGGCACCGTCACTCACGCGACCAGCGGACAAAACGACAATGGCGATGCGGTACGCGACGGCGCCGATGTCCCGAGCCGTGGCTTCTTATTTGGCAGTCGTAAGGTGATCGAGAGGATCGGCAATATGAGGCGAGAGGGATATCGGGCACCTTTGCGGACCTTCTCGGTGCGCGCCCTGTCGTTTGCGGCCATTTCCGCGCTGATCTTGAATAATACAACCTCTCCGATCTTCGCCAGCGACTACCGCGCCGCGCCGGCACCGGTCGAGAGCTCCGCAGGCGGCCAGTTGAACGCCAAGTTTCTCCCGCTTGGCATCGGTAAATCCGTGGTCGTTGACCTCCCGCGCGACGTCAAGGACGTGTTGGTGGCAGACCCCAAGATCGCAAATGCGGTCGTACGGTCGGCGCAGCGCGCCTACATCATCGGCGCCGCCGTGGGGCAAACGAATATCATCTTCTTCGACTCCGCCGGGCAACAGATTGCTGCCTACGACATTGCGGTCACACGCGATCTGAACGGTGTCCGAGCTGCGCTCAAGCAAGCTCTTCCGTATGCCGATATCAAAATCGAAGGTGTCGGGGACGGCGTGATACTCACCGGCTCGGCCTCGAACCCGGCCGAAGCTCAACAAGCGCAGGAACTCGCAGTGCGTCTTGTCGGCGGCGCGGATAAGGTCTTCAACAGCATCGCTGTGCGCGGGCGCGATCAGGTCATGCTCAAAGTGACTGTCGCGGAGATGCAGCGCAACATCATCAAGCAGCTCGGCATCGACCTCAGCGGACAGCTGAATTACGGCACGGCGGTGGTGAATTTCAACAACGTCGCGCCGTTTACTCAACTCGGGCGCCCTCTGACGAACAGCTCGATCGCCGGCAACTTCGGACAAACGATAACCCCCGGCGGCCCGGTTCCGTCTGTGACGGCCACACTGCGAGCCATGGAAAGCGCCGGTGTCACGAAGACCCTTGCTGAACCGAATTTGACCGCGATCTCGGGTGAATCAGCGACGTTCATCGCGGGCGGCGAATTTCCGATTCCAACCGGCGTCACCTGTCAGAACGGCGGTAGCGGACCGTGTCAGCCATCGGTCTCGTTCAAGAAGTTCGGTGTCTCGCTGAATTTCACTCCGGTCGTCCTGACGGAAGGACGCATCAGTCTGCGCGTCATGACCGAAGTTTCGGAAATCTCGAACGACAACTCCATTACGATTAACACGCTCACGATTCCATCGATCAAAACCCGCCGTACGGAAACAACCCTGGAAATTCCCTCGGGCGGATCGATGGCGATCGCTGGCTTGATTCAGGACCAGACCAAGCAAGCCATCAATGGACTGCCGGGCCTCTCGCAGGTTCCGGTCCTTGGCACGCTGTTCAGAAGCCGGGACTTCATCAACAACCAGACTGAACTCATGGTCATCGTGACGCCGTATATCGTCCGCGCGGTTGCACAAAAGGATTTGTCGCGCCCCGACGATGGATTCGCCGAATCGTCTGACCCTCAAGCTGATTTCCTCGGCAGTGTCAGTCGCATCTATGGCGTTCCCAACCGAAGCCCGCAAGGCCGGACATACCGCGGCACCTACGGCTTCATCACGGATTGAGATGGGACAAGGATAGTCACATGATTACGCGAGTACCCGATCTCAAACGCGGCCTGCATGTTGCAGGAGTTCTTCTGGCGGCCGCCACCGCTCTAGGAGGCTGCAAGCACACCGAACAGGAAATCGTCACCGGAACCGTTCCGAACGATTATCGTCAACGACATCCGATCGTGATTCAGGAAGCCAGCCGCACCACCGAAGTGTTCGTTGGCCAGGGACGCGGCGGCCTCACAGCCGCACAACGTGCTGATATCATGGGGCTTTCGCAAGCATGGTTACGCGAAGGGACCGGCGGCATCATCATCGATATGCCGGTCGGTACGGTCAATGCGCGCACGGCCGCAGATTCACTTCATGAAATCCAGGCCATTTTTGCTGCTGCCGGTATACCTCCACGCGGAGTTACCGTTCGCAACTACCGACCAAGCGATCCTCGGCTGTTTGCAACCATCCGCGTGAGTTACCCGAGAATCATGGCGGACGCTGGTCCGTGTGGCGTATGGCCCGAAGACATCGGTCCATCGATCAAAAACAAAGGCTATTTCGAAAACCGTCAGTACGACAATTTCGGCTGTGCGTACCAGCGCAATCTCGCCGCGATGGTCGACAATCCGTCAGACCTCGTACAGCCGCGCGCTGAAACCCCGCCGATGGAGTCGCGCCGGAATGTCATGTTCGACAAGTATCGCAAGGGTGAGCCGACAAACTCGCAATACCCCGAGGCGGACAAGGCCAAACTGAGTGAAGCAGGCAAATGATCAGTTACGCCCGTCAAGATCAGGAAGACCAAGCATCCGCGCCCGCGGCGGACGAGCACATCGCGCCTGCTCCGCGCGTGTCGGTACAGGCGTTTTGCGAAACCGTCGAAACGGCGGCCGCCGTGCAGGCCGCCGGCGAGGATCGGCGGCTGGATAAGGCCCATCTCAAAATACAAATGGGCGGCATGACCGCCGCTATCGAAGCCTATCGCACCGCACCGACACCAAATGTGATCCTGCTCGAAACGGACGGTCGCGCCGACATTCTCGGCGGGCTCGATCAACTCGCGACAGTGTGTGACGCCGGTACTCGCGTTATCGTCATTGGCCGCGTCAACGATGTTCTGCTGTATCGAGAGCTCGTAAGACGCGGAGTCAGCGACTATGCGATCGCTCCGGTTGCACCGCTCGACGTCGTGCGTTCCATTTGCAATCTATTCTCGATTCCGGAAGCCAAGGCTGTCGGACGTATCATCGCGGTCGTCGGTGCCAAAGGTGGTGTTGGCGCATCGACCATCGCACACAACGTTGCCTGGGCGATCGCGCGCGATCTGGCGCTCGATTCCGTGGTCGCTGACCTCGATCTGGCATTCGGGACCGCGGGCCTCGACTACAACCAGGATCCGCCACAGGGCATCGCCGATGCGGTTTTTTCTCCAGACCGCGTTGACACAGCTTTCATCGATCGACTGCTCTCGAAATGCACCGATCACCTCAGCCTGCTGGCTGCTCCGGCGACCCTTGAGCGAGTTTACGATTTCGGCGCAGAGGCCTTCGACGCGATTTTCGACACGCTGCGCACCACAATGCCTTGCATCGTTCTCGACGTGCCGCATCAATGGTCCGGCTGGACCAAGCGCGCTCTGGTCGGAGCCGACGATATTCTTATCGTCGCATCGCCAGATCTCGCCAACCTCCGCAACACAAAGAACATGTTCGACATGCTCAAGGCTGCGCGCCCCAATGACCGTGCGCCTGTCTACTGCCTGAACCAGGCAGGCGTGCCGAAACGGCCGGAAATTGGCATCAGCGAATTCGCCAAAGCCATCGAAAGCCAACCGATCGTCACAATCCCGTTCGAGCCCCAGATTTTTGGGTCGGCTGCCAACAACGGACAGATGATCGCCGAGATCGCGGCCAACCACCGTGTGACCGAGATGTTTTTGCAGATCGCGCAACGTTTAACGGGTCGGGCCGAATCCAAAAAGCAGCGCAATTCGTTCCTTTCGCCTTTGCTCGGGAAACTTCGAGGCAAGTAAGCTTACGCGTGGAGTATCGTCGTGTTTGGTAAGCGTAGCGGACCAGAAACCGAATTCGGGGGAGCCAGAACTCCCAGCCGTGGGCTGGAGCCTGCTCAGACGCCTGCTGCCGCTCCCACCGCCTCGCGTCCTCCCTCCTCCCCGAGCGTGGCCTCGCCCCCGCTGGCTCCGGCGAGACCATCCGCACCGCCTCCTGTCGTCGAAGCCCGGCGCTCAGATACGTACTATCAGGTCAAGGCGACGATCTTCGGCGCGCTGATCGAGGCCATTGACCTCGCACAGCTCGCCAAGCTCGATGTTGAATCGGCCCGGGAAGAAATTCGCGACATCGTCAACGAAATCATCTCGATCAAAAACATCGTGATGTCGATTGCCGAGCAGGAAGAATTGCTCGACGATATCTGCAACGACGTTCTCGGCTACGGCCCACTCGAGCCTTTGCTGTCGCGTGACGATATCGCCGACATCATGGTCAACGGTGCCGGCACGGTCTACATCGAAGTTGCCGGCAAAATTCAAAGAACCAATATTCGGTTTCGCGATAATCAGCAGCTCCTCAATATCTGCCAGCGCATTGTGAGTCAGGTTGGCCGCCGCGTCGACGAGTCCTCTCCGATTTGCGACGCCCGTCTTGCCGATGGCTCACGTGTGAACGCCATCGTTCCGCCGCTCTCGATTGATGGCCCTGCACTCACAATTCGTAAGTTCAAAAAAGACAAGCTGACCCTGGATCAGCTGGTTAAATTTGGCGCGATCTCGCCCGAAGGCGCGCAAATTCTACAGATCATCGGTCGTTGCCGCGCCAACGTTCTGATCTCAGGGGGTACCGGCTCCGGAAAAACCACGCTTTTGAACTGCTTGACGAATTACATCGATGAGGATGAGCGCATCATCACCTGTGAAGACGCCGCTGAACTTCAGTTGCAGCAGCCTCACGTGGTCCGGCTCGAAACCCGCCCCCCCAACATCGAAGGCGAGGGGCAGATTACGATGCGCGATCTGGTCAAGAACTGTCTGCGTATGCGGCCCGAACGCATCATCGTCGGCGAAGTCCGCGGACCCGAGGCGTTCGACCTGCTGCAGGCCATGAATACCGGTCATGACGGATCGATGGGAACGCTGCACGCCAACAATCCCCGCGAAGCATTATCGCGCGCGGAATCCATGATTACCATGGGCGGCTACTCGCTGCCGTCACGCACGATTCGGGAAATGATCTGCGCATCGGTCGACGTCGTGGTGCAGGCCGCCCGCCTGCGCGACGGTTCGCGCCGCATCACGCACATCACCGAGGTGATGGGCATGGAAGGCGACACGATCATCACGCAGGATATTTTCGTCTACGACATCACCGGCGAAGACCTTAACGGAAACATTCTCGGCCGGCATCGATCGACGGGCATTGGACGCCCGCGGTTCTGGGATCGCGCTCGTTATTATAACGAGGAGAAACGCCTTGCGGCAGCACTCGACGCTGCCGAAGTGACCGGGGCGGATAGCTAGGAAAAGCGCCCATGAATATGCAAGCGATTGCGCTGGCCTTCCTGAGCTCCATCACGATTGGCGGGCTGGCGTGGGTCTTTCTCTATCCGCTCCTCAGCGGCGAGAAGAAAGTCGAGCAGAGACGAGCAGCATTTTCCCGGCCCGACCCTAGCCCTCGCGGCGGCGAAGAACGCACGTTGCGCTCTCGCCGCGCCCAAGTCGAAGAATCGATGAAAGAGGTCGAGCAAAGGCGAAAGCAGAACGAGAAGATCCCGCTCGCGATGCGAATTGAGCAGGCTGGCCTGAGCATATCGAGCCGGCAGTTCATCGTTTTCTCGATCATTCTGGGTGGCGCCACATTACTTGTTACCGTTATGACTGGCATATCCCCTTTAGCCGGCGCCGGCTTCGCTCTCGCCGCTGGTTTTGGGCTGCCGCGCTGGGTCCTCAATCATCTCAAGAAGCGAAGAGAAGCCAAATTTCTGGCCGCCTTGCCTGATGCGGTCGATATCATCGTCCGCGGCATCAAGGCTGGATTGCCGCTGTTCGAATCCATCAAAGTCGTCGCAGGCGACGCCCCTGAGCCGCTCCGAAGCGAGTTCAGCGCAATCATCGAGACACAGACGATCGGAATGCCGCTCGGCGAGGCATGCCAGCGGCTTTACGACCGTATGCCTGTTCCGGAAGCGAATTTCTTTGGAATCGTCATCGCCATCCAGACCAAGTCCGGCGGCAATCTGTCGGAAGCGCTTGGCAATCTCTCTAAAGTTCTTCGTGATCGAAAGAAGATGAAAGGGAAGATCCAGGCCATGTCGATGGAAGCAAAGGCTTCAGCTGCCATTATCGGGGCACTGCCGCCGCTCGTCATGCTCCTGGTCTATATCATGACGCCGCAATACATCTCTCTGCTGTGGACCCATCCAACGGGACAATTCATGCTTGCAGGCTGCGTCTTGTGGATGACGACAGGTATCATCGTGATGAAAAAGATGATCAACTTTGATTTCTGATGGGGTCGCATGTTCGGTCTTCTAATTGAGAAATTTCACGACGCCAGATTCATGACGATGCTTTTGTCGGCGATTGCCGTCGGCGCAACGGTGTGGGCGCTGGTGTCACCGATGTTTGCGGGCGACGGGCTGCAAAAGCGCATGAAGATGGTTGCAAGTGAACGCGAGCGTATGCGTCAGCGTGAACGCGACCGACTGAACCGCAACGAGAAGGTGACGTTGCGCCAGACACCCAAGCAGCTTGTGCAGAGGATCGTGGAAGACTTCAATCTCGGCAAATGGCTTGCCCAGGAAGAAGCCCGCGACAAACTCATCATGGCGGGATACCGCGGGCAGGCCCCGTACACCACGTTTCTTTTCTTCCGCCTCGTTATGCCGCTCGCATTTTTGATCTTTGGGACTGTGTATGTTTTTCTGATCGGAAACATACAGCAACCCGCAACCATCAAGATTGCCATGTGTATCGGCGCTGCCTGGCTTGGCATGCAGGCGCCGATGCTGTTTTTGAAGAACGCGATCAGCAAGCGACAATTGTCGATCCGGCGTGCATTTCCTGATGCGCTCGATCTGCTTCTGATCTGCGTCGAGTCCGGCATGTCAATCGAAGCAGCCTTCCGGAAGGTGTCACAGGAGATCGGCGGCCAATCGATCGCCCTCGCGGAGGAATTCACGCTGACCAACGCCGAATTGTCCTATTTGCAGGACCGCAAGGTCGCTTACGAGAATCTGGCGAAGCGGACCGGCTTGGAAGGCGTCAAATCGGTGTGCTTGGCACTCCAGCAATCGGAGCGCTATGGCACTCCACTGGGCCATTCACTGCGGGTGATGGCGCAGGAAAATCGCGACATGCGAATGAACGAGGCGGAAAAGAAAGCTGCAGCCCTCCCGCCAAAGCTCACCGTGCCAATGATCGTGTTCTTTCTGCCGGTGCTGTTCGTGGTCATTCTCGGCCCGACAGCCATCAGGGTCACTGAATACATGAAGTGACCTCCGGATCGCGCAGCACGATTGCTCGCGCGATCTGAGCTTAAGTTTTCGAAGTAGAATTTCAGCTCCGACTGACGCCGGCTGTCGATGTGGTTTGTTGACCGCGCGAACCGTCACGGCTCAGCATCTGCTTGAGATAGGCGACGTTCGCTTCGGCTTGCTCAGGCGGGAGATCAGCCTTGGCAATCGACTCCGCCTCGCTGAAACGCCCCTGAAGTCCCACCACAAGGGCGAGGTTCTGGCGGACGCGCGGATCGCTCGTGCCCCGGTTATATGCCCTGCGCAGAACCGCCTCTGCCTGGGACAAATCCTTGGACAAGACATACGACATGCCAAGGTTGGAGAGAACCGAGGGATCCTCCGGAGCAATTTTCAAGGCGCTCGCATAGTAACGGCGGGCTTCGTCATGCCTGCCGAGCTGATCAAGCGCTGTGCCCTGCACGGACAAAATGCGCCAATCGGGATTTGCCGGCGAGTGCGCGCGTGTGAGGACATCAAATCCCAACTGAAAACTACCGTTATCGACCAAAGCCCGGCCGTACGCCGCAAGCAGGGGCTTGTTCCCGGGATTGGTGAGCGTCGCCTGCTCCAGCACGGCGACAGCCTGCGGGCGCTGCCCGTTCAGACGCAACGCCTGGCCATACTGGAGCGCGGCATCGGCATTGCGCGGATTTGCACGATACCGCTCACCGAGCGCATCGATCTCACTGCGCGGAAGGGAGTTTGGCGTCACCTCTGCCCTCGCGTTCAGCGAACCGGTCACCTCAGGGGACCGCATGGTCTGGCAGCCGGCAAGACCGACAGCCAAGATCGCGACGGCCGCAACTGAACCGAGGTGCTGGGAGAGACGGAATGAATTACGCATGGGCACTTGGACTCGCAGTGGCGATGGGCGAAGCCGGTGTCCAAGCAATAGACTGTTAACCCTAATGTCTGGTTAATTGGGCTATGATGCTGTCCTATCCCGCCCTGCTATACTGCCCTTCCGCCCGCATCCTTCGAGAGCCTTATGCATTCAGCGTTTGAGACTTCGGCCACCGCCACAGCTGTTCCCATCACGTTTGCAACGAAATCGACCTGGAAGACCGTTAGTGCGACGCTTCCCGCCGCCGCGCGCCAGTTTGCGGAAGCCAACGCCTTCGCCGCGAAGCCCGGCCAATATCTGCCGCTCCCCGGCGCGGATGGAACCCTGGCTCATGTCCTCTTCGGTCTTGAAGATGAATCAAAGGAATGGCGTGACCTGTTCAGGCCCGGGCAGTTACCCGGCCTGCTGCCTGCCGGCGTTTATCAGTTTGCAAACGCACCACACGACGCTCGCCTTGCCGCGCTGGCTTTCGCACTCGGAAGCTACCGTTTCAACCGGTATCGCAACAACGACGCTCCCGGCGCACGGCTGGTTCCTCCGGATGGAATCGACGCACATGACATCTCGCGCATGGCGCAGGCTGCGGCGCTCGCGCGCGATCTCATCAATACGCCCTCCAACGATATGGGGCCGGTCGAACTCGCGCGAGTCGCGCAGGAGCTCGCAGAGCGATATAGCGCGACGTACCGCTGTGTCGTTGGTGAAGACCTGCTGAAGCAGAATTTCCCGCTGATCCATGCCGTCGGCATGGCGTCTTCGCGCGCGCCTCGCCTGATCGACATCACATGGGGCAATACATCCGACCCCAAAATCACGCTGGTCGGAAAAGGCGTCTGCTTCGATACCGGCGGGTTGGATCTGAAGCCGTCCAGCGGCATGCTGATCATGAAGAAAGATATGGGCGGAGCAGCCAACGTTCTGGCGCTGGCACAGATGATCATGGATGCGAAATTGAAGGTCCGGCTGCGCGTTCTGATTCCCGCCGTCGAAAATTCCGTCGCGGGCAACGCCTTCCGTCCTCTCGATATCTTCCGCTCCCGCAAGGGATTGAACGTCGAGATTGGCAACACCGATGCGGAAGGCCGTCTGGTGCTGGCCGACGCACTGGCACTGGCGGACGAAGAGAAACCAGATCTGTTGATCGATCTCGGCACGCTGACCGGCGCGGCGCGCGTGGCCCTCGGGCCCGAGGTGCCGCCATTCTACACCAATGATGAAACGCTGGCTGCAGACGTCGCACGATATGCGCGCGAAGAGAACGATCCTCTGTGGAGGCTGCCGCTGTGGATGCCTTACGACGCGTGGCTCGATTCGAAAGTTGCCAACATTAACAATGCGCCATCGGGAGGGTTCGCAGGCTCCATCACGTGTGCTCTGTTCCTCAAGCGCTTTGTCGAATCCGCAAAGAGCTGGCTTCACGTTGATATCTATGGTTGGACTCCCAGCGCAAAACCCGCCCGCCCGGAAGGCGGTGAATGCCAAGCTGCACGTGCGATCTACAAATTGCTGAGCGAGCGTTATGGCTGATCCTCGCCTCACACCCGCACGACCGGACCTTGCCGCCAAACACCTTGAAGGCAGGGTGCAGGCTGCACGCTTTGTCGAGGGCGTGGAATTCGAGGTCTTCGATCCGATCGCGCCGGTTCGTCGAAGTCCATCGCACGATGCTGCGCTCGACACCGAGGCGCTGAAGGGAGAGCGCGTCACGATCTATGATCGCGATGCGGAAGGTTGGGCTTGGGGACAACTTCAGTCGGACGGCTATGTCGGGTGGCTGCCGGACAGCGCACTGGTGCAGCCGCGCAGCACGGCAACCCATAAAATCACCGCGCTGCGTACGCTCGCCTTCCCCGGTCCCTCGATCAAATTACCTCCCGCGGAAAGCCTGCCGCTTGGCGCCCGTGTTGAGATCGTCAAGAGCGACGCCAATTTTGCGATCACCAGCCAGCGGCATTATCTGCCGTTGCAACATGTCGGGCTGCTCGATGCGAATGAAGCGGATTTTGTTGCAGTGGCGGAAAGGTTCGTGGGAACGCCTTATCTTTGGGGCGGCAAGAGTGCCCTCGGCATCGACTGCTCTGGGCTGGTCCAGATTTCACTCGCCGCCGCCGGGATCCCCGCCCCACGCGACAGCGATATGCAGGAAGCCGCGCTTGGAAAGGCGCTTCCACAGTCAGAATGGAGAGGCGCCAAGCGCGGCGATCTGATTTTCTGGAAAGGACACGTCGCCATCGTGCGTGATCAGGAGACCATCGTGCACGCGAATGCCCATCATATGGCAACTGCGATTGAAACCACGCAGGGCGCCATCGACCGCATCAAGGCCGCAGGCAGCGGCGTGATCAGCATCAAGCGATTGAGTTGATCAATCGTCCGGGACAATATTCGGGGCGGCCTCGATATTGAACGCCGCGGCAAACAAGGCCTGGGTGTAATCGGTTTTCGGATTCTTGAAGAGGTCGGATGCAACGCCTTCTTCGACAATCTTGCCATGGCGCATCACAATCAGATGGCTGGCGAGCGAGGCTACCACGCGCAGGTCGTGCGAGATGAACATGTAGGTCAGGTCGCGCTTGCGTTGCAGATCGCGCAGCAACGCCACCATCTGCGCCTGGAACAGCATATCCAAGGCACTGGTTGGTTCATCGAGCACCACAAAGCTCGGCTCCAGCACGACGGCGCGCGCGATGCTGATGCGCTGCCGCTGACCGCCGGAAAATTCGTGCGGATAGCGAAATCGCGTTGCAGGATCGAGACCGACATCCTTGAGCGCCTTGATGACGCGCGCTTCTCGCTCCGCGGCCGTCAACGACGGCTGATGCACCCCGAGCCCCTCGGCCACGATATCGCCCACGGACATACGCGGGCTGAGCGCACCATACGGATCCTGAAACACGATCTGCATGTCCCGGCGGATCGGGTGCATCTGCTTGAAGCGCAGGCCCTGGATGTTGTTGCCGAGAAAAACGATCGGGCCATCCGACGAAATCAGCCGCAACAACGCCAGCCCGAGAGTTGTCTTACCCGAGCCAGACTCGCCCACGACGCCCAACGTTTCACCCTGGCGCACGGAGACACTGACACCATCAACCGCCTTGATATGCCCCACTGTCTTGCGCAACAGGCCCCGCTTGATCGGGAACCATACCTTCAAGTCGTCGGACGACATGACGACCGGAGATTCCGGACGCGGCGGCGCCGGATCCGGCTTCGGCTCAGCGGCCAACAGCGCCCGAGTGTACGGGTGCGTGGCGCGGGTGAAGACCTGCTCGACCGGTCCCCTTTCGACGATCTTGCCGTTGTTCATCACACAGACCGTATCGGCGATACGGCGGACGATCCCGAGATCGTGCGTGATGAACAGCATGCTCATTCCCAACCGCGTACGGATTTCCGAAAGCAGCTTCAGGATCTGCGCCTGCACCGTCACATCGAGCGCCGTGGTAGGCTCATCGGCGATGAGCAAGTCCGGCTCGTTTGCCAGCGCCATCGCGATCATGACGCGCTGCCGCTGGCCTCCGGACAACTGATGCGGATAGCTTCCGAGCCCCGTCTCCGGGTCCGGAATGCCGACCTGCGTCAGCAGCTCGAGCGTGCGCGCCCGCGCCATCGATCCGCGGACACCGCTATGCAGGTAAATGGCCTCGCCAATCTGTGCCCCGACCGTGTGCAGCGGGTTGAGCGACGTCATCGGCTCCTGGAAGATGATCGAAATATCGTTGCCACGAATGGCGCGAATTTCGTTCTCATTCATTCCGAGCAGTTCATGGCCTTTGAACCGGATGCTGCCGGATGGATGCGTTGCAGTGGGATACGGCAACAATTTCAACACCGACAGCGCGCTGACCGACTTGCCTGAACCCGACTCTCCGACCAGTGCGACACACTCGCCGCGATTGATCGAAAATGAGATCCGATCCACGGCGACGCTCTCATGTCCGCCCTGGCGAAACGCCACCGACAGGTCTCGGACATCCAGCAGGGGTTGATTGATCGCATCCATGCCGTTCACCTGAATGTCTTGCGCGGATCGAAGGCATCGCGAACGCCTTCGCCGATGAAGATCAACAGCGACAACATGATCGCTACGGCGAAAAAGCCGGTGAATCCCAACCACGGCGCCTGCACATTGGCCTTGCCCTGCGCGAGCAGTTCACCGAGTGACGGCGAGCCGGGCGGCAAGCCAAACCCGAGAAAGTCCAGCGCCGTGAGCGTCATCACCGATGATGAGACGATGAAAGGCAGGAAAGTCATCGTCGCCACCATGGCATTCGGTAACAAATGACGGACCATAATGGTCTTGTTTGAGACGCCGAGCGCGCGGGCCGCCTGGATGTACTCGAAATTCCGCCCACGCAGGAATTCTGCGCGGACAAGACCGACCAATGACACCCAGGAAAACAGCAACAGAATACCGAGCAGGACGAAGAACCCCGGCACCAGCACCGACGACAGGATCAGGAGAAGATAGAGCGAGGGAATCGCCGTCCATATTTCGATGAAGCGCTGAAACACAAGATCGACCCAACCGCCGAAATATCCCTGTATACCCCCCGCCGCAACGCCGATGATGGACGAGATAATCGTCAGCGCCAGACCGAACAGCACCGAAATGCGGAAGCCGTAGATCAAGCGCGCAACAACATCTCGTCCCTGATCATCCGTGCCAAGCCAGTTGTATTCGAGATCGCGGCAGCTCTTGAGCCCCTTCTTCTCGACCACCGATTTGCACTGCGCTTCGGTCAACATCCAGGTCGGCGGCGATGGCGCCGGCGTCGGCAAATCGAGATTATGCGTATCGTAGGAATACCGGATCAGCGGCCAGACGATGGTGCCGCCTTTGTCTGCAATCAATTTCTGCAGGTAAGGATCGCGATAGTCCGCGGCGGTCTCGAAATCCCCGCCGAACGTCGTTTCCGAATAGGTCACGAATGCCGGGAAATACAGATGGCCATCAAATTTGATCAGGAACGGCCTGTCGTTCGCGATCAATTCCGCAAACAGCGAAACCAAGAAGAGGATCGAGAAGATCCAAAACGACCAGTATCCCCGGCGATTCGACTTGAAGTTCTTCCAGCGGCGGCGATTGAGCGGGGACGGACTGAAACGATGGCGCGTCGGCGGCACGGCTTCGCCCAGCGGAGCCTGCGATGTCGTCTCGGTTGGCGGGGAAACGACCGTCGTCATACCTCTCGCGCCTCGAAATCAATTCGCGGATCGACCCACATATAAGCGAGATCGGAAATCAGGTTCACGATCAGGCCCACGAGCGAAAAAATAAACAAGGTGCCGAAAACCACCGGATAATCGCGGTTCAGCACGCTCTCAAAGCCAAGCAAGCCGAGTCCATCGAGGGAGAAGATTGTTTCGATCAGCAACGATCCGGAAAAGAACGCATGGATGAAGGCGCTCGGAAACCCCGCAATGACAATCAACATGGCATTGCGGAAGATATGCCCGTAGAGCACCTGCCGCTCAGTGCAGCCTTTGGCGCGGGCGGTCATGACGTATTGCTTGCGAATTTCGTCGAGGAACGAATTCTTTGTCAGCAGCGTCATGGTCGCAAAGGCGCCAAGCGCCATCGAGATCAACGGCAGCGTGATGTGCCAGAAGTAATCGATGATCTTCCAGTACCAGGGGAACTGCGACCATCCATCCGACGTCAATCCGCGTAACGGGAAAATGTCGAAGAATGACCCGCCTGCGAACAGAATGATAAGCAGGATGGCGAACAGGAAGCCCGGAATCGCGAAGCCGATGATGATGATTCCCGAAGTCCAGATATCGAACCGGGAGCCGTCCTGGATCGCCTTTCGAATCCCCAAAGGAATCGAGATCAAATAGGTCAGCAGCGTCATCCAGATGCCGAGCGACATCGACACCGGAAGCTTCTCCTTGATGAGCTGAATGACACTGACGTCTCGAAAATAGCTCTTGCCGAAATCGAAGCGCGCGAAATTCCACACCATTAGCAAAAAGCGCTCGGGCGCGGGCTTATCGAAACCGAACTGCTTTTCGAGGCTCTTGATGAAATCCGGGTCAAGCCCCTGAGCGCCCCGATACTTTGAACTGACGGCATCCGCGGATGCTCCGGCCTGCGGACGTGAGGCAAAGTCGCCTCCGGATGACCCCGAGATGCGCGAACTGGCGCCGGTATCCGAACCGGACAATTGCGCAATCACCCGTTCAACCGGGCCGCCGGGCGCGAACTGCACGACGACGAACGACACGAAGAGAATTCCCAGCAGAGTGGGAACCATCAGTAAAATTCGGCGGGCGAGATATGCAGCCATGAACTACTTTGCCTGCTCGGGCTTTTTGGCCTTGGCCTCATCGGACCACCACAAATCCGGCACGCCGGCACTGCCGGCGTAACGCGGAATATGGGGAGGATGGGCGAAGACATCCCAATAGGCAATGCGGTGGCTGCCTGAATACCATTGCGGGACCCAGTACCGGCCGGCGCGGAACACGCGGTCGAAAGCCCGGCAGGCGGTGCGCAGATCGTCTCGATTGTCGGCAGCAATGATCTTTTCGATCAGCGCATCGAGCGCCGGACTGGCCACGCCGGACAGGTTTTGCGATCCCTTGATGTTGGCCGCCTGTGAAGAGAAGAACGTCCGGAGCGAATCTCCCGGGGTCGATGCCATGCTGAAGCGTTGAATCGCGACATCGAAATCGAAGTCATCGACGCGGGCGCGGAACTGCACCGGATCGACCAGACGAACATTGGCGTCGATCCCCAGCGTGCCAAGGTTCTTGATGTAAGGCGCGTGGTGGGCCTGGAAGGCCGGCTCATCGAGCAGAAACTCCACGCGGAATTGCGCGCCGTTCGGCAACCGCCGCTTACCGTCCTTGATCACGCATCCGGCGTCCTGCAACAGCTGCGAGGCTTTACGCAACAAAGCACGGTCCTGTCCCGATCCATCAGACACCGGCGGCACATAGGGATCGCCAAACACTTCGTCGGGCACCTGACCACGAAATGGCTCCAGCAGTTTGAGCTCTTCCGGCGACGGCTTGCCGCTCGCCATCAGGTCCGAATTCTGAAACGGCGAGTGAGTACGCGCATACGCGCTGTACATGATGGTCTTGTTGGTCCACTCGAAATCGAAGGCCTGGGTCAGCGCTTCGCGGACGCGTGGGTCCTTGAACTGTTCGCGTCGGGTATTGAGGAACCAGCCCTGAGCTCCCGACGGCGTCTCATCGGGCAAGATTTCCTGTTTGACGCGGCCGTCCTTGATCGCAGGAAAATCGTACCGTGTACTCCAGATGCGCGCGGTGAATTCCTCACGATACAAATAATTGCGCCCGGTAAATCCTTCGAACGCGACGTCGCGATCGCGATAGAATTCGTAGCGCACAGTGTCGAAGTTGAATGTTCCGCGCGAGACCGGAAGGTCTTTCGCCCACCAATCCTTGACACGCGTGTATTCGATATAGCGGCCGGCCTCGAAACGCCCCACCTTGTACGGCCCCGAGCCCAACGGAATATCGAGGGTCGATTCATCGAACGGCTTTTTATCGTAATAAGCTTTGGAGAAGATCGGCAGGCCCGCCACATACAGCGGCACATCACGGGCACGTTTCTCGGCGAAGACCACGACAAGCGACGCATCGTCAGCGGCTTCCGCTTTCACCATGTCGCGCAGTTGCTGCCGGATGATCGGGTGCCCCTTTTCCTTGAGGACGTTCAGGGAGAACGCGGCATCCTGCGCCGTCAACTTCGTGCCGTCATGGAAGCGCGCTTCCGGCCGCAACGTAAAACGATACGTCAGCTTGTCCTTTGAGATCTGCACCGAGCGCGCCACGAGCCCATACATGGCGTCCGGCTCGTCGTTTGCCCGCACCATCAGCGGAGCGAAGGTCAAATCCATCGCAACCGCACCGTCACCCTTCAGGATGAAACTGTTGAGCGAATTGAAGGTCTGGAACGACTGATTGTAGGCGCGGGTGGATGGAATGGTGGAGAACGTACCGCCCTTGGGCGCATCCACATTCACGTAATCGAAATGCTGGAAATCGGGCGCGTATTTCAGATCACCGAACGCCGACATCCCGTGGGACTCGGGATCGTTGTCAGCCAGTGAGACCGACGGCCGAAGCAAGGTCGCAGCGGCCGCGCTGCCACCCAGGACGAGAACAGATCGCCGCGAAAATGTCTTCAAGAACGCCTGCCAATCTTGTTCGCTTTTTCCGTATCGAACCACCAAATCGTCGGAAATGCGGACATCCCATATTTCGGCAGTTCAGCAGGACGACCGAACCGATCCCAACGCGCCGTGCGCACGCGTGGATAATTCCATTGCGGCACGACATAGTGATTCCAGAGCAACGCACGATCGAGCGCTTTGGTTGCAGCAACGAGGTCTGCCCGATCCTTGGTGAAGATCACGCGCTCAATCAAGGCATCGATCGCCGGATTCTTGATGCCGATGAGGTTGCGAGAACCTGCCATATCGGCAGCCTGCGACCCCCAGTATTCGCGCTGCTCGTTCCCGGGAGAGAGTGACTCCGGCCACGAAGACGCCCCCAACACGTCGAAATCCCAACTTCGAAGACGATTTTCATATTGGGTGGGGTCGATGGTGCGAACGGTGACCGCGATCCCCAGCCGCTCCAGCGACGGCTTGTAAAACAACGTCACCCGCTCAAAGGACGGGTCGCTGGTCAGCAGCTCCATTTCAAACGGCGCTCCCGACTTGGCATCGACCAACTTGCGATCGCGTACCTCGTATCCGGCCTCTTTCAGCAGCCGCAGGGCCTCACGCAAATTGGTTCGCACATTCTCGGGACTGCCTCCGACCGGATTTTTATATTCAGTCGTGAACACTTCCGGAGGGAGCTTGTCCCGAACGGTTTGAAGGATTTCGAGCTCTCTGCCCTCGGGGAGACCACTCGATGCAAGCTCCGTTCCGGCGAAATAACTTCCAATGCGCTCGTACTGTCCGTAGAAAAGCTGCTTGTTCATCTCCTCGAAATCGAACGCGAAGTTCAATGCACGCCGCACACGGGCGTCCTTGAACTTGTCGCGACGAATGTTGAGGACGAACGCCTGCATGATGCCGGAGCTGCGATTCGGGAATTCTTCCTTCAGGACGCGCTTGTCATTGACTGCTGGAAAGTCGTAAGCGGTGGCCCAGTTCTTCGCGCTGTTCTCGGTGCGCCAATCGAGCTGATCACCCTTGAAGCCTTCGAGCGCTACCGTCGTATCCCGAAAATATTCGTACCGGATTTCGTCGAAGTTGTTTTGGCCAACGTTGACGTTGAGATCACGTCCCCAATAATCCTTCACGCGCTCGAGGATTACGGTGCGTCCCGGCACGAATTCCTTGATACGGTAAGGGCCGCTGCCGAGCGGCGGCTCGAGCGTGGTCGTGGTGATATCGCGATTGGTGCCGGACGCATTCTTCCCTTCCCACCAATGCTTCGGCAGCACGTTGAGCTGGCCGACGATTTGCGGCAACTCGCGATTGCCGGGTGCATCGAAGGTGAACTTGATATCGCGTTCGCCGACTTTTTCAGCCTTCACCACGTGGCGATAGTATGCGGAGTACTGCGGATGATTCTTCTTGAAAGCATCAAGCGAGAAGATCACATCCTCCGGCGTCACCGGCTTGCCGTCATGCCACTTCGCCTCGGCGCGCAGCCGGTAAGTCACCGATGAGTAATCCGGCGGATAACTCATGGACTCGGCGAGCAAGCCATATTGCGTCGAGACCTCGTCAAGGGAGGACGTGGTCAAAGCTTCGAAGAGATTCCCAATCGGCGCGAGCGATCCCTTCACACCCTCAGGTACCGGATTGAAGTTGTCGAAAGTCCCGATCGCACCCAGACGCACCTGTCCGCTTTTTGGGGCATCGGGGTTCACATAATCGAAACGTTTGAACCCTGCGGGATACTTCACGTCGCCAAACAGGGAGAGACCATGCACCCACGTTTGAGCTTCCTGCGCGCTTGCCACCTCGATCGCCGGCAATCCAGCAACGGTCTTGAACGCTGGAACGGCCGCGATGAAAGCGGCGCTCTGAAGAAGGCTTCGCCGGGTAATGCTCAATGCAAAGTTCCTGTTGTTGGAATTGGCAACCGGATAATCAACAAAAAGTCCGGACGGATTATGTCGGTTTTTGGATACGATACCAGTCCGCCATAACACCTTGTTGCGGCCAAACGTCCCGACAAACATGCGTGCACAAACGCAAAACGGCCAGGCGAACCTGGCCGTCAATTGCATTAAATTCCCGTAACAGCGACAGGCCCGAATGAGCCGTTATTGAGCCGTCGGAAGCGGCTCCGGATGATCCGACAACGTACGCAGATAAGCGATCACGTCGGCGCGCTCGCTGTCCTTCTGAATGCCGGCAAAGCCCATCGCCGTACCCGGAATGAAGCCCTTCGGACTGGTGATGAACTTGTTGAGATCATCGTAGGTCCACTTGCCGGGCTTGCCTTTCATCGCAGCCGAGAAGTTGAAGCCACCACGGCCCTCGCCTCGCGCTTCACCAACGATGCCGTAAAGATTCGGGCCGACCTTGTTCGGGCCGCCCTTCTCGAAGGTATGGCAAGCCGCGCACTTCTTGGCAGCGGCGGCGCCCTTCTCAGCCGAAGCGGTCTGGAGCAACTTTTCGATCGGCTCGGCAGGAGCGGCAGCTGCGGCGGCAGCGCCAGGTGCACCTTCGGTTTCCTTCACCGCGATTTCAAAACCCGGCTTCTCGGGCGTCTTCGGCGAGAAAATCGCGTTGGCGGTAAAATTGGTCACAAGCAGAACGAGGCAGGTGCCGAGCACCGCGCCCATGATCTTGTTCAGTTCAAAGGAGTCCATTGTCGATCAGGCTCCGGGCCGTAATGTCGAGATGCGCAGCCGCGGAAACGGCCATGAGGATGCTCCCTGCGACAGGCGCGCAGCGCCCCACAGGTAACGGGGTTGAGATAACGGTTTGCCTGCCTTCTGGCAACCCGTATAAACGGGCGACTCCTTGAGAACACCCATCATTTCCTCATCAATTCGGCCGCCTGAGCGCCCCTCGATTCCGATGACTGAAAGCCGCACTTTGGTGCTGATTCCCGCCCGGATGGCGGCCACGCGCCTGCCCGGAAAGCCGCTGCTGGACATCGGCGGCCTGCCGATGATTGTCCACGTGCTCAGGCGTGCGCAGGCTGCCCGAATCGGCCGCGTGGCGGTTGCGACCGACTCACCCGATATCGCCCAGGCGGTCACCGCCCATGGCGGCGAAGCCGTCATGACCCGCGCCGATCACCCGTCCGGATCAGACCGGATTTTCGAGGCTCTGGAGACGCTTGACCAGGCCGGCCAGATCGAGACCATCGTCAACGTCCAGGGCGACCTGCCCACCATCGATCCTGCGGACATCCAGGCCGCCGTTGGGCCGCTTGAGGACCCGGGCGTGGATATTGCCACGCTTGGGGCCATCATTCGCAAGGACGAGGAACACACCAACCCCAACGTGGTCAAAATCGTCGGCTCCCCGCTCGGCGGGGCGCGATTGCGAGCGCTGTACTTCACCCGCGCGACTGCGCCCTACGGCGACGGCCCGCGCTATCATCACATCGGGCTCTATGCCTATCGCCGGAGCGCACTCGCCCGGTTCATCGCGCTGCCGCCCTCCCCTCTCGAGATCCGCGAGAAGCTGGAACAGCTTCGCGCCCTCGAAGCAGGAATGCGGATCGACGTGTCCGTTGTTGACACGGTGCCGCTGGGCGTCGATACGCCTCACGACCTTGAGACCGCACGCCAAGTATTGGCTGGAAGACCATCATGACCAAAACTTTGAAGATCGCCTTCCAGGGCGAGCCGGGCGCCAACTCCCACATCGCGATCGCGGAAGCTTATCCCGACGCGACGCCGATACCTTGCGCCACCTTTGAAGACGCCCTTGCGGTCATCTCTTCCGGCGAAGCCGATCTCGGCATGATTCCGATTGAGAATTCGGTGGCCGGCCGTGTCGCCGACATCCATCACTTGCTGCCCCAGTCCGGCCTCTTCATTGTCGGCGAATGGTTCCTGCCGATCCACCATCAATTGATGGCGCCACGCGGCGTAAAGCTCGGTGACATCAAGACCGTCGAAAGCCACGTGCATGCGCTGGGCCAATGCCGCCGCATCATCCGCAAGCTCGGAATCAGGTCGATCGTGGCAGGCGACACCGCCGGCTCAGCCCGTATCGTCGCCGAGCGCGGTGACAAGAGCTGTGCTGCGATTGCCTCGCGTCTCGCCGCCGATATTTACGGCCTCGACATTTTGGCTGAGGACATCGAAGACGAATCCCACAACACGACCCGCTTCGTGATTCTGGCGCGCGATGAAAAATGGGCCGCTCGGGATTCCGGCCCGCTGGTGACCACGTTCGTATTCCGCGTCCGCAACCTGCCCGCAGCCCTCTACAAGGCGCTCGGCGGCTTCGCGACCAACGGCGTCAACATGACGAAGTTGGAAAGCTACATGGTCGAGGGTAATTTCTTCGCCACTCAATTCTACGCCGACGTGGATGGCCACCCCGAGGACCGCAATCTCGCCTTCGCTTTGGAGGAGCTGAAGTTCTTTTCAAAAGAACTGCGAATCGTCGGCGTCTATCCCGCCCATCCGTTCCGCGTCGCGTTCAGCGAAAAGGCGGCGGAGTAACCTCATTCAGGCCGCCGCCTGTTTTCCGAGCTTGAACGCGTCCGCCATCAGGCTGTATGAGCGTTTGCGCGCGTCGTGATCAAACACAGCCGTAATCACCATCACCTCACCGGCTTCGCTTGCCGCGATCAGCGGCGAGATCTTCTGCATCACCGTTTGCGGGCTGCCCACGAACAGCCGTGAGCGGTTGCGCGCGATGTGCGCCCGCTCGGCATCGCTATAGGGATACGCCAGCGCCTCCTCGATGCTCGGCAGCGGGCGATACTGGCCGCGGTCGCGCAGCAGACGGTTGAGATCCGCCGATAGAACCAGCCGTTCTGCCTCTTCATCGGTCGGCGCCATGATGACCGCGATGGCGAGGATACTGTGCGGCTGGTCGCGCCAGCGCGACGGCTTGAAGTGCGCACGATACCACGTCATCGCATCCACGGCGTCGTGAGATGCGAAATGATGGGCGAATGCGAATCCCATCCCGATTTGCGCCGACAGCTGCGCGCTGTAGTCGCTCGATCCGAGCAACCAGATCGGCGGCAACGGCGCATCGTTCGGCATCGCGACGACGTTGTTATAGGGGTGGCCGTCCGGAAACTCACGCGTCTCCCAGAGTGTCAGTTCGATCAGCCGCTCGACGAAGTCGTCCCCTTCGCGGCCGTCGAACCTGCTGCGCAGCGCGTGAATGGTTGCATGGTCCGTACCCGGCGCACGGCCGAGCCCGAGATCGATACGCCCCGGGAACAACGCTTCCAGCATCTTGAAGCGCTCCGCCACCATCAGCGGTGCATGGTTGGGCAGCATCACGCCGCCGGACCCGACACGAATGCGTTCCGTCGCGGCTGCAATCTGCCCAATCATGATGTCAGGCGCCGGACTCGCGACCGACGCCAGGTTGTGATGTTCGGCCAGCCAGTAACGGGTGTAGCCGAGCTGGTCGGCATGCTGCGCGAGATCGATGCTGTTGCGCAGCGCCACGGACGGCCTGGTGGCTGTGGTGACCACCGAAAGATCGAGGATGGACAATGGAATCATGCGACTAGGCTAGTGGTCCAGGCGTTGTGGACAAGGGGCCATGGATCAGACTGCCCAAGCGTTCGGATGACGCCTATCAAGTGGGCAGAAACCAACGACAAACTAAGATCTACAAAAGACCCCAACGAATATAGACCCTATTAAGTACAAGAAGGTCGATTTCCATCGGGATTTGCGTATCTTTCATCGAGATTTTCCGCTTTTATTCCTCCCACCGAGACCATGTATCGGGATTATTACCGACCCAAACCACAATAAGTGGGCAATTTCCCATAAGAAATACGCCCCCAGTGGGCTGTTGAACATCCTTGCTTTCATCTATTTTAGAGACCTGCCCAAGGCCGCCGGCACCAACCGCAGTGCGGTTTTTCAGATGTGGAGTCTCCCAGCGTGACAAGCGAAACACCCGGCGCACAGACGCAAAAGCTCCCGACGATCTCTTTCGAATTCTTCCCGCCGAAGACGGAAGACATGGAGCGTAATCTGTGGGAGGTCATCAGCCGGCTGGCACCGCTGACGCCGAACTTTGTCTCTGTCACCTATGGCGCCGGCGGATCGACTCGCGAACGCACCCACTCCACCATTGCCCGCATTCTCTCTGAGACGGAGCTGACGCCGGCGGCTCACCTCACCTGCGTCGATGCAACCTGCGCGGACGTGGATGATGTCGTCGCGCGCTATTACGAAGTTGGCGTCCGTCACATCGTCGCCCTGCGTGGCGATCCGTCGAACGGAATTGGGACCGCCTATCAGGCTCATCCGCAAGGTTACCAGACGTCCGCCGATCTCGTGGCCGCGATCAAGCGCAACCACAGCGACATGGAAGTCAGCGTTTCGGCCTATCCGGAGAAGCATCCAGAGAGTGCCGATCTCGATGCCGACATCGACGTCCTGAAAGCCAAGGTTGATGCCGGCGCGACACGCGCGATCACGCAATTCTTCTTCGATAACGACCTTTATTTCCGTTATCTCGATCGCGTTCAGGCCGCCGGCATCACGATCCCCATCGTGCCGGGCATCTTGCCGGTGCAGAATTTCAAGCTGGCCAGCAATTTCGCCAAGCGCGCAGGCGCGACGCTGCCAGAATGGCTCGCGAAGAAATTCGAAGGCCTCGATGACGACGCCGATACCCGCCGTCTCGTCGCGGCCACGGTGGCTGCCGAACAGGTGCAAAACCTCTCGGCACGCGGCGTCGAGAACTTTCACTTCTACACGATGAACCGTGCGGACCTCGTATTCGCCATTAGCCACCTGCTCGGCATCCGTCCGAACGGCGCGCAGAAAGCTGCTTGATCCATGACCAAGAAAACATCCCAGCAGGCCGACCTTTTCCGCGCGCTCGCGCGCGACCGTATCCTCGTGCTCGACGGCGCGATGGGCACCATGATCCAGGGTCTGCAATTCGATGAAGCAGCCTTTCGGGGCGAGCGCTTCAAGGATTTCCACCGCGACGTTCGCGGCAACAACGATCTGCTGATCCTGACGCAGCCGAAGGCCATCGAGGACATCCATCACGCTTACCTGCGCGCAGGCGCCGACATCGTCGCGACCAACACGTTCTCGTCCACATCGATTGCGCAAGCCGACTACGACATGGCCGATATCGCCTACGAGATGAACCTCGAAGGTGCAAAGCTGGCCCGCAATGCCGCCAAGCGCGCGACTGCAGAGGACGGCAAGCCACGTTTTGTTGCCGGCGCGCTGGGCCCGACCAACCGCACGGCGTCGATTTCACCGGACGTCGCCAACCCGGGCTATCGCGCGGTCACCTTCGACGATCTGCGCATCGCCTACAGCGAGCAGATCAACGGCTTGCTCGATGGCGGCGCGGATCTGCTGCTGGTCGAGACCATTTTCGACACGCTCAATGCCAAGGCGGCTTTGTACGCGATCTCCGAAATTTCCGAGGCGCGTGGCATTTATGTACCGGTCATGATTTCGGGCACTATCACCGACAAATCGGGACGGCTGTTGTCCGGCCAGTTGCCGGAAGCCTTCTGGTATTCGGTGCAACACGCAAATCCGATCACCATCGGCTTCAACTGCGCGCTCGGCGCGGAAGATTTACGTGCTCACATTGCCGACATCGGCCGTGTCGCGGATGCGCTTGTCTGTGCCTATCCCAACGCCGGGCTGCCGAACGAATTCGGCCAATACGATGAGAGCCCCGAATACATGGCGCGGCTGGTCGGCGAGTTCGCGCAGGCCGGCTTGGTCAACGTGGTCGGCGGCTGCTGCGGCACCACGCCGGATCACATCGCGGCGATTGCTGCTGCGGTTGCACCCCACAAGCCTCGCGTCGTGCCGGAGATCGCGCCGCTCCTGCGCCTGTCGGGTCTCGAGCCGTTCTCGCTCACGTCGGATATTCCGTTCGTCAACGTCGGTGAACGCACCAACGTGACGGGCTCCGCCCGCTTCCGCAAGCTCATCAAGAACGCGGACTACACCGCTGCGCTGCAGGTGGCTCGTGATCAAGTCGAGAACGGCGCCCAGGTCATCGACATCAACATGGACGAAGGCCTGCTCGACTCCAAGCAAGCGATGATCGACTTCCTCAATCTCGTGGCCTCCGAACCGGACATTGCCCGCGTGCCGGTGATGATCGATTCATCGAAGTTCGACGTCATCGAAGCCGGCCTGAAGTGCGTTCAGGGCAAGCCGATCGTCAACTCGATCTCGCTCAAGGAAGGCGAAGAGAAGTTTTTCCACGAGGCGACCGTTGCCCGGCGTCACGGCGCGGCCGTTGTCGTCATGGCGTTCGATGAGACCGGACAAGCCGACACCTATCAGCGCAAGATCGAGATCTGCAAGCGCGCCTACGATCTTCTGGTCGAGAAGCTGGATTTCCCCCCGCAGGACATCATCTTCGACCCCAATATCTTCGCGATCGCGACCGGTCTCGAAGAGCACAACAATTACGGCGTCGACTTTATCGAGGCCACGCGCTGGATCCGCCAGAATCTGCCCCACGCACATATTTCCGGCGGCGTCTCGAACCTCTCGTTCTCGTTCCGAGGCAATGAACCGGTGCGCGAGGCCATGCACTCGGTGTTCCTGTATCATGCCATCAAGGCCGGCATGGACATGGGCATCGTCAATGCCGGGCAGATGGTCATCTACGACGACATCGATGCCGAGTTGCGGCAAGTTTGCGAAGACGTCATCCTCAATCGCGATCCCGGCGCGTCGGAGCGACTGCTGGCGCTGGCGGAGAAATTCCGCGGCCAAGAAAAGCAGACCAAGGAAGCCGATCTGGCTTGGCGCGAATGGCCGGTGGAGAAGCGGCTGTCGCACGCTCTCGTTAACGGCATCACGGAATTCATCGAGGCTGACACCGAAGCCGCGCGTCTCACTGTCGACCGGCCGTTGGGAGTCATCGAAGGCCCGCTGATGGCCGGCATGAATATCGTCGGTGACCTGTTCGGCGACGGCAAGATGTTCCTGCCGCAGGTGGTGAAGTCCGCCCGCGTCATGAAGCAGGCGGTCGCCTATCTGATGCCGTTCATGGAAGAGGAAAAAGCGCGCAATCAAGCGAAGGGTATTGCCGGAGATGGGCGTAACTCAGCCGGCAAGATCGTGCTCGCGACCGTAAAGGGCGACGTCCACGACATCGGCAAAAACATCGTCGGCATCGTGCTCCAGTGCAACAACTTCGAAGTGGTCGATCTCGGCGTCATGGTGCCCGCCGCCAAGATCATCGATACAGCCAAGGCCGAACAGGCCGACATCATCGGCCTGTCGGGACTGATCACGCCGTCGCTCGACGAAATGGTGTTCCTTGCCTCCGAACTCGAACGTCAGGGGCTCGATATTCCGCTGTTGATCGGCGGCGCCACCACCAGCCGCGTCCACACCGCCGTGAAGATCGATCCGGCCTACAAGCGCGGCCCTGTTGTCCACGTCAATGATGCCAGCCGCGCGGTCGGTGTCGCGTCGTCGCTGCTGTCCCTCGACAAGCGCATCGACTACGCGCGTGAGATCCGAGCCGACTATGCAAAGATCTCCTCGGCGCACTTCCGCGCCCAGCAGGACAAGAAACGGCTGAAGCTGCAGGACGCGCGCAACAACGCTTTGAAGATCGATTGGTCGCAAACCAAGCCGACCAAACCCGCCTTCTTCGGTACCAAAAGCTTCACCGATTATTCGCTGGCAGAACTGGCCGAATACATCGACTGGACGCCGTTCTTTCAGACCTGGGAATTGGCCGGGCGTTTCCCTGCCATCCTCGATGATCCGAAAGTCGGCGAAGCCGCGCGGTCGCTCTATGAGGACGCCCGCAAGATGCTGGATCGGATCATCAAAGAGAACTGGTTCAAGGCGAGCGCCACGATTGGCTTCTGGCCCGCGAATGCCGAAGGCGACGACATCGTTCTCTACACGGATGAATCCCGCAAGACACCGATTGCGACGCTGCATACGTTGCGCCAGCAGTTGGAAAAGCGCGAGGGCCGCTTTAACGCGGCGCTATCGGACTTCATCGCACCTCAGACCAGCGGCGTGCCTGATTATGTCGGCATGTTCGTCGTCACCGCCGGCATTGGCGAAGATGTGATCGCGGATCGCTTCAAGAACGCCAATGACGACTACTCATCGATTCTCGTGAAGGCGCTGGCGGACCGTCTCGCCGAGGCTTTTGCCGAACGCATGCACGAGCGCGTGCGCAAGGAATTCTGGGGTTATGCTCCGGATGAAGCGCTCTCCAGCGATCAGTTGATCCTTGAGCAATACCAGGGCATCCGCCCTGCGCCGGGATATCCCGCGCAACCCGATCACACCGAGAAGGCCACCCTGTTCCGCCTGCTCGATGCCGAACAAACCGCAGGCGTGAAGCTCACCGAGAGCTATGCGATGTGGCCCGGCTCGTCGGTCTCGGGTCTCTATTTCAGCCATCCCGAAAGTTATTATTTCGGCGTCGGCAAAATCGAGCGCGATCAGGTCGAGGATTACGCAGCGCGTAAGGGATACTCTTCTGAACAGATCGAGCGTTGGCTCGCGCCGATCTTGAACTATATCCCGACTGCGAACTCCAATGCCCTCCCGCAGGCAGAGGAAGCGACCGCCGACACGGCATCACATCCTCCCGGATGCAACTGCGCATTCCATCTGCAGTATCGCAAGAAAACAGCGCAAGCGAGCTAGTTTGGCTTTGTCCCGCAACTGCCGGACGCCACACAAATTGCGACAATAACGCTGCCTCACCATGAGAACCTGAACCTCTGCTGCGCGTTAGCAGCAGAGGGTGAAAAGGCAGATCGATCCGCACAAAAGCGGAACTCGATTTCTCACGTGCGTGTGATGTCATTTGATACGGAACAGGGAACGGCGAGCCGCGCGCTGGGTTGAAGACCCGTCTGTTTTCGTCCCGCAAAAATAAGGAGTTCAACGATGAAGAAGGTGACATTGCTCGCCGCAGTAGCGGCTGTGAGTGCGCTGGCCGCAACACCTGTTATGGCAAGGGATTATGTGAAGCCCCACGCGGGGGCTCACATGAAGGGCACGAAACATCAGGCGCGCATGCAGAACCGCGCGATGTATCGTGACCGTACGGCCTATCGTCAGAACAATTGGGACGGTGGACCAGGAGCAGTCGCGGGTGGAATTGTGGGCGGTGCGATCGGCACGGCCGGCGCAATTACCGCCGGCGCTCTGAACACCGCGGGAGCGGTCGCAACTGCACCATTTGGCGGCCCGTACTATAACAACACCGCCTACTATAACCGAGGGCCGTACTACGGCGACGCAGGCGGCTATGCATATGGCAACCGCGTGCGTTACGGCGGGTCTTATGCATCGGCCGACACCATGGGCTGGGGCGGACCCGGTTATGGCGATGCCTATTCCACTTACAGTTACGACGGCATCGCAATGCCCGGTTCACCAGACTATGACGCGCGAAACGGCTTTTCATGCCGTCCGGGAACCATCACAAAGAGTGGCGCGATCTGTCAGTAATCACTGACGCAGCGTATACTCAGCGATAAATCAAACGGCGGCTCAAAGCCGCCGTTTGATGTGTATGGAAACTATTCGCCCGGATCGCTCGCCAGCACGCCCTTCACCGCCTGCGACCATCCTGTGAGCTTCCGCGTGCGCGTGGCTTCACTCATGTTCGGCTTGAAGCGATGCTCGAGCCGCCAGCTGTCGGCGAAGCGCGCCGGCTCCGGATAGACACCCGCACCAAGCCCTGCGAGATAGCCCGCGCCGAGCGCCGTGGTTTCCTGGATCATCGGCCGATCCACCGGCGCATCGAGCAAATCAGCGAGGCGCTGCATGGTCCAGTCGGACGCCGTCATGCCGCCGTCGACACGTAACACGGTATTCGCGTCCGATGCCTCAGGCCAGTCGGCGCGCATCGCGGCCCATAGATCGTAGGTCTGATAACACACGCTTTCCAGCGTCGCGTGCGCCAATTCGGCCGGCCCGGTGTTGCGGGTCAACCCGAACAACGCACCACGTACACGCGGATTCCAGTAGGGCGCGCCGAGCCCGACAAAAGCAGGCACGAGATAAACCGACTGCATCGGATCAGACTGGTCAGCGAGCGTCCCGGTCTCGCTGGCACTTTTGATGATTCCGAGGCCGTCGCGCAGCCACTGCACGGCGGAGCCGGCGACAAAGATGGAGCCTTCCAACGCATAGGTTCGCTGGCCATTCAGTTGATAGGCAATCGTCGTCAGCAGTGTGTTCTTGGAGGCCACTGCCGTGGTGCCCGTGTTCAACAGCGCAAAACATCCGGTGCCGTAGGTCGATTTCATCATGCCCGGCGTGAAACACGCCTGACCAATGACCGCCGCTTGCTGGTCGCCCGCAATGCCGCGAATGGCGATCGCCCCGCCAAACAGCTCCGGAACACTTTCACCAAAGTCGGCCGACGAATCCCGCACGTCCGGCAACATCGAGCGCGGCACCCTCAGCAGCTTGAGCAGATCATCATCCCACTGGCCGGTGTGGATGTTGAACAGCAGCGTACGTGACGCGTTGGTCGCGTCCGTCGCATGGACCTTGCCCCCGGTCAGCCGCCACAGCAGATAGCTGTCGACGGTGCCGAACATCAACTCGCCGCGCTCGGCGCGTTCGCGTGTGCCCGGTACGTGATCGAGAATCCATGCGACTTTTGTCCCCGAAAAATAGGGGTCGATAATCAGGCCTGTCTTGGCGCTGATGGCAGGCTCGTGTCCTTCAGCTTTCAGTTTGGCGCAAAACTCCGCCGTGCGCCGATCCTGCCAGACGATGGCCCGGTGCACGGCGCGGCCCGTGGCGCGGTCCCATACCACCGTTGTCTCGCGCTGATTGGTGATGCCGATGGCGGCAATATCGGCCGCGGTGACATTGGCCTTGCCCATAGCCTCACGGCAGGTCGCGATGGTCGACGTCCAGATGTCTTCCGGCTCATGCTCGACCCAGCCGGACGCCGGAAAATGCTGCTGGAATTCCCGCTGGGCCTGCGCTGCTATCGAGATATCAGCTCGAAATACGATGGCACGGGATGAAGTCGTGCCCTGATCAATGGCCAGAATGTGGGACGCCATGTCGTTTCCTCAAATCGCTTTCATTTCAGCGGTTGGACGCAAGCAAACCGATTGCCACCGCATCCGTCAACCCGCGCAACGCATACAAAAAGGGGCTCCAAAAAGGAGCCCCTTCAAAGAATCCGCCGCAAAGTGGAGATCAAACGGCAGCCGTTGTCACACCGCCGTCGATGACGATCGTCTGACCCGTCATAAAGGTCGACGCATCGGACGCCAGATACACGACGGCTCCGGCAATCTCGTGCGGTTCGCCGATGCGGCGCAACGGCGTCGTCGCCGTCCGGCGCTTGAGATTGGCTTCATCCTCCCACAGCGCGCGGGCGAAATCGGTCTTCACCAGACCCGGCGCGATGCAATTGACCCGCACGTTCTTCGGCCCCCATTCGCCGGCGAGGCTGCGGCACAATGCAAAGTCCGCTGCTTTCGAGATGCCGTAGGCGCCGATGACGGTCGAACCACGCAGACCGCCGATGCTGGAGATGATGATCACCGATCCGCCGCCACGCTCGGCCATCTTCGGAATCGCGAGGCTGGACAGCCAGATGTTGCTCTTGACGTTCGAGCCCATGATCTTGTCGAACGCCTCGTCGGTAATGTCGAGCAGCGGTCCGTAATAAGGATTCACCGCCGCATTGCAGACGAGAATATCGAGCTGACCATAGTGCTTGATGGTGCCGTTGATCAGCGCCTCGACTTCCTCGCGGCGGCTGATGTTGCAGGCGATGACGTGCGCGTCACCGCCCTCCTTGCGAATGCCGTCCGCAACGTCCTGGCAGGCATCCGCCTTGCGGCTGGACACCACCACCTTCGCGCCCATGCGGGCGAGAAGTTCGGCGGAGGAACGGCCGATGCCCCGGCTTGAACCGGTGACGACAGCCACCTTTCCCGCCAGATCGAATGGCGACTTTGTCATGGCTGCGTCTCCGATTGCCGTCAGATCAAGCCGCCCTGCGCGCTGACACGACGCAGGTGATAATCGGTGTCACCAAAGGTGTTTTCGATCATGGTCAGCCGCTTGAAGTAGTGACCGATCTTGAACTCCATGGTCATGCCGACACCGCCATGCAGCTGGATCGCCTGCTGGCCGACGAACTTCAGCGATTTGCCGATCTGCACTTTCGCAGCTGCGACAGCGTTGGCACGTTCCTTCGCATTGGTGAAGTCGCCCGCCATGGTGGCGAACATCGACATGCTGCGGGCCTGTTCAAGCGCCACGAACATGTCCGCGGCCCGGTGCTGAAGCGTCTGGAACGTTCCGATCGCAACGCCAAATTGCGTACGTGTCTTGAGATATTCGACGGTGGCCTTCAACGACTCGTCCATCGCGCCGACGGCCTCGGCACACATCGCAATGCGGGCATCGTCCACGACCTGCTCGATCAACGGCAAAGCGTTCTCCGGATCGCCGATGGCGGAATCCGCGCCAACCTCGACGCCAGAAAACGAGATGTCTGCCGCATGCAGGCTGTCCTGGGTCGGATAGCCCTTGATGGTGACGCCCTTCGCATTGGCCGGCACCAGAAACAGGCCGATGCCGTTGCGATCACGTTGGCCACCCTTGGTCCGCGCCGTGACGATCAACGTATCCGCCGAGTCGCCATTCAAAACGACAAACTTCTCGCCGTCGATAACCCAGCCGTTGCCCTTCTTCTTGGCCGTGGCCGAGACATCGCCGAGATCGTAGCGCGAATTCTTTTCCAGTTGCGCAAAGGCCAGCGTCTTGCTGCCATCGATGATCGACGGAATGTAGGCAGCCTTCTGCTCGGCCGAACCGCCGCGGCGCAGGAAGCCGCCGCCAAGCACGACGGTCGCCAGATAAGGCTCCACGACGAGCGCCTTGCCCAACGCTTCCATGACGATCATGGTTTCGATCGCACCAGCGCCGAACCCGCCGTCTTCCTCCGAAAACGGCAGACCCAGCAGGCCCTGCTCTGCAAGCTTGCCCCAGACCGCTTTGCTCCAGCCGCCCTTTTCGGCCACGTACTTCTTACGTTGTTCGAAATCGTAGGAATCCGTAAGCAAACCGTCGACGCTATCCTTCAGGAGCCGCTGCTCCTCGGACAAATCAAAATCCATTTTAATTCCTCAAATCACAAACCGAGAACGGCCTTGGTGATGATGTTGCGCTGAATTTCGTTCGAGCCTCCGTAGATGGAGACTTTGCGGTTGTTGAAGTAGCTCGGCGCGATCTGCGTGGTCCAATCCATCGCTTCGTTCGAACCATGCTCGTGATCGTCGTAAGGCGCCGCGAACGGCCCGATGACTTCCATCATCAGTTCGGTCGTTGCCTGCTGGATTTCCGAACCCTTGATCTTGAGAATCGACGACGCCGGATCGGGCTTGCCCTTCCCGTGCTTACCTTCATTGGCTACCACGCGGAGCTGCGTCAGCTCGAGCGCCTTCAGCTCGATCTCGACAGCGGCGAGCTTCTCGCGGAATTTTTCATCCTCGATGATCGGGCGTCCAGCGGACTCGACCTTGGCGGCCAGTTCCTTGATACGGCGAATGCGCTCCTTGGACACGCCAACGCGGGCAATGCCGGTGCGCTCGTTGCCGAGCAGGAACTTGGCATAATCCCAGCCCTTGTTTTCCTCGCCGACGAGATTGGTGACCGGCACCTCAACGTTATCGAAGAAAACTTCGTTGACCTCGTGGCTGCCATCGATGGTCTGGATCGGGCGCACGGTGATCCCGCGCGACTTCATGTCGACCAGAATGAACGAGATACCCTGTTGCTTCTTGGCGGCCGGATCCGTGCGGCAGAGACAGAAGATCCAGTCGGCGTATTGCGCCAGCGTGGTCCAGGTCTTCTGACCGTTGATCACATAGACGTCGCCCTTCCGCTCCGCTTTGGTCTTGAGCGAGGCGAGATCCGACCCCGAACCTGGCTCGGAAAAGCCCTGGCACCACCAGTCATCGATATTCGCGATGCGCGGCAGGAAGTATTTCTTCTGCGCCTCGTTCGCGAAAGTGTAGATCACCGGGCCGACCATGCTGACGCCGAATGGCAGCGGCGACGGTGCCGGCGCCATCTGCATTTCTTCGTTGAAAATATACTGCTGCACCGGCGTCCAGCCGGTACCGCCGTATTCCTTCGGCCAGTGCGTCACCGCCCAGCCCTTCTTGTTCAGGATACGCTGCCAGTTGACGAGATCCTCTTTGCCGAGGTGGCGGCCTTCCTGCATTTTCTGGCGCGTAGACGCCGGGACATTCTCATTGAAGAAGGTCCGCACCTCGTCGCGAAACGCCAGTTCTTCCTTGGTGAAGCTGAGATCCATCGGACCCTCCTTAAGAGTCGTTACTGGAGAATTTCGAACAGTCCGGCGGCGCCCATGCCGCCACCGACGCACATGGTCACGACGCCGTACTTCGCCTTGCGGCGGCGGCCTTCGATCAGCACGTGGCCGGCGAGGCGCGAACCGGTCATGCCATACGGATGACCGACGGCAATCGAACCGCCGTTGACATTGAGCTTTTCCGGGTCGATGCCGAGCTTGTCGCGGCAGTAGATGACCTGAACGGCGAAAGCTTCATTCAGCTCCCAGATGTCGATGTCGTCGATCTTGAGGCCGTGACGCTGCAGCAGACGTGGAATCGCGAACACCGGGCCGATACCCATTTCGTCCGGTTCGCAGCCTGCGGAGACGAAGCCGCGGAAAATGCCGAGCGGCTTCAGGCCCTTCTTGGCGGCCATTTTGTCGCTCATGATAACAGCTGCGCTGGCGCCGTCCGAGAGCTGGCTGGCGTTGCCCGCGGTGATAAAGCCGTTTTCACGCACCGGCTTCAGACCGGCGAGACCTTCCGCAGTGGTGTCCGGACGCGGGCCCTCGTCCTGCGACAGGGTGACGTCCTTGAACGACACTTCCTTGGTTTCCTTGTTGACCACAGCCATCTTGGCCGAGATCGGTGCGATTTCTTCCTTGAAGCGGCCGCCCTGCTGCCCGGCAGCCGTGCGACGCTGGCTCTCGAGTGAGTACTCGTCCTGCTTCTCACGCGAGATGCCATAACGCTTCGACACCACTTCGGCGGTATCGAGCATCGGCATGTAAACGTCGCCCTTCATCGCCATGAGTTCGGGATCGACAGCGTGGAACTTGTTGATGTGCTCGTTCTGCACCAGGCTGATGGACTCGCCACCACCTGCAACGGCGATATCGAGACCGTCATAGATGACCGAACGCGCGGCCAGCGCGATCGCCTGCAGGCCCGAGGCGCACTGACGGTCGATTGTCGTGCCGGCAACGCTCACAGGCAGACCCGCACGGAGCAGCGCCTTGCGCGCGATGTTGCCACCGGTCGCGCCCTGCTGCAGCGCCGAGCCCATCACCACGTCTTCGACTTCGGCGCCGTCGATGCCGGCGCGAGAAACGGCGTGCGAAATGGCATGACCGAACAGGGTCGCACCTTCGGTGTTGTTGAGGGCGCCACGAAAGGCCTTGCCGATCGGTGTGCGAGCAGTGGAAACGATAACGGCCTCGGTCATGGGTGACCTCCTGTGACAAGTTGTTGCGGTTGTTTGCGTTGTTGAGAGCGCAGTTCGTGCCGGGACAGTTTGCCGACACTCGTACGCGGCAGTTCTTTCACGAATTCAACGGCCACCGGCAACTCGTGCTTGCCTAGTTTGCCGGTGAGGAATTCGCGCAATTCTTCGATCGTGAACGGCAACGCGTTGGCACGCAACGTCACGAAAGCCTTCGCGGCCTCGCCACGATAATCATCTGGAATGCCGATCACGATGACTTCCTGGACCGCGGGATGCTGATAGATCGCCTGCTCGATCATCTGCGGGTAAACGTTGAACCCGCCGGAAATGATCATGTCCTTCTTGCGATCGACCAGATAGAAATAGCCATCGCTGTCCATGTAGCCGATGTCCCCGGTCAGGAAGCGATCGCCGACAAAGGCTTCGGCGGTTTCCTTTTCCCGATTCCAGTAACCGCGCGTGACGTTCGGACCACGGACACGGATCTCTCCGGTTTCACCGACCGGCAAAACCTGCTTCGGATCGTCCAGAGACACCACGTCCATTTCGATGCCCGGCAGCATGAGGCCGATGGAGCCCGGTTTGCTCGGCCCTTCCGGAGGATGGCTCGTGCCTGGTGAACAGGTCTCGGTCATACCCCAGCCGCTCTTCAGCGTCAGGCCAGTTTTCTTCTCGAAGATCTTGGCAACCTCGACCGGCAGCGGTGCGCCACCCGACCCTGCACTCACCAATGACGACAGGTCCCGCTTGTCGAGATCCGGCAGATTGGCAATGGCGATCCACATGGTCGGCACGCCGGGGAAATATGTGGCGCGCTTTTCCTCGATGTCACGCATCACGGCCTGAACATCGAATCGCTGATGCATCGAGATGAGGTCCCCATTGCGGATGTTTCGCAACAAGACCACGGTCAACGCGTAGATGTGGAACAGCGGCAACACCAGGATGACGCGCTCGATGGTGTTGCGTTCGGCTTTCGCTTGCGCATTCCAGACATCATAGATCGACACCGCCGACGTCAGGTTGCCATGGGTCAGCATCGCGCCTTTCGGCAGGCCGGTGGTCCCGCCGGTATACTGCAGCAACGCGATGTCATCGGAACTGACGGACGGCCACGAAGCCGGCGGCTGCGCTCCTTCAACGAACTGCTTGAAGGTCACAATTCGCGGATCGTCCGGAATCGCCGCGACCGTATTGCCGACATCACCCCAGGTCGCATCCTCGCAAACGATCAGACGATCAAGCAGCCCCTTGTTAAGGAACTTCAACGCCATCGGCAGCAGTGCCGCCAAATTGCAAGTCACGAGAATGCGGGCGCCGCTGTCCGTCAGCTTGTGCGACAGCGCGATTTCACCGTCGAGCGGACTGAGATGCACGATACGTGCACCGGCTGTCAGCCCGCCGAAGAAGTTGGTCGGGTGGTCCGGCGTATTACCGAGAAACAGCGCAATCGACGCGCCCTTGCCGTATCCGGCACGCAGAAAGGCTGATGCCGCAACGTCAGCCATGCCCTTCAACTGAACGAAGGTGATCGGGCGCTCCCGAAATTCGATCGCGGTACGCGATCCAAAATCGGAAGCCGCCTTCGACAGCAGATCCGGCAAGGTTCCGCGGGCGATTGGTGCATCCCAGCGAACGCCTTCCGGGTAGTGCTGCTCCCCAGGGTGCGTCATCGATCAGCCCTTGGCGAGCGATGCGAATGTCTTGCCTTCGTCTGCAAGGCGCTTCAACAGCGGCGCCGGTTCGAGTGACGGATCGTTGGTCTGCTTGGCGTAGAACGACAGCCGCTCCGCGATGTGCTTCAGGCCGACCTGATCGGCATAGAACATCGGACCGCCGCGATAGATCGGCCAGCCGTAACCATAGAGCCAGATGACATCGATATCGCTGGGGCGTGACGCGATCTTCTCTTCAAGGATACGCGCCCCCTCGTTGACCATCGGATAGATCATGCGCTCGAGGATCTCGTCATCGCTGATGGTGCGGCGCTTGAGGCCAAGACGCGCGCAGGTTTCTTCGATCAGCTTTTCGACTTCCGGATCCGGCAGCGGTGCACGCGAACCAGCCTCGTACTTGTAGTAGCCCTTGCCGGTCTTCTGGCCGAAGCGGCCAGCTTCGCAAAGCGCGTCGGCGATCTCGGACTTGATGCCGCGATCCTTGCGCGAGCGCCAGCCGATATCGAGGCCTGCGAGATCGCCCATGGCAAACGGTCCCATCGGCATACCGAACTTGGTGACCACAGCGTCGACCTGCTGCGGCAAAGCCCCCTCGAACAGGAACTTCTCGGACTGCTTGGAACGGGCCGCCAGCATGCGGTTGCCGACGAAGCCGTCGCACACACCCACTACTGCGGGCACCTTGGCAATCCGGCGCGCAACGGCAACAGCCGTCAGCAGCACATCCGGCGCGGTTTTTTCGGCGCGAACGATTTCGCACAGCTTCATCACGTTGGCCGGGCTGAAGAAGTGCATGCCCAGCACATCCTGCGGACGCTTGGTGATTGCGGCAATCTCGTTGATGTTGAGATACGACGTGTTGCTGGCGAGCACGGCCCCCGGCTTGGCATACTGATCAAGCTTGGTGAAAACCTCCTTCTTGATCGCCATCGTCTCAAACACGGCTTCGATGATGAGGTCCGCATCCTTCACGTTTTCGAGGCCGACAACGCCGGTAATGAGCGCCATGCGCTTGGCCGGCGCATCCGCCGGAATGCCGCCGCGCGCCGCCGTTGCCTCGTAATTCTTCTGCATGATGCCGAGGCCGCGCTTGAGCTGCTCGTCGCCGGTCTCAATCAGCGTCACCGGGATGCCCGCATTGGCGAATGACATCGCAATGCCGCCGCCCATGGTGCCAGCGCCGATAATGGCAACCTTCTCGACCTTGCGCGGCTTGGTGCCCTCGGGAACGCCGGACACCTTCGCTGCCTCGCGCTCCGCAAAGAACGCATAGCGCTGCGCCTTCGACTGATCGCCATTCATCAGCTTGAGGAAGGAATCGCGCTCCTTCTTCAGGGCTTCGTCGAACGGCGTGTCGAGCGAGAAGCTCACCGCCTCGGCAGCCGCAAGCGGCGCATCCAGACCGCGGTTGCGCTTATTTGCCGCAGCTGCCGCATTGGTGAAGATTGCACGATCGGCCTTCGCCGCCGCCAGCTTGGCGTCGTCGTCCCGCAGCCTGCGCAGCGGGCGCTTTTCAGCGAGCACTTTGCGCGCAAATGCCTCACCGCCGACCGCAGGCTCGCTCTCGATAATTTCTTCGATCAAGCCGGCCTTCAAGGCGTCCGACGCGCCGATCGGATCTCCGGTCACGATCATCTTCACCGCGAGTTCGGGTCCGACCGCACGAGGCAGACGCTGCGTTCCACCCGCACCCGGCAGCAAACCGAGCTTCACTTCAGGCAGACCGAGCTTTGCATCCTTGACCGCGACACGGAAATGACATCCGAGCGCCAGTTCCAACCCGCCACCGAGTGCGGTGCCATGGATGGCCGCCACCACCGGCTTCGGACAATTTTCAATTTCGACAATGACCTCGTGAAGGCTTGGCGACTGCGGCGGCTTGCCGAACTCGGTGATGTCAGCGCCTGCAATGAAGGTGCGGCCCGCGCACGCAATGACAATGGCCTGAACTTGTTGGTCGGCAGCGGCATTCTTGACCCCGTCAAGGATGCCCTTTCGCACTGCAGCACTCAGTGCATTCACCGGAGGACTATCGACCATGACGATTGCAACTGCGTCGTGACGTTCCACCTTGACCACTTCGCTCACGCAACTCTCCCTTAAAACGAGGCCTTTTCGCTTGTTTCGCAGAGCGGAACTTAATTCCACATCTTGACATGGAGGCATATTTTGAAGCACGTGCCTTGTCAACGAAGACCATCCATGCAGCGGAACATGAAACGGGCACCAAAGAAATCTGCGACTGATCGCAGTTTCGTCGTCGCACTCTCGCGCGGCCTTGATGTCTTGCGCGCGTTTCGCCCCAATGACGGACTGCTCGGCAATCAGGAAATCGCGGCGCGCACGAATTTGCCGAAGCCGACCATTTCGCGGTTGACGTACACTCTTACAAAACTCGGTTATCTCACGCAGGTGCCGCGGTTCGAAAAGTATCAGCTCGCACCAGCCGCCATGGCGCTCGGTTACGCCGCGCTCGCAAATATGGGCGTTCGCCACGTGTCGGACCCATATCGGGATCAATTGATGCGGGAGACCGGCGGCGCGGTTGCGGTCGGCGCGCGCGATCGTCTCAGCATGATTTATTTCGGACAGAGTCGCAGCGAACTCACCGTCGGCGTGTTGCTTGATGTCGGATCGCGCGTTCCAATCGCAACATCCGCCATGGGCCGTGCATATCTTTGGGCGCTTCCGGAAGAAGAACGCGCTGAATTGCTGCACGACATAAAAGAACACGTCGGACATCGCTGGCCGAAAATGCGTGACGGCATCGAGCGCGCAGGCGAGACCGTGGCCAAGCACGGTTTCGTAATGTCGGCTGGCGAATGGCACAACGACATTCATGCTGTCGGCGTCGCACTAAAGTTGAATGACGGCACTGGACCTTATGCATTCAATTGCGGCGCGCCAGCGTTTAAGTTCACCGAAGAGGCTTTGCTGAACGACATTGGACCACGTCTTGTCGCGATGGTAAGGAACATCGAAGCCGCAATGACGGGCAATGTCGTTATGCGCAAATCACAAAACAAAGAAATTGCCGACACAAAGAAACTGAAGCCGTCAGGAGGGAAAGTTGCGCGCGTTACTGAGGGGATTGGATAACCGCGGCTGCTGCGGTTTTCAGGCTGTGAGCGTCCGCGTATGACGCAGGCACAGGTCGCGCAGGGACAGGATCCCCTGCTTGCGGTTCGCGACGTCAGCGTCGTGTTCGGCGGCATCGTTGCGCTGAATGGCGTCTCGTTCGAGATGAAGAAGGGCCATATTCTCGGTCTGATCGGCCCGAACGGCGCCGGCAAGACGACACTCTTCAATTGTCTCAGCCGACTCTATCAGCCCACCACGGGGGATATCCTGATGGAGGGAAAAAGCATTCTCAACCGTCAACCTTCGCAGATTGCAGCTGCTGGTATCGGCCGCACGTTTCAGAACGTTGCGCTGTTTCCGCGCCTGACGGTGCGCGACAATATACGCATCGGCGGGCATTCCCGCACCAAGAGCGACATCATCAGCGATGCGCTGAAGCTGCCGTGGGTTCGCAGCGAAGAGCACGATCTCAATATCAAAGTCGACGAAATCCTGACCTATCTCGATCTGCATGATGTCGCCGATCGTGAAGTGGCCGGACTTCCGTTCGGAACGCAGAAGCGCGTCGAGCTCGGCCGCGCGCTCGCGACCGAACCAAAGATCCTGCTCCTCGACGAGCCAGCCGGCGGCCTCAATCACGAGGAAGTCTACAGCCTCGGTGACTTGATCCGCCGCGTTCGCGACGAACGCGACATCACCGTTCTTCTGGTCGAACACCACATGGGACTGGTGATGTCGATCGCCGATCACGTCGTTGCGCTTAATTTTGGCAAGAAACTCGCTGAAGGCACGCCCGCCGCCGTGCAGTCCGATCCCGACGTTATCAAGGCCTATCTCGGGAGCAAGGACGCATGACGACGCTGCTGACGATCAAGGATCTGCGCGCCTACTACGGACAGGTCCAGGCTTTGCACGGACTGGAGCTTTCGCTCAACGAAGGCAGCGTGACCACGCTGCTCGGCGCCAACGGGGCCGGCAAGACGACGACGCTACGCGCGATCTGCAACATGATCCGCTCAACAGGCGCGATCGAATTCGAAGGCAAGCCGCTCGCCGGCATGTCGACCGAAAACATCGTCCGCCTCGGCATCGCGCATGTGCCTCAAGGCCGCGGCACCTTCACCAACATGACGGTCGAGGAAAATCTTCAGCTCGGCGCGATCTCGCGGAACGACAGAAAGGCGATCGACAGCGACATCGAGCGCATGTATGCGCATTTCCCCGTGCTCAAGCAGCGGCATACGCAGCAGGCAGGCACGTTGTCGGGCGGCGAACAGCAGATGCTGGCGGTTGCCCGCGCGCTCATGCTGCGTCCCCGATTGATGCTGTTGGACGAGCCGTCCTTCGGCCTCGCGCCTCTCATCGTGCGCGACCTGTTCGGCATCCTCGGCAAGATCAATCGCGAGGATAAAGTCTCGATCCTGGTGGTGGAACAGAATGCGCAACTCGCCCTTGAGATCGCGCAGAAAGCCTACGTAATCGAAACCGGCCGCATCGTGATGCAGGGCAACGCCAACGAGATCGCGAACGACGAAAATATACGCAAGTCGTATCTCGGATACTGAGGAACCGGCTATGGAACTGTTTACCAACCAAGTCCTGGCTGGCATCGCCACCGGCGCAATTTACGCCTGCATGGCGCTGGCCGTCGTCATGATCTATCAGGCGATCGATCACCTCAATTTCGCTCAGGGCGAAATGGCGATGTTTTCGACGTTCATCGCCTGGCAGCTGATGCAATGGGGCCTGAGCTTCTGGCCGGCATTTCTCCTCACGCTGGTGATCTCGTTCGTCGGCGGCATCGCGATCGAGCGGACACTATTTAAGCCGCTGACCAATGCCCCAGTCCTTGTCCATGTCGCGGGCTTCATCGCGCTGTTCGCGATCCTCAACAGCGTGGCGGGCCTGACCTGGGACTTCACCATCAAGCAGTTTCCGTCGCCGTTCGGATCATCCGGCTTCCTCGGTAGCCAGTTGATCAGCACTCACCAGGCTGGAATGATCGGCGTCACGCTTGTTCTGCTGCTCTTGCTGTATGGGTTTTTCCGCTTCACGCGCATCGGCCTCGCCATGCGCGCGGCGGCGGCAATGCCGGAGTCTGCCCGCCTCGTCGGCATCAACACCAGCTGGATGATCGCGCTGGGCTGGGGCATGGCGAGCGCCATCGGCGCCATCGCCGGCATGCTGATCGCCCCTGTTGTGTTCCTGGAGCCCAACATGATGGGCGGCATCCTGCTCTACGGCTTTGCCGCAGCTGTGCTTGGCGGCCTGACCAGCCCATTCGGCGCCGTGGTCGGCGGCTTCCTCGTCGGTGTCTTCGAAAACCTGGTCGGCACCTACATTCCCGGTGTCGGCAACGAATTGAAGCTGCCGATCGCGCTGGCCCTCATCATTGTCGTGCTTGTCATCAAACCTTCCGGCTTGTTCGGCCGCAAAATCGTGCAGCGAGTGTAACATGAGCACAGTTCAGGATTCTCTCGCCAAGCCTGCAGCCGTCGGAGCCGCCGTTTCCAAAAAGACGATGACGGTCAGCACCACAGCGTCGCTGATTTTGCTGGCGCTTCTGATCGTCGTTCCTCTGTTTGTGAAGAACTTCATCATCTTCCAGATGACGATGGTGCTGATCTACGCCATCGCCATTCTTGCGCTCAACATCCTGACCGGCGGAAGCGGTCAGTTCTCGCTGGGGCAGAGCGCGTTCTACGCGGTCGGTGCCTACACGGCTGGGATCATGATGGAGCACTACAACATCAACTATGCCGTCACGATCCCGGCGGCGGGCATGATCTGCTTCCTGTTCGGCTTCCTGTTCGGCTTCCCGGCGCTGCGCCTGAGCGGCGTATATCTCGCACTCGCCACCTTTGCGCTGGCGGTCGCGATGCCGCAGTTGCTCAAACTTGGCGTGTTCGAACCGTGGACGGGCGGTGTGCAGGGCCTGGTCGTGACCAAACCCGATGCGCCGTTCGGCCTGCCGATGTCACAGGATATGTGGCTCTATTATTTCACGCTGTTTATTTCGATCGTGATCTATGTGCTGTCCGTGAACCTGCTGCGCAGCCGGTCGGGACGCGCCATGATGGCCATTCGCGACAACCAGATCGCGGCGTCCGCCATGGGCGTCGACCTGCCGCTCTATAAAACGCTGGCCTTCGGCATCAGCGCCGCGTTTACCGGCATTGCCGGCGCACTTGGCGCCATCGTGGTTCAATTTGTTGCACCCGACAGCTTCACCATCCAACTGGCCATTGCCATCTTTCTCGGAATGGTGGTCGGCGGCGTTGGCTGGCTGCCGGGATCGCTCGCCGGTTCGGTGTTCATCGTGTTCGTCCCCAACATTGCGGAGGGGATTTCCAAAGGCCTCTCAGGCGCCGTGTTCGGCGTGCTGTTGATCGCCGTCATCTTCCTCGTGCCGCATGGCGCGAGGCAAGTCGCCTACACCATCGAAGCTCTGTTTCGAAAAATGAAGAAGCCCTAAGGAGTGAAAATGCTTTCTACCAGACTCAGCGTCGCAGCATTGTCGGCGGCCGTCGCCCTGGCCATGACGAGCGGCAGCGCCCTCGCGCAAAAGAAGTACGATACGGGCGCGAGCGATACCGAAATCAAAATCGGCAACATCATGCCCTACAGCGGTCCGGCTTCGGCCTACGGCGTCATCGGCAAGATGGAAGAAGCCTACTTCAAGATGATCAATGAGCAGGGCGGCATCAACGGCCGCAAGATCACGTTCGTCACCTATGACGACGGCTATAGCCCGCCAAAGGCCGTGGAGCAGGCGCGCAAGCTGATCGAAAGCGATGAAGTGCTCTTCATCTTCGGACCGCTCGGCACTCCGTCGAATTCGGCTATCCAGAAATACATGAACGCCAAGAAGGTGCCGCAGCTCTTCGTCGCCACCGGCGCGACCAAGTTCGGCGACTACAAAGGCTTCCCGTGGACCATGGGCTGGCAACCAGCCTATCAGAGCGAAGGCCGGATTTACGCCAAGCACCTGCTGTCGACCAAGCCCGACGCCAAGATCGCCGTCATGTATCAGAACGACGACTTCGGTAAGGACCTGCTGAAAGGTCTCAAGGACGGTCTTGGTGCAAAGGCCTCGCAGATCATTGCGGAAGAGAGCTATGAAGTGTCCGAGCCGACCATCGACTCACACATCATCAAGCTCAAGGCGTCCGGCGCTGATGTCTTCGTCAGCATCACCACACCAAAGTTTGCCGCTCAGGCGATCAAGAAGGTGGCCGAGAGCGGTTGGAAGCCAACCTACTACCAGAGCAACGTCGGCGCATCCGTCGGCAGCGTGCTGAAGCCGGCTGGTTTCGAGAACGCCCAGGGCCTGCTCTCCGCCGCATATGCCAAGGACGGTGCCGACTCGCAGTGGGACAACGATGAAGGCATGAAGAAATTCTACGCTTTCCTTGCCAAGTATGCTCCCGACATGAACAAGACCGATGGTTCCGTCGTCTATGGCTACGGCCAGGCTCAGACCCTTGTGCAGGTGCTGAAGCAGGCCGGCGACAACCTGACCCGCGAAAACATCATGAAGCAGGCGGCGAGCCTGAAGGCCTTTGCGCCGGATACGCTGCTGCCTGGTGTCGCCATCACCACCAGCCCGACGGACTTCTATCCGATCGAGCAGCTTCAAATGATGAAATTCAACGGCGACAAGTACGACCTGTTCGGACCGGTCATCAGCGGCGAACTCAGCCACTAATCTCTTTCGCCCTGCGAAACGAGAATAGTTCATTCGACTGATAAATGAGCCCTCTGCGACGTTGTCGCAGGGGGCTTTTTATTGAACGGCTTTGGCAAAAGGTATTGAATATCCGCGAAGCCGCTAGAGCTTTCGAAGCCGCTAAGAGCTTTCAACGAAGAAACGAACAAAGAAGAGAAGAGGAAACGACCAAGATCAGGGAGTAAGCTAATGAGGACCAAGTCTGGACTTGCAGTACTTTCGGCTGCGCTCACGATGCTCGCAGCCACAAGCAGCGGCGCACTTGCTCAAAAAAAATATGATCCGGGTGTAACGGACACCGAAATCAAGATCGGCAATATCATGCCCTACAGCGGACCCGCTTCCGCCTACGGCATCATCGGCAAGACCGAAGCCGCCTACTTCAACAAAATCAATGCCGAAGGCGGCATCAATGGTCGCAAGATCAATTTTGTTTCTTACGACGACGGCTACAGCCCGCCAAAAGCAGTCGAGCAAGCTCGCAAGCTCGTCGAGAGTGATGAAGTCCTTTTCATATTCAATTCGCTCGGGACGCCATCAAACTCGGCAATCCAGAAATACATGAACGGCAAGAAAGTGCCGCAGCTGTTTGTTGCGACCGGCGCGACCAAGTGGAACGATCCGAAGGATTTCCCTTGGACCATGGGTTGGCAACCCAACTACCAGAGTGAAGGCCGCATCTATGCCAAGTATCTGATGAAAGAGAAGCCGAATGCCAAGATCGGAATTCTCTATCAGAACGACGACTTCGGCAAAGACATGCTGAAAGGCCTCAAGGACGGTCTCGGCGCAAAAGCCGCCAGCATGATCATCGCCGAGGAGCCTTATGAAGTCACCTCGCCCACCGTGGACACGCAGATCGTCACGCTGAAGTCCAAGGGCGCCGACGTCTTCATGAGCTTCACCACGCCGAAGTTCGGCGCCCAGTCGATCAAGAAGGTGGCGGAGCTTGGCTGGAAGCCGTTGTTCATTCTCAACAACGTCGCGGCCTCCGTCGGCAGCGTGATCAAGCCGGCTGGCTATAACAACGCACAGGACGTCATCTCCGCGGCCTACGCCAAGGACGCGACTGACCCGCAATGGAAAGACGATCCGGGAATGAAGAACTTCGATGCCTTCCTCGCGAAGAACTTCCCGGAAGGTAACCGCGAAGACGGCTCGGTCATGTACGGCTTCAATGCCGCACAAACGCTGGTGCACGTCCTCAAGGCGTGCGGCGACAACCTGACCCGTGAGAACGTGATGAAGCAGGCCGCAAGCCTGAAAAAACTTCAGCAAGACGGAATCTTGCCCGGCATTACGCTCAACACAAGTCCGACGGACTTCGCACCGATCGAGCAACTGCAGTTGATGCGTTTCCAGGGCGAGCGCTGGCATCTCTTTGGCGACATCATCAGCGGGGAAGTTGGCGGCTAACTCGACCAAACTCTGTTGCAATGCACCAAGGCCCTTCGCAATAAGTTGCGGAGGGCCCTTTTATTGACCGGATCGCCGTGCGATGTGTTGGCCCCCGCCACGTGACCAAGATGCCGCAATGACCGATAGACGTCCCCTGCTGCACGCGATCTTCGACGCCGCGGTTGCCGCAGCCCATCCTGACCGTATTCTCGCTGCTCATCTTCCTTCGCCGCCGAAGGGCCGAATTATATGTCTCGCAGCCGGTAAGGGCGCGGGAGCATTGGCCGCCGCTGCCGAACGGCACTATCTAGACACGGTCAAGTTCGAACCTTCGCGGCTTTCGGGGCTCGCCACAACACGACACGGCCATGGCGTGCCAACCCGGCGCATCGAAGTCGTCGAGGCCGGCCATCCCGTGCCTGATGAGGCGGGAATGAAAGCCGCCGGCCGCACGCTGGAGCTTGCCGAGACCGCCGGTGCCGACGATCTGGTCCTCGTGCTGATGTCAGGCGGCGGATCCGCCAACTGGATCGCACCCGCCGAAGGCGTCTCGTTCGCGCAGAAGCAACAGATGAATAAAAGTCTTTTGCGATCCGGCGCGCCGATCTCGGAGATCAACACCGTACGCAAGCATCTGTCGCGGATCAAAGGCGGACGCCTCGCCCGCGCGGCAGCACCCGCTCCAGTTCTCACGCTCGCGATTTCGGACGTGCCGCACGATGACCCGGCCACGATTGCGTCAGGCCCCACCGTGCCGGACCAAACCACCCTCGCCGACGCGCGTGCAATCGTCGCACGCTATGGCATCAAGGCTGAAGACGCGGTCCGTGATGCCCTCGACGATCCGCGTAACGAGAGCTGCAAGCCGGGAGACGCCGCATTCGAACGCGCGGAATTCAGGATCATCGCGCGGCCTCGTGAATCGCTCGATGCTGCCGTCGCGGTGGCGCGGCAGGCGGGGTACGAGGTCATCGATCTGGGCGCCGACCTCGAGGGAGAGGCGCGGACCGTTGCCGCCACACATGCGCAGCTGGCGTTGAAGGCCCGTGCCGAGGGAAAAAAGCTCGCCATCCTGTCGGGTGGTGAACTCACCGTGACAGTGCGAGGCAACGGCCGCGGCGGCCCGAACCAGGAGTATGTGTTGGCGCTGACGGATCTTCTTGCCGATACGACCGGCATCTCCGTGCTGGCTGGCGATACGGACGGCGCCGATGGCGGCGCAGGAAGCGCCACCGACCCCGCGGGTGCACTTTGCGATCAGCGGACATTCGCGAAAGTGCGCGAACTCAAACTCGATCCAAAAGCCTACCTGGACAACAATGACGCAACCGCATTCTTCACCGCCACGGGCGATCTCCTGAATACCGGGCCCACACTGACGAATGTTAACGATATCCGCATCATTCTTGTCGATCCGGCCTGATGGACTGCGCCCTCCGCGCCAGACCGGGTGTTCTTGAGCTTGCCGACCATAGCCGTTAAGAACACCGGCAAAATCGACGGTGCGGAACTCAACGGCCGTTTTGTTTGGTCGGCGGATCATTTCCGCAGCACGCTCGGCGCGTGAGGGGGCATTTTGGACAGTACGATTCTTCTGTTCCTGCTGCAGGACGGAATTACCAGCGGCGCGATCTACGCGCTGCTCGGCCTTGGACTCGTGCTGGTCTTCGCCGTGACCCGCGTGATCCTGATTCCGCAAGGCGAGTTCGTCACATTCGGCGCACTGACCTACGCGATGCTGTCAGCAGGCAAGATGCCGGGCACCACCTCGCTTGCCATTGCCCTGGGTGCCATCGCGTTTTGCTTCGACATGATCAGCCGCCGCAATGCCATGAGCGCACAGTTGTTCCTGCGTTCATTTGCGCTGAACATCGCGCTGCCGCTCGCGATCTACGGCATCGTGACACTGTTGATCGGTCGGCCAGCTAACCCATGGCTCAACTTCCTTTTGTCCGTTGTGATCGTCTCGCCCATCGGCCTTTATCTCTATCGCATCGCCTACCAGCCGATTGCACATGCGTCGGTTCTGGTGCTGCTGATCGCATCGGTCGGCATTCACTACGCGCTGCAAGGACTGGGCCTTGCCTTCTTCGGTCCGGAAGGGCTGCGCGGACCGGCGATTTCCACTGCAGCATTCACGCTCGGACCACTGCGCTTTACCGGCCAGAACATCGCCATCTACGCAATCACGATCCTGCTGATCATCGGTCTTTGGCTGCTGTTCGGCCACACGCTTTACGGCAAGGCCTTGCGCGCCACCGCCGTTAACCGTCTCGGTGCCCGCATCGTCGGAATCCGCACCTCTCTCTCCGGGCAAATCGCATTCCTGCTGGCGGCAGTGATCGGTGCCATCTCGGGCATTCTGATCGTGCCGATCACCACCGTGTACTATGACACCGGCTTCCTGATCGGCCTGAAGGGCTTCGTCGCAGCGATCATCGGCGGACTGGTGAGCTATCCCCTCACAGCCATCGCGGCGCTCGTGGTTGGCATCGTCGAAGCCTTTTCGTCGTTCTACGCCAGCAACTACAAGGAAGTTATCGTCTTCACACTGTTGCTTCCCGTCCTGGTCGCACGTTCCCTCGCTTCGCCCGAAGTCGAAGAGGAGAACGATTGATGGCTTCCTCGCGACGCTGGACGGTGCTGGTCTTCGCGCTGGTGATGGCGCTTGTTCCCTTTATTCCGGGAATTCCTCCATTCTGGATTGTGCTGCTCGATAACATTGGTCTCGCAGCACTGGTCGCGATGGGCCTCGTGCTGCTGACCGGTGTCGGCGGCCTGACGTCATTCGGCCAGGCCGCATTCTGCGGCTTCGGCGGCTATGCCACTGCGCTGCTGACGACATCCTTCGGCTTGTCCCCATGGCTGACGCTCCCAATCGCACTGATCGTCAGCGGTGCCGCTGCCGTGGTGCTTGGCCTGATGACCGTGCGTCTTTCGGGGCACTACCTGCCGCTCGGCACCATCGCGTGGGGACTGAGCCTGTTTTACCTGTTCGGTAAACTCGAATTCCTCGGGCGTAATGACGGCATCTCCGGCATCCCGCCTCTCTCGCTTGGCTCCCTCCAACTCACGGATCCCGCCAGGATTTACTTCGCGATTTGGCTTGCAGTGATCATCTGCGCAGTGCTGACCACGAACCTTCTGGACTCGCGCACGGGCCGTGCCATCCGCGCCCTGCGACGCGGCCATGTCGCGGCGGAAGCCTTCGGTGTGGAAACCGCAAGCGCCAAGTTGCTGGTGTTCATCTATGCCGCTGTGCTCGCGGGCCTGTCCGGATGGCTGTACGCGCACTTCCAGCGGGCAGTGAACCCGACGCCGTTCGGACTCAACGCCAGCATCGAGTACCTGTTCATCGCGGTCGTCGGCGGCGCCGGCTATGTGTGGGGCGCCGTGCTCGGCGCAGGCATCGTCGTGGTGCTCAAGGAACTTCTCCAGAGCTATTTGCCCGTGGTGTTTCACGGCTCGGCTCAACTCGAGACTGTGGTGTTCGGCGTTTTGCTGGTCGTCCTGCTGCAGATCGCTCCCGCAGGAATGTGGCCGCAACTCGCGGCACTTCTTCCGTTTTCTTCGGCACCGCGCCGGCTTGAATCGGGTGAGGCCCTCCCTGCAGCGCACCGCCCTCAAGAGAGCAACAAACCTCTTCTGAACGTCGTCAAGGCGCGGAAACAATTCGGCGGCGTCATCGCGGTGAACGATGTCAGCTTCGATGTCGGCACAGGTGAAATCGTTGCCTTGATTGGTCCGAACGGCGCAGGGAAAAGCACCACCTTCAATTTGATCACCGGTGTGCTGCCCGCATCGGACGGCAATATTTCCGTCCTGGGCAACAACGTCAGCAACGCATCACCGCAAGACATCGTGAAACTTGGCGTTGCCCGGACATTCCAGCACGTCAAGCTCGTTCCGGACATGACTGTGCTCGAGAATGTCGCGCTCGGCGCTCATCTGCGCGGATATGCCGGGCCTGTTGCCAGCATGCTGCGGCTGGACCGCACGGATGAAGCCAAGCTGCTCTCCGAGGCGGCCCGTCAGATCGAGCGCGTCGGCCTTGCCGAACAGATGCATCAACTAGCCGGAAATCTTTCGCTGGGCCAGCAGCGCATCGTAGAGATCGCGCGCGCCTTGTGCGTCAACCCACTGCTGTTGCTGCTTGACGAGCCCGCCGCCGGTTTGCGCCACATGGAAAAGCAAAAACTGTCCGCATTGCTGCGGCAACTGCGCAGCGAGGGCATGTCGGTGCTCCTCGTCGAGCATGACATGGGTTTTGTCATGGATCTCGCCGACAGAATTGTTGTCCTGGAATTCGGCACCAAGATTGCCGAAGACGTCCCGAGCGCCATTCGCACCAATCCCGATGTGATCAAAGCCTATCTCGGAGGTGCAGCATGAGCCCTCCCCTGTTGGCCGTCTCGGATGTGTCGATTTCCTACGGCAAGGTCGAGGCCGTCCGCAACGTCACGCTCGACGTGCATGCCGGAGAGATCGTTACCATCATCGGCGCCAATGGTGCCGGCAAGACCACGCTGCTGAATGCCGTCATGGGAATTCTGCCGCTGACCGGCAGCGTGATGTTTATGGACAGGCAGATCGCCCGCCTCGACATCGAGGATCGCGTTGCCGCGGGGCTTTGCATCGTGCCCGAGCATCGCGAATTGTTCGGCACCATGACCGTTGAAGAGAACCTTCAGCTTGGCGGCTTCCGCGTCTCGCGCGTGAAAGCGGCGACGGAGCAGGAGCGCGTCTACACGCTGTTCCCGCGGCTCAAGGAGCGGCGCACGCAACTCGCAGGGACGCTTTCGGGCGGCGAGCAACAGATGCTGGCGATGGGCCGCGCGCTGATGAGCGATCCAAAGCTCCTCATGCTGGACGAGCCAAGCCTTGGCCTGGCCCCGCTGATCGTGGCGGACATTTTCCGCATTGTCGGCGAGTTGCGGCAGATGGGCGTCTCGGTGCTTCTCGTCGAACAGAACGCACGTGCCGCGCTCGAAATTGCCGATCGCGCCTATGTGATGGAGCTTGGGGAATTCGTCATGAGCGGATCGGCCAGGGACATCGGTGCTGATCAGCGCATCGTGGCGAGCTATCTCGGTTTCTAGTGGTCTGATTCTAACGTTCGCATCACGACTTCGCGGCAAGCAAGATAGCGAACGTCAAATCCGCTCCACTAGCACGGCGAAGACAGCGCGCTCTAAGTGCAATAAAAAATGGCCGGGCGAACCCGGCCATTCATCAGGATTCAAGACTGGCGTTTCATCCAGTTACTTGATCATCACGTACTTTCCATTCTTCACGGTCAAAAGAATGCGCGAACGGTCATCGGTCCCGAAGCGATCCTTCTCGGTGAAATTATAGACACCCTGGGTCGCAGGAATTTCCCGCTCCGTGAGCAGCGCCTTACGAATGGCTTCACGGAATTCAGGCGTACCCGGCTTTGCCGTTTTCAGCGCGACCGGAACGACGCGCTTGAGCATCTCGAACGCGTCGTACATATGCCCGGCGAACTGGCTCCGGGTGTTCGCGCCATACTTTGCTTCATAGGCGGTATCCAGCGCGAGGCCCGGCTTCTTCGTCAGCGCGCTATCGGCCTGATCTTCAGGAGCCATCACCGGTCCGGAAGCCATGATGACGCCTTCCGCCGATGCTCCGGCGATACGGATGAAGTCGATCGCCGCGGCACCATGCGTCTGATAGATCAGGCCCTTGTAGCCGCGCTCACGGAGCGCGCTCTGGGGCAAAGCGGCGCCTGCGCCGGACGCACCAATCAGGATCGCATCTGGATTGGCCGCCACAAGCTTCAGCACCTGGCCCGTGACTGACGTGTCGGGACGGGCATAACGCTCCTCGGCGACAACGCTGATACCCCCCATTTTGGCAGTCTGGGTCTTGAGGTCGTTCGACCACAGATCGCCATAGGAATCCGAGTAACCGATATAGCCGACGGTCTTCACGCCGTTCTTCTTCATGTGTTCATAGAGCGCCTTGCCCATGATCGACACCGGCTGCGGCAGCACAGCGGTCCACTTCTCGCGAGCCGGAGTCACTGGGATCGGCGCGAGGCTGAAATGAGGAACGCCGGCCTCGTTGGCAACGGTGGAAACCGCGATGGCGGGTGGTGTGGCCGACGAACCGACAATCACATCGGCGTTTGATTCGGTCACGAAACGACGCGCGTTGGTGGTGGCGTTGGTCGGGTCACCGGCGTCATCGAGCACGATGGTCTTGATCTTCACGCCGCCAATTTCAGTCGGCACGAAATCCAGCGCATTCTTCTCCGGCACACCGAGTGCGGCGACCGGTCCCGTGGTGCTGATGGTAATTCCCACAGTCAGGTCCTGTGCCGCAGCCGGCGCCACCAGGCCCGGCAGAGCAGCCGAAGCCACGAACGCCACGGCTGCCAAAATCGAACGCTTCATTCAGTCCTCCCTCTCGGTTTTCCTCAACCGCGAAACATCACGATAATTCCGCCATTGCGGCGCACCATCGCACTCGAAATATCCACCATACAGATACAAGTTATCGGCCATTTGCAATGGCTTCGGCGCCATTTCAGCCGCTTGACCCAGGGGCCCCGAAATGGAATCCGCCGTCGAAGCCTGCACCGGCTCGCCGTTACGAAATCACAGGCTCATCCCTAGGACCGTCGCTCGCCCCCCGCATGTTTGAAACCACCGAGACGTGATCGTTTCAAACTTTGATTGCCAATGAGCTCGTCACACCCATGGCCTAACAATTCGGGCAGCGAAGTCGACTGCCTGGAGGAGAGAGACCATGACCACCGCCGACATTCCGTCGGGCTTTGAACCTCATTCGCGGCGAAGTCCGGTGACCGAACCTTGGGAACCGATCTACGCAAAGAAAACGCCTGATGCCGTGATCATCGGTCTTAGGCTGGCGCAGGCTCATACAAATTCGCGCGGCATTGCTCATGGCGGTCTGATCACGACACTCGCAGACAACGCAATGGGGCTGAGCTGCGTCCGCAAAATGCCCGAACTTCCCCATGGACTTGTCACCGTCTCGCTGGGCGTCGATTTTCTCGGTTCAGCCAACGTCGGGCAATGGCTGGCGGTCGAAACCGATTTCATCAAGCTCGGCGGATCGATCTGCTTCGCGCAGTGTTTCGTCACTGCGGACGGCGAACCGTGCGCGCGCGCCAATGCAACATTCAAGGTGCTGCGAAAGAAGCTCTAATCATATGCTTTGGCGAAACGCCAATCCGCCTGCTCCACCACGAGGTCGATGAATGCTCTCACCTTCGCCGAGAGCAGCCGCGACGTCGGATAGACCAGATTGATCGGCATCGGCGGCGGCTCATAATCGGCCAGCACAACCTTCAAACGTCCCGCCTCGATCGCCTCCGCAGCCTGATAGGCCAACACCATCGCGAGGCCACCATCCTGTTCCGCATGCAAGACCGCCGCATCGGCACTGTTGGTCGCGTAACGCGACACATGCGACACACGGACGTCGCGCCCGTTCTCCGTGAAGCTCCAGTCGTGAAGCGAACTGCGGCTGGTAAATCGAATAATCGCATGCTGGGCGAGGTCGGACGGCTTCATTGGCGTTCCGCGTTCTTTCAGATATCCCGGCGATGCCACCACCAGCAGCCGCATGTCGCCAACGCTGCGTGCGACCAGGCTTGAATCGGCGAGGTGTCCGATACGAACCGCGATATCGATTCCCTCGTCGACGAGATTGACCATACGATCGGACAATCGCAGTTCAGCACTGACGGCTGGATACGCCCTCAGATAAGCCGACATCATGTGGCCCACATGCAGCCGTCCGAAAACCAGTGGCGCCGAGACCACCAGCCGTCCCGACGGCTGGGTACGCTCGGCCTGCGCTGATGCCTCTGCCTCTTCCACATCGCCAAGAATGCGCCGCGCCCGCTCCAGGTAGCGCTCGCCGACATCGGTCAGCGTCACCGACCGCGTGGTCCGCTGCAGGAGCCGCGCCCCGAGGCGTTCTTCAAGACCGGCCACCAACCGCGTAACCGCCGACGCGGACAGCCCGAGCTTGCGGGCCGCGGGGGCAAATCCCGCTAAATCGGCTACCGCGACAAAGGCTTGCATGGCGTCAATACGGTCCATCAGATTATTTCATATTATGCAACGATGAACTGTCAATCCCGATGATTGCCCCTATACGCGAAAGAACTTACATCTGCGCGCGAGGTTGTGATGTGCCGAGGAGGTTTTTCATGACCAACATTCATGTTTCGAGCGACGTTGCCTTCACCCCCGCCGTCAAGGCCATCCAGACGCGCAAAGGCTCCCGTGAGAGTTATGCGCGGGTCGAAGAACGTGGTGGATGGCGCACCGAAATCGATGACGGTCTCGCAGCCTTCATCAGCGAGCAGACGAGCTTTTTTCTGGCCACAGCCACGGCGGATGGGCAGCCGTATATCCAGCATCGCGGCGGACCGCCCGGCTTCATTCACGTCCTCGACAAGACGACGCTTGCGTTCGCCGATTTCCGCGGCAATCAGCAGTACCTCACCCAGGGAAACCTGTCCGAGAACCCGAAAGCCTACATTTTCCTGCTCGACTACGTTCACCGCCGCCGCATCAAGATCTGGGGCGAGGCGCGGGTCATCGAGGATGATCCCGCACTGGTCGCGTCCCTGATGCCGCGTGGCTATAAGGCGAAGTCCGATCAGGCGATTCTGTTCAAGGTTGCTGCCTGGGACATGAACTGTCCCCAGCATATCCCGCAGAAACTCGACGTCGCCGATGTCGCAGCCGTCATCGGCCAGCGCGACGAGCGCATTGCGGCCCTCGAGGCAGAAGTGGCGCAACTGAAGCAATTGCTTCCGGCCTCGTAACCACCGCTTCGCCCCGATCAGGCAGCCGCTTTCAGCGGCTGCCATGCGTGTTCCGGATAATATTGCGCCATCATCCGATCGACATACGCAACGAGATTGGCGAATTCGCATGCCCGGTCGCGCAACGGCGAGTCGAAGAACGGCGTCAGTAATCCTGCCAGCACCCCGAAAGCCGTTGCATCCACTCCGCAGGGACGATCGCCCATGAGATAGGGCTTCCAGCCCAGCAGCATCGACAACGCTGACAACGACCTTGTGCCGAGTTCCACGATCTCCGGCAATGCATGACGACCAGGCCCGGTCATCCTAACAACATCTTCGACCCGCGCATGAGCCTCGCGTCGCACCTGATCGCGAACCGCGTCCGGCAACGCGTCAAAAATTGCGACGGTCCTTTTTCAAAATTCTCCGGAATCACCCAGCGCATATAGACGAGCATCCAATAAAGCTGGTTTTCGACCATCCGCTCGATGGCCCAGGCTTCCGCACGCCGCGGCTCGTCGAGCGCGGCATCGAGGTCGAAATTATAGGTCTTCTCAAGATGCATGCGAATAAAGGTCGAATCCGCAATGCGCGTTGCGCCGTCATCGAGGTAGGGCAATTGGCCCTTCGGTGACTGCTCCCGTGCGCCGATTTGCTTGTCATAAGCGAGGCCGAGCATCTTGAGCTGAACTTCAGTTTTGATAACGAAGGGGCTGGCCTCGGGAAGTCCAAAATAGGGGCCGAAGCCATACAGCGTGATCATGATGGACATCCTTGTATGTTGATGAGATGCCTGTTTGTAGCTACCCCCTGCTGCCAACGTGGTGTCAGCAGCAAACTGGGCGATCCACTCAGCGGGACTAAATTCAATGAGACGCGCCGACCGGCTGTTTCAAATCATTCAAGTGCTTCGACGCAGCCGCAAACCGCTGACCGCGGAGACGATCGCCACTGAGCTCGAAACGTCCAAGCGGACGATCTATCGCGACATCGCCACCCTGATTGGCCAGCGCGTTCCGATCAGAGGCGAAGCCGGCACCGGCTACGTGCTGGAAAAAGGGTTCGACATGCCCCCTCTCATGCTGACGCCGGACGAAATCGAAGCGGCCGTATTAGGCGCGCAATGGGTCGCCGGACGTGCGGATCGCGTGCTGGCGAAGGCCGCCCACGATCTGATTGCGAAGATCGTCGAGACCGTTCCGGAACGTCTACAACCGCTGGCGCTTGAGCCCGCCAGTCGCGCGCCACCGAAACTGGAAGAGGAGGAGGACACCATCGACATGACGCGATTGCGCGCCCATATTCATGCCGAGAGAAAGATCCAGCTCGATTATCGCGACGAACATGGCCGAGGCACGCAACGCACGATTTGGCCAATTGCAGTCGGGTATCTGGAGACGGTCCGGCATCTCGCAGGATGGTGCGAGTTGCGCAAGGATTTTCGCAGTTTCCGCATCGACCGGATCGTTCAGGCGGACTTTCTGGACGAACGCTATCCCGAGCGCCGAACCGCTTTGCGAGTCAGATGGATGAAGAGCATGCACATGTCGCGTCTGCGCGAACGGTGAAGCGGATGGATAATCCCTGCCAAAGCTGCGGCGCATGCTGTTCCTATTCGCGCAACTGGCCGCGCTTCACCATTGAAGACGATGCCGCGCTCGATCTGATCCCTGCGGAACTCGTCAACGAACGATTGTCCGGGATGCGGTGTGATGGAGAGCGATGCTGCGCGCTGGCCGGAAAAATCGGCGAGGCGACGTCATGTGGAATTTATGCCATCAGACCAGAGGTTTGCCGGACATGCATGCCCGGCGACGCTGAATGCGCCATGGCCCGCCGCAAGTTCGGCCTTCCGGAACTTGCTGGCAATTCTATCGGATAGTCGCGGAACGAAGCGGCTGTTGCGACGTCGACTCTCTCGAACAGGGAGCAAAGGCCATGTTGCAAACTGAAATTCACACCTACGCGCGGCAATTGATGGAGACATTCGGTCAGAATGCCATCGCCAAGGCGGCGGAACGCGCAGTGGAATGTGAAGCGCAAGGCAATACGGACCAGGCGAAAACCTGGCGAAGCGTTGAAGACGCATTGAAGAGCATGCGCGGCCCGCGCCAAGGCTAAGCCGGGTGCTCCGAGCGTCCGTTAGACCGATGTCGGTTCGGCGGCGGCCGCGGAGACGTCGTCGCTGGAAGCCGCGTGGGCGGCATTGGTGACATCATCCTCGTCGTCGAAATCATCGTCATTCACGTCGACGAAGGTGCTGAGCGGCGCGGTGGATAACGAAATGGAACGGCGGCTGCTTTGGGCGGACACCGGGCTCGTCGAGGGGGCTTCACGCGAGAGCGCGAAGAGCGTCGAACCGACAGTGCCGCCTTGCTCGGTCAGGTCTCGCTCGTTGCAGGATGCGGCGATCGCGAGGCTCAGCGAGTGCAAATGGGCGCGCCGATAGCAAAACAAAGCAAGCATAGCGCGTACATCGGAAGAGACGGTTTCCACCAGTTCTGCCAGTCCGTGCGGACTGGCGCGGTAGAGCGTTCCGAGGAACTCGTCACCTACGGGACAAGCATCGCTTTCAAAGACTGTTCGGCTCGACCACATGGCAAATCTCCCTGATGCGAAGGATGCAATGCAATATCCTAACGAGAGGTTAACCACCTTCGCCGGTACAGCCGTATGTTCACGTTTTATAGAGGGGTGTCGGAACGGCAACATATCCGGGCCGATTCGGCGCGGCTCGTTGTTTCCCGGCCAGGCTCGCGTCCCGAGTCCGAAGTTTGCATCCTTGCGCGGCAGCTTGGTTTGCGAACTTCAGCAAATTATTGATTTGGTTCAGAAGTCCGCATTCCAGACTCGCCGCACGAATGACGCGGACTTCTGAACCGCCACACTATTCTCCGATGAAAGTCACCGCCGCGGCGAGATCCGCCCGCCGCGTTCGATAGCTGTTGGCAGGATGGCTGTTGTCCGGATAGCCAAATGAAATCCCACACACGATACTTCGGTCCGCACCGAGGCCGAGATGCTCGCGAATCACATCCGAATGAGTAGCAAGTGCGGCTTGGGCGATTGTGGCTAGACCCATGGCTTCCGCAGCCAGCATGAAATTACTTACATACCCACCGCAATCGACCGCGCCATAGACACCAAGCGCCTCATCGCTTGTGATGATCGCCACATGAGGCGCCCCAAACAGGCGGAAGTTCTCAAGTGACTGTTTGCGGTAAGCGCTCTTGTCGCCGCGGGCGATTCCGAGGGCACCATACAGTTGAAATCCAGTTTCCCGCCGCCGGTCGAGATAAACGCCCCGGTATTCGCGCGGGAACGGAAAATCGCCGGCGTGCGGTGCACCGTCGCTGGCGGCTTTGTACATGACATCCGCGAAAGTACGGGCGGCGGTGCCGCTAAGAACGTGAACATGCCAACATTGACTGTTGGACCACGAGGCCGTTCGTTGCGCAGCCGTGAGAACGCGCTCGATGGTGGCGCGCGGAACGGGATCCGGCTTGAATGCGCGGCAGGAAAACCGTGCAGCCAGAAGCCTCTCCACGACCGGCATGTCGTTGTCATCCACTCGAGCGGGCATGGTGCTCAACGCCCTTTGGTCGGAATGGCGTTGAAGGGAACGTCCTTGTCGACACGGATATCGCCCGGCAGCCCCAGCACGCGCTCCGCGATGATGTTGCGCAGGATCTCGTCGGTGCCGCCGGCAATGCGATCGGACGGTGACCGCAACAGGATCGCCTGGAACTGTCCGGCTGCGGCGACACTGTCGGCATCGCTCAAGACGCCGGCCGCCCCCTGCAAATCCATGGCGAAGGTTGCGATGTCTTGCAGCATCGTGCCGGCCACGAGTTTGCCGATGGAATTCTCCGGCCCCGGGCGCTCCCCGCGCGACAGCGCCGAAATCGAACGGTAGCTGGTATATTTCAGGCCGCTCGCCTTGACCGCCCAGCTCGCCAGTTTCGAACGCACGTTCTTGTCGTCGATCGCGAGCCCGTCTTCCAGCATGAGGTTGCTGCAAAACGCGAACAGCTCGGGAAGGCCGGTCGACTGCCGCGCACCGATCGACATGCGCTCGTTCATCAGCGTTGTCAGCGAAACGTTCCAGCCGTCATTGACCGCACCTAACCGCTGCGAATCGGGAATCTTCACGTCGGTGAAATAGACCTCGTTGAATTCCGATTGACCGTTGGCCTGCTTGATCGGCTTCACCTCGACGCCGGGCGTCTTCATGTCGAGGAAAAACATCGTCAGGCCCTTGTGCTTGGGCTGGGTCGGATCGGTGCGCGTGATCACGATGCCGTAGTTGGAAAAATGCGCACCTGTGGTCCAGACCTTCTGGCCATTGATGATCCAGTCGTCGCCCTTCTTCTCCGCACGCGTGCGAAGTCCTGCGACGTCCGATCCGGCGGAAGGCTCGGAGAACAACTGGCACCAGATGTCCTCGCCGGATGCCAGTTTCGGCAAATACTTCGCTTTGTCCGCTTCGCTGCCGAATGCCATCACCGTCGGGCCGCACATGCCCTGGCCGATGAGAAAGACACCTTCCAGCTTGCCGTAGATGCCCTCTTCCTGCTGCCAGATCACCCGCTCGATGGGCGAAGCTCCGCGACCACCGTATTCCTTCGGCCAGTGCAGACACGCCCATCCGGCCTCGGCTTTTTTCTTCTGCCATTTCTTGGATTCGGCGAGGATGTCCCTGTCCTTCAGCGCAATGCGACCGACGGTCGGCTGTGACAACTCGGCTTCCAGTTCTTTGGGCGCATTGGCGCTGATCCAGGCACGTGCTTCGGCGCGGAACGCGGCTTCCTGCGGGGTGTCGTCGAAATTCATGATGCGATCCGATCCTCTTAGACGGCGTTGCGAAAGCGCATACGGTCGATCAACTGGCTTTCCCAGTAAGACAGACTGCCGAGCGAAAGCGCGAGCGCATTGGCACGCCGATAGTACAGGTGACAATCGAATTCCCAGGTGAAACCCATGCCGCCATGCACCTGGATGTTGTTTTTCGCGCAATGCTGAAACGCCTGCGTGGCGCTGATGCGCGCTGTCGCGGCCGCTTCCGGCAGTTCGGCCGCATTGGTCGACAACGCCCACGCGCCGTAATAGCAATTCGAGCGGGCCAGCGTCGCGGAGACGTACATATCCGCAAGCAAATGCTTCACTGCCTGGAATGATCCGATCTGCCGGCCGAACGCGATCCGGTCGAGTGCGTAATCCCGGCCCATCTCCAGCGCACGATCCGCACCACCAACCTGCTCGAATGCGGTGAGTACCGCAGCACGGTCGAGCACGCGCGTGAGAATGCTCCAGCCTTCGTTCGCCGCGCCAAGCGGCTCCGCCTTGCATCGATCGAAGATGATTTCCGCCTGATTGTGGGACTGATCGATGTTGGTCAATGTCTTGCGCTGAACGCCATCGCCACTGAGATCGACCAGAAACAAGCCAATATCGCTCTCACGGCCGGTTGAAGCCGTCCGCGCGGCAACGATCGCGAAATCGGCGATGGTGCCGTCCGCGACAGGCGCTTTGGTGCCGGAAACCGTGCCTTGCGAACCGGATACCTTGATCGTCTTGTGCGCCGGATTGCCTGCGCCCTCAAACAGCGCCAGCGCTCCAACAGCCGCGCCGGATGCAATCGCCGGAAGCCATTTTGCTTTTTGGGCATCGCTGCCCGCGAGCATGATGGCTTCCGCCGCCAGATAGATCGTCGAGGCGAACGGCACCGGCGCCAGTGCCCGGCCCATTTCTTCCGCGATCACGCACAATTCGAGGTAGCCTGCGCCGGCACCGCCAAACTGCTCGGGTATGGCAACGCCGAGGAAGCCCATTTCCGCGAGCCCTTTCCAGAGCGCGCGGTCATAGGGTTGCCTGCCCTCCAGCACGTCACGGACCGCCTTGGGCGGACAGCGCTCGGTTAGAAATCGCCGCGCTTCGTCGCGAAGTTGCTTTTGATCGTCGGAGAAATCGAAGTTCATGCGTTCCACCCGGAGTCTGTCGAAAGAAGGTCATCGGCGAGGGACTTGTTGGTGTTGTCACCCTCGCCGATCGGCGGCGATGCCGTTAGCGCGGCGCCATGCGGATCGCGCCATCGAGACGGATGACTTCACCGTTGAGCATCGGATTCTCGACGATATGCACGGCGAGATTGGCATACTCGCTGGGATCACCGAGCCGCGCGGGATGCGGCACCTGCTCGCCGAGGCTTTTCCGTGCTTCCTCGGACAATCCCATCAACAACGGCGTCAGGAACAGACCCGGCGCGATGGTCATCACGCGGATGTTGAGCGAGGCAAGATCGCGCGCCACCGGCAAGGTGAGACCAACGATACCGCCTTTCGAAGCCGAATAGGCGGCCTGACCGATCTGGCCGTCATAGGCCGCAACGCTCGCGGTATTGATGCACACGCCGCGCTCTTCACCGATCGGAGCCGCGGTCTGCATGCGCTCGGCAACCAGCCGAATGCAGTTGAACGACCCGATCAGATTGACCTTGATGATGCGCGAGAAGTGATCGAGCGGATACGCGCCGTTCTTGCCGACGGTCTTCACCGCGCCGCCGATACCTGCGCAGTTGACCAGCACGCGAATGGTGCCGTGCGCAGCCTCAGCCTTCGCAATCGCTTCCTTGACCGGCGCTTCTTCCGACACGTCGCCAACCAGCGCGAGACCCTTGATCTCGGCGGCGACCTTCTCGGCGCCCTCCTTGTTCATATCGATGACCGCAACCTTGGCGCCCTTGGCTGCCATGGCACGCGCTGTCGCGGCCCCCAGACCAGAGCCACCGCCTGTGACGAGAACCGAAATATCCTTGAGCTGCATCAGTTGTTTCCTGCTTTGGTTTTGAAGGTTGGATTACGAAACGTGGTTTGCAGTGACTTCGGACCACTGCATCAGAATGTCCGCAGCCTCGGCAGGCGGCGTTGCCGCCGATCCCTGGATCGCGGATGGCGTGCGTGAAAATCTGGGTGCGGGCGCAGGCTGAACACCGCCATGCGCGTCGACGAAGGTCTGCCGCGCGGCAAGATGCGGGTGCAAGGGCGCCTCGAACATTCCGACGACTGGCGCGGCGCAGGCGTCCGATCCCTCGAGGATCTTCGTCCATTCATCGCGGGTCCTGGTCTTGAACAGCGCCTTCATCTTCTCCTGTAGATCCGGCCACTGCTCGCGGTTCATTTGATTGTCGAAGCAGTCCTCGTCGAGGCCAGCAAGCGTCCGGAGCTCCGCGTAGAATTGCGGCTCGATGGCTCCGATCGCCATATACCGCCCATCCTTGCACTCGTAGGTGCGATAGAAATGGGCACCACCGTCGAGCAGGTTGGTTCGTGGCTTCTCATGCCAGTTCCCCAGCGCACGCATGCTGTGAAAGAGTGTGAGCATGTTGGTCACGCCATCGCACATCGCGGCATCGACCACCTGCCCCTTGCCGGAGGTCCGCGCTTCAATCACGGCGGCCAGGACGCCGACCACCAGGTAAAGTGCGCCGCCGCCATAGTCGCCGACAAGGTTGAGCGGTGACACCGTATCGCCGTCGCATGAGCGGAACGAATCCAGCGCGCCGGTGATGGCGATGTAGTTGATGTCATGACCTGCGGCGAAAGCGAGAGGCCCGGTCTGCCCCCAGCCTGTCATACGTCCGTAAACCAGACGCGGGTTGCGTTTCATTGCAACGTCCGGCCCAAGGCCGAGGCGTTCCATGACCTGCGGCCGGAATCCCTCGATCAAAATGTCGGCCGCCGCAATGAGATCAAGCGCCTGCTGGACGTGATCGGATTTTTTCAAATCGAGCTCGACCACCCGACGCCCGCGATGAACGAAATCGCGCGCGTCACGCTTGCCCTGTCCAGGCCGCGTAATGCAGACCACGTCGGCGCCCATGTCGGACAGCATCATCGATGCAAACGGCCCGGGACCGAGACCGGCGAATTCGATCACCCGTATGCCACGCAGCGGGCCCGTCGCCGCCGACTGCTCGTTCATTCATCCCTCCCAAATTTATTTTTCTTGTTTGTGAAAATCATCTTATCACGCCCGAACGGCCGGGCTTTCAATGATACGACCCGGCAGATCAGCCTTGTCCGTGAGCATGCCGCCAAGGATGAGATTGGTCATATGCGCGATATACTGCCGGCGAACGGCGTCGGTAATGCCATTCGCCCCGAAGCGCGCGCTCATCTGGCGCCCATAGAAAAGATGGTCGCAGGCGCCGACCAGACTTGTGTAGAACAGCGCCGGATCAACCTTGCGAAATTCTCCGGCGGCAATGCCTTCCGCGAGCAGCCTGCGCTGAAATTCAAACAACGGCGTGACAAAGAAGCGATTGACTTCCCTCGCCGTCTTCTCGCTGCCCTGATGCAACAGCAGATGGATCAGGCGATTGAGATAGGGGAAGCGGTAATAGGCATTGATGATGCCGGCGATGTGCCGCTTCAATTTCTCGGTTGGTGAAATCGGCTGATCGAGCACGAAGGCAAGGTTGGCCATTTCGGCTCCGGCATCGCGAGCGAGCAGCGCAAGCAACAGGCCATCCTTATTACCGAAGTGATATTTCACCAGCGCAGAGTTGACGCCCGATTTCTCCGCGATGTCGCTCAGCGAGATATCCGTTGAATTGCGCTCGATCATCAAGTCGCCCGCGGCCACCAGCAACTTGGCGGCCGTTGCATTCATCGGGACAGCGTCTTTTTCCGGCACTCGCTTGGCCGGCAACTGTCGTCTCGATGTTTTCGGACTCGGACTAGGCGACATTCGGAATCCTGTGCGCGCAAGGGAGATAGCTAAGCCGATGATCGGACGCCGCTCAAGAGTTAATTGACCGATTGACTAAACCCCGAACGGCCATTTTAATTCTCGCCAATCAACAAGAACGACAATCAGGGAGAATGGAATGGCCGAAGCCTATATCGTCGCCGCAGCCCGAACCGCCGGCGGCCGCAAGGGAGGCCGCCTCGCGGGATGGCATCCCGTCGATCTCGCCGCATCCGTGCTGGATTCGCTGGTCGATCGCACCGGCGTCGACCCTGCGCTGGTGGAAGATGTCATCATGGGCTGCGTGATGCAGGCCGGGGAACAATCGAACAACGTCGCGCGGAACGCGGTGATGGCCTCAAAGCTGCCGGAGAGCGTGCCCGGCACATCCGTGGACCGTCAATGCGGCTCTTCCCAGCAGGCGCTGCATTTTGCCGCACAGGCGGTAATGTCAGGTGCGATGGATGTCGTGATCGCCGCCGGCGTCGAAGGTATGACCCGCGTGCCGATGGGCCTGCCCGCCTCGCTTCCGTTCAAGAACGGATTCGGCTCCTATATGAGCCCTAACCTTCAGGAGCGTTATCCGAACATCCAGTTCAGCCAGTTTACCGGCGCGGAAATGATGGCGCAGAAATACGGCATCGAGAAAGACGAACTCGATGAATATTCCTACTACAGCCACCAGAAGGCGATTGCCGCCACACAGGCAGGCAGCTTCAAGGACGAGATCGTGCCGCTGCCGATCACGCGGGCCGACGGCTCAAGCGACACCCACGCCATCGATGAAGGCATCCGTTTCGACGCCAGCCTCGACGGCATCCGCAGCGTCAAGCTGCTGGCCGAAGGCGGACGCATCACGGCCGCCAGCGCCAGCCAGATCTGCGATGGCGCTTCCGGCGTGATGATCGTGAATGAACAGGGTTTAAAGGCGCTTGGCGTTGCGCCGATGGCCCGCATTCATCACATGACCATGATCGGCCATGATCCGGTGATCATGCTGGAAGCGCCGCTGCCGGCGACGCACAGAGCGCTGAAGAAAGCCGGAATGACAATCGACGACATCGACCTGTTCGAAGTCAACGAAGCCTTTGCATCTGTCCCCACAGCATGGCTCAAGGACACCGGTGCCGATCCTGCGCGGCTCAATGTCAATGGCGGCGCGATTGCGCTCGGACATCCGCTCGGCGGCTCGGGCACAAAACTGATGACCACGCTGGTCCACGCTCTGAAGCAGCGCAACAAGCGCTACGGCCTGCAGACCATGTGCGAAGGCGGCGGCATGGCGAATGTGACGATCGTCGAACGGCTTTGATGTCGTATAAAGGCGGGTGCATCACCCGCCTTTTTTGTTTACGCCGCATTTCGTAAGTCGCAGCAGGTCGCTTCAGCATGACCCATCCGTCTCTTCACGCGCAGTCGACGCCTGACAAGATCGCCTACCAGATGGCCATGAGCGGTGAGGCGATCACCTACCGCGAGCTCGATCAGCGATCGAACCAGGGAGCGCATCTGTTTCGCAAGCTCGGACTGCGCAATGGCGACCACATCGCCGTTCTGATGGAAAACTCGCTCGCATTCATGGAAATCTGCTGGGCAGCCCAGCGCAGTGGCCTCTACTACACGGCAATCAGCCGCTATCTCACCGCTGACGAGATCGCCTACATCGTCAAGGATTGCGGAGCCAAGGTTGTCATCACCACGCCGAAGTGCGGCGAGACAATCGCAGGATTGGTCACAACGAACGCGGACGCGTCCGTCTTCTTCATGACGGGTGAAGCGCGCCCCGGGTATCGTTCGTGGGACACCGAGCGGGCTGCGCAACCTGTAACGCCCATTGCCGACGAGACCGCCGGCTTCGACATGCTCTATTCGTCAGGCACCACCGGCCGACCAAAGGGCGTGAGGCGTGTCGCGACCGAGATCTCTGTCCTCGTGCCGAACGCTTTCCTGAGATATCTCTGCGTGGACATGTACGGCATGTCTTCGGACAGCATTTATCTGTCCCCGGCGCCCCTCTATCACGCGGCTCCCTTGCGCTTCAACATGATGGTCGGCGTGCTCGGCGGCACCTCGATCATCATGGAACATTTTGACGCCGAGGAATTTCTCAAGCTCGTCGAAAAACATCGCGTCAATGTTTCGCAACTCGTGCCGACGATGTTCGTCCGCATGCTCAAGCTGCCGAATGAGATCCGTACCCGCTACGACATCTCTTCCCTGAGATCGGCGATCCATGCGGCCGCGCCGTGTCCCGTCGAGGTCAAAGCGAAGATGATCGACTGGTGGGGGCCGATCATCGTCGAGTATTACGCCGGCTCCGAAGGAAACGGCGTCACGGTTTCAAATTCGAAAGAATGGCTGAGCCATCGCGGCACCGTGGGACGCGCCGTTGTCGGCAAGATCAAGATTGTCGATGACAACGACGAGGAGCTTTCCACTGGCGAGGTCGGCACGGTGTATTTCGCCGACGCGCCGCAGTTCGCCTATCACAACGATCCCGAAAAGACCAAGCGTGCCTACAACGCCAAAGGCTGGTCGACCCTTGGCGATGTCGGCTACGTCGATGCGGACGGCTTTCTCTATCTCACGGACCGCAAGGCCTACATGATCATCTCGGGCGGCGTGAACATCTATCCGCAGGAGACCGAAGATATCCTGATCACGCACCCTGCGGTCGCCGATGTCGCGGTCTTTGGCGTCCCGAACGAGGAAATGGGTGAAGAGGTCAAGGCCGTGGTGCAGCCGCACGATATGTCAGCCGCCGGCAAGGAGCTTGAAGCCGAGCTGATTGCGTTCTGCCGGCAGCGTCTATCGCCGATCAAATGCCCCAAGAGCGTGGATTTTGAAGCCGAATTGCCGCGGACGCCGACCGGGAAACTGGTGAAACGGCATCTGCGGGATCGCTACTGGGCAGCCGCGAGGAAAGCACGGGCGTAACCGCCCCTAGTCTTCCCGCAGCCATTTCTCCACCAGCATGACTTCCGGCGCTTGCAGGTATTTGGTCGTCCACATGTCGACGGACCACTCGATCCCGCTTTCCTTTTCCACAATGACGGCGGTGTTGTGCGGCAATTGAAGCGCGAGCAGGTTGCCGCGGTAGCGGGGATTGCCGACCCTGTGATGCTTCAGCAGCCCCCACTCCTGCAGCACCAATAAAAAGCTCGACGCGTTTCGGGTGGAATCCCAACAGTCGAAATTGCCGGCATCAGCGCCAGTCCGGATGTCCGCCCGCGCCACGCGCTTGTTGGTTCCGATCATCGGACCGACACGATGGTCGAACCAGATCACGGCTTTCTGAATAGCTGCGCGCTCGGCGGCGGCCGACGCCTTCCCGGCCGCCAGTATCTGCGTCAATTGCTTTTTGTCGCCGGCAGTAAAGTCGAGGAGTGCGCGGCGACGGCAGACAAAACCGTAGCAAATCGTCATCTCGCTGGCGTTCGGCGGATTGATCGAGACCGACGTATACAAGTCCGCCTGCTGCGGACTGAGTTGAAGGGCACGGGCCGGCAGCACACCGGAGACGAGACCAAACGTCGCCACAGCGAGGGCGATACGGGAAGAAAATCCAGACAACGGACTGCCCTGTTGATGTTCGTGACGAAGGAGTATGGCGGATTTGATGTGCGATCAACAGACAGATCGGTCATGCCACGAATATTCGGATGGAATTGTGGCAGTCTCCGCGATTAGGATTTGACCTCAAGAGGATGTCATGTCCACAGCACAGTCCAGCGCCCCCTCATTTTCTGCGCCTTACGCGGCAGATGACAATCAGATTGCGGCACGGCTGCTCGCCCTGCCGCCGCTGGCCCAAGAGCAGAATGCCCGAATTGATCACACCGCGGCGCGGCTGATCGAAGCCATCCGCTCCCGCGATGCCGGGTTCGGTGGCGTGGAGGACATGCTGCGGGAATTCGCGCTGTCGACCAAAGAGGGCCTAGCCCTCATGGTGATGGCCGAGGCCCTTCTGCGCGTTCCCGACACGGCGACAGCGGATCGCTTCATCGAGGACAAGCTGGGACAAGGCGATTTCGCCCATCACCAGACCCGATCGAGCGCCTTGCTGGTCAACGCATCGGCCTGGGCGCTCGGGATGTCGGCGCGGGTGATCCAACCCGGGGAGACCCCGAGCGGCACCATTGGGCTTCTCGCCAAGCGTCTTGGTCTTCCGGCGGTGCGCACGGCGACCCGGCAGGCGATGCGCCTGATGGGCAATCACTTTGTGCTGGGCGAAACCATCGAGGCGGCCCTTGAACGCGCCGGCAATGACCGAATTCACGGCCATCGTTACTCTTTCGACATGCTTGGCGAGGGGGCCCGCACAGCGACCGACGCCAAGCGCTATTTCGCATCCTATGCATCCGCTATTGATGCGATTGGACATGCGGCAGGCAGCAAGCCTCTGCCGGATCGCCCCGGCATTTCAGTGAAACTGTCGGCATTGCATCCGCGTTACGAACCGTTGAGCCGCACCCGAGTGATGGCGGAACTGGTTCCGCTCGTCACCAAACTGGCGCAACGCGCCAAAGCATTTGACCTGAACTTTACCATCGATGCCGAAGAGGCGGATCGGCTCGAACTCTCGCTGGATGTGATCGATCAGGTGTTTTCCGATGCATCATTCGCCGGCTGGGACGGCTTCGGTCTGGCTGTTCAGGCCTATCAGAAGCGCGCCGAAGCGGCGATCGATTATGTTCACGATCTGGCATCTCGCCATGACCGGCGCATGATGGTGCGTCTCGTGAAAGGCGCCTATTGGGACACCGAGATCAAGCGCGCGCAGGAACGCGGCCTTGACGACTATCCGGTGTTTACGCGCAAGGCGATGACTGACCTCAACTACGTGGCCTGCGCACGGAAACTTTTGGCGCTCCGCCCGCGCCTGTTTCCGCAATTCGCCACCCACAACGCGCTCTCCGTCGCGACAATTGCCGAACTTGCCGGCGGAAGCCGGGATTTTGAATTTCAGCGCCTGCACGGCATGGGCGACGCGCTTTATGCGCAGCTGAACGAGGACAAGCCGACCATCGCGTACCGGACCTACGCGCCGGTCGGCAGTCATCGTGACCTCCTGGCCTATCTGGTGCGTCGCCTGCTCGAGAACGGCGCAAACTCATCTTTCGTTGCACAGGCTTCGGACGATTCGATCCCCGTTACAGCATTGTTGGAGCGGCCGGAGGCCCTGGTGGGATCCGCGGACAATGCCCGCCTGTCTCATTTGCCGCGACCACGTGATCTTTATCTTCCTCGCATCAATTCGCGCGGCATCGAGTTCGGCGATCGAAACGCGTGCGATGCCCTGCTGCAATCCGTTGCCCGTGAAGCTGCCTCGCTGCCCGCGAAATCTTCGATTCACAGCTCAGATGATCCGGCGAAAGCAATGGTTGCTGCCCGATCTGGATTCACCGCGTGGAGCAGGACGCCTGCCGAGGTCCGCGCCGCGGCCCTTGAGCGCGCAGCCAATCTGCTTGAACACCGCATGCCGCGCTTCATCGCCTATCTGCAGACGGAGGGCGGCAAGACCATCGACGACGCGGTCTCGGAAGTTCGCGAGGCGATCGACTTCTGCCGCTACTATGCGATGGAAGGCCGTCGGCTGTTCGGCAATAACGTCGCGATGCCTGGCCCCACCGGCGAGACCAACTCCTTGCGGCTGCGCGGCCGCGGCGTGATCGTGGCCATCTCGCCGTGGAATTTCCCGCTGGCGATTTTTCTCGGGCAGATCACAGCAGGCCTGATGGCCGGCAACGCCGTCGTCGCCAAGCCTGCCGAGCAAACGCCGCTGATTGGTGCGGAAGCGATCAAGTTGTTGCATGAGGCCGGCATACCCGTAGCGGCTCTCCATCTGGTGCAGGGCGACGGCAAGACCGGCGCGGCACTGGTCACGCATCCCGATGTCGCAGGCGTCGTCTTTACCGGATCGACCGAAGTTGCGCGCGCGATCAATCGCGCACTCGCCGCAAAGGACGGCCCCATCGTGCCGCTCATCGCTGAGACCGGCGGTATCAATGCCATGATTGTCGATGCAACGGCCTTGCCCGAACAGGTCGCCGATGACGTTACAACATCGGCATTCCGCTCCGCGGGCCAACGGTGTTCAGCGCTGCGGTTATTATTCGTCCAGGACGATGTCGCCGACCGCATGATCGCGATGATCGCGGGCGCGGCGCAAGAGTTGACAGTCGGCGATCCGCGCGATCCGGCCACCCAGATCGGCCCGGTGATCGATGCAGAGGCCAAACAACGGCTCGACGCTTACATCGCCCGCATGAAAAAACAATCGCGCGTGCATTTTTCCGGCGCGGCACCTGCTGAGGGCCGCTTCGTTGCGCCGCATGTATTCGAACTGTCGAGCGCGACCGAGTTGACCGAAGAAGTATTCGGCCCAATCCTTCATGTCGTGCGCTACAAAGCCGACAAGCTCGGCGCTGTCCTGCAATCCATCGCCGCCGGCGGCTACGGACTGACGCTCGGCATTCACTCCCGGATCGATGAGACCATCGAAGAGATCATCGAGCGGCTTGCGGTCGGAAACATCTACGTCAACCGCAACATGATCGGTGCGGTCGTCGGCGTGCAACCGTTCGGCGGGCATGGCTTATCGGGAACGGGACCCAAAGCCGGCGGACCACATTATCTCGCGCGCTTCGCGACCGAGCAAACCGTTACGATCAACACGGCAGCGGCCGGCGGCAATGTCGCTTTGATGTCCGATCAATAGCGGCCCGGCACAGAAGCAGAACTAGACCACCACCGGCTTGTCAGGCAATTCGTTCGGGTGCGGTCCTGATGCCGGGAAATGCTTCATCAGGAGTTTGGTGACGGCGGCAATGCCGGCCAGCACGCCGCCCTCGAAGTTCCGGCTGCGCAATTCCGCTTCCATCACGCGACAGATCGCCTCCCACTCGCTCTGATTGACCTTGGCATCGATGCCGCGATCGGCAACAATTTCGACATCGCGGTCAGCGAGCAGCAGATAGATCAAGATGCCGCTGTTCTTGTCGGTGTCCCAGACCCGCAGTTGCGAGAACACATCGATGGCGCGCGCCCGCGCCGGCTGATCCCTGAACAACGGACGACCGTCGAGTGCGCCTTCTACAACAAAGCGGATTTGCCCGGTGTGATCTTTCTCGCTGACCTCGATGGCCGTCTCGATATTGGCCAGCGCGTCGCGCGGAAAAGCGCGCCGCACACTCCAGCGATACGGAATAAGATGCCTGCCGATGCGTTGAATGCTCATCGCTACATCTGCCCTGGCTACCATCTGCCCGAGGCGCCGCCGCCCCCAAAGCTGCCTCCGCCTCCGCTAAATCCACCACCCGAGCCGCCAGAGCCTCCCGAGCTCCAACCGCCGCCGGTACTGTAGCGCCCGCCGCCACCAGTGCCCACGGCGTCGCCGATCAATGTAACGAAAAAGGCGATCAGCCCAGCGATCAAAGCCACCGGCAGAACGCCAAGCATACTCCACGCGATAAAGGCGACGCCGCCGCCCATCACCAGCGATCCCAGCAATCTCCCCAGGATCGCCCTGAGAATTCCGCCCACGACCAAAGCTCCGATGATCAGAACCGGGAAAAATTCTCCGAGGCTATCGAAACTGGCGCTGGTGTCCGACTTCGGTTTAGGAGCGGGCAACGGCTCGCCATCGACCACACGTTCGATGCGATTGGTCCCGTCGATGATTCCTCCGGCGAAGTCGCCGGTGCGAAACTTCGGCGTGATGATCTCGTCGATGATCCGTCTTGCGGTTGCGTCGTTCAGCACGCCTTCAAGACCGTAGCCGACTTCGATGCGCAATCTGCGATCATCCTTGGCGACAATCAGAAGCGCACCATCGTCGATCTTCTTCCGCCCGAGCTTCCACTGCTCGACCACGCGCAAGGAATACTGCTCAATGGTTTCCGGCGCGGTTGTCGGCACGATCAGCACGGCAATCTGGGTGCCCTTGCGATCTTCGAAATCCTTGAGCTTGTTGTCGAGAGAAGCGATCTGGTCACTGCTGAGCGTCCCAGTCAGATCAACCACGCGACCGGTGAGTGGCGGCACCGCGACGTCGGCCGCGGCGGCCCAAGCCCAGCACAGCATAAACGCAAGAATGACTGCTCTTGCCGCCCTCATCGCGGATACTCGCGTTGCCGCTTACTTTGCAGGCGCGGGTGTTGCCGGCGCAGGCGACGCTGGAGGCGGCGGGTTGAAATCAACCTTCGGTGCGGTCGATATCTCCTTCTCGTTGTCGACCGTGAAGTTCGCCTTTTCCTTGTAACCAAACGCCATCGCCGTCAAATTGTTCGGAAATGTCCGGATACCGACATTATAGTCCTGTACCGACTTGATGTAGCGATTGCGCGCCACGGTGATCCGATTTTCGGTGCCCTCAAGCTGCGCCACAAGATCACGGAACAGCTGATCGGATTTAAGCTGCGGGTAATTTTCCGTCACCACCAGCAAGCGCGATAGCGCACCGGTCAGCTCACCTTGCGCGGCCTGGAATTTCTGCATCGCCGCCGGGTCGTTCACGACATCCGGCGTCATCTGCACGCTGCCGACCTTGGCCCGCGCATTGGTGACGCCAAGCAGGACATCTTTCTCCTGCTGCGCAAAGCCTTTCACCGAGTTGACGAGGTTGGGCACCAAATCAGCGCGGCGCTGATACTGGTTCACCACTTCCGACCAGCCCGATTTGACCGCTTCGTCGTTCTGCTGGATGGCATTGTAGCCGCAGTTGGTGAGGCTAAGTGAGGCGAGCGCCGCGAAGACCGTCAAAAGCTTGCGCATGGCTATCTCCAAAATAAACAAAGTCGAATGCGACCCTACAATGGTCCTGTGTCAGCCATCATACACGGTCAAAGAGACCAGGTCATCTGGCCCATCCGCGTCCACATTTGTCAGCTTGTTTCGGCAAAATCGATGTAAGCCCGGAGTGCCACTGGCAGCAGGCGCCCTGCTCACTGTTCTGGATCGCTCTGCGAAACAACGGTGCGCGGGTGACAATGCTCTTGCCCGCACGCCGGGCACTCCTTGCGCAACCCTGTCATGTTGCGCGAGGTTTCGCTGGTATCATCACCCTGATGGCTCCAGAGTCTCGGTTGGACCACACACGGATTGGGCAGCATATGAACAACACAACAGGCAGCATCGACATCGATACCGGAACTGATGAGCTGCTTTGTTCGCTGCGCGATCGCGTTGCCATCATCACGCTGAACCGCCCGCAAGCACGCAACTCTCTCTCGGACAATCTTACGCCGGCGCTTCGCACCATGATCAAGGAGCGCGGTGAGGACCCAAATGTCGGCGCCATCATCATCACCGGTGCCGGCACCGCCTTCTGCGCCGGCGGCGACGTCAAAGGCATGGGCGCGAACAGCAAGAAGCAAACGTGGTCGTTCGACCAAAAGGTCGAGGATCTGCAGGACCGTCAGCGTCGGCTGACCGGCGCGCTGATATCGGTGCGCAAGCCGACCATCGCGGCCCTCCCCGGCGCAGCTGCCGGTGCCGGTCTTTCGCTCGCGCTCGCGTGCGACATTCGCATCGCGGCGGAATCGGCATTCGTCAGCACGGGATATATGCGCGTCGGCCTTAGCGGCGATTACGGCATTGCATGGCTGCTGACGCGGCTGGTTGGCACCGCCCGCGCTCGCGAGTTGATGTTCCTGTCCGAGAAGATCGACGCCAAGCGCTGCGAGACCATCGGCCTCGTCAACCGCGTGGTGCCTGATGACAAGCTGCAGGACGAGGCCTTCGCGATGGCCAAAGCCATGGCGGAAGGCCCCTCCATCGCCCTGCGATATATGAAGAACAATCTCGACGAAGCGATGGCCTTCGACTTCAACACCGCGCTCGACCATGAAGCCGAGCGGCTGGTGCGCGCGGCGAGCACCGCCGATCACAAGGAAGCGGTGCAGGCCTTCATCGAAAAGCGAAAGCCCAACTTTAAAGGCGTCTAATCGCCTCTAAGCGGACTGCAGCAACGCCACCGTGCCCTGACCGCCATCGGCGCAAATGCTGACGATGGCGCGCTGTCCGGACGGCATCGCTGCCAGCTCCTTGACGGCCTGGCTCAAGATGCGCGCACCTGTTGCCCCGAACGGATGGCCGATCGCCGTGCTGCCGCCTGTCGGATTCAGCCGCTCCCGCGGAAATTTTCCGAACTCTGCATTCACTTTGGCTTTGTCGCGGATGAATTCGGGACTCTCCAATGCCTTGATGTGCGCCAGCACTTGGGCCGCGAATGCCTCGTGGATTTCCCAAAGATGGATATCGGCATAGGTGAGGCCGTGACGCGCCAGCAGACGCGGAATGGCATAAGGCGGCGCCATCAACAGGCCTTCGGTGCGGAAGTCCACCGAGGCGATTTCGTAATCGATCAATTTGACGCGCGGCGTCTCGGCAGGAAGTTTGCTCAATCCTGCAGATGAGGCAACCCAGATGCTGGACGCGCCATCCGTCAACGGCGAAGAATTGCCAGCAGTCAAAGTGCCTTTGCCGCTGGTGCGGTCAAACGAGGGCGGCAACCGCGCCAGCTTTTCAAGCGACGTGTCCTTGCGGGGGATGGTATCCCGGCGCACGTCGCCAAATGGAATCACCAGATCGTTGAAGAAACCGCGCTCCCAGGCCGCGACCGCACGCTGGTGACTTTCCAGCGCGATCTGGTCTTGCGCCTCGCGCGAGATATTCCAATCCTTTGCGGTGATTTCCGTGTGCTCGCCCATGCTCATGCCCGTGGTGCGATTGCTGACCGCCGGGATATAGAGCCGCACATCGCGCAGCTTGAGATCGATGGCGTGGGTTAGCTTCTGCCCGAGCGAGCGCGCCGACTGAAACTGGCGTACCCAGTTCGACAGCGACGTACCCAATCCCAATTGAACCTGGCTCAAGCTGTCGACGCCGCCGACCAGGGCGAGATTACGCGCCTCGCCATCGAGCATCCCGGCCGCCTCAAGAACGCCCATCATGCTGGTCGAACACGCCATGACCGTGGAATAGGCCGGAACCGTTGCATCGACGCCGGCATCCATCAGGATTTCCCGGGCGATATTGCTCCAGGTGAGGTTCGGGACCACGTTGCCCCACACCGCGAAGTCAGGCTTGCCGCCGTTCAACTGGCCGACCATATGCTTCACGACCGGGACCGATAGCGCGATTGCATCGGCGCCGCTCAATGGTCCATCGACCTTTGCGAACGGCGTGCGAACGCCTGACGCCAGCCAAATTTCGGTTTTTGCGGCTTGCGCCATCGGACCACTCCCCGGATCAAACGCCGTCAACGGCGCGCTTGAATCCTAGTCGATCCGACCGATTACGCACAAGCAGACACACGAGGCAAAGAGATAAAATCAGGCCGCGGCCAGCGCAGCGTGCAGTTGATCAATGATCGCCGCATCTTTCCAGCTCTCGCACGGAATGTCCGCGCGCCCGCCCTGCAACGTCTTCTCAAGGCGAACATGTCGCCAATCGTAGGGAGCCGGCACAAATTCGTACCCAGACTTCCTTGCGAGCCCGATCATTTGCTCGTTGTTACGAAAAGTCTCTCCCACCATACGAACAGCGCCTAACGCGGCTGACCGGCACTCAAGATTCATCAGGATCGCCGATCCGATCCCACGCCCCCGCCATGCATCGCCGATCGACAGTCCGAACTCGCTGCTGCGCGCCTCCGCATCATAACTATAGCGCGCTTCACCGACGACGGTGCTCACGCCGTCGACTTTCATCTCGGCAATCACCGCGAAGCGGCTGTTCTCACCCACATGAAGGGTCTTATCCAGTTCTGAAGGGGGCAGCTCGCTCGCGGCCCCCATCAGACGATTGTAACGTGACTGCTGCGACAACGAGCGGAAGTAAAACTGGAGAACGTCACCATCGCCCAAGGTCACAAATCGGATGATCAACGTTTCTCCAGTCCGCAGCCGTACGACATCGGTGAACCTGCCGAGCGCGTTTAAACCGGCCTGACTTACGCTGAACGCCACCATCTGACTGCTCCATCCCTGACGAGATTCAGCTTCCAGGCGCAGTATCACGCCCGCCAAAACGGCTTATTCGCTTCGTATTCGTAATCCGACCAGCTCGCGCCGACGTCATGGAAGTCCTGGTCGCTCATCCGGGCCAGCTCAACCCGGTATTGATAGCGGTAGCGCCACTTCCGCAGAATCTCGGCGACATAAGACGCGGGATGAGCAATGCTTGGATGATGATTTGTCATCCCTTCGCTGTTGCAAACAGACATTTTTGCCTCCTGAATTAATTTGATGACGCTAATATCTATGGTGCACTGCAGCTTGACAAACGACAGCTTGTCCTCCGATATATGAGATATTCTCATGTATTGGGTGCCCGGCCGATGATCGCAAGGTTGCCATCGCTGAACGGACTGCGCGCTTTCGAGGCGGCCGCCCGGCATTTGAGCTTCACGCTCGCGGCCCAGGAGCTGAACGTCACGCAGACCGCGATCAGTCATCAGATCCGACGGCTGGAAGAAGAGCTTAATATCCGCCTGTTCATCCGCCAGAACCGGTCACTGGCGTTGACACCGCAAGCCATCGAATATCTTCCCGGGATCCGAGCCGCCTTTCAGGATCTTCGCTCGGCCACCGATCGCCTGCTGCGCAATGACAATGATCGCGTTTTGACCGTCAGCACGCTGACCTCATTTGCAGTGAAGTGGCTGCTGCCGAGGCTGCGCGGCTTTCAGGACCAACATCCGGACATCGATGTCCGCATCACGACGTCCATCGAGCTGGTCGATTTCCGCAAGGACAATGTTGACGCCGCCATCAGGTTTGGCCGCGGACAATGGCCGGGACTTCGGGCCGACTGGCTGATGGCTGAGCATCTGTTTCCCGTGTGCAGCCCGGCGCTGCTCAAGGGCAAGCAGGCTCTGCGGCGACCGGAGGATTTGTCACGCGTCACATTGCTGCACACCAGTGCACATGATGACTGGCGGCTGTGGCTCACCGCCGCTGGCCTGCCGCCCGAGCTGTCGCAAAGTCCGGGGCTGACGTTCGATCTGGCCTTCATGACGATCCAGGCCGCAATCGATGGTATCGGCGTGGCCATGGGCCAAACAGCCTATGTCGCGGACGATATCGCCAAGGGACGCCTCGTCGTTCCTTTCGACATCACCATGCCGGCCGACGCCGGGTTCTACATCGTTGCACCACAGAGCAAAGCGACGGCGCCGAAAATCGATGCATTCCGTGATTGGTTGATCGCGACTACCGAAGCCGAACGAAACGCACAGTCAACGCGAAATCATTCCGGGAAAAGACTCTCGACTGCCTGAATGACAGAAACCAGGAGGCTAAAAATGCGGCTCGCTGATTTCTATCCTCTCATCATGACGGACAAGCTTGCGGAAACACGCGACTTCTACATCCGATGGTTCGGCTTCACACCACAGTTCGAGGCCGACTGGTGCGTCTATATGCGCTCAAAAGGCGAGCCAGGTTTCGCGCTGATGTTCATGTCACCCGATCATCCCTCGCGGCCGCCGGGACGCGAAACGCATTCGGGACAGGGGCTCATCCTGACCATGCAGGTAGAAGATGCCGAAGCCGCCTTCAAAGAGATGAAAGACAGGGGACTGCCAATCCAACACGGCTTAACGGATGAACCGTGGGGACAGCGCCGTTTTCTGACGCGGGATCCCGCAGGCGTGTGGATCGATGTGGTCGAGCAGATCGCACCGGCTGAAGGCTTCTGGGAGCAATACGCCGTTGCAAGCTAGGCAGCAGATCGCGGCCTGAGTGCATCATTCACGGCGACTCGGCGACGGCCGATTTCGCCGGCTTCTTTCGGCTTGCGCGCCATTCCTCGAAACGTTGCACCACGACAAAGAACGCCGGCACGAACAGGACGGCAAGGCACGTCGAAGCCAGCATGCCGCTGAACACGGTGATGCCGATGGATTTACGCGCGCTGGCACCGGCGCCTGTTGCGAGAACCAGTGGCACGACGCCGAGGATGAACGCAAAGGATGTCATCAGGATCGGACGGAAGCGCGCCCGCGCAGCTTCGACGGCGGACTCCAGCAAAGGCTTGCCGTCGCGAACACGCATTTCACGCGCCACTTCCACGATCAGAATCGCATTCTTTGCGGAGAGCGCAATCAGCAGGATCAACCCGATCTGGACGTAGAGATTGTTGTCGATCCGCAGGCCCATCAGCACGGACATCGGGCCGAGCAGAGAAAGCGGCACCGCAAGAATAACGGAAATCGGCGCATACCAGCTCTCATATTGTCCGGCCAGGACAAGATAAACCAGCAACAAGGCCAGACCGAACGTGAAGTAGATCTGGTTGCTGACGATTTTTTCCTGATACGACATCGCCGTCCATTCAAAGCTCGTGCCCGGCGGGAGCGTTTTGGCCGCAATCTGCTCCATGAGCGTCATGGACTGTCCGGAGCTGAAGCCCTGCGCAGGCAATCCGATCACGGTCGACGATGGATAGAGATTGTAGAGGCTGATCAGCGAGGGGCCGACCGTGGGCGTAATCTTGGCGATCGTCCCGAGCGGGATCATGTTGCCCTGCGCATTGCGCACCGTCATGTTCTCGATGTCCCGCAGGCGCAACCGGTAAGGTGCGTCCGCCTGCGCGTAAATCTGGAATGTCCGCCCGAATCTGTTGAACTGGCTGACGAACGTCGATCCCAGATAGGCAGCGAGGGCCGAGAACACTTGATCCGTCGAGACCTGCATCGTCTGGATCTTGACGCGATCAACCTCGACATTGAATTGCGGTACCAGTGCGCGAAACGGCGAGCTCACCCGCTGCAGCGAGCTTTGGGTCTGGGCGTTCGTGACGACCGCATTGGTGATGGTCTGCAGTTTGGCATAGTCGGAACTCCCATCACGCAGCTCGATCTGCATGGCAAATCCGGCCGCGTTGCCGATGCCCTGGATCGGTGGCGGCGGCAGCACGATCACCCGCGCTTCAGGAATCTCCGCCATCGCCTGATTGAGACCAACCACCAGTGACCGCAGATCCTGGCCGGGGCCGCGCTCGCTCCAGTCCTTCAGGACCAGATAGGCCACACCGGCATTGGCAAGGCTCGCGCTATTATCGAGGGCCGAAATACCGGCGATGCCGAGCACATGCGCAACGCCCGGCGTCTTGCCGGATATGTTGCTGACCCGGTCCATGACACGCTGCGTGCGATCGAGCGACGCGCCATCCGGCAGTTGCACGGCTGCGAGCAGATAGCCCTGATCTTCGATCGGCAGGAATCCGGTCGGCACGCGGGACAGGCCGTAACCGCCGATCCCGATCAGAACCAAGGCAACGAGCACCGAGATTCCGCTATGGGCGACGAGGCGTTGGATGAAATTGGCGTAGCCGCGCTCGATCCGCGCATAGACCACATTGAATCCGCGGTAGAACCAGTTGCGCTGTTCCGGCGGCACGGAAGGCCGTAGCCACAAGGCGCATTGCGTCGGCTTCAAGGTTGCCGCGTTGATTGCGCTGATGAGTGCCGTCGCAGCGATCACCAACGCAAACTGCGCGTAGATTCGCCCTGTTAGGCCCGGCAGGAATGCTGCAGGCAAGAACACCGATATAAGCACCAGAGTGATGCCGATGATCGGACCGAACAGCTGATCCATCGCGCTGATGGCGGCCTGCGGCCCGTTCATTCCGCGCTCAATATTATGCGCGGCGCCTTCCACCACGACGATGGCGTCGTCCACCACGATGCCGATGGCGAGAATGATGGCGAACAGCGTGGAAAGATTGATGGAGAAGCCGAGCGCCGCCATCGCGGCAAACGCACCGATGATCGTGACCGGCACCGTGGTCGCCGGTACCAGCATGGCCCGCCAGTCCTGCAGGAACACGAGGATCACGATGAGAACCAGCAGCGCCGCCTCGATCAGCGTTTTATAGACCTCGTTGATCGAGGCTTGGACAAACTTGGTGGTGTCGAACGGAATGTCGTACGTGACCCCTTGCGGGAAATTCTTCGCAAGTTCGGCCATCTTTTTCTTAACTTCGCCCGCCACGTTAATGGCGTTGGCTCCCGGCGACTGGAACACGCCGATGCCGGTTGCCGGGCGGTTGTCGAGCGAAAAGGCCTGGCTGTAGGTCTGCGCCCCCAGCTCCACCCGCCCAATATCGCGCAAACGCGTCACGTCGCCCGCGGTACCGGTCTTGACGATGATATTTGAGAACTGGTCGACGTCATCAAACCGGCCTTTCACATTCAGCGTGTATTGAAAGGCCGTTCCGCCCGGCGTCGGCGGCATGCCGACCTGACCAGCCGTTACTTGTTGGCTCTGCTGCTGCACGGATTGGATGACGTCTTGAGGCATCAAGCCTCTGGCCTGCAGCTTTTCGGGATCAAGCCACAGGCGCATGGAATACTGCCCTGCGCCGAACACGGTCACGTTGCCGACGCCGGGCAAGCGCGAGAGTTCATCCTTGAGATTGATGGTGGCGTAGTTGCTCAAGTAAAGGCTGTCGCGCTGGGAATCAGACGATGTCAGCGTCACGAACAGCAGGATCGCGGTCGATTTTTTTTGAACTGTCACGCCTTGGGTCTGCACAGCTTGCGGCAGCGACGACAGTGCGCTCGCGACCCTGTTCTGGACCAGCACCTGCGCGAAGTTCAGATCAGTGCCGATCTTGAACGTGACGGTGAGCGTATAGCTGCCGTCGGACGCGCTGTAGGACTGCATGTAGAGCATGTCCTCAACGCCATTCACCTGCTGCTCGATGGGCAGCGCCACCGTATCGATGACCACCTGCGCGCTTGCGCCCGGATAACGTGTTGTGACTTGAACCGTTGGCGGCACCACGTCGGGATACTGGGCAACGGGAAGCCGCAGCAGCGCCACCGCGCCGATGAGAACCATCAGAATCGCAATGACGTTGGCGAGAACCGGCCGCTCGATAAAAAACTTTGAAATCATGCGCGATTCCTAATTGGCTGACGCGCGTGGCTGTTCAATCGTCTGTATCTTCGGATTAACTTTCTGACCCGGGATGGCCCGCAGGACGCCCGCGATCACAACGCGGTCCTCCGGGCCAAGCCCTTTTTCGATCACCCGCAGAGAGCCCTCCACCGGACCGATTTCGACTTTACGTTGCTCGACAACATTATCGCTGTTGACGACCAGCACATATTGTCCGCCCTGATCGCTGCCCAACGCGACGTCGGGCACCAGCAGTGCCTTGACTGATTCTTCAACGGGAACGCGAACGCGCACAAAATAGCCCGGCAATAGCGCGCGGTTGGCGTTTGGAAGAACGCCACGAACGGCGAGCGTTCCCGTCGACTGATTGACCGTCGGCGCCGCGTAGTCGAGCTTTCCCCTGTGAGGAAAACCGGTCTCCGTCTGCAAGCCGACCTCAACGGGTATATTAAGCAGATCGGCCGAGGTGAGCCCTTTCATCATGGCTTCGGCGCGAATGCGAAGAACGTCCTGCTCACCCACGTTGAAGTTCACATAGATCGGGTCAAGCTGGACGATCGTTGCGAGCTGCGTCGGCGATGCGACGCCGACCAACTCACCGACGGAGACAAGGTGCGCAGTCACGATGCCATCGAAGGGCGCGACGACGTTGGTATAACCGTAATTGACGGCGGCGATCTTGGTATTGGCCTGGGCCTGCTGCAGACTGGCCTGGGCATTGTCGCGCGCGGACGTCGCCTGTTCGAAGTAGGATTGCGTTGCAAATTGCTTGGCGACCAATTCCTGCTGGCGCTTGAATTCCGCCTCGGACTGCTTCAGCGAAGCCTGTGCGCCAACTTCTGCAGCCTGCGCCTGATCAAGCTTCAGCTTGTATGTCTCAGGCTCGATGGTGAAGAGCGTGGTGCCTTCCTTGACGAAGGATCCGTCTTTGTAATTGATCGCCTGCAACACGCCCTGTACACGCGCGACAAGGTCGACGCTTTTGATCGGCGCTGTATTTCCCGTTGCATCCAGATAGCGCGTAATCGTTTTCTGAAGCGGGGGAGCCACATCCACGACAGGCGGAGGCGGCTGAACGAACGTGTTTTGCTCACATGCCGTGAGCAGAGAAACAGCTGCTAACAAAAGTAATACGCGTTGCTCGCGGGCCTTCGCAATTCGTGTATGGCCCCTCATCAATATGTCGAGCAGCGAATGACGAAACTTCATTCCCATTCCTCCCTGTCGACGTGTCTTCGGCAAGCAGGCTCGCACTAATGGTAGGACGATAGCATATTCTTCTTGCCGGAAAATCCAAAAGCGTGCAGTCTTTCTTTCGTTTCAAGGTCTCTGCTGGTCGCTGCTTGATTTCATTCGCTGCTGACACGTCTTCTACAAGGCAAAGCACTGGAGATCGAAATGCCAAAAGTTATTGGATGCCGCCTGGCGGCGCTATTTGCTTTAATTGCGACAGGTCTAGCCCTTCTGATTGCCCCCGCTGCGGCGCAGCAGCCAACGACAGCGCAACGCGATGCCATTCGCTCAGCCTGCCGTTCCGACTACGAGGCCCATTGCGCAAGCGTTCCGCCTGGCGGCAAGCCGTCGTTCATGTGCCTGCAGAAGAACATGGCCAGCCTGTCACCGGACTGTCAAAAGGCTGTGAATGCGGTCGGGAAGTCATCAGCGGCACCGGCAGCAGCTCCCAAATCTTCCGCAGCGACTCCTTCGACAGCGGCGCCGCCGGCACAAGCAGCGACCGGCGCAGCACCTGCCGCCGCCGCTCCACCTCCGGCTGGAACAGCTCCTCAAGCAACGGTCGGCGCAGCAGCCATAGCGCCTCCACCCGCGCTTACGCCGCGCCAGGAACTCAGGCTTGTCCGCCTCTCCTGCGGCGGAGACTATCGCACCTACTGCAGCAACATTCCGTTGGGTGGAGGCCGAGTTGCCCAATGCCTGCGCGCAAACGCAGCGTCGCTTTCCCCGGGCTGCCAGAGCGCGCTGATGGGACTACGCCAGTCTCGTTGAATCTTCACTCCTTTCATACGCTTGGAAATGCGCATCAGCGCAAGAAAGCGAACGCTTGGGAGACAAGCATGATCCTCATTGGTTCGGCGACGGGCGCTGATGCCACAGCGCCTGGCGGCACCACCATCGCACATGCGGCAGCAGCAGGTTCGCTGGTCGAACAAATTGTTGTTGTCCGCCGCAGCGTCTATCGAGGCACACCTTAGTGGCTGCCGCCGCGTCCGCACATGCGGCCCGAACGGCTGTGTGTACGTTCGCAGGTGCTGGTAGACGCAAGGCGCGACATCAACCCACACCAGATGATGTATGCCGCTTCGAGGCATTTCTCGAAGCGGTGATGTTTTTGTGTGTGTATCATTCCTATTCGCCGCGAAAGGCGAGAATCAGCTGCACAAGGCGTACGGAGAGCGCAACGTAGCAGACTGCCATGACGATCTGCAGAACCGTGTGCCATTCCGATTTAGAGAGACGGTACAAACCATCAAGAAAATTCAAGGCAAGAAGGACGATACCGAATAATTCGATGCCGCGCCCGACAAGGCCATGCCGCAAATATCCAAATAACATGATCGCCGGTTCGTTCGTGGAGATGTGCGTACCTGCCGATACCACGAGCGTCCCAACAATAATCCTCTCAACGTAGCCAAAGACCGCATGCACGGACTCTTCAAGATGTCCCGTGTAAAATGAATGCCACTTTCTCTTGTACGTATTCATTTCTAGCTCCGTCAGTTTCGAAACAAAGCCGTGAGCAGCAAGGTTAAAAATTTTTGCAACACCCGTGTGAGGCGGTCCGACATCACCGAAATCTACGCCGTGACACCGACCTCGCAATTCTCCTCCTCTGGTCTCCTCCGCGGTAGCAGGGCTTGTAACAAATGCTATTGCGCCCTCATTTCCGCACAGCCCTAGGTCGACTTCCTTACAGACCAAGACAAGAAGACCTACCCTCCACATACTGTGGCAGTTGTTGCTCGATAGGAAGTCCGCGTGGCGCCCCCAACCGGGAAAACCGCTGTCCTCAAATTTTCAACCGACGACCTTCCCGCCCGCGACCGGATTACCATTTGGCGGGAGGTCTTCGCGCGTTCCGTGGTCAAGGTGGACCTGGAGCCTCTTGGTGAGGGCCCATTTCGCAGTGAATCCCTCGTCCGCGTCTTGCCGGATGTCATGGTCAGGAGCTCCTCTGCATCTGCGGCTGTCGTGCGTAGAACCAAGCCTCTCGTGGCCGATGGCGACGACAATCTGATCCTGAGCATCATCAGGAAAGGCCAGATGTTCGCGACACAGGGCAATCGCGAAGTCTACCTGGATAACGGAGGCGCCTATCTGTGGTCGAATGCGTCGACCGGCGTCTCGCGCAACCCCACCGCGATGGACCTCGTCACCATCTCATTGACAAGGCGTAGCCTCTCTGCGGTCGTCGCCGATCTCGACAGCGCTGTGATGCGGCTCGTGCCGGCATCGTCCGATGCTTTGCGGCTACTGGTCAGCTACGTCGACATTCTGCAGAAACAAACAGCCCCGATGACGCCGGACCTGCTCGCCGTCAGTGCGACGCATATTCAGGATCTGGCCGCCCTTGCCCTCGGCGCGACGCGGGATGCCACGGAGGCTGCAAAAGTCGGAGGATTGCGTGCCGCGCGCCTTCAGGCGCTGAAGGCCGACATCATCGCCAATATTGGAAATCCCGAACTCTCACTCGATGCGATCGCTGTTCGGCACAATATATCTCCAAGATACATTCGGACATTGTTCAACGATGAGCAGACAAGCTTTTCCGATTTCATCCGCGAGCAACGGCTGAGACGCGCGTATCGCATGCTCAGCAACCCTCAACTTATTGACCGGAACGTCAGCGCGATCGCACTCGAATGCGGATTCGGCGACCTCTCCCATTTCAACCATTCGTTCCGGCGACGATTTGGCGCTACGCCCAGCGACGTCCGTACCCGCGCGCAACAAGAACGGGCAACCTAACCGGACAGTGCCCGTGACATTTTTGATGTTTGCTGCCGCGTCATCCGCGCGCTTACCTCCAAAGAGTATCGTTGCTTTGCCTAGTGGCAGTGGTCACCTGGTGCTACTCTGACGACCGCCAACGCATCGTCCGAACCGAAGCGCGTCGCTATGCGTGGGTGCGCTGAAAGCCAGCCTTTGAAGGAATGGCATTTATAACCCGCTCTATTGAAACGGTGCCGATTCTCATGGGTACACGACAGGATGCGGAGACGCTCGCATCAACGACCTCTTCGCTCATAGTGCGGAAATACAAATCAAGATCGGGCCGACGCTCTGAGAACCATAGCGTGCTCGATCGCATCTCATTTTCCAAACTGAAGGAGAGAACCATGGCAATGACACATGCACTCTTCGTATTGTCTTCCGTTACCGTCGCCCTCGCTGCCGGCAACGCCCAAGCGCAGAGCATCCCGCCGGAAGGTCCTGTCTCGGTGACATTCACGGCCACGCAAACTTCACCTGTCAAGCCGATGCCGATCGGAAACGGGAAAGAGTTCATGGTGATCAATCAGGCGATGACCGCATCGAACGACGCAGGAAATCCGATCCTTCACAACATGGGCGGACGATGCCTGTTCAGCCGTCTCGCGGATTCATCGGCCAAGACTGTGGAGCTTCACGGATTCTGCAATTACGTCGACAAGGATGGCGACCAGATCTTCGAGCAGTGCAATTTCCTTCCTGGCGCGCCCAACAACTGCAACGTCGTTGGAGGAACGGGTAAGTTCGAAAATCTTCAAGCTTCGCTCGTCATCAGCGTCACTCCCCTTAAGTCCAACTACGAGGGCATCACTCAAGTCGTGGGCCACAAAAAGGGGACGTACAAGATCGTCAAAACAAACTGATAAGCCCCGACCCAATCCCCGCACTTTGGGCATTGCCGGTGTCGCCGCGGGGATTGCCGGTTACAACCACCGGACGTTTCCGGATCGTTGATACAAGGAATTGGCGACAACGCTTTGAGAGGGGCTGATCGCCTTTTCATCGGATTGGAGTGAAGACCGAAGGCGATATAGCGGAGCTTTGAAAGCAGCTTTGCATGTTCCATTGACATGCTATGATCCCACGGAACCGTGGGCGCCACCATGACAGGTATTGCGGAGTGGCTAGCATCGATCGGGTTGGGAGAGTACGCCCAGCGTTTCGGCGAGAATGCGATTGACCTATCGGTCGTCCGCGATCTGACAGAACAGGACCTCAAGGACCTCGGTGTCCTGCTTGGGCATCGCCGCAAGATGTTGCGTGCGATTTCAGAGCTCAAAGCCGGTATCCTCGTAACGCCCCAGACCAGAACCAGGCTAATGCCGCGCGATGCCGCGGAAAGGCGTCAGCTCACCTTGATGTTTTGCGATCTGGTAGGCTCGTCGGCGCTGTCAGTCCGCCTTGATCCTGAGGATTTGAGGGCCGTTATTGCCGCCTATCATGACTGCATCGCGAAAGTCATCGGCAAGAATGACGGTGTCATTGTTAAATATCTCGGCGACGGCGTGCTTGCGTCTTTCGGCTATCCGGTTGCGCACGAAGATGATGCGGAACAAGCAACGCGCACGGGGCTTGCGCTCGTTGAAGCTGTGGCCAGCCTTCCGACCGACATCGGCGAAACGTTGCAGGTGCGCGTCGGCATCGCCACCGGCACCGTGGTCGTCGGCGATTTGATTGGCGAGGGCGCGGCCAAGGAGCAAGCAGTGATCGGTGAAACGCCGAATCTGGCTGCGCGCCTGCAGATGCTTGCCGAGCCGGCCACAGTGGTCATTTCAGAGAGCACCCACCGTCTCACCGATGGACATTTTGAGTACCGGCATCTCGGTCCGATCACATTGAAGGGTTGGACGGAGCCGATCTCGGCATGGCAGGTCTTGCGAACCACCGGCGTGGTGAGCCGGTTTGAAGCGCAGCACAAGAGCAGACTGACCCCTCTCATCGGGCGCAACGAAGAACTCGAGTTGCTGTCGCGCCGTTGGCGTGCTGCGACCCGCGGCCAGGGCTGCGTTGCGGTGCTGACGGGAGAACCGGGCATCGGAAAATCGCACATTGCTCTGGCACTTCAGGAGCGAGTCCAGGTCGAGCCACATTATACGCTGCGCTTCTTCTGCTCCGCACACCACACCAACAGTGCGCTGTATCCCTTCATCGGCCAACTCGAACGCGCCGCCAGATTCGAGCGAAGCGATACGCCATCAGAAAAACTCGCCAAGCTCGAGACTTTGCTCGCACTCTCCGGCCCTCAAGCAGGCCATACGGTGCGGCTGGTGGCCAACCTGCTCTCGTTACCCGCCGACGATCCGTACCATCTCGCGGAGATGCCTCCGCAGAAACGTCGAGAGTTGACCTTGACTGTGCTTTTGGCATTGCTCGAAGGCCTCTCGGCGCGCAGGCCCGTATTCCTCATCTTCGAAGACGTCCATTGGGCGGACCCGACCTCTCGGGAATTGTTGACGGCGATCCTGGATCGTGTGCCGCAACTGCGCGTCCTGCTTCTCATCACGGCGCGGCCGGAGTTTACGCCGCCTTGGCCCGGCCACGCGCATGTGACAACTGTCTCCCTCACGCGGCTGAGCCGGCGCGACGGAGCGACGTTGATCGACCGTGTCACGGCCGGCAAGGCGCTTCCCGAAGAGGTGATGAACGAGATACTCGCCCGCACCGACGGCGTGCCTCTCTTCGTTGAAGAACTGACCAAGACGGTGCTCGAAACGGGACTGCTGGACGAGCAGGATGGACGTTACACGCTCAAGCGCCCGCTACCCGCCTTGTCGATTCCAACCACACTACACGCATCGCTGATTGCCCGGCTTGATCGGCTGGCCCCCGTGAGGGAAGTGGCACAGATCGGCGCCGTCGTCGGCCGCCAATTTTCCTACGAGTTGCTGAGCACCGTTGCCGGACTGCCCCGAGAGAAACTCGACGAAGCACTTGCCCAATTGGTTCAATCCGAATTGATGTTCTGCCGGGGCGAAAACCCGGACGCGGTTTACATTTTCAAGCACGCGCTGGTTCGCGATGCTGCCTATTCAGGTCTGCTGAAAAGCCGCCGCGCAGCGCTTCATGCCACGATTGCGGACGCATTCGAACAACGCTTTCCGGAGATCGTCGAGGCGCAACCCGAAACTCTCGCGCATCACCTCACAGAGGCGGGCCTGATTGAAAAGGCGGAGGGCTATTGGCTCGAGGCCAGCAAGAAGGCGGCCATGCGCTCTGCGAACCTCGAGGCGATCGCACACGCGCAACGTGGCATAGAGACACTGGCTTATTTGCCCGACGGTGCGGAAAAGGATCGGCGAGAGCTCGATTTTCAGTTTGCTTTGGGACCCTGCCTCATCGCGACCCAGGGTCCGGCGTCGAACAATGCAATCGCGACGTTTGCCCGCGCCCGTGAATTATGCGAGCGCCTCGGAGATCCGCCCGAACATCTCCAGGTTATGTTCTGGCTGACCACCGCAAGCGTCATTCGCGGCGAACTGCCGACTGCGCAGGAAACAATCGCGGTGTTGCTGAATCTTGCGCAGGCGCGCGGCGATCGGGCGGCCCTGCTCAACGCCATGCGCGGGCAAGCCATGATCAGGCTTTTCATGGGACAATTGACCGGCGCGCGAGATGTGCTTGAGCGAGCCATCGAAGCCTTCAACATCAGCAGCGAAGAGGAGCGATTGGCGGCCCGTGCGGCCGGTCAGGACGCCGGCGTGGCAGACATGGCTCTGATGTCATGGGCTCTCTGGCTGCTCGGCGATGCCGATACCGCAATCGCTCAAGCTGCCGCCGCCATCCAGCGCGCCGACGATATCGATCATCCGCATTCGCAAGCCTATGCCTGCTACTACGCCTCGGTTCTTCATGCCTTGCGTGGAGAGTTCGCGCACGCGCAAAGCTATGCGGAGCGCTGCCTTCTGCTTTCGGACGAGCACGGCTTCCGGCAATGGCGCGGGCTGGCACACGCGGTGCGGGGCATATGCAGTGACCTGCTGTCCCCATCCGCGGCCGCACTCGAAGAAGTGCACATGGCGCTCGATGAGTATCGCAGCGCCGGATATCAGCTCGGCATTACAGCACTGTATGTATTGCTGTGTCCGGCCCTCTTGGCAAACAGCAAACGGGACGCCGCGTTGGACCTGATCGAGCAGGGACTGACGATGGCGAACCATAATTCGGAACGGATATTCGAGGCCGAACTGTATCGGTTGAAGGCGAATGCGCTGCTTATCTGTGGGACACCAGGCACCGATCCCGAGGTGCAGTCACTGCTCGAGCAGGCATTGGCCTTGGCAAAAGGTCAGAAAGCGAAGGCACTTGAACTTCGCGCCGCAAACAGCCTTGCAGCATTGTGGGTCAGCCAAGGCAAGCGACTGGAAGCGCGCGGCCTGCTTGAACCGATCTATGTTTCCCTTACAGAGGGATCTAACACACGCGACCTCATGGAGGCGAAGGCACTGCTCGATCAACTGCAATAACTGCGCACGCAGGGCAGATGATCTCTATTCGGCTGCGGCCTTGTGACCTCCATGCTTGTGGCCTCCATGCTGCGGACCGGGCTTGGGATTCAGCTCATTGATGAAGCGGACTTCTCCAGTCCCATTGTCGCCTGCAGCCCGGTAAGCCTCGATGGCTTTCTCCGCGGCAGCTCGTCCTAATCTTTGTCCTTTGTCGAGATTGCTGTGATTCCATTTGAAATCGATCGTGCTCGGCACCTGAATTTCGACGACGGTGCCCTTCCAGGGCTTCTGCCCTGCCTCGGGATAACGAAGGTGATACTTGAAGAGCTTGACGTCGTCTTCGCCTACGGTCGCCGCAAAGAGCTGACATAGATTTGCGAGGGCATCATGCAGATTGTCAGGCTTACGGATTTGCTTGGCATCAACAATTCGGCTGATCCATATTTCATCCAGATCAGGATGCTCCTCAAGCAAGCTCCTGAAATTAACCGTGTCCACCAGCGCACCCTCGCAATATGTGGCCCCGTCGATCTTGACGGTCTCCTCGACAAACGGGAGCGCCGAGCATGCGCAAAGCGTCGACGCCTCGATATCGCCTTTGTACCCTTTGTCTTTCATTGGGTAGTTGGAGAAGAACGCGAGCTCCTGTGCATCCAGATTCCACGCGTTGTGGAATATCCACGGCTTCCCTTTTTCAAAGAGCCTGTCGAACTTGATGCGCTTCATGAATTCGCTGTCCGGATAGTTGATCCTCGACAAGCCAGTGATGTTGGACAGATACATCAGCGACGTCAGATAGCGAACCGCCGGATTTGGCGCCAACACCTGGTTGAGAAGCCATCCATTGATGTCCCCTCGGTCCCATTTCTGGTAATTTCTGCGCATGGGAGAATGATCGTACATGAGAGACATCGTCTCATTGAAAGCATCGACCATTTTGTGCGGTTGCCAGAGATGCTTGTAGCTCTCAGGATTGAAGGCGAAGTCCATGATCGCGCGCGAATTACCGAACCAGTCCGAGCCGAACACCGAATTGATGGGAAAGCGTTCATAGCTCTCATCGTCGCGAAATACTTTATCGCGGAAGAACTGGTACGTTTGCTCGACTTCCCTGCCGTCGTCGCACTGGTTGTAAACAATCCCGACCCATGCACCGATACATGACAGCGACCACACGTTAAATTTTATGCCGGCGGAATGAAGGGCTCTTAAAGCTCCGATGTGCAATCCGGCGGCGGGACCACCCCCGCCAAGTGTAATTGCTCTTTTGGGAGTCGACTTTGCTATCTCCTTCATGTGAACCCCCTCAATATGCGTTTGATATTAAATGTGCCCGCAATGCTCTCGTATTTAATGAACTGGCAAACAGCTTAATTGCTTTGTTTAATATTGGAAAGCGCACGTCCGCGTGTACGGATATGACAGCAAAGCTGACGGAGTCACATCGCTGCTCACGGATAAAAATTAAAGCAAATACAAAACACCAAAACGCAATCTGCTCGCTTGGAAACCATAATCGTAAACGCGCGAAGCCCGCCAGTCATGTTCGACTGGCGGGTTCTAATTGCTGTTCACCAATGCCGATCGCGATTCTGCGTTTGCTTTTTAGCATCCATCAAACATCGTGCGTCGCAGAGACGCGCCTCGCCGCGATCCACTGCTGCGCAAGCAAAAGATCTGCCTGCGAAAGTTCATGCCCGACTGGCACAACTCGGCGATCGACGTCTGCTCCGGCATCGCGCAGCATCGCGGCCAGCGATTCACCATTTTCAGAAGGAATGATCGGATCTCGCAAGCCCGACAAAATCAGCACAGACTTTCCCGCGAGATCGGCTTTTGGCGGCCGCGACAACGGCACCATCGCACGAACCAGCAAACCTCCGGCGAGAACACTTGGCCGAAGCAAAAGCGTCGCGGCCGCGATATTCGCGCCGTTGGAATAACCCAACGCAATTGGCGCGGCGATACCATACCGCTCGCGGGCATCCTCAACGAAATCGGCCAACTCGTGCGCACGCCGCACGACATCCTCTTCATCGAAAACGCCTTCCGCCAGACGGCGAAAGAAGCGGGGCATGCCGTGTTCGAGCACCTGGCCGCGAACCGACAACAAGGCTGAGCCCGGCGAGACCGCACGGCCCAAGGGCAATAAATCATTCTCGTCGCCTCCGGTCCCGTGCAGCAGCAGAAGCGGCGGGGCTTCGAGCCGGGTGGCCGGCTCGAAGCGATGGATGAAAGATTGGCTTTGCGTCATCGCGTAACTCCTTCCAGCGCAGGCAACACGTTCTCAATGTCCTTGCGATGCGGCTCGAGGAAAGACGGTAACTTCAATTCCTTGCCCAGCGATTCCACTGGTTCATCAACAGCGAAGCCGGGAATGTCCGTCGCGATCTCGAACAGGACACCGCCCGGTTCGCGGAAATAGATCGAGCGGAAGTAGTTGCGGTCCTTCTGCTCGGTCGGATGCATGCCGTGACCCATGACAAGCTTTCGCGCCATCGCAGCTTCCTCGGCATCGTCTGCCGCACGGAAAGCGATGTGATGCACCGAACCACGCCCCTGCCTTCCCGGCAAAAAGCCCTTAGCTTCATAGATATCGACGATGTGTCCAAGCTCCGCGCCTGCCGTGTAACGGACCACGGAGCCTTCACGCGCGCTTTCCTTGAAGCCGAACACGTCGGTCAAAATTGCGCCGGTCTTCGTCGCATCGTCGAGCAGCAGCGTGACGCCATGAAAACCACGGATCGCGTGCTCCGCCGGGACATCACCGTTGCTCCAGCCTGGTTCGTTCTCTGCGCCCTGTACGCCGACCAGTGCAAGGCTCATCCCGTCCGGATCGGTGAACGGAAGCACCGCTTCGCCGAAGCGCTTCTCCAACGCCTGGTGCGCAATGCCCTTCTCGATGAAGCGGTGTGTCCAGTAGCCCAACGATCTTGCCGGTACACGGAAAGACGTCTGCTGGGCCTGGCCAACGCCGCCACGGCCGGCTGCGGCGTTCTCCCATGGAAAGAACGTGAGTATCGAGCCCGGCTGCCCGGTCTCGTTGCCGTAATAGAAGTGATAGGTGCCTGGATCGTCGAAATTGACCGTCTTCTTGACGAAGCGCAGTCCCAAGGCACGCGTATAAAAGTCGAAATTCCGCAATGCGTTACCAGCGATCGCGGTGACATGATGGATGCCGGACATGATCTTCTCTCCTCATTTCGGGGCTCATCGCCCGTTGTTGAGGGGAATATTGGGCATCTTCATTCTATGGACAATTAGGCAAATCAAAGCATTACTGTCTATGATTTGGAAACAATAGTAGCCCGCCCATGGACAAGCTTGCTAGCCTTCGCGCGTTCACCAAGGTCGTCGAACTCGGCAGCTTTTCGGAGGCCGGCCGGGCGCTACGTCTCTCCCGCTCCGCGATCAGCAAATACATCAATGATCTCGAAAACGAACTCGGCGTTCAGCTGCTGAATCGGACGACGCGGCAGGTCAGCCCGACAGAAAACGGCCAGGTCTATTTCGAACGCGCCATTGGTGTGCTGAGCGAACTCGACGCCGCAGATCAAGCCGTCACACATCTGCAGGCAACGCCGCGCGGCCTGTTGCGCGTCAACGCGCCGATGTCGTTCGGCACATTGCAGCTTGGACCGGCGATTGCCGAGTTCATGGAGCGCTATCCCGAACTTCGCATTCAGCTTGTGCTGAGCGATGCCCAGGTGGATCCAATCCAAGAGGGTCTCGACGTGACGCTCCGCATTGCCGATCTTGAATCCTCCAGCCTGATTGCGCGCAAGATCATGCCGGTTGATCGGGTGGTCTGTGCGTCCCCGGATTATTTCGCGCGCCATGGCACACCGAAACATCCGAGTGACCTGCGCGATCATAACTGCCTCACCTACGGTTTCCTCTCCACCGGCAACCAATGGAAACTGACGGGGCACGACGGCGACCACTGGATTCAGCCGCGATGGACGTTGTGCGTCAACAACGCCGAAGTTCTGCGCGATGCCGCCATCAATGGCCGCGGCATCGCCGTCCTACCGGTGTTCATCGCATCAGATGCATTGCGTGACGAACGGCTGCAAACGTGTCTCGCCGACTATCATCCGCCTGAACTCGCGCTCTATGCGATTTATCCGCCCACGCAGCATCTGGCTGTGAAGGTCCGGCTCTTCATCGATTTCCTCGTCGAGAGGTTTGGCTGATCAAGCCTCAGGTAAATAGGACTCTCAAAATCTGGCAATGCGCGATCTACTCGCTCTGCATCGCCGATTTGATCCAGCCGGCTTCATCGTGCGACGACAGCAAGGCCAGCGCTCTTTGCTGGAGGTCCGCCGTGCTCGCCTTGCCTTGCACCACTGCAACCATCAGATCGCAGCGATGGGACACCGCCATCCCCACGGCTTGCCGCGTCGATCCGTCGCTCATGTTGAGGCTGTAGTTTCTTGTTCGGCCCGTCATGCCGGCGATCTGCACCACCTGGCCCGGCTGCAGCGGCCGAAAGCGCGGGGTAATCATGTCAAGATCCGCCACCCGATCAACCTCGTCGTCGTCCGCAACACCGGTGTCGCAATTGCAAAACCCGATCTTCGGTCGAACGTAGAGCTCCATCTCGCTGCCGCAGGTTGCCGCCTGGCAACGGTAAGCATGGCCAGGCGGCCAGCCATCCCGCGGAAACGGCCAAGCGATGCTTTGCCAGGCTTGGCCGCGCTCGGAAGCCCCGACATAGGCTGCGATGGCGATGACGGAAGACGCGATGAGCACGAGCATCCCGGCCCCGATCATCGTCGTCTTTCGCACCATCGCCAACCTCACTTCGTCACTATTTGAGCCCCGCGACGTCACGCGCTTCGCCGGTCAATTCGAGAATGTGCAGACCCGTGTTGGCGCGGTCGACGATATAGATATAGCCGCGGTCATCGGTCTCCACATTGTTGGTTTGGATCGCCACGCGGCAGCGTTCCTTGCCATCGATGGTGACACAACGCTTATCCGTCGCAGCGGTAATCGACGGAATGAAGTATCCAACTTCCTTGGGGTGATAAGGATCGCGGATATCGAGAGCCCGGACGCCCGCGTTGAAGAAGGCAATGAAAGCCATCTTTTTGTAGAACACCGGATCCATGCTTTCGTTTGACGAGTGCGAACCAAATCGTCCCCCTCGTTCGCAAAACGATCCGCTGGCCTCAGGTACCGTGTAGCTCGAGATCATCATCGGCCGGCTTTCGACGGTGACATCGGCAAACCACACCATCTGCCGTGGCTCACCGCATTCATTGAGAATGGCTTCATCGACGATCATGACGATGTCACGGGTCTTGCCGTCCTTATCCTTGGCGAACTCCGCGATCGGCATATCCTTCATCGGAAACGTCGTATGGGCGCCGTTGAAGGCCGACATGGGCATGCGCGATATTTCGGGGTACCGCAGATTCTCCGGCGTCGGCTCCTTCGGCCCATTGATGAGCTTGTCGCGATCGACGATCTGCAGGAAGCCACCTTTGTTCGTGCCGTAGCCAAAATAAATGCGATTGGCCTTGGGGCCGAGCGAGATCGGTCCGTGAACTTCCGTTGGAACAGCACCGGTCGACCCCGGCTCCTGACCGGGCAAACCGAAATCGCGAATTTTCACTGGATGAGCGGGGTCGCTGAGATCGTAAACCTGCGTCATGCGCTTCGTTCGCCAGTCCGGCGCGCCGGACACCAAAAAGGCGATGCCCGTGTCGCATTCCCACCAGCTCTTGTGCGTGTCCTTCAATCCGCCAATCCGCGTCACCAGAACCGGATTTGCCGGGTCGGCGACATTCCAGATTTCATGCGCCTCGCTGCCGAACGTGCGCAGCATATAGACCGCTGAGGGATCCCCCTTCGGCAGCGTCTTCCCGTCACACACGCGGACCATCTGCGCACCGCCGCTCTCATACTTTCCCTCTTGTCCGGGGATGTGGCGCAGATATTTGGGATGAGCGGGGTCGGTCACATCGACAATGGAGGTGCCGTTCGGCTCGGCCTTGCCGGTTTGCGGGTTGATGGGATCCGGGACATCATCCGTACCGCCGTGATGACCAATATAGGCAATCCAGCGGTTGCCTTGATGATGTATCGTCGGCTGATAGCCGGCGCGCGCCTGCAGATCATTCATCCCCACAAGCTTCATATTCTTGGCTTCCGGAGGAGCGCCAATAACTTGCTGCTGTGCAAGAAGCGGCGTGGACCATCCGGAAAAGACGACAAAAAGACATGCCGCAAGTTTTAGTCGATTCATTTTCTTGCACACCCTATTTCAAATTCCCGCGTTTCCTCAGCGGTTGACGGCGCTTTATTTATTCCATGCGCCGTTCCCGTCGGTTGCCGCATCATCGCGAATAATGCCGACCGAGCTTCGAATGCTATGTCGAGTTTATTGAGTGAACAATTCGCGTATCGCGCACACCCCTCCTCATAAAAATGCTGCTTGCAAATCAGATTTTCCCTCGTGACGCGAGATAACGGGGGTGTTCGGTCATGAGCGATTGAACGCGCCCTGGATCAGGCAGGGTTTTCCGAAGTTCGCCACGCGTTATGGGATTCAGAGCAAGCTGCTCGAACGAGCGGCATCATTCGGAACGTCGTTGCAGGCGACCCCGGTCGCAACCCTCAGTGACGTAGTGAGGATTATGTATCCTGCAGGACCGAACGCAGGCGCCGAGCCAAGTCCGCCAAGCGGAAGGGCTTATCAATAATTGAAAACTCTCCTACCGCGTTGTGTCGTTCGAGCACGTCCTCTGCGTAGCCTGAGGTGAGTAAGATCTTGATATCTTCGCGTAGCAACCTGGCTTCGCGGGCCAGCTCAACACCGCTTATCCCGTTCGGCATGACGATATCGCTCAGCAGGAGCTCAAATTCCTGACCGCTGTGAAGTATTTCAAGCGCTTCCGCGCCATTCCGGGCGGATGAAACCTGATAACCCAAGCCGGTGAGCATGGTCGACGTGACGTCCAGAAGATCCTCATTGTCGTCAACCAATAGAATTCGCTCCGACCCTGCCGGTACAGCCATGGGTTGGGTCTGATTTGCTTCGGCATCGGGCGTTTGCGTCCCCTTCGGCAGATACAAATCGATGGTCGTTCCCACATCGAGGACACTGTTGATGTCAATGTGTCCACCTGATTGCCGGACAAACCCATAAACCATGCTCAGACCGAGCCCCGTACCTTTCCCGACCTCCTTCGTCGTAAAGAACGGCTCAAACACGCGATCCCGTACCTCTGGAGTCATCCCGCAGCCGGTGTCCGCGACGGATATCTGGACGTACGATCCGGGCAGACATCCGGCTACCGCAGATTTCTCATCCAATACTGCGTTCCTCGTTTGGATCTTGAGCACCCCGCCGTCCTGCATGGCGTCGCGCGCATTCAGAGCCAGATTGAGAAGAGCTGTCTCCAGCAACGCCGGGTCGACACAGCACAGCCACAACTGATCATCGGTCTGCAGCATGACCTCGCATCGCGCTGCGACAGCCTGATGAATGAGTGCGAGAAATGCACAAATGAGCTGGTTCGCGTCGACCACTTTCGGGTTCAGGACTTGCTGCCGCGAAAACGCAAGGAGTTGCGACGTCAGCTTTGTCCCCCGGTCAATCGCCCGTCGCGCCGTGGTGCCGTATTGCCGGATCTTACTGATATCCGTGGCGTCTTCGATCAGCTCGAGATTTGCGGAAACGACCATAAGCAGGTTGTTGAAGTCGTGCGCAACGCCACCGGTGAGCTGGCCGACCGATTCCATTCTCTGGCTATGGTGGAACTGCGCCTCGATGACGCGCTTTGCCTCGACGGCATTCTTGTGCTCGGTTATGTCTCGGAGGAAAATCGCGATGCCCTCGCAAGACGGGAACGCGTTGACCGCATACCAGACATTTCGGCGAGTGCAGAACACTTCGACGAAAGCCGGGCGTTGCTCCGAGATTGCGTCTCGAAGCTGGCTCATGATTTCAGTCTCGGCGACATCTGGCATAACCTCCAACAATGTCATGCCGATGAGATTGCGATTTTCGATGAGTGTCCAAGCTGACCCATTGAGGTAGCTGATCCGCCAGTTCGGATCGACAATGACCACACTGTCAGTGGTACTCTCAAAGATCATGGTAATACGGGCTGCGGCTTCTTCAGCTCTCTCCTTCGCTTCGGACAACTCTTGCTCGCGATGTTCCAACGCGTCTGCCATCGTGTTGAAAGCTTCGGCGACTCCCGCGATTTCGGATTTCCCCCGGATATCTACACGGCGGAAAAATTCGCCGATCCGCCATCGGTTCGCAGCATCGACCAGCTGCCCAAGCGGATGATGAATAAACCGCCTCGCGCCGAGTGATATCAGCCCCAGCGTTAGCGAGGTGCTCAGGCAAATCAAGAAAATGCCACGCTGAGTACGGCGTTGAATCTCAGCAAAGGTCTGCACCTTGTCGAGACCGAAGCTGATGACAAGCCCTCCGTATTCGTCTCCCAGAGCCGAATAGCCGACAATCCGCCGCACGCCATCGACGTCGATAATATCCTCAGCGCGCCGATGGCCAGGCGAGAAACTCTTTTCAGGGGCCTTTCGCCCGACAAACTGAGCGTTGTCCGGATAGCGGGCGAGGAAAGTGCCATTACGGTCCATGATCGCAATCGCGGCTCCCGCCGGCACGCCTTTCTTGGCGATGTAATCGGCGAGCCAGTCGAGACCGATCGTCCCGATGATGATGCCGCCCATTTTGCTGTCGTCACCGTAGAATGGTAACGCAAACTGTATCGCTCTTCGGCCGGATTGCAGACCGTACGAAAATTCGCCCACCGTGAAATCCCCCGTCTTGAGGATGCTGGCAAAATATGCCCGCGCGGAGACGTTGACCGGCTTGTTGTAGGGATCGCAGAAGGTCTGGCCCTTCAAATCCGTCACGACAAGGGTGAGAAATGCGGGAAAGCGTTGCTTCACTGCTCCCAGGTAGGCATTGCAGGCCTGCCCATCCCTCGCCTTTATCGACGGAAGTTCTGATAACACGATCAGGACTTGATGAATTCCCTGGACAATCTGCCGTTGCTCCTCCGCTGCAAGGTCGGCAAGATTGATCGCGTGGTTTTGCACTTCAATCTGACGCGAGCGGCGCAGGTCGAATTCATTGTAAGCTTGGATCGCGATCGCTGGCAGTAGAGCGACAAACACCAACACAAGCAGCCGCGATAAAAGGGTCAAATCCCAGTTCCCAGTCCTATGACTTCGGCCGCCGGCATAAGGACTGCGGTAACTCGTGACGAGTTAGGGGCGCGAGCAAGCCTACTCACGGAATCCGTCTGTCCACCTTAGGGCTATGTCGAGGATGAGGACGCTATGTAACGGCTATATTTCACCAGCGAGGAGTTTCGTTACAAACGTAATGCGTTGAGATCGCTGCCAACGCGACAGCGATCAACGCGACTCTCGCGAAAGCCGTTTTTAGCGGCTATCTCGTGTTCTCCACCGGTTAGACACTTTCAAGATTCCGGAATCCCGCTCCCGGCGGGTCAGCCGCCGATCGGCGGTCGCAATCACCTGGCCAGCCTCGGAAGCAGTTATTGGGAATCATGGTCGATCACAACTGACCGTACGACCGCTATAAAACCTTCCAGAACAGCACGACCATGATTGCGTAGGCCGCAATCAGCAAACAGGTGCCCTTGAGGTCAACGAGAGTTCGTCCGGCCTTCGGCGGCGTGAGCCACCAGTCGAGCCGCTTGGCGGTCCACGGCACCAGATACGACGTCAGGATGACGCTGAACGCATTGCCGATGAACAGCGCAACCGGAAAATTCAGGTGCAATAATCCTGTCAGAAGCGGCGTGCTGACCCACAGGCCCCACAGAAACACGACCGGATAGAGCGTCAGAAGCACGATCATGTTCATCTTCCACGCTGCGGGTGGCGGCGCACCCAGCGGCGTGGTGTCGCGAAACCATTGCTCGAAACCGCTTTGTGCCGTGCGCGTGTGAAACTCTTCCGCCAGCGGCGCGGCTTCGTCGAGCAATTGACGTCGCTCTGGCGAGTCCAGCCAGGCCTTCAGATTGGCCTCGCTGTCAAAACGCAAGATCGCGACAAAATCGTCCTGCAAACCGGGCACCGCCGGCTCGAACCGATAGCCCTGCAAACCAGCTGCCTTCGATTGCGCGGCCGCGATCTTCTGCTCCCATTTGAGATACTCGGCCTCCAGACCGGGTTTCACCCTGGTGCTGATGACCGCGGAGACGGGCGCCGTACGCACGCCACCGGCATCGTCGCGCACGATATGCACGTCATCGCGCCCTACGAGCATGGACGCGACGCCTTCGATGCGGGATTGCCGCTCGGGCGATCCCAGCCACCGCGTCGCGTCCTGCAGGCTGCCGAAACGCTGCAGGATCACCCAATCGACCTGCAGCGGCGGCTGCGGCGGCATCAGCCGCTGCTCGATGAACCCCGGAAAGCGCGAGATCACGCGGCTGGTTTCGCCCTGCCATCGCGCGAAAGCGTCGGCACACTCCGGCCGGACGCATGTCTGCGTGACAATACTGACGCTGGCCGCCGCTTCGCTCATTTGGCGGCTGCGAGTTTCGTGAAAAGACGATCGGGCGTAAACGGCAGATGGGCAAAACGCACGCCGGTCGCATTGGCCAGCGCATTCGAGACAGCCGGTGCCACCGGATTGATGCCGCACTCACCTTGCGACTTCGCGCCCAGAGGCCCGATCGAGTCAGTCGTATCGGCAAAGAAAATGTCGGTATGCGGCGTGTCGGCGAAGGTCGGAATGCGGCAGTTGCGCAGCTGCGGATTGACCATGTGGCCTTCGTCGTTATGCACCATGTGTTCGACCAGCGCCCAGCCATAACCCATCGAAACCGCGCCATCGAGCTGGCCGCGACACTGCATCGGGTTGATCGGCCGGCCGATATCGGCCGCGTGCACGCTGTGCAGCACCCGGATTTCGCCAGTCACCCGATGCGCCGCAAGCCGCACGCCTTGCACGTTGAAGGCAATCGTGCGCGGCGAGAGATAGGCCCGACGGCTGACCGAGAAGCGATGGCCGGTCTTCGCGCCTTCGGCATAGAGTTCACGCAGCGAAATCCGTCGATTACCGCAGATGACGGCGTCGTTATCCAATCGGCATTGATCGACGGGCACGCCGGCGTGGCGGCTTGCAAAGCCGATGATATCGTCCGCCATCGCCTGCGCCGTCACATGAACCGCCTTGCCTCCGACGACAACGCCGGTGCTCGCGAAAGTGCCGGTGTCGTAGGGCGCGCGATCGGTATCGGCATTGATGATGTCGATGTCGTCGGCGCGCGTGCCCAGGATCGACGCGGCGATCTGCTTGTGCGCCGTGGTAATGCCGTTGCCCATTTCGGTCGAGCCGCAGGCGAGATGATAGGTGCCGTCCGGCAGCAGGCGCATTTCGGCGCCCGAGCGATGCTCGGTCGGCGGTCCGCATTCGAGCATCGCCATTGCGACGCCCTGCCCCTCGGCCCATTCCGCGCCTTCCGGCTTTGCGACGCCATTGCCCTTCTTGAGCTCTCGTTCGACGATATCGAGGCATTCGTCGATGCCGTAGCTGCCAAAGCTGGCGTCGTTGGGCTCTTTCCAGATCGATTCAATATTGTCGCCCGGCCGCACCACATTCCTGCGCCGCATCTCGAACGGGTCGATGTCGAGCAGCCTTGCCACCTCGTCGATCGCGCATTCGATCGCGAAGGTCGTCTGCGAAGCGCCATAACCGCGAAACCCGCCGGCTGGGGTCATGTTGGTGTAGACCGCGTGGCCGATACCCTTCTTGTTCTCGCAGCGATAAGCCGCGATCGGGCTGGCCATCGCGGCCGCCAGCGTTTCGCTGCCGTGGCCGCCATAGGCGCCGGTGTTGGAGAACACCTCCACGTCGAGCGCTGTCAGCGTGCCATCCTTGCGCGCGCCGATCTTCACCTTGGTGGTCATCTGGTGCCGAGTCGTGGCGCTGATAAATTCTTCCTCGCGGCTCCATTCCCACTTCACCGGACGTCCCAGTTTCATCGTGGCGAACAGCACAAGATCTTCCGAAACCATCTCCTGCTTGCCGCCGAAACCGCCACCGACGCGCTCGGTGAACACATGCAGGTCGCGCGGCGGAATTCCCATGATGTAAGCGAGCTTTTGAAGCGCGGCGAAGGGGGCCTGCGAACTCGTTCGGATATGCCAGCGGTTATCATCACCCTTCCAGGCGATCGACCCATGCGTCTCCAGATGCACGTGCTGCACGCGCGTGGTCGAATAGGTCTGCTCGTGCACGGCGTGGGCTTCCTTGAAGCCCTTGGCGACGTCGCCGATTTCCCCCTGCAGCGTGCAGAATATGTTGTTGCTGGCGGTCATCCCGTCCTTGTCATGCAGCAGCGGCGCGTTGGGTTGCATCGCCGAGACCGGATCGAACACGGCGGGCAGGATCTCGTATTCAACGCGCAGCGCACGGCAACCGGCTTCGGCCGCCGCCTCCGTCTCCGCGACAACGGCCGCGATCCGCTGGCCGACGAAACGCGCAACATTGTCGAGCAACAGCATGTCGTCGGGATCGACGAGATGATCCTCATGCAGCGCCGAACTGAAAAGACGCTTCGGCACGTCTTCCCAGGTATAGACCGCGATAACGCCCGGCACCGCAAGCGCGGCGCTTCGATCGACGGAGACAATGCGCGCATGGGCATGCGGAGAACGCATAACCTTCAGATGCAGAAGTCCCTCGATCGCCAGATCCATCGTGTAGCGCGCGTGGCCTGTCACGATGGTGTCGGTGAACGGATTGGGCAGGCTCGCGCCGAGTGCCTTGCCGGCTTCGTCCGCCTCGATGTTGCATCGGCCATGAAGCGCGTCATTGATCGAGCGATAGCCGGTGCAGCGGCAGAGATTGCCCTTCAGCGTGTGAGGCAGATCGGCCTTTTGCGCGTCAGTCAGCGTCACCGCCGTCATGATCATGCCGGCGGTGCAATACCCGCATTGAAAAGCCTGCGCATCGTGAAACGCCTTCTGCATCGGATGCAGCTCGCCGTTCGGCGCCAGCCCCTCGATCGTGGTGATCTCGCGGCCTTCAGCACGAAAGGCCGGCACCAGACACGAATGGAAGGGCTTGCCGTCGATATGCACGGTGCAAGCGCCGCAATCACCGGCATCGCATCCCTTCTTGACGCCGAACACGTCGAGATCGCGCAAGAACGTACGCAGGCACTGGCCGGGGGCCGGTTCGGCGGCGTAGCGGCGGCCATTGACGTGATAATGGCTCATGCAAGCTCCGCGCGAATTTGTTCGGCGAGATAATGCGTCACGTGGCGCTTGTAGGCCGCCGATCCGTGCACGTCGTCGAAATATGCTTCCGGCGCCAATCGCGCATCGAGGGCGCGGCGCAGCTCGTCAGACGATGGATAAGCCGTGAAGCGAAGCTGCACCGGCCGCGGGGTTGCCGCCGAGACGGTCAGCAGGAAATCCGAGCCGTCGTCGCGCACCGTGGCGACGATGAGCGCTGCCGAGCGGCCGAGTTTGGTGAGGGACACCTGCCGCATCGCGCTGCGTTTGGACAAAGCCGCCGCGGGCAGATGAATATTGCGCAGCAACTCGCCTTTCTGCAGCACGTTCTGATGATTGCCGGTTACGAAATCGACGACGGGCACCTGCCGCGGTTCGCCGTCATGCGCCCATAGCGTGCAGACGCCCTCAAGCGCCGCGGTCAGCGAGATCATCGCTCCGGCAGGTAGCGACATGCAGATATTGCCGCCGACGGTCGCAGCATTCCAGATCTTGAACGACATCAGAAACGCATCGATGCATTGTCTGAACAGCGGCACGGCGTGCCATTCGGACGGACCTTTGAAGTCATGCAACTCGACGATCCGGCAGGTTGCGGCGATGTCGAGGCCCGCTTCCGTCACTGTCAACGGAGTCCAGCCCAAGCTATCGAGATCGATCAGCGTATCGACAGCCACCTGAGGCTCGGAGAACAGCCAGGTGCCGCCGGCCAGCCATGAATAACCGTCACGCCACTCTCTGAGATCGCCGAACGACGCCGGGCGTTTGACTTCGGTTATCGTGTTCAAATTCATGATCGTATTCGCCTACGCTTTGTAGACTTCGACCGTCTGCATCATGCCCATCTCTTCATGATTCATCATGTGGCAATGGAGCATGAAGATTCCGGTGAAATCCAGAAAGCGTGAGCGGAATACGACCTTGCCACCCTTGCGATCGACAATCACGGAATCGCGCCATTCCGGCACGGCCAGCGTCTTGCCGTTGACCGACACGACCTCGAACGGGTTGGTGTGGATATGGAAGACGTGATCGTCATGCTCATGGGTGTTGATGATCGTCCACTCTTCGACCGCCCCGAGCTTGACCCGTTGATCGATGCGGTTCGGATCGAATTTCTTGCCGTCGATGAAGAAGCCGAATTCCTGCCAATGGCCGGCAGCATCCGCCTCGGGTGCGGTCGCCGAGAGAATCACCGTCCGACGATTGGTGATTTCGGAATCCTTGATCCTCGCCAGCGGCGGCGGGGGCAACGCGGCCGGCAGCTTCATGTCCACCGGCGCGCCCGACACGACCACCGTCGCGAGCGGGCCGACCGGCGACGGATGCCCCTGATCGTAGTCCACCGCCTTCAACGCGTAGCTGCCGGGAGACCCCGCACGCACCAACAAATCGGCGCGCTGTCCCGGCGCGATCAGAAGCTGCTTGAGAGACTGCACGGCTCCAAGCTGAATTCCGTCATAGGCGATGGCGTGCAGGTTATGCTTCTCCAGATCGAGCAGCATATCGTCCTGATACGCCGCATTGAGAATCCGCCAGCGCTGTACCTCGCCGGGGCGCATGTCGATGACGGGCCGGCGTTGGCCGTTGATCGCCAGAAACCGCGTCGCCGTCTCCGGAAACAGCGTCTCGAAATTCTCGACCATACCGCTTGCGTCAAAGACGACCTGCGTGAGCACCAACAGGCGTTCGCGGACACTGGCGATTTCCGGCACCTCGGCGAAATCGCCCTCGACGATGACGGCGCCCACCATGCCGCTGGACATCTGAATATCGGCGCTGCCGTGATGGTGCGGGTGATACCAATAAGTGCCCTTGGTGTGATCCTCCGGCAGCTTGATCTCGATGTTGTAGCTGTGGCCGGGGGTCATCGAGCGCATAACGTTGTCGGCGATGCCGCTCGGGCTCGCATGCGCACCATGAAAATGGAAATTGGTGTTGTTGAACTGATGCGGATGGCCAATATCGGCGGGCAGGATGTCCCGGTTCGGCGGCAGATCGTTGATGAGTTTGATGCGCAACGTTTCGCCGGCCTTCATGCGCAAGGTCGGCCCCGGACTGCCGCCTTCATAAGACCGCACATAAAGCCTGACGCCGCCAATTTGCCGGTAAGCGTAAGACACGCGCAGAGTGGTATCGAGCACACCGTTCACGGATCGGCGCACCTCCGGCTCGATCAGCGGCTGATCCATCGCGGGCACCGGCGGCTCCGGCACCATGCCCATCGTGGGAGACATGTCCGCGGACATCGCTCCGGACATGGCGCTCTTGCCGTGCATGTGGGCGTGCATGTGGCCTTGGCCCTTGGCCGCCCCCGCAGTCAGCAAAAATGCACCGATCCCTATGCTGCCATCGAGCAGTTCGCGCCGGGATAATTTCTTTGCGCTAGATGAGATAGCGACGGCGCCATTATTTTCCAAATCCTGCGGCACTTAAATTCTACTCCCCGAAGATCGATTCATTTTAAATACATACCCATCGTAAATTCGGCGTGAATGATTCGCGTACAATGCTCGACTGCGTGATGTCCATATCCACTGTTTTCCGAATGGCGCGCAGTGCTTTTGACTTTGCACGGTTTTGGCAGCGAATTGACTAACGAACGGAAGTCTCCGTAAATGACGCAGGTTCTCCCAATACGCCGGACGTTTGTCGCCCGGCTTCACGGCTGACAGCTCATGAAGCTCAACACCATCTCCGAAGCGAAGACTTGCTCCGAAGCGAAGACTTGCGACAACGCATTTTTGGAGCGCTTGTCTTTCGGTCGCCGCGATTTCCTGCGGATGACTGTCGGAGGGACTATCGCGGGCGCCGGCTTGGCGTCCTTGCCATTCGGACGCGCGTTGGCCGAGCCGGCCAAGCTGACGCTCGATCAAGTCAATCGCATGGATCTCGACGCGTTCGTCGCTGCGTTCGGTGACGTGATCGAGTTTACGCCGGCGGCGGCGAAGGAAGCCTTCACCAAGCGACCTTTCGCCACCGTGACCGCCCTGCATGAATCGCTGTTCGATAATTTGCGCCTGGCGCCGCCTGCAGAACAGCACACGTTCTTCCGCAGGCTGTCCGACATCGGAGAGAACGCCGTTCCGTTCACGGCGGCCTCCACGTCAGAACAGGCGAAGGCCAGCATCTCTTCGCTGGATGCGCCGGCGCTCGCGCGCCTGCATGCGTTGAACGTGGCGTATCGGGCGAAGTTCGACATGTCCTATACGATCTGCGTCAGGCGCAATACCGTGCAGAGGATTTTCGATGAACTCGAGCGTCGCCTGCACAACGAGAAGGACGTCGAGCTCGCCACAGCTGTGCAGGAAGAACACCTCATCACGCGGATACGAGTCGTCGAGCAAGTGAGCGGACCGGGAGCGCCGAAGATTTATGGCGACATCACCACTCATGTGCTGGACGCCATGATCGGCAAACCGGCGAAAGGCGTGAGGGTTGAACTCTATGATGTCGGCTGGGACAATCCTCGCAAGGTCAGCGAGGCCATCACGAATGCCGATGGCCGCGCCGAGTTGATGAAGGAGCGCCCCGTGCCTATCGGCCGTTACGAATTGCGCTTCGCCATGGGCGATTATTTCCGCAAGAGTCGCACGCCGGTCGCCAAGCCATTTTTCGACGTGGTGCCGATGCGCCTGTCGATCAGCAAGCCGGAAGAGAGCACCCACGTGCCATTGATCGCCACGCCATTCAACTATTCCACCCACGGCTGACCGAGCACAGCATGAAACGCCTTGTCCTCGCGCTTGCTATCGTCGGCGCCTCGCTCAGTGTTTCGGCCGATGCCTCGCCGAGCCACGCACAAGCGAAGAAGAAAGCCTCCGGCGATCTCAGCACGATCGTGACCAACGCCGTGAGCGGCGGATCGGCCGCAGGCATGATCATCGAGCTTTACGAGATTTCCGGCGCCAAGCCGCGCAAGATCACCCAGGTTTCAACCGGGGAAGACGGCCGGGCCGATTTAATCAGCAGCGGTCCCTTGCCGCTCGGCAAATACGAATTGCGATTTCAGGTGGGCGACTATTTCCGCAAGCAGAGTGTGGGCGCCAGCGATCCCGCGTTGCTCGATTTCGTGCCGGTCCGCTTTTCGATCACCGACCCGGCGGGGCATTATCACGTGCCGCTCACTTGCACGCCTTCGAGCTACACGACCTACCGGGGGAGTTGAATAACAGGCCCGGACACTGTGTCCGGTGGGGTTCGCAGATACGTATGGAATGGCGCGCTCGAAGAGATTCGAACTCCTGACCCCCAGATTCGTAGTCTGGTGCTCTATCCAGCTGAGCTACGAGCGCGCGTTTCACGGACGATTGGGGCCGAGGGCCCGCCGCGAAAGAGCGCCATAGCTAACGGCTCCGGCATGGCTTGGCAAGAGTCGATTCACGGGTAATCCCGGGCAAGTTCGGCTGAGAATGCGAAATTGGTGAAGTTTTTCAGGCGCGCGCCCGTGCTTCGCGGAGGCTGAGCAGCTCGACGGCCCGGTCCGGGATCGTAATGCGGAATGTCGCGCCGATCGTCCCTTCCACCAGATTGAGGTCGCCGCCGTGGGCACGGACCAGCTCCGCCGCGATAGCAAGACCAAGACCGGTTCCGCCGTCTCGGGACGAGCCCTGAAATGCCTCGAACAGATGTTCGCGGGCTTTGGCCGGAATACCTGGGCCGGTGTCGGAAATTTCCAGAATCGTCACCGCGCCTTCGCGGCGGCCGGTCACCCGGATCTGATGGGCCGGCGCCGACTTGGATTTCTGGCTTTCCAGCGCTTGCGCCGCGTTGCGCACCAAATTGAGCAGAACCCGGAACAGTTGATCGGGATCGGCATCCACCATCAGGCCGCGCTCGATGGCATTGACCCACTCGATCGAGGCATCGGAGGCCAGGCCTGCCGATTCGCGCACCTCGTTGACGATCGGCTCCACCAGAATCAGACGACGGTCGGGCGGCGCTTCCTGCGCCTTGCCATACGACAGGGTGGACTGACAGAACGCGATGGCGCGCTCGAGAGAACGCATCAATTTCGGCGCAAACCGTTGCACCCGCGGATCCGGAACGCTCGCAAGCTGATCGGACAGCAGTTGCGAGGACGCGAGCAGATTGCGCAGATCGTGGTTGATCTTGGAGACCGCGAGACCCAGCGCCGCAAGCCTGCTCTTTTGATGCAGCATCGAGACAAGATCCCGCTGCATGTCGGACAATTCGCGTTCTGCGACTCCGATTTCATCGCCTCGTCTCGACGGCTCGATGATCCGCGCGCTGCTCTCCGGATTCTCATGGAAGGCCACGAGGCTCGCGGTCATGCGCCGCATCGGCCGCACGAACAGATGGTGCAGAGCATAATAGATGAGGCCCGACGTGATGATCGCCATGGCCAGCGACAACAGCAGCAAATTGCGAGAGAACCGAAACATCGCATCGCGCAACGGCTTCTCGTCGACGACAACCTCGATGAACTGGCCACCGCCCGGCGGCGGGCCGATGATGCGGATGACTTCATCACCGCTGTCGAGCATCACCTGAAACGCGTCGAAGATCGCCGACCAGACGGACATGTCCCGCATGTCAAAGTCGTGATCGATTTTCGTCGGCATGTCCGCAACGGCCAGCAACCGGCGCTGCTGGCCAGACTTGATCGCGACCGCCCGCGCGCCGATGCTTGCGAGAATTTGCCGCGCCAACGCATCCGGGACCATGCCCATGGGGGCCGCATCAAGAACCAGCGCGGCGGTATTCGCCGTGGCCAGCCGGTCATTGAGCCGGTTCACCCGAAAATTGGCGATGGATGGCACATAGATGAGGATTTCGGCGATCAGGATGAGCGGAATCGTCAGCAGCAGCAGTTTTCCAGACAGCCCAAGCCATGCCCCCGATCGGGGCTGGGGAGCGGTCTCAGCTGGCTGCTCGCCGGATTCGGACATAAGGTCGATTGCCTGCCTCTATTTTCCGCCCCAACATGCGCTGCGACGGCACCGTGGTCAAATCTTTCAAAGTGTTAAGGTTTGTTCCAACCACGCCCGCCAGCGAGTCTGGCGCAAACGACGACTTCGTAAACCCCAAGATTGACGAAAACAGGCCGCTCCCGTATAAGCCGCGCCAACTGTCCGCGATGGCCCGGCTCGACCGGGCCGGTTCATTTTGGGGCCGAAAGGTCTCGTCTTGGAACCGAAAACTGGCCCAACCGGGCTGACATCGCAGGATTTCATCTCAATTTATCGGCGAATTACTCGGCCAGCGGAGAACGACCCGTGAAGCGGACTTATCAACCCAGCAAACTGGTGCGCAAGCGCCGTCACGGCTTCCGTGCTCGTCTCGCGACCACCGGCGGCCGCAAGGTTCTCGCTGCACGCCGTGCGCGTGGCCGCAAGCGTTTGAGCGCCTGAGCGGACCACACCGAGACCTTTCATGCTCCGGTTGAGATCGCTGAGATCATGAACCGGTTGAAACAACGTGCGGATTTCGTCGCAGCATCCCATGGACCGCGAATGGCAAGTGCTGCCTTTGTGGTCCAGAGTCGTATGCGCGATGATGATGGTCCGATCCGGGTCGGTTTTACCGTCACCAAGAAAGTTGGAACTGCCACGGAACGCAACCGCGTCCGCCGCAGGCTTCGCGAATTGGTGAAGCGGCTGGATGTCACATCCATGCGACCACACCATGATTATGTGATAGTTGGCCGTAGAGCTGCGCTGGACCGCGGCTTCGAAACCATGTTCAACGATTTGCGCTCGGCGCTTGGTCGCCTCGAGCAGCAGACCCCGAAACGGCCAAGCAACCTGCCTCATCCAGTATCCACGCTCGAGCGGAATGACGAGACCTGAACGATGACCGATAACCGCAACACCATCCTCGCCGTCATCCTGTCCGGCCTCGTGCTGATCGCGTGGCAGTACTGGTACAACATTCCGCAAATGGAAAAGCAGCGCATTGCGCAGCAGGCCTCCCAGAGCCAGACAGCGAATCCTAAGGACGCATCCGGCGCAAATCAGCCGGCAGGCACAACTCAGGCACCGGCGCCAGGACAGCAAGCGGGCGCTCCCGCTAACCAGCCTGCTGCCGCACAGGCAGCTCCGGTCCAGCCGCGCGCGACAGTGCTCGCAGCTTCTCCGCGCGTGAAAATCGACACCCCGAGCGTGAGCGGCAGCATCTCGCTGACCGGTGCACGGATCGATGACGTCGCACTGGTGAAGTATCGCGAGACGGTGGATCCGAAATCACCGGCGATCGAATTGTTGTCGCCGTCCGGCACCAAGGAGCCTTTCTACGCTGAGTTCGGCTTCGTTCCTGCCGCCGGCTCCAACGTCAAAATGCCGGATCGCGACACTGTCTGGAAGCAGGAAGGTTCGAATGCGCTGACCCCCTCGAGCCCGGCCGTGCTGACCTGGGACAACGGACAGGGACTCACCTTCAAGCGTACGATTTCCATCGACGACAAGTACATGTTCACGATCAAGGACGAGGTCACGAACGCCGGCAATGCGCCGGTCACGATGTATCCGTTCGGCCTGATCTCGCGCCACGGCACGCCGCCCGTGTCCGGCTACTACATCCTCCATGAAGGCCTGATCGGCGTGCTCGGTGATCACGGCTTGCAGGAATACAACTACAAGAAAATCGACGAAGCCAAGGCGGTGGAGTTCAAGGCCACCAATGCGTGGCTTGGCATCACCGACAAGTACTGGGCCGCGACACTGCTTCCGAGCCCGAAGGCTGCGGTGCAGGCGCGCTTTTCGTCGAACCTGGTCGGTTCGCTGCGGACCTATCAGACCGACTATCTGCTCGACCCGATCACCGTCGCAACCGGCGGTACGGGGACGACGACCACCAACCTCTTTGCCGGCGCCAAGGAATCCAAGACCGTCGACGCCTACGACCAGCAACTCGGACTCAACAAGTTCGACCGCCTGATCGACTGGGGCTGGTTCTACTTCATCACCCGCCCGATGTTCTGGATGATCGACTTCCTCTATCACATCGTCGGCAACTTCGGCGTCGCCATCCTGTTGGTGACAGTGATGGTGAAGGCGATCTTCTTCCCGCTCGCCAGCAAGTCCTATGCGTCCATGGCCAAGATGAAGGCCATTCAGCCGCAGGTCGCTGCGCTGAAGGAGAAGTATCCTGACGACAAGATGAAGCAGCAACAGGAGATGATGGAGATCTACAAAAAGGAGAAGATCAATCCGATCGCGGGCTGTCTTCCCATCGTGATCCAGATCCCTGTGTTCTTCTCGCTCTACAAGGTGCTGTTCGTCACCATTGAAATGCGGCATGCGCCGTTCTTCGGATGGATCAAGGACCTCTCGGCGCACGATCCGACCAACCTGTTCACTTTGTTCGGCCTGTTGTCTTACGATCCGACGCAGCTTCCGATTATCGGACACTACCTCGCACTTGGCCTGTGGCCGATCATCATGGGCATCACGATGTGGTTCCAGATGAAGCTGAACCCGACCCCGCCCGATCCTACGCAGAAGATGATCTTCGACTGGATGCCGCTGATCTTCACCTTCATGCTTGCCTCGTTCCCGGCCGGCCTCGTGATCTACTGGGCCTGGAACAACACGCTGTCGGTACTTCAGCAGAGCTACATCATGCGGAAGAACGGCGCGAAGGTCGAATTGTTCGACAACGTGAGGGCGCTGTTCGCCGGCAGTAAGAAAGCAACCTGACATTCCTGAATCAAAACGCCCGGCGAAGTCGCCGGGCGTTTCATATCCGAGAGCCTTCGCATGACCGCCGATAATGATGCGGAGCTGATTGAAGCCGGCCGAAAGATCTTCGCCGGCGAATGGCAATTCTTCTGGGCGTCGCCGTCCATCGAAAGCCTACCCCCGATGCAGGGGGTCGAGGTCGCTTTCGCCGGCCGTTCCAACGTCGGCAAATCCAGCCTCATCAACGCGTTGACCAATCGCAACGGGCTGGCACGCACCTCGCACACGCCTGGCCGTACCCAGGAGCTGATCTTCTTCGAGGGCCCGACGCCTGCCGACGGCAAAGACGCCGGCCTGCGTCTCGTCGACATGCCCGGTTATGGCTACGCATCCGCCCCCAAGACCAAGGTGGCGTCGTGGACCGCGCTGATTCATAAATTTCTGCAGGGCCGCGCCAATCTCGCACGGGTCTATGTACTCATCGACTCGCGTCACGGCTTCAAGGACGTCGACGCCGACGTGCTCAAGACGCTCGACAGAGCCGCTATGAGCTATCAGGTGGTGTTGACCAAGGCCGATCAGATCAAAAAATCTGAGCTCGAGGGCACGACGGCCGGCGTCATGGAAGCGCTTCGCAAGCATCCGGCCGCCTTTCCGGAAATTCTTGTGACATCATCACGCACGGGCGCGGGCATGCCGGAACTTCGCGCCGCGATGATCAAATTGTTACGCGAGCGCGGAAGCTAGTGTCCCGAGAATCGTACGACCGCAGACAAATCATTTCAGGGCAATGACAGATGCACCCCGATGCTCCCATAGCGACTGCCAACACGACGATCCGGCTCGCTGCGGTATTGGCAGGATTGATGGGCGCTCTCGGTGTCGTCCTTGCCGCTGCGGCGGCCCATCAGCCTGACGCAACACGGCTCGGCTCGGCATCCTCAATGCTGCTGTTTCACGCCAGCGCCGTCCTCGGAGCGGCGCTGTTGACCGCTCAAGGTCTCATCCAGCGGCATCTCGGCCTGGCCGCGACCTACGGCTTCATTTTGGGCGCAGCGCTGTTCGCAGGCGACCTCGCTATGCGCCAGTATGTTGGTCACAGCCTGTTCACAATGGCCGCGCCGACCGGCGGGACGTTGCTGATCCTGAGCTGGCTGGTGCTGGCTGTCGCCGCCGGATGGCCACGGCGCCGGGGCTGATCCGCGCGACAGGTGCTTTCCGCCTCCCCGCCAATCGGCTACACCGTCCTGGCCCGCCAGCAAACGAGATTCCTCAATGATCGATCTGCCCAATATCAGCCCGCAAGATCAGGCCCGCATCCTCTCCGAAGCGCTGCCGCATATGCAGCAGTACGACGAGGAAACCATCGTCATTAAATACGGCGGTCACGCTATGGGCGAGGAATCGCTGGCCAAGCAATTCGCCCGCGACATCGTTTTGCTCGAGCAGACCGCAATCAACCCTGTGGTGGTGCATGGCGGCGGCCCGCAGATCGCCTCGATGCTCACCCGGCTCGGCATCAAATCGGAATTCGCGGCCGGCCTGCGCATTACGGACGCCGCAACCATCGAGATCGTCGAGATGGTGCTGGCCGGTTCGATCAACAAGCAGATCGTCAGCCACATCAATGAAGCCGGCGGTAAGGCGGTCGGCCTGTCCGGCAAGGACGGCAACATGGTCACAGCGGTCAAGGCAAGCCGCACCATGGTCGACCCGGATTCCAACATCGAGAAGATCGTCGATCTCGGCTTCGTCGGAGAACCCGACAAGGTCGATCTCACGCTGCTCAATCAACTGATCGGCTACGAGCTGATTCCGGTGCTGGCACCGGTGGCGGCCTCGAAGACCGGCGAGACGTTTAACGTCAACGCCGACACGTTTGCGGGTGCTGTGGCCGGTGCACTAAAGGCAAAGCGCCTGCTGCTGCTGACCGACGTCCCGGGTGTGCTCGACAAATCCAAGAAGCTGATCCCGGAACTGTCGATCAAGGATGCCCGCAAACTGATTGCGGATGGCACCATTTCCGGCGGCATGATCCCGAAGGTGGAAACCTGCATCTACTCGCTGGAAGCGGGCGTCGAAGGCGTCGTCATTCTCGACGGCAAGACCCCGCACGCTGTGCTGCTGGAGCTGTTCACGAACCAGGGCACCGGCACATTGATGCACAAGTGATCTGCAACGAAACCGCTGTGAGTTCCATCGAAGCCGTCTTTGCGAAAGCAGGGCGGCATCGTTCATGGTTTCGATCACGGAGTTTCGCTGCGCTCGCTGTGGGTGTCGTTGCTCAGGCTTTCGCTGCTGCTCCGGCTCTGGCCGATCTGAAGATCTGCAATCGCATGAGCTATGTGGTTGAAGCCGCCATCGGCATCGACAACCAGAACACCACCGCCACGCGCGGCTGGTTTCGCATCGATCCCGCGCAATGCCGTGTGGTGGTGCAAGGCGCCCTCGCCGCAGATCGCACTCTGCTTCATGCCCGCTCGCTTCCAGTTTATGGGGCTTCGCCTGTCCCGCAGAACGGCAGTGACACCCTGTGTATCGCGCCAACGGACTTCGTGATCGCGGCGGCGCGGCAGTGCCGGGGCGGCCAAACCGCAGTGCCATTTACCGAGATCAAGCCGAGCACTGGAGAAGACGGCAATCAGGTCGCTTATCTTGCCGAAGACTCCGAATACGATGACGAGCAGGCGCGGCTGGCCGCGATCCAGCGATTGCTGGTGATTGCAGGCTATGACGCAGCCCCGATCGACGGCGTTGACGGCCCCAAGACGCAGAATGCCCTGTCCGCATTTCTGAAAGCGCGAGGCCTTCCCGCGGATGCGCCACAGGCAGCGAACTTCTTCGACACCATGATCGCGGCGGTAGAATCGCCGTCGGCCACCGGGCTGACCTGGTGCAACGACACCACTTATCGAGTGATGGCATCGATCGGCACCGATGACGGAAAGGCGGTCACCAACCGCGGCTGGTATCGCATCGAGCCGGGCAAGTGCCTGCATCCCGATATCACGGGGCAGCCGCGCAAGGTGTACAGTTTTGCTGAAGCCGTCGACACCGACGGCCGCACCATCAAGCTCAATGGCCGTCCGTTGAACTGGGGTGGAGCGACCGCGCTCTGTACGCGCGAAACACAATTCGAGTTCACCGGGCAGAGCGATTGCGGCGCGCGCGGCCTGAGCACCAGCGGTTATGGGCAAGTCAATATCAGCGCCACCGCCGGCACAACGCTACGATTTGGGATGCCATGATTCAAAAAGCCAAGCGGTCCTTCGCCCATGTGGAGACCTGGGTGTTCGATCTCGACAACACGCTGTACCCGCATCACGTCAATCTCTGGCAACAGGTCGATGTCCGGATCCGCGATTTCGTCGCGTCTTATCTGAAGGTCTCGAAGGACGAGGCGTTCAGGATCCAGAAGGACTATTACCGCCGCTATGGCACCACGATGCGCGGCATGATGACTGAACACGGCCTGCGCGCCGATGACTTTCTCGCCTACGTCCACGAGATTGATCACTCGCCGCTCGAACCCAATCCCGAGATGGGCACGGCCATCGAGAAACTTCCGGGCCGCAAATTGATCCTTACCAACGGGTCACGCGCCCACGCCGGCAAGGTGCTGGAGCGGCTCGGCATCGACAAGCATTTCGAAGACGTGTTCGATATCGTTGCGGCAGAACTGGAGCCGAAGCCGGCGCGGCAAACCTATCTGCGCTTCCTCAAGCTGCATGGCGTCGATCCGCAGAAGGCCGCGATGTTCGAAGACCTCGCCCGCAATCTGGTGACGCCGCACGATCTCGGCATGACCACCGTTCTCGTAGTCCCTGACGGCACCAAGAACGTGGTACGCGAAGATTGGGAGCTGGAGGGCCGTGACGCCGCTTATGTCGATCACATCACGGATAATCTGACGGGCTTCCTGGGAACACTCGAGAAGCACTGAGGCGCGGGACCGCTAGCGAGCAGCAACCTCGCTCTTTTATTCCCCGGCTTGGAGCTTGCGCGGTGTGCGGGCCTGAAACAGATCGCTGGGGGCCGCAGTAGCTTGCGGCGCATCGCCCTGATCGGTGGCCTTGTCGAAGTCGAGTTCTTCGATCCTGGCCGCACGTTTGCCGATCTTGTTGACCGAGATCAGCACCTGCCGGACGTCTTCGTTGACCTGATCGAAGTGGCCGCCGAGCTTGCTGACACGGTCACGCAGACGCTCGACATCGCCCATCATGTTGACCACTTCGGTCCGGATCTGATCGGCGGCATCGCGCATGCGCGCGTCTTTCAGAATCTGCTGCATCACCTGGATCGCCAGCATCAGCAGTGACGGCGACACCAGCACCACGCGGGCGCGATAGGCCTTCTGGATGATGTCGTCAAAGCCGTCGTGGATTTCCGCATACACCGATTCCGACGGCACGAACATCAAGGCCGTGTCCTGGGTTTCGCCGGGAATGAGATATTTGTCGGCAATATCGCTGACGTGCTTCATCACATCCTGACGCAGCCGTTGCGTCGCGTATTTTCGCTCCTCATCGCTCCGGGCATCGCGGAGCGCCGTCACGGCCTCCAGCGGGAATTTCGCATCGATACAAAGCGGCCGCTGATCCGGCAGATACACCACACAGTCCGGGCGCTTCCCCGTCGACAGCGTATGCTGGAATTCGTAGCTGCCCTTCGGCATGCCGTCCTGCACGATGGCTTCCATCCGTGCCTGTCCGAATGCGCCGCGCGCCTGCTTGTTGGCAAGCACGTCACGCAACGTCGTCACCTGGGTCGTGAGGTCGGTGAGATTCTTGTGCGCATTGTCGATGATGCCGAGACGCTCGTGCAGCACGCGGAGCGAGTCCATGGTGTTGCGCGTGGTCTGCTCCATCGACTGGCCGACCTTGTGGGTCACGGAGTCGAGCCGCTCGCTGACCGCGCGCGCCATCTCAGCCTGCCGGCCAGCCAGCGCCTGCCCCATGGCATCGACCCGGCCCGCGGCTTCGCTCTGCAGCCGCACCATCTGGCTGAGGCGTTCTTCCAGTTCGTTGGCGCGAATGGCCTGCGCCATCGCCACCTCGGCACCCTTCCGGCCGGAGCGCGCGATCACCACGGCAATCACCACAAGCAGCAGGAGCGCGAACACACCGAAAACGATGAGGGCCGTCCCGCCACGGACCGGCATATCGCCGAGCATGAAAAGAATGTCGTTCATGCCGACCTTGTAGCGCGATTCGCCCCCATCCGCGAACGAATAGAGAACATTTATGGTTAACAGATCCCTTATTTTTATGGTTAACCGCCGGTTAACGGGGCCACGCCCTACCGAAACGCGTTGCGCAACAAGGGATTTGACCCCGGCAAGCGCTCCCATTACATCGCGCATCATGGCTATTCGTGAAATCATCAGCTTGCCGGACAAGCGCCTTCGGCTCGTCTCCGAACCCGTCAAAGCGATCACGCCGGACATCCGTGCGCTCGCCGACGACATGCTCGAAACCATGTATGACGCGCCGGGCATCGGCCTGGCCGCGATCCAGGTGGCTGTTCCGCTGCGGCTCATCACCATGGACCTCTCCAAGAAGGAGGGGGAAAAGGAACCGCGCGTTTTCATTAATCCCGAAATCCTGTCCTCGTCGGAAGACTTGTCCGTCTACGAGGAAGGCTGTCTCTCCATCCCCGAATATTACGAAGAGGTGGAGCGGCCGGCCAAGGTACGGGTGCGGTTCATGGATCTTGATGGCAAGATTCATGAAGAGGATGCCGAGGAGCTCTACGCTACCTGCATCCAGCACGAGATCGACCACCTCAACGGCGTGCTGTTCGTGGACTATTTGTCCAAGCTCAAGCGCGACCGTGTGATGAAAAAATTCACCAAGGCCGCCAAGCTCGCGGCTAAATAAGACGGTGATCCGGACAAGCGGACACCGGTTTTCCAAAAAGACCTCGATCTCAACTTATTGGCCGATCGCATGCCGCTTCGTCTGATCTTCATGGGCACGCCGGACTTCGCGGTGCCGACATTGCTGGCGTTGGCGGACCACGGCCACGAGATCGCAGCCGTGTACACCCGCGCGCCGAAACCGGCCGGCCGCGGCATGAAGCTGCAGGCGACGCCCGTCGAGATCGAGGCACGGCGGCTCGGTATTCCCGTGCTAACGCCGAAGACATTGAAGACACCTGAAGCGGAAGCGGAATTTCGCGCTCATAATGCTGATGCCGCGGTCGTGGTCGCCTACGGCATGATCCTGCCGCAGAACATTCTCGACGCCGTGCCGCTGGGTTGTTTCAACCTGCATGCATCGCTGCTGCCGCGCTGGCGCGGCGCCGCGCCGATCAATCGGGCCATTATGGCTGGTGACGCGGAAAGCGGTGTCATGGTGATGAAGATGGATGTCGGGCTCGACACCGGTGATGTCGCCATGGCCGAGCGCCTCGCCATTACCGACACCATGACCGCGCAGGATCTGCATGACGCGCTCGCGCCGCTGGGTGCCGACCTGATGGTGCGTGCAATCGGGGCGCTGGCCCGCGGTGGGCTGCAGTTCACCAAACAGAGCGAACAAGGCGTCACCTACGCCGCCAAGATCGACAAGCTCGAGGCGCGGATCGACTGGACCCAACCGGCCAACGACGTGCTGCGGCACATTCATGGCCTCTCGCCGTTTCCAGGTGCATGGTTCGAGTTCCCGCTGGAAGGTGAGGCCGTGCGTGTGAAAGTGCTGCGCTGTCAGCTTGCCAAAGGTTCAGGCGCGCCGGGCGAACTGCTCGACGATCAGTTCACCATCGCCTGCGGCGAAGACGCCATCCGCCTGCTCGACGTGCAGCGCGCCGGCAAGCAGCCGATGAAAGCAGCGGACTTCCTGCGCGGCACGCCGCTCAAGCCGCCACTGCGTGTGAGCTGATGCCGCGCTATAAACTCATCATCGAATATGACGGTTCGCCGTTCTGCGGCTGGCAGTATCAGGACAATGCCCCGACCGTGCAGGGCGCGCTGGAAGCCGCTGTCACGGCGATGACCGGCGAGATGGTGCGTGTCAGCGGCGCGGGCCGTACCGATGCCGGCGTCCACGCGCTCGGCCAGGTGGCACATATCGATCTGACACGGGAATATCGCGCGGACCGCGTCCGTGACGCACTGAACGCGCACCTGCGGCCCCATCCCATTGCGGTGCTTTCGGCCGAGATCATTCCAGAGACCTTTGACGCGCGGTTTTCCGCCATCAAGCGGCACTACGTCTATCGCATCGCCAATCGCCGCGCGAACCTCGCGCTTGGCGCCGGACACGTCTGGCGCGTTCCGAAGACCCTCGACGTCGAGGCCATGCACGAAGCCGCGCAGGTTCTGGTCGGGAAACACGACTTCACCACCTTTCGCGACACCGAATGTCAGGCGAAGTCTCCGGATAAAACGCTGGATGCACTCGATGTGACGCGCGACGGCGAGAATGTCATCGTCACGACGTCAGCGCGCTCGTTCCTGCACAGCCAGGTCCGTTCCATGGTCGGATCACTGGTGTGGGTCGGCCACGGTCGCTGGGATGCTGATGACATGCGCGCCGCGCTGGAGGCGTGCAACCGTGCGGCGTGCGGTCCGGTCGCGCCACCGGACGGCCTTTATCTCGTGCGCGTGGACTATTAAGCTTTTTTTGGTTTGACGCGTTTTCTTTACGCGAACCGGTATCCACTTCGCTTGAAAACGCTACGCAGCTGCGACCACCTCGATCTCAAGCAGCCACTTGCTGTCGAAAATTTCCGCAACGATCACCGTCAATGCCGGCGCGTGGCTGCCGAGAACATCCTTCCGCACAGCGCGATTTTCGAGATTGTATTTGCGGTCGGACAGAAACGTCGTCACCTTGACAATGTTGCGCAGACCCATGTCGACCGCTTTGAGCTGGGTTTCCACATTGACCCAGACTTGGCGGCACTGTGCCTCAAAGGTGTCAGGCACGGCGCCATCGGCGGATTGCGGGATCTGGCCGCTGACGAAAGCCCAGCGTTTGACGTCGCTCACTTCGCAAACCTGCGCGTAACCGAACGGTTGCGGCGCGTTTGCGGCATTGACGCTGCGTCGTTCCATCACCGCCCCCCGATCAAGATCGATCGATGATCTGTCGCCTCAGGATATCCCAGAACAGCTCTTCACCGTCAGCGATGTTCTCGGTCCAGTGATCGGCCGCATTGTCATCGGCATCGTCGGTGATGAACTTGAACGCTCGCCATGGCACACTGTGACGTTGGCAAACATGCGCGATAGCGAACAACTCCATATCGACGATGTCGATATTGTTCTCCGTCAGCCACGGGTCCACGGAGGTGACGAAGCTGTCGCCGGTGCCGCAGACCACGCTGCCATATCCCGACGACAGACGATCGAGATCCGGCGAGAACGGCGTCCGGCCACGCGGCGCCAGAGGCATCGCCATCATATCGCGCTGGACCACCGCCGAGACTTCGACAAGACCGCGCAACGACTTGGTGATCTTGCCTGCCGTACCGTAGTTGATCACAAGGGTCGGCTGCTGGGCTTGTAGCGCCAGGGTGGTCGCACTCGTGGTGTTGATCTTGCCGACGCCGGTGTAGATCACTTCCACGCCGGCCGGCGCACGCGCCTTGTCGAGTTCATCGCTGATGGCGGTCAGAACGAGGATCTTGTCGCTCATGGGCGAAGGCTCATGCGAAGTAACGTTCCAGAATACTGCGGTAGATGGTCGTGAGCTTCTCGAGGTCGGCGACAGGCGTGCGCTCATCCACCTGATGCATGGTCTGGCCCACCAGACCGAACTCCAGCACAGGACAATAATTCGTGATGAAGCGCGCGTCCGAGGTGCCACCGCCAGTGTTGAGATCCGGCTTGCGGCCCGTCACCTCTTCAATCGATGCCACCACGAGATCGGTGAATTTTCCCGGCTGCGTCAGGAACGCATCGGAGTTCGACGGCTCCCAGACCACGTGTGCCTTGATGCGATTGCCGGAGGCTTGCATCACGCGCTGCTCGATCAACGCCTGCAATGATGCCCGCGTGTGGCAATCATTGTAGCGGATGTTGAAACGCGCCTTGGCCTGCGCCGGGATCACATTCCATGCCGGATTGCCGACGTCGACCGACGTAAATTCCAGATTCGACGGCTGGAAATGATCGGTGCCCTGATCGAGCGGATCGCCGCTCAGCGCCGCAATCAACGTGGCGATATCGGGAACGGGATTAGACGCACGATGGGGATAGGCGACATGGCCCTGCGTGCCGTCCACAATCACCGTACCAGACTGCGATCCGCGCCGGCCCACCTTGATGCTGTCGCCGATCTCATTGACGTTGCTCGGCTCGCCGAGCAGACAGTGATCGAATGTCTCGCCACGGTCCGCCGCCCATCTCAACAGTTTGATGGTGCCGTTGACGGCGATATCTTCCTCGTCGCCCGTGATCAGGAACGAGATCGAGCCCTTGGGCTTGCCGCCATGGGCAGCAAGATAGTCGAGGACTGCGGCGACGCAGCAGGCAATCCCGCCCTTCATATCCACGGCCCCGCGACCGTAGAGGTAACCGTCCTTCACGTCGCCGGAAAACGCACCGTGCGTCCACGCCGCTTCATCGCCTGCAGGCACGACGTCGGTGTGTCCTGCGAAGGTGATGTGCGGCGCCTCGGTGCCGATGCGCGCATAAAGATTGTCGATATCAGCCGTGCCCGGCTCGCTGAAGGTGATGCGCTGAACGTCAAAACCGGCGCCCTTCAGCAAAGCCTCAAGAACACCAAGCGCGCCCGCGTCCGCCGGCGTCACCGAAGGACAACGCAACAGGTCGCGGGCGATGGTGAGAGCGTCGGACATCAGTCGCGCAGCAACTCGTTAATGCTGGTCTTGGCGCGGGTCCGCTCGTCAACCCGCTTGACGATCACGGCACAGCTCAGCGACGGGCCCGGTGAGCCATCCTTGAGCGGCTTGCCCGGCATCGAGCCTGGCACAACGACGGAGTATTCCGGAACTTCGCCGATGAAGGTCTCGCCGGTTTCGCGATCGACGATCTTGGTCGACGCGCCGAGAAACACGCCCATGGACAGCACCGCGCCCTTGCGCACGACGACGCCTTCGGCGACTTCCGAACGTGCGCCGATGAAGCAATCGTCCTCGATGATCACCGGCCCGGCCTGCAGCGGCTCCAGCACGCCGCCGATGCCGACGCCGCCGGAGATATGCACATTCTTGCCGATCTGCGCGCAGGAGCCGACCGTCGACCAGGTATCCACCATGGTCGATTCATCGACATAGGCGCCGAGATTGACGAACGACGGCATCAGCACGACGTTCTTGGCGATGAAAGCCGAGCGGCGCACGATCGCGCCGGGCACCGCACGGAAACCCGCGGCACGAAAACGGTTTTCACCCCAGCCCTCGAACTTCGACGGCACCTTGTCCCACCAGGTGGCGCTGCCGGGACCGCCGGGGATGGCGGTCATGTCGTTCAGCCGGAACGACAGCAGAACGGCCTTCTTCAGCCACTGATGCACCTTCCACTGGCCATCGGCTTGCCGTTCTGCGACGCGAGCCTTGCCCTCATCCAGCAGTTGCAGAGCATGGTCCACGGCCTCACGGACTTCACCTTTGGTCCCGGAATTGACGGTGTCGCGGGCATCGAAAGCGGAGTTCAGCGTGGTTTCGAGAGCGGAGAGAGACATTGCTTTTCCCTGGCTATTTCTTCGAGGGCCCTCAAGCAGGCCCCAAAATTGTCAGGAAAGCTTGTCGGAATTTGACGGGGCAGTGTCAAGCAGCGGCCGCCCTCGTTCTACCATCGTGGCGGGAGAAAGAAGCTCGAATCTGCTAACAGGGCATCATGACAGCTCCTGAAACGACGAAGGCAGCCTCGGCCGCTCCCCGCGCCGCTTCCCAAGACTCTTGGCGCGCGGCCATGGCAGTGTACCTGCAACCGCGCGTGCTGATCGTGCTATTCCTCGGCTTCTCATCCGGACTGCCGCTGGCGCTGTCCGGATCCACGCTGCTGGTGTGGATGCGGGAATCCGGGGTCGATCTCGGCACCATCGGGCTGTTTGCCCTTGTCGGCACGCCCTACACGCTGAAATTTCTCTGGGCGCCGCTGGTCGACGCGCTGCATGTGCCGATCCTCACCCGATGGCTGGGACGCCGTCGCGGCTGGCTGGTGTTTGCGCAACTCCTGCTCATCGCGGCCATTCTCGTGCTCGCCATGACAGACCCTGCGCGATCCCCCTTCTATGTCGCATTCGGTGCCCTGCTGGTGGCCACGGCTTCCGCGACACAGGACATCGTCGTCGACGCATTTCGTGTCGAAAGCCTGCCGGAAAGCGAGCAGGCCGCGGGCATGGCCTCCTATGTCGCCGCTTATCGCGTCGGCATGCTGATCTCGACAGCAGGAGCGCTGTTTCTGGTCAGCGGATTTGAAGCCACAGGCTTGACGAAATCGGCGGCCTGGATGTGGGGCTATGTCGCGATGGCCGGCATGGTCCTGATCGGGATGATTGCCTCTTTGCTCGCAACCGAACCTGAGCAATCCCGCCGCGCCGATGAGGCGACATCCGGCGAAAGCGCGATGAAGCGTGTCACCACGGCGGCTGTGGGAGCCTTCACCGAATTCCTCACTCGCAAAGACGTCTGGACGGTTCTCGCGTTCGTCGTCCTGTACAAGTTCACGGATTCATTTTCCGGCGCGATGACGGCGCCGTTCGTGATCGATCTCGGATTCAGCCGCAATGACTATGCGGCCATCGTCAAAGGGGTTGGCCTCGCGGCAACACTTATAGGCGGGTTCGCCGGCGGCTTTCTGGCCCGCGCATGGTCTCTCGAATCCTGTTTATGGATCGGCGGCGTGCTGCAGGCGATTTCGAACCTGGCGTTTGCTTGGCTGGCGTTGGTCGGCCTCAATCAGTGGGCCCTCGCGCTTGCGATCACTGCCGAGAATTTCACCAGCGCGATCGGCACGGTGATCTTCGTCGCCTATCTGTCGTCGCTGTGCCAAAGCCCGCTGCACACGGCGACGCAATATGCCCTGCTGACGGCCTTCGCCGCCATCGGCCGCACCTATCTGTCGTCAGGCGCGGGCTACGTCGCGCAAGCGACGGGCTGGCCGATGTTCTTCGTGCTCAGCGTGATTGTCGCGATCCCGAGTTTCATTCTGCTCGCGTGGCTGCAGCGGCGCGGCCACTTCGCGGAACTGGTCAGGGCACGCGCAACCTGACTAAAGCGATCTTCAAAAAACAAAACTGCCGGGTCAAACCCGGCAGCGGCACTGACGTCTGATCGTGATCGGCAATTGCAAGACGCCACACTAGTGCTTCACCACGCTCCACTTCGAGACGATCGCGTCGCTGAATTGCCCGGCCTCTGCGGCGCAGGACATTTCATCAGCCTTCAGCGAGACGCTTTTGCCGATATAGGGCTTGAGCGCGGCAGCTTCAGCATCGCTCTTGGTCACGATCTGAAATGTCTCAGGGCCGGTTTCGAGATTGCAAAGGCCTGACGGGGACGGCAACCGGCGCGGCTCGCTGGTCAGCTGATACGTGATCATCCGCTTCTTGCGCGGACCGCTGCGCATCGCGGTCAATTCTCCTGACAGCACCTCACCGGCGTGAAGCGGCTTGGGCGCGGGCGGCTTGGCGGCCTGCGCAGACGCTCCCGTTACCTCCAAAGAGAGGGCACAACACGCGAAAACAAAACCCGTTGCGAATTTTGCAAACAGAGATGACGTCATGCGACTTCTAGTCCCAGTGATTTTCAAAACAAAGTCCGCTGCCGCATTGCAGCCGAGAGTGTTCCTTCGTCGAGATAATCGAGCTCACCGCCCACCGGCACACCGTGAGCCAGCCGCGTGATTCGCACATTAGCATCCTGCAACAGGTCTGTGATGTAGTGAGCCGTGGTCTGCCCATCGACAGTTGCATTCAATGCCAGAATGATTTCCGTCACCTGTGGATCGTGCGCCCGCGCCACCAATGCATCGATGGTCAGATCCTGCGGACCGACCCCGTCGAGCGGCGACAACGTCGCACCCAGCACGTGGTAACGCCCGTTTGTGGCATTGGCGCGTTCCAGCGCCCACAAATCGGAAACATCCGCCACCACGACAATGATGGCTGGATCGCGCCGCGGATCGGTACAGACCGTGCACGGGTTATGTGTATCGATGTTGCCGCACGTCTTGCAGACCTGAATCTTGTCGATCGCAACCTGCAGCGCCGTCGTGAGCGGCGTCATCAGGGCTTCACGCTTCTTGATCAAATGCAATGCCGCGCGCCGCGCCGAGCGCGGACCGAGCCCCGGTAACCTTGCAAGCAATTGAATCAGCCGTTCGATTTCAGGACCGGCAACCGAGGTAGCCATGTCAGCCGAGACCTAGCCCCGGCGGCAAACCGAGCCCGCCCGTCAGCGACTGCATCTTTTCCTGCATCGCCGTCTCAGCCTTGCGACGCGCATCGCCATGCGCCGTCACCAGCAGATCCTCAAGGATTTCACGTTCCTCGGCCTTCATCAGCGAAGGGTCGATCTTGATCCCCTTCACTTCCATCTTCGCAGTCATGCGCACGGTAACAAGACCGCCGCCGGACACGCCTTCGACCTCGACGTGTTCGAGTTCGTCCTGCATCGCCTTCATCTTCGATTGAAGCTGAGCGGCCTGCTTCATCATGCCGAGAAAATCAGCCATGAGTCATTCCTCTTTTTAAAATTTAGAGTTCGTCGTCTTCAATCGGCTCGACAGGATCTTCGCCGGTCGGCTCGCTCGCGGGCTCCGGTGCCAACCTGCGCACATCAACCAGCTGCGCGCCGGGAAATTTCGCAAACACCGCCTGCACGCGCGGATCGGCATGCACGCCTTCCCTGAGCTGCTCTTTCTCCGCCTGTGCCTGCGAGCGCAGTGTCGGCTGACCCTGTTCGTTGGACACAACGATGGTCCAGCGCCGGCCGGTCCAGACTTCGAGCTTGCGCGATAGGTCGCTGATCACAGAGCGCGCAGCACTGCGCTCCAGCGCAACTTCAAGCTTGCCGTCTTCCATGCGCACGAGGCGCATGTCGGCTTCGAGCGCGGATTTGATCTGCAGATCACGCTTCTCACCGGCGAGCGCGACCAGTTCAGCGAACGTCGCGATGCGCCGCTGCGGCTGCGCCGGCGGAGCTGGAGCGGGCGCGGGCACGCTCATCTGCGGACGATTCAGCGCCTCACCACCGGGCCGCGCGCCGGAGGCAACTGCCCGCACAGGCGAGCCATGGTCCACCACAGGGGCCATCGACACCGTGCCGCGCGGCACGCCATTGCCGCCGTGTCCACCGACCACAGGCGATGAACCACCACCTGCATCAATCATTCTGATCGCCTCGTCCGGTGTCGGAAGATCGGCAACATACGCGATGCGCACCAGCACCATTTCCGCCGCCGCCTGCGGACGTGTCGCGGCCTGGACTTCGGCAATGCCCTTCAGCAACATTTGCCACATCCGCGACAGCACCCGCATCGAAAGCTTCGCAGCAAAATCGCGTCCGCGCGTCCGCTCGGTTTCACCAAGCGCCAGATTGTCGGCGGTGGCCGGCACGACTTTCACGCGGGTGACGAAATTCACGAACTCGGCAAGATCGCTCAGCACCACCACAGGATCGGCGCCGGTGTCATACTGCTCGCGGAACTCCTTGAACGCAGCGGCGATGTCGCCGCTCGCCAGGGACTGAAACAAATCGATGACGCGGGTACGGTCGGCGAGACCCAGCATCTGCCGGACGTCTTCGGCGCGGACCACGCCGGCTGCGTGGGCAATGGCCTGATCGAGCAACGACAGCGAATCGCGCACCGAGCCTTCCGCGGCTCGTGCGATCAGACCAAGCGCTTCGGGCTCCGCCTTCACGCCTTCCTTGTCGGAGATGTTGGCAAGGTGCGCCATCAGCACATCCGAGTCGACGCGTCGCAGGTCGAAGCGCTGGCAGCGCGACAACACCGTCACCGGCACCTTGCGGATTTCGGTCGTGGCGAAAACGAACTTGGCGTGCTCCGGCGGCTCCTCCAGCGTCTTCAGGAAGGCGTTGAACGCCTTCTCCGAGAGCATGTGGACCTCGTCGATAATGTAGACCTTGTAGCGCGCACTCGATGGCGCATAGCGGACGCCGTCGGTGATCTGTCGCACGTCGTCGATGCCGGTGTGCGACGCCGCGTCCATTTCGAGAATATCGATATGCCGGCTTTCCATGATCGCCTGACAATGGGTGCCCATCGTCGGCATATGAATAGTCGGCCCCTTCACCGAGCCGTCCGGCAACTCATAGTTCAACGCACGGGCCAGAATGCGCGCGGTCGTGGTTTTGCCGACGCCGCGAACGCCGGTGAGGATCCAGGCCTGCGGAATGCGTCCGGCCTCGAATGAATTCGAGACAGTGCGGACCATGGCCTCCTGGCCGATCAGGTCATCGAATGTCGAGGGGCGATATTTACGCGCCAGGACCCGATAGCCCGTCCCGGCATTCGCGGAACCGGATGCGCCGCCGAGTGCGAAACCCGCCTGATCGGCCTGGGTCACGGCGGAAATGTCAGCATCGGTCATGGAGCGATCCGCGATTATCTCATCAAGGGGCGTCTTGCGGAAAATCCGGCGCCCGGCATCCTGGAGCGCACCGCGCACACATTGTACCGATCCGAGCCCGTCGGATAGAAGAGGTAGGAGACTGACGAGCGACCCGATCCGGACCTCGTTAGGGCTGCTTCCTTCCGGACCTGACCCGGTTGGCGAGTGGCTCGTCCACCGCCAATCTCCCGGTCCCTATTTGGGGCCAAAGGCGACGGAAAGCAAGCCTCCGAATAACCGACCCGATTTGCGGCGCGCTCGCCCCGATCAACAATTTGCGCGAATTTTGACAGTGAAAGCGGTAACAACGGGCGCCGGATACGCGCTAAGTTGAGTTTATTGAAATCATACGGAATTCTGATGGCCGCCGACGTCCCTGCCTGGTCGCTCAATCCCCAGCTTGAAAAAGACACGATCAATATCGGCGACCTGCCGCTGTCCCGCGTGCTTGTCATCAAGGACGCAAATTATCCGTGGCTGCTGCTGGTTCCACGCCGGACGGACATTGTCGAAATCATCGATCTCAGCGAGGTCGAGCAGGCGCAGTTGACCACCGAAATCAACCGCGTCGCCCGCGCGCTCCAGGACATTACCAAGCCCGACAAGCTGAACATTGCCGCCTTGGGCAATGTCGTCCCGCAATTGCACGTTCATATCATCGCCCGCCGTTCCAGCGACGCCGCCTGGCCGCGGCCGGTCTGGGGTGTCGTCCCGCCGCTTGCCCACGACCCACAGGAAGTGGAAGCATTCATCAGCGCCCTGCGCCGCAAGATCTGGTTGACCTGACGTCTAGAGCAAAAAAAACATGACAACAAACGACTCCTTTCCGCTCGGGCAGCCGGGCTTTGTCTCCCATCCGATCGATCGCGCTGCCCATCTGCGCGGCAATGACGAAAAGCTCTACGCGATGGAAACCCATCGCGACGCACGGGCTTACGTGATCCATCGCGATTCGCTGCTCATGACACAGGGAGCGGACGGTCCACGCGCGCTGCTGACCCTGGATGAGGCCCGCAAATTCGGCGCCAACCCCGGCACAATTTTTCTCGGCCTGAACGATGGCGCTGCGATCTTCGGCATGGGCATCAGTGCGACGGCAGCGGAAGCCTTGATGGGGCGAAGCGATGTCGGCGTGGAAAATCTCCGCGCGGTCGCCGCGAGCGGTGCGGTGGCCGCACGAGAACTGTCCACCATCGCCATGGCGAAGTCCCTCGTCGGCTGGCATCAACGCCACGGCTTCTGCGCCAATTGCGGCACCCGCACCTCCATGACCCAAGGCGGATGGAAGCGCGATTGTCCGAGCTGCAAGGTCGAACATTTCCCGCGCACCGACCCCGTTGTCATCATGCTGGTCACAGCAGGTGACAAATGCCTGCTCGGACGGCAGGCGCAGTTTCCGCCGTCCATGTGGTCATGCCTTGCAGGGTTCGTCGAAGCCGCGGAAACCGTCGAAGACGCAGTGCGCCGCGAAATCCTGGAAGAATCCAATATCCAGTGCACGGACGTGCGCTACTACATGACGCAGCCGTGGCCCTATCCGTCGTCGCTGATGATCGGATGCACGGCGCGCGCGACCACGACCGATATCATCGTCGACAAAACCGAACTGGAAGACGCACGCTGGTTTAGCCGTGACGAAGCTGTTGCGATGCTCAAGAGAGAGCATCCGCAGGGGCTGACGGGGCCACATCCTGTCGCGATCGCGCATCATCTTCTGGCAAACTGGCTAGCCCAACCTGCTTGATCGGTTGCCGCCGCATTGCAGGAACTGCGTTCCCTGTGATTGATTGTTTTGCCGTGAGGCGGCGTCGCGGCGAGGTTTGATCGCCCGGTCGTTGTGACGAGCCCCCGAGGCGCGACAATGTCATTTATGGAATCGCAGCCCATGCCGTCGAAGAAGAAACCTCTGCGAATTTTGTGCATCGGCATGCCGGTGCGCGACCTAATTTTCCGCGTCGACGACGTGCCGACGCGTGGCACGAAAAAGCGTGCAACGCATTTCACTGAATTGACCGGCGGCAATGCCCTCAACGCGGCCGTTGCGATCTCGCGGCTCGGCGGCCGCGTGCGGATGTCGGGCCCGATGGGCCATGCCGGAGAAAAAACCACCGCGCACATGTTCGACGACATGGAGCGCGAGGGCATTGAGAACGCTCTGGTTCACATGCCGGGCCTGGTGACGCCGATCTCCAGCATCATGATCGATCCAAGCGGCGAGCGCACAATCGTGACCTATCGCGATCCGGAATTGTGGAAGGTCACGCTGCCGCACGCCGACCTGCTGCTGAAGGACTGCGACGCCGTCCTGACGGAAAACCGCTGCGCGGCATTCGTCACCGATCTCTGTGTGGAAGCTCGCAACCGCGCCATTCCCGTAATCCTCGACGCCGACCGCGTCATGTCACTGAGCGAAGGCGTGCTGGTGGCGTCGAGCCACATCATCTTCTCGGCGGAAGCCCTGCATGCCACCGCCGGAATGACTGATGACACCGAAGCCTTGCGCAAGATCGCCGACCTGACGCCGGGGTTCCTGGCGGTCACCAACGGCGCGCAAGGCGTCCTGTGGCTCGACGACGAGCGGCGGCCGCATCACATGCCGTCTTTTCCGGTTCACACCGTCGATACCCTCGGCGCGGGCGATGTGTTCCACGGGGCCTTCGCGCTCGGCGTCGCCGAAGGACAGCCGATCCGGGACGCTATGCGGTTCGCATCGGCCGCGGCCGCGCTGAAGTGCACCCGCCACGGCGGAGCTTTCGCCTCGCCGCAACGCGCTGAAGTTGAAAGACTTTTGGCAGAATCCCCGGTGCTCAAACAGGCCGGAGAATAGCTCTAAGGACAGCTTGAGGCGCTTGCACGAGAAGATTTTTCTATATATTAGGGGTCTAAGCCGTAAATATGGAAGAAAGTTCTTTTCATGACCGACCTCGCCGCCCCGCCTGCCGCGGAAACCAACCGCCGCCTTGATGCCATCGACCGCAAGATCCTGACTGTGTTGCAGGACGACGCCTCCCTGTCGGTTGCGGAAATCGGCGATCGTGTCGGCCTGTCGTCCACGCCCTGCTGGAAGCGCATCCAGCGCATGGAGGCCGAGGGCATTATTCTTCGCCGCGTCGCCCTCGTTGATCAAAACAAGATCGGCCTCGGGATCACGGTGTTTGTGTCCGTGGAGAGCGGCGACCACTCCGACGGCTGGCTGAAGAAATTTGCCGACGCCGTCAGCGCCATGCCGGAGGTGATGGAATTTTATCGCATGGCCGGCGATGTCGATTACATGCTGCGGGTCGTCGTGGCCGACATGCAGAGCTATGACGTGTTCTACAAGAAACTCATCAGCGCCGTCTCACTGAAGAACGTGACGTCGCGATTCGCGATGGAAAAGATCAAGTCCGTCACGGCGCTACCGGTGCCGGCCGCAAGCGCAGCCTGATCTGCGCCCGCCTATTACAATTAGCCCCGCCTCCACGATGTGGAAGCGGGGCTGATTTGTTAGATCTTCTGATTGTATTCGCCGACTTCCGGATGGGTGCGCAGCACTGAATCCATCGCCTCGAACATGTCGCGCATCCGCTGCTCCGACACCGGGCTTTCGACCACCACGACCAGCTCGGGCTTGTTCGATGACGCGCGCACCAGTCCCCAGCTGCCGTCCTCGCACGTGACCCGCACACCGTTGACCGTGACCAGATCGCGGAGCGGTTGACCGGCGACCTTGCCGCCCTTGGCCTTCACGTCCTCGAAGTGTTTCACCACCTGATCGACGATGCCGTATTTCACCTCGTCAGCACAGTGCGGCGACATGGTCGGCGACGACCAGGTCTTCGGCAGCGCGTTCTTGAGATCCGACATCTTCTTGCCGCCCGCGCGGTCGAGCATTTCGCAGATGGCAATGGCTGAAACGAGACCATCGTCATAGCCACGCCCGACCGGCGCATTGAAGAAGAAGTGCCCTGACTTCTCGAAGCCCGCCAACGCCTTTAATTCATTGGTCCGGCGCTTCATATAGGAATGCCCGGTCTTCCAGTAGCTCGTATGCGCACCCTGCTTCTGAAGAACGGGATCGGTCACGAACAGCCCAGTCGATTTCACGTCGACCACGAATTGCGCGTTCTTGTGAATCGCCGACATGTCGCGCGCCAGCATGACGCCGACCTTGTCCGCGAAGATTTCTTCACCGGTGTCATCGACCACGCCGCAACGATCACCATCGCCGTCGAAGCCCAGGCCGACATCCGCCTTGTGTTCAAGGACTGCATCACGGATGGCGTGCAGCATTTCCAGATCTTCCGGATTGGGATTGTATTTCGGGAAGGTGTAATCGAGCTCGGTGTCGAGCGGGATCACCTCACAGCCGATCGCCTCCATCACCTTGGGCGCAAAAGCACCTGCGGTGCCATTGCCGCACGCAACGACCACCTTCAGCTTGCGCTTCAATTTCGGCCGGTCGGTGAGATCGGCGATGTAACGCGCCGGGAAATTTTCCACGAACTGATACGAGCCGGCCGGCTTGAGCTTGAAATCGGCATTCAGCACGATCTCCTTCAGCCGCGTCATTTCGTCCGGACCGAACGTCAGCGGGCGATTCGCGCCCATCTTCACGCCGGTCCAGCCATTGTCGTTGTGGGACGCGGTCACCATCGCAACGCACGGCACGTCCAGCGCGAATTGCGCGAAATACGCCATCGGCGTCACCGCGAGGCCGATGTCGTGCACCTTGCAGCCGGAGGCCAGGAGGCCCGAGATCAGCGCGTATTTGATCGACGCCGAATAGCCGCGGAAATCGTGTCCGGTCACGATTTCCTGCTTCGCGCCAAGCTCACCGATCAGGGTCCCGAGCCCCATGCCCAGTGCCTGAATGCCCATCAGGTTGATTTCCTTGCCGAACAGCCACCGCGCGTCGTACTCGCGGAAACCTGTCGCCTTCACCATCGGCTCGGATTCGTAGGCATAGGTGTTGGGGAAGAGTTCGGGCTTCGGCTTCGGAAACATTCAAGGCCTCGTAAAAAAGGAAAATGTTCAATCCCAGCAGCCATAGCGAATGCGATGAACTGTGGAAAGGCGGGAGCTGACACTTTGGCCACAAATTACGGCATATTGGCAGCGTCGACCTCGTGGCGGTTTGGACGTCCGCTCCATTTTTCGCGCGAAGGACACTAGGATTGCTCAAGCGAGGAACCATGACCGATCACCGTCTTCAGGCACCTGCCGCGTTGCGCAACCGTGAGCCTATTCTCGATGTGCTGCGCGGAGTCTTGCCGGCATCCGGCCTCGTGCTCGAAATCGCCAGCGGCTCTGGTCAGCATGTGGCGTATTTTGCGCAGCATCTGCCCCATCTCACCTTCCAGCCCTCTGATCCGGATGCCGCCGCGCTCCAAAGCATTCCGGCGTGGACGCATGACGCCGGTGTGACCAATGTGCTGCCGTCCGTCATGCTGGATGCGGCGTCCAATGACTGGCCGCTGGCAGCTGCCGATGCGATCATCTGCATCAACATGATCCATATTTCGCCATGGCGGTCGTGCGAGGGACTGCTGCGGGGAGCTGCACGGCTGCTTCGCCCGGGATCGCCGCTCTATCTGTACGGCCCCTATCGACGCGCGGAGGTTGCGACCGCACCGAGCAACGACGCGTTCGATGCCGCGTTGAAGTCGCGCGATCCCGAATGGGGACTGAGAGATCTGGAGACGGTGGCAAAATTGGCGGAGGCAGAGGGTTTCTCAGCGCCGGTGATTACGGAGATGCCCGCCAATAATCTCAGCGTGGTGTTTCGGCGCAGATAAAAAGCAGCGCCTTATTGTTCCATCACCAGCTTGCCGTCGGCGAATTCGAAGCGCTTGAGCTTGGACAGGAACGAAAGACCGAGCAGATTCTCGGATAGTGCTTCATCAGGAAGCACCATGGCATCGACGTCCCGAACGATAAGTCCGCCGATGTCGATCATCGCAAGTCGTGTGCGCGCAGCCTTGATCTTGCCGTTGGCGGTGGACACCACCGTCGTGTACGCGTTGGGGGACGGGCGCACGCCGATCTGTGCCGCGGAACGCTCATTGAGTGCGACCACGGATGCGCCCGTGTCGACCATGAAGCCGATGCGTTGTCCGTCGATACGGCCATCGGTCTGGAAGTGACCGCGCCGGTCGCGCGGAATCACAAGGCTGCGTGCGCCAGCGCTGCCAGCTGTCTGCGGCTGGACTGAAGCAAATGAATTGCTGGACTTGGCGTTTTCGAATGCCTTTGCCTGCGCGGCATCGGACGACAGCTTGTCCGCCATCTGGCCCATAAAGGTACCGAGGACGATGAGGACGGCTGCAAAGATCATAATACCACGCATCACGCCACGCCTGCTTTAACGCGCCCAGCGCACCAGACCATACCGGACTGGAAGTTGGACCTAACCGCACTAGCGAAGGTGGCTTTTTCCGAGAAAAGGGTGATTGAAGCGTTAACGCGCGAAACCCTCGCGTCCGAAGTCAGGTTCCACGAGGCTTGACGCGTCGTGTCGGCATTGCGGTGGCCGGATCTTCGGGCCAGGGATGACGCGGATACCTCCCACGCAGATCGGAACGCACCGCGGCGTAGCTGCCGCGCCAGAAGCCCGGCAAATCGCGCGTGACCTGGACGGGCCGATGGGCCGGCGACAGCAATTCCAGCACCAGCGGGATTTTGCCCTTGGCAATCGACGGATGCACATTGAGGCCGAACAATTCCTGCAGCCGCACAGCGATGGTCGGTCCCTGTTCCGCTTCATAGTCGATCGGCAAGGACGTGCCGGTCGGCGCTTCAAAATGCGTCGGAGCTTCACGATCCAGCCGCGACCGCAACTCCCACGGCAACAGGTTCATCAACGCATCGGACAGATCGCCTGCGGACACGTCCGCCACCGACGTCTTGCCGAACAGCGCGGGCACAAGCCAGTCATCACGCGTCTCGAGGAGCGTCTTGTCCGACAGATCCGGCCACTCGTCCGGAGACGCCGCGCGCAGGAACATGACGCGGTCGCGCCATTGCTTCAGGGGTTTCGACCAGGGCAAGCGATCGAGCCCTATGGCAACAAGACCATCGGCAAACGCCTTGGCTGCCTCCGGTGACGGCGTGATCGCAAGAGGCTGCTCCGATAGCGTGATCGCATGCAGCTTCCTGCGGCGTCGTGCGCGCAACGCCATTGCGGATTTGTCGAACGTGATGTCGTCCGCGACCTCGATGTGTGCGTAGAATTCGGCTTCGATCTCCTGCTGCGTGATCGGCGCGGCGAGCAGAATGCGGCCGTTCGCAGCGGTGCCGGTCAATTCCGCCACCGCGACATACGGTGCGCGCGCCAGCGCCGAGGTCTGGTCCATGCTGGCGCCTCGCCCGTTGGCGAGCAGGAAAGACCCATTGCCGCGATTGCGCGCGACACGATCAGGAAACGCGAGCGCCAGCATGACGCCCGTTGAAAGTGGCTCGTCCTCAGGCCCCTTCGGCGCGATGTCGGCGACTTGTTCCGCCCAGCGCTGGGCCAATTGCCGCGCGCTGACAGCACGTTGCGAACGGTCTCGCCGGAAATTGTCGAGACGCGCGTCAAGGTCGACACTGTCGCCGCCAAGGCCGCGCTCGGTCAAGATCGCAGCGATCAGTGCCGCCTCTTCACCCGAGTTTAGACGGTTGGAATCGACGATCATACGCGCCAGACGTGGCGGCAGAGCCAATGCCCGCAGGCTGTTGCCCTCGCTGGTGATGCGACCATCGCCGTCCAGCGCATCCAGTTCACGCAGCAATGCGCGGGCCTCGGTCAACGCCGGCACCGGCGGGGGATCGAGGAACGTGAGAGACGCCGGATCGCTGGTTCCCCAATGCGCCAGATCAAGCACCAGCGATGACAGATCGGCCGATAAAATCTCTGGCCGCGTATAAGCCTCTAGCGACGCCGTCTGCGGCTCGTCCCACAGGCGATAGCAGAGGCCCGGCTCGGTGCGGCCGGCGCGGCCGCGGCGCTGATCCACCGCAGCGCGCGACGCGCGCACCGTTTCCAGTCGGGTGAGACCAATGTCCGGCTCATAACGCGGCACCCGTGCCAGCCCAGAATCGACCACGATCCGCACGCCCTCGATGGTGAGCGATGTCTCGGCAATCGATGTCGCAAGCACCACCTTGCGCTGTCCCTTCGGAGCCGGGGCAATGGCCCGGTCCTGCACGCCGGCCTCCAATGCACCGAACAACGGCACGATTTCCGTATTTGCATCGCTCAGACGTTCGCTCAGCATATTTTGCGTGCGGCGAATTTCCGCTGCACCCGGCAAAAACGCCAGCACCGATCCGGCATCTGCCCGCAGCGCCGTGGCAATGACATCCGCCATCTGCCGCTCGACCGGCGCGTCCGGCTTGCGGCCGACGTAACGGGTCTCGACGGGAAAGGCGCGGCCCTCGCTTTCAACCACAGGCGCCTCGCCAAGCAGCTTCGCCACCCGCGCGCCATCGAGTGTCGCCGACATCACCAGAATGCGCAGGTCCTCGCGCAGTCCTTGCTGCGCATCGCGCGCCAGCGCCAGACCAAGATCGGCATCCAGTGATCGCTCATGGAATTCGTCGAACAGCACCGCGGCAACGCCGGCCAGTTCGGGATCATGGAGAATCTGCCGCGAGAAAATCCCCTCGGTGACGACCTCGATGCGCGTCTTGCGGGACACCTTGGAGCCGAAACGGACACGATAGCCGACCGTGTCGCCGACTTTCTCACCCAGCGTCTGCGCCATCCGCTCCGCCGCCGCGCGCGCGGCGATCCGGCGCGGCTCCAACACGATGATCTTTTTGCCGTCCGACCATGCAGCATCGAGCAGCGCCAAAGGCACCCGCGTCGTCTTGCCCGCGCCCGGCGGCGCGACAAGTACGGCCGTGCTGCTGCGGGCGAGCGTCGCGGTCAGATCAGCGAGAACGGCATCAATCGGCAGCGGCGAGTCAAACTTCATGACTCGCTTCATAGCCGGTCAGCAGAGGCGCGGGAAGAAGTTAAGCTCCGCGCCCGATGCTCTCGTAGGTGAAGCCCAGCTCTTCCATCTCGTCGCGCCGATAGATATTGCGCAGATCGACGATAACGGGGTTTGCCATCTCCCGCTTCAGGCGTGCGAGATCAAGCGCACGGAATTGCACCCACTCGGTCACGATGACCAGCGCATCGGCACCTTTCGCGCATTCGTAAGGATCTTCGCAGTAGAAGATATCGGGCAGTTCATGCTTCGCCTGCTCCATTCCGACCGGATCATAAGCGCGCACCTGCGCTCCGTGATCGAGCAGGCCGGTGACCAGTGGAATCGACGGCGCCTCGCGCATGTCGTCGGTTTCAGGTTTGAAGGTCAGACCCAACACACCGATGGTCTTGCCGCGCAGATTGCCGCCGACGGCGGCAGCAACCTTGCGGGACATCGCGCGCTTGCGGTTGTCGTTAACGGCCAGCACCGATTCCACGATCCGCAGCGGCACATCGTGATCGAGCGCCGTCTTCACCAGTGCGCGGGTGTCCTTCGGGAAACACGAACCGCCGAAGCCGGGGCCGGCATTGAGGAATTTCGTGCCGATGCGGTTATCAAGGCCGATGCCGCGCGCAACTTCCTGCACGTCCGCCCCGACCTTCTCCGAGAGATCAGCGATCTCATTGATGAAAGTGATCTTGGTGGCGAGAAATGCGTTTGCTGCGTATTTGATCAATTCGGCGGTTCGCCGCTCCGTGTACATGATCGGCGCCTGATTGAGGTACAATGGACGGTAGACTTCGCCCATGACCTTGCGAGCGCGTTCGTCGTCGGTGCCGACCACAATACGATCCGGATGCTTGAAGTCGCGGATCGCGGCTCCCTCGCGCAGGAATTCAGGATTGGACGCGACGGCAACATCCGCTGCCGGATTGGTCTCGCGGATGAGGCGCTCCACTTCATCACCGGTACCGACCGGCACGGTGGACTTCGTGACGACGACGGTGAAGCCCTGCAGCGCTTTCGCGATATCGCGGGCCGCCGCATGCACATAGCTCAAATCGGCATGGCCATCGCCGCGGCGTGACGGCGTACCGACCGCGATGAATACCGCATCGGCCTTGCCGACAGGGCCTGCAAGATCCGTGGTGAAATCGAGACGTCCCGCTTTCACCGAAGTCGCAACCAGCCGGTCGAGGTCCGGCTCGAATATCGGAATTTCGCCGCGGTTGAGAGCAGCGATTTTGCCGGCATCGGTATCAACGCATGTCACGCGATGACCGAAGTCCGCGAAACAAGCCCCCGAAACCAACCCCACGTAACCCGTGCCGATCATGGCAATTCGCATGAAGACCCCTACTCAGAGACAGTTAACCAAACAGCGTTTTCACCCGCCTTTTAGCCCGATTCCGGGGAAAGGAGGCACATCATTTGAATGAATAAAGGAGAATGAAACGCCTGCGCCCGATGATAGGGCGAATTTGGACCGAAACGAGACACCCATGAATAATAACGGCACATCTGCTACCCGCTTGTCGCCTGTCTCAGAACGAGTTGACTGGGTCGACTATGCCAAAGGCATCTGCATCGTCATGGTCGTGATGATGCATTCGACGCTGGGTGTCGAGGCCGCGGCTGGCAAGCATGGCTTCATGCACCTTGTGGTCGAGTTCGCAAAGCCGTTCCGGATGCCGGATTTCTTCCTCATTTCGGGCCTGTTTCTTGCGCGTGTCATCAATCGCGACTGGCGCACCTACCTCGACCGCAAGGTGGTCCACTTCGCCTACTTCTACGTACTGTGGCTGACGATCCAGTTTGCCATCAAGGCTCCGGGCATGGCTGCCGAGCAAGGATGGGTGCATGTCGCTGTCATGTATTTGCAATCTTTCATCGAGCCGTTCGGCACGCTCTGGTTCATCTGGATGCTGCCTGTGTTCTTCGTCCTAACCAAGGCAACCCTGCGAGTGCCGGCGGCTTTGATCTGGATCGCAGGCGCAGCACTTGAAATGGCGCACATCAACACTGGATGGACCTCGATCGACGAATTCGCAGCGCGCTTCGTCTACTTCTATTCCGGCTATCTGTTCGCGACTTATGTGTTCGCGCTGGCAGGTCGCGCCCGCGCCAATCCCAGCCTGGCACTCGCCGGTCTCGCATCATGGGCCACGATCAATACTCTGCTGGTGTTCAGCGGCGTCTCAGAACTGCCGGGCATTTCACTGATGCTTGGATTGGCCGGGGCGTGCGCCATCATCACGATCGGCGTGTTGCTCGCCCGTGCCAACTGGCTGGGCGCGCTGCGCTATTGTGGAGAACATTCCATTGTCATCTATCTGGCATTTTTCCTGCCGATGGCGGCCACTCGCGCACTGCTGCTTAAAACCGATCTCATTCCAGACCTTGGCCTGGTCTCGATCATTGTCACGGCCGTCGGTGTTCTCGGCGCACTCGTGATGTGGTGGGGTGCCAAGCGTTTTGGGCTGAACTTCCTGTTCGAACGGCCGGATACCTTCTGGATCGCTCCCAAGCAGCGCGCCGTGCAGTTGCAAGCTGCGGAATAATAGAGCGGGGCTCCCAAATCGGAGCCCCGGACCTTTCCGGCAAAGGTTCCTCGACAGGCTTTTGGCAAACTCGACTCAGACGGTATCGGGCAGAAACCCCGCACATTTCGGTGCGCATCTGCCCTGCGGAGGGGTGCCAATCGCGGCCAAAAACCCTAAGTTGCCGCCATGTCGAAAAAGCCCACCACAGCCGCCCAACCCGCCGCCGTCAAAGCCCCCGCCAAAGGCGACCATATCTTTCTGGTCGACGGCTCGTCCTATATTTTCCGCGCCTACCACGCGCTGCCGCCGCTGAACCGAAAATCCGACGGCTTGCAAGTCAACGCCGTTCTCGGTTTCTGCAACATGCTGTGGAAGCTGTTGCGCGATATGCCGCAGGACAATCGGCCCACGCATCTGGCCATCATCTTCGACAAATCCGAGCGAACGTTCCGCAACGAATTTTATCCGGAATACAAGGCCCACCGGCCACCTGCGCCGGATGACCTGATCCCGCAATTCGCCCTGATCCGCGAGGCTGTTCACGCCTTTGACCTGCCCTGCCTGGAACAGCTCGGGTTCGAAGCGGACGACCTGATTGCAACCTATGTGCGCGAGGCCTGTGAGCGCGGCGCCAACGCCACCATCGTCTCCTCCGACAAGGATCTGATGCAGCTCGTGAACGACTGCGTCACCATGTACGACACCATGAAGGATCGCCGCATCGGTATCGCCGAGGTGATCGAGAAGTTCGGCGTGCCGCCCGAAAAAGTCGTCGAGGTGCAGGCATTGGCCGGCGACTCCGTCGACAACGTTCCCGGCGTGCCCGGCATCGGCGTCAAGACCGCCGCGCAACTGATCACGGAATACGGTGATCTTGAAACACTGCTGGCGCGGGCCGGAGAGATCAAGCAGCCGAAGCGGCGCGAGGCACTGATCGAGAACGCCGAGAAGGCGCGTATCTCACGCAGGCTGGTGCTGCTCGACGACAAGGTGAAACTCGATGTGCCGCTCGACGATCTCGCGGTTCACGAGCCGGATTCGCGCAAGCTGATCGCGTTTCTGAAGGCGATGGAGTTCTCCACGCTGACCCGCCGCGTCGCGGACTATTCGCAGATCGATCCCTCGGGCATTCAGCCTGACGAGAAACTGAAAAGCTCTTTCGCACCTGGCGCCGTCGATGAGGACTCGCCCAGCACGCTACCGCTCGGCGGCGAGCCGGACGAGCAAGCCAAAGGCACATCGTCAACGCGGCAAGCCAAGTCTGAAGCCAAAGGCGGTGCCGGGACAAACGAACTCACGCCGAAATCGCTTGCGGCTACCCGCGCGGCCGAAGCGCTCAAGACGCCGGTCGATCGCAGCAAGTACGTCACCGTCCGCACACTCGATCAGCTCAATGCCTGGATTGCCCGCGCACGCGACATCGGCCACGTCGCCATCGACACCGAGACCACGAGCCTTGATCCGATGCAGGCTGAACTCTGCGGCTTTTCACTGGCATTGGCACCGAATGATGCTTGTTACGTGCCGCTGATCCACAAGCAGGGCGGAGACGGCTCCGGTCTGTTTGCCGGCGGTTTGGCGCCCGATCAAATCAAGACAGAAGACGCCTGCGCCGCACTGAAGCCGCTGCTCGAAGACGAGAGCGTTCTCAAGATCGGCCAGAACCTCAAATTCGACGCGCTGGTGTTCGCACAATGCGGTATCCAGCTGCGTGCGATCGACGACACCATGCTGCTCTCCTACGTGCTCGACGCCGGACGCAGCCCGCACGGCATGGACCCGCTATCCGAACGATGGCTCGGCCACACGCCGATCAGCTACGGCGAGGTCGCCGGCACCGGCAAAAATCAGGTGTGTTTCGATCAGGTCTCGATCGAAAAAGCCACGGAGTATGCCGCGGAAGACGCCGACGTCACTTTACGCTTGTGGCTGGCGTTGAAACCGCGTCTCGCCGCAGAGCGCATGAGCGCGGTGTACGAGACGCTGGAACGACCAATGGTCAACGTACTGTCGCGCATGGAGCAGCGTGGCATCACCATCGATCGTCAAGTGCTGTCGCGCCTGTCGGGCGATTTCGCGCAGACAGCAGCGCGGCTCGAGGCCGAAATCCGCGACCTGGCCGGCGAGCCGATCAACCCGGGGAGCCCCAAGCAACTCGGCGACATCATGTTCGGCAAGATGGGCCTGCCCGGCGGCAGCAAGACCAAAACCGGCGCATGGTCGACGTCTGCGTCAGTCCTCGAGGATCTGGCGGAAGAAGGCCACGCATTTCCGCGCAAGATTCTCGACTGGCGTCAGGTCTCGAAACTCAAATCGACCTATACCGACGCGCTGCCGACCTATGTACATCCGCAAACGCACCGGGTGCACACGTCCTACGCCCTCGCCGCCACCACCACCGGACGACTGTCGTCGTCGGAACCGAACCTGCAGAACATCCCGGTACGCAACGAGGAAGGCCGCAAGATCCGCCGCGCCTTCATTGCAACCCCGGGCCACAAGCTGGTGTCGGCCGACTATTCACAAATCGAACTGCGACTGCTCGCGGAGATCGCCGATATCCCGGTGCTCAAGCAGGCGTTCCAGGACGGTCTCGACATTCACGCCATGACGGCATCGGAGATGTTCGGCGTGCCGATCAAGGACATGCCGGGCGAAGTGCGCCGCCGTGCCAAGGCGATCAACTTCGGCATCATCTACGGCATCTCGGCGTTCGGCCTGGCGAACCAGCTCGGCATTCCGCGCGAGGAAGCCGGCGCTTACATCAAGAAATATTTCGAACGCTTCCCCGGCATCCGCGCCTATATGGACCAGACCCGCGATTTCTGCCGCGAGAAGGGCTATGTCGAAACGCTGTTCGGCCGGAAGTGCCACTACCCGGATATCAAGGCGAGCAATGCCTCAATCCGCGCTTTCAACGAGCGCGCCGCGATCAATGCCCGCCTGCAGGGCACGGCCGCCGATATCATTCGCCGCGCCATGATCCGTATGGATGATGTGCTCGCGGCAAAAAAACTCTCCGCGAAGATGCTGTTGCAGGTGCACGACGAACTGATCTTCGAGGTGCCGGACGACGAGGTGGAGAAGACACTGCCTGTGGTCCAGCACGTGATGCAGGACGCACCGTTCCCTGCCGTCATTCTGTCGGTGCCGTTGCAGGTCGACGCCCGGGCTGCGCACAACTGGGATGAAGCGCACTAAAATTTAAGTTCGTCTCCCTTCATCGTTGAGAGAAGGGAGACGAATTTTCTCATACAAGCGGCAACGTTCGCGCTCGAATTCAATGACCGCAGCTAATCCAGCTTCGCATCGAAGCCGCGCTTCACCGCCGGCCGCGCCATCAGCGCATTGTACCAGCGCTGGACGTTCGGATAATCGCTGAGCGGAACCTTGTGGCGTTCGTGCCGCCAGGCCCAGCCCAGGATCGCGAAGTCGGCAATAGACAATTTGTCTGCAACGAATTCGTGTTCTGCGAGACGCCGGTCGAGCACGCCATAGAGCCGATGCGTTTCCTTCGAATAGCGCTCCAGGCCGTAGCGGCGATCCTGTTCGTTATCGACCATCAGAAAATGGTGCACCTGCCCGGGCATCGGCCCGAAACCGCCCATCTGCCACATCAGCCACTCCCACACCGGAATCCGCTCATTGAGGTCCTTCGGCAGGAATTTGCCGGTCTTTTCGCCCAGATAAAGCAAAATGGCGCCGGATTCGAAGATGCTGACCGGCTTGCCGTGCGGACCGTTCGGATCGACGATGGCGGGGATGCGGTTATTGGGGCTGATCTTGAGAAACTCCGGCGCGTGCTGCTCACCCTTGCCGATATTGATCGGGTGGACCCTGTAGGGTAGCTCCATTTCCTCGAGGGCGACGCTGATTTTTCGGCCGTTGGGCGTATTCCAGGTATAAAGGTCGATGGTCATGCGATTACCTTGTATGGACTTCCACTGTTGACGGTGCGCGATCCGCACTGGAATGTCCACGCAACGGGCGCTAAATTCGATAAAATCCCCCTAGCATGAGATTGCCCTTGTCCAACCCCTCCCCGCGCGCACGCCTCGCCGACATCATCCGCACCCGCTCGTTCGGACGCGGCGAAATCACGCTGGCCTCCGGCCGCAAGAGCGATTTTTATTTCAACCTCAAGCCGACCATGCTCGACCCGGAAGGCGCGGCACTGCTCGCGGAGCTGTCGCTCGACGCACTGAAGGACGACAATGCCGACTACATCGGCGGGCTGGAGATGGGCGCGGTCCCGATCGCGGGCGCAATCGCTCAACTGTCGTGGTTGAAGAGAAGCCCCATCTCGGCCTTCTTTGTGCGCAAAAAGCCGAAGGAACATGGCGCACGGCTCGCGGTCGAAGGGCTGGTGAAAGGCGAGACCCTGCAGGGCAAGCGCATCATCATTGTCGAGGACGTCACCACCACCGGCGGTTCGGCCATCAAGGCGGTCGATGCGGTGAAGGATGCCGGCGGCGAAGTCATTCTGGTCTTCACCATGGTCGATCGCGATGAGGGCGCAACGGAAGCATTCCGCGAAGCCGGCATTCCCTTCCGCGCACTCTACAAGGCGGGCGAATTTCTCAAGGGCTGACGCCTGACTCCCCGCGACGAACGACTTGGAGAGCACTGCCGTGGCCGGCCTTTTCCTATCTCACAACAGAATGCTCTCCACTTTGCAGAAGATGAAAGAGCCTTGGGGTCGCGGCCTTATCGCTGTGAGCGTGTTTCTCCTTCCCTCCGCTCCTGCGTTCGCCGGGGAAGGCTTGAACGGAGCCCAACTGTCGTTGGCATGGGCGCTGCCGTTCGTTGGCATTCTGCTGTGCATCGCCACGGGCCCGGTATTCTATCCACACGTCTGGGAGCATCACTTCGGGAAAATCAGCGCCCTCTGGTCGGCCCTGATCATTATTCCGATGCTGATGACGGCCGACATCCACGCCGTCACCACCACGCTCGCGCATACCGCGCTGCTGGAATACATGCCCTTCATCCTGTTGTTGCTGGCCCTCTTCACGGTTGCCGGCGGCATTTATCTGGAAGGCAATCTACGCGGCAGCGTTTTCACCAACACAGTGCTGCTTGCTGTCGGAACGATCATGGCCAGCCTCGTCGGCACCACCGGCGCGGCAATGATCCTGATCCGGCCGCTGATCCGTGCCAATGACGATCGCAAATACAACGCGCATGTGGTGGTGTTCTTTATTTTCCTCGTCGCCAATATTGGCGGCGCGTTATCGCCGCTGGGCGATCCGCCCTTGTTCATCGGCTTTCTCAAAGGAGTCGACTTTTTCTGGACCACCCAGCATCTGTGGCTTGAGACTTTGACGGTCGCCGGCATCGTGCTGGCCGTTTTCATGTGCATCGATCTCTATATGCACCACCGCGAAGGCCGTTTCGCGAAGCTGAAGGATCCGACGCCGGATAAGTCCCTCGAGCTCCACGGCAAGATCAACCTCATCCTGATCGCAGTTATCATTGTCGCCATCCTGATGAGTGCGCAATGGAAGCCTGGCATCGCCTGGTCCGTTGCAGGCGTCGAACTCCAGCTTCAGGATCTGTTGCGCGATATCATTTTTATCGTGGTGACGATCGCGTCTGTTGCTTTGACAAGGAAAGAGCACCGCGACGCCAATAGCTTCGCCTGGGGACCGATCAAGGAGGTTGCGATCCTGTTTGCGGCAATCTTCATCTGCATCATTCCGGTGATGGCGATGTTGCAGGCCGGAAGCCAAGGCCCCTTCGCCGGTTTGCTCACCCTGGTCACGCATCCTGATGGCAGTAACAACAACGCTGCCTATTTCTGGCTGACCGGGGGGTTGTCGTCGTTTCTCGACAACGCGCCGACCTACCTTGTGTTCTTCCAGCTCGCGGGCGGCGATCCGCACATCTTGATGACCGCAAAGGCAACGACGCTGGCGGCGATTTCTTCCGGCGCGGTCTTCATGGGGGCCAACACCTATATCGGCAATGCGCCGAATTTCATGGTGTATGCCATTGCTCGCCAAGCCGGGGTGAAGATGCCGAGCTTTTTCGGCTACATGATCTGGTCGGGACTGGTGTTGATCCCAACATTCATTCTCGCAACGTTTTTGTTTTTCCGCGCCTAGTTGTGGTGCCCCGCGCCAGCGGCGTCCTAACTCCACGTTTACCATCACGCATTATTGTTCTTGCCTGTCGAGGCGCCATCGCTTCGGCGAGGTCAGTGGCGTGTGTGAGGCAAACGTGTTGCGTCAAAAGTTGCGTGTTTCGTGCGTGCGGCGTTACGTGATGTTCGTTCTTGCCGCTTTACTCGTGATACCCGCGGTGTTCGCGCCACGCGCGGCCTCCGCCGGCTTCTTCGATTTTCTGTTCGGCGACGACAAGCCGGCTAGCGGAGCGCAGGCCCGTTCTTTCGCTGATCCATTCGGCACCGAAAGTCAGCCCGCACAGCCTCGCACGCCAGTCGCCAGCGCCGGTCGCGGCACATCCTACTGCGTCCGAACCTGCGACGGCCGATATTTCCCGTTGACGATGCGCGGTGGCGCAACTCCCGCACAGGTCTGCCAGTCATTCTGTCCCGCCAGCGCGACCAAAGTCTTTTTCGGCAGCACAATCGACAACGCCGTCAGCGCCCACGGTGAGCGGTATGCGGATTCGCCGAATGCGTTCTCTTATCGCAAGGCCTTGAAGGCAGACTGCACCTGCAACGGCCGCGATTCCGCAGGGCTTGCACCGGTCGACCTATCGCTCGACACCACATTGCGCCCCGGCGATATCGTCGCGACGTCCACCGGACTGGTTGCATATTCCGGGACCAAGACAGCCACCGGTCAGACCGCCGAATTCACGCCAGTCGCAAGTTATCCCGGCCTGACCGCCGATCTTCGCGCCCGGCTGGGCGGGATGAAAGTTGCTCCCGTAAGTGCGGAAGTCGCGGAAGAAGGCTATTTACCGCCGGACGATGTCGGTACGCTGGCCCAGCCTGATTTCATGCAGCCCGCACCCGGCTTACGCGGACCGTTGTTGCAGAAGGACAAGCGCGCCGATCTCAATTGAGGCGTTGGCTGGTCAAGCTGCATCCACCGCTTTTGCGAGGATGCAGCTCAAATCGCTCCGTCACATTCCCTGCTTGGGCGCCGACTTCAACAGCTCATCGACCTGCTGCTTGTAGAATTTCGCCATGCCCGTGGTGAGATGACCACGCGTGTCTTCGCTCGCGGGAATCAGGAACAGCTTGCCGTTTTTCACGCGCTTGAGTTCGCGATCCATGATGCCGGTTTCCGGCGGGTTGCGCTCATCGTCCGCGGAGTTGATCGCAAGCAGTGTGGCCGAGATCTTTTCCAATCCCGGAGACGCGTTGTAATCTCGCGACGATCCCCATTGATAGAGAAAATCGTTGGCATCGCCATTGAACGGTGCGGCCAGGCGTTCATCGACCATCTTGTCGGCCTTGTCGCCGGTCGGCGCCAGCTTCTGATACGCCAGCGTTCCGCCACCGGTCGAGATGCCGAAGAACACCCTGGCGATTTTCAGAAACCGCGGCTGCGTGGCGTAGTCGCCATTGTTGTATTCGGGATCGTTGCGGATGGTCTCGAGCATCATCCGCCGCAGCATCCAGTTGCGGCTCGCCATCTCGCTCGGCTGCGAGGCCATCGGCACCAGAATGTCCGCGAATTCGGGGTGCTTCTCGCCGAGCAGCCAGGTGTTCATGCCGCCCATCGAATTGCCGATGATCATGCGCACGTGCTTGATGCCGAGACCTTCGTGCAGAAGCCGATACTGCGCATCGACCATGTCGTCGTAGTTGTATTTCGGGAATTTTGTACGCAGGCCATCCGAAGGCTTCGACGATTTTCCGTGGCCGACCGCGTCCGGAAGAATGATGTAATACTTCGTGGCATCGAGCGGCTGGCCGGGACCAAACATTTCACCCGCGAAGGCCGGAGTCAGCATGCTGGCAGCAGAACCGCCCGAACCATGCAGCACCACCACCGGCTCACCTGAAGGCGCGCCGACGGTGGTGTAGCCCAACCGCAACTCCGGCATCACGTCACCGGTGTGGAATTTGAAATCCTTTGCGATCCACGTGCCTTGTTTGGGCGCCGGATAGTCGGCGGCGCTTGCGGCGAATGATGTGATTGCAAATGCGAAAGCCGCCGCCATGCGGAAATGCTTCATTCCTGTCTCCTGCCATTTCATTCCGCCCGAATTCCCGGCGCGTCATCGCGCTCTCGTTCCGGCTTGTGGGAAAGCTACAGGAGGAAGCATCGTGCAGGAAAGGCGCGCGGGTATCAGCGCCGCAAATTAAATGTTGCTGCCGCGAGGGAATAATCGCGACATCCCGCAGATGTTGAAATGCGGCCCTCTATCGGCCGACGATCACCCCGATCACGTTCGGCGCAGCGAGATATTTCTCTTCCATCTTCATGCGCGCCCGCGCCTTGATCTCCGGCGTCAGCAGGCCGCGATGCTCGGCAAGGATCATCCAGCAATAGCCCCACCAGTCGGTGAGGATGCCATTGTCGTCGACAAGGTCATAACCGTGCTCGGCCGCGAAAACGCGCGCTTTCGCCTCGTCCAACGAGTCGAGGAATTCGTGATCCTTGAGCGAGAACAGATCGTCGTCGAAATCGTCAGTCGTATAGCCCCAGATCGACATACAGACCGCGTTGAATTCACGATCAATCTGATCGTCATCCACCAACCGGGTGCGTGCGGTCACATGCAGGCGCGAAAGCGTCCGGGCGAAATCGGCGATGCGCGTCAGCGCCATGTTGTCGAAAGCAATGTTGGACATATCGTCCCCAAGACCAGTAACAGACCCCAGATATAGGGGCGCGAAGGCGCCCGAATCGGGATGATATATCAATGGCCTGCAAAAATGTTCTTAATTTGTTCTAAACGGTAAAGGATTTGCTAACCGGAGCGGCCCTCTCGTCGCCCCTCCAGTTTCATCTCTCACGCCGCCGCGGCCTGCTTCGTGAGCAGCGAGCGCTCAGTTGATAGCGCTCAGTGAGCGCACCACACGGAAGCCGATCTTGCCGGCAGGCGTGTCGTCACGCGCCTCGTCACGTGCGCCGGAACGAAGCCTCTGCGCCTGATCATCCCACGCTCCGCTGCGAACCATGCGCTTGCTGCAATCGCCCTCCAGCCACGGCGAGCCGTCGGTCGGCGTGTCCTCGTTGTAGCGCTTGTTGTAGCAATCCTGTGTCCACTCCCGCACATTGCCATGAACCTGATAGAGGCCGAACGGATTGGGTGCATAGGAATCGACCGGTTTTGGCGCCTTGCTGTCCTCACCGCGTGGCCCATTGTCATAGGGAATCGATGCGTAATAGTTGGCGTTCTGCGGCCCAATAGTCCTGCCGAACCAGAACGGTGTCGTGGTTCCTGCTCGGGTAAAATACTCGCGCTCGGATTCACTCGGCAGACGGTAAGTCCGGCCAATTTTCTTCGACAGCCAGGCCAGGTAGTTCTGCACTTCATTGAAGCGAATGCCATGCGCGGGCATGCGGCCGCGCCCGAAACCATGATCATCGCCGCGCACGCCACCGCAGCCGCCATCGGCAAGACAAGCATCCCAGTCGTCGAAGGAAACCGCGAAACGCCCGACCGCAAAAGGCTTGGCAATTGTCACCCGATGAACCGGATCTTCGCCCTTCGAGCGATCAACTTCGTTCGGCGGCGTGCCCATCATGAAGCTGCCCGCCGGCACCACGACCATCTCGGGACACTCGGGACATTCCTTGAAGCTGTCCTTCGGCTTCAACGTCGCTTCGACTTCGGCCGACAGCGGCATCGCGCCCCACGGCTGGATTTGCCTCGGCAGGGGTACCGGCTCTTTGGGGCCCGACTGGCGCTCGCGGACCGTCGTCCTGTCGATCTGGCCCTGCCTGTCCGGCTTTGGCTTCCGATGGTGTTTCTTCGCCGCAAGTGCCGGGCTCCATGCCGTGGACGCCATGACAAGCACCGCAACACCAACCTTGATCCACGTTCCCACGACTGCCTCCAGACGACACACCTCGCGATATGTCGCGGATGCCGGCAGGCGGGTTCAAATGGCCATTGTTATGGCTGCGCTTCAGGACGTGGCGAGGAATGATGGTGCGCGATCATCCATCGGCCGTCACGCCTAACCACCAGCATGGTGAACCGCGACGGACGCGGCGTGTCATTCTCCACCGCGCGGCTGAACGTGTAGAAGCCAGTGCCGACCACCGCATCGTCGCCGAGCACGATGATATGCCGCTCGGTAATCGCATTGCGGCGGCCGCTGTTCGGCAACATGTCGAAGTACTTTCGAATGGCGTCGGTGCCCCGGGAGATGATCGGGCTCGTCGTGCCGAGAAGGATCGCATCCGGCGCATAAAGGCTGACGAGCAGATCATGATCATTGGCGCTGTAAGCCGCGGACCAACGATCGATGATGGTACTTGCATCTTCTGCCGGTCCAGCAGTGACCGTCGTCTGAAATGTCGACACTATCGAGCGCTCCTCACGATCATTCCAAGCCCCCATATAGCCGGAGACGCCCTATCGGCTCAACAAAAGGGGAAGCCCTGAACAATGCAAGCGAAGGCCGCCGGGACAGCGGCTTGCAACAAAAAAGGCGGCTCAGTGAGCCGCCTTTTGCATTTCAACGTTATCCGAAATTATTCCGCGGCCAGCTTCGCTTCCGGCGCGGCCGCGAGAACTTCCGCATCGACGTGCTTCTCGAACTTGGCAAAGTTCTTCTGGAACATGCCGACCAGCGCACGGGCGGTCTTGTCGAATTCAGCCTTGTCCTTCCAGGTGTTGACCGGATCAAGGATCTCGGTCGGCACGCCGTCGAGCTTGGTGGGCACGGCAAACCCGAAGTACTTGTCGGTGCGGAATTCGGCGTTGCGCAGCGAGCCGTTCAGCGCGGCCGTCAACAGCGCGCGCGTCACCTTGATCGGCATGCGGCTGCCGACGCCATACTTGCCGCCGGTCCAGCCGGTGTTCACCACCCAGCAGTCGACATTGTACTTGGCGATCAGGTCGCGCAGCAGCTTGCCGTACTCAGCCGGATCACGCGGCAGGAACGGCGAACCGAAACACGCGGAGAATTCGGGCACCGGCTCGTTGCCAAGGCCACGCTCCGTGCCGGCGACCTTTGCAGTGTAGCCGGACAGGAAGTGATACATCGCCTGCGCCGGCGACAGCTTCGCGATCGGCGGCATCACGCCGAATGCGTCGGCGGCAAGCATCACCAGATTCTTCGGATGCGAGGCGCGGCCGGTACGCGACGCGTTCGGAATAAAATCGAGCGGATAAGCCGAGCGGGTGTTTTCCGTCTTCGAGCCATCGTCGAAGTCCGGCACGCGGGTTTGCGGATCGAGGACGACGTTCTCAAGCACCGCGCCGAACCGGATGCTGGCGTCGAAGATCGCGGGCTCTGCTTCGCGCGACAGCTTGATCGTTTTCGCGTAGCAGCCGCCTTCGAAGTTGAAGATGCCTTCCGGACCCCAGCCGGTCTCGTCGTCGCCGATCAGCGTGCGATGGGGATCGGCCGACAACGTGGTCTTGCCGGTGCCGGAGAGGCCGAAGAAAATCGCGGAATCGCCGTCGGGACCGACGTTCGCCGAGCAGTGCATCGGCATCACGCCCTTTGCAGGCAAGAAGTAGTTCAGCGTCGTAAACACCGACTTCTTCATTTCACCGGCGTACTGGCTTCCGGCAATCAGCACGAGCTTGCGGGTGAAATCGATCGCAACGATGTTTTCCGATTTGCAGCCGTGGCGCTTCGGGTCAGCACGGAAGCTCGGCAGATCGACGATGGTCAGTTCAGGCGCAAAGCTCGCGAGCTCGGCGAGTTCTGGACGAATGAGCAGCGTGCGGATGAACAGCGAGTGCCAGGCAAGCTCGGTGTAGACACGGGTCTTGATGCGATACGTCGGATCAGCGCCGCCGTAGAGGTCCTGGGCAAACAGCGTCTTGCCCTTGCAGTGTGCGATAAAATCGTCGTGCAGTGTCTGGAACTGTTCGGGAGTGATGGACTGATTGCCATCCCACCACATCGTCTTGTCGGTGTTGGCGTCGCGAACAGTAAACTTGTCTTTTGGACTACGACCGGTGAACACACCGGTCTCGGCGCAGAGCGCACCTTCCGCAGTCAGCACGGCTTCACCGGCGCGGATGGCGTGCTCATACAGCGGCGCCGTTCCAAAATTCCAGTTCACCCCACCGAGATCTTTGAAACCGAATTTATCGGCGCCGAAAGCACCGTTGCGCACACCCGACTCTTGCACTTTAGATTCTCCTTTGAAACCGCGTCTCGTTCACGCTCGTCCCAAGCGCTGAATTCGCGGATACCGGGGAACTGACTATAGCTCCCGGGCTACGATCCCGCGACTTATTAGTGACCAACGCCGGTGTTGCCAAGTCGGTCCAGAAAGTTTGGTTTATTGCATAGCGGGATTGCTGCAAAACAAGCTGGATTGCACATGTTTGGCGGACTTAGCTGGATCAATCCGGTTGCGCCCGTGCCTTGTCTGCAAGAGATTTCAAAACCTCCCGCACTGCGGCAAGCGTTGTGATGCGATGCGGAAAAACAAGTCGCAACGTGCGTATGCCGTCCTGCATATCGAGTCCGTCGGGATCGCATCCCGTGCATCGCCATGTGCCCGGTTGTGCGCCCAGAAGTTTTATCGCGTACAGATTCATCGTGTCGGCGTGATCTGCATTCATGTGCGAGACGATGTCAGTCTCAGCCTCGACGAATGCATCGGCATCAGTGAGATCCGTCAGGAAATCGCGTGGGGCGAGATCGATGATCCGTCCAAAGCCTGCAACCAGATGAAGCCCTTTCGGCACGACCCGAAAAAATGAGAAATCCTTGAAGTCGGCGAACATCTCGGCTGACGGATGAGCCGCAAGATAACGGCGACGGAGTTGAGCGAGGTTATCGCCGCTGGCTTCTTCGGCGGTGCCTGCAAGCATGATGCGTGCACCCTCGAGCGGATCGCCGGCGGCGCGTTCGTCCAGCATCACCGACACGCGTGCATCAGCCAGAATATTCCTGGTGTGGATCGCAAGCCGTGAGATTAGCAGGATCGGCGCCCCATCCGGCGCGGATGCGACGTTAATCAACGAACAGTAGGGATCACCGGTCGCCACCATGAGCGTGGCCAGAGCGCCCTGACGGCTGCGGCTCAGCAGCGAACGGGCCAGCCCGGCCGGTTTAAAATCTGCGGTAGGCTCCATGGCGTGGCCCTGAGACGGTTCGATTAACGGCTTTTTCTTGGCAGAAAGGGGTTATTTCGGCAAATTATGGCCCTATATAGCCCGTACAACTTCGAATTCCTTGAGTGTGGGAAATCGGTCACATTTCAGCCCAGCTTGCATTGCTCGTTGCATCGCAAGCGTAACGCCTTATTTCGGGGCCTCCGGTTCAAACCGGCAGTCAGAAAAGTCGCCACGCCACAACTATCGATTTGGAAAGCAGATTCATGCCCACAATCGCCTTGGTCGATGACGACCGCAACATTCTCACGTCGGTCTCGATTGCACTGGAAGCTGAAGGCTACCGCATCATGACCTATACGGATGGCGCGTCCGCCCTCGATGGCTTCAAGACGAGCCCGCCCGATCTCGCGATCCTCGACATCAAGATGCCGAGGATGGACGGCATGGAGACCCTGCGAAGGCTCCGCCAGAAGTCCGACCTGCCAGTCATTTTCCTCACCTCGAAGGACGAGGAGATCGACGAGTTGTTCGGCCTCAAGATGGGCGCCGACGACTTCATCCGGAAACCGTTCTCGCAACGCCTGCTGGTCGAGCGCGTGAAGGCCGTGCTGCGCCGTGCGGTCCCGAAGGATCCGACGGTGGCGCAGAAGGAAATGGACGCCAAGGCGCTGGAGCGCGGATTGCTGCGCATGGATCCCGAACGCCACACCTGTACCTGGAAGAACGAACCGGTGACGCTCACCGTGACGGAATTCCTGATCCTGCAAGCACTGGCCACCCGCCCAGGTGTTGTGAAAAGCCGCAATGCATTGATGGATGCCGCCTATGACGATCAGGTCTATGTCGATGATCGCACCATCGACAGCCACATCAAGCGGCTGCGGAAGAAGTTCAAAGCCGCCGACGACGATTTCGAGATGATCGAAACGCTTTATGGCGTCGGATATCGGTTCAAGGAAACCTGATCGATCCGTGTTCGCAGTCGGCTAGTGTTCCGGTTCTGACATTCGTATCACCTCGCAGCAGGCACTTTACGAATGTCAGAACCAAAGGAACACTAGCAAGAATATGAATCTAGTGCGGTTTTGGATCTGACGTTCGTATCACGGACTCGCGATTAATACTGATACGAACGTCAGATCCACCGCACTAGCCTCCTGACGGACGCGGATATTTACGATAGGGTCGCGACCTCAACGAAACAACCAAGCGGTTCAGCTTTTGCTTGATCGAACGCAGCTTGATCCGAATGACGACGCCAGGGATGAGTCATCGTCTCTGGCATCGGATTCTGATTCCTACACCGCGGCTCCCCAAGACACGTCGAGCCGTGGGTGGCGCAGTCCAAGCGAATTGCTCAGGAGTGCAGGCCGCTATTTCGTCGCCCTGACATTCTCAAGCCTGACCCGCCGCATTGTCTCGCTCAACCTGATCGGTCTGATTGCGATGCTTGCGGGTATTCTCTACCTGTCGCAATTCCGTGCCGGGCTGATTGACGCCCGCGCTCAGAGCTTGCTGGTACAGGCGGAAATTATTTCAGGCGCGATTGCGGCATCGGCCACGGTAGACACCAATGCCATTTCGCTCGACACGGATCGCCTGCTTGATCTGAAGACCGGCGAAAGCCTTCCCAGTGAAGACTCTCTTTCAGGCATCGACTTCTCGATCAATCCCGAACGCGTTGCTCCCGTTCTACGACGGCTGATTTCGCCGACCAAAACCCGCGCCCGCATCTACGGTCGCGACGGCGTTCTGGTTCTCGACAGCCGCAATCTTTACGGCCGCGGCGACGTCCTGCGCTTCGAACTCGCGCCGCCGACCGCCGAGAAGCCCGGCATCGCCGAACGGACCATGATCGCAATCCGCACATGGCTCAATCGCGGCGACCTTCCGCTCTACCGTGAGCTCGGCCCCGAAAACGGCAACGGTTATCAGGAAGTTCAGCAGGCATTAGACGGCAAGAAAGCCAGCATGGTGCGGATCAATGACCGCGGCGAGGTCATCGTCTCGGTCTCGGTGCCGGTGCAACGCTTCCGCGCGGTGCATGGCGCGCTGATGCTCTCGACGCAGGGCGACGACATCGACCAACTGGTGACCGCCGAGCGGCTCGCCATCCTGAAAGTGTTCGGCATCGCCGTCGGCGTCATGATTGTTTTGTCGCTGCTGCTCGCCAGCACGATCGCCGGCCCCGTGCGCAGGTTGGCCGACAGCGCGGACCGTGTCCGCCGCAGGATCAAGACCCGCGTGGAGATCCCCGACTTCTCCGGAAGGGGCGACGAGATCGGTCACCTGTCGCGCGCGCTGCGCGAGATGACCGATTCGCTCTACAATCGTATCGAGGGCATCGAACGGTTCGCCGCCGACGTTGCCCATGAATTGAAGAATCCTTTGACGTCGATGCGCTCAGCGGTCGAGACTTTGCCGCTCGCACGCTCCGATGAAAGCCGGTCGCGTCTGCTTGCTGTGATCGAGCACGATGTGCGCCGGTTGGATCGTCTGATCTCGGACATCTCGGACGCCAGCCGCCTCGATGCCGAGCTCCAGCGGCAAGATGTCGAGCCGGTGGATGTTCGCCGACTGCTGAACACATTGACCACGGTTGCGAACGAAACACGCCAGGGCAACGATGTGAAGGTCGAGACCCGCTTCGAAGGCGCACCGTCCGACATGTTCTCGGTGCCCGGACACGATTCCCGTCTGGGACAGGTGATCTCGAATCTTTTGACCAATGCGCAGTCGTTCTCGAATCCCGGCGGCAAAGTCCGGATCGTTTGCCGGCGCCGCAAGGGTGAAAAAGGCGAGAAAGGCTGGGTCGAAATCGTGATCGACGACGACGGTCCCGGCATCCGGCCCGGCGCGCTCGAAAAAGTCTTTGAGCGTTTTTACACCGACCGGCCGCATCAGGGTTTCGGCCAGAACTCCGGGCTTGGCCTGTCGATCTCCAAGCAGATTATCGACGCCCACGGCGGACGGATCTGGGCCGAGAATCGCGCGGGCCCGCTTGATGAAGAGGGCGACGCACGCATCGCCGGTGCACGGTTCACCGTGCGGCTGCCGGCGATATGACCCGAGAGGCGACTGCAAGCATTCACGCCTCTGCGGTGCGGGTTGGAGACCGCGCCGTGCTGATTCGCGGCCCCTCGGGCTCAGGAAAATCCCGCCTCGCCTTTGATTTGATTCTCGCCGGACGTGCGGGGCAGTCGGCCAAAGCAACCTTGATCGGCGATGATCGCGTTCGCCTGAAGCCGCTCGACGGCACCATAATTGTGCAAAACGTCCCCGAGCTTGCAGGCCTGATCGAGATTCGCGGCTTGGGAATCCGGAAAATCGAGGCCGCTTCGGACGCCATTGTCAGCCTGGTCGTTGACCTTTCCGCCTCCGACGCCGAACGCCTGCCACCGCCAGAAGCGTTGAAAACGATCATTTTCGGTGTGGAATTGCCCCGAATTCCCGTTGCCGCGGGCCAGAACCCACTACCTCTGGTCCTGGCCTTTCTTACGACAACTTAAGGTTTTCCGTGAGCCGCCCACGACCTTCGGATGATTGCTCGAAACGGATTGGTAGCCATATAAGCCCTACACTCGCCACCAAGCCGGCCAGCCCGACTCCTTCATTTTTCAGGGGGTACGCGGCAACAACCCCTCTTGCGTCGGGGCTCTGGATGGTCAACATGTGGCCCTTTCGTGCGGTGCACCACGCGCCCGCGAGGAGTCTTGGATGATTGGTCTAGTACTGGTGACCCACGGGCGTCTTGCCGACGAGTTCAAGGCGGCGCTCGAACACGTCATGGGTCCACAAAAACAAATCGAAGCCATCACGATTGGCGCCGAAGACGATGCCGATCTGTGTCGCAGCGACATTATCGAGGCCGTCAAGCGCGTCGACAGCGGCGATGGCGTTGCGATTCTCACCGACATGTTCGGCGGCACGCCGTCTAACCTCGCGATCTCCTGCATGAGCCGCCCGAAGGTGGAGGTTCTCGCCGGCATCAATCTGCCGATGCTGGTGAAGCTTGCGAAGGTGCGTGACGACAAGCCGCTGCCGGACGCCATTGCCGCCGCGCAGGAAGCGGGCCGCAAGTATGTCACCATCGCGAGCCGGGTGCTCGCCGGGAAATGAGCGACATGCCGGGCGAACAGACATCGACGGCCGGCGTCCTCGTCCGAGAACTTCCCATTCTTAACAAACGCGGCCTGCACGCCCGAGCTTCGGCAAAATTTGTCCAGACAGCCGAGCGGTTCGATGCGGAGCTGACCGTCACCCGCAACGGTGAAACCGTCGGCGGCACATCGATCATGGGTCTCATGATGCTGTCCGCAGGAATCGGCACATCGATTACGGTTTCCGCCACCGGTCGCGAGGCCCAGGCGGCGCTCGATGCCATTACCGAGCTTGTTGCGAACAAGTTCGGCGAAGAAGACGCAGGTTAGAGCTTCCGCCTGGCTGAATCGGAACGGAAGCCTCTATCCCGGCTTTGAAGGTCTATCCCTCTTCCTTCCGTTCCGGGCCAACGATCCATATTTTCCAGCGCACCGCGGGCCCGGCCTTGCCGTGGAAATAACGCCGCGCGGTCATCGTCAATTTTTCGGCGTTCGGCACGGTGTCATTCATCCACTTCTCGCACGTCGGCAGACGGGCATCGGTGGTGTCACACACGCCGATGAATCCGAGCCGCAGCGCCTCTTCGAGACTTGTCAGCCCGGATGCCCAGACCTCGCCCGGCGTCAGCGGTGCGGGATGGTCCGGACTGTAGAACGTCATCGGTTCACCGACTTCAGTCGTGCCGGCCACCACCGGCCAGCGGGAATTGAAACGCGCGCGCCACGCTTCGGTCAACTGTAGCGCGAATTCCGAACGCGGCGCGAAACGAGTGCCCGCCTCGCCGTCGCGCCGCACGGTCTGCACCGCAAAGATCGGCGAGATCAGCAACATCACGAGCGTGAACGCGAGCCACATCAACATCAGGCGGATCAACGCCATTTGCGTCACCCGCAACGATGGAATCGCAACCAGCGCCAGAGGCACAAGGAAAAACAGCGAGATGCCCCAATCGGTCTTCATGTAGATGCCGAAGACGACCGCTGCGATCGGCGGCACGACACCAACGATGATTTGCGTCACCCAAATATTGCGGGCCTGTGACAGATAGACGCCGGGATTGGGGCCGCGAGCCCAAGGCCGCTTTGCGGATTCGATGAATTCGTGAAAAATCCCTTTTGCGCGGATCGACTTCCACCACTGCAGCTTCCACGCCAGCGCGACGGCCGCCAACGCGATCGGAAGCAGCAACAAGGCGACGTTGTGGGCCAGATAGATCGACGCCAACCCTGACGTCCGGGCAAACGTCTGGCCCCCGTAAACGTCATCGGCATACACCAAGGGCAGAAAGTCCGACTGCTTCAGCCACCACAGGTGCGGCAACATCGCAACGACACACGTCACGATGGCCACCCATGGCGCGGGCGAACGCAGAAACTTCATCCGTTCGGGATGGATCAGCGCCGCAAGCCCCACGGCGCCGATCATGGTCAGCACCCAATATTTGGTCATCAAGGCGGCGGCGCCGGCAAGTCCAAGCCAGACGCCTGATTTCCATGTCCGCTTCTCGAACGCATCGAGATAGGCCAGCACCACCAGCGGCAGGGTCACGAGTTGCAGCAGGTCGGGATTGTATTTGAAGCCCTTGAAATTGAAGATCGGATAAATCGCGAGCATCGCCACCGTGAACATCGCGCGACGATGATCGACGACGCGTACGGCGATGAGCCAACACAGGACGAGCCCGCAGCCAAGGACCGTCATCGCCAGAGCGTAGGTCGCCCAGTCGGTTACAGGAAAGATCCTGAACCAGATGCCCGCGATCCAGCCCGACAGCGGCGGATGCTTGCCATAGCCAAGCTCAAACTTCCGCCCCCAGGCAAAGGCCTCGGCGACGTCCATGTGGACGTCCTGAGCACTTTTCAGCGCGGTCAGGATGATGGTCCAAAGCAAAGCATGGGCAATCGCAAAGCCAATGACAAAATTGAGGCTGGTACTGGGATCATGGGCCACAGCGGCCACCCAGGCCGCCACACGCCGCGTGACGGGCACATGGCGCTGACGCGCCCTCTCGCGGGATTTCAGTCCTGTTCGCGGCCCGGGATTTTTTCCGGAGCGGCGTCCCGTCACGGTGGATGACATATCGGACATTGCGGAAACCTGTCCTCGATCTGGCGCTGAAGTCGTCAGCCGTTGCTACTCGTGTCCGGGTTCTGACTAGCGCAAAGCCATGGCCGGCAACAGCAAATCATTGCGATTTCTGCGGAAGTCCGTGCCGGAACACCCCAATTTTGTTGCCGCTTTGCGGCGCGAATGCTATCCCGCGCCCCATGACAACGACCCCCATTTCCAACATCCGCAACTTTTCCATTGTCGCCCACATCGACCATGGCAAGTCCACGCTCGCCGACCGGCTGATCCAGACCACCGGCGGGTTGCAGGACCGCGAGATGAAGGAGCAGGTGCTCGATTCGATGGACATCGAGCGCGAGCGCGGCATCACCATCAAGGCGCAGACCGTTCGCCTGAACTACAAGGCCAAGGACGGCAAAGACTATATTTTCAACCTGATGGACACGCCTGGCCACGTCGACTTCGCCTACGAGGTGTCACGGTCGCTGGCGGCCTGTGAAGGCGCGCTGCTCGTTGTCGACGCAAGCCAGGGCGTCGAGGCCCAGACACTCGCCAACGTCTACCAGGCGCTCGACAACAACCTTGAGATTGTGCCGGTCCTCAACAAGGTCGACCTGCCCGCCGCAGAGCCCGAACAGGTGAAGCAACAGATCGAGGACGTGATCGGCATCGATGCGTCCGAGGCCGTGATGATCTCGGCGAAGACGGGCCTCGGTGTTCCTGACGTGCTGGAAGCCGTTGTCACGCGCCTGCCGCCGCCGCAGGGCGACCGCGACGCAACGCTGAAAGCGCTGCTGGTGGACAGCTGGTACGACGTCTATCTCGGCGTGGTGGTTCTGATCCGCGTGGTCGACGGCGTGATGAAGAAGGGCCAGCGCATCCGCATGATGGGCACCAACGCAGCCTATGATGTCGAACGCGTCGGCTTCTTTACGCCCAAGATGGTCAATGTCGACGAACTCGGTCCCGGCGAAATCGGCTTCATCACCGCCGCGATCAAGGAAGTGGCGGACACCCGCGTCGGCGATACCATTACCGATGACCGCAAGCCTGTCACCGAGATGCTGCCGGGCTTCAAGCCTGCCATCCCCGTGGTGTTCTGCGGTCTCTTCCCGGTCGATGCGGACGATTTCGAAACTTTGCGTGCGGCGATGGGCAAGCTGCGCCTGAATGACGCCAGCTTCTCGTTTGAGATGGAAACGTCCGCCGCGCTCGGCTTCGGCTTCCGCTGCGGCTTTCTCGGCCTCCTGCACCTCGAGATCATTCAGGAGCGGCTGTCGCGCGAGTTCAATTTGAACCTGATCGCAACCGCGCCGTCCGTTATTTACAAGATGCATCTGACCGACGGGCAGGAGATCGAGATTCACAATCCGATCGACATGCCGGATGTCGTCAAGATCGCCGAAATCCACGAGCCATGGATCGAGGCCACGATCCTCACGCCGGACGAATATCTCGGCAGCGTGTTGAAGCTATGCCAGGAACGCCGCGGCACCCAGAAAGAACTGACCTATGTCGGTACCCGCGCCATGGCGAAATACGAACTCCCGCTCAACGAGGTGGTGTTTGATTTCTATGACCGCCTCAAGTCGGTGTCGAAGGGCTACGCGTCGTTCGACTATCATTTGACGGATTACAAGGCGGCAGACCTCGTGAAGATGCAGATCCTGGTCAACAACGAGCCGGTGGATGCACTGTCGATGCTCGTGCACCGCACCCGTGCCGAGGGCCGCGGCCGCGCCATGGTCGAGAAGATGAAGGAGCTGATCCCGCCGCACATGTTCCAGATCCCGATCCAGGCGGCGATCGGCGGCAAGGTGATCGCGCGTGAAACCGTCCGCGCGCTGCGCAAGGATGTCACCGCGAAGTGCTACGGCGGCGACATCACGCGCAAGCGCAAGCTTCTGGAGAAACAGAAGGAAGGCAAGAAGAAGATGCGGCAGTTCGGCAAGGTCGACATTCCGCAGGAAGCCTTCATTGCCGCGCTCAAGGTTGATAGCTGAGCGCAACTCGCATCGGTCGACTCTGCTTCTGCCGGATCTGACGGCCAGAGTTATTAGCCGTCACTCCTTCGCCCCGCTCACATTCTCCTCAACCCATGCCGTGAGCCTGCCGGCATCAGCGTTGCGAATAAGAATGTTCAGGAGCTTGATACCTGCCGGGGAGCGGAAAGGCCGCGAGCGCAAGACGGCATTTTTTGTTGCTCCGCCGGAAATAGCCCGGATGAGCTATTTGCAGCCACATCCGCGCTCGATATGTTGCTCCTCGTTCCGCGGTACCGATAGATTCGGCCATCTATATCCATTTTCCGGTTATCGTTTTCGCATGAGCTGATCCGTAAACATCCCGACGGGCGTTACATCATGATAAAATCAACACTCTTTGGTGCGTGTGCCTTTGCGATGCTTGCGATGGCCACGACGACAGCGGACGCCCAGCAGATGCCCACTGCGCGGATGTGTAAAGCCGGGATGCCTTATACAAAATGCATGGAGAATTGCTTTGAGGCCGGTGCCGGCAGCAGAAAGCCCGCGAAGTTTTGTGGCAACAAGTGCCTCAAAATGGGGTGCAAATAATCGTCCCCCTGCTGGTCTGCAGCTGAGCCGTAAACGGCCAGTATTCATCTCTCGGCGGAAGTTGAGTTTAGCTCTTACCGCGAAAGGCTTGAACATTGAGTGAAGCTGGTTGTGAAAGCGAGCCGCGACCGAGGTCTCTCATGACTGGTTTTTGATGAAGCCGATCCGGAAATAGCAGGGGCCGCTCGTCATCTGGTGCGCGCCGTATCTTGACTCTGGTTCCATCAGCGCCAACGGTGCCGTTGCTTCGAATCAGCTTTGGAGAACGTGATGGCCTACAAGTTCGAGATTTACAAAGACAAGTCCGGCGAATTCCGTTTTCGCTTTCGTGCGCCGAACGGCGAGAAGATGTTCGCCTCGGAGGGATATTCCAACAAAGCGTCGGCCAAGAGCACCATCAAGTCCATCGTGAAGCACGTTGCTTCCGCCGACATCGAGGATGTCTCGAAGGAAAAGAAAGCGTCCAAGGACACCCCTAAGGCAAAGAAGACCAAGACGAAGAAAACGAAAAAGTCGAAGAAGTAAGGCACCTCTGCAGCTGTCTTATCGGTTCGACAGTCGACGAACAAAATTCGCCCCGGCGCCTAGCGTCGGGGTTTTGTTTTTTAGCGCCTGGGGTGGTGGTTCAGAAGTTCGCTTCATTTTCTCCGCACATCCTTCAAGCGAACTTCTGAACCTGAACCACACTAAAATCATAGATTTGCTAGTGTCCTTTTGGATCCGAAGTTCGCTGCGCGATGTGCCGGAATGTAAGGCGAACTTCGGGTTCAAGACACTAGGGAACAGCTTCATATGACACGCGTTTCTGCTTCATCACCATCTGTCGTGGAGGCATGTCATGCCACGTGGAGACAAATCCAGTTACACCGACAAACAGAAACGCAAAGCGCAACACATCGAGGAAGGCTACGAACACCGCGGCGTCAGTGAGGATGAAGCCGAGCGGCGGGCCTGGGCCACCGTCAACAAGGAGACGGGCGGCGGCAACAAGAGCGGCTCAGGACGGGGTGTCAAGGACACCAACGTAGCAGCCAAGAAAGGCGGACGCATTGGTGGCCCGCGGGGTGGTAAAGCGGCGGCCAGACGGCCCGCAGCGGCGCGCTCGCGTTCCGCCAAGAAAGCTGCGGCCACCCGCAAGCGTCATGCGGCTGCGCGGTCTAAATCTGCAAAGAAGACAACGGCTCACAGGACCGGACGCAAAACGGCGAAACGCAAATCGGCTCGCTAACACGCACGAGTTAGGCTGCGGCTTCACCCGAGTTACGCTGCGCAAGCAACAGACGCATGATCTCCTCGTTCGGCCGGGCGCGGCTGAACAGGAAGCCTTGGCCCTCGTGACATCCTTCAGCGCGCAAACAGCTCAATTCAGCTTCGGTCTCAACGCCTTCAGCCGTGATCGTTACGCCGAGGCCCTTGCCGAGGCTGATGATCGAACGCACGATGGCCTGCGCGTCCTGATTGGAGCCAAGATCGCGAACAAACGACTGATCGATCTTGATCTTGTCGAACGGGAAACTCCGCAGATAGCTCAGCGACGAATAGCCGGTGCCGAAATCATCCATCGAAATTCGCACACCAAGTGCGCGCAGTGCATGCAGCGTCGCAAGCACCTGATCGCTCTTGTCGAGCAGGACCGTTTCGGTGATTTCAAGCTCAAGACGCTTGGGTGACAACTCCGCACCCTTCAGCGCGTCCATCACGACCGGCAGCAGATTGCCGACCTTGAACTGCAACGGAGACAGGTTGACGGCAACGCGCACTTCGTCCGGCCATTGCGCGGCGTCTATGCAAGCGCGGCGCAACATCAGCCCGCCAATTGCGCTGATCAATCCGGTCTCTTCAGCGACTGGAATAAACTCGCCCGGCGAAATCATGCCGCGCTCGCGATGCGGCCAGCGCACCAGCGCCTCAAACCCCGTGATGCGCCCGCTCTTCAGATCAACCAGCGGCTGATAGTAAGGCTGCAACACATTGCTGTCGATCGCCGCGCGCAGATCGGTCTCGACGCGGCGGCGCGACTGCGCACGTGCATCCATTTCAGCTTCGAAGAAACTGAACGTGCCATGACCTTCGCTCTTGGCACGGGACAACGCCATGTCCGCATTCTTGAGCAACTTTTCCGCATCGTCGCCATCGCCTGGCGCAATGGCGATACCAATGCTGGCGCCGCTCACAATCGTATTTCCGTCGAACAGGTAGGGCTCGCTAATCGTATCGATCAGACGCTTCGCAAGGAACGCGACATCTTCGGGACGATCCACACCGGCCTGCACGATGGCGAATTCGTCCGATCCAAGGCGTGCCACCGCGTCCTCTTCGCGCAATGAAGAACGCAGTCGCTTGGTGACGCCTTTCAGGAGTTTATCGCCGACGGCGTGCCCCAGCGTGTCGTTGATGCCTTTGAAGTTATCGAGATCGAGAAACAGCACCGCGACGTTGTCGCCACTGCGGCGCGTGTGCGCCAACAACTCGTCCAAGCGTTGACGCAGCAGAATGCGGTTTGGCAGGCCGGTCAATCCATCGTGCTGCGCCATGAAAGCGAGCCGTGCCTCGGCGCGTTTACGCTCGGTGATATCCATCAGCGCAAGCAGCACTGCCGGCTGATTGTCGAACATCAAATGGCGCGAATAGATCGCGACGTCGATGAGCGATCCGTTGGCCTTGATATGCTTCCAGGTGCGTGCAGCACGCTCGTCAGTGGTTTGCTCGCTGACCCAGGGCATCGATTGATCGAAGGCCTGGACATCGGAAATCTTCAATTTCTCGAAGTCGGCACGCAGATAGCCATAGTGTTCGATCGCCGCGTCGTTGACACCGATAATGTGCCCATCGCTCTGGGCGCAGACCAGCATCGGGACGGGGTTGCCGTCGAACAGCAGCCGGAAAGACGCCTCGCGCTGCTTGAGCTCGGTAATATCGACGCGCAGGCCGATGATGCCGCCGTCGTCCGTCAGCCGCTCCTCGATCAGGACGCAGCGGCCGTCCGAGAGAAGCTGCTCATGACGCTGGCCAGGATGGTAGAGCTTCTCAAGTCGCTCGGATATCCACTCCTCTTCGCGTCCGGTGGCTTGGGGATAGTCACCGCGTTCCACACCGATGCGCAACGTATCCTTGAGATTCGCCCCCGGTCGGAACAGGTCCGCACTCTTGCTATAGATCTCGGAGTATTTCTTGTTCCAGAGGATGTAGCGACCCTCGGCATCGAGAAACACTATGCCTTGCGGCAGAACGTCGATCGCTTCGCGCAGGCGCGCATCTGACGTCTGGGCCTGCGCAATCGCGGCTTCGATTTCCGCGCGCTTGCGAACAACCTCACCGATCGCGGCAGCAGCCTTGCGGTTTTTCTGCGCAAGCTTGGGCGCAGCCTTCGCGAGCCGAACGGTTGAGATCCGCTTGGGCGATATGGCCTTTCCAGTTCTGGTTTTTGGTTTTGGCCGATTATTCGGCATCGCCTCGCCTGCTCTTTGCGTTCTGCAACGGGCATTCTCATCCAAGTGTCTGAAAAAAGGGTATCTTGCCCGAGGCTTACTACCCGAGCATCGTTGGCTCCGCCCTCCCGAGTGTTCGCCTGACGTACGCCATTGAAGGCCGGTTCTCGTAAGTCCTGCTATTTTCGAATCTGCTGCGTGTATCGGGGTTCTAGAGCGGGCTGCCACCACACAAACATGCACGAATTTTATTCCGGAGCGACGACGTCATTGTCGTGCTCATGACTAATGAAACGTTAATATCACTGGCCGGTGTCTTTCTTTGGATCCGCGTTCGCTGCTGAAGGTCCAACACCGGTCAACAGCCATTCAATTCGCCGTCATGTCGTCTCGTGCGTCAGCGGCTCTTCAGCTATAAGCACGCCATGATGCGGCCTCGTCTGATTCTCGCAGTCGTCCTGTTCCCCGCCATGCTGGCGGTGACCGCTGTTCAGGCGCAGGATAAAGGTTCGGTTAACCCAAAACCGCTTCCGCCGCTGGCCAATCCGAATGATCCCAACATCGCGGCGAAAGAGCTGTTTGGCCGCAAGCCAAAGCCGGCGTCACTCCCGGTCCACTCCATTGGCTTCTATGCCAAGGGCTGCATCGCGGGCGCTGAAGCTTTGCCGATCAATGGGAAGACGTGGCAAGTCATGCGACTGTCACGCAATCGGAATTGGGGGCATCCGGACCTGATCGCACTGCTTGAGCGACTGTCCGAGAAAGCCCACAAGGTCGCCGGCTGGCCTGGTCTTCTCGTCGGAGACATGTCGCAGCCACGCGGCGGCCCCATGCTGACAGGCCACGCCAGCCATCAAATCGGGCTGGACGCCGATATCTGGCTGACACCGATGCCGGCGCGGATGCTGTCGCGCGAGGAGCGCGAGGAGATATCCGCGGTAATGATGGTTCGTCCCGATCGGCTCGATATCGATCCGAAAGCGTGGACACCAACACATCTGTCGGTGATCCGTGCCGCGGCGCAGGAACCGCAGGTGGAACGCATCTTCGTCAACGCCGCGATCAAGAAGGCGCTCTGCCGTGAGGCGAAGGGTGATCGCAGCTGGCTGTCCAAGGTGCGGCCGATGTACGGGCATGATTATCATTTCCATATCCGCATGAAGTGTCCTGCCGGAAGCGGAACCTGCACACCGCAGGAACCACCCAGTGGGAGTGAGGGCTGTAGCGCCGGCGATCTCGCTTACTGGTTCAGCGACGCTGTGCTTCATCCCAAGCCACCGCCGACACCGCCAAAACCCAAGCCGCCATTGACGCTGGCCAATCTTCCGACCGAATGCCGGCAGGTCCTGCTCGCCCCGTGAGCGAGCCTTTCAAGCTTTGAACGTGCAGTCTGCGCCTGATAGGTTGGCATTCGTTGCGCCGTAAGCGCGCCAAAATCAGAGGCCACTCTCCTCACCTCATATTGCCTCATCGCTCAACGGCGCATTCACGAGCGATATCTGCTACCGAAGAAAGGATTGTCATGAGAATTAGCGCACGCAACCAGATCAAGGGAAAAGTCATCGAGGTCAAGAAGGGCGCCACCACTGCGCATGTGCGTGTCGATATCGGCAACGGACAGATCGTCACCTCGGCAATCACCAATGAAGCGGTCGACGAACTTGGCGTGAAGACAGGTGGCGCGGTGACCGTGGTCGTCAAAGCGTCAGACGTGATGATCGCTGTCGACTGAAGCTTTTATGGTGGTTCGCGATCGACGCGGACCACCGCTCTCAACTTCGCTGCCAGTGCCAAGGGTTCAATTCATCTGATATTTGCGGGGCCTGCGACAGCATAGCGGCCAAAAAGCCTTTACGCAGGTGCTGTGCCTGATATGTTCGCGCCACGATGCCCCGGCCAGCCGTAAGCCTGCTGGGGACACGGAACGGCGCTTCCGGTTGTCGTACAAAATTCAACTTTGCCGATGCTTGCAGGGCCTCCGCGCTGCGGGCGGCTTTGGAGCGCCATCATGAATTTACTCTCCCGACTTTTCCTCGCCTTTACGATGTTGCTTGTACCCGCGCTGCCGCAGGCTTTCGCGCAGGACAGCAAGGCGACGACCGCCCCCGCCGCTGCACAGGACAAGGTGCTGACGGTTTTTGCTGCAGCTTCGATGAAGAATGCACTCGACGAGGTCGACGCCGCTTACACCGCGAAGTCTGGCGTGAAGGTTGCCGCAAGTTACGCTGCAAGTTCTGCGCTGGCCAAGCAGCTCGGACAAGGAGCTCCGGCCGATATCTTCATCTCTGCCGATACCGATTGGATGGACTATTCCATCGGCAAGAAGGCCATCAATGAACCGACCCGCGTCAACCTGCTTGGCAACAAGATCGTGTTGATCGCACCGAAGGATTCGAAGATCGGCAATGTCACCATCGGACAGGGCTTCGATCTCGCCAAGCTCGCCGGCGATGGACGCATCGCAACCGGTGACGTGAAAGCAGTTCCGGTCGGAAAATATGCCAAGGCTGCACTTGAAAAGCTGGGCTCATGGAAGGCTGCCGAGCCGAAGTTCGCGATGGCCGAAAGCGTTCGCGCGGCACTGGCCCTGGTCGCACGCGGCGAGGCTGCGCTTGGCATCGTCTACGAGACCGATGCGAAGGTTGAACCGGGCGTGAAGATCGTTGGCGCATTCCCCGCGGATTCGCACCCCGCCATCATCTATCCTGTCGCCTCGACAGCAACCGCCAAGTCTGATGCCGCAGGTTATCTGGCGTTTCTGCGTTCAGGCACTGCCAAGACTATTTTCGAGAAGTACGGCTTTACATTCCTGATCAAGCCGACATCATAAAACGAACGACTGTGTTTCAAATTTCTGCCGAAGAATGGACGGCGATCCTGCTATCAATCAGGATCGCCGCAGTTGCCACGTTGATCGCGACACCGCTCGGTGTCGCGGTGGCGTGGCTATTGGCGCGGCGAGACTTCTGGGGCAAGGCCGCGCTCGATGCCGTGATCTATCTCCCCCTCGTACTGCCGCCTGTCGTCACAGGTTATCTCCTGCTGCTGACATTTGGCCGAAAAGGCCTGGTCGGTGGCTGGCTCGCCGATCATCTCGGCATCGTGTTTGCGTTCCGCTGGACCGGCGCGGCGTTGGCCTGCGGCGTGATGTCCTTTCCGCTGCTGGTGCGCCCCATCCGATTGTCCATCGAAGCGGTCGACCGGAAGCTTGAACAGGCGGCGAGCACCCTTGGGGCGCCCCCCTGGCGCGTGTTTCTCACTGTAACGCTGCCGTTGGCGCTTCCCGGCATTGTCGCCGGCATGGTACTCGGCTTCGCCAAGGCCATCGGAGAATTCGGCGCAACGATCACATTCGTCTCCAATATTCCGGGCGAAACGCAGACGATTTCGGCGGCGATTTACACGCTGACTCAGGTCCCGGACGGCGATGCCGCCGCGTTGCGCCTCGTCATCGTGTCGATTGCGATTGCGATGATTGCGCTGATTGCCTCGGAAATTCTGGCGCGCCGCGCCACGCGACGGCTGCACGGATACTGACGATGCTCTCAGTCGATATCATCAGGCAGCTCGGCAACTTCACCTTGAAGGCTGCCTTCAAAAGCAATGGCCTCGTGACAGGCCTGTTCGGAAACTCCGGTGCCGGCAAGACATCGATCGTCAACATGATCGCCGGCCTGACCAAACCAGATCGCGGCCTGATCTCGCTGGACGGCGAGACACTCGACGACACGGAATCCGGAATTCACGTTCCGCCTCACCGCCGCCGCATCGGCTACGTGTTTCAGGATGCCCGGCTATTCCCGCATCTCAATGTCAGACAGAATCTCGACTATGGCCGCCGCATGAACCGGCTCGGCTACGATGCGGCTGCCGAAAACCGCGCCGTCGAATTGCTCGATATCGGTCATCTGCTCGATCGCCGCCCGGCGCAGTTATCTGGCGGCGAGCGCCAGCGCGTCGCGCTCGGCCGCGCGCTACTGGCCAAACCTCGCCTGCTGCTGCTCGACGAACCGCTGGGCTCGCTGGATGAACAGCGCAAGGCGGATATCCTGCCCTACTTCGTTCGCTTGCGAGACGAAGCCAGCATCCCGATGGTGTTCGTCAGCCACGACGCCAACGAAATGCGCCGGCTTGCAACCAACGTCGTGATCCTAAAGCGCGGCGGCGTCGCCGCATTTGGCGGCGTCGAAGTCCTGCCGAACGGCCTTACCGCAGCGTCTTGATCGCCCTGGCGAGATAATCCAACCCCTCAATCAACGGAGGACCGCCGCACAGCGTGTAGCGCGATGGAAGATCAATCCGCCGGTTCGCACCATAACGCGCCAGCAGGGCCGGATGCGTGATGAACAACGCACCCTGGTCTCCCGCAGTCTGCGGGGGATCCTGCAGCACCAGAACATCGGGACCGTCGACCAACAATTGCTCGAGGGAGACATATCCGCCGAAACCGCCGAGGTCGGAAGGCGAATTCGCCGGCGGCCGCAAACCGGCAGTCGTCAACATGCCGGCCACCAGACTCGCAGGGCCTTCGCTGTAGCCACCACGCTGCACGACAAGCGCGGTCATTGGTGGCTTCAACGCAACCGCTGCCAGTTGCGTTTCCGCTTCTTCAAGCTTGCGCGCCATCGCTTCGCCGCGGTCGGGATGGCCAATCAGCCGGCCGATCTCCCGGGCCTGCTGGATCGCCTCCGCGGTGTTGCTGATGAAGCGAACTTCCGCAACGCGGATTCCCATCGCGCTCAGCATCGCTTGTGTCGGACGATTGCTGGGTCCCACCAGCACAAGATCAGGCGCCAGATTGACGACCGACTCTGCATCCCAATCGAGCCGAGGGAAATGCGCAGCCTGATCGGTCGTGACCGACAGCGCGGCGTCCGTCGCATAGGGCGACAGACCCGCAATCTGCGAGGGATCCGCCAGCGCAAGCAGCAACTGGTCCGCACAAAGATTGAACGAGACAATCCGCTTCGGCGGCGCCTCGGCCCGCGCAGAATCTTGCTCGCCGTAAGCGCCCGTTAAGCCAAGAAACACGGATAACGCGATGATGGTCTTCTTGATCATGACGCTCCGTTATGCCACGCCACTTGGACGGCGTCAGCGTTCCTTCTGACGTTTAGACTGCATTTGGATCAAGATGACTTTTGAGCGTCGAGGCAACTGGCTGACTGTAATTCTCGCCATTCTGGTGGCGGGACTGTTCGCGCTTTCGCTGATGACCGGCCCTGCCCATTTTTCGCCGCAAGCCGTCGCCAGTGCATTGGTCTCGGATCATGGCGTGACGTCCATCATCGTGCGCGACATCCGGTTGCCGAGAACGTTGCTTACGATGCTGATCGGCGCCACCTTCGGATTGGCCGGCGCCTCGCTGCAGGGCCTGTTGCGTAATCCGCTCGCCGAACCCTCGCTCTTCGGCGCGCCGCAGGCGGCGGCCGCCGCCGCCGCCGCAATCATGGCGTTCGGTCTTGCCAACGCCCTGTCCCTCGCTGTGCCTCTCGGTGGCATTGCAGGCGCGTTGCTGTCCGTCGGAGCGCTGGTGGCCATCGCAGGACGCCGTGCATCGCTGACGGTCACGCTGCTCGCCGGTCTGGCGCTCGCAAGCCTTGCCGGCGCCGCCATCGCGCTGATCCTCAATCTCGCCCCCAATCCCTACATTGCACTGGAAATCGCGTTCTGGCTCCTCGGCTCGCTGCGAGACCGCAGCATGGAGCATGTCTGGCTCGCCGCGCCTTTCATGCTCGTGAGCTGGGTGGTGCTTGCACTCAATGCCGGCGCCTTCCGCGCCCTGACGCTCGGAGAGGACGCTGCCGCATCGCTCGGGGTGAATGTCGAACGCACGCGTGTGCTGGTGGTCATCGGCGTCGCACTCGGCGTCGGCGCCGCCGTCTCCGTTGCGGGCGCGATTTCGTTCGTCGGCCTCGTTGCGCCGCATCTGGTGCGGCGATTTTACGGTTCCGATCCCGCACGTGTTTTGCTGCCTGCGTCGCTGGCGGGTGCGGCGCTGCTGACTGCAGCCGATATTGCCGTCCGACTGGTGCCCGGCGCTGTCGAGATCAAGATCGGAGTCGTCACCGCGCTAATCGGCGTCCCATTTTTCCTGGCGATGATCTTCCGTGAGCGGCATGCGCTGGAGGACAGCACGTCATGACGCCAAACACCGCTCCCCGTCTCGTCGCCAACCACATCACGGTTATCCGCAATCGTCGCAAGACCGTGGACGACGTCAGTCTCACGCTCAATGCCGGCGAATTGACGGTTCTCGTCGGTCCCAACGGCGCGGGTAAGACAACGCTTGTGCGCGCGATCATTGGCCTGATCGCATCGAAAGGGTCCGTCAGCTTCGACGGCACCAGTCTTCGTGCCATGACGCCGCGGGCGCGGGCGCGCGCGATTTCTTATCTGCCGCAGGGCCACGAATTTCACTGGCCCATGAGCGTGGACAGTATCGTGGCACTGGGCCGCGAGCCGCACGCCGATCCCTTCTCACAGACATCCGCGGCCGACCGCGTCGCCATCGAGCGCGCGATGCAGGCAACGGCCGTGACAGAATTCTCGTCGCGCCTCATTTTCGAACTGTCAGGCGGCGAGCGTGCACGCGTCGCCATTGCCCGTGCTTTAGCGACAGAAGCATCGGTGCTGATCGCGGACGAGCCGACGGCGTCCCTCGACGAGCGCCATCAATTGATCGTCATGGATCTGCTGCAACGGATCGCTCATGACGGCACAGCCGTGCTTGCAATCATTCACGATCTTGCACTTGCGATGCGGTTCGCCGATCGCGTCGTCGTCATGCATGAAGGGCAAATCGCGGCCAATGATACGCCTGCTCTCGCGCTGACACCGGACCGGATCGCGGAGGTATTCGGCATATCGGTCAACCGCGTGGAAACGCCGGATGGCCCTTTGCTGATCCCTTCGCGCGCGCTCTAATCCTCAAGGACCGGTCAGCGACGACCACACCTTCGACAGTTTGCGCTTTGCAACCGCCCGCCGTGTCCGCGGCAGCGGGGGCGGCGGCTCATCTTCAGGCAACCGAAGGCCGACAATATTCACCCGGTTGCCCCCGATACTGCGCGCGACCAGCACGATGGTGTCGAGCGGCAAGGTCGCGTTGACCCGCGGCGCGTGATCGAGGTGGATATCGAAATAATCCGCCAGCGTCAGATGCTCGTTGCCCGGCTCGACATTGACGCCATAAATCTCTGCGACATCCTTCAGCAGGACATCCCCGGGCATCATGAAGTCGCCAAGCAGATGCGGATCGGGCGCGGGCACCACCGGCATATCGACAAAAAAGCGATCCAGCGCCTCAGCCTTTTCGGGAGGGGCCAGCAGATAGAGATAATCGCCCTTCACGATCGGAGCCGCTTCGACCGGCGACAGGATCTTTTCGTCGCGGATCACCAGCGTCGGCTTCGACCATGAAGGGATCAATCCGCGCTTGAGATAGAGGCTGTTGGCACGGACCGGATAACCGACCAGCTGTTGCTCAAGCTGCCCTGGCAGATCGAGCTCGACGCGGCGCGGTCCCCGCTCTGCCCGCGGCAGCGCGACGTGGAGCCGCCGTGCAGCGGTGCCGAGCGTCCAGCCTTGCAACAGCAGTGAGATCAGTACGACGATGAAGGCCACGTCGAAATAGACGTGCGCATTCGGCAGCCCCACCAGAAGCGGAATGGAAGCCAGAAAGATCGCGACGGCGCCGCGCAGGCCAACCCAGGCGATAAAGGTCTTTTCCCGCCAGTTGAAACGAAACGGCGCCAGGCAGAGAAACACGGCAACTGGCCGCGCCACCAGCATCAGCACCAGCGCCACTGCGGTCGCGGGCAGCGCGCTCGCGAGCGTCCGCTCCGGCGATACGAGCAGGCCCAGCAACACGAACATGACAATCTGGGCGAGCCATGTGGCAGCATCCAAAAAGGTCACCACCGAATTGTGCGCGCGGGTCGGACGATTGCCGATCAACATGCCGGCAAGATAGACCGCGAGGAACCCAGATGAATGGCAGATCTGCGCGATGCCGAAGATCACCAGTGCTGCCGTCGCGACGAACGGTGCGTGCAATCCCTGCGGCAGGGCGACGCGATTGAGCAGGAACACCACGAGCCATCCGCCGGTGACGCCGACCAACGTGCCGATCACGACTTCTCGTCCGAACTGCAGGGCAATGTGAGTTCCGGAGGTCTGGCCGAGCGACAGCAGTTCCACCATCACCAGCGTGAGGAAGATCGCGAACGGATCGTTGGTGCCGGATTCGACCTCCAGCGTCGCACCGACACGCGGGCGCAGGCGCAAACCTTGGGCATGCACCAGGAGGAACACCGCCGCAGCGTCGGTGGATGCAATCACGGCGCCAACCAGCAGCGCCTCCGACCAGCCGAGGCCCAGCGCATACTTCGCGACCGGCGCCGTGATCAGCGCGGTGAGCAGCACACCCACGGTAGCCAAGACAATCGAGGGCCCGAGTACGGTGCGGATGGTCTGAAAACGGGTTTTCAGGCCGCCATCGAACAGAATCAGCGCCAGGGCTAGCGAACCGACAAGGTACGTCGTCTGCACGTCGTCGAAGCGCAAGCCGCCGGGCCCGTTTTCACCCGCCAGTATACCGATCAGCAAGAAGACCAGCAGCAAGGGAGCGCCAAAGCGCAGCGCGAGCAGGCTTGACAGGATGCCCGCCATAACGAGCACAGCGCCGAGCAGGATGGCAATGCTAACCGTATCGAGGGATGCCATTACCGCTGTTTGTCCACCTCTCCCTGTGCCGTCGCAAATCGTTGCATTTGCATGATTATCGTCGCATCCGCCGCGCGCCAACCGATTTGTGCAACACGCGCCAACAAGGCCGATTTGCTGGTGTTAAATTGCCATTCATGCGACTTCAGAGCAGCCCTCGGGCTTCGAATCTGAAAATCTGCGGAAATTTCGAATCAAACGATGCGGCGGACGCTCGCTCATAAGAGAACCTGACTATGCCCTGGGCCAACATCCATGACCTCTTCAGCGGGATCATTCGCGCCATCCGCGCGGACGTCTCGTCGCCATGGTTCTACGCCCAGTTCGGCATCATCCTCGCCGGAATGGGGCTCGCACTCGGCTTCGCCACGGCCGTACGGGGAAATATGGCGTCAGGAGCGCTGGCGAGGACCGTGGAGTGGCCCCTATCGCTCCGCCTGATCTTGCGTGCATTGCTGCGGCACGCCGGGATCTTGATTTTCGCACTGCTGATGGGCCTCTGCCACGTGATCATGGCTCACGCGGCCGTTCCAAGTTATCTGATTGCGGCGGCCGCCAGTCTCGCGACAGCCTGGCTCGCCGTTCGCATGGCTGCCAGCCTGATCCGCAACGATTTCCTCGTCCGCATCATCTCCATCGTGGCGTGGCTGCTGGCGGTGCTCGGGATCTTCGGGCTGTTGCAGCCGGCGTCGGACGCACTGGACTCGGTTTCGATCATGCTCGGAACCCTGCGCCTGACACCGCTGCTCGTGATCAAGGTTGTGGTGTTTTTGGGTCTCGCTCTGTGGGCGTCCAATATCCTCAGCAACTTTCTTGAGACTCGCATCAACCACTCGAGAGATTTGACGCCCTCCATTCAGGTGCTGCTGACCAAGATCGTCCGGCTGGCGCTGATGGTGCTCGCAGTGGCCATCGTCATGAGCGCCGCAGGCATCGACCTTTCGGTGTTCGCCCTGTTCTCGGGCGCTGTCGGTGTCGGGCTCGGCTTTGGCCTGCAGAAGATCGTCGGCAATTTCATCAGCGGCATGATCCTGCTGGCCGACAAATCCGTGAAGCCAGGCGACCTCATCACGGTGGACGACAGCTCCGGCCGGGTCAACGCGATGAACACGCGCTATATCTCCGTGGCCGCGGGCGACGGCCGCGTCTTCCTGATTCCGAATGAGGACCTGATCACGAAGAAGGTGGTCAACTGGACCTACACGGACTCGAGCACCCAGTTGAAGGTCAACTTCTCCACCACTTACGACGCCGATCCGAACCTCGTGTGCAGGCTCGCGACGGAGATCGCGTCCGCCACGCCGCGCGTCATTCCCCTCAAGCCGCCGAGCTGTCTGCTGACGGATTTCGCAGAGACCGGCATGAAATTCTCACTCACCTTCTGGATCGCCGATCCTGACGCCGGCATGGACAACGTGCGCAGCGACGTCTTGCTGGCCCTGTGGGACGCGTTCAAGCGCGCAAACATTCACGCGCCCTATCCGGTGCGCGAGATCCGCCTGCAAAGCGGCGCGCTGCCGGTCGCGCCCGTGCACGAGGCGCGCGACTGATATGCGCTTTGCCGGTGAACTCGTTCCTGCGACCCTGATCCGCCGCTACAAGCGCTTTCTTGCCGATGTCGAGCTGACGGACGGCACGATCATCACCGCCCATGTCGCCAATCCCGGCGCCATGACCGGCCTGCAAACCGAGGGAGCGCGGGTGTGGCTGTCGAAGTCCCCGAGTCTCACACGCAAGCTGCCTTACTCGTGGGAATTGGTGGAAGTGGATTTCGGCCGCGCGCAGGAGCTGGTCGGCGTCAACACCATGCACCCGAACCCGATCGTCGCGGAGGCTCTTGCGGCCGGCGTCATTCCCGAACTCGCAGGATATGCGACCATCCGTCGCGAGGTGAAGTACGGCCGGATCATCAACGGCAAGGGATCGCGGGTCGATTTTCTGCTGGAGGATCCGGCGAAGCCGCTCTGCTATGTCGAGGTCAAGAATGTCCACCTGATGCGCCGGCCTGGGGTCGCCGAGTTCCCGGATTCGGTCACCGCGCGCGGCGCAAAACATCTCGATGAGCTCGCGGAAATGGTCGCCACCGGCGCGCGCGCCGTCATGCTGTTTGTGATCCAGATCGGGTCCGCCTCGTCCTTCGCACTCGCACGCGATATCGATCCAGCCTACGGACGGGCGTTCGACAGGGCCCGCGCCGCGGGCGTAGAGGCGCTGGCATGGACCTGCAAACTCACGGAGCAGGACATCGTTCTCGGCCAGCCGGTCCCGATTGAGCCCTGAAAAGCCCACAAAATGGCGCTTTCCTGCGGCATCGCTTGCACTCGGGGCCGCATCCATTAGATTAGTCAAGCGGTTTGCGGCTTTTCGGCTCCAGCGGCTATTCCCCTTTCAAAAACAGAACCACCAAAGAAACCCGAATGAACTACGTCGAAGCCACCGAAACCTCTCTGCGCAAAACTGGACAAATCAAGCTCCATGGCCCCGGCGCATTTGCCGGCATGCGCAAGGCCGGGGCGCTGGTTGCGAAATGCCTCGATGAGCTGGTGGACATCGTCCGGCCTGGCATTTTCACATCGCAGATCGACGAGTTCGTCCGCAAGTTCGCATTCGACAACAAGTCCTATCCCGCGACCCTGATGTATCGCGGCTATCGCTATTCCACCTGCACCTCGATCAACCATGTCGTCTGCCATGGCATGCCCGGTGATCGCCAGCTCAAGGAAGGCGATATCGTCAACATCGACGTCACCTTCATTCTGGATGGCTGGTACGGCGACTCCAGCCGCATGTATGCCGTTGGCGAGATTTCCCGGCGGGCCGAACGGTTGATCGATGTGACCTATGAAGCGCTGATGCGCGGCATTGCCGCGGTGAAGCCCGGCGCCACCACCGGCGATATTGGCCACGCCATTCAGAGTTTTGTCGAACCGCAGCAGATGAGCGTCGTGCGCGATTTCTGCGGTCATGGTCTGGGCCGCATGTTTCATGACGAGCCCAACATCATCCATGTCGGGCGACCTGGCGAAGGCGTCGAACTGAAGCCTGGCATGTTCTTCACCATCGAGCCGATGATCAATCTCGGCAAACCGCACGTGAAAATCCTCTCGGACGGCTGGACCGCGGTGACGCGGGATCGCTCATTGTCCGCCCAGTTCGAGCATTCGGTGGGTGTGACCCAGGACGGCGTCGAAGTCTTCACGCTATCGCCCGGCAAGCTCGACAAGCCACCTTACAAGGCGGCCTAGCTACGCTCCTTTTGCGAGCTGTGCTTTGCACCCCTCATGAGGTCTCTGCAAATGCCGGTTGCAAAAATCATCAGGTCCGGCATGGTGAGTGCGTATTTTGGGGCGCGCATCACGCAATGTCCTCCAAGTCAGATCCGCCAACCGTCAGGCCGGACGCCACTGAGGCGCCGCACTATCACGGCCATCGGGAGCGGCTGCGCGACCGGTTTCGCCAGGCCGGCGCCGACGCGCTGAGCGATTACGAGTTGCTCGAGATGGTGCTGTTTCGCGCCTTGCCGCGGCGGGACGTCAAACCCCTTGCAAAAATGCTGATCGGAAAGTTCGGTTCATTCGCCGAGGTCGTTCACGCTCCAGAGCTGCGGCTGAAGGAAACCAGTGGGCTTGGCGACTCCGCCATCACTGAAATCAAGCTGATCGCCGCGGCTGCGAGCCGCATCGCCAAGGGAGAGTTGAAGCAGAAAGCGGTATTATCGTCGTGGACAGCGGTGATCGACTATTGCCGCACGGCGATGGCGTTCGCCGACAAGGAACAATTCCGCATCCTGTTTCTCGACAAGCGCAACCAACTCATCGCCGATGAAGTGCAGCAGATCGGCACAGTCGATCATACGCCGGTCTATCCGCGCGAAGTGGTAAAGCGCGCACTGGAATTATCCGCGACCGCGATCGTGCTCGTCCACAATCATCCGTCCGGCGATCCGACGCCATCGAAGGCGGACATCCAGATGACGCAGTCCATCATGTCCATTTCTGGCCCGCTCGGCATTTCCGTGCACGACCACATCATCGTCGGCAAGAACGGGCATGCCAGCATGAAGGCGCTGCGGCTAATCTAGCCTTGCCGCTGCGGATTACTGCCGCATCAGGATCAGCGGATCGGCGCTGTCCGGCACGCGCCGCCATTGCGCGTTGTCATCCGCCTCGAACCGCCAGATTTCACCGCTGGCCGACTGCAGCAGCAACTCGCCGCGCTCGATGCGCCACATAGTCGGCGCGAAACTGGCCACCGCCGGATCGCAGCGCGGCTTCAGATAAACAGCGAAATTGTCAGCCGAGGCTTCGGTGTTTGTCAGAGTCAGCCCGCACACCGTCTTGCCGCTGCCACGCATCATCGCCCAGTCGCCGATCAACTGATCCGTCGATTTCGACAGCGCGCGCGCCGCCGCAAGAGTTTGCAGCAAGTAGACGCCTTCGCCCTGCCGGACACCTTCAAAGATGCCGCTTTCGACTTCGGTCACATCGATGATGGACTGCCCCTTGGCATCCTGCAGCCGCACAATGTCCAGGCCCTTCACGCTCCAGCCCGCGATGGCTTTGGTGAAAGGCAACGCATCACCACAGCCCTTGTCGAGCTCCAGCTTCAGCCCCAGCGGCGTGGTATCGCCCTTCAGCGTGACCACACAAGTCTTGTCGCGACCGGCCGTGGACAACTCCCACTGCCCGATCATGTCGTTGGTCAAGGAACGCGCGTCCTGCGCGCGCGCGGATGCATTGCAAACAATCATAGTTGCCAGAGCGAGCAAAACGGCTCCCTGGCGCGTCGATTGTTTGCCGAATGCGATCCGCGCGGCGCTCATGGCTGTCAGCGGCCCTTGACCGGCGTTTCCGGGATTGGCGTGATCGGCGGCTTGCCGGCGAACCATTCCTTGATGTTGTCGACCACAAGCTGATCCATTGCATTGCGCGTCGATATCGACGCCGAACCGATATGCGGAAGCAAGACCACGTTTGGCAGGTTGCGCAATTCCTCCGGCACGTTCGGCTCCTGCGCGAAGACGTCGAGACCCGCCGCCATGATGGTCCCGTCCTTGAGCGCCGCAATCAGAGCGGGCTCATCGACGACGGAGCCGCGGGCAACGTTGACCACGATGCCGCGCGGGCCAAGCGCCTTGAGCACCTCCGCATTGATCATCTTCGCGGTCGAGGCCCCGCCGGGCATGATCAGCACCAGCGTATCGACATCCTTCGCCATCTCAACGAGGTTCGGATAGTGCTTGTGGCTGACGCCCTTGGCCGGGTTGCGCGAGTGATACACAACGGGCACCAGCGAGGCATCGAGCCGGCGCGCGATGGCCTGGCCAATGCGTCCCATGCCGACAATGCCGACCTTGCGATCCCGCAGCGAGCCCTGGCTCAACGGAAAGCCCTGTGTGCTCCACTGACCCGAACGCACAAAGCGGTCCGCCTTGATGAATTCACGGGCGGTCGCGATCAACAAACCGAGCGCCACGTCGGCCACTTCCTCGGTCAGAACGTCCGGCGTGTTGCAGACGACGATGTTGTGCCCGCTGGCATACCTCGCATCGATATGGTCATAGCCGACGCCGAAGCTCGACACGATTTCCAGTTTCGGAAACTTTGCCATCATGGCGCCGTCCGCCTGCACCAGTCCGCTGACGGCGACGCCGCGGATGCGGGCAGCCACTTCGGGTGACAGCCGGTCAAGGTCATGCTTGTTTTCGCATTTGTGCAGCGTGTAGTGCGCTGGAAAACCGCCGTCGATAATGGGCTTTGACGGGCCATAAATCAGGACGTCGGGGTTATTCTGGGAATGACTTGCAGACATCAATTATCCTTTCCAAGCGCACTTTCGTGCCAGCGTCGTAGCACAAGATACGAGGCCAGCGAGAGAGCCCCATAAATGACAATCCCGGCGATCGAGAGCAACAGCAATGCCGCGAACATTCGCGGAATGTTCAGCCGGTAACCGGATTCCGCGATCCTGTAGGCAAGCCCGGAACCCGCCCCCGCGGAGCCGGCTGCGATTTCCGCGACCACGGCACCGATCAGCGACAGGCCCCCCGCGATCCGTAAGCCCCCCATGATATGGGGCAGCGCAGAAGGCAGCTTCAGGTAACGCAGGGTCTGCGTTCGCGACGCCCCATAGAGCGCAAATAACCCGCCCAGATTGCGATCCACGGATTTCAGGCCGAGGGTCGTGTTGGACAGCACCGGAAAGAAAGCCACGATCCATGCACAAGCGACGACAGCCAGATGCTGCGGCAAATAGATCAGGAGCAAGGGGGCGATCGCGATCACCGGCGTGACCTGAAGGATTACCGCATAGGGGAACAGTGCGTATTCGATCCATTTCGAACGGCTGAACACCATCGCCATCGCGATGCCGCCCACGGCAGCAGCAATAAAACCTTGGACCGTGGTCAGCAGCGTCGTGAGGAGCGAGGCGAACAGCAGCGACCAATCTGTCACCAATGTGGCGAACACAACGCTTGGCGCCGGCAGCACATAGTCGGGAATATTGTTGATCCGGACCACCGCTTCCCAGATCGCCACACCGAGCGCCAGCGTGAGGACCGGCAGGCCAATCTGCAGAAGGCGCGTGAGGGACCGGCCCTGCGTCATCGGACGCCCTCCACTGCGCTCGCCGCAGCAAGTGCGGCTGATACCTCACGGCAATGCGCGGCGTAGTCCGCCGAAGTGCGGAAATCGGCATCGCGCGCGCCCACGCTGTCAAAGCGAAATTCCTTGCCGATACGCCCCGGCCGGGATGTCATGACAAGCACGCGCTGCGACAGATAGACCGACTCGAAGACTGAATGGGTAACGAACACGATCGTCTTGCGTAGCGTGCGCCAGATCGCGAGCAGATCGTCATTCAATTTGAAGCGCGTAATCTCATCCAACGCCGCAAAAGGTTCGTCCATCAGAAGAATATCGGGATCCGTCACCAGGGCCCGCGCAAGCGAGACCCGCATCTTCATGCCCCCTGACAGTTCACGCGGATAGGCGCCGGCAAACTCTGCCAGACCGACGTCCTGAAGGGCTTGTCCGACGCGAACGTCAGACTGATCTCGCGCGACATGCGACAATTTAAGCGGCAATCGCACGTTGTCGGACACCGTTGCCCACGGCATCAGTGTCGGCTCCTGAAACACAAAACCGATATTGTGCTTGGAGTGACCCTGCATGTTGCGCGCGACATCCACGACACCGCGCGTCGGCGCACTCAACCCGGCGATCATCCGCAGCAACGTGGACTTGCCGCACCCCGATGGCCCGACCAGTGAAATGAACTCTCCGGCCTCGACATCCAGATCAAGCGGCCCCACCGCGGCGACGCCATTGTCATAGACTTTGGCCACATCGCGAAGCTGAATTACCCTGCCCGCCGGCATCCCCCCGTCGGTGCGAGCCGCGGCATCTGTCGGCAAGTTACTCAAAGACCTGCGCCCTCATCTGGTTGGGTGCAGGTTGGTGCCGATACCCTTGTTGACGAACCGCAACGTATAGGCCTTGCGATAATCAATATCGCGCGGGGTGACACCGGCTTTGACCATCTTGTTGAAGAAATCCGCCATACGGTCATCACTCATGGCGCCAATGCCGTTCTTCAGCGTGTCGCCGGAATCCACGATGCCGTACCGTTTCATCGCCTCAACGGAATACGCCAGCAACTCGTCGGTCATCTCCGGGTTGTTCTTCTTGATCAGAGCATTGCCGGGCTTGTTGTTTCCATAGAGATAATTGTACCAGCCGATGATCGAGGCATCGACAAAACGCTGCACGAGATCGGCCTTCTTCTCGGCGAAGTCGGTGCGCGTTTCAATCAATGTCGAATAGCTGCTGAATCCGTAATCCGCGAGCAGCACCACAGTCGGCTTGAATTTGGCGCGCTTCTCGATCGCGAACGGCTCCGACGTCACATAGCCCTGCATGGCGCTTTTCTTGTCGGCCAGAAACGGCTGCGGATTCGAGGTATAGGGCTTCACCTGATCCTCGTTGAACCCATATTCCGATTTCAGCCACTGGAAATAGGTCGGCATCCCCTCCTTGGAGACGAACAGCGTCAGGGGCTTCAGGCCCTCGAGATTGGTCACCTTGGATTCCGGATGTGCCAGAAACACCTGGGGATCTTTCTGGAAGATGGCCGCCACCGCCACGACCGGCACTTTGTTGGTCACGGCATCGAATGATTGAAGCGTGTTGGCGCTCATGAAGAAGTCGAGTTTGCCTGCGACAAGCTGGATGCGATTGTTGACGTTGGGACCACCGGGGACGATGGTGACATCCAGTCCGTAGCTCTTGTATGTCCCATCCGCGACCGCCTGGTAGAAACCGCCATGCTCGGCTTCCGCCACCCAATTGGTGCCGAACGAGACCTTATCGAGGGTCGTGGCCTGCACCCCCGAGCCAGCTATCCAGAACGCGAGACCAGCCATTAACGCTCGCGATATGAGGCTCGGTATCATCATTGGACTCCATCGATCATTTTGCCGCATGATAGAATAGCGATCTCAATTGGAAACAACCATGCAGGCGAATTTATCCCGCAAATCGGGTTAAAAAAACGCCCGTTTGAACAATCCTGATGGCACGATGATCAAACCTCCGCTCGACTGGAGCGACACCCTCAAACTGAATGTGGAGAAGCACAGTGCATCCCGCTGGATTGCCGTTCTCCCACTCGCCGCAACGGAGCAGCATGGGCCGCATCTGCCGTTCGAAACGGACGTCCTCATCGGCGAGGCCTATCTGGCGCGCGTACGCGAGACCTTGCCGCAGGATCTTCCGGTCACGTTTCTTCCGATCGAACGGGTCGGCATTTCAACCGAGCACATCGCCTATCCCGGCACTCAGACGCTGACGACGGATGCTGCTCTGAGAAAATGGATGGCACTGGGCGACGACATCGCGCAGATGGGCGTGAGAAAGCTCGTGATCGTCACCAGCCACGGCGGCAACAGTGCCGCGATGGCGCTGATCGCGCAGGATCTGCGCGCAAAGCACGAGATGCTCGCGGTCACCACGAGCTGGAGCCGCTTCGGCGTACCGAACGGCTCGTTCCCGGCCGACGAAGTGCGCTATGGCGTTCACGGCGGCGCCATCGAGACCTCGATCATGCTGGCGGCCTGTCCGCAGCATGTGAAGCAGGACCGAATCGCGAAGTTTGAATCCGCGGAAATTCAAATGACGAAAGAATTTCGCTGGCTCTCCGCCGGACGACCCGCAGCCTTCGCCTGGGCCACGCAGGATCTCAATCCACAAGGGGCAATCGGCGATGCGACACTCGCAACCGCCGAGAAAGGCAAAGCGCTGCTTGATCACGGCGCACGCGCGTTCATCGAATTGCTGGCTGATGTCGACAAATTCGACCTGACACGACTGGCCAACCAGCCAATTGTCCACCGCTAGCGCTTAGCAGCCTGAAAATACTGTCTTTTTTATATTCGCTAAATTCTTTTGCCGGATCTCGAACCTGTTTCCGGCGGCTCCGCACCAATTGGCATGTGGGCTCGATGGCCCACCCCAAACAAGGATGGAGTCGATCATGTCAGTGAAGACCAGAATTGCCGCTTTCGCAGTCGCTGCAATCGCTTTGACCGGCGGCATGGCCGCCACCACGCAGCAGGCTGAAGCCGGGTACAAGGGTGTCGGAATTGGTGTCGGCGTCGCCGCAGGCGCGCTGTTTGGCGCCGCTCTCGCGAGCAACGCATATGGCGGGCCAGTCTACGTTCATGACGGTTACGGCTATCGCCGCTGCGGCTGGGTTCGCCAGTTCGACGTGTACGGCAACTACATCGGCCGCGTCCGCACCTGCAACTACTGATCACATCGTGAGTTGAGTTCGGCGCGGCGCCTCATCCACGACGTGCCGATCTTGGACCCGCCCGGTTGTCCCCCCGGGCGGGTCATCCTTTTGCAGTTTAGAATCCGAAGCCGAAGCGCAGCCGAACCTGATGACGTTCGAAATTGATCAGGTCCAACCGATCCCTTTCATCGCGTGAGCGGCCGGCAACCTGCACATTCCACGCGAGCGTCATGTTGGCGCGCGGTGAGAACATCACGTAGAGCGTCGGCCCCGCAAACACTGCATCACCTGCGAACCCGGACAAGCCCGCCGTTTCGTAGGCGCGCAGATAGCGGACTTCGCCGCCGAGAAAGACACCGTTGGCGATGCGATTGGTGAGCGCAGCACTGATCTCGGTCGCAGCCGCCCGCTCCCATATTCCCGTCGCGTGATCGCGGGCCCATGACGGCGCATAGACGACGTTGATCGCACCAAACAAGCGATTCTTGATAAGTTCTCGGTCGAGCGCCAGGGAGACGTCGAGGGCGTAGTCGCGCGTACGTTGGCCGGTGCCGCTATCGATCCGTCCCATCGATGTGTCGACGCCGAGCGTCAGACCAAAGGGCGCATCGACGCGGTTGAGAAAGCGGTATTTGAATTCCACGCCACCTGATGCGATGCCGAGATTGTTGAGATCGACCATGCCCGGCACCGATGAAATCGCGTGATGGCCAAACTCCACATGTGGCGCGATGCGAAAACTGTCCGTCGCGGTATATTTCAGCTGCAGCGAATTCATCGCCGCGTAGTAGCGGCCCGCGCGCTTGCCGAAGCCCGAATCCTGCTCGCCTTCGATTTCGATCTCGCCGGCACTCCCGATGTCGGACCCGACGGTGAAGCCGAACATGTGCTCGCTGTCGACGCTCCAAAATGCTTCGGACGTCGAGCGATCCTCCGCGCGAACCTCGCCGGGCTCACCCATGCCCATCCCTGCAAGGAGCGCCAACACGACGCGGGCCGGTGTTACGCGACTGTCACAAACCGATGTCATGGCTGCTGGTTCGACCCGAACTAGTTGCAATTCATTCGCAATAATTCAGTTGCGAATAGATCGCAACTATTATTTGATAATCATTCGCAAATAGCCGCAACCCGCTGAAGTCGTCGAATTTTCAATGCGCCGCACTCGCCTTGCTTCCAATCCCCCGAATTTTCTCTCCGGGTTCGGGGATCGTCTGGCTTGTCGTCATCGTGACGTGTCAAATCCCGCACGCATTCAGTTTCCGCGGAATCGAAACATTATGACCGGGCGGCGCGTGCCGGATCTTACGAACTGCCTGCTCGCCGGTGCCGCTATGGCGGCACTCTCGGTGGGAATGGCCCATGGCGCCAACATGCCGCTCAAGGCTCCGCGTTTCGAGCAATATATGGATTGGTCCGGCGTCTATGTTGGCGGTCACTCTGGATACGGCTGGGGCGGGTTTGGGCCGGGCACCAGCCCGCTTCCGCAACAGGGCGTCCTCTTTCCGCACAGCGTCACCGGCCTGATCGGCGGCTATCAGGCGGGCTACAATCTGCAGCTCAGCAACCGATGGCTGCTCGGCGTTGAGGCAGACGTCTCCTTCACAAGCCCGCTCGATGCTCCGAAACTCGCTCCAGCCCCGTTCAACAGCACGTTGGACTATGTCGGCACCGCACGCGGGCGGATCGGCTACGCGTTCGGAACGTGGCTGCCCTATGTCACCGGCGGCGCCGCATTTGGAAGGACGCATATCGATCTCAACAATCCAGACGGCGACATCGTGGGCACCAAGGCGCGCATGCATCTTGGCTGGGTGGCTGGCGCAGGTCTTGAGTTTGCCCTCGGCGGCAACTGGAGCGGCAAGGTCGAATACAACTATATGGACCTTGGCGCTCGCAGCTACGGGCTAAGCGATGTTCCGCTTCCCGATGTGACGGTCGATCCCAAGATTCAGACGATCAAGGTCGGCGTGAACTACAAATTGTGGGACACGCCATGGAGCGGCGGTTCTGCTGTCAGGCTGCCTGCTCTTCCCGAGTCAACCGACTGGAATGTGCACGGCCAGACCACGCTGATCACCCAGGGCTATCCGAGCTTCCGCTCGCCGTATCAGGGCGTGAACAGCCTGCCCGGCTCAGGGCGCACCCGCGAAACCTGGACGGTCGGCGCCTTCCTGGGATGGCGCCTGTGGGAGGGCGGCGAGTTCTACTTCAACCCCGAACTGGCCCAGGGCTTCGGCATCGGCAGCACGCTGGGGCTCGCCGGGTTTGCGAACGGCGAGGCACAAAAAGGCGGCGCGGAATATCCGAAATTCCGCGCGCAACGCTATTTCTTCCGCCAGACGTTCGGCCTCGGCGGCGAGCAGGAAGAGGTCGCCGATGCTCCCAATCAACTTGCGGGCAAGCGCGACATCGACCGCGTCACTGTCACCATTGGACGGTTCGCGGTGGGAGACTATTTCGACGGCAATTCCTACGCAAAAGATCCGCGCGCCGATTTCATGAACTGGGCCATCTGGGCGTCAGGAGCTTACGATTTCCCTGCGGATCTCCCGGGCTTCACGCGTGGTGCTGTCGTGGAGCTCAATCGCAAGAACTGGGCGCTGCGGGCCGGATTCTTCCAGGTGCCCTCGCAACCCAACAGCGATGTACTTACCTTCAAGACCGGCGGCGCCGTGGTCGAACTGGAAGAGCGCTACACGATCTACAAACAGCCGGGCAAGTTGCGGCTTGGTGTGTTCGCCAATCGGGGCAACACCGGCAACTACCGTCAAGCTCTGGCGCTCGGCGCGGCCAATCCGGCCGTCGACATCAACGACATTATGGCAGCCGACCGCAAGGAGCGGTCGAAGTACGGCTTCTATATCAACGCCGAGCAACAGATCGCGACTGACCTTGGCGTGTTCGCGCGCGCAAGCTGGAACGACGGGCGGAACGAAATCCTGTCGTTTACGGATATCGACCGTAGCATCTCCGGCGGCGTTTCCGTTAAAGGAAGCTATTGGGGGCGGCCGAGCGACACGGTCGGATTTGGCGGCGCCATCAATGGGCTTTCAAGCGGTCATCGCGATTTCCTTGCGGCCGGCGGCAAAGGCCTGCTGATCGGCGATGGCCGGCTGAACTACGACAACGAGCGTATTCTGGAGACCTACTATGCGCTCGCGCTCGACAAGGCGCTGACATTCACCGCCGACTATCAGCTGATCGTTAATCCCGCCTACAACGCGGACCGCGGGCCGGTGTCGATCTTCTCGGGCCGTCTGCACGCCGAATTCTGATCAGGCGCGAACGACCGTCAGTTCGGGCACGTTCTCCAGTGGTGAGAAGGACTCGGCCTGCGCCAGCTTCCAGGCATCGCGGAAGCGCGGGCTCTCGGTGTGGCCTTCGAGCAGTTCTCCCGGATGCAATTCGGGATAGAGCCGCGCGAACGAAAGAACCTCGGTCCCGGAAATGCGATGCGAGAAATGAATCGGCCTGATCTCTTCCGGATGGCTCAAGCCTGACGCCGCAATCAGCTCGGCCAGCGCATGCATTGTCGCGCGATGATAATTATACACCCGCGTGGTTTTATCGGGGACCACCAGCGCGCGGTTGCGGGTGGGATCTTGCGACGTCACGCCTGTCGGACAACGGTCCGTGTGGCAGCTCAGCGACTGGATGCATCCCAACGCGAACATGAACCCGCGTGCGGAATTGCACCAATCCGCCCCAAGCCCGATCGCGCGGGCAATATCGAAAGCCGTTGCGATCTTGCCGGACGTACCGATGCGGATACGCTGGCGCGCATTGATGCCGATCAGGGCGTTGTGAACGAAGTTGACGCCCTCGCGCATCGGCATGCCGAGATGGTCCATGAACTCCGCGGGCGCGGCTCCGGTGCCACCTTCGTTGCCGTCGACCACGATGAAGTCCGGATAGATTCCGGTCTTCACCATCGCCTTGCAGATCGCGAGAAACTCCCAGCGATGGCCGATGCACAACTTGAAACCGGCGGGCTTGCCTCCTGACAGTCGACGCATCTCGCCGATGAACTGCATCATCTCGATCGGCGTCGAGAAGGCCTTGTGATAGGCGGGAGAAACGCAGTCCTCGCCCATCGGGACGCCCCGGACTTGCGAAATCTCAGCCGAAACCTTCGCCGCTGGAAGTACGCCGCCGTGACCGGGCTTTGCGCCCTGGCTGATTTTCAGCTCAACCATCTTGACCTGGTCGTCGCTCGCCACCTTGGCGAACAATTCCGGATTGAACGTTCCGTCCGGGTTGCGGCATCCGAAATAGCCTGACCCGATCTCCCAGATCAGATCGCCGCCATTTTCGCGGTGATACGAGCTGACGCCCCCCTCACCGGTGTCATGAGCAAAATTGCCCTTCTTCGCGCCGGCATTCAGCGCGCGCACAGCGTTGGGGCTCAACGCGCCAAAGCTCATCGCCGAGATATTGAACACGGAAGCCGAATAGGGCTGCGCACAATCCGGGCCGCCGATCTTGAGGCGGAATTCCGGGTTCGAGAGCGGCTTGGGGGCAACCGAATGGTGCATCCATTCGTAGCCGGCTGCGTAAATATCTTCCTGGGTGCCAAACGGCCGCTTGTCGAGCACCATCTTCGCCCGCTGATAGACCACCGCGCGCATGTCGCGACTGAACGGCTTGCCGTCTTTTTCGCTCTCGAAGAAATATTGCCGCATCTCGGGGCGGATTTCCTCGAGCAGAAAACGGATGTGCGCGGAGATCGGATAGTTGCGCAGCACCGCGTGACTTTTCTGCAGAACGTCGTGGATGCCCAGGACGGAGAGCGCCCCGAACACGGCGCCCGGAATCGCGAACAGCCAGATATGCCGCGGATCATGGATCGCACCCGCCGCGAGCAAGACGGTGGTGACAATGCAGAGCGTCAGAACAATAAATCGCGGCGAGAAGGCGAGCATAAGCGTCTGCATGGAACCCTCGATGACCAACGGATCAATTGGTCAGGCATTGCGAAAACGATCCTCGCAGCGATCGAAGAACCGATCGCCGCCGTGAGAATAAGCTAAAATTATATACGGAATTTCCAACAACGGCACGAAGTGCCGTCGCGCGCGACTGACTTAATCCTGTCATACAAATTCGCGTGACACGCGTTCTTGCTGCAAAGCAACAAAACGGACCGATCAATGCCGGTGCGGCCGGATCTCTCCCGGGATACCGCCCTTTTCCAGGCCGCCGCTCGCAATCCATTCTTCGGTGCTTTTCACCGCCCGCGTAATGTGATCGTCGGTGCGCGAAAAATCATAGGGCGAACCAACCAGCGGACAGAGCGGCGGCACAACGTAGTACTCGATCGCCGAATCCAGATACTCGAGTTCGGTGGTCATCTGTCGGGCAATCAGCAGCGTCAGTGCATGCAGCGCGGTCGCAACCGCTCCCGATGGCGGCTCATGCCCCGCGCAGGCAAAACCGGTCGGCATGATGATCAACCGCCGCGCGCCCTTCTGAATGGCAATATTGATCGGCGTATTGCTGGAAATCGCGCCATCCGCGAGAAACATGTCCCGGTATTTGACGGGAGCGAATGCGCCCGGGATTGCGGTGCTGGCGACGATGGCCTCGGCTGCCGAGCCGTCGGACAACACCACCGTCTCTCCGGTGACGATGTTGGTCGTCACGATATGGACGGGGAGTTTCGCCTGTTCGAGGTTCTTGTAAGGTAAGTGATCCTCGACCAGCTTGCGCACGCCGTCGTGCGCGATCAGAAAATCCCGGCGCCACAAGAAGCCAGCGAACGAGCGAAGCGAGATCGGAAATACATCATGGCGCGTGAGGCCTCGCCAGATGGTGGCGAGTTGCTTGACGCCATCGAGCGTCGGCGCCCCGGCATAGTACGCTCCGTTCATCGCGCCCACGCTTGATCCGACCACAAAGTCGGCCGTCACGCCGTGAGCGGCAAGTGCCTGCATCATGCCAACTTGAATGGCGCCAAAACTGCCGCCTCCCGCAAAGACAAAGGCAGTTTTTGGCCTGATGGGCGCTGAAGGTTGATGCATCGACGTGACGTTTGATAGATTGAGTATTGCGGACAGCTCAGGACGGCTCGCCGCTTGATGAAACTATATCAGCGGCGGTTTCACCGAATCAATCGCGTTCGCTGAGCCGATTACTTCACGAATGATCGCGACGGCTTCTCGTGGAGCGCGAAAGCATCGTCGCCGACTTGCGGATAAAGTTCGCGAACCATCGGGTCATGACCTGGAATCACCCGGTCTGGATGCCCGGCGAGACGCTCCACTTCCTTCCAACCTTGCATCATATCGCCAACGTTGAAGACGATCGGAAACGGATTGCCGCGATGCATGTTGCCGTAGTAGTGCGACGCATCCGACGCCAGCACAACAGGCCCGCGCGCGGTTTCGACACGCACCACCTGCAGGCCATCGGAATGCCCCCCAACGTGGTGCAGCGTAATGCCGGGCGCAATCTCGCCATCACCATCATGGAAAACCACGCGGTCGCTGTAGACATGGCGAACCATGAGCGTGACGTCTTCGGCGGAGAATGGATGGCGCAGCGCGCCGTGACACATGCAGCGGCCGGTCGCATAGCTCATTTCGCGATCCTGCAAGTGGAATCGTGCGTTCGGAAAGCGATCGAGATTGCCGGCATGATCGTAGTGCAGATGCGTGACCACCACATCGCGAATGGTCTCAGGCTGCACGCCGAAACGCGCGAGAGCATCCGCAGGGTTGATGGTCAGGGTCCGCGCCCTCTCGTGCGCGGCGGCTTCATTAAAACCGGTGTCGACCAGAATATCGCCATTCGTGCCGCGGATCAGCCAGATGAAATAGTCCAGATCCGTGCCTTCGTTGTGCACGTCGTGGATCATGTAGTTCTGGTGAGGTTGCCGCCCGGTCATGGTCGCGTAACGGAGGGCGTAGATCTGATATTGTTGAGTCAAGGGCGTCCTCTCCTTTTTGATTTTGGACCGGCACTCTGCACAAAGGCGCATCGGCCGACAAGCGCCGCACAGAGATCCAAGACCTGCATCGCAAGACCGGAATGCCAAGACCGGAGTGGACGGATTGCAATGCTCTGTGTGATGATTGTCGGAAACGACCCTCGCAGCAACGCTGGGGCTCTTCATATCAGTCAGGAACAATCATGGCCGCTTACGACAACCAGAACATCTTTGCCAAAGTTCTTCGCGGCGAGATTCCGTCCTACAAGGTCTACGAAAACGACCACACCTTCGCGTTTCTGGACATCATGCCGCGATCGCCCGGACATACGCTGGTGATCCCAAAGGTCCCTGTCCGCGGCCTTCTGGATATTTCAGCCGACGATTTCGCAGAGGTGGCGCGCACCACAAAGAAAATCGCCGTTGCCGCTGTGAAAGCCTTCAGCGCCGATGGCGTGATCATCCAACAGTTCAGCGAACCGGCCAGCGGCCAGGTCGTCCTTCATCTGCACATGCATATCATGCCGATGAAAGAGGGCATTGAGCTGCTTCCGGCTCAGACCGTCAAGGAAGACCCTGAGGTTCTGAAGCAGCACGCCGCCAAGCTGATTGCCGCATTGGCCGAATGAAGCGATCCGGCGGGGATTAACTCCCCGCCGCAAACAAGCGAACCGTTAAACACCGAGATACCGCTGCAGGATCTCAGGCTGCGCCTTGATTTCCTGCGCCGGTCCCTCGTGAGCGATGTGGCCGTTGTTGATGATGTAGACGCGCTGCGCCAACGCCAAGGTGGCCGCCAGATTCTGCTCCACCAGCACGATGGTCTGGCCTGCGGCCGCAAGGTTGCGGCACGCCGTCATCAGGTCGCGAACGATCACGGGCGCCAGACCTTCGAACGGTTCGTCCAGCAAGACAATCTTTGGATCGCGCACCAGCGCTCGCGCAATCGCCAGCATCTGCTGCTCGCCGCCGGACAAATCCGTGCCACGGCTCGTGCGACGCTCCTTCAAGCGCGGAAACATTTCGTAGATGCGGTCGAGCGGCCAGCGGTTTGACGCGGTCAGCCCGGCGAGGATGATATTTTCCTCGACATTCAGGCTGCCGAAGACGCGGCGATCTTCGTGCACCAGCTGCATGCCAGCCTGCGCAATCGAATGGCTCTTCTTTCCGGCGATATCGACGCCGTCGAACATCACTGTGCCTGAGCGCGGGGTGACCACACCCATCAGGCTTTTTAGCGTCGTGCTTTTGCCGGCCCCGTTGCGGCCGAGCAGCGCCACCACCTCGTTACGCTCCACGCGCAATGAGACGTCGAAGAGGATATGGGAATCCCCGTAGTACGAATTCAAACCATTGACTTCGAGCAAACTCATTCGAGCACTCCACCGAGATAGGCTTCCTGCACCTTGGGATTGCTCTTGATTTCCTCCGGTGTGCCTTCGACCAGCACGCGGCCTTCCTGTAAGACGGTGATGCGGCCGGCCAATTCGAACAGCGCATCCATGTCATGATCGATGATGATCATGGTGCGGCCCTGACTGATGGACTTCAGCAGCTTGACAGTCTCGATACGCTCGCGCGGGCTCATGCCCGCCAACGGCTCGTCGAGCAACAGGAGGCTGGGCGAATTCGCCAGCGCCAGACCAATTTCAAGCCGCCGTTTTTCGCCATAGGCCAGCGACGACACCAAAGCATCCGCGCGCGCGGTCAGATTGACCATCGCAAGCGTATGCTCGACCTGATCGGTCACGCCGGGGAAACTCTCGGCACTGCGCAGCATGTCGAGCCGGAATTTCCCGCGCAATTCAGCAAGCACCGCGATCGTCACGTTCTCGCGCACGGTGAGGCGCGAGAACAGCTGGTTGACCTGATAGCTTTTGGTGAGGCCCAACTGGCAGACGTCCGTGACGTCCTTGCCGGTGATGTCGTGCCCTTCGAAGATAATTTTGCCCGACGTCGGTGGAATCTCGCAGGTCAGCATCTTGAAGAAGGTGGACTTGCCCGCGCCGTTGGGGCCGATGACGCCGCGCAACTCGCCGTGCTGGACCGTGAAGTCGATGTCGCTGTTGGCCATCAGGCCGCCGTAGCGCTTGCTGAGACCGGTGGCCTGCAAGATCGGGCCGCTATAGCCGTCGAGCGCGCGATGGCGTGGCGGCATCGGGGCGACCGTCGGCTCCTTGGCGACTTCGGCCTCGGCAACGCGCTGCTCCTGCTCGGCCGTCAGGCCGGACACGGCCTCATCCGGCTCGGCCTCGGCCTGCTTCTGTCCGAATGAAAGTTCGATCAGGTCCTTGATGCCACCGATGATGCCCCGGCGCAGGAAGCATACCAGCAGCACGAAGATCACGCCGAGCGCCAGCTTCCACGATGCACCGAGACCAACGGTGTCCTGCAGGAAGTCGCGGAGATAAAGCCAGACCGCGGCGCCAACCAAGGGACCATACAACGTCCCAAGACCGCCGATGACAGTTTGCATCACGAGCTGACCGGACGTGTCGAATGTGAAGGCGTCCGGCGGCATGTAGCCCTGCATCACGCCGAGCAAGCCACCGGCCAGTCCGGCGTAAGCCGCAGCGACGATGAAGACCAGCAACTTGTAGCCGTGAACATTGTGCCCAACGGCGGCGGCCCGCAGCGGATTGTCACGGATCGCCACGAGAATGCGTCCGACCGGCGAATGCACGATGCGCCGCGCAATGACGATGCCGATCAGATAACACGCGGCCAGGAAACCATACATGGTCCAGCCGCTTCCGATGGCGATGGTGGTAAAACCGAAATTAAACACCGGCGCAGGCACGCCCGGCAGACCATTCTCGCCACCGGTGAACGCGGCCAACGGTGAGTTCTCGACGAAGAAGAACACTTCGGCGATCGCGACCGTGATCATCGCAAAGTAGATTCCGGTGCGGCGCAGAGCGATCAGGCCGACGACATAGCCCACCACGGCTGCGATCAGCATGCCGATGATCAGGGCAAGCACAACGCTCGGGAAGCCCATGCGTGTCAGCAAATAGGCAGCGATAAAGCCGCCGGTGCCGAAGAACGCGGATTGACCGAACGACAGCAATCCAGTGTAGCCGAACAACAGATCGAACCCGATGCCGAACAAGCCGAGCACGAGGATGCGGCTCATGGTGTCCGGCACGAAGCCGAAGCGCGGCAGAATGAACGGCGCTGCGACCAGACCGATCAACGTGATGACGTCAGGGAGCCATCTCAGGCGCACCCAGATTGACGGCCCGGGCGTCCCAGGCTTCGAGGACGGCTTCGACATAATTCAGTTCCGCCCTTGTGTTCCAAGCAACCCATGCGGCCGCGCAACCAGCACGATCGTCATCACAACGAACAGCATCGCGTAGGAGTAGCCGGGATTGATCATCGAGGTGATGCTGAGGATCTCACCCGCGATCAGTCCACCGAGCACAGCCCCAGGGAATGACCCCACGCCGCCGATCACGATCACGACAAAAGCCTGCACCAGGATGGCGTCGCCGATGTCCGGCGTAATGGGCGCCACCGGCAAATTGACGATTCCTGCGAAGCCCGCGGCCATGGCGCCGATGCCGAAGACGACCATGAAGATCCGGTAGACGTTGATGCCGAGCGAATCGACCATCACCGAGTCTTCGATGCCGGCGCGAACGATCATGCCGAGACGCGTGCGGTAAAGAACAAGGTAAAGTGCCAGAAGCGCCACCGCGACGATGCCGACAACCGCCAGGCGGTACGTCGGATAGAACATGAAACCGAGCGACGTGATCCCGGATGCCCACGGCGGCGAGGGCATGGAGCGTGACAGACTTCCGAAGAAAAAGCGGATGATTTCGACGAAGCAGATGCCGAGACCGAAGGTGACCAGGATCTGGTCCTCATCCGGGCGGCTGTAGAAATGGCGGATAATCACCCGCTCCATGACCACACCGACCAGCAACACGAACAGCGAACCGCAGAGCACCGCGGCAACGAAGGATTCGGTATAGCTATAGGCGACAAAGCCGGCGTAACCGCCGACCATGAACATCGCTCCGTGCGCAAGGTTGAGCACGCCCAGCGTGCCATAGATGATGGTCAGGCCGGAGCTGATGAGCGCGAGAAGCGCTCCCAGCACCAGGCCATTGAACATCTGTGAAACAAGATTAGCCCAGTTAACCACCAGATGCCTCGCGCACGGAAAACGAACAGTAACGCGAGATCAGGTGTAGCTGCCGAGCTTGCATCCGAACGCGTCGGGTGCCTGCATCAACGGACCACCAGCTACGACGTCGATGACTTCGTAGAAATCTTCCGGATTCTTCATGTCACCCGGCTTCTTGCCGCGTGTAATGACGACCGGGCGGATCAACTGGTGATCAGCCGCACGGAACATGACTTCGCCAACCATCGACTGAACCTTCGCACCGGCCTCGTACGCCTTGATCACATCCGGCGGATAGAACGACTTGGCGCGCTCAACTGCGTCAGCCCACATGGCGAGCTGCAGGTAACCACAGCAAGCACCCCACTCCGGATTGCTCTTGTGCTTGGCGCGGAAGGCCTCGTTGAAGAGCTTGGCGAGTGGGTACTTGTCTTCCAGCGTCCACCAGTAGTCGGTGGCCGCGATGACGCCCTGCATGTTTTCCGCGCCGACTTCCTTGGCGAGGAACGGCGTGTTGTAGGGCAAGGTCAGCGTCATCTTGCTGAGGATGCCGAACTGCTGAGCCTGCTTCGTCGACAGCACCGCGTCACGGCCGAAGTTGATGTTGACGACAACATCGGCGCCGCTGTTGGCGACGTTCAGCAGATAGGACGAGAAGTCCGTGGTGCCGAGCGGCGAAATCTGGTTGGTGGCCGTGGTCCAGCCGCCTTCCTTCATGTGGTTCTCGACCGATTCACGCACGGTATGACCGTAGGTGTAGTCCGGCGTCAGGAACGCGACCTTCTTGTTCTTGCCGAGATTCTTGATCAGCACCGGCACGATCGCTCGCGCTGCCGTCTCAGCGTAGAAGCACTCACGGAAGGAGTAGCGCACGCAATCCTTGCCCGTGGTGTCGTTTGAGCCCGAAATGCCCGGCAGATAGATCACCTTTTCACGATCCGCGGTCTTGTTCATGGCGACGGCTTCGGCGCTCGACACCGAACCGGTGATCACCACGGCCTTGTCCTGACTGATGAACTTGGAGAAGTTCTGCACCGCCGTGTTCGGCTTCGCTTCGCTGTCGGCGATGCCATGCTTGACCTGCTTGCCGAGCACACCCTTTTTGATGTTCGGCGAAATCTTGGTCATCAATTCATGACCGGCGTTGAGGTGCTCGATCGCAAGCTCATAGCCCTTGATCAGGTCCTCGCCCTGCGCGGCGTAGGTACCGGTGCGCGGCACGGAAATGCCGACGAAAACCGTCGATCCCGACGATCCTGCCGGATAGGTGCCAAGCGCCGGATGATCCTCAGCCAGGGCAGGCATCACCATGCCTGCGGGCAAGAGCGCGCCACCGGCCAATCCTGCCGCGGTCTGCAGCAGTGCACGGCGTGACACCGTCAAGTTTTGAATGTCTTTCTTCATCACGTTTATCCTCCCACGATATTTGTTGTGTGATGCGCGACGTTGTTGGTCGCCCTAAAGCGGATTGAGAATCCGCTGTCGCAGAAACGTCATCGTCCTGCGGTGTGTACTCCCGTAATTTTTTCAGGCATCTCCGCTCCGCGTAACCGCAGACCAGCTTCACCAATATGCGATGGCCATATCGCCTTACGACAGACAGGGCGTCAATCTCACTTTCGTCGCATGAGCTATCGCATTAGGATATGGTCGCCTAACGATATGTCTGGGTGTTATGTTGCGCTGCAATGAACCTTCTTCACATCACTGCATTCTGCGTGAATCAGCGCAGGGATCGCTGTTATTTCGCGACATCCCGAAGTGCAGCACGATTTTCGCGGCGAGGCGCGCATGAGCACAAAGCTTAAAGGCGTGGTCGCCCGCCGGAACGCTTCGGCCGCCGAGGCAACGTTGTCCTCTGCTGCCGTCAGGTCGGAAAAACGGCCGCGACTGGTCAGCGTCGGCGGCGCAGCGACAAGCCCCCCTCCGGCCGCTCCCTTGAGCAGCCGCGCCCTAAATGTGTTGAAACTGCTTGCGCCGGAATTGACGGGAGAAACGCCCCCAAAGGGAAAATGGACTCCGACAAACGCGCTCCTTCAAAAGCTAACAATGAAGCGGCTTGCGACAGCCCGAAATTGCGGGCCACAAACAGCTGACGAAATTGTCAAATGGGCCGCCTCCCGAGGGGTGATCATTCAACCCGTTCACCACGCCGGCAAATCACTTTCGGCGATGTGGAGCGACCTCGAACAGAAGTTTGCCGCGGGCGCGCTCACCAAGATGGAGGTGACGGAGGCGATGGAGCGGTCCATACGCCGCAGAAGCACGAAGATCCCCCTGGCGTTCCAGGTCATCCTCCTGAGCCTGATAAGCTCGGCCTGCGAATAGCGCTGGCCCGCCCGGTTACGAACCGCGGCTTTATACCTACATATCCGTAAGGCGCGGCAATCCGTCACGGATACTGGATTCAGGAGTCATCTAGTGTCGTGGATAGGACGGTGGTGCAGCGCCGCCGCTCAATGACACACCCAGGATCAGGAATGCCCCGTTCAAAGCAAAAGCCTCAACGTGCAGCATTGCTTTCCTCGAGCCGCGCCGGCCAAACGGTCCGGAGCAAGGCGGAGGCGGTCGATTACCGAGCCCTGGCCAACTTCCGGTTTGAGCTTCGGAAATTTCTCGCATTCAGCGAAACCGCCGCGAACAAAGCCGGGCTAACGCCACAGCAGCATCAGGCCCTTCTGACCGTCAAAGGCTTTTCCAGCGAAAACCCCGTTTCGATCGGGGAGCTGGCAAAGCTGCTGTTCATCAAGCACCACACGGCTGTGGAGCTCGTGGACAGGATGACCAAACTTGGACTTCTGAGCAGGGTCGTCGACGACAACGATGGCAGACGCGCGCTCGTCAAGCTGACGAGAGAGGGCGAACAGCGATTGCGGAAACTGTCGCGAATTCACTCCGAAGAGCTCGGCGCTGTCGGCCCGACGCTTGCACGGATCTTGAAGCCGTTTCGCCGGCGCTGAATGAATTTGAAAGAACTTGCGACGACGCAAAGCATCGTCGCAAGCGAGGTTGTACCATCCGTTTCTTGTTATCTCGGATGTTGGAGGGCCGGCTTACGCGGGCTCATTTTCCGGAACGGGTGTTCCCGGCCGCCGCGCAAAATAAGCAACACGCAGCGCTTCCGCCGATTTAGCGGTTGCCCGAATACGCAAGAGGTCCTTGCGAGACACGAGCCCTACCAGGCTTGAGGTTTTCGGGTCGAGAATTGGCACGCGCCCGACATCGGCCGCAACCATGCGATCCGCCAGGTGAGAGACCGGCTCATCCGGGTAACCGATGGTCAGCGATCTGTCCGAGACACGATCGAACAACGTTTCCTCACCGGGAGGACGTTCGGAGCGCCACTGCAGCACATCGGCGCGCCCGACGAGACCGACAACGCCTCGGCTATCGTCGAGGATCGGATAAGATTTATGCCGCCGTTCCTCGCCTGAGAAGAAAGCGACCGCCTCATCGATGCGCATGCTGGCAGGCAACGTATCGACGTTTTTCACCATCACCTCGGCAACGCGCAGCAATTCGAATGGATCGATGCTGTATTCGCGCACAATGTGCTGACCGCGACGCGCGATTTTCTCTGTCAGGATCGAGCGCTTGAGCAAAAGAACGGTGACGGCATAGGAGGACGCCGTTGCGATCAAGAGCGGACCAAGCAGCGCGAAATTTCCCGTCAATTCCACGGCAAACAAAATGCCGGTGAGCGGCGAACGCATGGTACCGCCCATCATCGCAGCCATGCCGATGAGAGCCCACGCACCAGCGTCTCCCGGCAATAACTGGCCTTCGAGCCATCCGGCACAGCCACCGAAGATCAGCAACGGGGCAAGAACGCCACCCGATGTGCCTGATGCCAGCGCAATGATCCAGATGGCCGACTTGACGAGCAGGATCGCGACAACCTCGTTCGTCGTGATGTGACTGCCGAGCAGGTCGCTGATGATGTCATAACCAACGCCCAAAGCTCGCGGCTCGATCAATCCGCCCAGTCCCACGAGCAGGCCGCCGATTGCCGGCCACCACATCCAGTGAAACGGAATCTCCCCGAACAGATCTTCCGCCTTGTAAAGAAGGCCAGTGAGCAGACCTGACTGAAGCCCGGCGACAATCCCGACGCCGATGCTGACAAACAGCCCCCACCACGGCAGATCCAGTTGACCCGCAAACGGAAACAATGCTCCGGAGCCGATCATCAACGGACGCCAAGCGGATGCGACCGCGCAGGCGGTGATCACCGGAATCAGGCTGCGTGGCTTCAATTCGAAAAGCAGCAATTCGACCGCGAGCAACACAGCCGCGATCGGCGTGCCGAAGATCGCGGTCATGCCCGCGGTGGCACCAGCGACAAGCAGAGTTTTCCGTTCTGCCGCGCTCATGCTGAAGCACTGCGCAAACAGCGAGCCTATGGCACCGCCGGTCATGATGATCGGGCCTTCCGCGCCGAACGGACCGCCGGAGCCGATCGAGATCGCCGATGATATCGGCTTCAGGATCGCGACCTTCGGCTGCATGCGACTGCCGCCGATGAGGATCGCTTCGATCGCTTCCGGTATGCCGTGACCTCGAATTTTCTCGGAGCCAAAACGCGCCATCAGGCCAATGATCAGTCCGCCCAGGGCCGGGGCCGCCACCATCCACGCGCTCGGCTTGAGGCCGGACAGCGGAATATGCTCCGCGGTGAATTTTTGGAACCACACCAGATTGGTGGTCAGGGCAATGAGGTGCAGAAGCACCCAGGCTGCCGCAGCACCGCCGGTGCCGACGAGAGCAGCCATCAAGACCAACACGAGAACACGCCGATCGGTCGTGAAATCGCCCAGACGCGGCGAAGCATTCATGGAAGAGGAACGATGCATAATGAGCTTTCGAGAGGATGACGCGGCAATGGAGGGCGCGATCTGGACCGTGATTAAGCGGACGACCATTGCAGCGCAACAAGTATATCGGAAAACGATATAAAAAGGCTGAACGTGACGGGCAGATATGTCGCAAGCTCATATCTGGAGGCTGTGGAACCAGCATTTCTCGGGCTTTTGAGGCCGGCGCCTTTGCCCGGCGAGCTCCTTTGGTCCTCTAAAATCTTAACTTGTTGAGGCAAATTGCTGCGTCGCCCGCGCTCGGGGAGCGACCAAACGTCCCAAGCGCCTGCCCTTGTGCGGCCGATCCGCATGCCGGATCATGCACATCATTGCGCACCACAATACCGCTACGCGCCCGGAAACATTGCCCGGAAGCATGCCGCAGAACCCAAGAGCCGCGCCCATAAGCGGCCCCGTTCGACCCAAGGAGGAACGCCCGTGGACTTGAAGCCTATTCACCTCACCCTGCTCGCCTTGTTGACGAGCGCCTCGATCACAGCCGGCCAGGCGCAAGCGCAATCTTGGCCGCAGAAGCCGATCACCTTCATCGTGCCATTCGCAGCCGGCGGCGGCACCGACGCCTTTGCGCGGCCGCTTGCGGCGCAACTCGACACCCAACTCGGCACACGCGTCCTGATCGAAAATCGCGCGGGAGCCGGCGGCACCGTTGGCGCGTCACAGGCCTCCAAGGCCGCTCCGGATGGATACACGTTCTTCATGGGCGCAGCCCATCACGCCATTGCGCCGTCGCTCTATCCCAACCTCGATTACAACATTGAAAAGGATTTCATTGCTGTAGCCCTGGTTGCACGGCCACCGCAGGTTGTTGTGGTCAACCCCAATAAAGTGGAAGCCAAGACGCTTGAGGAATTTACCGCCTATATTCGAGCGAATCCGGACAAGTTGAACTACGGCTCTGCCGGTGTCGGCACCACGCACCACCTCGCGGGCGAGCTGTTCAAGATCCTGACTCAGACGCGAATTCTCCACGTCCCGTACCGCGGAGCCGGCCCCGCGATGCAGGACCTTGTCGCGGGTCACGTGCCGGTCGTGTTTGACGGGCTTGGTTCGTCGGCGCCTCAGATCAGAAGCGGGCAGTTGCGCGCGCTCGCAATTGCGGCACCGACACGCGTCGCTGCGTTTCCCGACGTTCCCACCGCAGCCGAGGCTGGATTGGCAGGGTATGAAGTCTCGACTTGGTATGGACTGTTTGCGCCGAAGAACACGCCACCCGAGATCGTTCAACGCATGACCAAGGAACTGCAGACTGCTTTGCAGACGGCCACGGTCAAGGAAGCCTGGGAGCGCAACGGCTCCGACGTCCCGGACGTCACGGGAGCGGCCTTCGCCACCATGGTCTCCGCTGAAACCGCGCGTTGGCGAAAAGTCGTCAACGACGCCGGCGTCAAACTCGATTAGTCCGTCAAGCAATCCTGACGAATCACAAGTGCGAGTCTGCTTGCACGAAATTTCAGGCGCCCAAGGCGCTTGAAATTTCGTTCAGCGTTGCCTTTTCGGCATCACTCACCTGAACGCCACCAATGCCGAACAGGCTGCCACCTTCCGTGGCGGCCTCCGCCGTGTGCTGACTGATCTGGCGAAGCCATTGCTTAAAAGCACCAGCATCTTCCGGCGCTTTGGCAGCGAGCAATGCAGACACTTGTTTGAGGAGTTCGACGGAGCGGGCTTTGACCTCCGACGACTTGCCGCCCGACAGTTTTTCCTGAAGCCCCTCGCGCGCGGCGCTCCGCCCCTCGCTTGTGGTGAAGTCGCTCGCCACGGCTTTGACCAATACGTTGGCTCCAGGGTCACTTGCGACTTGCGTCAACGCGCCGCCAGCGGCGAGCGATTCCTTCATCAAGCCCCATAACCCACTGGGATCGGCGGCAGTGATCGCCATACCCGCAATGACCGGACTTTGCAGAAGCAACGCCCACTCGTCCTTTGTGAAGCTCGTCTTGTCAGCCATTGGTCTTCCTCCTCATGATCATGCACACGTGAGAGGCGACGTTGCTCAAGCGCGGGAGAGCGCGTCGAGCTTGCTGCGAAGTTCGTCGATTGCTGGCTTTGCAATTCCCGCGACACCCGGAGTGGCCAGCACCTTGTCGCACATTTGGTTGATTGTCGGTGTCGCTGCCGCAATCAGCGTGGCGAGCGCGGCTTTTCCTTCAGGGCTGAGACTTGAGGCCTTCGTGCTGACATCATTCAACTGAGCCATTGCTTCGCGGATTTTGGGAAGAGCCGACTCAGCCGAGGCTGTATCCGTGATTCCCGGAAGCACCGATCTCAGGGTCCCCATCGACGAATTGACCTGATTTGTCAGGTTCACGCCGCCGACGGTCAAATTGGGATTTGCAACACCGACAGTGGCGTCTGGCCGGGCCGTGGTGGATTTCGGCACTTCCGCCACCTTCTCATCGCCCGGACGTCCCATGAAGTACCACGCAAGACCACCCAGCACGACCAGGGCAGCAAGCCAATAGGGCCATTGCGCCGAGGGGCTGCTGGTTGCCGCTCGCGCAACCCTGCTGGTCGTCCGATCCGCGGCACTCGCCATTTCACTCCCGGCGCGGTCAATAAGTCCGGCCGCGCTCAATTGATCGGCCAAGCCGCTTGGGATCGCCGAAACAATCTGGTCTTTCTGGGAAGCAAGAAGGGATGCCACCCCGCCGGCATCGAGGCCTGCAGTACGCTGCTGCTGGCCCAGAGCGCCGAGCACCACCGGGGCAAGCATTCCAAGCAAAGACTTGCTCACGCCCTCGTTGAGTCCTGCGAACCTGCCGATCGACTGCGCCATGGTGTCCAAGGCGCCACCGCCGAACAACCCGGACAACATGCTCGATCCGCTGTCGGCAAATGCCTTCTGACCCGAACCGCCGATCGCGCTTCTCATGCTTTCAGGCGAGCCAGATTGCTGCTGCAGCAAATTGAACAGCTGACGCATTCCGCCGGGAGTCGTGGAAGCATCCGCCAGACTGGAGAGAAGCGCCGGTACGGCGCCGCCAATCGCTTTTTGTGCAAGGGTACGATCCAGGCCCAAAGCGGAAGCAATTTTTGCAATCATGTCGGGCGTTAAAAACTGCATCACAACAGAGACGAGATTAGCCATGGCGGTCTCTCCTACTAAAAGTTGTGAGGTGACTAAAACGCGCGAACATTCGGGCCGCCGATTGGTTCCACTCCTTTCCATCACATTTGATTACGTCGAGACACATTGCGCTCGCGTGGTTGAATCTCAACCGCGAATTCAGAACGCCAGGATCAGGCAATTGAATTACATTTTATAATGCAAGGGAGTCGCCGTCGATCGATCGGCGTCGCAAAATGCCTTTTCAAATGAAACGTGGTAAAACGACCGCAGTTCGATCACGTCCCTTTGCCTGGCATCTGGCCCGGGCAGTCACCAACGCGACGCATCATGGTGAGGATGGACGACGACGCAGCCTTGTAACCCGTGATCAGAGTCTCGATGGTCTGCGACACAAGATCCTTCGCAAAACGGAAGGTCACGATGGTCTTGGCACCGTTGCAATCCATGGCGAAGGCAAAGCCGTTCGGCATGCTCTTTGTTTCGCCGAGCGTGCAAGATTTATTGAAACTCTCCGACGATCGATATTGCTGCAACGTTTCATCACGGAAGTGATCAAAGTCGGCTGATGCGACACAAGTCTTCGATTTGGCCGGTTGATTTTGGAAATGGCTGTTGCGGCTTTCAGTCTCATACTCTCCCGGCACGAACACAGGCTTCGGAGTGATCAGTGGCACGGCATCCTGGGCCACCGCACCTGAGGCCGACAGGATGAGGGCGAAACTGACAATTGCTGCTTTCACGGCGTTCACTTCTGTCTTTCAGGCCATGCGGGACAGCCGCAAGGACTCCTCGGGAATCGGCGAACAACTCTTCACCTATGAGTGCGACAGATAAACGACGATGCCGCGGGAAGCTAGGCTTCCCATGGTGGCTGGCTCGGCCCGGGACCGAGCCAGCACTATTCAAGCAATTTCTTCGAGGGCAATTCCTTTGGTCTCTGTGCCAAAGACGATCATCGCAATCGTCGCGATGACAGCATCGAGGCAAAAGACCGCCATCGTGATCTGAAGCCCAAATCTGTTCAGCAGAATAGGAAACAGCAAAATACCAACGATGGAGCCGAGTCGTCCTGCTGCCGCAGCCACACCTGTTCCGAATGAGCGGATGCTGGTTGGAAATACCTCCGGTGCAACGACACCCACGAGCCCCGCGGGTCCTACCCAAGCGAAGAGCTGGAATAGGCTGAATAGCGCGAGCAATACAGGGAAGACAATGTTCCCACTGACGAGAACGATGCCGATATCGACGACCGCAAGGAGTGCAAATCCGGCGACGGCGAGGGATTTTCGTCCAACCTTGTCGACCAGCAGGAACATGATCACGGCGCCAGCGACCGCAAAGAGTGAGACGATGACGCCACCGAGTAGGGATAAATGGGCGGTAAAGCCCAGAGTCTTGAAGATGTATGGCGTAAAGTAAGAGACGCCATAGGTATTGAAGGTCACGCAAAACCACATGATGCAGATGTAGAGCGTACGATGGGTCTGGGTTTTCGACGCGAACAGCATGCGCCAGGAAATCTTCGATTCTTTGTTGATTGGCGGAAGCTTGATCAACTCCACCGGTACGTTTTCCAGCGTTTCAGCAATTGCGGCACGCGCTTCGTCGTAGCGCCCTTTCTGAATCAGCCATCGCGGAGATTCCGGTAACTTGCGTCGTCCGATCAAGACGATGAGTGATGGAATAAGGGCAAGCGCAAAGACAACGCGCCATGTCTGCTCCCCAAGCAAGGGGTTGAGGACGAAGCTCAACACATAGGCGGAGCAACTTGCGACGGTCCAAAGTATCCAAGTGCTTGCATTCAGGCGCCCGCGTGATTTGCGCGGCGCAAATTCCGCGATGATTGTGAAGCTGAGCGCTTGATCTGCACCGATGGCAATGCCGAGGCCGATGCGCGCCGCGACCAGAACCCAGAAATCCGTTGCGACTGCACTCATGATTGCGAACACGGCGTAGAGCACGATATCCGTCATGTACATGAACTTGCGGCCGAGTCGGTCCGCGAGATAGCCGATCAACAGGGCGCCGATAATCGTTCCCACATGGGTCGATACCGCGAGAAGTGCTGTCCGTTCAGGTGTCAGGTGGAAGTATGGGACGAGAAAGACCAGGGCCGACGCAATGTTGGTAAAGTCGTAACCCTCGAGAAATACGCCCATGCCGGACAACCAGGTCACACGCTTATGAAAGCCGTTGACCTTGGCTGAATCCATGGCGTTAAACACGTCACTACTCATATCGTTTTCTCCCTCGTTCTTCTATTTTCAAGATTCTTGTATTTTCAAAGCTCCCGGATCTTTGGTCCGGTTGAGCATTACAGATGTGTCGACAGTTGATGCGCAGTTGGCGGGTGGCCTGCCGCTATCGACGGCCAAAGTTCGGCAGCATCCAGCGTTCCGAGGCCAGCATGGACTGCGCCGGCGAGCAGGTCTCGACTGAGGCCGAGAACCGGTGCAGGAATGTCGCGTTGAAGCGCAGAGGTGAGGACATCGTGCGTGGCGGCATGGGCTTGCGCCACGGTGAAGCCCGCAGGTGCGATCACCGCCGTCGCCAGACACTTTTCGGCAATGCGGCTGGCACCGCTGCTGAGCGCCAGCACCCGCGCAAAATCGACCGCCGCAACTCCGTTCGATGCCGCAATCGCGACTGCTTCCTGTGTTGCAAGCAATGCTGTGGCCTGCAAGGCGAGAATGAGTGCCTTTTCGCTGTGCGGTTCGGAAGGTTTGCCGCTGTTCCGCTTGGACGAGCCTGCGAGTGCCTCGACTTGGGCGAAAAGCAGAGTGTTATCGGCTTCGCTTCCCATTCCCACCGCGCGATCATAGAAGTCGACCACGCGGTGCGTGAAAGGCCGGAAAAGTCCGGACCCGGTTGCGATGGACGCGGCGATGCCCACGTCTTTGCGCATCAAACCCAATGTGAAGCGTGAATCGAACCGCTTCGTCAGCACATATTTCGGGTAATGATTGGCCGAGACAAAGCTGGCGGCGTCGCTGGCCTCGATAGCATGATGCAGCTTTGCCTGTTCAAAGCCCATGGCCATTCCGATGGTCATGGCTTCCGCAAGCGCAATGAAATTGCTCCCCAGCACGCTCATGTTCAGGGCCTTGGCCACATGGCCGGTGCCAAGAGCGCCGGTCCTGATGATGTCTGTGCCAAACAAACGAAGCACGTGGTCCGCGTCATCGAGATCGCTGTCCGCACCTCCCGCCATGATGGACAAGGTGCCGGTTTCCGCCGCGGGCACACCCCGGCTGACCGGGGCATCGACCACGCGCACGCCCTTTTTGGCCAAAGCGGCTGCGACCTTCCGCGTGACGTCGGGCGTCGAGGTTGTGGTCTCGATCACGAGCGTGCCGGCCTGTGCGGCCTCCGCCACACCGCGTGCCCCAGTGAGTGCCGCTTCGACGGCTTGCGGGTCGGTGACGCAGGTGACAATCACATCGCAACGCGCCGCGAGGTCCGCTGCCGAACTTGTTGCGGGCGTCCCCGCTTTGCTGACGGCAGCAAGTGTCGCCTGGTCGATGTCGTAAGCAAGTGTCGCGATGCCATGATGCCGTGCGCGCGCAGCCATCCGCGCGCCAATGGCACCGACGCCGATGAAGCCAATGCAAGTCGGCGTGTTCATCGCACTGCCTCCGCATCCTCGAGGATCAAGCTCGCGCCCTTTTCCCCGATCACGAGGGCGGGCGCGTTCGTGTTCGAGCTGGCCATGGTCGGCATGATGGAGCAGTCGACGACGCGCAGGCCTTGAACGCCGTGAACCTCAAGCCGGTCATTCACGACGGCGTCTGCGTCGTGTCCCATGCGGCAGGTGCCCATGGGATGCCAGGAGGTCTGGCCCGTACTCCGGGCATAGTCGAGCAGCTCGTCGTCACTCACCACGCCTGGACCGGGGCGTCGCTCCGCGACAATGAAGGGCGCCAACGCCGGACTGGCCGCGATCCTGCGGATGGCGCGCAGCCCATCAAGGCAGGTCGCAATGTCGTCCTCGTGGCTGAGATAGTTCGCGTGGATCTCCGGCGAAGCCAACGGATCACGGGAGCGGATGTGCAGGCGTCCACGCGATTTCGGCCGGAGCGTGAACATGCCGATCGAGAAGCCCGAATAGGGATCTATCCCGTGTTCCTTTGATCGCGAATAACGATCTTTCCCACTAATGTGGGCAAGCTGAATCTTGACGTCGATGCGGTTTCCACCATGCCGCGCACGGGCAATCGCATGAATGGTGGAGGACGTCGTCGACAGGATGCCGCGTCGCGTGAGCACGTAGCGCAGCCCCTCCCAGTAGCGCTTGATCGGATTGTTCATCAAGTCGTTGATGGTGTTGTGCGTCGTGCATTCATACGTGAAGCGGACCTGAACGTGGTCGCAGAGGTTCTCACCAACTCCCGGAAGATCCTGGACCACCTCGATCCCGTGAGACCGCAGCCGGTTGCCATCGCCGATACCCGACAGTTCGAGCATTTGAGGGCTCTGGATTGCGCCACAGGCGAGCACCACTTCCCGACGGCACCGGTACGTTTCTCGCCGCCCCTCACGCATTACCTCTACACCGACCGCGCGGCGCCCTTCGAACAAGACACGCTGCACCATGGTGTTGCTGAGAATGCGCAGGTTCGAGCGCCCGCGTGCGGGAGCCAAATACCCAACTGCAGCGCTCCAGCGCCGGCCGTTATGACCGGTCTGCTGCAGGTAGCTCACACCTTCGACATCGCCGGCGTTGTAATCGGGATTGGCTGGGATGCCGCTCTGCTGGCACGCTTCCAAATAGGCATTTGAAAGAGGATCTGGATCCCAGCTTCCACGGTTGACGATCTTCATCGGCCCATCGTGCCCGCGCACGGCCGGATCACCTTCAGGATAGCATTCGAGCTTCTTGAAAAACGGCTGCAGATCCGAGTAGCCCCAGCCCTTGTTTCCCATCGCGCGCCAGTGATCGTATTCGTCCGGATCTCCGCGCACATAGACCATGCCGTTGATCGAACTCGATCCGCCCAACACCTTGCCGCGCGGCCAATAGATGGATTGGCCTTTCAGCCCAGCCTCGGGCGCCGTGGCGAACGGCCAGACATATTTGGTGTTCTGCAGCAGGCGCCCGACGCCGAGCGGGATGTGGATCCAGACGTTCCGATCCTCGCCACCGGCCTCGATAAGGAGAACCGAGTGCCGCCCGGATTCTGAGAGGCGGGCAGCCAGCACGCAGCCGGCTGAACCCGCGCCAACAATGATGTAGTCAAATTCGTTCATGGATTGCTCGTTCAGCTCATAGGAAGCGTGATTACTTGCCAGCCCGATGCTTGAAGGAGTCGCGGCGGAAGCTGTAGAGCGCGTTGGGATCCATCTGGATGTCGACCACGGCGGGCTTGCCGCACTCGAGCGCGCTCGTCACAACCGCGTCGATCTGATCGGGACGCTCCACCCGGAAGCCGCGCGCGCCGTAGAGCTCGGCGAGTTTGTCATAGGGAGGATTGAGGACGTCCGCGCCGATATAGCGCTCGCCGAAAAAGTCACGCTGATAGGCTTTCTCGGCGCCCCAGCAATGGTTGTTCATCACGATGGTGACGGTGTTGAGGCCGCAGGAGACCGCGGTGGAAAGCTCCGATGACGTCATGCCGAAGCCGCCATCGCCCATCAGGCTCACGACCGGCCGTTCGGGCGCCGCCGCCTTCGCTCCGAGACCGCAGGCGAACGAAAAACCGACGAGGCCAAAGTCGAGCGGAGTCAGCAAGGCCGGCGTCTCGAAATAATTCAACTTATCGGTGGCCTGCAGGCAGAGCGTGCCGGCGTCCATTGTGACGATGGAGTTGCGCGGAAGCACTCTGCGCAGTGCGCGGAACAGCGTATCGGGCTGGATCGGGGCGCCCGCATCGGCGTCGGTCGAACGGTCGCGTTCCTCAAGAAGGCCTTTTCGATCGAGTTTGAATTGCGTTGTCCAACCTTCGGCGGCGGCATTCCGCTTCAGGCCACCAAGATCGCTGGTGATCTGCCGGGCGACCTTGCGGGCATCGCCCCAGATGCCGATGTCGACTGGAAAGAAGCGGCCGATGGCAGTGGGTTCGATCTCCACCTGGATGATTCGGGCTTCACGATTGATGTTGTCGTAGGAGTAGAACGTGGTGTTGAAGCCGAGCCGCGTCCCGAGCGCGAGGATCACATCCGCCTCACGCGCAAGACGCGATGCCACCACATTGCCGCGCGGCCCCACTTGTCCGGCATAAAGCGGATGATCGCATGGCAAGGCGTCGCCATGGCCGGGAGAGGTTGCGATCGGAGCGCCGAGTGCTTCTGCAAGCGCAAGCGCTTCGCGATAGCCGCGCGTCTGCTTGATGCCGCCTCCGACAATGATCAGCGGACGATGAGCGCTTGCCAATAATTGCGCCGCCGCGCTGACGAGATCGGCATCGCCCAGCGGAGCGCTCATGTTGCGATAGCTCTTCGGCTCCCCGAAATCGCCGAAGCTCGCACTGTCGGAGAGAATGTCGCGAGGCACGTTGATCTGCACCGGCCCCTGGCGCGGTGAGAGCGCCGTCCGGAATCCTTCGCGGATCATTTCCGGCACGCGCGCGGTCTGCGTGACGGTCCAGGTTTTCTTCGTGACCGGCTTGAACAAGGCCTGCTGGTCAACCTCCTGAAATGCGTCGCGGTAGATATGAGCCGAGGAGAGCGCGCCCGCGATGGAGACCACGGGAGAGTATGCCGCTGCGGCCTGAGCAAGACCGGTGGCGAGGTTGGTTGCGCCGGGTCCGTTCTGGCCGGCGAGGATCACACCTGCCTTGCCGGAGACGCGGGCGTAACCATCCGCCATGTGAGTGCCCGTGCGCTCGTCCCGCACGCCGACAAAGCGCACGTCGTTGGCGTCATAGAGCGCGTCGAACACTTCCATCGTGGCGGAGCCAATGAGCCCGAAGACGCAATCGACGTCTTCCGCCCGCAACGCCTCGACGACTGCCTTTCCACCGGTGAGATCCTTCATCTCGCTTCCTTTCTTGTCTGCAACTTTACAACTCATTCTGCCGACAAAATTGTCGACAGATATGGCCAAAAAAAAATCAGGCAGTTACCCACCTTGCGACTTATGTTCCCCGGCGAGCCTAGTGTGGCGGTTCAGAAGTCCGCATCATTTTTGCGGCGAGTCCGGAATGCGGACTTCTGAACCAAAGCCACACTAGATCCATGGCTTGCTAGTGTCCTTCGATTCCGAAGTTCGCAAACGAAGGTGCAGCGGAATGATGCGAACTTCGGAATCGGGACACTAGAGAATGAAATCCTGATACTTCCGCGCTGTTTCGCGGGCGCTCGCGATGATCTCGCGTTTGACCCGCTCAGCCGCTTCCGCGTCACGGGCCATGAATGCTTCGAGCAATTGCAGGTGCAGCTTGCGTCCGAACTCGGCACGTCCGGGAAGGATAACCACCCGCCGCGCGATCACCTGAGCCTTGTCGTAGACGAGGTCCAGCATGTTCTCGGCAATCGAGTTGTCGGCGAACTGAATCATGCGCTTACGCAGCGCGACCAGTGCATCTAGATAAGCCAGGAAGTTTCCTTCTGCGATCTTCTTTTCGAGCTCTTGCCCGAATGACACCTGGAGGTCGTCCCACCCACCGTCAGGAGCTTTCCGCGCCGCTTCCCGGGCACATAAAGCCTCGAGTTCGATACGCACGTCGAAGATTTCGAAGATCTGTTTGGAATCGAGACGGGTGACCATCGCTCCACGGTTGGCGATACGGACGATGAGGCCCCGCTCCTCAAGCGCGCCGAAGGCCTCGCGGATCCGTGCGCGTGAGACGCCGAACTCATCGGCGAGCACGTTCTCGCGCAGCATGCTGCCAGGCGCGAGCACGTGCGAGGCAATGCGCTGACGCAGGATCTCCAGCACATCGAGCCCGGCCACGCGCTTGCGTTTGGCGCCTGCGGACGACACGACAGTGAGGTCCGCCTGCCCTCGCTTGAGGGGACGATGGGGCTTTGACCTCGCCATGCTCGCCTTGCTCATCGTGCTCGTCCCTGATTTGGAGTTTCCAGACATCAAGCTGCTCTAATGTTGCATGCCCCAGCGCCGGATCGTCCGCGCCTCGATCGTCTGAAATATACCGTTCTCGACCACGACACCAATGATCATGACCATCAGCAGTCCGGCAAATACCTTGGCCGTGAACAGGTTCTGGCTGTTCTCGAAGATGAACCAGCCGAGGCCCCCGCTGCCCTGATTGGCGCCGAACACCAGCTCAGCAGCGATCAGCGTGCGCCAGGCGAAGGCCCAGCCGACTTTCAGTCCGGTGAGGATCGACGGGAATGCCGCCGGAATGAGAATTTTGTAGATGAAGCCCAATCCCTTGATGCCGTAGTTGCGGCCGACCATCCGGAACGTTGGACTGACCGAGGCGAAGCCGGTCTGGATGTTGAGAGCCACCGCCCACAGCACCGAGTTCGCGACAACGAATGTGAGGCTCATCGGACCAAGACCGAACCACAGCATCGCCACCGGGACCAGTGCGATAGCCGGCAAGGGATTGAACATCGCGGTCAAGGTGCCGAGCAGATCGCGTCCGAAGGCGCTGCGCACCGCCGCGATCGTCAGGACCGCGGCGCAGGCCAAGCCGAGCACGTAGCTTTCCAGCAATGTGCGAAGCGACATCATGACCCGTCCGAGCATTTCGCCATCGGCGATCGATTTTCCGAGCGCCGCAACGGTGGCGCTGAAACTTGGAAAAACCAGCGGATCCACCTGGCCGAGGACCGTGTAGCCCTGCCAGAGAGCGATGAGCAAAGTGAGCACGGTCAGCTTGCGCACGGCCTCGCTGCCTGCGGCGCGCGCCACGACAGAGCGCGGCTGCGTCACATCTTCCCCACCGGCATTCCCGCCGTCGGCGATCTCGTATTCCGGACGCACCACCAGCACGCCGTGGGTGCCGAATTCGGTGCCAAGTTGAGTGTCAAGGTCGGTTGCAGCCTTCACCATCAGTGCGCCTCCGCCATGTCCGGGGCGCGATCGAACAGCATGCGATAGATGCGGTCCCGAGTCGCCGCGACCTTCGGGGCGTTGGCCTGACTGCGGTCCATCTCATGTGTATTGATCTCGGCCCTGACCCTGCCTGGATGCGGTGAGAGGATCAGGATGCGACTACCGAGGATGACCCCTTCGTCAATGGAATGGGTGACGAAGATGACAGTGAACTTGGTCTCTTCCCACAGCTCCAATAACTCATCCTGCATCTGACGGCGCGTGAGCGCATCAAGGGCTGCGAACGGCTCATCCATCAGCAGGATCGCTGGCTGCATCGCAAGTCCGCGGGCGATGGCCGCGCGCTGCTTCATGCCGCCGGACAATGTATGAGGATAGGCGTCGCGAAACTTCCAGAGTTTGACCTTGTCGAGATAACGATCGGAAATCTCGCAAGCCTCCTTGCGCGAGATGCGGCGTCCGCAATTGGCGAGTGCAAAGCGCAGATTTTCCGAGACCGTCATCCAGGGCAGCAGCTGGTCGAATTCCTGGAACACAAACATGCGGTCGGGTCCGGGTTCGCGCACGCGCACGCCATCGAGACGAATCTCGCCATCGGACGGCGGCATGAAGCCACCGATCGCCTTGAGCAGGGTCGACTTTCCACACCCGGAGGGGCCGAGCAGCACGAAGCGATCACTCGGATAAACCTGGAAGGTGACGTTCTTGGCTGCGACGACCTTCTGAGTCGGGGTCTCATAGCGGAGTGTGACGCGATCGACTTCCAGAAGTGGACGAGGTGACGATATGGCAAGCATCGAAAACTCCGTCAGTTGCCCGGAAGATCGGTGACGCTTTCCCAGCAATAATCCTTCCAGCTTGCCGGAAGGGTCGACAGGTCTCCGTTCTCCTTCAAGAATTGGGCGTAGACGTAGGTGCCGCGGATATCCGGCCGGTATTCGACCTCCGCCTTGTCGGAAATCATTTCGAGCACTTCGTCGGCGGTTTCGGCCGACTTCTCTGTCTTCACAAAGAGCTCCGCAGTCTCGCGCGGATGGGCCTTGATCCATTCGTGCGCTTCGAAAAAGGCATCAGCAACCGCCTTGAACAGTTTTGGATTCGCGTCTTTCCATTTGCGCGTGTTGTAGAGCACGACACCTGTATGCGGCCCGACGAGATCGTAGGACGAGAACACGAGGTGCGCCTTGCCGCTTTTTTGCAGCATGTAAGTAAAAGGCAGCGTTGCGAAGTGGCTTTTGACCGGCAAGTTGCCGTTCATCATGGCCGCATAGGCTTGCGGATGCGGCATGGAAACGGTCAGCGGATCGAGGGCGAAAGCTTTTCCGGCGCCGAACTGCTTCTGCGCCGCCATTTCGAGTGTGACCGCCTGGGTCGACACTTTGACCGATGGCACGGCAATTTTGGCGTCGGTGATGTTGGCGTAATCGGCGATGGTGTGGATCCTCGGGTCCACCGAGTACAGTTTATAGGCCATGTGGGTGAGTGCGATCATCGCGCGCACCTCGTTGGGTGTGCCGCGCGTGCGGTCCCAGATCTTGAGCAGCGGAGGAATACCACCGGCTGCGATATCGACGCTGCCTGAAAGGATCGCAGTGTTGACCGCGCCGCCTCCGCTAAACTGGCGCAGCGTGACGGTGATGTCGCCAAGCCCTGCCTGCTTGGCATGCTGCTCAATGAGATGCCGCTGCACCGCGACACGGAGCGGCAGATAGAGCAGGCCTATTTGATCAGCGATCACTACGTGGTCGGCTTCTGCCCGCGCCGGTTCTGCCGAAGACCCGAAAACGGCGGCGAGAGCCACGATAGCGGCCAAGGGGGCTCTCCCCCGCGCTCGAATGCGCATCCTTGCTTCTCCCTCGTCGTGCTCTGACGGCACTTTCAGCTGGGCGCGCGGCGGCCCCGCATTGACATGCAAAGCTCTTATTGTAGGACACGATTGTCAACATTAAAGTCGTCAATCTTGTAAGATAGAAAGTTTATATAGCAATATCAAGTGCTTATGATGTTATCGACTTCAGAGACCTCGTGCAGCGCGCGCTGCCCGCTCAATCTCAGCAATTGTCATTGAACCGTGAGCCGTGGAGATGAGGCACTGGCATCGACAAGATCGAGGTGCGGAACGCCCGAGATGCAGCGCTGTCAAAGCGCCCGGCTCTCGCTTATTTCCGTAAGCGACCGGCGAAAGCGTTAGGCGAGGGATGCAATTCCTCTGCACGTAACGCAACTTCAGTTTTTCGATGTGATCAGAACGACGCTGCACGATATCGAACGAGGTGATCTCTTCGATCGCTCGTTTATGAGCATCGCGCAGTTGCCCATGTGCGAATGTCTCGCGGGTCATGCGCCCGCCTAACTCTCCCCCGCTCCAGCGGTGGACAGACCACGAACCGTGTGACCGCCGCGTGTTGCATAGAGCAAACAGCACGGCGCCTAAGTGCACGTCATCGCGCGAAACCAGCGGACTCTATGGAAGTCGCCCGTGGACCGCCCATCGTTCGGCGAACAGCATGGACAATGGCGATGATCCATCGACTGCGGAGTTGTTGAAACCGGTCAGATCGCCGCCGATGGCACACTACTCGGAGAGCATGCAGATCTTATTTAGGCAGGGGGTCGCCGATGTCCGGTGTCAGGCCGATTGCGAGGACCGCGGGGACAAGTGCAGCCTCGTCGTTATCGGAGGTGTCGCCAGAGACCCCGACTGCACCGACAATCTCGCCGTTGTTGTCACGCAGCAAGGCGCTGCCCGCGACCGCAGCCATCCGACCGTCAGAGATCGCATTCAGCGATGCAAAGAATCCGGGTACGGCATTCGCTCTGCGCGCCAATTCGCGACCACCGAAGCCCATACCGAGGGCACCCCACGCCTTCGCGGTGGCCAGTTCTGGCCGCATGATGCTGGCACCATCGGCGCGCTTGAGGACGACGACATGACCGCCAGCGTCCAGAATGCAGACGGTCAACGGCGCAAAGCCGAGTTCACGGCCCTTGGCCAAGGTGCCGTCGGCGATCCGGTCGGCTTGTTCGAGTGAGAGTTTCGACATTCCGCTTCCTCACAACCCAAGCGTTGCAGCGATGATGTTTTTCTGGATTTCCGACGTCCCGCCGCCAATGGTCGCCAGCCGCGAGTCGCGAAAGAAGCGCTGCATCGGATACTCCATGCAGTAGCCGTAGCCGCCGAAGATCTGCAGACAAACGTCGGATATCGTTTTGTACGATTCAGCGATGTAATACTTGATGACAGCGGTGTCGGCACGCTCGGCCTTGCCGTTCTCCATCAACCAGGCATAGCGACGGATCATCGTTTGCGACGTATCGAGCATGACCTTCATGTCCGCGAACTTATGCTGCGTGACCTGGAAGCTGCCGATCGGCTTGCCGAACTGAGTGCGCGTCTTGGCATAATCGAGCGCGAGCTCGAACGCGCGGCGCGCCGCTCCGATTCGCGCAGCGGAGAGGCACAGACGCTCATAGCGTAACGTGTCCTCACAGATCGCCCAGCCCTTGTCGAGTTGACCGAGCAGAGCTGTAGCCGGCACCCGCACGTCATTGAACGTGACCTCAGTGGTGCCGATAGCATGCTGACCGAGCGTCGGGATCTTGCGCACCTCGATGCCTGGCAATTTTGTATCGACGATAAACGTGCTGATGCCCAGTTGCTTCTTACCCTGGTCGCTCGTGCGCAGGGCAAGAAGGACATAGTCGGCAATGTCCATGCCGGAGGTGAACTGCTTGCGCCCGTTGATCACAAAGTCGCTGCCGTCAGCGACGGCGCGCGTTCTCAATGCGGCAGCGTCAGATCCCGAATCGGGTTCGGTCAATCCGAAAGCGAACGACAGTTCGCCCTTCACGACGCCGGGCACGATGCGCCGCTTCTGCTCGTCAGTGCCGTGTTTGAGCACCGCGTAGCATCCGTAAGTGAAGTTGCGAAACAGCCAAAGCCCGAGTTCTTCGAAGTGATTGCCGGTTTCTTCCAGCAGCAGAGCGAGGTCAGTGGGTGAACCGCCAGCGCCGCCATATTCCTCAGGCGCGATCAAGCCCAGCCATCCGTTGCGGGCCATGGCATCGAAGGCTTCGCGCGGCGGGGTGCGGGTCTCGTCGCATTTGGCCACGTAGGCCATGTCGCAGACATCGTCTAGCAACGCACGAACGTGGCCGAGCATCGCTTCCTGATCACTGGTAATGCCGAAATTCATCTCAAGGTCTCTTTCAATCAACTGTTTAAAGCGTATAGTTGAATTTGAAGGTCTGTCAATGTGCGGCGCGCGCAGCAATTTCGAGCGCGCGATGCAGTGGATCGCCGTCCACGATCTCGCTCACGATGCCCCAGCGCCGTGCCCGCTCCGCATCGAAAGGCCGGCCGGTCAGCGCGGCATGAGCGATGCCGCGCGGTGTCGTCATCTCCATGGCGGCTTTGACGATCTGGGCGCCAGGCACGAGGCCAAAATTGATTTCGGGAAGGCCAAAGCGCGCGTCCCGGCCCGCGATCACGACATGGGACGCGGCCAATATGGGAAGCGCGCCGCCGAAGCAGTAACCCTGCACGGCCGTGATGATGGTCTGGGTGAGTTCGCGCAGCAGATGCGTACGCCAATGATCCGTCGCGGTGCGCGCACGACGCAGCAGATCCGGTGGCCGGGTGGAACTGTCAAAAAAGTCCTTCATGTCCATGCCGGCAGAGAAATGACCGCCGATGCCATGGAAGATCACCGTATGGACCGCGGCATCGTCGCGGGTGCGCAGCAACTCCGCTTCCATCGCCAGTGTCAGCTCCACGCCGATGGCGTTACGCTTGGCTGCGCGGTCAAGCCCGATGAGGCGGACGCCGTCGCGATCCTCGAGGCGGAGCATGCGCTAACTCCCGAGGCCGGGCTTGCTTGTGCCGGCCAGAAAACTCTCGACCGCCGCCGCGCGGGCCGACGGCTTGCCGGCCTGAATCGACTTGAGTTCGGCGAATTTAGCGGCGTTGTAGTCGAGCACAGCGTCCCACCCCATAGTCGGGACGTGGCGAAGGGTCTGCTTGGTAAACTGGAGTGCGAGCGGATCTTTTTCCAGCAGGCTCGCCAACAGCGTGTCGGTCTCGCCGTCGAGGTCGGCCGGCGCAAAACTGAGCGTCGCGAGACCGTTGCGTTCGGCTTCGATGCCGTTGAACGGCCGACCGTCGAGCGCATGCTGGCTGACTGAGCGTCGGGTCATCACGGAAGATAAGGCCTGTCCCACGGGCCCGCTGATGAAGGTGCCGTTGTTCGCCTCGTCCAATTGAAATTCGGCGTCATCGGCGGCGTAGACGATGTCGCAAGCGGCGACGAGTGCGAGCACGCTGCCATGCCAAGCACCGCGCAGCTTCGCGATGACCGGCTGCGGCAAGGCGCGTAGCTGTCGCACCAGATCGCCGCAGATACCGGGCGCTATGCTGCCGCGGAGACCACCGGCCGCGCTACACAAGACGACCACGCGAACCAACTCATTCGCCGCCACGGCCTGAAGCTCGGCGAGCAAGATCCGGCCCAGTTCCGGATTCAAGTCGCCGCGCGCGAATGACAGCGTCAGCACGCCGGCGTCGATACGCGTGGACAAGCCGTGGGGAGCGCCCTGCTCTGAATGCATTTCACTCATGGCGCACGGAACCCGGCTGCAGCAAATCGGACGAGTTGGGCCAATGCGGCCTCCGGATCCACCGTGTCGATGCCGTCATGGGTGATCGACTCGATGCGGCCGGGCATGGCCATGGTGTAGACCATCGAACCGAGCAGAAAATGAAAGCGCCAATGCAGAGTCTTGTTCGGCAAGTCAGGCAGAGCTTTCATCAGCGCGTTTAGCGCCATCTCGCTGGTCCGATTGAAGGCTTTGCTGAGTGCGGCCCGCCGCACCTCCTCGCGTTCGAACGCCATACGCGCGCGCATCATCGAGAAGGCCATGCCATCGGGCGTGCCCAAGGCTTCGAGCCCGGGTCGCAGGAACGCGGCCAGGATATCTTCCAGGATCGGCCGACCGGACCCGTCGAGCTTGAGCTGACTGAGCAATTCTTCGCGGCGGTCTGCGATCGGTTGCGCGCGCAGCGCGAACAGCTCCTGCAGCACGGCTTCCTTCGAACCGAAATGATAATGCGCGGCCGCGGTGTTGACACCGGCGGCGGCCGTGATCTCGCGCAGGCTGACCGCATCGACGCCGCGCTCGCTGAACAGCTTTTCCGCCGCCAGGAGTATTCGTTCGGGAGTGCCTGAGGCGGCGTCCACCGTTTGCTCGGCCACTTTCGCCATACCCATCTTGGTCCTCTGGTTAGCCGGAGCCACCTTAAACCTGTCCGTGATTTTAAGCAAACGCTTGCTTCATGCAATCGTTTGAGTTACGCACCATAAGGTCCCGTGCCAGTGGCCTGAACATGACGCAGGCGGTTGTGGCTCCAGGACGACGATCAACAAGCAAGCTGACAAGGCTCGTTCATCCATGAATAGCGCTTCGCGATTGCCAGAAACATTGAACGTGTCCGTACAGGGTCGGGTGGCGATCATCACCTTGAACCGCCCGCAGGCGATGAACGCTATCAGCATGCAGATGCGCGCTGACTTGCGGGAGACGCTGGAAGCTTTTCGGCGCGATCCCGAGATCGGCGCTGCAGTGCTCACGGGCAGTGGCGAGAAGGCATTTTCGTCCGGAATGGACCTGCGTGAGTTTGCGCAGATCAATGCCGACATGCCGGTCGCCGAGATGAAGCGTTTCCGTTGGGCTCAGGCAGAAGGCATCGCTGCTTTCGACAAACCGATCATAGCCGCGATCAACGGCGTGGCGATCGGCGGGGGCTTCGAACTCGCGTTGCTTTGCGACCTGGTGTTCGCGGCGGAGAGCGCGAGCTTTGCGTTCGCGGAAATCAAGCGCGGGTTGATGCCTGGCAATGGCGGCACACAGCGATTGTCGCGCCGCATCGGCCAGGCGCGCGCACTCGAGATCATCCTGACCGGCCGCAGCGTGAGCGCGGACGAAGCCCTGGCGCTTGGAATCGTTGAATACGTCGTGCCGCAAGCCGAACTGCTGGCGAAAGCTGTCGCGCTGGCCGCGGAGATGGCGGCGCAGGCGCCGGTCGCCGTGCGTTCGGCCAAGGCCGCTATCCAGCGCGGCGCCGAGCTCTCGCTCAATGATGGCATCCGCCTGGAGCAAGACCTGGCGGCCTTTCTTTATACTACCGAAGACGCGACGGAAGGCCCGCGCGCCTTCCTCGAGAAACGAGCGCCGGTCTGGCGCGGTCGCTGATCGACCCACGCGAAAAGAGAACCATGTCAACCACGTCAATTCCTCTCCACCGCACGTTGCTGTTCGCGCCGGGCAGCCGCCCCGAACTGCTTGCCAAGGCTCAGACCGGCGAGGCCGATGCGCTGATCTTCGACCTCGAGGACTCCGTGCCCGTCAACGCCAAGGACGAAGCGAGACGAAACATTGCCAGTGTTCTCGCAGCGGGACTGGCAAAGCCGATGTTTTTGCGCATCAGCAATCCGCGCGCTGGGGATGCGGTCAGCGATCTTGCGGTGCTCGGACAAGCCCGCGACCTTTCCAATGTGGCCGGCGTGATCCTGCCGAAGGCGGACAGCGAAAATGACGTGCGCGCGGTCGCGGCACTGCTCACGTCCGTCGAAGAGAAGCTGGGCGCGACTGCGGGCCATCTGGCGATCCTCCCACTGATCGAGACCTGCCTGGGCCTGCGCAACACCTTCGAAATGGCTCGCGCATCGACGCGGGTGTGCGGCATGTCGCTCGCCAGTGCCGAAGAGGGCGACTTCATGGTCGATCTCGGCGGGCGCTGGACGCCGGAGAGTCGCGCGCTCGCCTATGCGCGCAGCAAAATGGTGGTCGATGCGCGAGCCGCCGGTCTGCAATGGATCGTCGATGGCGTCTTCATGAATTTGCGGGACACCGACGCGCTGCGCACTGAATGCGAGATCGCCCGCGAACTTGGCTTCGTCGGCAAGATGGCTATCCATCCGACACAGGTAGCGGTGATGCACCAGGTGTTTTCGCCAAGCGAAGAAGAAGTCGACTACGCCACCGGGCTGCTGGCTGCCTTCGAGGAGGGAGAGGCGCGCGGTGTCGGGGCGGTGAAATATCGCGGCATGATGGTCGACTACGCGAATGTGCGTTTGGCGCAGCGTACGCTCTCTCTGGCGAAAAGGCGTTGACTATAATGGCCGACCTCGAAACGTCGCCCGAACTCGACATCGACGGCACCAGCGCTCCGCGACGCCACTATCCGCCGCTGCGCACACCGGCCGACGTCATCGAAATCGAGCGCATTCCGCTGGATGAGAGAATCACGCAATGGGACTTCGCGCTCAGCCTGCTCAACGGCTGCCGTATCAATCCCCAGCGCGCCGCTCTGCACGTAACCAACAACGGGCAAATCGATGGCCCGCTGATCACGTGGAGCTTCGAAGATCTCGAGCATCGCGCCCTGCAAATTGCCAACCTGTTGCGCGCGAGCGGCCTCGGCAAAGACGACGTGGTCGCGATCGTAAGTCCGACAGTGCCGGCGCTGTTTCCTCTTTTGATCGGCGGCCTGCTTGCCGCGCGGCCCTTTCCGATCAACTGGATGCTCAATGCGCAGGCGTTGCGCGACCTGATTGAGAGCTCCGGCGCGAAAGCCGTCGTCACGCTCGGGCCAACACCGGGCTTTTCGATTTGGGAGAACGTGAGTGATGCTCTCGCCGAGATGCGCCAGCCGCCACGACTGTTCACGCTTCATGATCCTTTCGCTCCGGCTCACGCAAACGACTTGATCGAAGCCGCCGCCGTCCACCCGCATGACAAGTTGGCCTTTTCGCGTGAGACAGCGCGGCGCGACACTGTCGCCTGCTATGTGCATTCGGGCGGCACCACCGGTCATCCAAAGATTGTGCGGCTCCTGCACGGAGGGCTCGTCTATCGGCAGTGGGCGGCAAACCTGTGCCTGGGCTTTACGCCAGACGACGTCGTGCTTTCCGACACGCCGCTGTTCCATATCGGCGGGCTGCTGGTGCGAGGTCTCGTCTCGACGGCGGACGGCCACACCACCGTGATCCCAAGTATGCACGGAGCGCGCGACAAGGCTTATATCGCGTCCTACTGGCGCTACGTGGAGCGCTTCGGCATCACGCAGATCTCGGGCGTACCGACATCGCTCTCGGTGCTGGCGAAAAATCCGCCGACCACTGAGGACATCAGCTCCCTGCGCCCCTATTTTGCGACGGGTTCGACTGCCATAGCGCCGTCCGTGCAAAAGCGCATCGGCGAAATCACCGGCGCGCGAGCTCTCCAGACCTATGGCCTGACGGAAAACACCAGCCACGCGACGGTGGATCCAAGGGACGGCGAACAACGCCAGGGCTATTCGGGCATCCGGGTGGCCTACATGGTGATCCGCATCGTCAAAATGGGACCTGACGGCACAATCGAGCGCGATTGCGCGCCTGGTGAGGATGGAATGGTGCTCGTCGGTGGTCCTGGCGTTGCCGGCGGATATCTCGACCCGTCGCAAAACCACGGCACCTTCCTGCCCAATGGTTTCTTCGTCACGGGGGACCTCGGCAACATGGACGCCGACGGCTATCTGCGCATCAGCGGCCGGCAGAAGGACATGATCATTCGCAGCGGACACAACATCGAGCCCGGCCTGATCGAGAACGCGTTGTTGCAGTCACCCCACGTCTCGCAGGCCGCGGCCATCGGGAAGCCCGATCAATACGCCGGCGAGCTCCCGATCGCTTATGTCGAACTGCACCCCGGCGCCAGTATCACGGCTGAGGAGTTGCTGCGTTTCGCAGCCGATCGCATTCCCGAACGGCCGGCGGTGCCGAAGGAGATCGTCTTCCTCGACAAATTGCCGCTGACCGCAGTCGGCAAGCCCATCAAGCACGTCTTGCAGTTGGACGCCGCCAAGCGCGTCTTCAACGAAGCCATGCGCGATGTGAGCGGCAAGTGGCGGCTCGATGTCGAGCATACCGGCGGCGGGCTGAAGACCGCATTCGTCATGCTCGGAGCGCAACCGGGATTGCGCGAGCGCGCCGAGGAAATCCTCTCGACTTTCTCCACGCCCTACACGGTTCACCAGGAAGACTAGTGTAGCGATTCAGAAGTCCGCATCATGCGGACTTCTGAATCGGGCATTCATGCCGGATCAGGCCCAGCGTCCGAGGCGCTCAACGAGCAGCCTCGGCACCTTTGCGTCATGCGCAACACCAGGTGCGCGCGCCAACATCCGCAGCCTGCGCAGGCGCCGCTTCAATCAAATGCTGCGGACGGGATCACGGTCGGCGGTTGGATCTTGCGAAACCGGGCATAGACCTGCACCACGACGAGCAGAACCGAGATCACCAGGAATGTCGCGCTGATCGGATGGTCGGTGAATATCCGCAGGCTGCCGCGCGAAAGCACCAGCGAACGACGGAAATTCTCTTCGAGGCGCGGCCCGAGAACGAATCCGAGCAGGATCGGCGCCGGTTCGAACCGCAGCTTGATCAGCAGATAGCCGAACATGCCGAACACCAGTGTTGCGCCGACGTCGAACATGTCGTTGCGCGACGCAAAGACACCGATACAGACGAAGAACAACGCTGTCGGATACAGATAGCGGTAAGGAACGGTCAGCAGTTTGACCCAGATGGCGATCATCGGGACGTTGAGGAACACCAGCATGATGTTGCCGATCCAGAAACTGGCGATCAATCCCCAGAAGATGTCGGGATGTTCGACGATCAGGCGTGGCCCGGGTTGAATACCCTGGATCATCAAAGCGCCCATGAGCAACGCCATGACCGCGTCTCCGGGGATACCGAGGCTCATCGTCGGGATAAAATCGCCTTGAACGGCCGAATGCGTCGAGGCTTCGGGACTGGCAACCCCCTCGATCGCGCCATGTCCAAATCGCTCGGGTGTTTTGGAGACCTTCTTTTCCGCAGCGTAGGCGACGAAGGAAGCAATCGTCGGACCGGTGCCGGGGATCATCGAGCACAGCGAGCCGATCAATGTGCCGCGCAAAATCGGAAATGCCGCAGCCTTCATGTCGGCGCGCGCGGGGCGCAGATCGCGCCAGCCGAGCTTCGCATAGGTCGTATTCACCGGAGCGGAGTTGTTCGCACTTTTGAGAAATTCGGCGATGCCGAACAGACCAAGCGACACGGCAACCAGTTCGAAACCGTCGGCCAGATCGATCAGCCCGAACGTGAATCGCTCGCTGGCCGTATTGACGTCGGTACCGGCCAGACTGAGAATGATGCCGAAGATCGTCATCGCGATGCCCTTAAGCGGAGAGCCTTTCGCGAGGGTAGATCCGGCCAGAAGCCCCAGCAGCATCAACGAACAGATTTCGGGCGGACCAAACTTGAACGCGATGCTGGCAATGAACGGCGCCATGAAGATCATTTGAATGATGCCGAATGCGGCGCCGAAGATCGCCGCCATCATGGTCACGCCGAGTGCGACGCCGCCACGTCCCTGCTTGGTCATCGGAAAACCGTCGAGGCAGGTGACCGCGTGAGGCGGATGGCACGGCAGATTGAGCAGGATCGAGCAGATCGCGCCGCCATACTGCGCGCCGTAGTAGATGCCCGCGAGCATCAACAAAGCCGCAACCGGCTGCATCGAGAAGGTCAGCGGCAGCAAGATCGAAATGGACGACAGTACGCCCATACCGGGCAGGACGCCGACCAGATTGCCGATCAGCACGCCGAGAAAGCACCACATGAGGTTATGCGGCTCGAGCGCGATTCCGAAACCGTGAACCAAGTCGACAAAGCCGGTCGTGACCATCTCAAAATCCTCGCAGAATCGGAATCTGGACTTGCAGCCCATAACCGAACAGCAGCACGCCGAACACGGTCACACCGATCGCAAGCGCGAATGCCTGCTTCCAGCTCGTCGCCCGGGAGCCGATCGCCGAGACGAAAACGCACGAAAAGATCGCGGGAAGTAGCCCGAGATACTCAGAGCACGCCATGAACAGGCAGACGCCGGCAATGATCGCGATCCAGGAACGCCAGTCCACCGCGGCCGGTGCGCCGTGTTGCGCATTCTCCAACCCTATCGTCGCCTCACCGGCCTTGCCGTTGGTCGCTGCAATCGCAGCTCCGACGAGAACCAGAAGGACCCCAAGCACGGTCGGAAAGAAACCCGATTCCATCGCCGCCAGCGACCCGATGCCATACTGACTGCCTTGATACGCCGTACCGGCGCCGATCATGGCCATCAAAGCGCCGGCATAATAGTCGCGATTGCGGTCCGTGATGATCATGACGACCTGTAGTCCGTGTGAGCATTAGACATCGGTGATCCCCCGCATGATTTGATACAGCGCGGGCTGGGCCTCGAAACCGATGCCGGGATAGTCCGGTACGGTGATTTCGCCGTCATGAACGTTCATGCCATCGGCAAAGCCGCCGAAGGCTGCAAAGACGCCGGGATAGGCTTCACATCCACCGAGGCCGAGGCCTGCAACGAGCGCAAACGACATCATGTTGCCGCCGTGGGGAAAGATGCGTTGACGTGAACCGCCCAGCGCTTCGACACGCGCGACCATATGAGCGTAAGCTGTGACGCCGTAGGCTTGTGGCGGGTCGACCTGCAGGATGTCGCGATCCTTGCGAAACCCGCCGAACTGAAACAGATTCTCCACGTCCTGTTGGCAGAACAGGTTCTCACCCGTTGCAAGCGGGGCGCCGTATGATTCCGCCAGCCGCGCGAACGAAGCGTAGTCGAGGGGGCCGCACGGCTCTTCGAACCAGCGCAAACCAAATGGCGCGAGCGCTTCGCCATAGCCAAGCATACGATCCACCGACAGCGCCGCATTGGCATCCACAGCAAGACGCTCCGCAGCGCCAATCAGCGAAATCGCGGACTCGATCCGTACAAGATCGTCTTTGATCGAAACGCCCCCGACCTTGATCTTGAGATGAGTATAGCCGTCGCCGAGATGACGCCTGACTTCGTCATGCAGGGCCGCCAGGTCATCTTTCGGTTTGTACCATCCGCCGCCGACGTAACACGGCACCTTCTGCAAGGCCTCACTGGCGAAACGCTCGGCGAGAACGTGCCAAAGCGGCCGATCCAGAATCTTCGCGACAGCATCCCACACTGCCGTCTCGATCGTGCCGATCGGGACCGAGCGCTCGGCATCGCCGCCCGGCTTCTCGCGCATCATCATGCGCTGCATGACCTTGCCTGGATCAATGATGCCGGCATCATCGAGCAATGAGTCCGGCTCGGCCGACAGAATGCGAGGCACGAAGCGCGCACGCATCGCCGCCCCGCACGCGTAGCGGCCTGTCGAATTGAAGGCATAACCAATTACTGGCTTGCCGCCACGCACGACGTCGGTCACCACTGCGACGACCGACGTCGTCATTTCGGAGAAATCGAACGCTGCATTCCGCATTGTCGACGCGACGGGAACGGACTTCTCGATGATATCAGTAATACGCAAGAGATGTCCGATCGTCAGACGGGCTTGATACCGGCCTTTTTGACGATATCGCGCCACTTCGGCACTTCGTCGTTGATCCGCTTCTGCATTCCTTCGGGACCGTTTGCGATCACCTCGAAGCCGCTGTCGCGCAACTTCTCAGCAAGCTTCGGATCCTTGAGAATCGCAACGGCCTTCGTTGCCAGCAGTTGCACGATCTCGGGCGGCGTCTTGGCCGGCGCAAGAAAGCCCTGAAAGGTATCAGCGATGAAATCCTTGTAGCCGACCTCGATCATGGTGGGCACGTTCGGCAGGTCGAACCATCGATTGGCGCCGGTGAGGGCCAGCGCCTTAAGTGCACCGCTCTGGATGTGTGGATGCGCCGGAGGCAGCGACGCCGAACAGACTTGGACGGTTCCGCTGAGAATGGCCTGAATTGCAGGGCCTGCACCCGGAAACGGGACGTGAGTCAGGTTGATGCCGGCGTTGATCTTGAGCAATTCGGCAGACAGATGGGGCGTCGTGCCGATGCCAGGGCTTGCGTAGTTGAGAAGATTTGGCTCGGCCTTGGCGCGCGCGACCAGTTCCTCGATCGAATTGATCCCGAGCTTGGGATCTACGAGAAATACGTTTGGCGACGTCCCCAACTCGGCGATCGGTGTGAAATCCTTGTAAGGATCGTAGGGAATTTTGGCGTAGAGGCCGGGATTGACGACATAAGCGCTCGAGGTGATGAGCAGCGTGTAGCCGTCCGGCTCGGAATGTGCAGTCACGCCAATTCCGATATTGCCGCCGGCGCCCGCACGATTATCGACGATGACCGAACCGCCGATTGCGTTGCCCAGGTTGGCAGCGACAAAGCGCGCCATGATGTCGGTCGGGCCGGCGGGCGCGAAAGGAACGATGATCTTGACGGGTCGCGCGGGATAATTAGCGGCCCTCGCGCCGCGTGGTGATAGCCCCATCGCCGCAGCGCCGGCAAACGCCGTGGCGCGCAACATGTTGCGCCGTGACAGGCCGCCGGAATGTTGTCTCAGCATAGCGTTCTCTCCTCAAATCGGGGTCTTCGCCCCCGTGATTTATTTGTCGTTAGGCTTTCGCCTGCGCGAATATTTTGGCCGCACCGCGTCGGTTCAAGCTGCCGCGGGAGTTCATGTGATGAGTCAGCGAGGGGCAACCGGATCGATCGCAGACCCATGCTCGTTCATCTGGGTCGCCGTCTTGCTGTCGTCGTGGGTTTGGAGTCCGGCTTCGATCGAAAGCCAGCGGCGAGAAACGGAATGATGTGCGCAAGCGCGTCTTCCACGCGGCCGGGATCGCAACGTCCACCGGTCAGTGACTGAATGCGACCGGCGTCTGCCATCGTATAGAACATCGTGCCCAGCATGAAATGGAAACGCCATTCCAGATCTTCTCTCGGAAGATCAGGCAGAGCGCGCGCAAGAGCTTCAAGAAACTCACGGCTCGATTCATCGAACGCACTCGACAAAATGCGGCGGCTGACTTGCTCGGGCTCCGTCGCCAACCGGGCGCGAAGCTTGACGAACGCACGACCGCCAAATCGTTCGTCCGATCCGATCGTCAAAGCCGGCCTGAGGAATGCCTCCAGAATACGCTCGAGCGACGGTGCATTGTCGAGATCGATCTCCGACAACAAGCGAACGCGCTCTTCGGCAATCGGCTTTGCACGGGCGGTGAAAATCTCGGAGAGCAGTTGCTCCTTCGATCCGAAATAATAATGCAGCGCAGCAAGATTGACCCCCGCCGCCGTAACGATCGTTCGAATGCTGACAGCGTTCCAACCATGCTCGGCGAACAACTGCTCCGACGCATCCATCAAGCGCTGACGCACCGACAATTTGCCGGGTGCGTCATCTAACGATTTCGCGAAAGCTGAGACGCGGGCCATCGTATCCCTTGACTAAAACGAACGATCGTTTCAATAAGTCGTTCGTCGGGACCGTGTCAAGCGAAAGCCAACACTGCTTCGATCGACGGTTCGACAAACGGACTCACATAAAAAGATCGGCCGAGATTGCCCGCAAGGGCGGCTCAATTACGGGGGGCTGACGTCATGACCACACGCCGCACGTTTATGAAGGGCCTTGCAGGCGGCCTGGCCTTCTGCAGTTGCGGAATGCTCGATGCCGCGAGCGCGCAGCACCATGCGCCGCGCCGTTTACCCGTGATGGTCAGCGGCAAGCGCATTAGAACAGTCGATGTCCATGCGCATTGCCTGTTCCACGAGTCGCTCGAGCTGATGGGTGACGCGGTCGCGCGCATCTTGCCGCCGACCAAGGGCCAGCAAGAGCATTTTATCGTGGTGGAGAACCGCCTGCGGTCGATGGATGCTATGGGCATCGACATGCAGGTCTTGTCGATCAACCCCTACTGGTATGGAAAAGATCGCGACCTTTCGGCCAAGATCGTCCAGATCAACAATGAAAAGCTTGCCGAGCTTTGCGCATCGCATCCGGATCGCTTTGCCGCATTCGCTTCTCTATCACTGCACCATCCCGACCTCGCCGTGCAGGAACTCGAGGACGCGATCAAGAAAAAGGGCCTCAAAGGCGCTGCCATCGGCGCGAATGTGGGAGGCGTCGACTTCGCCAATCCTAAATTTCACCCGGTCTTGGCGAAAGCCGAAGAACTTGGCGCCACGCTGTTCATCCATCCGTACCGGCTCGGAGAGTTGGCGTCCCGCTTCAAGGGTAATGGTTGGCTGGCAAATGTTGTGGGAAATCCGCTCGACACCACGATTGCGCTTCAGAAACTCATTTTCGAAGGCGTTCTGGATAAGTTTCCGAAACTCAAGGTGCTTTCGGCTCATGGCGGCGGTTATTTGCCGTCTTATGCGCCGCGCTCCGATCACGCATGCTTCGTCTCGCCCCAGAATTGCGATCCGACGATTCAACTGAAAAAGAAGCCGACCGAGTATCTTAATCAGTTGTATTTCGACTCTTTGGTATTCACGCCGGAGGCGCTTCGGCATCTCGTCGCTCAAGTCGGCGCCAGCCAGATCATGCTCGGCACCGACCAACCGATTCCTTGGGAAGAGCACCCCGTAGACCATGTGTTCGCGACGGAAAGTCTGAACGACAGCCAGAAGGCTGCGATCCTGGGCAAAAACGCCGCGCATCTGCTGGATCTGAAATTCAGTTGACGCCGGCCGGTGACGTCACGAATGAACTCACTCCTCCTTGCCCATTGCAGTCACCGATAGAGACCCATGATGCAACTTGTGACGTTTGACCATGACCGCTCCGTAAAGCTTGGGGCGTTGATCAGCGATGGCGCCGTGCTCGATCTTAAGCGCGCCGCTGCTGATCACGGCGCGATCTTCGAAGACCTGATAACATTGATCCAAGCAGGAGATGCCGGAATCAATGCAGTCAAACGCCTTCTCGTTCAGGCACAAGCCGGCAGCTTCAAGGAGGCCATCTATCGGCTGTCTGATGTGAGGCTGATGGCTCCGATCCCTCGGCCACAGAAGAACGTGTTCTGCGTCGGCCGCAACTATGTCGAACATGTCAACGAAGGCTACCGTGCCCGCGGGACCGAAGCCAAACTGCCGGAATTCCCGCAATTCTTCACTAAGCCGCCCACATCCGTTATCGCGCATGGTGGGCTGATTCCCGCGCATGTCGGCGTGACCGAGAAGCTCGACTATGAGGTCGAGCTTGGTCTCATTATCGGGACACGCGGCCGCGACATCCCGATGGACAAGGCGTTCGATCACATCTTTGGTTACACGATTATCAACGACGTCACCGGGCGAGATTTGCAGCGCCGCCATGACCAGTGGTTCAAAGGCAAAGGCCTCGATGGCAGTTGCCCAATTGGCCCGGGTGTCGTGCTCAAGTCAGACATCCCGGATGCGCAAGCGCTCAATATCGAATTGCGCGTGAATGGCGAAGTTCGGCAACGCTCGAATACCAGGCACATGATCTTCTCGATCCCCCGTATCATCGCCAATCTCTCCCAAGGCATGACGCTGGAGCCGGGTGATATCATCGCCACCGGCACGCCGTCAGGCGTGGGATATGCGATGGAGCCGCCCCACTTCTTGAAGTCTGGCGACGTCGTCACCTGCGAAATCGAAGGCATCGGCACGTTAGAAAATCGCGTCGCCTGACGCCTGCCTCGTATCCAGCACAACTGAGAAAATCAGGATCGTCATGACGGCATCGACACTGCCCCGCAATTGGCCCGCCGAGCGAAAAATCGCGCTCTCCGTCAGCGTCATGCTCGAAGGCTGGACCGACGACAGCGCGCCCGGCATCGGGCCGATGGGCAATCCGTTGAAATCTGGCGTGCTCGACCTGCAAGGGCAGTCCTGGGCGGCCTATGGACCCGAGGTTGGTGCGTGGCGCCTGCTCGACATACTTGCCGCCGCTGGTGTCAAAGCGGTGTTCTATGTCAGCGGCATCCTGGCCGAACGATATCAGCCATTGATGAAAGCGATCGTCGCTGCCGGACACGACATCGCCGCACATAGTTGGGGCCAGAACATCGTGCCCGCCTATCAGACGCGCGAGGAAGAAAAGACAGATCTGCTGCGGTGCCTCAAGGCGCTCGAGCTGTCTTCCGGCCAGCGTCCCCGCGGCTGGATAAGCCCACGCTGCACGCCAAGCCAAAGCACGTCCGAATTGCTGGCCGAAGCAGGCTTTGCGTGGCACGGCGATATCTTCAATAGCGACCTGCCGTACCTGCTCAAGACCCCTGCCGGCTCATTGATGGCGGTGCCGTTCACGATGGAAGTGAACGACATGCCGCTTTACATCCGATACGGCAACGAACCGGAGGCCTTTACGCGCGTGTTGCAGCGAATTCTCGAGAATGTCGACGGCATATCCCGCAAGCCGTTCTGTCTCGATCTGACCGTCCATGCGCATGTTTTTGGCCGTCCATTCGGCGCCATCGAATTCGCCAAATCGCTGGAGTTTGCCAAGCGGCACGCCGCGACGTGGCTGACCGACCACAGTGCGCTGGCGAGCCAATTTGCAGAAGCGGTCTGATCCCGGCAAAGCGAGATCATCTCTGGCCGGTCACGCTAGCTTTTCGTCGGAGACCATCCGTAAGCCTTCGCACAAGCACCGCCCATCAGCATCGCGCGCTCTGCCTCGCTGATCCGGCTGGTGGTGCGGAAGCATTCAACGGCCTGCTCGTAATTGACAATGGTGATCGCCCGCGTCCAGTCGGTGCCCCACAGGCAGCGATCGAAACCCCAGACGTCAAACACGCGGGCGAGCGGATCCCAGATATCCGGAAATGGATATGGTTGCCGCGACAGCGTGCAAGCACCACTCACCTTGATCACGACGTTCTTGCGCTCCGCAAGCTTGAGCACCTTCGGCAGATCGGCCCAGGGATCCAGCGGCGCGGGCTGCTGCGGCAGTTGCATGATGCCGAGATGATCGAGAATGAACCGGACATCGGGGTGGCGGTCGATCAACGCAATGCCGGCATCCAGATTGTCCCAGCAAAGGATATTGACGGGAAAGTCATGACGTACGGCTTCCCGTAGGATCCGGTCGAGGCCGGGGTCGTTGGGATCACGCTGATCTTCCCTGGTTAGCATGATACGGATGCCAACCGTACCGGGCGTTTTCTTCCAGTCGGCAATGACATCGGCGACGTTGCGATCGTCGGGATCGACCGGCTTGACGATGGCCATCCGGCCGGAGTGAGCCCGTTGCACGTCCACGGCGTAGCTGCCGTCGTAGCGGTACATCGAATACGGCGAGACCAAAATCGCGCCGTCGACACCGACCTCATTCATCGCCGTCACCATCTCGTCACCCGTTGCGTGATCGGGCCAGTTCGGCACGATGTGCCAGGGGCGCTTGGGCGTATTCGCCTCATAGGCATGAACCTGAGAGTCGATGATTGTCATTGGCGGCTTTCCCGTAATTTTCTTCGGACGACATCGGACGTACGGACATTATGCCGACTTCCGGCATGGTGACGCAAACGCCATCGTATCGATGCGGGGAAAAGCGGCGCAAGCACCGGAGAAAATTTCTGTCGTGTTGCCGCGAAAGTCGATTGCGCGGTTGGATCCGGCATCATTCCGGTAGGCACCACTGCGGCAGCAGATGGAAAACGGCTTACCGGCTCGTCGAGAGGCATTAGCGGCGGGCCCGTGATCAATCAGGACGGAAAGAACACTCAAAAATGTGCTAGCGATCCCGGGGAAGACCCGAACTTCCGACCTACGGTTTAGGAAGCCGCTTTCCGTGAGGCGATTTCAACAGTTTATCACAATCGTGTTGTAGCTATGTTGCATCGAGACTTTGCCTAATCAGTGCCCTTGCTGAATATTCCTTCCACCGCGCCTGCACGCATATAGATGCGCGCAGGCTGGAGGGCGCATCGCAAGCTCCAAGACAGCTCGGTCAACGAATGGATCCGAGGTCAAAATTTTTCGCTTGTTGGACGATGGCGTTACGATCGTAGTCGTTAATCTGATCGATCAGGTCATTGGTATATATTCGCGAGGTCGGCACGGGCTTGGCTATCTGCCCTCCTGCCAGCAGAAAATCGCTCAAACTTTTCCAATCGTCTTTAAGAAAGAGTCCGTTCTTGCCGTTGGTCTTAGGACTCGTCCAACTGGGGCTTCGTACCTGGAGAATCTTTAGCCCTTCAGAGAGAGCCTTCTGAGGATCAGCCTCCTTCGAACGGCTCTCGGGATACATTTTCCAGGTGATGAGAACCGCTGCCGCCGGGTTGACGCGTGTAAAATCGACCGCCTTCGACACCGCTCGTGCAAATCCGATCAGCATTTTCGGATTGTTTTTAATGGTGTCATTTTTTGCAAGGAGCGAAAGGTCCGGCAACGCTTCAAATTTTTCGCCGATATCAAGATTCCTTAGTCGGAGGCCGGCGAGCTCGAACCGAGCGTCGGCAACATCCCAAAACGCGACCGCGTCGACAACTTTTTGCCGAATGGCACTCGCAGCTTGGGAGCCAGACCCGATCGGAATAAATGTAACATCCTTGTCTGGATCTAGTCCGGCTGAACGCACATAAGCCTTGCCGTAAGTGAGCCCGCCGCTTCCAAACGATGGGACACCAATCTTCTTTCCTCGGAGCTCCGCGATCGTCTTGATGCTGCTGCCTTCCGGCACGGACATCGTCCAGATATTGTTATAAGAAAAACAATAATAGTAGCGAACGTCCAAGGACGCCGCCACATTCTCCTGCATGCTGATCACGGCTTGCGAAGGACTGGCTACGCCAATATTCGCGTTGCCAGAGCCGACTTGAATGGCGATCTCATTTGACCCGCCGACGTTCAGCAGATCGACATCGAGCCCCTCCTTGCTGAAATAACCCAGATATTTCGCGACGATGAAAGGCGCCTGCGACTCATCCATGTTTCGTATGCCGATTAAAGCCTGGACTTTTTCGGCGGCGAGCACAGGCGCACAGTGCGCGCCTAACGAAACCACCAGGAAAAACAGAAACAGTCGAAGTTTGCTCACATCACCCTCCTGACGAAGATCCGGCCAAAACTGGCATCAACTCCCAATTCGATTCTTGTTTCTTATTAGCGGTTGCTTTCTACACGTGTTGACCAAATAGTCAACTACACATAAGATTGCGGAAGATTTCGTCGGTCAACATGTCCGCTGGCGCGCTTGACCGGCCCATACGTCGCCGCGACCGTTTTCTATGTTCCGAAATATCGGTTTGTGGCAGGAGCTCTCCAGAGGTGCGCTACGCTACGGAAAACAGACGATGGGTGAGGTTCGAAGCTTCTGTACGCTATGCGGCTCGCAATGCGGAACGATCAATGTGGTCGAGAACGACCGGCTGGTCGCTGTGCGAAATGATGCCAGCCATCCCACTGGATACGCCGTTTGTCCGAAAGGAAGGGCTGGTCCGGAGATTGTGGCTGCAAATAATCGGATCCTCTATCCGACGCGCCGCACGCGGCCTAAGACGGATCCCGATCCTGGGTGGGTACGCATTTCCTGGGACGAGGCGCTCAATCTGTGTGCCGAAAAGTTACTCGATATCCGAGAGCATTACGGGGCCGAAGGCGTCGCTTTTGCTGTAACGACGAAAAGCGGAACCGGTATCGCCGATAGCATCGAATGGATCGATCGATTCGTCCGCTTATTTGGAAGCCCGAACATCGCGAGCTCCACTGACGTTTGCAATTGGCATCGGGATGTCGCGCATCGGTTCACGTTCGGTGTCGGCATGCCGGCCGCCGACTATGCACATGCCGGGCTTATCATCCTCTGGGGTCACAATCCGACCAGCACTTGGCTCGCTCAAGCAGATGCGATCGCGCGTGGCCGTGCGAATGGTGCAGCCATGATCGTCGTCGATCCGCGAGCCACACCCCTCGCCGCCGACGCTGACGTGTGGCTCCAGGTTCGGCCCGGCACTGATGCGGCTTTGGCGCTAGGTATCTCCAATCTCCTGATCCAGGAAGGAGGAGCCAACCTCGAGTTTCTTAGGCAATGGACCAATTCGCCGATGCTTGTCCGCGAGTCCGACGGACTGTTTCTAAGAGCGCGGGATCTTCCGAATTACAAAAATGACACGTCAGCCGAGCAATTTGTCGCGTGGGACGTCCAGGCCGGTAAACCTTACATCTATGACACGACCCGCCTGCTCGACGTCGATATCGCTCGCCGATTGGCTTTAACCGGACGGTATGAAGTTCCGGGTCCTCATGGTGAAGCGATCACGTGCAGGCCTGCTTTTGATCACTTCCGGAGCGCCTGTGCGAATTGGACGCCCGAACGTGTCGAGCAGATAACCGGGGTTCCGCGCGAAAAGCTAAAAGCCGCGGCATCGCTCATGGCGCGCCATCATAAAATTGCCTACCACTCTTGGACGGGCATTGGTCAGGGCAGCAACGCCACTCAAACTGAGCGCGCAGTCGCCACGCTCTACGCCCTTCGCGGATGCTTCGATGAAATCGGCGGCAACCGCATCTATGGCAAGCAGCCAGTGAACAAGGTCGACTCCACCGCTCTCCTCGCTAAGACGCAATCGGCCAAGACTCTCGGACGTGACATCCGCCCGCTCGGACCTGCGGCCGAAGGCCGCGTGAAGCCGCTGGACGTTTACCGCGCCATCGTGACGAGCGATCCTTATCCGATCCGTGCGTTAGTGGGTTTCGGATCCAACCATCTGCTCACGCAGGGAGACACCGATGAAATTCGCCGTGGATTGGAAGCTGTAGAATTCTACGTCCACAGCGACATCGTCGAGACCCCGGTCGCTCGTTATGCCGACGTCTTGTTGCCTGCGAGCACGCCTTGGGAGCGGGAAGGCCTACGATTCGGTTTTAACATTAGTGAAACCGCACAGAATTTAGTTCAGTTGCGCCCAGCCGTCGTGACGCCACGGGGAGAAGCGCGCTCCGATCTGGAGATGGTATTTGCCCTCGCTAAACGCATGGGCATGGGAGACAGATTCTTCGACGGCGACATAGACGCTGGTTGGAACTACATGCTGGCGCCTCTCGGGATCACTGTCGAAGACCTGCGAGCGAATAGCGGCCAAATCGTTCGTCCAATTGAACATACCGCGCGCAAATACGCACACGTGGATGCCAAAGGCCACGTGGCCGGCTTCCAAACCGAAACAGGACGAGTCGAGCTTTATTCGGAACTGCTGTTTCGCAATCGCCAATCGCCTGTACCGATCCACCTAGATGAGGACGTCAATCGCTCGCTCTACCCGTTTACTCTGATTAGCATGAAGAACGGCGTCTACTGCCATAGTCAGCATCACGGGATCGCCTCGCTAAGGCGGCGTGCCGGCCGACCAACGATCCGATTGCATGGCAGTGCAGCGCGCCTGAAGAACATCGGCGACGGGCAAACTGTCGAAGTCGAAAGCCGCTATGGGCTGACGCGTTTCGTGGCCGAGATCGACAATACTCTTGCATCCGACGTACTGGCCGCCGAGTTTGGATGGTGGGAGGCCTGTGAACCGCTCGGTAAGCGGGCCTACCCGCTGTCGGGGGCGGCCAGTTCCAATTTTAATGCCCTCGTGTCTGCCGAGCGACGTGATCCGGTCAGCGGTTCTGTCAATCATCGTGCGGTCGCCTGCAACGTCAGGTGTGTTGATGATTTGGAGAACCGCTCGTGGCCTGGATTCCGGCGTTTCACCGTGTCGCATCTGCATCGGGAATCGGACGCAGCCCTGGCTGTCTCGCTGTCGCCGCAGGAAGTCGACGCCCTACCCGATTACGAACCCGGACAGTACCTTCGTATCAGACTAACGCATCCCGACACCGGAGAACTGCTGACGCGAGCCTATTCATTGACCGGAGCGGCCAACGTCGAAAATCGCCTGGACTACACGATCTGCGTGGGCCGCTCGTTGGCCGGCGCCGCTGAGCCCGGGACCTCGCTCTCCTCTCTCATACATGAGGCCCTCAAGATCGGAGATACGGTCGAGGTCGAGGCTCCGAGTGGCGCTTTTACGATGCCGACGGTGTCTTCCGTCCCGCTGGTCCTGATCGCGACAGGTATCGGCATTACCCCGTTTATCAGTCTTCTTAATTCGCTCGGTGATGGCGATGAAATACCTTTCGTGACCCTGCTGTACGGCAACAGAAACGGATCGGAGCACGCCTTCAAGAACCGGCTGCGCGCCCTTGAAAAGCGGTGGCCGCGACTGACCGTTAGGAATTTTTATAGCAAGCCACGCGCTTCAGACATCCTGGGAAGCGACTTTCATGTCACCGGTCGCCTGGATGCCGCACGAATCGACCCCTCGCTGGTCGCGAAACGTGCGCGCTTCTATCTATGCGGCTCGGATGCAATGGTCGCCTCCATGGTCAAGGGCTTGATATCGCTCGGGGTACCAAAATTCGACGTCTATAACGAAGTCTTCATCTCACCGACGAACACGCTTGATGGCAGCCTGCGCCCCTGCTCGATATCGTTCAAGCGATCCGGCGTTTCTTTCCAATGGTCTCCGAAAGACGGGACACTGCTGGAATGCGCTGAGCGCTTGGGCATACGCGCCCCTAGCGGCTGTCGGGTCGGACAGTGCGAGAGCTGTGCTGTGCAAGTTCTAAGTGGAAGCACGAGGCAACTCTCTGGTGCGATACCGGAAGATTCGGACACGGTGTTCACATGCCGAGGAGTTCCGTTAAGCGATCTCGTTCTCGATCTCTAGGGAGCATGCTCGCCGTACGCGAGACGAACGCGCAGCCCTGTGAGGCCGCGCTTTTCTGTTGCTCGTTTCGATGACGGATTGGTCTCGCGGTACGGCCGGGCGGGGCAAGCGGTCGTTGATCGCTTCACCGGGGCTCTCGTTTGGAACCGCCATCGCGGTGATATTACGGAAACCGCTGGCGTCGCGTTCACGAAGACAACCGAGAAACTAGTCGCAGGCCCCCACAAGATCGTCGGATTCCGACGAATTAACAGGAGCTCCGCTAAGAACTGCTCAGAAATGGAGATCGCCGAACAATGGGTCAAAATCAAAACGCCTCGGCCCCGTGCCTGAGGGCGGCTGGCCCCCCTCCTCGAAGCCAGCCGCCCAAGCTACTCGGCATCGCCGGACCAGGTAGGCGACGATATGTGGGACTCTGTAATGATCGAAGTAGTTCACTCTGTCCAACATATGACGCGGCCCGCAGTGGTCATCATCTATTCGCTTATTGAAGCTTTGAGAGGTCTTCTTTCTTGGCGGCTGCAATAATAGCCGGCCGGTCATATTGATTGATCGCGTCGTTGAAATCGTTTGTGATGACGTGATCGACAGGCACGGCAGCCGGAATTACCTTCTGATCCACAAAGAACTGGATCAGGCGTTCCCAGTCACTTTTGACCATGAGGCCGTGCTTGTCGCCGATCTTCTTCGAATTCCAGATCCCCAATCGCGCCTGGTTCACAACCACGCCCTCTTCGAGGGCGGCCTTAGGATCCGGATTCTTGGACTTCGCCTCCGGATATGCTTTCCAGGTGATCAGCACAGCCGCTTGAGGATTGGCCATCGAATAATCGTAACCCTTTGCGACCGCCCGCGCGATACCTGTCAGCATCTTCGGGTTTTTCGCGATCGTTTCGTTGCGCGCCAACAAGGCGACGTCGGGAAGTGTACGTAGATTCTCAGCCACAGGAAGTTCTCGCAGCGACAACCCCGAGAATTTGAACTTCGCGATTGCCGCGTCCCAATACACAATGCCGTCGACCATCTTCCGCTGTACGGAGGTCACGGCCTGCGCGCCGACACCGATGGACAAGAATGAAATGTCCGTCTCCGGATTCAGGCCAGCCGCTTGTGCAAAGGCGCGCCCGAAGGTTGTCCCAGCGCTTCCCATTGACTGAACGCCAAGTCTCTTGCCCTTCAATTCGGCAATGCTCTTGATCGGACTGTCGGGCAACACGCCCACCGACCAAATATTGGAATAATACAAGCCGTAGAAGTAACGGATATCGAGCTTTCCGGACTGAATACCGACGAGTGCCTCACCGGGTGAGGCGGCTCCGACCTCGGCGTTTCCTGAAGTGACTTGAATGGCTGACTCGTTCGAGCCCCCAACCGCGATAAGAGTGACATCGTAACCTTCGTCGGCAAAGTACCCTTTCTCCTTTGCCACGACGAATGGAGAGAAGGCTTCATCAATGTTTCGGACCGGAATTAAGACCCGAACTTTCTCGAGTGCATTTGCTGCGCTGAAGTTACATGCGACAGCGGCAAGGATCGCCGACGATAGAAATAGGCGACGTAGGGAACATCTAATCGGCATATCCGACTCCTTTGGGAAAGCTCAAGTCATTACCGGCGCTTCACTACGACGGATCCAGAAAATGTAACGACGGGCCGCGTAGCGCATGAGACCGTGCATCACCAAGCCTATGATCGAGAGGATAATCAAAACTGCGAAGACCCCCGGAACATCCATGCTGAAGTTTAGTGTGATGACGAGGTATCCCAGGCCGACCTGCGCACCGACAAACTCACCGACGATGGCTCCGATGACTGCGAGCACCGCGGCGATTTCCAATCCCGCGAAGATGAGAACTAACGCCGACGGAATTCTTAACCGAAGGAGAACCTGCCATTTCGTCGCCCCGAAGGCCTTCATCATCTCCAACTGATCTTTATCGGTTGAATGAAAGCCGGCGATGACACTGACGAGAATAGGAAAGAAGCAAATAAGGGCCGTGATGACGACTTTCGAAGTTAATCCATAACCGAACCAGATGATAAAGAGCGGCGCTATCGCAATTTTTGGCAGGGTTTGAAGAGCAACGAGATAAGGATAAACGAGCCGCTCGAAGGCCGGGATCAGCGAGATCATTGCGCCGGCGACCAGGCCAGCGATACAGCCAAGCAAGAATCCCAGCAAAACTTCGAAAAGTGTCGCCCAAAGATGGGGCCAGATCGTTCCACTTTCAAACAAGGAGTAGAGGCGAATAAGCGTTGAGCTCGGTGCGGGCAAGACAATTGGCGAAATCTCAAACAGACGACATGATCCCTCCCAAACGGCCAGGAATGCGATTGCGAGGACAATCGATTGCAGTCTGTTTTTGTTTGAAGAGTTCTTGCTCATAGCGAGGTCGCCGTCATTGATTGCGCGCCAAAGATCGTACGGATGTGGTGGCAGATTTCACCAAAGCGTGGCGTCCCCATGGTTTGAAGGCTGCGGGGACGACCTATATCGACATCGATGACTTCCGATATTCTTCCCGGCCGTGGTGACATGACCACGACGCGATCGCCGAGAAGGACAGCTTCTGGAATGCTGTGGGTGATGAAGACCACGGTCTTCTTCTCTTCCGACCACACTCGCATCAGTTCCATATTCATGGACTCGCGAGTCATCGCATCAAGTGCTCCGAACGGCTCATCCATGAGCAAGATGCGAGGTTCGCGCATCAGGGCGCGGCAAATGGAAGCACGCTGCTGCATTCCGCCTGAAAGTTCAAACGGGTATTTTTCTGCAAAATCCTTCAGGCCCATGAAGGACAAAAGGCCTCGCGCGCGCGTAACAACGGCTTCAGATTTGTCGTTTCGGAGTCTCGCGGGAAGCAAGACGTTTTCGAGCACCGTATTCCACGGAAGCAACGTCGCCTGCTGAAAGACAACACCAACATCAGGTCGCGGTTCAGTGATTTGAGTGCCGCCACACTCAGCGACGCCGGAAGTGGCCTGCTCAAGGCCGGCCAGGATACGCAATAGCGTTGTTTTACCGCAGCCGCTTGGGCCTACGACTGAAATGAATTCGCCCTCACGAATGTCGAGGTTAACATTCGTCAGAGCATTCACTGTCTCGCCTGAGCGCGTATTGAACCGCTTTTCCAAATTAGCGATTCTGATCATTGCCGGATTACCGGGAATGTCCGCTACGCGCGCACCATCTCTGTCTCTTAGCTGGGCGTTCAATCCAATCATCCCTAATCCGTTTTTTCCCTAAATCTCTCGCGTCACATACGCGGAGACTGGTCTCTGTTGACCAAGAAGTTAACTGGAATTCGTAGGATTTGTCTAGTTACAAATATTTCTAACTGCAAAGCGTTCAGGCGCGGCAAGGCGCAAATTGCCTAATTCTTGTTTGTTTTGTTGAACTCGGTGGCGACCAAGCGAAATCGGGCCAACACTTTTGTGCCGGCTATTTATCTAACCAATTAGTTTTTCATTACAAAAGGGATGTTCCCGAAACGCGTCATGGCGCGCTCGCAATCGGGTGCACTGCACTCAATTTGTGCCGCGTGCATAGTCCAATTTTCAGGATTCGACTTTACGGCGCTCGCGAATGTCAGCCTGAGCTAGTTTCGTCTCGGCATTTCGGCGCAACATATCCTCTGGATCGAACACGCAGAACTGCAGGACAACGTTGGTCACGTGCCGAAGCCATTCTTGACGCGAACTAACAGAACTGAGGTCTCTGCCGAGAGCAATTTCCAAAGTGTATTGGTTTGACAGGTAGTGATAGCAAAGCGACGACAGCGTGAGATAAACCAGCGTCGGGTCGAGGTTTGTCCGAAATATCCCGTCTTTGCTTCCTCGATCGAGAATGAAGCTCAAGGTTTCGACAAGCGGATTGTACAAATCCCGAATCCGCTTCGATTTTCGAATATACTTACCACGATGCTTGTTTTCCTCATTCAGCAAACGAATGAGATTTGGGTTGCTTTCCAACGCAAGGAAGGTGTGCTCGATCAGCTGTTCCATCGCAAACATGGGATCGCTCGCGCGGATGGATAAATCCCGCTGTTGATCGCGAAATGCCTCGTACATCTTCTCAAGCGCGGCGACGAACAGCCCTTCCTTCGACTTGAAGTAATAGTACAGCATGTTCTTGCTGAGGTTGCAGCGCTCCGCAATCCTATCAACACGCGCGCCTTCGAATCCGATGCGACCGAATTCGTCCATCGCAAGCTTTAGAATCTTTTCCCGAACCCGAGCTGGATCGCTGCTTCGACGCGCCAAGATGGACTCCTCTATCCCTTAGATGGCCAAGCGAGGACTCCTTCGTATCCCAAGGTCACCGTGCCTCTCTGGACGCGGGCGGGTCCCCACCCGACTCCAGAGAGAGCTTAAACGTCTGCGAAAATCAAATAAAAATAACTAGACCGGCGAAGCCTCCGCACTCGCATCCTCCGCCAACTGCCAAATTCGCGGTGGCGAGAGCGGCAATTCCATAGGCTGCACATTGAGGTGAGACAGCGCATCGGCGATTGCATTCGCCATTAAGCCGCCCACAGGAATGAGCCCGCCCTCTCCCGCTCCCTTGGCCCCCAAGGGATTGTTTGGACAGGGTTTCAGTTCAAGCGTGATCGATTCGATCTTTGGGAAATCCGAAGCCGTCGGCATCAGATAATCGGCGAAAGATCCTGTAAGGAGCTGCCCTTCATCGTCATAGACAAGGTGCTCGAGAAACGCGCCGCCGAGGCCTTGAACGATGGATCCGAGGGCCTGCCCATGCAAGGTCAATGGATTGATCATGCGCCCCACGTCTTCTACCGACATGTAATCAAGAACCTTGACATGGCCGGTGCCCGGATCGACCGCCACGTGCGCGGCCTGGGTGCCATAAGCCCATGTATACTTCTTGTTGAAAAATTCGGCTTCGATCTCCAGCGGTTCTTCCGAGAGCTCCCCGAACGGAATGCTGGATTGCCGGAACGTTGCCTGCTCTTCGCCCAGCGAGACATCGCTTGGAGCGCACCCAAAGTGAGCGGCCGCCTTCTCCCGTATGAGGTTTTTCAGCTTTTCAGCACCGACGAGAATTGCAGATCCACCCATAACGGTCGAGCGGGAATGATAGGCTCCGTAACCATCCTTCACATAGCTCGTGGACCCGTGGAGGATCGTAATCTTGTCGTATGTGATTTCCATCGCGTCCGCAGCGATCTGCGCCATGATGGTTTCCAGTCCTTGTCCGACCGAAGATGAACCCATGTAGACCGTCAGCAACCCGCCAGGCTCTAAAACCAGCCGGACTTCTTCCTTCGGTCCTGCAGCACCACCTTCAATGAAGCTGCCCACAGCCAGTCCATGGTAGTAGCCATCGATCAGCTGCCCGCGCAGTTTGGATTTTTCCTTCCACTTGAATTCATGCAAGCAGCGGTCAAAAACGGCATGATAGTCACCGCTGTCGAGTTCGGTCGAGCTGTCGTAGGGCGTAATGGACGCAAGCGGATAAGGCATCTGAGCGTCAGCCACCAGGTTTCGGCGACGCAACTCCACGCGATCGATCTTCAAGTCTTGAGCTGCCAGATCAATCATTCGCTCACGAATGAAGTCCGTTTCATAGCGTCCCGGCCCTCGGTACGTTCCGCAAGGCGTCTTGTTTGTAGTCAGCATCGAGCTCTTGATATCGATGTGTTCGAAGCAATACGGACCGCTCATGTATTGCGCGACATTGCGTGGTCCGACCGAGCCGTTCGTTCGAATATAGGCACCGGTGTCGCACCATACCTGTCCTCGCAACCCGATGAACTTGCCGTCACGTGTCGCGGCAAACTCGACTTCGCACTCCACATCTCGCGCGTGGTTGGCGCTCATCATGTGCTCGCGGCGGTCCTCGACCCATTTAACGGGCCGGCCGACGATCTTCGCCGCCGCCGGGATGAGAAAGTCCTCCGGATAGAATTCTCCACGTGATCCGAAGCCGCCACCGACGTCCACCTCAATCAGGTCGACTGCCTCCAGTTCGAGACCCATTTGGGCAGCGAGAGTACGGCGATTGTGCCACGCCGTCTTCGCCGCGCCCCACACAGTCAACTTGCCGGCTGCACTGTCCCACTCCGCCACAAAGCCGCGCGGCTCCATGAACATGGCGGCGTGCCGTTGCACCCTGAATCGTTCGCGTCGCACGTAATCGGCAGTCTTGAAAGCTTCGTCCGCATTACCACGGAACGCCTTCCAGGTGATGGCGACGTTGGAGCCGTGCTCCTCGAACAGCAATGACTTCTTCGCCTCGACATGAGCGCGATTGGCCACGGGCGCCAGCGGCTCGATGTCCAGGTCTACGTACTCCAGTGCGTCCTCCGCAATGGCCGGACTATCGGCAACAATCACGGCAATTGGCTCACCGACATAGCGAACCTTGCCATCAGCGACCACAGGCTGGTGAAAGGTCTCAAGCTGAGGTAACGGCTGCAACCGCAGCGGAATCCGCGGAACTGTGCTTCCGAAATCCTTAGCCGTCAGGACAGCGTGAACGCCCTTAAGCGCGAGGGCAGCTTGAGTGTCGATTGACTTGATTGTTCCGTGAGCGGCAGAACTCCGCAGAATGACGGCATAGAGCTGGTTCGGCCTGTTGACATCAGCGACGTATGTCCCGGCGCCCCGGACCAAGCGGAGATCCTCAACGCGCTCCATGGGGCGGCCGATATAAGAATTCGAAACTTTCATTACTTGCCACCCTCATTTCGATAGGAGCCGCGCGCTTCCAGGACAGCCTCGACGATCGGGATATATCCCGAGCACCGGCATAGATTTCCCGAAAGAACCTCCCGGATTCGCTCTTCGTCGGCGTCCGGTTCATGGCTGAGAAGTGCATGCGCCGTTGTAATGAAGCCTGGGGTGCAGAACCCACATTGCAACGCGTGGTGCTTGCGAAATGCGGCTTGCAGCGGCGTCAGTTCGTCCCCCGAGAGCCCCTCGACGGTGACCACTTTTTCATTCTGGGCTTGAACGGCCAGCATTAAACACGAACGGACAGCTTCACCATTGACCAAGACTGTGCATGCGCCACAGACGCCGTGCTCGCAGGCGAGATGCGTTCCCGTTTGACCAAGATCGTTCCGGATGCAGTCGGCGAGCGTCGTGCGCGGCTCGACATCGGCTTTTACGGAGTTGCCGTTGAGATCGAATTCGATTTGCATCATCAACTCCTAGATTGCCGTTTTCTTCAGGCCGCGAGCCAGAAGCGTCGAGACAAGTGCCGCCCGATAGGCGCTTGGCGCGTGGATATCGGATGGCGGATCGACTGTTTGTCTCGCCTTTGCGGAGGCCGCGGCGATCAGGCTCTCGGTCAGAGGATTTCCGTTCAGCAAGCTCTCGACTTCCGTCAACCGGATTGGCCGGTCTGCGATGCCGATCGCACCCACATGAGCGCCAACGATCCGCTGCTTTCCATCGAGATCGTAAAAAAGGGCGACTCCCGCCATCGCGAAATCGCCTTTCCTTCGCGCGAACTCCAGAAACGCCCATTTTCGCTCTGCATTCCACGCAGGAAGGTGGATTTCAGTCAAAATCTCATCCGGCTCGAGCGTCGTTTGAAGTGGCCCCACGAAGAAATCGGCGGCGTCTTCAATTCGTGTGCCCGATGCCCCGACGATGGTCAGCTTCGCCTCGCAGGTGAGCGCAATTCCCGGCATTTCAGCCGAAGGATCCGCGTGTGCGACCGATCCGCCTACCGTTCCCCGATTGCGAACCTGGTAATGGGCAACATGTTTTATCGCCTCTGCAAGCAGTGGATGACTGACAGTGAGCCGTTTGTCGGCCTCGATATCACACCATCGCACCTTGGCGCCCAATCGAACCCCATCTTCGCCGATGGCAATCGCGTCTAGGTTTTTAAGATACTTGAGATCGACCAGAAGCTCGGGCGACGCGAGGCGATAGGCCAACATTGGCATCAGGCTTTGTCCGCCGGAAATGACCTTGGCATCTCCATTTCTCGACGCAAGCAGCTTTACAGCCTCATCTACGGAAACGGGCGCTGCATATTCCAGAACCGGAGGCTTCATTGCACCCCCCAGAAATAAAGAAACATCGGCTTACGGCCTCCTCCAAAATAGTCTGCCCGCGCAGTTCATTCGCTGACGACTGTCGTCGCCGGGCACTTTCAGATTCACTATATGGATTGTTGACTATTCGGTCAACACATGGATAGCCTGCATCACATGAGACCATTAGAGTTAGGGATTTGCAATGCACAACAATACGCCGGTTATCGCCATCGAAGAGCACTATTGGGATCCAGAACTGGCGAAACATTTTCCGAGCGGCGAGAACAAGTCCCACGTCCAGGATTTATTGACCGAAATCGGCGACGTTCGGCTGCGCGCGATGGATGAGGCTGGAATTGATCTCCAGGTGCTCTCCCACGGTGCACCGGCTGCACAGAAATTGCCGGCGGATGTTGCTGTCGACCTGACGAAGCGAACGAACGATCGCCTCGCCGAAGCGTGCGCTAAGCATCCCTCCCGCTTTGCAGCATTTGCAGCCCTTCCGACCCCAGTTCCAGAACAGGCGGCACGAGAGCTCGAAAGATGCATCAAGGAACTCGGCTTCAAGGGAGCAATGATTCACGGGCTTACGAATGGTCTGTTCATCGACGACAAGCGGTTCTGGCCAATCTTTGAAGTGGCAGAAAAACTCGATGTTCCGATTTACCTGCATCCTTCGGTCCCAAATTCGGAAGTCACGAAGCTTTACTACGACGATTACGCCAATGAATTTCCGACAGTCATCCGACCGGCTTGGGGATTTACGGTCGAGACAGCAACCGTCGCCATTCGCCTTATTTTGAGCCGAGCGCTCGAAAAATACTCAAAGCTCCAGATCATCCTTGGCCATCTTGGGGAAACGCTGCCATTCTTGCTATGGCGCATCAACCAATCGCTTGCTCGCCCGGGCCAAAAGCCTCTCGATTTCCGCAAGCTGTTTTGCGAACACTTCCACGTCACAACGAGCGGCTTCTTTTCCACGCCGGCGCTCATGTGCACAATGCTCGAGCTTGGCATCGATCGCATCATGTTCGCCGTCGACTACCCTTACGTTCTGAACCAAGACGGGATGGATTGGATCGAGCAACTTCAGTTGTCGCCGGACGACAAGCGCAAACTTGTCGGGGACAACGCACGGAAACTTCTGAAGCTGTGAGTGTAGAATGACCGTGCTGCCAACGATACCAACTGAACTATCAGACCTGATGGCGAAGGTAGGCCCGATTTGGGCCTCCAACACCAAGGGCCACATTCAGTTGATGATCGACAAATTCACCGATGTGCTGAAGTGGTCTCCCAAGGACAATATCGCTGTCGAATCCATCTCGTATGGGCCACATGAGCGACAGAAATTCGAGCTTTTCAACCCTGTGAGAGGGTCTGCCGGCCGCAGGCCAGCACTCATTTTCGTGCACGGAGGCGCCTTCACCGAAGGCAGCCGACACCGCAGCACAGAGATCTACGCCAACGTGCTGTACTACTTCGCCCGACACGGTGTCGCCGGCATCAATCTCGGCTACCGTCTCGCGCCCGAGGCGCAGTATCCGGAAGCAACCCTTGATATTGCGTCAGTCGTGAGCTGGGTCCGGGCCAACGCCAACCGGCTTAACGTCGACCCAAAGCGCATATTTCTCATGGGCCACTCAGCGGGCGGCGCCCATGTTGGAAGCTACGCCTACGACAAGAAACTTCAGCCCGCGAGCGGTCATGGTTTGGCCGGCGTTCTGATCATTAGCGGGAGAGTGCGCGCTGATGCGCGAGACGACAATCCGAACGCGAAGCGGGTCATGGCCTACTATGGCTCGGATACCTCGGTTTACGACGATCTATCCCCGGTTTCGCACGTGGATGCCCAAAGCCCACCCACGTTTGTGGCCTGCGCCGAGTTTGAGAATCCTCTGATCGACGTTTATTGCTTCGAGCTCGCCCATCGCCTCGCTGCCGCAAAGGGGCATGCTCCACCTTTTATGTGGTTGAAGGGGCACAATCACACGTCGATTATAGCCCACTTCAACACTGCAGAGGATGAGCTAGGTCGGGCCTGCCTTAGATTTATACAGGAAACGCCGCCGTCTTAAGCTCGTTCACCAAGCGTCAGGCAAGCCTGACGCCAGTAAACTTCGGCTGCGTGTACTCCTCGAGCGCATATGGAAGCCCTTCGCGGCCCACACCCGATCTCCCGACGCCTCCGAATGGATAGTTGTCGAGCCGGAAGCGGCTGGCTTCGTTGATCCATACGGAGCCTGCTCTCAGGTCCTCCGAGACACGCATTGCTGAAGCAAGGCTCGTCGTGAAACACGACGCCTGTAATCCAAACTCACACTCGTTGGCGATCTGAATCGCATGATCAAGGTTGTTGGCACGCATGACAACAACAACGGGACCAAAGACCTCTTCACGAACCAAACGAGCCTCAGAAGGCGGATCGACAACGATCGTTGGCGGAATGACGCATCCGGTGCTGCCGCCGGAGCTTATGATGCTGCAGCCGAGTGCCCGTGCATCCTCCAGCATTGAGGTTATTCGGGCCGCGGCACGCGCGTTTACAACCGGTCCTAGATCGGTATCGGAGAGCTTTGGATCACCCAATTTGAGCCGCTTGGATGCCTCGACAAAGCGATCGAGGAACCTGTCGAAAATTGTCGTTTCAACGATGATCCGTTGAGTCGAAATACATTGCTGACCGCTTGCTTCGAAAGAAGATGGAATAAGGCGCGCAACGGCATCTTCGAGATTTGCATCCGCAGCCACGATATTTGCCGAGTTTCCTCCGAGCTCGCCCAGGAATCGCTTAGCACCTGCAGCGCGTGCCAGCGCGTCACCCGCGGAGGTTCCGCCCGTCAGCGTCACGACATCGACGTCGGGGTGCGCTGCAAGCGCAAGCGCTTCCTCACGGTCCCCCGAAACGACGTGAATGAGTCCCTCCGGCAGGCCCGCTTGCACGAATGCCTTCGCTATGGCTTCCGCGATCTGCGTACCTTCGAGGCTCGGCTTGATAATCACCGCGTTTCCAGTCACGAGCGCCGGCGCCACCTTCTGAACCAGCAAGTTGGATGGTGCGTTGAACGGCGTGATTGCGGCCACCACCCCATAGGGGATCCGCCGCGTGAATCCGAACAAACCCTTGCCCGCCGGAACAGCATCAAGCGGAATGACCTCGCCGCCCAGGCTATGGATATGCTGTGCACAGGCTTGAATAAACGCAATACTGCGTTTCACTTCCATTTCCGCCGCCCGCCGCGGCTTGCCGATGTGTGAGATCGTCATCGTCACCAGGCGCTCGAATTCACCTTCGAGGACTTTGGCTGCGGCGCCAATCCAGGACGCACGCTCATGAGCAGACGCCTTGGCGGACGCCCGGAAAGCCAATCGCGCTGATTTTGCTGCCCGGTCGACCGCATCGTTCCCGCCTGGCTGCACTTCAAATGCGGCGACCTGGGTCCATGGATCGACAACCGTGAAACGACCATCCTTCGTTACTGGCGCGCGCACAGAGCTCTCAGTCATCTTCGTCAATCTTTCCTGTTCTCTGAAGCGCACGACTGACGGGCGCTCTTACCTGATTTAGAAGCTTGACATCATGTTGACCACATAGTCAACATATGGATGACCTCGGATCGTGGAGTTTACCTTGAGGATTGCAGTTATCGGATATGGCGCAATCGGACGATTTCTGATCTCGCAATTGAATTGCGAACCGGACATCGAGACCTGTGCAGTGCTTTCATTGCCTCGGCCTGACGCGTGCTCAAAGCCTGTTGTCGACGATGTCGATGAACTTCTCTCGACACGGCCCGACCTGGTTGTGGAATGTGCCGGCCACGGCGCTTTACGCGCTTTCGGCGAGGCCATCCTGCGCCATGGAACCGATCTGCTCGTCGTATCGGTCGGCGCGCTGGCCGACTCGGACTTGGAAACAGCCCTGCGGTTTGCCAGCTCCGCCGGAGGCGGCAAGCTGCTGATTCCCGGTGGGGCCCTGGGAGGCATTGACGCGTTAAGCGCGGCGCGGGAGGCAGGTCTTTCATCCGTCGACTACATCGGGCGAAAGGCACCCGCAGCATGGAAAGGAACGGCAGCCGAGAAGATCGTGCAGCTCGACCGCGTGACGGAACCTCATACTTTCATCGATTGCGAAGCTCGGACAGCGGCTCTGACATTTCCGCAGAATGCGAACGTCGTGGCTGCCATCGCGTTGGCAGGCTTAGGCTTCGATAAAACCCGCGTCCGACTGATCGTTGACCCGCAGGCTGAGGGCAATGTTCATTCCTACGTGGCCCGTGGCGAGTTCGGTGAAATCTCCACCATCATTCGTTCCAAGACATTGGCGGCGAATCCGAAGACGTCGATCCTCGCTCCGTTTAGCTTGGTTCAAACCATCAAGAAGCGAAGTGGATTGATCTCCGCGTGATGCCCGGGGATCGCGTCATTGAGCTTCAACCTACTTGAAATTCGCGTTCTATCGAACGCGCAGAGCAGCGAATGCTGCCTCACTCACGCAACGTAAGGATCTTTGTCATGCCGATGACGATGAACGGAACCATTGAGCTGGCGGCCCCCCGCGCAACGGTTTGGAATAAGCTCAACGATCCCGACACGCTCAAATCGTGTATCCCGGGCTGCGAACAGCTCAATCTCCTCTCCGATCACGAATTCGAGGCGGTCGCCGTCAACCGGATCGGGCCCGTGAAAGCCAAGTTCAAGGGCCGTGTGACCTTGTCGGATATCGCGCCGTTGGAAGGCTATAAGATTTCCGGCACCGGGGATGGCGGCATCGCAGGGTTTGCCAAGGGCGCGGCCTCGGTTCGCCTCGCCGACCACGGCGAAAACACCCTGCTCACCTATGAGGTCGAAACCCAGATCGGCGGGAAGCTGGCCCAGCTCGGGCAGCGCCTGATCGACGGCACAGCCAAAAAACTTGCCGACCAGTTCTTCGAAAGATTTGCCGAAGCCGTGAAACAGGCCGCGTAAGGCGCGGCCCGTACCTCCCGGCTATGCTGGATCCAGGTTGACCAGTCGCTCGAAGCTCAACATGTCATCCCATTGCTGTTGCGACATCAGCTCCCGCTCCACCACGACGAGTTGGTGGAGCGACTTCCCCTCCAAATAGCTGGCACGGGCGATTTCGGCACACACGCGATAGCCGAACAAGGGCTTAAGTGCCGTGACAATGCCCAGGGAATTCAGAAGCATATTTCGCGTGTGCTCCTCGTTCGCCGTTATACCGACGATGCAGCGATCGCGCAGGCTTGTCATCGCCCGTTCCATGGTCCGAATGGAAAAGAAGAGCGAAAAGGCGATCACCGGCTCCATCACATTGAGCTGCAACTGCCCCGCTGAAGCAGCGAGCGTAATAGTGGTATCGAGTCCAATGACCAGAAAACTCACTTGATTCACGACTTCCGGGATAACCGGATTGACCTTCCCAGGCATGATGGAAGATCCAGGCTGCAGCTGAGGCAAGTTTATCTCGTTTAATCCGCATCGAGGGCCTGAACTCAGCAATCGGATATCATTGCATATCTTTGTCAGTTTGCTCGCCGTTCGCTTCAGCGCGCCCGAGAGCTGCACATAAGCGCCGGTATCCGATGTCGCTTCCACGAGGTCGTTCGCCAGTACGAACTCAATCCCCGTCAAATCGCTCAGATGCTTCACCGCCAGCCGAGGATAACCGCGTGCGGCGGTGACCGATGTCCCGATCGCGGTCGCGCCAAGATTGATCTCTCGAAGCAGCTTTTGAACTTCCCTCGTCCGATCGATTTCCTCTCCAATGGTTGTCCCCCAGCCCCGAAACTCCGAGCCCAGAGACATCGGCACTGCGTCCTGAAGATGGGTCCGCCCCATCTTCAGGACGCGTGAGAATTCCTTGCCCTTCTCGAAAAACGAATCGCGCAGCCTCTCTAGAGCAGTGACGTACGCCTCAAGCCGTAGGATCAGTGCCAGACGAAGGGCCGTGGGATACGTATCGTTGGTTGACTGGCCATAGTTCACGTGATCGTTCGGGCTGACATGCTGATAATCGCCCTTATCGCGGCCGAGCAGTTCCAACGCGAGGTTCGCGATCACCTCATTGGCATTCATGTTGGTTGAGGTGCCGGCCCCGCCCTGGACAAGATCAGTGACGAACTGATCGTTCATAGTTCCGGCGATCACCCGGTCACAGGCCTCCAGGATCGCTTCTGCAATATCCGGCGCCAAGACCCCAAGATCTCGATTCGCCATTGCGGCGGCTTTCTTGACGTAGCCAAAAGCCCTCACAAAGGACGGCTCGTGACTCATCGCTATGCCGGTGATGTCGAAATTCTCAAAACCTCTAACGGTCTGAACGCCATAATAGAGGTCGCCAGCAATTTCACGCTGACCAAGAAAGTCGTGCTCGATGCGGTTCATGTGCGTCTCGCGTCACATGATTGCCCTAGCCTCCCAGGCCGGACGCAGCATCTCCAGGAGGCCGATCGCAATTCACGACTTGCGATGTAACAAGTATGCCACGCCGTAAGAGGCTTCCGCGTCGAACAAACTTCCGAGCAGAAGCCTCCATCGGTGCCGCAGTTAAGCGCCCGTGAGGTGAGCGTCACGACGCTTATAAAGTTCGTCGTCGGCATACCCCATCGTCTCGGGCTTTCCGCGGCCGAGCATCACCTGAAAATAGACCGGTTCTAGGCTGTTGTTCTCGTAGCCGTGAATGACGCCGGCCGGGCAGGAAATACATTCCCATGGTCCGAGGCGCTTTTCGATTTTACGGCCATCCTCATCTTGTACGAAGATGTCGAGATGACCTTGCAGAACGAAGAAGACCTCTTCTACCTCATGCGTATGCGCTGCGTTTCCCTGTCCGGGCGGCACGAACATGATCGAGAGAGTGAAATTTCCCGGAGGAATCGCAGAATTATCTCCATGTTTACCGGAACCGCCGGCGCCAATGAAACGGTGTTGCGCACGCTTGAAACCTTCGATCTTCGCATCCTCGAAGGCGGCCCAGTCCGCACGCCGATCGGCGTAACGAGCAACGTAGCGGGCCATGATTTCCTCGAGCGAAGCTGACTCCAACTCCTTGGCGCGAGCGTGACGTGCGACAGCCATTTATCTCTCCTACTAATGTGAATCCGGCTCGAGACGCAGAGCAGTCGCGCCGCGAGCCTAACGTGGACACCGCTCCCGGAACGGGGGATCCACGTCGGCTGGGTATTTTCTATATTAAGTTGACCATCTAGTCAACATGAAGCCGTGTGCACAAGGTGGCACCGGCTGGATTGCCAGATGCCCGTAGCGCGCCCTTGGGGCCGTCGGGAACCCAGCGAGGGGCGCTCAGCGTTGCTCCAGGAAATTTTATAGTCATTTTACAGAAGGGCTTGAGAGGGCCGCCCACTCAAAAAGCCGCCGCCCTATGTCCCGAACACCTTGAAGACGCTTGAGTTAGTTTGTTCGGCACAAGTACCGCACTAAAGCTCCGCATAGACCAACCACATCCTGGCAAAGTCGGGTTCGGCTTTCGCCGGCACAGTGGGCTCCCCTCCTGTTGTTGCCCCATCTCAGTGAAAGCGTGGAAATATCCAGCAGTTCTCGAGGGCGACTGGCTGATAGCGGAGATCGACCCTCTCCCATAATTCGTCGATCCCGTTCATGGGTCGGTTCAACTGTCCGCGCACAACGAACGGTCCCGGCAGATTTGCCCTTGAGGATTGAGCCGCATTGAACATGAGGAACGCGACGCGCGCCTCAGGCGGGAAACAACATCAGCAAAAAGAAAAACTGTACAATCGTACAATTAGTCGTACAGTTGTACGATAAGAGCGATTGAACGAAACCAGATGGGTCCGTCAATGAAAGACGTTGCTATTGCAGGTTACGCGGAGACAAAGATCGACGTCCGGGGAGGCCGAACATCGTACGAGTTGGCGGGAGATGCTCTCGACCAGATCCTGCGTCAAACAAGCGTGGATAAAAGCGAAATAGATGGTCTCTTGGTGTCTGAGACCATGAGCGAGAGCGCCAATCCATTCTGGGCTCAGTATATGGCGGACGTTCTGGGCATATCCCCAACTTGGCTCGAGCTGCTCGGGCTCGGAGGCGTCTCCAGCATTGGTGGTGTGGCACGCGCGGCCATGGCGATTCAGAATAAAGCCTGCTCCATCGCGCTTGTCCTGGCCGCAGATGCACAATCCAGCGGCCAAACGCCGGAGCAAGGCGCGCAACGCTTTGAATTTCAATATCCGACAGGCTTAAGGGGGCCTGTTGGCGCGTTTGGGATGATCATGCGGCGGTATGATCATCTCTATGGTTTAAACCGGCGTGCACTTGCTCGACTAGCGGTGACCCAGCGCGGCCATGCGATTCTGAATGACAATGCATGTCCGCGCCTACGGAAGGCGATCACCGAAGAGGACTATTTGAATTCGAAGCTGGTCTCGGATCCGCTGCGTGTCCTCGATAGCGTCATGGTCTGCGATGGCGCGAATGCTGTTCTGGTGATGTCGAGCGATGAAGCCAAGCGGCGAGGTCTTAAGGCAGTTTATCCGACCGGTTACGCAGAACTGACGCACTACAAAGTCACCGAGCCGCTCACTGAAATCACTGAGTCGGGATTTCTGGCGGCTGGTCCGCGCGCGCTGAAGCAATCCGGATTGAGAGCGCAGGATGTGCAGTCCTTCCATCCCTATGATGATTTCATCATCGCGATCATGTTGCAACTCGAGCAGATCGGCTTCTGCGACGTCGGGAAAGGTGCCGATTACATCCTCAGCAAGGATATGACGTTCAAGGGAGATCTGCCGCTTAACACCGGTGGCGGCCAGATTTCCGCAGGGCAGCCAGGGCTCGCTGGCGGAGGGCTGAACTTGGTCGAAGCCGTTCGGCAGATGTTTGGCGATGGCGGACCGCGGCAAATCAGGAGAACCCAGAATGCGATGGTCACCGGCATCGGTGGCATCCCATATGCTCGCAACTGGTGCACATCAGCGGTCATGATCCTGGAGCAATAGAGATGAATGAAAACGTAAAGGCCGTCCGGCCTCTTCCAAAAATCGGATCATACATCGATACGAAGGAGTTCTGGGATGGAGCAAAGCGCGGGAAGTTGATGTTGCAGTTCTGCACTGAGACCAAACGCTTTCAGCACTTCCCAAGGCCGGTCAGCCTTTTCACCGGCCGAAAGACTTTCGAGTGGCGGGAAGCATCGCGCTACGGAAAGGTCTATTCGTGGACCGTAACACGATCGCCCTGGCCGGGCCACGAACAGCGCGTCCCGTATATTTGTGCCTATGTGGAGCTTGATGAGGGGGTTCGTTTTCTGTGCAATCTGGTCGATTGCGACGATAATGAAATCGAGATTGGTATGCCGGTCGAGGTGCGGTGGGATCGGCTGACTGAAGAAATCGCTTTCCCCGATTTTGCACCAAGACGGAGATAGCCGTGAAGCTGCCGGCATACCTCGCTGCTCAAGCACACCTTCTGCCGAACAAGGCAGCACTCGTCTGCGGTGACAGTCGCGTAACGTTTCGGCAGCTTCATGAGGACAGCAGCCGTATTGCCACGTATCTGCGTCACTCCGGTATCCAGGTCGGGGACCGAATTGCGATTTGCCTGCCGAATTGCTGCGAGTTCGTGACGATCTTCTTTGGAATCGTGAAGTGTGGCGCGATCGCGATGCCGATCAATATGCGCCTTTCTTCAAATGAGATCTCAGCGATCATAACGGATGCGGCCCCAGCGGCGGTCTTCTTCAGCGAATCGGAACGGGATGCCGTCGCAAAGCTCGATACCGATAGTCTCCAACGGTTCTTCGTTGGAGAGACCTCAAGCTCGAATGAAACACCGCTTACAACTCTTCTTGCGGCTAAGATTGAACAAATAGACGTCCCGCCAGAGTGCGATGACTGCCTGATCTCTTACACCTCTGGAACGACCGGACGACCGAAGGGCGTTATCACCACGCAGGCAAATTACATCGTCGCAAACGGCTTCTTGAACGCGACGTATTGGCGGCTGTCTGCCGACGATCGAATTTTGGTTACGACGCCGCTGGCGCATCGAACTGCTTTCGCGCGCGTTGGAAACATGGCCGTCCTCGGCACGACCCTACATATCATGCCTCGTTTCGATGCAGAGGAAGCGGCCAGGATCATCGAGGCTGAAGAGATCTCGCTTATTTCGATTGTCCCAACTGTCGGCCGGATGATGTTGCCATCTATTGTGGCAGGTCCTGGCCGCTATCGCTCCCTGCGCGTCCTTGTAGCTACGGGTGAGGCGTTTCCCGTCGAGACCAAGCGACGATTGATGACGGCGCTTCCGCACCTCCAAATATTCTCCTTCTTTGCAATGACGGAAGCAGGCTCGCTGGCAATGCTCCAGCCGCAGGACCAGCTCAAGTACAGCGGTTCCGTTGGGCGCGTCACGCCAGGAGTGGAGCTTCGCCTGGTCAACGAGGCGGGCATGCCAGTTCAAACCGGTGAGGCGGGTGAAATATGGGTGCGGTCGGGACTCCCCGGGCAATATCTCCTCTTCAGGACATACTTCAGGCAGCCTGACGCGATGCGCAACGCATTTCAGGATGGCTGGTTCAAGACGGGAGATATCGGTCGGTTTGACGAGGAGGGCTATCTCTACATTGTCGACAGAAAGAAGGACATGGTCCTTTCCGGCGGGTACAACGTGTACTCTAAGGAGGTCGAGTTGGTCCTCCTGCGTCATCCGGGGGTCGCAGACGCGGCGGTGATCGGTGTACCCGACGACATTTATGGGGAATCCGTGGCAGCGTTTATCGAACTCGAACCTGCGGCCAACGTATCGGCTGATGAGCTTGTTCAGCGTTGCGCAAAGGAGCTTGCCAGTTATAAAAAGCCGAAGCACGTCGTCTTCGTGAAAGAACTTCCCAAGAACAGCACGGGAAAGGTCTTGAAGACCGTACTACGGAGTGCTTTCAAGAAGCATTAGATCGTTTTGACAGCCAACACAGCCGGTATGCCAGAAAACTCAGCAGCAACGAAGCCAGGATCCTCCCCTGTCGAAAGTCGGGGTAAGCTTCAACAAAGGCATATCGCTGGTGTGGTGTATGACCTGATCGCCGAATTGGGCATTGAAAATGTAACGATGCGGCAGATTGCCGAGGCTGCAAATGTAAGTCTCGGCACGATTACCTACCATTTTCGATCGAAAGAAGCGCTGATAGCGACGGCGCTCGAGGCAGGTTATGCCTTGCCGGATGACTGGGACCAGCACAAGGGGTCGCCCGTTGCCCAACTTCGTCGCATCGCCTCGTCTTACGTCGAGCAGTTGCCAGCAAATCGATGGTGGCGCTTTTGGATCAACTCCGTTGCGATGAGTACCCGAAGTTCCGAGCTTCAAATCATCCAATCGAAGCGCTTCGACAAGCAAAGGCGGTTTTGGATCAAACTGATTGCCGAGGGACAAAAGGCCGGTGAGATCAAGCCGGATATTCCGGTCGAGGAGACCGCAGATCGAATGCTGGTTGAAGTTCACGGCCGGATAATCCTACAGCTCATGAAGCCCGGCGCGAAGATGAGAAATGCCGCTCGTGACGCGATCAATAAAATGATCGATGACATTCTGACCGGCGCATAATTTCACAAGCTTTCACCACTTAATAACCCGCGGCGAAAGTCGCCGGCGGGACGATTCGCGCGCCAGCTATATTGTCGCACAATCGTACGATTTGTCGTACGGATGTGCGATTTAGATTGACAGTCAGGTTTCTCCTCGTACGCTGGGAGGATCATTCGCGATCAGCCGTTGACGAAATGCGGTATCGGTTGGCGGTCCCGGTCGTTGTTTGAAGTCCGTGCAGATACGCTTCAACAAGCGAGGGCAAACATGACCAAGTTGTATTCAGTTTTCGTCGCGCTCATGCTCGCTATGTCCATGAATACAGGGGGCAGCTTCGCCGCCGAGAAAGTTCGAGCGCTCATCCCTGTACGCAATATCGATGAGTCTCTCGCGCCGTTTCCGGTGGCCAAGTATCTCGGCTACTACGCGCAAGAAGGCCTCGACGTCGAATTGCTTGCGGTCGGCGGCTCGAATGAAGTTGCTATTCAGATTGCAGCCAGAAATGGCGACGTTGGGGAAGCAAGTCCCGCGCAAGCGGTGATTGGCATGCAACAGAATGCAAGCGCACCGCTTGATCTGCGATACTTCTACAATGCTGGCTATCGAAATATATGGTCGATCTCGGTTCCCGCTGACAGTCCGGTTAAAAGCATCGGCGATCTTCGTGGCAAGAAAATCGGAGTCACCGCACTGGGAAGCGCCGGCACGACTTATGGAAAGGCTTATATACGGTCTGGCGGTTTGAATCCGGACACCGACGTCACATTTGTTCCGATAGGAGCCGGCCCGCAGGCAGTTGCCGCAATTCAGCAAAAAATCGTCGATGCGATCGTGTTTTGGGATGCTGCCAATGTGCGGTTCGAACTCAGCGGGCTGAACCTGCGCCCCCTCAAAATCGATGCGAAGCTCGAGGCCCTGCCCGATGTTTCGATTTTGGCACGCAACGACGTCATTCGCGACAAGCCCAAAATGTTGATCGGTTTCGCGAGAGCCGTCTCCAAGGCGCTCGACTTTACATTAGCAAACCCGGCGGCAGCGGTGCTGATTACCTGGAAGATGTATCCGGAAAGTCGACCAAAAGAGAAAGATCCTGAAAAAGCTTTGGCCCAGGGCCTGAAAATTAGTCAGCTGAGAATGGCAGGGTGGACCAATCCGGAGACGCACGGCAAGAATGGCCTTTTTATCGAGGACGACTGGAAGAACCTCGGTGATTTCCTGTTGAGAGAAAAACAGATCGCTCAATCGGTGCCGACGTCGCGCATGTTCACTAACGCCCTTATCGACGAGATCAACAACTACGACAGGGCGGCTGTCGTGCGGCAGGCAAAGGAATTTGATCTGAAATCGGTCCAACCATGAACGACTATGAGAAACTGCGCGCCGGCCGATAGAACGATCGGCCGGCGTATTTTGCTTTGGTATGGCGATCAGCTGTTTACGATACGGCCCTATGCATCTCTCGTTCCGCTGGGCGTCCTTGCGTTGTCGCCTTCTTGCGAAGGAAGCTAAAAAATGGCTTCAACCTCGCTGCAGGCTCACGCCATAGGCGACGAATACGAATAACGTAGCAGTGGGCAATTCAGAATTCAAAGAGCCTGCTTTAAGTTTGGGGCTGGCAGGGACACCGAAAAGCCATGTCAACCAACGTCGTTTCATTCAGCCGCGACGTAGTCACATGTACGGCGGGTGATCTTTCAATTTCGTCCACTCTTCACGCAGCCGCTTTGCATCCCAGCCGACATAGACGCGCCACCACACAATGACGACCGCCCCGAAACCAACTACGGAGAGCAAGACAACAAGTTCTGTTGGCATCACCGTGAACCCCAGAAATAAGATCGATCTCAAATTTGTAGCGGTCGGTCCCGTCGTGAGATGTCAGATCCGGCTTGTGATGCAGCATCGGTAGGAAGAGATCCTCGACATCAGCAGTACCAGCATATCGGAACAGGAGGAGGCCATATCGCTCGGATAGGATATTGCGAGAGTTTCTGACGTAGCGCCGAGGCATTCAGCGCAAGCACACTGGCGACCAGTAGAATCACCGCCGGAAATAATAAGTTCCGAAGAGGGTGTCGGCGCTTCATGCTCACTCAGCGCAATGATCGCGACATGGCTACGACTTGGCCGCCTCGCTTCCAAAGCGCTCGAAGAATTGATCCGCTAGCTTCTTTGCGACGCTATTAACCAGTCGCTGCCCCAACTGGGCGAGCTTCCCACCTATCTGGGCATCGACCTCGTACGTGAGGCGTGTGACATCGGCACTTACTTCTTCAAGCTTGACGAGTGCGTTACCCTTGGCAAAGCCAGCTATTCCACCGTCACCCTCTCCGCTGATCCGATAGCTGTTGGGAGGATCAAGATCTAGCAACAGCACCCGGCCTTTGAACTTGGCCCTGATCGGTCCAACCTTGTTTGTTGCGACAGCGACGAGCGACCCGTCCGTATCTTTCTCCAGGCTTTCGCAACCCGGAATGCATTGTTTCAAGATTTCAGGGTCGTTCAACATCACCCAGATCGTTTGCCTCGGCGCCGCGAGTTCGATCTCGCCGACCATATTCATGCCCATAGACGTGGCTCCTTCCTCAATTAGCCCTCGCCCGTACCAGGTCGCGCGAAAGCGTGCAGGCTCAGGCAGTCCTCCGATGAGAACCGCCAGACCCCGGCCTCGGAGGCCAGAACGAATATAGTTCGATATCGAAGTACTTTGCAAGCTCGCCGAGGTTATCGTGCGGCCAATTCTGATTCCGCGGCTTGCTCAGAGCTGCTGGCTAGCAAACTCAAGAAGTTGGTCAGCAGGCTAATCAGCTCCCCAGTATTACGAGAACCGAGCGCGGAGACGACGCGCCATTGGGCTTCGACGATGCTTGGGATCATTTCGTCAATTAAGCGAACACCGCGATCTGTAAGCTGAATTTTCACGCTTCGACGGTCGTTCGGTTCTGGCAATCGAGCGATCAGATAGAGACTTTCAAGGCGATCGAGGCGGCTGGTCATTCCAGCCCCACTCAACATTAGAGATTCTGACAGACTTTTTGGGGTCAAACAAAAGGGAGGCCCGGAGCGCCTTAGCGCTGAAAGCACATCAAATGAGGGCCGCGAGAGCCCCCATTTCTCCAATGCATCATTCATAAATGAAGTAGTCATCGACTGAGATTGAGCGAGCAGCCCGAATAGTTTCATTGGCGCGGGATCAATATCCGGACGTTCTCGCTGCCACTGCGTCAGGATCATTTCGATCGGATCGTCCACCCTCTCCCGCACGACGGCTTCTTTTGACGACATCTTGGTTGGGGACGCCTTTTTGGCGGTGGTGCTCCGAGCTTTTGCATGACGGGACTTCACGTGCAGATCTCCTACGAAAACTGATGCACCTGGGTCGATTGAAGCGTTGCGACGCCCATTCAGGGTGCACAGCATTATCGGACGAATGATAGACGTTAATGGCTAATTACACCAGTATAGTTCGATATCGAACTATTTACTTGCGAAATTTAAGGTGCTAGTTCTACTCCGTCCAGGAGCTACTCCCATCACCGGACATGAAGCAAGGTGGGAATTAAAGTATGAAATCCCCAATATTTAAACGCCATGTGCCTCGCACCCTGCAGGAGGCTATCACCCTCTTAAGTGATCTTCAGGCTGACGATTGCCGCGTACTGGCGGGTGGCCAGAGCTTGGTCCCGATGATGGCATTTAGGATGGCCCAGCCTGCCAACCTAATCGACATAAATGAGATTGAGGGACTCGGCCAAACGCGCGTCGAGAATGGTGTCCTCGTTGTCGACCCGCTGGTCCGTCACGCGCAATTTGCTCAACCGGTTGCGCCCGGCCCAACGGGTCCATTGCTCAGGCGAGTGATGCACCACATCGCACATTTTCCCATCCGTACGCGCGGCACGTTTTGCGGAAGTCTCGCCCATGCCGATCCGTCATCCGAGTGGTGCATGGTGGCGGCAACACTAGGCGCTTCTGTCATTGCTGAGAGCCTCCGAGGCAGGAGGGAGATCGCAGCTGATGAATTGTTTGAAGGCCTCATGGCGACAAGCCTTGAATCCGACGAGATGATCGTCGGTGCACATGTCCCTCTCTTGTCTGAGCAGGCGCGCTGGGGCTTTTACGAGTTTGCCCGTCGCCCCGGTGACTATGCGATTGCCATGTCGCTCGTTTCTTATGAGTTATCGCACGGGTCAATTGTGAATCCCCGCATTGGACTTGGCGGAGCTGAAGCTAAGCCTCGCCGCATAGCAGAAGCAGAACAATCACTCGAAGGCAAGCAGCCGACGAGCGAACTCTTTCGCAACGCAGCTGAAATTGCGGCGTCCACTATCGAGCCGATGGAGGATCTCCAGGCTGACGAACAATATCGGCGCGACCTCGTGAAGGTGGTCATACATCGCGCCCTGGAGTCTGCCGCATCGGAGTCATTGGCATGAGTAAGGGAAATGGAGCCGATTCCAAAGCATGGATTGGACAGCCGATAAAGCGGGTTGAAGACTTGCCGCTTGTAACCGGCAAGGGCGTCTTCACGGCAGATCTAAAAGCAGATCTTTTCGCCAGGTTTGTTCGCAGTCCCTTGGCCTCAGGCAAGATCGTAAAAATCAGCGCTCCAGACGGTGTGAAGTTAATCACTGCTAAAGACCTCGCAGGGGTCAATCCAATTCGGATTGTACTGCAAAACTACAACTACATTCCTGTTGAACAACCGCTGTTGGCAACCGACTACGTTCGCTTCGTCGGCGAGCCGATCGCCGTTGTTCTGGCCGACTCCATGGAAGCTGCGGAGGACGCGGCAGACCAAGTCGAGATCGACATCACTGAAATAACGCCCGTGGTGACAGTGGCGGAGGCCTTGTCCGAAGATTCGCCCCTCGTTCATCCGCACGTCGCGGGCAATACAGTCGTCGATGGCCAATTCTCGTCAGGGCCGGCGCCTGAGAACGTTTATAAGAAGGTGCGCTCGGATGTTCGCACATATCGTGAAGCGGCTTTACCCCTAGAACCACGCCAGGCGCATGCGGCTTATGATCGACTCTCCGATCGGGTTACGTTGACCTGCACAACACAATCACCGCATCTATTTCGAACCATCATCTCTGATTTGCTAGGCAGGCCGGAAGCAAAGCTTCGAGTCATCGCGCCGGATGTCGGCGGCGGTTTCGGGCAAAAAGCAACTCTTCCACCTGAGTTCCCGGTTATCGCGTGGCTCGCTGTTCATTTCGGTACGTCAGTTGCGTGGAACGAAGATCGCCGCGAAAATTTGCTAGCCGGATTCCATGCTCGAGACGCAGAATTAAGCCTCGAAGGTTCGTTTGACGCTCAGGGTAAACTGCTGGCGGTGGACGCCGATATACGGGTCAATGTCGGCGCTTACTCCTCTTTTCCCACGAGCTTCGCCGTAGAGCCTCTTATGGCATTAAATGAAATGCCAGGCGTCTACGACTTCCAAAACTACCGCTGTCGCTCTCGAGGTATCGCGACCAACACGTGTCCGATGGCGCCCTATCGTGGCGTCGCTCGACCAATGGTCGTTCTTGCGATGGAACGACTATTCGACAACGCGGCAATTGCTTTTGGCCTAGAGCCAACAGAGCTACGCCGTCGTAATCTCATCCGTCAGTTTCCGTATAAATCGGTTACGGGATTGACATTCGACGAGGCCACCTACGCCGAAACGATGGAAATGGCGGTAACCGCTATCAATATCCCTGAGTTTCGAGATCGACAGCTGAAAGCCCGAGCCAACGGCGAGTATCTTGGTGTGGGTTTTGCTACATTCTCGGAACGGACTGGTTTTGGCACGCCCGCATTCGCGGCAAGAAAAATGCAGTTCACGATGGGTTGGGAGCAGGCTCAAATATCGATGGATCCGTCCGGATTTGTCGAAGCACGGGTAGGAGCAAGCCCCCACGGTCAGGGGTTACGCACCACACTGTCCCAAATCATCGCCGATGAAATCGGCATCTCACCCGACAAAATTACGGTGGTGCATGGGGATACGGATCGCACACCATACGGATGGGGCACCTTTGCGAGCCGATCTCTGGTAATCACAGGCGGCGCGAGCAAACTCGCCGCTCAAAAGCTGAACGGCAAGCTGAGAACGATCGCCAGCCATCTCCTGGAGACATCGGCTGAGGACATAGTCATCGAGGCAGGCGTTGCAAAAGTAAAAGGAACCGATCGCTTAATTTCGGTCGCGGATCTCGCGCGCACTGCCTACCATCAGGCACCGCGTCTCCCCAAAACGATCGAGCCAGGCCTGAACGAAACAGCGACTTATGATCCTGGTGGCACGTTCTCTAACGCATGCCATGCCGCAATCGTGAGGGTGGACATTGAGACGGGACAGGTAGCAATTGAGCGTTTTGTCGTCATGGAGGACGCTGGTCGCCTGATAAATCCGATGATTGTTGACGGTCAGATTCACGGCGGCGTCGCTCAGGGTATCGCCAATGCGCTCTTAGAAGAAGTTGTGTATGACGATACTGGAAACGTCCTTACGACGACCCTTGCAGATTTTCTACCCCCGACGTCTCTGGACATTCCTGCGATCGAAATCGGCCATGTCGAGACATGGACGAGTGCTTCCATAACCAAGGCAAAAGGGTTAGGTGAGGGCGGAGCGATCGGCCCACCAGCAGCTATTCTTAACGCCATAAATGACGCGTTGGCTCCATTTGGTGCCAGCATCAACGCAATCCCTGCGAGCCCACGCCGGGTATACGCTGCGCTCAGGGAGGCCAGAGGGCTATGAGCACATTTACTGAAATCACCCTCTCGGTTAACAACAAGAAGCATGTGATTAACGTGGAGGAGCGTCGGATTCTTGCCGATGCGCTGCGCCAAGACTGCGGCTTAACAGGAACGCATCTTGGATGTGAACACGGTGTTTGCGGTAGCTGCACCGTTCTCGTTGATGGGCAGCCTGTACGATCTTGCCTGATGTTTGCCTGTCAGGCGGAAGGCAAAGAAGTCCGTACGGTTGAAGGTTTGGCCAAGAACGATAAGCTTCATCCCTTGCAGCAATCGTTCATTGATCATCACGGTCTTCAGTGCGGATTCTGCACACCAGGTTTCTTGATGTTAATCGTCGGCGTTGTCGAATCAGAGCCTGCCCTTACCGATGACGAAATCATCGAAGCGATCTCATCGAATTTGTGTCGCTGTACGGGATACCAGAATATCATCAAGGCCGTTCGGGCAGCCCTGCCGGAAATGCGGGGCTAAGGCCCTATAGGGCTTATCGCTTGCACGAAACCCAAAGTATCGATAGCGCGCATAGCGGAGTAGCGGTTATAGAAACTGCCCCTTGGCAGAGCCAAGGGGCAGCGAAATCGGTTAGAACGCCCCCGTTTCTAACTGACTGCGCTTCTTGAGGTCATCTCAGTGCTTTTTGATTAGCAGCGAAATGTTGTCGGTCAGAATACTCTGACCCGCAGCACCCATTGCGCGGATGTTTTCGATAAACGTCCGGACGTTGTTCGGATCTCGCACTTCTTGCGGATAGTCCGTAGCGAAAACAATACGATCAGCAGGAAATTCGATCAGAGCCGCCTGCAGAGGCTTCATCGCTCCACCTATCCCTGCAGTATTGTAAACAAAATTTCGGGTCAGGTAGTAATCGAATGGCTTATCAGCCTTTCGGCCGTGACGCTCATTGCCAGTCGTTCCCCAATACTCCTTGTCTTGGTACATCCTGATGCGGCCAAGGAGAGAGGCGACATTACCGCCAAGATGAGAAATATGAACTGTCAACTCGGGATAACGATCGAACACGCCGGAGTTAATCATGCGAATAAGTGCCATGATCAAGGAGAATTCGCGGCCCACCGAGCGCGACATATCATAGCCGTCGAACTGTCGAGAGTCGTTCAACTTGAGCGCTGGGTGCAGAAAGACGAACTGATTTAGTCGCGCCATCTCCTTCCAAAACGGCTCGTAGAGCGGAGAGTCGATATAAAGACCCTTCACTTCAGAAGCGATGATTGCACCGTGGAACCCAAGATCGTCAAAGCAACGCGACAATTCCTTGAAGTGTTCAGCTCCGCCCAGCGGATCGATATGAGCACATCCAATGAACCTATTCGGGTAGTCCTGTCCCGCTTTTTTGGTCGCGTCATTGACCTTCCGACAGCGCTCGACCTCAGAAACCATGCCGGCGGCACTGGTCAGCAGCGCGGCATCGATGCCGGCGATGTCCATCATTCGGACGTGCTCGTCGAGATCATAGAGCATCGAATGAAAGGTATAGCTCGGGGCACCGTTCTCGTCGAATTGCGTACGCGGTGCGGTTCCAACGTCCTTGTCAACAAACTCACGAGGAGTGAAATGATGCTCAAAGTCGATAATCATGGCTTCTTCGTTTTCCTTGTTTTGAGTTTCACCCGAGAATTTGGCTTTGTTGTTGGCTTAGTGAAGCGCTGACCGCTCTCTGTGATATGCTTGCTCATCAGGTTTTCGGCTTTGCTGGCGTCATGCTTCTTCAATGCGGCGACGATCGCGCGGTGCTCTAGGCTCTTGGTAAGGCGACCGCCATCCCGCGCCAGGCCGCGGCGACTGATCAGGTGAATCTCATTGATGAGGTTTCGATAGAGTGCCACGAGCTTCGGGCTGTTTGCCATTTCGACAATGCGATTGTGGAAGTGAACATTCCGCGGATAGAATTCATTCACATCCTGTCGCTCGTAAGCCGGCGCCATTCCATCGACGATCTGTTCAAGCTCTCGGACTTGTTCAACCGTTATTTTGGGCGCTAGTAGTCTGCAGGCGAACGCCTCCAAGCAAGCTCGAACGTTGTACAGATCTTCAGCTTCTTCCGGAGAGATATCGCGAACAAAAACCCCGCGATTCTTCGTCGAATAAAGAAGACCTGCGCCCTCTAGAGCACGAAAGGCTTCCCGAACTGGTCCGCGACTGATTTTCAGACGCGCCGCAAGCTCGAATTCATTCAATCGTTCGCCCGACTGAATCGCACCGTTTAGTATGAGATTCAGTATCGTTTCTTGAACTGCCTGCCGTAGAGACCTCGACTGCAGTATCGCCAACTCATCAGTGTTCTGACGCGGAGCCGACGCCGACGATTTTGGAGCTCGCTTCGGTTTAGTGCGAATATCCATTGAATATGCCTGCGGTTATTTCTTTCCTGGGAGAGAGACCAATTTTTGCTTTTGATCAATCAATTCCCAAATATTGGGCGGCGTCATTGGAAGTGAAGTCACATCAACACCTAATGAACTTAGCGCGGCTGACACAGCATTGGCGGCGACACCGCCTACAGCAATGATACCGCCCTCCCCAGCCCCCTTTGCACCCAACGGATTATTTGGGCACGGGTGCGTTTCCATCGAGAAACCCCGAATGCAAGGGAAGTCATCGGCACTCGGGATCACGTAATCCGCAAGAGAGCCCGTAAGCAACTGCCCATGCTCATCGTATTGGAGATGCTCCATGAAAGCGCTTCCGAGCCCCTGGACCACGGCGCCGATGACCTGACCGTGAAGCGTCAAAGGATTGATAATCTTGCCGACGTCCTCAACCGCGACGTAATCGAGCATCTCGACGTGACCAGTCCCGGGATCGACCGCGACATGCGCACAATGTGCTCCATAAGCATAGGTGTGCTTTGTATTCGCGAAGCTACGTTCGATGGAAATACCGTCTCGATAAAATTCTGAAATTCCGATTCTCCGATGACGCGGCCCGACCACGTCGAATCCTTCGATCTCGATTTCAGACTGATCGCAGTCCAGCCGTTTGGCGGCCGCGACTTTTAGTGCGTCTTGGAAGTCTTTTGCGGCCACAACGATCGCGGAACCTCCAACAACGGTCGATCGCGAGTGATAGGATCCGAAGCCTTCCGTTACATAGCTCGTCGAACCGTGAAAGATCTTTATGCGATCGAAGGGCACTCCGATGGCATCAGCTGCGATTTGCCCGAGCACCGTCTCCAGGCCTTGGCCAAGGGCCGAGGACCCGACGTATACACCGATGGTTCCGTTGTCCTCGATTGCAATGCGTGCAGCCTCACGTGGGCCAGCCGCACCTCCTTCGATGAACGCACCGACGGAAACACCATGATAGCGTCCGTCAATCAGCCGCCCCTGGAGCTTTACTTTTTCTTCCCAATTGAACTCCTTAAGACATCGTTCAAAGGTGAGACTGTAGTCCCCGCTATCACAGTCCGTATCTGTGTAGGGATCGATGTGTTGCATCGTTGCCAATGGATACGGCATCGCTCCTTCAGGAATCAGGTTTCTTCTGCGCATATCGACCGGATCAAGACGCAACTCTCGCGCTGCAATTTCAACCATTCGTTCGACGAAGAAACTACCCTCAAAACGACCGGGCGCCCGGTAGGTGCCGCACGGCGTTTTATTGGTGACCAGCGCATTTGAATCGATGAGGATGTTCTCAATTTTATAAGGTCCTGACGTAAATTGAGCGACATTTCGCGGAGGCGTCAGGCCGTTGGAGCGAAAGTAGGCACCACAATCCACATCGACTGAGCCACGGATGCCCAGGATGATACCGTCCCGACTACATGCAATTTCGAGATCTGCGTACATCTCACGGGCGTGATTCAGCGCCATCAGATTCTCGCGGCGATCCTCGCTCCATTTGACGGGACGACCGGTAAGTCTGGAGGAGAATGGAATAAGAAAATCTTCTGGATAAAACTCGCCTCGCGCCCCGAACCCTCCACCGATATCGTTCTCGACCAGCTCTATTTGCGATTCTTCGATGCGCATCATCGCCGCCAGCGCGCGACGGTTAAAGAACAACACCTTGCCCGCGCCGTAGACTTTCATCTGCTCTAGTTGGCTATTCCACACCGCCAACAGGCCTCGAAGCTCAAGTGGCAACGCCATATGACGCTGGACCGAAAGCTTCTCACGTCGAACGTAGTCCGCCTGGGCAAACGCCTTATCCACGTCCCCCTTTTTTCCGGTAAACCGTTTCCCGAGGTTCGTCCCCATCGATTCAAATAGCAGTGTGTTGTCCGCGCTGGACTCGACGTAATCATGGACAATTGGAAGTTCATCGATTTCCACGACAACCGATTGGAGCGCGTCCTCGGCGATAGCAGCACTGTCTGCCAGGATCACCGCCACCGGTTCTCCAACGTATCGGACCTTCTGATGGGCGATCACCGGCTGACGATACGGCTTAACCTCCTCGAGAGGCTGCAACCGCATTGGGATGACCGGAATTTGCTCTCCAATGTCCTTTGCAGTGACGACCGCACAAACGCCGGGGATTTCTAGAGCCGCTGATGCGTCAATGTTTCGTATCCGGCCGTGGGCAACCGAGCTACGGAGGATCACGGCGTGAAGCTGGTTGGGAAGATCCAGGTCATCAACATAGACCCCTTCCCCGCGAAGGAAGCGATAGTCCTCAACCCGCTCAATCGGTGCGCCAACAATCGTATTACGTTGATTCATCACACGTCACTCTGTTTGATGTAAAACGGCTTTGCGTCGAGCACCGCTTCGATGATCGGAATGTAGCCAGTGCACCGGCAAAGATTCCCGGAAATGACTTCCCTGATGCGTTTTTCATCCGCGTCGGGTTCTTGTGAGAGAAGAGCGTGCGCGGTCGTCAACATGCCAGGCGTGCAGAACCCACATTGCAACGCGTTGTGCTTTTTGAACGAGGATTGAAGAGGCGACAACGTTTCGTCAGCTGTCAGACCCTCAACCGTTGTGATTTCACTGTTGCTTGCTTGAACGGCAAGCGTGAGGCATGAACGGATAGCGTCCCCATTCATTATAACCGTACAAGCGCCGCAGACGCCGTGCTCGCAAGCAAGATGGGTTCCGGTCTTACGAACGATGTGACGCAAACAATCCGCCAGCGTCGTACGTGGCTCCACATCTATTTTGACAGCCGTTCCATTTAGGGTGAATTCAACATTCATTGTGCTGTCCCCGCGTAAGTCTCATTCATCGCTGCTGTCAACGCACGCTCGACCAGCGTACCAATCAGGGCCTTTCGATAGTTTCTGCTCGCATGAATATCATGCTGCGGATTTACGAGGTCACTTGCCGCAATGCCGGCGGATCGCATGAGACCTTCATTTGGCTGAGAGCCAACCAGCATCGCCTCAACTGTCGATAGACGTTGGGCACGCGGCGAAGCGCCCATCATTCCGATAGCGCATTTTGATACAGTGCCATCCTGATCAACATCCAAGTATGCTGCCACGCCACCCAAAGCGAAATCCCCTCTGCGCTTCGAGAATTCGATGAAGGCGCTTCGGCGCCGATTTGGCCAAACGGGGAAGTGGATATCTGTGATGACCTCGTCGGGCTGCAGAACGGTCTCCAGTTCTCCTACAAGAAAGTCGTCGGCAGCTACCGTCCGAGATCCGTAGGATCCGTGGAGGGTTACGATGGCATCACATGTCACTGCGATGCAGGGGAATTCTGCAGCTGGATCGGCATGCGCAAGCGACCCCCCAACCGTCCCCCTATTGCGGACCTGGTAATGCGCAATATTAGCAACCGCGCTCCGAAGAAGCGGCTGACATTTCGCTACGTCTTCGCTGCATTCCAAGTCGCGCCAGCGTACCAGTGGACCCAAGTGAAGGCCGTCAGGCTGAACTTGAATGCGCCGGAGATCAGGGATCTCCCTGATGTCGACCAGTAGAGCCGGCGCCGCAAGCCTGAAGGCCATGATCGGAAGCAGGCTTTGACCACCTGCGATAATCTTGGCATCTCCGGAATGCTTGTTCAGCAATGCGACCGCATCATTGAGCGTCTTGGGGACAACGTAGTCGAAAGATGGAAGCTTCATCGGTGACCAACTCTATTCTTGTGTGCCTTCAGCACTCTACTTCGACGACGGAAACGTGAATTCGGTCGCCTGCTTTATGATCGCTTGTTTGTCGAATTGGTTGATGTCGGCCGACAACGCATTGGTATAGATTCGGCTTAGCGGCACGTCTTCCTGCAGAGATCCATCATCCTTCAGAAAGGCGACCAAATTCTTCCAGTCAGAATCAACAAAGGCACCGCTAACTCCATTGGTCTTCGGAGAGCTCCAGATCGCCATGCGCGCTTCCGTGACAGCCACGCCTTGTTTCAAGGCCTCTTCGGGTGACATATTTTTCGGTTGAGCTTCGGGCTTGAGTTGCCATGTCAACTTAACAGCGGCCAGCGGGTTCGTGATCGTGAACAGGTACCCCTTGGCGATCGCGCGAGCGAAGCCGACGTATTGCGCGCGTTTCGACTTAAGGTTCTCTGGCCTAGCAAGAATGCTGGTGTCGGGAAGATTCTGCATTTCGTCGCTCACTGAAAGCAGACGCGTCTTCAGCCCCAACACTCCAAACTTCGCCAACGCAGAATCGTTGAAGACGAGGGCTTGGACGACCCCCTGACGTATTGCCGTGAGCGCCTGAGCGCCCGCCCCGATAGGGATGAATGACACATCCGTCTGAGGATTGAGACCGGCATCCTTTACGTAGGCGCGTCCGAAGGTGATACCGGTGCTGCCCATGGACAACACGCCGATCTTCTTTCCTTTGAGCTCTTTGACCGAAGTAATCGGGCTGTTGTCGACAACGGAAATCGGCCAGATGTTACGGTAATAAAGGTTCGAGTAGTATTGCACATTCAGATCTTTTCCAGTCTGCATACCGATGATTGCGTCAGCAGGAGACGCAAGGCCGGCATCCGCATTTCCAGCGGAAACCTGAATTGCTACCTCTTTCGAACCGTTCACGGCTGTAATTGTGACGTCGAGTCCTTCTTGCTTGAAATAGCCAAGCTGCAGCGCGACGGCGACAGGCGCGAAGGACTCATCGAAATTCGGGATGGGCAACAGCGCGTGGAACTTAACGGGCTGCTGGGCGGATGCCGCCGCACCAAACTGCACTGCTACTGCCGTCGATAGTCCAACCAACAATGCCTTCAGAAAGCGCATATCATCCTCCTTCTGTTATACGATGTTCACTCGATCCGATCGGATCCAGAAAACAGTGCGCCGACTTACGAGCCTTACGAGCCCATGAAGTATCGTCCCAAGAAGTGAAAGCACGATCAGGACGGCAAACACTCCAGCCACATCAATGTTGAAGTTGAAGGTAGTAATGAGATGGCCGAGGCCCTCTTGCGCTCCGACAAACTCGCCCACCAGAGCCCCGATGACAGCGAAAACGGATGCGATCTCAATACCCGCAAAAATCGTCGGCATCGCCGCATAGGCCCGCAGATGACGAAAGATCTGCCACCGAGATGCTCCGAACGCCCTCATCATATTCAACTGATCTCGATCGGTCGTGTGGAGAGCTGACATCACGGCGACGAGCACAGGAAAGAAGCAGACCAACGCGGCGATCACCACTTTCGAAGTGATTCCGTAGCCGAACCAGATAAGGAAGAGCGGCGCTATCGCCACCTTAGGAACGGTCTGCAAGGCGACGATATAGGGATAAACGTACTTCTCGACAGACGGAAGAAGTGCGACGAAGACGCCGAACATGAACCCGGCCGCAACACCAAGGGCGAAACCTAATAGAACTTCAATTGTTGTCGCCACCAGATGGGGCCAGATCTCCCCGCTAGCGAACAGATCATAACCTCGTGCCATAATCGCACTTGGAGCCGGCAGCACGATAGCAGGGAGCAAGCCCGCTCTTGCAATAGCTTCCCATGCTCCTACGAAAACGAGGAAGAGAGCGATCTGCTTAATTCTTTCCGGAGTCGAGATCATTTGTGTCGCCTTAAAGATGTGCTGCGCTAGCGTCAGCCGCAAATAGGAAGCGAAGCTTTGCGCATAGCGCGGCGAACTGCGGAAGAGCCATCGTCTCCAGTGTGCGCGGACGCTGGATATCGATCTCCAGCACATCTGAGATGCGTCCCGGGCGCGGGGACATCACAACAACTCTGTCGCCAAGAAACACTGCTTCCGGAATGCTGTGAGTAATAAAGACGACGCTCTTTTTCTGATCAGCCTGGATGCGTGCGAGCTCGATATTCATCTGTTCGCGCGTGATCGCATCTAATGCACCGAATGGTTCGTCCATCAGGAGAATGTCGGGATCGCAGACCAGCGCCCGGCAGATAGCAACACGCTGCTGCATTCCGCCAGAGAGTTCGAAGGGGTACTTCTCCGCAAAGCCTGATAGAGAGACCATGCTTAGTAGCTCGCGACCTCTCTCGGTGCGATCAATTCCTCGCAGCGTGGCAGGCAGAACAACGTTCTCGAGTACTGTTTTCCAGGGCAGCAGAGTGGCTTGCTGAAACACGACGCCGACGTCAGGACGCGGCCCTCGGATTGGTTCGCCGGAAACGGCAGCGGTGCCGCTATTCTGTTTGTCGAGACCCGCCAGAATGCGCATCAGTGTCGACTTGCCGCACCCCGACGGCCCCACAATAGAAATGAACTCGCCAGGACGTATCGATAGGTTCACGTCACTCAGTGCATGAACTGGATCTCCTTGACGTGTCATGTACGTCTTTTCGAGATTTTGGATTTCAATCAAGGCTTAGTTCCTTCCCCCGCCCATTCTGCGTTTTTGTTTTGTCGTACACGTCGTCCAGGGATAATCAGGTTAGAATTGCATATTGTACATTGTCAACAATCCGCCGACCCATGCTTCGGCCTGTAGTTTCAGCCGCTTAGCCAGTGCGTTGCAAAGGTTGATGTTCGGTGCCTAGGTAAGGAGCTTCAAGCGTTGCCCCTCCCAGCTCCGCGAAGTTAACAATGCGGCCCACCCCGTCACCGCAAGCAATTGCCAGAGAATTTCCCTCAGCATTCCAAGCCAGCGCCGAGACAGCAGAAGCGCCAGCTTGCTTGATTAGAATTTCGGACTCATCCTCTATGCGAATGAGTAACACCAGCCCATCTGCGTAGCCGACTGCCACGATATCCTCACGCGGATGGCACGACACGACCGTCGCCTCCGCGCGGTAGCCGGCGAGCAGAATTGGAACACCGGAGAGCGGATTTTCCGCTTGCTCGAAAGGCCAAAGAACAAGATAGCGGGAACCGCTGCTCGCAAGCCATTTGCCGCCAAAAGTCCAATCGACGGACTGCACCCGCACGGCATAGCCATGCATCGGCATTTCTCTCTGATCGCGCAATCGCCAAGCGTGGATCGCGGGCTCGCGCATCCTGGTCACGAGAAAATTTCCGCTCGGACTGAAGCAGACATCAACATGCGAGCCCTTGTATTCTAGACGCTGCTCTGGAGCGCTTGGATCATGAGGGCTCCAAAGAGTTACTCCTCCGTAGTGGGCTATCGCGAGCGTGGAGTCCGGCCCGAACGCCAAGCCAGTCACTGTCGATGGGACTTCCATCGATAGCGCTTCTTTCTGCGGGGTAGAAAGGTACACCTGCCTCCCGGCAGACCACGCAAAGACTGTCCCACCCATCGAAGCAACCGCATCGATCCAACGGCGCTTGCCATCGGTGGCTATCACCCGCGTTGAGCCGCTTGCGGACGTAAGGACGACGCGACCGTCATCACCACCAGTCAGAATTTCCTGATCGGCTGTTTTGGCGGCACATAGTATTGCGCCAGCATGAGCCGCAGCTGAAATCTGGTGTTCCGCAGGCGTCACAAGTACCACCTGCTCTTCGCCAAGAACAAATGCGACATTTTCCCCTAGGAACTTGACCGCAATTACCGGGTGCTTCACGTCAACCTTGCGGATACGCGATATCTCTACCCTCAGATTTTCCACCGCAGCAGCCAACAGCTTGCTCCCAAGTGACTGACGGATTCACAGCCTTACGGGCCATCTTCCGTTAATAATTCAGAGAGAGTGACAAACCCTATGTTTGAAGCGTCTGCCCCTTGCCCTTTCAGCAAGGGCGCAAGATCGCTACCCACGATTTTATGACCGGAGCGGAAACGCAAGCGGCCGAAGCGGTGAACCGGTAGCGCCACGCAATCGAATCGGAGCCCCGATAAAGGCAAACTCGTAAACCTTGTCTCGAGCTAGCTCTTCGAGGTTCAAGCATTCAATTTGAGGAACGCCGGCTTCCGTAAGCAAGTGATTGTGTACTGGCAGCCAGTTATCATCGTGCCTTGACGGGGTGTGCTCCACTGCTTCGTTGTCTGCGCCGATGACAACGATGTTTTGCGCGGTTAGCCACTTCGCGGCCTCTAGCGTAATCCCGGGGCTGTCACCGAAAACCTTCGACCCATCCGGCCAGTAGCGCATTCGGCCTGTTCGAACCAAGACGACATCACCCTCCTGGATGTCGACACCTTGCTTCTGCATCGCTTCTTGGCAATCTTTGATTGTCACCCCATAAGACGGTGAAAGACAATCAACGCCTCGCAGCGTGGCAATATCAAGCAACACGCCCCGCGTAACGATCGGAACGATCTGCTCGCTTCCGTTCTTCTGCCAACCACGGCTCCCGAGATGCTCATCGGCATCGTAGCCGTTATATATCTCGCGCCCATAACCAAAGTGGTTCAAGGAATCGATGTGCGTGCCGGTGTGGGTGTACATCAAGATGACGTCGCCGGAGTACCCGCAGCACATGTTGTTCCGCGCGCCTTGACCGTTGAGGTTATCGACGATCGTGCCGCGCGGTGTATGGGTCATCCACATCTGATACGCAGGATCTCCCGCCGCCTGAAAACTCGGCATCCCGACGAAATAGTCGACACTCAGATCGTAGACATGGCGGCCATCGATCCTCGCCATAATCGTCTCGCGAGACTTGGAATCAATGCGATTGAGCTGGCCCTTCTGATCCTCTGGACCCCAAGGACTTTTGCCTGCTTTAGGTGGGGTATCGTACTTCAGACCCATTGCGCCCTCCTACTTCACCGAAGCATTCGCGAACTCGTAGTCGCAGACCGCTCGAGCCGAGAACATAGGAGTCAGCTTCTCGACCACCTCCATATGGAACGGATGATCTGAATAGGTCTGAAGGCCCTTGAAGTCATCGAAGTCGCATACAAGTCCGTAATCCCAAAGATCGCCGGATGCGCCCGGTTCACCGGTGTGCTTGCCAAGAGTCCAGGTCCGAATTCCTGGAACCTTCTTTGGAAGTTCATTGAGAATACGAACGATCTCATTTGGGTCCGCATGGGGCGCGACTTTGTAAAGAAAGATGTGACGGATCATGTTGCCCTCCCGGTTGACGGCACCCTTCGCGAACGTGGCACCAATAATTCACAGGAAGATATTTCGATATCAAACTATGTCAAGCCTATTATGAGGCGAGACGGTACCCGAGGTGACAGGTCTGAAAAAATGCACTTGTTTTAAGCTATCCCCGATACCGGCGGTTTCGGTTGACCAAGAGGGGCTTTACATATACTTCGATATCGAACAATTCGGCTTCGATAGAGTTTCGCCGTCCCTTTGCGCGGCCATTTCATGGAATCCAACGATGTCTTCGATCGTCGACATGCATGCTCACTATGTTTCTCCGACACTCATTCGGGAGGCGGAGCTACGCGGAAAGGCTTTTGGGAGCGCTGTTGAAGTCTCAGCTGACGGTAGACAGCAAATTCGCTTCCAGGACGGCACGCTACTTCGGCCATTTTTTCGGGAGCTTTGCGATCTGGAAGTTCGGCTTCCTGAGATGGATGAGCGAGGAATTGGTTCTCAGATCGTATCGACATGGACAGACATGGCCGGAGACAATCTTCCCATTGAAGAGGCGGCACGATGGGCAAGGCTGCAGAACGAAACTCTTGCCGCCGATGTTCAGCCTTGGTCCGATCGATTTATCGGCATGGGCACTCTTCCCATGAACGACGCCGCTCGAGCGATCGATGAACTCGAGTTTATTGTGAAACACCTCGGCATGAATTCGGTTGAGATCGGTACGAACATCAATGGGCGCGACCTCGACCACCCAGAATTCCGACCGTTATGGCGGCGAATTTGCGATCTTGGAGTATTTGTATTGCTCCATCCGCCGATGCGTCCGGTTGGACTTGACCGCACCGGCGATTATTTTCTGAACAATCTGATTTCTTATCCGGTGGATACAACAATCGCGGCTGCGCGATTACTTTTCAGCGGTATATTCCAGGAGCTTCCCGGGCTGAAGATTTGCTTAGCCCACAGCGGTGGCTTTCTACCGTTTCAGATCGGTCGAATGGACCGTGGCTATCACGCCCATCCGGCATGCTCGAAGTCACTTCGAGAACCGCCATCCAAGATTATGAATAATTTCATCTTCGACAGCCTCACACATAACGATGCAGCTCTAGCTTTCCTGCTCGAGTTAGTCGGACCCGCGCGCGTCGTGTATGGCAGTGACTATCCGTTTGAAATGTTAGATCCACGCGGTACAGACCGAATCAAATCGCTGGATGCACTAAGCGAAGATCAGCGGTCCGACATTCTCGGAGGAAATATCAGTTCCCTCCTGATGAAATCCTGATGCATCCAAAATCCGGGACTTGCCTGCGGAATAGCTCAACTAAGCAAGTTTCTCGCGGTGGTGGGGCTTTTCGAAATTCAGCGCGGGCCCCAACGGCACGATCGCAGTCGGATTAAGGCCAAGGTGACTTTCGTAATAATGACGCTTGATATGCTCAAAATCGACCGTCGTTCCAAATCCAGGACTTTGGTACAGGTCGCGAAGGTAAGCTGAGAGAGCCGGGAAATCGGCGATCAAGCGATAGTTGCACTTAAAATGACTGTAGTACACGGCATCGAATCGAATGAGCGTGGTGAACAAGCGAATATCCGACTCCGTGATAAGACTGCCCACCAAGTATCGTTGCGTCGAAAGCCGTGTTTCGAGCCATTCCAGGGTTTCTGCGACTGCCCTAAACGCGCACTCATACGCATGCTGAGTGCGCGCAAATCCGGCTTTGTACACTCCATCGTTCAATCCACGATAGACGCGGTCATTGATCGTATCGATCTCATCGCGATGAGCTTCAGGATAGTGACAACTCGAACCGGGCGAGATGGATTCGAATGCCAGATCCATCATCCGAATAATCTCGGAGGATTCATTGTTTACGATTGTTTCGCGTTTTCGATCCCACAGCAGTGGTACAGTGAAGCGCCCGCGATAATTGGCGTCCGCGGCTGTATAAATCTCGGACACAAGCGACTTTCCGAGCACGCTATCCGGAACGACACCCTGTTCATCTTGGAAACTCCAGCCCTGACCGGCGAGTCGCCAGTGCACAACCGACATACCAATATGAGCCTGCAGGCCCTTACGCTCGCGCATAATGATCGTTCTATGAGCCCAGGGGCACGCGAGAGAAACATAAAGATGATAACGACCAGATTCTGCCGCGAAGCCCTCTTCGTCTGAATGCCGCCCCTGTCCTTGAGGTGTGATCCAACGACGAAACTTAGATTCCTCTCTATCGAATTGTTCTGTAGCAGACGCCATGATGCACATCACAGTTGCGGGTGCTCAAATCACGCAAACCCAAAGTCTCTCTGCAGGACAATATCTTCAAGCAGCTTCAAAGCAAGCATCCCGCCGAAATGATCGAGGACATGTCATGACAAGCCCCGCCCCAACCTTATCATCGCTTGCACGCGATCTGGCGAATGGCCGGACAAGATCGACCAAGCTCGTTGAGGATTGCTTGGAACGCATTCGGGATAGTGGAGGCGAAGGATCTCGAACCTTTATTGAGGTCGATGCAGAAGGAGCGCTTGGCACAGCGTTTAAAATGGACGCTCTCCGAAGTAGCGGGAACCATCCAACGCCGTATGCAGGCATACCGATCTCGATAAAGGATTTATTCGACGTCGAGGGACAAGTCACTCGAGGAGGATCTCGTGTTCTGAACACAGCAACTCCTGCCCGCAAAGATGCAATAGCCGTAGGTCGCTTGCGCCAAGCAGGATTCGTCGTGATCGGCCGAACGAATATGACTGAGTTCGCCTTCTCGGGCCTGGGGATGAATCCGCACTACGGCACCCCTCTCAATCCTTGGGACCGCAAGTTGGCCGTGTCCCCGGGGGATCATCGTCGGGCGCGGCAATCTCCGTAAGCGATCAAATGGCACATGTCGCGCTAGGGACAGACACCGGCGGATCGTGCCGCATTCCTGCGGCATTCACGGGCTTGGTTGGCTTCAAACCGACGGCGAACCGCGTGCCTCTTGAAGGCTGCCTGCCGTTGTCTCCATCGCTGGATTCTATCGGATCAATTGCTCGCTCGGTAGAGTGCTGCACAACAATCGACGCCATCATCTCCAGTGAAACTCAAAGAATCACCGACAATATCTCACTCAAGGGACTGCATTTCGCAGTCCCTACGAACGTGGTTTTCGAGGACATCGACCCAGTTGTTCAGGCTTCCTTTCAATCGGGATTGGATCGCTTAAGCGAACATGGAGCGATAATCGAGAACGTTACGATATCTGAGTTCGACAGCATCGCGGGAATGAACTCGAAGGGTGGCTTTGCCGCAGCGGAAAGTTTTGCTTTCTATCACGACCTTCTCTCGAACAGGCTGCAAGAACTGGATCCGAGAGTTGCGGTTCGAATTCGTCGCGGAGCTGAGCAGAGCGCTCTTGATTACATTAGGCTCAAAGCACAGCGGACAAAGTTGATCACCGGTGTCGAGCGCGCAGTTTCTACGTATGATGCATTGATCATGCCGACCACTCCAATTGTGCCACCCACCTTGAGCAGCCTCGACGAGGATGATGCATACGGGTGCGCAAATCTCCTGGCATTAAGAAACTGTACGATTATTAACTTGATCGATGGTTGCGCAATCTCGATTCCAGCCCCGGATCGAGGTGATGTTCCCGTCGGAATCATGTTGGCAGCTCGGCATGGTTTCGATCAAAGATTGTTGGCGATTGCTCGTACGGTGGAAAGCGTCTTTCTTGAAAGTGACTAAGTTCGGCGTGCCTCTGTCCGAGCGCGAGGGTCACTGAGCTTCGATATGCGAAATTCCCGACTCAACAGTCGCTGCTTAACCGTTACCGGGAATTAGTTCGCATCTGGCGTGCGGCGTTCCACAGCCTGGTAAGTGTAAGCGCGCCAAAGCCAAGAGCGGACGGCGAAGCATCCATCCGAACACGACAGCCAGGTTCACCGCCACGCTTTCTATGAGGATCTAAACCACGGCGGCAAAGCAGTGGTCACCGCGACACATCAGGTCGCGGAAGAGATCGGGAAGCCGGCGCCGAAAGAAGTTGCAACGGCGTAGCGGAGCAAAAACGGACCAAATTTCTTTGCTCCGCTCCGCCGTCGTTCGGCTAAGTATATCCGTACACTTTAAAAGCGATTCACGTAAGCCTCTGATTTGACGCAAGCCCGCATTTTCCATCCGACTCGACTGAGACTTTAAGAATGACTCATTCTGTCGTGTCTAACGATAAGATCGACTCAAATCCGTAGATGATTGTTTCTTCATACGATCCTAAAAGACCAACCTGGGCCTCGAGCGTAGGACGGCTAACGAGGGCTACGTCGCCAAGGCCCCAGGTCGTCATGGAAGTGCGACGGGTTGTTACCGGACGCTTTCAAGACTGCTAAAAGGGGAGTGGGCGATTGCACGCCGGTCGATCGGCAAGACACATCAATCGTACGAAGGAATCTTGAATGCCTGCTACGGGATCCCATAGCGGCGGTGGCGAATTCACATAGCCCGCCTCACGATAAGGGTGACAGCCCCTCGCAACTAGCTTGTTCGGATTATTAAGAGGTCTTGTTTTAATTTTGCGGTACTTGGACTTTCGCCCGTTCGTAAATAAAATCTGTATTCTCTCGAAGAGCCAGGACGGGTTCAACGCCGTGGTCCCTCATAAAGAGCTTTACACCGTTGGCAGCAATACCCATTCGTCTCGCTATCTCGCCAGAAAAAATGTATCGATCTGCAAGGGCTACGATTTCATCCCGTCGATATGAATTCGAGCCAGTGCGTCGATTCGCGAAAAGATCGGGTCGCGCAGCAACAAACCTATAAAACAGCGTTACGTGAATCTTGAGAATCGCTGCTGCCGTGGCACCGGAGATCCAGCTGTGGACTCTGCGCTCTTCTAGCCGCATATGGTTACGCACGCCAACGGCAAATTTCTCGACCTCTCGCACGCCGAAACTGAGCTTTAGATTACTGGACTTGTTACCTGTAGACAAAACCTCGACGTCATCAGCCAAGATCGCTGCGATCATTGCGGCCCAAGGAAATTCGATTTCGCCAAACTCCCGAGCTGCGACTTGGAGAGAAAAAAAGGAAACGCCCCCCGCCGGCTGGATACGTGATTGGATCCGTTGCCGGAGTTCTCTGACGGATTCGGCGGAGTAAGCTTCGCCGCACGCAGCAATTTCGCAAACGCGGGTGTTGAGCGCGACAACCAATCCGCGCGCAGATAAATCTCTCATGACGCGTGGCGGAACATGCAGTTGCCGCGCAGCGTCGACACACGATGTCACGTCCTTTATCTGATCCACTAAGGGAACAACATCGGCCAACCGCATCAGAACTATTCGACGACCATTGTCATTCGGCGACTCAATCGTCTGAATATACCCTTCGATTGATAAACGTTTTAGCGGACCCAGTCCGATGTCGAACGTCTCCGAGATTTTATTGACCGTAAGGAACTTCTCTCCTTCCGCCTCGCCAGGATACCCCAGCTCGTCGTTGATGAGTTCTTTAAATAATACTCTTAGCGTATGTGGAAGGACAACGTCAGTGGCCAAGTACGAGAGCGGTCCCAATTCCTTCTTCTTGCCGTAAAAGCCGCGTCGCAGTCCGCTCTTTTCGCGAAAGCGAGCCGCGAGATGCGAGAAGCCCTTGTTTGAATCGATAATAGCGCGACCGGCAGCCGAACATGATCCTCCGACCCGATCGCCGTGAACCGATCGAGCCGGATTAGCTTGGCGTTCGCGAATGCTTGCGTCGGCAGCAGATCCGTATCAGCGGAAATTACGCGAAATTCCCAGCCCTGCCGGCGCGAAACCGCTCGTGCGAGAGCGATCTTTGCCGCGTAGCGGGGATCTCTGGCGATTTCGGCTCGGGTCTTCTTGACTTCTATGATTTCGACCTTGGACCCAAGTCTACGTTCGATATCTGGGAAGTAGATCATCTTCTCGCCGTTCGCGAAGTAAAATTCCATACGGAACGGCTGCACAAGGAAAGACGTCACTCGAAAGTCAACTTCTGAGATCCACATGAAGTGGCGCTCGTCAATCGCTTCCCACGGAAACGCACGTCGATTCTTTCTCGACGTGAATATACCGGTCGCCTTTCCATGGCCCCGCTCAACGACGGTCCGGATCGGGCCGCCATCTTTGCTGCGAACGATCTTCACCAACGTCGGCTGCAAACTAGTTGCGGTACGTCTCTTTTTTCTTTCTTTCGACATTTCGGCCACCGCGGAGACATAGCTTCGCCGTTCGGGCGCTGGATACCGCGCTCGGTCATGGCCACGCGAGTTTCATTCAGTCTTTCAGGCACTTGCCTCGGGCTATCCGGGGTCTGCTCAAGGAGCAGCCGGATGCGATCGCTCGACTTAGGGCGACCGTCGGAACAATACGTTCACCGTCCCAGGCAAAGTTCTCCCGTGGAGCACCCGCATACGAGCGCAGCGACGGCCACTTGTATGAAGCGGAGATCGCTCAACATGCCGTCGGCCGCAGAAAAGAGCGGGCGCTGCGATCGATTTCCAGCTCATGACAGCCTCCGTCGGTTCGAGTAGGGCGTAATCCCATGATCGAGCAGAACTGAACTTGGGACGCGCTGTAACCACCGGCGGTGCCAACGGCGAGTGTTCTCGGCGACGCGCTTGCTAACTTTCGCCAAGCGCCTGGCTTCGACCTCAACGCAGACTGAAGCAGCGCGATAGCCGCCTATCACCTCGACGATTTCACCGACGGTCAGTTGCGGCGGTTGCCCGCTTGGATCAGCTGGCACTGAGATACTTTTAAGAACCTTTGCTGTATCTGCTTTGCTGTGCGTTGCGCGATATGACCTCGGTTGACCGCCGGGCTCACTGGCGACGATAGAGACACTTGTGGTCGGCAGATTATGCCCAAACGCGATGTCAGGCCGCGGTGTCGATATGGCAGTCATCGTCCTATCTCCTCGTCAGCGGAGCTTGCGGTACAGACCGTTCTAGGATCCAAGCAACCAGCAACGCTCTGCCGTCTCCGCCAACGATGTCGTCGGCGGTCGATGTTTCATTTTTGGGGTGTTTGCGAGCGCGTTAGTCAAAGCGCGCTAGGTTCGAGAATAGTACGAAACAGGCGCGGGTCGCGTGACGCTGGCCGAAGCCGATACTGTAACAGCTGCTAGACTTTAGCCTTGCCGCTACGCGCTTTAATCATTGTACATAGTTTCATCGCACTTCTCCCCGCCGACAAGCTCTGCCGGCCTTCAACCGATCGATGATTGCTTAGGAGACGGACCCTGTCCGCCGGCTTAGCCGGCGGAATCCTTGACGGATCTTCGGCGGCTTAAGCCTGGCTCACGAAGTACGTCGCCCGAAGGCGTACACAAAGGATTTTGGTCATGATGCTCATACCGTTGCTCTATCATACGAAACATGAAGCAATTTACCTTCGGATCGCTAAACTTCGACCGAATTTACCTCAGTGTTCTTTCCTGCCTGCGTTGAAAGGACAATTCGGCGAATCTCTTCACCTGATAGTTGGCGCTGCAACTTTAGACGATCGGCTACCGCGAGAATCGCGTCCCGATGCGATCGCACCACTTGGTCCGCGCGTGCCTGCAAAACCTGAAGGTGTTGCTCAACCGTCTCGCGGAGCTCGCGGTCGATACCCACGGCCGCAAGTGCATCTCTGTGCGAGCAAACGTAAATTAGAGTGTGGCCGAGCCCTGTAGATGCATGCAGCGTTGCGAGCATCTGGGTAACGCGCGCAAGATCGGACTCATCGTCGCCGCCAGCGCCAATACTTGCTTCTCCTATTAAGAGCTTTTCTGCACTACGGCCGCAAAGGAGGGCAATGGACCGTCTTTCGATCGAATCCCTTGTCGGCATGTCGTCCTCCTCCTTCTGGATGAGGGTCAAGCCGGCTACAGCCCCGCCGCTACCTGCCGAGCATCTCTTGAGAGTACCGTACGGAACGGCCAAAGAGGCAACGGCGTGTCCGGCTTCGTGGATGCAAATACGCGTGAGCATGGTCTCCGCAATCTCCCCAACAGGCGATATCGCTTGCACGAGGTCATCCCGTCTCAATGCTCTTCTTTCGTATCGTGCAATTCGGCGAGCATTACGAGTGGTCATCATAATTTCGGCGCCCGTTTGCCCTTCGATCAGGTCGGCAATCTCCGAGAGATCTTCATGTAGAAGGTCTCCGTTCAGATGGTAACGCAAAATATTCAGAGCGCCCGCTTGATCCGGTCGCTTGACTTCGATCGTGCGTTCGAGGCGGCCAGGACGGAGGACCGCTGCGTCCACGCCGGAGATGTTATTAGTCGCGGCTATTACGACGATGCCAGCCCGCCTGCCCTCCACCGCGTTGTCAAGACTAAGTAGGAAGTCGGTGAGCACTGTCGTCCACCATTCTTGCGCGCGCGACGACATCGTGGCTCGGTTCGGCAACGCATCAATCTCATCGAGGAAGAGAATACATGGCGCTGAAGCGGCGGCGCGCTCAAACATGGCACGTGATGCCTTAACGACCCCATCGAGATCGCCCCGGGAGTTCGCAAACAGATCAGAAACCGAATACGCTAAAACTGGCACACCGCAGGCTTGGGCTAATATTCTGGCGAACAGCGTCTTCCCAAGGCCGGGCTCGGAATGAATCACCGCACCCCGATCGACATCTTGCCAGGCTATTTTTCCCGCCCGATAGTCCGCGATATCCCTTGCTAGAGTGAGTCCCCAGGCTCTGGCATCTCCGTATTCTACCGCATCTTCGAGAGAAGGCAGGCGATCGGTTGGTTCGGAGAGCTTAATGGCTACTCTGGCCCTCTGAAGACGGGAGATGATTTCTGTCGGCGATGAGTCTGGACGGAATGCTGCAACCAGATCGTAGAACTCTAGGCCGGCGGCGACGTCATCATCGATCTCACTTGGGGGGCGTTGTCGGGTCGTCAATCTGATGGCCTTGCCGACTGCTCTTCCGTTCGGATGATTAAGTTGGATGACGAAATCTGCCGCAGTGATCAGCGTGGGAGGCAAGGCATCGCGAGCCGCCGCGACACCAACAATCGGTACGCCGCTTGCGAGATACTTTCCGATATCGGAGTTGCGTTCGGCTTTTTCCCAAGATTTCGTGGAAAGGTCGACGGTCTGCCAGTGCGTGCCAAATCGCCTAAGGAAGAAGGATCTAACAGGTTCGATCCAGCTTGGCCCTGGTACGAGTATGACCAATGCCAAGGAGGCCGAGGTCTTTAGCTTCAGCCTGGCTACACCTGTAGTTGCTTGATGAAACGCGGCCGCAACAATCGCATATCTCGCCGAAGCTGGAACTTTGATCGTTGAGAGCTGAGTACACTTTGACGAGCTCTCAGTGGCAATTGTATCCAGGGGCAGTGTCTCTTGGTTAGATCCCGACAACTCGCTGATGGTGGTGTTACCCCTATTCTGTGGTTCCCACGGTATAGCGGGAAGCTCGCCACTACCGAGAAAAACCTTCCGACTTCGCAGGCGTTGCAGTTTCGCATAACTTTTTTTGGTCATGCTCGTCTCCAGTGTGTTGGCACTACATTTCGACGATGAAAGTCGGATTGAATTTCGAGTTTTCCCATTTCTCGTTCGCGTGCCATGGGCCGTATCCCTTGGCGTTGGACACGACACGCGTAGTGCCGGCGAAAAAGTCTCGACTCTCGTGCGTATGCCCGTAAATCCAGACGTCCGCGCCCTTGATGGACGCACGACTTGTATATGCCGCGGCAACCACATCCTGCTCATGGCCAGCCGGGACAGCCTCAGCATGAAAGCCCATATGGGTCACGACAACGCGGGGCATGTTTCTCTGTCGGCTTAGTTCGCGCTTTAGGAAAGCGCGGGTCTCCATATGCCGCGCGAGCGTGTCCCTTGGACGCAAGCGATATGCATAATTCCTCACGCGAATCTTGCGGTAGTCGTTCATTGTCTGGCCAGCGACTCTCATCGCGAGGTAAGGATCACCAAACAGGTTGAAATCCGTCCAGCCGGTGGCGCCAAAGAAGAGCGTGCCGTTGATGATCACGCTATCGTTTTGAAGGACGTGAATATTCGATCCGGCGGCGGCGGCACGCGCTTTCTCGACTGTTCTGTCGAGATCGGTGCCATAAGCCTCGTGGTTTCCGCAGACGTAGATCACGTGCTGATCCGGTACGCGCTCCAAGAGCCATCGAACACCGCGCTCCATACGCGTTGTCAAGTCGCCCGCCACAATCATTACGTCGAAGGGCGGACGATCGGTAATTGCTGGGAGATCCCAGCCGCGGGTCAACTCCATGTGGAGATCGCTTAGAATCCACAGCCGCATAGGCATGCCTCAAGACGCTCGTGTGCACAGTTGCTCTCCGTTCCTCGGGCCGTGGAGGGGAAGTTGCTACGGTACATTTGAGCTGCGTGGCGGCTCGGGCGCGCCGAGCCGATAATATCGCGACCATGTTCTCGCCCAGCCGTTCACGGCATCGCAAAGGATTACCTGAGACGTGCGAGCTCGCGCCCCCGGGACTTAGAAAAGGATGACCGCTGATGGTGCCAACAATACATCTGGTCGGCACCAAACCGAATTCCCACCGATCAATCATGGGAGCGTTGCTTACGCTTCCCGGGGAAACTGTTTCACCAGTTTCAAGCTTGCGAATATCTTTTGTCAGGGTGTCTTGGAGACAATGAAGACTGCCGTAAGGTGTAATTGGCGACATCTCAAACCTCCGCGATTACGTTCGCCACGGATAAGGCCGGTCGCTGTACTGAATCCGCGATCGAACTCAACGCACGCGTCAAAGCCTTGCAACCAGCCAAAGCAGGCTGAGATGCCGACAAGGCGGATCGCATTTCGAGCGGCGGCGTAATGCTGAAGAAATCACGATTGCTGACGCTGGATCACCCTCTAACGCACAAGCTAAAACTGCTGACAGCGATAGATCGACCTCAGAAGCTGTAATCTTGCGCTCGCTCATCTGTTTAACTGCGATCCCGATCGCAACGGCGGGATCACCGAGGATTGCGCGATTCCAATCGTATTCGCCGTGTATTTCAGTACCCAGCAATGCCTCGCGGATACCTCTGATTTGTCGACATAGAAGGACGCTAGGCCGACGAGTACGCCACCAAGCGAGCGGCGAGAACGGTTCGATGTTTGGCACCGATGAAAAACGCGCACGATTCCCCGATACGGACATGAGAGACTCCGTTGGTGCGAGTGATGGATTACCGGTACGCGATGAGGATCCAAGGATTCGATCTGCGAGAGATCTTCTGGTGCCTCTGCCCTGAATGCGCCGCTATCAAGGATTGAACGGCGGCCGATCCGAGCACGAGTTATCACTTTCAGAAAACCCTTCTCAAGGATTCGCTGGTACAGTCCGACTTAAATTGGAATTTCAAGAAGCTTTCGAACGGGTCGCACGCAGCGCGTCGACGGTTAAGCAACTCTTAATATCTTAGCACAGATTTCGATTTTTGCACTAAAAATGAAGAAACAAAGGGAAGTTATGGTTAATTCCCGCCTCCAGCCGATCTCACCGGAGCAACTTCGGGCTGCGCGAGGCTGGCTATCCTGGACGCAGGACGAGCTTGCTGAGAGATCGGGCGTCTCCAAAAGAACGATTGCAGCCTACGAAACCAATAACACGTCATCAGCTCATGAGCGAACGCTGGTCACCCTGAGAACCACTCTTGAGGAAGCTGGCGTGGAGTTTCAGTTTGAAGAGACGATCGCCATGGGAATTCGCGTGAGACCTCGTCTCCAGAGCGATCGCTGACAAACAGATCAGTCTCGAGTTGTGGCCTGTTCGACGGGGGGGGGGGACTGCGAGGCCCGCGCCGAGTAAGACGACGCGCCAAGCTGAGCGGAATTTCAATAGGCACCATTGAGACGCCGAGCGACATCAAGGCGCAAGGTTAGCAGCTTCCGGTTCTTCAACGATCTTCGAAAAAAGCGCTGCGTTTTTGAGGCATATCAATCCGCCTCGTGCCAAGCACGCTATTCGCTTGACGTAGCTTTCGAGTGCGGGAGTACATCATGCGCGCGCATCAGGTTATGTGCCGACGGGTTATCACGACCTCACCTCAGACATCTATCGCGGACGCGGCGAGGACGATGCTGAACGAACACATCAGTGGGCTGCCTGTCGTTGACAGTTCAGGCCGTTTGGTCGGCATAGTCTCTGAGGCTGATTTTGTTCGACGATCCGAGATCGGGACTGGGAGACGACGTGGTCGGTGGATTACGTTGCTGTTTGGCGCAGGTAAGATGGCTGCGGAGTTCGTGCAAGAGAATGGCCGGGTTGTTGCGGATGTGATGACAACCGAACCTATAACAGTGTCGGAAGATGCATCAATCGAAGAGATCGTCAGCTTGATGGAGAAGAACAACATTAAGCGTATTCCCGTTTTGCGGGACAAAGCTGTCGTCGGAATGGTCACGCGATCGAACTTGCTTCAGGCTGTTGCCAGTTTAGCTCGCGATATCCCGGATCCCACTGCTGATGATGACCACATCCGAGATCGCGTGCGAAAAGCAATCGAGAAAGAGGATTGGAAACCGGCCAATCTGGAAGTCATTGTAAGAGACGGAATAGTCCATCTAAGCGGCATGATTACTGACGAGCGAAGCCGACGAGCGAGTATTGTTGCGGCCGAAAACGTCAGCGGGGTCGTACTCGTTCACGACCACCTATCTTGGGTCGACTCCTTGTCTGCACTTTATTATCTCTCGCCGGAGGATGAAGAGATGTCTCAGAACCCGCAGCCGAATTACGGCAGGTTCTAGAAGTCTCCTTTTCCTTCGGTGCGCACCCATTGTGTTCCTTCCTTATGGTATGAGCGCTTGACGGCTGCCCATGCGACGCGGTGCGCAGCTTCCTCTTTCTGCGCCGGTGAAAGGTCCGAGTAGCTCATCCAGGCGCTGTTGAAGGCTCCGCGATATATTTCCTGCGCGTGCAAAGGCAGGTGCATCTGGATCGATGGCGGAAGATCTTCGAGTAATTTGTACGGCATAGCTTCGCATCCTTCGACACGCGAGTTTCGCGCTACTCGGAAATGTATCCCTCGATCTCGCTGATAGCGTGCTTCGTAAGGTCTTTCTCTATTTCTGCGACAATGAGTTCGCGAACGTGTGTGTTCAGCGTCTTTCTTAGCTCGCCGATTGTGTGAGGAGGGGCAACAATGGCTATCTTACGCACGTTCTCTCGTTCGACGTATTTTTCGAGCGAAGCGGCTACTTCCTCTGCAAATCGCTCCTTTTCTATGAGATGCCAGTCAGTCTGTTCGACACCGCTGCGGCGGCTCGACGAGCTATCATAAACGCGTCCGGGACGATCACTCCCCTGATCTCGCGTCGGCGGATTGTTATCGTTGAACACGCAGGCCGGAGTTAGATTAGGAAACAACTCGTCTCCGTCATTTCGGAGAAAAAGTGCGCGTCGTCCATCGGCGACAAGCACCAGAGAATTGTGCGGAAGTTTAAGTCCGTGCATTGCTTGACCCTTTCTTCCCAAATTTATCTTTGAGGGCTAACAGCTCTGTTTCCAGGACCATAAGTAGCGCTCGTAACGTTAGCGCTTGTCGCAGGGCCTTCTCGCGCTCTCGTTGATCAAAGCTTGAGGCGCGAATCGAGTACCGCTCAAGGTCTGGCGCCCGTCGTTTGAAGGAAGGAGCTTCCTCACGTTGCACGTGGTCAGCTTTGGGCGAACACATCGCTGCCTCCTTTGAGGAATATGCAGCCTGCCTAAATTGAAACCGCGATCATTGATCTCGCGCAAAGAAGCGGGAGTTCATTCCACGCGGCGGCGCTTGAGGCACGTCAAAGCAATAATCCGTCGGACGTGCATAGAGAAACTCGTATCAGGGTCTGAGAGCCAACTCGCTTACTGATGTAGCGAAGCGGGGCGGTGCCCTTTGTGAGGCGTGCACATGCGAGCGATGATTTTGGATGGCCCAGGTAAAAAACTGGAGATGCGGGAGATTCCAGATCAGGTCCCGGGTCCAGAGGAAATCCGGGTCAAGATCAGCGCATGTGGTGTGTGTCGAACGGATCTGCACGTCATCGACGCTGAGCTGTCGCACATCAAATATCCGATCATTCCGGGACACGAAATCGTCGGCCATATAGATCTAGTCGGCCCTAAAGTGACAACGCACAAAGTTGGAGATCGCGCGGGGATCCCATGGCTGGGACACACCTGCGGCACATGTCCCTACTGCCGATCCGGGATGGAAAACTTGTGCGACGCTCCGTCATTTACCGGTTATACGCGTGACGGAGGCTTCGCCACTTACGCCATTGCTGATGCCAGGTTCGCATTCCCCCTAGGGGATGAGAGTGACGACGTCGCGACCGCACCGCTGCTATGCGCCGGTTTGATTGGCTGGCGGTCTCTCACAATGGCAGCGGACGCGAAAAGTCTAGGCATTTACGGCTTCGGAGCCGCGGGTCACATCATCGCTCAAGTCGCAAGATGGCAAGGCAGATCGGTTTACGCCTTCACGCGGGGCGGCGACACCGCGGCACAGTCACTTGCGAGGGAGCTTGGAGCCTCGTGGATTGGCTCATCTGAGATGCAGCCGCCTGATCTTCTTGATGCCGCGATTATCTACGCTCCTGTCGGAGCGCTTGTTCCCGCAGCGCTTCGCGCTGTGCGCAAAGGCGGCCGGGTGATTTGTGCCGGCATTCACATGAGCGACATTCCGTCCTTCTCCTATAACCTCCTTTGGCAGGAGCGGCACATCCTGTCTGTTGCCAATCTGACGCGCCAGGACGGGATCGATTTCTTGAAAATCGTACCACAGGCCAGGATCAAGACACGGACCACGTTGTTTCCCCTCGATCAGGCCAACGAGGTCCTGACCGCCCTGCGTAACGGAGATTTTGTTGGTGCAGCAGTCCTCAGACCCTGAGACGGCCAGCGCATCGGCACCGGTGCCGGACACTGCGGATCAGGATCGTGTATTTGCCTTCTTGAGCGATCCCCTAACGCATGGCGAACATCCCGTTCGTATCGATACGCACGCCGCTTCAGTTTTCCTGGCTGGCACCCGCGCCTTGAAGGTGAAGCGCGCCGTCAAATTTCCGTTTCTTGATTACTCGACGCTCGAGAAGCGAAAAAAGGCGTGCGAGCAGGAGATTGAGGTCAACCGCAACTTCGCTCCACAAATTTATCGAGGCTGTGTTCCGATCACGAAGAACTCCGACGGATCATTACAAATTGACGGCCAGGGCACGGTCGTCGAGTGGGCCGTCGATATGCTCCGATTCGATGAGAGTCGCACACTCGACAAACTTGCCGCACAGGGCGCTATCGATCGGGCTCTCTCCGAAGGCGTCGCGGATGCGATCCGAACCGTGCATCAGGAAGCTCCAATCAGGAGACAATCGTCCTGGCTTCCATCCATTGCTCACTTAATTGAGGCGAATTCCGCGGCATTCGCGGGATCTTTCGACTCGCAAGAAGTCAAAGACCTGGAACGAAACAGCTACGCTTTCTTTCAGCGAACTCTCCCAATTCTGCAGCGCCGCGAACGTGACGGACTTATCCGTCGCTGTCACGGAGACCTTCATCTTTCAAACATTACCATTATTGACGGAAAACCCGCTCTCTTTGACGCCATTGAGTTCGACCCTGCGGTCGCAACAACCGACGTGCTCTACGATCTTGCCTTCATCTTGATGGATCTTCTCCACTACGAGCAAGTGGAAGCTGCGAACCTTATTCTTGCCCGCTATCTGCTATCCTCGACCTTGGAGGATCTGGATGGCCTGATAGCTCTTCCACTTTTTATGTCGATCCGGGCCGGTATACGGGCGAACGTGCTCTTGGCTCGCCGCCATAGAAACCCAAAGGAAAGTCACGCGCTGAGAGAGACGGCCGCAGCCTATTTTTCTCTAGCAGTCTCACTTATCAAGCCTGCGGCTCCGAAACTCATTGCGGTCGGGGGGCTCTCCGGCACCGGGAAAACGACCTTGGCGCGCAAACTGGCGCAGTTTCCAGGACCGCCGCCGGGAGCGCTTGTGCTGCGCTCCGACATATTTCGGAAGCGGCGCTTCGGTGTTTCCGATGCCGAGCGCTTACCGGCTGAAAGTTATACATCTGAGGTGTCACGACTGGTCTACGAAGAAGTACTTGATCGAGCGGAACGCATTCTGCGCCATGGTTACTCGGTGATCATCGACGCCGCCTCTACGAAACCTGAACAGCGGTCAGAGATTACAAAATTGGCGAAAACTGTAAACGTGCCATTCGTCGGTTTCTTCCTGCATGCGGACCTTGCAACGCGGCTGCGGCGAGTCGGGAGTCGGGTCAACGATGCCTCCGATGCGACAACGCAAATTGTGCAGCAGCAAGAGAACTATGAAATCGGTGGCGTAGATTGGACACTCATTGATGCCTCAGGAACGCCAGAGGAAACCTTGGCAAAAGCGCGTGTGACCATCGAATCTGCTTAATTGCGCGATCGTCTGTTGCTGGCACGGAGGCAATTATTCTCGGGGCGGTTGGCGACCTTCATGGTGCTGTTGTACTCAGGGGAACAGTCCTTTTCGAAGGACTCTTTCTTGATCCCGATCAAGCTCCTGCCAGTTGAAGAACTTAGTCATAGCAAGCACCCGAAGTGTGCTTTCAAAAACGCCCGTGCAGCGGAGGTTGACATGACATCAGCTGAGACGTTGTCGGAACAAGAGCTTCGGCTCGTTGATGCCTGGTGGCGTGCCGCTAATTATCTCTCGGTTGGCCAAGTATACTTGCTTGATAATCCTCTACTGCGTGTCCCGCTGAAAATCGACCACGTTAAGCCTCGCTTGTTGGGACACTGGGGCACAGTCCCTGGCCTCAATTTCATCTACGTTCATCTCAATCGTGCGATCAAAGCGCATGGTCTAAATATTCTATTCGTGACAGGACCCGGTCATGGCGCGCCCGGGGTTATCGCCAACGCATACCTTGAGGGGACCTACAGCGAGCTCTATCCGGACGTCACGTTGGATGAAGATGGGCTGCGCCGCCTCTTCAAGCAATTCTCATTTCCAGGAGGGATACCGAGCCACACCGCTCCGGAGACGCCGGGTTCGATACATGAAGGCGGCGAGCTTGGCTATTCGCTGTCGCATGCATACGGAGCGGTATTCGACAATCCGGATTTGATTGCCGCATGCGTCATCGGTGACGGGGAAGCGGAAACAGGTCCTCTTGCTACATCTTGGCATAGTAACAAGTTTCTGAATCCCGCGACCGATGGCGCAGTCATCCCGATACTCCATCTCAACGGCTACAAAATCGCGAATCCAACTATATTGGCGCGCATACCTCCCCAAGAACTCCGCTCTTTATTCGAAGGCTATGGCTATGCGCCAGTCCTGGTGGAAGGCACTGATCCCTTAGAGATGCATCGGAAAATGGCATCGGCGATCGAACATGTAATGTCCGATATCGCAGCTATTCAGAAAGCCGCACGGTCGGGAGGGCAGTCTGGACGACCAAACTGGCCGATGATTATCTTGCGATCGCCCAAAGGGTGGACAGGACCAAAAGTGGTCGATGGGCTGAAGACCGAAGATTTCTGGCGGTCTCACCAGGTACCTTTCAGCGACATGGCAAAACATGGTCATTTGCAACTACTCGAAGACTGGTTGCGAGACTATCACCCGGAAGATCTTTTCGATTCCTCAGGCCGCCTTCGCGCCGAAATAGCTGCGCTCGCGCCCGCCGGCGAAAGACGCATGAGCGCCAATCCTCACTCAAAAGGTGGCTCGGCGAACAGACCCCTTAGACTTCCAGATTATCGATCGTTTGCCATCGATATCAAAGCGCCTGGCCAGATCAATGCCGAAGCGACGCGTCTCCTTGGAAGTTTCTTACGAGAGGTGTTGAAAGCGAATGAGGAGAACAGGAATTTCCGAGTCTTTGGACCCGACGAAACAGCGTCGAATCGTCTGCAGGCTGTGTTCGAGGTGACTGATCGGTCCTGGAATGCCAAAACTATTCCGGAAGACGATCATCTCTCACCAGCCGGGCGCGTGATGGAGGTTCTTAGTGAGCATACGTGTCAGGGATGGCTAGAAGGGTATCTACTGACAGGCCGGCACGGCGTCTTTTCCTGCTACGAGGCATTCATTCACATCGTTGATTCGATGTTCAACCAACATGCGAAGTGGCTAAAAACATCAAGAGAAGTACCTTGGCGCCAACGGATCGCCTCACTCAATTATCTACTGACGTCCCACGTTTGGCAGCAAGACCATAATGGCTTCAGCCATCAAGATCCGGGCTTCATCGACCATGTCGTGAACAAGAAAGCTGACATCGTCCGCGTTTATCTTCCTCCGGACGCAAATTCGCTGCTTTATGTCGCCGATCACTGCCTTCGCAGCTGGGATAGAATTAACGTCATCGTAGCCGGCAAAGCGTCTTCCCCGCAGTGGCTTTCTATGGATGCCGCCACCAAGCATTGCACTGAGGGGATTGGGATTTGGACCTGGGCAAGTACCGATTTTGAAAGCAAGCCTGATGTCGTGCTTGCCTGTGCCGGAGACGTCCCCACCCTTGAAGTACTCGCAGCCGTCACTCTTTTGAGGCGGCACTTGCCAACTCTTAAGGTTCGCGTGGTCAACGTGGTGGATTTGATGACTTTACAATCGAAGGATCAACATCCGCACGGATTAAGCAATCAAGATTTTGATGCAATATTCACGACGAATACTCCGGTGATCTTTGCTTATCACGGCTATCCCTGGTTGATCCATCGATTGACTTACAAACGAGCCAACCACTCAAATTTTCACGTGCGGGGCTATGAGGAAGAAGGGTCGACAACCACTCCGTTTGACATGGCCGTCCGGAATAGGATCGATAGATTTCATCTGGTCGGGGACGTAATCGACCGTGTTCCCCAACTTGGTGCGTCTGCCGCCTATGCGAAGCAGGCAATTCGAGACAAGCTCGTCGAGCATCAGCAATACATAGAGACATACGGCCTCGACATGCCAGAAGTAAGGAATTGGCATTGGGACGGTGAATCGTCTTCCTCGGATAGCCGGCCATGAAGAGCTTTGCGGACCTTAGCGAACGCGAGATTTTGGCTGTTGCGATCGCGGCTGAGGAAGAAGACAGCCGTATCTACATGAGCTTCGCGGAAGACTTAAAAAGTCGATTCCCCGATTCAGCAAAGATTTTCGAGGAAATGGCTGAAGAAGAGAAAAGCCATCATCATCTGCTGCACCAGCTGTATGAGAGCCGCTTTGGGTCCGCGTTGCCCCCCATTCGCCGGGAAAATGTGAAGGGCTTTCTGCGACGTCGCCCCATTTGGCTGACCAAGAATTTGCCGCTCGATACCATTCGCCGTGAAGCCGAGACGATGGAGTTTGAAGCTGCGCGCTTTTATTCAAAGGCCGCCGAACGAGCGGGGGATCCGGGCGTACATAAATTGCTCAGTAAACTCGCAGAGATGGAAAAGGATCATGCCGCACTCGCGGCAAAGCTGACAGATCGCATCTTAAGTCCCGATGTGCGATCCAAGGAAGACCAGATAGGAAGGCGAGTGTTCGTTCTGCAATATATCCAGCCTGGTCTGGCGGGCTTGATGGACGGCTCCGTCTCTACATTGGCCCCACTTTTTGCCGCAGCCTTCGCAACCCATCAGAATTGGCAGACGTTCCTGGTTGGGTTGGCCGCTTCCATTGGAGCAGGCATTAGCATGGGATTCGCCGAGGCCCTGTCTGATGATGGGTCCTTGACAGGTCGCGGATCTCCTTGGCTGCGTGGAGCCACCTGCGGAATCATGACGACGCTGGGCGGGCTAGGTCATACTCTTCCCTATTTGGTTCCGGATGGATGGCCGAACGCCTTCTGGGTTGCCACCACGATCGCAGCCATTGTCGTGTTCTTCGAGCTTTGGGCGATCGCTTTTATCCGCGCTCGCTATATGGACACACCATTTCTTCAAGCCGCATTTCAGGTCGTGTTGGGAGGAATCATTGTGCTCGGAGTCGGAATAGCAATCGGTTCGTCGTAGTTCTGGACAGACTAGGTGTATTCAAGGACAGAGCAGAAGTGCCCTGGCGGGCACCGTTCTACGGTTGAAATGTCCCGGTCGCGATGTATAACAACGTTCGGGTGCTCGCTGCATAGAGCAGCGACAGGTTAAGCGATGGTCGGGCCGCCACGCGGAAAGCGTGCGCCCCATGAACCACAGCCCTCTATTTAGCGATTTGCCGAAAGCTCAGCGACTGGCGGAGCAGGCCCTCAGCACCTTTTATCGTTTCCTGCATGTCGAAGCTGTCAGCGGTGCCGTGCTTCTCGTAGCCGCCGCTGCTGCACTGATTTGGGCCAACTCTCCATTCGCCCATAGCTATCACGACTTTTGGAACCTTCCGCTCACAATTGGTGTCGGCGAACACGTTTTTTCTCGGCCATTGCATTTCTGGGTCAACGACGCGCTGATGACGATCTTCTTCCTCGTCGTAGGCATGGAGATTCGGCGCGAGGCCCATGAAGGCGCACTGAGTAGCTTCGACCAAGCCATACTGCCGCTGGTTGCAGCAACTGGTGGCGTGATCGTCCCGGCGCTCATCTATCTGAGCCTCAACAGCGATCCGGCTAGAGCGCAAGGCTGGGCCGTGCCGACCGCGACAGACATCGCATTTACTGTTGGGGTACTCGCGCTGCTTGGACGAACGATCCCGGCAAATGTGCGGGTCTTCCTGCTTGCTCTGGCAATCATCGACGACATCATAGCGGTACTGATCATTGCCCTCTTCTACACCGCCAGTCTTCAGCTTGGCGGTTTCGTTATCGTCTCAATTGGGTTACTCGCGGTTTTAGGATTTCAGCGGATTGGGATCGGTTCTGCGCTTTTTTACGTATTGCCCGGGTCTCTAGTTTGGATTGGGTTCATGGTAGCCGGGATACATCCAACCCTTGCAGGTGTCGTGCTGGGGCTGATCACTCCGGCACGCCCCTTACCGATGCGGGAAACGCCGCTGGAAATAATGTCGCGAGTGCTCAAACAGTTGCGAAACGGCGCGGTAAAGGCAAGAGATCCGCACCTTTTGGAGCAACCGCTACGAGACCTTCACGTAGCTCACCGCGAGATGTTGCCGCCGGTGTCGCGGTTACAGATGGCAATGCATCCCTGGGTGGCTTACGGCGTGATGCCGATCTTCGCGCTGGCGAATGCCGGCGTTAGCTTGACGGGCGTTGATCTGTCCGCCGACGGCTATCTCGTGATGACGGGCACTGCACTTGCCTTGATCGTTGGGAAACCGCTCGGCATCGTCGGCGCGACCTGGGTCGCGGTGCGACTGGGGTGGTGTCGGCTTGCGCCAGGAGTTTCGTGGGGGGGTATTTGTCTGGTCGGCCTGCTCGCTGGCATCGGTTTTACTATGTCGATCTTCATCTCGATGCTCGCCTTCTCCGATCCAGGATCGTTGAGGGCGGCTAAGCTAGGCGTACTCTTCGGCTCGCTTGTCGCCGCCGCGCTCGGCCTTGGCTGGGGCGCCATCTACGTTCGACGTCTGTGAGAGCGGCTCCAATGCCTTTCAAAGCTCCGCACGTATCGTTCGTATCATTCGCCGTTGATGTTCTACCCTCTGGGATGACCCGAGTGATGATCGTCGAAACTTGCTTGCACCTAAATCCGGCGCATCCCTCGTACAATAAATCCGGCGTGGAAAATCTCATTTCGGCCGCGCAAAGGTATGCGAGCGCTAACATAGAAGGTCCTGCCTCCATCCGCCTTATATCGACCCAAAGCGGAGAGATCTAAGGTCTGCGCACCGCTCCTTTTGTCGGCAATTTCCCAAATCTTCCCTCAAGAACTGGGCGGAGCATGTCCGCTCTGCCCAGTTATTTCGGACGTCCACCCGCTCGACTTTGCCAGCGGCAATCCAGCACTCGGTTGGGGCTCGGATTTGGCCAGTTGGCGCTCGTCGGATTGATTGGACTGTTCTTCGTTCGCAAATTGACATAGCGACCGACACGAACAAGACAGCGCCTCCCGTTGCCTACGTCAATTGACGATGACACTCGCGGCCTCAGGCTGCTTCGCCCTCACCAAACACATCGCGGCAAATGCCGACAGGCTCAACACCGACGTGACCATCAGCACACCTGCGCCCATCCAATCAATCAGAACACTGAACGCCAGAGGGGCCATGGCCTGCAAAACCCGCGACGGAGCACCAAGGATGCCGAGCCGGTATCCGTAGTTTTCCGGGCCAAAGATCGCGAGTGGCAACGTGCCCCGTGCGATGGTGAGAATGCCGTTGCCGCTGCCGTGGAAGATCGCGAAAGCGGTGGCCGCCACGCCGCCAAACATCGCGAGAATGGCCGCGCCGATGGGATGCGTCAGACAAGCGAGACGCGCAGAGATCAGCGGATGGTATCGGTTGAGGAAACTCGCTTCCACGATACGTGCGAGCACTTGGGCTGGGCCGATAAAGGCGCCAGCAGCCACCGCCTGCACGCTCGTCGCGCCAGCGGCTTCGAGAATGCGCGGAAGGTGGGCGGCCATTGCGCCGGCCACCGTCCATCCGGCCGCGAAAGTAAAGCCCAACAGGATCATCGTGCGGTCAATCGGGATATGCGGTTTGGGCTGATCGATCTCAGGAGTTGCGCTGCGCGCGACCTGCGGCAAAAAGAAAAGATTGAGTGGCAGACCAATCACGATATGCGCGGCAGCCCATGCAAGGCAGGTGCTGCGCCACCCAATCGTCTCAAGCCCCCATGCGGAGAGCGGCCATCCGATCGTGCTGGCAAATCCGGCGAGCAACGTGATCCCGGTAATGGCTGATCTCGCCTTGTCGCCGTAGATGCGGCCAAGCGCGCCGAAGGCCGCGTCATAGAGCCCGAGGCCCATGCCGATCCCGAGGAAAAGCCACGCAATTGAAAGCACGAGCAGCGAGTGCGCGCTTCCGAGCGTCGCCAGCCCCGCCGCGAATACAAGATTTGAGATCGACAAAACCTGACGGCCGCCGACCAGATCGATCTGGCGTCCGACACGCGGGCCGAGCAGCCCCGAAATTACCAGCGCTGTGGAAAAAAACGCGAAGAACCAGTTAACCGAGATTCCAAGCTCGTGCGCTATTGGGTCTGCGAGGATCGCCGGAAGGTAGTAACTCGATGCCCAAGCCAGTGTTTGTGTCGTGCCGAGCGCCAGGATGAGCGGAAGCTGTTTCTTATTCACGCGATGTTCGCTTCTTTATCTTTAGCCACAACCGCAACCGGACTTGCCTTCGTCCTTGGCAATGGCGTCCTCTACACAACAGGCATCGCCGCGCTCGGGCACCGGGCCGCCACAACATGACGACGCAGTTGCGTCAACTCCGCGTGTGCACACACCGGTCTCCGGCAAGTCGAGCTCGACCCGCGCAGCCGCCTCATGATCTCCAGCGATGTGGGCGGCGATGGAGCGAACCTGCTCATAACCCGTGATCATCAGGAACGTCGGGGCGCGTCCATACGACTTCATTCCCGCGAAATAAAATCCGGGCTCGGGCTGCGAAAGCTCCGCTGCCCCGTGCGGCCTTACCGTGCCACAGCTATGCTCGTTCGGGTCGATCAACGGAGCAAGCCTCGGCGGCGCCTCGACCGCTGGATCAAGTTCGAGCCGCAACTCGCGCAAGAAATCGAAATCAGGACGGAAACCGGCAGCGACGATCACTTCGTCCGCCGTGATACGCCGTCCGCAGCAAGACGATCCCGCACCAAGCCGTAGCCGCGCATTCGCTTCGCCGATATGCGATAGTTGGAATTCGGTCTCGACGCGGATGTCACCTTTGCTGACCATCGCCGCAAAAGCACTTCCAAGCTCGCCACGCGCCACCAGCTTGTCGTTCGCGCCTCCGCCGAAAGCCTTGGCGGGATTATTGCCACGAAGCAGCCAGACCGGTTCGGTTGTCGGCGCATGTTCTTTCAGCTTGGCAAGGTCAAGCAGTGTGCCGACCGCCGAGTGTCCAGCGCCGAGCACAGCTACGATCTTGCCTGCATAGCGGCTGCGATCCTTGCCCAGCACGTCCGGCATGCCGTAACGAATATGGGTAGCGAGTTCTTTTTCGCCGACGGCGGCAACGCCATTGGGGCCGCCGGGATTGGGCGTGAACCACGTTCCCGAGACATCGATGACGGCATCAGCCAGCAAAACCTTCGGGCCGGCCCCGTTCTCATAGCGTAGCGCAAATGGCGCACCTTCGCGGCCCTTCGATTTCAGCTTGTCGAAACCGACGCGGCTCACTGAGGTGACACGGCTCGACAATCGAATGTGATCTTTCAACACCGTTTGGGTCGCAAGCGGTGAAAGGTACCGTTCAACCAACTCGCCACCGGTTGGATACTCTGCCGGCTCTGGCGTGTTCCAGCCGATATCTGCGAGAAGCCGTGCTGCCGCCTTGTCGACGTTGTATTCCCAAGGCGAGAACAGCTGCACGTGCGACCACTGTCTTACGGCATGGGCTGCATCCGGCCCTCGTTCAAGCACTACCGGCATCAGCCCGCGCTCAAGCACATGCGCGGCGGCGGCAAGCCCCACAGGCCCCGCTCCGATGATCGCGACCGTCTTCGTTTGGCCCATGGCATGCTCCTGTCAAACTAGAAATATCGAAATAAGAGACGCAACAACTCACGCTGCGCTCTTTGTGTCCTTGCATCCGACTTCATCGGCGCAGCACTCAGCGACAAGGAAGTCAACCAGGCCTTGCATGGTGTCGTAGTTGGCGACGCAGCGCAGCGTGGTCGCTTCGCGCTGCTGCGTCACGAGATTGGCGGTGACCAGCGCCTTGATGTGATGAGAGAGAGTGGAACCAGCGATCTTGAGCTTGTCCTGCAAGTGGCCGACCGGCATTCCCGAATGCCCGGCGCGGACCAACGCCCGGTAGATCTTCAGGCGAGTCGGATTACCAAGCGCTTCGAGACGGGCAGCCGCATCATCCAGCTTCAAAGGCGTCATCCCTTCTGTTCATATTTCTAGAATTATCGAAATACTCGCATTTGTCAATCTACTTGACCCAGCCGATATATCCATTATTCTGGATATATGGATAGCGTACAAGCCATCGCGGCGCTGGCCGCCCTCGCCCAAACCACGCGCATGGACGCCTTCCGTAAGCTCGTCGAATACGAGCCCGATGGCATCGCGGCCGGCGAACTCGCGCGCCTGTGCGAGGTGCCGCAGAACACCATGTCTTCGCACCTGGCGATCCTGACCCGCGCCAACCTCGTCACGGCGGAACGTCAAAGCCGTTCCATCGTCTACCGCGCCAATCTCGGCGCCTTCCGCGAGGTCGCGCTGTTCCTGCTGCAGGACTGCTGTGGCGGACATACGGACATCTGCGCGCCGCTGATTGAAAGCCTCACACCTTGCTGCCCTCCGCAAAAGAAGACCAAGGCGAAATCCCATGTCTGACAAAATTTACAATGTGCTGTTTCTCTGCGCTGGAAATTCCGCACGCTCCATTCTCGCGGAGTCTATTTTGCGTAAGGACGGCCAAGGCCGCTTCCGCGCTTTCTCCGCAGGGAGCGACCCCAAGGGCCAGGTCAATCCATTCGCGCTCAAAGTGCTTGAGAGCCTTAACTATCCGACTGACGGCATGCGCTCCAAAAATTGGCTGGAATTCGTAGCGGCTGATGCGCCGGTCATGGATTTCGTTTTCACGGTTTGCGACAACGCGGCGGGCGAAACATGCCCGGTCTGGCCGGGGCAGCCGATGACCGCGCACTGGGGCATTGAAGACCCCGCTGCTGTGGAAGGCACTGACCTGGAAAAGCACACCGCTTTCATTACGGCATTCCGTTATCTCAAGAACCGTTTAGGCAGTTTCCTCAGTCTGCCTCTCGGCAGCATCGACAAATTGTCGCTCGGCACCACGCTGCGAGATATCGGTAACAGCGAAGGCGCAACATCGCGCCGTCCGGATGTGGCATGACATGAATATCTTCGAACGCTATCTCACCCTGTGGGTGGCGCTGTGCATCGTTGCAGGCGTCGCACTCGGTTATATCATGCCCGGTCCGTTCGGCGCGATTGCCGGAGCCGAAATCGCCAAGGTCAATATGCCGGTGGCGGTCCTGATCTGGTTGATGATCATTCCCATGCTGCTGAAGATCGACTTCGGCGCACTCGGCCAGGTGCGCGAGCACTGGCGTGGTGTCGGGGTGACGCTGTTCATCAACTGGGCTGTGAAACCATTCTCCATGGCGTTGCTGGGCACGTTCTTCATCGGCCATGTGTTTGCGCCCATGCTGCCCTCGGCGCAAATCCCCTCCTACATCGCAGGGCTGATCCTGTTGGCGGCGGCGCCGTGCACGGCGATGGTCTTCGTGTGGTCCAACCTCTGCAATGGCGAGCCGCACTACACCTTGAGCCAGGTGGCGCTGAACGACGTGCTGATGATCTTCCTGTTCGCTCCGCTCGTCGGCCTTCTGCTTGGGGTCGCATCCATTTCCGTTCCGTGGGACACGTTGCTGCTTTCGGTTGCGCTCTACATTGTGGTTCCTGTTGTCATCGCCCAACTATGGCGGCGCTCGCTGCTGGCGAGTGGCTCCTTCGATCGAACGATGCATGTCTTGCAGCCGGTATCTCTGATCGCGCTGCTCGCTACGCTGGTTCTTTTGTTTGGGTTCCAGGGCGACCAGATCCTCGCGCAGCCCATCGTGATCGCAATCCTCGCTGTGCCAATTCTTATTCAGGTCTATCTCAACGCGGGCCTTGCTTATTGGCTCAGCCGACGGTTTGGCGTTGCTTGGTGCGTGGCAGCGCCCGCAGCCCTTATCGGCGCCAGCAATTTCTTTGAGTTGGCAGTCGCGGCTGCGATCAGCCTCTTCGGCCTCAACTCAGGTGCCGCTCTCGCGACTGTCGTGGGCGTTCTGGTGGAAGTGCCGGTGATGCTCTCAGTAGTCAAAATCGTAAAAGCGTCGCGCGGTTGGTATGAATCTGCTGCGCCCGCTCAGCAGAAAGTGGATGCGCGCGTATGACCGTCACGATCTATCACAACCCTGACTGCGGGACGTCACGTAACACGCTGGCGATGATCCGCCAGAGCGGCGTCGAGCCGACCATTATCGAATATCTCAAGACGCCGCCGTCTCGCGAGCGCTTGAAGGAGCTGATCGCGGCGATGGGCATGTCCGTGCGTGCGCTACTGCGCGAGAAAGGCACGCCCTTTGCGGAGTTGAACCTCGGTGATGCGTCGCTCTCGGACGATCAATTGCTCGACGCAATGCTCGCCCATCCGATCCTGATCAATCGGCCCATCGTCGTCACGTCCGAAGGCGTCAAACTCTGCCGTCCGTCGGAGGCCGTGCTCGCTATCCTGCCAAATCCGGATATCGGAGAGTTCGTGAAAGAAGACGGCGAGATCATCGGTGCATCGGCACGCGCCGATCGCCAAAGCGGTGGCGGGCGCCCCTCCACACCTCGCAACGCCGCCTAGCCCCGCGTAGCCGAGCCGGACCCACAGCGGCGCCCAACGCCGCGAGCTGTACCAGAAGCTGATGATTTGCTTCTGGCCCCTAGCGGACATGCCGACGTCCCCTGCCGATCAAAACGGAGTTCGCCTGCCTGTATTCAGGGGGCCACTCATTTATGAGTACATCCACGATCACCGCTGCCGGCTTTGGTGATCGCGGTTGCCATTTGGGCTATCGAATTTGACCCACCTCAAGGCCAGGACGCGCATCATCTTTATGGTGGTCGGGACGGCAACGCTCCTTCGGCAAGCGTGGACCCCGATGTCGACTTACAACATGCAGAGGCTCCTCAATCCTCGCTCGGTTGCGCTCGTTGGAGGAAGCTTGCGAAAGGGCTCGGTTGGGGCAGCCGTCTTGCGGAACATTCGCGGGGCCGGATTTGTCGGTGATATCGGAGTCGTCAACCCCAAACATCGCGAGATTGAAGGTGTTACCACGTATGCGGGGCTCCCAACTTTGCCGTTCCTGCCTGACTTAATCGTCGTGACAGCGCCGGCGTCTGCAATTCCGAACATCATCGAGGAAGCGGGCAGACTGGGCGTTCCGGGTGCCGTTGTCATTAGCTCCGGACTAGGTCACGGCAACGAATCCTTCGCAAACCGTGCTGAGAAGGCGGCGCGCGAACATCGGATGCGTCTGATTGGGCCAAATTGTCTTGGGATCATCAGCCCAAGGTCCAATCTCAACGCGAGCTTTACCGCACATACACCTAAGCCGGGGCGCCTTGCGCTTATTTCGCAATCTGGCGCCATCGTCGCAGGTATGGTGGAGTGGGCGGCCCAGAAATCCGTAGGGTTCTCGGGAATCATATCCATCGGCGACCAACTCGATGTCGATATTGCCGATGCGCTCGACTTCTTCGCTCTCGATCGAGAAACGGAAGCGATCCTTCTTTACGTCGAAGCGATCAAGAATGCTCGGAAATTTATGTCCGCGGCTCGCGCTGCGGCGCGTCTTAAACCAGTCATCGTAGTGAAATCTGGCCGCATGTCTCAGGGAGCGAAAGCAGCTGCGACCCATACCGGCGCACTGGCGGGCTCTGATGCCGTATACGATGCCGCATTTCGACGGGCAGGAATGCTGCGATTGCTTGATTTGCGCGAATTGTTTGCCTGCGCCGAAATCTTGAGCCGATATCCTGCGTCTTTGGACAAACGTCTCGCGCTGCTGACGAATGGCGGAGGGCTCGCAGTTCTCGCGGTCGACCGACTGGCAGAGTTAGGCGGCGCGCCGGCTGAGTTGTCGGCCGATGTACGGAGATCTTTGGACGGGGTGCTGCCGGCAAGCTGGTCGAAGTCCAACCCCGTGGATATCGGGGGTGACGCTGATCCAGCAAGATATCGAGAGGCCCTAGAAGTTCTCCTGAGGGATTCTGGTAGTGGTGCTGTTCTAGTGATGAATGTTCCGACTGCTATCGCTTCGTCGGCAGAAATTGCGAAAGAGGTTGCTCGCGTTGTCTCAGCGAATCGCGAGGCGAACCGGCCCGTAAAGCCTGTTTTGGCCGTCTGGGTAGGCGCCGATGATGCCACCTTGAAATCACTCGACGAGGCCGCAATTCCAAATTTTCCAACGGAGGATGATGCTGTTCGCAGCTTTTCTTACCTGCGAAATTATGCGGTCGCGAAGCGAGCCCTTTCGGACGTTCCGCCGAGCGTACCCGATCAGTTTGTCCCGGCCATAGACACTGCCAGGGCGGTCGTTCGAGCTGCCATCAGCGACAATAGGCAATGGCTAGATCCACTCGAGGTCAAGCAACTCCTTGATGCTTACCACATACCCATGGTGACAACGATCGCGGCAAGAACGCCAGACGAAGCGGCCCGCAGCTCACGGCCGTTCCTTCAGAAGGGACATCCGGTCGCCGTAAAGGTTCACTCGCGGGATATCGTCCACAAATCCGACGTCGGCGGTGTTGCCCTCAATCTTATCGATGCTGATGGTGTTCGTGACGCCGCACGTAAAATGTTGGAGCGAGCACAGACCGCGCGTCCCGAAGCGCGAATTGAAGGCTTCATCATCCAACCGATGATCGTGCGACCAAAAGCCCGCGAATTGATCATGGGATTTTCAGAGGATTCGACCTTCGGACCCGTGATCGTATTTGGCCGCGGAGGCACCGCCGTCGAGATCCTGGATGACAAGGCTTTAGCGCTTCCGCCACTTGATACAAATCTGGCACGGGATCTAGTGGGACGCACGAAGGTTTCGCGCCTGTTGGGAGCGTATCGCGACGTCCCCGCGGTCAAAATGGACGAGATCCTGCTAACGCTGGTCAAATTGGCACAACTCGCCGCTGATCTACCAGAGATCAAGGCAATTGATATCAATCCTCTTCTAGCTGATGAAACGGGTGTTATCGCGGTCGATGCCCGAATTGCCATCGGTCCGCCGACAGCACGGTTTGGCGGCCCTGGCAACGCGCGGTTCGCAATCCGGCCTTATCCGTCGCAGTGGGAGCGTCGAGTTGAGCCAAAGCAACACGAAACGCTCTTGATCAGGCCACTTCGTCCCGAAGATGAGCCCGCACTCCTCGACATGCTCAAACATGTGACGAAGAATGATTTGAGAACACGGTTCTTCAGCACTATCCGCGAGTTCACGCACGAGTTTGTGGCACGTCTAACTCAGTTGGACTATGCGCGCTCGATGGCATTCGCCGCGTGTGATGAAAGCCACAACATCCTAGGAGTTGCTCGGTTTCATTCCGACTCGGTCTATGAAAGCGCAGAATACGCTATCCTCGTACGCTCCGATCTGAAGGGCAAGGGCATCGGCTGGGCGTTGATGCAGACATTGATCGAATATGCTCGATCGGAAGGGCTTCGATCCCTCCATGGTCAAGTTCTTCGGGAAAATAGCACCATGCTGGAGATGTGCCGCGAGCTTGGCTTCGAACAAACCGCCGATCCCTCTGATCCTATACTGGCTTCCGTGACTTTGAAGTTGGGCTAGAGAAATTGAGAGATGGGAACACTCACTTTTGTTCTCCAGCTTCCAGTTCTCCCAGTAAGACCTATCCAGCCCGCAGATGTCGGTGATCTCCTTCTGCGAGAATACTATGCAGTTTTCGCTCCAATGCTGCGATCATTTCAAATCGGCTTACAATTCCAATTACTTTGTTTCCGCAAACGACGAGAACTTCGCTGTTTCGGTGCAAGTCCATCCGGCCGACGATCTCGTCAAGGCTGGCCTCCTCATGCGTCTTGTCTTCTCCGCGCATGACGACCAATACTTCGCGTTAGCCTCTCGAAGTTCGGCGCAGGCGAGTTCATCAAGCGCAAAGTAGTCGAGGGCGCCTCCTCTTACCTCGTTAGGGAACTTCGAACGAGACACGGCTTGTCTCCGTAACTGGAAAGCAGAAGTTCGCCGAGGCGAGCCATTGAGAATATCTCACTATAGCTCGGCCTCGATCCGTTCGCCGGGCGCGATGGACCCGCGGCCAGCTATCTGATGGTGAGTAGATCCTCTACCCACTCCACACCGGGGGCGGACCACGCAGCATTTTCAGCTGCGACGCGCTCTTCCCAATTGTCAACCTTGCCTTCGAGAACAATTCTGTTTCCCTGCTGAACCGAGATGCGAATTGCATTCGCTTCAAGTTCTGCATGGCGTTTCAACGCAGCTTCGATTTTGCCCTTGACATTAGACGCGTCGACACGGGACCTGATAGCAATCTGGTTGGTTACGCCGCGGACGCCGGATAGCTTTCTGACATCGTCTTCGGCCGCCTTCCTTTGGTATTGCCAGTTGACCTCGCCTGAAAGAGTAACCCATCCGTCACGAACCAAGACTTTGACGCTGTCCTCGGGAATCATGACGTCCCAATTCAGGATGTCGATAGCTCGCTTCGCAATCTGGTCATCCTCTGTCTTCTTCTGAAACGGATACCGAACTTCAATTTCTTCGGCGATCGCCTTCACGCCTTTGACGCGTTGCGCCGCTGCAATCGCCGCGAGCTTCTCCGCGTAGCTCTCCACATGTCCGGTGAGCGTCACGACATTCTTCTCGACCGCAACGCCGATATGCTCGCCGCAAAATCGAGGATCGAATTCGAACTCATCAATTACATTCTGTCGAAGTTGATTGTCGTTCATGGCTGTTCTCCGAGTTGCCTCATGCAAGCAGTCTACGGATTCTTCGCCAGGCCGATTGACGCAGCTCAAGAATGCAAAAGGAATTTTCAGAAAGGGCGATTTTTGACTCGGATCAACGCGTCGTAGGACCCGAGCGCTAGTCCTACTGGATGAGGATGCCGTGGCTGATCAGATCTTTAAGAAGGAACATCCGTCAGGATCGCGAGGCGATAATAGGTCGCGCCTTCTGCCTTAATTTGTATGAGAAAGAGCCCGCTAATCAGCGGGCTCTTTCCTTGTAAAGTTTGAACGGAGCACGTCAGGCCGCTTTCACATCAATCTTCTTCGATTGAGCTGGAGCAGGCTTGGGAATCGTGATCTTCAACACTCCCTTGGACATCGTCGCCTTGATCGCATCCGCATTGACGCCGGGCGGCAATTCCACGGTGCGCGAGAACGAACCATAGCTTCGTTCGACCATGTGGTAGTCCTTATCTTTTTCCTCGCGCTCGCTCTTCTTTTCCCCTCGGATCGATAGGGTCTGATCTGCGACGCTCAGTTGAACATCCTTTTCTTCAAGACCGGGTAGTTCCGTTGTGACTTCAATCTCCTTCGCGGTCTCGCTGACGTCCATGCTCGGAACCAGGGATTGAAACGGACTTGGGCTAAACCCTCGGGTGAACCCTTCGAACAAGCTGTCGATCTCTTGTTGCAGGGCCAGGAATGGGCTGACCATTCGACGACCAGGCAGCGTTTCGCGATGAACGGGAATAAGCGATTTCATGTCATCCTCCTATGGGTTGGCGACCGCTCACTACTGCGTCGTGTTTGAACCACACATGAGCTCCACCGCAATAAGGACACTGCACTTGGCGGGGAACATTCAACAGACCGGGAAATTCCGCTTCATTCGTGGTTAGACCCGTATAGACGGCCTTATTCGTTGAAGGGCATTCGACTACAACTCTGTACATGACGATCCTCCCATTTTTAGAGAGGCTAAGTCCAACTCTCCCAGGCAAGTTGACACGCATCAAGTCCGCCGAAAAAAGAAACCCCGCGTGGGCGGGGCAGCAAGCTAATCAGGAATCCCGGCGAGCTTCCCCAGGATCGGTGGGCGGGCTTTCAGATAACTCTGCGACCTTCTGCGCATAGCACGCCAGCCTATCGTACTCGACTGCGATTTTCAGCAGACGTGATCGCTCGACTGGATTGCTGATGCAGGCTGCCTTGTCGCGTGTCATTTCCGACCGCTTACGCCAATGGTCAGGGCTATAAGCTTCCCTGGGAGTCACAACGCTATTTGGGAACAGGGGCATTGACGGATCTCCTTCGATCGAAAGACCGCCATTAAACGGGAGAACCATTTGATGATAATTGATCGACGTCAAATTTGAGTACTTTGCTTCAGTCCCTTTTGATCTCCCTCAAGTTCTTCTGTGGCTTCGATGCTATTGTGATCGTTATAAGAACGGGAGAGTCCGATGTCTGACTATCGCGTGAACTTTTACAAGACACTTTTGAACTCGCAGGGCCATAGCTTCAAGTGTCTTCAGAGGGAGATTGAAGTCCAATCGGATACGCCCTCGGGCGCCTTAACGCTCGCCCAAAATCGACTTGATGTCGGCTTCGAACCAGACTGCATCGAGGTAGTTCGCACCGGTCGCTCTACGGGCTTTTACGAAACGTTACCGTGAGGAAATCGGTAGTCCATTCAAACTGGTCCTTAACAGTATCTGCGACGGCATTAGAGATCTTGAACCCGCAGTCAACGCCGTCGGCAACGAGATTCCATGATGCGATTGAGGTGCGATCGTACATAGCGTTGATTCCTCGTTGTCTCTCTCTGGTCCAAATCTTTTGCAATCCTTCGCTATGCTGCCTCCCAGCCACCCGCCTGATTTCTGCGACCTATGAGGCTGCGTCCGCTCCTTGTTTGCCAAGAAGGTCAGCCGCCCCAGAATCCGAGCAATCGGTCACAGGGAGTTTCCGCCTCAAATCGTAGCTGTCGTTCTCGCGAAAACTTCCTCTCGAATGCTTCGCATCGCGCTTCTCTGAACGTGCCTTCACTCGAAGCCAAACTAGAGCGGCTCTTTGTCGATGGTTTTGATCGGAATCAAAATCGCCCACCTCGGGCCGCATAATCTCCGCTGGCGACTATTCACAAACCGACGGAGATCTCCGATGAGAGCAAAGGATGTTATGACCAAGCGTCTCGTCAGCGTTTTGGCCGATGTCGATGTGCGGGACGCAGCCGAAACAATGGTGCGTAACGGGATTAGCGCCGTCATTGTTACCGATCAGAACGGAAACCTCGCAGGAATCCTCTCGGAAGGGGATTTGTTGCATAGAGGAGAGTTGAGGACCCAGTCGAGACGATCCTGGTGGCTACAGCTATTTACCACCGAACGTCAGATAGCCGCCGATTATACTAAATCACATGCTCGAAAGGTCCGTGATGTCATGACGACGGACGTCGTGACCGTTTCTCCTGAAACATCACTTGGCGATATCGCGAGACTATTTGAGAAACATCACATCAAACGCGTTCCCGTGATCGAGGACGGACATCTCGCCGGTATCGTTACCCGCGCTAACTTGGTTCAAGCGCTTGCAAACACAAAGGATCTGATCTCGTCGAATGAAACAGATGCAATGCTTGAGCGCGAAATCGATCGCAGGATTACCGCGCATTCTTGGGGACGCCGAATATTCAGCGTTCATGTCAGTAAAGGCAATGTGGATATCAGCGGCATTGTCTATGACGACAAGGAACGCGATGCCATCCGCGTCGCCGCCGAGAACACTCCAGGGGTAAGATCTGTCACCAACAACTTGCGCGTAATGCCGACACCGATCGAGGATTGACTAGGTCGTATTCCTCTGAAGCTCAGCCTGTCGGTCACTTGCGTGAGGACCGTCCTCGTCACAGTGATTGACTTGTCCATGAAATAATCTCGCGGGCAAGCGCTGCGAACGCTTCGTTCAATGCGGATGCTGCTGTGCGAGCGTCCATTTCGCCTATCTTAGAGCTTTCTTGAAATATACGCGATGCGATCACTTTGCCATCAGCACCAACTAATCGGACTGAAAGTGCGATTTCGGCGGCAGGAGTTTCAACGGTGATGATCTGCATCCGGCGGATGTCGATCATCAATTTGTAATCCGCGTTGATCCCCTCCGTCGCCCGGACCGGCGCGTTCGCGATATCGAGGTTCTCGAAACTCTGGATCAATTTTTCCTGTATGAGCTTTGGAATGGTGTCTGCCCATTGGGCGTCTTCAAAATGAGATATACGGCCGTCGTTCTCCTCAATGAGGATGCGCTGTGTATCAAATAACACGATGGACGTGGGGTCGGTGACAACGACCTGTGCCTTTATTGGGCGCTCAAGGGCCGGGCCCGCGGCTATAGCCTTAAGATCGTAGACCGCCTTGGGCGGCGCCGCCCCTCCGCCCGTCATTCGTTCCAGTCCGCCCAGGATCCCGTCAATACGGTTCGTGTTTCGAGCCAAGCCATCTGAGAATGTGCGCAGGTTTGAGATTGTCGCTTGTAGGGAAGAAGAATTGTCGGCCAGGACGGTATCCATCCGCCTCAAAGCATCTCGAGCCGCTTGTGTCATGCTCTGGCCGGCACCCGGCTCCGCAACCAATTGCCACGTGCCGGTCGGCTCCTGACGGGCTTCTCCGCCTTCAAGAGCGATGACAGGAACCCCAGTCAATCCTTGAAACTCAAGGCTTACCTTTGTGTCTCGACGAACGGGCGTTCCCACCGCAACGCTTATCTTGGCGTCAACGCGATGTGTATCATCGGGCACCAGCGACAAGCTAGTGACCTCACCAACGCGGATGCCGTTAAACAGAACGCCCGCGCCGACAAGTAGCCCGGGGACGGATCCATTGAACCTAACAGAATAGGTTGCCCGAGGACCTAAGCCGCCAACGTTATGAAGCCAGTAAACAAATCCGAATGCTGCGCCGATGATTACGCAGATTAGAGCCCCAACGATTAAATACGGTGCCCGTGTTTCCATCATACAGCCCTCGGCTGAAGCATTTGGGAGCGTGCGCTATGAAAATATGATCTCACCCAGGGGTGCTCTGAACGCAGCACTTCTGCCATTGTCCCGAGTGCCGCAATTCGTCCTTCGGCAAGCGCAGCGACGCGATTACAGACCGTGTTCAAGCTGGCGAGGTCATGCGTCACCATGAACACTGTTAAGCCTAATGTTTTTTGCAGCGCTTTTATCAATGTATCGAAGTCGCCTGCCGCAATCGGATCTAATCCGGACGTCGGTTCGTCAAGGAAGACAATTGCCGGATCGAGCGCCAGCGCTCTAGCCAGTGCAACCCTCTTCGTCATGCCGCCCGACAACTCTGACGGAAACTTGTCTCCGTCCCGGGAAGACAGCCCGACCATGTTGAGTTTGGCGTTGGCGATTTCATCCAACAGGCCATCGGGAAGCGCCAAACTTTCCCGCAACGGAAATTGGATGTTCTGCCGCACCGTCAGGGACGAAAAAAGCGCGCCTTGTTGAAAGAGAACGCCCCAGCGCCCAGCCGTCACCTGCAACGGCTCATCACCATCGATCGCTTGGCCGAGGACCTCGATCGAGCCACTGCGCTTTTGGATGAGCCCGATGATCGTGCGCATCAGAACCGATTTCCCGCCCCCTGAGGCGCCGACTAATCCCAGGATCTCGCCCTTCCGAACGTGAAGGGACAAATGGTTGATTACCACCTGGTCCTTAAAGCCGACCACGAGATCTTCCACACTAACGACGAATGGGATTGGGGCCTCGACCATCATCACATTCCTATTGATGCAAAGAAGATCGCGAACACGCCGTCTAGAACGATGACGAGAAATATGGATTTCACCACTGAAGTCGTTGTCTTTTGCCCTAGCGATTGCGCGCTGCCCTTCACTTGTAAGCCCTCGCTGCAAGCCACAACGCCAATGACAAGGGCCATGAACGGCGCCTTGATCAGTCCCACCTCGAAATGTGTGACAGAAATTGCGTCGTGAAGCCGAGCGATAAAGATTGCGGGACTCATGCCGCCATAGAGCCAGGCAATCATTCCTCCCCCGTACAGCGCCGCCATGGCGCCCAGAAATGCGAGTATTGGCAGAGAAATGATAAGCGCGACTACCCGGGGTAAAATCAGCACTTCCACTGGACTGCGTCCCATGGTGACAAGTGCGTCTATTTCCTCCCTCATTTTCATTGAGCCGAGTTCCGCCGTGTATGCGCTGCCCGAACGGCCAGCCACCATGATGGCGACAATCAAGACTCCGATCTCACGCAGGACTAAGATGCCGACCATGTCGACCACGTAGGATTCCGCACCAAACTTGCGGAAGTGAAAGATTCCCTGCTGAGCAATGATCGCACCGATCAGGAAAGTTATGAGCGCTATGATCGGGATCGCCTGCCAGCCAACTCGATAGATGTGAAAGATAAGGGACGTAAAGCGAAACGACTTCGGCCGGGACAGGATGGCGACACCGGCGAGACCGATGGCTCCCAACATGCTCAAGAAAATGGAGCCGCTTTTAAGAGTGTTCGCTGCTGAGGCACCGAGCTTTTCGACCCCTGAAACTAGTGTGGTTCGCTTGGGAAGTCCTGAAATCTCATCGCGGTTAACACTACGCATTTTACCGATGAGGTCGGCATAACGCTCTGCGACACCCACAAGGCTCGCAGGACGATTGGCCTTTGCAGCTAATCGCAAGGTTCTTTCAATGAACCATGCCCCAATCGTGTCGAGCTCTGATAGGTCCGCAATATTGAATTGAACGGCTTTCGCGTCTACAACCCGCGCCGATGCGCTCTGGAGCAAGTCCTGCAGAACATCAGCATTTTGCGCGTTCCACGGGCCGCTCGAAATCAACGTCAGACATTCCGGGTCATCTTTGACGAGCAAGTCTGGGTGAGTGGTCAACATCGTCGCCTTGCTTGGAAGAACACGACTGACGTTTACGTGTGGCGAGCAGCCCCAACTTGATCTAGCTCAAGTTCTCAAACCGCGAGTCCTGCAGAATTACGCCGCTCAGTCAGCAAGCTCCGAATCGAGATGAAAATGGCGATCAAAGATGCGATGCTAGTGTTGCGCACATATCCGACGCCGACAACGGACGGCTTCATCGCGTCGAGCGTCGGCTTGGCTGAGCGTCTCGGTTGCCGCATCTCCATTCTCGCACCAGAAATCCTTATCCGGCTCCCAAGTACGTTTCTCGGAAATGTCTTGATCGACATTCCAGGGATGGCGGCATGCGAAATGGGGAAAAGTGCTCAGAACGCGAGCGTGCTTGTCAATCTCTGCAGTCAATTGGCGGAGAAGCGCGGAATACCACATGAAATGATCAAGGAGCGGGCGCCCATCGGTGAGATTTCCCTTTTAATCGCTGAATACGGGAGGCTGAAAGATCTGATCATTCTTCCAGCGCTTGCCGGAGATTTTGTTGATCAGTGGGACAGGGAGGCGGTCATCTTCAATTCTGCTCGACCGGTCGTGTTGATGCCAGAGGGGCGCACCTTAGCGAATGCAGCCCTAAAATCTGTGGGAGTCGCATGGGATTATAGCCGACCCGCAGCGCGTGCTGTCGCGGACGCGATGCCGATCCTGGAGCGAGCCGAGACCGTACATGTCGTGACCGTCCTCAATGAAAAGGTGTTCGACATTACGCGCAAGACGCATGAGATTGGCACCTACCTCGCCCGGCATAACGTAAATGTAGAGATTCATGAGATTGATGCGGCAGGCCAGCACATTGGAAGAGTCCTGGAAGACTTCGCAAACAAACTACATCTCGATTTATTGGTGATGGGTGCGTACGCACATTCACGGCTTCGGGAACTTGTCTTGGGAGGAGCTACCCGATCGATGCTCGCGAAGCCGCCAGTTCCGCTACTGCTTTCGCACTGATCATCCCAGGATTGCGCCTCGGGAGTACCGTTCGCGATGGGCACCTCCAGCAGCGCGAAAGCGATTAATCTCCAGGGGCTAAGTGCGAAGGAGGCAGAAGAGCGGCTCCTTCGCACAGGCCCAAACCTTATCAACGATACTCGGCCGCGGACCATCCTCGATATCATCAAAGATACAATGCGGGAGCCGACGTTTGTCCTGCTCCTCTTGGCCGCATGTCTCTACCTGATCTTTGGTGACCTTGGTCAGGGCTTGTTCATCTCCGCCGGTGCCGTTGTCTCATTGGGATTAGTGATCTTCCAGGAATCACGGAGCGAACGCGCGTTACTCGCCCTGCGCGCCTTGGCGGAGCCTTATGCCAGAGTCATCCGAGATGGAGGACACCATCGCGTTCGAGCTAGTGAACTCGTGCCAGGTGACATCGCCTTAGTGGCTGCCGGCGAACGAATTCCCGCCGATGGAGAGCTCGTTTCAGAACAACCCATCGCTATCGACGAGTCGCTACTGACAGGAGAATCCGTTCCCCTCATAAAGTCCGCCATCAGAGATGCTGCTGATCGCAATCGCCCGGAAGAAAGCGCGAAAGTGTTCGCGGGGACGCTCGTTGTCCGAGGAGACGCCGTAATAAGTATAACCGCGACGGGTGATAAGACACAGATCGGCAGAATTGGGGCATCCCTGACAAACCTGCAATCCGAGCCGACGCCGTTGCAACGTACGTCGGCGAGGCTGGTTAAGCAGCTCGGTATTCTCGCTATCGCGTTTTGCTTGGTCGTGATTGTTGCTTATGGCGTTCTGCGCCACGATTGGATTGGCGGCGCGCTTGCCGGAATTACGCTCTCGATCGCTTTGATACCCGAGGAATTCCCGATGGTACTGGCGATTTTCATGGCGCTCGGCGCCTGGCGATTAGCACAAAGACATGTTCTGGTCCGCCGCGGCGCAGCCATTGAGACGCTCGGTGCAATAACCTCTTTATGTGTCGACAAGACCGGCACACTCACCGAAAACCGAATGTCGATCGCGACCGTCTGGAGGAATGGCACATTTTACGATGAGGCTGATCGCGCATCCGGGCCATCGGCAGTTCTGGCAGTCGCGGCTTTGGCATCTCCGGTCTATCCAACCGACCCCATGGATATCGCCACTCATCAATTGGCGCCGAACGCAAGCTATGAGCTCCGAATACTCGACCGCACGCCGGCGCGCGAGCGCGCTCTTGACCCCAATTTGCTGGTTGTCATCAACGCGTGGCGGCGGGAAGACGACATGTTCCTTGCTGCAAAGGGAGCGCCTGAAGCTATTTTTCAAATTTGCAAGATAGCTTCGGAAGATCGAGCCCAGTTGGTCTCAGTTCTAGGCCAAATGGCAGACGAAGGCTTGAGAGTCCTCGGCGTTGCCTCCTGCGTTCTCGTAACTCAAACGCCTGATGATCTAACTAAACCGACGTTTCAATTCGAAGGCTTAATCGGCTTTCGAGATCCCATTCGTCCGGGCATCGCAGACGCAATTTCAACAGCGTATGGTGCGGGAATTTCAGTTTGCATGATTACGGGAGATCATCCCGCAACGGCCAGGGCGATCGCACGCTCTGCTGGCATTCCCATCGAGTCGGGCGTTGTCACGGGGCGGGAGATCGCGGCCATGGATTCCGCGAGCCTCCGAGGCAGCTTGCGTTCGGCCCGCATCTTTGCGCGGGTGATGCCCGAGCAGAAGCTGGCGATAGTCGAGGCGCTTAAGGGTGATGGAGAGATTGTCGCAATGACCGGCGATGGCGTGAATGATGGCCCGCTCTGAAGGCGGCCAACGTCGGGATTGCTATGGGGAAGAGAGGAACAGATGTCGCTCGAGAGGCCGCCGATATTGTCCTGCTCGATGATAGTTTCATCTCAATTGTCAGGGGCATCGAACTGGGCCGTCGGATTTTTGTAAATTTGCGTAAGGCCCTGATCTTCATTACGGCGACCCATATTCCGATCGCGGGACTGGCATTAATCCCCCTGCTATTGGGAGCTCCTCCGCTGCTTTACCCCATCCATATCATCTTGCTAGAGCTCGCAATCGATCCCGTTTGTGCTTTGGTTTTCGAGGCAGAGCCGTCCGCGCCAAACAGCATGAAACAGCCGCCACGCGATAGGAAGCTGTCGCTATTCGGAAGACGAGAGTTTCTGCTGAGTGTCCTACAGGGCGGGGTGATTTTGGGCGGAGTGCTCTCGATTTATCTCTCGATGCTACATTGGGCATTTCCCGTAGATGAAGCGCGAGGCGCCGCCTTCTGCGCTCTAATCTTGAGTAATCTCACGCTGGCATTTGCGGAATCCGCGGAAGCCGGAACGAGGTTCTTCGATAAGCGCAGGATCGTCTTCTGGACGATCCTAGGCGTAGTGCTCTTGATATTAGTTGCTATTTTCATTCTGCCCCGCCTTGCCGACCTTTTCCAGATGGCTCAACCGCCTCGATCGATGCTGCTTGTAGCTGCGTTGGCCGCGATTGTTCTCGGCGGATGGTACGGAATAGGCAAGCAAATCGCCTGGATGGGTGGCATCAGCCAACGACGGCCAATCGGTAACTCACGTTGAAATCAACCTTGGCGGAGGTGGCTTCCCCCGCGGTTGCTAGTAAGGACTATCGGGTGTGCCGGTGGCTACGTTGTTCTATCGACTATCTGATCTCGATCAATGTCGGCCGCACAAAATATGCCAGGGTGCGGTAAGTAGGATTCGTTTCGAACCTGCACGCCACCTCCGTTTCCGATTTTATTATGCCGAGCTTCCTTTACCGCTGCCCGAACACTGGTCTCAACGTCCAACAGCGCTTCGACGACGATGAGACGTTGAAAGCCGACAGAAGCTATCGACTGATTGATTGTCCGGCTTGTCGTGGAATCCATTTCGTAAACGCCACGACCAATAAGTTGCTTGAGGAGCGAAACCAGTAATCCACGGCTGATCCACCCTCTATCGCGAACCGACAGCCGCAGATCGCCAGCGCTACGCCGGCCCGGACGCGTCCATCTGCGACTGGTGTTCGCTATCGCGGTCCGGGACGGCAGACTGACCAACATCGGGGAATACGTCGATACGCACTGGCGCGGGCCGTCCTCGAACGTCTTGCTGGTGGCTTTGATCTTTCCCTCGCGAAGCCGACGACCAGGACCCGGTCTCCTTGCGCTACGAACTCCCCGGGGGTCCGTGGACGCTTATATCGATTTGGATGCCGTCTCAAGCAAATCCGCCAGCCCTGTGTGTCCGCGGTGTGCTCCGGCCAGCGGCCACTCCTCGCCCGGGATAATCCACTCGATGTCCTCGGCGACCGGTGCCAGCAGTCCCTCTCCGTCACCGCGGCCGATCGCGGCGAAGAAGTCCGAGGCAAGGAATCGGCTGAAAACTCGATCCGCGTTGACAGAAGTGATGCGCTGCGACTTTGCGAGGTCGCATCGGCGGCCTCGCACTACCCCTCAAGAGAACCGCGCGCGCTTTTTCTTTAGTCCACCGTATATTTCGACTTTAAGCATCTTGTAACGGCTCAACAGATCAGCCGCCGCTACCTTTGCTTCGGCATCGCTTTCGTACTTCGTCTAGAAATGACCGTCCCCAACGAGAGTAAAGCCATCGGCTGGCGCAATGTCGGCTCGTGGTATTTTGCGCGGCTCTTTGAAGGGTAATTGGCTTTTTCATCTTGGCTCCGTTTGGGGACCGCGTTCTAGCCCATCATTAGACACTTGCAGCAGTATCACCTCATCAAACCAGCCGTTGTAAGGGCACGGGTGAGAACTGCATTGATGTCGATTCCGGTATTGCCTTTTCGGCTTCTCGATCCGCACCGATATCATGAGCGTCGGCGATCAGACCTAGGCTGCCTCGTCGAAATCTTGGCCAGCTAATGAAGCTATTCCGGATTAACATCGATGACGATTTTGCCAGCCGCAGTACCAACTTCCATCGCAGCATACGCTTGTTCGATCTCATCGAGTGTAAAGTGACGCGGATCGAGGCGAGGCACTATTTTGCCCAGGTCAACCAGTTTCGTCGCCTTGCGCAAGATATCTCCGTGATGAGCGCGCCCCTCACCGGCCAGCAACGGCAACAGCGTGAAGACGCCGGAGTAGCTGGCTGCCCGAAAAGACAATGGCGCAAGCGAATGAGTCCCCCAGCCCAGTGCGCTAACGACATGTCCGAAACGGGCTATCGCATCGAACGATGCGTCGAGGACAGTTCCCCCCGCGGTGTCATAGACCAAATCAAACCCTTTCCCCGCGGTGTGCTTACCGACATAGTCGCCAACCGACACATCGCTGTAGTCGATGAAAGTCGCCTCGAGCTCCTCGATATACCTCCTGCTCCGCGAAGATCCCGTCGCAAAAACCTCAGCCCCGAAATATCGGGCGAGTTGAACGGCCATATGGCCGACACCACCCGCACCACCATGAACCAGGACCTTTTGACCGGCTTGTACGCTGGCCCTATCTACTAGGCCCTCCCAAGCCGTAATGAAACTCAGCGGCAGCGCTGCAGCTTGACGCATCGAAAGAACGGCGGGCTTTAAAGCGAGCAGGTCAACATCGGCAGCGACAAACTCGGCAAGCGATCCCGGCAGGCCGCCGACTCCACCCGTCATTCCATAGACCTCATCGCCAGGACGGAATCGCGTCACTCCTGCCCCCACGCTTTCGACAATGCCGGCAAGGTCGATTCCGAGAATGGCCGGAAGCGGATGGCGAGCATGTGCGGCCTGTCCCTTGCGTATTTTCAGGTCGAGCGGATTGACCGCGCTCGCCTTAATCCTGACAAGCACCTGCCCATGCTGAGGATCTGGACGCTGAACCGCACTGATCGTAAACGGAGAGCCGTGATCGTGCAGGACAGCTGCTCGCATGTTTCTCGAAATTATCGCAATCACTTTCTGATACTAATCCGCGACCGTAGTCGGAATTTTTCGTTACGGTTCAATCGCACTCTTGAGATAGGTGCTTTACCCTTTTAGGTTCGACATCGACCCGCATCCTTCAAAGTCGCTTCATCAACGAAATTTCCCTCAGCACGGGCGGGGTTATTCACAACTAGACTTCCCCGTCGACTCGGTCAGTTTGCGCTCAGAGATTGCCTCTCGTCTGGAGAGGATGAAACAGCCGTGCGATTTTCGAGAGCCAGTGCTCGGGCACCAGCGAAAGGCCGAGAGCTGTGCCCAGGAACGCGCCGGCGACAATGTCCTGCACCGTCAAGCGCTCACCGAGAATCGCGAGCGAGGCCGCGAGCCCGAAGAAAATCGAGCCGTAGGACGTCAATGCCACCACAAGAGCGACATTGAGTGAGCGCAGCGCAACACCCTGTAGCAATTGGCCGCCGAGCGACAGCAACAACACCAGTTCGAGGTCGAACCACAGCACGGTTTCCAGATCGAAATGCCGCAGCGGGATGAGAACGGAATCGAAGCGTCCCATGGCTACGCCGATTGCACCGAGCGCGATACATCCGATGGTGCCGAACACACCAACAACGAACAGCGCTGGATAGGTTTTATCAAGCTGACGTATCCCGAGTGTCAGGATCGCCCACGTGAGAATGAAAGCAGCGATCAGCAGGTCGCCGGTCATGGTCGCGCCGCCGGATGATTTGGACAGCGTCAGCGTTGCGGCCCCCATCACACCGATAGCGATGGCGACCATCTTCAGCACCGAAAGCCGCTCGCGCAGGAATACGGCCGCGAGCCCCGCAGCCAGAGGCGGAAACAGGCTGAGCAGCAGCACAGCATGGGCGGCGCTGGTGCGGTGCGCGCCGAGCGCAGACAGCGCGTTGGTGCCGGGACCATAGGCGATGCCGCAAAATAGAAACAGTGCAGCGCTCTTTGTCGTCAGTGGCGGAAGCTGTCGCGGTTTGGTGACAACAGCGAGCAACAGGAACAGCGGTAACGACCATGTCCCGCGTGCAACGAAAAGACTGACCGCATCGAACCCTGCGGCAGCCTGCGGCGCATAGAGAATTTTTGAGGCGACGGCATTGACGCCGAAGAACACCGCAGACACTAGTGCGGCAGTGACTGCGAGAGGCCGGCTTCCCCGATCAGCGCCTGCACCAGCCGCCGTATCTGCGATCTTCATCATGTCCCCAAGTCAAAATTTCCGAGGCTGCAGCAGCACTATCGCCGTACCGGCTTCGCCCCGATTGCAATTGAATAGACGGTCACCGGCCAATCGACGGCGTCTTTCCCTTCGTTGAGACCCGCCGTCCGATTGAGCTGCGCGGCCGGCATCCACAACTTGCCGTCATCGTCGATCCACATGGCGTCGATCCACGCGAGACGAGGATCGTCCACTAGCGTCGATATCTCGCCAGCGGGAGAGATCTTCAACACACGCGAATGATCGGTATCGCTGACATAGATTGTCCCAGCGAGATCGATGGCGGTTCCTCCGGTCGAAGGCGTGTCGGCAAAAGGCGCCACATGACCGGAAAGTGCCGCCGCATCAAGAGACGGATCGTCAAGGAAGCGCGTTTCAATGCGAAACATCGGACCGGAGCACGGCTGGTAGAATAACCAGCGCCCGTCATTGGAGACTTCCAGTTGATCGGCGTGAACAACTACGGGATGGCCGTGCGGGTCGCGGAGCTGCCGGCCTTCCGCCATCAGCGGTCGCGCGGCGACCGTCGAGGGATGATTCTCCAGCACGCGGCGGGCCTTGCCTGTCACCAGATCAAGCACGATCAGCGCGGGGCGGCCTGCGTCGGTCAGGTAGGCCATGTCGCCATTGAAGCGCACGTCGTCGACGAAGCTCTCGCCTTGCGCAACGGAGGCCAGATCGTAAACCCTACTCACTCGATTGGCGGCGAGATCGATGCGGACGAGTTTCGGACCGCCTTCGGCCAACGGTGCGCCGATCCCAGGAGCTCCGCGATCGACAACCCACAGCGCACCATCCGGACCGACACGCAGGGAATTCGCACCGACGAACGCCGCACGTCCGTCCTCACTAGGGAGCCAGTTATTCCACTCCACATCCGGATAAGGCTTCGCCGATCCAGAGGTGATTTCGGCGATCTCGAGTTGACCCGGCTTTTGCGGTTGGACGACAACGAAACGCCGCCCATCAGGCGTCGTCGTCACGCCGTTCATGATCAGCGTGTTCGATGCAAACTCCGGGACAAGCTGATCCATGGGTGCCGCCATCGCAGATGAAGTCGCCAGAACAAGCGCCGGAACAAAGGCAAGCAACAAGTGACGCATCACGCATCTCGCCTGCATCGATGCACCTTGATTACCGCAGCAGGACCGGACCTGCATCGATCTTGACGCGGAAGAGCGTATAGGGTTTCTCCCGCAGGTCCTTCCCTTCGTGGAATTGTGCCTGCCGATGAAGCTGGTTGGCGGTGAAGTATAGATAGCCATCCGAGGCAACCGACAGCGTGTCGGGCCAAAGGATTCTCGGATCGTGGGCGATGGTCTTCCACTCGCCGTCCGTCTGACGCTGACGGACGCTGTTGCGCTCGTAATCGCCCGCATAGATGCGGCCCTTGTCATCGGCCTCGAGGCCATCGGATGCGCCCTTCTCGCCGAGATCGACGACGGCCTCCGCAACGGCCGCATCCGTCGCAGACCGATCGAGAAGAAGTGCGGTCGGGACCGAATACAAATGCCGGCTGGATAGCGGGCAGTAATAAAGCGTCGCCCCGTCCGCGGAAATGGCGATGCCGTCGGAAGCGACATTGAATGGCGCGGGAGGCCTGCCCTTTTCACGTACCGCGAGCCGCTCCCCTTCCACGACAGGGATAAAAGCGGGGTCGGGCGAGGTCGACTTGTGGCCTGTGAGTTTCCTCCAGCTTTCACCGCTGTCGAGATCGACAACGATGATGCCGCCTGGGCCGCTGATCGAAGAGTCAGTGATGAAGGCAACTCCCGCTTTGCCCTGACGCAGATCGAAGCGCACGTCGTTGATATAGGTCGTCGACAAAACGGTTGATGAGGACAGCACAATGGTCTTCACCACTTTGTCTGTCTTCAGATCCACCGCGACCAGCTTGGCCCCGCCCGCGATGGGGCTCGAAAAGCCCGGCGCCGCCGTGTCGAGAATCCACAGCCGGTTGGCTGGATCAACCACCACGCTCTGCACACTGCCCAGCGTCTCGCCAGGCCGCTTGGGGTCGAATGTATTGATCGCCGCGTCGGGATAGGCAACGACTTCGCCCTTGCGGATTTCGCCGACGGTGAACGGGACATCATCGCCCCACCGTGGGAAATTGATGAAGATACGCCCGTCGGCAGCGACGGACACGCCGGTCGGCATGGCATCATGGAACTCGAACACAGGCTCGATTGCCCCGATCGGACGATCACTGGCGAGGTGCTTCGAGGAGCCGGATGCTTTCGAGGCCATAGCATTGTCTCCTTGGTTTCGCGTCAGTGCCACCGTTGCTGAACCGACGAGAACGGTGAGACAAGCGACCGCTGCTGTTTTGTATAAAGTCATCAATCGAATTCCGGATCCTTCAACGCACCCCGACGCGAACATCACGCAGACGTGGCGAGCGCCGCCAGCAGCGCATCGCGCCCCGCTTCCGCGACCGCGACATCCTGTTCGGTTGTTCCCGATCCAACGCCAATCGCCCCCAGCAGTTCGCCGCGAAAGATAATTGGGAAACCTCCGCCGAGATTCGCGATGCCGCCGTGGCTGGCAAAGCCTAAGTTCGCCCCGAACTCGAACGGAATTCCGCCGGTCGGCGCACCGATCGATGCGCTGGTCGCGGCCTTGGCGATGGCCGGATCGCGGGCGAGCACAGCCGCGCCTTCAACCCGCGCGAATGCCAGCAGATTGCCGCCGGCATCGACAACGGCGATACACTCCGGAGCATCAATCGCTCTCGATTTCGCGACCGCAGCTTCAATCGCAATCGCGGCCGCCGCATATGTCAGTTGTTGCTTGCTTTGAACGAGGGACTGGCTGGGCATTGCATGAACTCCCGCATGAGGCTCAGTGGTATTGGAACTCAAATCTGGCTGTGTTGATCGTACGCTGGTTCACTTTGCCGTCGTGGCAATCGAAGGTGCGCCGTCGATCCAGTCCTGTCGCTGCGGAGCGAAGAAATCGATGTCGATGGCATCTTCCGTGCAGACAAATTCGTGCGGCGTGTTTGGCGGAATGATCAGAATCGTCCCCGCGGTCATGATGAACTTCTTGCCTTGCGAACTGACCTCGCACCGCCCTTCGGTAATCCAGGTGATCTGTTCGTTGGCGTGATGGTGCAGCGGGAAAACGCCGCCCTTCTTTACGGTCCACTTCACGAATGTCGATTGCGCGCCCGACAGGTACTGACGTTGCACCAACGGAGAGACCTGCTCGATCGGCTGTTGGTCAAGCTGATAGAGCACCGGCATGGTGGTGGAATGCCCGCTGACGCCGGGCTGAATGCCGCTGCCCGGCGCGTCGGTAACGGCAGGCGCCCCCGACAGCGAGGGTGCCGGGCGGTCCTGTGCCATCGCCGGCACGTTCAAGACTGACCAGCCTGAGAGCAGCAACGCAAGAGCAACGATATGAAAGCGCATTTGATGTTTCCTTGAGAGAACACGGAAGATGGATGGATATGACCGGCTTCGGCCGGAGCTTTGGTTCAAAACCCCGATAAGACCGTCTTGCCGATGCTTCGCCCGCGTTCGATCGCGGCGTGAACGCGCTTGAGGTTGAGCGCATTGATGGTGCCGGAATCTTCCGTGAGCGTCGTTCGCAGAAGTCCCGCGTCAACGAGAGCCGCGACCTCGTTCAGCAATCGATGCTGCGTGATCATGTCGGGCGTCTGGTACAACGTGTGCGTGAACATCAGCTCCCAATGAACGGAGACGCACTTGCGTTTGAGACTCACGATATCGAAAACATGCGGGTCGTCGATCAACGCCAGCCGGCCGTGCGGCGCAATGGCTTCCACGATGGCCGGCAAATGCTTGTCGGTCGCCGTTAGCCCCGCAACGCATTCCACCTGATCGATACCGATCCTCTTCAGTTCCTGATCAAGCGGATGATGGTGATTGATGACATGATGCGCCCCCATATTGCAGCACCATGCCTCGGTTTCCGGACGGGACGCGGTTGCGATGATCGTCAGCCCGGTCAGCCGCCGCGCCAACTGTGTCAGCATCGATCCGACGCCGCCCGCGCCGTTGATGATCAGGAGCACGCCGGTCTGGGATTTCACGCCGTATGGAACAGCAAGGCGCTCGAACAGCAGCTCCCACGCCGTAATCGATGTCAGCGGCATCGCCGCCGCCTCGCTGAAACTCAATGTCTTCGGCTTCCGGCCAACGACGCGCTCGTCAACGAGGTGAAGCTCGCTGTTGGTGCCCGGCCGGTTCATCGCGCCGGCATAGAATACCTCGTCCCCTGGCTTGAAGAGCGTAACCTCCGAGCCGACCGCATCGACAACGCCCGCAGCATCAAAACCGAGAATCCGGACCTCACCTTTCGGCGGAGACACGCGCGCCCGTATTTGCACATCCGCTGGATTGACCGAGATCGCCTTGACTGCAACCCGCAGATCGCGCGGGCCTGGCACTGAAACCGGCACCTCAAGATCGACAAGCGAGTCTTCCGCTGAGATGGGACCTGCTGCCCGATAACCAACAGCCTTCATAGCAAGCAACTCCCGAGTCTCTTCATCTCCAGCGGACGTCCATCACTCAGCTTCGCGATTGTTCTTCTGGAGATGCACGCGACGAATGTCCCGACGATCAGCCTGCCCGCGAATGACGCTCAATGATTTGCCAGCCGCGGGCGACTGCATTACGCTTGCCCGATCTATCGCTGCTTAGCGGCGGCAAGAGAAACGCATAGTTTGAATGGGCCCAGTAACAAACCTAATGGATGCCGTGTGCGCGACCTTGATCTAGATTTGCTGCGTGCTTTCGTTGCTGTCGCCGATGCGGGAAGCTTCACCGCGGCAGCGGACACCGTCGGCCGCACGCAATCAGCCGTGAGTCAGAAGATTCGAAGGCTCGAAGAGCTTGTCGGATATCCACTTTTTGACCGGGACAGCCGGTCGCTGACATTGACCGGAACGGGAGGACAATTGCTGATTGGAGCTCGCCGCCTGCTCGACCTGAATGACGATGTCATTCGCTCGCTTCAGACACCGCAGACAACGGGCCGATTGCGCGTGGGAATTTGCGAGGATTTTGTCCCGCTTCAACTCTCAAAGCTGCTTGCACGCTTTCTTCGATTGCATCCGGGCATCCAGCTCGACGTCAACACAAGTCTCACGCACAGCCTGCTGCGCGAATTCGAAGCCGGGAATTTGGACATCGTCATCGCGACGCGCGAGTTCAAAGAGCGAGGCCGCGTTATCTGGCGAGAACCCATGGCGTGGTTCGCAGCCTCCGACTTCAAGCTCGATCTCGACCGGCCGCTGCCGCTGGTGCTGCTGCAGCCGCCCTGCACTTACCGCGAGCTCATGTTCACGACACTCGACACCGCGCGGCAGAAATGGGTGACAGCTTGCACGGTCAGCAGCCTTATGGGTGTTCAGGCGGCCGTTGCCGGCGGGCTCGGCATCACGCTGCTTGGCCGTTCGTTCATTCAGGATGGCATGCAGATCCTCGATGTGCCGGAGCACTGGCCACCCCTGCCCATGACTGAAATCGTCGTCGTTGGAGATGACACTGCCGAGAAGTCGCTCGTTCAGCCGCTCCTGGAATTCCTCGTCGAAGGCATGCGGATGCCGGCGTCGGTCGCAATTTCTTGCGGGCGGGCTGCATCGGGAAGTTAAACTTGATATCGATGGAAAAGGTTTGAAAACGCCGCCGCTGTCGCGCAAGCGACCCGGCTGGCACTCCGTGCGATGGGCTCATCGCTGGTTTCCGGCAAGAATTCCGCCTCCGCCATCCGGCGTTCGATAGGCCATCGACGAGAAGACCAAGCGCTCTTAGTTCAGGGTCATAGCAACGTATAGCGGTGGCCCGTTTCAAAGGCCGCGTTAATCTGGCCGTTCTCGGCATCTCGCCTCCGGAATATGCTATGCTGTCGCGCGAAGGGAGGATGCGAGATGTCAACTTCAAAACAAAAGCCATTGAAGCCTGACGATTTCCCGGTCCACGCAGAGGGTGAGACAATAAAAAAGCAGGACGGCACTCCAATTGCGGAAACCGAGAATTCCACTTCCGCCGAAGATATCGCAGAGCGTCTCAATGAAGATGAGGCTCGGCGCGAAGAGGATAAGTGGTCAGCCTGCATGATCGGTCGCTCCGGCTGGCTCCCCAATGGACCTATATCGGCACGAACGCAGCCGGTGTCGGTGCCATTGTCCACGTCGGCATCATCACTGGCCGCGACGCATCAGGCCGTTGGGTCGTTCTCATTGGCAATGACGGAATCTGGGGACGATACCGCCCTGCGGTCAAAGGGGGGGGGGCTGGAGCGCGCGAGCAAGAGTGATCGCCTAACTGCCGAACGCGTCTGGAAATAGAAACACGCTGCAAGCGAAGGCGATGCACGCACCTAAAAGCCAGTCAATAAGTAGTTCGGCCTTGTTGATGTTGCCGCTTCCAAGCGAAGACTCTGGCGAAGGCGCATCCATCAAGCCACGTCCAGATCCGAAAGCAACGCCTAACAGGAGATCGGTCGTTTTCGGCTGATTTTGCATCCACTAGCTCTACCGCGTCCCGCGGTAACAAGTAAGTCCTCAGATAAAAATGTGAACGAGTGGCCTCAAGTGCCCGATCGCGACGTAGTAAACGATACACAAAAGGCTGAAAGCTACGACGAAACAGTGAGCAGGTCGGTAGCGGCGACCATCTACGCGTTGCGGGCGTCATCTCCGTGTCGAGGAAGTATTCAACGCCGAACTCTCTTCGCATTTTTTTGTCTCCACCAGCGGCGCTTAAGTGGGCGTATCGATCGACGACAGCATGCGCGCCAGTACCCGGGCTGCAGCCGCGAATGCGTCTTCAGGGAGCTCTTGAAGAAGACTTCCGCGAACTGCGAAAACAAAAGGTCGGATCACGCGTCAGCGCGCCATCGTCGAAGGCCAATATCCGTAGCTGAGCCAGCTGACGCTACCCCATCAACATCAGCCGACCCGGAGAGACCGACTATGGCTAACGTCTGGAACAGTGGTGTTAAGAAGCAGCAACGGCCCGGCCGAGGGGTGACGACAATCACAGTCGGCGGGGCCATGCCATGCTCGGCCTCGGTTATCTATTGAGTATCAACGCCAATATGAAACCAACCACGCCTGCAACAACCAATGAACCGAGCGGTTGCTCCTGCACGGTTGATGCGATCGCGCGACTTCCTTCGCGATAGTATTCGCTGCCGCTTTTCATCGGATCCTTAGCAAGGTTGCTCGCGACTTCACCTACTTTGCCAACGACATTGTTTGAATCCTCGTCCATGGACTGCCTCCTGAGTGTGCTGCTCAACATCCGTGCGGAAATGAAGGAGCTCGACCGGTCCGGCTTTAGGAGGCATCGTTCGATCGGACTCCCACCGTTGCCCCTCGCGGCGCAACGATCGGTTCAGCCGCTAAACGGAAAGCTTGTCCACCCGTTCCCAAAAAAGGGCCCGACCACTCGGTGCGACCTCACTTCTTAGGCCGGCCCCTGGGAGGAAATACAATTCTGTAATCGTTGGCACTGTTGCGCAACTTTCCAGCACGTTTCAGCGCTTCGGAGCGCTCGGGCCCGGGCGGCAATCGTCGGGCTTCCTCTAGCACATCGTCTGCAATCGATGACCTATCGATCGCTTTCCCGGACGGAGGAGGTTTAGTGCCGTCACTCTGATTTGGCATTGAACTTTTCGATTAGATTGAATGAGACGGAGTGGTGACCACAAAGATCTGGCCACGATGCCGCCTAGCGGGGAGCGGCGGCCTGAAAACGCATATCCGTAAAAAGAGTTCCCAAAAAAATCCCCGGCCAGTTGTGCTGACCAGGGGAGAGTAGTCGAGACCGCCGAGAGCATCACCAACTCAGCGGTTACCCAACGATCGAACGCAACTCCATAATCACTAATGAAGCTAAACGTTCCGCATCATCTTCGTGACCGCACTTCTATGCCTTGCTCGCCTGTGCCGTCCAACATCGCATCCCACTACGGAGTCGGTGACGGCTACGGCGGCGCACTCAAGCCTTTCGCGAGACTGGCTTTTTATTTATGAGCACCCTAGGCAAGTTACCCCAGGAACAGCCGTATCATCACCGAGTTTAGGAGGCAGGTGATAAATATGGTCGTTGCAAGCGAACGATACGTTCACTTCCTCGTAGACGTCTCCGGCAGACTACCCCAAAGATGCCGCGTCTCGTTAGCGGCTCTTGCTGCATTGGAGGGGACCTGCCCCATTAACACCCAACTAGACCGAGCGACGGGTTTGTTTCTGAAACACCGTCGAATGATCGAAGCGGTGGCGCGGATAAAGTTGTCCGATGCAAAAGAACCAACAAAGTGGCTAACCATTGCTGCCGATGATGTGAACTCGACTCCTTAAGCAATCGCGCGCGCAGCGCGCCTTAACCGAGGCGCGGCTTTTGCGACCCGTCAGCTTCTCATTTCTCTACTTCAATCTTCAATGCGTTATTGAGATGGGTCTTGCATTGAGAAATGTCTTTCTTGGCCATCATTTCTTTTGCCAAATCCAGTTCTTTGACAGCAGTTGCCTTCTTTTCACCGCCCGGCATTGTGTCCATCGCGGCGCTGGCTTTTGACATGTTCTCTTCATTGCAATCTTGTTGCGGGGGGCGGGTTGCCCGTAAGCTGAGAGGGGGAAGAATCGCTGTGAAGGCGACTATGCGAAACAGACTATTCATTGGAATCCTCCACTGAATTGCTGACCGACAATGATACGCTTAGAACGTCTAGCTCGTCATAGTGCGGCCCGGCGTCTCAGGGCCGCGCCGTTGGGCTGATACCCTCAGCGCGTCGATCCCGCTTCAACTGCCTATCATAAGGAAACGGGCAACCGATCGACTTCGTTCGTGCGTTGACGCTGACGATGCTCCGGCGCAACGCACAGGCGCGCTCAACCCGGCGGGTGCGAGAAGCCCGGGACATGACGCGACAGTTGCGGCGTCCGAGGCCCACGATGCAAGAATGGCGCGCTTCTCACCCAGAGTGAGATCGCGGCTTCTCACGACGTCGCGCGGGTGGTTGAAAACCCGTTCCGGGTGAAGAAGGGCATTGATGTCGATCAAGTTATGGTCTGGACGAAGTCCAGCAGGTGCGGTCGTCGGCCGCATGGTTGCCTCCATTGTTGACGAGTTGATGCACTAGGGGAGGCTGCCGCCCGTGGCGGCAGCCTCGCTCCTCAAGCTGCTTTCACTTCGATCTGCTCCGGTGACTTCGGAAGCGCGCCATTGATGGCGATCTGCCTAGGCTTCATCGCTTCCGGCACTTCCCGCACTAGGTCGATCACGAGCAGTCCGTCCCTGAACTGGGCGGACTTCACCTCGACATGGTCGGCAAGCGTGAACTGGCGCTTGAAGGACCGTGTCGAAATCCCGCGAAACAGATAGAGCCTGTCGCCGTCCTTCTCAGTCTTGCGACCCTCCAAGGTTAGGACATTCTGCTCGGCGGTCAGCGAGATCTCGTCCGGGCTGAAACCCGCTAACGCCACGGAAATCTGGAAGCGGTTCTCGTCCAGACGCTCGATATTGTAATGGGGGTAGTTGTCTTCGGTGGTCCGCTGAGCCTCGTCGAAGACATCGAACAGGTGGTCAAATCCGATCGTCGACCGCCACAGGGGACTCCAATCATACCTCATAGCCAAATGCTCCTTAGAGCAAGTTGGGTACGAGCCGGCACCGGACACCCGCCGGCGCCCGTCTCATCACTGGGCCCTGATCGAGGCACCCAGATCGCCTCTCGGCGACGGCAAAAAAATCGGTAAGCCCAAAAAAAGTTTCAAGAGTCGAGACAAAATTTTTGGCGAAGAATTTCGGTGGAATTGGCGCGGGGTGGTCTTTCGCATTAGCGAAATTTTTAACTTTAAAGACTTCAACAGCCGAAGAGAGGCGCAGATGCGATGAGCAATCCTCTTGAACGCGGAAATCTGTTTCACTATTTTCGCGGTCGGGCAGCGCCCGAACTCCAATCCGTAAAGGACTCTAGCGACCGTCTAAGGTGACGATGATGATTGACGACAAACTAGCCAGTATCCGCTCCACCGTTAACAATATCCGCCGCTACCGCCGCTTGCTGGAGACTCAGTTGACTGAGACAGAGCGGCAATTCGTAGAACGACGGCTCTCCGAGGAGAGAGCAGCGCTCGACGCCCTACGCAACGAAGCCTTTCCCATGGCATTCCGGATGGCTGGCTCCGCTCCCGGGTCGCCATCGGCCCGATCTCAAATATCGACGGCAGAATGAGGGCGGCTATGAGCACGAGAACACCGGAAGAGTATCGACGATGGCTGAAGGAGCAGACGGAAAACTGCTTACGCCAATCGAACCAGACGATCGATCCAGCAATGGCGGCGGCGATCGACAGCGCCGCCGACAATTATATGACGGTACTGGAAAGATTGACGGCCAGCAGAAAAAAGGTGGGTAATATTCCGCAGGAGGAATGACTCCTCGACGGTACTGAATTTACGTCTGCTGTCGGATGGTCGCTCTTCTCTGGATTCATGCCGAGTTTGGACGTGATTCAGGTGAGAGTGGTCAAGTGTGCGGCAAGCGCACCGGACAGGCTCGTAAACGAGACAAAGTCTTCTCCATTCAGCCAAAGGAAGTGCGCGCCACCAGCGTCGCCCGATACGACAGGCTCCAACGAAATAGCACCACCTTCATCAGATCCACGTCGCTCTCCCGCAGCCGGCGATACGTTTTCGGGTTCTGCTCCCATCGCGAGCTTGAACGGGTAGCTTAATACACTCGATGGTGTTCTTAGCCTGCGAGCGGATCGGCGCTGGACGGTCATTTCACGCCGATCCGCGCCTTCCCGGTGCAAGCTCCGATCGTCGTCGGGTTGCCTGTCCCGACATCACGTTGGCCCAGTTCGCGCGCCTGCTCCTTTCTAGCCTGTAGGTCCTCGGTCCATACACTGTGATCGGCACCAGGTTTATTTCCGAAAAACGAGCGCTATTTTCGGCCTATGCAAACCCAATTGCAAAACATCTCTGGCGCATATGGCTGGCCGATTCTTTGTGCCGGCTGCGCGAGGAAAGGAGATCCAATTATGACGACAAATCGGCTTGCGGTTTCATCGATCGCCGTACTCCTGTCTTCAGCTCTTTTTGCTTTTGGATATGGAGCCCTCGCGACTACCACCGCGCCGGTAAAAGGAGACTATTTCCATACCGGGGCCGGCGCGCATTATCTTGAGCGCGCCAAGGGCGACATCGTCACTGTGCCTTTGCGCGGCAACATCAATGTCCTGATGGGATCCGGGGCGAATATCGTGGTTCTGTCGGGAAGCGAGGGCAAGTTCCTCGTCGACGCCGGCATCAAGCCGTCAAAAGACAAATTGCAGGAGGCTCTCAATAACCTCGGCCCGTCACCGTTGAAATACGTCGTAAACACTCATTGGCACTGGGATCATACCGACGGAAACGAGTGGATGCATGCAGCCGGCGCCTCGATCATTGCGCAGATAAATACGCTGAAGCATCTTGCCGAAACCACTCACGTGGATGATTGGAATTGGACATTCGCTCCCGTTCCAGACGGCGCGCGCCCGACGATCCTCGTAGAAAATGAGAAAGACTTCAGCCTCGCGGGCGACACCATAAAGGTGGAGCATTTCGGCGCCGGCCATACCGACGGCGATGTGGTGGTGTATTTCGAAAAGGCCGATGTGATGGCCCTCGGCGACGCGTTCTGGAACGGAAACTATCCGTTCATCGACAACGAAGACGGCGGCAGCGTCAATTCGGCCATCGCCTTTGCCAATAAGATTATCGAACACACCACGGATAAAACAATTCTGGTTCCGGGTCATGGGCAGGTCGGCAACCGCGCTCAATTGATTGAATTCCGCGATATGCTGGTCGCGGTGCGCGATAAGGTCGCTGCACTGAAGTCGCAAGGAAAATCCCTCGAAGAGGTCATAGCCGCGAAGCCGACTGCGGCCTTCGACGATAAATGGGGGAGATTTGTGATCGGTCCGGAATTCTTCCCAAAGCTTGTGTACGAAGGACTTCCGGCACGTTCGCAGGAAGATCCCTCGTGAACACCGTGCAATCTACGTTCGAGGGGGTTCCGTCCACACGTGCCGGTCGGTTGCCAACTTTTTCGAGAAGCATAGCTTTAAAGCTTGCGCGGTGGCCGACCGGCATGAGTTCGGCCGATATTTCGCCGCTGGCACCAGATACCTGCGAGACGTTCCGCAAGGCGATGCCGTTCGAGAGCCACATTATTCTCTACCCGGTTGAGATCAGCAACATCTGAAACTCATTTGGACGAAGGCAACGAGAGGTCCACCATGATCGACAGACGCACCCTCCTGCGCTCCGGAATGCTTGCAGCATCCAGTGCCGCTATATCCTTTTCATCAAAGTTAGCTTTGGCTGAGACCGTGACGTTGCCGTTCGGCAATGGCGAGCGGCCGCTGATCAAATACCCTCAGAAGCGTCCGCTGATCGGCCTGACCAGCCGGCCGCCGCAGTTGGAGACGCCGTTTTCGGTGTTCAATGAAGGGGTGATCACACCGAACGATGCTTTCTTCGTGCGCTACCATCTCGCCGATATTCCGCTGGAGATCGATCCGGATACTTTCTCCGTTGATATCCAAGGGAGAGTGGACAAGCCGCTGAAGTTGTCGCTGGCCGAGATCAAAAACATGCCAGCCATTGAGCTCGTGGCAGTCAATCAATGCTCCGGCAATAGCCGGGGATTTTTTGATCCGCGCGTCGGCGGTGGTCAACTCGCCAACGGCGCCATGGGCAACGCACGTTGGAAGGGCGTTCCTCTCAAGGCGGTTCTCGACAAGGCCGGCGTGCAGGCGGGCGCTAAGCAGGTCGTGTTCGACGCGCTCGATGGTCCGGTGAGCGACAGGACGCCGGATTTTGCCAAGGCACTCGACGTCGATCATGCGAGAGACGGCGATGTGATGCTGGCCTATGCCATGAACGGAGAGGACCTTCCGGTCCTTAACGGATATCCGCTGCGCCTGATCGTGCCCGGTTACTATGGCACCTACTGGGTCAAGCATCTCAACGAAATCACCGTCATCGACACGGTGTTCGATAACTTCTGGATGAAGAGCGCCTATCGAATTCCGGACAATGACTGCAATTGCGTCGAGCCGGGAACGGCGCCAAAGGCGACCATCCCAATCAATAAATTCACCGTGCGCTCCTTTCTGACCAATCTCGTCGATGGCGCCAAGGTGAAGGCTGGTGCTGAGACGACGTTAAGAGGCATTGCATTCGATGGTGGAAGCGGCATCAAAGAGGTCGCGGTCTCGACGGATGGCGGACAAACCTGGACGCCGTCACGCCTCGGCGAGAACCTCGGCCGGTACTCATTCCGCGAATGGACGTCGATAGTCAAATTGCCGGCCGGCGCGCATGAGTTGAAGGTCCGCGCGACCAGCAATGACGGACAAACGCAGCCCTTGCAGCCATTGTGGAATCCCGCGGGCTACCTGCGTAACGTCGTAGAAACCTATCGTGTTGTGGCAGCTTGAGGAGAGTGGTCATGAAGCTCCTGGTTATGACTGGTCTCCTGAGTGCGATGGCCTTGGCAGGAAGTGCTTACGCTCCAATGTTGGCGAAGGCCAAGCCTGTCTCCTACAACCTTCCCGAAGAGACAGCCGCTTTCAAGCCAGGGCCAAACCTGGAAGTCGTCCAGAACAACTGCACCGCATGTCATTCAGCCGACTACATCAAGACTCAGCCACAGGGCCCCAAATTCAAGAAAGATTTCTGGCACGCCGAAGTCATGAAGATGATCAAGGTGTACGGCGCACCGATCGACGAAGCGGACGTTGACAAGATCGTTGAGTATCTTTCGCAGACGTATTAAAGCGACCAGCCCGCTGTATCGATCAGTCGGACAACGGTGAACGACCACTGCGTTGCCCGTTCGAGCCCGTATCGAGATGGCAGCAACGAAGTCGTGTTCGTGCAATTTCCTCAAAAAAATTTTTCGAGGAGATGGACCACATCTACCAAGTTCATGAGGAGGGCTCCCACAACGTGGAGGAAAAAATACTACCGAAGGATATCAATCAGCTACATGTAGCCCCATCACGTTGGTGGCCTCGGATTTCAGTCTTGGTCCGAACACGAGAGGCCGTTGTATGAGCTGGACTCCGACGCTAACCGATCGCGAAGGCCCGGTTTATTTGCGCATTGTGGCAGCCTTGGCCGCGGACATCGAGAGCGGAAGGCTGGTGCGCGGACAACAGCTCCCCACGCATCGAGAACTGGCCAAGACGCTGGGCATCGATCTCACCACGGTGACACGCGCCTACACGGAAGCTCGGCACCGCGGGCTGACGCAGACCCGCGCCGGGCAAGGCACGTTCGTCGTCGAGTGTCTATCGTTCCCGAGGCGCAGCTCGTACCAGGCGCCGGACGTCGACCTTTCTATGATTCTTCCCCCTCAACCGCTAGACAGCGACCTGGAAGGGCGGCTCACGCGCGGACTCGCAGCGATCCAGCGCGAGATTGGGTTCTCCGCGCTTCTCACTTACCGGGACCCTAGAACATGCCAGGCCGAGTGCAACATTGCTGCAGAGTGGCTCCGTTCGCGCATCGCGGACGCGCGGGGTGATCGCCTCGTGATCTGCCCCGGAACTCAGAACGCAATTTTCAATCTGCTTGGAACGCTGACGTCGCCAGGTGATGTGGTTCTCACCGAGGCGCTGACCTATCCCGGGATTAGGGCCGCGGCCGGATATGCGGGCGTTCGCCTGGTCGGGGTCCCGATGGATGAGGACGGCGTCGTTCCGGCCGCGCTCGACGCGGCGTGTCGGCGACATGCCCCCAAGGCGGTGTATTTGGTTCCGACGATCCACAACCCGACGACCGCGACAATGCCGCTTTCGCGGCGCCAGGAGGTGGCCGAGGTATTGCGGAGAAACGACGTAGTGCTGCTGGAAGACGATGCCTACGGCGCACTCGAGCCGGAGGCGGTGCCGCTTGCGTCACTGATTCCGGAGCGGACATACTTCATGGCGAGCCTTTCAAAGTGTATCGCCCCCGGCTTTCGCGTATCATTTGTCCTGACCCCCGATCACGCGTCCAAAGAGCTTCTGGCGACCGCGCTGCGAGCGAGCGTTCAGATGCCGATGCCCCTCACAGTCGCGCTCGTCACGCGGTGGCTGCAGGACGGCAGCGCCAATGCGATCATTGATGCCGTCCGCGCCGAAGCGACAGCAAGACAGAAGCTGGCCGCCAGCGCGCTCGCGCGACACCCCTATTACGCACATCCCAACGGCCATCACATCTGGATCCCGATGCTCGGTGATTGGACCAGCACCGAATTCGCATCGCATGTTCAGGGTCAAGGTCTTGCGGTCGTTACCTCCGAACCATTCGCCGTCGATAGAGTTCCGCCGCACGCCGTTCGCATCTCGCTCGGCGCCGCCACCAGTCGATCTGATCTCATCAGAGCGTTGAATCTCGTCGCCGCCGCATTGAATCATCAATTGACCAAGTCAATCTGACTCAACCCAATCGAACCAACTGCGTCGCTACCACGAGCCGCTCAGTACTCCCTCCCGGCAACCGGAGTAGCGGACGGCAGTTTTGATCTATAGAGACCGCTCGACTGCGTTAGCCCACGCGAATGCAGTTACTTTTGTCGCCTGCAGGTCCTCGGTCCATACACTGTCATCGTAGCGAGCTTTATTTGCGGCAGGCGGGACGCTACTTCAATCAGTGCAAACGCAATTACACAGATCGATGCGCGGATGAGGTTTGAATGAGTCCTCACGCGCATAGCTTTCTGTCTCGCAGAGTGGGTGCTCGCATGTCTTTTGCCAAAGATCGTGGTTCAAGTTTCTTGAAATCTGACGAGCCGATTGCGTGGCCCGAACGGAACCGGACGGCGCGAGTCGCGTTTGGTCGCAGATCATTCTGGCTATTGGCTTCAGTATCTGTAGCGTTGCTGTCTGGCTGCTCCGACAAAGCTCAGAGCTTCCTGACACGAGGCACACCCGTCTTGGAGCGAGAGTATCATCATTTGTGGCTGATCACGCTGGTCACGCTAATCGTCCTGGCGTTGTGCCTGATGTTTTTCTCGGGGTCGCTAGTTACCCTTATGAACCCACGAATGCTGTGGCTTCTTTTCAACCTCCATAAGCGGATGATGGCGGTAGCCAACTCCGCCAGCCTTGAGGTCGTCTGTCCTGGAACCGGATCATTGTAAGTCGATGTCGGAATTTCATGCGGCAAGGCTGTACACACAAACCATCATCAGGAAGAGAAAAACGATGATAATTTCACTGTCAGCCCTAGTCCTACTTCGCAACCTGTTTGTGTCGAGGCGCTTTGTGCCAATGCGTGCATTGTTTATACGCAAGCGAGCCAATTCATTCGTCTGATTACTATAGAGCAAATCAGATCCACGCGCGCCGACGTGATATTTGGGCAGGGTGCTGCCGTCAAGCTGGTCGAAGTCAGCGTTCAATAGCCCCGAGATCATTAGCGGTACGTGGATGATTCCTTCCGCTAATAAAATGGCTTGACGTTCGAAATCTGCCGGGCCGGCAGGAGCTCTTATTCGACGGGTGTGGTGAGTACTTTATCCCGGAATCGACGACAAAGACCCCGCTCTGACCAGCGAAGGCACTCAGTCAGCAGAGACATCGTCAGGTAGAAAGGCGCGGCGGCGGAAGCAAGATCAACCCAGAGCACGCACTATTCCATTGGGCATGTTCGAAAACCCTTGTGTGGCCGGCAAGTCTCCAGAGATCAGGAATGAGACATAATAACAACTGGCCGAAAGAAGGCGGTGCCATGCCGTCGGGACGCCATCGCTCGGCTCGTGCCATCACAGATTGGCCATTGAGCGGGCCACGTTGTGGATCTAACGCGTCCTTTCGTGCCTTACGCCACGCACTAGGTTGGCGTCATCGCCCTGCTCATGGACGCCGGGTGCGTGACCGAACCGTTGGCGGAACGCACGGGCGAAATTATTGTAATCGCGATACCCGCAAGCGTAGGCTATTTCGCTCAGAGGTTGGCCCGACTGCATCGACGTCCGACGATTAATGCTACGTGCAGCTTGATCCAGGCGCACTGATTGAATGAAGCCGCTGCAGGTACAACCGCGGTTCGTGAACAGTTTTTGGAGGTAGCGTAGTGAAATACCAACCTCGGCAGCAATCTCACACGGACCGAAATCTGGTTGGGCAAAACGATCTTTGACGACGTCGCAGATGCGCTTGAACAACCGATCCGAATGAAGGGAGCTTGGTGCGGCGTCTGGCGGTGCTAATAGCGCTCCAAGCAGATCAAAAACCGCCAATCGCATATAGTTGTTAGACGACGTAGGCATAAGTTGCTCGTCGTTGCAGGCGTTCAGAACAAGTTGGAATAGCAGGCGTGATGCGGGTGTTCCAGAGTAGCCACTGAGGCCGCAGTGCGGCTCGAATCCAACACCACGGATCAGACACTGGCGAGGCAACTGCAGAGTAATCCACTGTTCGTGGCCATCATTAAGATAGGTCACTGGGCGAGCACAATTTATGAATGCGACATCTCCTACCGTCAGTGCCACCGCCTGATCATCTTGAACGATTGTTGATTGTCCAGCGACCTGAAATACGGCAAAGCAGTGATCAAGGCCGTCAAGGCGAATATCCCTTTGTGTGCGTTCGCAACGGCATTTATTGTTCCTAATCTCCGACGCATTAAGCCCGAAAATATCTCGGGGGCGTACTCTGCCGGCAAAGGCTTTAGGATTGTCTATCGTGTGCAGCCCATAGATCGGGCGCAATAGATCCCTCCACTCTTCGTAATTCAACTCGGGCGTCTGCAGAAGGTCAGCACTCCGCATCGTCACCGAGATCCTTCAAGGCTATCATTTGAAAGACTTAAACAGGGGCAATTCCGACCCTTTAACGGCGCGCGCAATCAAATCTTGGAGAAGCGCACGATCGTGAGCGCAACGCATTCGACGGATTATTCCCGGTTCCATCTCCGCTGCGACTTTCACCTTGGCGCCCTCGGCGAGATCGACGGCGAATCACGCTCTCACCCTGCTTCCCCCCCGGCGCACCTCGACCTCTGGGCCACAGCGACCTTACGTAGACGAGCGACACCATTCTGCACCACCGCGACATGCCTGCCACTGGCATTCTCTAGTCAAGCGTCCGAATTCTTCAGGCGACGGTAGTGCGTGATGCAAAGAACGAAAGGGCGCGTTGGACCCACGACGCCGCCCGGTAGGTGGCCTATGACGACGCCAAGCGGGATCGTGAGAGCCTGGCGAAAACTCAGGATGGCTAACCGCCATGGCTTTGCGACAGATCCGGAGTTCGATCCTGCACAACTGTTCGTGGTCGCGCTTACGCTATTGGGAGAGCATGCCATGTCTGCAGATGGATTGATCACGACGCGTAGCAACTTCGGACCAGAAGAGACCATGAAGCGGTTCGAAGCCGAGGTCCGTGCCAAGGGCATGACGTTTGCCCACATCGACCACGCTGCGGGCGCTGCTGCGGCCGGCATGCGGCTGCGGCCGACCGATCTTTTGATTTTCGGTGGGGCCAAGGGCGGAACACCGCTGATGCAATCGGTACAGAGATTGGCATCGACCTGCCGCTCAAGGCGCTGGTCTGGCAAGACGAGGCCGGCACGACGTTTCTTTCCTACAACGATCCCCGCTATCTCACGAGCCGGCACGAACTCGGTGACTGCGCCAAGCCTGTCGTCGAAGCGATGTCAGGCGCGCTGAGGGAGTTCGCAGCGAAGGCGACAACAGTTCGCTGAAATCAGGGGAAGCCAAACGTGAGGCGCGTCTGGTTTCGGAAGCTCCCAGACTAATTCAGCCCGCCGAATGAATCACGACGGCTGAGGAGAACAGACTGAGGCTCTTCGGACTCGTCCGAGGTGCCTTGGCTTCGGGTTTGACACTAGCAATAGGAATACGTCATGGACTTCATCAATTCGTCGCTTCCGCCAGTATTGCCGGAGGATGCTGCGGCCCTCGTGGCTGCCGTCGCCGGTGCGGTGCTGCTGCCCGGCGACGCGGGATACGACGATGAACGCGCCGTCTGGAATCTGAATCACGAGCTGGTGCCTGCGGTGATCGTGGTGCCGGACAGCGCGGCCGATATCCAGGCCGCCGTTGCTTTCGCGGCGAGGCAGCAGCGGCCCGTTCTCGTGAAGAACACCGGCCACCAGATGGTCAGCAAGGCCCACGACGCCGTCGTGATTGCAACTGGCCGGATGAATCACGTGGCCATCGATGCAGTCGGCCGCACGGCCCGGGTCGGCCCCGGAGCGATCTGGTCCGACGTCGTCGAGAAGGCAGCCAAGGCAGGGCTGGCTCCGCTGAACGGGTCGAATCCCACGGTGGGAGTCATCGGTTACACGCTGGGTGGTGGGCTCAGCCCGACCCTCGGCCGCTCTCAAGGCTACGCCGCCGACCATGTGCGCTCGTTCGACGTGGTGACTGCGGACGGCGAACTTCGGCATGTCGACGCGGAGTCCGAACCCGAACTGTTCTGGGCGCTACGCGGCGGTAAGGGCAACTTTGGAGTGGTCACCGCGGTGGAATTCGACCTGTTTCCGGTGTCCCGCCTCTACGGCGGCGCCATCACCTTCCCCGGTGAGCGGACGGCCGACGTGCTGCGAGCTTGGACCGCCTGGCACCCAGACACCCCGGAGACCATGATCTCCTCGTTCGCCGTAATGCGGATGCCGGCGATGCCCGCAGTGCCTGAGTCTTTGCGCGGGAAGTTTCTGGTGGCGGTGCGGATCGCTTACAACGGCACGACCGCGGACGGTGAGCGGATGATCGCGCCGCTGCGGGGGGTCGCTCCGGCAGTCCTGGATACAGTGCGGGACATGCCGTACACCGAGGTCGCGTCGATCCACAGCGAGCCGACTGACCCGCTGCCCTACTACGAACGGGGTATCATGCTGCGAGAATTCCCCGCACAGGCGCAGGACAAGCTGATCGAACTCATCGGTCCGGACGCCGACACTACCTTGGTGATCGCCGAGCTGCGTGCCCTGGGCGGGGCGTGGGACCGAGAGCCGGCGGTGCCCAACGCGGTGGCGACCAGAGGCTTGCCGTACAGCTTGCTTGGCGTCTCGGCCGGTCCGCTATCGCAGGAGGAGCAACTCAAGAAGTCAGTCGCCGAATTGCTCGACGGGATGAAGCCCTGGCAGGGCGACCGGCGGTACGTGAACAACCTCGCGCCGGATGAAGCAGTCGACGCCGCGGCGATCTACGGCCCGGAACGCTACAAGCGCTTGGCCTCCATCAAGAAGACCTACGACCCGGCCAACCTGTTCCGGCTCAATCACAACGTGGTGCCTGCCGCATGATGAGGTACTGGCGCCCGACGTCACAGTGAGCCGGCGATCTTGGCCGGTACTGAATAGTTGCGGCATGAACTCTCAATCCTATGGGCTTCCGCGCCTCCATCCAGGCTTTGCTCGGTGCTGTGTTGGATCAATCTAGAGCTGACACCACACCGCCTATGTGGATTGAGATACAGCATGGAAATCGAGGCAACCTCTGCTATCGAGGCTGATCGAGGGAGCCAAATCGATGACCCGAAACCCGCACGATCACTTTAGTTCCGGTGCACGACGCGTTCGCTAAGTTGTTTTCCAACTGGAAACCTGTCGCCGCTTATCCAAAAGCAAGAGCCGAAGGAATACGGCGGTCGATGGAATCGTAAGCAGGTTTATTCGCATGATCTGGATGTCCTTCCCTACCGTGCGTCGGCCCTCTCGCAGATAACACGCGACCCAACCCCAAAACGTTTCAAAACGTTGCCTTGCAGGCGCGCATATGAATTATCATCGAATATGGTTCCTCGCTGTCTTGAAGTAAGCATTTGGAGCTACGCGAGTGAGGATCACCACCTTCAGGTTGTGCGACGAGCGGTTACGGCGCAGAAAGCCGGAAATCTCCATGCGCTAATCGGCAGGAGGGAAATCGAGCGTAGTGTCGTTGATCCGATTGAACAGATTGGTGAAAGTAATGCTCGTTATCGCCATCGCGGTATCGACAATTTGCGCATCAGTAACGCCGGCCTGTTTGACCGCCGTCACGACATCGGCTGGAGCGGTTCCGCTGGTCGTGAGCAGGTGTAACGTAAACTCGGCCAACGCATCATTGCGCGCATTGCCCGACGGCTGTGCCTGACGTAACGCCAAGATGGCATCTCGGCTCAAGCCTAGCTTCTTTCCGATCATCGTGTGTGCGGCCAGGCAATAGTCGCAGCCAGTCGCATGGCTGACGACCAATTTGATGACTTCAATGTCCAAAGGGCTCAAGCTGCTTTTTCTGAGCGAGGTCTCCAGGTTTAAGACCGCTTCCAGTGCCACCGGGCTGTTGCCGCCAATTCCAATATATGAATTTGGGACTTTGCCGGTCGCATTTTTGACGGCACTAAACAATTCGGCCGTGCGACCTGTAGCTTCGGACAATGTGATAGTGTGAAGACGAGCCATGATGCTTTCCTTTATTGACTAGACCACGAAATTTTCCAATTGCGCGTCGTGGCGGCGAAAGACATGCACCACCAACTCTGCGCGACAGAAGTCTGTGCGCGGAAGGGAAACGTCATCCGCGCTTTAAACTGTCCAATTGCGTTTGCATGAATTGAAAATAGCGTTCGCTTTCCGGAATTAAACCTGGCCCCGGTGATAGTGTATGGACCGAGGACCTACGGGCGAGAAAGGAAGCTTAATTCAGCTTGGGCCACAGCGCAGAACGCTGCATGTGCGTGACGTTTTCCGGACACTCGTCGATCAGAAGAGCGATGAGATAACCTTACGGATGATTGGCTGTAATTGCATGGTCAATGTTCTGCATCAGCACGGTTTTCCCAGCGCGTGGCGGAGCAACGATAACGCGTGCGTAACTGAGCGGCTCGTACGAGCGGCAACGTTGGTTTAATCGGGTCGGATTAGACGGTTCAGGTCAACGTTTCAACGCGGCGGCGCTTGTTCTGATGCACTTCCCTGCTCTGGTGATCACGCCGCGAGCTTTGGATTACCGAGCGCTCTGCACAATTGAATATTTCGTACGCTCACCTTGAAGCGGTTGCACGTGCGATCGCGAAGTAGGACGCGAGAAAACCTGAGGTCCTGACGGCGAAGCGCGGCGGCAATGCGCGCTGCTGAACCCCGCGAATCGGTCCACTTTGTGATGCGCACCGTTCGAATGTTGTCCCGGCGGTATCCGGTAGCCTAATGAACGGAAGGTATGGAAAGACGCATCGTTACTGCCCTCCTTTCGAGTCATTGGCCAGACAGTCGGGATACTGTCCTTCGACACTCGCATACGGATGCTGTCGGAATGAGCTGGCCAGGGGATTTTGCGGGGACTTGAATTGGTTGAGATCGACGTGACACCTGACTTCTCCCTTGGCTAGTCAGCGCGCACCTCCTGAGGCGGCTGGCGGCCGAGCGCACGCCAGTCGGCTCAGGTGGCCTCCTCGATGGGCTAATAGACGAGTGCGATCACGCGAGATCCTCTCATAGATGTTCAAATGAGCCATAAGCCTCGCTGGCGCTCGTACAAATATGCGCTTCATGCACCGGGTTCATCCGGCGACTGAAATTGTTTCACTTCCTACTGTGGACGCGTTCGCACAAGGTATGGGGGTGGAGTGCGGCCGAACACTGTAGCCAGGACGACCGGCGGCGAGATCTTTGATCGTGACGGCCCTCTTGTTTGCTGCACGTTTGCTAGTGCACGCCGCGACGCTGGAACGCTGGACCGACTTGGTGCTGACATCGCCGCAACAAACTTGTTTCGTAAGCGCCGACATTTCGATCTTTATGCACTCGAAAGGAAACACGGATGTCTACGAGCCTCCATGAAGCCACTCATGATGCTGCGGCCGTCGCGATTGATGGCGAGACTATTCCAGACAGCAAGATGGCGAGACAATTAAGGGAACTAGTCCGCGATACAGAAACAGAGCTCCTGTTTAACCATTCGACACGCGTGTATCTTTTCGGCGCATTAACAGGAAAACGGCTTAACCTAAAGTTCGACCCAGAGCTTCTCTATGTAGGCGCGATGTTTCACGATATGGGGCTTACCGAGAGATATCAAAGCTCGCAAAACCGCTTCGAGGTCGATAGCGCGAATGCCGCCCGCGATTTTCTGCGAGGGTATCAGATTCCTGAAACGGAGGTCGAAACGGTGTGGGATGCGATCTCGTTGCACACCACACCAGGCATACCCGAACACAAAAAGCCCGAAGTGGCTCTGTTGACGTCCGGCGTGGAGATGGATGTCATGGGTCTGGCATATACGCAATTTAGCGAGGCGCAACGAGACGCGGTCGTGACGGCCTATCCTCGCGGAAATTCGTTTAAAAACGACATCATTCGCGCGTTCTATGATGGAATGAAGCATAGGCCCGACAGCACATTCGGTACAGTCAATGATGACGTCCTCGCTCACTGTGACCCGAACTTCAAACGTGCAGACTTCTGCAAAATCATAATGCAGTCTCGCTGGCCTACCTGACCCTGAGTTTTCGCTTCTTGGGAATGAGCGCGAGTGAACACAGTTGCTCCCCTCGCGCCCGGCTTCTGAACGAGACGATCTGTCGTTCACTGAGAGATCGGCATAAGAAACGACATCAGAAAGACGCTCAGCGTGATCACGTATATCCATACAGAGGCACAGAAGCCCTGACCCGATATCCTCGAGCTCAAGGAAGACGGGAATGACAAGCGTACAAGATGCTTCCTCCCATTCGCACGCACACAACCTTCCAACCGGTTGGCGACGGTACGTTCCGCTGGCGAAGCTCCACTTCTGGCTGACCTTTATCGGAGTCAATTTGGCATTTTTTCCGATGCATCTGCTTGGCCTGTCGGGAATGCCCCGTCGCATCGTTGATTATCCGGATGCGTTTGCCGGCTTCAATCTGATGTCATCGATCGGCTCGTATATTTCCGCGGTAGGTTTAGTCGTTTTCCTTTTCTGCATGGCTCAGGCTTTCGTTCGCAAAACAACGGCGGCAGGAAATCCTTGGGGGCCAGGTGCGACGACGCTCGAATGGACACTGCCGTCGCCGCCGCCATTTCACCAATTCAGCATTCTCCCTCGAATTCCATGATGCAGATCGGAATCAAAGCGCACGATCCCCAGTTGTTGAACCGCAGATATCTCGGACGAGCCTGATTCCACTTAAGCAAGGTCGCAAGGAGGAAGCAATGAAGTATCAGGACGGACTCTCTGGCGCTGGAGCTACGACGCTGGGCAACCCGCGTGCGCGCCAACAGCAGATCTCTGGTATCAAGCTGCCCGATAGCCAAATCGCACGAGAGGCAACGGAGTTGGTGCGCGAACATGAGTCAGAAATATTGTTCAACCACTCCATTCGCGTTTACGTGTTCGGCGCGATGAAGGGGGTTCGTCAAACTCTTAAGTTCGACCCCGAACTCCTCTATTTAGCGTCGATATTTCATGACTTAGGCCTTGTCGATAAGTACCACACGGACACGAAACGGTTCGAAGTCGATGGCGCTGACGCCGCCCGCGAGTTCCTCCGGAGCCACGGTATTCCCGATCTTAATGCGGACCTGGTCTGGCAAGCGATCGCGCTTCATACCACTCCAGGCATTCCGCAATACATGCAGCCCGAAATCGCTCTTACGCAGGCGGGGGTTCTCGTGGACGTCCTCGGAACTGGATACGATGATTATACAGCAGAGCAGCGTGACCAAGTGCTCGCCGCCTTTCCACGCGGCCATAACTTCAAAAATGAGTTCATTGAGGTTCAGACCCGCTCCGCATTGAAAAAGCCCACAACAACATTCGGTACCGTCAACCTCGAATATATTGAGTGTCATGATCCAACATTCCGGAGACCCCTGAATGTTTGCGCGCGCATCCGCAACGCGCCATGGCCTAGCTAAGACGTTATTCCCGTGCGTCTGATAAAGCGCTCAACCCGATCGTCCCCACCCAGCGCGTAAGTGCTGGTCGGCTACCCCTGCTCAGTTCATTTTGTCTAGGAGTAGCACGCAAACATCTCTGACCATATGCCCAACTCTTGGTGCCGGTTGCGTTAGGAAAGGAGATCCAGATCATGCCAGTAAAACTACCTATGATTCCATCGATCGCCCTATTCTATTCGGCTCTTCTTGCTTTCGGATATGCCGTTCCCGCAACTGCCGCTGCGCCAGTAGAAGGAAACTATTTCTCTACCGGCGCCGGCGCGCATTATCTGGAGCGAGCCAAGGGCGACATCGTCACCGTGCCGTTGCGCGGCAACATCAATGTCCTGATGGGATCCGGGGCGAATATCGTGGTTCTGTCGGGAAGCGAGGGCAAGTTCCTCGTCGACGCCGGCATCAAGCCGTCAAAAGACAAATTGCAAGCGGCTCTCAGCAAGATCGGCTCGTCACCGTTGAAATACGTCGTAAATACCCATTGGCACTGGGATCACACCGACGGAAACGAGTGGATGAATGCAGCCGGCGTTACAATCATTGCGCAGATAAACACGCTGAAGCATCTTTCCGAGACCACTCACGTGGATGATTGGAATTGGACGTTCGCTCCCGTTGCAGACGGCGCGCGCCCGACGATCCTCGTGGAAAATGAGAGGGAGTTCGCCTTCGCAGGCGACACCATAAAGGTGGAGCATTTCGGCCCCGGCCATACCGACGGCGACGTGGTGGTGTATTTCGAAAAGGCCGATGTGATGGCCCTCGGCGACGCGTTCTGGAACGGAAACTATCCGTTCATCGACAACGAAGACGGCGGCAGCGTCAATTCGGCGATCGCCTTTGCCAACAAGGCTATCGAACGCACCACGGATAAAACAATTCTGGTTCCGGGTCATGGGCAGGTCGGCAACCGCGCTCAATTGATTGAATTCCGCGATATGCTGGTCGCGGTGCGCGATAAGGTCGCTGCACTGAAGTCGCAAGGAAAATCCCTCGAAGAGGTCATAGCCGCGAAGCCGACCGCGGCCTTCGACGATAAATGGGGGAGATTTGTGATCGGTCCGGAATTCTTCACAAAGCTTGTGTACGAAGGTCTCTAGACATAGCCGAACCTCCATCGCCAAAGGTGGCTGACACGCAGCCTTGCGAGCTGAGTATGAGAAAAGGGCAGTGGTCGGCCCAATCTCGCAACTGCGCCACTGCGATACGGCTAAACGCGCTGGTCATCGCCATTATTGAACTCGAGCGCTGGTACGCTGATATCGACGACGGTTCTGACCTATCGAGACACGTCAAGTGCACTGTGGCTCCCGCTAAATCCAGTTCCTTTCTGGCCTGTAGGCCCTGGGTCCATACACTGTCATCGGGGACAGGTTTATTTCCGGAAAGCGAACGCCATCTCAATCCATGCAAACGCAACCGGAAGGCTGTGCGCGGATGAGGTTTGGGCAGCCCGTCAGATTTCAAAGATTTGAACCACGATATTTGGCGAAAGACATGGCCCAGTTCGACTACGCCTTGAGGTCATATCCAGCGGGAGCCTGATCAAGTAACTCGATTTCGCAATCTCGTCCGACAAGACTGTACCAAGACAAATCCACCAACATGAGGAGAAGAGGATGATGATTTCACTTTCAGCCCTAGTCCTGGCCTCGCAACTGATCGTCACCGTTGCAGATCATGTTCCAAATTTCGACATCGAACGAGCGTGCAAACTCGACAGCGCCTCCGCAATCGACCCCAACGCAGATTTGGACACAACGATAAAGAAATGTGCGGACGACGAGCAAAAGGCAAAGGATGAGCTTCATGCAAAATGGACGCAGTATGCACCGTCCGAAAAGAAAATATGCATGGGGTTAACGACGGGCGACGCTTCGACCCCGCCAAGCTACGTTGAACTGCTGACGTGCCTTTATGGCCAACAGATAGTCCGACCGAAGGATTAGAAGTAAGGCTGCGTTGGCCTTTCACTTCAAGGGCGCGATAGAGCACCTACTCGCGGACAAAGAACCGCAGCGTTTCGCTACGCGGGCTTGCCTTCGACAAGGCTGCCGTTGGTGTCGAGGCGCGCTCGTATCAAAATCGCGCAAAGTTCATACCCAGGCCAGGAAATTCATTCCGTCTGACTCCGTTCCACCCCGGAGCAAATCATATCCACGCACGTTGGCATCGGCTGTCTTGTCTGCCGCGCGATAGGTTTCATGGCGGGCTCGCCGTTGTTCTCCGGATATGGATTGAAGGAAAGCAAAGATAAGAAAAATGAAGCACGAAAAATCGATGACTGCCGTCGTATCAGCGACGCGGAACGAGGTCGAAAATATCGATCCAAGGCGGTGGTGGGCGCTCGCGTGTCTGCTGGTGGGTTCTTTTCTGGCGCTACTCGACTTCTTCATCGTCATTGTCGCGATGCCGTCGATCACGTCGGGGCTGCGAGCCACGGCGGCGGACGCGCAGCTCATCATTTCCGGCTACTCCGTGGTCTATGCAGTCTTTCTCATCACCGGCGGACGGCTTGGCGATATTTATGGGCGCAAGTCCGTCTTTCTGATCAGCCTTGCCGGCTTCGCCTTGACTTCCGCATTCTGCGGCCTCGCCTGGTCGCCATCCTCGCTCATCATGGCGCGGCTGTTGCAGGCGCTGGCCGCCGCGGTCATGGCCCCGCAAGCGCTGGCGTCCGTGCATGCCCTGTTTCCGCCGCGCGAGCGGGGACGTGCGCTAAGCATTTACGGCATCACCCTCGGCTTGTCCTCAGCCATCGGCCAACTTTTGGGCGGCGCGCTCGTTGCCGCCGATATCGGCGGATTGAGCTGGCGTTTGATCTTCCTGATCAACGTGCCGATCGCAGTTGTCGCATTCATCGCCACGCTCCGAGTGCTGCGAGAGACGCGCAGTGAACGCCGTCCGCGGCTGGACTGGGGCGGCGTCGTTTTGTCCTGCGCGGCGCTTACAGCTTTCGTGCTGCCGCTGGTCGAAGGGCGCGAGCGCGGCTGGCCGCTGTGGTCGATCGTCATGTTGCTGACCACGCCGATCTTCATCGAATGGTTTCGGCGCTACGAAATCCGGCTGGCCGAGGCGGGCGGCGATCCGCTCATCGCTCTTGATATCTTTCAGCAGCGCGGCCTGATGCGCGGCCTGGGCGCCATCATGACGCTTTACGCCATTTCGACGTTCTTCCTGATCTATTCGATCTATCTCCAGGCTGCGCTGAGCTTCACCGCCATGGAGGCCGGGCTCGGAATCATTCCGTTCTCCATCGGCTTCGTGACCGGATCGACTTTCAGTCCGCAGTTCGGCCGCTGGTTGGGACGGGCGGCTACGTCGCTCGGCTTTTCTCTTTCGGCGACCGGCGCTGTCGCGATCGCGTTGATCGCCTCTCATTTCGCCGCTGGCGTCATCCCGCCGTGGACTTTGCTCGGCTCGGCGGTGGCGGTCGTCGGACTCGGCATGGGCGTATCCATGCCAACAATGATGCGTGCGATTGTCGAGCGCGTGGAGCCGCGCCACGCTGGTCTGGTCGGCGGCATTGTCAATTCCACGTTGCAGGTGAGTGCCGCGGTCGGCATCGCCGTACTCGGCGGCCTGTTCTATACCGTCATGGGCGCGCATGCCGTGCCGGCAACCGTGACGCGCGCCTTTTCAGTTACCCTCGTCGGGATTGCCATCTGCCACGTCGGCGGTGCTTTACTCGCCGCCGGTTTGGGGCAGCGTAAGACGCGCTGAGCGGCGGCGACCGACGATAAGCGTTATGGGTCGCGCCATCAACCTTGCGCCTGACTTGCGATAGGAATGGCACTCATTACCTTGGAGCAAACGCCTACCAAATCTTAGGACGTGTCTCGCTGCAATCTCTTCAGGCCTCGGGGCGGTAAAAAACATAGGATAAAAAACAGCGGAGACCTCATGGCGGCGGCGATTGGTCCACGGTGTTGAGCATCTGAGCTACTGCAGTCACCAATTGGGCGGCGGCAAACGGCTTATTCAAGAGAACGCTGTTTGGCACGCCCAGGGACGGCCATTCGTTGGCGGCGGCACCGGTCATGTATATTACGGGGATCTCGGGACTGAGTTCGCGAGCGCGTCTAGCGACTTCCCATCCGGTCAATTGAGCCTTTAAATTAATATCGGTTACTAAAGCGCGGTGCTTGTTTATGTCCAAAACCTTGATCGCGTCTTCTCCAGAAGCGACAACTTCCGCCTGAAATCCGCCTTCTGAAAGCGCGTCGTGAACCATGCTCTGCAATAGGGGATCGTCTTCGATTACCAAAATTATTGGCTGAGTATTCAAGCGCTTCTCCCACACCATTGTGGCGCAGGCTAATTCCCACCAGGAGCAATCGGTTCCGCATGATCGCGATCAAAACGGTAGATGCCGAGGCTGACCTCATCGGCCAGCCAGCGCCGTGACGAAATCGGGCATATTTTTCGACCTGAAGTAGCTTGGCCGATGCGCCTATCCTCGACGAGCACTATCATCGGCATCTCATAAATTGCTCCAAATCTCCGATGGCGAACGTTGCCTGCGAGAATGGATCATTTTCAGAATACTCAAGATGTGCTGCCGCAACCGCTTCCCAGAGAGCCGGACTTATCTGGCTATAAATCTCCCCTTGTGACGGCGGCATGATCCAGACGTCTAAAATAGGCGAGCATGCTAAAGCATGGGAGAACGCGTAAAGCCTCTGTGTCGCAGCGTACACGTCCTCGAAGCCGAACTTGTGTTCTTGAAGAACGGCCTCGATGAGATCGGGACGACTCTGCCTGTTGGCGATCGCCTGAGTGATCATTAGTAGCTCAACAGAAACCGGCCGAACGAGCATCAGATCCTCGCGCAGACAACAAAAGCTAACTTCGAGGGTGGCGGCTTTCGATTGCTGAATGAGGGGCCTTCTCCAGTTTTATTGCTATCTGTGGAATGTGGTTCCCGCCGGTGCACACAACACTCTTAGATCCTCGTCGCTTCAATCTAAAGGCTATGCCTACCTCGGAAGACCGCGAACTCTTTCGCTTTCGCCATTCCAAAACTTCTCGTTCTAACTTCACGGCCCAGCGGCGTTCGACATTGTCAACGATGTGGCGTGGAAGATTCACCGTGGCCTCCGTTATGCTCCATAACACGCGATGTGGAACGGACGCGCTGGGCTTTGCCGTCCGGCGGTCGAGGTGGTCCGCCATCTAGTTCGCAAAGGGCTTCGAGGTTAACGTCGATTGAGCGGGGAGCGCTCAACCCAGAAGGAGCCCGAAGATCAGGACAGGAAGCTACCGCCGCGGCATCTGACGCCCACGAAGCCAAGATGGCGCGCTTCTCGCCAAGCGAAAGTTCGGCACTCTTCACCACATCGCGTGGGTGGTGGAAAACCTTGTCTGGGTGCAGGAGAGCGTCGAAGTTGAAGACATTGTCATTGGATTCAAGATGAGCGGAAGCGGTCGTCGGCCGCATGGTAGCCTCTGTTGTTTGACGATGCATGTTAATCGGCGCGAGCAGCCACCATGGGAGTGGCAGCCCAGTTGGAAATCAAGCGGCCTTAGCCTCTATGCGTTCAGGCTGCCTGGGTTGAGCACCGTTGATGGCAATCTGCCGAGGTTTCATCGCTTCCGGCACTTGCCGCACCAAGTCAATCACCAGCAAGCCATCCTCGAACCGAGCCGACTTAACCTCGACATGGTCCGCCAAGGTGAACTGGCGTTTGAAGGGGCGGGTCGAGATACCCCGGAAGAGGTAAACTCTCTCACTATCCTTCTCCGGCTTGCGGCCCTCTAACGTCAGCACGTTCTGCTCGGCGGTCAGAGCAATCTGATCCGGACTGAAGCCGGCCAAAGCCACCGAGATCTGGAAGCGGTTCTCGTCCAGCCGCTCGATGTTGTAATGTGGATAATTGTCTTCCGTGGTCCGTTGGACCTCGTCGAAGGCGTCGAACAGACGGTCAAACCCGATCGTCGACCGCCATAGAGGGCTCCAATCATACCTCATAGCCAAATCCTCCTTAGAGCAAGTTGGGTACGAGCCGGCACCGGACACCCGCCGGCGCCCGTCTCATCGGCTGGGCCCTGATTGAGGCGCCCAGATCACCTTTCGGCGACGACAGAAAAATCGGGCAGCCCAAAAAAAGTTTCAAGAGGTAAGGTGAAAAGATTTTCGGGGAGCGTACTTATGGCAAACGCCCGTTTCCTGCCCCTCCGTGTGCAGGGCGGCGGCTAGACCGATACAATCCTCTTGATCGCAAAAAGTCGTCGAACTATTTACGCGCTCGGGCAGCGCCCATCCCTCAACTGCTGCGTCGGTGAAGTGAATATTTATGCAGCGTATCGACCTTCCTCCTCGAGTAATCGCTGCTGAGCGGCTTCTTCACGCTCTAGCTTCTCCTCGATCGCCGATCGCAGGGAAGGGCTCAACGCGGGTGACGCAAGCAAGAACCTGTAATGGGCGATGACCTTCTCGTGGCCCCGGACAAGAAACTTGAAAACATCGCTCGTCATAGGTCACCTCGCTGCGAAGCGTGCGATGTTTCGGAGGCTATCCGGGACAAGCGGAATGCAAGGGGGAAGGTCTCAGCCTGAAGCTCGCTTAACCTTGCTCTCTCTTCGGTTAGCCGCCGGTTGATAAACTCCCGCTCAATGTCGGTCAGCTGGGTCTCCAACAATCGGCGGTAGCGGCGGATGTTGTTAACGGTTGAGCGAATGTAGGCTAACTTATCGTCGGTCATCATCGTCACCTTAGACGGTCGATAAAATCCTTCGTTGCTTGGGCCTCCAGCCCGGTCGCGAAAATAATAAGAGGATTTTTGTCGTTCAAGAGGATCATCTGGTTTCGGTCGCATCCTCGTCGCACCAGACCGACACCATTTAAAGCACCGCTATTGCAAGGGCGAAGCGTCTTTGGCCAGGCCGCTCTTTCCTGCAAAAATTTTTGCCTCACCTCTTGAAACTTTTTGGGGCTTTTCCAATTTTTTTGGCGTCGCCAGGAGGCGATCTGGGCGCCTCGATCAGGGCCCAGCCAGAGACGGACGCCGGCGGGTGTCCGGTGCCGGCTCGTACCCATCTTGCTCTAAGGAGGATTTGGCTATGAGGTATGATTGGAGCCCCCTATGGCGGTCGACCATCGGATTTGACCGTCTGTTCGATGTCTTCGATGAGGTTCAACGGGCATCGGAAGACAATTACCCCCATTACAATATCGAACGTCTGGACGAAAACCGTTTCCAGATCTCAGTGGCGCTGGCCGGGTTCAGCCCTGATGAGATCTCGCTGACTGCCGAGCAGAATGTGCTCACGCTGGAAGGTCGCAAGCCTGAAAGAGAAGCCGATAGGATTTATCTCTTCCGAGGGATTTCGACCCGCCCCTTCAAGCGCCAGTTTACGCTCGCAGACCATGTCGAGGTGAAATCGGCGCGGTTTGAGGACGGTCTCTTGGTTGTCGAACTGGCACGAGAGGTGCCGGAAGCGATGAAACCCAAGCAGATTGCAATCAATGGCGGCTCGCCAAAGAAGCTCGACCACTTCGGAGCTAAGGCAGCTTAGTTAATCAGGCTGCCGCGGAATCCCGCGGCAGCCCCCGCTCACTCGTCAACAATGGAGGTTCCCATGCGGCCGACGACCGCACCTGTAGGCGGACATAGCCCTACCAAAATCGCAGAAGACAACGTCTTCGATTTCCATGCACTGCTTTACCCAGGCAAGGTATTTCGGCATCCACGCGATGTCGTTGACAGCGCTGATCTAACGCACAGCGAGAAGCGCGCCATTTTGGCCTCGTGGGCGTCAGATGCAGCAGCAGTTGCGTCATGTCCTGCGCTCAGAGCTCCACCCGAATTGAGCGCCCCCGTGACCATCGACGACATCCTTGAAGCTCTTTGCGAGCTGGACGGTGGTCCGCGAGTCCCGCCAGGCGGTAAAGCCCAACGCCTCCGCTCAACGTCTCGGGCAATGGCAGCGTAGGGAGAATCAGACATGCATCTCCCGCAACACATCATCGACAGTATCGAACGCCGCTGGGCCACCAAGCTCCAACAGGAAGTGGAGGCATGGCGACAACGAAAGCGCACTCAACAGGCTCGGGAACGCTCAAGGAGCACACGCGCGGCTCTGTCTCCGAAGAAAAACGCGCGCCGGTATAGCATCGGAAGTGATTTCGCCGCTTGAACGGAAGAACACTTCTCACGCTCTCCTGACGACGTTGCCTTAAGAGGAGGGAGAAATGGAGAAACGGATTGGATCGAAACATCCTGAATACCTACGCTACGAGGCCCGTCGACTTCGCGAAGAAGCAGATACTTTGCCGTCAGGCCAGGCCCGGAACGAGCTGCTGCAAAGGGCTTCTCGGCTAGATCTGCTCGCTAAAATCGAAAAAGCTGGCATCGCCACAGGTCGACAATATTCGTTTGGCGAGAGAGGGTCATGAAACGCTCAGACATGTTGCTTGATAACGCCAAAAGCCCGTGCCGCCGCATGAAGCATGTAACGAACCGAACTTGGATGCCTGAAGACGAACGCAGATTGATAGAAATGTCCAAGAGAGGGGTTTCGGCTGTGCGCGCCGCGGTCGCATTTAAGCGTTCAATCGTTAGCGTAAAGGCGCGGGCTAAGCAGTTGGGTGCACCGTTCCCCGACGACCGAATCATGAAGCGCAAGCGGCGATCGCAGGAAGAACAAAAGCCGAGCGGGTTGGTTTGGCGGTAATTACAGCGAAAAAAAGCCTGCGGACCGATCCGCCGCAGGCTTTCAGTTGAGCTGAATAAAGCGTTATCGGCCACCACCTCCGCCGCCCGCGCCTCCACCAGCACCTCCTCCAGCGCCGCCGCCGGCACCTCCTCCGGCGCCGCCGCCGGCAGCGCCTGTGGTGCTGGATGCCCCACGCGTCACTGTGGACGGAGCGACAGTCGAACTGCCGCCGGCGTTCGTGTTACCAGGAATAGGATTTCTTCGAGCCATCTCTTCTTTTTCTCGTTGGGTCATACCCGATGACTGCGCGAAAGCGGAGGTCGCTAAAAGCACGCCGCAAGCGGCGACTAGCATCAATCTCTTCATTAGACCCGCTCCATAGGTTGGATGTGTGCCATTAACCTGAAAGGATCTGCGCATGTTCCAGAGGATCGAGTATCCCTTCGACTCTTCGTTGACACTCATGTTCGTTGCCGTATTTCCCAAACAAAAGCTCTCAGGTCACGCAAATAGCCTCGTGAGCGAACTCCAATTCGACAGCCCCATTGTCAGGCTCCTCTTCGGCGGAACTAGCCAATAAGTATGAAGTTGGTGCGGCAATAGTCGGATCACTCAGTGAGGTTCGCCATGAAGCTCGCATCGCTCACGATTGTTGCAATGGTGTTCACCTCGCCCGTTTACGCAGGCGAGAATCAAAGTAGCACCTTTTTGAAAAAGGCCATTCAAGGCAACTTTGCCGAAATCGAAATGGGAAAGCTTGCGCAACAGAATGGCGCTAGAGAAGACGTCAAGCAGTTCGGCCAAATGCTGAATTACGACCATTCGGCAGCGAACCAAAAAGCGCTCGATGCGGCTAAGTCGATGGACGTCACTCCACCCGATAGCCCCAGCAAAAAGCAAAAATCGGACTTCGAGAAGATGTCAAAGTTGTCGGGCGCGCGCTTCGATAGCCAGTTCGCAAAGCACATGGTCGCGGACCATGAGAAAGACATCGCGGAATATAAGAGGGCTTCCAAGAGCGATGACGCGGCGGGAACTACGCCAAAGCTCAAATCGAGGTGCTTAAAAAACATCTCGATACTGCCAAGCTCTTGAATTCGACTAAATCGTCACGGCGCTAATGACGGAGAGGTGCGGAGGATTGAGCAGTGAAATGATTTCGCTGCTGACATCCCGCAGCGGGGAGGATTCATAGCCTGCAGCTGCGTAAAAAAAGGAGCGTGCCGACAACGCGCGGCTTGTGAAGGGGGCGATCCACCGTCTATCGCAATCGGATCGCGCTTGATCCGATCGCGTGCGTCGCGTCCCTGCCCGTGGGGACGCCGTGAGTTCATCGGTCGAACTTGACCAGGTCCTTGAAGATCAGTTGACCCCAGCTATTTCCGCGCGCCTGGACTAGCAGCCCACCTTCCGAAAGCCCGCCAAGTTTGATCGGCGCGAAGCCGAGATCTTCCGCAAGTCCACCAATTTCCGCTGCGGCGTCGTCATCGTCGCTCGCCAGGAACACGACTCTTCTGCCGCCGTGTACGGCCGGATCTTGGTCCAAGACGGCAGCGGCCAAATGATTGAAGCCCTTGACCAGTCGACCGCCCGCAAAGGCCAGCGCGACGGCCTTGGACGAAGGTTGTCCACCCAGTTTCTCGGGGGACACGCCGTAGGCATTGGTCACATCAACGATCGTCTTCCCCTGCCAGGTAGGCAGCGCCTTCGCGACATCCTGGTGCGACTCGAAGCGGACGGCCAAAAAGACGATGTCCGCCTTGGCCGCTTCCGCCAGTTTTTTGGGAATGATCGTGGGTCCGATCGCGGCCGCGGCGGATGCAAAGCTTTCCGGGTCGCGCGTGGTTGCAACTGATACTTCGATGCCATTGCGGGCAAACGCTTTCGCCAGGGCCCGGCCGATATTGCCGAAGCCGATAATTGCGTAGCTCATGATGTTTCTCTGATGTTGTGTGAATGTCGGTGTCAGACCTGCGCCATCCCTCCATCGACGGCGAGATCAATGCCGGTGATGAACGAACTTTCGTCGGAGGCGAGGAACGTGACAGCAGCCGCGATTTCCTCTGGCGTACCCCTGCGACCCATTGGGATCTGTGAAGCAAATTGGCCGGCCGCATGCTCGGCTTGCTCAGGGGTAAGGCCCGTTGTTGTCTCCAAGGCAGGGGTCTCGGTTGGTCCGGGGCTCATCGTATTGACGCGGATTTTGCGGTCTTTAAGCTCCAGCGTCCAAGCGCGCGAGAAGTTGCGCACAGCCGCTTTACTCGCGGCGTAAGCGCTAAACCCTGGCAGCCCCAACACATTCGAGACGGATGAGCTCAGGACAATCGAACCGCCGTCTTTCAAGAGGGGAAGGGCCTTCTGCACCGTAAAGAACAGCCCCTTCACGTTCACATCGAAGGTCTGGTCAAAATGGGCCTCAGTAGCTACCGCGAGCGGTGCGATCGTCCCCGCGCCGGCGTTTGCGAAGAGAATGTCGAAGTGACCATGTTTCTCTTTCACGACAGCATAAAGCCGGTCCAGATCTTCCAAGCGCGCCACGTCGCTCACGACCGTCGTAACGTTTCTCTTGATGAAGGCTGCGGCCTCCTTCAGCTCTTTCTCTCGTCGCCCGGTGATCACGACGTGCGCACCTTCTTCCACAAAGCGCTTGGCTGTGGCCAACCCAATCCCACTGCTTCCGCCCGTGATGACTGCGACCTTATCTTCCAGTTTTTTCATGATCTTTTATCTTTCGTTATGTGGGCCAGGCACGGGACCGCGCCGGGGTCAGAGTTGCGCTAGGCCGCCGTCGACGGCGACTTCGCTGGCGGTCATGAAGCTGCTGTCCGACGACGCGAGAAAGGCGGCCACAGCCCCGATCTCCGCCGGATCGGCCATGCGCTGGAGCGGAGTCATCGAGGCGAAGATCTTCTGACCCTCCTCGCCGAGCGCTTCTTTCGCGAGTTCGGTCGCTGTCGCCCCGGGCGACAGCACGTTTACCCGGATGCCGCTGCCCTTCAGGTCCTCCGCCCAGGTCCGTGCGAGGTTGCGCACTGCCGCCTTGCTCGCGCTGTAGGCGCTCATTGCCGGGGCGCCCGTGGTGCCGGCGCTCGATCCAGTCAGGATGATCGAACCGCCCTGGTCCATCAGCGGCAGCGCCTTCTGGACCGTGAAGATCGTACCCTTCACGTTGGTATCGAAGGTTTCGTCAACGTGTGCGGCTGTGATCTCGCCGAGCCGAAGCTGGCTTCCCGCCCCGGCATTGGCGAAGACGATGTCGAGGGACCCGCGCTCGGCCTTCACCGCCGCGTAGAGGCGGTCGAGGTCGGCCAAATCGGAGACCGATCCCTTCACCGCGCGCGCATTCGGCCCGAGGTCGGCCACAGCCGCGTCGAGGGCTTCCTGTCTGCGGCCGAAGATGAAGACGAACGCGCCTTCATTGATGAAGCGCTTTGCTGCGGCGCGGCCGATGCCGGTAGCGCCGCCCGTGATGACTGCAACCTTACCCTCAAGCTTTCCCATAACTTCTCCTGTCGTGGCGTCGGAACAGCATCTGCCCCCGAGAACCTCGACATAGATCCGCGGACGCCGGGCGTTGAGTGCGGAAGCGCGCACATCGGTGGTGTGAAATCGATCCGGCCGGACGTTGTTAATCGCGGTCCGCCGCTTCGGAATTGGACATTGCTTAGTCGGCGAAGGCTAAGATGACCGTCGATACTGCTATAGGTGGCGTAGATTGGGCTTTGGAAGGCGCACCGCGCGGTGCGAGATTGCACCATGATCGACTGGGATGACGTTCGCTTCTTTCTTGCCGTCGCGCGCGGAGGCTCGGTGCGGGCTGCCGCCGAGCGCCTCAGTGTGAACCACGCGACAGTGCTGCGACGCATCGCCCAGCTCGAGGAACGCCTCGGGGCGCACATGTTCGAAAAGCTGCCTTCGGGCTACCGCCTGACGGCTGCAGGCGAGGAGGTCCTCGAGTTCGCGGACCAGATGGAAGCGTCCTCGCACCAGTTGGAGACGCGAGTCTTCGGGCGCGACCAGAGCGTGCGCGGGCGTCTGCGGGTGACGCTGGCGCCGCCGCTCGCGACACACCTGCTCATGCCGGACTTCGCGGATTTCGCGCGTCTGCATCCGGACATCGAGATGGAAATCCTGTCGTTCGGCGAGCTGGCAAATCTGACCAACCGGGAGGCCGACCTGGCGATCCGCGTCGTCTACGACCGCAAAACCCTGCCGCTCAATCTTCACGGCCTGAAGGGACCGGAGCTGTTCGGCGGCGTCTACATGTCCCGCGATCGACTGGCCGAGTGGCGTGCAGGCGCGCCTGATCCCATTCGCTGGATCGTCATCAGCATTCATGGAATTCCGGATTGGGCCAGCGAGGGTGAGGTTCGTACCACCGGGGTTCCATTCAGAACCAGTGACGCCGGGACGCAGATCGTTGCTGTACGGCAAGGGCTCGGAATCACGACACTGCCGTGCTTCGTCGGCGATGCCGACCCGCTGCTGGTGAGGGTGCCGGGCACCGACCTGCACATGTACGGAACAGTCTGGCTTCTCACACAGGGGGAAACACGCAAGACGAAGCGCGTGCGGCTCTTCGCGGAGTTCGTGTCCCGCAGGCTCGCCGCGTACGCTCCGCTTCTTGCGGGGCTGTCCATATCGCGCGACTGACGCCCGGCAGCTCGCCTGCGACGCTTGCAGTGGACAAGTGCCTGCAAGCGGGCATTCCCAACGTCCGACATGCGTCATTCGCGGCGGGGCCGAGCCACCGGGAGCCGGCAATATCCCTTATGCCGCCATGAAATTGAAGCTCCGAAACCGGCGCCTCGAATCAGACGCTACGAACTCAGCGAGTACGAAGGATCGCAACTATATCGATGCAGCCGAGCAACAGCGTGGGGTTCGGCGCGTAGACGACCCTCGCGTGCTCAGTGACGCGGTCTGCCCGAGACCTGTCTTTGGGTTCTGAATTGCCATCCGTCGGGAAACGGCGCTATCGATACTGCTAGACCATGCGCGAATGAGAACCGTCCGGATCTGGGCCGAGCACTCTCCGTTCGATCTCAAGGACGAACTCAAAAAGCGCGGATATCGTTGGAGTTCTGGTGACGAAGGGCGTCCAAAGGGCTGGTACGTCGATATTGATGAAGCGCTCGAAGCGGACGAAGTCCGCTACCTCAGCGAACACATCTATCGACGAGATGTGGACTTGTTTACTCAGATCATCACGCCTTTCGAACGATACTCCGTGCGCGCCTGATTTCTCCTCTCAAGCCTCTTCAAGCGTTGCCTAAGCCATGACCTGTCTGATTGCGATCATCACCGCAACCTTCCTTTGCCATCTGCACCCCTACACCCCTGCCAGATGAAGCCCGCGAGGCTCGTTCTTGTCTACGAGGTCGATGCACAGATCGCCTCAAGATGGTGGTCCGATGATCGAAGGCTGCTATCTACGAAGGCGTACTGGAGCACAATCGTTACAGCGCAGTCACTTCAACCCGGTCCTTGCGGGACATCAACCTGCCAGCGGCAGATTCCAAGATAGCTCAGCTCGCTTTTGACTTATGCAACCGCGGGTTTGGCGTCCCAACGATACTTGGTCCCATCCATCCAAATCCGATGCATGACGATTGCTAGTTTCCGGGCAACAGCGATGATGGCACGCCGTAGCCCCCGCCGTTTTGCCAGGGCGAGACCCCACGCTCTGATACTGGAATGCTTGGTCGACCGCGTGAGAAGCGCCAACCCTGCCTGATACAGCACGCTCCGCATAGCCACGTCACCGCATTTGGAGATGCCGCTGTTTCGATCCGTCTCTCCGGACGCATACTTTTTCGGCGTCAACCCGAGATGCGCGCCGACATCCCGTGATCGCTCGAATCTAACCGGATCATCGATGGTGGTGAGATAGGTGATCGCTGTGATGGCGCCCACGCCCGGAATGGTCATGAGTCGACGACACGTGTCGTCCTGTCGAACCATGTCCAGCATCATCTTGTGAAGGACGGCACATTGCTGCCGAAGCACGGTACGCGCAATGAGCATCGGCCGAACCATTGCGCCAAGACGTGGTAGAGTTTCGATCAGATCGAGGACGCGTTTTTCAAACGGCCCCGAGGTTATGCGCCCGCTAAGTTTTATCCCGAAGACGCGCAATGTTCCTCGAATCTCGTTTTCGATGTCTATCTGCTTTGTCTGCAGGGTCCGCCGATTGGCAAGCAGCATGCGCATTTCCTGGCTCGCCTCGCTCTTCACATGAACAATCGAGTACCAGCCTACACGCATGCAGCCGGCGATTGCACGGGCGTCATTTCGATCGTTCTTGACCGGCATTGTTTTGGTCATTGCTCTCAGCCGACGCGGATCAATGCAGATGGCGGGTAGGCCCCGTTGCTTGAGCCCGTTGTAGAGCCAGGCTGCAGTCGTGCCCGCCTCCAAGCCGACTCTGGCCAGTGCTATGCCAAGTTGCTGCAGCCAATCGGCGATATCATTGGGATCCGAAATCGCCGTCCCCTCCCGAACAATAATGCCGTCTTCGTCCAAAATGCAGATGGCGGTTTCTGCCAAAGACACATCCAATCCAGCGTAGTATTTCATAGCGTCGACTCCCCTTTTCCCGGCTCCGATTGCGCGAAGCAGACCAAGACCTGGGAGCGACCGCAATCACCCCATCTACGAGCAGCATATTCGCTGGAAGCAGTACTGCGACATGATGCAAGCATTGGAGCTTGGCATTCCAACGCAGCAGACTGAGCTTGATCTACCGGTAGCCGACGACATCAAGATCAACGATAGTGGGCCTGTGATGCGCGCCGCCGGCAATGGCATGGAGCTTGTCCCGATGAACTTCAGCTTTCCGCCGTCCGGTTCTCGCGGCGGGCCGGTTTTTAATTTCCGAAGCGAGGGACGAAACTTCGAGAAGTCGAATAGATGTCTGATACCGGCATCGGCGTTCTTTGAGTTCACGGGAAAGAAATATCCTAAGGCCAAGCACCGTTTCACGCTCAATGGGGCTCCCTTTTTGGCGATTGCGGGTATCTGGCGAGAGAGCAAAAACGGCGCGCAGGCTTTTACCATGCTCACAACAGAGCCAAGTCCGGACGTCGAGCCTTACCACAATAGGCAGGTGGTGGTGCTGAAGCCGGAAGATTGGGCGCATTGGATCTATCTCACCAAGCCACAAGCCGACTTGTTGCGGCCGCTTCCTGAAGGTTCGTTGGAGGCTGAGACGATTCGAGAGGGAAGCGACTGATTGCTTCGATTTGAATATGAAGCTCGGCCTTGGTCGGTTCGCTTCACAGTAAACTCGTCCATCGGTACGACGGAGTGGCCAGGTAGCTCAGATGAGGGATGGGCTAAACGAAGGAACGGTCGGTGACGCCGCAAAGCTGATGATGCATCGGCTAATTGTGCGGAAACTTCGCCATGATCCATATCTGGTTCAAAAGGCTAAAGATGCCCACGCTCGTCGAGCGGAGCAATTCGAGGGATGGCGGTTTGTGAAAGAGTGGGAGGCGCTCCTTGCACTCCCAGTGGAAGAACTTGCAGTAAAACTCGTCAGTCGCGATAGAGAGATGGTCCGACTTCGCAATTCATCTCCATTTTACTTAACTGACGGCGTTGATTTCGGTGACTATCGTGCAAGGCTCCGCTTGCGGAGGGCTGCGCGAAGGTCGTCAAGCGTGGCCTGAAGCTTTCTTAAGGCAGACGCTCTTGAGCGCAGTCAAAACTATCGACCTCATATCGTTGCTCAACTGAAATCTCTTCCGACGCTTTCAGCTACCTCAAGAACGGCCCTGACCTTTCCGCGCTCCAGAGCCTCGCGCCCCGTCAGCCCTCCGAGCTCACCATGCCGCTGTACGAGAAAGCGATAGACTGCCCAGAGGCCGCCCAACCGCTTATGTAGCACCGCCAGCTCGGCATAGGGTTTGCCTTCGGCATTGAGCTGCCAGACCGGGAAGCGATAGCCCCTCTTCCCGCCCTTTAATCCCAAGATCTGGCCGCTCTGACGCTTCGTGTTCACCGTCACCCGAGTCGTGCCGAGCATCTTTGCGAACGCATCCGCACTTTGCATGCCCTCGCCGTCCAGAATCTCGGCGGCACGCAACCGACCGCGTTCACTTGCCTCGGCCAACGCTGTCTGCAAGCTCATTTCCGGTGCGGCAGCCGTCCGGCCCGCGCCGCGACGAATGCCCTTCTTCGATTTAGGAGATGCCATTGTTCAACCTCCGATGAGGCGAGTAGGTCGAAGATGCATGGGTTCGTAAATCGTAGCAGGTTTAGGTTCGAGATTGCTTCCAAAGCTCGACGAAAAACGTCGCCTCAGCTTCGATTTCGTGTACAGACGGGATGTAGATCTGTTCACTCAGACGTTGACCGCTGTAGAGCGATATTCAGGCAGAGCCTAACCAACTCGGGGCATCCCAGATTTCGCAGTGTCGGCATGTTGGTTCGGTATCCGTTGCTCGCCGACGGCGGACAAACGTTATTGCTGGACGAATGATGGCGCGGTACTCAAGCATCGCTAATCCCCACTCGCACGGGGATAGTGCAACTTCTGGCCCGGCCGCGTTTGCTCGTTGTGTGGTAAGGCCTCTTTTCTCGTTGGCCGGGGGCATTCAAGGCTCGGGACCCAACGACGTCGGCTCTTGTGCCCAGTCGAATTTGAGCGTCTCGCGGTCATAGACACAATGCGTAAGCTCGTAGTTAGTCGAAGCGAAATCCGAATAATCCGCCAGTCTCGTGGTCCGTCAACCGGACAGGAAGGATGGCGTTCACGACGACTGTTTCATTAGCGACACCACTCGCTGAAAGCTCGTCACTGTTCATTGCAATAATGTATTGACCCGCATGAGCTGCAGCGGTCTTGGCGCCGAAAATGATAGCCCCTCGCACTTGGCGAGCATCAACTCCATCGAACAGATGGCTATCGTGAACCAAAAAGCCAGGCCCGCCCAGCCTGTCAGAGACAGCTTCATAAAGCATGGTATCGAAACAAAAAATCTTCATCAAATCGATACCGCCCTTATTCCCTCCGCCCTGGATTACAATATCGATTTGCGGCCCGTTCTTTGAAGGCGTTACTACCAAGTTGCCGGTGCGATCGTCGTACAGTTCTGCAATCGCTTGATCTACTTTTACGGTGGCATACTTGATGACGTTCTCGCTGCGCTTATGGTCCTCTTGGAGCATTATTTCCAAGTCAGCACTATCGCGCTTCGTCTGAGCGATCTTATTTTCGAGTATGTTTGCATTCTGCAGCTTAGTACGGAGCGCGTCGGCGCGATTTGAGTTTGTCGCGAACTCTTCGTGCATCGCCATAAGATCTTCGAACGCGCCTTTGCCATCGAGGACAAGAAGTATTTCGGATTTTCGGATGTCCGCAGAAGCCAATTCGGATTCGAGCGTCTGTTGGGTGACTCTCGCTGCTTCGATCTCGGCTTCAAGATAACCGCGCCGATTGGAAACGACCGACTGTTGGAATTCGCGGACTTCGTCGAAGCGGCGCAACGCTACGCCGGGCAATTGAACCCCGGCCTCGGCATAGAGCATTTCCACGGCGGCGTAAGCGGGGGGCTTTTCCTCTTGGATTGAACTTGCGAGGTATACGATCGTTTCTTTGATCAGAGCGAGCTCCGCCGCTATCTCTGTCATTCGATTTTTGATCCGAGATACCTCATCGGCCATCTCACGGTAGCTCTCCAACACGCGGAACTTGTCGATACGGGATTTTAACTGGGCAATGCGCGCTTCTGTCCTTACGAGCTCTGGCCGGATCTCTCCTGAGGTGCCGAAGATATTACCAAGTTCTCCCGCCTTAATCGCCTGCCTCAAGGTCGAAAGGCTTTTCTTACGCGCACGAAGATCCTGGATCTCTCGCGGGATCTTCCAATCAAATCCCAAAAGATAAGAGAGATTGACTTGCCAGTCCCAAGGCTGCTGATTGTCGTTTTGCTTCTGGATATTTGAGTAACCACCAGATTTGCGCCGACGGATAAGGTAGCTTATCGCGGACCGGAACGAGGGCGTAAAGCTCCCTTCGAATTCCGTACCTTTGCGAGGGGTCGGGATTTTGAACCATGCTTGGCCAAGACAGTCCTTCCAATCATCTACCGTTACGTATTCCAAACCGGTGTCATCATCTCGCTTGATTGCCAGGCCAATCGAATTTGCATGGTCCTTACTTATAAGGATCTTTTTCTCGTCGTTCCCGCTCCGAGTTACCTTGATGCGACTGCCTTCGATCGCAAATTCACCACTGAACGAGTGAGCGACGATTTCCTTTTTCTTGAACAGCGAATTTTTATCTGCGTCAGCTCCCAGCAAGAAATGGATAATCTCGATCATGCTGGTCTTGCCAGCGCTATTGCGAGTCTGCTTGTCGGTAGATTTTGGAGTAACGTCTGCCAAAAGGATATTTAGTCCCTCCTCGAATCGAAGTGATTTGAAGGTGGGAATTGAGCTGGTGATGGAGAAAATCATGCTGAACCTCGAACCGGCGTGATGAGATCGCCGTCGCGATCGAGGGCCGAGATGGCATATAAAAGTGTCAACGCAAGAATAAACCAATCAAAAGATACAGGCGAGGCATCCTCACGGGTTGCTCGCATGACTTGGACCTTTCTCCAAATGGAAGAAACCGTCATCGCGCGGTCAAGCACCGAAAGAATATCCCCGCCGACAGCAATCAGCGCCCGGTCCTGTTTGATGTGTTTTCCCGGAAGGATCATAGGGCTTTCGCTTCTTCAACCGGATGGTCCTCGAAGATAGTACATTTCTCAAACAGATGGGCCAGCAAACTCCAAACGGCAACTTCACGCGGTGTCGAATTCTGTTGGCCTCCGAGCGTGAATTCATAGAGACAGTCCATAATTTCATCGGGCTGGAGGCCTTGCATCTTCAACTCGACGTACTTGCCTGCAAAGACGCTCGCAATTTTTCCATCAAGCGTCGGGTCAGGGTGATCGAGGAGATATTCGCCCACTCTACCAGCGTTTTGGAAACCCAGCCGGATGCGGTCCTGATAGATCGCGGGTAAGTTATTGAAATCGAGTTTAGCCGCGGGCACAATAACGGGCTGATCGTCGTTCAACCCGCTCCCATGAACCCGCTGCATTACATCATTTATGACCATTTGTACTTCTGGGAGCTGCAATTGTCTAAAGTCCTCGTCAGTCGCGTCGTCTCCAAGTAGTTCCTCGATATCGTCGAGGCTTAACGAGAAGATCGCGAGACGAAACTGTTCAAGTCCGAACTGCTTCAAGACGCGATTTGGATGAGCGCCCGCGAGCTCTAATATCTTTGCGGTGATCTGAGGCGGCGTCCCCGTCACATAGTTGGAAACGAAAATCCACTCCTTTAGTGCCGGCCAGTTCTGAATCGCGCCAAAAAAATCCTCCGCCACTTTGGCCACCGCGTTAGCAATCGAGCCAGAGCTTTGGCCATCGCCACCGTTCGTGGGCCCGTAGCAAGCGAATACTGTTAGAGGATCTTGGAGAAGTCCGTCGCATTTCAGATCCCCTTGAGAGTAATGGGCGCTCGCGGGGATGAAGTTATCTTTCCACACTTTCGTCATAACGGCTGCCAAGAACAACTGAAGCATATCGCCTCGGCTCCGGCGGAGCTTCAGCTCCAATGTATTGCGAAAGGCGCGCTGCAAAATTGGCGTCATTATTGCGGGCATACGTAATTCCTGATCTGCCGATTCGGCTAAATAACACGCTAACAGAGAGATCAGGAAGGTCTCCATTTCTGCGTGTAAGGAGGATTCCGGCGCGAACGGACAGCAGTGTTGTGCTCTGCGCAATTCCGAACTGCTTGCGAGCACTGTCAGCATCAGCCAAGTCGATCGAAGTGCCGACTTGGCAGAACTGACCAAGAGATCTTTACCGACCTGGATTTAATAGCGACATGCCTGCGGGAAAAACAAAACGCTAAAAATTATCGGGCATAATCAGCGAGATATCAGACCGCAGCGCTCTTAAAGGCAGAAATCGAGTCGTTCTTAAACCGAAACTGAATCGTTCTTTCGGTGGAGGGACAAAGTATCTGAAAACTTGGCGATCCCGGCATGACTCGAACATGCGACCTACGGTTTAGGAAACCGTCGCTCTATCCGGCTGAGCTACGGGACCGGATGCCACTCACACCCGTGCACGGCATGGTGATCCGCCTTCCTTACCAGAGCCAGGAGCCTGTCGCTACCCCGCTCTTGCGGGAGCCCCGCTGTCATCTCGCTGTCAAGCCGCCCGGATGCTGGCGAGGAAGCGATCCACCTCACCGCGCAGGGTCTCAGACTGCGTGGCGAGTTTTGCCGCGGATCCGAGCATTTCGCGGGCTGCGGTTTCCGTGGTGGCAATGCCTTCGGTCACGCTCAGAATATTTTGCGACACTTCGCCGGTGCGTTCCGCCGCTTGCTGCACGTTGCGGGCGATTTCCTGCGTCGCCGATCCTTGCTCCTCGACTGCGGACGCGATCGAAGAGGAGATTTCATCGATCTCGGTGATGGTGGAGGTGATGTCGTGGATGTCCTCCACAACCGCACCGGTCTCGCGCTGAATGGACGCGATCTGAGCCCCGATATCCTCGGTGGCTTTGGCGGTCTGGGTCGCAAGCGACTTCACTTCGCTTGCCACCACCGCGAAGCCCTTGCCGGCCTCGCCGGCCCGCGCCGCCTCGATGGTGGCGTTGAGAGCCAGCAGATTGGTCTGGCTCGCAATGCTGTTGATCAGCTCGACGACCTCGCCGATTTTCTGAGTGGCGGATGACAGGCTCTGCACCCGGGCATTCGATTGACGGCTGCCGTCAGCAGCCTTGCTCACCACCGCCGATGCCTGGGCCAACTGCCGGGCGATTTCGCCGATCGAGGATGACATCTCCTCCGACGCCACGGCGACGCTGTGGACATTGTCGGAGGCGAGCTCGGACGCAACTGAGACGACCTCTGTCTGCTGCCGTGACTGCGCGACGGTCGACGACATCGACTGCGCGGTCATCTGCATATCAGACGCGGCCGAGGATACGCTTTCGACCACATCTCGCACGCTGGCCTCGAAGTGATCGGCCAAGGCTGCGAAGGCCTCCCGTTTCTCATGGTCCGAACGCGCCTTGCTCTCTTCTTGCTCCACCTGAAGCTGACTGACCCGAACGGCATTGTCCTTGAACACGGCGACAGCCTGCGCCATCTGCCCGACTTCATCGCTGCGCTCGCGCATAGGCAGCTCGACAGCAAGGTTGCCGTTCGCCAACTCGCGCATCGCATCGGTGATGGCGAGGATCGGACGCGATATGCCGCGCGCAATCAGCAATCCGGCCGCGAGCGCGAGAATGAGACCCAGCGCCGCCATGCCGGCCGCCAACAGCCGGGCATGCTGTTGCGAGGCGACATACTCACCGTTGTCCATGACAATTTCGACGACCCCGATGGACTTTCCGGAGAAGTCCCTGATCGGTCCCAGCAGAGCCGCGACCGGAGTGCCGTTCAGGTCACCCTGACGGATCAGGAAGCCGCCCTCTCCGACGCTGCCGTAATCAGATGCATTGAAAAAGCTCTGCCCGCCGAGCGTTCCGCCGAAGGTCTTGAACGTATTGTCGCCCGCGAGGTGAAAGGCGATGTCGACGCCGCGGGTGCGCTTGAATTCATCGAAGAAGCCCTGACCGAATGTCAGACCGAATTCGACCGACCCAACGTGCTTCCCAGCCGCTACAATGGGCACAACACCGCGGATGCCGAGGCCGGCCACGCCGCCTTCCAGGCCGACGACCGTCTTCTTTTCCGTGTTAGCCACCACCACGGTCTTTCGGAAGCCGGAGAGATCATCGCCGAATTTTGCCGGCTGATGGGCCCGGAAATAGGAGACCGCGGAAGGCGTATGGAATTGGAACTGATCGACGCCGTATTCCGACTTCATTGTCGCAAAGCCGGGACCGAACAATCGCATCAAAGCGGCGCGATCGTCCTTCGCCATGGCCTCCTGAACGGCCGGGATGGATGCGACCACCGCACTCATGGCCGCGGCGCGGCGCGCCTCCTGGCCGAGACGCGATTGAAGTGCATCATAATGGCTCTGGAGTTCGCGCTGGTCGGCCCGGTCGACGATGCCAGAGATAATCCACATGGCGCCGGCCAGCATGAACAGAGCTGTCGTCGCCGAGGCAAATGCCAATGCGGCCGTGATTCGCCCTCTCAGGCCAAAATTCCTCAGCATTATAATCTCGCGCTAAATGTGCCCGACCGAACCCAAAAACACAGATGGCCGGATGGGCGCGGATTTTATCCGCAAGTCATTAACGGACCTTAATTTCGTCCCTGTCGCCGCAGACAACGCAGTGCGTCACATCTTCACAGCCGGCTTTCCAAATGACCCACTTGAATGATGAGCGCGAGGCAAGGCTTATGAGGCAAAGCTTATGATTGCCGATCTGATGTCCCACATGGGGAGCCGGCATGAGCGCATCGTCTGATCTCGAGCGCTTCGTCGACGCACAGGCGCCCGTCTACGATCGAGTGCTCTCAGAGCTCCGTGCAGGACTGAAGCAAAGCCACTGGATGTGGTTCGTCTTCCCGCAGATTGCAGGACTTGGGCACAGCGCGATGTCACAGCGGTACGCCATCGCCTCGCGTCAGGAAGCAGTGGACTATCTGCATCATCCCCTGCTCGGGCCGAGACTACGGGAATGCACGCGACTGGTCTGTTCCGTGTCAGGAAAGTCCATCGAAGGCATTTTCGGATGGCCGGACAACATGAAGTTTCATTCCTCGATGACGCTGTTCGCCCGGGCGTCTGACGACAACCGGGATTTTGTCGAAGCGATTCATCAATACTTCAACGGGCACTTCGATCAGGCCACACTGGATCGGCTGAATATCGCGCGTGATGCCAACACGGAGTGAACACACCATCATGACCTATGCGCCCATTGTATCCGCATCCATCGATATCATTGCAACGACAACGCTCACTCTCTCAACGCGCGGCGAGGGATTCATCGATTTCACGCGTGACGTTCGCCAGTTTCTCGAAGAGACAGGCGGTGTGTCCGGAACGGTCAACCTGTTTATCCGGCACACCTCCGCGTCGCTGACCATTCAAGAGAATGCCGATCCCGACGTCCTGACCGACCTGACTACGGCACTGCGGCGAATGGCACCGGATAACGCGGGATGGATTCATGCGACCGAAGGGCCGGATGACATGCCGGCCCACATCAAGACCATGCTGACGTCATGCAGCCTTCAAATCCCGGTCATTGACGGCGCGATGGCGCTCGGAACGTGGCAAGGGATCTATCTGATCGAGCATCGTACGCGGCCGCACAGGCGAGAGATCGTGATGCAGTTCATCGGCACCCGCGACCGCGCATAGGAAGCTGGCACTTAATCGGTGATAACCATCGCCCAGAACACGCGATAGGGCGAACTCGGGTTTGAGACCGAGGCGACACCGACCTTCTTCGCACCTGCCATCAGCAAGTTCTCGCGATGGCCTGGACTTTCTTCCCACTGCTTCAACGTTTCGGAGAAGGTGCGAAACCCTGCTGCAATATTCTCAGCCGCCCGAGACTTCCGTAAGCTCGCCACACGGGATGAAAAACTGCCTCCGACAGTATGGCTGATGGTTCCGCTCGACGCCATTGCGCGCGCCTGCTGAAGCGCAACAGCATTCAGCCAGCTATCGATCTTCACCGACGACAGTCCATGCGTGCGCCGATAGGCACTGATTTGACTGGCGTAGTCAGCGGCCATCGCCGAGGTCTGCAAAGTAAGAATAAAACAAATGATGAGGGAAGCGATTTTCATGTTCACCTCAGTTTTGTGAGTCGTTGGACTCTTGCGTTGATCGACGTCGATGAATGTTCATTCATGGACATTAAAATTCAAGGACGAATTCAAGCGGCCACATTTTCGAGCAACTTTTTCTCATCACTCACGTTTGTCTTTTGAGTAAGGAGGATGAGATGAAACTCAAACTGGCTTTCATTGGGCTCGCAGCGCTTGGAAGCGTCGCGCTGGCGTCGGGTACCGCTTCGGCAATGCCGAACGGCCTGGCGGGAGCTGCTCCCACGGCAAACAACGTCGAGCACGTCCGCTGGGTCTGTAATCCATGGGGGCGATGCTGGTGGCGGCCGAACTACTATGGAGCTTACGGCTTCTACGGCGGCCCCCGTTTCTATCGTGGTCCGAGATATTTCGGCGGCTGGGGTCACCGCGGCTGGCGGGGTGGCTGGCACCGCGGTTGGCATGGTCGCCGCTGGTGACGGTGCCGCTGGTGACGTACAAGGGAGGGCATCAGCTCTCCCTTTTCTTTGATCGGGACGAAAATCGCGATCAATTCTCTCAAAGTCGCCGGAAACCCCATGCCAATTGAAGTTGATGCCCTCGATCATCTGGTGGTGAACGTCAAAGACGCCGAGCGATCGGCCGTTTGGTACGAACGGATTCTTGGCATGAAGCGCCAGGATTTCGATCCGGGGCACGGCCGCGCCAAACGCATTTCGATGCTGTTCGGCAATCAAAAGATCAATCTCCGGCCGGTAACGACAGATAAGCAGGAGTGGTTTACCGCAGACCATGGGGCGGCCGGAAGCGACGATTTGTGCTTCCTGACCACGGCCACACCACAGGATGTGGCGCTTCATCTCAAAGGCTGCGACGTCGCGATCGAAGAAGGTCCGGTTGAAAAGCAGGGCGCCAGAGGCACGTTGATATCCATCTATTGTCGCGATCCGGACGGCAGCCTGATCGAAATCTCGTCTTATAAAATCTAACGAACGCGAGCACTGAGCTCAGTCTGGGAGACGCTGACCTCTGTCCCGGCGACCTCGCGGTGCGCACGCTTTCGGTTCCACTGCCTTGTAACCGTCATGTCGACCCGGTAATCTTGTTCGTACGGGGCAGGATGAGACGACAGGAGACAACAATGGGTTTGCTCGACGTTCTCAATGGCATGCAGAATGGACCACGCGGACCGAGTGGGCCGAGTGATCAAAGCGAGAGCAGCGGCGGAATGTCGCCGATGACCATGGCGATACTTGCCCTTCTCGCCTACAAAGCCGTCAAACATCTCGGCGGCAGCCACGCGCAAACAAGCCCCGCGGGCACTCAGCCGACACAGGCCCCACCGACGTTGCCGCCAGGAACGACCACGGCAAGCGCAGACGCCGGCGGGCTTGGAGGTGGACTTGGAGGCGCACTCGGCGGCGGCCTCGGCGACCTGATGAGAGGGCCGCTCGGTGGTGCCCTTGGCGGCCTGCTGGCCGGCGGCGCGGCCGGAAGCGTCCTCAGCGGCGGCCTTGGCGATCTCCTGAAGCAGTTTCAGGACAACGGACACGCTGAAACGGCCAATTCATGGGTTGGCCCTGGTGAGAACAAGCAGATCGCTCCGAATGACCTCGCCTCCGCACTCGGTGCCGACCAGATCAGCACGCTGACATCTCAGACCGGCCTATCACGCGACGAACTGCTTTCCGGGCTCGCCCGGCAATTGCCAGATGTCATCAATCAGCTGACGCCGAACGGCAGACTGCCGACTGAGCACGAAGCCTCCCGTTGGATCTGATGAAACTGTTCAAATGATGATGGAGCGGGGCCCCGCCGCTCCATCATCTCGCAATCGATGCTTCACACTGAATGAAGGATAGCGGCAATGGGCGGCATTCTCTGGATCATCATTGTTGGTTTTGTTGCAGGCATTATCGCACGACTGCTGTCGCCGGGGCCGAATAACCCGACCGGCTTCATCCTGACCACGGTCCTCGGCATCGCCGGCGCTTTTCTCGCGACGTTCATTGGCCAGGCGATCGGCCACTACGGGCCAAACCAGGGCGCGGGATTCATCACCGCGACCATTGGTGCGCTGGTTGTGCTGTTCATCTGGAATCGGCTCGTGGCCCGCGGCGTCGTCTCCGATCCCGGCAACAGACTCTAACTGACAAGAATAGCTGATTCAGATCTTCTGAATCAGCTTTTACCAGACCAAGTGCGCACCGGCATCGATGCGCACGATTTCTCCTGTCATGTTGCGTGATTGCGGCCCCGCGAGGAAACAGACAACGTCCGCGACGTCCTCGGCGCTCGACGCCAACTTCAGAGGGGATTTCGCGGTGACCATGTCACGGACCTTGGCAGCCTGTTCGGCGCCGCGTCCCTTCGTGAACCATGGCGTGTCGATATAGCCCGGACAAACCGCGTTGACGCGGATCAACGGTGCCAGGGCACGCGCCAGCGACAGCGTCACGGAATTCAGCGCGCCTTTGCTGGCTACATAAGCGACTGACGATCCAATGCCGGAAACTCCAGCAATCGATGAAACGTTGACAACCGCCGAGGCGCGGCCGGTCTCCTTTGCGCCCGCTTCGAGCAACTCGCGCGTGGCCCGGACCATCTGATACGGCCCGATTGTGTTAACCGCGAAAAGGCGCTGAAAGTCGTCGGCGGAAAGTCCCTCGAGATTGTCATGCGCCATGTGCTTGGTGGTGCCGGCATTGTTGATGAGCGCGTCAAGCCGTCCCCAAGGGGCAGCGGCAGCCGCGATCTTTCGGCAGTCTTCGTCACGCGACACATCACCCTGAACCACCACGACCTCGGCGCCGGCACTGCGGCACAGATCGGCCGTCTGCTCGGCTTCCTTCTGGCTGGAGGCATAATTGATGACGATGCGTGCCCCTTGCTTCGCCAGGATCGCTGCCGATGCCGCACCTAATCCCGATGCCGATCCCGTGATGATGACCCGCAATCCATCCGCCATTGAATGTCTCCTCGTATACGTTTACGGCGTCGCCGCCGCGGCCGGTGCAACCTAGCGAGATAAACTGCAACGGAACAGACTTTTCATCTGAGCGCGATGGCCTAGCTGCCATGAAGCACACCCCGATGATCTATGCGTATCCCGCAGTGACCCGCGATGAGTTCGCAGCTTGTCATCGCATCAGCTTTTCCTCATCATACCTTTCACAGGAATGACATCCGCGTTTTGCATGGCGGAATTGACAACACTGAAGCGGGAGACGTCGTGGCGGAGAGTGAGAATATTGTAGCGGAAACCGCCGAGCGCATTTTTGCCGACCTCGCTGACGCACAGACGATTAACAGCGACAAGGACGACCACTGGAAAGCGCCGTTGTGGTCGACTCTGGTTGACGCCGGTTTGCCGCTGTCGTGGGTCCCGGAAGCATGCGACGGCGCGGGCGTCAGCCTCGCGGAAGGTTTCAGCGTTGCGCAATCGGCGGGCAAATTCGCTGTGGCCGTTCCGCTGGTCGAAACCATGCTGGCGGGCTGGCTGCTCGCACAGGCTCAAATTCCCTCGCCGTCCGGAAAAATGACGGTGGCGCCCGCTCGTCCGCAGGACCGCATAACGGTCAATGCCGATCACACGCTGACCGGCCGCGTTCGTGGCATTCCTTACGGAGCAGATGCCGAGCATATTGCCGTTGTTGCGGCTTCGGAAACAGGCCCCGTGATCGCGCTTGTCGAAGCAAGCGCGTGCCATATCGACGCCGGCGAAAACCTCGGCCATGACACGTCGAACACCGTGGCGTTCAACAACGTCAAGCCGCTGACGATCAAACCGGCGCCGGCCGGCTTCACATCCAGATCATTGATGCTGATGGGAGCAACGTTACGCAGCCTGCAAATCGCAGGCGCACTGGAAGCCTTGCTTGACATCAGCGTTCGCTATTCCAACGAGCGCGTCGCGTTTGAAAAGAAGATTTCCAAATTTCAGGCGGTCCAGCACAATCTCGCGAAACTGGCGGGTGAAGTCGCAGCTGCCGTCACGGCCGCAGGCTCAGCCGCAGACACCATCGCCAATGGTTCGCCGTTCGACGACGCGGTCTTTTTCGAAGCGGCTTCGGCCAAGATCCGTTGCGCGGAAGCCGCGGAAAAGGGAACGGCCATTGCCCATCAGGTGCATGGCGCGATCGGATTTTCCATGGAGCACATTCTGCATCGCTATACGTTGCGCGCCCTCGCCTGGCGCGACGATTTCGGCCACGAAAGCTATTGGGCGACCGAACTCGGAAAGTTCATCGCGGCACGCGGCGCCGACGATCTGTGGCCGCTGATCGCATCGCGATAATACGGGCGTGACAATTCAGGATACATGACATGACCGCAGCCCTTCGTTTTGATCAGATTCGCCTGCCGCCGGAATGTGAAACCTTGCGGCACGAAGTTCGTGAATTTCTCCGCGAGGAAATTGCCGCCGGCACCTTCAACCCGGATGAACCACAACGCGAAGACAGCGACATCCCGGAGTTCAGCCGCCGCGTCGGCGAACGCGGCTGGATCGGCATGACGTGGCCCAAGCAATATGGCGGCCATGAACGGAGCTTTCTGGAACGCTACGTCGTGACCGAGGAGATGCGCGTCGCCAACGCGCCGACGCGACGCTTCTTCGTCGCCGACCGTCAGAGCGGCCCGGTTCTGCTCAAATACGCCAATGAGCGGATCAAGATGGATATCCTGCCGCGTATCTGCCGCGGCGAGGTCTGCTTCGCGATCGGCATGAGCGAGCCGAATTCAGGCTCCGACCTGTTCGCGGCCAAGAGCAAGGCGACCAAGACCGACGGTGGCTGGCTCCTCAATGGCACCAAGGTCTGGACCACGTCCGCGCACATCGCGGACTACATGCTCGGAATTTTCCGCACGTCCCCGCCCACGGCAGACAATCGCCGCCATGGCCTGACGCAATTTCTCGTCGATATGAAAACACCTGGCATCAAGGTCAATCCGATCGCGCAGATCAGCGGATTGAAGGAATTCAATGAGGTCGTCTTCGAGGATGCCTTCATTCCTGACGACCACGCCCTCGGTGAAATCGATGGCGCATGGAAGCAGGCAACGAGCGAATTGGCTTATGAGCGCAGCGGGCCGGAACGGTTTCTCGAAACTTATTACGTCCTGACGGAGCTTGTCCGCGCGCTCGGCAACAGCCCCGATACACGGGGCGCGGAGGGTATCGGCCGCCTGATCGCACAGTTGCACACCATGCGACGCATGTCAGTTTCAGTCGCCGGCATGCTGCAAGCCGGTCAGGAGCCCGTGGTGGAAGCCTCGATCGTCAAGGACATCGGGACACTCTGGGAGCAGCAACTGCCGCATCGCGTGCGAGACCTCGCGGCCTTTATCGACAGCGACACGGCAAATCATCATACGCTTGAGGAACAACTGGCATTCGCCACCAAGATAGCACCCAAGCTGACAATCCAGGGCGGTACCACCGAGGTCTTGCGCGGCATCATCGCGCGCGGCCTTGGTCTCCGCTGAACCCAATCGATCAATTCAGAAAGGATACCAGATGAGCGGCTCCCCGGATCTCGGCGTTGAGAAACATGGTCATGTCACGTTGATCGAGATTCGCCGCCCCCCGCTGAATTTCTTCGACCTGTCCCTGATCCAGCAGATTGCCGATACACTCGACCAACTCGATGAGGACAAAGACTGCCGCGCCGTGGTGCTCGCCTCGCAGGGCAAAGCCTTTTGCGCTGGAGCAAACTTCAACCGGCCCGTCGCTGACGGCGGAGACGCCGCCTCCGGCACGGGCACCACGGGCGACCTCTATCTCGAGGCCGTGCGCATCTTCCGCAACAAGAAACCGATCGTCGCGGCGGTGCAGGGCGCAGCCATTGGTGGCGGACTTGGCCTTGCAGTGTCCGCCGATTTTCGCGTGGCCTGTCCAGAGGCCCGCTTTGCCGCCAATTTCACCCGTCTTGGGTTTCATCCGGGTTTTGGCCTGACGATTACGTTGCCCGAGATCATCGGGAAAACGAATGCCGCGCTGATGTTCTACACCAGCCGCCGCGTCACCGGCGAAGAAGCATTCAAGATGGGACTTGCCAACATTCTCGTGCCGCAAGATCAGGTGCGCGCGGAGGCGTTCAAGCTGGCCAACGAAATCGCCGAGAACTCACCACTGGGATTGCTGTCGACGCGCGCGACCATGCGCGCCGGCCTTGCCGACCGGGTCAAGGCGCAGACGGATCATGAACTCGCGGAGCAAACCTGGCTGCGCCAAACCGAGGATTTCAAGGAAGGCGTCAAGGCAACCGAAGAACGCCGGCTGCCGAAGTTTCAAGGTCGTTAGGCGGAAGCCGAAGCGTTATTGCGCTGAACGCCGTCCGGCGACGAGGGCATCGATCACCGTCACCCCCTCGCCTTCGCCGTGCACGATCACCGGATTGATTTCGATCTCCGAGAGGCTATCTTGGAGATCGCCTGCCAGGATCGAGACCTGCGCTATCAATCGCGCCAACGCCGCCTTGTCTGCCGGTAGTGCACCACGGAAGCCGTTCAGAAGCGGGGATGACTTTAGTTCATCAACCATCGCGACTGCTTCGGTTTCGCTCACCGGCGCTTGGCGATAGACCACATCCCTGAAGAGTTCGGTTGTCACGCCGCCGAACCCTGCCATCACGATCGGGCCGAACGTCGCGTCGTTGACTGTGCCAACAATCATCTCAACGCCCTTCTTCGCCATCGGCCCGACCAGCACGCCTTGAATTTGCGCGGTCGGCTTGAACCGACGCGCATTCTCAATCAGAGCATCAAATGCCAACGCGGCTTCGTCGAGGCTCGTCAGGTTGATGCGCACGCCTCCCGCTTCACTTTTGTGCGGGATATCGCGTGACTGGATTTTCATGACCAGTGGAAACGGCATTCCGGCAATCGCACCTGCCAGAGCCGATTTCTCCGTGACGAGGACTTCGCTTGGCACCGCGATGCCGGCCTCACGAAGCAGATTCTTGCTCTCGTATTCGGAGAGATTTCCTTCGACCCACGCAGAGTTCACGCCGCCCTTTGGGGTCTTGCGAAGCAACGTACCGGGCTCATCCAGGACGAAGCGTCCCCGATCGATCAACTGCCGAGCTGCACGGCCGAGTGTTGCCAGCCCCTGGAAGGCGACGATACCGGAAGCGGCCAGACCCGTGCGCGCGAACTGCGACGGCAGTGTATAGGAGAAGAACAAAATTGGCTTACGCTGCGCATCAATCAGCGGCTTGATCTCGTCCGTCTTCACCGGAATCCGCGTCTCGCTTGCCAGCGACACCACGACCACGATGAGGTCGATGTCGTCTGACCGGTTGAGCAGTTCGATCACCTTCTGCAGGCCGCCGCTGTGGACCGCCTGCGCCGTGATATCGACCGGATTGCGTGCCGACCCGTAAGATGGGATCAACGAGCGAATCTCCACCTGCTGTGGGCCCGAAAGTTCGGGTATCTGCAGCCCTTCGCCTGCAAGCGTGTCCGCCACCCACGCGCCCGCGCCCCCCGAGACGGTCACAATGGCGGCTCGATTGCCGCGCGCCAAGGGCGCGGTGGCAAATGCCGCAGCGATGGCGACCGCCTCATCGAGGTCGTTGGAAACAATAAGACCATACTTGGCGAAGACTGCATCGTAAGCCGCTGTCCAGCCTGCCATGCTCGCGGTATGCGATGCGGCTGCGCGTTCGCCCGCGCTTGAACGCCCGACCTTCGAGACAATGATGGGCTTGCCGGATTTCGCTGCGCGTTTCGCAGCAGCAACGAACATTGCGGGATCGCGAATGCCTTCGATGAACAGCAGGATGACGTCTGTCGCCAGATCCCGCACCATGTAGTCGAGGAATTCACCGGCAGCGAGATCGGATTCATTTCCGGTGCTGATCACCTTGCTGACCGCGACACCCATTGCTTTGGCGCGATTGTAGATCGCAAACCCGATGCCACCGCTTTGCGCAATGATGCCGATGCGGCGCGGGCTTGCCAGCAGTCGGGGGGCGTCCGGTTTAACATCGACGGTCGGGCTGAATGTCGCCGCGATGCGCTCCGGCTCGTTATAAAACCCCTCGGCATTGGGGCCGGAAATCCGCATGCCCGTGCGCTTCGCAAGCGCCGCGATTTCCGTCTGCATGTCCACGCTCGCACCACCCTCCTCGGCAAACCCGGACGAAATGATGATCGCGTTCTTCACGCCCGCGGCCACGCACTCGTTCAGCACGCCAAGCACCGCACGCGCAGGAACGATCACGATGGCAAGATCAATCGGCTGCCCGACCGCTGAGATCGACGCAAAACATCTCAAGCCTTCAATATCGTCATAAGCCGGATTGACGGGATAGATTTCCCCCGAGAATCCATTTCGTCGCAGAAACGCGAGGAGCATGCCCGGAATTTTCGTGCCGTCGCGGGAGGCGCCAATGATTGCGATGCTTCGGGGCGAGAAGAATGTATCGAGGGGATGCTTCGTCACGTCGATCCTCAGATGATGAGGTAGAGTTGATGCTGCCGTGAGCCGAATTTCAGACAGCTGTTCATTGTTCTTGCGGCACGGACCGGCAAAAAAGAAAGCCGGCCCGAGTTGTGAGCATGCTCACAAATTCGGGCCGGCGATATCTACGTTATTGCGGCCCCGTCATGCTCGGTTGCATCATGCACGGGATCGGCTCTTCATCTCATTTCTTGATCAGCGGACAGCGCGACGCTTCAAGCGGCTGGAAGGCCTGATCGCCCGGCACTGTTGCGAGCAGCTTGTAGTCGTCCCAGCGCCCCTTCGATTCGGAAGGCTTCTTGACCTCGAACAGATACATGTCGTGGATCATGCGGCCATCCTCGCGGATCTTGCCGTTCTTGGCGAACATGTCGTTGATCGGCGTCGACTTCATGACTTTCATGACAGCTGCGGAATCCGTCGTACCTGCTGTCTTCACCGCGTTGAGATAGAACAACACCGACGAATAGATGCCGGCTTGCGCAGACGTCGGCGCATGGTTGACCTTCGCCATGAAGCGTTTTGAAAACGCCCGCGTCTCGTCGTTCATGTCCCAGTAGAATCCTTCCGCCAGCACCAGCCCCTGTGCGGTTTCGAGACCAATGCTGTCGATGTCGGTGATGAAGGCCAGCAGCGGCGAGACCTTCTGGCCACCCTTCATCAAGCCGAATTCGGCGGCCTGCTTGATGGCGTTGATCGTATCGCCGCCGGCATTCGCGAGGCCGATCACCTTTGCTTTGGAAGATTGCGCCTGCAGCAGGAACGAGGAAAAATCGGAGGTGTTGAGCGGATGCTTCACGGTGCCGAGCACCTTGCCGCCCATCTTGGTCACGACCGTGGACGTGTCCTTTTCGAGATCCTGCCCGAAGGCGTAGTCCGCCTGCAGGAAGAACCAGGTATCAAGGCCGGCTTTCACTGCGGCCAGACCGGTCGAATTCGCCTGAGCGAACGTGTCGTAATTGTAGTGCACAGTGTATGGGCCGCACGCTTCGTTGGTGAGGCGAACCGCGCCGGGACCACTCAGCATGAGGATCTTGTTGCGGGACTTTGCAATCTCGTTCACGGCGAGTGCGGTTGCTGACGCCGCAACATCCATGATCGCTTCGACGCCCTGATTGTCGAACATTTCGCGCGCGATGTTGGCGGCGTTATCAGCCTTGTTCAGATGATCGGCTGCAATGATTTCAACTTTGCGGCCGAGCACCTCGCCACCGAAATCCTCCACCGCCATCTTTGCAGCGGTCTCACTGCCAATACCCGTGATGTCGGCATAAAGGCCGGACATGTCGAGAACCGCGCCAAGCTTCAGCGGCGGCTTGCTCTGGGCCATCGCCGTGCTCGCGCCCAGCGCGATGGCGGAGGAAATAAGCCCGGCAAAAATTGTCTTCGAAATCGTCAAAGTCGTCTCCGTGTTCGCTCGTCTGTCATGCAAAGCTGATGACAGCGATCATGCAACAACGCTCGGTCTGCGGCAAGCGAACGGGCGTTTGGCATATGCGAGACCGCTTGACTTGCACGGATCGAACACCGCAGATTTCGCAGATCGAAATTAGCTCCTCCTATTTCAGTGAATGACATTTCCGGTGCCATACGGAGCAGCATGACACCTCATTGGTATGTCCGACCCACCGTTGCGGGATGCATCTGCGTGACATTGCTCACAACCTTCAGTGACGAGCTTCGCGCTGCGTGCAATTCGACGGCTCAAGGTGAAGGTCGTGTCGTCAGTGTCATCAGCGCGACCACAATCCGGCTCGACGATGGGCGCGAGGTGAAGCTGGCGGGCATCGAACCTGCGCCGGAAAACCCGATCGGTGCGGCTGATCTTCTGACGTCGCTCATTGCCGGCCGAGACGTCAGCCTGGCCGGCGAGGACGACCAGCCCGATCGATATGGACGCCAGCGCGCTTTCGTCTCATTGAGCGACCCGCCGCGGTTGGTCCAGGCGGAGCTGCTGCGTCAGGGCGCGGTGATGGCCTATCCGCCAGCGTCCGATCGGGACTGCTCGGGGGAACTGCTGACCGCCGAAAATACCGCCCGGACAGGGCGCCGGGGAATTTGGGCCAGTTCCGCTGCCTTAAAAAACGCGAAAAGACCCGGCGATATTTTGACGGGGATTGGGCGATTCCTCGTCGTCGAGGGCAAGGTTCTGTCCGCGCGCCAGGCTGGCGCGACATTTTATGTCAATTTCGGGCGACGGTGGACTAGGGACTTTGCCGTGACAATTTCACGGCGCATGATGCCGTCCTTCGAAAATGCGGGGCTTGATCTGAAATCCTTGGTAAACAAGCGAATTCGGGTTCGGGGCTGGGTGGAAAAACATGGCGGACCGCGGATGGAAATGGTCCGGCCAAGCCAGATCGAATTGATCCCGGAGAGAGGCGGCGTCGTGACAAATCGTGTGCCGGCGCATGAAGGCGAGTAACGGCGTGATGAGCTTTGTGAACGGTCAAGTGAAGGGGACGCAGAGCCGCGTGTTCGCGGCGATGATTCTGTGCGCGTCGCTGTCGCTTGGCGCCTGCGGCGACATGGGCCGCTTTCAGGTTGCCGCTCCGAAGCCCGCGCAGACATCGAGCAAGCCAAACAAACCCGCAGCGACGACGGCGGCGACGGAACGCGAGCATGAGCGCATCCTTGCTTCCTACGGTGGCAATTATGACGATCCAAAGCTCGAAGCGCTGATCACGAAGACGGTCGAGCGTCTGGTGGCGGCGTCGGACCGCCCTGACCTCACCTACAAGGTCACGATCCTGAATTCGGGTGCGGTGAATGCATTCGCATTGCCGACAGGACAGTTGTACGTCACCCGCGGCTTGATCGCACTCGCCAGCGATACATCCGAATTGTCATCGGTCTTGGCGCATGAGATGGCGCATGTTCTCGCCAAGCACGCCGCCATCCGGGAGGATCAGGCAAAGCAGGCGGCCGTGGTCACGCGCGTCGTTGCCGACATGGGCAATGATCCGGACATGACGGCACTGGCGCTCGCCAAGAACAAGCTCACGATGGCGAGCTTCTCGCGCGCCCAGGAGTTCGAGGCGGACGGAATCGGCGTCGGCATTGCTGCGCGAGCCAAGTTCGATCCTTATGGAGCTTCGCGTTTCCTGTCCGCAATGGAACGGAATGCGGCCCTGAAAGCGGGACGTGCGCCAGCCGATCCGCGCTCGATGGATTTCCTCTCATCACACCCGGCAACCCCTGAGCGCGTGCAGAATGCACAAACCAATGCGCGCCAATACGCCTCCCCCGACAGCAACGAGCGAGACCGGGAGACTTACCTCGCGGCCATCGACAACATCGTCTATGGCGAGGATCCCAGCGAAGGCTTCGTTCGCGGCCGGCGCTTTCTGCATCCGAAGCTTGGGTTCACGTTCCAGGTGCCGGACGGCTTCACGCTCGAAAACACCGCCCAAGCTGTTGTCGGCGTCCGTGACGGCGGCACGCAGGCCATGCGCTTCGATGTGGTACGGGTGCCCTCCGAACAGACGCTCGGCGATTACCTGAATTCAGGGTGGATGGAAAATGTCGACAAGAGTTCCACCAGCGACCTGTCGATCAACGGCTTTCCTGCTGCCACGGCCACCGCCAGCGGCGACCAGTGGCAGTTCAGGATCTACGCGCTTCGCTTCGGTAGCGACGTCTATCGCTTCATTTTCGCGACCAAGCAGAAGACGCAGGACGCGGACAAAGGCTTCCGCGACACCGTCAACTCCTTCAGACGCCTGACGCTTGCCGAGATCCAGGCGGCGCGGCCGCTGCGGATCAAGGTCATCACCGTGCAGCCCGGCGATACCGTTGAATCGCTGTCACATCGCATGTCCGGCGTCGATCATCCGACTGAGCGGTTCCGCGTCCTGAACGGACTGGACACGCGCGTCGCTGCACTGAAGCCTCGCGATCGCGTCAAGATCGTCGTGGATTGAGCGCGCAAGCATCCGCGCGTATCACCGACCACAGCCAAGCAAAAAGCCCGGTCAAACGACCGGGCTTTGTTGTTAGCTTAAGGAATGATGCGCTCAGGCCGCTTCGTCAGCGGAGAGCGAGTCATCACCATCATCATCGCTGTCGTCTGAATCGTCGGCCGCCCCCTCGGTGGCAGCGTCAGCATCCGCCTTGGCACCGCGACGCGGGCTCTTGGCGAGGTTCGCCTCGATTTCCTTGACCGCTTCAGTTTCAGTGACGTGCTGAACGACGGCGATTTCGCGCGACAGGCGATCGAGCGCCGCTTCATAAAGCTGACGTTCACTGTAGGACTGCTCGGGCTGCGATTCCGAACGGAACAGGTCGCGCACGACTTCCGCGATAGCGACGATGTCACCCGAATTGATCTTCGCTTCGTATTCCTGCGCACGGCGGGACCACATGGTGCGCTTGATACGTGCACGACCCTTGAGCGTCTCCAGAGCGCGCTTCACCAGCGCTGGATCGGACAGCTTGCGCATGCCGACATTGGCGACCTTCGCCGTCGGAACGCGGAGCGTCATCTTGTCCTTGATGAAATTGATGACGAACAACTCAAGCTTTGCGCCCGCGATTTCCTGCTCCTCAATCGCAAGAATCTGGCCAACGCCATGCGCCGGATAGACCACGTACTCGTTGGTCTTGAATCCCTGGCGCTGAGTCAGAACCTTCTTCGGTTCTTCCACGCGCGGCGCAGCAGCGGCGACAGGCTTGCTCGCGGCGCTCTTCACGGGAGCAGCCTTGGCAACAGGAGCTTTAACGGCAGTCTTCGAACCAGCCTTCACAGGAGCTTTGGCAGGAGCTTTGGCAGTTGCAGTCTTTTTGGTTGGCATCGTGCTTCTTTTGTTTTTTGAGTGTTGGGCGGACGCGCGCGCATCCTTCTTTGACGCGCTGCGAGCGGCAGCCGTCGTCTTTTTCAAGCCCTTGTCCTTGGAAGCTTTGTCCTTTGTCTTAGAGTTCTTTTTATGACGCGATTTGTCTGACACAGCGCCTATGCGTGGAAACCGCCACGCCCCTGTTCAATGGTTTTTCGGGGGAACCCATCAGGGCCCAAACCGGGGACAAAAGGGATCCAGCTCGACTAATGTGCCAATAATAGCACATTTCCCGCAAAAATCAATGATTTATGCCCCCTCCGACCAATCGGAGGTGGTTAACCCGACACGCATCGCCGGGTAAGGTTAAGGCTTCGGGGCGAGAAGCCGACCGAGGGAGATTAAATCAATCGCCCGAACCCGGATTTGGGGAAAAGTATTTTGCAAACTTGCCTTCGACGCCATCGAATTCCTTCGCGTCGGCCGGAGCGTCCTTTTTCTGCGTAATGTTTGGCCAGGACTTGGCGTGCTCGGCATTTACCTCGAGCCATTTCTCAAGCGCGGGTTCGGTGTCCGGCTTGATCGCATCAGCCGGGCACTCGGGCTCGCAGACACCGCAATCGATACATTCGTCCGGATGAATTACGAGCATGTTCTCGCCCTCGTAGAAACAATCCACGGGGCATACTTCCACGCAATCCATGTATTTGCACTTGATGCAGTTTTCAGTGACGACGTACGTCATCCAAGGCTCCGGACGGGTATCATTTTCATGTGTGGGGTAGCGCAGGATGTCCAGCGCTGCAAGGAACTAAAACTCGTATTTATATGCAATTAGTTACTCTTCTGGTGATTGCAAATCTGCGCACAGCACATGGACAGACGCCGCATCACCGCGACGCTCAGCGAATCCGATGACCTTCAGGATCCGGACGCGGGCATCGAGCGCGACGGTGAGCACATCACCGATCTTGACCCCATGGCCGGGAGATTTCTGGCGCGTACCGTTGATCCGGACATGGCCCTTCGCGACCAAGGCCGCAGCATCCGAACGGGTTCTGACCACCCGCGCATGCCACAGCCATCGATCGACCCGCTGACGTTCCAATCCCGGAATTAATCCTTGCGATTGCCGGCAAGCTGCTCCTTGAGCGCCGCCAATTTTGCGAAAGGCGAATTCGGATCAGCCGGCCGGTCGCGCTCACGCGGCGAAGCGCTGGTGGCGTAAGTCCGATGCGAGGCGCCGCGATCATCCTTGCGACCATCGCGCCCGCCTTTGTCGAACTTGCCCTTGCCTCTGTCCTGATTGCGGTCCTTGAAGTGCTCGCGCGGCGGACGCCCGCCCTTATCATCGCGCGGTGGGCGCGCCTGTGCAGCGTCTTTGTTGTCTCCAGCTGCGGACGGCGCATCACCGCGCGGCCGATAATTGTCGTTGAGGCGATCACGCCGACGGTGACGGCCGTGGCGCTCGCGCTTGTCGTCGGCGCCACCCGCTGCTTCACCGGCAGCGGCAGGCGCTGCGGCGGACTTGTCCGGTCCCTTATATCTGCTGCGATCATGACGCGGACGGCGCTCATCAGAGCGCCCGCCCGGTCGCCAGACTTCAACCAGTTCAGGCTCCGCCGGAGCCGCGGCTTCAACGGTCGTGTCTATCGCTGGCTCAGCGACCGGAGCAACGGCGTCAGCCGCCTGTTCCGACGTCTCGGCTTCGGACGCTGCGGTCGCAGTCTCCGCCGCCCTTTCTTCAGCCACCGGCTCTGTCACCGGTTCAACGGAAGGCTCGGTGGCGGGCGCTTCCGCAACCGGCTCCACTGCCGGAGCGAAATCAACGCCCGGCAACCGGGCGGCCGTGGCTTCAACAGACGCCTCGGCAGAGACTTCGGTCTCATCGGTCGCCGCGGAGCTTTCGGTCGCAGCTACGCTATCGTCGGCAAAAGCAGGAGCTTCCGATGCCGTTGCGGCTTCGTTTGTGGTTTCGGTGGTGATGGCCGCTTCCACAGGCGCGGCTTCAGTGGAAGCCGCTTCAGCAGGAGGAGCAACAACCGGCAATGGCGGCCGCTTCTCCATGCGGTAGCCCAATGCCTTCAGGATCGACGCAAAATCCTCACCAGCCGATCCGGTCAGCGATGTCATGGCCTGAGTGGCGGTGAAAGAACGTCCGTCAAATGCACCGGCCGGCTTCTCGCCCGACGAGCCCGGACGCCATGACAGCGCGGGCCGGATCAGATCAGCGAGCCGTTCGAGAATATCGACACGGACGGCGCGATCACCGCAGAGCTTGTAGCCAAGCGTCCGATAAGCTTCCTGATTGAGCGCCTTGTCGGCAGGGAAAGAGGTGCGGCCACTCGAAGCGAGATGCTGCGCACCGGTCAACGCCGACCAATCGGTGCTCTCGTGCTTCAACGCCCACAACAGCGAAGCCAAGCCACGTGCAGCCGGTTTCAGCAGATTGGGCAGGAAAATGTGATAGGCGCCGAAGCGCACACCGTACTTGCGCAATGAGGCGCGCGACGGCTGATCGAGATCCTTCATCTCCGCAGAGATCTTGGGACGCTCCAGGACACCGAGAGCTTCCACGAGCTGGAATGCAATCCCGCGCGCGATGCCAGTGATGTCTTCCGCCTTCGACAGTTCGAACAACGGCCCCAGGATTTTTTCGATATGAGTCTTGAGCCAGAGATCGAGACGGTTCTGCACGCCGTCACGGGCCGCCCCCGTCAGCCGCTCATCCGCGATAATCCGAATGCGCGGATTAAGCGTGTTGTCGGCGGCGACAAGCTTGGCAACGGCATCGCCGGTCCAGCGCAACGTTCCGTCGGACGCCAAGACGAATTGCTCGTCCGGCGCATTGGACAATTTCTCAGCGCGTGCATCGATTTCGCCGGCCAGCGCCTTGAGCGCCGTCGCCTGCAAAGCCTTGGCATCGGATCCAGCTTCGGCAGACTCAGGCGCAAACATGAACCCGTCGAGGCGGCCAATCACATGGCCCTCTACAATGACTTCGCCCGTCTTACCAATCTCAGTGTTCAGCATCGTGTTTTCCCGCAAGCGGCGCATCAATACACTGGTCCGGCGGTCAACGAAACGCTCAGTTAGCTTTTCATGCAGTGCATCGGACAATTTATCCTCGACGCCGCGTGAAATTCCCTGCCAGTGCTCAGGATCCGCCAGCCAATCCGGGCGATTTGCGGCGAATGTCCAGGTCCGAATCTGGGCAATTCGGGCCGATAATGTGTCGATATCGCCGTCAGTCCGGTCGGTTTGCGCGATCTGGGCGGCAAACCAGTCATCCGGGATTTTGCCCTTCCGCATCAAAAACCCGAACAAAGTGGTTACCAGCTCGGCATGAGCTGCAGGTGACAGCTTTCTATAATCTGGAACGAGGCAGGTATCCCAAAGACGCTCCACCGCCCCTGCGGTGCGCGCCAGGTCGCGCACATCTTCGTCACGGGCGGCGTGGTCGAGGACGCGGATGTCTTCGGCGATCGGCGCACGGGTCAATGCGTCATGGCCGGGCACCAGCGACAGCGACACCTGCAATGCGCCGAGCGACGAGAAATCGAGCTTCGAATTCCGCCACTGGAGCATTTTCACATTGTCAAAGGTGTGATTCTGCAGCGCGTTGATCAGCTCGGGCTCGAACGGCGCACACCGTCCCGTGGTGCCGAAGGTGCCGTTACGCGTCGCACGCCCGGCACGGCCCGCAATTTGCGCAAATTCCGCCGGATTCAGCCGCCGAAACTGATAGCCGTCGTATTTGCGGTCGGACGCGAAGGCGACATGGTCAACATCGAGATTGAGCCCCATGCCGACAGCGTCGGTGGCGACGAGGTAATCGACATCGCCGGATTGAAACAGCTCGACCTGGGCATTCCGCGTCCGCGGCGACAGCGAACCCAGCACCACCGCAGCGCCGCCGTGCTGACGCCGGATCAGTTCGGCGATCGCATAAACTTCATCGGCAGAAAATGCGACGATGGCGGTCCGCCGCGGCTGGCGCGTGATTTTGCGGTCTCCCGCAAACTCAAGCTGCGACAAGCGCGGCCGGGTGACGATGTTTGCCCCCGGCAATAAGCGCTCGATGATCGGCCGCATGGTTGCGGCACCCAGCAGCAGCGTTTCATCCCGCCCGCGGCGATTCAGGATCTTGTCGGTAAAGACGTGACCACGCTCGAGATCGGCCGCGATCTGAACTTCATCCACCGCGAGGAACGACACGTCGATGTCGCGCGGCATCGCCTCGACAGTCGACACCCAGAACCGGGGCTTCGGTGGCTTGATCTTTTCCTCGCCGGTGATGAGGGCGACCGCCTCAGATCCGGCGCGCGCGACGAGCTTGTTATAGACCTCGCGCGCCAGCAGACGCAGCGGCAAGCCAATAATGCCGGACGAATGCGCCAGCATCCGCTCAATCGCAAGATGGGTCTTGCCGGTATTGGTGGGACCGAGAACTGCGGTGACGCCGGTACCGGGAGCCCGGTCATTTGCAAATAACGGCACTGAAGAGGACAGGGACATTAGGACGGGTCCGCACAACGCACACGACGCGGAACGCCGCAGCAAGCTTCTGGAAGTGTCTCACAATGCAACGCTTTTCGCGTTGCGCCTTAAGATATGGAACGAGTCCGGAACGAAAGAAGCCCGAATCGCTGACTCCGATGATGTTCGGCTTCGTTCACCGCAATATGTCGCGCACCTTATCCTTTAGCGGCACTACATCAAGTCCTGACGCACGCTGCAAGTGATCGACTTTGCCGTGACTGTCTTAACGCCGGAGTCGAATCGGATTGGCCGAAGAGTCAACATGATTCAGAGCCGGAATCCGCTCATTCTCTTTAGCTTGAGCATGATCTTTTCGGAAAACCGGTTCCCACTTTTCCGGATCATGCTCAGTTCGTCTTTGCTGTTTTTTGCACCGAAATGAATTCCGTTGCCTCGATGATCCCGGTGCCGATCGGGGTCGGGATCACGATCTTGAACGGAACAAGGACACGCGTCCCTGCGATGGGGGCGAACCAGATTTCCATGTTGCGCTGGGCCGCCACATATTTGATCGCAGCGCGGTCCGGGACGTAACCCGCGATCGGCGTGAAATAAACCGCACACACCACTGCGGGGCCTTTGTAGCCCTTTTCGGCCTTGACCATTTCAATGCGCTTGTAATCGAGGCTGAGGTCATAGCGCATTCGGCCGTCGAACACCGGGATCGTCCGGCGGCAAGCCTCGGGGCTCAACGGATCCCCCGTTCCCGGGACACGCAGCAGCGAACCGGTCATCGGGTCAAGGACGTTGCGGCGATGCGCATCGGTGACCGGAAGTCGGTCGGGCGTCACCGGCGGCTCGGGTTCGATCGACGTTTCCTTGATGCTGCCGCCAGCCATCAGGATGCGGATAATTTCGGCCTTTTTGCCGTAGTTGATGGTGGACAGATAGCTCAAGGGCACCAGTTGGCCGTTCGCGATCCGGCCTTGGCTCGTGCCGGTTCCGCTGCCGCCGCCAATCGACTTCATCAGGCCGGTGGTGGCGCCGCTCACGGCCGCCGCATACTGGTCCTCGGCAATATCGACGATCCATCCGCCCTTGCCGATGGTAATCCCAGCGAGAGACGCTTCGTATTTCGCGTCCAGCCGACCCTGGGCCATTGCAGGAGCAGTCAGGCCGACACATGCCGCGAAGGTAAACAATGCGCTAAAAACACGCGCCATGGAGCCAAGCGGCCAGCGAGGCATCAATAAACGGGGCATATCCACCAGTGGAGAATCCTGTAGCGCAACGACGCGTCGACCGACTGAAATATCCGGCAAAATCCCGCCGGGAAAGCCGCCTCGCGAGGCTCGCGCGAGTTTCTTTGAAATCCTGTTACCCTCATTTTGTCAGGGAATACGTCGTTTATATGTTGGAGAAATCCCTGTATTAGCGAGGGAAATCGCGTTCCAGGCTAGTGTGGTGGTTCAGAAGTTCGCTTCATTTTCTCCGCACGTCCTTCAAGCGAACTTCTGAACCTGAACCACACTAGAATCATAGGTCTGCTAGTGTCCTTTCGAATCCGAAGTTCGTTAGGGATGCGCTGCAAGACGAGGCGAACTTCGGATTCGGGACACTAGGCCACCTTTGACGAAAATCGTCATGATTCGACCACTGGAACAGCGCTCTCGCCTTGACGCTGGACGGCTGGGCCCTTATACGTCCGCGGTTCCTGAAAATGGACAGCTTTCAAACCCCCACGCGAGCTCCTTTCAAACGGGCAGGCTCCGGGGATGACAGAGGATTTTCGCCATGTCTCGGCGCTGTGAATTGACCGCCAAAGGCGCTCAGGTTGGCCACAAAGTCAGCCACTCGAACCGCAAGACCAAGCGCAGGTTTCTGCCGAACCTGTGCAACGTCACGCTGATCTCGGACACGTTGGGCCGCACCGTGCGCCTGCGTGTCTCGACCAACGCACTGAAGAGCGTTGATCATCGTGGTGGCCTTGATGCCTTCCTGATCAAAGCGAATGCCGCCGAGCTTTCGCCGAAGGCTGTTGAGCTGAAGCGCCAGATCGAAAAGAAGAAGCTCGCTGCAGCCAGCTAAGCTCTGCTTCTTTTTATAAAATCGTTCGACAGGCCGGGCTTACCCCCGGCCTTTTTCGTTGACGTGCATCTTCGCAGAAAGTCGCCCCTCACTCTTCCACCAGCGTGAACTGCAGCAGCAGCGTCCGCTGGATCACGGAAAAGTTGTCGTCGGAAATCATGGTCACCACCGTATCGCCGTTCTCCGCGACATGGGTGTCTATGCCTTCCATGTTGTCGATCTCATAGCCGAGATCGACTTCGAAAATCGTTGGACCATCGATCACGGCGTCTGGAGCAATCGAGCCGGCAGATACGCGCCGAATACGGATACCAACTCCCTCCATCATCGAAAATTTTCTTTCGAGCAGCAGCAGATCACCCGACGGGAGCAACGTCGCATCGCTGATGTCGAAGTTTTTGGTTCGGCTGACCGAGAATTGCCCGGGCGCTGGTCCACCAATGAGGAAGCCCAGAATGTTTCCCGCTGGATCAAGACCTCGCTCGGAGATTGCAATCAGGGTCCCTGCGAGCGGCTGTCCCTTCGGCACGAAGACCAGCGACTCGAGTCCCTTGTTGAAGGGCAGTTTCTCGACCCCCGCTGGGACCGATATCGGCATGCCCCGGGCGCGAATGCCGTCCTTGCCGAAATCAAAACGCAGGATCTGGTTGACCCGCTCGAGGCCGACATAGGCTGTCGCTCCATCGAACGCGAGCGACTCGGTGTCGTACCATCCGCGCTGGGTGATCTTTTTGCCGTCGCTGCCGAGCACAGGTGCGGATTTCACGTCGGCGAGGCCCGACAACGTGTTGCCACGATAAACAAGCCGCCCCGTGAACCAGTTTGCCTTGTCGCTGAGCGAAATAAAATGCTCGCCCTTCTTGTCGAGTCGCAATGCCGACAAGCCGCCAAAGCCGCGGAACGAGGACGTCAGCACCAGTCCGCCGCGAAACTCGAGCGCACCATAGCGGACGTGCGACGCATCGCGAGGATCGAAGTGCTCGATCCGGCGTGCATTCACATCCAGGGAAACAGGCCCATCATGTGACGCGTCTTGCGCCATCGCATGAAGCGGGGCGAGAAGGCCGCTACCCGCGGGAAACGCCGCCGCGGCGTTCAAGAGCAACCGGCGGCGGCTTAATTCCATGCTCATGTGTCAGGAGTGCAATCTGCGGCGGTGTGACGGTGCTGGTGTTTCAACATGGGTTTCGCTGAACAGCTCTGCCAGCTTTTCGGTGATCGCACCGCCGAGTTCTTCGGCATCCACGATCGTCACGGCGCGGCGATAATAGCGCGTGACATCGTGGCCGATACCGATGGCGATCAATTCCACCGGTGACCGGGTCTCGATCTCTTCGATGACGTGACGCAGATGCCGCTCCAGGTAATTCCCCGGATTGACCGACAGCGTCGAGTCGTCGACCGGCGCACCATCCGAAATCATCATCAGGATCTTGCGTTGCTCGGATCGGCCGAGCAACCGCTTGTGCGCCCAGTCGAGCGCTTCTCCGTCGATGTTTTCCTTGAGCAGACCCTCACGCATCATCAAGCCGAGATTCTTGCGCGCACGGCGCCAGGGCGCATCCGCCGACTTGTAGATGATGTGGCGCAAATCATTGAGACGGCCGGGATTGGCCGGCTTGCCCGCGGCAAGCCACGCCTCGCGCGACTGTCCACCCTTCCACGCCCGTGTCGTGAAGCCGAGGATTTCGACCTTGACCCCGCAACGCTCCAGCGTGCGCGCCAGAATATCGGCGCAAGTCGCAGCCACCGTGATCGGCCGCCCGCGCATCGAGCCGGAGTTGTCGAGCAGCAACGTCACCACAGTATCGCGGAACGTCGCCTCCTTCTCATGCATGAAGGACAGCGGATGATGCGGATCGGTGACCACACGCGACAGCCGCGCAGGGTCGAGGATTCCCTCTTCGAGATCGAACTCCCAGGCACGGTTTTGCTGCGCCATCAGCTTTCGCTGTAGGCGATTGGCCAGGCGTGCCACGATGTGCTGCAAGTGGGCCAACTGCTTGTCGAGATAGCTCCGCAAGCGCTCCAGTTCGTCATGTTCGCAGAGGTCTTCGGCTGAGACGACCTCGTCGAATTTCGGAGCGAACGCGTGATACTCCGGCCCACGCGGCTCGTTCGCACCCCGGTTCTGTGGGCGCTGCGCCTCGCCGGGTGTTTCATCCTCGCCGAGATCGGCATCATCGAAGGTATCGCTGGCGGAGGCTTGCGCGCTCTCCATCGCGTTTTCAGACATCTCCTCGGTGGAAGACTGCGCCTGATCGGCGCTCATTTCCTCCGACGAATCGCTCTCCGGTGAACCTTCCGCGCCGGATTGATCTTTTTCACCCTCGCGGTTGTCCTCCTGATTGTCGTCCTCGTCCTGCTCGGCATTGCTGTCGTCGACGAGTTCCAGCGCTTCGAGCACATCATGGACCGCATCGCCGAAGCGGGCCTGATCCTCGGTAAAGGTGGCAAGTTGATCGAGACGCGCGCCGATCTTGTCTTCAAGCGTTGGACGCCAGAGATCGACCATCTTGCGGGCCGCGGCCGGGGGCGCGAGACCGGTCAGTCGCTCACGCACCATCATCGCCAGCGCATCGGCCAGCGGTGCATCGGCACGATCGGTAATCTCGTCGTATTTGCCGCGGTGGAAATGATCATCGAGCATCGCCGTCAAATTCTTGGCGACCCCAGCCATCCGCCGCGATCCAATCGCTTCCACGCGCGCCTGCTCGACGGCATCGAACACGCCGCGCGCTTGCGGGTTGCCCGGCGCCAGCTTGCGGTGAACTTTCGGATCGTGACAGGCAATCCGCAAAGCGATGGAATCGGCATGGCCGCGCACAATCGCCGCGTCCTTCCGTGTCAGCTTTCGTGCGGGCTCCGGCAACCGCGCCTTGCCGGGCGAAAGTCCCGGACGCTCGGCTGCAAACGTTACTTCCAGTTCGGGCTGCTTGGAAATCGCCCGCAAACAGGACGTCACCGCTCGCTTGAACGGTTCGGTCGGAGATTCCTTGGAGCCAGTCTTGAATTTAATATTGGATGTGCTCATCGCGCCCTATTCCCTCGCCCACTCCGAAGAGAGGGCGGGGTGAAGGAGTAATGCGGAAGCGGAACACGAAGCCCCTCACCCAACCTGCTTCGCTCGCCACCTCTCCCCAGCGGGGGGAGAAGTTCATCCTTAGCTCAACGCGACGTTCACCGATGACTCAGGCAGCTCCGCGTTGAAACAGCGCTGATAGAATTCAGCAACCAGCGGGCGTTCAAGCTCATCGCACTTGTTCAAGAAGGTCACGCGGAAGGCAAAACCGATATCGCCGAAGATATCGGCATTTTCCGCCCAGGTGATGACCGTGCGCGGGCTCATGACCGTCGACAGATCGCCGTTGGCGAAGGCATTGCGCGTCAGGTCCGCAAGACGAACCATCTTGTTGACGATGTCGCGCCCGGCGTCGGTCTGGTAGTGCTTCGCCTTGGCGAGCACGATCTCGACCTCGTTGTCATGCGGCAGGTAGTTCAGCGTGGTGACGATCGACCAGCGGTCCATCTGGCCCTGGTTGATCTGCTGCGTGCCGTGATAGAGGCCCGATGTGTCGCCGAGACCAATGGTGTTGGCGGTCGCAAACAGGCGGAACGCCGGGTGCGGCTTGATCACCTTGTTCTGGTCGAGCAGGGTCAGACGGCCCGACACTTCGAGCACGCGCTGGATCACGAACATCACGTCCGGACGGCCTGCGTCGTACTCGTCAAACACCAGCGCCACATTGTGCTGGAGCGCCCATGGCAAAATGCCATCGCGGAATTCGGTGACCTGCTTGCCGTCACGGACGACGATCGAGTCCTTGCCAACGAGGTCGATACGGCTGATGTGGCTGTCGAGGTTGACGCGCACGCAAGGCCAGTTCAGCCGCGCCGCGACCTGCTCGATGTGGGTCGACTTGCCGGTGCCGTGATAGCCGGTGACCATCACACGGCGGTTACGCGAGAAGCCTGCGAGAATGGCGAGTGTGGTGGCGCGATCGAACCGATAGTCCGAATCGGTTTCCGGCACATGTGGGTCGCTGTTCGAATAGGCGGGCACTTCAAGATCGCTGTCGATGCCGAAGACCTGACGAACCGACACTTTCATGTCGGGGAGATTTGCGGGTTCCTGCGATGTGGTCGTGGCGGCGGTCATCAATCCTCCGTGGTCCCGGATGTTCTCCCGAAACCAGACATGCTTGCTGCGGGGTGGGGTGCTGATTTCAACCTAGCAGAGAGAGGCGAACGGCAGAAGCCCGCATCCCGCTGAAAGTTCCACTGTATTATCATCCAGATAAACCGTGATTGCCAGTTTGGAAGGGCTGCCCTGTGCATGACGCGCAGGCCAGATAAGCCTCCGAAGGGCCGATTTTCGAATAAGCTCGTGAGAATCAGCCTTTGCAGCCACCATCACCGGATCGCGCGTGATTTCATATCTTCAAGATCTGATGGGCCTCGTTTCGACCCACGCCTCCTGGGCCTATGCCGCGATCTTCCTGGCTGCGCTCCTGGAAGCCATACCCATCGTCGGCGCGTTTGTTCCAGGCTCCACCGTCATCGTGGCACTCAGCGCGCTGGTCCCGAGTGGAAACCTTAAGCTTGCACCAATATTGGCCGCGGCGATCGCCGGCGCCCTCATTGGCGATGGGCTAGCTTACTGGCTGGGACGCCGCGCCGAGCGCGAGGTCCTCACGGCATGGCCGTTATCGAAGTACCCGGCCATCGTCTCACAGAGCGAGACGTTCTTCCATCGCTACGGAACCTTCGCGGTGTTCCTCGCCCGTTTTGTGCCGCCGGTACGCGCCGTGGTGCCGATCATCGCCGGCGCCCTTGGCATGACTCCACCACGCTTTTTCGCGGCCATGATACCGGCTGTGTTGCTGTGGGCACCAGCCATGATCCTACCCGGTGTGCTGGCGGGCTCAGCCGCCGAGCGATGGGGCATGAAGGCCGAGCATTATGCATTGCCCCTGGTGGGCGGAATCATTGCGGTGGGCGGTCTTGGCTGGGCGCTTTTCTGCTGGCGCAAGAAACGGCGGCACGACGCACTATCGGCCGATACATCGGCCCGATAGATCGCCGTCCGGGTTTTTCAGATTCGCCTGAGCACCCGAACGATCAGGTGCGCACCACCGTTTTCAGGTAGTTGTAGGCCTGGATGATCTCAATCAGCCGGTCCTCGGTGGACCGATCGCCGCCATTGGCATCCGGATGATGCTGCTTCACCAACAGCTTGTACTTGGTTTTCACGTCCTCAAGCGTCGCTTCCGGCCCCAGACCCATCACCTGCAACGCCTTGCGTTCGGCATTGAAAACTTTTCGCGTTTCCGCCTTCGGTTCAGACTTCGAGTCTGCGCCCGGCCGCCAGCGGTTACGGCCGTTCATTTCGTTGAACACGCTGAACGGATCGACCGCACTGTCGATGTCGAGATCGGCCTTGCCCTTCTTGCCCTTGGTGCCGCCGTTGGCGCCCATCTTCCATGTCGGGCGATGTCCGGTCAGCGCATCTTTCTGATAGCTGGCGACCGCTTCGTTCGACATGCCCTGGAAGAAATTATAGGACTGGTTGTATTCCCGAACGTGGTTCAGGCAAAAATGCCAGTACTCTTTCTCCTTGCCGCGGCCTTTCGGCGCGCGATGCGGCGCGGTGTTCTTGCACTCCGGCCACTCACACATAACCACGTCTTCCTTGACGCGCGGCTTCTGCTTCGCGGTGGGTTTGATGCGGATCTTGTCGAAGTATTTCGATTCGAAGGTCATGGCTGACTATGACGATGCCTTGCTGAAAGCTTCAAGTCTTGACACGTAAATTAGCGTCCCGATTTCCGGTTCGCTGTTTCGCGCCATTGACGAACGTACATAAGTGACGATATTGCGCGGATCATGACGACCAGAGATATTATCATAAATAAGTTGAACGAAGCTTTCATTCCCGAAAGCATCGACGTCATTGACGAGTCCCATTTGCATGAGGGCCACGCCGGCCATAGGCCAGGCGGTGAGACGCACTTCAGGGTACATATTGTATCAAAGGCCTTCGAAGGGAAGAGCCGGATCGACCGTCACCGCATGATAAATACGCTGTTGGCGCCCGAGCTGTCCGGCTCGGTTCATGCTCTGGCCATCAAGGCGCATGCTCCGGGCGAAAACAAGGTTTGATCTTCAAGGCTTGACGTTCGAGCCTTCAGAACGACGTTCCGGCCTTTGGCACTTTTTGGAACGTGTCAGGCTCACGGGGCAATGGCACGATTCGAAGCGCGGTGATGCGGTTTCGCTCGCGCCGGAGCACGCGGAACCTGAAGCCATGGAACGTGAAGCTCTGCCCGCGGTCGGGAATTGATCGCGCCTCGTGGATCACGAGCCCTGCGATGGTCGTGGCCTCCTCATCCGGCAAATTCCAGTCCATCGCGCGATTGAGATCGCGGATCGGCACCGATCCTTCAACAAACACCGAACCGTCCGGCTGCGCGCGCACCCCGGCCACGGCAACATCGTGCTCGTCCGAGATGTCGCCGACGATTTCCTCCAGAATGTCTTCGAGGGTGACCAGCCCCTCGACCTCGCCGTACTCATCGACCACCAATGCGAAGTGGGTCTTGCGGCGACGGAACGCCTTGAGCTGTTCGGAAAGCGGCCGCATCTCCGGCACAAACCAAGGTTCAAGCGCGATCGCCGCCACATCGACCTTGGAGATATCACCCTCGGCCAATTGAATGGCACGCAGCAGATCCTTGGCATGCAGAACGCCGACAATGTTTTCCGACTTCTCACGCCACAACGGAATGCGGGTGTACTCGGTCGCCAACACTTCGCGGACCAGGTTTTCCGACGGCAAGTCGGCATTGATCATGACCATCTCGGTGCGATGGACCATGACATCCGAGACCTGGAGATCTTTCAGATCGAGAAGACCCCCCAGCATGTCGCGATCATGCTTCTCAACGCCGCCCTCGTGGTGGATGAGATCGACCGCGCCGCGCAGCCGCTCCGTCGGCGACAAGAGCGGCTGATTGGCCCCGACGGGAATTCGCAGCAGCTTGAGCAGCACGCGAATGATAACCTCGATCACGGTGAGCAAAGGACTCAAGACCGCGACCACCAATGTCATCGGTCGCGCCACCAATAGCGAAATACGGTCCGGCGCGTTGATCGCCACGGTCTTCGGCAGCACTTCGGCGAAGATGATCACCAGCACCGACATGACGCCGGTGGCGTAGAGCACACCGACTTCGCCGAACCACGCCGTGAAGACGCCGGTGGCCAGCGCTGAGGCACCGATATTGGCCAGATTGTTCCCAACCAGCAGCGCACCGATCATGCGCTCGCGGGTATTGAGCAGGTAGGCAACGATGCCAGCCTCGTGGCTGCCCTGTTTCTGCAGCCGCAGCATGCTCGACCGCGATGACCCGGTCAGCGCGGTCTCACTCGCCGAGAAAAAAGCTGAAATCAGCAGACACCCGATCACGACGCCGAACGAGAACCAGTACATGGCGATTTCATCGACCTCGTTAAGAAGCGAGCTTGCGGACCAGGAAATTGCGAACGGCAGAGGGATCCACGTCGTTGGCGATCACGGCCTTGCCGACCTTTTCGAGCAAGATGAAAGTGAGCCGTCCGCGCTTCACCTTCTTGTCCTGCGCCATCAACGCCATCAGGGCATCTGCATCGGCGAGGCCTTCCTGCCGGAAACCTGCGATGTCCTGCAGGCTTGTCGGCAGGCCGACGGCGGCAAGGTGCCGTTGCACGCGCTCCGCATCCGCAGCAGGGATCATATTCATTTCCGCCGAGAATTCAGCGGCAAGCACCATGCCAACGGAGACACCCTCGCCATGGAATAGCCGGTCAGAGAAGCCTGTTGCCGCCTCGAGTGCGTGGCCGAATGTATGACCGAGATTGAGCAGCGCGCGCTCACCGTTCTCGCGCTCGTCGCGCGCGACAATGGCCGCCTTGGCGCGGCAACTGGTGGCGATCGCGTGCTCACGCGCATTGCCGCCGGAAAAAATTTCGGCGTGATTTGCTTCCAGCCACGTGAAAAACGCTTCGTCGCCGAGTACGCCATATTTGGCGACTTCTGCGTAGCCCGCGCGAAACTGGCGCGGCGACAACGTGTCCAGCACAGCGGTATCCGCCACCACAAGCACGGGCTGATGAAACGAACCCACGAGATTCTTGCCGTGAGGCGAATTGATCCCGGTCTTGCCTCCGACCGATGAATCGACCTGCGCCAGCAACGATGTCGGCACCTGGACGAAATCGACGCCGCGCCGGACAATCGCGGCGGCAAACCCCGCCAGATCACCGATCACACCGCCACCCAGCGCGATCACCAGATCGTTGCGCTCGATCTTCGCGGCAATCAGCGCCTCGCAGACATCCTGCAACACCGCATAACTCTTGGAGGCTTCGCCCTCACCCACCACAAAATGCGAGGACACGACGCCCGCTTCCGACAATGCGGCTTCGGTCTTATCGAGCCAATAACCTGCCACTGTGCGATCGGTGACGATCGCCACGCGTGCGCCGGGCCGCAGCTCTTTGATGCGGTGACCCAGCGACGGCAGCACGTCGCGGCCGATCACGATGTCATAGGCGCGGTCGCCAAGGGCGACATCGACTGTCACCGGGGCGGAAGTTCTGATGGAAACGGTCATGGGGCTTCGTTCGCAGAGGATGGGGCTGTGCTACCGGACAGCAGGTAGGCATGAATGGCGTCGATGCATTCGTCGACAATCTTTTCGTGCGGCACGTCGCGGGATGCAATGGCGATGTCGGCGAGCTGATAGAACGGACTGCGTTCGACGATCAGGCGTTCAATGGTCGCGGCAGGATCCGCGGTTTGCAGCAGAGGCCGGTCGGAGCGCCGCTTGACCCGTCGCAGGATGATATCACCGTCCGCCTTCAGCCAGACTGACACGGACTTCGCGCGGATACGGTTGCGGGTTTCCTCCCGCATGAAGGCACCGCCCCCCGTGGCCAGCACGCAGGACGGACCATCGAGCAACGCGGCGATCACACGGGCTTCGCCGTCCCGGAAGTACGGCTCACCGTGTTCCGCGAAGATCTCCGGGATGGTCATGCCGCCATGGCGCTGTTCGATCTCGTGGTCTGCGTCCAGAAACTCCAGCCGCAGCCGCGCGGCCAGCCTGCGGCCGATGGTCGACTTCCCCGCCCCCATCATACCGACGAGCACAATAGACCGCGGGCCCAGCGCCGCTGTGATTTCGGCCTCCTGGGCCGTGGGGTCGTGCTGTCTGGCCGCGGGTTCGGTCATCATTTGAGCCTGGCTAACCGCGAATGCGGTTCTCGCCACACCCTATACTACTCCAGCGGACGAGGCCGCTAGTGGTCCGATTCTAACGCTCGCACCCTGTTTGGGGCCGGCACTTTTGCGAACGTTAGAATCAAGGGATCACTACCAAATATTGGTTCCTAGTGGAGTTCTGGATTTGACATTCGCTTTGCCGGCCCGCGGCCAACGGGGTCGTGAATGTCAAATCCACTCCACTAGTGTCTCTTGCCGAAACAGCGCGAACATGTTGGTAGTTGGTATCAATCTGCCGGACACGTTCCATTGGTTAACATGCGGCTGCCACGGCATTAACTCAGGCTCCCCAACGCTCCTTCGAGGCAAAGTTCGATGCCCAGCCTGTTCCGCTTCCTGACCGTCGTCGCAGTGCTAGGCGGGCTGATCTATGGCGGGATTTTCGCGCTTGCCAATTTCGTCAACCCGAAGCCGCGCGAAATGACCGTCACCATCACGCCCGATAAATTTCTCAAACAATAAACGGGACCGCGATGCGGCTCGACAAATCTTCTGACACCCGCCTCACCACCTTGTTTCTCGACATGCTCGCTGCCGAGCAAGGCGCGGGCGAGAACACGCTGCAAGCCTATCGCTCCGATCTCGAGGATCTCTCGGAATTCATCGCCCACCGGAAAAAGACGTTCCTTGTTGCGGACACGCAAATCCTGCGCGACTATTTGGCCGATCTCGATAGCCGCGGATTCAAATCATCGAGCGTCGCGCGCAAACTATCGTCGATGCGACACCTGTTCCGATTTCTGTTGAACGAGCGCGCACGTGACGATGATCCGGCCGCGATCCTGTCCGGCCCAAAGCGCGGCCGCAGCCTTCCCAAGGTGCTTTCGATCGCGGATGTCGATCGTCTTCTGACACACGCGCGAACGCTGGCGCAGACGCCCGACCAGTCGTCCTTGCAGCGTCTTCGCACCCTGCGGCTGTCGTGCCTGCTTGAAGTTCTTTACGCCACCGGTCTGCGGGTTTCCGAACTGGTCTCGCTTCCGTTATCGGCGGCGCGACGCGACGCGCGGATGATCGTGGTGCGCGGCAAGGGCAACAAGGAGCGGCTGGTGCCGCTTAATGATGCCTCGAAGCAGGCCATGGCGGATTATCTCGCCGCGGTGGACGCAACCCATCGCGAGCAGAAGAAGAAGGCCGCAGCGACTTCGAAATGGCTTTTTCCGTCGTCCGGCGAGAGTGGCCACCTGACGCGCCAACATTTTGCCCGCGACCTCAAGGAACTCGCAGCCAGCGCGGGCATCGCGCCGCGCCTCGTCAGTCCTCACGTCCTACGTCATGCCTTTGCAAGCCATCTTCTGCACAATGGCGCGGACTTGCGCATCGTTCAGACGTTGCTCGGACATACCGATATTTCCACGACGCAGATCTATACCCATATAGTGGAGGAAAGGCTCAAGAGCCTGGTTCGAGACCTGCACCCGCTAGCCGACAACTAGATCTAAATAAATCAATAATATCAGGATGTTTTGAGCCGGAGCTTGACTTGCGCCCCCTTCTTGACTTGAAAGACGCCAACAAGCATTCAAACGTCGTTTCATCCGCCCTTCGCTGGAAGCGCGTTAGACCCTATGTACCCATCACATGTCGGACCTGATGCGCAGCTATCTCGATTTTGAAAAACCGGTCGCCGAACTTGATTCCAAGGTCGACGAATTGCGCGCGCTCGCCGCGAGCGGCAGCGACATCGGCGAAGAAGTGTCGCGCATCGAAGAGAAAGCGACGCAGGCGCTGCACGAGCTCTATACCAATCTGACACCGTGGCAGAAAACACAGGTCGCGCGCCACCCGCTGCGTCCCCACTGTGTCGACTACGTTAAGTCCTTGATCACCGAATTCACCCCGCTCGCCGGCGACCGCAAATTCGGCGACGACGACGCCTTGATCGGTGGCTTCGGCCGCTTCCGCGGCGAGAGCGTCTGTGTCATCGGCCAGGAAAAAGGCTCCACGACCGAAACGCGACTGAAGCACAATTTCGGCATGGCCAAGCCTGAAGGCTATCGCAAGGCCGTTCGCCTGATGGAAATGGCGGATCGCTTCGGAATTCCCGTCCTGTCGCTGGTTGATACGGCAGGCGCATATCCGGGCATCGGCGCGGAAGAGCGCGGACAGGCGGAAGCGATTGCACGCTCAACCGACGCCTGTCTCAGCCTTGGTGTGCCGAACGTTGCGGTCATCATCGGCGAAGGCGGCTCCGGCGGCGCCATCGCCATTGCAACCGCAAATCGTGTCCTGATGCTGGAACACGCGGTCTACAGCGTGATTTCGCCCGAAGGCGCGGCTTCGATTTTGTGGCGCGACGCTGCAAAGGCGCAGGAAGCGGCGACCAACCTGAAGATAACGGCGCAGGATCTGGCACGCTTCGGCGTCATCGACACCATTTTGAAGGAGCCGCCGGGCGGGGCTCACCGCGATCCGGAGGGCATGATCGCCAAGACCGGAGACGCCATTGCGCAGGCCTTCAATGACATGCGCAGTCTGGATGCTGCGGCGGTTCGCAAGCAGCGGCGCCTCAAATTCCTTGAGATCGGACGCAAGCTCAGCTAGCTGACGCCGATCGTCATTTATGGCTTTTTCTGGGCACTTCGGTCCAGCGCGCCTGTTTACGCACCATTGACCATCCTGACGCGGAGCCCGCCCGAGCAGGCCGTTCGGCTTGCGAGCCGCAGCCCTTAAGGCTAATGATTGTTCAATTAATTCCGCGCGTTTTTCACTGTCAGGATGACTTTGCCTTGACGATGAAAACAGGCGCAGCCGATTGAAGGTGATGATTTCTTCTGCGGCCTACAGGATGCCATTTTGCCGGGGAATGCTCTCGCGGCGGGGATGATAGCCGGAGTTGGGGATTGCCGATTTTCGCATTGACCGACCGCACGATGGTTCGCGCGCTGGCCACCTCGGCTGTGCTTGCGCTCGGCGTGCTGCTGTCGGGCTGCAACGGCGACGCCATTTCGCCGACCGCAAAAGCGACCAAACCGATCCCGGAAAAGCTGCTGGCTGAAATCGAAGCCAAGAACATGGACAAGGGCTCGCCGATGCTGGTGCGCCTGTTCAAGCAGGAAGCCGAGCTTGAAGTCTGGAAGCAGGACCGCACCGGTCACTTCGCGCTGCTGAAAACCTATCCCATCTGCCGCTGGTCGGGCGACCTCGGTCCTAAGATCAAGGAAGGCGATCGTCAGGCGCCGGAAGGCTTCTATTCGATTACGCCGGCGCAGATGAATCCGCAGTCGGCGTATTATCTGTCGTTCAACATGGGCTATCCGAACGCCTACGATAAGTCATGGGGACGGACCGGCTCGCAGCTGATGGTGCATGGTGATTGCTCATCGCGCGGCTGTTACGCCATGACCGACGAACAGATTTCGGAAATCTACGCATTGGGCCGCGAGTCGTTCTTCGGCGGTCAGAGCGCGTTTCAGGTGCAGGCCTATCCGTTCCGGATGAATGCGCAGAACATGGCAAAGTATCGGAACAATCCGAACATGCCGTTCTGGAAGATGATCAAGGAAGGCAACGACCACTTCGAAGTGACGAAGCAGGAGCCGAAGGTGGACTTCTGCGAGAAGAAGTACGTTTTCGATGCGCAGAAGCCGGCGAATTCGACGCGGCCTTTGACTTTCAATGCCTCTGCCCAGTGCCCGGCCTATGAAATCCCGCAGGACATCGCCGACGCAGTGCGTGAAAAGGAACGTCAGGACGATGCGAAGATTGCGCAGTTGGTTGGCCGCGGAACCCCTGTCGCGCGATCGCGCGCCGGCATCGACGGCGGCATGCACCCGATCTTCGCATCGAAGCTGCCCGAAGGCGAAGCTGCCATCGACAAGGACGTGACCGATTACGCGGTGGCATCGTATCTGCCTGCGCCGGGAACCGTCCCCTCGCACGCCACCATTCCAAGGGCGCCGGAAGCACCGATGTTCGGGTCGTCGTCATCCAGCGGCGAACCGATGGTCGCTGTCTCAACGCCGGCTCCCGATACAAGCGCCACGAATACAACGTCATCCTCTTCAAATGAGAGCTTCCTGAGCCGTCTGTCGCGATCCGTTGGTCTGCGGCGCGATCCAGCGCCGGCGCCGACGACAGTTGCCGCGGCGTCGAAGCCGGTGAAGCCGGTTACCCAGAAGGCAAAGTCAGTGGCGCATGCGAAGCCTGCTGAATCCAGGCCTGCCGAACCACGCGTGATTCCGCTGGACAAGACGCAGCAGGCCCAGGCCCAGCCCAAGAGCGTATTCCCTGAACCGGCGCGGGCCGCGGCGCCACCGGCGCAGCAATCCATCGCCGGCGCGCAGGCCCCGGTGCCGTCGAATTCATTCGACAGCCGCTGGTCGACCGTTCGCTAATTCAACTTCTCGCAGACAGTCAAGTGCGTGACGTCCCCCGACGTTGCGTTCAGTACGGAAGAAATCGAGGCGGCGCTACCGAACAGTTGAGGCCTCGCGCCTAGCCCTTCGCGGCGGGCACGGGAGGCACCGGCAGAATGATTTCGGAAGCGACCTTCCAATCCTTCCCGACGCGAAGCCAGTTGATGATCATGAGAAACGGCCGAGCTGTTCCGTCCTGCCCCGCATAAGAAACCGTGATGTTCATCGGCACATAGGACTCAGCGACGTCGCGCGTCAGGCCGACAACCTTGAGCTTCGAATAATCCGGCGCGAGCACGACCGGACCGGAGCTGCCGATATCATGCAGCTTTTGATCAATCGCCTCGTTGCCCCAAAAGCCGGCCCAGTTTCCCTCGGATTGAATCGCGCTCTTAGCCACCAATAGGGTCGAAGGCGACTGCCAGAACATCCCATGCAGAGCCTTGAAATCGTGCTTGTTGGCCAATTCCATCAGCTTGCCGAACTTCGATTTAATGGCGCTGAGGGTCGCAGCATCGAGCGGCTCTTTCCTGACTGCGGCAGTGGACGCGACAGCGCCGGTGCAAAGAGCCGAGGTCGTGAGAGCGACAAGGAGTGCCTTGTACATGCAGGAGCTTCCCTTCCAGCGTCTGCCTCGCATCATGACAACGCCCGTCCCGTTCTGCGATTGGTATGAGTTACTCATTATCTGTCTGAGCGAGCATGCGCGCTCCCGGCGCTTTTACGCCGGGAGCGGTACCGTCACTTCACGAGTGCGGCCTTTTCAATCACCGCAGCGACGTCCTTGGCATGAACGACGAGGGAAGCATGGCTGCCGGCCACTTCCGTCGCCTGCGCCTTCATCCTCGTGGCAAAAAACTTTTGAGCCTCGGGTGCGATCACCTTGTCCTTGGTGCTGATCACGTAGAACGTCGGCTTGTCCTTCCAGGCGGCAACATCGACCGGTGCCTCGAACGCCGTGTGGTTCAACGGAAGCTGATGGTTCGCCAGGGCTTCGGCGATCTTCGGGGGAAGGTCAGCTGCGACCGCCGAAGGAAACACCTTTGGATCGATGTACAGATTGCCTTTGTCGTCGGGATGAATCGCCGCGCCACCTTCGGTCGCCGGACCGCTCTTGGCAAGCATCGCCAGGGATTGTCCCACGTCAGGCGCGAAAGCGGAGACGTAAACGAGCGCCGAGACCTTGGGATCGTTCCCGGCTTGCGTGATGACCACGCCGCCCCAGGAGTGGCCGACGAGGACGGTCTTGCCATTCTGCTTCGCGAGCGCCTGCTTGGTGGCATCGACATCTGCAGCAAGCGAGGTCAGCGGATTTTCGACGAGCGTGACGTTGTAGCCTTTCTTCGTGAGAATATCGGCAACGGGCTGCCAGCTCGTCTGGTCCACGAAAGCGCCGTGCACGAGCACGATGTTATGGGCTGCTCCCTTGGGCAGTTCCGCGGAATGGACGGAGCCGACCAATGTCGTTCCGGCCAGGAGTACGGTGGCGGCTGAGAGGAGGAGATTTCGCATTCATTGTTCCTGTTGGCATGTCGGACAAACACGGTCCGGGGGAATGGACAGGCGTTTCCAGCAATGTCGCGGTTCTTCCATTCTGCAATTGGCGAAATGGTTGCCGCTCGTAACGGCGGCCCGCCGCGACATGACCTATTGTGCGGACTTTCCGGACGATAGAGATCAATCGTCCAGATGTTGTGTCCGATCGTACGGGGGTCTAATCTCGGCGGCATGGATATCCTCGCCCAAGTGCTCGATCGCGTTCGTCTCGGCGGGTCGCTGCTCTTTCACTTCGAGCTCGGCCATCCCTGGCATCTTGAGTTGCCGGAGCGCCGATACGCTCTGTTTCACTATGTCAGCGAGGGCTCAGCGACCCTCGCGCTCGAACATGGGCAGGAAATCCAGATGAGTGAGGGCGATTTTGTCGTCATCACACGCGGAGAGCCCCATGCGTTTTATTCGGATCGCCGGGCCAAGCCTTTGCGGATTATGGATATCGATCGACCGTCCCCGCGCCTTGGTGTCGTTCGTCACGGCGGCCGTGCAAAGCCGCTCTCGACCATGATTTGCGGCAACTTCACAGTTTCACGGCCGCTATTTGGTAGCGTGCTGGAGTTACTTCCGCCCGTGCTCCTGCTGAAGCCGACGGCGGACGCTGGTTGGCTTGAAGCAATCCTGCGCCGCATGGTCAGCGAAGCCGCGTTCGAGCGTCCAGGCCAACGCGTCGCGCTTTCACGACTGACAGAAGTGCTCTTTGTCGAGGTGCTCCGAAGCTGGATCGCGTCCCTCAGTCCCGGAGAAGGCGGCTGGCTCGGCGCCATATCTGACCCGCATATCGGACCGGCACTCAGGCTGATTCACGAAAACCCGGAGCGGCCCTGGACGCTAAGCGACCTTGGCCAGCGCGTGGGACTCGGCCGCTCGGTATTTTCGGCGCGCTTTACCAAGCTCGTCGGCCAATCCATGCATCGTTATGTGATCGAACGCCGGATGGCGGAGGCGGGGTTTCTGCTGGAAACCAGCGATGAGCCCATCGCACGGATTGCCAGCCGGGTTGGTTACGAGACAGCGGCGGCGTTTTCGAAGCTGTTCCATCGACATCACGGCCTATCGCCGGGCCGGTACCGAGCAGCTCGACGCTCTGACAGCGGCGCAGACGCGCAGGAAGCAGCAGTCGCCGATTGATCTTGGCCCGGTTGATTTGCGCGAATTCCGTGGAATCGCCCTTTTGGTGATCTCCACATTCAAGCTAGGAGCCGGTCTTTCGACCGGCTTCTTTTCTTCGAACTCAATTCGAGCGACATCCCCTCAGACGTAGCGTCCGTGGCAATGCTTGTACTTCTTGCCTGAACCGCAAGGACAATCCTCGTTGCGTCCAATCTTGCCCCATGTGGCAGGATTCTGCGGATCACGCTCCGACGCCGGGACCGGTGCGAGTGAAGCCGCCGCAAACGACATCTCGTCCTCACCCGTGTTCGGGTTGAGTTTGTGCGCTTCCATCTGCGGCAATTCCGGCTGCTCTTCCGGCGGAACGATCTCAACCCGCACGAGCTGTGCCGTGACCGCTTCACGCAGGTGCGCGATCAGGCCTTCGAACAACGCGAACGCTTCGGACTTGTATTCCTGCAACGGATCGCGCTGGCCGTAGCCGCGCAGGCCAATCACCTGACGCAAGTGATCCAGCATGACCAGATGCTCGCGCCACAAATGATCCAGCGTCTGCAGCAGAATCGATTTCTCGACATAGCGCATGACATCCGGGCCGAACTGCGCCGACTTCGCCGCCATATGTTCATCGACGCGCTTCTCGATACGCGCCAGCATTTCTTCGTCGGCGATGCCTTCTTCCTTGGCCCAGTCCTCGATCGGCAAATCCAGGTCCAGCACGCGCTTTAATTCTTCGTCCAAGCCCTCGATGTCCCACTGCTCGGCGTAGGCGTGCTCGGGGATGTGCTTGGTGACGAGATCATCGACCAGGGCATGGCGCATGTCCGCCACGGTCTCGGCGACATTCTGATCGCGCATCAGATCAACACGCTGCTCGAAGATCGCCTTGCGCTGATCGTTCTGCACGTCGTCGAACTTGAGGAGGTTCTTGCGGATGTCGAAGTTGCGCGCTTCGACCTTCTGCTGTGCCTTTTCGAGAGCCTTGTTGATCCACGGATGGATAATCGCCTCGCCTTCCTTCAGGCCGAGACGCGTCAACATGGTGTCGAGCCGGTCCGAGCCGAAGATACGCATCAAGTCGTCTTCCAGCGACAGGTAGAACTTGGTGCGGCCCGGGTCACCCTGGCGGCCGGCGCGGCCCCGCAGCTGGTTGTCGATACGACGTGATTCATGACGTTCGGAGCCGATGATGTAGAGACCACCCGGCTTGGTGATCGTCTTTGCCGGCCTGCTGCCCTTCGCCGGCTCAATTTCGATCGTTTCTTCCGCCTTCAACACGATCTCGCGAAAACGTTCGATATCAGCCTTGATCTGTGCGATCCGCGCCTGCTTCTCGGCCTCGTCCGTGATGTCCGCCGTTTCCTGCGCAACGCGCATTTCGAGCGAACCACCGAGTTTGATGTCGGTACCACGGCCGGCCATGTTGGTCGCGATGGTGATCGCACCCGGAACACCAGCTTCGGCGACGATATAAGCTTCCTGTTCGTGGAAACGTGCATTCAGCACCGCGAACAGCTTCGCTGGCTTGCCTGCGCGCGCGGCTGCGTACAGCTTTTCCATCGCTTTCGGATTGCCGAAATCGATCAGCTTGTAGCCGTTCTTCTTCAAGAACTCACCGAGCACTTCCGACTTCTCGATCGAAGCCGTACCCACCAGCACCGGCTGCATACGCGCATTGGCGCGCTCGATCTCCGCCAGGATGGCGCGGTGCTTTTCCTCGGCCGTTCGATAGACCTCATCGTCCTCGTCGAGACGCGCGATCGGCAGGTTGGTCGGCACCTCGATGACTTCGAGCTTGTAGATGTCGAACAGTTCGTCCGCTTCGGTCGCCGCCGTACCGGTCATGCCGGCCAGCTTTTCGTACATGCGGAAATAGTTCTGGAAGGTGATCGAGGCGAGCGTCTGGTTCTCCGGCTGAACCGGCTGATGTTCCTTCGCTTCCAGCGCCTGATGGAGACCTTCGGAATAACGCCGGCCCGGCATCATGCGGCCGGTGAATTCGTCGATAATGACGACCTCACTGTCGCGAACGATGTAGTCCTTGTCGCGGGTGAACAGCGAATGCGCGCGGAGCGCCTGATTGACATGGTGAACGACGGAGACGTTCTCGACGTCGTAGAGCGAGTCGCCCTTGAGCTGTCCGGCATCGCGCAGCAGGGTCTCGATCTTCTCCATGCCGGCTTCGGTCAGCGTGACGGTGCGCTGCTTCTCATCGACTTCGAAGTCTGCGGTCTTCTCGAGCTTCGGGATGTAGGTGTCGATGGTGTTGTAGAAGTCGGACCGGTCATCGAGCGGGCCGGAAATGATCAATGGCGTGCGGGCTTCGTCGATCAGGATCGAGTCGACTTCGTCGACGATCGCGAAAAAGTGCCCGCGCTGGACCATGTCCTCCAGGCGATACTTCATATTGTCGCGCAGATAGTCGAAACCGTACTCGTTGTTGGTGCCGTAAGTAATGTCGCACCCATAGGCGGCTTGCCGCTCGGCATCGTCGAGGCCGTGGACGATCACGCCCGTGGTAAGGCCGAGGAAGCCGTAGACCTGGGACATCCAGTCGGAGTCGCGCTTGGCCAGGTAATCGTTGACCGTGACCACATGAACGCCCTTGCCCGCGAGCGCATTGAGATAGACCGGCAGGGTCGCGACCAGCGTCTTGCCTTCACCAGTCTTCATCTCGGCGATGTCGCCCTCGTGCAGAACCATGCCGCCGACGAGCTGGACATCGAAATGCCGCTGGCCGAGGGCGCGCTTGGCAGCTTCCCGAACAGTTGCGAAGGCCGGCACCAGCAAATCGTCAAGGCTCTTGCCTTCGGCGATCTGTTTGCGGAATTCGACAGTTCGCGCCTTCAGCGCTTCGTCGGACAATGCCGAAACTTCGGGCTCCAGTGCATTGATGGCATTGACGCGAGACTGATAGCCTTTGATTCGCCGGTCGTTGGCAGAGCCGAAAAACTTGCGGGCGAGCGCACCGAGCATCGAAAATTCCTGTCTTGCAGTTTGGCGTTGCGGCCACGGAAACCGCGGCCATTGACCCGTGAGAGGCGTATTCCCAGAATTCCTTGCGGGAGCAAACCCTTGCAGATGAGTGCGGGAAACGAATTCCGGGGTTCACGTGGTCAACCGCGGCATTGTCCCACAGCAGCCTCAAGATCCCGTGCGGAGAGATATGGGCGGCTCCAAGCCTTGTCAACGCGCGAACCTGTCAAGGATTTCATGATTTTGGCGGCTTTTTCGCGTTGCTTCTCGGCAATGGTTGGGCGAGTGTCCGCCGTCCCGAACCGTCCGACTTTGACCCATAAGGATTTTCCATGACTGTTTCTCAACCCCGCACGGCCCTGAGTACGCGATCCGGCCTGCTCTCGACCGCCGCGGCAACTTGTCTCGCGGTTCTCTTGATGGCCGGCCAGCCGTTGTACGCGCAAAATGCCGACCCCGTGATCGCAAAGGTTAACGGTGCGGAAATCCACCAGAGCGACCTGACGGTTGCCGAGGAAGAGCTTGGACCGAGCCTGCAGCAGATGGACCCCGCCACCCGCCGCGAAAACCTGATTTCTTTCCTGATCGACATGAAAATCGTCGCCAAGGCCGCCGAGGACAAAAAAGTCGGCGACAGCGCCGACTTCAAGAAGAAGCTTTCTTTTGCCCGGGACCGGCTCTTGATGGACAGCATCCTCAACACCGAGGGCAAGGCCGGAGTCACCGACGAGGCCATGAAGAAGGTCTACGAGGACGCCACCAAGCAGGTTTCCGGCGAAAAGGAAGTCCATGCACGGCATATCCTCGTTCCGACCGAGGAAGAGGCGAAAGCGATCGTCGAAGAGCTCAAGAAGGGCGCCGACTTCGCGGAACTCGCCAAGAAGAAGTCGAAGGATCCAGGCGCCGCGGACGGTGGCGACCTCGGTTTCTTCACCAAGGAACAAATGGTGCCGGAATTTTCCGCGGCCGCCTTTGCACTCGAGCCCGGCAAGATTTCCGATCCCGTGAAGTCCCAGTTCGGTTGGCATGTCATCAAGGTCGAGGAAAAGCGCGACCGCAAGCCGCCGCCATTTGACCAGGTGAAGCCGCAGATCGAGTCCTTCGTCGTTCGTAAGGCGCAGTCCGACTACGTCACCAAGCTGCGTGAAGCCGCGAAGATCGAGCGCCTCGACAAGAAGGACGAGCCCGCAGCGGCAGCCACGCCGGCTCCGGACGCAAAGGCCGCCCCGGGCGGCGCCATGATGAAGAAAAAATAAGCGTCACGGTTTCGTCATCTGTGACATTCCGAGACAGAGAATGCCCGGCTCGCGCCGGGCATTTTTCATTTCAGCCTTTTTCGACCTTGCGATTCACCCGCCTGATGCGTTTGATGCGCCCAGTCTCAAATCCGGAAGATTTCAATGTCGACAACGGTCTCGCCTCTCGCCCCCACCCACGTTCCTGATATGCCGCGGATCGCCGGTGTGCGCCTTGCGACCGCCGCAGCCGGCATTCGTTACAAGGACCGCACCGACGTCCTGTTGGCCTTGTTCGACAAAGGCACCGCCGTCGCGGGCGTGTTCACCAAGTCCAAGTGCCCGAGCGCCGCAGTGGACTGGTGCCGCGCGAAGCTGAAGGGCGGCGAAGCCCGCGCACTAGTGGTCAATTCCGGCAACGCCAACGCTTTCACCGGCAAAAGCGGTAAGCAGTCCACTACTCTGACCGCCTCAATCGCCGCGAAAGCAGCGGGAACGACACCGGCCAGGATCTTCCTGGCTTCGACCGGCGTCATCGGTGAGCCGCTTGACGCAACGAAATTCGACGGCGTGCTCGATAACCTCGTGCAGAGCGCGGCAGAGGGTGGTTGGCATGATGCCGCCCGCGCCATCATGACTACTGACACCTTCCCCAAAGTCGCGACCGCGACGGTCAAGATCGGCAAAACGGAAGTCCACATCAACGGCATGGCGAAAGGCGCCGGCATGATCGCGCCGGACATGGCGACCATGCTGTCATTTATCTTCACGGACGCGCCGATCTCCTCAGGCGTGCTGCAGTCGTTGCTCAAGACCGGTGTCGAAGACACCTTCAACGCGGTGACGATCGACGGCGACACCTCGACGTCCGATACCCTGCTCGCATTTGCGACCGGTGCAGCCGCAGCCAATGGCGCACCGAAAATCACCCGCGCCGCCGACCCCAAGCTGAAGGCGTTCACGAAGGCGTTTCATGGCGTGCTGGCGGATCTCGCCGAGCAGGTTGCACGCGACGGTGAAGGCGCACGCAAGCTGATCGAGATCATCGTTGAGGGTGCAACGTCGAAGAAATCCGCGCGCAAGATTGCGATGTCCATCGCCAACTCGCCGCTGGTGAAAACCGCGGCCGCCGGCGAGGACGCCAACTGGGGCCGCGTCGTCATGGCCGTCGGCAAAGCCGGCGAGCCGGCCGACCGCGATAAACTGTCGATCTCGTTCAACGGCATTCGCGTCGCGACCAAGGGCGCGCGCGATCCGTCCTACAACGAAGCGGAAGTCTCCGCGCTGATGAAGCAACAGAAAATCCAGATCAAGGTCAGCCTCGGTCTCGGCAAGGGAACCGACCGCGTGCTGACATGTGACCTCACCAAGGAGTATGTCACGATCAACGGCGACTACCGGTCGTGATCAAACTCACCCTCGTTGTCGCCTGCGCGCTGATCGACGCCGATAACCGCGTCCTCATCGCGCAGCGTCCCGAAGGAAAAGCACTGGCCGGACTGTGGGAGTTTCCAGGTGGGAAGCTCGAGCCCGGCGAGCGGCCCGAACCGGCATTGATCCGCGAGCTCGCCGAAGAGCTCGGCATCACGGTGCAGGAGCCGTGTCTCGCGCCGCTGACGTTCGCCAGCCACGCGTATGATACTTTCCACCTGCTCATGCCGCTTTACATCTGCCGGAAGTGGGAAGGCATCGTCACCGCGCGCGAAGGTCAAAATCTCGCATGGGTTCGCGCCAACAAACTGCGCGACTACCCGATGCCGCCGGCCGACATTCCCCTCATTCCGCACCTCACCGATCTGCTTCTGTGACGCGCACGCGTTGCACGCGGAAAGCTAGTGTGGCGGTTCTGAAGTCCGCATCATTCGTGCGGCGAGTCCGGGATGCGGACTTCAGAACCAAAGCCACACTAGAACAATAACTTGCTAGAGTCCTTCGATTCCGACGTTCGCAGACGAACGAGCCGCGGAATGATGCGAACTTCGGAATCGGGACTCTAGTGATGATGCACACGCAACCCCAGCGCATCACACCAGCAAAAGCCTCACGTCTTCGATTTGCCTTTCACCGCAGCCTCCAGGCTCATCTTCGCCGAGCCCGGCTTGAGCGGCTTCTGCTGGCTTTCGTGAGGGGCCCATCCCGAGAGCCAGATGATATCGAACGTGGCGCGAATGCGCCCGTCGGGATCGGCGAAGCGCTCCGCATAGACATGCGCCATCTTCAGCATTGTGGCCCGGCGAGAGAGCGTCCGGCGACGCTCGGTCAGAATATTGGTCGCCCCCATGCGCCGCAGGTCATGCATGAGTGCGAACGCATTGTCGTACCGCACCACGATGCGATCCACGTCCGTGACCGGCAATGCAAAACCCGCACGCTGCAGCAGAGCACCGACATCGCGCAGATCGGCAAATGGCGCGACGCGCGGCGATACCCCGCCTTCGACTTCGGCTTCAGCCGCAGCGAAGGATTGCCGCAGCTCTGTCAGGGTGTCGCCACCGATCAATGCCGCGAGCAGCAGTCCATCCGGCTTGAGGGCGCGGCGCACCTGCGCCAGCACGCCCGGCAGATCATTCACCAACTGCAGAGCCAACGCCGAGACCGCAAGATCGATGGATTGCGGAGCCAGCGGCAAGGGCTCGCTGTCGGATGCCTGCAAAGCGACCGCCGCCAGTTGCCGCACACTCGCGTCGATCGCGCTGCGCACCTGATCACCCGGCGTACCAAGATCAACGCCATTGGAGAACTCGCGCAGCACGGCATGCAGGCGCTCCGCCAAATCCTCGGCCACGCGATCCAGCAAAAATGTCGCGGGCCCGAGCCTCGTCGCGCGACGCTGGCGCTGGTCGAGCAAGGTGCGGTCAAACAGGCGCGGAGGATTATCATTCATCGTCATGGGCCGTTGGTACGTCTTGCACCGTCGTCTGACAATCGCCGAAAGCTCTCGCGCGCCGAAAGCCCACTTGAGCCAACCGTATCTCCCGTTTAGCCTTCATTTGCGGGGGAGATATGTCAGGATTGGACCAGACAGCATCGCATCCTTTGAGGGCCCGGGTACGGGACGGGGTGTTTCGCGTGCTCAAGGGCTGTCGGGACGCGTGCATGGCCATTCCGCGCGCGGCGCTGGATATCGCGTTGCCGACCCTGTGTGTGTCCTGCCACGAGCCTGTCGCCGGTGAAGGCGTATGCGCCACCTGCTGGGCCAAGCTGTCGTTTATCGCACCGCCATTCTGCGTCCGGCTTGGGATTCCCTTTGTCTACGACCCCGGCCCGGGTTTCCTTTCGATGGAAGCCATCGCGAAGCCGCCGGCTTACCAGCGCGCCCGCGCCGCGGTGCGCTATGACGATGTCGCACGGACCCTGGTCCATGCGCTGAAGTATCAGGATCGGACGGACCTTGCTCCCACCATGGGACGCTGGATGGCCCGCGCCGGTCGCGAGCTCCTCAACGAGGCGGATGCCCTCATCCCGGTGCCGTTGCATTGGCGGCGGAGCTGGAGCCGCCGCTACAACCAGTCCGGCGCCCTGGCCAACATCATCAGCCGTGAAACCCGCTTGCCGGTCATCGGCAACGCCCTGCAACGCGTCCGTCCGACGCTGCAGCAAATCGGATTGTCCAAATCCGAGCGAGCGCTCAACGTGCAGGGCGCGTTCAAGGTGCCTTTGGAGAAAAAATCTTCCGTGCAAGGCCGACGCATTGTCCTGGTTGACGATGTGTTGACGTCGGGCGCGACGCTCGATGCCTGCGCCCGCGCGCTGTTGCGGGCCAGGGCTGCGCAGGTGGACGTGCTGGTGTTCGCGCGGGTTGTGGACACGTTCAAGGCCCCCATATAATTTGCATTCTTTCACCCTTGTCGAGACACAACATGCCTGCTGAGATTGAAATCTATACCCGCCCCGGCTGCGGCTATTGCAGTGCTGCGAAGTCCCTTCTGACCCGGAAGAAGGCTGCTTTTAAGGAATTCGACGTGTCGGTTGATCCGTCATGGCGCGCGGAGATGGTGGAACGCGCCAAGGGTGGCGCGACATTCCCGCAGATCTTCATCGACAGGACGCATATCGGCGGGTGTGACGATCTCTATGCGCTCGATCGCGAGGGCAAGCTCGACGGCTTGCTCGATGGCCAGAAGGTTTCGTCATGAGCACGATTGAAGCCGGCGCTCCGTTTACCGCAGCCATGGTGCAGATGCGCACCGCGATGCTGCCAGAGACGAGCCTTGCCGAAGGGATCAAGCTGATCCGTGAGGCCAAGGCCAAGGGCGCCGACTACGTGCAGACACCTGAAGTGAGCAACATCATTCAGGTCAACCGCAAAGGCCTGTTCGAAGTTCTCGCGAGCCAGGAGGACGACCTTTCGCTCAAGGCTTATCGTGAGCTCGCGCGCGAACTGAAGATCTACCTTCACATCGGATCTCTGGCCCTCAGGGCCACGCCGGAGCGTGCCGTCAATCGATCGTTCCTGATTGCGCCGACCGGCGACATTCTCGCCACCTACGACAAGATCCATATGTTCGATATCGAACTCGACGGCGGCGAGAGCTACCGCGAGTCCGCGAATTATCAACCCGGCGAAACGGCGGTGATCTCGGATCTGCCGTGGGGTCGCCTCGGCCTGACGATCTGTTACGATGTGCGCTTCCCCGCGCTTTACCGTGCGCTCGCCGAAGCCGGCGCGGCTTTCATTTCGGTTCCATCGGCGTTCACGGTTCGCACCGGACAGGCACACTGGCACACGCTGTTGCGTGCCCGCGCCATCGAGAACGGATGCTTCGTGTTCGCCGCAGCTCAAGCCGGAAAGCATGAAAGCGGACGGGAAACTTACGGCCATTCGCTGATCGTCGATCCCTGGGGTGAAATCCTCGCCGAAGCCGGCACGGAAACCGGCGTCATCCTGGCGAAGATCGACCCGGCGAAAGTCGCGACCGTTCGCAAGACCATTCCGTCCCTGCAGCATGGCCGCCGCTTCACTCTGGCCGACCCGAAGGCAGGTCCGGACCATCTGCACCTTGTGCGAGGATCGGCATGATCCGCTACGCGTTGCGCTGTGAGCGCGGCCACGATTTCGAAAGCTGGTTTCAAAGTTCGTCCGCTTACGACAGCCAGCGCAAGCGCGGCCTCGTCGCGTGTCCGATGTGCGATTCGACCAAAGTCGAAAAAGCGATCATGGCTCCGCGGATTGCGACCAAAGGCAAATCGAAGCAGGCAACGCCAGCGCCACAACCTGCTCCCGCCGCAGATGAGAGCGGATCGTCATCGCTGGTCATGGCGCCGCAGGAGCGCGAGTTGATCGCCAAGATCAAAGAGCTGCGCGATCATGTTTTGAAGAACGCCGACAACGTCGGAAACAAGTTCCCGGACGAAGCGCGCAAGATGCACTACGGCGACATCGAGCATCGCGCAATTTACGGCGAAGCCACCGCGGAAGAAGCGAAGGCTTTGGTCGATGAGGGCATCGAGGTGGCGCCGCTGCCGATTCTTCCGGACGACCGGAACTAGGCCATGAACTCGCTGGGTTGCCCATGAGCCCTGAAACGATGTCATCGTGGCAAGGCTCCTGGCAATTCTGGGCACTCTTGTCGGCAGTGTTCGCGGCGCTCACAGCGATCTTCGCGAAAGTCGGCGTCGAGAACATCAATCCCGACCTGGCAACATTCATCCGCACGGTTATCGTGCTGGCGAGCTTCGCAATCATTCTGTTCGGCACAGGCCAGTTCCGTACGCCGGGACCAATCTCCGGCAGAACTTGGCTGTTTCTCGTACTATCCGGGCTGGCCACGGGCGCCTCGTGGCTGTGCTATTTTCGCGCCCTCAAGCTCGGGCCCGCGACGCTCGTTGCGCCGATCGACAAACTGAGCGTCGTGCTTGTGGCCCTGTTCGCTTTCGTGTTTCTGGGCGAGCGCCCCTCGGCCAGCGGATGGCTCGGCATCGGCCTGATTGCTGCAGGCGCGGTGTTACTCGCCCTCAAAAAATAATCAGCCGGCAACAAGCATCGCCACGCCGACCAAAATCAATACAATGCCGCTCACCTCGCGCATCGAGATCGGCTGTTTCATCGAATAGTACGCGACACCCTGCGCGAACAGCACTTCGACCAGCGCCAACGTTCGAACATTCGCCGCGGCCGTGAGCGCGAAAGCAAGAAACCAGAACAACGATGCGAACGATCCCATGAAGCCGGCGAACATCGACGGCTTCCAGAGCCGGAAGATCGCGGTCATCGTGCCGGGCGCACGCACAATCAGCCACGCGGACAGGATGATGCTCTGCATCAGCAGCGTTGCCACCAAGGTCAGGCTCGCCGCGGTGACGAAACTGACATTGGCCACATTCAGGATCGCGCCGCGATAGCCGACCGCCGACAATGCAAAGAATGACGCTGCCAAAAGGCCAATCAACGTCGGCTTGAGGCTGCCGAAGCCCTTGGCACCGCCCGGGCGCAGCGCGGTGATGACCACGCCGATGGTGGCGATCAAGATCGCCACGACTTTCAGAACTGTGAGATGATCTGCAAGGAAGACAAAACCGAAAACCGCGGCCTGAATGGCCTCGGTCTTGAGATACGCGGTGGTCACCACAAACGACCGTTCATTCATTGCCATCAGCATCAGGGCGGTGGCGATAATCTGCGCCATACCGCCGGTCACAAGCCACGGCCAGAATCCCGCCTCCGGCCAGGACAACCGGTCGCCGGTCGTTGCGAGAATGAGGCTTAAGAAAATCAGCGAGAACGGAAAACCGAACAGGAAGCGGATGTGCGTCGCGCCCAACGTTCCGAGCTGTGCCGTCAAACCGCGCTGCATGGCGTTGCGCACGACCTGCCCTGCTGCCCCCATCAGGGTGAAGGGAATCCAGAGCCAGACAAATTGGGTCATGATGTGATTTCAACCGAGCAGGCAGGGCGATGAGCAATCATAAAAGCCACTGCCTGACGGTTCAGGTCAACCGGCACCCCGTCATGCCCGGATTGCACCACCTGTTATCCGGACTCGGATACGACAGGAGGCTGGTCAATTTATGTCTAGACCGCAGCCTCGGCGATCATCATGTAGTTGACGTCCATATCCGACGACAGGCCCCATTTGTCCGCAATCGGACTGTAGACCACACCGGCCTGATCGCTGATGGCGAGCTTGTTGCGGTCGAGATGATGGGTGATCTCGGCGGGAGTTACGAACTTGTCCCATTGATGGGTGCCACGCGGCAGCCAGCGCAGCACATATTCCGCGCCGACGATGGCGAGCGCGAAGCTCTTCCAATTTCGGTTGATGGTGGAGATCACCATCATGCTCGCAGGCTTGAGCAATGCGGCGCAATGATCGAGGAAGAGACCGACGTCAGCGACATGCTCGACCACTTCCATGGCCAATACGATGTCAAAACGCTCGCGCGGATTGATGTCTTCGACGGTGGTGCAGCGATAATCGATCAGAAGATGCGATCGATCCGCGTGCAGCTTGGCCACGGCGATGTTGGTTTCGGACGGGTCGACGCCTACGACCTGAGCACCAAGGCGCGCCAGGGGCTCGCACAGCAAGCCAGCGCCACAACCGATATCGAGAATGCGCAGGCCTGACAGGCAGTTCAGGCTTTTGGGATTGCGGTCGAACTTCCGGCAGATCGCGTCGCGAATATAGGCGAGTCGCAGCGGATTGATCTTGTGCAGCGGGGCCATCTTGCCCTTGGGATCCCACCACTGCTCGGACAACTGCGAGAAGCGCGCGACTTCCTTGGGGTCAACGGTAGAGGCCGATAACGAACTGGTGCTCAACATTGCTACTGCCGCGTACGCATGAGAACGGACGTCTATCTCGCCGTGATGTGATTCCGGAATTCGAGCGGCGAGGCGATCATCTTAATCGTTTTTCTGCCCTCGCCTACACCCATAACCGTCACGTTTCCCCAGCCAAAAATTCGCCCGGCAATACTCTGCTCGACATCGACGCTCTCGATCTTGTCCAGGCTCATCTCGAACGTCTGGCGCTTGATGAAACCTTCCTTGTGGACGACCCGAAGTGACGTCACGTCGGTTTCAACGATCCAGCGCCGAAACCAGGCTCGCAATAGCTCAAAGACGGCGATAGCCGCGAGCAATGCGCTAACCACCCACAAAATCTTCTGCAAACCGTCATTTGAGGCCATTTGCGCTCCGAAAAGGCCGATCGCGGCGAGCAAAAGACACAGCAGGCCGGGGACGTAGATGATTCCGTGTATGGTTGTCGAATACAGCACTTTCTCGCCGGGCTGCAGAATCTCGTCGATATAACGCCCCATACTGACCTCAAAGTCCCAATTTCCGATGGGATTGCTTGCCCGCGACCCGATGGGTATGTATAGCCGCCTTTTCAGGGTTGTACCGTCGTTTTGCGCGGAACCGCCTCAACAATCAGATCAGCTAGGACTGCGCCGTTCGCCATGGGCCGCCTTGTGATGAAATTCGGCGGCACGTCCGTCGCTAATATCGAACGCATTCGCAACGTCGCGCAGCACGTCAAACGCGAAGTGGATGCCGGCCACGATGTCGCCGTGGTGGTCTCGGCCATGTCCGGCAAAACCAATGAATTGGTCGCCTGGGCCACCGAGACGTCGGCGCTGCACGATGCGCGCGAATACGACGCCATTGTCGCCTCGGGAGAGCAGGTCACATCCGGCCTGCTCGCAATCGCGCTGCAGGCGCTCGGCATTCAGGCCCGGTCGTGGCAGGGCTGGCAAATTCCGATCCAGACCAGCGACGCCCATGCGTCTGCCCGTATTACCGGAATCGACGGCGGCGAACTGATCAAGCGTTTCAAGGAACGCAAAGAGGTCGCGGTCATCGCCGGCTTCCAGGGCATCCATGAGCCGACCGGCCGCATCACCACCCTTGGGCGCGGCGGCTCAGACACGTCGGCCGTGGCCATTGCGGCGGCGATCCAGGCCGACCGCTGCGACATCTACACCGACGTTGATGGCGTCTACACCACCGACCCCCGCGTGGTGCCAAAAGCCAAGCGCCTCGACAAGGTTGCGTTCGAGGAAATGCTGGAGTTGGCGTCCCAGGGCGCGAAGGTCCTGCAGGTGCGCTCCGTCGAGCTCGGCATGGTGCACAACGTGCGCGTGTTCGTGCGCTCGAGCTTTGACAAACCGGAAGATATTGATGCCCACGGCACGCCGCCGGGAACGCTGATCTGCAGCGAGGAGGAAATTATGGAGAGCCAAGTCGTCACCGGCATCGCCTTCTCGAAGGATGAAGCCCAGATCTCCGTTCGCCAGATCGAAGATAAACCGGGTGTCGCGGCGGCCATCTTCGGTCCGCTTGCGGATGCCAGCATCAATGTCGACATGATCGTTCAGAACGTGTCGCAAGATGGCAAGACCACCGATCTGACCTTCACGGTCCCTGCGTCCGAATACACCCGCGCCAAGGACACCATCACCAAGGCGAAGGACAAGATCGGCTACAAGGCTGTCGACAGCGCGACCGATGTTGCCAAGGTTTCCGTCATCGGCATCGGCATGCGCAGCCATGCAGGTGTTGCCGCACAAGCCTTCAAGGCGCTCTCGGACCGCAACATCAATATTCGAGCGATCACTACTTCCGAGATCAAGTTCTCGCTGCTGATCGATGCCGCTTACACGGAATTGGCGGTTCGCACACTGCATACCTTGTACGGCCTGGATCAGGCCTGATCTCGGTGCGGCGCGGAACGCTAGTGTCCCGTCTCCGAATAACCGATCGATTTGCGGCGCGCTCATACGGTTATTCGGAGACGAAAGGACACTAGCAAAGTCAAAATGCTGGTGTGGCTTCTGTCTCACAATTGCCGATAAGAGACCGGCCGCAAGAGTGATCGGCAATTGCGAGACGCCACACCAGTTCCGCGCCTTCGCTGCACTGCGACAATCCGACCTTTCCTGCCATCTCAGGGCTGTTATTTGGCAAGTGTTTTGCTTGGCAAAATGAGCCTCGATTCGATATAGCCTCAGGATAAGGCCGTTGCTTTTTCGTCCCTGATCCTGACATCGAAAATGTCACGGATTGGCGGGCTCCAAGAGTGCGCAGCCCTGAATTATTGTTTGTTTACCACTGGTTAACGCTATCGCGGCCTCAAGGGGCCGCGCTTGAGTTGCAGCGAAGGATGTCAACGGATGCGGAGCGCGCTGGGAGGCCCCCGCGTCTTGCTGAGACGGCTCCGCGAAGTGATGGCCGAACCGGTCAGCGCTCAGGACCGCCTCGACAAGATCGTGGTGCTGATCGCCGCCAACATGGTGGCGGAGGTCTGCTCGACCTACGTGCTGCGCATCGACAACACGCTTGAGCTCTATGCCACGGAAGGTCTGAACCGCAACGCAGTCCACCAGACGGTTCTCACTGCACACGAAGGTCTCGTCGGTCTTGTCGCCAGCGAAGCGACGCCGCTGAACCTGTCCGACGCACAGTCGCATCCCGCATTCTCGTATCGTCCGGAAACCGGCGAAGAAATTTATCATTCCTTCCTCGGGGTACCGATCCTGCGTTCGGGCAACACGCTCGGGGTGCTGGTGGTGCAGAACCGCGCCCACCGCACGTACGTCGAGGAAGAGGTCGAGGCGCTGCAAACCACCGCCATGGTGGTCGCGGAAATGATCGCCTCCGGCGAGTTGTCCGCCATTGCGAAACCGGGCGCCGAACCGGCCGCGCGCCATTCGCTGCACAAGACCGGCGCCGTCCTCTCGGACGGCATTGCCCTCGGGCACGTCGTGCTGCACGAGCCGCGCGTCGTCATCACCAATTACATCGCCGAAGATCTTCCGAGAGAACTCAAGCGGCTGGACACCGCGATCCTCAAGCTGCGCGCCGATCTCGATCGCATGCTGGAGCGCGGCGACGTTGCCGAGGGCGGCGAACACCGCGATGTGCTGGAAGCGTATCGGATGTTCGCCAACGACCAGGGTTGGCAACACAAGCTGCACGAGGCTGTCGCCACAGGTCTCACCGCGGAAGCCGCTGTTGAGCGTGTTCAATCGGACACGCGCGCGCGCATGTTGCGCTCGACCGATCCGTACTTGCGTGATCGCCTCCATGACCTGGAGGACCTTGGTTACCGGCTGATGCGACAACTCGTTGGCCAGGATCACGCGCCGTCGCGCGAGCAATTGCCCGACAATGCCATCCTGATCGCCCGCTCGATGGGCCCCGCGGCGCTGCTCGACTACGACCGCAAGCGCCTGCGCGGGCTTGTGCTGGAAGAAGGCACCGCCAACTCACACGTCTCGATCGTTGCGCGGGCGCTGGGGATTCCTGCCGTTGGCGAAGTGCAGAATGCGGCCGGCATCGGCGACCCGGGCGACGCGATCATCGTCGATGGCACCTCGGGATCGATCTACATTCGTCCCTCGATGGAAATCCAGTCGGCGTATGCGGAGCGCGTCCGCTTCCGCGCCCGCCGCCAGGAGCAATATCGCGAACTGCGGGACAAGCCGTGCGTGACCAAGGATGGTCAACCGGTCGAATTGATGATCAACGCAGGTCTTGTCATCGACCTTCCGCACATCGATGACACCGGCTCGTCGGGCATCGGACTGTTTCGCACCGAGTTGCAGTTCATGGTCGGTCAGAGCCTGCCGCGCACCAGCGAGCAGCTTGCCCTCTACCGAACGGTCCTGGATGCCGCCGGCGACAAGCCGGTGACGTTCCGCACCCTGGACATCGGCGGCGACAAAGCGCTGCCGTATATGGATACGATCGTCGAGGAAAATCCCGCGCTCGGATGGCGCGCGATCCGGCTCGGCCTCGACCGGCCGGGGCTTCTGCGCGGACAAATCCGGGCACTGCTGCGTGCTGCCAGCGGCCGTTATCTGCGCGTGATGTTCCCGATGGTCTCGCAGGTCGACGAATTCGATCAGGCGAAGCTGGTGATCGAGCGTGAACTTACCTATTTGAGGCAGCACGGCCATACGCTACCGGAACGCGTTGATGTCGGCACCATGGTCGAGGTGCCTGCCCTGCTCTACCAGATGGATGAGTTGCTGAAGCGCGTCGATTTCGTATCGGTCGGCTCAAATGACCTGTTCCAGTTCATGTTCGCTGTCGACCGCGGCAACTCCCGCGTCACCGATCGTTTCGATACGCTCTCGGCGCCGATCCTGCGCGCGCTGCGCGACATCGTCAGAAAGGCGAATGCGGCCAGAAGATCTGCATCGCTGTGCGGTGAGATGGCATCACAGCCGCTTGGCGCGCTGGCCCTGGTTGCGCTCGGCTATCGCTCGTTGTCGCTGTCGGCGACCGCACATGGTCCCGTCAAGGCGTTGCTTCTCGAGTTGAACGCCAAGAAGGCTGAAGCGATGATGATGCCGCTGCTGGACGCGCCGACCGGCTCGTTGTCGATCCGCAGCAAGCTGATGGAATTCGCCGAGGCTGAAGGGCTTCCGCTTTAGCGCCGTTGTCTGGCTTATCCGCCGAACGCTACGCCTATGAATCACCTGACCAACCGAGATTGAAATGCTGCCTGAAGCCAAACTTGATACCTTGCTGGCACGTCACGCGGCGCTTGAGGCCGAATTGCTCGGTCAGGTGAATTCGGACACCTATGTCCGCATCACCCGCGAACTGAGTGAACTGACCCCTGTCGTCGATGCCGTGAAAGCCTATCGCGCGGCAACGGCGGAGATGTCCGACATCGAGTCCCTGATTGCCGACCCGCAAACCGATTCCGACATGCGGGCGATGGCGGAAAGCGAGCGCCCCGACCTCGAGGCGCGCCGGGATGAATTGGCGCAGCATATCCGCATCGCTCTCTTGCCGAAGGATGCGATGGACGAGCGCAACGTCATGTTGGAAATCCGTGCCGGTACTGGCGGCGACGAAGCCTCTCTGTTCGCGGGCGATCTGTTCCGGATGTATGAGCGCTTTGCAGCGTTGCAGGGCTGGAAGGTCGAAGTGATGTCCGCCAGCGAAGGCACCATGGGCGGCTTCAAGGAAATCGTTGCCGAGCTGCAGGGCCGTGGCGCCTTCGCCAAACTCAAGTTCGAATCCGGTGTCCATCGCGTACAGCGCGTCCCGGACACGGAGACTCAGGGCCGCATCCACACATCCGCAGCAACGGTCGCAGTGCTACCGGAAGCGGAAGATGTCGATATCGACATCAAGGACAGCGATCTGCGGATCGAAACCATGCGCGCGCAGGGCGCCGGCGGTCAGCACGTCAACAAAACCGAGTCCGCGATCCGCATCACCCATATTCCCACCGGCATCGTCGTCAACATGCAGGACAGCCGCTCGCAGCATAAGAACCGTGCATCGGCGATGAACATCCTGCGCTCGCGCGTTTACGACGCCGAGCGCCAGCGCGTGGATGCCGAGCGTTCGGCCGAACGCAAAGGACAGGTCGGGTCCGGCGATCGCTCCGAGCGAATCCGCACCTATAATTTTCCGCAAGGCCGCGTGACCGATCATCGCATCAATCTCACGCTGTACAAATTGCCTCAAGTCATCGCGGGCGAAGCACTGGGCGAATTGGTGGACGCGCTCACCACCGAGCATCAGGCCGCACAGCTCGCCGAACAGGGCAACGCGGCGTGACCGCTGCCAAGCTCGCTGGACTAAGCGTTGACGTCGCACGGCGGACGCTGGCTGCACGCTTGAAAGAGAGCGGCATAGATTCGCCGGAACTCGACGCACGATTGCTGATCGGCGCTGCGCTCGATCTTGATCACACCGGGCTGGCCGTTCACGGCGCGCGCCAGATTATCCCTGTCGAAGCCGGCGTTATCGAAAGCTTCGCAAAGCGTCGGATCGAACATGAGCCGATTGCCCGCATATTGGGCCACAAAGAATTCTGGGGCCTCGATCTGCGCCTTTCAAAAGCGACACTTGTTCCACGGCCTGACACCGAGACCGTGGTCGAAGCCGCACTTGAATTCGTGCGAAGCAATCCCATCTTTGAAGGAGAAATTCGTATCGCCGACATCGGAACGGGATCTGGTGCCATTTTGTTGGCGCTGCTCAGCGAGCTCCATCAGGCGATTGGAACGGGCACCGATATTAGTTGCGAAGCGATTGCAACGGCGGAGCTGAACGCCGAGCGGCTCGGTATCGCTCATCGCGCAAGTTTCATTCAGTGCAACTACGCTGCCGGATTGTCAGGTTTTTTTGATCTGATCGTGTCGAACCCGCCGTATATCCGTTCGTTGGATATCCAGACGCTCGATGCAGAAGTACGGGACAACGATCCGCACCTGGCCCTTGATGGTGGTCCCGACGGTTTCGATGCCTACCGCATCATCGTCCCTCAAGCCGCGAAGTTGTTGGCACCGGGGGGCGGGCTGATCGTTGAAGTTGGGTACGATCAAAGCAGGCAGGTGAGCCAAATGATGCAGGCGGCAGGATTAACCGTTCCACATCCGCCACGGGCTGATTTGGGCGGTATTGAGCGCGTTGTCGTGGGACAACAGGTGGGCCTTTAAGGGTGTCTGGAACAGAAAAAACCTCTTGGAATATTGCTCCGGAGCGACTAGGTTCCGGCCACAATATCGGTTCAGGGTCGTGGCTCCCGTTAAGGGATATGGGGTTGAAGCCAGGCGTCTCGCGAGAGATACCCTCCGGGTCAAAGGTTCCTAAAAGGCAGGTCATGTTAAGCGCGAAGGCTGAAAGTGCTGCGCAGCTTGAGACCGCGAAGCGAACGAAAGCCTAAGATTGCGCTCGAATATTCACTTGCAGAACATCATGCTTGCTAGTGCAGGCTGATTTGATCCGGCCCAGATGGCTCATTGCCTTCGGGCATTTGGAGAACGCGTCCTTGTTGAACGCGATACACGGCAAAGTCGAAGTGAATCTGGACGGCTCCGCTTCAATGCGGACGATGCGCCGTGCGTCCGGCATACCAACCACCTCTATCCAGAATCGGTAAAAGGCACGACATGAGAAACGGTCCGAACAACAACAAGCGTATGCGCAGTCGGAACAACAATAATAACAATAACAATAATAATAACCGCCGCGGCCAGAACCCGATGACCCGGGTGTTTGAATCCAACGGACCTGACATCAAAATCCGCGGCACCGCCTCTCATATCGCTGAAAAATATGTCCAGCTGGCCCGCGACGCGCGGAGCTCGGGCGACCCGGTTGCGGCAGAGAATTACTACCAGCACGCAGAGCACTATTTCCGCCTGATTGCAGCGGCCCAGGAACAGTTTCGCCAGAGCCAACCGCAGCAGCAACAGCCGATGGTTCGCACTGACGTCGACATGGATGACAGCGGCGAGGAAAGTGACGGCTATTCAAGCTTCGGCGCCGAACCCGGATTTGTCCCCGTTCAGCAGCCTCAGCCCCAACCGCAATATCAACCGCGCGAGGCTCAGCCTTATCAGCAGCAGCCGCGCGAACAGCGCCAGCCCCGCGAAGACCGCCAGCCGCGCGAAGATCGCCAGCCCCGTGAGGACTACCGCGAACAGCGCGAACACCGCTCGCAACAGCAGCCCTCCGTTCCGCATTCCGAGAATGACCAAGTCGATCGCCTGCCGTCGTTCATCACCGGCGGCGCTCAGCCGCAGCCGAGTGCCAACGGGCATGAGACTGGCGGAAGCCAGAACGGCGAACGTTTTGGCCATCGCCGCCGGCGCCGGCCACCGGGACCGCGCGCTGCGGACAGCCAAATCGCTGCGCCCTCGAGCGATGACCTCGGCTCCGCGGGCGACTGATCCAAAGCGTTAGACCCATTACGAAAGACGCGACCGGTTTTAACCGGTCGCGGATGTGTCGTCCCGCCGGGTCGGGGTCGGCACAAGGACCGGCGGCATCGCCGGAATAAGCCGTGTCCGCTCCCGGCGCGCTGGAATGGCACGATAGACCTGCTTCGACGCCTCCACGATGTGCACGCCTGCAAATGGCGAGGACACAGCCGCGCTCATTCGCTCCCACGCCATCGCCGAACGTAAAATCCATCCGCCCTCGATCGGCGGCATGAACAGCGCTTCGCCCCAGGCCGTCGGTGTGAACCAGGTTTGCCGCAACAGCTGCGTGATCTGGGAGCGCGAATACGGACGGCCGTGACCGAATGGCGTGTTGTCGGTTCGGGTCCAGACGCCGCGGCGGTTGGGAATAACCGCCATCATGCGCCCCGAGGGCGCGAGCACACGCCAGACCTCGCGCAGCAGTCCCTCCGGATCATCCGAGATTTCCAGCGCATGGACCACCAGGATGCGATCGATCACGGCATCCGCCAGCGGCAGCGAGAATTCATTGACAAGCGTCGACAGCGTCGGACGCGCGGTCGGCCACTTCATAACGCCCTGAGCCGCCGGCATCAGCGCGAGACAGCGCTCCGCATCTTCGCGGAACAGACCGAGATAGGGTGTCGGATATCCTATGCCCGCGACACGCATGCCCTCCGCATGCGGCCAAACACGGTGGATGCCGCGACTGATCAACCGCCGCGCCACGGTGCCCAGGCGCTGCGAATAGAAGTTGCGAAGGTCGATCACGTCGATTGTCATGCGTTTGAACCTATCATGACCTACCGGCGCATGCAGCGGGGCTTCGTCCGACGCCGACCGGTGATTGAAGGTGGCGTTAACGCATTTCACTCGACACGGCGGCCGTGTTAGCGTGGCCGCAATCCCGAGAAACGGAGACGTCATGACCGCCGAGATCCGACTTTTTCCCTGCTTGTCCGACAATTTCGGCTATTTGATTCATGATCCTTCGACCAAGGCGACCGCCTCGATCGACGCGCCGGAATCAGGACCGATCATCAAGGCGCTGCAGCGTGAAGGCTGGACGCTGACCGACATCCTGGTGACGCATCATCATGCGGACCATGTCGGCGGCATCGCCGATCTGAAGAGCAAATACGATTGCCGCGTCATCGCGCCGCATGACAAGGGAACAGCCATTCCCCTGGTGGACGAACGCGTGAAGGAAGGGTCAACCGTCAAAGTCGGCAATCTCACCGCGCGCGTGCTGGAGACGCCCGGCCACACACTCGATCACATCAGCTACGTCTTCGATGCCGAGCGTGCGCTGTTCTGCGCCGATACACTGTTCTCGATCGGCTGCGGCCGCGTCTTCGAAGGCACCTACCCAATGATGTGGGAGTCGCTTCTGAAGCTGCGCGCATTGCCCAACGACATGCGGGCTTATTGCGGGCACGAGTACACGGCCTCGAACGTCAAATTCGCGCTCGCAATCGAGCCGAACAATCCTGCGCTGAAAGCCCGCGCCGAAGAAGTCGCGCGCCAGCGCTCGGCAAACCAGCCGACAATTCCAACACTGATCCGCGACGAGAAGGAAGCCAACGTCTTCCTGCGTGCCGACGTGCCGAGCGTCGCAGCCGCCGTGGGCCTGGCAGGAAAAACACCTGCTGAGGTGTTCGGCGAACTGCGCGAGCGCAAGAACAAGGCATGATGTCAATGCACCCGTCGCTGACGGCAGCCGAGGTCATTGCGCGTCTTGACCTCAAGCCGCATCCTGAGGGAGGGCACTATCGCGAAACATTTCGCGATCCTGCCAACGATAGCGACGACCGCTCGGCGTCCACCGCGATCTATTTTCTGCTGGCGCGTGGCGAAAGGTCACACTGGCATCGCATCGATGCCGCAGAGATCTGGCACTACTACGCCGGCAGTGCGCTGACGCTCCACATCGCCGATGATGCCGGACAACGCGGTATTCAACTGGGGCAAGATTTGTCCACCGGTGAGCAGCCTCAAGCGGTCGTACCGGCGCATGCATGGCAAGCCGCGGAAACCACAGGTGACTGGACGCTGGTGGGTTGCACCGTCGCGCCGGGTTTTGATTTCGCCAAGTTCGAACTCGCACCGCCCGGCTGGAGTCCTAATTAAGGCTTCTTGCCGAACACCATGTCCTTCGCGGCGATTAGTCCGCCCCCCGCAATCAGGGCGGCGGCAAGAGCGAGGGTTGTTGTCGGCTTTGCGAAACCGGCAATAATCAGAAACGCCGTCGAGAGCAAAGGTGTGGCATACGATGCCGCCCCAAGCACGCGGATATCGCCGCGCTTCATGCCGATGTCCCACACAAAGAACGCAACACCGACAGGACCAACACCAAGGGCAATAATCGCGAGCCACTGGCCAAAGGTCTCAGGCCACACGGTGACTTCCAGGATGAGGTGCATCCCTGTGGCGAGGATGGCGGTCACGAGACAAAATCCGGCGACCGCATCGGTCGGCACCGCCGCCAGCTTGCGCGACATCACAGAATAGCCGGCCCAGACAAAGGCGGCGATAAAAGCCGCGACAAAACCGGGAATGTAACTTGCAGCGAATTCAGATCCGCTATTGCCGACCAACAGCAGAACCGTGCCGGCGAAGCCGAGAACCGCGCCGACGATGTGATGCGGCGCAAGCCGCTCCCCCGGGAGCAGCGACGACAACAGGACGATCAGAAGCGGCCAGAGATAATTCAGGAGGCCGGCTTCGGCCGGCGGCGCCAATCGCAGCGCAAGAAAATAAAGTGCGTGGTAACCGAACAGACCACCGACGCCGACGGCCCACACCAATGCGGGCTGACGTAACGCGGCAATCGCACCGGGCCGCCACAACCAGGTCAACGGACCGATGCAGGCGCCGATCGCAAATGTCATCGCCAGCAACTGGAACGGTGGGATGCGGCCTGTTGCCACGGTCAACGCCGCGAGCAACGACCACATGACAATGGCGGCAAGGCCGACAAGGGTCGCAGTGGAAGACGTCATCGCGAATCAGTGCCACGCAGATCGCGATGACGCCACCCTTACCTCGTGCGAATTTTAGTGCAGGTACTGACCACCGTTGATGGTCAGGGTGGAGCCGGTGATGAAGCCTGAATCATCGGACGCCAGGAACACCACCGAGCGCGCGATTTCCTCCGGCTCGCCGAGACGATTGGCCGGGATCTGCGGAATCACATTCTTTTCCAGCACGTCCTTTGGCACCGCCTGCACCATTTCGGTGTTGATGTAGCCCGGGCAAATCGCGTTGACCGTGATGCCGCCGCGGGCGTTCTCAAGCGCGAGTGCCTTGGTGAACCCGATGTCGCCGGCCTTGGACGCCGAATAATTCACCTGACCAAACTGCCCCTTTTGGCCGTTGATCGAGGAGATGTTGATGACGCGTCCAAACTTGCGGGCGCGCATGCCTTCGATCACCTGCCGTGTCATGTTGAACAGCGAACCGAGGTTCGTATTCACGACGGCATTCCATTGATCGAGCGACATTTTGTGGAAGGGGACGTCGCGGGTGATGCCGGCGTTGTTGACCAGCACTTCAATGGGTCCGATTTCCGACTCAACCTTCTTGATCCCGTCCGCACAGGCGTCGAAAGAACTGACATCCCACTTGTAAACGGGGATGCCGGTTTCCGCCTTGAACTTCGCTGCAGCTTCATCATTGCCGGCATAATTTGCCGCAACGGTATAACCGGCAGCCTTCAGAGCTTTGCTGATCGCCGCCCCAATGCCGCGCGTTCCGCCCGTCACCAATGCCACGCGTGCCATCTTGAATATCTCCTCCGGAAAAACTTCTGACGCTCTTATGGAAGGAAAGTATTTCGGCCATTTGAAGGGACGGCAAGAAAAAATGCCCGGCAGATTGCCGGGCATTTTGTTTTTATATTGTGCAGTGCGCTGACGTTACAAAGCCATCATGATTCGATGTGGGCTAAGAGCGATTTTAGCGCTCCACGCACATCGCAATACCCATACCGCCGCCGATGCACAGCGTGGCGAGCGCCTTCTTCGCATCACGCTTTTGCATTTCATGCAGCAGCGTCACCAGTACGCGCGCACCGGACGCCCCGATCGGGTGACCGATGGCAATTGCGCCGCCGTTGACGTTGACCTTGGAGGTATCCCAGCCGAGGTCCTTGTTGACGGCGCAGGCTTGTGCCGCAAAAGCCTCATTGGCCTCAATCAGATCGAGGTCGTCGGCTTTCCAGCCCGCTTTCTTCAGCGCGGCACGCGAAGCCGGGATCGGCCCCGTGCCCATGATTGACGGGTCGACGCCGGCCTGCCCCCAAGAGACGATGCGGGCGAGCGGAGTCTTGCCTTCCTTGGCAGCCTGCTTGGCGCTCATCAGCACCAGTGCGGCAGCGCCGTCGTTGATGCCGGAGGCGTTGCCGGCGGTCACCGAGCCGTCCTTTTCAAACGCCGCCTTCAGCTTGCCCATCGCGTCGATCGAAGCACCATGGCGGGGGTATTCGTCGGTATCGACGACGATATCACCCTTCCGGCTCTTGATGATGACCGGGACGATCTCATCCTTGAACCTGCCGGCCTTTTGCGCGGCCTCAGCCTTGTTCTGCGAGCCGACCGCGAATTCGTCCTGCTGCGCGCGGGTGATCTGATACTGCTTCGCCACGTTCTCGGCGGTGTTGCCCATGTGGTAACCGTTGAAGGCGTCCCACAGGCCGTCCTTGATCATGGTATCGACCAGCTCAAGCGAGCCCATCTTCACGCCGCCGCGAAGGTACTGCGCATGCGGCGCCATGCTCATGGACTCCTGCCCGCCGGCAACCACGATCTCGGAATCGCCGTTGCTGATCGCCTGATAGCCCAGCGCCACAGCGCGCAAACCCGATCCGCACAACATGTTAACGCCCCATGCGGGGCTGGCCACCGGGACACCGGCACCAATCGAAGCCTGCCGCGCTGGATTCTGTCCCTGCGCTGCAGTCAGGATCTGGCCCATGATGACTTCGGTGATACGATCCGGCTCAACGCCGGCGCGCTCCAGGGCGGCCTTGATGGCGACGGCTCCAAGGTCATGGGCGGGGGTGTTAGCAAACGCACCATTGAAACTGCCAACGGCAGTGCGCGCGGCGCTGACGATGACGACATCGTCGGTCATGGACATCTCCTGGGGTTGATAGGGTGAGGTAACCCGCCGGGTTGGCGGGACGCTCTCTCAGCTTTCATCCTCTTAATCTATGTCGCGGGTGTCAATCAGCCCATCTGCGAATTGATGCATCCGGCGCATGGCTGGTGGGGCCCGATCCGCGCCGCCCGGTTAACCCTCCTGCATAAAACGGTGGCAGTACCCATCTGAAAGTGCTTAGTTTATTGCGTCGCATTGTTTGCACTGCCCTCGGCGATGTCCGGCGGTTCCATCCCTCGATAGGTATGTGTGAGTCCATGGCAAAATCTGATCAGCCAATTACCATCAAAAAATACGCTAACCGGCGTCTCTACAACACCGGAACCAGCACTTACGTGACGCTTGAAGACCTCGCGGCCATGGTGAAGGAAGGCGAAGACTTTCTCGTCTACGATGCAAAGACCGGCGACGACATCACGCGCTCAGTTCTGGCGCAGATTATTTTCGAACAGGAAAATAAGGCCGGCCAGAATCTGCTGCCCACCACGTTCCTGCGTCAGCTTATTCGCTTCTATGGCGACAGCATGCAGATGGTGGTGCCGAAGTATCTCGAGCAATCGATCGATACCCTGACGCGCGAACAAGAAAAGTTCCGCAAGCAAATGACCAACACTTTCAGCATGACGCCTTTCGCGCCGCTGGAAGAGCACGTCCGCCGCAACATGGAAATGTTCGAGCGAACATTCTCGATGTTCAAGCCCTTCGCCGCACCTTCACGCAAGGAAGGCCCTCTCGGCGATGACACGCCGCCAAATGGCAGCGAACCACCCGCCGATGATATCGACGATCTCAAGCGTCAGATGAAAGAGATGCAGGATCGCCTCGAGCGCATGGCACGAGAGCCCGAGAACAAGGGCTAACCCGCAGGCGCCATCAGGCTGTAGCGGTCGACAGTCCCATCATCGCGCGGCGGTGATGGGAGGCGCTGTGTGGTTGATTTCCGGGCGCGTCAACGTGGCAAGGCCAGTCAGGCGGCCTTGGATGTAGTCGCAGCCCCATCCTTGCAGCAGCTTCGCCGATTCTTCGTCCTGCACCCATTCGGCGACTGTTTGAATGTTCAGCCGGTGCGCAAGATCGATCAGTGTCTGGACGAAAGCCCGGTCGTCGGCCGATCGTGAGATGTTCTGCACGAATGCGCCATCCACCTTGACGATATCGACGCCAAGTTTGCGCAGATTGCGGAACGACGTATAGCCCGCGCCAAAATCATCGATCGCAATCCGGCTGCCCATATTCTTCAGGCGCGTCACGAAACCTCGCACATCGTCGAGATCCTGAATCGCAACGGTCTCCGTAATCTCGACGATCAACCGTTCGGCAACTCCGGGATTCGCCCGCATCAGCGACTCGATGCTGGCCCACCAGTCGGGGTCCATCGTGGTGGCAGGGGAGATGTTGAGGCTGAGGTGCGCATGCGGCGCATCGGCCAGTTCCGCAACCACAAGCTCAAGGACGCGGTGATCGACAAGCCGGATGAGGCCCAACTTCTCGGCGACCGGGACGATATCGGGCGACAACGAATATTCACCGTCTTCCTGCCTCATCCGCACGAGACATTCATGGAAGGCGATTTGACGCGATGTCGTGGCGACCACCGGCTCATAGGCCATGACGATGCGGCGCTCGTTCAGCGCGGTGACGATTTCGTCGGTTACGCGGATATTGACGCGACGCTGAGCATCGCGCTCGACGCTCGGACGCCATTGCATCAGCGAGCCGCGACGCCGGACCTTGGCGAGATCGAGCGCTTCCTGCGTACGGTTCATGGCCTCTTCGGCGGTACGCGCATGACGCGGTACGCTGATCGCACCGATCGACGCCGTCACAGCCACCGGTCCCAGCGGCGTTGGCACGACCTCGTCACGAATACCGGCCAGAAACCGTTCCGCTGCGACATTCATGTCGTCCACGGTGCAGTTCTTCAAGATCAGGCCGAATTTATTGCCGGAGAAACGGCCCAGAATGTCACCGCCGCGTAGCCGTGCGCGAATCCGCCTTGCGACCTCAAGGATGACGCCATCGGCGACATCGTATCCGAAGGCATCGTTGATACGCGCCAGATGGTCGATGCCGACGAGCATAAAAGCAAATGAAGAGCGAAAGCGCGCGGCCTCCTCGATCATCTCGGCCAGCGCAGCCACCAGACGCGTGCGATTGAATTCGCCGGTCAATGGATCGTTCTGCGAAAGCTTCAGAAGCTGTTCGTCACGGGCGCGACGCTCGTTATTGACACGGACAAGGCCCAGCGCACGTGCGGGCCGTCCATCCGCGCCGGCGAACCAGCGTCCGGTTTCCTCGATCCACAGCACGGGCGCCGACATGCTGGCGCGGATACCGTATTCGATCTGATATGGCACGCCCTGGCCCGCATCCGAGCCGCTCGAATTCAACACGGCATCGGATCGGATGCCGCGCAAAGGCTCGATCAGCTTCGAAAAATCCGACGCCCTCGACAACGCCTCAGCCGGAATCTCGGGCAACACAGACGTGACGTTGTCGCTCCACTGCAGACTGTCGCCGGCAAGGTCCCAGACAAACGTCGCGTGCCCCAAAACGTTAAGGATGTCCGAAGCACCTGCCGATCTAAATGTCGTGATTTTCGGTGCAAAATTGGCTGCCGGAGGCGCAAAGGTGGTTGTCACGGTCGCCTCATTCCAGGACACGGCCAGATGATTCGCTGCTTCAGGATAAAACGTTCTATGGCGATCAGACTAGTGGCCCGTCTCCGAATAACCGGCCAATTCGCGGCGGGCTCGCACAGTTATTCGGAGACGAAAGGACACTAGAAAAATCAAAAAGCTAGTGTGGCTTTTGTCTCGCAATTGCCGAAAAGAGACGAGCTGCAAGGGACGTCGGCAATTGCGAGACGCCACACTAGTCCATGTTCTTGAAGAATGTGCCAACGAGTGTCCCGCGCACCCCGCAGCGGGCTTCGGATTCGAGAGGACACTCGCAAATCTGAGATTTTAGTGTGCTTTAGGTTCAGAAAGGGATTGCCAACCATAGTCGGCACGAACCTTGCGATGCCTGTCTCAACGGACGTTTGACGTCCCAAAACGAGACAGGCGGTACATCGTGAAAATCAGTCCCACGGCAAAGTACGGCACTTTCGACACCAGGCAGAACGGTCAGACAGAAACCGTCAGTGCCCCGGTAAGCACCGCACTAGTCCCGGTCGGACGAGCCGAAGTGCACACGTCATCGCATCGTTACGTTTCGACACGTCCGAACGCACCCTTCGTCGCTCACCTGATCGCGACGGCCGAACAAGCTCCACAGACACGAACTCTGCGGCGCGCCACATCAGCGGATGCACTTGCAGCCTATGGCCGTGTCACCGCGCGAACGGCTGCAATCGTCTCAAATGATGAAAACAGGTCGCTGGTCGCCTGAGCACCAAGCCGCGACAAGACGAAACCCAATCAGGGTTTGGAAGAAGCCGGCGGATCGACCGGCTTGTCACTCACATCCTTGGCGGCCTCGGCCTCATTGTCCTTGATGAGGTGAGACACGTTCCAGTCGGCGATCTTGCGCTCCGCAGCGCTGCTCTCGGCCGTTTGCAGCGTCGCAATGGACGGCGCCGGCTTCAACTCAGGCTCGCGTGCAGGCTCTGTCGGCGTCACCACCGGCGCGGTCGGTTTCGGCTCTTCCACCGTGACGTTGTGGACAGGAGCCCGCTCGGCAGGGATTGGATCCGGACGCGTTGGTTCGGGAGCCGCTCGCTCGGCGGGTACGGGGGCCGGAGTTGCCGGCGCCACGGGTTCGCGGCGAACCGGAGCAGGTGTAGCGACCGGTGCATCTGCACGCACACGACGGGACCTGTTGCGAATTCCGATCACCAGTCCTGCGAGGAATTCTATCGCCGTCAAAACGACCAGTAAAAAGAACGTCGAATTTCCGAATGGCGCCAGCAGTACGAATTCGGCGGTGGCCGCGCCGAACAGGATCAATGACAACAGATGATCGGTCACATAGCGAGCGCCGGGGCGCGCTGCTTTGATGACCTCGAACATCAGCAGCACCATGGCGAGCGCCAGCAGCGCATCGCCGAAGGTCACGGTCCAAACCACGCCGGACATCAACGTCACGCTCACGACCGGCGAGGAGAAAGCCACGCCGGGCATCAGGAAAACGAAGATGTTGTAGATCGCGAGCGGGATGAGAAGCAGCGGAAAACCGACCATGGACATCGGCAAGCTCTCTACAGGGCCATTGTTGGAAGCGCGCTCGTCACATGGATGTATGGCGTTCTTGAGGAGCCCGCATCACGTGCTCGTCGGCTGCCAACATCAAGCCAACGCCGCCCGGAGGCGGCGCGGCTGGAAGGATCAGGCGTCCTTCTTGACCTTCAGAACCTGACGGCCCTTGTACATGCCGGTCTTCAGGTCGAGATGGTGCGGACGGCGCAATTCGCCCGAGTCCTTGTCTTCAACATAGGTCGGCTTCTTGATCGCGTCCGCCGAGCGGCGCATGCCGCGGCGTGACGGCGAGGTTTTCCTGCGTGGAACGGCCATGGGGTCGTCGTCCTCTAAATCAAAGGCTCACCCGCCGGTGCGGGGGCTTTCCAAAAATCCGGATTGAGGCCGCGCTTATAGAGGAAGGCGGCCAACAAAGCTAGACCACAGAGGGGCCGAAAATGCGTTAAAATGGCTCAAAATCAACGATTGCGGTCCCAGCAATTGGAGATTTCAGCCGACTGGGCCCGCACCATATAGGTTCCGGCCAGCCGCCGCACCCCGGGTCCAGGCCGGCGAGCGCTCCGGGTCACCGGATTGGGTAAAATCGAGGCCAAAGTCGCGGCTTCCCGGGGCGACAACGCCGACGCGGAGCGGCCGAATGCGTACTCCGCCCCGGCCTCCGCCCCAAATTGCCCGCTGGGCCCCAGCTCCGCGACATTGAGATAAAGTTCCAGAATGCGCTTCTTGGGCAGGATGAGGTCGATCCAGAGCGCCAGCGGGAACTCCAGCCCCTTGCGGATGACACTGCGCCCCGGCCACAGGAACAGGTTTTTGGCGACCTGCTGGGTGATGGTCGAACCGCCCCGTGTCACCTCGCCTTCCTGCGCGTCCTCGATGATCTCCTGCACCGAATTCCAGTCGATGCCGTGGTGAAAGCAGAACTTGGCATCCTCCGCGGCGATCACCGAACGCGGCAGGGCCGGCGAAATGGCGTCAATGTCGATCCATTTTCGCGTCACAGGCTGGCCGGTGAGGTACCGGATGATCATCAACGTCGAAACCGGATGGCCCGTGCTGTAAAATGGCGTGAGGACGTAAGGCAGCAGCACCAATCCCAGCAGAATGAGGATTAACGCACGGATCAGTCGTCGCATTCGGCCCTAGTGTTCCGGTTCTGACATTCGTATCACTTCGCAGCTGGCACTTTACGAATGTCAGAACCAAAGGAACACTAGCAAAAATATGAATCTAGTGCGGTTTTGGATCTGACGTTCGTATTACGGACTCGCCGTTAATACTGATACGAACGTCAGATCCACCGCACTAGCCTCGATCATCCGGTCCAAATCTAGCTACCAGTGTGGCGGTTCTGAAGTCCGCATCATTCGTGCGGCGAGTCCGGAATGCGGACTTCAGAACCAAAGCCACACTGGAACAATAACTTGCTAGAGCCCTTCGATTCCGAAGTTCGCAGACGAACGAGCAGCGGAATGATGCGAACTTCGGAATCGGGGCTCTAGAAACAGGCCCACCCGCGAAATTCTCGTTCGCGACCAGCCTTTTGCGGAATTGACGCGGACGATGCCATGACCGATTGTCCGGCCGAAATTGCGTTCTCCTGGAGTTTTTGATGACCACCGGCACGTCCCCCCAAGAATTTGCGAAACGTCTCGACGCCACGGCGGCGGACACGGAAGCGCTGCTGACGCGCCTTCTGTCCGACACCCCGCTTCCGGGCGAGATCATCCGGCCGAAGCGGTTGATGGAGTCGATGCGCTATTCGAGCCTCAACGGGGGCAAGCGTCTGCGGCCGTTCCTGGCGGTGGAGAGCGCCGCGGTGTTCGGGGTCTCACGCGAATCCGCCCTGATGGCCGGTGCCGCTCTCGAATGCATTCACTGCTACTCGCTGATCCATGATGACCTGCCGTCGATGGACAACAGCGATCTGCGGCGCGGACGCCCGACCGCCCACAAGCAGTTCGACGACGCCACCGCTATTCTCGCCGGCGACGGATTGCTCACGCTGGCCTTCGACATCATCACGCGCGACGAAGTTCATCGCGATGCCGGCGTCCGTCTTGCGCTGACACGCGCACTGGCTCGCGCGGCGGGTGTCGGCGGCATGGTTGGCGGCCAGATCATGGATCTCGCCGGCGAGGGCCGGTTCGGCGACCGTGAGCCGCCGGATGTTGCCAAGCTTCAGCAAATGAAGACTGGCGCCCTGTTGAAATATGGTTGCATCGCAGGCGCACTGCTCGGACAGGCCACGAAGGAACAATACGACGCGCTCGATGCTTATGGTCACGCATTTGGAGAAGCGTTCCAGATCGCGGACGATTTACTCGACGTTGAAGGCGACGCTGCCGCGCTCGGCAAGCCCGCGGGGCAAGATGCGGCCGCCGGCAAGACAACTTTCGTCACGTTGCTCGGCATTGATGGCGCCAAGGCGCGTCTGCGTGATCTCCTGAAGAACGCAGATGCCGCGCTTGCGCCTTTTGGAGCGAAGGGGGACATTCTCCGCGCAGCTTCCCGCTTCGTCGCGGAGCGTCAGAGCTAAACTACGGAACGACGCCTTGGCATGACGGACAAGCAATCGGACGATCCCTATCTTCATCGTCTCAAGGGCATGCCGAGCCTACTCCGCATCATCTACGTGCGACCGCGCTTGTTTATTTCACTGGCGATTGGGTTGGCGGTGCTGTTTGCGCTGCCAGCCCATTTCCGGCTCGCGACGCGTCTCCTCGTCGCTTGGGATACATCCATCGCGCTCTACACCGTGCTGGCGTTTGCTCTGTTTCTGTCCTGCGATCATACCCGGATCAAGCGGCTGGCCAGCCTTCAGGACGACGGCCGTTTCCTGATTCTCATCCTGACGGCAGTGGCAGCGTTTGCGAGCATCGCCGCCATCGTTCTGGAGCTCGGCGTCAAACCGCAACGCCCGCCGCAACTCGTCCTCGCTGTCGTGACCATCGTGCTGTCGTGGTCCATGATCCACTCGACATTCGCGCTTCACTACGCGCATGAATATTATCGCGGCGCCAAGGCCGGCGGCCTGGCGTTTCCCGGCGACGACAAGCCCGACTACTGGGACTTCGTCTATTTCTCGTTCGTCATTGGCATGACGGCCCAGGTGTCAGACGTCGGCATCACCGACAAGGCAATCCGACGCACAGCCATTGCCCACGGCGTGGTTTCTTTCATTTTCAACACGGCTCTTCTGGCCCTGATGGTCAATATCGCGGCAAGCGCGATCTAGTGGAGCGGATTTGACATTCGCTACCGGTCACGCAGCGGGTTCGTTCGGCGAATGTCAAATCCTAAGCTCCACTAGCAGCTTATATTTGCTAGTGGTTCTTTGATTCTAACATTTGCAAAGGCATTCGCTGAAACGGGATGCAAATGTTAGAATCGAACCACTAGGGCGAACCCGCGCATGGCGACGACATTCCAAATCTTTCTGCTTCTCTTGACGGTCTTCGCCGGCACGGCGGCCGTTGCCAAAAAATTCAACCTGGCGCCGGCCATCCTGCTGATGGTCGTCGGCATCACGCTCGCGTTCATGCCCGGGTTACCGAAAGTCGTGCTGGAGCCCGAAGTCGTCATGCAGATCCTGTTGCCGCCGCTGATCTATTCGGCCGGCGTCTCCATGAGCTGGCGTGAGTTCAAATTCAATCTTCGACCGATCGTAACGCTGGCCATCGGATCTGTGATCTTCACAACCTGTGCCGTCGCCGCGGCGGCCTACTACGTGTTGGGATTGCCGTTGAGCGTCGGCTTCGTGCTCGGCGCCATCGTATCGCCCCCGGACGTTGTCGCTCCGCTGGCGATCGCGCGCAGGCTCGGGTTGCCACGCCGCATCCTTGTGATCCTCGAAGGCGAGGGCCTCGCCAACGACGCCACCGCCCTCATTCTTTATCGCTTCGCGATCGTCGCCATCGGCACCAGTGCGTTCTCGACGGTCAAGGCGACGGAGACGTTTTTTACCATCGTCATATGCGAGGTGCTTTTCGGCATTGCCGTCGGATGGCTCAGCCTGCGCCTGCGGCAATGGGCCCATGAACCGCGCATCGAAATCACGCTGTCGCTGCTGACGCCCTATCTTGCATTCTGGGTGCCTGAGCATCTCGGAGGCTCCGGCGTGCTCGCAACTGTCGCCTGCGGCCTCTACGTCAGCTGGAATGGTCCATTGCTGATTTCCTCGGCCACGCGCCTGCAGGGCATCTTCTTCTGGGATCTCGTCATCTGGCTGATCGAGGGCATCCTGTTCCTGCTGATCGGCTTCCAGATGCGGCTGCTGGTGGAGAAACACAACGCGCTGCCGCTCGGCGAAGTCCTGACGGCTATCGCTGTTGTCTCAGCGATCGTCATCGTGGCGCGTTTCGTCTGGATGTTTCCGGCCAGCTATCTGCCGCGCTGGGTGAGCAAGCGCTTACGAGAGCGGGACCCTGCCCGATGGCGCTACATTTTTACTATTTCCTTTACCGGAATCCGGGGCGTCGTCTCGTTGGCGGCGGCGCTTGCCATCCCATTGACGCTCCCGGACGGCCAGAGCTTCCCGCACCGCGATCTCATTCTATTCGTCGCCTTCGGCGTCATTTTCGTCACGCTCGTCGGGATCGGTCTGACTTTGCCGATGGTGGTGAAGGCGCTCAATCTCGCGCAGCACGGTCATGACGAAGCGATCCACGAACGGGAATCCGAGATCTCGGCACGGCGCGAAATTCTGCACGCCGCGCGGAATTCGCTGAAGGAGATTATCGTTGAACGGAATCTGCCGGAGGGCCTCGCAAGATTCCTGCAGTCACGGCACGAGATGCGCATGCAGGCGCTTCCCGATCCTCCCAGCGAGGCAGGCCAGGCCACCCCGGCAACGAGAGGGGCAGCCCTGGTGCGCGAGATGATTTCGATCGAACGCAAGCTGCTGCATCAACTGCTGCGCGACGGCAAGATCACGGACGAAGTGCGGCGGCGCATCGAGCGGGACCTCGACCTCGAGGAAGCCGTCGTCGACAATCGCGAGAAGACGACGCCGCTCTGACTGCACAAACAAAAACGCGGCGCCTACGCGCCGCGTCTTACAGACCAAATGATTTGATCGCTTATTCCGCTGCCGTTACAGCGGTCGCAGGCGCTGCACCGCCCTTGCCGTAACGCTGATCGATGTAATCGATCACCAGCGCCTTGAAGTCGGCCGCAATCGACGGGCCGCGCAGCGTGCGGAATTTCTGGCCGTCCACGAACACCGGTGCGGCCGGCGTTTCACCGGTGCCAGGCAGCGAGATACCAATGTTGGCATGCTTGGATTCGCCCGGGCCGTTGACGATGCAGCCCATCACCGCGACGTTCAGTTGCTCAACGCCGGGATAGCGCGTCTTCCACGTAGGCATTTCGTCGCGGATGAAATCCTGAATGTCCCGCGCAAGCTCCTGGAACACGGTCGACGTCGTACGGCCGCAGCCGGGGCACGCCGCGACCAGCGGCACGAAGGTGCGGAAGCCCATGGTCTGGAGAATTTCCTGACCGACTTTCACCTCGACGGTGCGATCGCCGCCCGGCTCCGGCGTGAGCGAGACGCGGATGGTGTCGCCGATGCCATCCTGCAGCAGGATGCCAAGCGCCGCGGACGACGCGACAATGCCCTTCGAGCCCATGCCGGCTTCGGTGAGACCAAGATGGATCGCATAGTCGGAGCGCGCGGCGAGCTCGCGATACACCGCGATCAGATCCTGCACGTTCGACACCTTGGCCGAGAGGATCATCTTGTTCTTCGGCAGGCCGATTTCCTCGGCGCGAGCAGCGGACAGCAGCGCCGACTGCACCATGGCCTCGCGCGTCACCGCGCGGGCGTCGATCGGATTAGGCGACTTGGCATTCTCTTCCATCAGCCGCGTCAGCAATTCCTGATCGAGCGAACCCCAGTTCGCGCCGATGCGAATGGTCTTGTTGTTCTTGATCGCGATCTCGACAATGTCAGTGAACTGGGTGTCGCGCTTGTTCTTGAAGCCGACATTGCCTGGATTGATGCGGTACTTCGCCAGCGCCGCGGCGCAGTCCGGATAATCAGCCAGCAGCTTGTGACCGATGTAGTGGAAGTCGCCGATCAACGGGACATCGACGCCGAGCTTGTCGAGCTTCTCGCGAATGTGCGGAACCGCGGCAGCGGCCTCGTCACGGTCCACCGTGATGCGGACCATTTCCGAACCGGCGCGCGCAAGGGCTGCGACCTGTTTTACCGTGCTGTCCACATCGGCGGTGTCGGTGTTGGTCATCGACTGCACGACGATAGGCGCGCCGCCACCGACTTTGACGTTGCCGACAACTACCTGAACCGTTTGATGGCGCCCCTTGGGGCCTGCCTCGATGGTCTTGGTCCGTTCTTTCAGATCGCTCACTTCAGGGTCCCTTTTTGGGGCTCAAATATCAGGTTTTGGTGACGGGGAGCAGCGGATCGCCAGCCGCTTCATGGGGGCGATTTACCAGATATAGGCCCGCCATGACCAGAAGGGCAGCCCCCGCAAAGGCTAAAGTGAGGGTGTCATGCATAACGAAATACCCCCCAATCACGCCAAAGAGCGGGGTCATGAAGGTAAATGACGACAATTTGCTCGCAGAATAGGTCTTTATCAGGAAAAACCAGATCAGGAAGGTGATCCCGACCACCCAGAAGGTCTGGTAGATCATCGATGCCCAGGCGATGGTTCCCGGCAGATGGGTAATCGTTTCCCCCGACAGCAGCGCTCCCAAGGCCAAAATCGGGATCGAGACCGCGACCTGATAGGCCAGCGCCTTTTCCGCAGGCGCCCGGATCAGCGACGTTCCTTTGGCGACCAGCGTCGTGGCCGCCCAGAGCACGCCGCCGCCCATCACCATGATGTCCCCCATGATGACCGTGGCATCCACCGACGCCTGCGGAACACCGATCGCCAGCGCGACACCGGCAAACGACAACGCCAATCCGCTCCACTGCAGCGAGCTCAACCGTTCGCCGAGAAAACGGCGTGAGCCAAGCGCAACCACAAACGGGGCCACGTAGAGAAACACAACCGCGCGCGACGCACTGGTGTAGACGAGACCGCGGTAGATCAGGATGAATTCGACGCCGAAAAACAGACCTGCGATCAATCCGGACCGCAACGTGCCGTCGCGCTCGAACATCTTCACACCGCGTAACCAGGCAATGAGCAGGATCACAGCCAAACCGCCGATGGAGCGAAGGGTCGCCTGCATGAGCGGTGGAATGTCAGGGAGCGCGACCTTGACCGAAATCTGGTTGAAGCCCCAGCTCAGACACAGCATCACCATCAGGGCAATCGCTGTCGCACTCAGCGGCCGCGCCTTTGCAGTTGTCGATTGATCCGATGGCATGGCCCCCCGCGGCCGGCTTTCCGCCGTGTTGTTCTTGGTTACGCAGCTTTCTGACAATGAGCGCAGATACCGGTGATTTCGACCACTGACAATTTCGGCGAGAAGCCGGTGCCGCGCGCAGCTTCGTTGAAGCTCTGTGCCAGCGGCGTTGCCGGGATTTCACCCACCGAGCCGCACATTTCGCAAATCAAAAACGCCACCATCGTCGTCTCATCATGGTTGTGAGCGCAGGCGAGGAAAGCGTTACGGCTTTCGATGCGGTGGACCAACCCGTTTTCCATGAGAAAATCGAGGGCGCGATAAACCGTGATGGGCGCGGGCCGCGGCATCGTCTTCGCGAGTTCCTCAATCACCTCATAGGCGCCAAGCGGACGATGGCTTGAAAGCAGCGCGCTCAATACCTGTCGCCGGATTGGCGTAAATTTCTGCCCCCGACCACCGCAAACGCGCTCAGCATGCGAAATCGCATCCTCGGTGCAGCGGCCGTGGTCATGATCCGGCGCGGGAAAAACAGGCTTCGTCTGTTCCATCGTTAAACATGTAGTGCGATTGGGGTGATTCCGCTCATATTTTTCATAGCATCATCGAATATGAAATTTTTGCAACGCAGCAATTTCTATTGCATTGCGACATAAACTCCCAAATCATCCATGACCGTGAAAACCCCATAGGCCCAACGTCCCGCTGGAACTGATTTTTGCCATTTACAGAGATCAACGACCATGGCGCCCACGCTTAAATCCTATCTCGATAATCTTTCGCCGTGGAATTTCAGCAGCGGACGCAAAGTCGGCGCGGCCAAGAAGATCAATCTTGCACTGCAGGGCGGCGGATCTCACGGTGCGTTTACGTGGGGCGTGCTGGATCACCTGCTCGCCGACGGCCGGCTGGAAATTACAGGGATTTCCGGCGCGTCAGCCGGCGCGGTCAACGCCGTGATGCTCGCCGACGGCCTGACACGCGGCGGACCAGACGAGGCCCGCAAACGATTGGCCGAGTTCTGGCGGGCCGCAAGCGCGGGTGGCGATCTTCCGCCGGTTCAGCGCGCACTGACCGACCGCTTGTTCTCGATGCTGCCTTTCGCGGCAACACCGGTGCAAAGCTGGTTCGAGACCATGGCGCGTTATTTTTCGCCCTATGAACTCAACCCGCTCAACATCAATCCTCTGAGTGACTTGATCGCGCGTTTCGTGGACTTTGAAGCGCTTCGCAACAACACCGATCTCGCGCTCTATATTTCCACGACCAACGTGCATACCGGACGCCTGCGCATCTTCGCCGGCGACAAGATCACAGCCGACGTGGTGATGGCATCGGCGGCGCTGCCTTTCCTGTTTCGGGCCGTGGAGATCGACGGCGTGCCCTACTGGGACGGCGGTTACATGGGCAATCCCGCCATCTTTCCGTTCCTGCAAACGACGGACACCGAGGATGTGCTCGTTGTCCAGATCAACCCCATCTCACGCAACGTCACGCCGCGCACGTCTGCCGAAATCATCAACCGCCTGAATGAAATCACATTCAACTCGGCGCTGATCTCGGAATTGCGCACGATGGATTTCGTCAACCAATTAATCGACGATGGCCGTCTGCCGCGCGGCACCGGCAAGGATCAGTACCGGCGCTTGAATATCCACCGCATCGACCTGGGCGGGCTCGGCACCCGGCTTGCGGCGTCCAGCAAGCTGAAGACCGACTTCGAATTCTTCGAACTGCTGCACCGGGCCGGCATCCGCGCCGCGAAGAAGTTCCTCGACGCCCATTTCGACAAGATCGGCCGCACCAGCAGCATCGACCTGGCCGCCGAATCCGGTGTGGAGTGGGCCTGACCTACCAACCAACTGAAATCATGATGTTTTCTGGCGCGCTATGCGCCATTTGCAGGCCTCGCATCTGGATTCAAGGCCTGCTAAATTAGTAAGCCTTGCTTATTATAGCCGAAGCTTAATGTGAGGCATCCATGCCCAAAAGCCCGACCGATTTTCTTTTCATGTTGTTCGAGACCCAGCGGCTGCTGCGGCTCCTCGCCGAGAAGCAGGCCGCGCCTTACGGCATCACCAAAGCCCAATGGGGCGTGCTGGCCAAACTGGAGCGGACCGAAGGGCTCAAGCAGTCCGAGCTGGCGGAATTGCTGGATGTTCAACCCATCACGCTGACGCGCCTCATCGACCGGCTGTGTGAGAGCGATCTCATCGAGCGACGCGAAGACGCCAAGGATCGTCGCGTGAACCGGCTTTACCTGCGCCCGGCGGCGCGGCCGCTGCTGGAAAAGCTGAGCGAGCTGCGCGCGGACATCACCGAAACCGCTTTGAACCACCTGAATATCGAACAGGCGAACGATCTCGTGCGCCAGTTAGAGACCATCAAGAACAACGTGCGCGATGCATTACAGAGCGCCGACAATAAACTGAAGGACCAGCGATATGGCTGAACCGGTCGTAAAGTTCCCCACTGAACAGAAAGCGAAGGACAAAGAATCTGCGCCCGGCAATCAGCGAAGAGGCTGGCGTCAGACCATGCGTGAGAGGCGGCGCACGCTGCTGCTCGTTGTCGTCCCCTTGATCGCCGTTGTCGGCGGCATCGCCTTTTATTTGTCCGGCGGGCGCTATGCGACCACCGATGATGCCTATATTGGCGCGCAGAAGGTGCTGATCACACCGGATATTTCGGGCAAGATCGATAAGGTCGTGGTCAAAGAAGGTCAGCACGTCAACGTCAACGATGTCCTGTTTGAAATCGACCCGGTCCCGTTCCGCTTCGCCCTGGAGCAGGCCAAGGCCACGCTCGAGCAGGCCAAGACGAACTACGACAATCTGAAATCCAATTATAAGTCTTACACGCAATTGCTTGAGCTCGCGCAGCAGGGCGTCGACTTGAAGCAGCGCGACGTCGATCGCAAAGCGACGCTGGTGAAAAGCAGCGCCGGATCGCAACTCGACCTCGACACCGCGACAACCAACCTCGTTCTTGCGCGCGCTCAGCTCGAGCTGCTGCAGCAGCAGACGTCCAACTCAAAGAATCAATTGCTCGGCGATCCCGATCTGCCGTTGGAGCACTTCCCCCCTTACGCGCAGGCAAAGGCCGCGCTTGATCAGGCACAGCGCAATCTCGATCACACAGTTTTGCGCGCGCCGATGAGCGGGACCGCAACACAAGTCGATCAGATTCAACTCGGACGTTTTGTCGCCGCCGGTACGCCGGTGTTCAGCGTGATCGATGACGCTGCGCCGTGGGTTGACGCAAATTTGAAGGAGTCCGATCTCACTTACGTAGCCAAGGGTCAGCCCGTCACACTGTCAGTGGACGCGTTTCCTGATCACACCTTCAAAGGAACTGTCGGTTCGCTGAGCCCAGGAACCGGCGCGCAATTCGCCATTCTGCCGCCGCAGAATTCAACCGGGAACTTCGTGAAAGTCGTGCAGCGTGTTCCCGTCCGGATTTATTTCGACACTCATGATGCCGCCGTAAAGAAGCTCAAGGCTGGGATGAGCACGTATGTCTGGATCGATACCGGACATCAGCGTTCGCTCGCAGGTCTTCTCGGCCTCTCCTCCGCATCGGCGCAGGAGGAAACCCGGTGACCGCCTCCGCCACCTCCACGGCGGCGGTCCCGGGTCTTCGCCGTAACATGGTCACGGTCTGCGCCATGACCGCGACCATCATGCAGGCCCTCGACACGACGATCGCGAACGTGGCGCTGCCCTACATGCAGGGCACGCTGTCCGCGTCGCAGGATCAGATCAACTGGGTTCTGACATCTTATATCGTCGCCGCGGCCATCATGACCGCACCGGTGGGCTGGATCGCCAACCGGTTCGGACGCAAGAAGATCTTCATCATCTGTTCGGCAGGCTTTACCGTAGCATCAGTGATGTGCGGCCTCGCGCAGGACATCACGCAGATGGTGCTGTTCCGCCTGCTGCAGGGCGTGTTCGGTGCAGCACTGGTGCCGCTCTCGCAAGCGGTGATGCTCGACTCCTACGCGCTGCACGAACGCGCGAAGGCGATGTCGATCTGGGGCATGGGCGTGATGCTGGGGCCGATCATGGGCCCGTCCCTCGGCGCCTGGCTCACCGAGACTTATTCCTGGCACTGGGTGTTCTTCGTCAACCTGCCGTTCGGTATCGTCACCGTACTGGGCCTGATGGCCTTCATGGATGAAACAACACCGAACCACAATCTTCGCTTCGACTGGTTCGGCTTCATCGCGCTGGCGATCGGCATCGGCTCCATGCAGCTCGCACTGGACCGTGGCGAACAACTGGGCTGGCTGGAATCGCCGGAAATCGTGGCAGAATCGATCATCTCGATCATCGGTTTCTATTACTTCTTCGCGCACTCGTTCACGACCAAGCAGCCATTCATCCAGTTCGCGATCTTCAAGGATCGTAACTTCATCGGCGGCTGCGTCTTCATGGCGGTGATGGGCCTCGTGCTCTACAGCACCATGGCACTGGCATCGCCGTATCTGCAGAATGTCATCGGCTATCCAATCATGACCGCCGGCCTGCTGCTGGCGACGCGCGGACTGGGCACATTCGTCGCGATGATGCTTGTCGGACGCTTCATGAAATATATCGAAGCGCGGACGCTGATTGCGAGCGGCATGATTCTCATGTCGGTCTCCCTGTTCTTCATGACGGGATGGACCGACCAGACCAGTGTGCCGACGATTGTCGTCGTCAGCATTGCCCAGGGCTTCGGCCTTGGCCTCGTGTTCGTGCCGCTCTCAACGGTCGCGTTCCTGACACTGCCCAATCACCTGCGCACCGACGGCACCGCGATGCTGACCCTGGTGCGCAACGTCGCCAGCTCGATCGGCATTTCTGTCGTCATCGCCAAGCTGACCGAAGGCGGTCGCCAAGCCTATGCGATCCTCAACGAGCACGTCACGCCGTTCAACCACGCGATGCAGATGCCGGACGTTGCCGGCATTCTCAACATGAAGACCGATTCCGGCCGCGCCATCATGGATGTGCTGCTGCAGGTTCAGGCGCAGATCATCGCCTTCTCACGCGATTACCAGATGGTGATGATCGTGACGCTGTGCGCGATTCCGCTCGCCCTCATGATCGGGTCGAGCAAAGCGGCGATGCGGCAGCAGGCCCAGTCCGCGGATCATGCGGCGGTGATGGACTAAGGTCTCGAAGCCACAGCTAACCATCTGCCTGCGGCTTACCATTCGGATCAAATAAAAAGCACGACCAGCATACCGCTGATCGTGCTTTCGCTTTTAGATCGCCGCTTTTCAGCGAGATGCGATCAGTTCAGCTTCTCGATCGCGGCCGCGACGCCCTGGCCGACGCCCACGCACATGGTAGCGATCGCGAGCTTGCCGCCACGCTTTTCCAAACCGTGAACTGCGGTCATCGCAAGACGCGCCCCGCTCATGCCGAGCGGGTGGCCCAGCGCGATGGCACCGCCATGGGGATTCACGAAATCGGCGTCTTCCTTCACGCCGAGCTGACGCAGCACCGCGATGCCCTGCGAGGCGAAGGCTTCGTTGAGCTCAATGAGATCGATGTCAGTGATCTTGAGGCCGAGGCGTCCGAGCAATTTCTGCACGGCCGGCACCGGACCGATGCCCATCACGCGCGGCGGGACACCTGCCGATGCGAGGCCGAGAATACGTGCACGCGGCGTGAGGCCGTGCTTCTTCACGGCCTCTTCGGATGCAAGGATCATGGCCGCCGCGCCGTCGTTGACGCCGGACGCATTGCCCGCGGTCACCGTGCCGTTGGGGCGAACGACAGGCTTCAGCTTCGCGAGCCCTTCAATGGTGGTTTCAGGACGCGGATGCTCGTCCTTGTCCACGACAATGGGGCCGCCCTTGCCGCCGGCGATCGTGATCGGCGTGATTTCCTCGGCGAAATAGCCTGCGGCGATCGCCTTGCCCGCGCGCTGCTGCGAGCGGATGGCGAACGCGTCCTGATCGGCGCGCGAGATCTGATAATCCTCCGCCACGTTCTCACCGGTTTCAGGCATCGAGTCGACGCCGTACTGCTGCTTCATCAGCGGATTGATGAAACGCCAGCCGATGGTGGTGTCATAGGTCTCAACGGTGCGCTGAAAGGGCTGCTCCGCCTTGCCGGTTACAAATGGCGCACGTGTCATGGATTCCACGCCGCCGGCAATCGCAAAATCGATTTCGCCCGCGCGGATCGCACGCGCCATTCCACCAACGGCATCCAGACCCGACGCGCACAAACGGTTGAGGGTCATGCCGGGGATGCTGTCCGGAAGACCGGCAAGCAGCAACGCCATGCGCGCCACGTTGCGGTTGTCTTCACCGGCCTGGTTGGCGCAACCGAAGGCGACTTCATCCAGCGCGGTCCAATCGACGTTGGGATTGCGCGCCATCAAGGTCTTGATCGGCGCGGCCGCGAGGTCGTCCGTGCGCACTTTGGCGAGCGACCCGCCAAAACGTCCGATCGGCGTACGTACCGCGTCACAAATATAAACATCGCGCATTGTTTGCTCCCTGAATGCCAAGCGGACGGAACGACCGCACCGAATTTGGCGTGAGTTTTAGGAAGGCCCATCCGCCACGTCAAACAATCGATGCTCAAACCGGCCTCGTTTTCAGGCAGATCCGGTATGCCGGCCCCATCCAGGAGCGTGGAAAACGCGGTCTTGGAGCCCAACGGGCGCGAAAACTTTGATAGTTTCGCGCCTATGACGATCCATTCGACGCCCCCTGCCCCCATCGAGACCGAAACCACCTCACCGGAGGCGGCCAGCCGCGTCACGCCGATGATGGAACAGTATCTTGAGATCAAGGCCGCCAATCCCGGCCTGCTGCTGTTCTACCGAATGGGCGATTTCTATGAATTGTTCTTCGAGGATGCCGAAATCGCGTCGCGTTCCCTCGGCATCACCCTGACCAAACGGGGCAAGCATCTCGGGCAGGACATCCCGATGTGCGGGGTGCCGGTGGAGCGGGCCGACGACTATCTGCACCGGCTGATTGCACTCGGCAATCGCGTCGCTGTTTGCGAACAGATGGAGGACCCGGCCGCTGCCCGCAAGCGCGGCAACAAGAGCGTGGTCCGCCGCGACGTGGTGCGGTTGGTGACGCCGGGCACGCTGACCGAAGACACCCTGCTCGACGCCAGAACCAACAACTACCTGCTCGCGGTCGCGCGAGCCCGCGCATCGTCTGCCGGCGGCGATCGCATCGGACTGGCGTGGATCGACATCTCCACGTCGGAATTCATCGTCACCGAGTGCAGCACCGCAGAGTTGGGCGCGACGCTGGCGCGTATCAACCCGAACGAGGTGATCGTCACCGACGCCTTGTACAGCGATCCCGAACTAGCCGCCTTGTTCCGCACCTTGCCCGCGGTGACGCCGTTGACCCGCGATGTGTTCGACGCCGCGACCGCCGAGCGGCGGCTATGCGATTATTTCGCCGTCGCCACCATGGACGGATTCGGCACGATGTCGCGGCTCGAAGCAACCGCGGCTGCTGCGGCCGTGACCTATATCGATCGCACGCAGGTCGGCAAGCGGCCGCCGCTGTCGCCGCCGGCGCGTGAAGCTGCCGGGACCACCATGGCGATCGATCCGGCAACGCGGGCCAACCTCGAACTCACCCGCACATTGTCCGGCGAACGGCGCGGATCGCTGCTCGACGCCATCGACTGCACCGTCACCGCAGCCGGATCAAGACTGCTTGCGCAACGGCTGGCTGCGCCATTGACGGACAGCCCGACCATCAGCCATCGGCTCGATGCCATCGCGTTGTTTGCGCACGACAGCGCCGCACGGGAAGATCTTCGCGGCATTTTGCGCGCGGCGCCGGACATCTCCCGCGCACTGGCGCGACTGTCAATCGGACGCGGTGGACCGCGCGATCTCGCTGCCCTGCGTGACGGCGTGCTGGCGGCCGACCAGGTGGTGGAGCGGCTCTCGCGGATCACCGATCTGCCCCGCGACATCCATTTGGCACTCGACGCGCTGCGCCGGCCGTCACGCGACCTCGCCCGGGAATTCGCGCGTGGTCTCGCGGAGGATCTGCCTTTGCTCAAGCGCGACGGCGGGTTCGTTCGGCAGGGCTATGATTCAAATCTCGACGAGACACGCAATTTGCGTGATGCATCGCGGCTCGTGGTCGCCGCAATGCAGGCGCGCTATGCCGACGACACCGGTATCAAGGCGTTGAAGATCCGCCACAACAACGTGCTGGGTTATTTTGTCGAGGTCACCGCGCAGCATGGCGACAAGCTGATGACTGCGCCGCTGAACGCAACCTTCATCCATCGCCAGACGCTTGCGGGACAAGTGCGCTTCACCACCACTGAACTCGGCGAGATCGAAGCCAAGATCGCCAATGCCGGTGAACGCGCGCTCGGTCTTGAGCTCGAGATTTTCGACCGGCTGTGTGCGAAGGCGATTGCCGCGGGAGACGATCTGCGCGCCGCGGCCCACGCCTTTGCGCTGCTTGACGTCACCTCGTCGCTTGCGAAGCTCGCCATCGACGAGAATTATGTGCGGCCCGTCGTCGACAATTCGCTGAAGTTCTCCATCGAGGGCGGGCGGCATCCAGTCGTCGAGCAATCGCTGAAGCGCGACGGCCAGCCGTTCATTGCCAATGCCTGCGACCTGTCGCCCGGCCCATCGCAATCGTCTGGGCAGATCTGGCTGATCACCGGTCCCAACATGGCCGGTAAGTCGACCTTCCTGCGGCAGAACGCATTGATCGCGTTGCTGGCGCAGATGGGAAGTTTCGTGCCGGCGAAGCTCGCGCACATCGGTATCGTCGACCGGCTGTTTTCACGCGTCGGCGCGGCGGATGACCTCGCGCGCGGCCGCTCAACCTTCATGGTGGAGATGGTCGAGACTGCGGCCATTCTCAACCAAGCCAGTGAACGCGCGCTGGTGATCCTCGATGAAATCGGCCGCGGCACATCGACCTTCGACGGATTGTCGATCGCCTGGGCGTCCATCGAACATCTGCATGAAAGCAATCGCTGCCGCGCGCTGTTCGCCACCCACTATCATGAGCTGACAGCGCTGTCGGCGAACCTGCCGCGGCTGTTCAACGCCACGGTCCGCGTCAAGGAATGGCAGGGAGACGTCGTCTTCCTGCATGAGGTGCTGCCGGGAGCCGCCGATCGTTCCTACGGCATTCAGGTGGCGAAACTCGCAGGCCTTCCCGCGGCCGTCATCGCGCGGGCGAAATCAGTTCTCACCAAACTGGAAGCGCAGGATCGCGGATCGACCGCACGCGCGCTTGCCGACGATCTGCCGCTGTTTGCCGTGACATCGCGTGCAGCGCATGAACCGCTGCCGCCAAGTCCGGCTGATCAGCTCGTTGAGGCGCTCAATGCGCTGCATCCCGACGACATGTCACCGCGGGATGCACTTGAAGCATTGTATGCCTTGAAGGCGAAGCTGCCGAAATAACTCGGTTAGATACGATTGATCGAGACGCTGGTCTTCGGACCATTCTTGATGGTCTGATACACGACGCAGTAACGCTCGGTGAGCTTGAGCAACTGATCGAGCTTTTCCTGTGGCGCGTCGGTATCGACGTCAAAGCGAAGACGAATTTCCGCGAAGCCCACCGGCGCTTCCTTGTCGACGCCCAGCGTGCCGCGGAAATCGAGATCGCCTTCGGCGCTCACATTACCGGACTTCAACGGCGCATCGATCGCGGTTGCCACCGACTTCAGCGTCACACCGGCACAGGCCACCAACGCTTCGAGCAGCATGTCACCCGAGCACAGTTCGAGACCGGAGCCGCCGGTTGCCGGATGGAGGCCCGCCACTGCCGCGATGGCACGACCGGTTTCCACCTTGCAGGCGATGCCTTCGCTTTCCAGTGAGCCCTTGGCCTTCAAGGTGATGAAAGCGGCATTGGGATCGGACTTGTAGCGATCCTTGATCGGGGCCTGCATGGCGCGGAGTTCGGTTGAATCCATCTGACTGCTCCAAAAACGATGATCAAAACGACTTCTATATGTGGTGTTACCACCACATCGCGGCACCTTCCACCGGCTGCTCATTACCCGGCTTCGCACGGTCAAGCGAACGGTCCAACGCCGTCAGCACCTTGCGCTTGACGGCATCGAACAATGGCGATGTGCGATCGCGCGGACGCGTCAGTTCAACCCTGATCTCTTCGAACAACCGGCCGGGCCGCGGACGCATCACCATCACGCGGTCCGCCAGCACGACGGCTTCGTCGACATCATGGGTGACGAGAATAAGCGTCGGCTTGGTATCCGCCCACAGGCCGAGCAGATGATCCTGCAGATCGGCGCGCGTGAAGGCATCGAGGGCCGAAAACGGCTCATCGAGCAACAGCACTTCGGGCGACGGCACCAAGGCCCGCGCAATCGCCACGCGTTGCGCCTGGCCGCCGGACAATTCGCGCGGCCACGCCTTGGCCTTGTCGGCGAGGCCAACACGCTCCAGCGCACGTGCGACCTTTTGCTGACGTTCCGCGGCGGGCAAATTCATGATGCCGAAACCGACATTGTCAGCCACGCTCAGCCATGGAAGCAGTCTCGGCTCCTGGAAGATGATGCCGACCTTCTCGTGCGGCGCGGTGATCGACGCGCCATCCAATGTAATGTCGCCAGTTGTCGCGCGTTCGAGACCCGAGATCGCACGCAGCAAGGTGGACTTGCCGCAGCCGGAGCCACCGATGATGGCGATGATTTCGCCCAGCTTGATCCGCGCCGAAAATCCCTCGAGCGCATGAACACCGTTGGGATAGACCTTGCCGACATGATCGAGGGTGAGCATCTCAAGCCCTCTCCGCATGCGAGCTGAAGGAATCCTGCCACCGCAAAAATGGTTTGGCGGCAAACTGGATCAGCCAGTCGGTGATCTTGCCGAGGATCGCGAACACGATGATCGCGGCCATGATCTGCGCGGGCTTGCCCAACTGTTGTCCGTCAGTCAGCAGAAAGCCGACACCTTCGGATGCGCCCATGAATTCGGCGGCAACCACGAACATCCACCCGAGCCCGAGGCCGGTGCGCAACGAGACGATAAAGGCGGGCAGCACGGCCGGCAGAAGAATGCGCCGGATCATCGCGAAGCCGCTGAGACGGAAGGTCCGACCGACTTCGACGATCTTGCGATCGATCCCAAGGATCGCATCCATCACGCCAAGATAGATCGGGAAAAACACGCCGGCGGCGATCAACGCCACTTTCGATGTTTCAAAAATGCCGAGCCACAGGATGAAAAGCGGAATCCACGCCATGGACGGAATTGCGCGCAGCGCCTGCAGCGTCGGATCGAGCAACCGCCGCGCCAGCGACCAGTAGCCACAGATCGCGCCGAAAATCGTTCCCGCCAGAACACCGATACCAAAGCCGGCGCCGACCCGGCTCATGGTCGCGATAATGTGCCGGCTCAACTCGCCGCTGGCCGAAAGTTCAACGAGAGTCGCCCAGATACGGCTAGGCGGCGGCACCAGACGGCCATTGGAATAGCCAAATCGCACCGCGAGCTCCCAGACCAACGCACAGATGAGGGGCAACAACAGGCCGATGGCTGGCCGCGCAATGCGCTGCAGTCGCCCGGCGGGGCGCCGCGCCGCCACGCCGGCCTCAAGAGCTGGATTTTCGAGTGTCATAGCCACAGCAAAAACGCGCAAACGCTCCCGATTGCAAGCCCCTTTCATGACAACACCCTGCACGGCCGGAGCCATACAGGGTGTCAATCGTCATTGGCCGCGACTTAGTTTGTCGGCAGCGGAACCTGATCGTCGATCAGGGAATCCACCGCGGCTTTCACATCGACGCTGGACTTAATGACACCGGCCTGCTGGAGGGCGAGACCCGCTGCCAGAATCGATTCACGCTGTGGCGCGCCGATACGGTTGTGTGTCAGCTCAGTACGCTCCTTGAGCTGCTTGTCGATCACCACGTCAGGCAGCTTGGTGGCAGCCTTGAAGCCCTGCTTGAGCTCATCGTAGTGGCTCAGCGAATACTTGCGCGCCTCTTCATAAACCGCGAGCACGCGGCGCACGAGGTCCGGATGGTCCTTCAGGAATTCCTCGCGGACGTTGAGGATGCCCCAGGTGTTGGCTTCCGGCTTGCGGTAAAACAGCTTGGCGCCGTCTTCGATTTCCGCCTGCGCCATCATCGGATCGAGACCCGCCCATGCATCAACATCGCCGCGAATGAGCGCGGTCTTGCCGTCAGCATGCTGCAACAGGACCGGCGTGATGTCCTTTTCGGTCAGGCCCGCTTCGAGCAGCGCACGCACCAAAAAGATGTGCGGATCAGTGCCACGCGTCACAGCGACACGCTTGCCCTTAAGATCAGCCACCTTGGTGATCTTGGAATCCTTGGTCGTGACCAGCGCGGTCCATTCCGGACGCGAATAAACATAAATCGACTTGATCGGGTTGCCGTTGATTTTGGCAACCAACGCCGCAGATCCCGCGCTTGAGCCGAAATCGATCGATCCGGCGTTCAAGAATTCAAGCGCCTTGTTGGAGCCGGCAGACTGTACCCAGACGATCTTGATCCCGTCCTTGGCGAACTCCTTCTCGAGCAGTCCCTTTTCCTTCAGCACGATGGAAACCGGATTGTAGGTCGCCCAATCGATCGCGATCTGTTTCGGCGCATCGGCGGCGAACAGCGTGCTTGGCGCAAGCGCTGCGACTGCGGCAATCGCGGCAAACATGCGTCGGGTAAACTGGGACATCAAATCTTCTCCATCTCGTGAGGGTCGTGCGGGCGTGTGCTGCAATCCCACATTCCGCGGCAATTTAACAGAGCCCGAGAGCCCTGAATTATTGTTTTTATATCAATAAGTTAACTCGCTCGCGTCAATGAGAAAATAACTGCCCGAATTGCGCTCGGGACGAAACGGCATTCCTTGAATCGCTGAAAAATGAGAACAGATGTCGCTGGTATGACGGTTCGGGCTTTCGCAAGCGAAGGCGCCGCGCAATGCTGCGAACTGCGGAATCGGGACACCGGATGACTAATCCCTTGATGACACCGCTTTCATGCTCCGATATTCCGGATGTCATGGACAATGTTGCGGCCAACCTCCCGCCAGACGTTGAAACTGTTTTCGACAGTGCCCGGATCGCTGCCGCGATCAGCGCGCTTGCCGACAACGCCGGCAACGACGACATTTTCCGGTCTGCCATGGCCCAGTTGCTCAAGGCCGAACTCGCCGCGGCGCGGGAGGCGGCACAAGCGAAACTGTTGAAGGACCGGCACGGACGGCGCTGCGCGGAGTGGCTTTGCTTCGTGCAGGACGAAATCATCCGCCTGCTGTTCAACGCCGCGACCCGGCATCTTTATCATTCGCCCACGCCGTCCGACTCCGAGCGGATGGCCGTGATCGCCACCGGCGGCTACGGCCGCGGCCTGATGGCGCCGGAGTCCGACATCGATCTGCTGTTCATCCTGCCCTACAAGCAGACCGCCTGGGGCGAGCAGGTCGCCGAAGCCATCCTGTATTGCCTGTGGGACATGGGCTTGAAGGTCGGGCATGCGACGCGCTCGGTTGATGAATCGATCCGGCAGGCGCGTGCCGATATGACCATCCGCACCTCGGTGCTCGAAACGCGCTTCCTGACCGGCGACACCGCGCTTTACGAAGAACTGGTCACGCGGTTCGACAAGGAAGTCGTGCAGGGCACGGCAGCCGAATTCGTCGCCGCCAAACTTGCCGAGCGCGAGGAGCGCCATCGCCGTGCCGGCCAATCGCGGTATCTGGTCGAACCGAACGTGAAGGACGGCAAGGGCGGCCTGCGCGACCTGCATACGCTGTTCTGGATCGCCAAATACGTCTATCGCGTCCGCGAAACCGAAGATCTTGTCCAGCGCGGCGTGTTCGACGCGCAGGAGTATCGCACCTTCCGCCGCTGCGAGGACTTTCTGTGGTCGGTCCGCTGCAACATGCATTTCCACACGGGCCGTCCCGAGGAGCGCCTGTCGTTCGAAATGCAGCGCGAGATCGCGCAGCGGCTTGGTTACACCTCGCATCCTGGCATGCAGGATGTCGAGCGCTTCATGAAGCACTACTTCCTGATTGCCAAGGAAGTGGGCGACCTCACCGCGATCCTCTGCTCCAAGCTCGAAGACCAGGAAGCCAAACCGGCGCCGGTGCTCAGCCGCGTGATGGCGCGGCTGCGGCCGGGCCGAAAGCGCGGCCGCGTGCCGGGCGGTGAAGATTTCATCATCGACAACAACCGCATCAATCTCGCCGTCCCCGACGTCTTCAAGCGCGATCCCGTCAATCTGATCCGGATTTTCCGGCTGGCGCAGAAGAACAATCTGGCGTTCCATCCGGACGCCATGCGGGCGGCGACGCGCTCGCTCAATTTGGTCAACCAGAAGCTTCGCGAAAATCCTGAAGCCAACAGCCTGTTTCTTGAGATTCTGACGTCGAACGATGCCGAGACCGTGCTCCGGCGCATGAACGAAGCCGGCGTGCTCGGCCGCTTCATCCGCGCCTTCGGCCAGATCGTGTCGATGATGCAATTCAACATGTATCATCACTATACAGTGGATGAGCATCTGCTGCGTTGTATCGGCATCCTTCAGGACATCGAGCGCGGCAACAACGACGAGTTCACCGTCGCCAGCGATCTGATGCGGAAGATCCGTCCCGAGCATCGCGCGTTGCTCTACATGGCCGTCTTTCTCCACGACATCGCGAAAGGCCGGCCCGAGGATCATTCAATCGCCGGCGCCAAAGTCGCGCGGAGGCTATGTCCGCGCTTCGGCTTCAATGCCGCCGACACCGAGTTGATCGCGTGGCTGATCCAGGAACATCTGACGATGTCCACCGTGGCGCAGTCGCGTGACCTGTCCGACCGCAAGACCATCGAGAACTTCGCGGCTGTGGTGCAATCCGTCGAGCAAATGAAGCTGCTGACGATCCTCACCACCGCCGACATTCGCGGCGTCGGCCCCGGTGTATGGAACGGCTGGAAGGCGCAACTTATCCGGACGCTGTATTACGAGACCGAGCCCGTACTGACCGGTGGTTTCTCGGAGGTCAATCGCGCCCAGCGGATCCAGCATGCACAGGCCGAATTCCGCGCCGCGTTTACCGAGTGGCCGGAGAGCGAGCTCAATGCCTACATCGCGCGCCATTATCCAGCCTACTGGATGAAGGTCGACCTGGCGCGCAAGATCCGCCATGCCCGTTTCGTCAAGGCCAGCGAGGCGAGCGGACACAAGCTGGCGGTCAATGTCGGCTTCGACGAAGCGCGCGCTGTCACCGAGCTGACGATCCTGGCGCCGGATCATCCCTGGCTGCTGTCGATCATCGCCGGCGCATGCGCGTCGGCCGGCGCCAACATCGTCGACGCGCAGATCTACACCACGACGGACGGCATCGCACTGGATACCATCGCGATTTCGCGCGAATACGATCGCGACGAGGACGAAGGACGGCGCGCCACCCGGATCGGCGACACCATCGAGCAGGTGCTGGAAGGCAAACTTCGGTTGCCGGACGTGATGGCGAAGCGCAGCGCCGTGAAGGCCCGCTTGAGGCCATTCGTCGTCGAGCCAGAAGTCATCATCAACAATCAGTGGTCGGACCGCTACACCGTGATCGAGGTCTCGGGCCTCGATCGCCCCGGCCTGCTCTATCAGCTCACCACCGCGATTTCGAAGCTCAACCTCAACATCGCCTCAGCCCACGTGGCGACATTCGGTGAGCGCGCACGCGACGTGTTTTATGTCACCGACCTGCTCGGCGCCCAGATCACCGCGCCGACACGGCAGGCCGCCATCAAGCGGGCCCTCGTTCATCTCCTCGCCAACGAGGACAACGCCGAAAAGCCTGCGGCCTGATCCCTTATTGAGACGTTGCGGATTTGAATGTCGCGCCTTCGTGCTTCAAGAGCCATTGCTTGCGGTTGAGGCCGCCGGCGTAGCCGGTCAGCGACCCGTCCGACCCGATCAGGCGATGACACGGCACCACAACACTGATCGGATTGGAGCCGTTCGCGAGCCCGACAGCCCGGGCCGCATTCGGAACGCTCAGCCGTCCCGCAAGCTCGCCATAGCTCGATGTCCGTCCCGCGGGGATGGTCTGCAACGCGGTCCAAACATTACGCTGAAACGGCGTTCCGCCGGTGCGCCACTTGATGGTCGTCAATTGCTGGAGATCGCCGGAAAAATAACCTTTCAACGCGCTGATCAGACTCTTTGGCGCCGGCGTATCCTCAAGAACAATGTCGCCATAATGCCGTCTCAGCAAACGGTGCAGCCGGGTTTCGTAGTCGGACCAGTCGAGTGCACGCAAAAAGCCATCGTCATCCGTCACCAGAAGCGCGATGCCGATCGGCGTCTCGAGCCGGTCGAGGAAAAAACGTTCAGTTGGCTTTGCGGGCATGGAAGTCTCCCTGATCTCTGTCTTGATCAAGCATCGCTGCTTTGACGCCTTCTGTCTTGCCGATTTCCGACAAGGCACGACGCCATCGTATTTTCATGCTGCGGCGTGTAGGTTCCATGCATTCGATCGGCTTGGGGAAGCAACATGAGCTATGTCGCCAATGGTCTCGTCGTGCTGGTCGCGGCGCTGCACTTCTATTTCCTTGTGCTGGAGATGTTTCTCTGGACCAAACCGAAAGGCTTGGCGGCCTTCGGCAACACGCTGGAGAAGGCCCAGCAGTCCGCTGTGCTGGCGGCCAATCAGGGCCTCTATAATGGCTTCCTCGTCGCCGGACTGATCTGGGGTCTCGTTCATCCCAGCGCGGCATTCGGCTTTCAGATCAAAGTCTTCTTTCTGCTCTGCGTTATCGTGGCCGGGCTCTATGGATGGTATTCCGTCAGCCGGAAGATCTTGATCGTACAGGCGCTGCCTGCGCTCCTCGCGCTGATCTTGCTGTGGCTTGCCTAATCGCCGCCATGCCTAAAGTTGCGTTAACGCCCGCTTAACGCGCCTTTAAACCGCCACCGCTAGCCTGCAAACCACAAGCGACAGTTCAGTGGGGCGTGGGCGTATCGCGTATGGCGTCGGGGCGAAAGAAAAAAGGCGGACGCAAAGAGCCGAAGTTCGACGGCCCGGCCTCGCTTGACAGCGTTCGCCTCAACGGCTGGGATCGCGTCGGCCATGCTATTGACGACGACGAGCCGCAGCCCAAACGCCGGCGCGCCAAGCCAATCGACGATGATGATGGTGATGAGGCGCCCCGCGAGCGGCGAACGCGCAACGCGCCGGCACGCAGAGACAAAGAGAGTTCGTCCAGAGGCCGCTCGCGGTCCCTGCTGGGTCGTCTCGCTTATTGGGGCGTGGTTTTCAGCCTTTGGGGCGTGATTGCCGGCGCCGGGGTCATCGTTTGGGTCGGCGCGCAGCTTCCCTCCATCCAGTCGCTGGAAATTCCCAAGCGGCCCCCGACGATCCAGATCGCCGCCATGGACGGCAGCATTATCGCGACCCGCGGCGAAATGCCTGGGGCCAACATGTCGCTGAAGGAACTGCCGCCTTATCTACCCAAGGCGTTCGTCGCCATCGAAGACCGGCGCTTCTACTCACATTTCGGCATTGATCCCACCGGCATTGCGCGCGCGATCGTCGCGAATTTGATGCATCGTGGCGTGTCGCAAGGTGGGTCCACGCTGACGCAACAGCTCGCAAAAAACCTGTTCCTGACCCAGGAGCGCACGCTCCAGCGCAAGCTGCAGGAGGCCGAGCTCGCCCTTTGGCTGGAGCGGAAATACTCCAAGGCCGAGATCCTCGAACTGTATCTCAATCGCGTCTACTTCGGATCCGGCGCCTACGGTGTCGAGGCGGCTGCGCAACGGTACTTCGGCAAGTCCGCGAAGAACGTGACGCTGGCGGAAGCCGCGATGCTGGCGGGCCTGGTGAAGTCGCCATCCCGTCTTGCCCCCAATCGCAACCCCGAAGGTGCGGAAAAGCGGGCACAGACCGTGCTCACCGCGATGGCGGACGTCAAATTCATCACCGAGGCTCAGGCGCAAGCTTCAATCGCGCATCCCGCGCATGCCGTGAATCCGGCCGGAGCGGGCACCATCAATTATGTCGCTGACTGGATCGGCGAAGTGCTTGACGATCTCGTCGGGCAGATCGACCAGAACATCGTGGTCGAGACCTCGATCGATCCCAAACTGCAAAGCGTCGCCGAAGCAGCCATCATCGATGAGCTGGCGACCAAAAGCGTGAAGTTCAACGTCAGCCAGGGCGCTCTGGTCGCGATGACACCAAGCGGCGCGGTGCGGGCCATGGTCGGCGGCCGCAACTACGCCGAAAGTCAGTTCAACCGCGCGGTCACCGCAAAGCGCCAGCCCGGCTCGGCCTTTAAGCCCTTCGTTTATCTCACCGCTCTCGAAGCCGGGTTGACGCCGGATACGGTGCGCCAAGACGCTCCGCTTGATGTCAAAGGCTGGAAGCCGGAGAACTACAGCCGCGAGTACTTCGGTCCTGTCACATTGACGCGCGCGCTCGCGATGTCGCTCAACACGGTGGCCGTCAGGCTCGGCATCGAGGTGGGTCCCGCGAATGTCGTGCGCACCGCCCATCGTCTCGGCATCGCATCGAAGCTCGAAGCCAATGCCTCGATTTCTCTCGGAACATCGGAAGTGTCAGTGACCGAGTTGGTCGGCGCCTATGCGCCATTCGCCAACGGCGGTTTCGCCGCATCACCCCACGTGGTGAACAGGATCCGCACACCGGAGGGCAAAGTCCTTTATGCCCGCCGCGCCGATCCCCCGCTGAAGGTCATCGATCCGGCCTATGTCGGCATGATGAACAGCATGATGCATGAAACATTGGTGACCGGCACCGCGCGCAAAGCCGATATTCCGGGCTGGTCCGCCGCCGGCAAGACCGGTACCAGCCAGGATTTCCGTGATGCGTGGTTCGTCGGCTACACCGCCAATCTCGTGACCGGCGTCTGGCTCGGTAACGACGACAATTCTCCGACCAAGAAGGCAACCGGCGGCGGATTGCCTGTGGAAGTCTGGACCCGTTTCATGAAAGCCGCGCACCAAAACGTGTCGCCGGTGCCGCTGCCAGGGTCTTATCAGCCGCCTCAGACCAATGACGGCGGCGGGTTCCTGTCGAGCCTCTTTCCGGGCAACAGCCGCGCGCCGGTCCCTGTTCAGCCAATGGACCGACAGCAACAGATTCAACAGAGCAGCAATCAGGGCTATCTGCCGCCGCCCCCGAATGCACAGGCTCGACCTCGTGTGACACAAACGTCAACACGGCCTGAGGCGGATTCAGGTCTCGATGGCTGGCTGATCGATCGGGTGTTCGGCGGCAGGCGCTGACCTGCCGCGTGTCCCGAGATTATGTCTCGAGATTATTCCTCGATCCCGTAGCGGTGCAGATCATTGCCGTGGGTATCGAGCCACTTCTTGGCGCGCTCGGTTGCCGGGCAGATCCGCGCGACGACCTTCCAGAACCGCGACGAGTGATTCATCTCAACGAGATGCGCGACCTCATGGGCTGCGAGGTAATCGAGCACATAGGGTGGCGCGAGGATGAGCCGCCAGGAAAATGACAGCGCGCCGGCAGAGGTGCAGGACCCCCAACGGCTCGACTGATCGCGGATGGTGATCCGCTTGACCTTGACCCCGAGCATCTCGGCATATCGATGGGATGCATCGGTCAACGCGCGGCGTGCTTCGCGCTTGAGAAAGTCATGAACCCGACGGTCGATGAACTCGATATCACCGGCAACACAAAGAATCTTCTCGCCGCTGTCGCGGGTATCCGTCCAAACGGTTCCACGCTCGCCCGCGCGATGCACGATCCGATGTGGAACTCCACGCAATGGAATTGATGCACCATGCGAAAACGGTGCCGCCTTCGGCAAACCGCCAAGTCGCGCTGCGATCCAGGCACCATGACGCTGAGCGAAGTCTTTCGCATCGGCCAAATTGCCGCGCGGCGGCATCGTCAAGATGGCTTCGCGCTTGCTTGGATGAATACGGAGTGTGTAACGGCGCGCACGGCGATGGCGCCTGAGCTGGACAGCGTAAATCGACGAGCCGATTTTGACGGCAAGGGTGCGAGGTTCGGTGGGACGGCGGTAAAGGAGAGCACGAAAGGCCATGTCAGCGGGTCCGGACAGCAGGAGTTCGCCGGGATTCTGCCATATCCGCCGCCAGTGAAATTCATCGGCGCAAAAACAAATCATTTGCCCAATATATCGTGGATTTAGGGATTCGCCCTCCCAGATAAGGGGGGTTGAAACACGAAATTCTGATTCATTTTTAAGCTGTTAGGCCCGCCCGGGACCGGCGGAGAAATTCACTTTTATGGCGCGAATGTGCGCGGCTATTAGCCGTTGAGAATCAAAGCCTTGAGGGAAAGCTGGGGACTCTTGCGTGGGTAAAATTGCAGAATCCCCAATAAAATATGGCGTTTCCGACGAAATTGGCCTCTCGGGAACCCTATTCCGCCGCCACCAGCGACGGTTTGCTGAGAGCCGCCGAGTGCATGAAATCCGAGATCCGAGGCACAATTTCAGACTTGAAGCGCGAGCCGTTGAAAACACCGTAGTGGCCAACATCCTTCTGCACATAATGAACGCGACGGCTGTCTGGAATCGCGCTGCATAGTCCGTGGGTTGCTTCGGTTTGACCTAACCCCGAGATGTCGTCCTTCTCGCCTTCCACCGTCATCAGCGCAACGCGTTCGATCTTCGATGGATCGACCGGTTTGCCACGATGCATCATCTCACCTTTCGGCAAAGCGTGCTTCACAAACACCAGATCGACGGTCTGAAGATAGAATTCGGCGGTCAGATCCATGACTGCGAGGTACTCGTCATAGAATTCGACATGCTTGTCGACGAGATCGCCGTCGCCTTTGACGAGATTGCTGAACAACCGCTTATGCGCGTCGACGTGACGATCGAGATTCATGCTGACGAAGCCCGTGAGCTGCAGGAACCCGGGATAGACATCGCGCATGAACCCTGGATGCGGGAAGGGCACCTTGCTGATGACGTTGTTGCGGAACCAGTCGATGCCCTTCTCTTCCGCAAGGTTGTTGACGGCGGTCGGATTGCGCCGCGTATCGATCGGCCCGCCCATCAGCGTCATGGATGTCGGAAAGTAGGGATCTTTCTCCGCTTCCATGATCGAGACCGCTGCCAGAACCGGCACCGCCGGCTGACAAACCGCAATGACATGAACGTTGCCGCCGAGCACATGCATCATCTCGATGACGTACTCGATGTAATCGTCGAGATCGAACCGGCCCTGCGCGACCGGGACCATGCGCGCATCCGACCAGTCGGTGATGTAGACGTCGTGGCCCGGCAAGAATGCTTCGACCGTGCCGCGCAACAGCGTCGCATAATGACCCGACATCGGCGCGACGATCAGCACGCGCGGCTGCGGCTCACGTAGCGGCTGGCTGAGCTTGCGATCGAAGTGGAGCAATCGGCAGAACGGCTTTTCCCAAATGGTCTTCACTTCCACCGGGACACGGACACCGTTGACCTCGGTTTCATGAAGACGCCATTCCGGCTTGCCATAGCGACGGGTGGTGCGCTCGAACAGCTCGCACCCCGCGGCAACCGACTTTCCGAATTCCGTAGTGGCGAAAGGGTTGAGCGGATTTTCAAAGACGAGCTTCGTCATATCCGCCAATGCGCGCGCCGGATTGAGCGACGCCTGCCCCATCTCGTACATCCAATACATATTGGTGGTGAGCGCAGGGCTGGCTTCGGTGGGCAGTTCAGGTGGCCTGCCAAATTCGCCAATCGGCATGTGACTTCCTTATTCCCGGTTTCGCACCGCAACATACTGTCGAGAGTGCGACAAACCGTCAATCCACCGAAAGTTCTTTCATGATGGTTATTGGCGGGTAAGCGAAGAGAAATCGGAAGAATCAACTCAATTCACAAGGCTGGAACAGGTGCGACGATAAGATCATCCGCGAATTCATCGGCTTATGGCAGAGCGAACTGTTCCCTCCGGTTTGTGACCGGCACTATTCGACGCTAAGGATAACTGAATGAGCGATATCGCCGCCTCGGATTTCCGTCACCCGCGCCGCTTTGTGCGTCTCGACACCATTCTGCGGCTGCGCTGGCTCGCCGTTCTGGGGCAACTCGCGACGATTTTTATCGTCTCACAGGGCCTGGATTTCGATGTCCCGATTGTTCCCTGCGTCACCATCATCGGCTTCTCGGCGCTGCTCAATCTCGTGCTGCAGATTACGTTCAACCCGGTACATCGTTTGGAACCGGCCTATGCGGCCGCCCTCCTCGCAATCAACATCGCCGAGCTCGCGGCCCTGCTGGTCCTGACAGGTGGCCTGCAGAATCCGTTCTCGTTTCTGTTTCTTGCGCCGGTGCTGATCTCGGCAACGGCCCTGCCGACGCGGTTCACCATTGCGCTCGGCCTCCTTGCCATTGCCTGCGCGACGGCGCTCGGCTTCTTCCATCTGCCGCTGCCCTGGAACGGCGACGAGCCTCTGGTGCTGCCGCCGACCTACATGACCGCCGTCTGGCTTTCGATCGTGCTGGCGATCGGCGTCACCAGCCTTTACGCATTCCAGGTGACTGAAGAGGCCCGCAAACTCTCCGACGCACTGGCAGCGACCGAGTTGGTGCTGACGCGCGAGCAGCATTTGACTCAACTTGACGGTCTCGCCGCCGCCGCCGCCCATGAACTCGGGACGCCGCTGTCGACGATCTATTTGATCTCGCGGGAGCTGGAAGGGACCACTCAGGGCGACAAGCTCGACGAGCACACACGCAACGACCTGAAAATGCTGCGCGAACAGGCGCGCCGCTGCCGCGATATCCTGGCCAAAATCACACAATTGTCGTCGCGCGATACGTCGTTTGACCGCATGCCGTTGTCATCATTGATCGAAGAAACGGTGGCCCCTCATCGCGACTTCGGCATTGTGATCAAAGTGCGCATCGCGCTCGCAGATGACCCCGAGCCCGTCGGCGTCCGTAATCCAGCTATTCTGTACGGCGTCGGAAACATTCTGGAGAATGCCGTCGACTTCGCGCGTGAGAAGGTCGAAGTCAACGCATGGTGGAATACCGATGTCGTGGAAATCATCGTTTCCGATGACGGACCTGGTATCCCACCCGACATCCTCAAGCGGATCGGCGAACCCTATCTATCGCGGCGCCGGACCAACGACGAACAGAACGGCCGCGATGGCTTGGGCCTTGGCGTTTTCATCGCCCGAACACTGCTGGAGCGCACCGGCGCACGCGTCTCGTTCACCAATCGGGTGTTCCCCGCGCACGGCGCCGTGGTCACGATCGTGTGGCCGCGCGATGGTTTCGAAACCACGGAAATCCCTTCCACCTCGCTGTCGTGACTAAGGGCCGCACCCCTGCGGCCTTGGCGGTACCCAATTGCCACGCCATATCTTTGCGAGCATGATGGTCGTAACAGGAGGTTCCAAAACGTGACCGCAACCGCCGAATTAACTGAGATCGCAGACCGCTCTCTTCTCATTGTGGAGGACGATAAGGCATTTCTCGACCGGTTGGCGCGCGCGATGGAAACTCGCGGCTTCGCTGTCACGGCATGTGACAATGTGGCTGAAGGCCTGAGCCACATCGGCAAGGCCGCACCGGCCTTTGCGGTCGTTGATCTTCGGCTCGGCGATGGCAATGGTCTGGATGTGGTTTCGGCGCTCAAACGCCAGCGGCCTGATGCGCGCGCCATCGTGCTGACGGGCTACGGCAACATCGCCACCGCCGTGACCGCCGTAAAAATGGGTGCGATCGATTATCTCTCGAAGCCGGCCGACGCCGATGACGTCGTCGCGGCCCTGCTTGCGAGCACGACAGATAAGAACCAACTCCCGCAAAACCCCATGTCGGCGGACCGTGTGCGTTGGGAACATATCCAGCGCATTTATGAGATGTGCAATCGCAACGTCTCCGAGACCGCCCGGCGGCTGAACATGCACCGCCGGACCCTGCAGCGCATTCTGGCCAAGCGAGCCCCCCGCTGAACCCAGGCGGTCGTTGGGACGTTCGCTCCATTTTCTCGACGTGTCCTTTAAGCGAACCGGATTCAGCACAGTGGTGGAACTTTTTTGATTGTGCCTGCGTTGAAAGCGCAGACACAATCAAGGGGGCGCAACTGCGCTGCGGGCCATCATGCGGAAAGCTCGGCATATCGATATCTGCTCCCGTCTCGAGACCACCAAACAATTCGGCCTTGTGGAAGATTATCGGATCGAGTGGCGGGAAAAATCTTTCTGCCCGCCACGGGTCACGATACGCGGTCGGTCGTCATGTCCGGAGCAAATGACGAGAAACTACGTGACCAGTCTCATCGGTCACCTCGTTCCAACGCGTGACATCGTGATCACGCGGGATCATTGAGCGATGGGTGACATCATCGCCGTTGATTTCGGTGCGCATTCGTTTTTTGAGCGAAGGCAGGGCGCCATGACCAACCCAATTATGACCTCCTCAATCCGAGACATCGTCAGCGAAGCAACGCAAACCTCACATCGACGGCTTGATCTTGCTCTCTCGTGGCTCGATCTCAGCAATCCGCGCAATTATGCCGGCTTTCTGCGCGGCCAGGCCGAAGCGCTGTTTCCCATCGAGGCGGCTCTCGAACGCGGAAGCATCGAAGCGCACATTCCTGACTGGCAACAACGCGTGCGCACCTCGGCGCTTGAGCACGATCTGGCCGTGATGGATGTGGCCTGCGACCTGTTGCCGGTACCTGAGTTCAAAACCACAGCGGAGATGCTCGGCGCCTTGTATGTGCTGGAAGCATCGCGCATGGGCGCGCGCGTCATGCTGGCGCGGCTTGCACGGGATCCTGATTCGAGTTCTCTGGCTGCCACCGCGTATTTGCGTCACGGCTTTGGGAAGCGGTTCTGGCCGACCTTTCTCGCCGTGCTTGAGAACCACCCGTCGGCGCGCGCGGACACGGCGGGCGTCATCGAGGGCGCCCAGATTAGCTTCGGGATGTTCGAAAGCGCCCTGATCCCGATCGCAAACGTCGCCGCCGAATAGGCTATTCGTCGATATCGCCGTGGCCTTGCGGATCAACGAGCCGGCTCATCCGCCGCGCCGCCAGCAATCCGAAACTGACGATCATTGACTTGCGGGTTGCCGCCGGCAACCGGTGTTCCGGTGCATCGCAATGCAAGTACGCGCCATAAGCGTCGGCAACGATCAGCCCGGTATCCGGCGGGAAAACCTCGCAGGGCAGGTCCTGGGTGAAAGCGAAAAACAGCCGGTCACAATGCATCCGGTAGTCCTGCCATTTCTGATCGGCGCGCAGGTCTTCCAGCGACGACTTGATCTCAACGATCCAGATGTCGCCTCGTGCATTCATGGCGGCCAGATCGGCGCGGCGGCCGGATGGCAGGGACAGCTCGCTGACGCAGGAAAAACCGAGTGATCTCAGAAATCTGGACGTGCCCCGTGCTACCGCAAGCGCCGTCTCCGACTGGCGACGGTCCTGCGGCGGAATGACATCGATGAAGCTGGTAGGGGAATTCATGGCAGCGGCAATCTAGCAGACGAGTGTCCCGTCTCTGAATAACCGACCAATTTGAAGCACACCCGCACGGTTATTCGGAGACGAAAGGACACTAGCAGGATTAAAGTACTAGTGTGGCTTTTGTCTCGCAATTGCCGATAAGCGACTGGCCGCGAGTGCGATCGGCAATTGCGAGACGCCACACCAGCGCGCTCCTCAGCCCCTAACTTGTACTTGCCCCGCCAAAATTCCGGCCCGGCTGTGTGGCGAAGCGTGGGAACTCTCGGTTCCGGTGGATAGGCGCGATGCGGCCTCAACAATCAAATTGTCGTTCGACAGCGCCGTCGAGATCACGTTGAAACCGCAGCTCAAAAAATAGTTAACGAATTTTCCGCGGGGCCGGCAATCGCTGACCATGCGCTCGCCGGCGCTGATCGCGCCAACTTTCAGGACATTATTTACGTGCCGTTCACGCAGCTTTCGCTGCACGCGATGCGGGTACCTAAAATTCGGTTCTTCTTAATCCGGTACCGTCACGCTGTCCGATGCGCCTCGGACCGGCAGACCACCGTGCGGAAGCGCAACTGTTTTCGAACGGACTGAACTGAAATTCTCTGGGGCGATTTCTCTCAAGGCGCGCGGCATCCAATGAAACTGTATCAGCTGTTTGGAAATGCACGACTGCTGCGCCTTGTTGCGCCGTTTATGGCCATTGTGCTGCTGCAGGCGTTCGTTGCCGGCATAAGCCTGAATGTCCTGTCCTCGGTACGCGCCTATGTGGGCGGAGAGAGCCTCTGGTCCAAAGGACAAAAGGAAGCAATTCATTCGCTCTACCTCTTCAGCGGTACCGCCAAGCCGGAATTCTACGATCAATACGAGCGCGCGATTGCCGTCCCCCTTGGGGACCGCAGAGCCCGGCTCGCGCTCGAACAAACGCCACCGGATATCAAGACAGCTCGCGAAGGCCTGTTGAGAGGGGGCATTAACGCCGACGATATCGACGGCATGATCTGGCTATTCCGCTACTATCGCGATCTGCCGGCGTTCAAAAAGGCCATCAACCATTGGCGCGCCACCGACCCGATGCTCACGGAGCTCATTAATCTCGCCAATGCGATTCACACCGAAAACGCCATGGGGCCTGCGGCCCCCGAAATCGCCGACGAGTATCGCGTCGAGCTCAATCGGCTCAACGCCCGGATCGCGCCGGAAGCGATGGCGTTCTCCGCAAGCCTCGGAGACGGCTCCCGCCAGATCAAGATCGTCCTGACGATCGTCAATCTGTTCACGGCCGGCCTGCTTGTGCTCGTACAATATTTCTACGTGCACCACTTCCTCGCGCAGCGTCAGAAGGATGAGGATGCGCTGAAGGCCTCGAAGGAGCGTGTACAGATCACGCTGGCTTCGATCGGCGATGCCGTCATCAGCACCGATTCACTTGGCTATGTCGAATATATGAACCCGGCGGCAGAGACACTGGTGTCACGCCGGATGGTCGATTCGAAGGGCCTGCCTCTCACATCGCTGTTCAAGATCGTTGACGAGCAGACCGGTGAAATCAGCGAGTGCCCGATCGAACGAGCCCGCAACGGTCATGGCGCTATTTCCAAGTCGCATATGCTTCAGCGCAACGACTCCACATCCGTCGCAGTTTCGGTGGTCGGCGCGCCCCTGCATGAGGACGGCGAATTTGCCGGCGTGGTGCTGGTGCTGCGCGATATGACCAGCGAGCGCGAATATATCGCGCAACTGTCGTGGCAGGCCTCGCATTGCAGTTTGACGAATCTGGCCAACCGGCGCGAGTTTGAACATCGTCTTCAGCAGACCTTGCTGCAGCTGGAAAGCGCGGATGCACAATCCCGTGCGCTGATGTTCATCGACCTCGACCAATTCAAGATCATCAACGACACCTGCGGACATGCGGCCGGTGATAAATTGCTGTGCGAGATCTCGGATCTTTTGCGGCGGCAAACAAGATCGGGGGATCTGTTGGCGCGGCTGGGTGGCGATGAGTTTGCCGTTCTGCTGAATCACACCGATATCGAGCAGGCAGCTTTGAGCGCAGAGCGGATTCGGCAGGCGATCCAGGACCTCAACTTTGTCTGGAACGGCCGGGCATTCAATGTCACCGCCAGCATCGGCCTCGTCTACCTGCTGCAGGGCCGCGCAACCATGGACGAGACCGTGCGAACCGCGGATCTCGCCTGCTACATGGCGAAGGAAAAGGGCCGCAACCGCATCCAGATCCATAATCCAGGCGATACGGAACTGCAGCACCGCTTCGGCGAGATGGCCTGGGTTCAGCACATTCGCGAGGCTCTTGAAGAGCAGCGTTTCTGTCTCTACGCGCAGAAAATAGCCGCACTGAATGGTAATGACGGCGATGGCGCGCATCTCGAATTGCTGCTGCGGCTGCGCGACCGCGAAGGCCGGCTGGTGCCGCCCGGAGATTTCATTCCGGCCGCAGAGCGTTATGGACTGATGCCGCTGATCGACCGCTGGGTCGTTCGTCATGCATTCGAAACTCTGGCAACCCGGCTCCGACGCTCATCATCGAACATCGCGACCTGCGCCATCAACCTGTCAGGCGCAACATTCAACGATGATGGATTCGTCGATTACGTGTTTGAGCAGCTTCATTTGCACGGCATTCCGCCGACGATGATCTGCTTCGAAATCACCGAGACCAGCGCCATCGCCGATCTCGACAACGCCAATCGCTTTATCAACGTGCTGCAGAAGTTGGGCTGCCGTTTCTCGCTCGACGATTTCGGCAGCGGAATGTCGTCCTTCGGCTATCTCAAGAATCTCTCAGTCGATTATCTCAAGATCGACGGAGGCTTCGTGAAGGATATGCTCGATGATCCGATCGACCACGCCATGGTCGAGATGATCAGCCGCATCGGCAAGGTGATGGGGAAGCAGACCATCGCCGAATTCGTGGAAAACGACGCAATTCTTCAGGCGCTTCGTGACATCGGCGTGGACTATGCACAAGGCTACGGCGTTGGGCGGCCCGAACCCTTCGATGCCTTCACCGGGGTTGAAAGCACGTCCGACGCCATGTCGCGCCGCGTGGCATGACGTGTCAATGACAAGGAACCTCGGGTAGACATTCGCGCCAAGGTTCAAACAAGATTTGACGGAAAGCGCTTGGCGCAGCCGAAAAAATCGGCAATGTGTCGTGCATGAATGACACATCCGATAATGCCGACGCCAAAGCCGGCGCGATCATCGTCCCGGTCTCGCCCTTCCAACAGAACTGCACGCTGCTGTGGTGCAACGCCACGCGCCGCGCCGTCGTGGTCGATCCCGGCGGAGATGTTCCGCAGATCCAGGCCGCAATCAAGCAAGCGGACGTCACAGTTGAGCAGATCTGGATCACGCACGGCCATATCGACCACGTCGGCGGCGCCGCACAATTGCGCGATGAATTGAAGGTGCCGATCGAGGGACCGCATCTCGCCGACAAGTATCTGCTCGATCACGTGGTGGAAAGCGGCGCGAACTACGGCATGGTCGGCGTGCGAAATTTCGCGCCCGATCGCTGGCTCAATGAAGGCGATCAGGTCAAGGTGGGCGAGCTCGCCTTCGACGTGTTCCATTGCCCCGGACATTCTCCAGGCAGCGTCGTATTCTTCAACAACGAGATGCGGTTCGCGCTGGTCGGCGACGTGTTGTTTAACGGCTCCGTCGGCCGCACTGATCTGCCCGGCGGCGATCATGCCACGCTGATTAACTCCATCACCAACAAGCTTCTGCCATTGGGCGATGATGTCGGCTTCATCTGCGGACACGGGCCCGGCTCAAGCATCGGCCACGAACGCAAGACCAATCCCTTCCTGAACGGGATGGCTTAGTACCGGCTCTTTTGCAATTGTGCAGCCGAACTCTCAGTTGCGCATGATGGCGCTGACAGCCTGCGACAGCTCCTGCTGCCGGAACGGCTTGGCCAGTTTGGGCAAGCCGATCTCGGACCCCGGCGGCAACTCGGCATAACCGGTTGCCAGGATAATCGGAAGACCCGGCCGTTCGTCGTTGATCGCCGTCGCGAGCTGTACGCCGGTCATCTGCGGCATAGCGTGATCGGTGATCACGAGATCGACGGCTTCTTCCCGCCGCAGAATATCGAGCGCCTGTTTCCCGGATGTGGCCTCGAACACCTTGTGCCCGAGTTCTTCGAGCATCATTGCCGTGTTCATCAGCACGAGACCGTCGTCATCGACGGCGAGCACCACCAGCGGACGAACGGCTTCCTCAGCCTCCTTTGCGGCATTGCCAGCGCTGCTTTCCGCCTGCGTTTCTTTTGCTATCGGAATCCACAACTCAGCCACTGTGCCTTCGCCCTTCTCGCTTTTGAGCACGAAGCGGCCGTTGGTCTGCTCCATCATGCCGTGCACCATCGACAGGCCGAGACCGGTGCCGCGGCCAGTCCCCTTGGTGGTGAAAAATGGCTCCATCGCCCGGGACAGCGTGGCTTTATCCATGCCTTCGCCGGTGTCTGCCACCGACAGGCAAATATAGCGCCCTGCTTTCAGCCCGCTCGTCGAGCCTGCCATAACCTTTTCCTCGCGCGCACCAATGGTGATGGCTCCTCCATTCGGCATCGCATCACGCGCATTCACTGCGAGATTGAGCAGCGCCATCTCAAGCTGATTCGCATCGGCTCGGGCGGTGGCGAGCTTGAGTGGAAAACGTGTATCGACGGAAACCGATGGCCCGAGCGAGCGCTGCAGGAGATCCATCATGTCACGCACGAGAGCAATCACATCAACCGGGGTAAACTCGAGGTCTTGACGCCGGGCAAATGCGAGCATGCGCTGAGTTAGCCCTGTGCCACGCTCCGCAGCCTGCTTGGCGTTGCTGATCAGACTCGCAATTTTGGGATCATCGGGCAGCCGTTTGCCGACGAGTTCGAGGCTGCCGAGAATCACCATCAGCAGGTTGTTGAAATCGTGGGCGATGCCACCAGTCAGTTGCCCGATCGCTTCCATTTTCTGCGATTGGAACAACGCCTCGCGTGTCTGCTCAAGCGCTTTCTGAGCCTCGCGGCGCTCGGTGATGTCGCGCGTGATCTTGGCAAAGCCGATGATCTGACCCGCATCATCGCGGATCGGATCGATAACCACATTGGCCCAGAACTGCGTGCCATCCTTGCGGACACGCCAGCTCTCCCTTTCGTAGCGCCCTTCGCGCGTTGCGATTTCCAGCGCGCGTTGAGGCTCGCCTTTCAGCCTGTCCTTCTCGGTGTAAAAACGAGAGAAGTGCTCGCCGATGATTTCGTCAGGGCGGTAACCCTTGATCCGCTGTGCGCCAGGATTCCAGTTGGTGATGCGGCCATGAGGGTCAAGCATATAGATCGCGTAGTCGGTGACACCCTGCACCAGCAGTCGAAACTGTTCTTCGCTCTGCCGCAACAACGTCTCTGCGGCTTTACGCTCCGTGAGATCCCGCGTGATTTTGGCAAATCCGACCAAGCGCCCTGACGTGGTCCGGATTGGATCGATCACCACGTGGGCCCAGAACCGGGTGCCGTCCTTGCGAATGCGCCAGCCTTCGTTCTCGAACTTGCCTTCGCGCACCGCGGTGTCCAAGGCGCGCGCCGGAAGTCCGGCCTTCCGATCTTCCTCGGAGTAAAAACGTGAAAAATGGCTGCCGACGATTTCAGCCGCCGTATAGCCCTTGAACCGCTGGGCGCCAGGGTTCCAGCTCGTCACGATACCGTTCGCGTCAAGCATGTAGATGGCATAGTCGGTGACAGCATCAATCAGGAGGCGATAGCGCTCCCCATCGGTCAACGTTGTATCGAAACGGTCGACCGTTTCCATCAAACTTCCGCTATCAGCCATTCAGATACCCGCATGTACAACGGGGCGAAACACGCAACATGCGAAAAAGTTCCAGGCATCCTTTCCTTATGCGACTAAAGTCCCGTTTCAGTTCAGCATGGCCTTCAGGGCGGTGGCTGCAGACGCGTAACCGCCGCGGGCGCCGTCGATAAAATGGAAATGATCCGGCCGGGTCACCGAGAGCGTGAAGCAGGTCATCATGGCGGCGTCCTGCCGATGGAGGCCGTAGCAGACCGTTCCGCTCGAAGCTGCAGAGACCAGACGCTCTTCGATGGCGTCGGCAAGTGCCGGACTGCAGTCGAGGACCATGCGCAGCCCGTCATCGTACTTTCTGAAATCGGAGTTCTCGACGAGCTGCTTCATGTAGACCTGCGGGACAAAGCCTCCCATCGAGATTCCGTAGCGAAACACCGCATACGAAAACAGCGCGACCGCGTGGGCGCCGAGCCGCCGCAGCAACAGCGGCTTGCTGCGCCATGCACGTGCTTCATACTCCACGCCAGGACTTGGCCAGCGCAGGGGCGGCCCATTGGACGGCACCGGCCGCCCCGCCCCGGGACTTCGTTCTACCAGCGCGATCACATCCTCGATCAGGCGACGGAACGCAATGTCCTTGGCATCGCTGGCCGGCACGATCAGCAAGGACAGGATCAAGCCGCGTTCGGTCGGAATCTCGGAGAACCGGCACGACAGGCCGGTGAGGTCAGGATGTGTTCCGGCGGGCGCCATCGCCACCGTGTAGTCGCCGCGTTTCATGGCAGCTTCCGCCCAGGCAAGGCCGCCGCCGGAAAACATCGCATAGGACACGTTCGGGGATGGCCCATAGCGCGCCACACGAACGTCCAGCCCTTGCGCACGGATCGCATCGATCGGCACCAGCGCGACCCGCATGACGAGGTCGAGGTCTTCCTTGACCCAGGTTGCGGTTGCGGCAAGCGCGGCGCGGGCCGCGCTCTCATCCTGCGGCGACACCGCAAAGCTTGCGCCGTCACCACCGAACGCGAATGGAAAGCCCCGATTCTCAAGTGCGTTGGTGACGGAGGCAATAATGGCAGCGCCCGCCATGTTCACCGCCTTGTAGCGATTATTCGCAATGGCCTTGGTGGATTGCACGATGTCGGCGACGCCGATCAGCCAGCCATCGGGCACCGGCTGATACAATGACGGCTCCATCAATCGGCTGAATCCGTGGAACACAGGCAGGCGGACGTAAAAATCATCCGCTTGCTGCACCCCGCGAGCGCCGGCATCTGTGTCTTCGGACGAGCTCTTCACACCATCACGCCGCTTGTTTTGCATCACCCTATAACAACGTTGCCGTCAGCGCATATCCAACAATCAAAGCCAATATCTGAAATGAAAACGCTCCGATCCTGATTCAATCAAGACCGGAGCGCCGTGTCGTCAGCATTCGTGTCGATTCGCCACTTGCTCAGTTCGGAACATGGCGGCGGTGCTTTCGAGCGCGCGGCGGAGGGACAGGAGCCGGCTCCTCGTCGTTGTAATACTGGTACCACTGATTGCGGCTGCACGTTCCACCCACGCCGCTCGACGTCGCGAGGCATTCTTCATACGTGTAAAACGTGCAGACCCTGCCAGGGCCGACGCGGCTGTAATTCTCCCAGCAAAAGGGGCCTTCCGAGTAGGCTTGTGCCGACGTTGGTGCGCCTGCCACAAAAACCAGAGCCGCGACCGCAGCTGAGGCCCACAGCGCAACAGAGGCTGGACGTTTAGTGTTCTTCATTTGAGTTCTCCTGTGTGTCCCAGTCTCCGTGGGCTCGTTTTCATATAGCGCCGCGAGGTGATTTCGCCAACGAACGGACGCCTTTTGCCGCGCGCTGTGGTTAGCGAGTTACGCGATCTCAATCGGTTGATTTTGCATTCCGTGCCATGAACGTCTCCGGCGATCCGTCCCGTGGATCAACGAAGACGATGTCCGTCGGCTGACGGCGCGGTGTATCGATCGACAGGAAGACCACGGGCTCTTCGAACAATTCAGGCATGGCGTGAACGGTCCCGCGCTCGAAAAACAGCAACTGTCCCGGCCGAAACTCCGCTTTGGTCGCCGGGTCCCTCATCCAGAAGGTGCCGCGTCCGGAGACAACGTAGAGATACTCATCACAGGTGACATGATAGTGCGGCGGCGTCGGGCGGTAGACTCGAAACACCCGCACACTGGCCTGCTCGCGGTCGGTGAGATATTTGTCGACCAGCAGGGTTGTCGCGGTGTCCGGCAGCGCGTTCGCGATAGCCTGGATGTCGAATATACCGGTCGAACCTTGAGCCTCGTCACTCATCGCTATTTCCTCACAAACGTCAGGCATCTGTCTCGCGGCGACGTTATAATGACCGCGACAGCCAAGGACCAGCGCCAGGACCCGCGAAAGGGACCATCAAATGTCTCCTCTCTCTCTTCTTCTCAATATTGCCTGGATCCTTTTCGGAGGTCTTTGGATGGCCGCCGGCTGGGTGCTGGCGGCCGTGATCATGGCGATTACCATCATCGGCCTGCCCTGGGCGCGTGCGGCGTTCAATATCGCGGCCTATACGCTGCTGCCCTTTGGCCAGAGGGCTGTCCCGCGCGACGCGTTGACCAACCGCTCCGATATCGGCACGGGACCGCTCGGCTTTCTGGGCAACCTGATCTGGTTGGTGTTCGCAGGCTGGTGGCTGGCGCTCGGCCACCTGATCACGGCCATCCTCCTGGCCGTCACGATCATCGGCATTCCCTTCGCCTGGGCCCACCTGAAACTCGCAGGACTAGCGCTCTGGCCGATCGGCAAGGAAATCGTGCCGGCATAAGGGCGTCCGACATGATCAGGCTGAGGGGAAATCATCCGGCGTGAGCTCGATCGGCTGGCCGTGCGGCGTGCGATCCGCCGCGTGGTCCCAGGCGTCGCGATAGCGATGCAGAATAGTTTCGGTTGCGACATTTTTTGAGGCGACCAGCTTTTCGAGCGTTGCGAGCCAATGGCGATAGTAGGTCTCGCCGGTGTCGGCATCGCCTTCGGCTTGCGCCTGCTTGATCTCGCGCGCCAGCGCATCCGCCCATTCCGGCCAGGTGAAGACGCCGCGTCCGTGCAATGCCACCGCCATCGCAAAAGCCCGTGCTTCCCATGGCTCTCGGAACACCGGGCCTTCGTCATCATGCGGAATTCCGGGAAGCGCGGCTGTCGCCTGCGCGGCCGCGTGACGGTCAACCATCATTCGGCGGGCTCCAGATACGATTCCCACGCATCGACCGAGATCGCCGTACTTGCATCGGCGCGCTCGCCCCACAGCTCCCGGCCTGTAAAGCGCACCGTGTAGAGCCACTGCGGCGCTTCACCAGCACCCCGCGCGTTAGTATCCGGAAACACATGACATCCGTGAAGCCGCTCCACGACGCCGACATGGCCGCGCACATAACGCGGCAAGCGCGTGTGCCCCTTGGGGTGAATATTCTTCATACGCACCCGGTCCCCAACCGCAAACATCGCTTGCGATGCGGCATCGCGTTCAGTCGGCCCACCCCGGCGCAGCATCGCGGCGACGTCGTCACGCGCGAGCACACCAACACCAGCCTTCGGCGGCTGAAGCACGCGGCTTTCATCGATTTCCGGGATAGAGACCAGATTGCGCTCGTCCATTAGGCGTTCGAGGCCGGCAAGCCAGATCTGGTAATAGCTCTTGCTCAGATAGTCAGCGGGCGAACGGTCTTCGCGTGCAAATCGCGACATATCGATGTTCCAGCCGCCGGGCTTCGCCATGGCAAGCGTCAGCGCCAGCACACGGCGCTCCCAATCGCCGTGAAACACCGGCTCATTCGGCTCGGGCACCACCGCGCCGAAGCCGTCAACGCCGCCCATGTCGTGCGCGCCGTTCATCGCATTTGCTCCGGCGACTTCGCAAACCCGGTGCCGATCATGCTGTCGCGGGTCACGAGATCGGCGAGCGCCTCCTCGCTCCAGCCTTCGGTCCCTGAGGGGCGCTGCGGCACCACCAGATAGCGGATCTCGGCGGTCGAATCCCACACCCGGATTTCGGTTTCAGCGGGGAGTTCGAAGCCGAAATCGCGCAAGACGCCGCGCGGGTCGATCACCGCGCGCGACCGATACGGCGCGGATTTGTACCAGACCGGCGGAAGCCCGAGCACCGGCCACGGATAACAAGAGCACAGCGTGCAGACGACCATGTTGTGCAGCCGATCGGTGTTCTCGACCGCGACGATGTGTTCGCCTTGCCGCCCGGCATAATCGAGCTCGGCGATGGCGGCGGTCGCGTCCACCAGCAGCCGCGCGCGGTAGGCCGGATCGGCCCAGGCTTTCGCAATCACGCGCGCGCCATTGCGCGGGCCGACCTTTGTCTCGTAGGTCTCGATCAGGACATCGAGTGCGGCCGGGTCGACGTAACCCTTCTCGGTCAGAACCGTTTCCAGCGCGCGGACACGCAGCTCGGTTTCCGACAACTCGGAATGGTCGTGGTCATGATCGTGATGATGGTGGTGCTGATGATCGTGATCGTGGTGCGACATGAGAAAAGGATACGCCCCTCGACATGAGGATGTCGAGGGCTGCTATCAGCAATCCGAATCGGCGAAAATGCAGGGTCGCCAGTCTCTCAGCTGGCCTTCTGGGCCCCCACCGTCAATTCGCGTACGTGCCGCTCGTGGTGCACGGCGTTTCGGGCGGCGTCGTTCTGATTGAAGAGCTCCAACGAATCCAGATCGTCCTCGATGGCCGGCGTCAACGCTTGATCCATATACGCCTTCTTCAGAGGATCAGCCTTGATGCTTTTTGCCAGGCCGTAGAGGTGTCGCGCCGCGCCGGCAACGCGCACGAGTTTGCGTGCCGTGTCCGCAACGTATTTTGGATAAAACGCCCAGACGGGCTCGATCTCGAATGTCGATCGTCGATCACGACGGAATTTCAACCGGAAGATACCGCCCTGCAGCGGATGCACATTCTCAACGGCCGTAAACTGCGAGAAATGCAGAAGCGTTCCTGCAAGCGAACTCAGATTGATCCCGGTTGCACCGGCACGACGCAGGATGCGCTCGAGATGCGTCGGCGTGTAGTAGGTCTCCCACGCCTCGCGATAGATCGCCTCCCATTCCACCGGCGTCATTTTGGCGTGCGCCGTCACCACATGTTCGGTGTCGTATTTGTTCATATCGGGATCCATCGCAACACCCTGGCGGTGCAGCACCTGGTGATCCTCCGAGCCGGGCAACGGCGTCAGGCAAAAGAACTCCATCATATCGATCGGCAGTTCGCGCTGAACGATCGAGATGTCGCGCCTGATGGACTCGGGCGTGTCATTCGGGAAACCGAGAATGTACCCCGCATAGGTCACAGCGCCGACACTCTTCCAGGCGAGCAACAATTTGCGATATTCGGTAATTTTGTTTTGCCGCTTCTTGGCTGCGATGAGCGTATCGGGATTGACGCTTTCCATTCCGATGAAGACGCGGCTGACGCCTGCTTTCGCGCACTTCTCGACGAAGTTCGGAATCTTGTGGCACAGCGTATCGACCTGGATCATCAGGCTGACTTTGATCCCCTCGTTGACACGCAGCTCGATAATGCGATCGAGGATAACCTCCCAGTCCTTGTTGCGGGCGAGATTGTCATCGGTGATGAAGAAGCGATGAATCCCCTCCTCCCAGTTCTGCCGAATGATGTGCTCGATATCGTCGGGCGAACGGCGGCGCGATTTACGTCCCTGCACATTGATGATCGTGCAGAATGAACATTGGTAGGGACAGCCGCGCCCCGCATCGAAGGTCGAGTAGTTGCCGACCGTGCGGCTGACGTGCTTGCGCAGCAGCATGGGCACGGGCGCCGACTGAATCGACGGCAGATCATTGAGGTAGTTGTAGACAGGCTGCAGCGTCCCTGTCGCGGCATCACGCAGCAACGCGTCGAGCTGCTCCTCAGCCTCACCCGCAAACAGGCTGATCCCCAGATCCACAGCCTCCTGAATATCGGGCTGCATCCCTTTCAGCATCGACAGACAACCGGAGATATGAAACCCGCCGATCACCACATTGACGCCCGCGGCGCGCAATGGGCGGGCGATGTCCATCGCGCGCGGAAACTGGTTTGATTGCACGCCGACGAGGCCGACCACGCCGAAGCCACCGTGCCGCTTGAGCTGGGCAATGATCTTCTCAGGCCTGATCCGGGTATTGGTCTCGTCAATCGGCGTGACATCGATGGCGACGTCGAGGCCAAGCACCTGGCGTTCAGCGGCGTCGATCGAGAGGCCGTAGAGCGCAGCCAGTGAATTCGACGGCATCACCGAACGAAACCACTGAATCACATAGCCGTCGTCGTCGTAATGCGATGGTTTGATCAGGATGAGCTGGAAGCGCCGCTGCAGTGGATGAGCTGGCATAAAGGTCACCTGATCATGACGCCCCCATGGGCATCCTCGCGTTAATCTATTGATTGTCAATGCGTCCCTTTGTGACAAAACAAGAGGTATGGCCGCGATTAAGGGGTGATTCATCCAGCGATGCTGCGTCACCGCGAGCGGCGGGGCTTCGAACATTTCTGTTTCGAGCCCATTTCATCGTCCGGCGGTCATAATGCGTGGGGATGGAGCTTTGCTCATCATGGCAATGCGGTGCAGATTTGACCGCACGCAAGATCAGCTGTTGTCCCTCATCTGCGAGGTATTCCAAGTCCGCGCAAAATGTGGCCGCGCGCTCCATTCAATCGTCAAAGAGCCCCGATGCCCGTTGCCCCTCAGCCACCAATCGGCTAAATGGGAGCTTACGCACCCGTAGCTCAGCTGGATAGAGCGTTGCCCTCCGAAGGCAAAGGTCACACGTTCGAATCGTGTCGGGTGCGCCATTCCGATCCACGACTGCGAACGTTGTGGCGTGAGGCATTTTTCGCCATCACCGCGCCGGCCGACAATCCAGATCGTCTTGTCCCCCACGACGACCCTGCCCAAAACCCCGCGGAGGTTCGCTTTCAGGGCCGACGCTTCGCCATTGCCGGCGAGTGCGTCGATAGCCGCAAGAATATTCGACCTTTACCCCGATCGACTGTGACCGCGCCCACGCGCCGTCGCCCCACAACGGACTTGCACCCATTGTCTATCTTATATAAGATATAAAAATTCAGAAAAAGAGGACGCCTATGGCAGTTTTAGAAAGTGCATCGGCTAACAAAGCCGGCATTCCGCACGTGTTGGCTCACAGCCCGAAGGACAATGTTGCGGTGGTGGTGGTGGAAGGTCTCAAGGCCGGCACCAAAGCGCTGGGAGTCGTCACCGAGGACAATTCCAGCTTCACGGTCGAGGTGAAGGACGACATCCCGATCGGCCATAAGGTCGCGCTCATCGACCTCGCCGACGGCACGACGGTGATCAAATACGGTCAGGACGTCGGCAGACTAACCGCCGCGGCGGCGAAGGGTCGCCACGTTCATACACACAACATGAAGACGAAGCGTTGGTGAGGAAGAACCATGACCGGATTGGCAATCATGAATGAACAATCGTCACCGTTCGTCGGTGGAGCCCCCGATCAGCTCATGACCTCCGCGCTGTCGGGCGAGCGTGCCTCGGCCAACTTCAAGGGCGCAACTTTCCTCGGCTGGCGCCGTGAGAATGGCCGCGTTGGTGTTCGCAACCACGTCCTCATTCTTCCGCTCGACGATCTTTCCAACGCCGCGTGCGAAGCTGTGGCAAATAACGTCAAGGGCACCCTGGCGATTCCGCACGCGTATGGTCGCCTGCAATTCGGTGAGGATCTCGATCTCCACTTCCGCACCTTGATCGGCATCGGCTCGAATCCGAATGTCGCCGCCGTGGTCGTGATCGGCATTGAGGATGGCTGGACCGGGCGCGTGGTCGACGGCATCGCAAAAACGGGCAAGCCCGTCGTCGGCTTCGGTATCGAGGGCCATGGCGACATCGCCACGATTTCGCGCGCGAGCTATCAGGCCAAGCGTTTCATGCAGTGGGCCTCCGAACTCTCGCGCGAACAGTGTCCGATCTCCGATCTCTGGGTGTCGACCAAGTGCGGCGAGTCCGACACCACGACGGGTCTGTCGTCCTGCCCGACGGTGGGCAACATGTACGACAAACTGATTCCGCTCGGCATCTACGGCGTGTTTGGCGAGACGTCGGAGATCACGGGCGCGGAGCATCTCTGCAAGGAGCGCGCGGCGACTCCTGAAATTGCCGAGAAGTGGTACAAGATGTGGAAGGCCTATCAGGATGACGTCATCGAGGCGCACAAGACCGATGACCTCTCCGATTCGCAGCCAACCAAGGGCAATATTGCGGGCGGCCTGACCACGATCGAAGAGAAAGCGCTCGGCAATCTCGAGAAGATCGGGCGGACGTGCCGCTATATCGACGCGCTCGATCCGGCTGAAGCGCCGGCGAAGGGAGCGGGCCTCTATTACATGGATACGTCTTCCGCTGCAGCGGAATGCGTCACGTTGATGGCCGCCGGCGGGTTCGTCGTCCACACCTTCCCCACCGGCCAAGGCAACGTCATCGGCAATCCGATCCTTCCGGTGATCAAGATCAGCGGCAATCCGAAAACGCTCCGGACCATGGGCGAGCATATCGACGTCGACGTCACCGGTGTTCTTCGGCGCGACATGACGCTCGACCAGGCGGGCGACGCATTGATCGACATGATCGTGCGGACGGCCAACGGTCGCCTGACAGCGGCGGAATCACTTGGTCATCGCGAGTTCTCGATGACCAAGCTCTACCGAAGCGCGTGAACCACGAGGGCGGGACAAAGTCCCGCCCTTTCCCATCGACGAGGAAATGCCTGAGCGGACTCAGTCCACCAAAGCAACTTCAACGACGTCATCTCGCGCGCACTTGGTTGCGGGGTATGCCGATATCTTATATCTAACAAATATTCAAAAAGGGGATGGGATCAGCGGCGTGCCGGATAAGGAATCGTCATCGGACGGACGGGCCGAATATCAGCCGCTTTATGCGCAGGTGAAATCCTTGTTGCTCAAGCGCATCGGATCCGGCGGCTGGAAGCCCGGCGAAATGCTCCCCAATGAATACGAACTCGCCGCCGAGTACCGGGTCAGTCAGGGGACCGTGCGCAAGGCCCTGATGGCGCTGGAGACGGACAAGATGCTGGTCCGCCGGCAGGGTGTGGGAACTTTCGTCGCCAGACATTCCCGCGATCGCGCACTCTTTCAATTCTTCCGCTTGGTCGGTCTCGACGATGATCGACTGACACCCACCAGCAAGGTGCTCACCCAGCGCACGATCCGCGCCAAGAGCGACCAGGCGGCCAGCTTGGGTGTCGATACAGGGGCTGAACTGCATGCGATCGTCCGGGTTCGATATCTCAACGGCTCGCCGGCGATCTTCGAACGCATTTTTGTGCCCGCCCATCTCATGCCGGATCTCGCTGTGACTGAAGGCGATGAGATGGAAGACGAAATGTATGTGATCTATCAGGAGCGCTTCGGGATCAGCATTGCGCGCGTCGCCGAGCGGCTCGCCGCCGTCGCCGCAACCGCCAACGAGGCGCGCCATCTTGGACTCGAGCCCGGCGCGCCACTGCTGGAAATTTCCCGCGTGGCATTCGATGTGAGCGGAAGGGCCGTTGAGTTGCGGATAAGCCGGTGCGACACCACGCGAACGCGCTACGCCGCCGATATTCAATAACAGGCCGCGCAATGATAGGCCGCGGGCCTGTTCCGGTTTAGTTGCGCGCCGATTTCTTTTCGCCGTCTTTATGACGATGCGCCGCGCTAAGCCTGGCGGTGGATTTCCTCGACACCAATTCAATCGGCAAATCGATCGTATTGCGCTCTTTTTGTCCCGCAATCTGTTCGAGCAGCGACCTGGCTGCAGTCTCTCCGATCTGGCCGACGGGAAGATGCACGCTCGTCAGCGGCGGAAAGATGTGACCGGACATCTCAATATCGTCAATCCCGACGACGGATAACGCTGTGGGAACGACGATATTGCGGGACTGAGCTTCGATGATGCAGCCGATCGCCAGGATGTCTATTCCGCCAATGACCGCGCTTGGCGGATCATCGAGTGCCAGCATCCGCGCGCAGCCTGTGCGGCCGCCTGCGAGTGTCAGCGGTTGTTCGGTGACCCGAGAGTCCGGAAGGTCCAGCCCCGCTTTACGCAGCGCTCGTTGCATCCCGGCAAGCCGTGCAGCTTGGCGATCATTGAATTGGCGAGCGCCGATCACCGCGCCGATCCGCTTGTGCCCGAGATCGATGAGGTGCTGCGCGGCGATCTGGCCAGCCCTTTCGTTGTCGACCACCACCGAGTGAAACCGGTCGGTGCTGCACCATGTGACCGCAATCGGAACACCAGATGTGCGCAGCAGATCCCAGGTCGAGTCCGCGCGTTGCGCGCCGACGAGTATGAGGCCGTCAACGCCTCGGGTCAGGAGCGTGCGAATGGCTTCGGCTTCAGCTGCAGAGTTATAGTCGTGTGATGCGATCAAAAGCTGGTAGCCCTGACGGGACAACGTCGTCTGCATCGATTGCAGCGCGTGGGAAAAGACTGCGCTATCGAGCGTCGGGACGACGGCGCCGATCGCCATCGACTTGCCGGACGCGAGTGCGCGCGCTGCGCCGTCGGGAACGTATCCCAGTTGCGCCGCGCTCGCGCGAATGCGCGCAAGGGTCTCGGGACTGACCAATTCAGGACGCGCGATTGCACGCGAGACGGTCGCGGCCGACACGCCCGCATGATGCGCCACGTCCTGCAATTTGACCTTCCGAGTTGTTGTCATCGACGTGCGCCCCAGTGAAATGAAAGAACTTTCATATACGCTCAGCGCGAAATAGCCAATATTGACCGATATGCCGCGGTTGACAAAGTTGAGACACGGCCTCCTAATGAAAGCGTTTACATAAGAAGAAAGTCAAGGGATGGGAGCACGGCGCGCGTGGATTGGGCTGGCAACATTCGTTGCGCTTGTAGCGCTGTGGGTTGCGTTGAGCGCGACGGGACTCGTATCTGCAGCACGCTTTCCGTCGCCAAAGGACTTCTGGCTTTCGCTCAATCAAATCACGTTGAAGGGTTATGCCGGCGGCCTTCTGCTGACGCACGCGCTTCATAGTCTTTTTCTCATCGCTCTTGGATTTTTCGCCGCGGCGGCAACGGGTGTGCCACTTGGCCTTTGGATGGGGTGGAGCCGCCGCGCCGAGGCGGCCATCAATCCCGTCTTTCTGATCATTAGGCCTATACCGCCGCTTGCCTGGATCCCGCTCGCCATTCTGTGGCTCGGGTTGGGTGATGCCGCCAAGGTTTTGGTGATCTGGTTTGCCGCATTCGTTCCCTCGGTCATTAATACCTTTGTCGGTGTCCGCACGATCGACCGTTCGATCATCGAGGCCGCGCGCATGCTCGGCACGCCGTCGCGCCGCTTCATCATGGAGGTGCTGTTTCCTGCTGCCGCGCCGATGATCTTTACAGGCCTGCGGCTCTCGCTGCAGGCGGCGTGGACGACGCTGGTGGCCGCCGAACTGGTCGGCGCATTGGTCGGGCTCGGCTTCGTGCTGAACATGGCCCAGCAGGATATTTATCCGGGCATGATCATGGTCGGGATGGTCGCCGTCGGCGTGCTCGGCTTCGCGACCACCTTCCTGCTTGCGCGAGTCGAGCGGGCCGCGCTGAGCTGGAATGTCGCGGCAGGAGGTGGACACTAATGGATCAACCTCTCTCAGCGAAGGAAACGATCCTCTGGGGTCTTGCCGGCCTGACGATCTTTTGCGGGATCTGGGTACTGCTGACGGCCTCGGGCATGGTCCCGCAACAATTCCTGCCGGCGCCCTGGGATGTCGTATCGCGCATTGCGCAACTGATCGTCACCCCGTTTGCAGGCGCAACCTTGCCGCAACATCTCGCGGCCAGCGCCGCGCGTTATCTCTACGGGCTGGCTTTGGCAGCCGTGATCGGCATTCCGCTCGGATTGCTGATGGGTTGGTTCCGGCTGCTTGACGACATCGTGTCGCCCATCTTCGAGGGCCTTCGCTTCATCGCGCCCATCGCATGGGTGCCATTTGCGGCGCTGTGGTTTGGGACCGGCATCGGCGGCCCCGTGATGATTATTTTCGCCGGTGCCTTTCCGCCCTGCCTCATCAATGCCTATCGCGGCGCGCGCTTCGTCGACCCGCGATTGATCGAGGCGTCGCGGATGCTGGGCACCGGGCATCTGCGCACGATTGTGGAAATTCTGCTGCCGGCATCCGTCCCCTCCATCGTCGCCGGTCTGCGCGTGGCAGCCGGACTCGGATGGCAGTCTCTGGTCGGCGCCGAACTCATCGTGGCCGCCAGTGGCGTGGGATTCATGATGGTTCAGGCGCAAGCGAACGTCTCAACGACGACGGTGATGAGCGGGATGGTCGCGATCGGCGTGGCGGGCATGCTGATCGATGTCCTGCTACGCCAAGGTGAAGCAATCATCCGCCGGCGACGCGGTCTGGCGTAGGAAGCATTAAATGGGTGCAATTCGATTTGACGGGGTGAACAAGTTCTTCGGGCCGAAAAAAGACGGTCTGAAAGTGCTGGAAGATATCAACCTCGACATCGCCGAGAAGGAATTTGTCGCGATCGTCGGCCCGTCCGGCTGCGGCAAGACCACATGCCTTCGCATCGTCGCCGGCTTCGAAAAGCCGAGCACCGGAACGGTCATCGTCAACAACCGTCAGGTCACCGAACCCGGCCCGGATCGTGCGGTCGTGTTCCAGCATTTTGCACTGTTTCCCTGGAAGACCGTGCGCCAGAACATCGAGCTTGGGCTTCGCAACAAGGGCCTGCCCCGCGAGGAGCGCGACGGACTCGTTGCCGGCGCGCTCGAGCTCATGGGCCTCGAAAGCCACGCGGATGCGTTTCCGCACCAGCTTTCCGGCGGCATGCAGCAGCGCGTGGCGATCGCGCGCGCCTATGTTTTGAAGCCCGAAGTGCTGCTGATGGACGAGCCGTTCGGTGCGCTGGACGCACAAACCCGGGTCGTCATGCAGGAGGAACTGGTCCGGCTCGCTCGCATCAATCCGCGCACGGTCCTTTTCATCACGCATTCGGTGGAGGAGGCCGTCTATCTCGCAGATCGCGTGGTGATCATGACGCGCCGCCCGGGACGCATCAAGGAGTCGATCGACATCAAGTCGATTCGCGAAGCCGAGAATTGGAGCAAGTTCTCGAAAATTGAAGACGTCATGGACCAGGGGTCGTTCATACACCTGCGAACCCAGATTTGGAAATCACTGCGCGAGGAGAAGCACGAAAGCCGCGGCGCAGATACGTCAACAACCAAAAACTAAACAACGGGAGGAGATGACATGATTCGAAAGATGATCAAGTTCGCTTTGGCAGCCACATTGCTGGCTGCTCCGCTCGGCGCCAAAGCACAAACGGCGATCGGCGTGAGCTACCAGCCGTCGCTCTATTGGGGGTTGCCATTCTACTATGCCACGGTGAAGGGGTGGTGGAAGGACGTCGGGCTCAACCCCAATTTCTCGACCTTTCCCGCCGGCGCTCCGCAAATTGCCGCGTCCGCCGCAAAGTCGTGGGATGTGGGAGGCGTCGGCTCCGTGCCAGCCGTGCTCGGCGCGGTCCGCTTCAATGTCCTGACCATCGGGATCACCAACGACGAATCCAAGGCAAACGCCATGATGGTTCGTGGCGATAAATACGATGCCGTCAAAGCCGACCCGAAACTTTTGAAGGGGCAACGCCTGCTTCTGACCACCAACTCGACGGCGGACTACGCAGCGCGCAAGTGCCTGACCAAGTTCGGTCTGGTGCAGGGCGACATGCAGTTCGTCAATCTCGGACAGGCACAAATCGTCACGGCGATCACGTCGAACAACGGTGACTATGCCGGCGTCTGGGCTCCTAACACCTACACACTCCAAGAACGCGCCAATGCGAAGTACCTCTGCTCGGGTGCAGACGCCGACGCCGTCGTTCCCGGCGCCCTCATCGTGCGCGGCGACTACGCGAAGGAGCATCCGGATGAGGTGGCCAAGTTTCTGGCCGTCTATCTTCGTGGATGGGCGTGGGCGAAGGCCAATCCCGCAGAGGCACGCAAGCTGGCGCTGGATTTCTACAAGCAGGGCGGGCTCGAGACCAGCGCGAAGGCGATGGACGAAGAATTTGCGCTGCGGCCGACATTCTCGCTCGACGAGCAACTCAAGCTGATGTCGCGGGCAAACGGCGAGTCGACAATGGACAAATGGTTTTCCCAGATCGCCAAATACCTGGTCGAGGTCGGCACGGTTCCGTCGGCTCCCGAGGCAAAAACCTACATCACTGATGAATTCATGAAGCGCGTGGCGGCGGATCCCAAGCTGCATGCCTTCGCCACTGAATTCGTCAAAAAATAATCACCCAGCACGATCCGGCGATTCATCTGAATCGCCGGACGTCTTGAACCACAGCGAGAGAGCAGTTCGTATGTCCGTCGTTTATATGAAGAAGGCAGCCAAGACTCCCGAAACGGAGACCGAAACTGCACGCGCAGTCGTTCACGACATGCTTGCCGCGATCGAGACGGGGGGCGAGCAGACTGTCCGCGACTATGCGCTCAAGCTCGACAAATGGTCAGGTCCGATCGTTCAGACCGCCGAAGAGATCGAACGCCGGACACGCCATATCCCGCAGCAGGTGAAAGACGATATCGAATTTGCCGCGGCCCAGGTGCGGCGCTTTGCCGAAGCGCAGCGCGATTCGATTCAGGACTTCTCGCTGGAGATTTCGCCGGGCCTCCAGCTTGGCCAGAAGCTGGTGCCGATCAACACGGCGGGTTGTTACGTGCCGACTGGCCGCTACGCTCATATCGCCTCCGCCTACATGTCGATCGCGACCGCCAAGGCTGCGGGAGTTCGGAACGTCATCGCCTGCTCAGCACCTTACAAGGGCGAGGGAGTTCATCCTTATGTGCTTTACGCCATGCAGGTGGCGGGTGCCGACGTGATCATGTGTCTGGGTGGTGTCCAGGCCATTGCCTCGATGTCCTATGGCCTCTTCACCGGCAGCAAGGCGGATGTGATCGTTGGACCGGGCAACAAATTCGTCGCGGAAGCGAAACGGACACTGTTCGGCAAGGTTGGCATCGACGTCTTTGCGGGCCCGTCGGAAGTGGCCGTTCTGGCCGACGAGCATGCCGATCCTCTTATCGTCGCCGCCGATCTGGTTGGGCAGGCCGAACATGGTCACGAAAGCCCGGCCTGGCTGATCACATCGTCGCGCCGCGTCGCAGATGAAGTGTCCCGGATCGTACCTGAATTGATCGAGAAGCTGCCGCCCACGGCGCGCGACGCCGCGAGTGCCGCATGGCGTGACTATGGCGAAGTCGTCCTCTGCGATACCCGCGAAGAGATGGTCGAAATTTCGGACACCTATGCCTGCGAGCATCTCGAGGTGCACTGTACGGATCTCGACTGGTGGCACGCCCACCTGACGAACTACGGCTCGCTCTTTCTTGGCGAAGAGACCAACGTCGCCTTCGGCGACAAGGTGTCGGGACCGAACCACATCCTGCCGACCAAGTTTGCGGCGCGCTATTCGGCGGGCCTTTCCGTACACAAATTCTTGAAGCCACTGACGTGGCAGCGGATGACGCGAAGCGCTTGCGAGGTGATCGCTCCGATCTCCGCGCGCATCTCGCGACTGGAAGGCATGGAAGCTCACGCGCGAACGAGCGATGTCCGGATGGCAAAATATGCGCCGGGATCGAATGCGGATCTCGGTGCGCAGGTCGCTTCGTAGTGTCGTTCCGGCTTGGTCATCTGTTCGATCTCACCGGACGAACCGCGCTCGTAACCGGCGGCAACAGCGGTATCGGCTTGGCAATGGCCCGCGGACTGGGTCTTGCCGGCGCCAAGATCGTACTGGTGGCGCGGCGAACCGTCGAGCTTGAGCAAGCGCGAGATGAGTTGTCGAACGAAGGCGTGTCGGCCCGCGTGATCGCGGCCGACCTCGCCTCCTCTGATGCAGGAATGGCCCTGGCGCAGGCTGCAGACACACTTGGTGCGACGGTGGACATCATCGTCAACGCGGCCGGCGTTAATCTCAGGGAGCCGTTTCGCGACGTCAGCGTGGCGGCGTTCGATCTGCACATGGCCTTGCACCTCCGCGCGCCGTTCCTGCTAACCCAGGCCTTCGCGCCGGGCATGGCCGCGCGGAGATGGGGGCGGATCGTGAATATCGCCTCACTGCAGAGCTGGCGCGCCTTTCCGAACTCGGCGCCCTACGGCGCAGCGAAGGGCGGCGTGTTGCAGCTGACGCGCGCGATCGCGGAAGAGTGGTCGGCAAATGGGATTACATGCAATGCGATTGCTCCCGGATTCTTCCCGACCTCGTTGACGGCATCGGTCTTTCGCGACACCGAGCGCGCGAAGCGGCTTGCCGCGCAGACTGCCATCGGCCGCAATGGCGAACTGAACGATCTAATCGGTGCGACCGTCTTTCTTGCATCGGACGCAGCGGCTTACATCACTGGACAGTGTCTCGCCGTGGACGGCGGGTTCACCGCAAAATAAGGAGAGGCGCGATGCGGGCGCTCGTTTATACCGGACCGCATTCACTGCAGATGCGCGAGGAGGCGTTTCCAACTCCCCTTGCCGATGAGGTTGTGGTCCAGGTTGAGGCCGTCGGCATTTGCGGCTCCGACATGCATGCTTATCACGGCCACGACTCGCGCCGCCCTGCTCCGCTGGTTCTCGGTCATGAGGCGGCGGGGCGCATCGCGACCGGACCGCGGACAGGCGAGCGCGTGACCATCAATCCGCTCGTCGTCGATCCGGCCTGCCCCTACGCCATCGAGGGACGATGGCATCTGTCGCCTACACGCCAGATCCTTTCGATGCCGCCGCGTCCGGGCGCGTTTGCCGAATACGTCAGAGTGCCTGAACGCAATCTCGAACCGATCCCGGAGGCACTCGCCATCGAGGATGCTGCGCTCGCGGAGCCGATCGCAGTGTCCTGGCATGCGGTTCGTCTCGGAATGGAGAAGCTGCATCTTCCGATGGCTGCGGCCCGCGTCGTCGTTCTCGGCGGCGGCGCGATCGGGCTGGCGGCGGCGTTGGTGGCGCGGCATTTCGGAGCCGTGGACTTACGCGTGGGAGAGACCAATGCGCTTCGTCGCGCCTCCCTGCAGCGCTTGGAACACATCGAGACTTACATGCCGGGCGACCCATCCGAACCCAGCGAAAACAGTGTCGATCTGGTGATCGATGCGGTCGGCGCCGAGGGCACACGGGCGGCGTCCTGCCGGATGGTGAGGCCGGGCGGCGTTATCGTTCATATCGGTCTGCTGCCGGGTGTCGCTGGCCTCGACATTCGAAAGGTGACACTGCAGGAAATCACCTTTGTCGGCGCCTATTGTTATACGCCGATCGATTTCAGGCAGACGGTGACCGCGATCGCCGGCGGCAGGCTCGGCAAGCTCAAATGGTATGAGGAGCGTCCACTGGCCGAAGGCGCGCATGCTTTCGCGGACATCGATGCCGGTTCAGTTGCGGCAGCGAAAGTCATTCTGCGTCCCTAGAGAGCCGCTTCTTCGAACGGCAGGTCATCGCCCGCAAAGGCCGCGATCAGTCGCGAACGATCGCTGCAACTTCTGCTCACATTGAGAACACGCACGCAGACGGCCGCCAGCCGGCTGACGTCTTCGATTTGAAATACGCAATGTCACGTAACCGTCAACATCCGTGGCAACGGTCCGGTGAATGCCGCGGCTTGCCTTCCCATATCTATTATCTTATATAAGATCTATAACTAAGCTTTAAAAACAAGAGGCCGGAGGAAATTGGCATGGAAGATCAAGGCGCTGCGCGCGCTAGAGCAAGACGACCGTCGTCGTGAGCCTGGGTAGGCTGATCGGCGATCCAGCTGCTCCCGCAACCGAGATCAACCAAGGCCGCGAACGTTGCAAGCTTTGCGTGCGCATCGTGACGCGAGAGAACCGGCATTCCCGGCGTGAACGACTCTCGTGGTGAGTGTGGTTGTGGATGTTGCTCGTTCGGCGGACTGCGTTGTCCGGTCACGTAACATCTGATCAGTCGTGCTGCCGTGACGGAAGTCGCCGAAGCGCGCGGAAGCGTTGTTCGCCATCCTTTCCATCCATCACCACAGCAATCGCCGACGACAACTCAACGCAACGACGTTCGCAAGTCGTCATACGGAGGATCATCGTGCCCGATATCGTGATCAGCGAATTCATGGATGAAGCGGCCGTCCGCGAAGGCTTGGCGAGGTTCGATGTCGTCTACGATCCGACGCTGGTCGACCGCCCGAACGAACTCATCAAATTGGTCGAGAGTGCACGCGCATTGATCGTACGTAATCGCACCCAGGTTCGCGATCGGTTACTCGAGGCAGCCTCCCGCTTACGCGTTGTCGGCCGCTTGGGCGTAGGTCTCGATAACATCGACCTCCTGGCGTGCGAACGACGACAAATCTCGGTCTATCCGGCAACGGGCGCGAACGATCGATCGGTCGCAGAATATGTGATCTGTGCGGCAATGATGCTATTGCGCGGCGCCTACACATCAACATCACGCGTCGCTGCGGGCGAATGGCCACGCGAAGCGCTGATCGGTCGTGAAATAGGCGGTAAAGTGTTGGGTCTGGTCGGCTTCGGATCCATCGCCAAGCAAACCGCCGTGCTGGCGCGGGCGATGGGCATGCACGTCATCGCCTATGATCCCTACACGGACGATTCGCAATTCGCGACGACCAATGTGGAGAAGCGACAGCTCCCTGCACTTCTGGCCGAAGCCGATGTCGTTAGCCTCCACGTTCCGCTCACGGAGGAAACTAAAAATCTCATCGACGGCGCTGCGCTGCAACTGATGAAGCCCAATGGGATCCTGATCAATGCCGCAAGAGGCGGGATCGTGGACGAAGCAGCCGTGGTCCAGGCGCTCATTGCCGGCACACTCGGCGGAGCCGCGCTTGATGTCTTCGCGAAAGAACCGCTCGGGGCTGGAAGCTTCTTGGAAAACGTGCCCAACCTGATCCTCACGCCGCATATCGCCGGCGTGACCGACGAGTCGAACGTAAGAGTATCGTGGGTGACCGTAACGAATGTGAAGAAGGCGTTGGATGCATGAGTGTACTTTCTGTAGCGGACGCAATCGACCTGGTGGCGGCGATATTTGGCAAATACGGGTGCGGTTCTGATAACGCGCGGTCCGTGGCCCGCGCTTTGGTCGCCGCAGAGGCCGATGGTCTTCGCGGCCATGGGTTCTCGCGAATCCCCACCTATCTGGCGATGGTCAAGACCGGGAAAATAGACGGCAAGGCCACGCCTCGCGAAACACTCCCCCGCCCTGGCGTCCTGGCCATCGATGCTGCTTGCGGCTTTGCCTACCCGGCCATCGATCTGGCTCTCACGCAATTGCCGAACATCGCGTCGACACAGGGGATCGGCGTTGCGGCAATAAACCGCTCGAACCATTGCGGCGCCGCGGGCCTGCCATGTGAAGCGCTGGCCCGTCAGGGTTTGGTGGCCTTGCTGTTCGCCAATACACCAAGCGCCATGGCTCCATGGGGTGGCCGAACACCCGTCTTCGGAACGAATCCGATCGCATTCGCGACGCCAACGCGGGGAGAGCACCCCGTCGTGGTGGATCTTGCGCTGTCGAAGGTCGCACGCGGTCCGATCGCGGCCGCGAAGCAACGTGGCGAATCGATTCCCGAAGGCTGGGCATTGGATACGGATGGAAATCCAACCACCGATCCAGCCGCGGCGCTGGCAGGGACCATGATCCCGCTCGGCGATGCGAAAGGCGCAGCACTCGCTTTCATGGTTGAGATACTCGCGGCGTGTCTGACGGGCTCCAATCTCGCGTTCGAAGCATCCTCGTTTCTCGATGGTGAAGGCGGTCCACCTCAGACCGGGCAATTGATCCTTGCGATCGATCCCGCGGCGTTCGGCCACCAAAGATTCCTCGACCGGGTCGCGGCACTTGTCGGCGCGATCGACGCACAGGATGGCGCGCGACTGCCCGGCTCTCGGCGATTAGCCATCCGCGCGCGCGCGGCGCGCGAAGGTCTCGCGATCCCTCCCGAGATCAAGGCCCTCGCCGACAACTAAGTACCAAACACAATAATCAGAAGTAACAGGGAGACAGTGGCAATGAAGGCATTCAAAGCCATGGGACACGTGTACGTCCAGGTTGTCATTGGCATTATTGCCGGCCTCGCACTTGGTGTGCTGGATCCGGCTCTCGGCGTTCAGATGAAGCCTCTGGCTGACCTTTTCGTCAAACTGATCAAGCTGTGCGTCGGTCCGCTTGTCTTTCTTGCGGTCGTCCATGGTATCACGTCCGCCGGAAGCCTTCGCACGGCGGGGCGTGTAGGCCTCAAAGCGCTCATCTATTTCGAAATTGTCACGGCGCTGGCCATGCTGATCGGGTGGGCGGTCGGCGAGATCATGCAACCTGGCGCCGGCTTGAACGTCAATCCCGCCGATCTGGATCCCGCCGGAATCAGCAGCTTCACAGCCACCAAGGCCGCGGCCGCCAGCGGTCCGTTGCTGTTGAAGTTCGTTCCTGTCTCGATATTCGATCCCTTCGTGCGCAACGACGTTGTCGAGCTGTTGGTGATGGCGGTGTTCGGCGGCATCGCGCTTCTGACCATCAAAGACAAAGCTCCACAGTTGAACGCGGTCCTTGATCAGGTCTTGCAGTGGCTGTTTCGCATCATGGGCATGATTACGCGGCTGGCACCTCTCGCCGCGTTTGGCGCCATCAGTTTCACCATCGGAAAATTCGGCATCGGCGCACTGCTTCCGCTCATGAAGCTGGTCCTGGCCTACTATGTCGGTGTTGTCCTATTCATCGTTATCGTCCTCTGGACGGTATTGCGATGGTGCGGCGCGGGTTTGATCGAATTCATGCGTTACATCAAGCAAGAGATTGCCATCGTGTTCGGCACCATCACGTCCGAGGCCGTAATGCCGCGTCTCATTACCAAGCTCGAACATCTCGGCTGCAAGCCGGACGTGGTTCGTATCGTGTTGCCGACGGCTTACTCGTTCAATCTTGACGGGACCGCACTCTATCTCGTTCTGGCTCCGCTGTTCATCGCTCAGGCACTCAATCTCGACTTGTCATGGACGGACAAAGCAACGCTCTTTCTGCTTCTCATGCTGACATCCAAGGGGGCCGCAGGTGTAACAGGCGGCGTGTTGGTCACTCTAGTGTCGACAATGCTCGCCCATCCGGTCATCCCGGCAGCCGGTATCGCAATCACACTCGGTGTCGACCGCTTTCTGAACGAAGGGCGCGCAGTCGTAAATCTGATCGGAAACGCTGTAGCGACGTTGGCGATCGCTCGCTGGGACAATTCGCTCGACGTTCCGCGCATGCGTGCGGTGCTGCAGGGCAAGGTGCCGCTTCTCGACGATGAGATCGTAGCACCAACGTACGTCACGCCACCATTGCGGGAGTCGTCGGCAAGCTTACAGACCTGATACGCTTGCTGCACCCTCCAGTCCAATCGCTGCAATCGTTGAAAAGACGACGCCTTCGCGCGCAGAGGCGTCGTCCTAAAACCAGGCCGCGCGCCGATGACTCTGCCGCTCGGAGAGGTTGATGGCGCCACATATGTTCAGAACACGCCGGGCAGCAACATGGCGACCTTTTGCTTGTAGTGGCGGTATTCCTCACCGAACAACGTGACCAGATCGCGCTCCTCGAGCCAGATACCGACAAAGATGTAGGTCGTCGTCACTGCCGCGAATAACAGATGGCCCAGCGTCATGGTCGGCGCCGACCAGAATGCGATGATAAAGCCGAGATAGATAGGGTGCCGGATCACCCGATAGAGGCCGGGCATCTTGAACTTGATCGGCTCGCCGAGCCGACCCGTGAAATGAGTGACCACCTGAGTCAAGCCGAACAGCTCGAAATGGTTGATCAGGAAAGTACTGTAAAGCACGATCAGCCAGCCGAGAAAGCCTCCGGCAGTCGCGACAGAGACAAGCGTAGACGACTTGATTTGCCAAACGACCGTCGTGATTGGCTGCCACTGCCAGAACAGTAACAGAAGCGTCAAACTCGCCAGCAGCACATAGGTGCTGCGTTCGAGCGCAGGCGAGGCGAAGCTCGCAAACAGCTTCTTGAAGCCTTGTCGCGCCATGCCGCTGTGCTGGACGGAGAAGAGCGACATCAGTGCGAGGTTGACAATCATGGCATGCAGAGGCGAGTTCGCCGCACCACTATCGATTGTCTTCGGTACCAGGAACTGCGACACGAAGCCGATAGCGTATAGGAACGCGCCGAGAAAGATGAGATAGGCGAGCGTCCCATAGCCGAGCACGAAGCTCCGTGCGACGAGCGAGCCGAGGGCGAAGGCCGGCCGATGTGCTGGCTCATCTTGCAGGGATGTGGACATAATCAATTCTCATGATGTGAGTTACGAAATCGCCGTTGCCAAAGTCGACCCCGCTGGCGCGATGCGTCGCCGCTGACTCTACTGCCAACGGATTCTGTGCGACTGGACCTGAGGTGTCGTGAGGCGATCGCGCCCAATCGTCCGTACGAGCGCGCACCGCGCCAATGTGAGGCGCAAGGTCTGCCTTGGGTCATTCGCGACCGGGTCGAGCCAGCAGCAAATCCGGCCAAGTCCGCGATGCCGCCGAAAGCGGAAGATTCAGAGCATCAACGGTACGGCCACGGAGCATTGTCGGTTGATGGCGCCGGCTTCTGTGTGGCTCGGGAAGCTGAACCGGTTCGAGTCAGCAGGGACGGATATCACCCAACAACCGCTCCGGCCTCACTGCCGGGCCGATCTGATGATGAGGGCGACGTCGTCGTTCGGCCGTACTTGATGGATTGGAAGCGAACGGCGACCTAGCGGGCAGCGGCCGCCACGCCGGCCTCCTTCAAGAAGGTATTCCAGCGCTCGACCTCGAACTCAAACCGAGCTTTGTGTGCGGCGACCGCCCATTCGGACGACGGAAATGTGGTGGTGCCGGCCGCTATGAAGCGGTCTACGATCATCGGGTCGGCAAGCGCCTTGCGCAGGGCGTCATTCAACTTTGCCACGATGTCAGGCGGAATGCCGGCTGGGGCGTAAAGACCGTGCCAGATCGTCATATCGAATTGCGGCAGGCCCGCCTCGCGGGCGGTCACGACATCCTTGATGACATCCAGGCGCTTATCGGATGTCACGATATATCCCTTGACGCCTCCGCCGAGAATTTGCGGCACCGACGTCGTGGACTGATCGCACAGCACGTCGACCTGACCTGAGACCAGATCGTTCATCGCCGGCCCAGTGCCGTTATAGGGGACATAGACCGGCTTGATGTTGAGTGCTTTGCCGAGCAAGATCGCGCAGAGGTGAGCGTTGGAGCCGTTACCTGCATGCGCCATCGTGAGCTTAGAACCCTGCGCTTTCATGTATGCGATGAGTTCTGACGCAGTCTTGGCCTCGAGCGTCTTTTTTCCGAGCAGCACCATAGGCCCTGTATTGACAAGTCCGAGCGGAGAAAACGCAGTCCGCGTGTTATAGGTCAGATTGCTGTAGAGGCTCGGCGCCGCGGCGAGCGCCAGATGATGGATCATGATCGTGTATCCATCGGGTGCAGCTCGTGCGACCCGGGCGGCCGCCAACGTTCCGCCTGCTCCTACGACATTTTCAATGATGATCTGTTGGCCCAGACTCTGGCTCATCGGTTGCGCGATCAGACGCGCGATGACGTCAGATGGACCTCCTGCCGCAAAGGGCACGACGAGCGTAATCACTTTGTTCGGAAAGGACTGCGCCTGAGCGCTCCCTGCCAGCACCATCAACGCCGCGATAAACCTCAATGCCCGGAACATCACGCCCCCCAAGAGATCTGTAGCCCTCCCTCAATATCATATCTCATATCTTATACAAGAGAGCTCGACGGGTGCGGCGTCACTGAGACAAGTCCATCAGGCAGCCGATAGCTGCTCTCGAGTCGACCCGAGACGACATTGGCGGCGAAATCGCCCTTCAGCGTGTAGAAACCGCGCAGGACGCGGCACGCAGGTCGACGTCGCGCCTTTGGCCTATGCCGACGAAGCGGCGGCCGCGCCGGCCACCACGGCTTTAAGGCCTTCGCTTGCGCGCGGCCGCCGGCTTCACGAGCGACAAGCGATTTCAGTTTTTCAGCGGCACGCCCTTGGTGGTGAAGCGCTGCATCTTGCCGCCACCACGGATCGGGCGCCGCGTGCCGGCGGCCTTGCCGGTGCCGGGCGGCTGATGCGCCGGCACCAGTTGGTCCGGGCGTGAGCCGATCAGATCGGCGCGGCCCATCGCTTTCAACGCCTCGCGCAGCACCGGCCAGTTCTCCGGGTCGTGATAGCGCAGGAACGCCTTGTGCAGCCGGCGCTGTCGCAGCCCCTTGATCGCCTCGACCTTTTCACTCGCGCCGCGCCGCACGCCGCGCAGCGGATTGACGCCGCTATGATACATCGCGGTGGCCGTCGCCATCGGTGAGGGCAGGAAGGTCTGCACCTGATCGGCGCGATAGCGATTCTTCTTCAGCCAGAGCGCGAGGTGCATCATGTCCTCGTCTGTCGTGCCCGGATGCGCCGCGATGAAATACGGGATCAGAAAGTATTTCTTGCCGGCCTGCTTTGCAGCCGCCTCGAACATCTCCTTGAAGCGGTCGTAGGTGCCGATCCCCGGCTTCATCATCTTGTCGAGCGGGCCGCGCTCGGTGTGCTCGGGCGCGATCTTCAGATAGCCGCCGACGTGATGCGTGACGAGCTCCTTGACGTATTCGGGACTCTTCACCGCGAGGTCATAGCGCACGCCGGACGCGACCATCACTTTCTTGACGCCTTTCGTCTCGCGCACCTTGCGATAGAGCCGGATCAGATCGTCATGCGAGGTGTTGAGGTTCGGACAGATGTCGGGAAACACGCAGGACGGCAGTCGGCACGCTGCTTCGATCTTTGGATCCTTGCACGCCATCCGGTACATATTGGCGGTCGGCCCGCCGATGTCGGAGATCACACCGGTGAAGCCCGGTGTCTTGTCGCGGATCCGCTCGATCTCACGCAGGATCGAGCCCTCCGAGCGGTTCTGGATGATGCGGCCCTCGTGTTCGGTGATCGAGCAGAACGTGCAGCCGCCGAAACAGCCGCGCATGATCGTCACCGAGAACTTGATCATGTCCCACGCCGGGATCTTGGCATCGCCGTAGGACGGATGCGGCGCGCGGGCGTAGGGCAGATCGTAGACCGCGTCCATCTCCTCCGACGTCAGCGGAATCGGCGGCGGGTTCAGCCACAGATCGCGATCGCCGTGGCGTTGGACCAGCGCGCGCGCATTGCCGGGATTGCTTTCCCGATGCAGCACGCGCGACGCGCGGGCATAGGCCTCGCGATCCTCTTCAACCTGCTCGCAGGCCGGCAGCCGGATCACCGTGTCGCCGCGCTGGCGGCCGGCGCCCTCATCCGCAGAGTCGAGATCGTCGGCGTGCAGTTCCGTGTAATTCTCCGGCACGCGGCGAAACAGAGCGACGCCGCGCACGTCGTCGAGTTCGCGTGGCGCCTCGCCGGCAGCGAGGCGATGCGCCACTTCGACAACGGCGCGCTCGGCATTGCCGTAGAGCAAGAGGTCCGCCTTGGCATCCGCGAGAATCGACCGGCGCACCTTCTCGGACCAGTAGTCATAATGCGCGATGCGGCGCAGCGATGCCTCGATGCCGCCGAGCACGATCGGAACATCCTTGAACGCTTCACGGCAGCGCTGGGCATAGACGATGGTGCAGCGGTCCGGCCGCTTGCCGCCTTCGCCGCCGGCCGTATAGGCGTCGTCATGGCGCAGCCGTCTGTCCGCCGTGTAGCGGTTCACCATCGAATCCATGTTGCCGCCGGTGACGCCGAAGAACACAAGCGGCTTGCCGAGCGCCTTGAAGGGCTCGGCGGAGTGCCAATCGGGCTGCGCGATGATGCCGACCCGGAACCCTTGGGCTTCGAGCAGCCGTCCGATGATGGCCATGCCGAAGCTCGGATGATCGACATAGGCGTCGCCAGTCACCAGCACGATGTCGCAGGCATCCCAGCCGAGCGCCGTCATCTCGGCGCGGCTCATGGGCAGGAACGGCGCCGCCTTGCCGGAAGACGCCCGGGTGGGGGACAACGACATCAAGGGTTTTTCAGCGACAGCGAGTGCATTCGTGGTGGTATTCATGGCGCCACGCATAAGACCCCGGACCTTTAAATTCAACCAACCGGCGGCGATTTCGACGGCCTGCGACGACGCCCGTGATCAAGAATATTGTCGTACTATCTCAACGAGATAAATGTTTGGTGTTTGGGGCTGACCGGTGCACCGCTCGCGCCGTGATCGCCCGAGACGACCTCCAGTGACCGCACCCCCGATTTCCCACCCTTTTCCGGCGCCCAAGGCTCGGATATCCTGCGGAACCAACCGAAACCGGAAAAAATAGGCCCACCGCATAGCGCCCCTGCGCCAGCTCCCGTTCATTTTCGCCGGTTCGCCATTTAGAAGATAAACTTCTCAAAATCACAAAGACTTAAGGGACAAACCATGCCTGCCTACCGCTCCAGAACGACGACCCATGGCCGCAACATGGCAGGCGCACGTGGCCTCTGGCGAGCCACCGGCATGAAGAACGAGGACTTCGGCAAGCCGATCATCGCCGTGGTCAACTCCTTCACCCAGTTCGTTCCCGGTCACGTCCATCTTCAGAATCTCGGCCAGCTCGTCGCGCGCGAAATCGAAAAGGCCGGCGGCGTCGCCAAAGAGTTCAACACCATCGCGGTCGACGACGGCATCGCCATGGGCCACGACGGCATGCTGTACAGCCTGCCGTCGCGCGAAATCATTGCCGACAGCACGGAGTACATGGTCAACGCGCACTGCGCGGACGCCATGGTCTGCATCTCGAACTGCGACAAGATCACGCCCGGCATGCTGATGGCAGCTTTGCGCCTCAACATCCCGACCGTCTTCGTGTCCGGCGGACCGATGGAATCCGGCAAGGTCACTCTCAAGGGCAAGAAGCGCGCGGTCGATCTGATCGACGCCATGGTCGCAGCTGCCGACGATAAAGTCAGCGATGCCGAAGTCGAAGTGATCGAGCGTTCCGCCTGCCCGACCTGCGGCTCATGCTCCGGCATGTTCACGGCCAACTCCATGAACTGTCTCACCGAAGCGCTCGGCCTCGCGCTGCCTGGCAACGGCTCGATCCTTGCTACCCATGCCGATCGCAAGGGACTGTTTGTCGAAGCCGGTCACCTGATCGTCGATCTCGCACGCCGCTATTACGAGCAGGACGACGAGACCGCATTGCCGCGCAACATCGCGAGCTTCAAGGCGTTTGAAAATGCCATGACCCTCGATATCGCCATGGGCGGATCGACCAACACCGTGTTGCATCTGCTGGCCGCGGCCTATGAAGGCAAAATTCCGTTCACCATGCAGGATATCGACCGGCTGTCGCGCCGGGTGCCGGTGCTGTGCAAAGTGGCACCCTCCGTTGCCGACGTGCACCTTGAAGACGTGCATCGCGCAGGCGGCGTGATGGCGATCCTGGGCGAGCTTGACCGCGCGAACCTCCTCAATCGCGGCCTGCCGATGGTCCACAGCAAGACGCTGGATGACGCGTTGGCCCGTTGGGACATCCAGCGCACCAAGAGTGACAGCGTCCGCACGTTCTATAAAGCCGCGCCGGGCAATGTGCCCACGCAGACGGCCTTCAGTCAGGAGAAGCGGTTCGAAGAACTCGACACCGATCGCACCGCGGGCTGCATCCGCGATTTCGAGCATGCCTTCTCCAAGGATGGCGGTCTCGCCGTGCTGTTCGGAAATCTGGCGCTCGACGGCTGCATCGTCAAAACCGCAGGTGTCGACGACAGCATCCTGAAGTTTGAAGGACCGGCCCGCATCTTCGAAAGCCAGGATGCCGCGGTCGAGGGCATCCTCGGCGGTAAGGTCAAGGCCGGCGATGTGGTGGTGGTTCGCTATGAAGGCCCGCGCGGCGGACCCGGCATGCAGGAAATGCTGTATCCGACCAGCTACCTGAAATCGAAGGGCCTCGGAAAGCAGTGCGCGCTGATCACCGACGGGCGCTTCTCCGGCGGATCGTCAGGTCTGTCGATCGGCCATATGTCGCCGGAAGCAGCGGAAGGTGGCCTGATCGGCCTCGTTGAAGACGGCGATCTCATCAAGATCGACATTCCTGCGCGCTCGATCAATCTGCTGGTCGACGACGCCACGCTCGCCAAGCGCCGGGAAGCTATGATCGCGCGCGGGACGGAGGCTTGGAAGCCAGCGAAGAAGCGGACCCGTAACGTGTCGATGGCGCTCAAGGCCTATGCTGCGCTCACCACCAGCGCCGCCCACGGTGCGGTGCGCGTCGTCCCCGAATAAGGGGCTGTAACTTAACGAGACGGACTCCCTGGAGCCCGTCTCGTGCGGGTGTGACCCGATTGTGATTTGCGACGTTGAGCTTTTTCCAGCGAACATCGCGCTTTCCCTCGTCGAGATCGGAGTTTTGACATGGTCAAAGCAGCGAGCAAGCCGGGACAGAAAACCACCAAGGCTGCGAAGCCTACCGCAAAGAAGGCTCACGAGGCTCCGTTCCCGCCACCTGAAGAGGAATTCGGCGGCGGTGATTTCGTGTCACCGGTGGAAGCACCGCCCACGGATGATGACAAACCGCTGGAGTAAAGCTGCTTAAGGCTGCGATCACAGGCTCGCGGCCGCACCGCGCATCACGGGATGAGGCGGGCTTTGAATTCGGGACACCAGTCTTGCCCCACCCGGGCATCTTTCGAGGGTGACTTTGCGGCCGTGAAAGACTTCCAACTCGGCGCGGTGCGCGACACTGACGATGGCCGCATCTCTCATTTCCTGATCGAGCAATGTCATCATCCGGCTTTGGCTACGCGCGTCGAGCGCCGATGTCGCCTCGTCCAGCACGATGATATCGGGCCGGTGAAGGATGATCCTGGCAAACGCCAGTCTTTGCTTCTCACCGCCTGACAGGATCTGATCCCACGACGCCTCTTCCGTCACGCGTTTCTCGAGATGCCCCAGACCCACCTTGTTCAGCGCAGCACAGATCTGATGCTGCGACCAAGTCTCCACCGCGCCCGGATACGCCACCGCGCGCGCCAGTGAGCCAGATGGGATGTAGGGCTTTTGCGGCAGCAGGAATAATCGCCGTCCGGCGCCGAGATCGACGCGGCCGCTCCCCCATGGCCACAATCCCGCGATCGCCCGCACGAGCGTACTTTTGCCAGAGCCGGATTCGCCCGCCACAAGAATGCGCTGCCCCGGCTCGATGGTCATGCGCGATCGCGCGACCACGGTCGTTCCATCATCCAGCGTCACCGATAGATCGTCGAGGTGCAGCAGCGCGGGTCCTGCGGCTTGACCGCGCTTGATGCGACGAAGGCCTTCGTCCCGTTCGTCGGACCTGAGCCTGTCGAGCGAGGTCATCAGAACGGCAATGCGCCGCGCGCTGCCGTTCCAGTCGGCCAGCCGCGGGTAATTGTCCACCAGCCAGCCGAAGGCGCCTTGCACGATGGCAAACGCCGACGCCGCCTGCATCACTTGGCCCAAGGACATCTCGCCTTCGAGGAATTTCGGGGCGCAGAGCAGAATCGGGACCACCGGGGCCAGCAGGCTCGATCCCTGCGAGACCACCGTGGTCCGCATGTGCTGGCCGCACAACAAGGCCCACTTGTTGATCACATTGCCGAATGAGCGCTGGATGTCGGCCCGCTCCTCGGCTTCCCCGCCAAGCAGCGCGATGCTTTCACCGTTCTCGCGCACCCGCATGAGGGCGTAGCGATACTCCGCTTCAGCCTGATTTTTTTCGATCGACACCGAAACGAAATGCCGGCCGACAACGGCCATCAGGCTGCTGGCAACGACGGCATACACGACAGCCGCCACGACGAGAAACCCCGGCACAACGACGCTGACATTGAAAATCTGCACGAAGACCGAACCGCCGATCTTCCAAAGCACAACGATGAACGTCGCGGCCGAGAGACATGCCACCGTGACGCCGGCGAAGAAATCTACCGGCGCGTCGGTGGCGACACGAAGATCCTCCGCGATCCGGTATTCCGGATTCTGATGGCGGTCATCGATCAGATTGAGCTGGTAGTAGCGACCGTTCTTGAGCCAACGTCCAACAACGCCACGCGCGAGCCACCCCCGCCAGTGGCGCTGAATTCCCATTCGGACAAAGACCTGCGTGGTGCTGCACGCCACGCTTGCGGCAACCAGCGGGAAGAAAATCGCCGTCAGTTGCAGAACGACTGACGCGTCTTTTTTCTCGATGGCATCGAAGATCGACCTGTTCCAGACATTGATGCGATATTGCAAGAAGACGTGCACAACGATCAGGACGAGCAGTCCGCCTGTAAGCACCCAGGCCAACCGGTCACCTCTGGCACCCCAAAAGCCTCGGGCACTTTTCCAGAAGCGCTTGAGTAAATCGCGATGTTCGATCCGTGCAGCTCTTGCCATTGAAAGCATGAGATCCGCCTCCAGATGATGGACGAGATCGTTTCAACCCGAATGTCGCTTGCAGTTTTACTCGTGCTGGCCTGCGGCCGCGCAGCTATGTCGCAAACAGCCGAGATACCAAGTCACTGTCCTGGGCCGGCACAAACATATAATCGCATTCCGACGCGTTGTCCCACGTCCAGATCTTGTTTGGGAATTCGGCCATCTTCACAAGCCCGCGAACAGCACTGCCATCATCGCTCTTTTCAATTTTGAGACAAATGTAGCCCAAACCGCCGATGAGCGTCATGAGGTCATTCATTCTCGACGCAAACGCGCGCGCATCCGCCCTGCTGTCCCTGTGCAGCACTTCGCAAAGAATCCAGCAACCTTCTTTGAGTGTTTCCTGCATTCCACGAAGAGTGGAAAGCTCCGCGCCTTCAACATCGATTTTAATGAGAGAAATTTCGCCGATACCAATGCTCTGGCGAATGGCATCGAATGTGTAGCAGGCTACAAATTGCACAGCCCACTCGCGATCCGGCCGCAATCCGATTTCAATGCTCGCGGACGAATCGACGATCGAATCCTTCTCAAGCAATAATTTCCGAATGGCGTTTTCATCGGCGAGGCCCGCCGGAATTACAGAGCAATCCGAGCGACCGTTGACGCGGACAATATCGACAAGCGCGCTGACACAATGATGATTTGGTTCAAATCCGAAATACGAGGCCGTCACTGGAGCCGCGAAGTAATCCATCAATGTCTGGCCGCAATTCGCGCCGACATCCACGAATGCACCGGCGCGCATGGCCAACGTCTTCCCAACGATCTGCGTTTTCCAGTCCGGCTTCCACGCAAGCAATTCGTTCGCAATCGGATGATGTGCGGGAACGAGAATGTCGCCGCGCGACATCTGCAACCTGTGGCATGAGAATAGACTTTCCCGCATTCCGATGCCTTGACACCAACGACGCTTCGCCAATATCCTCTTTCATCTTAGCAAATTGCTGCTCGTAAGTCTTATAAGTTGTCTGAGCGTTGCCGGCCAGGCGAGTTCGCCGCTGCTATATTTCAATTCTGAGCACTCTCTCGCTGCCCGTTAAGGGCGCAACAATCAGCCGGCTTTACATTGTTGAATGAGCGGATTTCGGCGCGGCTCGAAGCGTCGATCGTTATCGTTTTCGCAGCTTAGTGCGTGAAGAGACCTCCGGCGTTTCTTGTTCCGGACAGATCTTGGCGCAGCTCGGGACGGGTCAGCCCCATGACGATGGCCATACACGACGAGGGTTTATTCGAAACAACATCCCCTTTACGGCGGTGCTCGCCGGCATGACGGATCTCGCTCGTGCCGATTTCGTTTTGCGCGTTTCCGCCAGATTCCATCTTCCGATACTTGAAGGGGCCGCTGCTCTGACAAAACACAAGCGAAGGAGGTGACCTGCAAGATACCGCAAGCGATCAGCTTGCAATCGCATGGGGAACATTGCTGCGAACGAGAGTGCGCCTTGGGGAACGTACGAACACATCAACGTCACCAGAGGAAAGCAAGCCATGCCCAAGAAAGCCTTTCACGGCGTCATCAAGCTTGATATCCGCGATTCAAAGCCGGATTGGACGCCATACACGCTCCCCAAGGCCCGCGACGGATCACCGAATGTCCTGATCATTCTGTACGACGACACAGGAATGGCCGCATGGTCCCCCTATGGCGGCGCGATCAATATGCCGACGCTTCAACGTCTCGCCGATCGCGGGTTGACGTATTCGCAATGGCACACCACGGCCCTGTGTTCACCGACACGATCGACCTTCCTGACCGGCCGCAATCATCACCTCAATGCCTGCTCATGCATCACCGAGGCAGCACAGGGGTTCCCGGGCTGGAGCGGACGCCTCCCCGCCGAATGCGCCACTATCGGACAAGTCCTTCAGGATTCCGGATGGAGCACGTTCTGGCTCGGCAAGGATCATAACGTTCCAGAGCAGGATATCTCGGCCGGCGCGAGCCGCAGCGAGTGGCCCCTGCAGAAAGGGTTTGATCGCTTCTACGGCTTCCTCGGAGGCGAAACCAACCAGTGGTATCCGGACCTCGTCGATGACAACAAGTTTGTCGATCAGCCCTATAGCCCGGAGGAGGGCTATCACCTCTCCAGAGATCTCGTCGACAATGCCATGCAGATGATCCGCGATCAGAAGGCCAGCAATCCCTCGAAGCCATGGTTCATGTGGCTCTGCCCTGGCGCCAATCACGCGCCACACCACGCGCCGCAAGACTACATCGACAAGTACAAGGGGCGATTTGACGACGGTTATGAAGCTTATCGCGAGTGGGTCTTGCCGCGCATGATCGCAAAGGGGCTGCTGCCGAAAGATACCAAACTCACCCCGATCAACCCGCTTCCAGGCGAGATCGCCAATCCGGGCGACGCCGTGCGGCCCTGGAATTCGCTTAATGCCGACGAGAAGAAGTTGTTCGCCCGCATGGCCGAGGTCTATGCGGGATTCTCGGAATACACCGACGTGCAGATCGGTCGGCTGATCGACTATCTCGAACAGAGCGGCCAGCTCGACAACACCATTGTTTTCTATTGCTCGGATAACGGCGCCTCGGGAGAAGGCAGCCCCAACGGCTCGGTCAACGAAAACAAGTTCTTCAACAATTATCCCGACGAGTTGTCCGAGAACCTGAAATATCTCGACGTTCTGGGAAGCGTGGATACTTACAATCACTATCCGACCGGTTGGGCCGTGGCCTTTTCCACGCCGTTCCAGATGTTCAAACGCTACTCGGAGTACTCCGGCGGCACATGTTGCCCGCTGATCATTTCCTGGCCCAAAGGGATCAAGGCCAAGGGAGAAGTCCGCAACCAGTATCATCACTCGACGGACATCGTGCCGACCATCCTCGATGTCTGCGGGTTGCAGATGCCGAAGGCCTATCGCGGCGTGAAACAGCATCCGGTGTCCGGGGTGTCGATGCGCTATACTTTCGCCGCGAAGCCCAACGCACCGACCAAGAAAAAGCGCCAGTACTACGCCATGCTGGGAACGCGCGGGATCTGGGAGAAAGGGTGGAAGGCCGCCGCGATCCATGCGCCCCTGACCGGCAAGGGGCATTTCGACAAGGACGAGTGGGAACTCTATCATGTCGATGCGGACCGCTCCGAGGCCACCAATGTCGCGAAGCGCTATCCGGCCAAGCTCAAGGCGCTCGTTAAGGCGTGGTTCGAGGAAGCCAAGAAGAACAACGTGCTGCCGCTGGACGATCGCAGCGCCGCCGAACTGCTGGGCGTCGAACGGCCCAGCGAGGAAAAGCCGCGCGAGCGTTACATGTATTATCCGGATACTTCTCCCGTTCCGGAGGGCGTGGCCGTGAATGTGCGCGGACGCACGTACAAGATTCTGGCGAATATCGAGATTACAGATTCGGATTGCTCAGGCGTGATCTTCGCCCATGGATCCCGCTTCGGCGGCCATACGCTCTTCATCAAGGATATGAAGCTCTACTACGTGTACAATTTCCTCGGCATCAAGCCGGAACAAAAGTTCGTTTCCGGGGAATTGAAGCCCGGCAAATACACGGTGGGCGTCGAATTCATTCGAGGCAAAACCGGCAAACACGGCGAGTCACTCGGCAAGACAACGCTTTACGTCAACGAGAAGATCTCAGCGCAAGGCGACATGAAAACGCAGCCGGGCAAATTTACCCTCTCGGGTGACGGCCTGTGTATCGGACGCGACAGCGGTGATGCCGTCAGCGAAGAGTACAAATCGCCCGGAACGTTCAAGGGCGGAAAGATCTTGTTCGTTGGCGTGACCATCGAAAAACGCCAATACCTCGATTTGGAAAAACTGGCGGCCGGCGCCTTTGCGGTCGACTAGGCGGACGCGGTGCCAACGCGTTCAACAAGACGCCGCGCGGTTGTGACCGCGCGGCTTCAATCTGCGCTCAGCGCGTGATGCGAACCGAGGAAGCTCAATATCCCGGACCATAAAAACGCTGACTCTGTGGCGGGCGACGGCCTGACAATGCGGGATCCGGCTGCCGAAGCCAGTAGTTTGGTTGGCACTGACCACCGGTCCCGGATACGGCGGCGAGACACTGCTCGTAGGTATCGTATTTGCAGTCACCAGGACCGCCCTCGCCCCTTCTGCAGAACGGATAATCCCTTGCCTGCGCCATGGGGCCGCTAAATGTGATCGCGGCGGCAATCGTTAAGGTGGCTAAAGCGACTAAAGCAAACAATCGCATGATCATGAACTCCGAGAGGCAACGACACGCACGACGACAGCACTGTATCTAGATATATGTCGGCCGGCGCCAAAGCCTATCCGTTATCGTCTGGAGGACGCTTAACAACAACGTGACGCAAAGCCCCGAACACCGTCGGGGCTCGAGTCGCGAAATCATGAAAAGACCAGTGGGGCTAGTTTGCTAACACCGGCAAGCGTTCGATCGCTTTCATGCCGGGTCGCTTTCGCCATTTGATCTGCGATTCATCAACCGCCAGCTCGAGGCTTGGCCAGCGCTTGAATAGCGCCTTCAGCGCACAGCGGCCCTCAATGCGCGCGAGCTGATGACCGAGACAGAAATGGATACCGGTACCGAATGCCATATGCCGGTTCGGCTTTCTTTGGATGTCGAGCCGCCCCGGATGAGGATTGGCCTGCGGATCCATGTTGGCGGCGGCAAGCATGACCATCACCTTCTCACCCTTTTTCAACCTCACGCCGCCGAGATCGATATCCTTGCGCACAAAGCGCGGCTTGGTGAATTGCACGGGCGTGATGAACCGTAAGAATTCTTCCACGGCCAGATCAGCACGGCTCCAATCCTCCGCCAGCCAATTGCGCAGGCCGGGATTCTTCAGAAGCTCGTAAACCGATCCGCTGATCAAATGCGTCGTGGTCTCATGGCCTGCGAACAGCAGCAGGAAGACCATGGCGACCATTTCATCAGGCGCAATCCGTCCGCCCTCCTTCTCCACCCGCACGATTTCGGCGATCAATCCTTCGCCGCCATGCTGCCGGACCGCCTCGATTTGCCGCCGCATATAGCGCTTCATCGCGATGATATTCGGGATCATGCTGAGAAAGCCGAGCGCACCCGACAGCCGTGTGAAGCCGCCGGCCCATGCCGAGAATTTCGGCCGATCCGCCAGCGGCAGACCAAGCAGTTCGCAAATCACCGACAACGGCAGCTTGCGGGCATAGCGGTCCACGAGATCGGCCGGACTTCCCGCTTCGAATAACTCGTTGGCCAGTTGATCGCTGATCGCAAGGATGTGCGGCTCCATCTCCAGCACGGCGCGACGACGAAAGGCTTCGTCGACGATGTCTCGCAATCGCCCATGATCCGGCTCGTCCATCGACAGCATATTGTTGGCCAATGTGCGCAGAACACCCGGCATCCACCACTGGTATCCCGCGATGTTGCCGTCGTCCCTGCGGATGGTGAAGGTCTCATTATCCTTCAACACCCGATCGGCCAGAGCTTGCGTGGTCGTGGTCCAGACTTTTCCGACGATTGGAAATTGGACTTCAACGACGGGTCCGGCGGCACGCAATTTTTCCAGCGCGTCGACGGGATTGCGAAAATAGTCCTGGCTTGAGAAGTCTGCGTGGAACGTCATGAATGACCTCCTGGCAACCACAAAGGGGCTTCTCGCCACCTGCAGTCGTTGGCCGGAACCGCCCAAAGCGTCACCGCGCGCGCTTGCGAATACCGACCACTGGTCTATTATACCGACCATTGGTCTATTTCAAGCTTAGGGCCATGTCGGCGCCACATAACTTCATTGCAGGAACAACAAGGACGCATGCCGCGCATCATCAAGCATCCCGAACAGCGACGCGGCGAAATCCTTGATTGCGCGCAGGCGCTGTTTCTCCAACACGGCTATGACAATGCGAGCCTCAACGATGTGATCGCGGCAGCCGGCCTCTCGAAAGGCGCCTTTTATCACTACTTCGCCTCGAAGGAGGCGCTGCTCGAATCCCTAGCGGAACGATTTGCGCAGCACGCGCTCACTCAGATCGAGAGGATGGATACGTCGGATCTCGATGCACTCTCGCGGCTGAACGCGTTTCTCGCGCGGGGCCGCCAAAACAAGATGGAAAACGCGGAGATTGCATGGGGCTTGTTCGAGGCCCTGTTCAAGCCTGAAAATTTCATCCTTTTCCATCGGGTCACGGCCGCGACGTCAGCACTGGTTGCGCCCGTGCTGGCCGATCTGATCAGACGTGGAGTTGAAGACGGCACGTTCAAGACCTTCGATCCTGAAGGCGTTGCCGACATGATGATGCAGCTCAGCACGGCAACCCACGACATGGTGGTCCGTGCGCTCGCAGCCAGCACCGCACGACAGCTCGATGATGCCATCAACGCGTTCGACCAGCGCATCAAGCTGTATGAAATTGCCCTCGACCGAATTCTTGGCTTGCCGGATGGCAGCGTCCGTATGGCTGAACCTGGCTATATGCGGGCCCTGTTCATGGCGCGGACGCAGTCCGGCAAACGCAGGGCGACAAAGAAGCAGCAAACCAGCCGTCGTTCATAACAGCGTTCGCGTCAATCGATCTGACAGAACCCCGGGGACGGATCGACGAGGCAAAGAGAAAGGCCCCAGGTGGGGCCTTTCCATGACACAGTTTGATCGCGATCAGCGGCCGCTGCCGCCCTCATTCGTCCCTTGACCACCGGTCTGCGATTTGGCGCCCGATTTATGCATCGCGCTGCCCGTGGTCTTGCTCGTGTGTCCCTTCTTCATGTGGCGCTCGCCACTCGGCGACATCGTGCCGCTCGACTTTGCGCCGGGCGCGGCACTTTCATTGGTCTGAGCGAATGCGCCAGTAGCTGACAGCGCCAACGCACAGGCGCCGGCAAGCAGGATTTTCTTCATGAGTTTTTCTCCTTCTCGAGACAACAGGCGCCCAACTTCAGCGCGCGCAATACGTTCCCTCTCGATTGATCACATCATGCGTGAGGTCTCACTCACCGAACCTGCTATACTCAATGGCGGTTTGAGTCACAGTTTCAACAATGAGTGGACATGAGATGCGCAAAGTCATCGCGTTTGACGACGAGACTTATCAAGCGCTCATACAACTTGGCCGCGATCGGATGGCAACGCTGCAAGAGCTCGCGGATGAGGCATTTGCCGATCTGCTCAAGAAGCACGGCGTGCCGATCGACCTGAAAGACGCGCTGCGTAAAAGTGTAAGCTCGCTCAAGGAAACGCGGCCCCGGAAAACGGCGAAACGTTCAGCCAAACGCACAACATAAGCACCGTCAGCGTCAGGATGATTTTGCTGCGGCTTTCCGCGCTGGAATCGTCATGGCGGCAATGCCGACAATGACGCAGATCAATCCTATCAATGCCGTGGACGACAAGGACTCGCCAAGAAAAACCACGCCGAGCGCGACACCGATTGGCACACGCAAATAGGCTTGCGCCGTGGCGCCGACCGAACCCAGCGTCTGGATCAGCTTGAAATAAATCACGAAGGCGAGCGCCGTCGAGAACACCGCAAGTCCGATCAAGGCCAGGATCGAGTTCATGGAAGGTGTGAGCGTCCAGGGTCGATCAACCACAAGGCTGACGGGCACGAGCATGATCGCACCGCAGATCATCGATCCCGCTGCCGGCACGATTGATTCAAGCCCATTGAAATTCCGCCCGAACAGCGCCGCCGCCCCAAAGCTCACCGCCGAGAACACAAGCGCGAATTGCGCGAGCAGCTGCTGCCCCAATCCACTGAACGCATTGACCCCGACCACCAGGCAGATACCGGCCAAACCGGCAGCCACGCCCAGGGACTGGCGCGGCGTCGGCCGCTCGTGGCGAACGAACAGCACAGCGAGCAGGAAAGCAAAGATCGGTGCGTTCGATCCAAGAATGGTGGCGAGACCCGCGTCGACGTGGCGCTCCGCCCACGCGATCAGCGTGAACGGGAGCACACTGTTGAGGCAGGCCTGAATCATGAAGCGCCGCCACACCGCGGGATCTCGTGGCATCTTGATGCCGCGCATCCACATCACCAACAGAAGAACCCCACCGGCAATCAACGTGCGGCCTGCAATCAGCGTGATCGGTGGAATGGTCGCGACGCCAATCTTGATGAAGGTGTAGGAGCCACCCCACAGCGTCGCCAGAATCAGCAGCAGCGCAAGATTGGTCGCAAAGTGCGGGCGCTGGCGGGTCTCGATTGCAATTGTCATAGGGCTGCCGTGGTGTCCAATATCTCCGGCACTATGCCATGCCGGCAAATTTAAGTGGTTCGATCCGGATCGAAGTTTATCCGGCTTCCGGAATTATCCGCCTTGCAGCAGGTTGTCGTACTGGTCGGGGACTTCGATCTCGAAGCCGAGGATCGCCGCCGACAAGGCCTTTCCGTAGTTGTCGAGACTGAGGCTGCGCGAAACGCCGCCGCCCAGCGCGCCCTCCGCCACGAAATTCAGCGCAGCGAGATTGTCGACGTCATAGCGTGTGACATTGCCCTTGATGGCCCCGTGATAGAACGCCTTGAAGCGTTCCGCGGTCAGCTGTGCTTTCAGCAGAGGGTAGAATTCATCGCGGTAGGCAATCACTGAAATATTCGATGTGTTGCCTTTGTCGCCGGACCTGACGTGCGCCACGCGCTCGAGTTTGACTTGCATCGCTTAGCTCTCATACCAGGTGATGGTGGGCGGCACTGCCTCGCGCGGAACCAGTGTCGACCAGACGCCGATGATTTCGCGGGTACGGTCCTGATGCGGCACGCGCTTACCGGTCATGGCGACGCCCGAGACGGCCATGCCGTCGATCTCTCGCCCGACCTTCAAGGCCTCTTCGCGGGTTTTCGTGCGGGCCGCGACGCGCACCGCGACTTCGTAGGGTTCGGGCGTATCAGGCGGGCTTGCCTCGCCATGGATGGCATTCAACCCGACGAAATCAATCCGCAGATCGTCCGCCTTCAGATCGACAATGCGGAAGCGCTCTTCCAGAATTTTCTTGGCCAGCCGGGCACGACGCAGGGCGCCAGGACCGGCATAAAAGAACATGTCCTCGCCGATGAACCCTTCCATGCAGCCCATGGAAACTTTCAACGTCGGCGTGCGCGGCTTGCCGCTGATACCACGCACCCGCATCCGATCAGGACCAGCCTCTTCCAGCACAGCAGTGGTAAAATCAACCACCACGTCGGGCGTGATGTAATTCGCCGGGTCATGGACCTCGTAGAGCATCTGCTCCTTCATGGTCATCGCATTGATCGCGCCGCCGGTCCCGGCAACCTTGGTGATCACCGCACTGCCGTCGGAGTCCACTTCCGCGATGGGGAATGCAAGATCCCATGGCGAGGACACATCCTTGAAGCCCGGATCGGCGAAATAGCCGCCGGTGACCTGGGCGCCGCATTCCAAAAGGTGACCAAGACCGCTGCCGGCACCGAGTCTCACGGCATCGTCGGCCTGCCAGCCGAATTCGTGCATCATCGGCGCCAGGAACAGAGACGGATCCGCCACGCGGCCGGTGATCACGATGTCGGCCCCGCCGCGCAACGCTTCGACGATCGGCTCCGCGCCCAGATAAGCCTCCGCGGAGATCAGATCCGATGCGATCGAGCCGACGGGTTCACCGTTTTCCAGAATCGTCCCGCCCAGCTTTGCCATGCGATCGGTGATCAGGCTGCCTGAGACTGCCGCCACTTTCTTGCCGCGGGCTCCGTGCTCGCGCAGCAGTTCGACGATGCGCTGCGCCGCTCCGTCCGGATTGATCCAGCCCTGATTGCTGATGATCTTGGTGCCTCGCTTCAAGCAGCCCGGCAGCACGGCCTTCATACGATCATCGAGATAGGTGTCGTATCCCGGGAAAGACGGATCGCGCCGTTTACGCACCTGCGCTGCGGAAACCGTGGCTTCGGCCATGGTCTCAAAACAGAGATAATCGAGATCGCCGCGCTCGGCGTTGAGTTTTGCGGGCTCGATGCGGTCTCCCCACCACGCCGATCCAGCACCTATGCGCAATGCCGACAAAAAGTTGATCCTTCTTCCCGAGGCTTGAGGCTTGCCTTGCCAGGCAAAACCGACGAAAAATTCGCACCATGAAACTACGCGTCATGAAACTAGTGGTCTTCGCTTCGCTTGTCGCCCTCACTCTTGCGCATACGCCTGCGCGCGCAGAGCGGTTGCCTCCCTCGCCTTTCACCACGACACTGTCCAATACGACGCCGCTGGTGTTCGGCATGAGCGCCGCGGACGCGGAAGACGCGCTGGGACAACCCCTGACTTACGTCAGCGGAAAGCCCGGTAATGAAACCTTCCTGGTCATCCGCAATGTCGGCGGCAGCCGCTGGTCGTACCGCGACGATCCGCTTTACCTGCTGTTCCGCGGTGGCCGCCTCACCGGTTGGAAAGGCGACTGGAGCCGCAACTGGATGTGGCGATAGACGCGCCTCGGTGCGGCCACCTTGATGCGGCTGCCTTGCGGCGTCACGGACAACTCGCTCCCCCTTACATGGAAGGACCGTCCACATGGGACAGACCATTACATTGACCGCATCAGACGGCTTCAAACTGGGGGCCTATCGTGCCGACCCCACCTCGGCTCCGAAGGGCGCAGTTGTCGTTATCCAGGAAATCTTCGGCGTCAATTCGCATATCCGCAACATCTGCGATCGGTTGGCGAATGAAGGCTATGTCGCGATTGCGCCCGCGATCTTCGATCGCATCGAGCCCAACTTCCAGTCCGGCTATTCGCCGGATGAAGTCGCCGTCGCGCGTAAATTTGTCGCCAATCCCGACTGGACCGCCATGTTGCGCGATACGCAGGCCGCCATCGACGTGGCGAGGGGCAGCGGGCCGGTCGGCATTATCGGTTTTTGCCTCGGCGGCAGCATTGCCTATGCAGCGGCGACCAAACTGACCGGCCTCAAGGCCGCGGTCGGCTATTACGGCGGCGCCGTGGTGCGCTTTGCGGACGACAAGCCGACCGTCCCGACGCAGCTTCATTTTGGTGAAAAGGACAGCGGCATTCCGCTCACCGATGTCGAAACGATTAAAGCCAAGCGGCCGGAGGTGGAGATCTTCATTTATCCGGGGGCGCAGCACGGTTTCGGCTGCGACGAACGCGCGAGTTACGACAAGGCAAGCTCCGATCTCGCCTGGAAGCGCAGCCTCGCGTTCTTCGCCGCGCATTTAAAGTAACACCGCTGCAGTAAGACGTGGCATTGGGATGAGAGCAACTCATCCCACCCTCTCCGGCTCTTAAAACCACCGCTCCCCGATGACGATCGTGTCGCCGGGCTTCAGATAAGTGGCTGGCGGTACGGTGGCGCGCTGGGTGCCGGCGCCGCCGGTGCGCGTCAGCGCCATTGAATCACGCTGGGCTCGCGGCGTGAATCCACCCGCAATCGCCACGGCGCTTTCGACCGTCATGTTCGGCACGTAAGGATACTGTCCGGGAGCCGTGACCTCGCCGAGGATAAAGAAGGGCCGATAGGTTTCGACTTCAGCGGCCACATAAGGCTCGCGCAGATAGTTCTTTTTCAGTCGCGCCGTGACCGCGGCCGCCAACTCAGCGGGCGTCAAACCACGAGCGCTAACTCCGCCGATCAGCGGCATGGTGATCGCCCCGCCGGCATCGACCGTATAAGTGTTGGTCAGACCTTCCTGCCCATAGACGACGATCCGCAGCCGATCGCCGGCATCCAGCCGATAGGGCTCATCGACGGCAGCATAGGCGGAGGCGATGGGCGCGGCCGGACGCATGCAACCGGACACCGCGAAGGCACACAGAAAAACAGCGATCAGCGGTAATCGAGACGCGCGCATGAAACGCTCCGGGCCTGCTCTGAACAGGCCCGGTTTGCAGTTGGTATGGTTAAGAAAGGGTAAGCAGCAACCGAGCCCCTCTGGGAACCCGAGTTGGTAACGCAAGCGCTTAAGCGCTGACGCCGACCCCGATCGGGCACGACACGCCGGTGCCGCCCAGACCGCAATAACCGCCCGGATTTTTCGCCAGATACTGCTGGTGATAATCCTCGGCAAAGTAGAACTCGCCAGCCGGCGCGATCTCGGTGGTGATCGCATCGTATCCCTTGGCGGCAAGCGCCTTGCCGTACGCGGCCTGCGACGCCAGTGCAGCCTTCATCTGAGCATCGCTCATGGTGTAAATCGCGGAGCGATACTGTGTCCCGATGTCGTTGCCCTGACGCATGCCCTGGGTCGGGTTATGGCTTTCCCAGAACGTCTTCAGCAGATCGTCGTAAGAGATTTTCTTCGGATCGAAGACCACCAACACCGCTTCGGTGTGGCCGGTTCGGCCCGAGCACGTCTCTTCATAAGTCGGGTTTGGCGTCGAGCCGCCGGCATAGCCAACCGCCGTGACGTAGACTCCATCGCCGAGCTCCCAGAACTTGCGCTCTGCGCCCCAAAAACAGCCAAGGCCGAAGACCGCGGTCTCAAGGCCCTCAGGATAAGGCCCCTTCAGCGGATGGCCATTGACGAAATGGGTTTTCGCAGTGGGAAGCGGCGCTGCGCGGCCGGGCAGCGCGTCTGCCGCAGTTGGGATCTCAAGAGATTTGCGCATAAAGAACATCGCTCAATTCCTCCGTGGATCACTTATATATGTATCTACGCAAGATACGGCAGGATGTTACGCCTGCGCCGCGCCATCATATGTTTGGCATCGCCCCTGACATCGGAACGAATGCTGTCTGCGCACACAAGCGGAGTTGCGGAGTTAGTGCCGCGAGTAGCCGATCAGCGGCTTGCCGGGCCGAAACAGCAACATGAGTAAGATGCCTAAAACGCCCATCACGGCCCAGGCCGGCTGATTGAGAAGCACCTTGATGACCGCATTCCATAAGAGCGGCGAGAAACTTTCAACCATGCTCTGCACAGCGTGCTGACTTCCCTGGTTGATGTCGTTCCACAATTCGCCAAGCCGTGTCAGCCGGACGGTCTGATCGGCGATCGAGCGCGCCCCGTCGTAAACCAGGGCAAGGAACCCGAGGACCAGCAATACCAGCCCGATCAGTCGAAAAAAGCCGCGGATCATCACCCACCCCACACTAAGCCGGCCACGGCTCCCCAACCGCCCGGCAGCCCCGCCATACCGCCCCGATCAGCCAAATTCAACGGTAACGGGGCCCAAAAGCCGCGTTCCGTGGTCCGAATCAGGCCTGGAAATCGTTGACGCTGCAAACAGGTATCCTTATAACAGCCTCCGACTGGCGGTGGGCGCAATCCTGCCGCCGATGTTCTTTGAGAAGAACCTTTTCAAGGACAACTGGATTTTCACCCATCATCGGCCGAACGGTCGATATCGATCAGGCTGGCGGTCTGAGCCGCAGCCTGAAGGACCGAGAGCACATGGCCAATACCACCTCTGCGAAGAAGGCGACGCGCAAGATTGCCCGCCGTACTCTGATCAACAAGTCGCGTCGCACCCAAATGCGCGGCGCGGTTCGCACCGTTGAAGACGCGATCAAGAAGGGCGACCGCAACGCGGCCGTCGAAGCAATGAAGCACGCCGAGCCCGAACTGATGCAGGCTGCTCGGCGCAACATCATTCACAAGAACAATGCGAGCCGGAAGGTGTCACGCCTGACGCACGCAATCGCCAAGCTTGCGCAGTGATCTGACCGATCAAGTCAAAACGATCTTTTCAAAGCCCGGCTTCTCTGCCGGGCTTTTGTTTTTTCAAGACCAGACGTTCCTCACGCGACGTCATCATCAACGTAGCTGACGATTGACGATGCTGCTCATGCCACATCGTCGCACGTGATGTTGTCTTTGCCGATCAAACCATGATGCGGACGCGCACGCGGTAACCATGCGGTCTTTCTGTCACCGCCATCCAACGTCAGAACGCTTGACGTATCGACGATACGGTATCGCACTCGCACACCGATTCGACGGCGATGTTTGCAAAACGCAGCGGACAATGATGTTTGCAAATTGCAAGCCCGTATTCATACGGAAGCCGTGGATGACTCGGGAGTTACCCTGTTTCGTTGAACAGGAAAATGCACGACTCGTTAGCTACTTATCGGCATAGCGACGCACACCACTTTCAAAACGCGGTCGCGCCCGGATCAAACATAAACAATTTATGAATTTCTTTTGTGCGGGCCGCACCTATGTGACAGTTGTCCAACGTTACGAATCTCTGCGCAGATTCAAAACCTTGCTGTTCTGTCACAGCGCACAATGCGTTTCGCAGTGCGGGTAAATCGAAACACACGCACGCGGAGCAAAATCAATTTCGTTGCGAGACACGACGCCTCGTGTATTTCTTATTCCGTCGCGCCACCTGCGGCTCTTTTGATCAGTGCGGTCTAAGAACTGGGGTGGGCGTGCAAGTAAGATACGGTCTGCACGTTAGCGACGCTTTCCAAGCGATGGTCGAGTTCAACCTCATGTGGTTTATGAGATCGGCTTGCCGTGGCGAAATTTCTCCGGTCGTGAATTTCCGATGTGCGGGACACGGCAACAACGAAGGAGAAGGCCCACGGGACGGGTCACTTGGAAGGTGGAATGTTGAAGGACGGGGTTGGGTAGTAAGACGGGCGGCAGCGCAAACCTGAACAGTGAATTGTTCGGGATGCAAAATCGAATTTTTGACACATCAACACGACAGCAACTTGTCGCGATTTCCTACGCGACAGGAGGGGGAGCTTTCATGTCCATCAAACAGAAGCAGCCAGAAAATCTAAAGACATTTTCAATCGGCAATCCCATTTCAAAGACATTCTTCGCGCTCAACGTTTCCTGCGCGCCATCCGCGTCTGACGGTTCTTCACCTCACAGTACGCGCTAACCCACCGCGTTTCCTTTCGAGTTCCCGGCGGAGTCGACGGCAGTCAATGCCGAACGATGTTCTGTCCGTGAACGATGGAACCGCCGTCGGACAAATCACCCTACAGACGAAACCAATCCAACGAGAAAAGTCAGAGCTCAAATGACAGACGTGGCAAACAACGAACAAAATCACTGGAACCGGGTAAAGGGACGCCTCCGCACCAACGTCGGTGAAGATGTCTACACCAGTTGGTTTGCGCGGATGGATCTTGAGCGGATTCAGGACGACAGCGTGCACCTGTCGGTTCCCACCAAGTTTCTCAAGAGCTGGATTCAGGCACATTATGCAGAGCGCGTGCTGAGCTGCTGGCAGGCTGAACTGCCCGAGGTCAGCCGTGTCGACCTGACCGTGCGCAGCGCGGTGCGCGCCCCGGCGCCAGCGAAGGACGTCAAACCGGCAATTGAAGAACGCCGTCCGGAGCGCCTGGACAACCGGCCTATCCCCGAACTACGCGCCACCGCCACCGTTCCGGTGTCAGCCAATCATGACGCGCTTGGCGGCTCGCCGCTCGACCCACGCCTGACATTCTCATCGTTCGTCACGGGCCGCTCGAACACCCTGGCACTCGCGGCAGCGCGTCAGGTTGCGGAAGGCCGGCATGGCGATCCGGTGATGTTCAATCCGCTCTACATTCACGCAGGTGTTGGCCTCGGCAAAACCCATTTGCTGCAGGCCGTCACCTGGGCGGGCAACTCCAGCTCCGATCGCAAGGTGCTGTATCTGACGGCCGAGAAGTTCATGTACGGCTTCGTTGCCGCGCTGAAGTCGCAGACGGCACTCGCATTCAAAGAAGCACTGCGCGGCATCGACGTGCTGGTGATCGACGACCTGCAATTCCTGCAGGGGAAATCGACCCAATCGGAGTTCTGCCACACCCTCAACGCTTTGATCGATGCCGGACGTCAGGTTGTGATTGCAGCCGACCGGCCGCCGTCAGATCTGGAAAGCCTGGATGACCGGGTGCGTTCGCGCCTGGCAGGCGGCCTCGTGGTCGAGATGGGCTCGCTTGGCGAGGAGCTTCGGCTCGAAATTCTGAAGTCGCGCGTGACGGCCGCGAGGGTGCATCACGCGTCCTTCGATGTCCCGCTTCCGGTGCTCGATTATCTGGCAAAGACCATTACGCATAATGGCCGTGACCTCGAGGGCGCGATCAATCGTCTGCTCGCGCACAGCAAACTCAATGCCACGGCGGTGACGCTGGAAATGGCTGAGCGCGAGGTCCGCGATCTGGTGCGGCCGCAAGAGCCCAAGCGGGTCAAGATCGAGGACATTCAACGGGTCGTCGCCCGTCAGTACAATGTCAGCCGGTCGGACCTGCTGTCGTCACGCCGTACCGCCAACGTGGTTCGCCCGCGCCAGGTTGCGATGTATCTGGCGAAGACCCTGACGCTGCGTTCGCTCCCCGAGATCGGTCGCCGGTTTGGCGGTCGGGACCACACCACTGTGCTCCACGCGGTCCGCAAGATCGAATCCCTGGTCTCCAAGGACCTTACGCTGTCCGACGAAGTCGAGCTCCTGAAGCGCCAGCTTCAGGAATAACAAAGGGGAAACGCGCAGTTACGGCGCTCGTCGCCCTTGCGCTCAGCCCTTATCCACGCCACCTTGCGGTCCCCCATGGACCCGGCCAAAATCATTTTGGCTGGGCCATGGGCGTCAGTCGCCGTGGCGGCCTCCGCCCGGCATCTTCATCGCGCGTCTTCCGTAAGGGGACACGGTTTTACGGCCGACGCGCAGACACTTGCTTGGGATCGGGCGGATTTGTCATGAAAGTTACCGTCGAGCGCGCACAACTCCTGAAATCGCTAGGCCATGTCCATCGTGTGGTGGAGCGGCGCAACACGATTCCGATCCTGGGCAACGTGCTGATCCGCGCCGAAAAGTCGCGCCTCAGCCTGAAGGCCACCGACCTCGATCTCGAAGTGACCGAAACGCTGGCGGCAGAGACCGGCACCGCAGGTTCGACCACGGTGCCCGCCCATATGTTCTACGACATTGTGCGCAAGCTGCCTGACGGATCGCAAATCATGCTCGAAGCCGATGGCGACCGATCGGTTCTCGCCATCCGCGCCGGCCGTTCGCGCTTCACGTTGCAGACCCTGCCCGAGAGCGATTTCCCCGACCTCGCGGCCGGTGACATGACGCATGCCTTCGCACTGGCCGCATCAGACATGAAGCGCCTGATCGACCGCACCCAGTTCGCGATTTCAACGGAAGAAACACGCTACTACCTCAACGGCATCTACCTGCACGCCGCCGGCACGGCGAAGGACGCGACACTTCGCGCGGTCGCAACCGACGGCCATCGTCTCGCGCAGGTCGATCTGCCGTTGCCTCCAAACGCAGACGGCATGCCGGGCGTGATCGTTCCTCGCAAAACGGTCGGCGAAGTCCAGCGCCTGATCGAAAACAATGATGAGGAGCTCAAGATCGAGCTTTCGCAGGGCAAGATCCGTTTCACCATCGCCGACGTGGTGCTGACCTCGAAACTGATCGACGGCACCTTCCCCGACTACGGGCGCGTCATTCCGCAAAACAATGACAAGCAGCTTCTCGTCGACAAGAAAGACTTCGAAGCCGCGGTGGATCGCGTATCGACCATTTCCAGCGAACGCGGACGCGCGGTGAAACTGTCTCTTGCTCCAGGCAAGCTGGTGCTGTCCGTCACCAATCCGGACTCGGGAAGCGCAACCGAAGAGCTCGAGGTGGAATACGCGTCCGACGCGCTCGATATCGGCTTCAACTCGCGCTATCTGCTCGATATTGCCGCGCAGATCGAGGGCGAAGTGGCCGTGCTCCGCCTTGCCGATCCTGGTTCGCCGACGCTGGTGCAGGACAAGGACAACAAAGGCGCGCTCTACGTGCTGATGCCGATGCGGGTGTGAGGACTTTTTGTTCTGATATTTCGTCCCTAGATGCGTCATGGCCGGGCTCGTCCCGGCCATCCACGTCTTCGGGCGCCTCTCAGGACGTAGCTGCCGGCTTTACGGCCACAAGACGGCGACAGAGTTCTTGATCGATGACAGCCTCCCGTATCCTGCGTCTCAGCCTGACGCACTTCCGCAACTACCGCGCGGCCAGCCTGGAAACGGCCAGCAACGTCGTCGTTCTGGTGGGCGCCAATGGCGCAGGCAAGACCAACTGTCTGGAAGCGATCTCATTTCTCTCGCCCGGCCGCGGGTTGCGGCGCGCCACCCTGGAGGATGTCGCCGATAATCAAGGCGATGGCTCATGGGCTGTGTCGGCAACGGTCGAAGGCGAACTTGGTCTGTCCACACTCGGCACCGGGATCGATGCACCAGCGTCCGAAGGCGCGTCATCACCCCGCCGCTGCCGCATCGACCGCGAACCCGTACCTTCAGCGACAGCCTTTGCTGATTATCTGCGCATGGTGTGGCTGACGCCCGCCATGGATGGGTTGTTCATGGGCGCGGCATCCGAGCGGCGACGGTTCTTCGACCGCCTCGTGCTGGCCATCGACAGTGACCATTCAAGCCGCGTATCCGCGCTGGATCGCGCCCTGCGCTCGCGGAACCGGTTGCTCGAGGACCGCAATTTCGACCCACACTGGTGCGAGGCCATTGAACGCGAGACCGCGGAACTTGCGGTTGCTGTCGCGGCTCAACGCGGCCAGACCCTGCAAAGGCTCGCGGCAACGCTGGCTGCGCGGGGCAGCCAGTCGCCTTTTCCGTCCGCTCTGATCGCCCTCGACGGCTGGATGGAAAACGCGCTTCTGACCGAGACCGCCACTGCCGTGGAAGACCGCTACAGGGAGATCCTGCGCGAAGGCCGCCTGAAAGACGCCGCCGCCGGGCGAACGCTCAACGGACCCCATCTGACCGATCTGCAAGTCGTCTATGCGCCGAAAAACATGCCGGCACGCGACGCCTCCACCGGTGAACAAAAGGCGCTGCTGATCGGTCTCGTCCTCGCGCACGCGAATCTCGTCGCGGAGATGACCGGCATCACCCCGCTGTTGCTGCTCGATGAAGTCGTCGCCCATCTCGATCCGAACCGCCGTGGGGCGCTGTTCACCGAGCTTGCGAAGCTCGGAGCACAAGTCTGGCTGACAGGCGCAGACCCGGCTGCCTTCGCGAACATGGGCGTCGATGCCGATATTTTCGATGTCGACGGCGGACGCGTCACACGCCGCGCGTAGAGATCCGCCTCGATAAACACCTCGATCGCGCGACCGACGTGGCGTTCAAATCATGCCTGCAAAACGCCCAAAATTGCGCCGTCGAATCATGCTTTCACAGCCGCTCGGAAAGGGCCGTTTGCGGGCTTGAAAATCGGCCAAAAAATCCCATCTATTCAAAGACTTGGTTGGCGCTAGTTTGCCCTATGCGGCCATCTGATTTCATGGCACAAATCGATGATCCGGGACGCGTTTCCGCGACCTCAATCGACCCACCTTCAAAGGCTCCAATATGAGTGAACCAGCCCGGCAAGCCAGCGCCGAACCAGCGCCATCCTCAGGTGCGGAATACGGCGCGGAATCGATCAGGGTGCTGAAGGGCCTTGATGCGGTGCGCAAGCGCCCCGGCATGTACATCGGCGACACCGATGACGGCTCCGGCTTGCACCACATGGTCTACGAAGTCGTCGACAACGCCATCGACGAAGCGCTTGCCGGACACGCGACGCGCGTTGACGTCATCCTCAATCCGGACAACTCGGTGACGGTGCGCGATGACGGCCGCGGCATTCCGACCGATATCCATAAGGGCGAAGGCATCTCGGCGGCTGAAGTCATCATGACCCAGCTTCATGCCGGCGGTAAGTTCGACCAGAATTCTTACAAAGTCTCCGGCGGTCTGCATGGCGTCGGCGTCTCCGTCGTCAACGCGCTGTCGAGCAAACTGGAGCTGCGGATCTGGCGCGACAACAAGGAGCATTACGTCGAATTCGCGCACGGTGATGTCGTTGCGCCGCTCAAGGTCGTCGGCGATGCCAGTGGCAAGCGCGGCACCGAGGTGACCTTCCTAGCTTCGACCGAAACCTTCAAAAACGTCGAATACGATTTTGCCACGCTGGAGCATCGCCTGCGCGAACTCGCGTTCCTGAATTCCGGCGTCAATATTCTGCTGTCCGACATGCGCCATGCTGTCGAGAAGCGTGAGGAGTTGCATTACGAAGGCGGCGTCGAGGCGTTCGTCAAGTATCTCGATCGCAATAAGAAGGGCGTGGTCACTGAGCCGATCGTGATGCGCGCTGAGCAGAACGGCATCAGCGTCGAAGTCGCGATGTGGTGGAACGACAGCTACCACGAGAACGTACTCTGCTTCACCAACAACATTCCCCAGCGCGACGGCGGCACCCACCTTGCGGGCTTTCGCGGCGCCCTGACGCGCCAGGTGACGAGCTATGCCGATGCGATGGCGAAGAAGGAAAAGATCGCGCTCACTGGCGACGATTGCCGTGAGGGCCTGACCGCCGTGCTCTCGGTGAAGGTGCCGGACCCGAAATTCTCGTCGCAGACGAAAGACAAGTTGGTTTCGTCCGAAGTCCGCCCCGTCGTCGAGAACGTGCTCAACGAATCGCTGGCGGCCTGGTTCGAGGAACATCCCTCTGAGGCCAAGACCATCGTCGGCAAGGTCGTCGAGGCCGCGGCGGCGCGCGAAGCCGCGCGCAAGGCCCGCGAACTGACGCGCCGCAAGGGCGCCCTCGACATCGCCTCTCTGCCCGGCAAACTCGCCGATTGTCAGGAGCGCGATCCGGCCAAATCCGAACTGTTCATCGTCGAGGGTGACTCCGCCGGCGGCTCCGCCAAGCAGGGCCGCAATCGCGAGTTCCAGGCGGTGCTGCCGCTGCGCGGCAAGATCCTCAATGTCGAACGCGCACGCTTCGACAAGATGCTTTCCAGCGAACAGATCGGTACGCTGATCACCGCGCTCGGCACCGGTATCGGCCGAGAGGACTTCGACCTTTCGAAACTGCGCTACCACAAGATCATCGTCATGACCGACGCCGACGTGGACGGCGCGCATATTCGCACCCTGTTGCTGACGTTCTTCTTCCGCCAGATGCCGCAGCTGATCGAGGGCGGCCATCTCTACATCGCGCAGCCGCCGCTGTTCAAAGTGACCCGCGGCAAGTCCGAGCAGTATCTCAAGGACGAGCGCGCGATGGAAGATTACCTGATCGAGACCGGGCTCGATGATTGCGTTCTGAAACTGGCGTCCGGCGAGGACCGCAGTGGACGCGATCTCCAGGCGCTGGTGGACGATGCGCGCGTGATCCGCGGCCTCCTCAATAATATGCACAGCCGTTACAATCGCGATGTGGTCGAACAGGCGGCGATCGCGGGCGTGCTGAGCCCGAGCGTGGTCGGCAACACCGAGACGGCCAGCGCGGCCGCGGACTACATTGCCAAGCGCCTTGATGCACTGGCGGACGAGGTCGAGCGCGGCTGGATTGGTCGCTTCACCGAAGGTGAAGGATATTTCTTCGAGCGCACGGTCCGCGGCGTCAAGGATGTCGCCGTCATCGACGATGCTCTGCTCGGCTCCGCTGAAGCGCGCAAGCTCGACGAGTACGCCGTGACCTTGCAGGAAGCTTATCCGCGCAGCGCTATGCTTCGGCGCAAGGACACCGAAACGCCGATCCATGGCCCTGTGACCCTGTTTGAAGCGGTGACTGAAGCTGGCCGCAAGGGCGTCAGCTATCAGCGCTACAAAGGCCTCGGCGAGATGAACCCCGGCCAGCTGTGGGAAACCACGCTCGATACGAACGCGCGCTCGCTGTTGCAAGTGAAGGTCAAGGAAGTTGACGCTGCCGACGATATCTTCACCAAGCTGATGGGCGATATCGTCGAGCCGCGCCGCGAGTTCATTCAGGACAACTCCCTCGATGCCAACGTGGACGTGTGAGCCGGCTGTAAAGCTGCGGCTCACCTCCACGTCGGCGAGAAGCGAAGCATCAGCGACCAGGGCTTAGTGTCACAAATCTGTCGCAGGCTTGCTCATCCTCACATGCCTGTGAACGAGCTCGCGATACTTGGTCCGGCGATGCAACCACCATTCGAAGCGGCTGTTCGTCAGCCAAGCTGATGCCCTGCGATTCATAAATAAATTCAATAAAGCCGTCGCTGTCACAAAGCGGCGATCGACCGTCTACGCACTTCATGATCGAGAAGTCGTCGCTCGCTCAATTTTGCATATCTTAATTTGCCCATTATTTCCGGCAGACCTTGGTAGCAGGTCGCTGGAGTGTTTTGCTCGCATGAATTTCGTCGAATATCCAATTGGCGTCCGTGCAGACACATCGACAAGAGATATTGGCATTCTGCGATGTTTTCGTTCTCCATCGCTTTCCGATACAATCGAGGCGATTTGGGATTGCGATATTCCGGACGAAGACTTTGCGAAGGCGCTTACGATCAAGTGCGCCCCGGGCACCTGTCTTCACTTAATCGGTCAGTATCGAAAACCCGCGGAAATCCATCAACGCACAGAGCTGCTGCCGACGAAGTGCGCCACTCACATTCAGTCTCATGCCGTGACTCTGCGCCCCACCGGGGCACTCGGCGTCGTCATTGTTTGTCTGAGGCCTGACGCGGCAAGCCGCATTGTCGAAGCTCCGGTTAGGGAATTCGCAAACGCCAACTTCCATCTAGGGGACATCTTTGGTGCCTGGGAAGTGGCGATGTGTGACGAGCTGATCGCCGCAGCGCGGACAAGCGTGGAGCGGATTGCCAGTATCCAGTCCTTCCTGCTTCGGCGTCTTCGCCCTTGTGTCGACAGTCTCGCCAACCGCGCGGCGCTGCATCTCAGGCAAGACCCAACCCTGCAAATGGACTCTCTTGCGGAAAAAGTCGGCGCGAGCTCGCGTCAACTCTGTCGAAGCTTCAATGCCACTTTTGGCGTCAGCCCGAAGCGATTTGCACGCCTCGCGCGGTTTCAAAAAATCCTCGCGGAACGACAGAGCGGCCGATCCTGGGCCCAAGTCGCCCACGCCTGTGGCCTGACCGATCAGGCCCACCTCGTGCGCGAGTTTCGGGACATCGTTGGCGAATCCCCGACGGATTTCTGCACGCATGCGCTCCGCATCGGCGCGACCGGGATCAACGACACAAACCTCATCATCCAGCACGCTCCGACGATCGCTTGCTCGCGAATAGTTGAAGGACATGTCCGAAATCACCAAGACCCAATTGCGAAGACATTACCAAGTTAAACCTGAATTTGGTTGATTTCAGCAAAGCGCTACGATGTGGCGTCCTATAGAGAAAGTTGTAGCGACATGTGCGTCTCGAAAGACCGACGCCGGAGTAGTTCGGGATTTCCTCACAAACGCCGTCATAAGTCATCGACCTGCTCGGCTTGTCATCTTTCTGTCGGGCGCGAACGACCCCTATCGACCAGTTAGCCGTCGCATCGAAATCAGGACAATTGGTTCGGCTGATAAGAAAACCTCGCGAAGGCGCCGCGACCTCGGGCGGCGCCCAGTTCAAGTTGCCCCCTCGTTAGCCTTCCTGAGCAGGATCCCATGAAAACAGAACTGTCTGCAGGCGCAGCGGAAGAGCAGCTGTCCCCCTCACCTTCGATCCAGAATCAAAACGGCAACGACGTACATGTCGTTGTCAGCAACACGGGTTATGTCCTCTTCATCGAGAACGATCCGGTCACGCGCCTGTCGCTCATTGGCTATTTCGAAGAGCACAATGTGCCGGCCTGCGCGATCACCGGCCAGCGCGAGCTCAACCGCCATTTCGCGAACAGCAATCTAAGCCTGATTATTCTCGACCTGTGCGCAGGCGAGGACGACGGTCTCGCTTTGCTGAGGGACATTCGATCCCGCTCCGACGTCCCGATCATCATCACGGCAGGCGGCCGATGCGACGAGATCGACCGTGTCGTCGCCCTCGAACTCGGGGCCGACGACTATGTGACCAAGCCGATTAGCTCAAGAGAATTGCTCGCACGCGCCCGTGCGGTACTCCGACGGCAGAAGATCGGAGAGACGACACGCGCGCGCGACCCGGAGCGAGGCGGTTTCAGATTCAGCGGCTGGCACCTGGATCGCCGCACACGGCGCTTTCTTGACCCGAAAGGCAACCTCGTCCCTCTGACCAAAGGCGAATACGCTTTGCTCGTTGCCTTCCTTGAAGCACCGCAGCGGCCGCTCTCGCGCGAGCAATTGCTGCACGCGACCCGGATTTATGAAGACGTTTTCGACCGCAGCATTGATGTCCAGGTTCTGCGTCTCAGACGCAAGCTGGAGACCGACCCAAATGCACCACGCATCATCAAGACCGAACGCGGCGTTGGCTACCTCTTCGCCCCGTCCGTCGAGCCGTTCTAACGGAAACGGCACGGTCACGGAAACCTGAAGCAAGGCGTCCGAAAACGCCAAGACGGCTTTCGCAGCGATCGTCAAATTGATGCCTGAGATCCGGTCAATTCAGCAAAGCAGTCACAATGAGTTCAGAAGAAAAAGTTGCCATCGTCACAGGTGCGTCACAGGGAATTGGCGCCGGCATCGTCCAGCGATTCCTTACCAAGGGCTATCGTGTCGTCGCCTGTTCACGCAAGATCGCGACCAAAAGCCAGCCAAATCTGATCGAAATTGCCGGCGATATCTCGCAGCCAGAAACGGCCTCGCGGGTTATCGAAACAGCGAGAGAACGCTTCGGACGCGTCGACACCCTGGTTAACAACGCAGGTGCTTTCCTGCCGAAGCCGTTTACGGAATACACCGAGAGCGAATTTGCAACGCTCTTACAAGTCAACCTCGGCGGCTTCTTCCATGTCTCGCAGAGAGCGATAGGTGAGATGCTTCGTCAGGCCAGCGGGCACATCGTCAACATTACCTCAAGTCTCGTGGCCGAACAGCCATTGAAAAGCGTGCCGGCGGCTTTGACGGCGATCACCAAGGGTGGGGTTAACGCCATCACGCGGGCGCTCGCCATCGAATATGCGGACAAAGGCATCCGGGTGAATGCGGTGGCTCCTGGAGCGATCCGTACCCCCATGCATTCGAGCGACACGCACGTTTTCCTCGCAGCACTTCATCCAATGGGCCGCATGGGAGACATTCACGACGTCGTCGATGCGGTGCTCTATCTCGAAAATGCACCTTTCATCACCGGTGAGATTTTGCACGTTGATGGTGGTGCCAATGCCGGGCGCTGAGGATCCGGTAACAGCCTGGAAAGCCGACTAGTACGAGGAAGAAATGAGCAGCTATCCTCGACCAATTACCGAGCTGTTCGGAATTGAAGTCCCGATCATTCAGGCGCCAATGCTGGGTATTGTTACGGCTGAGATGGTGATCAGAGTTGCAGAAGCGGGCGGACTTGGATCAATTTCCGCGTCCCATCTCGGCGCGGAGGACGCTCGGAATCTGTTTTCCAAAATTCGACAGCGAACGTCGAAGCCCATCAATGTCAATTTTCTTTGCCATGAATCGCCCGAGGGAAATCCCGCGTGCGAGGATGCCTGGGTTCAGCGTTTAGCGTCGTATTATGCCGAGTTCGGCGTGGCCTTCGATCCAGGTCCTTTTCGCAGTCCCATTCCGACATTTGGAAGCGCGCATTGCGCCCTCCTGGAAGACATCAAACCCAAGGTCGTCAGTTTCCATTTTGGTCTTCCGCCCGAGCCCCTTCTGGAACGTGTGCGCAACACCGGTGCGAAGATCGTGTCCTCGGCAACCACCGTCGAAGAGGCGCAGTGGCTTGAGGAAGCCGGCTGCAACGCCATCATTGCTCAAGGGCTTGAAGCAGGCGGACATCGGGGAACGTTTCTTCATCACAAAGTGGACGCGCAGGTCGGCACGATGGCCCTGGTGCCACAGGTTGTCGATGCAGTGAAGGTCCCGGTCATCGCAGCCGGAGGCATTGGCGATCCCAGGGGCGTTGCTGCTGCATTCGCGCTAGGAGCATCGGCGGTACAGGTCGGCACGGCATTTTTATTCTGTGAGGAGGCGAATGTCTCTCCGTTGTACCGGCAGGCGATAGCCGTTTCCCGACCGGAGCAAACGGTCGTCACAAACATCTTTACCGGACGACCCGCCCGCGTACGCGAGACACGGATCGTTCGAGAGCTTGGTCCGATGGCGGAGAATGTACCCGCGTTTCCTCTCGCTGCAGCTCCACTTGCTCCTCTGCGAGCTGCATCTGAGCCGCAGGGATGTGCAGACTTCATGCCGTTGTGGTGCGGTCAGGCTGCGCGCCTGAGCCGGCAGCTCTCAGCCGCAGAGCTGACGAGGTGGCTGTCGACGCCAAACCGGCCGCAATAATCGCCATTCCACGGAGGCGCCGCGAAGGAATACCCCGATGACCCAATTCTCGATGCAATCCACAGCGGAAAAATCGCGCGTTCACGATCTTCACATGCCGCGCTGATCACCGCGGACACAGTCTCGTTTTCTCAGCAACCAACGAAATGGCCACTCAATGGACAATGCCTCGACTTCAGCACCGCAAGATATGTTTCGCATGATCACGGGATACTGGGTGACGCAGCTCGTGCGGGCCGCTGCGTGCTATTCACTGGCCGATCATCTCGAGCGTCAACCGATGACGGCGCGCGAATTTGCCGGCGCCGAAAACCTCGACGAATCGGCTGCCAAACGCTTCCTGACAGCCTGCGACGGGCTCGGAATCGTCAAGCTGGAAGCAAATCGATACCTCACCACTGAACTGCTTCGAACTCTGCGCAAGGGGGTCCCAGGCTCGCTGAGGAATTTTGCCATATCACAAGCAGCCCCTGGCCATTGGCTGCCGTGGGGACGTTTCACGGATGCGCTCAAGACCGGCGAACGGCAGACGGTCACGACCCTCAAGGCAGAGATCTGGGACTATTATAAAGCAGTTCCGGATGAGGGAGCCGCTTTCACCGGTTCGATGACCGACATGACTTCTGCCATCTCAGACATGGTTGCCGGTGTGTTGGATACGACGCGCGCCACGCAAGCGGTGGATGTCGGTGGCGCGGCAGGAGCGTTCCTCTACGCTCTCATGCGAGCGAACACCGCCCTGAAAGGTGTTGTGTACGATCTGCCCGACGTGGTGCCACGTGCAAGTTCCGCAGCCGAGGAGGCCGGGCTTGCTAAGCGCGCCAAAGCCGTTGGAGGAAGCTTCTTCGAGAGCGTGCCTGAAGGTGATTTGTACCTGCTCAAGTACATCCTTCATGATTGGGGTGATGAGGAGTGCTTGACGATTTTGCGGAACTGTCGACGAGCCGCAAAACCCGGCGCGCGTCTTGCGGTTGTCGAGCAAGTGCTCGAGCCCGGAACCGGATCGCCTCTCACGCCGCTGATGGATATCAACATGCTCATCATGCAAACCGGGCGTGAGCGGACATTGGAGGAGTATCAGAAGCTGTTCTCTGAGTGCGGCTTTGGCCAGATCTCAATGACGCGGACCGAGTCACCGCTGATGATCCTCACGGCCGATGCCGTCTGACATATGGCTCAAAACGGCGGCGATCCCTTCCACGCCGCCGTCCGCGGAGTGAAGCCATGCCCTATAGTTTTCTTGTGGCATCTTGGGGAGGGCCAGGTCACCTCGGCCCGACCCTGACCGCAGCACGGCAATTACGTGCGAATGGTCACGGTGTCCGCTTCATCGCTCGCGCGGACGCGCGAGAGCCGGTGGAGGTGGCAGGTTTCGATTTTGCCACTTGGCAACGGGAGCCGCGGTTCACGCCCATCGCCAAGAGCAGCAATCCTCTAGAGTACGCCTACGATAACCTGCTGTTTGGTCCGGCCGCCGCACGAGGTGCGGACACGCTTGATGAGATCAAGCGCATCCCGACTGACGGTCTGTTGACCGACACCGCTCTCTTTGGCTCCGTGCTGGCAGCGGAAGCCGCTTGCATTCCGTGCGCGCTGCTTTCGCCCACAATCAGTTTGCGGCCTTTGCCAGGCGTCCCGCCGATCGGCAGCGGTTTGCCGGCACCTTGTACGCCTGCGGAGCGCATTCGGATCGAGGAAGCAAACAGCCAGTTCACCATTGTCATGAATAAGTGGCTGCCGATGCTGAACGAGGCGCGTGCAAGCCTGCAGCTTGCCCGTTGTGGCCATGTGCTGGAGCTGTTCAATCGGCCCGCCCGGCTCCTGATAGCCATGAGCGCGGCATTCGATTTTCCCGCTGACTCTCTGCCCGGTAACGTTCGCTATATTGGACCTTTGTTGGATACCTCGGATTGGTCGAAGCCATGGGCCTTCTCCTGGCCCCACGGATCCGATCGTCCTCGCGCGCTGGTGTCTTTCAGCACGACAAATCAAGACCAAGCCGATGTTGTGCAACGGACTGTCAACGCAATCGGACACATCGAGATGGATGCGGTGGTGACGCTCGGTCCTGCCCTGAAGGACACCAGCCTGCGAGCGCCGGCGAACGTCACCTTCTTGCCTAGCGCTCCACATGATCTGGTGATGAAGGAGGTCACACTGGTCGTGACCCATGGCGGCCACGGCACGGTGAGCCGCGCACTCTCGCACGGCCTGCCGCTCTTGGTGATGCCGATGGGGCGCGATCAGGGCGACATCGCCGCGCGCGTGGAGGCCTGCGGGGCAGGATTAGTTTTGGAGCCGACCGCGACTGAGGCGGACATCGCAGCCACGATCCGCCGCCTGATCGAGGAGCCGCAATTTCATGCTGAAGCGCGCCGGTTGGAGAGAATTATGACCGCGGAGATCAGCAAGAACAGTCTCGTGAGCGAGCTGGAGCAGATCGTCCATCCATAGCGTGCGGCAAAGCCGATTTGGCCGATCTTGCAACAATTCTAGTCTATGCATGGCGCTCTCCTGAGGGGAAGCTTCTTTTCGCGCACGCTCCGGACGATTTGTTCGCCAATGCTGAGAATATCGATCTTTGGCATGACGGCCTCGATGCTGTAGATCTGCTGCCTCTGCATCAAGGAGATCGTCATGGCCCTGCCCGCCCTCTTCCAGCCAATCCGGGTTCGAAAGCTAGCTCTATCGAACCGGATCGTCATCGCACCCATGTGCCAGTACTCGGCCGAAGACGGCTGCATGACCGACTGGCATATGATCCACCTCGGCCAGCTCGCGCTCTCCGGTGCGGCGCTGTTGACGATCGAAGCGACAGCCGTTCTTCCGGAAGGCCGCATCACCTGGGCCGATGTCGGACTATGGAATGATCAAACGGAAGCCGCCATGGGCAGAACGCTGGAAGGCATTCGCCGCTGGTCCAACATGCCGATCGCAATCCAGTTGAACCACGCCGGCCGCAAGGCTTCTACGGAAGTGCCATGGAAGGGAGGCGCCCAGTTCGCGCCAAGCGCAACCCATGGCTGGCAAACGGAAGCTCCTTCGGCTGTGCCGTTTACTGAGGGCAATGTTGCTCCAACGGCCCTCGATCGCGACGGGCTTCGCCGGGTGAGAGATGCCTTTGTTGCATCCGCAGGCCGCGCGGCACGGCTTGGAATCGATGCCATTCAGCTTCACGCCGCACACGGCTATCTCCTGCACCAGTTCCTCTCGCCGCTTTCCAACCGGCGTGATGATGAGTACGGCGGCTCGCTGGAAAACCGGATGCGTTTTCCGCTCGAAGTCTTCGACGCCGTGCGCGCTGCTTTCCCTGCAGAAAAGACCGTCAGCATGCGCGTCTCCGGCACCGACTGGATGGAAGGCGGCTGGACCATCGACCAGACTGTCGCGTTCGCCAAGATGCTTGAAGCTCGCGGCTGCGATGCAATCCATGTTTCAAGCGGTGGCCTGCATCCCGCGCAGCAGATCCCTGTGGGACCAAGCTATCAAGTGCCGCTTGCACGCGCCGTCAAAGCTGCAGTGCGCATGCCCGTCGTCGCTGTCGGGCTGATCACGGGCTTCGACCAGGCTGAGGCGATCGTGGCAACGGGCGATGCCGACATGATCGCGCTGGCACGCACGATCCTCTACGATCCACGGTGGCCATGGCACGCCGCAGCGGAATTGGGCGCGAAAATTCGCGTTCCCAGCCAGTATCTCCGATCTCAGCCTCGGCAGTACAAGGATCTGTTCGAGAGCGAGTAATCGCTGGCGCACGATCAGCAGATCGGATCAAGCATCGACAATCATTGCGGACGGCGTCAGTTACGCCGCTTTCCGCAATGGAGCCGTCTCACGCCGTCGGGCAGAGACAGCGCAACCGCACTCGTGAATCATATCGGCTTCAACCACGAGACCCCGCTTTTCGAGTGCAAGATGGATGTTCTGGATCGCAGCCGGCTTCTGTGGATCAACCCAGATCAAGAGTGTCCCTCGGGGATTCAAGTAATTCAGCAGCCAGTCCAGCGTCTGTTCAAGAGTCCTGAACGGGCGACGCCGCCAATCCACCAACGTGACATCGTACTGTCCCGCCGGCCGGCCACAATTGGCGGTCGCAGCAGCATGAACATAACCGCGCCAATGCATATCAAGCATGAGCTCGATCGCCTTAGCGCCGGCGATCAGGATCTGATCTTGTTGAGAGCACTTCGCGAGCGCGATCATTGGTTCGATCACGCGATCGCTCGCGCGTGAAGAAAACATACCTACCATGGCCACCACCGAACATCGATAAATACGTCAGGAAGATGGATCACCGTGCCATAAAAAATCGAGCCGGATGGATAAGCCTAAGTATAAGCGCGCCGTTATTTTTTGGTGAGATGGCATAATTCAGTGAGACACGTCCGTCATCGAGGCGGGCCGTCGTGCAGCACATCGCGTTGTTCGCGCCTGGCCTCCCGTAAGCGACGCCATGTCTTTAAGCGACGCCATGAAGCGACGCCATGTCTTTCCGGGATTGGAGCGTCGCGATCTCGCGACTTGAACAGCGCGCGCGCAACGCTTAGTTTGCCGCTCTCACTGCAAGGAATCCACATGGCAAACGAAACCGCAACGCTCGCCGCTTACGTCGCCAACCTGAAATACGATGACATTCCGGCCGACGTGCTGGAGCGCGCAAAAGCCCTGACTTTGGATTTTCTTGGCAGCGCCGTGCGGGCGCGGCAAGATGCGGAATCGACACCTTCCCTGCTCGCGATGCTTGCGACACTTGGGCTCGACGCCCAGGGTGAGGCGACCGTGTGCGGAGACAGCCGCACCTACACGCCGGCTGTCGCTGCCTTGTTGAACGGCGCGCTTGGGCACTCGCTCGACTTCGATGATACCCATGCCGATTCCTCACTGCATCCCAGCGCGCCGGTTGTGCCCGCTGCGTTTGCCGTCGGAGAGATCACGGGCGCAAGCGGCCGCGACGTGCTCACCGCCATCGTCGCCGGCTATGAGGTGTGCTGCCGCCTCGGCAATGCACTGGACCCAACCTCGCATTATGCGCGGGGCTTTCATCCGACCGCGACTGCCGGAACATTTGGCGCAGCTGCCGCGGCCGCAAAGCTCTACGGCCTTTCCGCCGAACAGATCGTCGCGGCGTTCGGCGTGTCTGGCAGCCAGGCTGCAGGCTCACTGCAGTTTCTGCTCAATGGAGCCTGGAATAAGCGTTACCAGGTGGGTGCGGCGGCAATGAATGGCGTTGTCGCCGCTTCGCTGGCGCGCGAAGGCTTCATCGGCGCGACGGAATCCGTCGAAGGCAAGCATGGACTGCTGGTGGGTTACAGCGACGATGCGCATCCGGACAAGGCGGTGGCGGATCTCGGTCAGGTTTATGAGACCATGAAGATCGGCGTGAAGCCCTATCCAAGCTGCCGCTACACCCATGCCGCCATCGACGCGCTGATCGCCATGCGCCGTGAACACAACCTCACGCCCGAGAACATCCAGCGTGTCGAGATCGGTCTGCACCGTAACGGCATTACCTTGACCGGCGATGCCGCCACCAAGCGCCGCCCGAAGAACGTGGTCGGCGGGCAGTTCTCGATGTATTTCACCGGCGCCCTTGCCCTCGAACAAGGCAGCTTCGGCTGGGACGATTACGAGCGCCTGGGCGACCCTGCAATCGAGGCGCTAGCCGACAAGATCGACGTGGTGCAGGATGATCGGCTTGAAATCGGACGCACCCACCCCTTCGGCGCGCGCGTCAGCATCGTGAGCGGAGAAGGGAAGCTCGAACGTCTCATTCCTGACCCATCCGGAGAGCCATCGCTGTTTCCGGACGCCCAGGCGATGCGCCAGAAATTCCTGCAACTTGCACGGCCCGTGCTGAATGCCGGCGCGGAACGCTTTGCCGACGCGGTGCTCGCGCTGGAGACGTTCGATCGGGCGGACGCGGCCATTCGCCTCGCGCGTCAGTGATTGTTTCTTCCGATCGCAGCAGACTAAAGTCTCTTTTTGCTTGTCTGGAAACGGACACGCACACGATCTATTGTCGGCAGGGCTTTCCAGATAAGATATGCGCTGGAATTTCGCGAAGATTTTAAGGCAGGTTTGAATATGGCGACACTGGGATTTGACCGGGCACCTGCATTTCTGAGCGACCTCATCAACACCCTGACCGAGCGTGGTCGTGACCTGCTCGGTCTGTCGAACGGCTCGCGCCCCATGTCGAAGGCCGAGCTGATCAGCCTCGGCGAAACACTGCTGTCGCGGCGCGGAGAAGCCACCGGCGTGGCCCTCGCCAGCACGCTCTTGGCGGGCTACGCGGCGGCAAGCGACGCCGACAAGCTCGCTTTTCTCAATGCGCTCGCCGATCTGTTCGGACCTGACATGCCGCAGCTCAACGACGCGGTGGCGGCGGTGCGCGCCAAGAATGCGTCACCGGACAGCGTCAGCAAGTTACTGAAAGCCGCCGAGCCGCGGCGGCAGGAATTGATTCGCCGGCTCAACCTCGCCCCGGGCGGCACTGCGTCGCTCGTGCAAATGCGCGAGGCGCTGCTGGCCCATATCTCGGAGCATCCCGCACTCAAGCACGTCGACAGCGATTTCGTGCATCTGTTCGCCTCATGGTTCAACAGAGGGTTTCTCGTGCTGCAACGGATCGACTGGACCACCCCCGCCAACATCCTCGAAAAGCTCATCCGTTACGAGCAGGTCCACGCCATCACCAACTGGGACGATTTGCGCAGCCGCCTCGCGCCCAGCGACCGGCGTTGTTATGGATTCTTCCACCCGCAGCTTGTCGACGAACCGCTCATCTTCGTTGAAGTGGCGCTCACCCGGGACATCCCCGGTGCGATTGCGCCTCTGCTGGATCTATCGCGGACACCGATTACTGCGACGACCGCCAATACCGCGGTGTTCTACTCGATTTCCAATACACAGAAGGGGCTCGCCGGAATTTCCTTCGGCAACTTCCTGATCAAGCAGGTTGTCGAGGAAATCAAGCGCGAGTTGCCGAATGTGCAAACCTTCGTAACCCTCTCGCCGGTGCCGAACTTCACGGGATGGCTGAAGCGCGAGCGCACCAATGAAAGTTCGATATTGCTCGACGCAGGCACCCGCGCGGCCCTCGACGAGCTCGACACACCCGGCTGGGCCGATGACCCCGAGACGGCGGAACGCGTTAAAGGCGCGCTGATGCCGCTTGCTGCGTATTATTTCCTTGAAGCAAAAAACCCACGCGGCCAGCCGGTCGATCCGGTTGCGCGCTTCCATCTCGGAAACGGCGCACGGTTGGAGCGGCTGGACTTCCTCGGCGATCGGTCTGAGAAGGGCATGCAGCAATCGTACGGGCTGATGGTCAATTATCTCTACGCCCTCGACAAGATCGAGGAAAATCACGAGGCCTATGCCGAGAAGGGCGTTGTTGCCTCGTCATCGACAATTCGCAAGCTGGTCCCGGCTCGGGCAGTTTCGGTCGCGGGCGACGCGAACTGAATATTATTGCTTTCCGCAGGAGGCCGTCATGAGCTGGATGCCATCAAATGATCCGATCCTTGGCGATGCGCAAAGCTGCGACGCGCTCGAACTGATGATCGTCCCGCGGACGCGCGATCTCGGAGACGGCTTCGCCGTGCGCCGCGCCCTGCCCCACGGCAAGCGGCAGATGGTTGGACCCTTCATCTTCTTCGATCATTTCGGCCCGGTGCAGTTTGTCGCCGGCAAAGGCATGGATGTGCGGCCGCATCCTCACATCGGTCTCGCCACGGTCACGTATCTGTTCGATGGCAGCATCATGCACCGCGACAGCGAGGGCAATATTCAGGAGATCCAGCCCGGCGCCATGAATCTGATGACGGCCGGACGCGGTATTGCGCATTCCGAGCGGACGCCAGACGTTCAGCGCGCCAACGGCCAGAGCATGCTCGGTCTGCAAAGCTGGATCGCGCTTCCTGCCGGCAAGGAAGAAATCAACCCGTCGTTTCAACACTACAGCGCGGAGAGCCTGCCGACGGTGCAGGACACCGGCTTCAAGGCACGGATTATTGCCGGCTCATCATTTGGTGTGAAGTCGCCGGTCGATATGGTGTCGCCATGGTTTTACGTCGAGGTGACACTCGACGCCGGCATGAGCGTGCCGCTTGACGCCGATCATGAAGAGCGTGCGATCTACCTTGTCGAAGGCGAAGTCGAAATCGCACGCGAAAAGTTTTCCAGTCCGCAGATGCTGATCTTCCGCCCGGGAGATCGCATCACCGTTACGGCGATGCGTCCAACGCGCATGATGTTCTTAGGGGGAACCGCACTCGAGGGACCCCGGCACATCTGGTGGAATTTCGTCTCCTCGAGCAAAGAGCGAATCGAAGAGGCGAAAGCCGATTGGAAGGCCGGACGCTTCGCACATGTCCCGAACGAACACGAGTTCATTCCGCTTCCGGACTAACGCGGCATCGACACGCAGGATGCAGCAGCTCACCACTCGACGCTGCTAGCTCTTCTGCGTTGGAAATTTCCTAAGCGCAGGTATTTCTTCCGCCCTGCGAAATTGATCAGCGCATGGCTGGTCCGACACCGGCATCTCGCCTCGCCCCGGCGTTTACAGCCTATCCGGATTGCCGGATAGTCTTGCTTGAAAGCGATAGCTCGTTTCGCTCCGCGAAATTTTCGCAAGCAGAACGAGGACGCAAAAAACATCAAGCGAGGAACGCATGCAGTTCAACCATTGCAAACTGGAATTCGACGGAGCCGTCGCCACACTGGTGCTCGATCATCAGGAAGTGATGAATGCGGTCTCAACTGACATGCTGGCGGGCCTCAGTGAGGCACTCGATGCCGTTTACGACAAGCGTGACGACATCCGCTGCCTCGTCCTGACCGGCGCAGGAAAAGCCTTCTGCACCGGCGCCAACCTGCAGGGCCGCAACAAGGAGCAGAATCCGGTTCGGCGCAACGCAGGGGGCACTCTGGAAACCGCATTTCATCCGTTCCTGCGCCGTCTGCGCGATCTGCATTGCCCTCTCATCACGTCCGTTAACGGCCCTGCCGCCGGTGCAGGCATGAGCTTCGCGCTGATGGGCGACATCATCCTGTGCGCGCGGTCGTCCTACTTCCTGCAGGCGTTCCGGCGGATCGGCCTCGTTCCCGATTGCGGCTCGACATGGATCCTGCCCCGCTTGATCGGCAAGGCGCGCGCCGTCGAGTTGTCGCTGCTTGGCGAGCGACTCCCCGCCGAAAAGGCGCTGGAGTGGGGTCTCATCAACCGCGTGGTTGATGATGCCGCGCTGGCGGAAGAAACCAGAAAACTCGCGCACGATCTCGCGAATGGTCCGACGGTCGCCCTGTCGCTGATCCGCCGCCTCTATTGGGAAAGCCCGCACAATTCATTCGAGGAGCAGCTCGATCTCGAAAAGCGATCCCAACAGATCGCGGGCCGCGCGGAAGACTTCAAGGAAGGCGTCAGCGCGTTCCTGGAAAAGCGCCCGGCGAAATTCACCGGCCGCTGATTTTAGTCGGCCATTTCCACACAAAAAGCCGCTCTGAAGACAGGGCGGCTTTTTTATCTTGGAATAGTAAGCTGTGCGCTTTCGCGTCTTTTGATCGACGCGTTACGCCTATATCGATCACGCAAATTCTCATCAGGCTACATGGCTATGGTTCATGTACGCTTCACGCCGGCCGATCATGCGTTCGGCTGCGGCTTTGGCATCCGCGCGCGTCGCCGTCGCACAGGTCCTATATTCGAGGTCGGGAAGCGCAACCGGATCGCGCCGGCCAAACCACGACGTGAATGATTTCGGCCCCGTATGCAGCGACGACAATGCGTTCGCGAGATTGTCGACCGCGTCGAAGGCGAACAATGCGCCCGATGACGCATGCCTGACTTCGTAAATCCCCGGCCCGATCGGTGCTTCAAGCCGCTCCCCGCGCGTGGCTTTGGGATACCGTTTCCACTCACTCCAGGTCGCGATCATCTTGGTCCTTCCGCCGTGCGATGCGCGGCAAACATCTGTTTTTTGTCTGGTTTGCACTTGTTGAAAGACGTCGAGCCACAAGAGACCTTGAACCACAACCGCGTTCCAATTCCCGGCGGCAAAAATGGTTCCCACCGGCATGCTTCAATCGGCATATGGCGGCTCGGATCCGCGCATTCAAGACGAAAGGAGTTAACGCAAAGCTCTGACGCAGGCGAAAAGCCGCAAACAACGCCGTTGATCGCGCTGCTGCCACCTCGCCTGTTCTTGTCATGGTTAATTTTCGAGGCCGAGCCCAGCGTCGGCCGGATCTTGGATCATCCAGCGCGGCGCTGCGAGCTCCGATACCGCGAAGCACGCAGCAACGCGATTGCTTGTCACGTCCAGCAGGGAAAAGTGAGCCCTATCTTGTCGGGCATCAGCTTGGATCTCAGACGGACAGACCGCTCGCCTGGGCCAGCGCCTTCAGCGAGGTCTGCGGACGCGCCCCGATATGCTGAATCACTTCGGCTGCGGCAAGTGCACCCAGACGACCGCAATCTTCATGGTTGAATCCGCGCACCAGACCAAACAGGAAGCCCGCCGCGAACAGGTCGCCCGCGCCCGTCGTGTCCACCACCTGCTTCACGGGAGAGGCCGGCACCGGTGTCGCCTTATCACCGCTAAGAACCACACAGCCTTTTTCGCTGCGCGTCACAACCGCGAGGCTGGCATCGCCGCGCAATTGCGTCAGCGCTGCGTTGAAATCATTCGTCTGATAAAGCGACAGCAGCTCGGCCTCATTGGCGAACACAAGATCGACGGTCTTGGTCTTGATCAGATCGAGAAATTCATCGCGATAGCGGCCGACGCAAAATGCATCCGACAATGTCAGCGCGACGGTGCGCTTGTTCTCATGCGCGATTTTCGACGCCTTGAGGAAGGACTCTTTCGCATTCTTCGGATCCCACAGATAACCTTCGAGATAGACGATCGAAGACGCTGCGATCTGTGCCGGATCGATATCCGCAGGCGACAAATCCTGCGCCGCGCCGAGATACGTGTTCATGGTGCGCTCGCCGTCCGGCGTGACGAGGATGTAGCAGCGCGCCGTGGCCGCGCCGACCGAGGCTGGGCGGGTGTCGAACGCAACCTTGATGGCGCGGATATCGTGGCTGAACACATTGCCCAGTTGGTCGTCGCGGACCTTGCCGACGAAGGCCGCCCGGGCACCGAAGTCGGCAACGCCGGCAATGGTGTTGGCAGCCGACCCGCCCGAAATTTCCGTGGCCGGCCCCATCGCCTGATAGATCGCAGCCGCCCGCGACTCGTCGATCAGCGCCATGGCCCCTTTCGACATGCCCTGTTCTGCAAGAAAGCCGTCTTCGGTTTTCGCCAGGACATCGACGATAGCGTTGCCAATCCCGAGAACATCGTATGTCGTTGCGGTCATTAATTATAATCCTGCTGGGCGGAGGGCGGAACCAACAAAAGCTGGTATTTCATACCGCCATGAAGGTGTGGCGACCTATCACGACAAGGCATCCGCCAGCAAGCGCGCGGCCTCATACGACCCTTGAAAGGCTCCAAAGAATACCCGCATGATTCGTCATATTTTGACCGTATCGACCGGAACGCTGTCCTCGCGGATGCTGGGCTTTTTGCGGGATTCCCTGATCGCGGCCCTGCTCGGAGCCGGCGCGGTTGCGGACGCTTTTCTGGTCGCCTTTCAGTTCATCAACGTGACGCGGCGCTCATTCACCGAGGGGGCACTGAACGCGGCGCTGGTGCCAACCTATCTGCGCGTTCGCGAAACCGAGGGCAAAGTGGCTGCAGCCGCGTTTGCGGGGCGGGCGCTTGGCTGCGTGAGCCTGATCCTGATCTGTATCGCGCTTGCCCTGACGCTCTTGATGCCGCTCGTCATCTCGCTCCTGGCGCCGGGATTTGTAGGCGGTGAATCGCTGCAACTCGCCATCAACAACGCCCGGTTGATGATGCCCTACCTCGCGTTTGTCGGCCCCTCCATCGTGATGATCGGAGTTTTGAATGCCGAGCAGCGCTACCTTCTGACGGCCTTCTCGCCGGTGCTGTTCAATATCACGTTGATCGTCGTGCTCGTGGTGCTGTTGGTCTGGCGGCACGATCCGCTGTTTTCAGCGACCGTCATTTCAGGCGCCGTTGGCGTCGCCGGATGTCTGCAAATGCTGATTCTGGTCCAGCGCCGGCCCTGGCGGGAGGGCGTTGCGACGCCTCTGCGGATTTCATTCGATCCGCAGATCCGCGGCTTCCTTCGCAAGGGAATCCCCGGGATGATCGCGAACGCCAGTCCGCAGTTTCTCATCGTCAGCGGCGCGATCATTGCCTCCTCATCGCCTGCAGCGGTCTCGTGGCTTTATTTCGCCAATCGACTGATCGAGCTGCCGCTCGGCATGGTCGGGGTGGCGATGGGAACCGTGCTCGTCCCTGAACTGACCCGCTCCATTCAGGGCGGCGATCGCCAAGCATTGATGCACGCGGAATCCCGCGCACTTGAGCTCGCGGTTGGTCTTGCTTTGCCGGCAACGCTTGGACTGGCGCTTCTGAGCCAGCCGATCATCCGCGTGCTGTTCCAGCATGGCGCGTTCACGGCGGAGGATACCGCCGCCACCGCGCAGGCATTGTCCGTCCTCGCGCTCGGCCTGCCGGCGCACGTTCTGGTGAAGGTGCTGTCCCCTGCCTTCTTCGCCCGGGAGGATACCAAGACGCCGCTGGTCGCCACGATCGCCGGGATGGTGGTGGCCGTGCTGAGCGGGCTGACGTTTGGACATGCCTTCGGGGTCACGGGTGTCGCCGGAAGCATTTCGCTCGGCGCCTGGTTCTGCGCGGCCGTGCTGGGATGGCGCGGCGCCACAACATTCGGATTTTCGATCGATGCGGTGGCTTGGCGGCGCCTGCCGCGCATTGTGGCATGTGCGGCAGCGATGGGAGCGATGCTCTACGTCGCAGAATCCTTTGTCTCGTCCGTCGAGGTCAACGCAAGCTTCGCCGCCAATCTCACCATTCTCGGTGGCCTCGTGGCTGCCGGCGTCTCCTTCTATGGCCTGCTTCTCGACCTGTTCCGGATCGTCAGCTGGGGCGAGGCGATCGAGAGTTTGCGCGATGGTGGCTTGCGCGAGTAAGCCTCGCCCGGCTATTGACGGCGCTGTGGGATGCTTGACGGACAGGAATAACGGTAATGGCAGCGAAAGAACTGGTTTTTTCAGGCGTTCAACCGACGGGCAATCTGCACCTCGGCAACTATCTCGGCGCCATCGTCAATTTCGTCAAACTGCAGAACACGCACAACTGCATCTACTGTGTGGTCGATCTGCACGCGATCACCGTGTGGCAGGATCCCGCCGAACTGACGCGCAACATCCGTGAGGTCACCGCGGCCTTCATCGCCAGCGGCATCGACCCGAAGAAACACATCGTGTTCAACCAGAGCCAGGTGTCGGGCCACGCCGAACTGGCCTGGGTGTTCAATTGCGTTGCCCGCCTCGGCTGGCTCAACCGCATGACCCAATTCAAGGAGAAGGCCGGCAAGGACCGCGAAAACGCGTCGGTCGGACTCTACGCCTATCCGAACCTGATGGCCGCGGACATTCTGGTCTATCGCGCAACCCACGTGCCGGTCGGCGAAGATCAGAAGCAGCATCTGGAATTGGCGCGCGACATCGCGCAAAAATTCAACAACGACTTCGCCGATTCCATCCGCGCCCACAACTTCGATGAGAAGTTCTTCCCGCAGCCGGAGCCGCTGATTACGGGACCGGCGACCCGCGTGATGTCGCTGCGTGACGGTTCGAAGAAAATGTCGAAGTCCGATCCGTCGGATTATTCGCGGATCAATCTGTCCGACGACGCCGATGCCATCGCGCAAAAGGTCCGCAAGGCCAAGACCGATCCGGAGCCGTTGCCGAGTGAGGAAGAAGGCCTGAAGAGCAGGCCGGAGGCGGACAATCTTGTCGGCATTTATGCCGCACTCTCCGGCAAGCCGAAGGCAGACGTGCTGCGCGAGTTCGGCGGCGGCCAGTTTTCCGGCTTCAAATCGACGCTGGTCGATCTTGCCGTCGAAAAGCTCGGCCCGATCGGCGCGGAAATGAAGAAGCTGACACAGGATGCGGCTTACGTGGACTCAGTGCTCATCGACGGCGCAGATCGTGCGCGCGTCATCGCTGAAGACACCATGAACGCCGTGAAAGACATCGTCGGCTTCGTCCGCAAGCGCTGAAACGCATACGACACCGGTCGGCCCAGCGCTCGCAGAACGCTCTGCAACCGCGAATCAACCGCGCGTCAAGGTTTCTTCTCGTCTTGTCGGCATGACCCCACGCATGGCAGCATGATCGCGTGTCCCGATTCCGAAGTTCGCATGGACTTGCGGCTCGTTCAGATGCGAACTTCGGAATCGAAGGGACACGCGCAAAATATGAATCTAGTGCGGTTTTGGATCTGACGTTCGCATGATGGACTCGCGGTTATTGCTGATGCGAACGTAAGATCCACCGCACGAGTTCATCATTCGGGACATGCATGAGCAATCAGCGACGAAGCTACGAACAGGGCCATAAGCCAAAATGTTTGGTCATCGTTGACGACAGCGCCGAAGGCGACCGCGCCGTCTACTATGCCAGCCGTTGGGCCGTGCGGGTCGGTGGCGGTGTGGTCATGCTGCGGGTCATCGACACCGAAGACCGCAATCAGCAATGGCTCGGCGTTGCCGACATCATGCGTGCGGAAGCGGAGGAAACAGCCAACGCCGCGCTCGACCGCGCCTCCGGACGCGCCAACGGCATCGCCGCCATCACGCCCGAACGTGTGATCCGGGAAGGCGCTCCCACCGAACAGATTCTGGATGTGATCAACAAGGACGTCGATATCGCCGTGCTGGTGCTTGCGGCCAGCGTTGGCGCCGAGGGACCCGGCCCGATCATCACCATGCTGGCGAAAACGGCCGGAACCTTTCCGGTTCCCATTGCCATCGTCCCGGGCAACCTCAGCGATAGCGACCTCGACGCCTTGTCCTGAGCCGGGCCAACGGCGCCTGGCGGACACCCCTGCTCCGCGCCCCTTGACCGTGCTTTTTCAGGCGCCATCTGCTAGAGGAACCCTTCACCCACCCCGTTCGCGCCGGCCTTGAACTGGCGATGTGTCGGAGAATCAAATGTTTATCCAGACTGAAGCCACGCCCAACCCTGCGACCCTGAAGTTCATTCCGGGGCGAGCCGTCCTCGACAACGGCACCATGGAATTCACCAGCCGCGAGGCTGCCGCCCGTTCGCCCCTGGCGGAACGGCTGTTCGGCGTCCCCGGCGTGACCGGCGTGTTTTATGGTTCCGACTTCGTCACGGTGACCAAGGACGACAGCGACTGGCAGCATCTCAAGCCGGCAATCCTCGGCGTCATCATGGAATATTACATGTCCGGTGCGCCGCTGCTGGCGGATGGCGACAAGCCCGAAGAAGCCCATGCGGAGGAGTTCTTCGACGCAGCCGATACCGAGACGGTCGACACGATCAAGGATCTGCTCGAGACCCGCATTCGTCCTGCGGTCGCAGGCGACGGCGGCGACATCACGTTCCGCGGTTTCAAGGACGGCATCGTCTATCTCGATATGAAGGGCTCATGCGCCGGCTGCCCGTCGTCCACCGCAACACTCAAGCACGGCATCCAGAACCTGCTGAAGCACTTCATCCCCGACGTGGTTGAAGTCCGGCCGATGTAAGGCGGGCTTACCTTGCGTCAGACATCGCGGCCGGGCATGTCCCGGCCGTTTTTATTCCGGCAATTTTCTGGTCATTCCAAATCAAGCGAAAAGATTTTCAATTCCAGCAATGCTCGGCGGTGCTAGAACTGGTTCCATGTTGATCCTCGCCATAGACACTGCGCTCGATTATTGCGCCGCCGCCGTGCTGGACACCAATACCCAGACCGTGATCGCGCAGGAAACGCAGCCGATGAAGCGCGGCCACGCCGAAGCGCTGATGCCACTCATTGCACGCGTCATGACCGATTCCGGAATCGCCTATCTCGACCTCGACCGTATTGCCGTCACCACCGGCCCCGGCAGCTTTACCGGATTGCGCGTTGGCCTCTCCGCCGCGCGGGGCATCGGACTTGCCGCGGGCAAGCCCGTCGTGGGTTTGACGACGCTATCCGCTTACGTCGCTCCACTGGTCGCGGAAGGACAGGAGCAGCCGATCATGTCAGCGATCGATGCGCGCCACGGCCATGTTTATTTTCAGGTTGTCGCCGGCAATGGCGCGACGCTGATGAAGCCTGCAGTCGCGCCGATCGAGGAAACGTTTGCTGCGGCCCGCTTCGGCACGTTACGCATGGTTGGCAATGCGGCACAATTGCTCGCCGATCTTTGGCCGCACGATCAGATGGGGCCGTCGTCGGTCGATACACAACCCGGCCCGGACATTACCTGGGTGGCATGGCTCGGCGCGGCCGTTGAGCCAGGCGAATCGCCAGCGAAGCCGTTTTATCTGCGGCCGCCCGATGCCAAACCGAAAGCGAGCACACCGCAGGTACAGATCGGGCCGCGAGCCTGACGATGTCACTACTCACCGATGTCCTTAGCCGGATTTTTCCGCGGTTGTTTAAAGCACCCGCACCTGCTGTCGAGATTGCAACCGTGCGCGACGCGCCGCGACTGTCGCAACTGCATCGTGCATCCTTCCACCGCGGCTGGGGCGCTGACGAATTTGAGCAGATCCTGATTGAGCGTAACGCACTTGCCCATCGGCTGCGGCAGGGGCGCACGGTCATCGGCTTCATCGTCTCGCGCATCGCCGCGGACGAGGCCGAGATCCTGTCCGTTGCCATTGCGTCGAATCAGCGCGGGCGCGGCTATTCGCGGGACTTGTTGCGCACGCATCTCGGGCATCTGGCAGGGCAAGGCCTGAAAAAGGTATTTCTCGAAGTGGAAGAAAATAACCGAGCCGCGCGTGCGCTTTATGAACGGGCCGGATTTCGCGTCGTCGGCCGCCGCGAGCGCTACTACAAGGATGCTAGCGGGGAACAATTGAACGCCGTGGTGATGCAACGAGACTTGTCGTAAACTGTACCCAATGGCAAAACAGGCTCCATCCATCCGGAACTGAAACATGACGGCCCTGAAATCCATGCCTGCCGGCACCCATACGGACATTGAAAAGCGCTGCGCCGCAGCGGGTATGCGTATGACCGAGCAGCGGCGCGTTATCGCGCGCGTGTTGGCGGAGTCGCTGGATCATCCCGACGTCGAAGAGCTCTATGCCCGGGCGGTTGCGATCGACGACAAGATTTCGATCTCGACGGTTTATCGCACGGTCAAGCTGTTCGAAGATGCTGGCATCATTGAACGGCACGACTTCCGCGAAGGCCGCGCGCGCTATGAGCAGGTGCCCGACAATCACCACGACCATCTCATCAATCTGCGTGACGGCAAGGTGATCGAATTCACCTCTGAAGAAATCGAGAAGCTGCAGGCCGAGATCGCCCGCAAGCTTGGCTTCAAGCTGGTCGATCATCGGCTGGAGCTGTATTGCGTGCCGCTGGAAGACGACAAGACTTGAGTCAGTCCAACGCCGACAGTCCCTACGACCTGATCATCTTCGATTGCGACGGCGTTCTCGTCGATAGCGAGGTCATATCCTGCCGCGTGCATGCCGAAGTCCTGACGCGTCACGGTTATCCGATCACCGCTGAACAGGTGCGCGAGCGTTTCCTTGGCCGCTCCGCCCGCGATAGCAACCTCGACGTCGAGCGAGAGCTGGGCCGCCCACTGCCGGAGGCTTACGATTCCGAGCGCCGCCAACTGTTGCTGGAAGCACTCGCCGAGGCGGCCGAGGCTATTCCTCACATCCATGACGCACTCGATGCGATCGATGCGCGGATGTGCGTGGCATCGAGCGGCGCGCATGAAAAAATTTTCACCACGCTGTCGCGTGCCGGTCTCTATACGCGCTTCGCGCCCCACATCTTCTCCGCGTCGCAGGTCAAGAAGAGCAAGCCTGCGCCGGACCTGTTCCTGTTTGCGGCGGGTCAAATGAAGGTTGAACCGGCGCGCTGTTTCGTGATCGAGGACAGTGTCTCGGGGGTCACCGCGGCACGCGCCGCTGGAATGACGGTCATCGGCTTCGTCGGCGGCGGCCACTGCCGTCCGGGGGATGAGGCCAATTTGCAGACGGCGGGAGCGACGGTGGTCATAGACGATATGCGGGCCCTCCCCGGCCTGCTCGCGCGAGCGGCCCCGCCGCATATGCAGGCAGCCGCCCCGATTTGAGACGGTCGAAATAGGCCAGATAGCTGGATTCTGGCGCCTTTTACCTATATTTGAGGCGCCAACGGGATGGCGGAAGCCACCAATCACAAGGTTTCGATGAACACGCCGCGAAAGCTGCACATCAAGTCATACGGCTGTCAGATGAATGTCTACGATGCACAACGCATGGTGGACACGCTGGCGCCGGAAGGATTCGTGGAAACGTCGAGCGTCGATGACGCCGACCTCGTGATTTTGAATACCTGCCACATCCGCGAAAAGGCCTCCGAGAAGGTCTATTCGGAGCTTGGACGGCTGCGCACAGCCAAAGATGAAGCTGCGCGCCAAGGCCGCGAGATGCGGATCGCCGTTGCCGGCTGCGTCGCGCAGGCAGAAGGCAATGAGATCATCAACCGGGCCCCTGTCGTTGACGTCGTTGTTGGCCCGCAGAGCTATCATCATTTGCCGCAGCTTTTGGCAAAGGCGAAAGCCGAGGGCCGCGCCGTTGAGACCGAATTTCCTGTCGAGGATAAATTCGCGGCACTTCCCGATCCCAAGCCGGCGGCGATTCGGGCCCGTGGGATTTCGTCCTTCGTCACGGTGCAGGAAGGCTGCGACAAGTTCTGCACGTTTTGCGTGGTGCCCTACACCCGCGGCATGGAAGTCTCACGCCCGGTCGCGCGTATCATCGAGGACGTGCAACGGCTCGCAGACAACGGCGTGCGTGAGATCACGCTGATCGGCCAGAACGTCAACGCGTTTCACGGTGACGGCGAGGACGGCGCGACCTGGTCGCTCGGCCGATTGCTGCATCGCCTTGCTGCAATCCCCGGCATCGCCCGATTGCGCTATTCAACCAGCCATCCCCGGGATGTTGACGAGGCATTGATCGAGGCTCACCGCGATATTCCCGCCGTGATGCCATTCGTTCATTTGCCGGTTCAGTCAGGTTCCGATCGCATTCTCGAAGCCATGAACCGCAAGCATACCGCGATGGACTATCGTCGCACCATCGACCGGTTCCGCAAGGTCCGCGAGGACATCGCCTTTTCGTCGGATTTTATTGTCGGTTTCCCCGGCGAAACCGAAGACGACTTTTCAGCCACACTCGCGCTGGTCACACAAATCAGCTACGCTGGTGCGTATTCTTTCAAGTATTCGCCCCGGCCCGGAACGCCGGCGGCGGACATGCAGGAGATGGTCACGGCAAGCGTGATGGATGAGCGATTGGCGCGACTCCAGGCATTGATCGACAGCCAGCAGGCTGCGTTTAACGCAGCTTCGATCGGCAAGACGGTTGATGTGCTGTTTGAGCGAGCGGCCCGTAACCCCGGTCAGCTCGTCGGCCGCACGGCCTATCTGCAGCCCGCACACGTCATGGCCTCCCCGGACATTATCGGCAAGGTCTTGCCGGTCTCCATCGAAAGTCTCGAGCGCTACAGCCTGATCGGCGCGCTCGCATCGTCTCCCAATCCCTCGCTGCAAGCCGTCCCGTCCGCCATGACCACCGGAGCCTGAACCCTTGCCAAAAAGCGCATCGGATTCGCCGACCCTCGCCCCTGGCCGCAAGCACGACCGAGACATTCCACTGACGCATGAAACCCAGATCGTCGTTGCGTTCGACGACAACACGGCCGCCTCTGCGCTGGTCGGCCCCTACGGCCAAAATCTGGCATTGATCGAACGCCGCCTCGGCGTTGTGGCGGATTCCCGCGGCAACCACATCACCATCGCCGGAACGCGGGATGCATGCGACGGCGCACGACGCGTCCTTGAAATGCTCTATGAGCAGGCGACACGCAATCACGATGTGGCGCAGGGCGACGTGGAGGGCGCGATCCGCGCCGTCATCGCGCAAGGATCGCTGTTCGAGTTCGACAAAGGCTTCGAATCCAAGTTGGAGGAGCCAAAAGCCGCGAAGCCTCAGTTCGAAGAACTCAATTTGCGCAAGCGGCCAGTGCGTGCCCGGACAGCTGCGCAAGACTCTTATATTCGCGCGTTGAAGCGTCATGAGTTGGTGTTCGGCATCGGCCCTGCGGGTACCGGTAAAACGTGGTTGGCAGTGGCGCGGGCGTGTCAGCTGTTCGAGCGCAAGGAAGTCGACCGGATCATCCTGTCACGTCCGGCGGTCGAAGCCGGCGAGCGGCTCGGCTTCCTGCCGGGCGACATGCGCGAAAAAGTCGATCCTTATCTGCGACCGATCTATGATGCGCTCTATGACCTGATGGACGCGCGCATTGTCGAACGCGGTTTGCAAAGCGGCGAGATCGAGATTGCGCCGCTGGCATTCATGCGCGGCCGCACGTTGACAAACGCCGCGATTATTCTGGACGAGGCGCAAAACACCACATCGATGCAGATGAAGATGTTTCTGACGCGTCTTGGCGAGAACAGCCGCATGATTATCACGGGAGACCCGAGCCAGGTCGACCTTCCCAATGGCCAGCCCTCAGGCCTCGCGGAAGCCACGAAGCTCCTTGCCGGTGTCGAAGGGATCGCACAGGTGCACTTCACCGCCCAGGACGTCATCCGCCATGAACTGGTGGCGCGGATCGTTGCCGCTTACGAGGGCGCTCCGAAACAGGCCGCCCCTGGCAAACCTTGATGCATCATGCACGGATGCTTATGACATAAACCGTGTGGACGATAGAAAACCATCACCCATGACCCCCGACGGCTACCCCGCGACCGAAATTCTCGTCACCGCCGACTGCTGGCAGCGCGAAACAGAGGCGGAAACGACCATTCATCGCGCCATCGAGGCGGCGTCCGCCATGGTCGATGCGGATACCGCGGACGCCGAACTTGCAATTATGCTGACGGACGATGCCGGCATCCGCACGCTGAACAAGAATTGGCGCAACATCGACAAGCCGACCAACGTGTTGTCGTTTCCAGCACTGCAGCCAGCCGGCCCATCTCGTGATGACGATGCGCCGCGCATGCTCGGCGACATCGCCATTGCATATGAGACGACGCGCGCTGAAGCCGACGCTGAACACAAGCTGTTCGACCATCATCTCAGCCATCTGGCCATCCACGGCTTTCTGCATCTGGTCGGCTACGATCACGAAAACGACGACGACGCTGAGGTCATGGAAGACCTCGAGCGGAATATTCTCGCGCAGCTCGGTATTCCCGATCCCTATGCGCACGACGATCAGGTGAAATAGGTGCCCGACCCGGACAGTAGTCATACCGAAACCCAGCGGCCCAGCAGCAATTTGCCGGTGCCGGTGCAACACGGTGAAGTCTTACGGCCGTCCTCCGAGATGTGGCTGATGCGTGCGCTGCGCACGTTGTTCGGCTGGAAGGCCGGATCGGCACGTGCGGATCTCCAGGTTGTTCTCGATGCGACGGCGCCTGATGAAACGGGATTTTCGACCATCGAGCGCACCATGCTGCGCAATATCCTCGCGCTGCACGAGCGACGCATCGCCGATGTCATGGTGCCGCGCGCCGACATCGTTGGCGTCAAGCGCAACATTTCGCTCGGCGAATTGATGACCACGTTCGAGAGCGCGGGCCATTCCCGGCTTGTGGTTTACGACGACACGCTCGACGAGCCGGAAGGCATTGTCCATATCCGTGATCTGCTCGCCTTCATCACCGCAAAGGCCAAGGTTGCCGACGAGATCAATGCCAAACGCAAAAAGCCGTTTCCGGCGGGACTCGATCTGCGTGCCGTCGACCTGCGCATGTCGCTGATTGACGCGAACATCATGCGCAAGCTGCTCTATGTTCCGCCGTCGATGCCCGCCATCGATCTTCTGGCGCAGATGCAGGCCACCCGGATTCATCTGGCTCTGGTCGTGGATGAATACGGCGGTACTGACGGACTGGTGTCGATCGAAGACATCGTCGAACAGGTGGTCGGCGAAATCGACGACGAGCACGATGGCGATGAACCGCCATCGGTAGTCCGGCAGGGCGACGGCTCCTTCATCGCGGACGCTCGCGCGGGCCTTGACGACGTCAAGTCGGTGGTCGGCGAGCAGTTCGACACCGGCGAAGCGGGCGAGGACGTCGATACGCTGGGCGGTTATCTCGTGACGCAGGTTGGCCGCCTGCCGATCAGGGGCGAGATCATCTCCGGCCCCGGTGAATTCGAAATCGAAGTGCTCGACGCCGATCCACGGCGGGTCAAGCGTGTGCGGATCGGCACGCGCAAGGATCGCTCAAATTCGCGCCTTCGTGAAAGGCGCCGGGAAGCTGCAGCGGATTCCGCGAACACGCCTCCACCCGACACAAACTCTTCGCCCTCCGGCGACACTGCGGGTACTCCATGACATCTCTGCGCGCGTTCATCGCAGGTATCATCCTGTCGTGGGGCTGGCGCCGCGCCGCCATCGCGTTCGTCGCCGGCGCAGTGTCCGCGCTCGCCGTTGCGCCGTTCAATGCATGGCCTGTCCTTTTCATTACGATTCCCGTTACGGTCTGGCTGATCGATGGCGCCGGTGCGGGACGCCTCGGAGGCATTCCAGCCGCTGCTGCCAGCGGTTGGTGGTTCGGCTTCGGATATTTCGTCGCAGGCCTCTACTGGGTCGGCTACGCATTTCTCGTCGACGCACAGACATTCGCCTGGCTGCTGCCGATTGCCGTGATGGGGTTGCCTGCGCTGCTGGCACTGTTCATGGCTTTTGGCTTTGCGCTTGCCCGCCTGATCTGGACCAAGGATGGAACGCGCGTCCTTGCGCTCGCATGCGCTCTCACCGTCAGTGAATGGCTGCGTGGGCACCTCCTGACGGGCTTCCCATGGAACACCCTCGGCTACGCGCTGACTGAGCCGCTTGCGCTGGCGCAGAGTGCCGCGCTGATCGGCCTCTGGGGATTGACGTTTGTCACGGTGGCGATCTTCGCGAGTCCTGCGGTCTTGTTCGATGACCGCAGCAACACGTCCCGGCCATGGCTGCCGCTAAGCGCGTCGCTTGTGCTGCTCGCGGTCATGGGCGCTTACGGGACGGCGAGGCTCTCCAGCAAACCCACCCGGCTCGTCAAGGACGTCAAGCTACGTCTCATGCAGCCGAATCTGCAGCAGGATGTGAAGTTCAATTACTCCGCCAAGCAGATGGTGATGGATAAATATCTGTCGCTGTCGGATCGCTCGACGGGACCGCAAACGACTGGCGTCAAAGACGCAACGATTTTGATCTGGCCGGAATCGGCGTTTCCGTTTTTCCTGTCACGCGAAGCCGACGCCATGGCGCAGATCGCAAACTTCCTGCCCCCGAGTACGGTCTTGGTCACCGGCGGAATCCGCCCACCCGATCAACCTCCCGAATCCAGGATCACGCGCGCCTACAATTCGATTTACGTCATTGATCACGACGGCACGATCTTGTCGGTCTATGACAAGCTTCATCTCGTGCCGTTCGGCGAGTATCTGCCGTTCCAAAGCGTGCTGGAAAAACTCGGTCTCCAGCAGCTGACAAAAATGCGCGGCGGCTTTATTCCCGGCGACCGTCGGCGATCCATGGCGATCCCCAATGCGCCGCGCATGCTGCCGTTGATTTGCTACGAGGCTATTTTTCCGGGCGATGTGGTCCCCGGCGATGATCGGCCGGGCTGGATCGTCAATCTGACGAACGACGGCTGGTTCGGAATTTCGACGGGGCCCTATCAGCACCTCCAGCAGACGCGCATGCGCGCGATCGAGGAAGGCCTCCCGATCGTCCGCTCAGCGAACACCGGTATCTCGGCGGTCATCGACCCGGTCGGCCGGATCATCGGCCATCTCGATCTTGGAACCGAAGGTGTTTTGGATTCCGGACTTCCTGCCGCGATATCGCCTACATTGTACTCACAAGTGCAGGATATTCCTGCCGCAATCGTGATCGCGCTGTCCGCGATCGTGGTTATCCGCCGGCGTGCGAAGCAAAGTGCGTGAGGCGCCTTAAACTTCTTCCAAGTTTGCTTGCGTTTCTGCACTATCATGGGCTGTTCCCTTCCTGACAAAAGGGTTTCAGGTATGATAGTGCGGAACCTAGGTAAGTCGGGCGCCTAATAGCTGAAATTTTCACCATTCCGTCACAACTATTTGACGGCCTCGCGGCGAAAGGCGTAATCCGGTTCTATCATTCCAACAATGGTAATACTGGTATTGTGTATGCAGCGATGGCGCGGAGCTTCTAGATGACAACCAAGGCGCCCAATCCTGTCGATAAATATGTAGGTAGCCGCGTTCGGATGCGGCGGATCATGCTTGGCATGAGCCAGGAAAAACTCGGCGAAGCGCTGGGTTTAACCTTCCAGCAAGTCCAGAAATACGAGAAGGGTACGAACCGTATCGGTGCAAGCCGCCTCCAGCAGATCTCCGACATCCTGCAGGTGCCGGTGTCCTTTTTGTTTGAGGGCGGGCCGGCTGGTCCCAACGCACCGACGGGAATGAGCGAAGCGTCATCGCCCGCTTATGTTTCCGACTTCCTCGCAACGTCGGAAGGGCTGGCTCTCACCCGTGCGTTCACGCGCATTACGGATGCCAAGCTTCGCCGCAGCATCGTGGATCTGGTCGAGCAGATGGCTTCGCGCGAACAAGCGGACCATCCCTGATCATCGCCACAGCTTCTCGATGACTGATGCTTGCTTGACGGGCGATGAACTGGATTCTGGACATTCGTAAACGAGCTAGCCACAACTCATACGAATGTCAGAAGCCGGACACTAGTTATGTCGGAAAACCAGCATATGCTATCGCCTGATCGCGAGCATGGTCAGGGATCTTTTTTTGGCCGACGCAAGGGGCACAAGCTTCGCAACCATCAGGCGGACTTGATCGCCCATCTGCTGCCGCGGCTTGTGTTGGATATCGGCCAGCCGAGTCCATCGGATCTCGGCGCCCTGTTCGACCGGCCCGTGACCGCAAAACGTCTCGAGATCGGATTTGGCGGCGGCGAACACCTGATCGCGGAAGCGCTGGCTTATCCGGACGTCGGCTTCATTGGCTGCGAGCCTTACGTCAACGGCATGGCGAAGATTCTCACGCAGGTTGAAGAGCACAATATCTCGAACCTTCGCCTGTTTGCCGGTGATGCCGCAGAACTTCTCGCCTGGGCTCCTCCAGCAAGCTTTGCACGCATCGATCTGATCCACCCGGACCCGTGGCCGAAGCGGCGGCACTGGAAGCGTCGCTTCGTTCAGGATGCCACCATCGCCGCGATGTCGCGCATTCTAACCACCAGCGGTGAATTCCGCTTCGTCTGCGACATCGACGATTATTGCGCATGGACCTTGGCCCACATGGCGCGTTCAAAAGATTTCGCCTGGACCGCCGAGCGCGCGGACGACTGGCGGATGCCGTGGGCGGGTTACACGATGACCCGCTACGGGCGGAAGGCGGAGCGCGAAGGACGCCGCGCTGCTTACCTGACCTTCAGGTTGACGGAAAAAGCAGCTTAAGCAGGCTTGGTCTTTTCACGTGCCCTCCAGAAGGCAAGGACACGCTCCGCGGTGGACAAAGAAAGCCGATCATAGTTAACGCGCGCTTCTTCGATATCGGGCGGCGGCATCGTTTTGCCAGGCCCCAGCCGCAGCATGATTAAGGCGCGTACGGTCGTCCACTCCATCCCCGAAGATTTGGCGAGCAGAAGGATCGGATCCTCGCGGTCTCCCTGGATCAGTTGGTGGACCATCGGCAACCGCATGCCGGAGAGGGCCGAGAATGCCGCGACCGCTTCCTCATATTTATGCTGCCGGGCAAAATCGAGCAGCGCCTTCTCATTGAGCGCGCCTGCCTGGTGCATAGCGAGAATGGCGCGCTGTGCCGGCCCGAAATCTCGCTGCGCCGGCTTCTGGGTGCTGGCAATTTCAGCCATCACGTCGTTGATCGCAGCCTTTCGTTCGGGGTCGGCTGCATCGAGCAGGTTGCGCCGAACGCCGTCCTCCGACTTCGCCAGCAGCTCTTTCAACGATGCCGACGAAATATCTTCACGCTGGCCGACCGTGACCGCCAGCACATCATCATCCGTCGCGCGCTTGACCAGACCCGCATATCCCCCTTCGGAGAAGCGGGCGCCATCATTCGCAGCCACGGTGCGGACCACATCGCGGTCGCCGCGGCGCAGAATGACATCCGTTATGGAAGTGGTCAGCTTCGGCCGCTCGGAGATCGCCGCCAAGTGCGACTGTCCCTTTTTTCGAGCGATATCGACGAGGGTGGGCTCATCGAGCAGCGGCGAATGAGACAGAATCGGTCCTGCGATCTTGATCTCGTCCTCGCGCGCCAATTGCCGGACCAGCGTCGGCGGCGCGTTGTCGACGCGCGACAGGCGCGCGGCGAGTTCGGCACGGGTGTCAATTTCGGTGGTTGGGACCAGCCCTACGAGAATATCGTCGAACAATTCGACATGCTGGGCTTGAAAGCGCGCCGCCCCCTCAAGAAAGAGCTCCGAGATGCGCTCAATTGCTTGGGCCCGCTTTTTTGCAGTTCCGTTTTTAACGATATCGTCAAGTTCCGGAATAAGGGACGCTGCTGCCATGGAAAACTCGGTCGCGTGGACGCGCGGTCCCGAAAGGCACTATTCCGATCGAAGACCCGGCGTCAGCGGCAATCTAGGGAACCGAAGTGAAGGAACAGTTAGCCGCAATTGTACGGTTTTTTGCGTTTTGAATCCGAATCGGCGCCTTGCCGCCCAGGCAAAAAAGCTCTATATTCCGAGCAACATAAATTCTCATACGAGCACGTAGGAGAGTGGGCCCCGCGGGACCCGCTCTTTTTTATTACCCTTACGACCCACATCTCCGACCCATCGCGAATGATGCGTCGCGGCTACAAACGAGCAATTCGCCCTGCATAACATGATCGATCCATCACACGCCGACGACGATCAGCTGAATGAACTCTTGGCCGAACCGCGTCTTGTGGTTGAGCCGGGGGTGGCAGCGCGCGTATCGGCGGTGGCGACTCCTGTTCTCGAGGGCATGGGATACCGGCTTGTACGTATCCGGGTGTCCGGTGAGGCTGGTTGCACCGTCCAGATCATGGCGGAACGGCCCGACGGCACCATGCAGATCGAAGATTGCGAAGCCATCTCGCGTGCGCTTTCGCCTGTGATGGATGTCGCGGATCCGATCCAACGGGCCTATCGCCTGGAAATTTCCTCGCCCGGCATCGACCGGCCGCTGGTGCGCAAATCCGATTTCGAGCGCTATGCGGGACATCTTGTGAAGGTCGAGATGGCGGTCCCCCATGAGGGCCGCAAGCGCTTCCGTGGTAAGCTTAATGGGGTCGAAGGCGCCGCTGTCAGACTCGTCCGCGACGATGTTCGCGCCGGTCAGGAGCCCGATGTTCTCCTGACCATGGAGGATATTTCCGACGCGCGGCTCGTTCTCACCGACGAACTGATCGCCGAATCCATGCGCCGGGGCAAGGCGGCCGCGCGCGACCTGCGCGAGGATCTCGGCATCGAGCCGCCACCGCCACCACATGCCAAAACAGCCAGATCCAAAAACGATCCGGCCAAAAGCAATAAGCCGAAACCAAAAGCAAAGCCGACCAACACCAAGGAACATCGCCTGGCCGCCGAAAGACAGAAGCGCACAGGCAAAACCGACCACCACGAGGGAGACTGAGCCATGGCTGCTGTCAGCGCCAACAAACTCGAACTGCTGCAAATCGCGGATGCGGTTGCGCGCGAGAAATCGATCGACCGCTCGATCGTCATTTCCGCGATGGAAGACGCGATCGCCAAGGCGGCACGCGCCCGCTACGGTTCGGAGACCGATGTCCACGCCGAGATCGACGCCAAGAAGGGTGAATTGCGGCTCTCGCGCCACATGCTCGTCGTCGAGCAGGTCGAAAACCCGTCCAACCAGATTTCATTGAGGGATGCTCAGCGCGCCAATCCCGGCGCACAGGTTGGCGACACCATCGCCGACACGCTGCCGCCGCTGGAATACGGTCGCATCGCCGCCCAATCCGCGAAGCAGGTCATCGTGCAGAAGGTGCGCGAGGCAGAGCGCGACCGGCAGTACCAGGAATTCAAGGACCGCATCGGCGAGATCGTCAACGGCGTCGTCAAGCGCGTCGAATATGGCAGCGTCATCGTCGATCTTGGCCGTGGTGAAGCTATCGTGCGCCGCGATGAGATGCTGCCGCGCGAACTGTTCCGCAACGGCGACCGTGTTCGCGCTTACGTCTTCGATGTCCGCCGCGAAACCCGCGGACCGCAGATTTTCCTGTCGCGCACCCATCCGCAATTCATGGCCAAGCTGTTCGCGCAGGAAGTGCCAGAAATTTACGACGGCATTGTCGAGATCAAGGCTGTCGCACGTGATCCCGGTTCGCGCGCCAAGATCGGCGTGATTTCCCGCGATTCCTCGGTCGATCCCGTCGGCGCGTGCGTCGGTATGCGTGGTTCGCGCGTGCAGGCCGTGGTGAACGAACTGCAGGGCGAGAAGATCGACATCATCCCATGGTCACCGGATATCGCGACATTCGTCGTGAACGCCCTCGCCCCCGCCGAAGTCGCCAAGGTTGTTATCGATGAGGACCGCGAGCGCATTGAAGTCGTGGTGCCGGATACCCAATTGTCACTTGCGATCGGACGCCGTGGCCAGAATGTGCGCCTGGCGTCGCAGCTGACCGGTTGGGATATCGATATCCTGACCGAACAGGAAGAATCGGAACGCCGTCAGGCCGATTTCGAAAATTCAACCCGCGTTTTCATGGAAGCGCTCAATGTCGACGAAGTTGTCGGCCAATTGCTCGCATCCGAAGGTTTCAGTTCAGTCGAAGACCTCGCGTTGGTGGATCCGAGGGAACTCACCAGCATCGAAGGGTTCGACGAGGAAACCGCCAACGAGCTGCAGAGCCGCGCGCGCGAATATCTCGAACAACTCGAGGGTGAGCTCGAGGCGAAACGGAAGGAACTTGGCGTGGAAGACGCTTTGAAAACGGTCCCAGGCGTAACCTCGAAGATGCTGGTGAAGTTCGGCGAGAACGACATCAAGACGGTCGAGGATCTGGCCGGCTGTGCCACCGATGATCTGGTCGGCTGGACCGAACGCAAGGACGGCGAGACGACGAAACATGCGGGCATCCTCGACGCCAATGACATTTCGCGCGAGGACGCTGAAGCCTTGATCATGCAGGCGCGGGTCGTCGCGGGCTGGATCACCGCGGAAGACCTCGCGAAGACGTCGGAGGCCGACGCCTCCGAAGACAATCCGGCTTAAAGGAAATGTCGCGCGCATGCTTGCCATCGCTGATCACGCAGATCTCGATCGCGGACCCCGGACGAAGTCCGGGACCGAACGGATGTGCGCGGTCACGCGGCAGGTTGCGCCGATCGATGATCTGATCCGGTTCGTGCTTTCGCCCACGGGCGAGGTGGTTCCGGATCTAAGACGCAGATTACCCGGCCGTGGCCTTTGGGTCTCGTTGTCTCATGCCGCCGTCGCCGAAGCTGGGCGGCGCAATGTTTTTGCGAAGAGTTTCAAGCGCGCCGTGCAGGTGCCGAAGACCCTCGCCGACGATATCGACCGGCTCATGGTCCGGGGACTGGTTGATGCCCTCGCCATGGCCGCCAAGGCCGGCCAGGTCGTTTCCGGGTTCTCCAAGGTCGAGGGCGCGATTGACGCGGGACAGGCGGTCGCCCTGATCCATGCCAGCGACGGCGCCGCAGATGGAATTCGCAAGCTGAATGGTAAATTGGCGGCCCGGATTCAGGTAAATACCGAAAATCCGAGGGATTTGCCCATTGTCAGCGCTTTAAGCACGGATGAATTGGATTTGGCACTTGGGCGGGCAAATGTGGTACATGCTGCCCTGCTCGCGGGCCCGGCCAGCAAAACCTTCCTGATGCGCTGCCAGACACTCAGCCGTTTCCGGATCACGGCTGGCAGCAAAATGACCGGAACGGACAAGGACTTAGGGCCTCGCTGACATGATGGGCATGCGGGCAAACCGAACGAGATTGGGACTATTGAATGGCTGATACGAAAACACCTGGCGACAAGACGCTGAGCGTTGGTTCGAAAACTCTGTCGCTGAAGCCGCGCACAGAGACCGGCGTTGTGCGCCAGAGTTTCAGTCACGGCCGCACCAAACCGGTGGTGGTCGAGAAGAAGACCAAGCGCCGCTTGGCTGGCGATCCCCCGCCTGCGGCTGAAACCGCCGCGCCCGCCCCGGCCGCGCCAACCCCGGCGCCCACGGCCAAGGTCGCATCGCAGCAACGTCGCCCCGAGCCGCCGAAGCCCGCGCCGCGGACATCCGGCGTGGTGCTGCGCACCTTGACCGAGGACGAACAGAGCGCCCGCGCCAGTGCACTGGCCGATGCGCGCGCGCGCGAAATCGAAGAGCGCCGCATCGCCGAGGAAGAAGCCGCGCGCCGCAACACCGAGGAATATAAGCAGCAGCAGGAACGAGAAGCCGCCGAGGCGCGCAAGAAGGCCGAGGAAGAGCGCCATCGCGCCGACGAGGAAGCGAAGGCGAAGGCCGAGCGCGAGGCTCAGAAGCGTTTCGGCGAGGCTGAAAAGAAACCCGCAGGAGCACCCGCTGCTCCGACATCGGCCGCAGCACCTGCCGCTCGCGCGCCCACGGGCCGCCCCGCCACACCTGGAGCTCGTCCTGGAGCGCCTGGAGCTCGTCCTGCGACTCCCGGAGCCCGTCCTGCAACAGCTCCAACAGCTGCGCGTCCTGCAGCTGTCGCGGCAGACGGTTCGGACGAGGATGAAGCACCGCGCATGGTTCGCCGCCCCGGCGGCGGTCCTGCCCGACCGGTCGTCGCGCCAAAGCCGACTGCAAAGCCAGGCCCTGCGAAGCAGCGTGGCCGATTGACCCTGTCGACAGCTCTCAATGCCGACGACGTGCGCGAGCGCTCGATCGCATCGTTCCGCCGCCGGACTCAGCGCCTCAAGGGCCATGCCTCGAATGAGCCAAAGGAAAAGCTCGTTCGCGAAGTGACCATTCCTGAAGCGATCACCATCCAGGAACTCGCCAACCGCATGAGCGAGCGCGGCGTCGACGTGATCCGGCTGCTGATGAAGCAGGGCGCAATGCACAAGATCACCGACGTGATCGACCCCGATACCGCCCAGCTCATCGCCGAAGAAATGGGGCACACCGTCAAGCGTGTGGCTGCTGCCGACGTTGAGGAAGGTTTGTTCGACGTTGCCGATGATCACGCGTCCGACACCACGCCACGGCCGCCGGTCGTGACCGTCATGGGTCACGTCGACCACGGCAAGACCTCGCTGCTCGACGCGCTGCGCCATGCCAACGTGGTCAGCGGCGAAGCCGGCGGCATCACCCAGCATATCGGCGCTTATCAGGTGACGTCGCCTGACAGCGGCAAGAAGATCACTTTCATCGACACGCCGGGCCACGCCGCGTTCACTGCCATGCGCGCCCGCGGCGCCAAGGTCACCGACATCGTCATCCTGGTGGTGGCCGCCGATGACGGCGTCATGCCGCAGACGATCGAAGCGATCAACCACGCCAAGGCGGCGAAGGTGCCAATGATCGTGGCGATCAACAAGATCGACAAGCCGGACGCGAAGCCCGAGCGCGTGCGCACCGAACTGCTGCAGCATGACGTGCAGGTGGAGTCCTTCGGCGGCGACGTCGTCGATGTCGAAGTCTCGGCCAAGAACAAGACCAACCTCGACAAGCTGCTCGAAATGATCGCGCTGCAGGCCGAAATTCTCGAGCTCAAGACCAACCCGGACCGTCCGGCCGAAGGCACCGTGATCGAAGCGAAGCTCGATCGTGGTCGTGGTCCGGTGGCGACCGTGCTGGTGCAGCGCGGCACATTGCGGATCGGCGACATTATCGTTGCCGGCGCTGAAATGGGCCGTGTCCGCGCGCTGATTTCCGATCAGGGCACCAACATCACTGAAGCCGGGCCTTCGGTGCCAGTCGAGGTGCTTGGCTTCAATGGACCACCGGAAGCCGGCGATCGTCTCGCGGTTGTCGAAAACGAAGCGCGTGCACGCCAGGTCACGGAATACCGTGCGCATCAGAAGCGCGAAAAATCCGCCGCCAGCATGGCCGGCATGCGTGGTTCACTCGAACAGATGATGTCGCAGCTCAAGACCACGGGCCGCAAGGACTTCCCGCTGGTGGTGAAGGCGGACGTGCAGGGCTCGCTCGAAGCGATTCTCGGCTCGCTGGACAAGCTCGGCACCGACGAAGTCGCCGCACGCATTCTTCATGCGGGCGTCGGCGGCATCTCCGAATCGGACGTCACGCTGGCCGACGGCTTCAACGCTGCGATCATCGGCTTCAACGTCCGTGCCCACAAGGAAGCCGCTGCGATCGCCAAGCGCGACGGCATCGAAATTCGCTATTACAACATCATCTACGATCTCGTCGACGACGTGAAAAAGGCGATGTCGGGCTTGCTCGCACCAACACTGCGCGAGACCATGCTCGGCAACGCTCAGATCCTCGAGGTGTTCAACATCTCGAAGGTTGGCAAGATCGCGGGTTGCCGCGTCACCGACGGTACCGTGGAACGCGGTGCCAATGTGCGCCTGATCCGCGACAACGTCGTTATCCACGAAGGCAAGCTGGCACAGCTCAAGCGCTTCAAGGATGACGCGCGTGAAGTTGTCGCCGGCCAGGAATGCGGCATGTCGTTCGAAAACTATCAGGACATGCGTCCTGGTGACGTGATCGAATGCTATCGCGTAGAGACCATCCAACGCTCCTTGTAAGTCCAAGTCTTACAGGCGCGCTGCAGTCTCTCCGAAATTAAGTCGTTGCTGCTGGGACAAGGGCGGGAAATCCGCCCTTGAAGTTGTTGCCCGGTTTTCAGCGAGTGGATTTCTGCTCTCAAAAATGCGGGTGCCCGGGTTGGCCCGGGCACGACGAATTGATTTTTGGACAAGGACAGCAATGCCAACACATCGCAAAGGCGATAGTGGTCGTGGTGCCAACGCCAATGGGGGCTCGCAGCGTCAGTTGCGCGTTGGTGAATTGGTGCGCCATGCGATCGCTGACATCCTCGGGCAAGGCGGCGTGCACGATCCAGCGCTTGAGGGGCACATCATCACGGTGCCTGAAGTGCGGATGTCGCCGGACCTCAAGCTCGCAACAATCTACGTGATGCCGCTCGGCGGGCGCGGCACCGATGACGTGATCGCGGCGCTCGAGCGCAACAAGAAATTCCTGCGCGGCGAGGTCGCTCACCGCGTTAACCTGAAATTTGCACCTGATATTCGCTTCCGCGTCGATGAGCGATTCGACGAAGCGGAACGGATCGAGAAATTACTGAGAACACCTGCAGTTCAAAGAGACCTCAAGACGGATTCGGACGACACCTGATGAATGTGACTTCTCCAGACGACGTGGTTGCGTCTGACAACGGCCCTTCGCATGCACCATCTGAAAATAAATTTTCAGATGCGTCGGCGGCGAACGCAGCCAACCCAAGCGCAGCACGCGACCACGACCGCGCTCCACGTCAATCCGGCGGCAAGCGGCAGCACGGCCAGTTCAAGCGTGATCGTCGCGACGTTCATGGCTGGGTGATTCTCGATAAGCCGGTTGGAATGACCTCTACGCATGCGGTCGCCGTGCTCAAGCGATTGTTCCAGGCCAAGCGTGCGGGCCACGCCGGCACCCTCGATCCCCTGGCGTCGGGGGGCTTGCCCATCGCCCTTGGTGAAGCCACCAAGACCGTCCCGTTTGTGATGGATGGACGCAAGCGCTACCGCTTCACCGTCTGCTGGGGGCAGGAGCGCGACACCGACGACACCGAAGGACAGGTGACACAGACCAGCGACGTTCGCCCCAGCACGGAGGCGATCCGGGCTCTGCTGCCGCAGTTCACCGGGGTGATCGAGCAGATCCCGCCGCAATACTCGGCCATCAAGATCCAGGGCGAGCGGGCCTATGACCTCGCACGTGACGGCGAAACCGTCGCCCTGCAGCCCCGCCCGGTCGAGATTCACGAATTAATCCTTGTAGATCAGCCGGATAGCGACCATGCCGTATTTGAGGCGGAGTGCGGCAAGGGGACTTATGTCCGCGCGCTGGCCCGCGACATGGGCCGGATTCTCGGTTCCTACGGCCATATCAGCGCGCTTCGGCGCACGCTTTGCGGCCCGTTTACCGAAGCGGACATGATTCCGCTGGCAGAATTGGAGGCTTTATGCGATAGAGCCGCGTCTGGCGAGGGCAGCCTCGCCGACGCGCTTTTGCCCGTTGAGACCGCGCTGGACGACATCCCGGCACTGGCCGTCACACGGGCTGATGCTGCAAGGCTTCACAGAGGCCAAGCAGTTTTGTTGCGCGGACGGGATGCGCCAATCTTAAACGGCACAGTCTATGTCACCGTCGGAGGAAGGCTTTTGGCCCTCGCCGAACTTGGCAATGGCGAACTCATCCCCAAGCGCGTGTTCAACCTGACCGGGCTGACTGCCAGCACCGGTCGCAACGAAGGTGTTTGACGATGTCGATTGCCGCAGAACGCAAAGCGGAAGTCATCAAGAATAACGCAAACAAAGCCGGCGATACCGGTTCACCCGAGGTTCAGGTCGCGATCCTTTCGGAACGCATCGCCAACCTCACCGAGCATTTCAAAACCCACAGCAAGGACAACCATTCCCGCCGTGGTCTGCTGAAGCTCGTCTCCACGCGCCGTTCGCTTCTCGACTACGTCAAGAAGAAGGACGAAGCGCGCTACAAGGCGCTGCTCGAAAAGCACAACATCCGTCGCTGACGAGTTGGCGCGCGTTCGAAGCGCGCGCACGGGTGTGGCCGCAGAGCAAGTGCCGGTTTTCCGGCTGCGGCCATCCCCTACATCGTACCCATGCGGGCACATGTTTGTCCGCATCCTTGGTCCAGCAGCAATCCGGCGGCTGGACAATGACGGGCAAGGTGCCCGTCGCGCGGGTCAAGGCCATTATTCCTGGCCCGTCCCATCGGAAGGGATGGAAGCCATTCACGACACAAAGACCATGGCAGGATCGCCGGACGCTGAGGCTGTAATCGCCTTGCAATCAGCGTCTCGCAATCTTGCGCATGGTTTTTGTGTTTTTGGCTTCCGCGAATTCCGCGAACTCATGAAAGATATCTCAAATGTTTAATACTCATTCAGTCGAACTGGACTGGGGCGGACGTCCGCTCAAACTTGAGACCGGCAAGATTGCACGTCAGGCCGACGGCGCTGTGATTGCGACCTACGGCGAAACCATCGTGATGGCGACCGTGGTGTCCGCGAAGACGCCGAAGGAAGGCATCGACTTCCTGCCGCTCACAGTCAACTACCAGGAAAAGACCTACGCGGCCGGACGCATTCCCGGTGGCTACTTCAAGCGTGAAGGCCGCCCGACGGAAAAGGAAACGCTGGTTTCCCGCCTGATCGATCGTCCGATCCGTCCGCTGTTCGCCGACGGCTATCGCTGCGACACGCAGGTCATCGTCACCACGCTGTCGCACGACATGGAGAACGATCCCGACATCGTGGCAATGGTTGCGGCTTCAGCCGCGCTGACATTGTCCGGCGTTCCTTTCATGGGTCCGGTCGGCGCTGCCCGCGTCGCGTTCAGCAACAACGAATTCATCCTCAATCCGTCGCTTGACGAAATGGCCGACACCCAGCTCGAGCTGGTTGTCGCCGGCACCGCCGACGCCGTGCTGATGGTCGAGTCGGAAGCCAAGGAACTGCCTGAAGAGGTGATGCTCGCTGCGGTGATGTTCGGTCATCGTCACTTCCAGCCGGTCATTCAGGCGATCATCGAACTCGCGGAAAAGGCAGCGAAGGAGCCACGCGAGGTCAAGGTCATCGATAACTCGGCGATCGAAAAGGAAATGCTCGGCCTGATCGAGCAGGAGCTGCGCAGCGCTTATGCAATCCCGGTAAAGCAGGACCGTTACAACGCGGTCGGCGGCGCCAAGGAAAAGGTGATGGCGCACTTCTTCCCTGAAGGCCAGGAGCCGAAATACGACAAGCTTCGCGTTGCGGGCGTGTTCAAGGAGCTGGAAGCGAAGATCGTCCGCTGGAACATCCTCGACACCGGAAAGCGTATCGACGGACGTGACGTCAAGACCGTACGCCCGATTGTGGCGGAAGTCGGCGTACTGCCGCGTGCACACGGCTCGGCATTGTTCACCCGCGGCGAAACACAGGCGCTCGTGGTGACCACACTCGGCACCGGCGAAGACGAGCAGTTCATCGATTCGCTGTCGGGAACGTACAAAGAGACGTTCCTGCTGCACTACAACTTCCCTCCCTTCTCGGTCGGTGAAACCGGCCGCATGGGCTCGCCAGGCCGCCGCGAAATCGGCCACGGCAAACTCGCCTGGCGCGCGATCCATCCGGTTCTTCCGGCGCATCACGAATTCCCCTACACACTGCGCGTCGTCTCCGAGATCACCGAGTCGAACGGCTCCTCGTCGATGGCCTCGGTTTGCGGCGCCTCGCTTGCACTGATGGATGCTGGTGTGCCGTTGAAGCGGCCGACCGCAGGCATCGCAATGGGCCTCATTCTTGAAGACGCGCGTTACGCAGTGTTGTCCGACATTCTCGGCGACGAGGATCACCTCGGCGACATGGACTTCAAGGTGGCCGGCACCGAAAAGGGCGTCACATCGCTGCAGATGGACATCAAGATCGCCGGTATCACCGAAGAGATCATGAAGGTTGCTCTCGCCCAGGCGAAGGACGGCCGCATTCACATCCTCGGCGAAATGGCGAAGGCTCTCACCGCGGCACGCGCCGAACTCGGTGAGCATGCACCGCGCATCGAGGTTCTGCAGATCCCGACCGACAAGATCCGCGAAGTGATCGGCACCGGCGGCAAGGTGATCCGCGAGATCGTCGAGAAGACCGGCGCCAAGATCAACATCGAGGACGACGGTACCGTGAAGGTGGCATCTGCCAACGGCGAAGCCATCCGTGCGGCCATCAAGTGGATCAAGTCGATCGCGTCCGACCCGGAAGTCGGCCAGATCTATGACGGCACCATCGTGAAGGTGATGGAGTTCGGCGCCTTCGTGAACTTCTTCGGACCGAAGGACGGTCTTGTTCACATCAGCCAGCTCGCAGCCAACCGCGTCCAGAAGACGTCCGACGTCGTCAAGGAAGGCGACAAGGTCAAGGTGAAGCTGCTGGGCCTCGACGATCGCGGCAAGGTTCGCCTGTCGATGAAGGTTGTCGATCAGGAGACCGGCGAAGACCTCGAAGCCAAGCAGAAGGCCGAGGGCGCGCCTGCTGCGGAGTAAGCTTCAAAACATCGTGTGAGACAAAGGGGTGGCATTTTGCCGCCCCTTTTTGTTGGCTGATTCACGTCGCGGATTGCTTGGAGCGGTCACGCGTTGCGGCACAATTGCCGGCATCAGGCGTTATGAGCCTTTGGCTCAATGCGACAAATGGCAGGCAAAAAACTGTTGCTTCTTTCAGCCAGCGAATCTCGGAGAGAGAACATGTCACCGATTTCACGCCGACTCTTTCTTGCAGCAAGCGGCCTTGCTGCCGTCGCTGCCTCACCACGTGCCGTCTTCGCGCAGGCAACTGCGCCGGCTCCTGCGGCAACACCAATGACCGGTCCATTTACACTGCCGCAACTTCCCTATCCGACCAATGCACTTGAACCGCACATCGATGCCAAGACGATGGAAATCCATCACGACAAGCATCACGCGGCCTATGTCAATGCGATGAACACCGTCGCCAAGACCCATCCGCAGCTCGGCACGATGCCGATCGAAAACATCCTCGATCATCTCAACACCCTGAACGACGACATCAAGACCACCGTGCGCAACAATCTAGGCGGCCACGCCAATCACACCATGTTCTGGCAGATCATGGGACCCAACGGCGGCAAGCCGACCGGCGACGTGTTGGCCGCCATCGATCGTGATCTCGGCGGGATGGAGAAATTCCAGACCGAGTTCAACACGGCGGGCGGAAAGCAATTCGGATCCGGCTGGGTGTTCGTGACCGTTTCAAAGGACGGCAAGCTCGCTATTGAAACACGACCTAATCAAGATACGCCGCTGATGGACGGCAAACGTGTGCTGATGGGCAACGACGTCTGGGAGCACGCTTATTACCTGCACTACCAGAACCGCCGCCCGGACTATCTCAAGGCGTGGTGGAATACTGTGAACTGGGCCAAAGTCGCTGAACGTTATGCCGCAGCCAAAGCAGGGACACTTGGTGTCTAAGCCCTGCATTCGCTGTCTGAAATAGCTTGATGGCCGGGTCCGCATCCCGGCCATTTTTGCTTTGCGGGTTGCTCGCGGCTCGCTCAATCGCCTTTCAAACAAGGCTTTCTTTCACCACCTCACCAAGTGCAACGAAATCCTGTTTGCGCGGTGATGTGCGGCGATACACAAGCCCAATGCTGCGACCGGGCTGGGGCTCGTCAAACCGCAGAAACTTCACGCGGCCATCGCGTTGCTCGACGTCGGCGGCAATTTGCGGAATCAGCGTGATGCCGTAGCCATTCGCGACCATCTGCATCACTGTCGCAAGGCTGCTTGCACCGAAGGTCATGCCGCCGCTGTTCGTTACGCCATTCGAGCGGGCACGCGGCACCGTCGCGCAGAATGCGAGTGCCTGATCGCGCAGACAATGCCCATCCTCCAACAGAATAAGACGGCTTTGATCGATATCGTGAGCGACAACACGCTCGCCTTCAGATCGTGCGTCGTCGAGCGGCACCGCCAGCAGGAACTCATCATTGAACAGATGCATGGTCGCCAGATCAGCTTCGTGAATTGGCAACGCCAACATCGCTACATCGAGCGCACCGCTTTTCACTTCGTCGAGCAATTGCCGCGTCTGGGTTTCGCGCAGTTCCAGCCGCAGATCAGGGAAGCGTCCCTGCAGACGAGGGAGAATTTTGGGCAGTACGTAAGGCGCCAATGAGGGAATAACCCCGAGGGAGAGTCGCCCGGCTAATGGTTTTGCCTGCTGACGCGCGAAGTCCATCAGGTCGCGCGACTTGGCCAACACCTCATCGCCACGCCGGACAATCTCAACACCCGCTTCAGTCAACGTCACGTCCCCGGGGCGGCGCTCGACTAACGCAAGGCCCAGCGTTTTTTCCAGATCGCGGATCTGCATCGAGAGCGCCGGCTGGGTCACGGCGCAGTCTTCGGCGGCACGGCCAAAATGGCCATGCCTGGCCAACGCGGACAAATATTTGAGCTGTCGCAGCGTAATCATATCGATCAGATAAACTTATCGAGACGCTAAGGCAAATCGACTGGACCTGATCCTAGATATCTTCCAAACTCTCAACCACGCAATCATCGCGATGATTAGAGGTTGGCGCTATGGCCCTGCCAAGCGATTGAAACCGGAGAGCTTTTTCAACTCTTTCAGGTTCCATCGAGACCCATTCACCGCCTGAAGCGATGCAGCTCACTGCCGGAAGGAGACTGTCCTCACCAACGACCACGCACGGCCGGCGATCAAGCGCCGATATCCAAAATCAAACAGCGCCGATCCACGCAAGTTGCGCTGTCGGGCCGCAGGTCACGGACGTCACAGTCATTCAATACGGATCACCACAAAGAAACTCGCAGAACAGCATTGGAGAGAATCATGGACAAGAAAACTGATGAAAATAGCGCCGGCAAATGTCCGGTCCATCACGTCGCGGGCGGCGGCACCCAGCACAGAGATTGGTGGCCTACCCATTTGCGAGTCGAGCTGCTGAACCAGCATTCGTCAAAATCCGATCCGCTGGACCAGGCGTTCAATTACCGGGAAGAATTCAAGAAGCTCGATTACGACGCGTTGAAGAACGACCTGCGCAAGCTGATGACCGATTCGCAGAGCTGGTGGCCTGCTGACTTCGGGCACTACGGTCCGCAGTTCGTCCGCATGGCCTGGCACGCCTCCGGGACCTATCGCCTGAGCGACGGTCGCGGCGGCGGTGGCCGTGGTCAGCAGCGCTACGCTCCGCTCAACTCCTGGCCAGACAACGTGAACATCGATAAGTCACGCCGTCTGCTGTGGCCGATCAAGCAGAAGTACGGTCAGAAGATTTCCTGGGCGGACCTGCTGATCCTCACTGGCAACGTGGCGCTGGAAACGATGGGTTTTCGCACGTTCGGTTTTGCCGCAGGCCGCGAGGACACCTGGGAACCCGATCATGACGTGAACTGGGGCACCGAAACCGAGTGGCTGAAGCACCGGCCGCTCGATAAGCTCGGTAATCACCTCGGCGCCACCGAGATGGGCCTGATCTACGTCAATCCGGAAGGTCCGGGCGCCAATGGTGATCCGGTTTCAGCAGCCGCGTTCATTCGTGAAACCTTCGCACGAATGGCGATGAACGATGAAGAGACCGTCGCGCTGATCGGCGGTGGCCACACCTTCGGCAAGACGCACGGTGCCGCAGCGGAATCTCACAAAGGTCCCAACCCCGAAGCCGCTGACATTGAGGCGCAGGGCCTCGGCTGGGTCAGCAGCTATGGCTCCGGCAGCGCCGCCGATGCCATTGGCAGCGGTCTGGAAGTCACATGGACGCAGACGCCTGCACAATGGAGCAACTTCTTCTTCGAGAACCTGTTCAAGTACGAATGGGTGCAGACCCGCAGCCCTGCCGGTGCCATCCAGTGGGAAGCCAAGGACGCCGAAGCCGTCATCCCCGACGCGCACGATCCGTCGAAAAAACACAAGCCGACCATGCTGACCACTGACCTGTCGCTGCGGATGGACCCGGCCTACGAGAAGATCTCGCGCCGATTCCTTGAGAACCCGCAGGCTTTCGCCGAAGCCTTCGCACGCGCCTGGTTCAAATTGACTCATCGCGATCTGGGCCCGCGCGCGCGTTATCTGGGCCCGGAAGCACCGAAGGAAGTTCTGATCTGGCAAGATCCGGTGCCTGCCGTTGATCATCCGCTGGTCGACCAGGCCGATGTCGCCGCATTGAAGGCCAAGATCAAGACCGCGGGTCTGACGGTGTCCGAACTCGTTGGCACGGCCTGGGCCTCGGCCTCGACCTTCCGTGGCGGGGACAAGCGTGGCGGCGCCAACGGTGCGCGCGTCCGTTTCGCGCCGCAGAAGGATTGGGAGGTCAACAATCCTGCGCAGCTTGCGAAGGTTCTCTCTCGTCTCGAAGAGCTCCAGAGGGAATTCAATGCGTCGCAGTCTGGCGGCAAGAGGGTTTCGCTGGCTGACCTGATCGTGCTCGCGGGCAATGTCGGCGTCGAGCTGGCAGCGAAGGCCGCCGGCCACGATACGGCCGTGCCCTTCACCCCTGGCCGCACGGACGCCTCGGAGGAACAGACTGATGTCCACGCCTTCGCCGTTATGGAACCTGTCGCGGACGGCTTCCGTAACTATGAAGAGAACGGACTTTCGCTGCATGCCGAGGTGGGTTTGATCGATAAGGCACAATTGCTGACATTGACGGCGCCTGAGATGACAGCGCTGATCGGAGGTCTGCGCGCGATCAACATCAACACCGGTGGGACTAACCACGGCGTGTTCACTGACAAGCCAGGAGCGCTGACGAATGATTTCTTCGTCAACCTGTTGGACATGAGCACGCAGTGGAAGGCGACAACTGACGCACAGAATGTGTTCGAAGGGCGCGACCGCAAAACCGGTGCCGTCAAGTGGACCGGCACTCGCGTTGACCTTGTGTTCGGCTCGAACTCGATCCTGCGTGCTTTGGCCGAGGTGTACGCCAGCTCAGACGCGAAGGACAAATTCGTGAAAGACTTCGTTGCCGCGTGGACCAAGGTGATGAACCTCGATCGCTTCGATCTCAAGTGATCGCTGCGCCTGCGGCAACGCAGCGACATAACGCGTAAGATGAAAGCCCTCATGACGGTGTCATGAGGGCTTTTTCTTTGAGCGGATATGGTTGCCCTTCTGTTATGGATTGAGCAGAAGAGCAGATCAGAAGCCTCACTAGGGAGATTCGGGATGATGCAGCTCTATTGGTCGCCGCGTTCGCGTTCGTTTTCGGCCCTGTGGCTGATGGAAGAGACCGGTCAGCCCTATGAGCGTGTCCTCACCGACATTTCGACCGGCGCGCAGAAGAAACCCGAATTCCTCGCCATCAATCCGATGGGGAAGGTTCCCGCGCTGAAGGATGGCGATGTGACCGTCGCGGAAGCGGCGGCGATTTGCGCCTATGTTGCGGAACGTTGTCCGGATGCCCAACTGGCGCCCCCCACTGGCGATCCGCGCCGCGGAAAATATCTGCAATGGATGTTTTTTGCGCCGAGCTGCATCGAGCCGGCGCTGATTCAGATTTTTACCAAGATCGAAGTGCCCACCAGCACGGCGGCGTGGGGCGACGCGATCCAGGTCTTCGATGTTCTCGACAAAGCGCTTGAAAAAGGGCCATGGCTGCTCGGAGATACATTCTCGGCGGCCGATATCGTGATCGGGTCCGGCCTTAACTTTGCGGTGAGAGCCTTCAAGATGGTGCCCGCCCGGCCCTCATTCGACCGCTACATCGATGCGTGCGCCGCGCGACCTGCGTTTCAGCGCGCCACTGTGATCGCCGCTGGATAATCGTTGCAGGAGAGATGAAGCGTTGCCGTCGCTGTCTAGCCGGCGCGGCGGTAACGCCCCGTCATCACCATCGACCAGGTGGCACCGCCGTCGAATGAGTTTTCGACTTGCGTCGCCAGTGAATCTTCCGTCGGACTAAATATGTGCCGCGCCATACCGCGCGGCGAGGTGCGTATCAGCACGAGATCGGAGCCCACCCAGTCACCACGCGCAAGCGAAGGCGGCACGAATCCGAAGCCATCGAACCACGCCATGACGTATTGGGCGGCTTCCGCATCCCAGGTCAGCCGGGCGTGCGCCTCGAAGATCGTTTCACCATCGCGGTGTTGCGTGTGATCGAGCGCAAGCCAGAAACCACCCAGCGTCATCGCGCCCGACAACTCGGCGTCAGCCGTTCGTCCGGGCCCCCACTGGGTCGGAGCAACATCATCGCTCCCAACGAAGCGACCCGAAAGCGCGGCAAGACGGCGATGATGGTCGGTCAGGGACGGCACGGCGCCAGCAACACGCGTTACGCCTCGTCGGCCTTCAAGGCATCCGGATGCGGCATCGAGATGATGTTGTAACCGGAATCGACGAAGTGCGTTTCGCCGGTGACACCGCCCGACAGATCCGACAGGAAATAGAGGGCTGTGCCGCCGAGCTCCTCGAGCGTGACACCACGTCCGAGCGGCGAATGCTTTTGCTGAAAGGCAAACATCGCGCGTGCATCACCAATACCTGAGCCTGCGAGGGTGCGAATCGGACCTGCCGAGATCGAATTGATGCGGATCCCGCTGCGGCCGTAATCGGCGGCGAGATAGCGAACCGAGGCTTCCAGCGCAGCCTTGGCAACACCCATGACATTGTAGTTCGGCATGACGCGCGTCGAGCCACCGAACGTCAGCGTGATCATCGACCCGCCGTTTGGCATCATCTCTGCCGCGCGCTTCGCCACCTCCGTAAAGGAGAAGCAGGAAATCACCATGGTGCGCGAAAAATTCGCGCGGGTGGTGTCGGCATAACGCCCCTTCAATTCATTCTTGTCCGAGAAGCCGATGGCGTGGACGAGGAAGTCCATCGTGCCCCACTTCTCTTTGAGTGCGGCGAACGTGGCATCGACGCTTGCGATGTCTTCCACATCGCACGGCAGCACAAGCTCTGCTTTCAGCGATTCCGCCAGCGGCTTCACGCGCTTCCCCAGCGCGTCACCCTGATAGGTGAATGCCAGCTCTGCCCCCTGCGCAGCGAGCGTCTTGGCGATGCCCCATGCAATCGAATGATCGTTGGCGACGCCCATGATGAGCCCGCGCTTGCCTTGCATCAAATTGGTCATGTCAGATTTCCATCAAAGGGAGCCGCTGGCGCAGATATCAGCGCGCGACAAAACAAGTGGTCAATTCGTCGCCCGCTGAAAACAAAGTTCGAAATCAAAACAGCGGATACGCCGGCCAGTTGATGGGCCGGCGCATCGATCACGCTTCGAGGCGCTTGAAGACGAGCGTCGCATTCGTTCCGCCGAACCCGAACGAATTCGAGAGCACCGTGCCGATCTTGGCGTTGTCGATGCGCTTGCGGACGATCGGCATGTCAGCGAACGCCGGATCGAGTTCGGTGATGTTCGCGCTCTCGCAGATGAAGCCGTTATTCATCATCAGCAGGGAGTAAATCGCTTCCTGCACACCAGTCGCGCCCAGCGAATGTCCGGTCAGCGATTTTGTCGCCGAGATCGGCGGACACTTGTCGCCTGCACCAAAGATGTTGCGAATTGCATTGATCTCCGGCGGATCACCGGCCGGCGTCGAAGTCGCATGCGGATTGATGTAATCGATCGGCGTCTTCACGCTTTCGAGCGCCATTCGCATGCAGCGCTCGGCACCTTCTCCGGACGGCGCCACCATGTCGTAACCATCGGAGGTCGCGCCATAGCCGACGATTTCTCCGTAAATGCGCGCGCCGCGCGCCTTCGCATGCTCGAGTTCTTCAAGGACGACAACGCCCGCGCCGCCGGCAATCACGAAGCCATCGCGGTTGACGTCATACGCGCGCGAAGCGGTCGATGGCGCGTCGTTGTATTTAGAGGACATCGCGCCCATGGCATCGAACAGCACCGACAACGACCAGTCGAGTTCTTCGCAGCCGCCGGCGAAGATCACGTCCTGCTTGCCCATCTGGATTGTTTCGTAGGCATTGCCGATGCAGTGGTTCGACGTCGCACACGCAGACGAGATCGAGTAGTTCACGCCCTTGATCTTGAACCAGGTCGCAAGTGTCGCCGACGCTGTCGATGACATGGCTTTCGGCACAGCAAACGGACCGACGCGTTTCGGACCCTTGGTGCGCGTGATGTCGGCGGACTCAACGATGGTCCGCGCAGACGGTCCACCGGACCCCATGATGATACCGGTGCGGACGTTCGAGACGTCGGATGGCTCGAGGCCGGAATCCTGAATCGCCTGTTCCATCGCGACATGATTCCACGCCGCACCTTCCGCCAGAAATCGCATGGCGCGGCGATCGATTACATCAGCAGGGTTGAGTGTCGGCGCACCATGCACCTGCGAGCGGAATCCCATCTTCGCGTAATCTTCCGAACGCGAAATTCCAGGCTTGGCTTCGTAAAGACTCGCAAGCACTTCCTGAGTGTTGTTTCCGATGGACGAGACAATGCCCATCCCTGTGACGACAACCCGTCTCATGATCGCCTCGCCCTTGTTATTGCAATTGCCCCGACAGTCCGATCAGGATGCGACAGCCCAATGAAGCAGCCCTGCATCATGTTCCCGGTTGCATTGCGGCATCCTGCCGGAACAGTCCTACCTTCAAGTCCTTGGCGCGATAGATAATCTCGCCGTCAGATGAAAGCCACCCGTCGGCAACGCCAAGCACCAGCTTTGAGCGGATCACGCGCTTGATGTCGATGTTGTACACAACCTTGGTGATGTTCGGCAGCACTTGGCCTGCAAACTTCAGATCGCCAAGGCCAAGCGCACGGCCGCGTCCCGCGCCACCTGTCCAGCCAAGAAAAAATCCCACCATCTGCCACAACGCATCGAGCCCCAGGCAGCCCGGCATGACGGGATCACCTTTGAAATGGCATCCAAAGAACCAAAGGTCTGAATTGACGTCGAGCTCCGCGCGAACCAGGCCTTTGCCGAATTCTCCGCCGGTATCGTTAATTTCCGTAATGCGATCGAACATCAGCATCGGCGGCAGTGGCAATTGCGCGTTGCCGGGCCCAAATAGCTCACCGCGACCGCAGGCCAGCAATTCTTCATAGGTATAGCTGGCTTGGCGATCTTTCATTTGGGGACCTCAATTTCGGGGTTAGAGTGGTTGATGACCTCCTAACATAGCTACAGCAGGGGTCAAAGTGGCCCGGAACCGGGGAAATCGAGCCATTTTTAAAGCGCTTCACAGCTGTTCTAGTTGCGAAAAACTTGCATGTAACTGCATCTTTTCTTATAGTCTGGATAACAGGATTTTCCGGGCCCATTTGGGCCTTCGTAGTGTTGAGTGATCTTGATGAACGATCTGACGACCATGGATAAGGATCATAACGAGGCGCACGGGCATAGCCATGCGCCGATGCTGACCGGCTGTCCGTGGCATGACGTCAATGAGATGCTGCAATCGGTCGGTTTGCGTCCCACGCGCCAGCGCATGGCTTTGGGCTGGCTGCTGTTCGGCAAGGGCGGACGCCATCTGACGGCGGAAATGCTCTACGAAGAAGCCACCCACGCCAAGGTGCCGGTGTCGCTTGCGACTGTCTACAACACGCTCAACCAGCTGACTGAGGCCGGGCTGCTTCGTCAGGTCAGCGTGGACGGCACCAAGACTTACTTCGATACCAACACCAGCGCTCACCATCATTTCTACATGGAAGGCAATCACGAGCTGGTCGATATCCCGGACCCGAATCTCGTATTGCAGAAGATGCCGGATGTGCCGGAAGGCTACGAGATCAGCCGCATCGATATGGTCGTGCGTCTGCGCAAGAAGCGCTGACCGTTATTTCAGATTGTTCTGAGTTTTGATCGCGCGGGTTGAAAAGCCCGCGCGTTTGATTTTACAGCAAAAAACTCGCGAAACGTCAGTTGACCTTTTCGTCGGCGTAGACGCCCCACAGCCGCTGCTGTTCGATCCAGCCGTCGAAACCGTCGCCTGTAATCCGGCACCATCCATCATTGCAGCGCTTGACCTGCGCGACAACGCCGGCCTGCAACCGCGCTGCAACAGCACTTTTCGCATCAGCGCTGTCATAGATCGACGCAAGGTCGTTCTTGTTTTTCATCGTCACGACCGCGGTTCGCTTTCCCGACAGCAGCGAGTGATAAACCCAGCCTTCCGAGCCTTCCGAATCCCTGACGCGGCGCCAATTCTCGAACTCCGCGGTGATTTCCACCGGCAGGCCTGCGCGAGTGTAAATCCAGGTAACGTCCTGATCTTTGGTCGGACCGGCACGCACGTTCACATGATCGGACTTCAGGCTGACGTAACGCGGCACCGGCAAGCCGCTCGCCGTCGGCGGCATATCCTTGGCGGCGATACCCACGGTGCACATTGCAGTCCACAAGGTGCCGACTGCCACCAGCGACGCAAAACTCGACTTCAACCCCATTACGCTATCCCTACACCACGCCCCCAAGCGCCCCCGTCCCGCTGCCTGTCCGACCCCTGCGACAACCCCGCTGCTGACCGCCCCGCATGTGGAACTTGCGGGTTCTTGTCTTGGCGCGGCCTTCTGCTAGAGAGAGTCCCAAGGCCAACCGCCTGAAATGCTGTACAAAGCTTCCCTGACCGGCATCGAATTTCCACCTTCATGCAAGCCGGTTAATGTGGACTGAACGGCGCAGACGGAAGCATTCGGTTACGTGGAAATCTCAAGGAATTAACGAGAGAATGATCTCGGGTAAGAAAAAGCCTCTGGTAGTTGTGACCCGCCGATTGCCGGACACCACCGAGACTCGCATGCGCGAGCTTTTCGACACCCGCCTCAATCTCGATGATACGCCGATGACAGCTGAGCAACTCGCCGAGGCGGTCCGCACAGCGGATATCCTGGTTCCCACCGTTTCCGATGAAATCACCGCCGACATCCTCAACCAGCCGGAAGCGCGCCTCAAGCTGATCGCGAATTTCGGAAATGGCGTCGACAACATCGATGTCGCCGCGGCACACGCGCGCAGCATCACCGTGACCAACACGCCGAAGGTCCTCACTGAAGACACCGCCGACATGACCATGGCGTTGCTTCTGGCCGTGCCGCGCCGATTGGTGGAAGGCGCATCGATTCTCACCTCAGGCAACGACGATTGGCAGGGGTGGTCCCCGACATGGATGCTGGGCCACCGCATCGGCGGCAAGCGCCTCGGCATCATCGGCATGGGACGCATCGGCCAGGCTGTCGCTCGCCGCGCGCACGCCTTCGGCTTGCAGATCCACTATCACAACCGCAAACCGGTCGCCCCACAGATCGAAGAAGAGTTGGGCGCAACTTACTGGGACAGCCTCGATCAGATGCTGGCGCGGATGGATTTCATCTCGGTGAACTGTCCGCACACGCCGGCCACGTTCCATCTGCTGTCCGCGCGCCGGCTGAAATTGATCCGCAAGGACGCCTACATCATCAACACCGCGCGCGGTGAAGTTATCGACGAGGCGACGCTCACCAAGCTGCTCGAAAGCGGTGAAATCGGCGGCGCGGCGCTGGACGTGTTCGAGCACGAGCCCGCCGTCAATCCCAAGCTCGTCCGGTTGGCCAAGGCTGGCAAGGTCGTGCTGCTTCCGCACATGGGCTCGGCCACGCTCGAAGGCCGCATCGAGATGGGCGACAAGGTGATGATCAACATCCGCACCTTCCTCGACGGCCACCGCCCACCCGATCGTGTGCTGCCCGGCATTGGCTAGTTACGCCCGGCGCGATTTTCGTTTTTCCAGCTTTCGCCACTCCGCAACGAACGCAATGAAGGCGCGCAACGCCGGCGGCGGTTGACGGCGGCTGGGGTAGTAAAGGAACGGTCCCGGGAACGGCGGGCACCAGTCGTCCAGCACACTAATCAGCGATCCGTTCTTGACCGCATCGCGGACCCATCCTTCGAACGTCATCGCGAATCCCAGCCCATCCATGGCAGCTCGCAGCATGAGCGCGGGCGTTGTTCCAATGAGAGTTGCCGGCGGGGTCAGCTTGATCACGCGTCCGGCTTTCTCGAATTCCCATTCGAGCAGAGCCCCGCTGGGAAAACGGGTCAGGATGCAAGGCAGGTCAAGCAGCTCCTCGGGATGCTTCGGTTTGCCGCGCGCGGCCACAAGCTCGGACGACGCCACCACGGCATAGCGCTCCGGCGGCCCAAGCGGCACGGCAATCATGTCCTGCGCCAGATGCTCGCCGAATCGCACCCCTGCGTCGAAACCTCCCTTGACGATGTCGATGAGCGACGTCTCGCCGACAATCTCCAGCTCGATTTGCGGATAGCGCTGCAGGAATGGTGTCACCATCGGCGCAAGGACAAGCTCGACCGTTGGAATCGGCGCGTTGATGCGCAGGCGGCCGGACGGTGTCTCGCGCAGGCCACGCACCTGCTCCAGCGCCTCGCCGATATTGCCCATCGCCGGACCAATTTGCGACAGCAGCAACTCGCCGGCTTCGGTGAGGCCAACGCTGCGAGTCGTCCGGTTCATCAACCGGATGCCGAGGCGCTCTTCCAAAGCGCGCAGCCGCTGGCTCAGGCTCGAGACGGAGACGTGCTGCTCCACCGCAGCCCGTCGGAAATTTCGGGCACGGGCGACTGCGAGAAATGCGTCGAGGTCACGAAGATCGAAATCCTTCATTGTTCAATATAGTGAACAGCTCATTCAAAATTGTCCAGCTTATCGATTCAATGCCGTCGCGCGATATTTGCCCCGTCAGCAGCGCCTGCATGACCGCGCTGCATTTGAGGAGCAAAACAGATGGACAGTTTCAAACTTGGCAAAAGCGGCCCCATGGTATCGCGGCTCGGCCTCGGCTGCATGGGCATGTCGGACATGTACGGACCCGCCAACCGCACCGAGAGCATCGCCACGCTGCATGCGGCACTCGACGCCGGCATGAATCTTCTCGACACCGGCGACTTCTACGGCATGGGCCATAACGAGCTTCTCATCAACGAAGCGCTGAAAGGACGAAACCGTGATGATGTCCTGATCAGCGTCAAATTCGGCGGCTTACGCGATCCTGCAGCCGGGTGGACAGGCCTCGACAACCGGCCGATCGCCGTGAAGAATTTTGTGGCCTACTCGCTGCAACGCCTCGGCACCGATTACATCGACATCTACCGGCCGGCGCGTCTCGATCCCGCCGTGCCGATCGAAGACACCATCGGCGCCATCGCGGATCTCGTGAAGGCCGGAATCGTCCGGCACATCGGCTTGTCCGAAGTCGGCAGTGAAACAATCCGTCGCGCCCACGCCGTCCATCCGATCGTCGATCTGCAGATCGAATATTCCCTGATCTCCCGCGGCATCGAAAACGACATTCTGGCAACCTGCCGTGAACTCGGGATCGGCATCACGGCTTATGGCGTTCTGTCACGCGGCCTGATCAGCGGTCACTGGACCAGCTCTCGTGTCATCGAGAAAGATTTCCGCGCCACGAGCCCACGTTTCCAGGGCACGAATCTCGAGACCAACCTGACACTGGTGGAACGCCTTCGCGCCATTGCCAGCGAGATGGGCGTCTCCGTGGCCCAGCTTGCAATTGCATGGGTGCTGGCACAGGGAACGGACATTGTCCCTCTCATCGGCGCTCGGCATCGTGAGCGCCTGGAGGAAGCGCTCGGCGCGCTCGATGTAAAGCTTTCAACCGAAGAGCTGCGCGCTTTGACCACAGCCGTCTCGCCGCAAGATGTCGCCGGCGGCCGTTATGCGGACGCAGCCCTTGCCCACATGGACAGCGAGAGAGCCGTGCACGCCTGAGACCCGTTGCACCACGATCGGCTCGAACCCGATCGTGGTGCAATGCTGCTATCTTGGCCGACATCCTATTGTTGCCGCGTTGCCCTATGATGATGCGATCATGCCCATGTGGTCGAAAGGGTACGCCGTGGTTGACCAGCAATTTCTCAGAAGCCTGTTTCCAAAAGCCAGTGACATTCCCTCCGAGCACCGCCTCGGCGCGCCGCTGCATCAACGCACCACGCTTGTGGCGGGCGAACTGAAGCCGTGGCGCGGGCATACCCAGCCAGTGATCTCGCCGATCCGCATTCGTGAGGGCGACAACCTGACATCGGTCGAACTCGGCAGCGTTCCCCATGGCGGCCTTCCAGAAGCGGAAGACGCACTGGCCGCTGCGGTTGCGGCCTATGACAGCGGGCGCGGCGTCTGGCCGACCATGAGCGTGGCGGAACGCATCGCCTGCATGCAAGACTTCACCAAGCAAATGGTCGCTCGCCGCGACGAGGTGGTCAAACTGCTGATGTGGGAAATCGGCAAAAGCTTTTCCGATTCGGAAAAGGAATTCGACCGCACCGTCGACTACATCAAGGCAACCATCGACGCACTGCGTGATCTCGACAACAATTCATCGCGCTTCATGGTCGTCGAAGGGACCATCGGTCAAATTCGTCGCACGCCGCTTGGCGTCGTGTTGTGCATGGGACCCTATAATTATCCGCTCAATGAGACCTTCGCGACGTTGATTCCCGCTTTGATCATGGGCAACACGCTGCTGTTCAAACCGCCAAAATTCGGCATCCTGTTGTTCGCGCCATTGCTTGAAGCCTTCCGCAGCGCGTTTCCCAAAGGCGTCATCAACACCGTCTACGGCAGCGGCGCCGAGGTGGTCCCGTATCTTCTGGGATCAGGCAAGGTGAACACTTTGACGCTGATCGGCTCAAGCAAGGTGGCCGACCACCTGAAAAAACTCCATCCAAAAGCCAACCGGCTGCGTGCCATTCTCGGCCTCGATGCCAAGAACGCCGCGATCGTGCTGGCTGATGCGGATATTGAGCTTGCGGTGAAAGAATGTTTGCTCGGCGCGCTGTCCTTCAACGGTCAGCGCTGTACCGCTCTGAAGATGCTGATTGTGCATCAGTCAATCGTGGACAAATTCCTCAAACGATTTTCCGAAGAACTCGCGAAGCTCAAGATCGGCATGCCGTGGGACAAGAGCGTGAACATTACGCCCCTGCCCGAGCCGGACAAAACAGCGTACATGACCCAATGCGTCGATGACGCCGTCGCCAAAGGCGCTCGCATCGTCAATGCCGATGGCGGCACCCACTGCGACACGCTGTTCTATCCGGCAATTGTCTATCCGGTTCGCGAGGGCATGAAGCTCCATCGGGAGGAACAGTTCGGGCCAGTCGTTCCGGTGATGCCGTTCGAGGAACTCGAAACCGCGCTCGATTACGTCATCACATCCGAACACGGCCAGCAGGTCAGTATTTTCTCGTCAAGCCCCGAGATGATCGGCGCGTTGGTTGATCCGCTCGTCAATCAGGTCTGCCGGGTCAACATCAACTGCCAGTGCCAGCGCGGTCCGGACATCTTTCCGTTCACCGGCCGCAAGGATTCCGCGGAAGGCACGCTGTCCGTCACCGATGCGCTGCGCTCATTCTCGATCCGCTCGATGATCGCAGCCAAGCAGACCGACGCCAGCAAAAAGCTGCTGGACAGCATCGTGCAGAACCACGACTCGAAATTCATCAACACGGGATTCATTTTCTAAAATCCGGTCGCTGATGAATCACATGCGGTCTTCTGTCTCTCGACAAAAGACCGCGAGGAGTTATTTGTGCCCGCTCAAATCCCGGATGGTCGGATTGTCGCCATTCAATGGATTCGACGGGTCGCGGCCGTAGCGCAGCGTCTCGAATCGCATGGCCCGCGCATCAATCATCACCAGACGACCAACGAGGCTTTCGCCGAACCCGACGATCTCGCGGATCGCTTCCAACGCCATCATTGAGCCCAGCACACCGGCAAGGGCGCCAAGCACGCCCGCTTCTTCGCAGGTCGGCGTGGTGCCCGGCGGCGGCGCTTCCGGAAACAGGCATCGATAGGTCGGATAGACTTTCCCATCGTCCGCCGCACCCGCACGGATCGTGGTTAGCGATGCATCGAACACGCCAAGCGCGCCCGCGATCAGCGTCTTCTTCGCCAGGAAGCAGGCGTCGGAAACCAGATAGCGCGTGGTGAAATTGTCCGACCCATCGAGAACAACATCGTAATTGCCGATGATCTCGAGTGCGTTTGCGGCGTTGAGCCGCGTGGCATGGGTGCGAAGCGTGACGTGCGGATTGAGCGCAAGAATCCTGTCTGCCGCGCTGTCGACTTTGGGACGTCCAATGTCAGGCGTCGCGTGAATGATCTGCCGTTGCAGATTCGACAGCGACACGGTGTCATTGTCAACGACACCTAGCGTGCCGACCCCTGCTGCCGCGAGATACATCAGCGAGGGGGCACCGAGACCACCCGCGCCGATCACCAGCACACGCGCGGCCTTCAGCGCCGCCTGACCCGGACCGCCGACCTCGCGCATCACAATATGGCGCGCGTAGCGCTCCAGTTCCTCGGAAGTCAGCATGCGAATATCACCCGCCCGTCACTTGTCGCGCGGCCTTGCACCCCGCGGACTAATTCTAGTCACACAGATCGAACCATTCCGCGACTGTCGCGGACAAACCACCTGTGCATATACTGTCGTCATTGCTCACTATGAGATTAATCATGAAATTGCCGTTCGCCACAGCATTGATGATGACCGCCATGCTCGGCCCTGCGGCGGCGCAAACTCCCTTAAAGCGGTCGGATATCACGCCCAAGCCGATCGCAACCGTGCCGATCCGCCCCGACGGGTCGGTGGCGACGACAGCCGATGCCGCCGCCAAGGCCAAGGAGCAAGGCGAACGGCTGGCGATCCAGTCGGATCTGGCATGGATCAACCTCTATAACGGTGTGATCAATGGCGAGGCGAGCGAGCGTCTGGGCGCGGCGATCAAGACATTCCAGAAAAACCACAAGACCACCGCCACCGGCTCGCTGACGCCGCAAGAGCGCAGCGCCCTCAACGCCGAGGCCAAGAAGCTCCGGGACAATGTCGGCTGGACGGTCATGACCGATCCGCTTACCGGTTCGCGCGTCGGGTTGCCCAAGAAGCTGCTGACGCAGGTGGTCAGCGACGTCAACGGCACCAAATGGTCGTCCGCCACCGGCGCCATCCAGGTCGAGTTGGCGCGGCGCAAGGAGGCGGCAGCCACCACCGCCACCGTGGCCGACAAGGAAAAGAAAGTCGCGGGCCGCAAGGTCACTTACAGCGTGGTCAAACCTGATTTCTTCGTGCTTGCAGGCACTCAGGGGCTGAAGAAATTCTACATTCGCGGCCAGACCAAGAGCGACGAGGTTCGTATTTTGACCGTCCTGTACGATCAAGCCACCGACGGCACCATGGCGCCGGTCATCGTGGCGATGTCGAGCGCATTCAATCCGTTCCCAACGCTGGTCGCGCAACCGGGTCCACCGCCCCGTAAGAAGATCGAGTATTCGACCGGTATCGTTGTCAGCTCAGACGGTGCCATTCTGGTGGACCGTCAGGCGACGGAAGCCTGCGACACCATCGTCGTGCCCGCGTATGGGAATGCGGCGCGCATCGCCCAGGACAAGGACAGTGAACTTGCGCTGATTCATATCTACGGCGTCAGCGATTTGAAGCCGCTGGGAATGGCGAGCAGCGGCGCGACGAAGCCGCATGTCAGCGTTTTTGGGATCGCCGATCCGCAAAATCAGGCCGGGCGTTCAGCTGTGACAAATCACACGGCCGTGGTGACGCCGGTCGGAACGAATATCACCCTGTCGCCTGAACCGGGACTTGGGTTCTCCGGCGCGGCAGCCGTCGACAGCGATGGAAGTTTCGCCGGCATCGCGCGGCTGAAGCCTGCAGTGGTCGCCGGACCAAGTGGAGGGCCAGTGCCCGCGCAGGCATTGCTGGTGTCGGCCGATACCGTCCGACGATTTCTGAAAAGCAACGATGTCACTGCGCCATCAAGTCAACCCGATGCGAAAGCATCGCTGCTGCGGGTGATCTGCATCAGGAAATAAATCGGAAACCCGTTCCGATCGTCCGTTCTGACGCTTCATTATCTCTGAGGCGTTACTTTTGACACTTCACTTCTGGCACTTGGGGCACCAGAAGGTCGAGCGGCCGTTCTGTGTGAAGCGCTTGACGATGCCGCTGCATTTCGCCGTTTTGCACGGCTCGCCCTCGCGATCGTACACCTGAAATGAATGCTGGAAGTACCCGAGCTCACCGTCGGTCTGACGATGATCGCGCAGCGACGACCCACCCGCCTTGATCGCAGCGTTCAGGACCGCATGAATGGCGGCGACGAGCCGCCTGGCATGATCGTTCGGCGCGCCAGTTTTTGTCGCCAAGGTCGACGCCAGTCGCTTTGGCGACAGATGCGCACGAAACAACGCCTCGCAGACATAGATGTTGCCGAGACCTGCGACCACACGCTGATCAAGCAACGCAGCTTTCAGCGACGTCTTCTTGCTTGCGCAGGCGCGGGCCAGCATCGAGGCATCAAACTCGTTTCCCAGCGGCTCAGGACCGAGGCCGCGCAACAGCGGTTCGGTGTCGACCTCAATCCGGGGAATAACCTTCATGTAACCGAAGCGCCGCGGATCATTGAAGGAAACGGTTGCACCCGATGCCATGTGAAACACCACATGGTCGTGAGTCCGGTCCTCGCTGCGCGGATAATGAAAATCGCCCGGTGTGGTCTCGCCCGCAGGAAGCGCGACGCGGAACGATCCCGACATGCCGAGATGCATCAGCAGGACGTCGCCAGTCTCAAGATCGGCCATGAGATATTTCGCCCGCCGGCCGAGGCTCGTCACCACCTTACCGTCCAGCCGTGCTGTGAAATCCTTCTGGAACGGAAAACGCAGGTCGCCGCGGCGTGTCTCGACCCGGGCAATTCGCACGCCTTCCATCACCGGCTGCAAACCGCGGCGCACGGTTTCGACCTCGGGCAACTCAGGCATCGGCAGTCCTTGACGTCACGATCCGTCCTTCGACGCTTCGCTGAAAATGATGTGATTGGAAAACGGATCGTACACGGTCATGGTCGTCGCGCCCCAAGGTTGCTCCACCAGACCCGGCCGCATGTAGTTGTAGCCCTTGGCGGCCAATTCGGCGTGATATTCGGCAAGTCCCGCCGTTTCGATGTTGACATGAACGCCCGGTGACCCGTCACCATGGTGCTCGCTGATGTAAAGCCGGGCGCCGCTGCGCGATATCTGCATGAACAGCGGCAGCGCCGGCTCAAACCGGTGCTCGAAATCGACGGTGAAGCCGAGATAATCCAGATAAAATTCCCGTGCTTTGAGGACATCGAACATCCGCAAGGTCGGGATCACACGGCTGAACTCGATGGACATCGGCCATTCCTTAAGGCAACCGGCAGACGATTTGTCGCGTTAACCTTGACGCCATCCGGAGCCCGAATGACGCGCAGCGGCAAGGTATGTAGCGCGTCACGGCGCGACAGGCTATGGTCCCGCCGCAAAAGCGCTCTTGGAATTGAAACAGCATGGAACGGCCTGACGGAACGACGCATTTTGGCTTCCGGGATGTCAATCTCGGCGAAAAGCAGACGCTGGTGAACGACGTGTTTCACAGCGTGGCCAGGCGCTACGACCTGATGAACGACTTGATGTCGGGCGGAATGCATCGGCTCTGGAAAGAGGCGATGATCACCGCGCTCAATCCTCCGCGCACGGATGCACCCTTCACCCTGCTCGATGTCGCCGGCGGGACCGGGGATATTTCCTTCCGCGCGGCCAAGGCCTCGGGATACGGCTTCCACGCCACGGTCTGCGACATCAACGCCGAGATGCTGGCGGTGGGACGCGAGCGCGCGCAGACACAGCATCTCGACGATCGGGTCTCGTTCGTTGAAGGCAATGCCGAGACGCTGGCGTTTTCCGACAAGAGTTTCGACGCCTACACCATCGCGTTCGGCATCCGCAACGTGCCGCGCATTCCGCTCGCGCTTCAGGAAGCCTATCGGGTGCTGAAACCCGGATCGCGCTTCCTGTGCCTGGAGTTCTCATCCGTGGACGTCCCAGGCCTCGACAAGATCTATGACCTGTTTTCGTTCAACGTCATTCCGCAGATCGGCCGTGCGGTGACCGGCGATGCCGAGTCCTATCGCTACCTCGTCGAATCGATCCGGAAGTTTCCGAGGCCCAACGCGTTTGCGGAGATGATCCGTGACGCCGGATTCTCCCGCGTCAAATACGACATCATGTCCGGCGGCATCGTCGCGCTGCATTCAGGCTGGCGTTTGTGATCGCTGCACTCATTCACACCGCGCGGCTGACACGCGCCCTCTATGTGTTCGCACGCGAGGGCGTGTTCGGTTTCGCCGATGTCTCGACGCTGCCGCCGCAGGCTCAATTCGCCGTTCGTATCGCGCGGCTGATCGAGCGACGTGGCGCCGCCACCAGCGGCCGCCTGTCACGCGCCCTGACGCGGCTTGGTCCGACATACGTCAAACTCGGCCAGTTCCTCGCCACCCGCCCCGACGTGGTCGGTGTCGCGATGGCGCAGGATCTCGAGAATCTTCAGGATCGGCTGCCTCCATTCCCTCAGGCACAGGCAGAAGCCGTGGTGGCCGCCGCGTTCGGCAAGCCCTTGTCACAGGTGTTTGCAAGTTTCGGCGAATCGGTCGCGGCGGCATCGATCGCACAGGTGCATGGTGCCGAGATCGAGAAAGACGGCGTCCGCAAGACAGTCGCCGTGAAGGTGCTGCGTCCTAACGTCAGCAGCCGCTTCCGCCATGACCTCAGTTCGCTGCTGTTCGCGGCCCGCCATGCCGAAGCCATGTTCTCGGAAGCGAGACGACTGCGACTTGTCGAGATTGTCGACACGCTGGCGCGCTCGGTCGCGATGGAGATGGATTTGCGGTTAGAGGCCGCCGCCCTCTCCGAGATGGCCGAAAACACCCGCGACGACCGCGAATTTCGCGTGCCGGCGGTAGACTGGGATCGCACCACGCATCATGTGCTGACGCTTGAGTGGATCGACGGCATCGCGCTGAACGACCGCAAGAAGCTCGAAGCTGCCGGCGTCGACCTGCCCGACCTTGGCCGCAAGGTGATCCAGAATTTCCTGCGCCATGCCCTGCGGGACGGCTTTTTCCATGCCGACATGCACCCCGGCAATCTGTTCGTCGACGACGCCGGACGACTCGTGGCGGTCGATTTCGGCATCATGGGACGATTGGGCCTGAAGGAGCGGCAGTTCCTCGCGGAGATTTTGCTGGGCTTCATCACGCGGAATTATCGCCGGGTCGCGGAAGTGCATTTTGAAGCCGGCTATGTGCCGGCCCATCACTCGGTGGAGAATTTCGCCCAAGCTATCCGCGCTATCGGCGAGCCGATTCACAACCGGGCGGCCGATGAAATCTCGATGGCGAAACTGCTGTCGCTGCTGCTCGAGGTCACGGCGCTGTTCGACATGCGCACCCGGCCCGAACTGATCCTGCTGCAGAAGACCATGGTCGTGGTCGAGGGCGTGGCGCGCGGCTTCGACCCGAAGCTCGATATCTGGACCACGGCCGATCCTGTGGTGCGTGAATGGATCGAACGCAATCTCGGTCCGCTCGGCAAGATCCAGGGCGCCATGCACGGCGCGGGCGCGCTGGGCCGGGTGCTGTCGGACCTGCCATCCATCGCAGCACGCTCGGTCGCGGTCCTCGAGCAGTTCGACACCATGACCCGCAACGGCTTGGTCTTGTCACCCGAAACCGTGGCCGCCATCGGCGCCGCCGAAGCCAAGCGCAACCGCTGGCAGACCGCGGCGCTGTGGGTCATCGCGCTGACCTTTCTCGGCATTCTCTGGAGCATCAAGTAATGATATCATTGCAGTCATCATTTGATTGCAATGATATCATTGGCTATAGTCCCGTGCAGAGCGCAGGGGAAAATGCCGATGGCCAGCCTGACCGTCCGAAAACTTGATGAAGCCCTTAAAGCCAGCTTGCGGCTGCGTGCAGCCCAAAATGGCCGCTCGGTCGAAGACGAGGTCCGGATGATCCTCCGCGAGGCCACGGAAGCGCCGGCGGCCTCGGCGCCCCCCACAAGCCCTCCTGCAAGTACATCGCCCTCACCAAACAACCGCCGCCAGGGGACGAAATCGGCCCTTCCGCGGGTGACGCTGATCATCGGCGGCGGTATCGCCGCCTACAAGGCGCTCGACCTGATCCGGCGCCTGAAAGAGCGCGGCATCCACGTCCGCTGTGTGATGACGCGCGCGGCCCAGCAATTCGTGACCCCGCTGACCGCCGGCGCGCTCGCTGACGAGCGCTGCTACACGGACCTGTTCGACGCCCAGAGCGAGTTCGATGCCGGGCATATCCGGCTCGCTCGCGATACCGATTTGATTGTCGTTGCCCCAGCCACCGCGGATCTGATGGCAAAGATGGTGCAGGGTCACGCCGACGACCTCGCCACCGCCATTCTGCTCGCCACCAATCGTCCGATCCTGGTCGCGCCTGCGATGAATCCGTTGATGTGGGCGAACGCCGCAACCAAACGCAACGTGGCGCAATTGGCCCGCGATGGCGTGACATTCATCGGCCCGAATTCGGGAGAAATGGCCGAGGCCAACGAGGCCGGCGTCGGCCGCATGTCCGAGCCCACCGAGATCGCTATTGCTGCGAACGAGATGCTGCGACCGCCACGCCCGCAGCCGCTCGCAGGTCTCAAGGTGCTGGTGACCGCAGGACCGACTCACGAGCCGATTGATCCGGTGCGCTACATCGCCAACCGCTCCTCCGGCAAACAAGGTTACGCCATCGCGGCCGCTGCTGCCGACGCCGGCGCCGAGGTCACCCTCGTTTCCGGTCCGGTCGATCTCGACGACCCAACCGGCGTGCGTGTTGTGCGCGTCGAATCCGCGCGCGATATGCTGGTGCAGGTCGAACAGGCCTTGCCGGTAAACGTCGCTATTTTCGCTGCAGCGGTTGCGGACTGGCGGGTTGCAAATGCCGGCGAGCAGAAAATCAAGAAGACCTCAGCAGGCATGCCGCCGCTGCAGCTGGTCGAGAACCCCGACATTCTCGCCACGATTTCTAAGCTCAAACAGAATCGCCCGACACTCGTTGTCGGCTTTGCCGCCGAAACCGAGCATCTGATCGACAACGCCATGGCAAAGCTGACGCGCAAGGGCAGCGACTGGATTGTCGCCAATGACGTCTCGCCCTCTACCGGCGTCATGGGCGGCGATCGCAATACCGTGCATATCGTCACCCACGACAAAATCGATTCGTGGCCGGTGATGACGAAAGATGAAGTCGCCATCGCACTGGTCGCAAGGATCGCCGAGACTCTAGTGTCCTGAATCCGAAGTTCACCTGATAGTGCAGCGCACCTCGTAGCGAACTTCGGATTCAAAAGGACACCAGCGACCTATGATTTGAGTGTGGTTCAGGTTCAGAAGTTCGCTTAAAGGACTCGCCGAGGAAATAAAGCGAACTTCTGAACCACCACACTAGGACAAGAACCTGCATGACAACTGCCATCACCGTCGATGTTCAACGACTGCCTCATGCCGAAGGTCTCGAATTGCCGGCCTATCAAACCGCGCATGCGGCCGGACTGGATCTGCTCGCCGCAGTCGCCGAAAACGTTCCGGTGATTCTGGCGCCAGGGCAGCGCGCCCTGATTCCAACTGGATTGATGATCGCGGTTCCTCCCGGATTCGAAGCCCAGGTGCGGCCTCGCTCCGGTCTCGCTTTCAAGCATGGCGTGACCGTGCTCAATGCGCCCGGCACCATCGACGCGGACTACCGCGGCGAAGTTGGTGTGCTTTTGATCAATCATGGCGACGCGGCGTTTACGATCCGGCGCGGTGAGCGGATCGCCCAGATGATCGTCGCGCCGGTGACACAGGCAAATCTGGTAGGTGTCGAGTCATTGTCGTCCACTGCTCGTGGTAGCGGCGGATTTGGCTCAACGGGGCAATGACTCATCGCGTCATTGCCGCGAATCAGCGCAACAATCGCCTGCAGAAGTCATTATTTTGCAGTGAGATTCACGTTCACGGTCTGGACTCTTACCCGACGACTCCTGTCGGGGGTATTGTCGTTCGATTCGTGAGCGGCGGTTGGGATTGATCATGTCAGGCGTGGTCGGGAGGATGCGGCGGAGCTTGCTGTCGTGCACCTCGATTGTGCGCGGGGGCCTCGCTGCCTTGAGCGCTTCGATATTGCCCGGTGCAACGCCGGCGCTCGCGGCTGACCACACCCTTCTCCACAACACGCTTTCCATTTTCACGGACATCAACCGTCAAGAGCTGGCCGCGCTTATCACCGCCACGGCCGTGCTCGGCTTCTCCGTGGTCGCGGCCATCCTGCTGATGCGGACACGCATTCGCGCCGCGCGCATCGAAACCAAACTGCGGTCCGACAATCAAGCGCTGCAACTGGAAGCGGATCGGTTCCGCGCGCTCCTGTTCGCTGAACCCCAGATTCTGATCTCCTGGGCGGCAGGTGACGACCGCCCCGACATCAGCGGCGACGTCGCACTTGTGCTGCCGCAGGGCTTCGAGCAGCCGCAACGCGTTCTGGCATTTGGAAGTTGGCTGCCGCCGGAGCAAGCGCTTGAGATGGATCATGCCGTCGATGCGCTGCGTGAGACCGGCGAAAGCTTCCAACTCAATCTCATCACCGTGACGGGCCGCACCATCGAGGCGATGGGTCGCGCCATCGGCGGTCAGGCCATTGTCCGGATTCGCGAATTGTCGGGCGTCCGCATGGAGCTCGCCGAGCTGGGCATCCGGTTCAATCACCTGCAGGAAGAGACCGGGGCGCTTCGCGCCTTTGCAGGCGCGGCGCCGTTCCCGCTATGGGCAAGACGCAGCAATGGGACATTGAGCTACGCCAACGCGGCCTACGCCCAGGCGGCGGACGCAACCTCCGTTGCCGACGTGATCGATCGCAATCTCGAACTTCTCGACAGTGAAGATCGCGAGATCATGGCGCGGACACTGGCCGAGAAAAACGGATTTGGCGCACGCGTTCCCATCGTCACTGGCGGCCAGCGCCGTATCTTCGACATTCAGGCGCTCAATATTCCGGGCGGGCAGGCTGGGATCGCCATCGATGCCACCGAAGCCGCGCAGCTTCGTGCCGCGCTGCACCAGATGGCCGAAGCGCATCGCCGCATGCTCGATCAATTGTCATCCGGCGTTGCCGTCTTTGACGCGCAGCGACGGCTGACGTTCTACAACGATTCGTATCGCCGGCTCTGGGATCTCGATCGCACGTTCCTCGACAACAATCCCGATGACTCGAGCGTGCTCGACAGGCTGCGCGTGGCGCGCAAAATTCCCGAGCAGGCCGATTTCCGCGCCTGGAAAAACAAGCTGTTCGAGGCCTACCGCGCGATCGAGCCGGCCAAGGACACATGGTATCTTCCAGACGGCCGTGCGCTCAGCGTCGTCACCACGCCCAATCCCGAGGGTGGCGTCACTTACCTGTTCGACGACGTTACTGAAAGCCTGAAGCTGGCGCGGCAGAACGACGGCCTGATGCGCGTCCAGCGCGAAACGCTGGACAATCTTGCCGAGGCGGTGGCGGTGTTCGGCAGCAATGGCCGCGCGCAGCTGTTCAACCCGCCATTTGCGCGGATGTGGAAACTATCGCCTGACGCGCTCGCTCAGCAGCCGCACATCGAAACCATCGAACAGTGGTGCCGTCCGCTATTCGACGATGAGGCCACCTGGCAAACGCTGCGGGCCGCGATCACCGGCATCGACAATCGCAACTCGGTGCCGCTCAAGATCGAACGCAAGGACGGCAGCGTGCTGGATTGCATGACCATGCCGCTGCCCGACGGCGCGACCATGCTCACATTCCAGGATGTCACCGACACGGTGAATGTCGAACGCGCCCTGCGCGAACGCAACGAAGCGCTGGAAACCGCCGATCAGATGAAGATCGATTTCGTTCATCACGTGTCGTACGAACTGCGCTCGCCGCTGACCACGATCATCGGTTTTGCCCACTTCCTGAGTGATCCGACCACCGGCCCGCTGACCTTCAAGCAGAGCGAATATCTCAGCTACATCACGTCTTCGACCAATGCGTTGCTCGCCATCATCAACAACATTCTTGATCTGGCGACCATCGATGCCGGCGCGATGTCGCTCAATCTCGGCCCGGTCGATGTGAAGAAGACCGTGACCGAAGCCACCGCCGGCATTCAGGATCGCTTGGCCACCGAACACATCCGCCTTGATGTCGACATCGATCCGGCCATTCACAACTTCATTGCCGATGAACGCCGCATTGTTCAGGTGCTGTACAATCTGCTTGCCAACGCGGTCGGCTTCTCGCCCGCAAATAGCGCCATCAAATTGCGCGCCCGCACGACCAACAGCAGCGTGGTGTTCTCGGTTTCGGATTCCGGCCCCGGCATTCCAGAAGGCGTCAAGGACAAGGTCTTCGACTGGTTCGAAAGTCATGCCAACGGCTCACGCCATCGCGGCGCAGGGTTGGGCTTGTCGCTTGTTCGCTCCTTTGTCGAGCTACACGGCGGCGGGGTGCATGTTGATTCCATCGTCGGCAAAGGCACGACCGTGACCTGCGAATTCCCGATCGATCAAACCGCGCACCGTAACGCCGCTGAATGACCGAGGACTCGACATTCTCCGTTGCGCTGGCGAATGAAACCGCGACCGCGCACCTGATGGAGGATCTGGCGCTGCTGCTCAGCGCCGGCGATACGGTGACCCTGTCGGGCGATCTCGGGGCGGGAAAGACAGCCGCGGCCCGCGCCCTGATCCGCTACGTCGCCGGCGATGAAGACCTCGAGGTGCCGAGCCCCACATTCACGCTGGCACAGACCTACGATCTTCCAGCCTTTCAAATTCTCCACGCGGATCTTTACCGCGTTGCTGATCCCAGCGAGCTCGAAGAGATTGGACTGTCGCCCCTGCCGGAAGGCGTCGTGGCATTGATTGAATGGCCCGAACGCGCCCCGGATCTGTTGCCCGACAATCGCATCGACATCACTTTCAGTCATCGACCCATGCTCGGCACGCACGCACGGGCCGCTGAGTTTCGCGGTTATGGCGATGGGGAAACGAAAGTCCGGCGCCTCGCTGCATTGCTCAATTTGCTGAACCTTTCGGGCAATGAAGACGCGAGGCGGCAGCGCATGCCCGGCGATGCGTCGACGCGATCCTACGCGCGGCTGTTCAAGGGCAACCAGTCAACCATCCTGATGAATTCACCGCGGCGCGCGGACGGCGCGCCGATCTATGATGGCAAATCCTACAGCGCGGCGGTTCATCTTGCGGAAGACGTCAAGCCGTTTGTCGCCATCGCCAATGGATTGCGCGAACGCGGCTATTCCTCACCTGCCATTCTGCACGCGGACATCGACGAAGGATTTTTGATCACCGAGGATTTCGGCCGCGCCAGTTTTGTCGCGGGCGATCCGCCCACGCCGATCGCCGAGCGCTATCAGGCTGCCGTCGACATGCTGGCGGCGTTGCACCGCAATCCGCTGCCGGAGACGCTATCGCTTGCGCCGCATTTCGACTATCGCGTGCCGCCCTTCGACAACAACGCGATGCTGATCGAAGTCGGCCTGATGCTGGAATGGTATCTTCCAGATAAAAGCGTGGCGGTGACCGATGAGATGCGAACTGATTTCGTTCGATTGTGGAATGACCTGTTCGACAAGCTCGCCATGGCACGCAAGACATGGATGCTGCGCGACTTCCATTCCCCCAACCTGATCTGGCTTGGGCAGCGCAGAGACACCAGCCGCGTCGGCATTCTTGATTTTCAGGATGCCGTGCTCGGCCCGCCGGCCTATGATCTGGTCTCGTTGCTTCAGGACGCGCGGATCGATGTCCCGGAAGACATCGAAATTCCGATGCTGGCGCATTACGCGCGCAAGCGTCGCACCGCCGATCCGGACTTCAATCCGGCCGCTTTTGCGGAAGAATACGCGATCATGTCGGCCCAGCGGAATACACGGCTGCTCGGCACTTTCGCGCGCCTGAACCGGCGCGACAACAAGCCGCAGTACTTGAGGCATCAGCCGAGGGTCTGGACCTACCTCAATCGCGCACTCGCACATCCGAGTCTGGCGGCGTACCGCGACTGGTGCACGGCGCACGTCCCGCCGCCGGGTTCGTGACGAAATCCTGACGGTTTAGACGGTTTGAAGGTTTGGATTTACCGCTTATTAGCCAGCTCGTCGCTAGGTTGATCCTGACTATCTGCGTCTGTGCGCATCCGATGCTGCACGGCGCGATCGGTGAAGGACTGAACGGAGTAGCGACCGATGGCTGAACGGCAACGAGGCGACCGCGTAGTGTTCGAGCGAGGTTTCGCGGCGTCCTTGATGGGCATTGACGGCACCTGGCGCCGCAACTGCCTGGTGGAGGATGTTTCCGAAACCGGCGCCAAGCTCACGGTCGACGGCTCCGTCGAAGGCCTGAATCTCAAGGAATTTTTCCTGCTCCTGTCGTCGACCGGGCTCGCCTATCGTCGCTGCGAGCTGTCCTGGGTGAACGGTGGACAGCTCGGCGTCAGTTTCCTTAAGCCATCCGACAAAAAGAAAGCGGCACGGCGTCCGAACTCACAGGTCGTGGAAGTCTGATACCGACGGGTTGGGCGTCTGGCGCGAGTCGCACCGCTGTCACATTATGCGATTACTGCCTGAGTGGAGCGATGTGCTTCCGTAATGCGGATGGTGTCATCGACTTTTTACCGGTTCCCGAAGTACCTTAACGGCTGCTGCGGCAGCCGCCTCCGAGACGCACCCAACAATGCCCACCAAACCAACCACCGCCATGATCCTCGCCGCCGGCCTCGGTCTGCGGATGCGACCGCTGACCGAAAAGATGCCAAAGCCGCTGGTGTCGGTCGGCGGGAAGCCCTTGCTCGATCATGTGCTCGACCGCCTCGCCGAGGCAGGGGTCAGCAAGGCTGTGGTCAACGTGCATTACCTGCCCGACCAGATCGTGCAGCATGTCGCCCAACGCACCCGGCCGCAGGTGATCATCTCGGACGAACGCGATGTGGTGCTCGGCACCGGGGGTGGCGTGGTGAAGGCGCTGCCGCTGCTGGGCAACGAGCCGTTTTATCACTTGAATGCCGACACCATGTGGATCGACGGCGTGCACCCGAACTTGCTGCTCCTCGCCGAGGCGTTCGACCCCGCGCGGATGGACATCCTGCTGCTGATGGCGCCGACCGCGCAGAGCATCGGCTACACGGGATCTGGCGATTACGCCATGCTGACCGATGGAACCCTGCGCAAACGCAAGGAGCATCAGGTGGTGCCGTTCGTCTATGCCGGCGTCGCCATCATGTCGCCCGCCATTTTCGCAACCGCGCCTCAGGGCGAATTCTCGCTGACCAAAATCTTCGATGAGGCCAATGAGCGGGAACGCCTGTACGGACTGCGGATGGATGGCCTCTGGATGCATGTCGGCACGCCGGACGCCGTCGAAGCCGCGGAAGAAGCCCTTCTCGCCAGCGTCGCCTGACAGATCCCGCACCACTCCCTCCGCTGGTCAGGGCATGCCATGATGTCCTGAACACGAATCGGGACGTTTATGCGCGTTTTCAACGTGCCGTCATCGGCACCCTTTCTCCGCACAGTTATCTCAGCTCTTGTCGACGGCAGGCTCGTTGATGGATTCGACGCGCGCAGCAATCCCGACCGGCTCGCGGATGTCACGCTGTATCTCCCGACACGACGCGCGGGCCGCATGGCGCGTGAACTCTTCCTCGATGTTCTGAATACCGACGCGGTGCTGTTGCCACGCATCGTTGCGCTGGGCGCGGTGGACGAGGATGAGCTCGCCTTCGCAGCCGATGAGATGGGCGGATCCGCGACGCTCGATATTCCGCCCGCGCTCGATGGGCTTGAGCGCCGTCTCGTGCTGGCCAATCTCGTCACCGCCTGGGCCACGCGATTGTCGCCGCACGATCCTGCTTCAGCGCCGCTTGTGGCCGGCGGTCCCGCCTCGATGCTGGCGCTCGCCGGCGATCTGGCGCGGCTGATGGACGACATGGCGACGCGTGACGTTCCATGGACAGCGCTTGACGGGCTGGTGCCGGACGAACTCGACAAATACTGGCAGCTGACGCTGCAGTTTCTGAACATCGCCAAGGACACGTGGCCGGTCATCCTCAGCGCTCACGGCAAAATCGAACCAGCCGTCCGGCGCGATCGGCTGATTGCGGCGGAAGCGGCGCGATTGGCTGCGAATCCCAAGGGGCCGGTGATCGCGGCCGGCTCCACCGGCTCAATGCCTGCCACCGCGAAATTCCTTCATGCGATTGCGAAGCTGCCGCAGGGCGCTGTCATTTTGCCCGGTCTTGATACCAGCCTCGATGAGGCCGCTTGGTCTTCCATCGGCGGCATTGAAGCGGCTGACGGAACATTCTCCACACTCGCGTGGAGTCACCCTCAATTCGCCCTGCACAACTTGATCACGCGCGTGTTCGGGATCGCCCGCGATGATGTCGTGGCCCTGGGCTCGCCCGCCCCGTATGGCCGCGAGGTTCTGACATCGGAAGCCATGCGGCCGGCTGCATCGAGCGCGCTGTGGCACACGCGGCTTGAAGACAAAATGATCGCACAGGAAATCGCGCGTGGATCAAAAGGTCTCGTCGTCATCGAAGCAGCCAATCCCGAAATGGAGGCCCTTTCCATCGCGGTGGCGATGCGCGAAGCACGCCATCAGCACATCACCGCAGCGCTGGTGACACCGGATCGCACGCTGGCGCGACGCGTGATGGCAGCTCTCGCGCGCTGGAATCTCGAATTCGACGATTCGGGCGGCGATTCCCTCATGGATACGTCTGCGGGAATCTTTGCCCGGCTCGCCGCGCAAACAATCTCCGAGGGGCTGACGCCGGCTCCATTGCTCGCGCTGCTGAAACACCCACTGTTTCGCCTTGGGTCCCCACAGGATGCCTGGACTGCAGCCGTTGCCGATCTTGAGCTGGCACTGCTGCGTGGAACACGGCCTGCGCCGGGCAGTGCCGGCCTGGTACGGGACTTCGCGCGCTTCCGCGATGAGCTTGGAAAGCTGCGGCGCAAGGAAGCCTCCACGCTTCATGCGTCCGAGCCGCGGGCGCAGCTGAGCGATCTTCGCCTCACCGCCGTGCAAATGCTGATCGAACGCCTGTCGGACGCCTTCAGGCCGCTTGAAGAGATCAAGAACGGCAAGCCGTGTGACTTCTCCGACCTCGCGGCGCGCCACCGCCAGATGCTGATGGCGCTATCTCGCGACGACAAAGACAAGATATGGGCCTTCGAAGAAGCCGATGGCGCCGGCCTGTTGCGCGCCTTCGACGAATTGCTTGCTGCTCCCGCCGAGGGCGATGCCGTACCGGCCAGCGGCCTCATGGTTCAACTGCGTGACTATCCGGAGGTGTTCCAGACTGCGTTCGGCGAGCAGATCGTGCGCTGGCCGCAATCGCCTGCCACGCAGTTGCGCATTTACGGCCTGCTCGAAGCCCGTCTGACCGAATGCGACCGCATCATCCTCGGTGGACTGGTGGAAGGCGTGTGGCCGCCCCAGCCGCGCATTGATCCGTGGCTCAGCCGCCCGATGCGGCATCAGCTCGGCCTCAACTTGCCCGAACGCCGGATCGGTCTGACGGCACACGACTTCTCGCAGTTGCTGGGTGCGAAGGAAGTCATCCTGTCGCACGCGGCAAAAGTCGGCGGCGCACCGGCGGTGGCCTCGCGCTTCCTGCATCGGCTCGAAGCCGTGATGGGCGAAGACCGCTGGAAGGCCGCGACGAAAAACGGCGCGACCTACGCACGCTATGCAGACGAACTCGACCGGCCGCAGCGCATCGAACCCATCGCCCAACCGGAGCCGAAGCCCGCAGTCGCACTGCGTCCAACCAAGATGTCCGTCACCGAAATCGAGGACTGGCTGCGCGACCCGTACACGATCTACGCCAAGCGTATCTTGAAACTCATTCCGCTCGATCCGGTGGACATGCCGCTCACGGCCGCTGATCGCGGTTCGGCGATCCACGAGGCGTTGGGCGAATTCACCAAGCGATTCGCGGACGCCTTGCCGGACGACACCGCCGCGACCTTGCGCAAGATTGGTGCAGTCTACTTCGAGCCCTTGATGGAACGGCCTGAGGCGCGCGCGTTATGGTGGCCGCGTTTCCTGCGCATCGCATCGTGGTTCGCCGGATGGGAAGCCGAGCGCCGGCTGAACGTCGTCGGCATCGAAGCGGAAATTCGCGGCGAGATTCCAATTCGTCTCAATAATGGGCGCACATTCATGCTGTCCGCACGGGCCGACCGCATCGAACGCCGCACCGATCGCACCTACGCGGTGCTCGACTACAAGACGGGACAGCCACCGACCGGCAAGCAGGTGCGCATGGGCTTGTCGCCGCAATTGACCCTCGAAGCAGCCATTCTGCGCAACGGCGGCTTTGAAAATATTCCCGCCGACTCGTCGGTGAGTGAACTCGTCTATGTCAGGCTCAGCGGCAACAATCCACCGGGTGAGCCAAGGATTCTCGAACTGAAGATCAACAAAAGCGACGAACCACAATTGCCCGATGACGCGGCGGACGAAGCGCTGCGCAAGCTGGCGACGCTCATTCGAAAATTTGAGGACGCCGAGCAGCCCTATCGCTCACTCAGCCTGTCGATGTGGTCGAACCGGTACGGCGCCTACGACGATCTCGCGCGCATCAAAGAGTGGTCCGCCAGCGGCCTCGGCGGAGGCGACGAATGAGTTCACCCCGCCTGAATATTCCCGATGCCGTGCGCGACGCCCAGACCCGCGCTTCGAATCCGGAAGCGTCAGCCTTTGTCGCGGCCAATGCCGGCTCCGGTAAAACCCACGTCCTGGTGAACCGCGTCATCCGTCTGCTACTCAACGACGTGCCGCCGGAGAAGATCCTCTGCATCACGTTCACCAAGGCAGCCGCAGCCAATATGGCGCAGCGCGTGTTCACGACCTTGGGGCACTGGGTCACGCTGTCGGATGCAGAGCTGGATGCTGCGATCGTGTCAACCGGCGCGCCAAGACCAGGTCCGGCCATGCGCCTGCGCGCGCGCCGACTGTTCGCCTGCGCGCTGGAAACGCCCGGCGGACTGAAAGTGCAGACCATCCACGCGTTGTGCACGCGGCTGCTGCAGCAATTTCCATTCGAGGCCAACGTACCTGCGCGGTTCTCGGTGCTGGATGATCGTGACCAGAACGACATGATGGAACGGGCCAATCTGGCGGTGTTGCTGGAGGCCTCCGCCAATCCGGACAGCGCGGCCGGTCGCGCACTTCAAATCGCGATGTCAACGGCGGCTGACGTGACATTCAAGGACGTCGTGCGCGAGGCATGTCTCAGCCGCGATCATTTCATGGCGTGGTCCGACAGCGCCGGCACCGTCGAGACGGCCATGGCGCAAGTCGCGCTCGCGCTTGGCGTCGATGTCAACGAGCGCATCGACGATGTCGAACGTGACATCGTGGATGGCCCACATCTGCCGCGCAGTGAGTGGCAAGCGGTCGCCTCTGCTTTTGATGGCGGAAGCTCGACTGATGTCAGCCAGGCGATCCGGCTCCGGACCGCCAGCGAATTGACCGGTAGCGCGCAGGTTGATGCCTATCTCGATGTGTTTCTCACCGAGTCCAAAGGCGTCACCGGTCCTCGCAAAACGCTGATGACGAAACCGCTCGGCAAGCTGCACGCGTCGTTGGCGACGCGGCTAGACGCCGAGCAGACCCGCATCCTGCAACTGGAGCCGAAGCGCCGCGCGGTGATTCAGCGCGATCGGACCCACGCCTTGCTCGTGATCGCCAGCGCCGTTGCCGCGAACTACCGCCGGGAGAAGCAGGAGCGCGGCCTGCTCGACTATCACGACCTGATCGACAAGACCTACGACCTTCTCAACAGCGTGTCCGCCGGCTGGGTGCATTTCAAGCTCGATCGCGGCATTGATCATGTCCTGATCGACGAGGCGCAGGACACCAGCCCGCAACAGTGGGACATCATCGAGCGGCTGACGTCGGAGTTCACATCAGGGGCCGGCGCGCGTGACGGAGTCGTACGCACGATCTTTGCGGTCGGCGACGAAAAGCAATCGATCTTCTCGTTCCAGGGCGCCGATCCACGCGAGTTTGCTTCCCGCCGTCGTGACATCGAACGGCGCTTCAAGGCGGCTGGCCTCGCGTTTGAGCCGGTGTCGTTCAAGCATTCGTTCCGATCCGGCTGGACCATCCTGAAGTCCGTCGACTACGTGTTTCGCGAGCCCGGCATCTACAAAAGCATTCATGCGGTGGAGAACGCCTACCCCGTGCATGATGCGCTGGGTGACGCGGCCCCTGCGCTGGTCGATCTCTGGCAACTTGAAGAGCCTGACACGCGAGAGGCCATCGAAGGCTGGGACGCGCCTTTCGATGCGGTATCAGAAACCAGCCCGGAAGTGAGATTGGCCCGGCGGGTTCAAGGCGAGATCCGATCACTGATTGACGTCACCACCATGACCGGCTCCACGCATAGGCGCCGGCCGCTGCGCTATGGCGACGTGCTCATCCTGGTGCGGCGGCGCGGAAAGGCCTTCGATTCGATCATCCAGGCCCTGAAGCATGCCGGCATTCCCGTGGCCGGCGCCGACCGGCTGAAACTGACCGAGCACATCGCGGTCATCGATCTGATGAATCTGGCCGATGCGTTGCTGTTGCCGAGCGACGATCTGGCGCTCGCGGTCGCATTGAAGAGTCCCCTGTTCGGCCTCGACGACGACGACTTGCTCACGATCGCGCCGGACCGCAAAGGCTCCTTGCGTGATGCGTTGGCGGAACACGCAGGCCATAGCGATAAGCTTCGACTCGCTCTGAGCCGTCTTGAAATCTGTGAAAAGCGATTTGCGAACGAGACGCCGTTCACATTCTACGCGTGGTTGCTCGGCGGTGACAAAGGCCGCGGACGGATTCTGGAGCGGCTGGGGCCGGAAGCCAACGACGCGCTGGACGAGTTTCTCGAACTGGCTCTCACCTACGAGCAGAAAGCCCCGGCCTCACTGCAGGGCTTCATGGCGTGGCTGCGGGCCGCCGACACCGAAGTCAAACGCGACATGGAAATCGCGCGCGACGAAGTCCGCGTCATGACCGTTCACGGCTCCAAGGGGCTCGAGGCGTCAGTCGTGTTCCTTGTCGACACCACGACGTCCCCCGCGGACACCCAGCGGATGAACCTCATCCGCATGCCGCAAGGCAATGCCGCCCCCGACGCGCCCGGCGTTGTGCTCTGGGCGGGACGGAAGGCCGACGATCCTCCGGCTGTGGCGGTGGCCCGTGCCGCGATGAAGGACGACACCGAGGACGAATATCGCCGCCTGCTTTACGTCGCCATGACCCGCGCTGCCGATCGCCTGATCGTCGGCGGCGTGCTGCCGGGGAACCGCAACGCCGTGCGCGAACTCTCCTGGTATGACCTGATCACGAAAGGCCTCTTGGCATCCGACCTACAGCATCAGGAAATCCAGACCGCCTCGGGGCCGGTTCAGCGTTACTCGCGCCTTGAAGACGTCGAGCCGCCGGCGGGCGTGGTTGCCGTACAGGACAGTCCGGCACCTGAACCCTTGCCTGCGTGGCTGAGCGATCCAGCGCCACCGGAAGCCGCCGCAGACGTGTTGCTGCGTCCGTCCGATGCCGCCGACAGCGACGCCCATGCAGTCGTCACCGAGGAAACACGGCGGGCCCGCGAACGGGCGTTGAAGCGCGGAACTTTCACCCACCGCCTGCTCCAGTCATTGCCGGATGTCGCGCCAGAGCGGCGCGCGGAGGCTGCGGGGGCCTTCCTGGAGCGGAACGCGAAAGACTGGTTTGACGGCGCGGAACGGGACGCGCTGGCCCAACAGGTGATGCTGTTGATCGAGAGCCCGGTCTTCGCGCCGCTGTTTGCTGCGGGCAGCCGGGCCGAAGTGTCCATTGCCGGGCGCATCGAACGTCGCGGCCGGCCGCCCGCGCTGGTCTCCGGCCAGGTCGACCGCCTGGTGGTGACCGAGGCCGAGGTCTTGATCGTCGACTACAAGACCAACCACAGCCCCCCAGGTGCCGTCACCGACGCGCCGCAGGCTTACATCCGGCAGATGGCCCTCTACCGGCGCGTGCTGAGAAACCTGTATCCGGCCCGATCGATCCGCTGTGCATTGCTGTGGACGGAAACGGCCCAGATGATGGAAATTCCGCCGGCCGCGCTGGATGCAGAGCTGCAATCGCTGATCTAGTAGGGGCTTATTCGACCTAACCCAAGCCCCTGCTCGGCTTAAGCCATTGAACTGGCCTGCGTTCCGGTCGGAGGATGCATGCATTTGCATGGAAGCCATCCCGATCACCCAGCCTTGACCCCGCAAGGGCGCGTTCATAGGTTGAATTTACGTTTTACGGCGCGCGATTCTTCAAAGGCGCGCTTCTTCATCCAACGAGGCAAATCACATGAGTGTGGGCAAGGTTTCGGACGCCGATTTCGATACGGAAGTTCTCAAGGCGGACGGCCCGGTCGTCGTCGATTTCTGGGCGGAGTGGTGCGGTCCTTGCCGCATGATTGCGCCTGCGCTTGACGAGATCGCCGGTGCAATGGGCGACAAGGTCAAGATCGTCAAACTCAATGTCGACGAGAGCCCGAAGACGGCGTCGAAGTACGGCGTGATGTCGATTCCCACCCTGATGATCTTCAAGGGCGGCGAAATGGCGTCGCGGCAGGTCGGCGCAGCGCCGAAGCAGAAGCTTCAGCAGTGGATCAGCGGCGCGGTCTGATCGTCGTTTGATTTAAGGTTTGAGAAACGGCCGGCGATCAGCCGGCCGTTTCGTTTTGCGCGCGCAGCAAGCTTACTGCGGTAATGTGCCGTTCTCGCGCAGAACGTGACCGGCAAGATAGAGCGAACCGGTGATGAGAATGCGGGGCGGCACTTCATAGGCAAGTTTCGCGATCGCCCCCAGCGCTGCTTCGACACTGGCGGCGGTTTCGACACGCATTCCAATCTGGCGCGCAGCATCCGCGAGCGTGTCGAGCGCCATCGCGTTCTCCTCGCCGGGAATTCTCACCGCGATGATATGGCGGGTGAGACCGGCAAAATTCGCCAGGAAGCCCTGCGCGTCCTTGTTGCCCATCATGCCCGCGATCACGACCAGCGGACGCGGAACGCGTTCTTCCAGATCGCCCAGCGCATCCGCCACCACCCGTCCGCCATCAGGATTGTGGCCGCCGTCGAGCCAGATTTCCGCATCCGGCGGAGCGGCATTCACCAGCGCACCGGTGGCAAGGCGTTGCATGCGCGCGGGCCACTCCGCGCGGGCAATGCCCTGCTCAAAGGAGGCCGGATCAATCTTGAAGGCGTCGATCGCCCGCAGCGTCGCGATTGCCAGCCCCGCATTGTCGAACTGATGCCGCCCGAACAGCCGCGGCGGAACGAGATCGAGGAGTCCCCGCTCGTCCTGATAAACCAGCCGCCCACGCTCGACCGTGACATGCCACTGCTGGGTCGCGGCATGAAGCGCGGCGCGGGCACGCTTTGCAGTCTGCTCGATCACGTCGGCAGCTTCCGGGGCCTGCTCCGCGCACACCACCGGCACGCCTCGTTTGATGATTCCCGCTTTCTCGGCGGCAATTTTTCCCAGCGTATCACCAAGAAATTCGAGATGGTCCATGCTGATCGGCGTGATCACGCTGGCCAGTGGCTGCTCGATCACGTTGGTCGCGTCGAGACGACCGCCGAGGCCGACCTCCAGCAATGTGACATCCGCAGGATGTTCGGCGAACAGATGGAACGCCGCCGCGGTCTCAATCTCGAAAAGTGTAATCGGTTCGCCGTCGTTGACGCGCTCGCAATGATCCAGGGCTGCACGCAGCTCATCGTCGGTGACAAGAACGCCACCGCCGACCTTCCCGAGACGGAAGCGTTCGTTGAAGCGCACCAGATGCGGCGACGTGTAAACATGGACCCGCAAGCCCGCCGCTTCCAGAATGGCGCGCAGGAATGCGACGGTCGATCCCTTGCCGTTGGTACCGGCCACCTGGATGACCGGCGGAATTCTTTTTTCGGGATGATCGAGGCGATCAAGAATGCGCCACATGCGATCAAGCGTCAGATCGATACGCTTGGGATGCAATGAAGCGAGACGCGCCAGAATGTCGTCGTAGGACGGCGGCGATGGAGCGGGCGACGAGCTCACGCGGGGGACGCTGCCGCGGGCAGATCAACGGGCGGCGCCGCCGTTGCAAAGCCCTCGACCGCAGGAGTCTTGGTCAACAGACGGCAGAGCCGCGCCAGCGTGGCACGCAGGTCGTGACGGTGCACCACCATGTCCACCATGCCGTGCTCCTTGAGATATTCCGCGCGCTGGAATCCCTCGGGCAGCTTTTCGCGGATCGTCTGTTCGATCACGCGCGCGCCGGCAAAACCGATCAGTGCACCCGGCTCCGCGATCTGCACGTCACCGAGCATCGCATACGAAGCCGTGACGCCGCCCGTGGTCGGATTTGTCAGCACGACGATGTAGGGCTGCTGAATTTCGCGCAGCATCTGAATCGCCACCGTGGTGCGCGGCATCTGCATCAGCGACAGGATGCCTTCCTGCATACGCGCGCCGCCTGAGGCTGCGAAAATGATGAAGGGCGACTTCTTCTCGACTGCGAGTTCGAGGCCTTTGACCACGGCTTCACCGGCTGCCATGCCGAGCGAGCCACCCATGAAGTCGAAGTCCTGAACCGCAACAACGACAGGATTGCCTTCGAGCTTGCCGTAGCCGACTTTCACCGCGTCGTTGAGGCCGGTCTTGGTGCGCGCATCCTTGATGCGGTCGACATACTTGCGTTCGTCGCGAAATTTGAGCGGGTCAGCCACCACCTCCGGCAGCGCCACGTCGAACCATGTCTCATTGTCGAAGATCGACTTGAGCCGCGCCACAGCGCCCATGCGCATGTGATAGTTCGAACCGGGAATGACGAACTGGTTCTGCTCGACATCCTTGTAGAACACCAGCTGTCCGGAATCCGGACATTTGATCCAGAGGTTTTCCGGCGTTTCCCGCTTCAGAATGCTGCGGATTTTCGGCCGGACGACGTTGGTCAACCAGTTCATATCTAAACTCCATGCGCGCCCCGCTTATGTGCGGTCTGGCGCCCTCCCCCACAAGGGGACCAAAACTATTCCGCGGCCTGCTTTGCCCCGCGCACGCCCTGGGCAAGTGCGGCGGTGAGATCGGCAACCGCGGCCACGGTCTTGGCCGTAGCACGGCCCTCGGTGTCGAGCGTCGCCTTCAACGCATCGATCAGTGCGGAGCCCACCACAGCTCCGTCGGCGGCCTGCGCAATGCCGCGTGCCGCCTCCGGGGTGCGGATGCCGAACCCGACGCACACAGGCAAATCCGTGTGACGCTTGATGCGGGCGACAGCGCTCGTGACTTGCGCCGTGTCCGCAGCGGCGGCGCCGGTAATGCCGGTGATCGAGACGTAGTAGACGAAGCCCGATGTGTTGGCGAGCACCGCCGGGAGGCGCTTGTCGTCGGTCGTCGGCGTCGCGAGACGAATGAAATTCAATCCCGCCTTCATCGCCGGCAAGCACAGCTCGGTGTCTTCTTCCGGCGGCAGGTCGACGATGATCAAGCCGTCGACACCGGCGGTCTTCGCATCGGCCAGAAATTTATCGACGCCGTAAATGTAAATCGGATTGTAGTACCCCATCAGCACGATCGGCGTCGTGGCATCCTCGCTGCGGAATTCGCGCACCACATCGAGGGTCTTCTTCAATGTCGTGCCGGCCTTGAGCGCGCGAAGGCCCGCGGCCTGAATCGCGGGACCATCCGCCATCGGATCGGTGAACGGCATGCCGATTTCAATGATGTCCGCGCCCGCCTTCGGCAGCGCCTTGATGATGGCAAGGGACGTTGCAAGATCGGGATCACCGCACATCACAAAGGTGACGAAAGCGGAGCGGCCCTGCTTTTTCAGCTCGGCAAAACGTGTGTCGATGCGCGTGGTCACTTGTTCTTGCCTTTCAGGATTTCCGTGATCTGCGGAATGTCCTTGTCGCCGCGGCCGGACAGGTTGACGACCATCAGGTGATCTTTCGGCCGCTTCGGTGCGAGCTCCACCGCCTTGGCGATGGCATGTGCGGATTCCAGCGCGGGCGGGATTCCCTCCAGCCGTGACAGCAGCATGAAGGAATCGAGCGCTTCGTCGTCGGTTGCCGAGAGATAGGTGACGCGGCCGGTCTCGTGCAGCCAAGAGTGCTCGGGACCGATGCCCGGATAATCGAGGCCTGCCGAGATCGAATGCGCGTCCTGGATCTGGCCGTCATCGTCCATCAGCAGATAGGTGCGGTTGCCATGGAGGACGCCCGGGCGACCACCCGCGATCGAGGCCGCGTGCAGATTTGTGAGGCCGTGTCCGGCCGCCTCAACGCCATAAATCTCAACGCCCGGATCGTCGAGGAACGGATGAAACAAGCCCATCGCATTGGAGCCGCCGCCGACGCAGGCAATCAGCGAATCCGGCAAACGGCCTTCGATCTCCTGGATCTGCGCGCGCGCTTCATGACCGATGATCGACTGAAAATCGCGCACCATCATGGGATAAGGATGCGGACCGGCGACCGTGCCGATGCAATAGAACGTGTTGTGCACGTTGGTGACCCAGTCGCGCAGCGCCTCGTTCATCGCGTCCTTCAGCGTGCGCGTGCCCGACTGCACCGGCACCACCTTGGCGCCCAGCATCTCCATGCGAAACACGTTCGGCGCCTGCCGTGCGACGTCGACCGCGCCCATGTAGACAATGCATTCAAGCCCAAACCGCGCACAAAGCGTCGCGGTGGCAACGCCATGCTGACCGGCACCGGTTTCCGCGATGATGCGCTTCTTGCCCATGCGCCGCGCGACCATGATCTGGCCGAGCACGTTGTTCACCTTGTGTGAGCCGGTGTGATTGAGCTCTTCACGCTTCAGATAGATCTTTGCACCACCGAGATGCTCAGTGAGCCGTTCGGCAAAATACAGCGGCGACGGGCGGCCGACATAGTCCTTGAGGTAGCCGTTCATCTCGCGCTGAAACGCGGGATCAGCCTTGGCGTCGGCGTAGGCTTTTTCCAGATCGAGGATCAGCGGCATCAATGTTTCGGCGACGTAGCGTCCGCCGAAAATTCCAAAATGGCCGCGCTCATCGGGACCGGAGCGGAAGGAGTTGGGAAGAGGCAGGCTCATACGCGACTCGCGACTTTCAGGTTTGCAGACATGGTTTCCGCCTCGCGTGCGGCACGGATAAAACTGCGGATCATGTCGGGGTCTTTGACCCCCGGCGCGCTTTCGACGCCCGAGGAAATATCGACGCCACCGGCGTGGGTGATGCTGAGAGCTTCCGCGACATTGCCGATGGTCAATCCGCCCGACACCATGACCGGTACGTCCAGCTTGACGTTTTCCAGGAGATGCCAATCGAACGGCACTCCAAGTCCGCCAGGGCGCGTGGCGTCTTTCGGCGCGCGCGCATCGAACAGAATGCGGTCAGATACGGCTGCATATCCAGGGAGCCCGGCAAGATCGGCAGCAGTGCCCACTGGAATAGCCTTCATCACGGGCAATCCGAATTTCTGCTTGATGTCCCGCACCCGCGCCACGCTCTCGCTGCCGTGAAGCTGTAGCAGCCCCGGTCGCAGTGCCTCGATAATATTCTCCAGTGTCGCGTCATCCGCATCGACCGTGAGCGCCACTTTGACGGCGCGACCATTGACCTGCCGGCCAAGCTCGCGCGCGGCGCCGAGACCGACATGGCGTGGCGATGCCTCGAAGAACACAAAGCCCACCATGTCTGCGCCAGCATCCAGCGCCACCTCAAGGGTGTCGCGCTGGGACAGACCGCAGATTTTCACCACAAGTGACATGGTTTCGGGACGAGGGTTGGGCCATTGGCCGCAGATTAAGGATAGGACCGGCAATCGAAGCGGGTTCTACAACGTCGCGCCGTACTTGTCTCGCCCGACAGACCCGTATTGTGAGGCGGAGCCGATCGCTGGAACCTGCCGATCGCCGCCCGATGCCGCCTGCATCCGCTCGCGCAGATCCGCCAGCTGAGCTCGGGCGTGGCGGGCTTCCGCTTCGTGCAGTTTCGCCGCCTTCCGCCACCGGTGCTGGCCGAACCAGGTCGCGATGCCTCCCGCAATGACGCCGAAAATGGCGGCAGCGATAATGACGATGAACAGCGGCAACGTCACACCCAGCGCCGGATCGTTTGAAGCAAATGGATCAAACGACAATGTGACCAATTGACGGTTCGCCACCGCGAACACCACGAAGATGATCGCGAGCGGCAGTATCACCAAGGCATTGACGATCTTGCGGAGCATGCGAGTCCTCACGACGACAGCGGGTCTTGATCCCTGTCAACGCAGGGACAGCGATATGATCGATCGTACTCAGGAATACCCGCAAATACAGGCTAAATCAGGCAGAAGCTCCAGCTTCGCCCGTGTCATCGCGGTTGAGCCGCTCACGCATTTCCTTGCCGGTCTTGAAGAACGGCACGCTCTTTTCCTCGACCGGCACATGCGCACCGGTGCGTGGATTGCGGCCAGCGCGGGCGGGGCGATGCTTCACTGAAAACGCGCCGAAGCCACGCAGCTCCACACGATCACCACGCGCAAGAGCGGCAACGATTTCGTCGAGAATGGCATTCACGATGTTCTCGACATCCCGCTGATAGAGATGCGGGTTGTGCTCGGAGATGCGCTGAACGAGTTCGGATTTGATCATCGACTGTTGGATCCGTGCGTGCGGGTAACCATTTCCTTGAAAAAGCCGCGAACTGTCAAGTCGCTAATTCAAGGCAAATGGCCGCTAAACTACATGACAAGGACAAAATTTCGCGCTTGGCCTCACCACCGCGCTGCGGCAAGCAATGGCTGAAACCAGATTCATGACAATCAATTCGATGCGTTGGGGTGCCACAGCGCCAGCATGCCATCGAGACCAAAGCGATCGACGGCACGCACCACACCGGATTGTTCAAGCTGCCGCGCGATGCTGCTCAGACCGACCGTATCCAGTGCAAAAGACGCTGCAGCGCGCAGGAAAGTCATATCGCCGAAGCGCGGCGTCAGCTTGAAATCCCTTACAGGAAGCTCGGAAGAGATTTTCTTCTGCGCCACAAGCCAGGCAACAGCGGTCTTCTCATCGCCGAGTTGATCGATCAGCTTCAGGGACACGGCCTGGCGGCCCGTGAAGACTCGGCCATCGGATACGGTCTGCAGCGTTGTGTCGTCCATGCTGCGGCGCGTCTTCACCAGGTCGCGAAACCACGCGTAGGAGTCCTTCACCAGCGCATCGAGCGCCGCTCGTGCCTCCGGACTGGTTGGTTCATAGCCGTTGGGCGCCGCTTTCAAGGGCGACGATTTCACCTCTTCGACCTTCACGCCCACGGTCTTCATCAGTTCCGAGAAATTCGGATATTGAAACAGGACGCCGATTGAGCCGACCAGCGAGCTCTGCTGCGCAATGATCTGGTCGGACGCGAGCGCGGCGATATAGCCGCCGGATGCGCACAAACCTTCGACCACGACGACGAGCGGCTTCTTCGCCTTCAGGCGCGTCAGCGCGTCGTAGAGTTGTTCCGAGCCTGCAGTGGTGCCGCCGGGCGAATTGATATGGACAATGACGGCAGCGGCCGACGACCTCTCCAGACGTTCAAGCGCCTCGACCCGCTCCTGATCGCTGCGGATCAGGCCGTCGATCTTGACCCGCGCGATCGAGCTCGAGCCGCCGACCGCGCTGCGTCCGGCAGGTGTGCCGAGTACCGCCACCGCGATGACGGCAGCGATAATCCCCAGCGCGGCAATGAAGCGCCAGAACGTCAGCTTGCGACGAATGCGGCGGCGATCGACGATCGCATCGGAATCCAGCGACATGGTTTTCTCCTGAACCGTCGAATGATGTGAAAGGCTTATAGGATGAGAACTCTAGGGTGTTGAAAGAACTCGCCGTTCTGAGGCCTCAGCCTTGCTATCCGGTAACTTCAATACATCAATTGCCATCTAATTTGAAGAAAGCATGGCGTCCGGATACGAGCAGCGCCGAACGGCAGAGAGGCATACAAAGAAGGCCAAAAAAAAGGGCTCCGGAAAATTCCGGAGCCCGATTTGTGACAGAACGACTATCCGTCGTTCGATTGTCGCGCTTACTTGTCGCGCTTCTTGAGCGCGTTGCCGAGAATGTCGCCCAGCGTCGCGCCCGAATCGGATGAGCCGTACTGTGCGATGGCTTCCTTCTCCTCAGCGACTTCAAGCGCCTTGATCGAGACCTGCACCTTGCGGGCCTTCTTGTCGAACTGGATGACGCGAGCGTCGACCTTTTCGCCAACCGCGAAGCGTTCAGCGCGCTGATCGCCACGGTCACGCGCCAGTTCGGAGCGCTTGATGAAGGTGGTGAAGTCGGTGCCGGTGATCTGAACCTCGATACCGGTGTCCTTCACTTCGAGGATTTCACAGGTCACCACAGCGCCCTTCTTGACGTCGCCCGGCTCGGCGAACGGATCGCCTTCGAGCTGCTTGACGCCGAGCGAGATACGCTCCTTCTCGACATCCACATCGAGAACGACGGCCTTGACCATGTCGCCCTTCTTGAAGTTGTCGATGACCTGCTCACCCGGCTGCTTCCAGTCGAGGTCGGAGAGATGGACCATGCCGTCCACTTCGCCTTCGAGGCCGAGGAACAGACCGAATTCGGTCTTGTTCTTGACTTCGCCTTCGACGGTCGAACCGACCGGGAACTTCTCGACGAACACTTCCCACGGATTGCGCATGGTCTGCTTGAGACCGAGCGAGATACGGCGCTTGGCGGAATCCACCTCGAGCACCTGCACTTCGACTTCCTGCGAGGTCGAAACGATCTTGCCGGGGTGCATGTTCTTCTTGGTCCACGACATCTCCGAGACGTGGATCAGGCCTTCGATGCCCGGCTCCAGCTCGACGAATGCGCCGTAGTCGGTGATGTTGGTGACGCGTCCGGTGAAGCGCGAGTTCAGCGGATACTTCGCCTCGATGCCCTGCCATGGATCGTCCAGCAGCTGCTTCATGCCGAGCGAAATGCGATGGGTCTCGTGGTTGATCTTGATGATCTTCACCTTGACCGTCTGACCGATGGTCAGCACTTCGGTCGGGTGATTGACGCGGCGCCATGCGATGTCGGTGACATGGAGCAGGCCGTCAATGCCGCCGAGATCAACGAACGCACCGTAATCGGTGATGTTCTTGACCACACCGTCGATGACCTGACCTTCTTCGAGGTTCTGCACCAATTCCTGACGCTGTTCGGCGCGGGTCTCTTCGAGGACCGTGCGGCGCGACACAACGATGTTGCCGCGGCGGCGATCCATCTTGAGGATCTGGAACGGCTGCGAGTTGTTCATCAGCGGAGCGACATCGCGGATCGGACGAATATCGACCTGCGAGCGCGGCAGGAAGGCCACGGCGCCGTCGAGATCGACGGTGAAGCCACCCTTGACCTGATTGAAGATGATGCCGTTGACCTTCTCGTTGTTGTTGAAGGCCTTCTCAAGCTTGCCCCAGCTCTCTTCGCGGCGCGCCTTGTCGCGCGACAGCACAGCTTCACCGAGGGCATTCTCGATCCGGTCGAGAAACACCTCGACCTCGTCGCCGACCTTGAGGTCGCTTTCACGGCCCGGGCCGTTGAATTCACGGAGAGCCACGCGGCCCTCGGTCTTCAGGCCGACGTCGATGACGGCCATATCCTTCTCAATCGCAACAACCTTGCCCTTGATGACAGAGCTTTCCTGCAGGTTGCCGCCTGCGAAGGACTCGTCGAGCATGGCGGCGAAATCGTCGCGGGAAGGATTATAAGAATTAGCAGTCGAAGCCATTTGTTCTCCAAATGCGGAATGCCGGCAGCGGGGTAAGGGCGTATCGCGCATCCAGTGTCAGAGGGTCCGCAACCTTTGACGACCGCCCCGCAAATTTCTTGCGAGAACGGGCCGGCGGGGTGCCTGCACGAGCGATACGATGATTGACGCGCTTCTGCGCGCGTGACGTGTAAGTCCAAGCCCAAGGTGAAAATCGACCTCAAAGCAGCCGACGTTCGAGAACCTGGAGCGGGCATTCCTCCAATAACGGCAGGGACTATGCCCTCGGCCGGCCCGCTCGAACGGCCTCGACAATGTCGATGGCAGCCCGGACTCCGCTCTCTATATCCAAATGAGAGTTATCCAGCAAGTATGCATCCGGGGCAGCCTTTAAAGGCGCTGCGGCCCGGTTTTTGTCCCGTTCATCGCGTTTCAGGATGTCCGCGAGCACGGCCGCCTCATCCGCTGCCTCGCCTCGCGCCCGCATCTCCAGAGCCCGTCTCCGGGCCCGCACCACCGGGTCCGCAATCACGAAAATCTTCACATCGGCGTCGGGGCAAATCACAGTTCCGATGTCCCGGCCATCAAGCACCGCCCCCGGAGGACCGGCTGCAAAGTTGCGCTGGAATGTCAGGAGCGCGGCGCGTACCGACTGGTGGGCGGAAACCACCGAGGCGGCTTCTCCGACCGCCTGGGTCTTCAAAACAGGATCGCCAAATGCGGCCGGATCGAGCTCGGCGGCCAGCGCGGCGGCGCGCGCCTCGTCTTTGAGGTCATCCCCCGCATCCAGCACCGCCTTGGCGACGGCGCGGTAGATCAGCCCGGTGTCGAGGTGGCGGAAGTGGTAATGCGCGGCGAGACGCTTGCCCAGGGTGCCCTTGCCGGAGGCTGCCGGCCCGTCGATTGCGATGATCATGTAAGGTCCGCTCCGAGAGCGCGCATCATCGGAATGAAGTCCGGGAAGCTCGTGGCAATGAAGGTGGTGTCGTCAACCTTGACCGGCGCATCCGCGGCCGTGCCCATGACCAGGGCCGACATCGCGATACGGTGATCCATGTGGGTGGCGACAAGACCCCCGCCTGGGACGTGGCCCTTGCCGACCACGATCATGTCGTCACCGGAAATCTCGACCTGGACACCGTTGACGCGAAGCATGTCCGCGGTGGCCTGCAGGCGATCGGATTCCTTGACGCGCAACTCCTGCAGACCGCGCATCGTCGTGGTCCCTTCGGCAAAAGCCGCGGCGACCGCGAGCACGAGATATTCGTCGATCATCGATGGTGCACGCTCCGGTGGCACCTCGACGCCGCGCAGCTGCGACGCACGAATGCGGAACTGCGCCATCGGCTCACCGGTATCGTTGCGCTGGTGGCTTTCCTCGATGGAGGCGCCCATTTCACGCAGCGTCGTGAAAAGCCCTGTTCTCAGCGGATTTGTCATCACATCGGTCAGAACGACATCGGATCCCGGCGCGATGAGCGCGGCAACAATCGGGAACGCCGCGGAGGATGGATCGGCCGGGACGACAACGTTGGCGCCATGCAGCTCCGGCTGGCCGGTGAGCGAGATCTTGCGGCCGTGCGTGCCCTCGTTCGTGGTGACCACATGCGCACCGAAATGACTGAGCATCAGTTCGGTGTGATCGCGGCTGGCTTCCGTCTCGATCACCGTGGTCACGCCAGGCGCCGAAAGACCAGCCAGCAGAACAGCGGACTTGATCTGGGCCGAGGCCACCGGGGTCCGGTAGACAATCGGCAGCGGGTCGCGCGCACCTTGCAGCGTCATCGGCAGACGGCCGCTGTCGCCGCTCGATGTCACCTTGGAACCCATCAGTTCGAGGGGGTCGAGAATCCGGCGCATCGGCCGTTTGCGCAGCGAGGCATCGCCATCGAATGTAGCCACGATCGGACTGCCGGCCACCGCGCCCATGGCGAGGCGGCATCCGGTCCCGCTGTTCCCGAAATCCAGCGGCGCGTCGGGCGCCTTGAAGCCACCGACGCCGACGCCGTGGACCGTCCACGCGCCTTCTCCGGTACGCTCGACCTGCGCCCCCAGCGCCCTCATGGCCTTGGCGGTATTGAGGACATCTTCGCCCTCCAGAAGGCCGGAAATGCGGGTTTCCCCCACAGCCAGCGCACCCAGGATGAGGGCGCGATGGGAGATCGACTTGTCGCCGGGCACGCGGACGCGCCCGCTCAGCGGGCCGCTGGACCGCGATTGGAGCGGGGTAGGCTGGTCAGAATGAGACAATTTCGGGATCCTTTACGCAGGGCGGCTCCTACCACGAGACCGTGAGGACGTCACGACCCGGTCATTTATCATTCAAACCGCTATTGACAGCGGCGACGCAACTAGCCAAGTGAAGCTCCGTTTTTCTCGACATTCTCAGGACTCCGCCCGTGGCCAAAGCCGATCTCGGAACCAAGCGCATTTGCCCAACGACAGGCAAAAAGTTCTATGACCTGAACAAAAGCCCGGTGATTTCGCCTTATACGGGCGAAGTCGTCCCGATCGCACCGGCACCGGTGACCCGGGGACGGGGCGAGGCCGCGCGTGCGGCTGCGGCTGCTTCTTCTTCCATCGTGCCGGAGGCCGCGGAATCCGAAGAGTTGGTCTCGCTCGAGGAGGCCGATGCCGAGGAGAATTCCGGCAAGGTCAAGGCTGCGATGCCGGAATCCGAGGACGATATCGAGGTGGATGACTCGCTCGGCGACGACGATGACGATGATTCGACCTTCATCGCCGAGGACGAAGAAGACGATGAAGACGTGACCGACATCATCGGTGACGTTTCGGGTGATGAAGAGACTTGAGATAAACGCTCAAGTGTGATCTTTCACGATTCCCCGCGCGACCTGCTTCGCGCGGTGAGGTTCGGGGCCATAGCTCAGCTGGGAGAGCGCTTGCATGGCATGCAAGAGGTCGGCGGTTCGATCCCGCCTGGCTCCACCAACTCCCCTCTCGATATCGAGAGCGGATGTTCGCCTCCTGAACATCTTCCCGGAGATCGCTTTTATTGAAAAGCGCTGATGGACTCTCGCCTCCGCATGGGTCCCTGCACGCGCCGATATTGACGGCGCCGTTCAAATTCCTCCAATGTGACGAACCCACAACAAGCTGTGACGTCGCGATAGCGATGTTTCTGCTTTCTCGCAGATCAAAGGTTCACCGATGACACTACCAGGCGCCGGAGCGATAGCCGGATTGCGTGTGATTGACCTGTCACGCGTGCTGGGCGGTCCCTATTGCACGCAGATTCTCGCGGACCACGGCGCGGATGTTATCAAGGTTGAACCGCCAGCCGGTGACGAGACGCGCGACTGGGGCCCTCCGTTTCACGAGGACGATGCAGCCTACTTCCTTGGTGCAAACCGCAACAAGCGCTCGATCGGGCTCGACCTCGCGTCGGAAGGTGGACGCACGGTCCTGATGAAGATGCTCGAGACAGCCGATGTGCTGATCGAGAATTTCAAGCCGGGCACCCTCGACAAATGGGGCATTGGCAACGATGTCCTGCGCGGCCGATTCCCGAAGCTGATTCATTGCCGTATTTCAGGATTCGGTGCGGATGGACCACACGGCGGCCATCCGGGGTATGACGCGATCATCCAGTCGATGGTTGGACTGATGGCGGCGACCGGCTCACAGGAAAGCGGCCCGACGCGCATCGGCGTTGCACTGGTGGACATGGCGACCGGTCTCTATGCGACGGTCGGTATCCTGATGGCACTTGCGGAGCGCGAAAAATCGGGGCTTGGCCAGTTCGTCGAAGCGACGCTTTACGAAACCGGGCTCGCGATCATGCATCCGCATACCGCGAACTTCTTCATGCACGGCAAGCCCCCCGCACTGACCGGCAACGAGCATCCCAATCTCGTGCCTTACGCAGTGTTTGCGGCACGCGACGGAAATATCTTCATGGGCGTCGGCAACGACGCCACATTCCGCAAGCTGTGCAAGGAGCTCGGCAAGCCCGAACTCGGGACCGATCCGCGTTTCGCCCGCAACCGCGATCGTGTTGAACATCGCGATGCATTGCGTGCCGAACTCGAAGCGATCCTGAAGCAGCACGACAGCGAACCTCTATGCCGCCGGCTGCTCGCCGCCGGCCTGCCCGCAGGTCCGGTGCAATCCATCGACAAGGCGCTGGCCAACGAACACACCAAGTACCGCGGCGATATCATCGAAAAGGACTGGTACAAGGGCGTCGCTTCTCCGGTCCGCTTCGATCGCACCAAGGCGTCGCTGCGCCGCGTTCCGCCGAAATTCGGCGAGCATGCCGACGAGGTGCTCGCGGAGTTCGGGTACTCGGCGAAGGACATCGCAGACCTTCATGCGGCGGGAACAGTGGTTAGCGAGCGCAAACGCTAGTGGTCCGATTCTAACATTCGTATCCCGCTTCAGCAGACACTTCCTGCGAATGCCAAATCTACTCCACTAGCTGGTTTCGCAGCGCGAAAACAAAAGGAAAGGGCGAAGGTCAATGACGACCTTCGCCCTTTCATTTTGCCGGTTGAACCGCGTCCAAAGTTCAAGCTCTCAATTTTTGTTTGACGCGTTTTCTTCACGCGAACCGGGAGCCACTTCGCTCGAAAACGCTTTAATTAGGGCTTCCCTCGGGCGACCTTCCCCGACTACCATCGCGCGTCACTTGCACGTCATCCGGCGCTGCTACCGCGCGAACGATGGTGACGGCTTCAGGGAGAACATCGATGACAATGCGCCAGATTGGCTTTGGCTTGGCGACTTCAGCCCTCATAGCACTTGCGACACCGGCGCAGGCGGTGACCGAAATCCAGTGGTGGCACGCCATGACCGGCGGCAACAACGACGTGATCGTCAAGCTTGCCGAAGAATTCAACGCCTCGCAGAGCGATTACAAAGTCGTCCCCTCCTACAAAGGCAGCTATCCGGACACGATGAATGCCGGCATCGCCGCGTTCCGCGCCGGCAATGCGCCGCATATCCTGCAGGTGTTCGAAGTCGGCACCGCGACCATGATGTCGGCGACCGGCGCCGTGAAGCCGGTTTACAAGCTGATGGCCGACGCCGGAGAGAAGTTCGACCCGAAGGCTTATCTGCCGGCGATCACCGGTTACTACTCGACATCGAAGGGTGAAATGCTGTCGTTCCCCTTCAACTCATCCTCTATGGTGATGTGGATCAACAAGGATGCGCTGAAGAAAGCCAACATCGCCGAAATTCCGAAGACCTGGCCCGAGGTGTTCGACGACGCCAAGAAGCTGAAGGCCGCCGGCTACTCCACGTGCGGATTTTCAACGGCGTGGGTGACCTGGGCCAATCTCGAACAGCTGTCGTCGTGGCACAACGTTCCTCTTGCAAGCAAAGCAAACGGTCTCGACGGGTTCGACACCGTGCTCGAATTCAACGGCCCGCTGCAGGTGAAGCATCTGGAGAAGCTGATCGAACTTCAGAAGGACAAGACCTACGATTATTCCGGACGCACCAACACCGGCGAAGGCCGCTTTACCTCGGGTGAATGTCCGATCTTCCTGACGTCATCGGGGTTCTTCGGCCAGGTCAAAGCGAATGCGAAGTTCGACTGGACCAACGCCCCGATGCCTTACTATCCGGACGTGAAGGGCGCTCCGCAGAACTCGATCATCGGCGGCGCGTCATTGTGGGTGATGGGCGGCAAGAAGCCCGACGAATACAAGGGCGTTGCCAAATTCCTCGCCTTCCTCTCGGACACCGACCGTCAGGTCGCGATCCACAAGGCCTCCGGCTATCTGCCGATCACCAAAGCCGCTTACGCCAAGGCAAAGGCAGAGGGCTTCTACAAGGATCAGCCCTATCTGGAAACGCCGTTGCGCGAACTGACCAACAAGGAGCCGACGGAAAATTCCCGCGGCCTGCGTCTTGGCAACATGGTGCAGCTGCGCGATATCTGGGCCGAGGAAATCGAAAGCGCCCTGGCCGGCAAGAAGACCGCCAAGGAAGCACTTGATGCGGCTGTTACCCGTGGCAACCAGATGCTGCGCCAGTTCGAGCGCACGGTTGCGAAGTAAACCCAAAAGGGGCGAGACAGCGCTTGTCTCGCCCTTCCTTTTTGCTTTGATCGCTGAATGAAGCTCACCACTCTCATTCCCATGCTGAGTGTGTCCGATCTCAAACGGACGATGGCGTTCTATGGCGAGCAGCTTGGCTTCGACATTCTAAACAGCTTCGGCGAGCCCGAGCCCAAATGGTGCCTACTCGGGCGCGACAGCGTGCGGATCATGTTCAATCAGCCGCCACGAGATGAACTAGATGCGCTTCCTAAGCGCGCCAAGGATTTCCAGATTTTCTACTTCTATCCAGACGACGTCGCATCCCTGCACGCAGCCTGGAAAAGCGCCGGGTTACCCGTCAGCGAGCTGCGCGTGACCGACTATGGGATGAAGGAATTCGAATTGCGCGATCCTGACGATTATTGGCTCTGGTTCGGACAGGACTCATCCGACGCACCGACCGGGCACGCGTGATGCAGAAGCAGACTGTTTTCCATTCCCGCCTCTTGCCGTTCGTCCTGCTGATCCCGCAGGTGACGATCGTGCTGATTTTCTTCTATTGGCCGGCGGCGCAGGCGGTGTGGCAATCCTTCCTGTTGCAGGATGCGTTTGGCCTCTCGACGACCTTTGTCGCATTTGAAAATTACATCGAGCTGCTGCACCAGCCGGAATATTTCGATGCGATCGTCAGGACCTTCGCTTTCTCGGCGGCCATTGGCGGCGCGTCTCTATCAATCGCACTGCTGCTCGCGGTGATGGCGGACAAGCCGTTGCGAGGCGTCACCATCTATCGCACGCTGCTGATATGGCCTTACGCGGTCGCGCCGGCGATCGCTGGGGTGCTTTGGATCTTCATGCTGCATCCCTCTCTGGGCGTGCTGGCACGCGGATTGCGCGCCATGGGCATCGATTGGAATCCCCTGCTCAACGGCAACCATGCCGTCATCCTTGTGGTGATGGCGGCGACCTGGAAGCAAATTTCCTACAACTTCCTGTTCTTTCTCGCCGGCCTGCAGGCGATCCCCAAGAGCGTGCTGGAAGCCGCGGCGATTGACGGCGCCAAGCCGATGCGGCGTTTCTGGACGGTGACGTTTCCGCTGCTGACGCCGACAATTTTCTTTTTGATTGTCGTCAACGTTGTTTATGCGTTCTTCGACACGTTCGGCATCATTGATGCCATGACGGGCGGCGGCCCGGCGAAGGCGACAGAAACCCTGGTCTACAAGGTTTATCTCGATGGCCTGCTCGGCGGAAACCTCGGCAGCTCCGCGGCACAATCCGTCATCCTGATGGTCATCGTCATCGCCCTCACCGCCATTCAATTCCGCTACATTGAACGCAAGGTGACGTACTGATGGTCGAGCGGCAGGGCATCCGGCGTTACGTCGCGCATCTCATTTTGTGGGTCGGCATCGCCATCGTGGCGTTTCCGGTCTATCTCGCCATCGTCGCGTCGACCCAGGAAGCAGCGCAGATCGCCAACGGGCAGATGTCATTGCTGCCCGGCGGCCACTTTCTCGACACCTACTATAAAACCATTTTCGTCGGCACCAGTGGGTCAACGCGCGAGCCGGTCGGGGTGATGCTGCTCAACTCGCTGGTGATGGCGCTGTCGATCGCACTCGGCAAGATCGCGATTTCCATCCTGTCGGCCTACGCGATCGTCTACTTCCGGTTTCCATTCCGGATGTCGATTTTCTGGCTGATCTTCATCACGCTGATGCTGCCGGTGGAAGTCCGAATCTATCCCACCTACAAGATCGCTGCCGATCTCAGCCTGCTCGACAGTTATGCCGGCCTGTCGTTGCCGCTGATCGCGTCGGCCACCGCGACGCTGCTATTCCGGCAATTCTTCATGACCGTACCGGACGAACTGCTCGAGGCATCGCGCATCGATGGCGCGGGACCATTCCGCTTCTTCAAGGATACGCTGCTGCCGCTGTCCCGCACCAACATGGCGGCGTTGTTCGTGATCCTGTTCATCTACGGCTGGAATCAATATCTCTGGCCGCTGCTGATCACCACGCGCGATGACATGCAAACCATCGTCATCGGCATCCGCAAGATGATCACCACATCGGATGCACTCACCGAATGGCCGGTCGTGATGGCGACCGCGGTGCTGGCGATGCTGCCGCCGGTGGCCGTCGTGATCCTGATGCAGAAGCTGTTTGTGCGCGGGCTTGTCGAGACCGAGAAATAGGATTCAAGGTATGGCGAACGTCGTTCTGCACGATGTGCGGAAAATCTATCCGGGCGGCGTCGAAGCCATCAAGGGCGTCGGATTCGAAATCGGCGATGGGCAATTCTGCGTGCTGGTCGGTCCCTCGGGGTGCGGCAAGTCCACGCTGTTGCGCATGGTGGCAGGGCTGGAAACAATCACCGGCGGCACGATCGATATCGGCGGCCGCGTCGTCAATCAGCTCGAGCCCGCCGAGCGCGACATCGCCATGGTGTTCCAGAACTATGCGCTCTATCCGCATATGAGCGTGTACAACAACATGGCGTATGGCCTGCGAAATCGCGGCATGCCGAAGCCCGAGATCGACAAGCGGGTGCGAGAGGCTGCGCAGATTCTCGAGATCGCACCCATGCTCGAACGCAAGCCGCGACAGCTTTCCGGCGGGCAGCGACAGCGCGTTGCCATGGGCCGCGCGATCGTACGGCAGCCGAAAGTGTTCCTGTTCGACGAGCCGCTGTCCAACCTCGACGCCAAGCTGCGCATCGCCATGCGCGTCGAGATTCGGAAACTGCAGCGCCGCCTTAACACCACCTCGATCTATGTCACCCACGATCAGCTGGAGGCCATGACGCTTGCCGACATTCTCGTCGTCATGAACGGCGGCGTGGTTGAGCAGATCGGCAAACCGCTGGACATCTACAACAAGCCCGCCACCACCTTCGTGGCATCCTTCATTGGCGCGCCGCCGATGAATTTGTTGCCCTTGAAAGCCAACGGCTTGGAATCGCAACTCGCCAGGTTGCAATTGAATGCGCCCGGGGATGCCGTGCTCGGCGTCCGTCCCGAGGACTTCTCGATCTCGGGCGATTCCGCGTCAGGCCGCCTTGGCCTTGAGCTCATCGTTGACGCGATCGAGCGGGTGGGCCCGGAAACCTATGTGTACGGCACACCGGCACACGACGGCGCGGCCCGCACGGTGAGTGCGAAACCAGGGGAACTGCCGCCTGGCGAAATTATCGTGCGGCTTCCGGGCGAGGCGGTTCCCGTAATCGGCGAACGCCTTCAAATCGCGGCGCCACGGGCAAAACTGCACCTGTTCAGCGCCGCTGGGCGCCGAATTGGCGATTAGGTCGGGAAAACACCCCATTTTTCCAAGTTGTGAGCAGCCACTTGGGGCTCCTTGAACAGCCCCGGGTGCATCGCCATATTGATTTCATCCGGCGGGCCGCAAAGCCACCGGTAGGGTGCCGAAAGGGCCTTAACTGTCAAAGTCGCTTCGAGAGGACTTTGTGAATGTCTCGTGTTCCTTCGCTATCGAGTCCGTTTCTTTTGGGATTCGACGAAATCGAGCGTGCGCTCGATCGCGTCGTCAAAGGGGCGGACGGTTATCCTCCTTACAACATCGAACGGTGCAGCCGTGGCGAGGGTCAGCCCGAACGCCTGCGGATCACTTTGGCGGTTGCGGGGTTTACCCGTGACCAGCTCGATGTGACCACGGAGGAGAACCAGCTCGTCATTCGCGGACGGCAGCAAGACGACAAGACCAGGCAGTACATCCATCGCGGTATCGCCGCGAGGCACTTCCAGCGAACCTTTGTGCTGGCCGACGGGATGTATGTGCTGGGCGCAGACCTGAAAAACGGCCTGCTGTCGATTGATCTGGCCCGGCCCGAGCCTGCACGGGTGATTAAGACAATAGCGATCAATGAACACGAATAATGGAACAGAAGCGGACTCGACCGCTTAGTTAACTGTGAGGAGTCGAGACCATGACTGAAGCTAACGTGATCTTCGAGCCTGATGTCTCTCCGGAGGCGCTTGCAACACTGGGCGAGGGACACATCGCCTACGTCAAACAAATTCGCTCAGAAGACGTGCCAGGCCTTTTCCCGCAGGCGCCGGAGCTTGCGCCGGGATTGAAGCTGTTCGCGCTTCATGCAGCCGATGGCACGCCGATCATGCTGACCGATAGCCGCGAGGCGGCGATCGCCAATGCATGGAGCAACGAGCTGGAAACCGTCAGCGTCCACTGAAGACGCGCGGCAGGCTCAAGGAAGCGAAGCGGCAGTGCGATGAGCGCTGCCGTTTTATTTTGTCGGTTTGGTTTACGATCGATGATCAGGCTGCCGTCGCGGGCGGCAGCGCCAGCACCGAATACAGCGCCTCGGCATCACGCGACGCCCGCAGCTTCTTGGCGATTTCCTGATCGCGCAGCAGGCGCGCAATTCGCGCCAGTGCCTTGAGATGATCGGCGCCCGCACCTTCCGGCGCAAGCAGCAGGAAGATCAGATCCACCGGCTGGCCATCCATCGCCTCGAAATCAATCGGGCGTTCCAGCCGTGCGAAAAGTCCCGAGAGCTTTTCAAGTTTCGGCAACTTGCCGTGGGGAATGGCCACGCCATAACCAACCGCTGTGGTGCCGAGCTTCTCTCGCTGCAGCAACACCTCGAAGATCGCCCTTTCGTTCTGGCCGGTCAAAACAGCAGCGCGCGCGGATAATTCCTGCAAAGCCTGCTTCTTGCTGTTGACCTTCAACGCAGGGAGAATCGCCTCTGGTGCGACCAGATCGGTAATCGTCATAGGGCGTTCCGAAGGTGATTAAGCCGTTGGTATGGTTAAAAGATCGATCTCAGACCGGGCTGCGTCAAGAGCTGTTGGAACCGATGGGGTCCGCAGCCTCCTGAAGGCGGCGGACCATAGTTAGGCTGTCGCTGGGCGTCAATGGCGCACCCGCTCGTTCGTGGCCGGCGGATCGACCCAGCCAACGTTCCCGTCCGCGCGCCGATAGATGACGTTAATCCGGCCGCTGCTGCCATGCTGGAACACCATCACCGCAGCGCCGGTCATGTCGAGTTCCATCACGGCTTCGCTCACCGAAAAGCGCTTCAGCGAGGTGGTGGCTTCGGCGATGATCACAGGATTGAAGTCGGTGACGTCTTCTTCGCCTTCCGGCATGGCTTCGATGACATAGCTCGAGGCGTCAATACCGCCTCCATTGAGCTCAGACATCGCGGCGGATGCAGCGTGCGCCTTGCGCGCCGCGCGATCCTTCAGGCGGCTCTTGTAGCGCCGCAGACGCTTCTCGATCTGCAACAATGCCTGATCCGCGCTGGCATAAGCATCGGCCGCCATCGCGTCGGCTTCGAGTGTAATTCCGGAATCCAGATGCAGTGCGCAATCGGTGCGAAAACCAAAGCCGTCTTTGCAAAGAGTGATGTGGCCGGAGTAGTTGCCATCGAAATACTTTCGCAAGACTTCCTCGGTCCGTTCGCTAATACGCTCACGCAGAGCTTCGCCGACACTGATGCTTTTTCCAGAAACCCGAAGTGTCATGTCATGCCTCACTTGCTTTTCGGACTCGCAATTCGACCAGATGTAAGGGTTCTGCTAATTGAGGCTCCCGTCAAGCCGTAGCGGTGTCGCGGGATCTATCTCCGGCGGAAAGCGCAGCGCCAAGCATGCCTTGCTTGTCGCGCCGTCGTTGGACTGAGGAGGGGATGCGCATGGCTTCACGATATTTCGCAACGGTTCGCCGGGCGATATCAATGCCGTCGCTGCGCAATCGTTCCACAATCGTGTCATCCGACAAGATAGCCGAAGGGCTTTCCGCATCGATCAATTGCTTGATGCGGTGCCGCACGGCCTCGGCCGAGTGAGCATCGCCGCCATCGGCGGACGCAATGGACGCCGTGAAAAAATATTTCAGTTCAAACGTACCGCGGTTCGTCGCCATGTATTTGTTGGCGGTCACGCGAGAAACGGTCGATTCGTGCATCTGGATCGCGTCGGCAACAGCTTTCAAATTCAGGGGCCGCAGATGCGCGACGCCCTGTGTAAAGAAACCATCCTGTTGACGTACGATCTCCGTGGCGACTTTCAAGATCGTCCGCGCCCGCTGATCAAGCGCGCGCACGAGCCACGTCGCGTTTTGCAGACAATCCGTGAAATACGACTTGTCGCCGTCCTTACGGATAGTTTTCGACAATTCGGAATAATAAACTTGATTGACGAGAACCTTCGGCAGGGTGTCGCTGTTCAATTCAACATGCCAGCCACCGTCCGGGCCAGGGCGCACGTAGACGTCAGGCACCACCGTTTGCGCTTTGGTCGATCCAAACTTCAGACCGGGCTTCGGATCGAGATGGCGAATCTCACCGATCATATCGCTGATGTCTTCGTCGTCGACGCCGCAGATCTTGCGCAACGCTGCGATGTCGCGCTTCGCCAGCAGATCGAGATTTTCCACCAGCGCCTGCATGGCCGGATCGTAGCGGTCGCGATCGCGCAGCTGAATCGCGAGACATTCACTCAAATTGCGCGCGCAAATCCCGGGCGGATCAAACGTCTGAAGAACGCGCACCACGTCTTCGACCGTCTCACGTGACGTGCCAAGCTTGTCCGGCGCATCGCCGAGATCCGGCGGCAGGTATCCCGCATCGTCGACCAGGTCGATGAGATATTGTCCGATCATGCGGCGTGATGGATCGGGAAACGCTACAGCCAGTTGCTCGGCGAGGTGGCTGCTAAGAGTTACTTCGGCGGCAGCAAAGGCCTCCAGATTGTAGTCGTCATCGTTGGACGCGCCACCGCCCCACTCCGTGTAAGCGGTTGGCGCCGCATCCTGCGCGTTTCGCGCGGCCGCCTCGGCAGGCTCTTCGGAGAACACATTCTCCATGCCGGTGTCGAGTGTATGCTCGATTTCAGTGCGGGTCCCGAGGTCGCGGTTCATCCAGTCTTCAGGCGCAGCCTCATAGTCCCCCGATGGGCCGTCCTGGCCATCACCGCTGTAGTCGCCGTCATCCGCCCCGGAAAATTCCGCCTGTCCGGTCTCAGCTCCGTTTGAGGAGGGTTCTGCGGAATCCGCACCGCCGTCATGGTCGGCCCGCTCGAGCAAAGGATTGCGCTCAAGCTCCTCCTCGACGAATGCCACCAGATCGAGATTTGAGAGCTGGAGAAGCTTGATCGCCTGCATCAGCTGCGGCGTCATCACCAGCGATTGCGACTGACGGAATTCTAATCTCTGCGTAAGCGCCATAAACGAGACTCGGTCCAAAATTGGTCCGTTTCTTGCTTAGCCCCTTCCCGAGGAGAAGTACACGACTTGACGAATTGATATTTCCAACTACCGGCGATTCTTGGAGACCTACAAATCCCCGAAGAACCTCGCACGCCGCCGATGCCGACGGGCATCTTACAGGCGGAATTCCTCGCCGAGATAGAGGCGCCGAACGTCCGGATCCGCGACGATTTCCTCCGGATTACCTTCCGTCAAAACCTCGCCCGCGTAGACGATGTAAGCGCGGTCGGTGAGGCCCAACGTCTCGCGGACGTTGTGGTCGGTGATCAAAACGCCAATGCCGCGATTCGTAAGGTGCCGCACCAATTGCTGAATATCGCCGACGGCGATCGGATCGATGCCGGCGAACGGTTCGTCGAGCAGCATGTAGCTTGGGCGCGACGCCAAAGCGCGCGCGATTTCGACGCGCCGCCGCTCGCCGCCCGAGAGTGCGATCGAAGGCGATTTGCGCAGCCGCGTGACGTTGAACTCCTCGAGCAACGAATCCAGTTCACGCTCACGTTTGCGCTTGTCGGGTTCGACGACCTCAAGCACCGCGCGAATATTGTCTTCCACCGAGAGGCCGCGAAAAATCGACGTTTCCTGCGGCAGATAGCCGATGCCGAGGCGCGCGCGCTGATACATCGGCAATTGGGTGACGTCATGCCCGTCAAGCTCGACGCGCCCGCGGTCCGGCTTGATAAGACCGGTGATCATGTAGAACACCGTCGTTTTACCGGCACCGTTCGGCCCCAAAATGCCGACGGCCTCGCCGCGGCGAACATAAATGCTGACGCCGTGGACAATCTTGCGCGTGCCGAAACTTTTCTCGACACCATGAATAGCCAGATAGCCGGCATGAGCGGCCCGAGGCGCGGCAGCTACAGGGGATGGACTTCGCATCTTCGGAGCTTGGCTTTGTGGCTGCGACGCCGCCACCGAATCGCGGGGTGCTGCTCGCGGGATAGGCGGCGCGTCATGCATGAAATCGGACGGTTCATAACCATCCGGCAGCGGCTCGTGCGCAACAGCCGCGACGGCGGCCTCCCGCCTGACCGGGGCGGAATCCCGTGATGGCTGACGCGGCTTGGTTGCGGAGGGCTTCTCGCCAACCACCGACCGGAAGATGTCCCCCATCCGCTCGCCAAGAGACGTGATGTCCTGACGCGAGCGGGCAAACCCCTGTCGACCAGGGGCCGGGCTGGCGCCACGGCCACGAAACATGCGGAACAAATCCACCATACCCGCTTCAATCAGCCTTCAGAGCGTTGTCGCACGTCGTCCCAACGATATTTATCAAAAGCCTGCCCATCCCTGTCAGCATGCGCTTGTTCACGCTCTCAAGTCGGCGACCACGGCGAGTGTCCTGAACCGCCGCGCTAGAGTGATATAGGCTCGATCCGGCGGGTTCAACCTGGCCGCCGCGACGAGCTATTCAAGTTATTGAGCTTTAAAGGCTTTCCCGGCTGCGCATCACGCCCTGGGGCAGGCACGATCCCTCCACCGGGGGAACCGTTGCTCGGCGACGCTTGGAAGACTCCCTGGACTCTCGATTTCGATTCGACCCGGGACACACCGGTCGTGAGATCGACGACCAGACGGTCGCCTTTCAACACGTTCTTTTCCTTGGTGAGCAGAACGTTGCCGACCATCGTCACCGTATTGGCACGCATGTCGAATACGCCGGTGTCGCCAGTGACCGTCGAATCTTTCTGCGTAACGACGACGCCGCCTCTCGCTTCAAGTTTACGGATGGACGAACTGCCGGTCGGGCCAGGTGTTGCCGACTTCATAGCGGGCTTGGCTCCCGACGAAGACTGATCGTTGTCGTAGAACACCACCAGCGTCTTGCAGCGCATGGTGGTGTCGCCCTGCACCACTTTGACATCGCCGCTGAAAGTCGCGGCCTTGTCCTTGTCTCGCATTTCAAGCGTCGCCGCATCGATCTGTATCGGCTTGTCGCGATTCTGCGAAAAACCCTGCATCGCGTTCGGAACACCCGTTGTCGTGCTTTGCGCCACGGCTTCTTGTGTTCCGCCAAGCGCAACAGCAATCAGGCACGCAAACAACGCGCGCGACTTCGTGCGAAACAAATGCTGAGCTCTCAAGTGATTAACCAACGACGTCATCTGGATGTGGCGTCCTGTGCTGAGGCCGAGCCCTGTTCCGTCTTCGCCGCGGGATCCGCCGGGATTAGCACCATCGAAACTCCGCCCTCAAACCGGACCAATGCGCCATTCTCGGTGATTCTCAAGCGCTGGGCATCGAGAGTCCCGTTGAGCAATTTCACCGCGACAGGCTGATCTGACGACACAGTCCCGCCTGCAATATCGACCGCAGCCTGGGTCAAACGCGCCTCATACCCGGTCGAGGATTGCAGAAAGATCTGGTCCTTCAAGTTCAGCAACTGCGATTTGGTGTCGAACAGTCCACTGCGCGCATCCATGGAGATGCCCGTCTTGTCTTCCATCTGAACCTTCGCGTGCAATTCATTCAGCTCGACATTGGTCGGGTTGGTGACATCCTGAACAGCCGACTTGGCCCAAAGCTCATAAGGTCGCTGGTCTGGCGTGAAGCCCGCAAGATGCGGCGAGTCCATGGTGATCTTGGTGCCGGACACCGCCAGCTTGGTGAGATCGATCGGCAGCTTGGCCAAAATCCTGAAGGGGTTGAAAAGCGAAATGCCAACGACAGTGAGCAGGGCCGCCGCCACCATCACCGGCACGGCAAAGCGCAGCTGGCGCACGCGCCGGCTGTGGCGCTTTGCACGCGCGTAACGCGCATCGGCGTCCGCCTGATAGTTTTGGCTTTGAATCGAATACAAAAATCGCTCCGAAGCGTCGGATGCCCCGCTTAGTTTACGCGATCCGACGGAACTTTGCAGCCCGGCTTTCTGGTCGCACCAATGGTCCGCCGGCCGTTCCAGCCAGGTTACCGCGCCAACAGGCGAAGGAGTGTGACCGAAACGAGGCGGCTTTGAGCGCGCCTCAGAAAACCGATTCACGCCGCCTGCCCGCGCCAATCCACCGCGAGTCGGAGGCCCCCTTACGAATGAGCGAAAATATCGTCGTTTTCCCAGCCCTGAAGGTCGAGCTTGGCGCGCGTCGGCAGAAATTCAAAACAAGCCTGGGCCAGCGCTTCTCGGTTTTCCCGCGCCAGCATGGCGTCGAGCTTGTCGCGCAAGGCATGAAGATGCAGCACATCGGATGCAGCATACGCAAGCTGCGCGTCCGTCAGCGTTGCCGCGCCCCAGTCGCTCGACTGCTGCTGCTTGGACAGCTCGACGCCGAGCACCTCCCGCACCAGGTCCTTCAAACCGTGCCGATCCGTATAGGTGCGAACAAGCCTGGAAACGATCTTGGTGCAATACACCGGCGCCGGCATGACGCCGAAAGCCTGCGAGAGCACCGCGAGATCAAACCGCGCGAAATGAAAAATCTTGGTGACACTGGAATCGCCGAGCAGCTTCTTCAGATTGGGCGCATCGGTGTGTCCCGCCGGGATTTGCACCACATCGGCGGTGCCATCGCCGTTCGACAGTTGCACAACGCACAAGCGGTCGCGGTGCGGATTGAGTCCAAGCGTTTCAGTGTCGATCGCAACTGACTGCGTATAACGCGAAAGATCCGGCAAATCGCCGCGATGCAGACGGATGGTCATGGTTTACAGCACCTCGATTTTTCAAAGCCGTTAGAACCGATACGGCTCAAATTAACGCTCGAACCTTTATCCAAGAGAGGCATCGAAGAGAAGCGATCAAAGCCTCAACGCCAAAGCCCGTAGCTGGCCCATTTGGATTCCGGAATGGGTTCGCCGATTTTATAGCTGAACGACAGAACGCTCATGTGGTCGCGAGCACCTTTGCACACGAACGAAAACGAATACCAGTGACCTCTGCTGCGGAATGCACCGCCTGTCCCCTTCACCGTATCTCCCGTATGCTGGGGATGTGAGATCACATCGGTTTTGGCGCGATCCGGCCGAAAGGACCGCGCATCCTTGGCAATACGGCTCATAGCCTCAAAGTCACAGACCTGCTCCAGGCGGGTTTGTGGATCCAGTTTCTTCAAGCTCGCCGCGAAGCGGGGATCCATAGCGAAGGATGGCGTGATTGCAGTCGCTGCCGCGAGCAAGATCAGAGAGGAATACTTCAAGTGAGGACCATTACGAAGTGGGTGAGGGACAAGTGCCTCACGAGGGCATTTCCGGGAGGGCCTTCCGCGAAACTTGTGACGCCCGGGGCGGGATCGTGTCGCCGACAGCAGAGCCATTGATTTAACAAGAGTTTTAGCCATCTGCGACCCAGTTGGCCAGTTCTATCATCGAATTTTCGCGCTTGCACTTAAACCGTTCGTAATGGTCTGCACCTAGCGTGCGGCCACAGACCTCCATCACACAATCCACCGGTTCAGAAAGCGAACACAGGATGACGGCCAGCCGGATCATGGCTGCGGTTCGAAGCGGAACGTGGCTGACCCATGAACGGATTATCGGCTACAGCATTATTCTGTTGGCCTACGAAGGCATCGCTTTCCTTTATTTCGTTGCGCTTGCGAATGGTCTGATTGACGCAACACTTGCCGCGTCAGGCACGGACTTCACCAGTTTCTATGCCGCCGGTCGCCTCGCACAAGAAGGAACGCCCGCGCTTGCCTACGATCAGGCGGCGCATCACGCCATGGAGCGCATCATCGTCGGCGGGCCTACGGCCTATAATTTTTTCTACTACCCGCCGGTCTTTCTGCTGCTGTGCTCACTGCTCGCGAAGCTGCCGTATGCCGCGGCACTTGTTCTCTTCGAGGCCACGACACTTGCCGCTTTTCTTTGGGTCGGACGGCGAATTCTTGCCGATCGCAAACCCATCGTAGTCCTCGCTCTGCTGGCTTTTCCGCCCGTCTGGTACAACGCCTTGCTCGGACAGAATGCATTCCTGACAGCTTCGCTGTTCGGCATGGGCTTTCTTCTCCTGGATCGGCGGCCAATACTTGCGGGCATCGTTCTTGGCGCCATTTGCTATAAGCCGCATTATGGATTGCTGCTTCCTGTCGCATTCATTGCTTCGCGTAACGCAAAGGCCTTCATTGCCGCGGCAGGCAGTGTCGCCGCGCTTGTCGCGCTCTCGCTTCTGCAATTTGGCTGGGTGACCTGGGCAGCTTATTTTAAGGCTGCTGCAGGCTCGCATGTGAGTTACGAATCCGGCGCAGTGGACATGGTTAGCGTTGCCACACCTTTTGGCGCGTCGCTGGTTCTCGGGCTGCCTTCATCACAAGCCTATATCGTCCAGGGCGTCGTGACAGCCTGTGTCGTCGCGTGGGTTGGTCTTGTTTGGCATCGTCGCGACACCAGCCTTGCGTTGCGCATTGCCTCGCTGCTTGCAGCGATTCCCCTGACCGTGCCGATTTTCCAGTATTACGATCTGGCGATCTTGGTATTCGCTTTTGCCTGGCTGGCGCAGGCGCCTTACACGCGCGGCATCATGCCATTTGAGCGAACCGCGATAGCCTGCCTGTATGTCGCAAGTATTCTCACCTACGCCACCAACGCGACACCACGCTTCCTCGTAGCACCGATCATCGCTGCTGGCGCGTTCTTGATCACCGTCGCGCGCGTCAGATTTGAGCGATCGCTTGCCTCGCTCCCGGAGATCGGAGATCAGCACGAAACAGGCGCCATGTTGCCACGCGGCTTATCGGCAGGACCTCACGTCGCCGCCGAGACGCCGCTGCGCTAGCCACATCGAAAGGACCATCGCCGAGGGAGAATCAACCAGAGCGGCCACCAAATACTCAGCTCAAGAGGATAGGGCTTGAAGCTGCCCGCCGCTGGCCGTCTTCTTCGCGCTCCATTTCCAGCTGCGTCCATAGGCCGTCAGCGGCGCCTCGATCAATGTCGTGAGCGCCCAGCCAACGCCGACCGCCACGAATAATCCCGTGACCGTCACAAGCCATTGCTCGACGCTGCCGAGCGAAGGCTTGGCGCCGAGAATGAGGCCATGCATGAGCCCAAGCACCATGAGATGAGTGAGGTAGACGCAATAGGAGATATGGCCGAAGAAGCAAAAGAACTTGCTCTCAAAGCGTTTTGCCTCGGGCGCTCCTCGCACCATCGCGACCAGCAGACAGGCAAAGCCGGCCGAGACCAACAGCGGTCCAAAAACATTGAACAGGACCCGTTCGACCGGATCGATCAAGGTGATCAGGACCGCGGCGAACATCAACACGACAGGCGCGCATCGGAGCGCGAAATCATATCGGGATAGATCGATATTTTTGTCCTTGAAGATGATCGCGGCGATCACCCCGACAACAAGCACGTCGCCGCGCGTCGGCAAAACCACCAGTCCCCAGATCGGCGCCACGTTCGATGTGAACAACATCGCCCGAAGCGCAACCGCGGCGAGCGCAACACCGATCAGGATCCGCAGCCAGTAACGGCGCGGCGCCAGAAAGAATACGAAAGGCAGCAAAACGTAGAGCTGCTCCTCGAGGGCCAGCGTCCAGGTCGGGGCCAGCCAATAGACCCCGACATCGTTCGTCATGCCCATGAAGATGTTCTGGGAGAACGACAGATACGACCAGAGTGGAAATTCGATTTTGAATTTGGTCCACGGCTCGGTGCGGAAAATCCAGAGCACGGCAAAAATGATCAGAACACTGACGATGTAGGACGGAATCGTTCTGCAGATCCGCCGCATCACAAACACCGTGAAGAAGTTTTCGCTGTCCATCCGCTCGATGATCAGCCGGCCGATCAGAAAGCCAGAGAGCACGAAGAACATGTTGACGGCCAGCCAGCCGAATCCAAGTCGTGGAAAGCCGTTATCGATCTCGGCAAAGAAATGCGAGAACAGCACCAGGATGGTCATGAAACCGCGCACCCCATCCAGCGCGGCGATGCGAAGGTCCCCGGTTGCCGATTTCGGTTGGTCCAGGCCGGGCGTTGGCATGCGAACGGTCTCCATTCGCCCAACCAGCTAGCACGACGCCCATGAATGCCGGTTTTAAAGTCAGCTGCCGTTCGATGTTGGGTTAACAAAAGATGTTTGTCGACGGAAGCGCTAGCTGGGGTGGCGCTACTTCGTCAGAGCCGAGACGATCCTCGCAGAACGAAGACGCATTAAACTTGCCACCATCGCCAACGATCGCTTGCAGTAACGCCTGCAGGCTTCTTACCCCCGAGCCTCTCTTCTCGAAACGCCTGATCAGTCTCAAATTATCTGACGACGGACAACTTCTAGTTTGTGTGTCGTATCGATAGATTGTAAAGCCTAACAGTAAATCCTGTGCGAGACGCCGATCCTCAACTTGTGAGTGAAGCCAACGCGCGGAAAAGGATAAGGATGTTAATTGAATGGACTTTCCTTCCAATTCGCCCGGCGCAGCGGACACCGGACAATCAAGTGAACAAATATCATTGTTTGCTAGATCGCGTGTACCCGACCTAAGCATTATCGTTCCGTGCCTCAACGAAGAGGAAAATATCGCAGTTATCTTGTCGAAGCTGAGAGACGTTTTATCGGGATCCGATATTTCGGCAGAGGTGATAGTCGTTGACGACCAGAGCGATGACAAGACGTTTGAACGCGCGAAGGCCTTTGCGGCCAGCGTTAAAGGGATCATGCAAATCGAAGTAATCCGCCGCCCCTTACGTAGGCGCGGCTATGGAGCCGCTGTTAGATACGGCGTGGCAAATAGCATCGGAAAATATTGCATTTTTGTTTCAGCCGATGCTGTCGATCCGATCAATCTTATCCCGCTTTTTTTTCGCCGTATGGAAGCAGGTTTCGATTTAGTGCAGTGCTCGCGCTATTTGCAGCAAGGTGATGATGTAACTATTCCTTTTAAGTACAAATTCTATCAATTTTTCTACAGGTTTGGGGTTCGAACATTTCTCGGCGAAAATGTCCGCGATTCAACTTACGCATTTAAAATGTTTAAGCGTGCGGATGCGCTCGGAGTTGGATTGACACAAAATCGATTTAGCATCAGCCCAGAAATAACGTTCAAGGTGATGTTGAATCAAGGTCGGATAGAGCACGTTCCTGCGGGTCAAGGCATCAGGACGGCCGGCACTTCTAAATTTTTCTTTCGTAAAGAAGCGTTCGGTTACAGCTACGTATTGCTACGTGCATTACTGCATCGTACCGGATTGATTCTATGGTTTTAAAATTCAGACCTAACACTAAAATAGTTTTAGATTATACTTTGTTGGCTGTATTTATTGCAGTTTCGACATGGTTGTTAGTTGGCGATATGGACATCCGCCTAGCCAACATATCGTCGGATGATGGACTCACATCTTACGCGTATTTTCTGAGATACCCTAACAACTTCCGTTTAGACTCCTTGCTCATTAATTTCGCCCCTGCTGGGCTCGCTTCCATTTTGAATTGGTTGCCAGCGCTATCGTTTTTGTATTTCGACATTTCACCGAAATTTTTTCATGTCCTGTTTTTGTACGCGCAAAATATTTTGCTTGGGATTGCCATATTTCGTTTTACCTATGTCGCATCCCGTTCTCGGGAAGTTGCGTGGGTCAGCGCACTTTTTTTTGGAGCGTTCAGGCCTCATTGGTGGAATTTGGGGTTATTTGCCGACCTCGACTGGATGCCCTATGCCGGTTTCTTTTCCTTGCCGATGCTTATTTTGGCAATGTCGTTCTGTTTGGAGCGCAAGACGTTTTCTTCGACTGCGTTTCTTCTGATTGGCGGATTGATTCATCCGATACTAGGCCTGTTTTCGGCTGGAATTATTGCAATGTATTGGGTGTCTCTGTGCATACTTGACCAAAACGTGACGCTTGGATTTCGACGCGTCGGAGCAATAGTTCTTGCGGTTATGCTGTTCGTCACTCCGGGACTCATAACAACGTTTGGTATACGAGAAATTCCTGCGACCGTGTCGTTGCCTATGTTTCTACGTAATGGGCACACCATTCCTTGGGGAAACGCGACTTGCACATACTGTATGCCGTCGTTTCTCACCGGGCTCGTTGTAACTTTCGCGTTTGTCGCGCTGGCAATTACGTCGCTACGTCGAGATGTCTGCAGCCGGGAAACAAAAATTCTCTTTCTTTCCGCAGTCGTAGTTTCAGTTTCAGCCGGACTTCTTCATGCTCTTGGATATTATCTAGGCAATGTTTTTTTACTGCGCTTAATCGCGCTTCGCGTCACGCTTATCCTACTTTGCATTGCCACCCCAATCGTAATAGCCGTGGTTTGGCAAGCAATACGCTCGAATAATATCGCTCAGTCATTAGCGGGAAGTTTTTTTTTGATGGGCGTTTCAGCCCCGGTCGCGGTTGGCACTGCCTTGGTGCTGGCTCCGCAAAATAATAAACGCGATCCGAATAGTGCTCGTAAATGGATATCCACCGGGGTTGAGAGCATAGGTTTTTTGCTGCTTGTTTTGCTTGCCGCGCGATACCTACCTAAAGTTGGACCGGTACTCGATAAGCATCTTCAATCGTACTTACCGGATGCCACATGGTTATATTATTTTCTGCCACCTGATCGGCCTACGCGATGGATGTGGCTGCTCATTCCCCTCCTAGCCGCTGCCCCACACATAGAAAAAATATTTCCGGGTTTGCATCGTTTTGCAAAGCTACCATCCGCTGCGATCCTTGCATCGGTCGCACTCGCTCTTTTTACGTTAAGAACAAATGCTGGCCGAGGCAGCGCCTGGACACACGGAGAAGCTGCGCAATTCGCTCAAGTTCAGCTCTGGGCGCGCACTTCTACCGAGGCAGACGCAAGTTTTATCACGACAGGCACCTCGATATATTCTGCATGGCGAAACTATGCGCATCGGCCTGTGATCGCTACCTATCGGGTCGGCTCGGTCTATTTTTTTCCGGAGGCCGCCGAAGAATATAATAAGAAATTATACCGCATCTTCGCCGAGCTTCTTGGAATGTCCGAAGGCGATGTGCGGAAAGAAATGGAGGGAGCGGGGTATCTCGATCTTTACATGCGGCTTACAAGCCCGGAGTTCATGAAACTGGTCGCAACGATTGGGGGCGACTTTGTTGTCCGTCGCTCATCTTGGCCGACGCTTGATTTTCCCGTTGCTTATAAAAACGATGCTTTTGTCGTATACGATCTGCGTCAGTGGTCACGATCGACGAACTAATTTAAACGCCTATAGACGACATTCTATCCAAGCGACTTGGAATGAATTGAGATGCTTCGACTGAAACGGGTTACGACATGACCAGCAATATCGAGCCTTTGCATGACAGCCGACCGCCTGTAGCGGAGTTCGAAAGGCGCGCCATTCCTTGTGTCGTTTGCGAAAATACAAAATGGAATTTCAAGTTTCGTAAGCAGGGATATGATTTTGTGCAATGCGCCGAGTGCGGTTTGGTGCGGCTTGATCCGCTACCGAGTGCAGAAGCCCTCAATCATCATTATGAAATGCGTGCAAAAGCCGGAAATTATGAACCGGGCAAAGCGATAGAACGCCTTCGCGTTTCAGAACAAATTTTTGCGTCGATCGAAAAAATCACGAACTCAAAACCGAAAAAAATATTTGATATTGGCTGCTTTGATGGCCAGCTTCTTGACGTCGCGAAGGGGCATGGATGGGAAACGTGGGGGCTCGAGTTGCAAGGATCTGCAGCGGAGGTGGCCCGAAAAAAGCACGGCGATCATATTTTTATCGGGACAGTTGAAGAATGGGGCATTCGGCACCCAGGATATTTTGATGTGATTACTGCGATAGCAGTGATTGAGCATCTGACCGATCCACGAAAGCTCCTTGATCTCGCCTGGAGTTGTTTGAAACCAGGCGGCTTGTTCGTCATTCAAACTCCTAATAACGATTCAATCCCTTCTAAAATCATGGGCCGGTATTGGCCATGTATAGCTGCTCCCGAGCACGTCTTTTACTTTTCCGACAAAACCTTGGAGAAGATGTCGACACATGCTGGTTTCGATTCTTTGTTTTGGTCGTCGCATTGGAAGTCGCTTCGTTTGGGATATGTGATTAATCAGCTCCAATATTTTGGTCCTGAACTCGGGCGCGTTGTGTCTCGATTGGAGCCGTTCTGTCCCAACTGGATTTTAAGTCGGCAACTTCCCGTATATGGCGGTGAAATGCTATTCTTTGCACGGAAGCCTTACTCGTCTGACCATAGCTCGGCTGGATAGAGCACCAGACGAAGAAACTGAGGGCCGGGAATTGGAATATCTTCAGGCGCTCATTTTTTATTCCTGCGATATCTGTCGACTATAGGCGTGCCAAAGCCAACTACGAGTGAGCGGTAACACGGTTGCGGCCGACGCGGCGGCAGACCTTACCTTCGCCTCTTGAGCATCGCGTGTTCGCAGAGACGCTTTTACAAGCTGAGTGGTTGGGCCAAGTTCAATGCCACCGCCACCGGCTTCCTCTGGTAGCTGATCTTCAAACCTCGGGCTACGGCGCGGACATCCCGCGGTACAGGTAGCCGGACATAGTAAAAACCACTCTCAGGGGGCTTCCAAGGACGCGCCACTTGCAGGACCATGTGTACCGCCTCTGTGTACCAGAGAGACGGTCAAAACCCCTGCAGTGAGAGGGACATCAACAATATCAGCGCCATCTGAAAAGATGGTGCCCAGGAAAGGACTCGAACCTTCACGGCCGTTAAGCCACTGGCACCTGAAGCCAGCGCGTCTACCAATTCCGCCACCTGGGCACGGAGCGGTTTACTACGGACAGGCCGTCCGCTTGTCAAATTGAGCTGATAGAAACCCAACGCCTTTTTCAGAGCGAAAATGCTGGCATCTCGCCGAAACGCGGGATATGCCCGCGTTCAGCGTTATAACTTGCCAGATAACTAGCCAGGAATCGCCCCATGCCAGCGCCCATCGATACCCTCGTTACCGTTTTCGGAGGATCGGGTTTCCTCGGCCGGCACGTGATTCGGGCGCTCGCCAAACGTGATTATCGCATCCGGGTCGGCGTCCGCCGTCCGGAATTGGCCGGGCACCTCCAGCCGCTGGGAAAAGTCGGCCAAATTCACCCGGTCCAGGCCAATGTCCGCTACCCGGCGTCCGTCCAGGCCGCCGCCCGGGGCGCCAGCGTCATCGTGAACCTGGTCGGTATCCTGGCCGAGGGCGGGGCTCAGAGCTTTGACGCTGTTCAGGCCAAGGGCGCCGAAACCGTTGCACGCGCCGCCAGCGAGATTGGAGCCCGGGTTGTCCACGTCTCCGCCATCGGAGCCAACGCGGAGTCCACCTCCCAATATGCCCGTACGAAGGCCGCCGGCGAGGCCGCGGTGCTCGCGGCATCGCCTTCCGCGACGATCATTCGCCCCTCGGTGGTGTTCGGCCCCGAGGACCAATTCACCAATCGTTTCGCCGCGCTGGCGCGCATGTCACCCATGCTGCCGCTGATCGGCGGCGGACACACCAGGCTGCAGCCGGTGTTCGTCGGCGACGTCGCCACCGCGATTGCCGATGCGGTGGACGGCAAGACCAGGCCAGGCGCCACTTACGAACTCGGCGGCCCCGAAGTCATGACCATGCGGGACATCCTGGAGGCGATCCTGGCCATCACCCAGCGCGACCGGGCGCTGGTTCCGTTGCCGTTCGGGCTGGCACGCTTCCAGTCGATGTTCCTGCAGTTCGCGCCGGGTGACCTGAAGCTGACCCCGAATCAGGTCGAACTGCTGCGAAGCGACAATGTGGTGTCTGAGGACGCCAAGGCTGCCGGGCTGACCCTGGAAGGCTTGGGGATCACACCGGACTCGCTGGAAGCCGTGGCGCCGTCCTATCTGTGGCGCTTCCGCAAGACCGGGCAATTCGCGCCCAACGGCGCGTAATTCCGAAACGCGCCGTCCTGCGGGTCAACGCTTAAAAGGCCGATTTATTAGAATCCCAAGGCGAGCCCGATCAGGCCCAGGCTGCCGACGACCACGCGCCACCACGCGAACAACCCAAATCCGTGGCGCGTGACGTAGCCGAGGAACGTCTTCACGACGATGAGCGCGGTGATGAACGACACCGCAAAGCCGACCGCGAGGATCAGGGAATGGTCCATCGTCATGTCGTTCCGGCTTTTGTAGAGATCGTAGACGAATGCGCCGACCATGGTCGGAATCGCGAGAAAGAACGAAAATTCCGCCGCCGCGCGCTTGTCCGCACCGAACAGCATCGCCGCCACGATCGATGCCCCCGAACGTGATACGCCGGGAATCATGGCCGCGCACTGCGCCACGCCGATGCCGAGATACATCGGCAGCGAGAACGTGGTCGCATCATGATAACGCGGCTTGAGGTCTTGCTGGTCGACCCACAGCAGCACAGCACCGCCGACAATCAGCGAGAAGCAGACCACCCAGGGGTTGAACAGAACCTCCTTGATGAAATGACCGAACAGCAATCCCATGACGACCGCGGGGAAGAACGCCACCAGCACGCCGATCACGAACCTGCGGGCCGCCGGATCGGAAAACATCCGGGTGGCGATGTGCCAAAGCCTGCCGAAGTAAATGGCCAGGATTGCCAGGATCGCGCCCAGCTGAATCAGCACCGCAAAGCTTTTCCAGAAGTTGTCCTGATCGAGATTGAAGAAGCGCTCCACCAGCAGCAGGTGCCCTGTCGATGACACCGGCAGAAACTCGGTAACGCCCTCAACGATGCCAAGGACGAGGGCTCTGAAGAAATCAGCTAACATCAGGGATAACCCGCAAGGCTAGTGGAGTGATGCGAATGCTAGAATCGGAGCACGAGGTTCCAAGACCGCCGAACTTGTCGCCCATTCGGCATGCTGCCGCAACGGCAAATACATCCGGCGCGGACTTCAAATCGACACATCGAGGCGGCAGATGGCGAGGGACGTGCATCCCCTTTCGTCTCAACCGGCTGAGCGTATTAACCGCTCTTTGAGACGCTTTGTTAAAGCTAAACGGACTATCACACCTTCATGTTCACGCTTTTTCATCATCCCTTTTGTCCGCGATCGCGTTTTGTGCGGCTTGCGCTAGGCGAGCATGGTCTGGATTCCCGGCTGGTTGAGGAAAGAGTCTGGGATCGCCGCGAAGCGTTTCTCACCCTCAACCCTGCCGGCAGTACGCCGGTTTTGATGGCAGAGGGAGCGCCGGCCATTCCAGGAGCCGGCATCGTGGCTGAATACCTCGACGAACGTCACGGCACATTGCTCGGCGAGCATCGCCTGCTCCCGCAAGCCACCGCCGAACGCATCGAGGTTCGCCGGTTGCTGGCATGGTTCAACGACAAGTTCTTTGACGAGGCCAGCGGTCCGCTGGTGACGGAGCGGATCTACAAACGTTTCATGAGCGCCGAGCACGGTGGCGGCGCACCATCGACCGATGTTCTGCGGGCGGCCAAGGCGAATGTGCGCTATCATCTGGCCTATATCGGCTGGCTGGCGCGGACGCGGAATTTCCTGGCAGGTGACCGTCTCACCTATGCCGATCTTGCCGCAGCTGCCCACCTCTCTGCGATCGACTATCTGGGCGACGTGCCATGGAACGAGGACGATGCAGCCAAGGCGTGGTATGTGCGGATCAAATCCCGCCCCTCGTTTCGGCCCCTGCTGAACGAGTGGCTGGCGGGGTTCCCGGCGGCTGCGCACTACATGGACCTCGACTTCTGACTCAGGACAGCGCTCTCGACCCGATGGCCGTCAAAGCGGCGCTGAGCCGTGAGGCGCATTCCCTCGGTTTCAGCGCGATTGGCATTACCGACCCCGCGGCAACCGCGGGCGCCGCCGAACGCCTGAAGGCGTTTCTCGACAATGGAAGCCACGGCGACATGGACTGGCTCGCCAACGACCCGCAGCGCCGCGGCGATCCGCGGGTGCTGTGGGGCGATGTCCGCTCGGTGATCATGCTGGGCGTGAACTACGGTCCCGACGAAAATCCGTTGTCCATTCTTGAACAGACCACGCGCGGCGCGATCTCGGTTTATGCGCGTGGCGACGATTACCATGACCTGATCAAGAAGCGTCTGAAGACGCTGGCCCGATGGCTGCTCGCCCATGCCGGCGGTGACGTCAAAGTCTTCGTCGACACCGCCGCCGTGATGGAAAAGCCGCTGGCCCATGCTGCGGGCCTTGGCTGGCAAGGCAAGCACACCAACCTCGTCTCACGCGAGTATGGCTCATGGCTGTTTCTCGGCGCGATCTTCACGACGCTCGATTTGCCCCGCGATAGCGACGGCGGCAGTCACTGCGGTTCATGCCGGAATTGTCTCGATGTCTGTCCGACCAATGCATTCCTCGCGCCTTACCGGCTCGATGCACGGAAATGCATCTCGTACCTGACAATCGAACATAAGGGCCCGATCCCCCACGAATTTCGCGAGGCGATGGGCAACCGCATCTACGGATGTGACGACTGCTTGGCCGCATGTCCCTGGAACAAGTTCGCCCAGGAAGGCCATGAGGCGAAACTGAAAGCGCGCGAAGAACTGCGCGCACCGTCGCTGGCCGACCTTGCGCAACTCGACGACACCTCGTTCCGTGCGCTGTTCACGAAATCCCCGGTCAAGCGAATTGGGCGCGATCGCTTCATTCGGAATGTCCTGATCGCCATCGGCAATTCCGGCGATGCGGCACTTGCCGGCCACGCAAGGCGCTTGCTGGATGACGCGAATCCCCTGATCCGGGGCGCCGCGGTCTGGGCGCTGTCACGCCTGCTGCCATCAACAGAATTTGCAGAACTCGCGACGCGTTCAAACGATCCAGACGAGATGGTTCGCAACGAATGGCAAGCCCGAGACGCGGCGGTCGCCTGACAACAATTCAATCCGCGAGATGCCGTTGCATCTCGGGTCTGGCTTTCAACGCAGCACTTTGCTTCACAAAAATCTTTGCCATCCGCTCAGGCGCGAAGTTCATATCGACGAAGCCCGTCGCGACATTTGCCACCTCAGTGTATTCCGCGATCAACCCGTCCTGCAGCGTCATGATGGCGACGCCTTCGAACATGGCCCGTGCACCGTTGGCTTCCGGCAGCAGCGACCGGTAACTGAACGTGTAGCGCGCATAGAGCGTTCGTCCGTCGCTGACAGGATCATGCATGTCCCAACGGAAATCAGTCGCGGTTCGATAGAACCAGTCGTCAACCATGTCCGCGATCTTCGCCCGGCCCGCAAATGCACCGTAGAAGACGTCGTGATAGACGCCGCCCTCCGTAAACAGTGCCGCGAAGGCACGGCCATCGCGCTGCTCGACGGCGCGGCAAAATTCCCGAAGCATTATCTCTGGCTGCATGATGATCTTCCGACCTGAAGCTCGATTGTGCCGGAAGAACTCGTTGCGTCAACCAGCCGACAGCTCGTCGACGGCCGCCAGCATGCGCGCAATGTCTTGCGGCCGTGACAGCCGATGGTCGCCATCTTGAATCAGGGTGAGGACCACGTCATCGCTGGGCAGACAGTGCGTGAGCGAAAAGGCATGCTGCCACGGAACATCTGGATCCTGCGCGCCCTGCAGGATGCGGACGGGGCAGCCGACATTGATGGCGCCGCTGAGCAGCAAATGATTGCGGCCTTCTTCAATCAGGTTGCGGGTGATCGGGTAAGGCTCGCCGTATTCGGACGGGCGATACCAGACACCCTTGGTTTCGAGTTCAGCGCGGATCTCCGGCGAAAAATTTTTCCACATCAACTCTTCAGTGAAATCCGGCGCCGGCGCAATCAGCACAAGCCCGGCCAGCGTCGCGCGGCAAGGCCCTTTCCGTTTCGCGAGCGCACGTGCCAGCAGCAGCGCCATCCAGCCGCCCATGGACGAGCCGATGGCGACCTGCGGTCCTTCGCAACAGGTCTCGAATACCGCAAGGCTCTCCTCAAGCCATTGCCCGATCGTCCCGTTGACGAAGTCTCCGCCGGATTCGCCATGTCCCGAATAGTCAAAGCGCACACAGGCTCGCCGGTTCTCGCTCGCCCACTCATCGAGCGCCTGCGCCTTGGTGCCCTTCATGTCCGACTTGAACCCACCGAGCCATAACAATCCCGGCGCGTCACCGCGGCGTGCACGGACTGCGATCCGACGCACGACATCGCTGCCGACATTGATGAAAACCGGGTCAGACCCGGCGGAACCGTCTGCTGAGCTCATGTGAACCTATTTGTCCGACTGACTGTTATTGATGTGCGGCCGCTGGTGCGTCAATCGGCTGCTGAACAGGGAACCATAGGGTTAAAAATTGATCGACGGCCATCACGAATTTGCACGGACATAATGCCACGATGCTTGCGCACCAGATGCCACGCCTTTATGTGAACCACACGCAAAACGTTCCGCCTGAACGATTTGCCGCTTATTTGATGGTTTCGTGACTAATGCCTTTTCCGACCCATTCCGTCGGAAAATACATTCTGCACCATCGGCGCGCTTGCCCATGGCGCCGTATTCATTCAAACTAAGCCCTTCACTAACAGCATTGGAGAACTACCCATTCGCCGTCCGAACAGAGCCCCGGTTGCCGTCGCCAAAGACGGGCCGCGCATCAACGATGAAATTCGAAATGTCCAAGTCCAGCTGATCGACCAGCATGGTGAAAATCTCGGTACCATCGAGACATCGGTCGCAGTGAAAATGGCGATGGACGCCGGCATGGATCTGGTCGAGATCTCGCCGAACAACAATCCTCCCGTATGCAAGATCATGGATTACGGGAAGTACAAGTTTCAGGCCCAGAAGAAGGCCGCTGAAGCTCGCAAGAGGCAGAAAACCGTCGAGATCAAGGAGATCAAACTCCGGCCGATGATCGACGATCACGACTACGACGTGAAGATGCGCGCGATGCTCCGGTTCTTCGAAGAAGGCGACAAGGTCAAGATCACGCTGCGCTATCGCGGCCGTGAAATGGCCCACCAGGAAATCGGAACCAAGCTTCTGGACCGCGTGAAGTCCGAAGTCGCCGAAGTTGCCAAGGTCGAGCAGGACGCCAGGTTCGAAGGCCGTCAGGTCGTCATGGTTCTGGCGCCGCGCTGATCGCTAAGCACTGATCGCCAAAGCATTTTTGAAGTACGGAAACAGCCCGCCGATCTGGTGGGCTGTTTTCGTTTGGCAACAAAAAAGCGCCGCGAACCCGCAGCGCCATTTTTATTTCTGCTGAAGCTACAGGCTTCTGGCGGCTTCCCAGCGTCCCGAACACGCCGTGCTCGCCGATTTCCCGCTCCATTGTCCGGAGCCGGAATTGCCGGACAGCTTGCCGCTCGCGCTCGCCTTCTGGTCGCCGCGCGCGATGGCAACGCTTACGGCACCTGCCTCGCCAACGCGGCCGGAGATGTCGAAGCTGCCGTCGCCGGAATAGCTGATGCGGCCGTCGACGACTTTGACCGGGTAGCTATAGGCGGGATCGCAATTTCCAGCCTGGGTAATGATGGTCACCTTCCAGGCTCCATCGAAGGCGGCCCCCGCTCTGGCGCCGCCGGCAAGCGCGACCGCCGCGGCCAATGCGAGAGCGGCAAAAAGCCAGCGAATGATTGCCGGGGAAACAGTGTTCTGGGAAACGGCAATAGCTTTGGCTTTTCTTGCCATCAGGCAGGTCCTCGTGATTTTTGAGTGGGGAATGAGGGGGGCGATGATCGGACAGGTTGGGATATAGGCGCGCAACGGCGCACTTGCCAGTATTCCGGCTGATCTCTCATCGCGGTGGCTCGCCGCTCCGGGCAAGACCTTCGGCGCAAAAGCGACGTTAATCGTTGCCAATTCGGCCTTTCTCTGCAATAAGCCCAACCTTCGTCGCCCGGCTGATTAAGGGCTGCCGTGGCGATGTCAGTGCCGATCTTCTTCCAATCGGGAATTAGTCGAGCATTTTCAACGCTCTAACGAGCATTTTTGGCCAACAAGGCGCCTTTTGGGCGCTGTTTTGTTGCGCAACAGGAGAGCAAAATGCCCAAGTTGAAGACCAAGTCGGGCGCTAAAAAGCGCTTCAAAGTAACCGGAACCGGCAAAGTGGTATCTGCCCATGCCGGCAAGCGTCACGGCATGATCAAGCGGACGAAGAAGCAGATTCGTCAGCTGCGCGGCACGCGCATCTTGTTCAAGACCGATGGCGAAAACATCAAGAAGTACTTCTTGCCGAACGCCTGATCGCCTGCCGCGCTGAGGCGCGGCTCTCTCACCATTTATTTTTCAGATGAAGGAGATCAGTCATGGCTCGCGTTAAACGCGGTGTGACGGCTCATGCCAAGCACAAGAAAGTCTACAAGGCCGCCAAGGGTTTCTACGGCCGCCGCAAGAACACCATCCGCGCCGCAAAGGCTGCGACAGACAAGGCTCAACAGTACGCTTTCGTTGGCCGCAAGCTGAAGAAGCGCACTTTCCGCGCACTCTGGATCCAGCGCATCAACGCCGCTGTGCGTCCGTTCGGCATGACCTACAGCCGATTTATCGACGGCCTCGCCAAGTCGGGCGTTGTTGTCGACCGGAAGGTGCTGTCGGATCTCGCCATCAACGAGCCCGCGGCTTTCCAGGCGATCGCTGAAAAGGCCAAAGCCGCACTCGCGGCGTAAGCTTGCCCCTCTTGCACGAGGCCGACACGACCGGGGTGTAACCACACCCCGCTCCGTTCGGCTGGGCAGTTCGATCCCCGCCGGGCGGTTTACTCAAACCGTTCCCGATGGGGCTCTTGCATGTCCGATCTCGCTACTCTCGAAAACGAAATCCTGTCCGCGATTACCGCCGCAGCCGATGAAGCCGCGCTGGAAGCGGTTCGCGTCGGCGCGCTCGGCAAGAAGGGCTCGATCTCCGCGCTGCTGGCCACCCTGGGCAAGATGTCGCCCGAAGAACGCAAGACCGAAGGCGCAGCCATCAATGCCGCCAAGGACAAAATCTCACAGGCCCTGACCGCGCGCCGCGACATTCTCAAGAATGCCGCACTCGATGCCCGCCTTGCCTCCGAAACCATCGACGTCACGCTGCCGACGCGCGACACCCCCACCGAGCAGGGCCGCATTCATCCGATCAGCCAGGTAATGGATGAACTGACCGCGATCTTTGCCGACATGGGCTTCTCGATCGCCGAAGGTCCGGACATCGAGACCGACGATTACAACTTCACCAAGCTGAATTTCCCCGAGGGCCACCCGGCGCGGGAAATGCACGACACCTTCTTCTTCAATCCGAAGCCGGACGGCTCGCGGCTTCTGCTGCGCACCCATACGTCGCCGGTGCAGGTCCGCACCATGCTCAGTCAGCAGCCGCCGATCCGCGTGATCTGCCCGGGCCGCACCTACCGCTGCGACAGCGACCAGACCCATACGCCGATGTTCCATCAGGTCGAGGGTCTGGTGATCGACAAGGGCTCGCACCTCGGCCACCTGAAATGGATTCTGTCGGAGTTCTGCAAGGCGTTCTTCGAAGTCGATAACGTCAACATGCGCTTCCGTCCGTCGTTCTTCCCGTTCACGGAGCCGTCGCTGGAAGTCGACATTCAGTGCCGCCGCGACAAGGGCGAGATCCGCTTCGGCGAAGGCGAAGACTGGCTGGAGATTCTCGGCTGCGGCATGGTTCATCCCAATGTGCTGCGCGCCTGCGGCATCGATCCCGACGTCTATCAGGGCTTCGCGTGGGGCATGGGCATCGATCGCATCGCGATGCTGAAATACGGACTGCCGGACCTGCGCGCCTTCTTCGAGGCCGACGTGCGCTGGCTCAATCACTACGGCTTCAAGCCGCTTGAAGTGCCTACCTTGGCGGGAGGATTGTCGTCGTGAAGTTCACCTTCTCCTGGCTGAAAGAACATCTCGACACCGACGAGCCACTCGAGAAGATCGCCGACAAGCTCACCATGATCGGGCTTGAGGTTGAGCATCTCGACGACAAGGCGAAGGCGCTTGCCCCGTTCATCATCGCCAAGGTGATCACCGCCGAGCAGCACCCGAATGCCGACCGCCTGCGCGTCTGCACGGTGGACACCGGCGACGGCGGTGCACCGGTGCAGGTGGTCTGCGGTGCGCCGAATGCGCGTGCCGGTCTTGTCAGCGTGTTCTCGCCACCCGGCACCTACATTCCCGGCAAGGACATCACGCTCGGTGTCGGCACCATTCGCGGTGTTGAGAGCCGCGGTATGCTGTGCTCCGCCGCCGAGCTGCAACTGTCCGAGGATCACGACGGAATCATCGAACTCCCGGCGGATGCCCCCATCGGCAAGCCTTACGCCGAATGGGCCGGCCTTGGCGATCCGGTCATTGAGATCAACCTGACGCCGAACCGTCAGGATTGCACCGGCGTGCACGGCATCGCGCGCGATCTCGCCGCCGCCGACATGGGCAAATTCAAGGATCAGGCGCCGAAGCAGATCAAGGGCGAATTCCCCTCGCCTGTGAAGGTAACGATCGAGGACGCGTCGCTGTGTCCGGGCTTCGCCCTTCGTCTCGTGCGCGGCGTCAAGAACGGCCCGTCGCCCGAATGGCTGCAGCAGCGGCTGACATCGATCGGACTACGTCCGATCAACGCGCTGGTCGATATCACCAACTTCATGACCTTCGACCGCGCGCGCCCGCTGCATGTGTTCGATGCCGCCAAGGTAAAAGGCAATCTCGTCGTCCGCCGCGCCAAAACCGGCGAGACGTTGCTAGCGCTCGATGGCAAGACCTATACGCTCGATGAGAGCATGTGCGTGATTGCCGATGATCATGCCGTGGAATCGCTCGCCGGCATCATGGGTGGCGAAGCCTCGGGCTGCGACGAGACCACCACCGACGTGCTGATCGAATCAGCACTGTGGAATGAAATCAACATCGCCCAAACCGGGCGCAAGCTCGGCATCAACTCCGATGCACGCTATCGCTTCGAGCGCGGCGTCGATCCGGCTTTCATGCTGCCCGGCCTCGAAATGGCGACGAAGCTGGTAATGGATCTGTGCGGCGGCTCGCCGTCCGAGATCTTCGTCGCCGGCCAGACCCATGGCGATGACCGCATCATCGAATTTCCGATCACGGAAGTGAAGCGCCTCGCCGGCATCGATGTGCCGTTTCCGGAAATGCGCCGCATCCTCAGCCATCTCGGCTTCATGATTGCAGGCTCAGGTCCCGTGGTGAAGGTCGCGGTTCCGTCCTGGCGCGCCGACGTTCACGGCAAGGCTGACCTCGTCGAGGAAATCGTCCGTATCGTCGGCGTGGACAGCGTTCCTTTGACGCCGTTCGAGCGTGGCGATGCGCCACGCAAGCCGGTGCTGACGCCGATCCAGTTGCGCACGCGCCGTGCCAAGCGCGCGCTGGCCTCGCGCGGCCTCACCGAGGCGATCACCTGGTCGTTCGTCTCCAAGCCGCAGGCCGAATTGTTCGGCGGCGGACAAGCTGAACTCGCGCTCGCCAATCCGATTGCCTCCGATCTGTCGGACATGCGGCCTTCGCTCGTTCCGGGGCTGATCACAGCCGCACAAGCCAATGCAGATCGCGGCTTCGCGGATGTTGCACTGTTCGAGGTGGGACAGATCTTCCGCGGTGACCGGCCGCAGGATCAGTTCATCGCCGCAAGCGGCATCCGCCGCGCACTGGCCTCCGCCAAGGGCATTGGCCGCCACTGGTCGGGTTCGTCGAGCGTTGATGTGTTCGACGCCAAAGCCGACGCACTCGCAGCGCTTGCCGCCGCCGGCGCACCGATGCAGGGGCTGCAGATCGTTGCGGGCGGCCCATCATGGCTGCACCCGGGACGGTCCGGCACGATCCAGATCGGCCCGCAGAACATTCTCGGCCATTTTGGCGAACTGCATCCGCGCGCACTGGAAGCTTTGAAGGCTGAAGGTCCACTGGTCGGCTTCGAAATCATTCTCGAGCGCATTCCGGACGCGAAGGCCAAGCCGACGCGCGCCAAACCACCGCTTGAACTGTCTCCGTTTCAGCCGGTGTCGCGCGACTTTGCCTTCATCGTCGACCGCAGCGTGAAGGCAGGCGATATCGTCCGCACCGCGCAGGGCGCAGATCGCAAGCTGATCACGAACGTGACGGTGTTCGACATTTACGAGGGCAAGGGCATCGATGACGGCAAGAAGTCGGTCGCCATTGCCGTCACGCTGCAGCCGCGTGAGAAGACACTGACCGATCAGGAGATCGAAGCAGTCGCCTCCAAGATCGTCGCCGAGGTCACGAAGAAAACCGGCGGCGTATTGCGCGGATAATTGCAAGAATACTCTCTTGCAATTGTTTCGCATCACTTTAGCGTCCCGGCAAACTTAGAAACTTTGCCGGGAGCGCCGCATGATCGATCGCCGAGACCTTCTTAGATTTGCCGCGACCGGCACGGCCGCGATGATGTCAAAAGGTTCTCTCGCATTCGCGCAGAACGCCGCCAAGAAGCCTCGATCGCGGATTGTGTTTCTCGGCACCAAAGGCGGTCCACGGGTCGGCGGCGCATCGAATCCCGCAAATGCGGTGATCGTCAACGGCACGCCCTACGTGATCGATTGCGGCATGGGCGTCAGCAGGCAATTGGTCAACGCCGGTATCCCGCTTCCGTCGGTCAGATATGTTTTCATCAGCCATCACCACTCCGATCATAATCTCGAATACGGCAATCTGCTTTACAATGCCTGGGCGTCCGGATTGTCGGCGCCTGTCCATACGTTCGGCCCTGCAGGCCTGGTGCGGATGACCAGCACCTATTGGGAGCTCAACCGTTTCGATATCGACACACGGATCGAAGACGAAGGCCGGCCCGACATCCGCAAGCTCGTGATCGCCAAGGACATCACAGACAGCGGTGTGGTGCTGAAAACCGACGATGTCACGGTCACCGCATTCCGCACGCCACATCCGCCGATCACGGACAATTTCGCCTACAAGTTCGAGACCCCGGATGGCACCGTCGTGTTCTCAAGCGACACCAACTACAATCCGAAGCTGGCGGAATTCGCCAAGGGCGCCGACGTTCTCGTGCATGAAGCGCTATACGAACCCGCCGTCGACCGCCTGGCATTGAAGGTCAAGAACGGCGCCACGCTGAAAAAACACCTGATGGACAGCCACACCACCACCGAGGATGTCGGCCGCATCGCGGCGGCGGCGGGCGTTAAGGTGCTCGTGCTCAGTCACTTCGTGCCGGGTGACGATCCGCTGGTCACCGACGACAACTGGACTGAAGGCGTCAAAAAGCACTTCTCCGGGAAGATCGTCGTCGCCAAGGATTTGATGGAATTGAACCTGCCGGTCTAAGCCAGTGTGGTGGTTCAGAAGTTCGCTACGGAATGCCCTGCATCATGAGGCGAACTTCGGATTCGGGACACTAGCCAGGATCAAGCGTCAGATCGCAATAGGCGTAGCCATCGCGCTGAACGACTTCGCCGGCCGTCACAGCAATGCGGCGCGACAACATCGGTCCGGCGACGACACAGGTGTGAAATTCACCGTTTTCCCCGCAGGGATCGACGCCCGCGGGCAAGTCCGCCAACAGTGACTCGTCGAACGTCCGTCCCGCGAAGGATGCAGGCAATTTCGCAAGATCGACCGTTGCGATATACGCTTCCAGTCCGCTTGCGATCATGTCGCGCGCGAGCTGCGCCGTGGGACGGCCCCAGAGCGGGAACACCGGCGTGATTCCGGTGCCGGCGAGTTTGGCTTCGCGATAAGCGCGGATGTCTTCGAGAAACAAATCACCGAAGATCATGTGCGTGACGCCGCCAGCCTTCGCCTGCACCAGCGCCTCGCCCATGCGCAGCTCATAGATTTCGTTGGGGCAGGGATAAGGGATCGGCACAATCTGGGGCGGCAATTGTGCGGCGTCCAGCTGAGCCTGGAGAATTTCATCCCGCACGCCATGGATGGACACCCGGCTGAACGTCTCGGTCACAGTTGTCAGCGCACCGACAACTTCAAATTCTTTCGACGCACGAATCTGGTGGAGTGCGAACGCGCTGTCCTTGCCGCTCGACCACGACATCAAAGCTTTCTTGTGCATGATTGATCAGTTTCGCGGCCAAAATAGACTGCGCGGTGCGGGCGCCTGAGCCTCCGCGGCCGCACGCGAGGTCCTGCGAGTCTTTTTTGCTGGACGCTCAGCGACCGGACTCTCCTTCTGACCACCCAGCTTGCGTAGCGCGGCCTCTCCCGCGCGCTCGCCGCTTTCCCAGGCCCCGTTCACCGTGCCCCACTGCGTTTCGTGCGCGGCCTCGCCGGCGAAGAACAAGCTACCCAGCGGCTCCATCAAAATTTTTCGCGCGGGCTGCCCGCCCGGAGATGCCGCGGACATTGCGCCCAGCACATACGGCATGTCGTTCCAGCGGGTCGCGGTCTTGCGTTTGATATTTTTGGTAAAGTTGCTGCCGAACAGTTTCGTCAGCCATTCGACCCCGAATGCCACCATCGTGGCTTCACCGCGTGCCGACATTTCGGCCCCAAAGGAGCCGGCGATATCGATCTGGCACAGCGATGAGCCGCCGAGATTTGCCAGCAACAATCCGGTGCGACCATCGGTACTCTGCTCGATCAACACATCGTCACGCGCCAGCTCCAGCGGATTGCCCGGCAATTCCAGCGCAATATGATCATAACTTCCCAGATCCAGTTTGGAGATTGCATCCTGCTGGCGCTTGGGCAGCTCAGGTGAAAACTTGATCTTGGACAGCAACACATTGGTCGACGCCGTGACGATGACGGCTTTCGCGGTGATCTTGCCGGCTGGTGTCTCAACCTGAGCGTCGCGTCCGCTCCATGCGATGCGCGTCACCGGCGTGGATAGCAGCACCGGCAACTGCGCGCCGAGCTTTCCGATCAACGTTCCCAGTCCCTGACGACACGCCAAAGGCGCGTCGCGCGGAGCCATGGCAACGAAATCAAGCGCGGAGAGATCCTGAAGATCCTTGCCGGTGGCACGGGCGCCGAGCAGGAATTCCGCCGCTCCGGTCCACTCACGCAAATCCTTCGGCAAAGCCGTGGCAGCGGCCATGTCCGGCTTACCGCGAACAGTGTCGCTTATCGCGCGATTGGCACGAACCAGCGTCACCAGAAAGTCTTCCATTTCACTTGCGCGAGCATTGCGGCGGCCAATGCGAACACGCTGGCCGCGCGGCGCGGGATACATATCGACGCCGGCACCACGGGCGAGCTTCGCCACCGGGCTGCTGTCGGCGCCGTAGAGCCAGCGGGCGCCGCGGTCGAACGGGACATCGAATGCCGTGTTGTCGGTGATGCAGCGTCCGCCGATGGCGTCCGAGGCCTCGATCACGACGACCTTCCGGTTGGCGGCGGCAATGCGCCGCGCGGCAGCGATACCGGCCACACCCGCGCCGATGACAACCACGTCGGCATCGCGCGGCGGAGGTGCGGCATAGACGCGCCCAGCGACTGCCGGCAGCACAGCGACCGCTGCTGCCGAAGCGCCTAAGAAGTCGCGCCGCGTGATTGTCATGTCATGGTTTCCAAATCTCGACCGAATAGCGGAACATCTCAAGAACTTGCCGCATCGGAGGCCCCGCAGCAACGATCATGGTGAACATCCCATTATCGATCATTTTGCGCCATGAACTAAATCGAAATTGGTTTCGACCAAGATGAGCCAACAAGAAAGCGGCCAGAATGCGCCGCTCGGGGGCTTCCATGGGCATCATGCTCGATACGGTCGGCAAAGTTATCGCCAAGTACCTTCAGAAAGAGGTGCCCGGCTATGAACCGTTCACGCCAAGCGATCCGGAGCGCCTGCGCGACCTGATGGAGCCCGGCGACGTGTTGCTGGTGGAAGGCAATAGCCGCATCTCCGGCATCATCAAATATCTCACACAATCAACCTGGTCGCATGCGGCACTCTATGTCGGCCCCGTTGCGGGTGCGACGGAACCCGACGGTGAGCCGCATGTGCTGGTTGAGGCCTATATTGGCGAAGGCGTCACGACCGCGCCGCTGTCGCGATATTTCTCGTATCACACCCGAGTCTGCCGCCCGGTCGGTCTGTCATACGAAGACCGCACCACCGTATGTCGCTACGCCATCAACCGCGTCGGCTTCGGTTACGACACGAAGAACATCATCGACCTGATGCGCTACCTCATCCCGTTGCCGCTGCCGCAGCGCTGGCGGCGCCGGATGATTTCGCTGGGCTCGGGCGATCCGACCAAGATCATCTGCTCCGCGCTGATTGCACAGGCGTTCGGCGCCGTGCGTTATCCCATCCTGCCGAAGATCACACAGGCTGCGAGCCGCCAGGCCAAGGAAGAAATCCTGCACATTCGCGACTCGTCGCTCTATATGCCCCGGGACTTCGACATTTCTCCCTATTTCGAGATCGTCAAACCGACCATCGTCCGCGGCTTTGACTACACGGCGCTGCATTGGGCCGACACGACGAAGCCGTCCCCGGAGGTGACGGGCGAACCGGATCCCTTTCCGGAAGGCATCTTCGAGGCGCCCGATGCCACTCTAGTTCCGTCGATCGAACCGCTGACAAATCAGACTCCGGCACGCGAGGCCGCCTGAGCCGACTCCATCGCGACGCAACGGCTCCAAACCGACTCACACAAACCAAAAGTGGTCGGCTCCAACGTGGGCCAACGTCGTGTTCTGGATGTCGATCGCGTTATGTGCATCGAGCGTGATGACCACATCGCTGCCCACCTGGGCCATATGTGCGTGCACATCATTGAAATCGGCGAACACTGACTTGCTGAACTGGATGACATCCTTGGCCGCGGCCCCATCGTCAAACTGGGCGATGACGTCGTGACCGAAATTTGGCGTGAAGACAAACGTATCGCTGCCGGCGCCGCCGTGCAGATAATCGTTTCCGGCACCGCCCTTCAAAACATCATTGCCGTTATCTCCCGAGAGATTGTCGTTGCCTGAACCGCCATAGAGCTGGTCGTTGCCATCGCCGCCAAACATTCTTGCGGTCCGCGCGCCGCCCTCGAGCTTGTCCTGGCCGGCTCCGCCGGACATGAGATCCTTCCCGCCGCCGCCGATGAGGTGATCGTTACCATCGTCCCCGTATAGCTGATCGTTTCCGGTTCCGCCGGTGATGAGGTCGTTGCCCGCACCGCCGTGAATCACATTATTGCCTGGCCCGCCATCAAGCGTATCGTCGTCAGTCGCGGATCCAAAGAACAGGTCCTGATGGCTGCCCGTGTCGTAGTGAATCGACTTGTTCTGGTAGAGATTCCACGTGCCCGGCGAACTTGGATTGTCGGCGCCTGCAGCGGTGAGATGCTCGCCGTTGACCGCAATATCCTTGATGTAGAGATTGCGGTCGCCGCCGCCAGTGATTGCATCATTGATAAATGCGAAATCCAGGCTCGCCACTTTCTCAGGATTGGCGAAAGTGAAGCTATAGGTCTGATACTGAGACGGCGTCGAGGCCGAATGAAACTCGACCGTTGCGCCGACCTGCTCGCCATTGACCAGCACCTGCATCTTCGCGCCAACGCCATCGACCACCGGGCTGTAGCCCGTGACGGTGATGGTGGTGTTTGCGAGCGGCGAAATCGCATCGGGGCCGCCGATGATGTGATCGTCACCCGCACCGCCGCGGATGACGTCATTACCTGCGCCGCCTGACAGCGTGTCGTTGCCACCGCCGACATCGATCAGATCCGCCGCAGGGGATCCGGTGAGGTGCAAAGCCGGTGGCGTATGCTGTCCATTGAACCATTCGGTGATGAGATGCTCGGCCGGTTTTCCCATCGGAGAATATCCGGTCGGCGAATAAGTGTTATTGGGATCCCAATCCCAGATATGCGCTCCCTTGAACCAACTGCCGCCCTCCGAACTCCACACCTGAAAGAACGCATTGAAGGCGTCGTACTGCTCCTGCACATCCGGCGTATTGCTCCCGCCGCCTCCGCCGGGCGCAATGTTGGTGCCGTCGACGCTGCGATAGCCGGTCTCGGTCAGCAACACCGGCTTGTTGTGTTCGACGGCGAGAGAATGCAGGAAATCCACTGGCGACTCATGGTCCATCGCCGCTGCCCAATAGTCGTCGGTGGACACGCTGTTCCACGCGGTCACCATCTCGCTCACGGTCGGATCGGTTTTGGTCGTGAGCGGCGGATAGGCATTGACGCCGATGTCATCGACCTTGTCCCAGAAGCTGACATGGCTCGCTTCGTCGGTTGCAGCCGCATAGGTGAGATCGCCGTGATAGACCGAGCGGATGGAGTCGATCAGATCGACCCAATGATCGCGGTATTGCGCGCCGGAGAGCTTGCTGAGCTCGTTGCCGATCGAAAGCATCTCCACATGGTTCTGCTCGGCAACCCGTGCGAGATCGAGCATTTCCGCCTTGTAGGATGCAAAGAACGCATCAACGTTGCTGGGTGTGAGCTGCCCCTGATTGGTTCCATCAAGGCCGGTGAGCATCGGCTTGAGCAAGACTGACAGCCCAAGATTGTGCGCATCTGTGATCGTTGCAGCGATGTTGGCGTCGCTTTCGGTCTTGCCGGCATCGGCGATGACGCTGTTTGAGTTCTTTCCACCTGTAAACAATCGCGGCGCAATTGATATCGAGTTAGCGTGGGTTGCCGCCAGACCCTCCATTGCATCGTGTGCGGAGCTGGTGCGGAATTCGCCGTTATAGTCGGATTTGAAGCCAAATCCCTGAATGTCGAAAACACCTGCCATGACGGGCTCCTTGATTTGGAACGTTTCTTGGCGTGATGACGCGCAGGTGAATGCGAGCTTGTTCAGCCGCAATTCATATGGATCGGTCAGAATGACGCCCCGCAGCGCGATGCAAGCATCGCCATGAGCAGATGTTGCGAATCCAATCCGTCAAAGATCGGCCCGCGCGATGACCAAACAATGATTTATGGCTGCAGCGATTCACACCTTTCGGCACCGCGAACAATTCGCCTCCAAAATGAGTGCAAATGTCGCGATTTGCAGGCTAGTACCCGCTTTCCGAAGTTCGTAACACGTCGCAGCATCCGCTTTGCGAACTTCGGAAAGCAAAGGGTACTAGCAACCTATGATTCTAGTACCGCTATCGATTTGAAGTCCCTGGACGAGATCGCCGCAACTGATACAGGGACTTCAAATCGGCGGTACTAGCCCAATGCTTGCTGAAATCGGCCGCGGTATCTAACTCTCATGAGATTTTTGAGGAGGCAGAAGCATGCTTGACGCCGCATTCAAGGCGTTGTCACAAATCCTGTCACCGCCGATGCGGGCGATCCTGTGGAAGTCGGTCGGCCTTGCATTGGTGCTGATCGTCGTCGTCGCAGTTCTGCTGCAGCGGCTGCTGAGCTGGCTCGCCGGATCGGGAGAAATCTGGGCCGAGACGATGCTTGGGCCCAATTTCCACACGCCGCTGAATATTTTGGCGTGGTTCATCTCGATTGCCGCCGGACTGGGCATCGTTGCCGGCGCCATATTTCTGATGCCGGCGATCACCTCGCTGGTCGCGAGTGTGTTTGTCGATGACGTCGCGGATGTCGTGGAGCGTGAGCATTACCCGGCAGAACGTCCCGGCATAGCACTTCCCGTTGGGCGCGCCATGATCGAGGGCTCGAAAACCGCGCTGCTGACCATTCTGGTCTACCTGCTTGCGCTGCCGTTTGTGTTCATCGCGGGCGCAGGCGTCATCGCATTCTTCATCGCGACCGCATGGCTATTGGGCCGCGAATATTTCGAGCTGGCGGCCATGCGCTTCCGCACACCGGACGAAGCCAAGTTGATGCGAAAGCAGAACGCCGCGACGGTGTTCACCGCAGGTCTGTTCATTGCGGCCTTCGTGTCGATACCGATCATCAATCTTGCGACGCCGCTGTTCGGCATGGCCTTCATGGTGCACATGCACAAGCGGCTCTCGGGCCCACGGCCGGAACTGATCGAGCCCACCCGCAAAGCGGGCATTCCGACGGCCTAGTGGTCCGTTCTAGCGAGCGTCAAATCCGCTCCACGAGCTGTCAGGCCGGAACTGTCTTTTCCGGCCAGCGGCAAAGATCGTTGATCAGACAGACCTCGCACCGCGGCTTGCGCGCGACGCACGTGTAGCGCCCGTGCAAAATCAACCAGTGATGGGCGTGACGCTTGAACTCGGCCGGGATGATCTTGTCCAATCCGAGTTCAACCTCCAGCGGGGTTTTTCCAGGCGCCAGACCTGTGCGGTTGCCGACGCGAAACAGATGGGTATCGACCGCGATGGTCGGCTCGCCAAAAGCGATATTGAGCACGACGTTGGCGGTCTTCCGTCCCACGCCCGGCAGCTTTTCCAGCTCCTCGCGTGAGCGCGGCACCTCACCGCCATGGTTTGCGATCAACTGCTCTGAAAGACCGATGACGTTCTTGGCCTTGGTGCGATAAAGCCCAATGGTCTTGATGTACTCGCGCAGCTTCTCCTCGCCGAGCGCCACCATTTTTTGCGGCGTATCGGCGACAGGGAACAGATGCCGGGTCGCCTTGTTGACACCGACGTCGGTCGCCTGCGCGGACAGCGCCACTGCAACCAACAGGGTGTAGGGGTTGAGATGCTCGAGTTCGCCCTTCGGCTCCGGATTGGCCTTGCTGAAGCGGCTGAAGGCCTCGTGAACTTCTACCCGCGTCCAAGGTTTTATCTTGGAGCTTTTAGTTCTGGAAGTCTTGCTTGCCTTGGGCCGCGCAGCCTTCACCGGCCGCTTTGCGGCTTTGGCGGCGAGAGGTTTCGAGGGAGCTTTTGAACGGGACGTGATGGTCTTTTTTGCCATGATGCCGGTATAGTGAACCGCTATGGACAACCGCAACGACTTTGATCCTCCGCTGCAGGACGCGCCGCTGTTTTCCGCGCGGCTGACGCCGCATCGGTCGCTCAGCCGCGGCGGCTTCCTGGCGCTGATGATTTTCCTCACCGCGGTCAGCTTCATCGCCGGCTTCGTGTTTCTGCTGATGGGCGCCTGGCCGGTGTTCGGATTCTTCGGCCTCGATGTGCTGATCGTGTATTGGGCCTTCCGCCTGAATTTCCGTCGCGCGGCCGCCACCGAAGATATCGTCGTCACGCCGTACGAGCTGCGCGTCCGCCGCGTCAGCCACCGCGGCCATGTTGTCGAATGGACGCTCAATCCACTCTGGGTGCAGCTCGACAAACAGGTTCACGAGGAGTTCGGAATCGAGAAGTTGTATCTGGTTTCACGAGGCCGGCGCCTGGTGGTCGGCAGCTTTCTCGGCCCTGAGGAGAAAGCTAGCTTTGCCAAGGCCTTAGGCGCAGCCCTCCAGACCGCAAAGCGTGGCCCTACTTATAATCCCGTGAGCTGAATCCGGTCAGAAATCGGGTGGTGGCCGGGGTACACGCGGCTTACATCCGTCGTATGATGAACATTGCCATGACAACTCCGATCATTTCCGAACAGCGGCTCGTCAAGCCCGCAGCCCATGCGGCCCTGCGCGACTACGATGCCGTTCGGCGCGCCATTGCGTTCATCTCAGAAAACTGGCGCAGCCAGCCGACCATTGAGGCCATGGCTGATGCAGCGAGCCTCACCCCCGACGAGTTGCACCACCTGTTCCGGCGCTGGGCGGGCTTGACGCCGAAAGCCTTCATGCAGGCGCTGACGCTCGATAACGCCAAACGCCTGCTGCGCGATTCCGCAAGCGTACTGGATGCAGCCTATGATTCGGGTCTGTCAGGTCCGGGCCGGCTGCACGATCTCTTCGTCACCCATGAAGCCATGTCACCGGGCGAATGGAGGAAAGGCGGAGAGGGCACCACTCTGCGCTACGGCTTCCACCCGTCGCCGTTCGGCGTTGCCATCGTCATCGCGAGTGAACGGGGGCTGTCGGGATTGGCTTTCGCGGACGAAGGCGAAGAGCAACCAGCATTTGAGGACATGAAGCGTCGGTGGCCGCTGGCGACCTATGTGCGCGATCAGGAAGGTACCATTGCGCTGGCGCAACGCATTTTCGATTCGTCGCAATGGTGCGCCGACCAGCCGCTGCGCGTTGTTCTCATCGGAACCGACTTCGAAGTGCGGGTCTGGGAAACGCTGCTAAAGATTCCGATGGGCAAGATGACCACCTATTCGGATGTCGCAAACAAGATCCTGTCGCCGAAGGCATCCCGCGCCGTCGGCGCGGCTGTCGGCCGCAATCCAGTTTCGTTCGTGGTGCCGTGTCATCGCGTGATGGGCAAAAGTGGCGCAATCACCGGCTATCACTGGGGCACAACCCGCAAGCAGGCCATGCTTGGGTGGGAAACCGGCCGTTTCTGCGACGTCTGATCTCTCAAGAAAAAATCGTCTCCGTTGGTACGGAGACGATTTTGCAAACTCTCCTTGCTTTCCCGCCTCAAGGCAGGCGCCAGTTACTTCGCCGTGTCGACCACGGACGCCACAGTCGCATCGGCGTTGAGGCGATAGATCACCGGCGTGCCGGTGGCGAGTTCGCGCTTCAGGATCTGCTCCGGTGTCAGTTTTTCCAGCACCATGATGAGTGCGCGCAGCGAATTGCCGTGCGCTGCAACCAGCGTCCGCTCACCACGCAGCACGCACGGCAAGATCTCCTGCACAAAATACGGCAGTGTGCGCGCCAGTGTGTCCTTGAGACTTTCGCCGCCCGGCGGCGGGACGTCATAGGAGCGGCGCCAGATCAGCACCTGCTCCTCGCCCCATTTCGCACGCGCGTCGTCCTTGTTCAGGCCGGACAGATCGCCGTAATCGCGCTCGTTGAGAGCCAGATTTTTTGTCACTGGAATATTCGTCTGGCCCATTTCCTTCAGCGCCAGATCCAGCGTGTGCTGCGCGCGCGTGAGCGCCGACGTGAACGCAACATCGAACGACAGGCCAAGCTCTTTCAGCTTTCGTCCCGCCTGCACCGCTTCTTTGACCCCGAGCTCAGTCAGATCCGGATCTTTCCAGCCGGTGAAAAGATTTTTCAGGTTCCATTCGCTCTGGCCGTGACGCACGAGCACGAGAAGACGATCGCTCATTCTATGATTCCGATTTGGGATTGGGTTGGTTTCAACTGATGCCGAGGACATCGGTCATGGTGTAGAAGCCCGGCTTCTTGTCCCGCGCCCACATGGCGGCCTTCAGCGCCCCTCGTGCGAAGATCATGCGGTCCTCGGCCTTATGCGCCAGCTCAATGCGTTCATAGGGGCCCGCAAAAATGACCGAGTGATCGCCGGTGACCGTGCCGCCACGCAGGGTCGCAAAGCCGATATCACCGGGATTGCGCGGACCGGTGTAGCCATCGCGGGCACGCACCGATCGCTGCGCCAGATCGATGCCTCGGCCTTCTGCAGCCGCTTGACCCAACAGATACGCGGTGCCGGATGGGGCATCGATCTTCGCCTTGTGATGCATCTCGATGATCTCGATGTCGAAATCCTCATCGAGCGACTTCGCAACCTGCTTCACCAGTGCGGCGAGCAGATTGACGCCAAGGCTCATATTGCCGGACTGCACAACGATGGCCTGCGAAGTGACACTTCGGATCACGGCGTTGTCGGAAGCCGAAAGACCCGTGGTCCCGATGACGTGGACGAGACCGCGCTGGGCCGCGATGGCCACATTGGCGATGGTCGCGGCCGGGACCGTGAAATCGAGGATGCCGTCAGCGTCCTTGGAGAGGCTCCACAGATCGCAGGACAGTTCGACACCACTGGCCGGGAGGCCCGCCAATACGCCGGCATCCTGCCCGAGCAATTCGGAACCCGGCGCCTCCAACGCACCGGTGACCACCGCGCCGGGTGTCTCCGAAATGGCTCGGATCAGGGCCCGGCCCATCCGTCCACCAGCTCCCGCAACGATCAACCGCATATCGGACATTGCTCAACCCTCTGAAGATATTGAGGGTATAGCGGGCGAGCCGGGGCTTGTCAGCCCACCCGTACAGGATCGGGGAGGAAGAAGCTCAGGGCTGCTGGCCGTCATAGCCCTCGATGATGATGATTTCGCCATTGGAATGGGGGGCGCGCTTCGCCACCAGCGCCTGATATTCAGGCGAATGATAGCAAGCGAGTGCGGTCTCGTAGTCCTTGAATTCAATGACGACATTGCGCGAGCGCGCCGGGCCTTCATGCGCCTCGTGCTGTCCGCCGCGCACCAGAAACTTCGCACCGTATTTTTTAAACACCGCTCCGTTGTGCGCGACGTAGTCATTCTTGTAACCATCGAGGTCGTGCACATCGATGCGCGCGACCCAATATCCCTTCGCCATTTGCGTCTCCTGTTTTGAACTACCCGCCGGCCTGAGCAATTTCGGCGACGATGGCCTCCGCCGCCGCCTTCGGATCGGAAGCCGCCACAACCGGACGACCGACAACAAGATAATCCGCGCCGGCCGCGATGGCGCGGGCCGGCGTCATAACCCGCTTCTGATCGCCGACATCACTGCCCGCAGGCCGGATGCCCGGCGTTACCAGATTCATGCCGGCTCCAATAATGCCACGCAGATTGGCGGCCTCTTCACCCGAGCACACCAGACCGTCGACACCGATCGCTTGTGCCTGTCGGGCGCGCAATTCGACCAGGTCGGCAACACCCGGCCGATAGCCCGCCTGCTGAAGGTCATTGTTGTCGTACGATGTGAGGACCGTCACTGCGAGAATTTTCAGGGAAGATCCGGCACGTGCTTCGACCGCCGCCTTCATGGTTTGCGGATAGGCATGCACCGTCAGAAATGTCGCGCCCTGTTTGGCGATACTCTCGACGCCCTTGGCAACTGTGTTGCCGATATCGTGCAGCTTGAGATCGATAAAGACTTTTTTGCCCCGATCGGCGAGCTTGGCAACCATCGGCAAGCCACCGGCGTAGGCGAGCTGATAACCGATCTTGTAGAAGGTCACGCTATCGCCGATCCGATCAATCAGCGCTTCCGCAGCCTCGACGCTCGAGAGATCAAGCGCAACGATCAGACGATCGCGCGTGGCAATATTTGTAGATGTCATCCCACCTCACATCATTCGTTGCGCGACATCGATCAGCTGCCGCATGGCACCCCGAAGCAAATCTGCATCGTTTGGATCTTTCAAGGCACCCATGTCATCGAAAGCTTCAGCCGCGCGCGATAACGCGACCTGCTTCGGAACAACCGTCGCCCCGCATCCAAGCATCAGAATCTGCCGGAGCGCCATCAGCACACGCACGCCGCCGAACTTTCCGTTTGACGCTGCGCCGATTGCGAACGCGCGCTCGCGAAATACCTGCCCGAGCGGTTCTCCGCGTTCACGCACCCGCGTGACCCAGTCGATGGCGTTCTTCAGAAGCGGCGGCACCGACGAATTGTATTCGGGGCTGACAATAAACACGCCGTGATGTGCACCGATCATGTTCTTCAGATCAACGGCGGCTTTTGGGGCGCCGGAATTCACCTCGAGATCTCCATCGTAAATCGGCAACGGATAGTCGCCGAGCGAGATCAGCGTGGCATCTACATCCGCCAATACCAATTCCTTGATGGCCGCGGCCGCCAGCTGCGCATTGTAAGAGCCGGTGCGCACGGAGCCTGGAATGACGAGAATTTTGAGAGCGGCCATGACATCCTATCGCCCGCCCAGCGTGGCGTCTCGCCCGAGGCGTGCGAGATTTATAGCTTGGCAGAGTCAGAGACGCAAAACGCTAGTGGTCCGATTCTAACATTCGCATCCCGTTTCAGCAGGCGCCTTCTGCGAATGTTAGAATCACGGGACCACTAGCAAATATAAATTTCTAGTGGAGTTTTGGATTTGACATTCGCTCACGAACTCGCAGCCAAGTGGTAGCGAATGTCAAATCCACTCCACTAGCAGAAAGGGGTTAGCCTTTGCGGTAAACCCAAACACGCGCCGGCGGCAGATTCATCCAGATGCGCTCGGACGCCTGCGTGTGAACGCCCGGCAACGACTTCGGGATCGGCGGCGCCACTGAATACGTAAACTGGATGAACGGCGCACCGTGCTCGAGCTTCAAGAACGCGTCCCGCATCAGCTTCATGCGGATCATCATCGGCTTGGTGACGAGAGGCAGGCCGGACACCATGGCCGCCGCAGGCTGACGCAATTCGGCTAACGTCTGATCGAGGTTATAGGCATCGCCCTGAATGACGGTCGCTTGCGGATAACGCTCGCGCAACAGCGCGCAAAAACCGGGATCGAATTCCACCAGCAGAAGACGTTTTTCGCCGACGCCGCGCGCGATCAGCGCATCGGTGATCGCGCCCGTGCCTGGACCCAGTTCGATGACAGGTGCGGTTGATTGAATATCGACATAACGGGCGACAGTGCGGGCCAATACCTTGCCTGATGGCATCACCGCGCCGACGTGCAATGGCTTTTCAATCCAAGAGCGAAGAAAACGAACTTCGTCATCGAGACGAAGCGGCTTTTTCAGCGCACGCGCAGAGGATTGGGGGGCCATGGCACTTCCAAGAAGCCCGTGAATGGGCGGGGACGTCAAACTTCCTTCACAAAGGGGTACAGGCGCAAGCGAAAACCGTCAAGGATTGGCCTACGCAGTACCGGTTCGATTGCCAAAGAAGTCCTTGACCATCTTGAAGAATCCGGCGGCCTCAGGCTGCGTTTCACCGGATGAAAGCTTCTCGAATTCAGCCAGCAATTCTTTCTGTTTCTTCGTCAAATTCTGCGGCGTCTCCACCACAACCTGGACATACATGTCCCCCGTCTGCCGAGAACGCAATACAGGCATGCCCTTCGATGCGATCCGGAAACGGCGACCGGATTGAGTCCCCGCCGGGACCTTCACTTTGGTTTTGCCCTTGTCGATGGTCGGCACTTCAAATTCACCTCCCACCGCCGCCGTCACCATCGATACCGGGACGCGGCAATGCAGATCAGCACCGTCACGCTGGAAGAACTTGTGCGCCACCAGCGACAGGAAAATGTACAGGTCGCCCGGAGGACCGCCCATCACACCGGCTTCGCCTTCGCCCGCGAGCCGAATGCGGGTGCCGTCCTCGACGCCCGGCGGAATATTCACCGACAACGTGCGATCGCGTGTGACCCGGCCCGTGCCGGAGCATGAAGGGCATGGGCTTTCGATCATCTGGCCGCGACCCTGGCATCCAGGGCAGGTGCGCTCCAGCGTGAAGAAGCCTTGCGCCTGACGAACGCGGCCGGCGCCGCCACACATCGAGCAGACCTTCGGCTTGGTGCCGGCCTTGGCGCCGGTGCCGGAGCAGGGCTCGCACGTCACAGCGACCGGAATATCAATCTGGGCCGTCTTGCCGAGGAAGGCTTCCTCCAGCGTGATTTCCATATTGTAGCGCAGGTCCGCGCCGCGCTCGCGGCCGCCGCGGCCACCGCGTTGTCCGGCCATGCCGAACAGGTCCTCGAAAATATCGGAGAACGACGAGGCAAAGCCCGCCCCGAAGCCGTGGGCCTGACCACCGCCGCCGCCCTGCTCAAACGCAGCATGGCCGTAGCGATCGTAGGCAGCGCGCTTGTTGCTGTCCTTCAGGACTTCGTAGGCTTCGCTGATTTCCTTGAACTTGTGTTCACAGGACGGATCACCCGGATTCTTGTCCGGATGCCATTTCATCGCAAGCTTGCGAAACGCCGTCTTCAAGCCGGCGTCATCAATGCTGCGTTCGACTTCCAACGTCTCGTAGTAGCAGGTCTTAGACATTGCAGATCTTGGATTTGCGAATCTGGGACATGCGAATCTCGAAACTCAAGGCTTGCTCAAGAAAAACCTCCCCCGCAAACGGGGGAGGAATTCGGAGAAACGCGTTACGCGGACTTCTTGTTGGTTTTGTCGTCGTCCACTTCCGTGAACTCCGCATCGACCACATCATCCTTCGCAGCGTCCCTGGCGGCATCAGCTTCCGCCTGCTGCGTATACATGGCTTCGCCGAGCTTCATCGAAGCCTGGGCCAAGGTGTTGCTCTTGGCCTTGATCGACTCGGCGTCGTCGCTCTTCAGCGCTTCCTTCAGGTCGGCCAAAGCATCTTCGATCGCCTTGCGCTCGGGCTCGCCGACCTTGGTGCCGTGTTCGGACAATGCCTTTTCCGTGGAATGCACGAGAGCATCCGCATGATTCTTGGCATCGACCGCCTCGCGGCGCTTCTTGTCTTCAGCCGCATTGGCTTCGGCATCCTTGACCATCTTTTCGATGTCGGACTCGGAGAGACCGCCGGACGCCTGAATGCGAATCTGCTGTTCTTTGCCGGTCGCTTTGTCCTTCGCCGACACGTTGACGATGCCGTTCGCATCGATATCGAACGTCACTTCGATTTGCGGCATGCCGCGCGGTGCCGGCGGAATTCCCATCAAATCGAACTGGCCAAGCGCCTTGTTGTCGGCAGCCATCTCGCGCTCGCCCTGGAATACGCGAATGGTGACCGCATTCTGGTTGTCCTCGGCAGTCGAGAACACCTGGCTCTTCTTGGTCGGAATCGTCGTGTTGCGCTCGATGATGCGGGTGAACACGCCACCCAGCGTCTCGATGCCCAGCGACAGCGGCGTCACGTCGAGCAGCAGCACGTCCTTGACGTCGCCCTGCAGCACGCCCGCCTGGATCGCAGCGCCGATCGCGACTACTTCGTCCGGATTGACGCCCTTATGGGGCTCCTTGCCGAAGAATTGCTTCACGACCTCCTGGATCTTCGGCATACGAGTCATGCCGCCGACCAGAACCACCTCGCCGACTTCACCGGCGGTCAGGCCGGCGTCCTTCAAGGCCTTGCGGCAAGGCTCAATGGTCTTCTCGACAAGGTCAGCCACCAGCGCTTCGAACTTGGCGCGGGTCAGCTTCATCGTCAGGTGCTTCGGACCGGAAGCGTCCGCCGTGATGAACGGCAGGTTGATTTCGGTCTGGGTGGTCGACGACAGCTCGATCTTTGCCTTTTCAGCAGCCTCTTTCAGGCGCTGCAAAGCGAGCTTGTCGTTGCGCAGGTTGATGCCCTGCTCCTTTTGGAATTCATCAGCCAGATAGCTGACAAGGCGCATATCGAAGTCTTCACCGCCGAGGAACGTGTCGCCGTTGGTGGACTTCACCTCGAACACGCCGTCGCCGATCTCGAGGATCGAGACGTCGAACGTACCGCCGCCGAGGTCGTAAACCGCAATCGTGCCCTGCTTGGACTTGTCGAGACCATAGGCAAGCGCAGCCGCCGTCGGCTCGTTGATGATGCGCAGCACCTCAAGACCGGCGATCTTGCCGGCGTCCTTGGTGGCCTGACGCTGGGCGTCGTTGAAATAGGCAGGAACGGTGATGACCGCCTGATCGACCTTCTGGCCGAGATGAGCTTCCGCGGTCTCCTTCATCTTCTGCAGGATGAAAGCGGAGACTTGCGAAGGCGAGTAGGTCTGACCATCGGCCTCGACCCAGGCGTCGCCGTTGCCGGCCTTGACGATCTTATACGGGACAAGCTTCTTGTCCTTTTCGACCGTCGGATCATCATAGCGACGACCGATCAGGCGCTTGACAGCGAAAATGGTCTTTTCCGGATTGGTAACGGCCTGGCGCTTGGCCGGCTGGCCAACGAGGCGCTCACCATCGTCGGTAAGGGCGACGATGGACGGGGTCGTCCGCATCCCCTCGGCATTCTCGATAACTTTCGGTGTTTTGCCATCCATTACGGCGACGCACGAATTCGTGGTGCCGAGATCGATCCCGATGACCTTTCCCATGGTCCGTCTACCCTTCCTTTTTCGGCCGGCTGGCTGGGCCCTGACGGCGCCCTAATCCATACCCCCATTATCAAATATCCGCGACATCGCGACGCTCCGCCTCATATAGGAGGGGGCCATAGCCCTGCAAGGACTGGCATAACAAACCGCAACGAAAATGAATTTTCATAGAGTCCTGCGCCGAATTAAGGCAGCCTCGGATGAGGAGCGGAGCCATAGGGTCATCCACTCCTCGCGTCTTTGTGCGTCAATTTGCAACGAATCGGGACTTGATCTGTTTGCCAGTCACGGGACACTAGCCCTCCGCCGCCATCCGCGACGGGTCCTTGCCGCATCGACCATCGAACGGCCCCAATAAAACACCAGTCAGGCTCCATGAAAAAGCTCCTCTGCGCCTCCGCTAGCCCTGCTCTCGCCCTGCTCCTGCTTTTGGCACCGGCTGCAGCCGCCGATGCGGTTTTCCCGCCCGGCGCGCGGGTCGGAATGGTGCCGGCAGATGGCCTGACTGTTGCCAAAGAGTTCTTGGGTTTCGAGACCGAAGACAAGAAAGTCAAAGTCGGTATTGCGGAGATACCGTCTGCAGCTTTCACCGCCGTCGCGACGGCCGTGAAGGAGGGCAAAACACCTCCCACAGGGCCCAAGCCTGAAAAATTCGAAACCGCGGCGGGATCGGCCTACATCACCACCGACACCGGCAAAGACGGTACAACCAATATCCAATCATATTCGCTTATCATCCCAGGCACCGATCTGTTCTCGGGCTATGTCATTGCCCAAGTCCGCGGTGACGCTGCAAAGCCCGTCTCCGACGAAGCGATGCGCAAGATGCTGGCGTCAGCCACCATCCGCAAAGAGGTCCCTGTCGCCGAACAGCTCGGCCTGCTGCCGTTCAAAGTCAGCGAGCTCAGCAACTTCAAAACGGTCCGCACCCTCACACCGCGTTCGACCGTTTTGCTGACGGACGGAACCGAAGAAACGACCCTCGACGGCGCGCCCTACATGGTGATCGGTGTCGTGACAGGAACTCCGGCCCAGCCGGAGGATCGCGGGCGCTTCGCGCAGCAGGCTGCCGCGACGATTCCGGGCCTGCGTGATGCACGCATCACCTCGAACGAGCCTCTCCGGATCGAAGGCACGCCCGGCTTCGAGACCCGAATCGATGCCGTGACCGGCAAGAACGACACTCCGGTCACGGTTGTTCAGTGGCTGCGATTTGGCAGCGGTTCGGCGTTGCGGATCATCGCTAGCGCGACGCGCGAGGATTGGCCAAAAGCATTCCCGCGATTCCGCGCGGTGCGCGACGGCATCGATCCGCGTTGAGCCTTAGCTCTTAGGTCTTCGGCCCACCTTTGGCGACACCCACCAGAGCGGGCCGAAGCACGCGCTCGCCGATCATGTAGCCGGCCTGCACGACCTGCAGGACGGTCCCTGCCGGCACCGACGCATCTGGGATTTCGAACATCGCCTGCTGAAAATTGGGATCGAATTTCTGACCCAGTGGCTCAAGCTTCTGCACGCCGTTTTTCTCCAGCGTGTTGTGAAGCGAACGCTCGGTCAGTTCGACCCCTTCAATCAGCGCTTTAAGGCCAGCTTCCGCAGCTTCCTTCGCTTCGGCGGGAACAGCATCGAGTGCGCGCTGCAGGTTGTCGGCAATATCCAGCACCTCGCGGGCGAACGATGAAATGCCGTAGGTCTTGGCGTTGGAGATTTCACGCTGGGTCTGCCTGCGCAGATTCTCCATCTCGGCAAGCGTGCGCAGCATCTTGTCCCGCGCATCTGCCGCTTCCTTTGCCAGAGCCTCTACAGACCCCTCTTCGGGATCGTCAGGCATGACATAAGGCTTTGAGACCACAGGCTCCTTGTCGGTCACGGAGCCGTTCGCGCTCTCTTGCGCGATATTCTCCGACTGTTCCTTGCGCCCACTGGTTCCGGCCATCACTCACCCTTTTTAGAAAATCGTCATCGATCATGCGGGAATTCCCCGCCGCATATCGTGGTTTAGGCACGAAAAATCAAGCGGTTCGATTATTTCCCGATCAACTGGCTGACGATGCGCGCTGCATAATCAACCATAGGGATCACGCGTGCATAATTCAGCCTGGTGGGGCCAATGACGCCCAATACGCCCACAATCTGACCGGCAGCGTCCCGATAGGGTGCGATGACCGTGGATGAGCCGGACAAAGAGAACAGTTTGTTTTCAGAACCGATGAAAATGCGCACGCCGTCGGCACGCTCGGCACGGCCCAACAGGTCGATGACGCCCTTCTTGGCTTCGAGGTCATCGAACAACAGCCGAACACGCTCGAGATCTTCCATCGCGTGAAGATCCTCCAGCAGATTGGCGTGCCCTCGCACGATCAATTGCCGCTCGTCGCCGCCTCCACCGGACCAGCTTGCGATTCCCGCGGCGATCACCTTCTGCGTGAGCTGATCGAGTTCATTGCGGCTCTGGGTCATTGCCGCTTCAAGCTCGACACGCGCTTCCGCCAAAGTCCGCCCGCGAATTCGCGCATTGAGGAAATTCGAGGCTTCCGTCAACGCCGATGTCGGCACTCCCGGTTGCAACTGCAGCACCCGGTTTTCGACCTGACCATCCTCTGCAACGAGAACCACCAACGCCTGCTCGGGCTCCAACCGGACGAACTCGATATGTTTCAGGCGCACGTTGGATTTCGCGGTCAGCACCACCGCCGCGGCGCGCGTCAGACCTGACAACCGCGTGAGGGCCTCACTCAACGCGGCTTCAACAGACTGTGCCGCGCCGACCGATTTCAGCTGTGCTTCAATCGATTGCCGCTCGGGCTCCGTGAGATCGCCGAGTTGCATTAGCGCGTCGACAAAAAAGCGCAGTCCCAGTTCCGTGGGCAATCGCCCTGCGGATGTGTGTGGCGCGTAGATCAACCCCAACTGCTCGAGATCCGACATCACGTTGCGCACGGAAGCGGGCGACAACGGCATCGAAATCAGACGCGAAATATTACGCGAACCCACCGGCTCCCCGGTCGCCAGATAATTTTCGACGATTTGACGAAAAATATCTCGAGACCGTTCGTTGAGTTGCGCCAAAGCGGAGCTCGGCGTGATCAACTGACCTATCGGATCGTGGTGGGCCAAATCGGGCTCCAAGAGAATTGATTACCCTCCAATTTGTCCATCACGCGCCGCGATGACAAGCGGCTTTCTCGGCTTCGCCCTTGTCTCCGCCCTTGCCGCTGCCGCCTCCGCCCCCTAAAAGCACCGCCTGAACTGTTTTTCCTGAATTCCGGAGGTTTTCACATGCGGCCAAGCCGTCGCGCGCCCGATGAACTGCGTCCCGTCACGTTGGAACGCGGGGTGGTCAAATACGCCGAGGGTTCCTGCATGGTGAAATTCGGCGACACACATGTGCTGGTGACGGCCACGCTTGAGGAACGCCTGCCACCGTGGCTGAAGGGCCAAGGCCGCGGCTGGGTCACCGCGGAATACGGCATGTTGCCGCGCGCAACCCACGAGCGCATGCGCCGTGAATCGGCGGCAGGCAAGCAGAGTGGCCGCACCGTTGAGATCCAGCGTCTCATCGGCCGCTCGCTTCGCACCACGGTCGATCTGGTCGCACTCGGTGAACGGCAAATCACGGTCGATTGCGACGTCATCCAGGCCGATGGCGGCACCCGCACCGCGTCCATCACTGGTGCGTGGGTTGCACTTGCGGACTGCCTGAATTGGATGAAGGCGCGCAACATGGTGAAGGGCAACGTGCTGCGCGACAACGTGGCCGCGATTTCCTGCGGCATCTACAACGGCACGCCGGTGCTTGACCTCGATTACGCCGAGGATTCGGAGGCAGAAACCGACGCCAACTTCGTCATGACCGGCGACGGCCGTATCGTCGAGGTGCAAGGCACAGCGGAGAAAACGCCGTTCACGCAAGACGAATTTCTGAATCTGATGGCGCTGGCGCAAAAGGGCATTGCGCGTCTGGTGGATTTGCAAAAGATGGCGGTTGCATAATCTGACGCACCCGCAAGACTAGTGGTCCGATTCTAACATTTGCATCATGTTTCCGCGGATACCGTTGCAAATGTTAGAATCAAAGGACCACTCGAAAATATATAATTCCAGTGGAGCTTTGGATTTGACATTCGCTTCCAGAACTCGCGGCTACGTAAGGTGCGAATGTCAAATCCGCTCCACTAGTACGGATAAGTCGCTTCCATGAGAGATCACCGTAAAATCACCGGCCGTCTCGTGATCGCAACCCATAACTCCGGCAAACTCGCCGAGATGCGGGAATTGCTGGCGCCGTATGGCGTGGAAGCCGTGTCGGCGGCAGAGCTTGGCCTCGGCGAACCGGAAGAGACCGGCACGACATTTCAGGCCAATGCGCGCATCAAGGCCGTGGCTGCGGCAAACGCCACGCGGCTTCCGGCTTTTGCCGATGATTCCGGACTTGCCGTTGACGCGCTCGACGGGCAACCCGGCATCTACTCGGCACGTTGGGCCGGCGAGACCAAGGATTTTCTCGCCGCGATGACGAAGATCGAACGTCTGCTCCAGGAGCGTGGCGCCAAAGATCCGGCGCAGCGCAAGGCGCATTTCGTGTCAGCCCTGTGCGTGGCCTGGCCGGACGGCCACATCGAGGAAGTGGAAGCCCACGTCAACGGAAGCCTGGTATGGCCGCCGCGCGGCACAGCGGGTTTCGGATACGATCCGGCATTTCTTCCCAATGGCCATGGGCGTACCTTCGGCGAGATGACGAGCATCGAGAAACATGGCCTGCCGCCGCTTGGTCTTGGCCTGTCCCACCGGGCCAAGGCCTTCGTGCAACTGGCGGAGATGTGCCTTGACCCGCAGTGACGCACAGTCCGCCTTCGGCGTTTATGTGCACTGGCCGTTTTGCCTGTCAAAATGCCCGTACTGCGACTTCAACAGCCATGTCCGCCACGCGCCGATCGACGAAGTGCGCTTCGCAAAAGCTTTCGACCGTGAAATCGCAACCACGGCGGCGCGCGTCCCCGGCCGTGAGGTGACATCGATCTTTCTGGGCGGCGGCACGCCGTCTCTGATGCAACCGCAGACCGTCGGTGCGATCCTCGATTCGATCGCCAAACACTGGACGGTCGCGGGCGATGTCGAAGTCACGCTGGAAGCTAACCCGACCAGCGTCGAAGCCACACGGTTTCGCGGTTATCGCACCGCGGGCGTCAACCGTGTCTCGCTCGGCGTACAGGCGCTCGACGATGCATCGCTGAAAGCCCTGGGGCGGCTGCACACCGCACGCGAAGCGCTCGACGCCGTTGCCATCGCGCGCGGCGCATTCGATCGCTATTCATTCGATCTGATCTATGCGCGGCCCGATCAAACGCCGCAGATGTGGCGCGACGAGCTGATGCTCGCAATCTCGGAAGCCGCCGAACATCTCTCGCTGTATCAGCTGACCATCGAACCGGAGACGCCGTTCTTCGGATTGCATGCCGCGGGCAAGCTTAAAATTCCCGACGAAGCTGTCGCACGCGCGCTTTATGACGTGACGCAGGAGGTCTGCGCACAACAAGGTCTGCCCTCTTACGAGATTTCCAATCACGCGCGGCCGGGAGCGGAGTGCAAGCACAATCTGGTTTACTGGCGCGGACAGGAATACGCCGGCATCGGTCCCGGCGCCCATGGCCGGCTCGATATCGACGGCGTGCGTCACGCCATCTCCACCGACAAGCGCCCCGAGGCATGGCTGATGCGCGTCGAGGAGCAAGGTCACGGCGTGATGGTTGATGAACTCCTCAACAGCGAAGAACGTGCCGACGAATATCTGCTGATGGGTTTGCGCCTTGCTGAAGGCATCGATCCGCAACGTTACAAGGCGCTGTCCGGTCGAACACTCGATCCGCGCCGGATCGCGATTCTGAAAGACGAAGGCGCCATCACCGTCGATCCTGACGGGCGTGTGCGCGTGACGATGCAGGGATTTCCGGTGCTTGATGCCGTAGTGGCTGATCTCGCTGCCTGAAACTAGGCGCCGAAGCTCTTTGGTGATGCCACCACCGCCTGCCCGCCACCGGCTGCTGCTCGCATCACCGCAAGACCCCGTTCGTTGGTGCCGTCACTACGGAAACGAAACAGTCCATCGATGCCCGCAAAGCCCGATGGATTGGTCAACACCTCCGATGAGAACCGCTGTCCGCCCTGGGTGCGGGCCAGTGCAGCGACGAGCGCGACCGAATCATACGCCAGCGTCGCCGTCCGCACCGGGTCCTGACCGTATTTGGTGCGGTAGCGGCCGGAGAAACTTCGGAAGCCTGCAGGATCAGGCGCAGCGTAGAAACCGCCTTGCAGATTGGCATTGCCGAACACCCGCGGATTGTCCCACAGCCCTGTACCGAGCAACTGCAGGCGCTTGAGATTGGCGCCGCTTGCGGCCAGTGCATCCGCGACACCGACCAGAACATCGCCATCATCAGCCAGCAGCAACGCATCGGCACTTGCGAGACCTTGCGCGACAGTCGCCGCAGTGCTCTGGATTTGGGCGCCCGGGCTGTATTTCTCGAATGCGACGATACGGCCGCCCTTGCGCGCCACGGCCTGCTTGAACGCGGCTTCGACCACGTTCCCGTAAGCATTCGCCGGGAGGAAAGCCGCAAACGATCGTTTACCGGTTCCGGCGGAGTATTCAACGATGCGGTTGACGTCCGATTCCGGCAGAAAGCTGAGGAGATAGACACCGCGTCCGGCGACGCTTGAATCAGTCGAGAACGCAATCATCGGCACGCCACGGGTGCGCGCAAGCTGTGCCGCAGCCGGGACCGACAACGCGAACAGAGGGCCGAGGATGATCTCAGCGCCTTCATCAAGCGCCTGCTGCGCGCCCTGCTGAGCCCCTTGGGCAGTGCCCGCGTCATCTTTCACCAGAAGCTGGATGTTCGGATTCTGGAATTCGGCCAGTGCCAGTTCAGCCGCGTTGCGCATGGACTGCGCGGCAACCCCGGCGTTGCCGGATGCAGACAACGGCAACAGCAATCCGACTTTCACATTCCCGCTGCCGAGCGCCGACGGCTGCTGTGGCGGACCCGCCGGGGCGGTCGGCGGCTGCTCCGAGCTGGAGAAAGGCGAGGAGAACGATGACGAAAGGCTCGAGCACCCGGCGATAAGAGGCGCCCCCAGAATCAGACCAACAGCCGAGCGGCGCGTGGCGCCGAAGCGTCGGGATTTCGGGGTAGTTGGAACGGCCATTTCGTCTCTTTCAGTGGATCCGCTTCCGGACCGGACGGGCTATCGCCCACGGTCTGGAAGAAGATTCAGGCATATTCTCGGCTATAAGTTAAGCAAAACAAAAGCTTTATGGCGGCGATCGCGAACAGGCTGACTAATATCCCTCACCGGACGGGACGCCGCCGTTCTTCGACGCTAGATTGACCGCATGCGCGCCAAAAGCATTTCCGACCCATCTCCCGATCAAGACCCCGAAGGTTCCAACCGTTCTTTCGCCGTCAGTGGTCACCTGCTGAACGCGCCCAAGAGCGCCCCAGGACTTTATCTCGTAGCGACCCCGATCGGCAATCTCGGCGATATTACCCTGCGTGCCCTCGAAACACTCGCCGCCGTGGATATCGTTGCATGCGAAGATACGCGCATCACCCGGCGGCTGCTCGATCGCTTCAGCATCAAAACCACGCTCTGGTCCTATCATGAGCATAACGCAGCACAGGCTCGTCCCAAAATACTGGAACGGCTTGCGCAGGGCGCCTCCATTGCCTTGGTGTCAGATGCCGGCACGCCTTTGATCTCGGATCCGGGATTCAAACTCGTGCGCGAGGTCTCCGCGGCAGGTCTTGCCGTCACCGCGTTACCGGGACCATCGTCTGTCTTAACGGCGCTGACGGTCGCAGCCCTGCCAACGGACCGTTTCTTTTTCGAAGGCTTCCTGCCGTCGAAACAAATGGCTCGCCGGAACCGGCTTGCCGAGCTTGCACGCATCGACGCAACGCTTGTGGTGTTCGAATCCGGCTCTCGCGTGCAGGAAACATTGCACGATCTGCGAGATGCGATGGGAGAGCGCGAAGCTGCGATTTGCCGCGAGCTGACGAAACTGCATGAGGAGGTGCGTCGCGCGACAATCGCCGAGCTGGCGTCAGAAGCGGATGCACTTGAGACGCGCGGAGAATTTGTCCTGGTGGTGGGTCCACCCGCCGCCGATGCCGGCATCATGGACGACGCAGCTCTCGACGAGATCCTGCGTTCCTCGCTGGCAAACGGCAGTGTGAAGGACGCGGTGGCTCATGCCGTCGAAGTGTCAGGACGACCGCGTCGCGAAGTCTATGCCCGGGCTCTTGCGCTCACCAAGAGTAGTTCTCCGCGAGGACACGATGACGGAGAATAGCGACGACCCACGGATCAGGCCGGGCGCGAAGCTGAGAAGCGCGGGCGCGAAAACTCCCTCACCTGCACGTGTCGCGGCGTTCCAGACCGGCCTTTCCGCGGAGAGCCGCGCCTGCGCCTATCTGATCGCGAAGGGGTATCGTATCCTGGCGCGACGTTACCGCACGCCTTATGGCGAAATCGATGTCGTGGCGCGGCGCCGTAACCTGTTGGCGTTTATCGAGGTCAAGGCCCGCGCCACGCTCGACGACGCAGCCTATTCGGTCACGCCCCACCAACAGCAACGCATTGTCGCCGCGGCCCAAGCGTGGCTGATGACACAACCGGATTATGCAAATTTCGACATGCGCTTCGATGTTGTGCTGATTGCGCCAAAACACTTGCCGCGCCATCTGATGGCAGCCTTCGATGCCAGTGTGGCGTTCTGAAGTCCGCATCATTCGTGCGGCAAGTCCGGAATGCGGACTTCAGAACCAAAGCCACACTAGAACAATAACTTGCTAGGGTCCTTCGATTCCAAAGTTCGCAGACGAACGAGCCGCGCAATGATGCGAACTTCGGAATCGGGACACTAGCGCCTGAGCGGCAGGGTTGCGTTCAAATCCTCTAGCGCTGACACCTGAAATCGCCCAGATTGCCGCCCCTGACTTCTACCTCTGACTTCCACAGCCGGATCAAAAGAATGAAATTGAAAGTCGCCGTCCAGATGGACCCGATTGCGCGGATCAACATTCGCGGTGATTCCACGTTTGCCTTGCTGCTCGAGGCGCAGAAGCGCGGCCACGCAATTTCGTACTACACGCCGGAACAACTTTCATTGAGCGGCCAGGACGTCGTTGCCACAGTCCAGCCGTTGACCGTGCGCGACCAGGACGGCGATCATTTCACGCTGGGCGAAGCACAGCGCGTCAACCTCGAGTCCTTCGATGTGGTTTTGCTGCGGCAGGATCCGCCGTTTGATCTTGCCTACATCACCACCACGCACTTCCTTGAGCGCATCCATCCGAAAACGCTGGTGGTGAACAATCCGGCCAGCGTGCGCAATGCGCCAGAAAAGATCTTCGTAATGCAGTTCGCGGATCTGATGCCGCCAACGCTGATCTCGCGCGATAAGAACGAAATCAACGCATTCCGCGCCGAGCATGGCGATGTCGTGATGAAGCCACTCTATGGCCACGGCGGCGCTGCGGTATTTCGCATCACGCCAAACGATATGAACTTCGGCTCGCTTTACGACATGTTCTCGGTGACATTCCGCGAACCCTGGGTCATTCAGCGTTTTCTTCCTGAAGTGAAAAACGGCGACAAACGCATCCTTCTGGTAGATGGAGAATTCGCAGGCGCGGTCAATCGTGTCCCTGCCGTTGATGATCTGCGCTCCAACATGGTGCGCGGCGGCGCTGCCAAAGCCACCGAGCTCTCACCGCGTGAGCAGGAGATTTGCGCGCGGCTTGGACCGGCGCTGCGTGAGCATGGACTGCTTTTCGTCGGCATTGACGTGATCGATGGTTACCTGACCGAGATCAATGTGACCTCTCCGACGGGCATCCGCGCGGTCGCTCGTCTCGGCGGTCCTGATGTCGCAGCACAGATCTGGGACGTCATTGCTGCCAAGCGTGCGTAATTCCCGCCTTTAGCAACGACGCTTAATCAATTGCTGACCACCTTGTGCCAATTTGTTTGACGGCCTGAATACTGCGCTCTGAACTGACCGCAGTATCATCGGAGCGGCACACTTATGGCGATCGAGGTTTTCAATGGCTCATCGATTCCGCGCGAGCTGACAACAGCTCCGATGGAATTCCTGTGGGCGAAGTGGAAAACCCTCAACGACACCAATAGCTTGACGTTGCAGCGCCTGACCGAGGAATGCAGCTACCAGCTGCGCGCGAATTCCACGCATCTGCTGAGCGTGGGTGATGACTTTGCCTACATCTATGTGGGAGAGGCGCTTCAGGCGGCCTACAGCGAAAGCGTTCCGGGCACACTGCTCTCGGACAATCCCAGTCCACTCAAACGCGAGTTTGCTGAAGTTTACCGGCAGGTCGCCAAACGGCTGACCCCCGCCTTTATTCGCTTCACCGGGACCCGGTCCGAGAACGGCGAACTCTGGCAACGGCTTGTCCTGCCGATTCCGCTCGCGGGCGGCGCCGTGATGCTGATGATGTATTCTGAGCTCATCAATCATCAGATGGAGGTCTACGAGCATCTCTTTCGCACAGCTTCCGATGCCATGGTCGTCGCCTGTCCGATCACGAACGACGCTGGTCACACCATCGACGGCTGGATCGTCATGATGAATGATCGCGCCCGGCATCTGCTGAGATTCGAAGGCAGCATCGGCAACCTGCGTCTCACCGAGCTTCCGCAATTCGCAGACATCGATCTCTGGGACCGGCTGCACGCGCCGAAATCGGCCGCGACCTCGGCCATCACAACGGCCGAGTTCGATCTCGATATCATGCGGTTTTCGCACGTGTTTGGGCTTCGCATTCGCCCGAAAACCGGACTCAAGACGGAAATGGTCAAAGACGACACCGTCACGCTGGTGCCGGGCGATGACGCCGCCGGCACACGGGTATCTTCCTAGCGCCGAGCCTCGCTCGCCGCCGCGCACCCATTTGTTCTCTGAATGTTCTTGGCATCGGGTTGAACCTTTGCTATGGTTTCGCGCAGCGCGCGAGGGGACCATGGTTCAGCACGTTTCCACGGTGGCGTTTGAAGGCATCGAAGCCCGCGCGGTGGACGTGCAGGTCCAGGTCGCGCCGGGACTCCCCGCCTTCTCGATCGTTGGTCTTCCCGATAAGGCGGTGTCTGAAGCCCGTGAACGGGTCCGTTCCGCCCTGATTGCATCCGGCCTCGCCCTTCCCGCGCGGCGCATCACCGTGAACCTCGCCCCTGCCGACTTGCCCAAGGAAGGCAGTCACTACGATCTCCCAATCGCACTGGGATTGATGGCCGCGATCGGTGCCGTTCCGCCGGACGCCCTGTCGAATTTTACCGTGCTTGGCGAACTCGGGCTGGATGGCTCGATCGCGCCGGTTGCGGGCGTGTTGCCCGCCGCCATCGGTGCCAATGCGCGAGACGAAGGGTTGATCTGTCCCGCAGCCTGCGGCCCAGAGGCGGCATGGGCCAGCCCCGATCTGCAAATTGTCGCCGCGTCGTCGCTGATCCAGCTCGCCAACCACTTCAAAGGCACGCAAGTTCTTTCACGTCCCCAACCGAAAGTCGCAGAGCCACAAACCAGTTTGCTCGACCTTCGCGACATCAAGGGGCAGGAAAGCGCCAAACGCGCGCTCGAAATCGCAGCAGCCGGAGGCCATCACCTCTTGATGGTCGGCTCGCCGGGATCGGGCAAATCCATGCTGGCGGCACGGCTGCCATCGATCCTGCCGCCGCTGTCGCCGTCTGAACTGCTGGAAGTCTCCATGATCGCCTCGGTGGCAGGCGAGCTTGAAGGTGGCGCGTTGACCGCGCACCGTCCGTTCCGGGCGCCGCATCATTCCGCGAGCATGGCCGCGCTCACCGGCGGCGGCATGCGCGCCAAGCCGGGCGAGATTTCCCTCGCGCATCAGGGCGTTCTCTTTCTCGACGAGTTGCCGGAGTTCGACGTGCGGGTGCTGGATTCGCTGCGGCAGCCACTGGAAAACGGCGAAGTCGCAGTCTCACGCGCCAATCATCGCGTGACCTATCCCGCGCGCTTCATGCTGGTGGCGGCGATGAATCCGTGCCGCTGCGGCAGTGCTTACGAGCCGGGTTATTCCTGCAAGCGCGGGAAGCTCGATCGCTGTAGTGCCGATTACCAAGGACGGATTTCTGGTCCGCTGATGGATCGTATTGATCTGCGCATCGAAGTGCCGGCCGTCACCGCAAGCGATCTCATCCTGCCGCCGCCGTCGGAGGGCTCCGCTGAAGTTGCAGCGCGCGTTGCTGCGGCCCGCGCTGTCCAATTGGACCGGTATGCCGGCTTGGGGTTGCCTCATATCCGCACCAACGCCGCGGCGCCTGCCGCTGTACTGGAGGACATCGCCAAGCCGGACGCTCAAGGCCAGAAGTTGTTGCGTGACGCCGCCGAGACCATGCGCCTTTCAGCACGCGGCTATCATCGCGTCCTGCGCGTCGCCCGCACGCTGGCGGATCTGGACGGCACGGAAACGATCGGACGGCTGCACCTTGCCGAGGCACTGTCCTATCGCGCGCTGGCGGAAGACATCCGGCGCGCCGCGTGATGCTCGTCGGTTCAACGATCGACGACCTGGAAACTGCGCGCCCATAGGCGTCGTTCAATCTCGCCGCAGCACCCTCCTTTCGCGCGTAGATGACATTTGACGCGCCGCGTTGCCAAAATCGGCCGCATGAGAACGCTCTGGTAACGATCTCTCTTTACACTTCAGGAACCATAAGCGCGGGTCGCCGGGCTTCGGTTTATTGTTCCTGTGAGTAGCGTCCATGTTGCGTGTCAAGATTCTGGCATCATCCCTGCCATTGATCCTCGTTGGCTTCGTTGCGGGCGGCGAACTGCTCCCGAGCAACCAGCCCTGCATTTCTGTCGGAAGCACCTCGCTCCAGATGGCGACGGCACCCTGGCAAAGTCAGCTTCATGTCAGCTTCACTGACGATCCCGCCGCAGCGACGGTCCGAGTTCAGCTCGTCGAACGCGCAGATATCGCCGATTTTGTCGTGGTTGATGACATGAGCACCCCGGACGCCGACAGCTGCGCAATCAATCGGGACACACGATTCATCAGCATCGGTGCCCATGCCTCAATGTCGGAGCCGATCATTTATCTGTCAAAAGACGACGGGGCGGATTACCGGATTTTCGTTCAATCGCGGACTTTTACGGCACGCGAGGCGGCAGCCCTCCTCGTCAGCGCCAGACATGCTGCGCCGGTCCAAAAGACAGCATCACTTTGAGGCAGGCCGCAACTTAACGGCTCGTCAACCACGTTGCCATCGGCGAGATCCGGCGCAAGCACTTCGCAACATCCCCCACGCACTCTTCCGGGACTTCATGCGCATGATTCAACTGCGGGACGGCAACCGATGCGAGGTTTGAGAATCAAAGCGCGGCTCCGCCGGTTTGCGCGCGTCCATCCGAGACTTCGCTTTGCCATCCGCGCGGTCATGCTCCTCATGGCGGCGTTTGGCGGCGCCTATGGATTTATCTCCGGCAGCCGGCAGGAAGTATCCGGATACGATCCTCAGGCATTCGCCGTGGGCGCAAGCTTTCTGTTCGCTCTCGCGTGCCTCGGCCTTGCAGTCCAGAGCATGCGGTTTCGCTGGATGCGAAAGAAAGTCCGCAAGATCGAGCTGCAATACGAAGCGCTTGTGGATCGCAATTGGGAGCTCAAGGAAGCCGAAGAACGCGCGCGCTTCCTGTTCGAATCCCAAAGCGACTTGATTGTTTTGCGCGATAGCACCGGCCGCATCACGTCGGTCAACGACGCCTATTCCGCGCTCGCACAGAAATCTCGCGAAGCGCTGATCGGAACATCGTTCACGCTGCCGGTTCTTGAACAGGGAGATGCCGCCGTCGAAGCGAACGGCGTCCAGGTTCATGATCAGAAAATCGACACCGCCTGGGGTCCCCGCTGGATCGCATGGCGCGAAGGCCTCGTCCGCAGCGATGCCAACCGCACAGCCGACCTGCAGTGCGTCGGCCGCGACGTCACGGATCGCGCGGAAACCGAACGCGCTCTGGCGGATGCCCGCGACCTTGCCAACTCCGCCAACCGCGCGAAGTCGCGTTTCCTGGCGATGGCCTCGCACGAAATCCGCACGCCGCTGAACGGCATCATCGGCATGAGCGGTCTGTTGCTCGATACGTCGCTCACGCCTGAGCAGACGACCTATGTCAAAGCCGTCAAGACCTCGGGCGATGCGCTGCTGGCACTGATCGAAGAATTGCTGGACTTCTCGAAAATCGAAGCCGGCAAGATCGACATCGAACATCGGCCCTTTGCTCTCGCCACCTTGGTCGAAGATATCACCGAATTGCTCGCCCCTCGCGCACAGGCACGGAATCTCGAAATCGCCGCCTATGTCGACGAACGATTGCCATCGAAAGTTATCGGCGATGCCGCCCGCCTGCGGCAGGTGCTGCTCAATCTTGCCGGCAATGCCATCAAGTTCACGACCACCGGCGGCGTGGCGCTGATCGTCGAGCCTGGCATCTGGCCCGGTGAAGTGAGCTTCCTGGTGCGCGACACCGGTATCGGCATCGCGCCGGACGCGCAGGAGCGAATCTTCCAGGAGTTCGAGCAGGTCTCGCCGCGAAACTACAGCGGGACAGGTCTCGGATTGAGTATCAGTGAACGCCTCGTCAAGCGGATGGGCGGCCGCATCACGCTTGAAAGCACTGAGGGCGCCGGTGCGACATTCGAATTTTCGATCCCGCTTAGCGCCGATCCTGAGAGCGAGGTGACGCCGACCTTCATAGCTCCCGACCTGACCGACAAGGCGATCATGCTGGTGGCAACGCAAACCATCGAGGCGTCACTGATCGCCCGGCGGCTGGAGCGTTGGGGTGCACAGACATGCATCGTCTCCGACCCTTTCATTGCCCAGGTTTTGCTGCCCGAACGTGCGTGGCATGCGGTGCTGGTCGATCACATGATCGGCGAGGCCGACATGCGGGCGTTTGGCGAGGCTGCACCTTCGCACGCGTCCTATCGTATCGCGATGTTTACGCCTGCCGGCCGGCACGAGATCGCTCCATCAACCATGGCAGCCTTCACCGGCTATCTGGTCAAGCCGTTAAGAACCGCTTCGCTCGCAGCCCGTCTCGCTGCGCCGTCGGCGACGCTCGTACCGGACATCTCGGGCCAGGATGCCGAATGCATTGATGCGCCGACGACCGCCGCAACGTCGCATTCAGAGGCGCTTTCAGTTCTCGTCGCTGAAGACAACGAAATCAACGCACTCCTGATTCGCTCGCTGCTCAAGCGTCTCGGCCATCAATGCACTGTGACGACCGATGGCGAGGAAGCGCTGGAATCCTGGCTTGCGGCAGACTCCGCCGGCACGCCCTACGACGTGGTGCTGATGGACGTGCAGATGCCGAAGCTCGACGGCATCGAGGCAACAAAGCGAATTCGCGCGCGTGAGGCGGGCCGTGGTTCGAGAACGATCATTCTCGCATTGACCGCCAATACCCTGGTGGACGACCGTTACGCGTGCTTCGAAGCCGGCATGGACGGCTTCCTCATCAAGCCGCTCGACCGCGATAAACTCGCCGACGCACTCGCAACGGTCCGCGCGAATGCGATGTCTGGACATAGGCCTTCCGTGACAGTCGTATAACGATAGACGTCATAAATCCGTATCACGTCCGTGTTTATTCATGCCCCATAGACTGCGCTTTCGCGAATCGAATAAGGCGCGCGGTCATGAGGAAGCCCATGCACGGCAACGGACCGGCTGGAACGAAGCCCGGCATCACGAAAACTCCTGAGCGCCCTGCGATTCGAAAGCCGCTAGCCGCAATTCGGCAGCACGCGCTGGTGCAGATGTTCAAACCCGAGAAGGCAAAGTTCGCAGCTAGTGCCGCCGCGACATGGCTCATGCCCGGCCTTCGTGGCGAAGGCATCATCAGTCCATTCCAGACGTTTACACCGGCATCCGCGCCACTTGGCCGGATCGGCCCGCTCGAGGTGCGGCTCGCACAAACCAAGGGCGACGTGAAGCGCGCTCAGAAGCTGCGTTACAAGGTCTTCTACAAGGACGGCACCGCGATCGCCGATGCGGCAACCATGCTCGCGCAGCGCGACAAGGATGCCTTCGACAAGATCTGCGACCACATCCTGGTTGTCGACCATGATGCCAAGCCATCTCTCAGCGGCAAGCAACCGGTGGTCGGCACATATCGTTTGCTGCGGCAGGACGTCGCCGAGCGTCATGGCGGCTTTTACACCGACGACGAATTCGACATCTCCGGTCTGATGGAGCGGCATTCGGGCTTGAAGTTTCTGGAGCTCGGCCGCTCCTGCGTGCTTCCACCCTATCGCACCAAGCGGACTGTAGAGCTGTTGTGGCACGGCGTGTGGAGCTATGTGCGACGGCACAATCTGGACGTGATGATCGGTTGCGCCAGTTTCGAGGGCACCGATCCGGATCGCCTGGCCCTGCCGCTGTCGTTCCTGCACCACTTTGCACGTGCGCCGGAAGCATGGCGCGCCAGCGCGCACCCTTCGCGCCGTGTGGACATGAACCGGATCGCGAAGGACGACGTCGACACCAAGGCTGCGCTGAAGCAGCTTCCGCCTTTGATCAAAGGCTATTTACGAATCGGTGCGTTCGTCGGCGACGGCGCCGTGGTGGACCACGAGTTCGGTACCACGGACGTTCTGATCGTGATGCCGGTGTCGTCCATCAGCGGACGTTATCTCGATCACTTCGGTGTCGACGCCACGCGGCACGCGGCATAATCGCCATCCGGACGTGACGTTGACCGGCGCCGGTTATAGCCGGCGCAGCGAGACGTTTTCGATCACGTGATCGCTGCCCTTTTTCAGGATCAGTGTGGCCCGTGGGCGCGTCGGCAAGATGTTTTCCTGAAGATTGACCAGATTGATTCCGTTCCAGAGCGACAGCGCCTTTTCGGTCGCTTCCTCATCGGACAGCGTCGCGTAGCGATGGAAGTAGGATCGCGGATCAAGGAACGCGGTGTCGCGTAGCGTCAGGAAGCGCTCGACATACCACTCGCGCAAAATGGGCTCTTCGGCATCGATATAAACCGAGAAATCGAAGAAGTCGGACACGAACGGCACGGCTTTGCCATCGCGCGGCAGTCGGCCGGTCTGCAGCACGTTCACGCCCTCGACGATCAGGATGTCCGGCCGGTCAACTTCGGCCCACTGGTTGGGAACGATGTCGTAGGTCAAGTGCGAGTAGATCGGCGCCTGCACCGGCCGCCGCCCCGCTTTGATGTCGGACAGAAAGCCGAGCAGCGCGGGAAGGTCGTAGCTTTCCGGAAAGCCCTTCCGCTGCATCAGCCCTTCCCGTTCCAGCACTTCGTTGGGAAACAGGAAGCCGTCGGTCGTCACCAGGTCGACCTTGGGCTGCGGCGACCAGCGCGCCAACAGCGCCTGCAGCACGCGGGCCGTTGTGGATTTTCCGACAGCGACCGAACCGGCGACGCCGATAATGTAGGGCATCTTGCGGTCCTCGATACCGAGGAAGTGCCGCTGGGCCACAAATAGTCGTTGAGCTGCCGCAACGTAGAAGGACAGCAGGCGAGACAGCGGCAGATAGATCTCCTCCACCTCCGCGATATCGAGGCGATCATGCATCGAATGCATCCGCGCGATTTCCTCGGCGGTGAGAGTCATCGGCATGTCTTCGCGCAGGGTCGCCCACTGTGCCCGTGAGAAAACCCGGTACGGATTGTACTGGATCTGATTTTGCTGCTCGGCTCTCGCATCCATGAGCCAGGTTCCTTTTGACCAGAGCGCGGATCCCTCCGCGCTGCAGGCGATGAAGTTAATCGCGCTTGCGCGCAGCTTTTTCCTCGAGTCCCGACATCTGCGTACGCTGCGCAAGCGCGGCCTCGACTTCAGTCAAAGTGACGCCACGTGCTTTCAGCAGCACCAGCCAATGAAAGATCAGATCGGCGCTTTCGGCGATGAGATGTGCCCGGTCGTTCTCCACGGCGGCAATCACCGTCTCGACCGCCTCCTCACCGAACTTCTTGGCGCAATGCTCAGCGCCTTTATCCAGGAGCTTTCGCGTATACGACGCCTCCCCGCCCGACGCTGCGCGGGTGTCGATGATGGTCGCAAGATCATGGATCGTGAAACTGGTCATGACGCGCTTTCTATCACTTCCACACCTTGGTAGGGAATACAAACTGCTGATCGGACTAGCCTTTTAGGGATCAAGCCGCATCGGCAGTCCGGCCCCGACCATATGGTCCTTGGCTTCGCGAATGCTGAACTCGCCGAAATGAAAAATGGATGCGGCCAGCACGGCCGTCGCGTGGCCTTCCCGGATACCCGCCACGAGATGGTCGAGATTACCGACGCCACCGGAGGCGATGACCGGCACCTTGACGCTGTCGGCGATGATGCGGGTCAGCGGAATATCGAACCCTTGGCGGGTGCCATCGCGATCCATCGATGTCAGCAGGATTTCGCCGGCTCCCAGCGACACCACTTCCTGGGCGTATTCGATCGCATCGATGCCGGTGGCTTTGCGTCCGCCGTGGGTGAAGATTTCCCAGCGGTCCGAACCACCCGGACGCTTGACGCTTTTGGCATCAATAGCCACGACGATGCACTGATCGCCGAACTTCTCAGCGGCTTCCTTGACGAACTCCCGGCGGCTGACAGCCGCGGAATTGATCGAAACCTTGTCGGCTCCGTAGTTCAGGAGCGTGCGAACGTCGTCGACGGTGCGGACACCGCCGCCGACGGTCAGCGGCATGAAACAGGCTTCCGCCGTCCGCCGGACGACATCCAGCATCGTGCCGCGATTTTCATGGGTGGCGTTGATATCGAGAAAGCAAAGCTCGTCGGCTCCCGCCGCATCATAGGCGATTGCCGCTTCGACCGGATCGCCGGCGTCGCGCAGATCGACGAAGTTGATGCCCTTGACGACACGGCCGTCCTTGACGTCGAGGCAGGGGATGACACGAACCTTAAACATGGTGCCGCCCTCTTACGCTGCGGCCCGGGCATTGCGAATCAACGTCAATGCCTCGGTTGGATCGATCCGGCCGTCGTAAAGCGCGCGTCCGGAAATGGCGCCCTCGAGCTTTTTGGCGCGCGGCGTCAGCAAGGCCTTCACATCTTCGATCGAAGCCAGGCCGCCCGACGCAATTACTGGAATCGAAATCGCATCCGCCAAAGCGATGGTCGCATCGAGATTGAGGCCCTTGAGCAACCCGTCGCGCGCGATATCGGTGAAGATAATCGCGGCCACGCCGGCATCCTCGAACTGCCGCGCAATTTCCAACACCGTGACCGTCGATGTTTCCGCCCAGCCTTCAACGGCGACCTTGCCGTCGCGTGCGTCGAGGCCAACCGCGACTCGGCCAGGGAATTTCTTTGCAGCTTCCCTCACCAGCGCAGGATCGCGCACCGCCGCGGTCCCGATGATGACGCGTGAGATGCCTTTGCCGAGCCAGGCTTCCACGGTCGCAAGATCGCGAATGCCGCCGCCGAGCTGCACGGGCATCGTCACCGTTTTCAGCATGGCTTCGACGGCCTGCGCATTCATCGGCTTTCCGGCGAATGCCCCGTCCAGATCGACAACATGCAGGTATTCGAAACCCTGCGTCTCGAACGTTTTTGCCTGCGCGGCGGGATTGAGATTGAAAACGGTGGCGCGCGTCATGTCGCCCTGCTCCAGGCGCACGCACTGGCCGTTCTTGAGATCAATCGCTGGAAAAAGAATCACGGCTTCCACTTGAGAAAGTTCGAGATCAGAGCAAGACCGAAACGCTGGCTCTTCTCAGGGTGAAATTGCGTCCCGATGGCGGTGTCCTTGGCTACGATCGCCGTCAGCGGCCCACCGTAGTCGGCGCGCGCCACGACATCGGCCTCGTTCGTCGCATTCAAATGGTAGGAATGGACGAAATAAGCGTGACGCCCTTTGTCGCCGAGCGGCAGCCGCTCCAGTACCGGATGTTCGCGCAGGAGATTGAGCGTGTTCCAACCCATGTGAGGAATCTTGAGATTTTCCTCACGCGGTGAAATTTTTTCGACGTCGCCCGCGATCCAGTTCAGCCCCGGCGTGGTGACGTATTCCTTGCCTTGGGTCGCCATGAGCTGCATGCCGACACAGATGCCAAAGAACGGCCGCGCCTTATCGCGCACGACTTCGGTCATCGCATCGACCATGCCGTTCAGCGAATCGAGTCCTTTGCGGCAGTCTGCGAATGCGCCAACGCCGGGAAGGACCACGCGATCCGCACGAAACACCACATCGGGGTCGCGCGTGACGACGACTTTTTCAGGATTCTCCATGGCACGCGCGGCGCGCTCGAACGCCTTCGCAGCCGAATGCAAATTGCCTGAACCGTAGTCGATAATCGCAACGCTCACCGTGAGACTCCGGGCTCCGGAAACAATCCGATGACGTCTTGCTGGGATGTCAGAGATGCGTGCGGCATCGGATGCAGTGGTCCATTGCCACGATCATCGCGCGCGGCATGCTCAGCCCAACGGTCGAAAAAGCGCCGTTCGGCCTCTTCCTCGTTTTTGGCGACGACCACGTCCAACTGCCGCCACTTGCGCCGCGACAGCTTCCATCGCCGCAACGATCCCGCCTCGAGACCAATCAACAGCGCAATGATCAGCGCGACGAAAGCGCGCGCGCCGAAGTCGAGGCCGAACGAGCGAAGCACGATGGTCGACGCAATCGAAATGACGACATAGCCGAACAGCGCCAGCCACAGCCGGTGCCAGATCAGCCAGAAAAACGACAAAACGAACGCCCAGAAATAAAAGCCGTCGCGCACGAACACGACCCGGTCGGATGTGGTGCGCACATCAACACCGTAACTTGCCGGTGCGTGAACTGTGTAAACCGCCATAACCTACTCCGAACCTTACTCATGCAGCGATCCGCACCAGATCGTGCTTTTCTCGTCATTTAGAAAGAGACGTCCGCACATGCCCAGCATGCGCTGACAAATCAACCGCCGAGCTGCCCCTTGGTGGAAGGCACCTGGCCCGCAGCCTGCGGATCGATCGCAACCGCAGCACGGAGCGCCCGCGCCAGACCCTTGAAGCAAGATTCCGCAATATGATGGCTGTTGTCGCCGTACAGCGTCTCGACGTGCAGTGTCACGCCGGCATTCATCGCGAACGCGTTGAACCACTCACGGACCAGCTCGGTGTCGAATTCCCCGATCTTGTCGCGTGGAAAGTCCGCCTTGAACACCAGGACCGGCCGTCCGGAAATATCGATCACGACACGCGTCAGCGTCTCGTCCATCGGCATGTGAACACCCGCATAGCGGGTGATGCCGGCCATGGTGCCGAGAGCCTGTTTCACGGCCTGCCCGAGCGCGATCCCGACGTCTTCCGTGGTGTGGTGATAATCGACATGCAAGTCGCCATCGGCCTTCACGGTGATATCGATGCGCGAGTGCCGCGCCAGAAGGTCGAGCATGTGGTCGAAAAAACCAATGCCGGTCGCGACATCGGACACGCCGGTGCCGTCCAGATTGACCGACACCTGGATGTCGGTTTCCTTGGTTTTGCGCTTGATGGTGGCCGTGCGCATGGAAAAATGCTCTCCGGAGCCTGAAAGTGCGTCCTTTTAACAGGCACGTGACACCTTCGCTACTGCAGTATCAGGCGATTTTTGTCTGATATTTCAAATATGGTGACCGAATCCCGGGCGGGCCTGCCGATTGCAAGAGCCGCCACGAACGCCTAGATCAGGCCGGTCAATGAGGTTTTTCATGCAAGCATCACAGGTTGAGGTCTGGCACGGCACCACCATTCTGACGGTCCGCAAGGGCGGCAAGGTGGTCATCGGCGGTGACGGGCAGGTCTCCATCGGCCAGACGGTCATCAAATCCAACGCCAAAAAGGTCCGAAAACTCGGAAAAGGGGACGTCATCGGCGGTTTTGCCGGCGCCACGGCGGACGCTTTCACGCTCTTTGAGCGCCTTGAAAGCAAGCTGGAACAATATCCGGGGCAATTGACCCGGGCGGCGGTCGAACTGGCCAAGGATTGGCGGACAGACCGCTATCTGCGCCGGCTCGAGGCCATGATGATCGTCGCCGACAAGGACGTCTCCCTCGTGCTCACCGGCACGGGCGATGTGCTGGAGCCTGAGCACGGCGTCATGGCCATCGGTTCCGGTGGTAACTATGCACTGGCAGCCGCACGCGCTCTGGCAGATTCGGACAAGGATGCCGAAACCATCGTGCGGCGTTCGCTCGACATCGCTGCTGATATTTGCGTTTACACCAATCGCAACTTGACGATCGAAACGCTGACAACCGGCTGATGGAGACTCTGCGCTATCAGTTTCAACCCATGACAACCGACGACTTGCCTTTGATCAAACGTTGGCTTGATACACCACACGTTGCGGAATGGTGGGATGGCGGTGAAGAGTTCGAACTGATTAGCGGTGACCTTGATCATCCCGACATGGCGCAATTCATTGTTGCTTGCGACGGACAGCGGTTTGCCTATCTGCAATGCTACAATTTGAGCGCGTGGAATACCGGCTTTGGCTCCCATCCCGAAGGCACACGTGGCCTTGATCAATTTATCGGTGAGGCAAACATGCTCGATCGTGGCCATGGCTCTGTCTTCATCCGCGAATTCACTGAGCAATTGTTTGCACAAGGGACGCCGCGCGTTGTGATTGATCCCGATCCCGCCAATGCACGCGCAATTAGAGCCTATGAAAAGGCCGGTTTTCACCGTAGCAACGTTGTCGATACGCCTGACGGCCCTGCACTTCTGATGGTACGCAATCCATGACTGACTTTTCTCCTCGCGAAATCGTTTCCGAACTCGACCGCTTCATCGTCGGCCAGGCTGACGCCAAACGTGCAGTGTCCATTGCGCTGCGCAACCGCTGGCGCCGGCTGCAGCTGACGGGTTCCTTGCGCGAGGAAGTGCTGCCGAAGAATATTCTGATGATCGGCCCGACCGGCGTCGGCAAAACCGAGATCGCCCGGCGGCTCGCCAAACTTGCAGGCGCTCCCTTTATCAAGGTCGAAGCCACAAAGTTCACGGAAGTCGGTTATGTCGGCCGCGATGTCGAACAGATGATCCGCGATCTCGTTGAGGTTGCGATTCTCCAGACCCGCGAACGCAAGCGCAAGGACGTCCAGGCCAGGGCCCAGCTTGCAGCCGAAGAACGCGTGTTGGATTCGCTCGTCGGCGCCAACGCCAGCGCATCCACCCGCGAATCGTTTCGCAAAAAGTTGCGCGCCGGAGAGCTCAACGACAAGGAAATCGAAATCGAGACGCAGTCGTCCGGCGGCACGCCGATGTTCGAGATTCCCGGCATGCCGGGGGCCCAGGTCGGCGCCATCTCGATCGGCGATATCTTCGGCAAGATGGGCAGCCGCACCAAGACCCGCCGGCTGACGGTGTCGGACTCGCACGAAGTGCTCGTCAACGAAGAGAGCGACAAGCTGCTCGACAACGATCAGTTGACGCAGGAAGCCATTCAGGCGGTCGAGAACAACGGCATCGTATTTCTCGACGAAATCGACAAGATCTGCGTTCGCGATGGCGCGCGTGCCGGGGACGTGTCGCGCGAAGGTGTGCAACGCGATCTGCTACCCCTGATCGAAGGCACCACCGTGTCGACCAAGCACGGTGCTGTGAAAACAGACCATATTCTGTTCATTGCGTCCGGTGCATTTCACATCGCCAAGCCATCCGACCTGCTGCCGGAATTGCAGGGCCGCCTCCCGATCCGCGTCGAGCTGCAGGCCCTGACCCGGGACGATTTCCGCAGGATTCTCACCGAGCCGGAAGCATCCCTGATCAAGCAATATATGGCGCTGATGCAAACCGAAGGCGTGACGCTCGAGATTACCGATGACGCCATCGACGCGCTCGCGGATGTGGCTGTGTCGGTCAATTCGACCATCGAGAATATCGGAGCGCGACGGCTGCAAACCGTGATGGAGCGGGTGCTGGACGAAATTTCCTTCGTTGCGCCTGATCGCAGCGGCGAGACCATTCGCATCGATGCCGACTACGTGACGAAGCATGTCGGCGATCTTGCGAAAAACGCCGATCTCAGCCGCTTTATTCTGTAGTCCTGCAAACGACTGGTGATGCGATGAGCCGCAACGGCACGCGTGATCGCGTCACCTTGACCGGCGCACCCGAACGTAAAGTGCGCCCTCACCGCCGTGACCGATATGGGCTTCCTCGAAGCCGACGACGAGGTGACGAAATTCCGGCAGGCCAAGCCATTGCGGTACGTGGCGGCGGAGAATGCCGCGCTCGGATTCGGGTCCCGTCGTCCGCCCCTTACCGGTGATCACCAGCACGAACGTCATGCCATTGGCATGGGCATGGTGCAGGAAATTCAGCAACGCGCGATGCGCTCGTGTCTGCGTCATGCCGTGAAGGTCGAGCCGGGCGTCGATGTCCTTCCGACCGCGCGACAATTGTGAGCGCTCACGACGCCCAAGCGGCGCGAGTGGCGGTGGGGCTGCGGGAGCCACAACAACTTTTCTCGGCACCGTCGCGATTGGCCGTGTCGTCCGCGCAGATTGCTCAGCCTCGGCATCTTTAATCGCGATCTCAGCAGAGCCTTTTGACGGCCGCGGTTTCTTCCGCAATGGTTTGATCTGTTTTGCAACATGTTCCCACAACGCAAGCTCCTCACCGCTGAGCGTGCGCTTGCGGCGAACCGGCGAAGGTGTTGTGAGAACGGGCGGTCGCTTCATTGGCGGGATCGGTCACGTCGATGTTGACGTCCGCGATTTGACGCGTCGGACTTCGCTTCCGCCTCCAACGCAGAGGCCGATGCCGCTTTCGGCCGCGCTTCGGGCAAGGGCACTGTTTTACCGCGCGCTGTAGGATCGAGGCTTTTCGGCAGCAGCATCACGAAATTGGCCGGATTTTTCAGGCGGCCCGCAATGCGGCCGGCTTCCGCGCCCGCACCGAAGTAAAGATCCGCCCGCGCCGGACCGACGATCGCCGACCCCGTGTCTTGCGCCACCATCAGACGATGAAACGGCGTGTTCGGCGCATCGGATTCGATCGGCAGTTTGCCTTCGATAAAAAACGGCGTGCCATAAACATGCAGTGATTTATCGACCGCAATCGACCGGCCCGCCGTCAATGGCACGCCTTGCGCGCCCACCGCCTCGTCGTCCTTCGACAAGGAAACCTCGCGGAAGAAAACATATGATCGATTCTGCCGCCGCAACTCTTTCGCGGCGTCGGGATTTTGATCCATGTATTCCCGAATGCGCTGCATCGACATCTGGTCTTTGGGCACGATGTTGCGGTCGATCAGCACCCGGCCGACCGGCGTATAAGGATAACCATTATGCGCTTCGTAGTTGATGCGCACCATCGATCCATCTTCCAAATGAATGCGCGCTGATCCCTGGATCTGGATGAACAGCAAGTCCGTCTGGCTCTTCAGCCAGACCACTTCCAGGCCGCGGCCGGCAATCGCGCCGTCTTCGATCTCGCCGCGGTCGTAATAAGGCACCAGTTTGCGACGACCGATCTTTCGGAACACCTGGCCCTTGTTCGGCAAACTCGTGGACGCCTGTGAAAATCCTCGCACGAACAAGTTCGATGGGCGGCGATAAACCGGGACCGTGTAGACATCGGTTTGAACACGCGAGCCGTCGACAACCGGCTCGTAGTACCCGGTGACGAAGCCGGCCTCCTCGCCAAGGCGCGAGATCTGGAGCGGGATAAATTGCTGCTCGAAAAACTCCCGGGCTTTTGCGGAGTCCGAGATATTCGCGGCCCGCGCCAGTTTGCACGGATCAAGCAGCGAGTTGCCGAGCGCCTTGGTCTCGATCGGAGGAACGGTTTGCGCGACAATCGGCTTGCAGCTTGCGCGGAATGTTTTGAAGGCGGGCAGCGGATCGTCGTCGGTCCATCCGCTGACGTCGCTCCACTTCAGCGGAGCGTACTGGGCACCGGAAATTTCTAGCGGCCAAAGAACCGGGCCATGATGATGGCGGTGATATTCCGATTCCGCCGCGTGATGACGAACAGGCTTCGCGTCCGCAACGAGGGGCAGACTCACAGCAGCGACAGCGTACAGCCAAAAATGGACATAAGAAATCCACGCACCGGGCAAGGATTTCTTTTTACTGTCCGCTTTCCGTTCCAACCAATTTCCAGTTTGGATCACGCGAGGAGATGTCACGGGCGAATGTCCAGATATCTGTGACATCGGTGAGCTTCTCCGGGTTGCCATCCACGACGGTGCCAGCCTTGTCGCGTGTCGCCGAGATCATCTGGGACACGAAGCGAACCGTGATCTGCGCGGAGCGATCCCGCATTTCCGCGCCGACAATGTCAGCCTTGTCGATCGAGGCGAAGCGGGTCTCCACTTTTTCGCCGCGCTGCTCGCGTTCCTTGATCGCGGCGTCGAAGCCTTCGTAAACTTCCGTGGACAGCAAATCCTTCAGTGCGCGGCGGTCGCCATTGGCAAACGCCAGCACGATCATTTCATAGGCGCTCTTCGCACCCGAGGTGAAGTGACGGGCGTCAAAAGACGGATCGTTGGCGACGATCTGATCAAGGCCCTTGGCAAGCGCAGAACCGGCTTCTGCGATCCCCTTCCAGCGATCCTGTGCTGGGGCCTCTTCTTCCGTTGACGAAATGGGGGCCTGATCGAGAACCTTGCCCGGCATCGGCACGACGTTGTCCGGAGCGCCACGCAGCACATCCCGGGCCGCGCGATCATAAGGCGGGCGCTCGTCACCGGTGCGTTGTCCCAGAACGTTGCGCAGCCGCAGAAAAATGAAGACGGCCAGAGCCAGAAAAATGATGGTGTAAATGTCCACGTCGCGTTCACTTTCTGATCGATGCCGGAGAGCCACCCTGGACCTCCCGGGAGGCGGAAGGAACATCAGGCTCTTCAAGCACCATGTAGGCACGAAATCGGGTCAAGCCAACACCGCCATATGCCGCGCTTTCGGGGAAGCCCAAAACCTAGGTTAAGGGCAACTTATCGCGGCAATTCAGAGGGATTTTAGCCGATCTGGCGGCCGCGGCCAACCTCGGCGGCCCGGTTTCAGATCGATGATCCTTGTCGAATGCGGCAAGCCTATGATAGCCACTCGCCCCGACAAGCAAGACATTGCCGCTTTCAAGACACGGTCGAATGGCGTCTGGTCAGCGGGTCAATCTTCCGTTCCTGGCGGGAGCCTCTTGAGGCGATCCGTCTTCACCGCTCTCGGAGAATTATCATGACCAACGGCAACGGCGCACCTCTCGAGAATGCGGCTCCGCCCCAACTCAACGTCCTGGCACAATACGTCAAGGATCTGTCATTCGAGAATCCGAACTCGCCGAATTCGCTTGCTCCGCAGGAGAAGCAGCCGGCCATCAACATCCAGATCAACGTCACCGCCAAAGCTCTCGCCGAGAACGACTACGAAGTCGCCCTTGCCATCGAGGGCAAGGCGGAAGCTGAGGGTGCACTGCTGTTCGGCTTCGAACTCGTCTATGCCGGCGTCTTCCGCGTCCTGAACGTGGATCAGGAGAATCTGCACCCCTTGATCATGATCGAGTGCCCGCGGCTGCTGTTCCCGTTCGCACGCGAGATCGTCGCATCGTCCGTGCGCAATGGCGGCTTCCCGCCCATGATGCTGGACCCGGTGGACTTCGTTGGCCTCTATCGCCAGAACATGGCGCGCCAAGGCGAACAGATCCGCCCGAGCTAAGCTATTCGGGCGTCGCCTCTTTCAAATATTCGTTCCAGATCGGATTGCCGCCACCAAGCGTTGTAATGAACGCAGCGTGTGCGGCAATGTCGTCTTCGGTCACCCGGGACACCAGCGGCACGTCGCGTTGCCGCCGCGGCGCATCGACCTGCCCGACCGCAAACGAAACCCGCGTTTCTGCAAGAATAAGTTGTGACTGCCGGGCGCCGATCAGGTCGATATAGACTTCGGCGAGCAATTCGGCGTCGAGCAAGGCGCCGTGCTTCGTGCGCCGGGAATTATCGATCGCATAGCGCGAGCACAGATCATCCAGCCGGTTCGACACACCGGGATGTTTCCGTCGGGCCAGCGTCAGCGTGTCCACGAGACGATCCCGCGGAATGGCTGCGAGTGATACCCGGTCAAGCTCAGCGTTAATAAAGCCGACGTCGAATGACGCGTTGTGAATCACAAGCGGCGCATCGCCGATGAACGCGAGAAAGTCTTCGACCACAGCGGCAAAAAGCGGCTTGTCCGCAAGGAACTCCGACGACAGCCCGTGGACTGCGAACGCTTCTTGCGGCATGTCCCGTTCGGGATTGAGATAGACGTGAAACGTCTGCCCGGTCGGCATGTGATTGACCATCTCAACACAGCCGATTTCAACCAGGCGATCGCCGCGCAGCGGGTCGAGGCCAGTGGTTTCGGTATCGAGAACGATTTCACGCATGACCGGATCGGACCATTTTTCGAATCAGCTTCGCCGTTGCGGCATTTTAGCAAGCTGATCGAGAATTTCACGGATCCGCAGCCGGACCGGGTCCAATCCGTGCGACGTATCCACCACGAAGTCCGCCCGCTTCCGCTTTTCCGCATCCGGCAGTTGACGCGCCAGGATCGCATCGAGTTTCTCCGGGGTCATGTTCTCCCGGGCGAGAATGCGTTCCCGCTGGATTTCAGGCGCGGTCGTCACCACGACCACAGCATCCACGCGCTTTTCTCCCCCTGTCTCGAACAACAGCGGCACGTCGAGCACCGCCACCGGCGCTCCCGCCTCTTCCGCATCGCTCAAAAATTTTTGCTGATGGCTACGCAGCATGGGATGCACGATTGTCTCGAGGCGCTTCATCGCCTCGGGATTATTCACGACCATGGCAGATAGCTTCTGCCGGTCCACCTTGCCGTTGGCCGTGCTGCCGGGAAATGCTGCTTCCATCGCAGGCACCGCTTCGCCTTCATAGACTTTATGAACGGTGGCATCGGCATCGTAGACCGGCACCCCGGCTTCCTCGAACAGCTTCGCCGTGGTGGATTTCCCCATCCCGATCGAACCGGTCAAACCAAGCAGCAACATTTTACAAATCTCTTTTGAACTACACAGCCAGCAAGTTCTTGCTGCGAAAAAAGCCAAGCAATGGCACCAGCGGCAGTCCCAGAATCGTGAAATGATCGCCGTCAATCCGATCGAACAGATTCACGCCAACCCCCTCGAGTTGATAGGCGCCCACACTTTTGGTCACTGCATCGCCGGCCAGCTCAACGTAAGCAACGATCTGATCGTTCGTCAAAGACCGCATGGTCATGCGCGCGACACTCACATGCGAGAACAGCAGCTCGCCATTTTGCACGACACTGGCGGCACTGTGGAGTTCATGAACCTGTCCGGACAGCATCCGGATCTGCTCAACGGCCGCGGCCGAGTTCACGGGCTTGCTGAAAAGCTGTTCACCCAGCGCCAACGTCTGGTCGGCGCCGACAACATATCGGTCTTTGGTCTCTAACGAGACGTACCTGGCTTTTTCGCTGGCCAACAGCGCGGCGATTTTTCCCGGGTTTTTCAAACCAGACGCTTGCTGGATTTCGCGCTCATCAATATCGGCCGGAATGCATTCAATCGACAGGCCAGCATTCGCCAGCAACATGCGGCGTGCTGCACTTTGAGACGCCAGAATAAGAGGTTTCTGCTCAAGCCAAATCGACATGGTCACTAGTTCTTCTGACGTTGCCGGTCGGCGAGCAGTTTCATCACGGCCGCGGCTGTCTCTTCGATCGAGCGGCGGGTGACGTCCAGCAACGGCCAATCATATTTGGCGCTGAGCTTACGGGAAAACGCCACTTCTTCCGTCACCGACTGGCGATCGATGTAATTATCATCCCCCGTCTTCGCGCCGATCCCAAGCAGCCGGTTTTGACGAATCTGGATCAACCGCTCCGGCGTCGCATGCAGGCTGACGACAAGCGGCTTCTTTAACGTTTCGAGCTGATGCGGGATGGGAATGCCGGGCACCAACGGAACATTGGCGGTCCGGACGCCGCGATTGGCGAGATAAATCGAGGTCGGCGTTTTCGATGTCCGCGACACACCGACAAGCACGACATCGGCTTCTTCGAGACCTTCGACGTGCTGACCGTCGTCGTGCATCATCGAATAATTCAGCGCATCGATCCGTTTGAAATACTCGGCATTGAGCGTGTGCTGGGCGCCGACGCGACGCGACGTCTCGGTCCCGAGATAGGCCTGAAACAGCTGCATCACCGGGCCGATGATCGAAAGGCTCGGAATGTTGATCTCCTGACATTTCGCCTCCAGCCGCTCGACGAGATCTTTTTCCAGCAGAGTGAAGAGGACGATGCCTGGGGCTTCCTCGATTTCGGCAAGGACGCGATCGAGCTGCTTCTGGCTGCGAATCAGCGGATAGACATGCTCAACGGGCGAGACGTTGGAATATTGCGCGGCGACGGCGCGGGCGACGGTGATGAGTGTTTCTCCGGTCGAATCGGAGATCATGTGGAGATGAAAATAGCTCCCGGTGGTGGGCACCATATCGACTCGATTCCCGCTTTGACGCCGTCACTCCCATTGTGAATCGCTGTGAATCCCTGTGGGGACTTCGACCTCGATCGGACCGCGCAAAGGCACGCCCGGGATAACGCGACATTTCATTCACAGCCGTGATTTCGGGATGAAACCAGACAGTTTTGTTGATGGTAACGAGGTTATGTGGATTTGTCTTGGATTAATGCCGGACACACAACGGCAAGGCATTGAAACTATCTGCTTTTTCGCAAGCGCGTTTCTCAAATCAACTGCGGGTATAAACACGCCCCATGTGGATGGAGGCGGAATAAAACGAGGACCGAATTGCGCGGACACTAATCACGGTCACTCAAACTCTAACCTAAGAATCTAAAAGGATTCTTTAAGGAAGTTGTGCCCAGCGGATAAGCCTTGCATGAGGTCACCCATTGGTGCTCAACGTCTTCTCGGATGGATTAGTTCCACCAGTCATTCTTCTAAGCCGCGTATAGATCTTCGGCTTGGCAGAGCAGAAAAGAGCATTCGGCAATGTATGAATGGATCAAAGCGCTCCATGTGATCGCGGTCATTTCCTGGATGGCCGGCATGCTCTACTTGCCTCGCTTGTTTGTCTATCACTGCGACGCTGAGATCGGCTCCAAGCAGTCCGAGACGTTCAAGGTGATGGAACGGCGGCTGCTCAAGGCCATCATCAATCCGGCCATGATTGTCACCTGGCTCGCCGGCCTTTGGCTGGTGTGGCAAGGCCAATGGTATAAAGCGGGCTGGTTCCACGCCAAGTTTGCGCTGGTTTTGGCAATGTCAGCCCTCCATGGCTTTTTCAGTGCCCGCGTGCGGGATTTTGCCGCTGATAAAAACACCAGAACTCATAAATTCTATCGCATAATCAATGAGGTAGTTACCGTCCTCATGATCGGAATCGTCATTCTGGTGATTGTGAAGCCGTTTTAATCTGGAATCCGGTCCGCTGCCCCATGATCGTCTTGCGTCGCTGAGGCCTATTTTCTATATTTGATCCATCCCACCGAACGCAGGCGGATGCGGTAGAGTCGCGGTTTTATTGTTGGACCGGACGCCGCATCAGGTTCGAAGCCTCCCGGCACCTTCCTTGCTCAAGACCTGCGGACTTCTAGTCGTTTTTGTTGTCCGTATGTCGTCAGCAAACTGAACCTTCTCTTGCTCCCTCCCTTCTTCTCTATTTCTCCACAGGACGATCCCAATGCGGGAAATCAAACTACAAGACCTCAAAGCAAAAACACCGGCGGAGCTTGTCTCGTTCGCTGAAGAACTCGGGGTCGAAAACGCCAGCACCATGCGCAAGCAGGAGCTGATGTTCGCCATTCTCAAACAACTCGCGATCCAGGAAACCGACATCATCGGTGAGGGCGTCGTCGAGGTTCTGGCCGACGGCTTCGGCTTCTTGCGGTCATGGGATGCGAATTATCTCCCGGGCCCGGACGACATTTATGTGTCGCCGTCGCAGATTCGCCGTTTCGGTCTTCGCACCGGTGACACCATTGAGGGTCACATCCGCAGCCCGAAAGAGGGCGAGCGTTACTTCGCGTTGTTGAAGGTCAACACGCTGAATTTCGAAGATCCCGAAAAGTCCAAGCATAAGGTCAATTTCGACAACCTGACGCCGCTGTTTCCGGATCAGCGATTCAAGCTCGAGCTGGATGATCCAACGCGCAAGGACCTGTCGACACGCGTCATCGATATCGTAGCGCCTATCGGCAAAGGCCAACGCGCACTTATCGTAGCGCCGCCACGTACGGGTAAGACCGTGCTGATGCAGAACATCGCGCATGCGATCACGGCCAACCATCCGGAATGCTATCTCATCGTTCTTCTGATCGACGAACGTCCGGAAGAAGTCACGGACATGCAGCGCTCAGTGAAGGGTGAGGTGGTTTCATCGACGTTCGATGAACCGGCCGTGCGTCACGTTCAGGTTGCCGAGATGGTGATCGAAAAGGCCAAGCGTCTCGTGGAGCATGGACGCGATGTCGTCATCCTGCTCGATTCAATCACGCGTCTTGGCCGGGCTTACAACACCGTGGTGCCGTCATCCGGCAAGGTGTTGACCGGTGGTGTCGATGCGAACGCACTTCAGCGTCCGAAGCGTTTCTTCGGCGCGGCGCGTAACATCGAAGAGGGCGGTTCGCTCACCATCATCGCAACGGCGCTGGTCGATACCGGCAGCCGCATGGATGAAGTGATCTTCGAAGAGTTCAAGGGCACCGGTAACTCCGAGCTCATTCTTGATCGCAAGGTCTCCGACAAGCGCACATTCCCGGCGATCGATATTTCGCGTTCGGGCACGCGCAAGGAAGAGCTCATCACCGATCCACAGTTGCTCAAGAAAATGTACGTCCTCCGCCGCATCCTCAATCCGATGGGGACGATGGACGCCATCGACTTCCTGCTCGACAAGCTCCGCAACACCAAGAACAACTCGGAATTCTTCGAGTCGATGAACACCTGATCTACGCGATAAGCGAACCGGACGACTTTTGGAGTCCGGTTCGCCCATGCGGTTCGTTGCCAATGGCGAGCCGGTCCTCCTGTCAGGTGGCTAGTGTGCAACGCAGCAAATTTCATGTTGCACCCATTGTGCAGCGATATTGCATCGCACAAATTTACAGTTTAAGCCTCTGATTGAATTTTGATTGCGCGTTGTGTGCCCGTTCGACAAATAGGCGCAATGCTTTCTCCCAACCAAACCATCTTCGCTTTATCGTCCGGCCGTGCACCAACGGCGATAGCAATTATCCGGTTGTCGGGGCCGCACACACGCGATGCGGTCGAAAGCCTGTGCGGCAAAATTCCTCCACCTCGGGTGGCTCATCTCGCGACACTGCAAAACGCGAATCACGAATCCATCGATGAAGGCGTGGTGCTTTGGTTTCCGGGACCGCACAGCGTCACGGGGGAGGACGTCGCCGAGTTTCAAGTTCATGGTGGACGTGCTGTCATCGCGGCGATGTTCGAGGCTCTTGGGAAGATCGACGGGTTGCGTCCTGCCGAGCCCGGTGAATTCACACGGCGCGCATTCGAAAACGGCAAGCTCGATCTGACGGAGGCTGAAGGCCTCGACGATCTGATTCACGCAGATACCGATCGCCAGCGGCGCCAGGCGCTCCGGCAATTGAAGGGCCTGCTTGGCAATCATGCGCGCGATTGGCGTGAGCAGATCATCAAGGCATCAGCGCTGGTCGAAGCGGCCATTGATTTCTCGGATGAAGGCGACGTGCCTGACGATCTCATCGGGCCTGCGAAGGAGAGGGTGAAACACCTACTCGGTGATATCGAGCGAGTACTGGCGACAGGTGGACGAAGCGAGCGTTTGCGCGACGGCCTCGTGGTGGCCATCGCCGGCGCTCCCAACGTCGGCAAGTCGACCCTGATGAATGCGCTTGCCCGGCGCGACGTTGCGATCGTTTCGCCCCAGGCGGGAACCACCCGCGATATCATTGAAGTACATCTCGATCTCGACGGTTATCCGGTCACCCTGATCGACACTGCGGGAATCCACGACACGTCGGACCCGATCGAGCTGGAGGGCATCCGGCGTGCAAAAGCGCGGGCCACCGATGCCGATCTGGTTTTCTGGCTTGTCGATGGCCGCGTTGGTGAGGCGAAGATCAGTCCGAACGTGTCGGAATGGGGTGAGGGCGTTCCGAGCGATCCCGACCGGATCTGGACGATCCGCAACAAACTCGATGATCTCACAGACCTCACGACGACCAGTTCGGATGGTCAGCCGGCTTTTTCGATCTCGGCGAAGAACGGGCGCGGGCTTTCCAAACTGACGGACAGCCTGGTCCGGTTTGCGTCGTCACATTTCGACGACGAGGTTTCGCTGATCACCCGCGCAAGACACCGGACATTGCTGACGGATGCCGCGGATGCCTTGGGCCGGGCTTTGAGCATGAAAGAGGAACCGGAGCTCGTCGCCGAGGAGCTTCGAATAGCGATTCATTCGTTAGGACGACTGATCGGGCGTGTGGACGTGGAGGATATTCTGGATTCGATCTTTCGGGACTTCTGTATCGGCAAGTAGGCGCGCTCAGAGCTGTTTCACGTGAAACATCGAACCAGAGCAGGGGTTGTTTCACGTGAAACACCTCCTGAGAACTTCACTTTGTTTCACGTGAAACGGCTTGGTCTGTAGTTCTGACTTTGAGCTTTTACAGTTGCACGATAGAACACCGTTCAATCATGCAAAATTCATTCGACGTCATCGTGATCGGGGGAGGCCACGCCGGCTGTGAAGCCGCGGCTGCTTCCGCGCGCATGGGGGCCAAGACGGCCCTCGTGACCCATCAATTCGCAACTGTCGGCGCCATGTCCTGTAATCCCGCAATTGGTGGATTGGGAAAAGGCCATCTCGTCCGTGAGATCGATGCTCTGGACGGCTTGATGGGCCGTATGGCCGACCAAGGCGGAATCCAGTTCCGGGTTTTGAACCGTCGAAAGGGTCCCGCGGTTCGTGGACCTCGCGCTCAGATCGATCGCAAGCTTTATGCCGCGGCCATGCAGGCGGAGATCCGTCAGACCCCCAATCTTTCCGTGATTGAGGGTGAGGCCGATGAATTCCTTCTATCCAATGGTCGTATTTGCGGACTGCGGCTGGGTAACGGCCAGGAACTCGCTACAGCTGCGATCGTCGTCACGACCGGCACGTTTCTGCGCGGTTTGATCCATCTGGGAGAGCGGAATTGGCCGGCCGGACGGGTCGGCGAGGCGCCGGCGATGGGACTGTCGAAGTCTTTCGAGGCTGTCGGCTTTACCCTTGGCCGCTTGAAGACGGGGACGCCACCCCGGCTCGACGGCTCCACAATCAACTGGTCTGCGGTGGACATGCAGCCGGGAGATGATCCCATTGAGCCGTTTTCGGTCGTTACGTCTCGGATCACGACTCCTCAGATCGAATGCGGCATTACCCGCACCACCGATGCGACCCACGAGATCATCCGGGCCAATGTGCACCGGTCCCCGATGTATTCCGGTCAGATCAAGAGCACCGGCCCACGCTATTGCCCCTCGATCGAGGACAAGATCGTCCGCTTTGGCGACCGGGACGGTCATCAGATCTTCCTGGAGCCGGAAGGGCTCGACGATACAACCGTCTATCCCAACGGAATCTCCACCTCCCTGCCGGAAGAGGTTCAGTTGGCCATTCTGGCTACAATTCCGGGGCTGGAGCAGGTCAAAATGGTCCGCCCGGGCTACGCCATCGAGTACGATCACGTTGATCCCCGGGAATTGAACCCAACGCTGCAGACCAAGCGGGTGCCGGGGCTTTTCCTGGCCGGGCAGATCAATGGCACGACGGGATATGAAGAAGCTGGTGCGCAGGGGCTGGTTGCTGGCCTGAACGCGGCTTTATGGGCCGGAGGTGGTCAACCGATCGTGTTTGACCGGGCTCATGGCTATCTGGGCGTGATGATCGATGATCTGACCTCGCGCGGTATCACCGAGCCCTATCGGATGTTCACGTCGCGGGCGGAGTATCGATTGACCCTGCGGGCGGATAACGCCGATCAGCGTCTGACCGATCGCGGCATCGCGTTGGGATGTGTCGGCGAGGAGCGGGCGCGTTTTCACGCCGCAAAGATCTCTGCGCTGAGCGAGGCCAAGTCTCAGGCTAAATCTCTGTCGGTGACCCCCAACGAAGCGGCGAAGCATGGCCTTGCGCTCAACCGCGACGGTCAACGTCGTTCGGCGTTCGAACTGTTGGCTTACCCGGAGATCGGTTGGACGGAAGTGACTACGATCTGGCCTCAGCTCAAGGAGATCGACGCTGGTATCGCGACCCATCTGGAGATCGACGCCAAATACGATGTCTATCTGTCCCGGCAGGCAGCTGACGTGGAAGCTTTCCGGCGCGATGAGGGCCTGGTTCTCAGCGGCGTCGACTATCGCGAAGTGCCGGGACTCTCGAACGAAGCGCGCCACAAACTTGAGAGCATTCGGCCCCGGACCATTGGCCACGCCGCCCGTATTGAAGCCATGACCCCGGCGGCTCTGGCGATTCTCGCGGCTTACCTGCGTCGCGAAGCCCGCCGTACCCCGGCAGCGTCGGCCTGAGGTCGGTGCCTATGGCTAAGTCGTCTTCCACGGACCTTCCATCGATCTCGCTTGCAGATAAAGCCGCGGCTTTGGCGCTGACGCCTGTTTCACGTGAAACGGAGGCGCGGCTGGATCGCTATGTCGATCTGCTTGTGGAATGGCAGGCAAAAACCAATCTCATCGCGCCATCCACGCTGCCGACCCTCTGGACCCGGCATGTGGCCGATTCCCTCCAGCTCCTCACTCTGGCACCCACGGCCCGGACATGGGTCGATCTCGGGAGTGGCGGCGGCTTCCCCGGTGTGGTGCTGGCTTGTGCGATGGCGGAGCATGACGGCGCTGCTGTTCACCTGGTCGAGCGAAACGCAAAGAAAGCCGCATTTCTGCGAGAGGCTCTTCGAGTGACCAACGCGGCCGGCGTGATTCACCCGGCGGACATCGGGGATTATGTGGATAGTTTCCGCGCGCCGGTGGATTGCATCACCGCCCGCGCACTCGCTCCTCTACACATGCTCTTGGACTACGTTGAACCCCTCATGAAGCGCGGCGCGAAAGCGCTGTTTCTAAAGGGACAAGATGTAGAGTCTGAATTGACTGAAGCCACTAAATACTGGAATATCAACCCACACCTACATCCCAGCCGGACAGGCGGACAAGGCTGGATCGTCGAGCTTGAGACCATCGAGCGGCGATGAACCGTCCGTTTCACAGATATGGCCACGCAAATGATTGATATGAATGGGGTTTTTCAGGGCGACGTGCCAGAAGGCACACCGGAGCGCCCGCGTATCCTCGCTCTAGCCAACCAGAAGGGCGGCGTCGGCAAAACAACCACCGCGATCAACTTAGGCACAGCACTCGCCGCCATCGGCGAGCGTGTTCTGATTGTTGATCTCGATCCTCAGGGCAACGCTTCGACCGGACTTGGCATCGATCGTCGCAACCGTAATTGCTCGACCTACGACGTGCTGGTGGGTGAGGCGAAGTTGCAGGAAGCGATCATTCCGACCGCGGTCCCGCGCCTTCACATCGCCGCTTCGACGATGGACCTCTCGGGTCTCGAGCTCGAACTCGGAACGACGCATGGTCGCGCGTTCCGTCTGCGCGATGCGATTGCGGAATTGAACGTCGGCCTCGAAGCTGAGTCGGCTTACACCTACGTGCTGATCGATTGCCCGCCGTCGCTCAATCTCATCACCGTCAATGCCATGGCCGCGTCGCACGCGATTCTCGTCCCGCTGCAGTGTGAGTTCTTCGCACTCGAAGGTTTGTCGCAGCTGCTGCAGACGGTCGAGCAGGTGCGTTCAACTCTGAATCCCGGTCTGACGATTCACGGCATCGTGCTGACGATGTTCGACTCGCGCAACAACCTGTCGAACCAGGTGGTCGCCGATGTGCGTCAGTTCATGGGCAGCAAAGTTTACGACACGATGATTCCGCGCAACGTCCGCATTTCGGAAGCGCCGTCCTACGGCAAGCCGGTGCTGGTGTACGATCTGAAGTGTGTCGGAAGTGAAGCTTATCTCAAGCTCGCGACTGAAGTGATTCAGCGTGAGCGTGAATTGCGCACCCACTGAGCAAACCTAAAAAGAAGACGGCGATGTGAATCGCCGTCACAATAAACTTTACTGTAGCGGGAGTGCGTGAGTTGAGTGCAAGGGAGCAGGCGATGGCCGACGAGGCGCGTTCGCGACTGGGTCGCGGTCTTGCAAGTTTGATCGGGGATGTTGGCGGTGAGGCGGCTCACGTCGAGCGTCCCGCCCGTACCCCGCGTCGGGTACCGATTGAATTCCTGAAAGCCAATCCGCGCAATCCGCGCCGAACGTTCTCCGACGAAGAACTGAGTGAGTTGTCGGCATCGATCAAGCAGCACGGCGTCATTCAGCCGATCGTGGTGCGGCCGGTGCGCGGCGCGCAGGATCGTTTCGAGATCATCGCCGGCGAACGTCGCTGGCGCGCGTCGCAGCGCGCTGGTCTGCACGACGTTCCGATCGTCACCGTCGACGTCAATGACAGTGACGCGCTCGAGATCGCGATCATCGAAAACGTGCAGCGGTCCGATCTCAACGCAATGGAAGAGGCGCAGGGCTATCACGCGCTCGCGGCCGAATTCAAACGCAGCCAGGACGACATCGCCAAGATCGTTGGCAAGAGCCGCAGTCATGTCGCGAACATGATGCGTCTGACCAAGCTTCCGGCGGATGTGCAGGCCTACATCGCCGAGGGAAAAATCTCGGCGGGTCATGCACGCGCACTGATCAATGTGCCGGATGCCTCAGCGGCTGCAAAGCGAATCGTCGAGGAAGGACTGACCGTGCGTCAGACCGAAGCCCTGGCGCATGATGAAGGCGTGCCCGAACGCAAGCCGCAGAAGGCTCGCAGCGGCGGCAGTGCGTCTGTGAAGGATGCCGATACGCTTGCGCTCGAGAAGCGCGTCGGTGACGTTCTTGGTTTGAAGGTCAGTGTTGATCATCGCGAACCCGGCGGCGTCGTCACGATCAAATACAAAGATCTTGATCAGCTCGATGAAGTTCTCCGCCGCCTCGAGGCGGGTCACTAACTTACCTCAGCCGCGGCGCCGTGCGTTGACGGCAACCGCAAGCAGTGCGCGTTGGGCGATGACTTCGGCCAGTGACGATTGTTTACGCATGTCGAATGCCGCGTCGGCGAGTTGGGCAATGACCTTGACCAACCGCTCGCTGTTTGTATTTCGCAAGGCTGTCTCGACCAACGCCTTGCGTGAAAAGTGCAGGCGAGGGAAGCCGCTTTCCAGCGCATCCAGCTCGCTTCGTCCTTCCTCGACCGAAAGCCGGGCCTTGTGCAATTGCGCCGCCTGCCGCTGCGCCGACATGATGATCATGCCGGGATAAATTCCGGCTGCCATTGCTTTGGCGAATGACGCTTCCACATCGGCGGCGCGTCCCGCAAAGGCATTGTCGACAATCGGGTCGAGCGCAAGGCCCGACGCATCGGTGACAATCGCGACAACGTCGTCGAGCGTGATCTCGCGTTGGCCGTGAGCGTAGAGTGTGAGCTTACGAATCTCATTTCGCGAGGCCTGCCGGTCGCCACCAAGCAGCGAGGTCAGGGCCGCCCGCGCATCGGGTGCGATCCTCAAGTTCGAGATGCGCAACTCATCATCGATCAGGCGTGCCAGATCTCGTTCAGTGTCGGCATAACACGCGATCGCAACCGCCGACTTCGCGCGCTCGCAGGTCTTGCGAAGCGGTGCATCGGGCCGCAGCTCACCAGCCTCGATCACGATCAGGCAATCCTTGACCGCCATCTCCGTCAGTGTTTCGACACCGCTGGCAAAGCTGCGCGAGCCTGCCCGGACGCGGATGGCGCGCCGCCCCCCGAACAACGGCACTGTCATCGCCTCGTCGACGAGGCGCGACGGTTCGGCGGCGAGTTCATCGCCATCAAGCTTTACCAAGGCGAATGGATCGTTTGGATCGTCGACCGCCAAGGCCATCAAGGCATTGGCGCGCTCATGAACCAGGCCAGTGTCAGGGCCATAAAGCAGGACGATCGGGCGCGCCGGATCGGGCCGGGCGAGATAGGTATCGATGTCCCTGCCGCGGAGTGCGACCACGTATCCTGAATCCGCTTATGTGCCGGCGATGAAGAAGGATGCCAGACGCTGACTGATGTTGTCGGCAATCACCTTGGATGCGCGGTCTTCCGCATCACGCAACGCGCGGGACCCCGCAAACCGCTGAGCTTGACCCGGAATATCGTAAGAGACACGCGAGAAGGTCGTACCGGTCAGCACCGTCTTGTCGGTCGCGTTGTCTTTCAGTTCGTAGGTCGCATCGATTCCGTAGTTTTCCAAATCCGGCCGTGCGGTAGCCGGATCGACGATCACTGACAAACGACTTGTGGTGATCCGGATCAGCAGGCGGTGAGTTGGCGGTCCGCCAACGGCGCTGCCGTACATGCTGAACATCAGTGTATTGCGGATATTGACGCCAAGCCGCGCCTCGCGCGATCCGTTCGGCAGCTTGAGGGGAGGGACTTCGACACCCTGGAGCTTTTCACGCAGTGCCGGCTCGCCATTCGTTCCGCGTTCCGCATACATCGGCTGGAAACAGCCAGCGACCGTAGCAGCCAAGGCTGCCACGACTGCCAGCCGGGCAGCGATGCGCTTATTAAACCACGACATTCACGATCCTCTGCGGAACGATAATCACTTTGCGCGGGGATTTCCCGTCCAAGGCCGATTTTACCGTATCGAGGGCCAAAACGGCAGCCTCAATTTCCGGATTTGCGGCATTTCGGGCGACCGTGACATCCGCGCGCTTTTTGCCATTAACCTGTACGGGCAGCGTAATTGTGTCGTCGACCAACAAATTGGCTTCAATTTCTGGCCATTGGGCCTCCGAAACCAGGCCCTGGTGCCCCAGGATCTGCCAGCATTGCTCGGCGAGGTGCGGCATCATGGGGGAGATCAGCCGCAGCAGGATATCAAAAGCTTCCCGGCTGGCTGCCGCCACGGCCGTATTGGTCTCGAGCAGTTTCGCCGGTCCGTCGACGACATCCGCCAGGACGCCAACAAATGTGTAGAGTTTGGCGATCGCCGTATTGAAGCGGAGCCGCTCAATGGCACTGGATACGTCAGCAAGAGTCCGGTGGGCGGCGCGCCGCACCGTCAGCACGGCCTCGTTGTTGAGGTCGGTCAGCGGCGTACCCGACGGCGGCAAATGCGGAGCCGCGATGTTCACGAGACGCCAGATACGCTGCACGAAGCGGTTGGCGCCCTGAACGCCTTCTTCGCTCCAGATCACATCGCGATCCGGAGGCGAGTCCGACAACATGAACCAGCGCGCCGTGTCCGCACCGTAGGTCCCGATGATGTCGTCGGGATCGACGGTGTTGCGCTTCGACTTCGACATCTTCTCGATCGAGCCGATCTCGATCGGTTCGCCCGTTGTCAGCAGCGATCCGCGGCGTGTCTTGCCGTCGCCTTCAATCGTGACTTCGGCGGGAGATGCAAAGGTACCGTCCGGTTTCTTGTAGGTTTCATGGACGACCATGCCTTGCGTGAACATGCCGGCGAACGGCTCGTCCATGCCGATGTGCCCCGTCGCTTTCATCGCGCGGGTGAAGAAGCGACTGTAGAGCAGATGCAGGATCGCGTGCTCAACGCCACCGATGTATTGATCGACGGGCATCATGCGGTCGACCACATCGCGCGTGGTCGGCGTGTTCTCGTTCCAAGGATCGGTAAAGCGCGCGAAATACCATGACGAATCGACGAACGTATCCATGGTGTCCGTCTCACGCCGCGCGTGCGCGGTGCCGCATTGCGGGCAGGAAACGGTTTTCCATTTGGTGTGGCGGTCGAGCGGATTGCCGGGACGATCGAATTCGATGTCGTCGGGCAACTGCACCGGCAGGTCTTTGACCGGTACGGGCACGACGCCGCAAGTCTCGCAGTGAATGATCGGAATCGGACAGCCCCAATAGCGCTGACGTGAGATTCCCCAATCACGCAGGCGGAAATTGACCTGTCGCTGCGCCACCGCACGATTGCCGAATGTCGCGCTTTCGAGACGCTTGGCGATTTCTTCCTTGGCCTCGGTAATGGTCATGCCGTCGAGGAAGCGCGAATTGATCATCCGGCCGTCGCCGTCATAGGCGGTGTCGGTGATGACAAAACTCGCGGGATCCTGCCCCTCGGGGCACACCACCGGGATGTTGCCGAGCCCGTATTTGTTGACGAAGTCGAGGTCGCGCTGGTCATGCGCAGGGCAGCCGAAGATTGCACCCGTGCCGTAGTCCATCAGCACGAAATTCGCGACGTACACCGGCAATTGCCACGATGAATCGAGCGGATGAACGGCCTTGATGCCGGTATCGAATCCCTGCTTTTCGGCGGTATCGATTTCCGCCTGCGCGGTGCCGGTGTGACGGCATTCCTCAATGAATGACGCCAGTGCGGGATTTTTCTTTGCAGCCTCCGCAGCCAGCGGGTGGTCTGGCGACAAGGCCACGAACTTTGCCCCGAACAGCGTATCGGGACGTGTTGTAAAGATCTCGACCTCGCTCTCTCCCGCCGGAGTCGTCTTTGTGTCGAGGGCGAAGCGAACAAGCAGACCTTCCGAACGGCCGATCCAGTTGCGCTGCATGATGCGCACCTTGTCGGGCCAGCGATCCAGGGTATCGAGCGCAGTGAGAAGCTCGTCTGAATATTTGCTGATCTTGAAGAACCATTGCGTCAGTTCACGCTGCTCGACCAGTGCACCGGAGCGCCAGCCTCGGCCGTCAATCACCTGCTCGTTGGCGAGCACGGTCTGATCCACGGGGTCCCAGTTCACCTTTGACTGCTTGCGCTCGACCAGTCCCGCTTTCAGGAAATCGAGGAACATGCGCTGCTGGTGCTTGTAGTAGCTTGGATCGCAGGTGGCGATCTCGCGGTTCCAGTCCAGCGACAGCCCCATCGACTTGAGCTGCTTTTTCATGGTGGCGATGTTTTCGTAGGTCCATTTCGCCGGATGCGTCTTGTTCTGCATCGCCGCGTTTTCCGCCGGCATGCCGAAAGCATCCCACCCCATCGGATGGAGCACGTTGTGGCCTTTGGCCCGCATATAGCGCGCCACCACGTCGCCCATGGTGTAATTGCGGACGTGACCCATGTGGATGCGCCCCGACGGATACGGGAACATCTCGAGCACGTAGTATTTCGGCTTCGGGTTGTCGTTGCGGGTGGAGAAAATCCCCCGCTCCTCCCAAAGGCGCTGCCAGCGCGGTTCGGTTTCGCGGGCGTTATAGCGTTCGGTGCTCATGGATGGATCGTCTGCCAGAGGATGGAAAGCGGCAGACTAGTGTCCTGAATCCGAAGTTCGCCTCATTATGCAGCGCATCCCGTAGCGAACTTCGGATTCAGAAGGACACTAGCAAACCTATGATTCTAGTGTGGTTCAGGTTCAGAAGTTCGCTTGAAGGATGCGCAGAGAAAATAATGAAGCGAACTTCTGAACCACCACACTAGCCACAAAAGACCGCGCTGGGTCAACGCCTTGCCGACTATCCGGCGAGCGACATTTGCTGTTTGGCGGCCGGGACCAGCGCATGCTCCACCACGGTGTTCCGGCCCTGGCGTTTCGCGGCATAAAGGGCCGCATCCGCGGCCTCCAGCAGGTCGTCCTGGGGCTGGCTATCTCCCGGCGTGACGGTTGCAACCCCGACGCTGACCGTGACGGATTGATAACTGCTCGTGCGGTGTGGAACAGCGAGCTTTTCCACCGCTGCGCGCACGATTTCAGCAACCTGCATGGCTCGGGCGGCGTCGCGGGCCGGCAGCAGCAGGCAGAACTCTTCTCCGCCATAGCGCGCCGCGAACCCGGCATTCTGATCGGCGATGGCGGCGAGCACCTCACCGACCCGGCCAAGACAAGTGTCCCCTTCGAGGTGCCCGTAGGTATCGTTGAATAACTTGAAATAATCGACGTCGATCATCATCAGGGACAGCGTCGTATCGGTCTGGATGGCCTTCATCCACTCGAATTCGAGACGGCTCTGGAAACCTCGGCGATTGGCAAGGCCGGAAATCATGTCGATTGAGGCAATGACGGTCAGCCTGTCATTGGCCGCGAGCATTTCACGCTCACGTTCGGACAACTGCGAAGCCATCTCGTTGAAGGCTTCGGCCAGCGGCACGAATTCGCGGGGCAACGCCGCTTTCGACGCGCGAGCTGACAGGTCGCCTTCGCCGAATCGGTTGGTCATGTCAGTCAGGACCTCGATCGGCCGAATAATGAGCCGTTCACCCGCGATCCAGGCACCCAGCAGCGCGAGAATTCCGACCAAGGCCAGTTGCAGGTAGGCGGTCCAAATATCGCGATCGATATCGCCCAGCATTTTGGCTTCATTGACGCTGACGATGAGACGGGCGCGCGTTCCCTTTACGCCGGCGAATGACACAGCTTGTTTGTCGCCGTTCGCGGACTCAAACATAATGGAGCCGGATTCGCGGCCCTGGTTGATTTCGCGGAGCGTGACGGCTTCCAGGAGCGATGTGTCCTTGAGCGGATGGCCGATCAGGCCCGCGTTTTCCGGCCGGGCCGCAAGGATGACACCTTTACTATCGACGAGCAGCACGGACACGCCGGCACGATCGCCCCGTTTGCTCATCAGCTGCGACATCCATTTGAGGTCGATCGCAGCGATCACGACCGCCTCTTCGCCACCGTGAATGGCTGATACGGGATAAGCTGCCATAATCGTCGGCAAATTGGCTGCCCGGCTGAAGATATAGTCGCTGATGACGAACTCATGGAATTCGCGCGCGTGTTTGAAGTAGTTGCGGTCGCTCAGATCGAGCCCGACCACGCTCTGTTCGGTCGAACATCTGACGATGCCGTCTTTCCCGATAATCGATAAGCTTCGGATCCACGGCAGGTCCACGCGCAGACTGGCGCGCATGATTGCGCAGCCTCGCCCCTGATGGGATGCTGCGGAGTAGATGTAGGCGGAGGATTGCAGGACGGCCTGCACGGTTGAAATGATTTCCCGCTGCGCATCGGCCGTATGCTGGGCCAATTCGGAGAGTTCATTGGCAGCCAGTGAGACTTGTTTGGCGCGGCTATCCTCAAGCAGGCGTACCCGATCGACCATCAGAGGAACAACGAGAATCAGCGCAAGCAACACCAGACGCGCGCGGATTCCCCAAAGCGTCTTGAGTTTTAAGGTGTTGCGGCCAAAACTGGCAATCGACATCTGGTATCCCCTTGCCCCGCTGGGACACTAGATTAAAGGGTTCAAGAAGCCTTTCTTCGATTCGCTAAAATTGGAACGATCTGGATCTTTTCGAATGGCCGAACCGATGCCGCCTGACAATGGACCATCCGACGCCTCAAAGGGCCTCGCAGCGGTGGAGAGTGATATCGCGCGCGCGTGCAAGGACGCACGTCGGGACCGATCTTCGTTAACCCTGATTGCTGTATCGAAAACGTTCGACGCGAAAGCAATCACGCCTGTCATCGAAGCTGGACAGCGTGTTTTTGGTGAAAACCGGGTGCAAGAAGCGAAAGGAAAATGGCCAGATTTGACGGCTGCCAATCCCGACATCGCTCTGCATCTGATCGGACCATTGCAATCCAACAAGGCGAAAGAGGCGGTGGCGCTGTTCGATGCGATTCATTCGGTGGATCGACCGAGCATCTGTGAGGCGCTTTCGAAGGAAATCATTAAGCAAGATCGGCGTCCGCACCTGTTCGTGCAATTGAACACCGGTGAAGAACCGCAAAAGGCCGGGATTGCGCCGGCCGATGCCGATGCATTCCTTGCACGCTGCCGGGATGTCTACGGCCTTCAGATTTCCGGCTTGATGTGCATTCCGCCGGTCGATGAAGCGCCAGCACCGCATTTTGCGTTGACCGCCAAAATTGCTGCGCGCAATGGCCTGAAACAATTATCGATGGGAATGAGCGCCGATTTCGCCATCGCGATTCAGTTCGGCGCGACCCACGTCAGAGTGGGTTCGGCGATCTTCGGTCACCGCTGATCGGCTCGCTCTCACGATGTGATGACAATGCGCGTCGCCGGACCAATGCGGGACAGCAAACGCAGCATGGCGTTTTTTGTCATGCCGACGCATCCGGCGGTCGGTGAAAAGTTGTTGCGGGCGAGGTGAAGGAAAACGGCACTCCCCCGGCGGGCAACGCGCGGCTTGGTGTTGTGGTCGATTTCGATGATGAAGTCATAGAGGTGATCGTCCCGCATGAGCCGATCACCACCCTGACTGTGGTTGAGCCGGACGGCGCGATTGTAGTGCCGGTCCGCCGGGTCTTCCGACCAGGCGTCTTCCGGGCGGATCCGGCGAATCGGGAGGTGGGTCAAAGGCCGACCATGGCGATCCGCGCGCCACCACACCCGTACCGGTTGAAATGTGCCGCGGGGTGTGCCCCCATCGCCTTCGAATTTGTTGGCCCTGATTCCGCCACGTCCAAGCGCGACGGGTATAGTATGCGCTCCGGCGATCAGCCAACCTCGGCTAGGATTGCCGGCAGCAGCGCGGATTCGTACGACAGGCAACGGCCGATCACGGAACAGTGTTCTGCAAGTCCTTGGAAAAGCTTCACTTCCCATGCCTGAGTGCAACTCCCGCTTGCCCTTTTGTCTGCAAATGTTCTATTTCGCCAGGTTTTTAGAGAGCTTTCGCTTCCGGGGTCGCTCCCAGAAACCTTTATTCGAAACCAAGACCTAAAGGATTGGACGCAATGGCCAACGCCCGCAAGATCCTCATCGTGGACGATGACACTGATCTGCGCGAAGCCCTGGTGGAGCAGCTGTCGCTGCACGAGGAATTCGAGGCATCCGCCGTCGATACGGGTGCCAAAGGTGCCCAAGCCGCTAAAGTCAATTCACCCGACCTTGTCCTGATGGATGTGGGCCTGCCTGATACGGATGGCCGGGAAGTGGTTCGCAGCCTCCGCAAGGGCGGCTTCAAATCGCCGATCATCATGCTCACCGGTCACGACACCGATTCGGACACCATCCTTGGGTTAGAATCCGGGGCGAATGATTACGTCGCGAAACCATTTCGCTTTGCTGTCCTGTTGGCGCGCATCCGCGCCCAACTCCGCCAGCATGAAGCCAGCGAGGATGCGGTTTTCTCGGTGGGCCCCTACAGCTTCCGCCCGGGCTCCAAGATGCTGACTGGCCCCAATGCCAAGAAGGTCCGGCTGACCGAAAAAGAGACTGCGATCCTTCGATTTCTCTATCGGGCCGGACAGCAGCCGGTCTCTCGCGAAATGCTGCTCCAGGAGGTTTGGGGTTACAATTCTGGCGTGACCACTCACACGCTGGAGACGCACATCTACCGGCTGCGACAAAAAGTGGAGAAAGATGCTGCCAATCCGGAAATTCTTGTGACCGAATCCGGTGGCTATAAACTGGTGCCATGAGACGAATCAACCGACGCACCAGCACCACGGCCCTGAATGGCCATTGAAGACGACATCGCCCTCTTCGCGCGCGTTCCAACCTTGAGTTTGTTGGGTACGGCTGCGTTGCAGGTGCTTGCGATCGGCTCGGAGCAGATTGACTACGAGTTCGGCGAAAAGCTGTTCCACGTCGGCGACAAAGGCGACTCGGGCTTCATCGTGAAGATGGGCTCGTTCCGCATTCTGGACGAGAGCGGTGTCGAGACAGTCGCCGGCCCCAGCGCATTGATCGGTGAGCTCGCATTGATCGTCGCCATGCCGCGGCCGGCGACCGCAACGGCGCTGGAACGATCGTCAGTCCTGCGTGTCTCGCGCAGCCTGTTTCAGCGCGTGCTGGAAAGCCATCCAGATGCGGCGCGCCGTCTGCGCGATGATCTTGCATCGCGCACGACAGCAGTGACCGGCGCCATCTCGAGGCTGACTGCGCGCCTCAAGTAATCCCATGTCAATGACGCAAGTGACGCGCTGCTCGTGTGGCGGTGCAGACGTCCACAAACGAAGGTGCTGCGCAATCACGCGAACTTCGGAATCGGGACACTAGGTGTCGAATGTTGCCGTCACGGGCACGTGGTCGGATGGGCGCTCCCAGCTTCGGGCATCCCGCATGATTGTGAAATCAATGATGCGCTCGCCGAGCGCTTGCGACGTCCAGATGTGATCGAGCCGCCGGCCACGATCGCCGACTGTCCAGTCCGCAGCGCGATAACTCCACCACGTATAGATTTTCTCAGGCTCTGGAATTCGCTGACGGGCAATATCGATCCAATTGCCTTCAGCCTGGACATTGATCAGCTTTTCGCACTCGATCGGTGTGTGCGACACCACCTTCAGCAATTGCTTGTGAGACCATACGTCATTTTCGTACGGCGCAACGTTGAGATCGCCGACAAGGATATGACGGTCACCTGGCTTCGGATGCAGGGCTTCGCAGGTCTTCATTTCGTCGAGGAATGAGAGTTTGTGCTCGAACTTCGGATTGAGTGCAGGGTCGGGAATGTCGCCGCCTGCGGGCACATAGAAATTGTGCAAGACAAGCGGTTCAGACATTCCGGCTTTTGCTCCGAACGCAACCGAGATGTGCCGTGAATCGATCTTGCCGCAGAAGGTTTGGATGTCGCTGCTCTCGAACGGAAGTTTCGAGACGATGGCAACGCCGTGATAGCCTTTCTGTCCGTTGAGCGCGATGTGCTCATAGCCCAACTGTTTGAAGCGCTTCGCGGGAAACGCATCGTCCGGGCACTTGGTCTCCTGCAAACACAGAACGTCGGGCCGCACGGCCTCGATGAGCTTCGCAGCGAGCTCAATGCGCAGGCGGACGGAGTTGATGTTCCAGGTTGTTACAGTGAAAGGCATGAAAGCTGATCATTCAAGGGAGGGTGCTAAACCGTTATCCGGTTTTGCAGCCCTGCTCCAGTCCGCCAGCCTCATGCGCACTAGTTGTTCGGGATCTGATAGTTGGTGTAGTCGATCCTGAACATGCCTGGATCGAGCTTCTTCGTCGTATCGAGATTATAGACCGCGACCGTTGTGTCGTAGCCCTGCGGGTCGGTCACGGTCCACTGCTTGAGCTGATTGTCCTTGGCGCCGACCATCAGCATCAGGCGGCTTGTACCAATAAGCGCCTGCTTCTCCTCAATGGTGACGCTGATGAACATATCGTCGGCAGAGACACCAACGAGATTCGTATCGCGCATCAGGTCGATGCGGTCTGAGAGCAGGAAGCGCAACGGCGTCTGCGAGAGCGGATAATTATCCTGCGTTCCGAGCTTGCGGTCACGCACGACCACCGTCGTTCCATCGGACACAATAGCAATCTGACTCGGGGCATCGTACTCGAAGCGGACTTTGCCGGGCTTCTGAATGTAGAAGTCGCCGGTGGTGCGGCTGCCGTCCGGCCCGACCTGGACAAAATTTCCCGAGACGTTCTGAAGGCCAGAGAGATACGCACTGACCTTGCTCGCGAGCGCTTTTTGATTCGCGTCGAATGTCGGCGTTGCCGAACCACCATTGAACAGATTGCGCAGAGCGGGCGGGATCGGATTCGGGAAATTTTGCGATGCTGCCGGGGCGCTTGGTGCCGGCGGAGCGGATCGCTGCTCGGTTGCCCCATCGCGGGGTTTGGGAGCAGGCTTCGGCACCGGAACGGCTTGCGCGAATGCAGACGACATCAGAAACGTCGCCGCGAGCATCGTTGATGCGGTGAGGCGAAGAGACCGTGCCTTGCCGGTACGCAGGTTGAACAGCTGATTGCGGTGAAGTTTTCTCAACGGTCCGTCCTGTCCGGGAATTTGATGTCCGCTGGGCTAGCCCCGAGCTATGGCGATTTCGCGGCTGCGAAGCAACGAGTTAATCACGCAAAACTAGTTGAAACGGTCTTCCTCTTCACCGACCAGGATTTCACGTTTTCCGGCGTGATTGGCCTGTCCAACGATGCCTTCCTGTTCCATGCGCTCCATCAGCGTCGCGGCGCGGTTATAGCCGATCTGCAGCCGGCGTTGAATGTAGCTTGTGGAGGCCTTGCGGTCGCGTTTCACAATGGCAACAGCCTGAGAGAACAGGTCGTTTTCGCCACCACCGCCCATGCCGGTGGAGTCGAATACCGCGCCGTCCTCTTCGGTTTCCTCTTCGGCGGTCACAGCTTCGAGGTATTCCGGCTGGCCTTGAGCCTTGAGATGGCGAACGATCTTCTCGACTTCTTCATCGGAGACGAACGGTCCGTGGACACGACTGATGCGACCGCCGCCGGCCATGTACAACATGTCGCCCTGGCCGAGTAGTTGCTCAGCTCCCATTTCCCCGAGGATGGTACGGCTGTCGATCTTCGATGTGACCTGGAAGGAGATGCGGGTCGGAAAGTTTGCCTTGATGGTGCCGGTGATGACGTCAACCGATGGGCGCTGTGTGGCGAGAATCACGTGCAGTCCCGCGGCGCGGGCCATCTGCGCGAGGCGTTGTACGGTGCCCTCGATGTCCTTGCCTGCAACCATCATCAGGTCGGCCATTTCGTCGACGATGATGACGATGTAGGGCAGCGGCTCGAGCTCGAGCTTCTCTTCCTCGTAGATCGCCTTGCCGGTTTCCTTGTCGAAGCCGGTGTGCACCGTGCGCGTGAGCTCTTCGCCCTTTGCCTTGGCTTCAGCAACGCGGACGTTGTAGCCGTCGATGTTGCGCACACCGAGCTTGGACATGTTCTTGTAGCGCTGCTCCATCTCGCGCACCGCCCACTTCAGCGCGACGACCGCCTTCTTCGGATCCGTCACGACGGGTGTCAGCAGGTGCGGGATGCCGTCATAGACGGAGAGTTCGAGCATCTTGGGATCGACCATGATGAGGCGGCACTGATCGGGCCGGAGCCGATAGACCAGCGACAGGATCATGGTGTTGATGGCAACGGATTTACCCGAGCCGGTGGTACCGGCGATCAGCATATGCGGGGTGCGCGCCAGATCGATAATGACCGGATCGCCGCCGATCGTCTTGCCGAGGGCGAGCGGAAGCTTTGCGTTGCTTTCGGCGGCTTCCTTCGCCGTCAGAAGTTCACGCAAATAAACCTTCTCGCGCTTCAGATTCGGCAGCTCGATACCGATGGCGTTGCGGCCCGCCACCACAGCAACACGGGCGGAGATCGCGCTCATGGAGCGTGCGATATCGTCGGCAAGACCAATGACGCGCGACGACTTGATGCCGGGCGCAGGCTCCAGCTCGTACAGCGTGACGACGGGGCCGGGATTGGCTTTCACGATTTCGCCGCGCACGCCGAAATCCTGCAGAACGCCTTCGAGCGCCCGGGAATTTTCTTCCAGCTCGTCCTTGCTGAGCGTCAGCCGATCCGAGGCTTTTGGTGCTGCGAGGACGGAAATCGGTGGGAGAACGAAAACGCCCTTGCGGCTGGAGGACTTCGGCTCAGCGCGCTTACGTGAGCGGGGCGCCGGTTCTTCCTCTTCCTCGTCTTCTTCTTCCTCTTCTTCCTCGCTCTCTTCTTCGTAGTCCTCGTCTTCGGCTTCCGGGACAAGGGAGGGGCTTCTGCGCCCGGCGCCGATGTTCGGCTCCATCCGCTCAAACGATCGGGCGGCGCGTGCGTCCTCGTTACGCCCGAGCATCATTGCGAAAATTGACGAGAACAAGCGTGTTGCGCGCGCCTTTGCGCTCATGATGGCGTGGACAATCCAGCCGAGCGAAATCGAGCGACGATCGTTGTCCTCGTCGGTGAAATCCTCGTCTTCTTCGTCGATCATCGGCGCGCGTGTGCGTTCGACGATCTTCTCCTGAGATCCCGCGCCGCTTGCGAACAGGAAGCTCGCAATCATCGTTGCGAACAGGATGAGGCCAAAAACCGCGCGATAGATCAAACCGGGCGGACCAAAAACAACGGCAGGAACGCGCACGAGCCCGTCGCCGACCACGCCTCCCAATCCCGTCGGAAGCGGCCACGCGCCACTACGCGGCAGGCAGCTCGCGAGACCACCCGCGACCACCGCGCAAAGGATCCAGCAGGCGATCCGCAAGGCTTCGCGATCAAAAAAGCGATGGGTCAGCAAGCGCCATCCCCACACGGCGATGGGCAGGATCAGCATGATCGAACCGAGGCCGAAAATCTGCATCAGCAAATCGGCGCCGATTGCACCGGGACGCCCGATCAGATTGCGAATGGGACCCGAGGTGGCGTGACTGAGACTTGGGTCCTGCACCGACCATGTCATCAGCGCTGCCGCAATGATGCATGCGAGCGACAGCACGCCGAGTCCTGCGAGCTCGCGTAAGCGCCGCGCGAGCATTTCGCGGATCGGGTCGGAGATCTGGCCGACGATGGGGATGACGCGCTCGATCGCTGGCATGGCGTGATTTAACCCCGCGACTCGTTCAAGACTTCAACCATACGATGCAACCCCTCGGCGGTCGTCTCGCTGTCCTGCACCATGGCGACGCGAATGTATCCGGCGCCAGGATTGCTGCCGTCGGCTTGGGCGCGCGCCAGATAGCTTCCCGGAATGACGCGGACACCGCCTTCCTTGAAGAGCCTGACGGTCGCGGCTTCATCGCCGCCGTAGGCCGAGACATCGAGCCAGATGCAGAAGCCGCCGGCCGGCCGGCGGTAGCCGAATCGTTCGCCGAGAATCTGATCTGCAAGATCGAACTTGATTTTGTAGAGACGCCGATTTTCCTCGACGTGAGTTTCGTCGCTGTAGGCAGCCACAGCGACATGCTGCAGCGGCACCGGCACCTGCGGAGCGGCGACGTTGCGCAGCTCGTGAAAGCGGCTGAGAAACGCCTTGTCACCGGCGACAAAGCCGACGCGCATTCCCGGCAGGTTCGATCGCTTCGAGAGCGATTGAAATGCCACCACGTTGGCAAAATTCGGCCCGGCGGAACTCAGGATGCTGCCTGGCGCCCGCTCGGTATAGATCTCGGAATAGCATTCATCGCTGAGCACCATGAATCCGTGGCGATTGGCGAGCTGGGTGACCCGATCGAAATAATCCCGAGTCGCGACCGAGCCCTGCGGATTGGCAGGTGAGGCGAGATAGAAGGCTACGGTTCGATCAAGCGTTGCTGCGTCGAGAGAATCCAAATCCGGCAGGAATCCATTCTCTCGGGTGGTCGGCAGGAACACCGCCTCGCAACCCGCCGCCCGCGCACCGGCGGCATAGGCCGGGTAAAACGGATTGGGCATCAGGATCGCCGGGGTGCCCTTGCGCGGGCTGACATAGCGGCTCGCCGCGATGGCTGCGAAAAACAGCCCTTCACGGCTGCCGTTGAGCACGAGGACCTCGGTCTCCGGATCGAGGACACGGCCCAAGTCGAATCGCTTCGAGGCCCAGCCCGCTGCGGCCCGGCGAAACGGCTCAATGCCCTTGGCGATCGGATAGCGTCCGAAATCGGCGATATGGTTCGCGAGAATGGGGCCGACAAAACCCGGGACGGGATGCTGCGGTTCGCCAAGTGACATATTTATCAATGGCTTACCTGGCTTATGCGAGCTCAGGAGGTCCGCCAGCCGGGCAAAAGGCGAACGCTCGCCGTCTTGGGCGCCGGCACCTGGAGCCGTGCGGGAAGAAGCGGTCATCGCCATTGTAAAAACGCCAATACTTGAGGGTCCGTCGAAAGAGGATCAGGTCGCGCAAAACTGATCACGTCACCATAGGTTCTGCGAGGTTAAGACGCGATTAACCATCGGTTTTTCCTAGTGTCCTGGATCCGAAGTTCGCCTCATATTGCAGCATATCCGTAGCGACCTTCGGATCCAAAAGGACACTGAACCTTAGTTTTGCTAGTGGTCCTTTGATTCTAACGTTCGCAAGCGTGCCTGCCCAGACGGGATGCGAACGTCAGAATCAGACCACTAGCCCACTTCAGGGCAAATCAAGGGCTGAAAAAGTGAAGGGCCCCAGCTTGCGCTGGAGCCCTTCGACGGACGGGGCTTTGCCGGGTTTGTGCCCCAACCGTTGTCTCACATGTTGTAGGCGCGCTCGGTGTGTTCGGTGACGTCGAGACCCTCGCGTTCCTTGTCGACGGTGACGCGGAGGCCGACGACGACGTCGACGATCTTGAACAGGACCGCCGACCCGAGACCCGACCACACCAGCGTGGTGCAGACGCCCCAAATCTGGGAGGTCATCTGGGCTGCGAAGTCGTACTCGCCGATCTTGCCGGCGACGTAGTCCATCACCCCGGTACCGCCGAGGGCCGGATTGACCAGAATGCCGGTGCCGAGCGCGCCGATGATGCCGCCGACGCAGTGGATGCCGAACACGTCGAGGGAGTCGTCATACTTGAGTGCGTTCTTCACGACGGTGCAGAAGAACAAGCAGACCACGCCGACCACAAGGCCAAGCACGATCGCGCCCATCGGACCGGAGAAACCGGCCGCGGGGGTCACTGCCACGAGACCTGCAACGGCACCGGACAGGGCACCGAGCAGTGAGGGGTGTCCCTTGATCATCCACTCCGCGAACATCCACGACAGCGCCGCCGCCGCAGTTGCGACGAAGGTGTTGGTCATGGCGAGGGCAGCGCCGCCGTTGGCTTCGAGGTTCGAGCCGGCATTGAAGCCGAACCAGCCGACCCAGAGCAGGGCCGCGCCGATCATGGTCATGGTCAGCGAGTGCGGAGCCATCAGCTCCTTACCGTAGCCGGTGCGCTTGCCGATGATCAGCGCGCCGACAAGGCCTGCGATACCGGCGTTGATGTGAACGACGGTGCCGCCTGCGAAGTCCAGCGCGCCCTTCTTGAAGATCCAGCCCGCATCGGCGTTGATTTCGTCGAGCTTGGCCTGCGCCGCAGTCTTTGCCGCGCCGTCAGCCGCTGCTGCCAAGGCCTTCGCAGCGTCGGAGATGGCGTCCGGCCCCGGCCAGTACCAAACCATGTGCGCGATCGGGAAGTAGATCAGCGTGACCCAGAGCGGGACGAACAGCGCAAACGCTGCGAACTTCGTGCGTTCAGCAAACGCGCCGACGATCAGGGCCGGCGTGATGGCTGCGAAGGTCAGCTGAAAGCAGAAATATACCAACTCGGAGATATTCGCGTCGACGCTGAAGGTCGCCGCGGCCGAGTCGGTGGTGATGCCGGCCATGAAGGCCTTGGAGAAGCCGCCGATGAAATCGGAGCCGCCGGTGAAGGCGAGGCTGTAACCGTAGACTGCCCAGATCACGGTGACGATGCAGACGCAGTAGAACACCTGCGCCAGCACGGAGAGCATGTTCTTGGAACGAACGAGACCGCCATAGAACAATGCGAGGCCCGGAATGGTCATCAGCAACACGAGAACGGCCGATGTCATCACCCAGGCGTTGTCGCCCTTGTTGATGGTCGGTGCGGCATAAGCGGCGGTCGTGGCAAATAGCCCGACTGCAAGAGCCGCCAATCCCGCGCTGATGGGACGCTTCAACGTCATTTGTTTGTACTCCTGGTAAGATGAGGTTTGCGCGAAATCAGAGGGCCGCGTCGTCAGCTTCGCCGGTGCGGATACGGACCGCGTGGTCGAGAGCCATGACAAAGATCTTGCCGTCGCCGATCTGGCCGGTCTTCGCAGCGGCGGTGATGGCGTCGATGGTCTTGTCGACCTGTGCCGAGGCAACAGCGACCTCGATTTTGATCTTGGGCAGGAAGCTCACCGCGTACTCAGCGCCACGGTAGATTTCCGTGTGGCCTTTCTGGCGGCCGTATCCCTTGACTTCCGTCACCGTGAGCCCGTGGACGCCGATGGCGGTCAGAGCGTCGCGGACCTCTTCCAGCTTGAATGGCTTGATGATCGCCATAACAATTTTCATAGGTTATTCCCCGCTTGGGCCCGATCGGGAGACCGGGCGATCTCGACTGAGGGTCACCACGCGAAGAAAAAGCCCCTCCACGGGCACAGCCTGCACCCGTAGAATCAAATGCCGTGCCAGACCGGCGGAATTCTATAACCTGTTATGATTCTTAAGTTTTTTGCCTTGGGCCGAAGGCGCGCGAGATCGGGCTATTGCGTCGCGCCTAAAAGATCGACAGGCGTGCCGAAAACATGGGCACATCAGCGTGTCGACATAATCCTGCCTACGGACGAGGCAGCAGCGGTTTTACATGGGACCGGGCCGCAAATCGGAACGGAGCTTTCGGCGCGGGACGGAAGCTTATTGAAGGGCTTCGCCATGCTGGGTGATGTCGAGGCCTTCGACTTCATGCTCGTGGGAGACCCGCAGGCCTGACATGATATCGATGGCTTTCAACAGCACGAAAGTTGCCGCTCCCGTCCAGACGAACACCACGGCGGCACCGTAGAGCTGGATCAGAAGCAACTTTGGATTGCCCTCGAGCAATCCGGACACGCCGCCGACCGCCGCGGTTCCGAAAATACCAATGAGCAGCGTCCCAAGCAGGCCCCCGATTCCGTGGATGCCAAAGACGTCGAGGCTGTCATCGTATTTGAAGCGGTGCTTGAGCCATGTGCAGGCCCAGTAACACACCAGTCCGGCTGCGATGCCGATTACGATGCCATGCCATGGTTCGACAAAGCCGGAAGCCGGCGTGATGGTGCCAAGACCGGCGACAGCACCCGAAATCATCCCCAGCACGGAGGGCTTCCGTCGTGTGATCCACTCGATCGCGATCCACGTCAGGGCGCCAGCGCAGGCCGCGAGGTGCGTCGCGAGAATCGCCATCACCGCACGCGAATTGGCCTGCAGCGCCGATCCGCCGTTGAAGCCGAACCAGCCAACCCACAACAGGCCCGTGCCGATCACCGCAAGCGATAGATCGTAGGGCGATAGATTCTCCGTGCCGTAGCCGCGGCGATTGCCCATGACCTTCGCGGCCACCAGTCCGGCAGTGCCGGCGCTCAGATGCACGACGAGGCCGCCTGCGAAATCGAGCACGCCGGCTCGTCCCAGGAAACCGCCGCCCCAGATCCAGTGAGCCAGCGGCACATAGACGAAGGTGAACCAGACAACGCAAAAGATCACATACGCCGAGAAACGCATGCGATCGGCGACGGAGCCCGCCACAAGCGCAACGGTGATGACGGCAAAGGTCATCTGGTAGAGAACGAAAAGAGCTTCAGGAATAGTCTTTGCGAGCGGATTGACGCTGTCCATGGTCATACCGGACAGAAAAACCCGGTCGAACGTACCGAGGACCGCATCATCCCCCACGAACGTCAAACTATATCCGTAGGCAATCCAGAGGATCGAGATCAGTGCCACCGCGGTCAGGCTTTGTGCCATTGTCGCGAGCACGTTCTTCTTGCGAACCATGCCGGAATAAAACAGTGCGAGGCCTGGGATCGTCATCATCAGCACGAAGGCCGTCGCCACGATCATCCATGCCGTGTCGGCGGGTTCGATCTTCGTCGTTTCGGCGAAGGCGGGCGTTGCGACCGCGAAAGCAAACATCGCGACAACAGCCGTCGTTATCCGGGCGGCACGCGGCTGGTCAGTCATGGATTCCCCCGCTTCGGTCGTTTGTGCGGTGGCTCGAAGCACCGCTAGCCGCTGGATGATGAATGTCAGGGTTAGAGAGCGTCGTTGTCGGTTTCGCCGGTGCGGATCCGCACGGCATTCTCGATCGGTGTGACGAACACCTTGCCGTCGCCAATCTGGCCAGTGCGCGCGCCGGCCGTGATCACCTCAACCGCTTTTTCGGCCAAGTCTGTGCCGACCGCAATTTCGATGCGCAGTTTAGGCAGGAAGTTCACGATGTATTCGGCCCCGCGGTAAATCTCGGTGTGGCCTTTTTGGCGGCCATAGCCCTTCACTTCGGTCACGGTCATTCCATGCACGCCAATGGCGGTCAGGGCCTGGCGGACCTCCTCAAGCTTGAAGGGTTTGATGATGGCAGTGATGAGTTTCATGGCAGGGCTTTCTCTGCGTCCAGCATGCTGTTTGGGCAGCATGCCCGTGCTCTTGTACCTATGCCAGCTTTATTGGCAAGGCGCGCAGACAGTAAGCTGGCCGGATGCCTTGTTTTAAGGCAGTTGCGGGCTTTCGAGCCTATCCAGCCATCACGCTTTCGGCTTGATCAGGTCATCGCGCTTTTCACGGAGCGAGCCTTCCTGGGCGACGGACGCCACCAGTGTGCCGTCGGGCTTGAAGATCAGTCCGCGGGCCAAACCCCGCCCCCCGCGCGCGTTTGGGCTGTCCTGGCTGTAAAGCAGCCATTCGTCCGCCCGGAAGGGACGGTGAAACCACATGGCATGATCGAGGCTTGCGGCCATGACGCGGCCGTCGAACAATGTTCGGCCATAGCGCGACATCACCGAGTCCAGCAGTGAGAAATCCGATGCGTAGGCCAGCGCGCACTGATGCAGCGCCGGATCGTCCGGCAACTTCGCGGCCGTGCGAATCCAGATGTTGATGCGCCCGTCCGGGATCTTTTCGCCGAAGTAGCGCTTGAATTCGACGGGGCGCAGTTCGATTGGACGGTCGGATTCATAGTAGCGCTTGATGAATTCCGGCATCTGGTCGAACAGAGAATCTTTCATCAATTCCTCCGCCGTCAGTTTATCCGGCGGCGGCACATCGGGCATTTTGTCCTGATGATTGAAGGAATCCTCTTCCTCGATGTGGAAGGACACCATCATCGAAAAAATCGCATTGCCGTGCTGAATGGCCGTCACGCGACGGGTGGAGTAGCTTTTGCCGTCACGCAACCGCTCGACTTCATAGACAATCGGAATTTGCGGATCGCCCGGCAGGATGAAGTAACAATGGAGCGAATGCGGCATCCGGCCTTCGACGGTGCGGCATGACGCAACGAGCGCCTGCCCAATCACCTGTCCGCCAAATACCCGCTGCCAGCGGGTTTTGGGGCTGTTTCCGCGGAACATATTCACTTCGAGCTGCTCGATATCGAGAATCGACAACAGATCAATCAGGCTCTTTGACATTCACTATGTTCCGATCTGCCGCAGCTCGTGGAGCTGATTTGGATGCGAAGGTTTCCGGTGGTCCGCAAACCCTGATAAAAAGATCCCAGGGCCGCACCTTTCGGCCCCGCGTGCTGCGTCATATTTCCCTTATGGCCGGGCGCGAGGCAAGAGCGGCTGAAAGGTAGCGAAATATCATGTCGTCACAACGAAGTATCGTGATCGGAGGAGGCGCCTTCGCCGGTCTTGGGCTTGCGCTGGCGATCCGTCAGGGGCTGGGACCGGAGCTTCCAGTGGTGGTGGCCGATCCCGCGTTCACCATGCGCCCAAGCCGCGATCCGCGTGCATCGGCCATTGTGGCTGCATGCCGCAGGTTGTTTGAAACGATCGGTGTCTGGAATGACGTTGCGGCCGATGCCCAGCCGATCCTCGATATGGTGGTGACCGACAGCAAACTCGATGACGCGACGCGGCCGACCTTTCTAACCTTCACGGGCGATGTCGCGCCCGGCGAGCCCTTCGCGCATATGGTCGAAAATCGCCTCCTGATCGATGCGCTGGTGAAGCGGGCTGAGGCCGAGGGCATCGAGCTCACTGCGACAGCGGTGTCCACCTATGAGTCGCGTCCTGACGGCACCAAGGTCACGCTGAGTGACGGCCGTGAGATCGAAGCGAGCTTGCTGATCGCGGCTGACGGTGCCCGTTCGAAACTGCGTGAACGTGCAGGTATCGTGACCCACGGCTGGGACTACGATCAATCAGGAATCGTTGTCACGGTCGGACACGAGCGTGATCATCAAGGCCGCGCCGAGGAACACTTCCTGCCGGCGGGGCCGTTTGCGATTCTGCCCCTTAAGGGAAAGCGTTCATCGCTGGTGTGGACGGAAAGCCGGCGCGAGGCTGCGCGCATCGTCGATCTGCCGGCGGATGATTTCAAACGCGAGCTTGAAACCAGGTTTGGGTTGCACCTCGGAGAGTTGCAGCCGCTCGACAAGCCGCGGGCATTTCCGCTCGGCTATTTCGTCGCGCGCTCTTTCATCGCTGAGCGGCTGGCGCTCGTCGGCGATGCCGCGCATGTGATCCACCCGATCGCGGGACAGGGACTTAACATGGGTCTCAAGGACGCGGCGGCCTTGGCCGAGGTGATCGTCGATGCAGCGCGGCTCGGCCTCGATCCAGGTCAGGCGGATGTGCTGGAGCGCTATCAGCGATGGCGGCGTTTCGACACCGTCGCAATGGGTGTCGCGACCAACTCTCTCAATATGCTGTTCTCGAATCACTCAACGCTGCTGCGTACGGTTCGTGACATCGGCCTTGGCCTGGTCGATCGCGTGCCGCCGCTGAAGGGCGCATTCATTCGACAGGCAGCCGGCTTGTCGGGCGAGGTGCCGCGGCTGTTACGTGGTGAGGCGCTTTAAGCCGCAGGACTTTGGTTGACGCGTTTTCCTTGCGCGAACCCACTTCGCTCGCAAATGCTTTAGTCGATGCGGCGCGCTTCTTCCGGCAGCATAATGGGAATGCCGTCCCGGATCGGGTAAGCAAGCTTGGCTGAACGCGAGATCAGTTCCTGCCGCGCGCTGTCGAACTCCAGCGGCCCCTTCGTCTGCGGGCAAACCAGGATTTCCAGAAGCTTCGGATCGACGGCGCCCTCGGGGCGATCGTTCGCTGTGGTCATCTTGGCAGGACTCCGTACGAAAAATGAATCGCGCGATCATAGCACAACGCCGATTCGGCAAAAGCCGGCTTTGGCGTCATTGCAGCGGCGGATCGCCCGACGTTTTTTTCTTCGCCAGATCCATCTCGGTGACTGCAACAAGAATTTCCGCGCGCGTTTTGAGATTTGGCGCCTCGAGCAGCGCCTGTTTCTCCGCCGGCCCATAGGGTGACATCATGGCCAGCGCGTTCACGAGTGCTTCGTTTGGAGCACTCTCAATGCCCTCCCAATCGACCTTGAGGCGATTCGCTTTCAGGAAGCTCGTCAGCGCCTTCAACAAGGCCTGCCGATCGACGTCTTCTTCTCCCTTGCGCGCGGTGAAGTCGTCGATAAAGGCGAAATAATCCACACGGCATTGGCGATAGAGGGTGGACACCGACATTTCTTCGGCGATGGTGAAGCGCGAGACGCCGGTTAATTCGAGAATGTAGCGGCCGTCACCGGATTCGGCGAGCTGGGTGATCCTGCCGACGCACCCGACCTTGAACAGCGACGGGCGGTCACTGTCATTGGAGTGGGCCACATCCGGCTGGATCATACCGATCAGTCGGTGCCCATCACGCAGCGAATCGTCCACCATCTGCAGATAGCGCGGCTCGAAAATATTCAACGGCATCTGTCCACGCGGCAGGAGCAGGGCGCCCGCGAGAGGAAACACCGGGATGATCTCCGGAAGATCAGCCGGCCCGCGATATTCGGCGTTGATCGGCATTCACTTCCCTCACCATCTGAGAGCCGGACGAAAAATGTCAGGAAAAGAGAATCGTCGACAGACGCTTGCGGCCGTCCACGGTCGCATCGTCCGCCGGACCCCATGCTTCAAAGAACTGCACCAGCTTCTTGCGTGCACCGTCATCGTCCCACTTCCGATCACGCTTGACGATTTCCATCAGGTGATTGGCTGCTTCGATACGCTGGCCCGCGGCGTTGAGCGCCACCGCGAGGTCGAAACGGGCTTGATGATCAGCCGGATTTGCGGCGACTTTCTGCTCGAGGTCCGTCACCGGTCCCACCGCTTTCGCCTGCTCGGCGAGGTCGAGCATGGTCTGCACGGCAGAAATGGCGGCATCGTTGCGCTTGGATTCGGGGACCATGCCCAGCGTCTGCTTGGCCTGATCAAGAGCGCCGGCAACCACGTAGCAGCGTGCAAGACCCGCGATGGCCGGAATGTTCGACGCGTCCTCACTCAAGACTTGCGCGTACACAGAGGCTGCAGTGGCGGCGTCGCCCTCCGCCAGGATCGCCTCGGCTTCCGCGAGCAAATCAGCCGCACTGCCGGTGGAAGGCATGCCCTGGGTCAGCTTGTCGATGAAAGCCGTCACCTGGCTCTCGGGCACCGCGCCCATGAAACCGTCGGCCGGCTGGCCGTTGACGAAGGCGATAACGGCGGGAATCGACTGGATGCCCATCTGCCCCGGAATGGCCGGATGCTCGTCGATGTTCATTTTGACCAGCTTGACCTTGCCTTTTGCGGCGCGAACGACCTTTTCGAGGGTCGGGGTCAGTTGTTTGCAGGGGCCGCACCACGGGGCCCAGAAGTCGATCAGAACCGGCTGGAGCTTTGATTCTTCGATAACGTCCTTAACGAACGTCTGAGTCGTGGTGTCCTTGATCAGGTCGGAGGGCGCACCCGCAGGCCCGTTTCCTTGCTCAACTATCGTCACGTGATCCCTCGCCTGCCGTATTATTTCTGAAAGAAAGCCGTTCTAGCACGGTCGCCGCCATAGATGGCGGTCTTGCCGTCGATTTTCAATTGGCAGGAATGTCCCGGAAATCGTTGAAAAGGTGGCTCTCGGGATCTTTTGGGGAACCGACCCTCGAAAAATGACGAGTTCGCCCTGTTGCATTGCGTGTCTGCTTTTGGCATAGGTTTGCCCGGCGGCGCGCTTGCGCCCCGCCAATCTCTGCGATGCGGGTGTAGCTCAGGGGTAGAGCACGACCTTGCCAAGGTCGGGGTCGAGGGTTCGAATCCCTTCGCCCGCTCCAGAAATTCTTGGCCGTGTCAGATTTCACGAAATCGAACACGAAATGATGACAAGCCGCCGTAAGGCGGCTTTGTCATGTCTGGCTATCCACTTTCACAAGGATTTGCGGGGCGACATCATGATGTCAGCCCTTCCTTCGGCGCGGCTACTCATCGAATCGGAACCTGCCTAACATCCCTCCCGGCGCGAGGCGCCAGTTTCAAAATTTAAAACGTGTCCCTGGGAGGGCTTTGATGATCATGAGGTTTTTGCGGGTATCCCTGACGTGTCTTGCGGCGGGGGCGGTGTTCGGCAGCGCCGGTGCGCAGGCGAAAAGCGTCAAGCTTGAGAAGACCGATGCGATGATTCCATCGGCAGACGCCGGAATTCAGCTGTTCGTCCGCAACAAGCATCCGGCGGGTAAAACCAGCTTCCCCGCGGACAAGATTCTGCTCTATGTGCACGGCGCGACCTATCCATCGGAAACCGCGTTCGATCTGCCGATCGCCGGCAAATCGATGATGGATCTCATTGCCGAGCGCGGATACGACGTCTGGCTCGTCGATGTTCGCGGTTACGGGCGTTCCACCCGGCCGCCGGAAATGAGCCAGCCGCCGTCAGCCAACAAGCCGATCGTGCAGACCCCTGTGGCTGCCCGCGATTTCGGCGCTGCCGTGGACTACATCCTCAAGAAGCGCGGCGTCTCCAAGATCAACGTCATGGGCTGGTCGTGGGGCACGTCCACCGTCGGTCTCTACACCAGTGAGAACAACGCCAAGGTCAACCGGCTCGTGCTCTACGCGCCGCAATGGATCAAGAAAAATCCAGCCACCGCTGCTCCACCCCAACTAGGTGCCTATCGTCTCGTCTCGAAAGATTCGGCAAAGGAGCGTTGGCTGAAGGACGTGCCCGAGAATAAGAAGGCCGATCTCATTCCGCCTGGCGTCTTCGAGGCCTGGGCTGATTCGACCTGGGCGACTGATCCTGAAGCCGCGAAACAGAATCCGCCAATGCTGCGGGCGCCCAATGGTGTGGTCGAGGACAGCAACAATTACTGGAATGCCGGCAAGGCACTCTACGACCCCGGCAAGATCACCGTACCCACGTTCATTCTCCATGCAGAGTGGGATGCCGATCTGCCGAGCTATCTGGCCTATGCCTACTTCACCCAGCTGAAGAATGCGCCCTACAAGCGCCTGGTCGAACTGAGCGAAGGCACTCATACGATCATGATGGAAAAGAATCGCATGCAGTTCTTCCGCGAACTGATGGGATTCCTCGACGAAGAAAAGCCGCTCGCTCTGAACTGATAGCGGGCGATCAATGAAAAGGCCGGACCCAGTGGTCCGATTCTAACGTTCGCGTCCGTCTGGGTAGGCACGTTTGCGAACGTCAGAATCTACTCCACTCAGTCCGGCCTTTTTCTTTATGCAAGTATGGGTCATCGAATCCGCGTGGCTTCATCGAGACAATTTGAGGATGTGATCCGCCGCGGAGAGCGCGAAGTCGCATGAGCCTGCGTGCCGACCGTGGTCGCCAGCAAGGCCATTGCCCAAATGGCGGGTGTAATCCTCATGGGGTATATCTCCGCCGTGGATCGGCCGTTACGATCCATGGGTCGTGGCCTCGGATCCGAAGGTTCAATCGGCAGGATCGACGGTGCGCGGTATTGCGCGTTGAAGCAACGAGATCGGCCGGTACTTCGGAGCTCTTGATCTCGTAACGCGATCTCTAACACGGTCATTGTTTGGCGCTTTAAGCGGCTTTTTCGTCTCTATCACTTGCGAGCTTTTGTAAGACTTGAAGTGCAGACGTTGGTGCGTTGTCCCGGCGCGTATTGTTTTGCCGAAGTACCCTTACGTTCCGGAGCCACAGTCGACGCCTGATAAGTGCGGGTTTGCCTTTAGGTGCGTATTTCGACAGGGCGTGACGCGATGGGAAGCAAAGCGAGAGCACTTCCAAAAGACGATCCGTCCCTGCGGAGCACCGCGGGCACCGAGCCATCGACGACAGACAGCTTCGACGACATCTTCACCAAGCCTTTGTCGGAATTGCTGGCTTATGCTCCGCCCACGCGCGGGCGATCATCGACGTTGCAGGCTCGCGCGGTTGCTGACGATCGGGAAGATCGAATGCCGTTGTTTCTCGAACGCAATGATCGCGCCGAGGACGACGATGGATTTCATTTTAAGCAGCGAGACCCCGCCCAGGAGGAAGAGGGCAGACAGGATCTTCATCCAACCAATCCGCCAGCGCATTGGTTCGAACCGGAAGTACTGGACGTTTCAACCGTCTCCGTCGCGAGGCCTGGTTTTCTCCGGTACGCCGCATGGTCTGTTGCTGCGGCGTTTGCGATTGCCGGAGGATTGGGGGCTGTCGGGTTTTTCGGAGGAGCGTTCAGTGGCTCGCGTTCCGAGACGACCGGCGTGAGGCACGCCGCGAAAGCCGCAACAGCGCCAAAACAGACCGCGATCAGCTTTGATCAAATTTTTGCCGCTGTCTCCGCTCCGCCGCCGCCGGAGAGCAAGCCGGAAACATCGGTTCTCAGTGAGACAAGCCGGACGCCGCAGAGCAGCACCGTTGGAATTGCGACAAGCGATGTGAAGGTGCAGACGGATAAGTCGACCGTACAGGCAGCGGTTCCCCCCGCGCCGACCGAGTCGCCGCGACAGATCGATCAAGCAGAGCTGGCAAGCCTGCTGAAGAGAGGAAAGGAATTGATCGGCGTAGGGGACATCGCGTCCGCACGTTTGTTGTTGCAGCGAGCCGCGGATGCGCGCGAGCCTCAAGCCGCGTTAGCGTTGGCCGGAACTTACGATCCTGCCGTTCTTGGTCGTGTGAAAGCCTATGGCATCGCGCCCGATCCAGCGATGGCGCGAAACTGGTACGAAAAAGCCAGGGAGTTCGGCGCTTCCGAAGCGCAGCAACGGCTCGAGCAATTGCAGAGGTGAATTCACATCACTTCAGGTGACGAAGACAAAGGATGACCATGGGACGGTTGCTCCGACACATCGAGATCATCACCTTGATCAGTTTGTGCCTGCTCACCGCAGCGCGGGCGGAAGACACGCAATATGATCCGGGAAAGGTCAGTGAGGGCCTCAAGGCTATTTTCCAATACGGCACTGGATCGTCCGGCCCAAGAGAAAAGCTGAATGCCAATACGGTGACGCTGATCTCAGGAACGATCGGCGGCACCTATGTTCAGTTCGGTGCGGATCTCGCATCGGTGCTCGACAACGGGGATAATTTGCGCGTGCTGCCAATCGTGGGCCGGGGCTCGGTGCAAAGCGTGGCCGATATTCTTTATTTACGCGGCATCGATCTTGGCATCGTGCGCGCAGACACCCTCGATTACCTGGAAAAGAAGGGCTACGCAAAAAACATCAAGGGACAATTCACCTACATCACCAAGCTGTACAATGAGGAAATGCATGTCATTGCCCCGAAATCGATCCGCAGCCTGAAGGATCTTGAAGGGAAGACAGTGAGCGTGGATCTGCCGAACGGGGGAACGTTTGTGACCTCGCTCCTTGTGTTTGAGCGGCTCGGGATCAAACCCAAATTCGTCTACGTGGAACAGCGGATCGCGTTCGAGAAGATGAAGAAAGGTGAAGTTGACGCGGTGATCGCGGTTCAGGGCAAGCCTTCCAAGTTCATCAGCCAGATCAAGGACGATAATCTGCACCTCGTGCCGGTGGACTACGCTCAGCCGCTGCAGTCCGATTATTTTCCCGCGGAGCTCACGGCGAAGGACTATCCCAACCTGATCGGCCACCAGGAGCGGGTCGATACCATTGCGGTACCGGCGGTTCTCGCCGCCTATAATTGGGGGCCGAAGACCGATCGCTACCGACGGCTTTCGTTGTTCGTCGACGCCTTCTTCAAGGAGTTTCCCAATTTTCAACGGTCTCCATTTCATCCCAAATGGAAAGAGGTGTCATTATCCGCGCCGCTGCGGGGGTGGGAGCGATTTGCTCCTGCGCAGCGATGGCTCGATCAGAACGTCGGGGCACAGCAGTCCCGCATCAAGTTCGAGCAATTCCTGACGGAGAATCAGCGGAGCAACGAAACGCCACCGTCCGCGGCCGACAAGGAGGCGCTGTTTCAACAATTTCGCGCCTGGGAAGCCGCGCAGAACAGCAAGGCACAGGTGAAGCCGTCCAATGCGACGCGCCCCTGATGGAACGCGCCGGTGATATGAACGATGCGAGACGCGTTTACGACAGCTGCGATTCGTAAGCTTTGAGATGCGTGTAGACGGTCCGTAGAAGCGGCACGCTGAGTGCGCCCTTCTGGTTGGTTTCAGCACGATGGATCAGGTCACCGATGATCTGATCCGCCTCAATGCGCGCGCCGCCCTTGATGTCGCGGGCCATGGACGCGGTGATGGGCGAGCCTGGAGCGAACAGCAAACCGTTCGTTCGCTCAAGGAATTCAGGACGCGGAGCATAACCGGCCGCTTCTGCGACGGATGCAATCTCGGCGCGAAGCCCGCGAATAAAGTCCGTGCCGCCCGGAGCTGCGGTGATGTGCCCCGCAGGCGCGCGCATCAACGAGGTGCTGCCTGCCAATGTGGCCAGAAATACCCATTTCTCCCACATCTCCTGAAGGATCACGTCGCTTGCCCGCGCGTCGAACATCGCGCCCTGGAGGCCGGCTTCGATACGCTTGGCGCGATCGCCTTTCGATGCGCCACGTTCACCGAATGACATCGAGTGCATGGGATTGAGCTGTACGATGACGCCCTGAGGATCGAGCATCGCGGCGACCTGGCACTGGCCGCCCATGACGCAATCGATGCCGAACTTGGCGTCCAGCACGTCGAGGTGCTTCATGCCGTTGAGAAATGGGATGATCGCCGTATTCGGTCCGACAGCCGGCGCGAAAGAGGCGATCGCATTGTCGAGATCATAAGCCTTGCAGCTCAGGATGATGACGTCGAATTGCGTTTTGAGATTTTCCGCCAAAACCGTCGGCGGGTTTGGCAGGGTCACGTCACCGAGAGGGCTTTTGATAACAAGGCCGTTCTTCGCCATGAGCTCGGCGCGCTTGGGCCGCACGAGGAAGGTCACGTCTCGTCCAGCCTGCAACAGCCTGCCGCCAAAATAGCCGCCTGTCGCGCCGGCACCGATCACCAGAATACGCATGTTTTTCTTCACTTCGTTTGGAAATTGGGAATGCGATCCTCACCGAACGACCCTGCCATTGCAAGGCAGGATCGCTTGGAGGCGTGCGTGTCAGTTATGCGCCGCCGATTACCACTTCTCGCCGAAGGGCCGGATCTCCATTTCAAAGGTCCAGGCGCTGCGTGGCTGTTTGTAGAGCTGCCAATAGGATTCAGCGACGGAGGCCGGCGGCATCAGCAGGTCGGGATTGTCGAGCGCATTCGGTCCAAGCGCTTCGACGCGGCGTTGGCGAACCCATTCGGTGTTGACGCCGGAATCGATGATCAGGTGCGCGACGTGGATGTTCTTGGGCCCGAGTTCGCGCGCGATCGACTGTGCCACGGCGCGCAATCCGAATTTGGCGCTGGCAAACGCAGCATAGCCGGAGCCGCCACGCAGGCTTGCGGTCGCGCCGGTGAAAAAGATATTGCCCTGGCCTCGCGGCAACATCAGCCGCGCGGCTTCGCGCCCGGCAAGAAAGCCAGAGTAGCAGGCCATTTCCCATACCTTGCGAAACACGCGCTCAGTGGTGTCGAGAATCGGGAAATTGACGTTTGCGCCGATATTGAAGATGCAGACGTCCAGCGGTGCGTGCTTGTCGGCGTCATTGAGAAAGGAGATGATTTCCTCTTCCTTTCGCGCGTCGAGCGATCGTCCGTGGATTTCGCCGCCTGCGTCCTCGATCTCCTTGATGAGAGGCGCGAGCTTGTCGCCGTTGCGGCGTCCCGCAAAGACCGTGAATCCTTCCGAGGCGAACTTCTTGGCGATTTCGCTGCCGATGTAATCGCCAGCGCCGATGACTGCGACAGTCGCGTTTCGTTTGCTCAAGGTTCTCTCCTTGTTGAATCATCAGGAGGCGCGCCGCCGGAATGTTTCCGCCACGCCAGATCACATCATCTCATTTGCGTCGTCGCTCAGCAGGCGTCAGCACGACCTGCGCCGCCCGTCGTCATCTTTCTGATCTACGAGAGTACGCTAAAGTTCTATTTTAGAACTGTCAATCATGCACAGAGCAGATTCGCGTCCGGCTGTGACCGGAGGTGAGCCAAACCATCTTTCGTTCGCGGCTGAGAGCAGTCCGCTCGACATTTATCCGGGTACGCGGCATGACCTGCCGACATGGTTCACAAGCGAGGCGTTCATGCTGACGGTTCATCACCTCAACAATTCTCGTTCGCAACGCGTGCTTTGGCTGCTGGAAGAGCTCGGGGTGCCGTATGACATCATCCGCTATCAGCGACTGCCGTCGATGCTTGCGCCGAAGGAGCTGCGGGCGATCCACCCGCTCGGCAAATCCCCCGTCATCACGGACGACGGCCACACCATTGCCGAGTCCGGGGCCATCATTGAATATATTGTCGAGACCTATGGCGAGGGCCGCCTCATCCCCGCGCCGAAAACTCCGGAACGATTGCGCTACACATATTGGCTGCACTACGCCGAGGGCTCGGCCATGCCGTTGCTGCTGCAGCAGTTGCTGTTCACGCTGGTGCCGAAGCGTGCACCCTTCCTGATGCGCCCGCTGCTGACGCCGATATTCAACCAGCTGCTGGCGACGCTTGTTACGCCGCAGCTCAAGCAGCACATGGCTTTTTGGGAAAGTGAGCTGAGCAAAAGCGAATGGTTTGCAGGCGACGAATTCAGCGCGGCTGATATCCAGATGAGTTTTCCGCTGGAGGCCGCTGTGGCTCGCGCGGGACTGGATACAAATTATCCGAAGGCCATGGCTTGGTTAGAACGTATTCATGCGCGTCCGGCCTATCAGCGCGCGCTGGACCAGGGCGGTCCCTATCAGCTTGCTAAATAGTTGGGATCGGTGCGCCGCAAGCAACTTGCGGCGCACGGAGAATTTTAGGAAACGGCGGGAAATCCGAAAAGCCGTTGTGGATTGTCGGTGAGGATGCGGTTGCGAATGGTCTCATCCGGCACCCAGTCAGCGAGCAGATCGAGCAGATCCGCGACACCCATCATCACGCCCCAGTTGGCGACATGGGGCCAATCCGACCCCCATACGCAACGATCGGGTGCAGCCTCAACCACTTTCTGCGCGAACGGAATCGTGTCGCGATAGGGTGGGCCTTCGATCGTAATCCGGTGGACAATTAACCCCTGATATTCTAAAGCCATTTCCTATGGCTCAGAATAAGCGACCGATCGCATTTTCTTACATCCGCATCTCATCTGAGGCGCAGGCCAAAGGCAGCGGCCGCAAACGTCAATTGGAGATGTCTAAAAACTTCGCGGCAGCTCGCAACCTCGAACTTGATGAGACCTTCTCTCTCGAAGACATCGGTGTTTCAGGTTTCAAAGGTGCAAATGCGGCTGTCGGTGAGTTCGGGAAGATACTCGAAGCGATTAAGACTGGGGCGATTCCTCCAGGATCGTTCCTATTAGTCGAGTCCTTGGATCGTATTAGTCGCCAGCAACCGAGCATTGCTTTGACGACGTTCATGAACATCATTAACGCCGGAATTACCGTCGTTACGCTTGCCGATAATCGCGAATACACAGCCGCAACCGTCAGGTTGGAAGACATCATGTACTCCCTTGTTGTGATGAGTCGCGCGCACGACGAATCACAAATGAAGAGCATTCGAACAAAGGGTGCCTGGAAGGCGAGACGGCTGAACGCCGACAGTCAGAAGATCACACGGCAGGTCCCGTTTTGGCTGGAGACGAGTCCCGATAAGAAGTCCTTCAAGTTAATCGAAGAGCGCGTCGCGATCGTGCGCAGAGTATTCAGCGACGCTATCGCGGGAATCGGTGCCTACACCATTGCCCGAAGGCTGAATGAGGAGGGGATTCCATCTTTCGGAAGGTCGAAGGAGAAGAAGTGGCAAATATCGTCGATCCACAAAATGATTCAGGGACGAGCCGTTCTTGGCGAATATCAGCCAAGGATAATGGAGAACAATAAGAGAGTGCCTGCGGGGCCGGTGATAACAGATTACTTTCCAGCCATCATCGATGAGGAGACGTTCTTCGCGGCACAGAAATCTCGCCTGCAACGTCGCACCAATAGTGGCGGACGTAAGGGTGTCGAGCTCACCAATCTCTTCTCTAAGCTGGCGACTTGCGCTTACTGCCACGCGAATATGTCATTCGAAAATAAAGGAGGCACCAAGGGCGGTCGTTACTTGGTGTGCAGCACCGCATTGAGAGGAAAAGGTTGCTGCTCCACGCGATGGAATTATCGAGACTTTGAAACGTCGTTCCTCACCTTCGTGGAAGAACTCGACCTGGGCTCGCTGTTTATGAGCGATGCTGACGCTTCTCAACGTGCAGCGCTTGAAACACGGGTTGTCGCGCTGGAAGGAGAGCTATTAGTCGCAGAGCAGGAAGAAGAAGCAATTTACCGATTGATCCTGCAGCCTGGCATGGATAACTCAGCAATCGTTGCAAAAAAGCTTCAGGAGTGCGCTGAACGTAAGTTAAAAATCGCAGCGGATCTCGATGTTCAGAGGGAGCGGTTAGCGCTTACAGCGGATGTTGCAACGCGCTATTACGAAAGCAAAAGCGATCTGAAAGATTTGATCCATCGCATTCGTGACCGGACAGGGCCCGACGCATACAAAGAACGAGCGCAAATTGCGTCAAGGCTGAGAGCCCTGCTGATTAACCTTGAGGTCGCCCCATTGGGGACGAGACCGATTGCTGAAAAAACTGCGAATTCAGTCGCCAAAATCATGAGAAACGAAGGTGTCTCAAACGACGAAGCAAATGCAGTGCTTCATACGATTCAGACACCATCGCCCTACTCGAAACGATACTTCTCGGCTCTTTTCCGCGACGGAACGTTTCGCGTCGTTTATCCAAGCAAAGCGGATCCAATGCAGTATGAACAACAGATCGTCCGTAACGGCGGTGAACCAGAAGTCCTCAACGCTGATGGATCACGTTCGATTCTGATTCAGACGAACGGGTCAAAAGCCGAAGAGTTTATGAGGATTATCGACGAGGATCCTATTCCGTAGAGTTTCATCGGGTACCCAATCAGCGAGCAAGTCGAGAAGGTCGCTGACGCCCATCATGACGCCCCAATTTGCCACATGAGGCCAATCCGATCCCCAAACGCAGCGATCAGGTGAAGCCTCAACGAGCAGCTTCGCGAAGGGAATAGTATCACGGTACGGAGGACCTTCTACCGAAGTTCGGTAGGCCCCTGATAGGCGTACCCATGCTCCATCCCGAACGAGAGATAGCAGAGTCTTGAACCCCTCGTGTTCGACTTCAGCCGTTGTAGGGAAATGACCCATGTGGTCGATCAAGAAAGGGACGGGAAGTTTCGATAGGCGCGGCGCGAGTTCAGGAAGTTGGCGCGCATCGAGCAGGAATTGCAGGTGCCATCCCATTTCACGGCAAAGCGCGGCGTAACTTTCGATCTGCGCAAAATCAACACCTCCGCCCGCATAAAGGACGTTCATCCGCAGGCCGACGACGCCCGCATCTTTCAGGGCAGCTCGTTCGCGTTCGGGGCAGTCCAGCGGTATCACAGCAATACCACGCAGACGTTTGCGGTTTGCGCTCAACGTTTCCACCAACAATCGATTATCGGTGCCATGAACGCTGACTTGAGTAAGCACGCCATACGTCATGCCGGTCGCATCCAGCATAGCGAGATAGTCCCGAGCGGTGGCTTCAGGTGGCGTGTAGCTCCGTGATGGGACAAATGGATAGTCTGGTGGAAGTCCGATCACATGAGCATGCGTATCGACAGCGCCTGAAGGCACTCGAAAGAGCGTCGCGGCTTTTGGCTTCGGTTGAGGGCCTGGACATGCGCGAGGCGCGGATAGGGATTCAGTCGACGGCATATGAATTTCTCGTAGGAGCGTTGAGCACTATTCGAATAGTGGTGGAATAACAGAGAAATATCCACGACCAAATCGGGTCATGTTTCGATCTTTTCTTCCCCACTGGAAAATACACGGTTTGGGGTCAGTAAAATGCATTGCCGCGTATGTTTGGAGAACGCTGGAGTTGTTACTTCGGACGTTGTGGAAGGACGCTTAATTAACCCCATCTCTAAAGCGGAATTCGAGGCGTTTATCTGCCGCCGGTGTCGATCGTTTGGCCGGGGAAACACGGGTGATATGCAAGACTTTCACCATCAAGGCCCCGCCGCGGGTCTTCAGGCCTTGATCGCGTGCTCAATGCAGCTATTTTGGCCCCATGGGGCAGCAAAAGATAGAAGAAGCGGTAGAGAAGTTCATTGCGCGTTGGCAGGGGCGTGAGGGTGGCCAGGAACGAGCAAATTATGTCTCGTTTCTGAATGAATTAATTGCCCTCTTAGGATTGCAGCCGCCAGATCCTGCCGACGCAACTCATGAGAACAACGACTACGTCTTTGAGCGTGCTGTTAAGAAGCATCGGGAAGAGGGCGATTCCCAAGGTCGAATCGATCTTTACAAGAAAGGCAGCTTCGTACTCGAGGCCAAGCAGAGCCGCATTAAAGGTGGTAAAAAGGAGGTTGCCGGTCAGAACGATCTGTTCACAACAGACGTGCCGGAAGCGTCACGTGGCCGTCGGGGAGCGGATCGAGCGTGGGACGTTCTGATGCTTAATGCGAAGCGGCAGGCAGAAGAGTATGCCCGCGCACTGCCTACGTCCCACGGCTGGCCGCCGTTTATCCTCGTGTGCGACGTCGGCCATTGCATCGAAGTTTACGCCGATTTTTCTGGTCAAGGCAAAAACTACACACAGTTTCCAGATCGCCAGACTTTTCGCATCTACCTGGAAGATTTACGTCATCGCGAGGTGCGCGAGCGGCTGCAAAAAATTTGGCAGGAGCCCGAAAAGCTCGATCCGACTCAGGTTTCTGCCAAAGTTACGCGCGACATCGCCAAGCGCCTCGCACAGGTGTCGCTCGCATTGGAGAAAAAGAAATATCCGGCGCAGGACGTTGCGATGTTTCTAATGCGCTGCCTGTTCACTATGTTCGCGGAAGATGTCGGCCTACTTCCGGAAAAATCCTTCAAGGACGTGCTGGAGGAATGCGAGGAAGCACCAGACACATTCGTACCGGTTGTGACGCAGCTTTGGGAAGCGATGAACACGGGCGGTTTCGCGCACGCGCTGAAAAAGGAAGTTAAGAAGTTTAATGGCGAATTCTTTCGCAACAAGGCCGCGATGCCGCTTGGCCGTGAGGAAATTGGCGAGCTACGCCAGGCGGCAAGTTACAATTGGAAGGAAGTTGATCCATCGATCTTTGGAACGCTGGTCGAACAAGCGCTCGATCCTGTCGAGCGCCAGCGCCTCGGCGCGCATTATACGCCGCGTACCTATGTCGAGCGTCTGGTCATAGCGACGATCGTCGAGCCGTTGCGCGAAGACTGGCGCAACGTGCAGGCAACTGCGGAAATCAAGCGTGGCAGCGGCGATTTCAAGGGTGCAGCAGCGGAAGTTAGCGCGTTTCACGAAAAGCTCTGCCAAACGCGCGTGCTCGATCCGGCGTGCGGTACCGGAAATTTTCTGTACGTCTCGCTCGAGTTAATGAAACGCCTTGAAGGCGAAGTGCTGGAAGCGCTGCTCGATCTCGGCGGCCAGGAAGCTTTGCGCGGCCTCGCATCGCACAGCATCGATCCGCACCAGTTTCTTGGAATTGAGATTAATCCGCGCGCAGCCGCGATTGCCGAGTTGGTATTGTGGATCGGTTATTTGCAGTGGCATTTCCGCACAAAGGGCGGATCACCAGACGAGCCAATCCTGCGGGCGTTCAAGAACATTCAGGTTAAGAATGCTGTACTGACGTGGGATGGCGAGCCTCTGCCTGTGGCTGTCAATGGCAAGGAGACGTATCCCAACGCGCGTCGGCCTGACTGGCCAGCAGCAGAGTTTATCGTTGGTAACCCGCCGTTCATTGGCGGTAAGGATATTCGGGCGCGGTTGGGTGACGGTGTCACCGAAGCGCTTTGGGCGGCTCATAAAGACATGAACGATTCTGCCGATTTTGTGATGTATTGGTGGGATCGCGCTGCTGAATTGCTTACTCGCAAGGCAACGGTACTCAGAAGATTCGGCTTCGTTACTACCAATTCCATTTCGCAGGTTTTCCAGCGCCGGGTCTTGGAAAAACACCTACGGGGTAAGAGGCCTATCTCGCTTGTAATGGCGATAGCGGATCATCCCTGGACCAAGGCCACGCAAGACGCTGCCGCAGTTCGAATTGCAATGACGGTAGGGGAAGCAGGAACATCTCCGGGTGTTCTGCGCGTGGTCACTTCAGAAGCCGCACTCGATACTGATGCGCCTATCGTGGGATTCACAGAAATCGAAGGCCCCATAAACGCCGATTTGACTGTTGGAATTGATGTGACCTCGGCGACCGCTCTGAATGCAAATGAAGGAGTTTGTTCGCCCGGTATGAAATTACATGGAGCTGGTTTTATCGTGACTCCCGACGCCGCCCGACACTTGGGACTGGGCAAGCGCCCTGGGCTTGAGCTGCGTATCAGGAATTATCGAAATGGGCGGGATCTCACCGCACGACCACGCAACGTAATGGTCATCGATCTCTTTGGATTGTCGGCGGAAAAAGTTCGAGAACAATTTCCAGAAGTGTACCAGCACATCAAGCTGGAAGTGAAGGAAAAGATCCAGATCAACAAAAGAGGCGAGCAAGAGTTTGTTGGGAGAGATTGGAACAACCGCCAATCATACAAGGACAATTGGTGGATATTCGGCGAACCGCGCGATGAGTTGAGACCGGCACTATCGGGATTGGAAAGATACGTGGTCACGGTGGAGACGATGCAGCACCGAGTGTTTCAGTTCTTGTCATCAGAAATTTTGCCTGACAATCGTCTTGTCGTGTTTGCTACATCCGATGCGTATGACTTAGGAATCGTCTCTTCTCGGGCACACATTTGCTGGACCTTAGCGAACGGGGGTACGCTTGAAGATCGCCCCATATATACAAAGTCCCGCTGCTTCGACACCTTCCCATTTCCGGCCGCGAACAATATTCAGAAACAAAGTATTCGTGTCATCGCGGAAGAACTAGATGCGCATCGCAAGCGTGTTCTGGCGGAACATCCACATTTGACGTTGACCGGCCTGTACAATGTGCTCGAAAAATTACGAGCTGGCACAAGACCCGGTGAGCTCGACGATTCTGACCGCAAGATTTTCGATGACGGCCTCGTGCTCATCATCAAGGAGCTTCACGGGAGGCTCGATGTCGCGGTCGCGGATGCCTATGGCTGGCCTGCAGACCTCGATGATGATGATATCCTAAGTCGTCTTGCAGCGCTTAACAAAGAACGTGCCGGAGAAGAAAAGCGCGGGCTCGTCCGCTGGCTGCGGCCCGACTATCAGATTCCGCGCCTAGGCAAAACACTGGACAAACAAGCTGCCCGCGAAGAAGGCACGCAAGTCGCGGCTTCGCTCGACGTCAGGGAGAAAGTGCAACTTCCATCGTTCCCAGTTGGGGCAGTTGAGCAGACAGCTGCAGTGTTTGCTACATTGGCCCGCTCAAGCGTACCGCTTGACGCAAGGTCGATCGCTACGCAATTCAAGAAAACAAGGACGACGGAGAAGAAAGTCAGCGATGTTCTGGCTTCACTCGCGCGCCTAGGCCATGTTTCAACTGAGATCGACGGAACCTTCACACTCCGCAAGACGGCGTAGATACTGAATGACCGCGATCTCGCAGTCGCCGACGTCAGATTGCGGAGTTTCGGCGGTGCGAAGCACGTAGTATCAAACTGTCCGCGCATCATTCACGCGAAGAGTTGTGTTTTGTGTTTATGATGATCTTAAATGCAGAAGATTTACAATGGCTCCATTAGAAAACCGTTTCATTGTCGCGCTGGCCGATGCGCTCGTCAGCACTATGAACGAGAGTGATTGGAAACGGTTCGCGACGCTCCATGGATTGTCGCACGAAATCGAGAATCACCCTCGGTTTCTCAGAAGCTTGCAATGGGGCGATCCGGACTACGAAGGTCACGTACTTTCGCTCGTCCAAAATCTTTTTGAGAGCGAAGACAGGGAGGCCTTTGACGCCCTTATAAAACTTTCCTCTGTGCAAAGCTGGTTCAAGCGTCATCAAAAAGAGCTGTTAGCGCAATGGACAGCGGCGAACGAAGACGATCCAATCTTGGAGGGCATTTCTGGCAGCTTGGAGGAAGTTCACGAGATAGCCGACGCGATTGATCTCGGTAGCTATACAGCGCGCATTAGAGATGCGCTGCCTCGTGACCCAGCGTTGGCTGTTGGCGCCACAAAAGACCTCCTCGAGGCAGTAATGCGAACAGCATTAAAGAAACGATCAGTGGATGATATCGACAATCTCGATTTTCCCGCCCTAACAACGAAATGCTTCCACGAAATCGGTCTTTCATCTACGACGCCTCCAGCGGATGCGACGGAACGGCTTATGCGGAAAACTGTGAGCCGTATTCAGCAAACCATTGAGACTATCAATGAGCTTCGCAACGAAGCCGGTACAGGTCACGGGAAGCCCGCTGGAACGAAGACAACGATTACCTTAGACGACGCGAATATGATCGGATCGATCGGAATGATTTTATCTGCATGGTTGATGAGAAAGGCCGATCTCGAATAGTCTGTTTTCGGCCGGCGAAGTCGCCAGTTTCATGCTTCTCGAGGAGATGGCGCTGGGGCGGCTTTGCGCTGCAGATAGTTCTTCACCGTCTGTGGGTAAAACTTTTTTCCTTTCATGGAGGTGATCCCCGCATCATTCAGGTGTCGCGCAATCTCGCTATAAGAACGGCCCATTAAATCCGTATCCAATTTTTCCCTAAGCTGAGATGCAAACTCGTCAGCATTTCTGCGATTCTTCGCGGCCAAATACTTTCCATTAGCGCCGAGAATTTTTCCCCGACGTTTCGCCTCCGCTAGAGCTGCTTTGGTTCTTTCGGAAATCAGCCGGCGCTCCTCCTGTGCCAGCGCTGCAAAAATGTGCAGCTGGAAGTCTGAAGCAGTTGGCATCTCGGCACAGACCAGACCGATACCTTGCTCAAGAATGCTGGCGATAAAGCTGACACGGCGGGAGAATCGGTCAAGGCGGGCGATGACGATCTTGGCGTTCTCGCGCTTGGCTAACTGGATCGCTCGCTGCAACTCTACGCGCGAATCATCTTTCCCCGATTGAATATCGCAGAATTCAGCGATCAGCGTTCCGGCCGCACCTGAGGCGAATTCAGAGATTTTGCGATGCTGAGCGGCCAACCCCAGCCCAGACTTCCCCTGGCGATGCGTGGATACGCGGAAATAGGCAATGAGTTTTGTCATGGCACGACCCATACTATCGTTGGACCGACTTCCGGAAGTTTTTACACTTGGGCAACGGCATTCTTTGCCTCTAGTTCTTTGCTCAACGAAGTAACGATCGATGAGCGAATAACCGAAGAATCCAGCCGTCCTACCGTCGGCTAGACCCGCTCCGAGACTGCGTTTCGTGCCCTAGCGCACTCAACCTTGCGCTCAAAAAGTGCGAGTGCTACCTATCTGAAAAATAGTAATGACTGGAGCTGCAACTCTGAGGATCCCATTCTTCAAACGAGCGATAGTCCGCAGAAATGTTAAGGACGATCCCGGCTCAAGTCCCGCAATTTTGTTCATCCATGGTTTGGATGGAAGTCCAGCAAAGACCTGGGCTCGGATGATAGCGACTTGTGTGTCGGATAAGGCTTTTGATCACTTTTCGCTCGATTGCTATGCTTACCCGTCGCGTTGGTCCCCACCGATCTTCGGACGAATCGCAAATCTCCATGAGCTGTCTCGCGGTCTCGAGACCGAAATCCGAGCCAGACATAGCCATCGTTCTGAACTGATAATTGTTGCGCACAGCTTAGGGGGGCTAGTCGCACGGCAATACATCATCAACGTCCTAAAATCGAAGCAGCGGCAAATTGCAACGAAGCTAATGCTGATTGCTGTGCCGCACACCGGGGCGACGTTAGCAAACGTCGCGACGAACATTTATGGCTATCATCCGCAAGTAAGCCAACTCTGCAAAAATGCAGATCTTCTGCAGATTCAGAATGAAGATTGGATTCATCTCCGCGCAGAAGGCGCCGTGGATGTTCGATACGTTATCGGGGGAGCGGACTCAGTAGTCACGCCAGACAGCGCCAGCCCATTTCAGCCCTCTGAGCGGGTGCACACCTTGATCGGCAGCAACCATCGATCGATTGTAGAGCCAAACGATAAAGACGACACCAGATACATCGTTCTTAAGCAATTTGCGCTAGAGGGGAACTTATCAAACTTAACAGCGAACTCTGCTCAACGCGTCGGAACGCATCGTCCAGCAGACGTATTATTCGATCTATATTCGAAGCAGGATGAGTTGTTTTACCTACAACGTTCGTCGGACGAACGAATAAGCGTGGCGTCAACCAACGGGCACATCTGGATTACAGGCAACAGCGGTGTTGGCAAAACGTCAGCGGCGAGAAGATCTATCTTCTCTGCCGGACGTCAAGTAGCGCAGATCATCTTAGCGGGCTACCACGGCTTGACGGCACTTGGTTTGTTCAGGGCGATGTGCGTGGAGCTCTCCGAAAGCTTAGGGCATGACGAACTCCCACCTGCGAGCTCTACGCCAGCCGAGCTATTGACCTTTGTCAAGCGAATGCTTCGCGCTAGAACCGATGGTGGATCTCTTACGATCCTCGTGGAGGAGATACCTCTTGGAACGAAGGAAGATTTCGACGTTTTTCTCGGATCTATCCTCCAGATGATACTCGTCCTCGAAGCGGATGCTCGTCTGCATGAAAGGATCAGGCTTGCATTCACATCGATCCATGATCCCTCCCGAGGTGCTGTCGGTCTGGAAAAATTGCATGAAAAGCTGCAGTTCATTGATATGTCGCCATGGAGTCTGGACGATCTAACATCATTGAGCCGTATCATCGCGCGGGAGCTGAATCCACACTTGAGCAGCAATGAGATCGGTCTCATTGCGCGGGCAGCTAGTGGCTCGCCGCGCTACATCAAATCAATTTTTAGGCGGTGGAGAAACGGTACCGATGGGGGGCGATCTGTCCCAGAGTTGATTGAAAGTATAGCGATGGAGGTTCGGCATGCCTAAAATGCTGAAGTCGACAACCATCATACCATCGTCATTGTATGTGGAGAGAGCTGCTGATCGACAGCTCGACCGCATCATCGAGGATATGGGACGCCCTGGATACGTCCTCGTAGCTCGACAGATGGGGAAGACTAACCTGTTGATCCACATGAAGCGTCGGCGAGAGACGCTCGGCGATGTGGTCGTTTACTTTGATCTTTCAACGCGATTTGAAAGCGCAAGAGATCTCTTTCGATTCGTAATTGATCGGATTGTCGAATCTGTCGATGATTTGCAGCGCGAAGTCCTGGCGCGAATCGAAAGCCAAAGAAAGGACGTGCGAGCTGAAGCAAATCTCGAGTTCGATCGGCACCTGCGGACTATACTGAAAGCGCTGAACGGTCGGCGCCTCATCATCGTACTGGACGAAATCGATTCACTGATTAGCGCAGTCTACTCTGACAGCATATTCGCGCAGATTAGAAGCATGTACTTCTCTCGCGTCAATCATCCGGAATATGAGCGATTGACGTATGTGCTATCCGGCGTCGCCGATCCAATAGACCTTATCAAAGACAAAAACATCTCCCCCTTTAACATCGGTGAAAAAATCTATCTCGATGATTTCTCTCACGACGAATTCGCTCGGTTGCTGGATAACGCAAAAGTTCGCTTTTCGACGGCCGTGATCCAGGAAATTTACGCTTGGACTGCGGGCAACCCTCGCTTGTCTTGGGACTTGGCCGCCGTGTTGGAAGATCTAGGGGAGAGTGGAGAACAAGCGACGCGCAAGGATGTCATAGCAGCTGTCGAAAAACTCTATCTGAGCCGCTTTGACCGGGCACCCGTTGACCATATTCGTGTTTTAGCTGAGAGCGATCCTCAAATTCGTAGCGCGTTGATTAGCATACGGTGGGGCAAAGGAGATTCATTGGATGAGAGAAGTCGGGCGAGATTGTATCTCGCCGGGATCATTTCAGATGCGAGCGGCACGCCAACCGTAAAAAACAGAATTGTTGACGCAGCCCTATCTGACGCGTGGCTTGCGCAAGCATCGGCCTCCCAAAGAAGCTTACTCGAATCGGCTGCTGAACACTTCAAAGAGCAGCGATATGATCAAGCCATACAGCATATCCAGGATCATATTCAAATTCAGCCCGCAGGCGTCGAGCTGGATGTAACACACCAGTTCATGCTGGGAATGGCCTACTACAATGAGCGACGTTTCGAGCTGGCAATCTCTAGCTTAAAAAAAACGATTGAGCAGTCGTCGAATTCCGAGCTTACGGCGACATGCCAGTACTACCTTGGCTCATCCTATCTTCAGAGCGGTAACGTTACAGAAGCGGTTCCGATACTAGAACACGCAGTGACTACCAGCGGCACACTCCAGAATGTCGCACGCTTGTCCTTGACGTCCGCACTCCTTCGGCTTGATGCAACAGGTCATTTCGAAAAAATTCTTAGCATCACTGAATCGGTCGTTGGAGAATTAATGGCCGGCCGGACGCTACCCGCTGCTGATGACGCAGAACTAGTTGCGTCAATCTACTTTAATCTTGGGCAGGCGAATGCTGCCACCGGCAGGAGCGGGCCAGCGGGTGAGGCCTTCGGTTCATCTCTAAAATACGCGCCTGCAAAGTGCCACCCGGCAATTTTGATACGGACGATGAGGAATGACTCTGGTGCTCCTGTGTCTGATGCAGCTAGGAAAGCTGCACATGTCATCATGAGCGAGCGTATTCTCCTCGCCCCTAAGACTCAAAATTCACTGGAGTTCGACGAAACAGTCTTAGCTTCGGTAATTCTGAAGTTAAACGACGAAAGCGCGTTCGAAGAACTCGATCAGCTAGTGAGATACGCTAGCGACACGTTGTATGCTCACGCAAGGAGACCATTTGCGGTCCTCCTGCATCTAGCGCTCGCATCGAATGATGACAGAGCTGGCCTGAGCCCGCTCGCTCGATTAGCTTTGGAGAGGTATGACGACGAAACTGTTACTTCTGAGCAACGTTTCGAGGCGATACGCCTGGCCGCTCAATATACGACAGGGGGACAGCGTGAACGGTATGTCACCGTTTATGCGGAGTCTCTTCAGGATCGATATACCAAGAACATCTCGCCATCAGACGATGATTTCGTCGTTCTCATCAACTTATCGAGCGAGCTGATCGTTCGAGGTGAGCATCGGCGTGCGTTGAATCTAATCAATATCGGCATGGAGATCGCGGGATTTCCGGACGATGATCATTGGCTCTTTTATGTGCTCCTCCTGCGCTACAGGCTTGATACTCTACGTTCGTTAGAGATGCTAAGTGAAGCTCGAGCAACTGCTAAGCGCTTATTGGAAGTCACCGAAGCCGGAGCGCCCAAGCAATTGCCGGATTCGGAAGGATTCGATCTCGCCTCAATGATCGAAAGCTTCAGAACCTTTGCCAGCAAAGCCCTGCAGGATCATTTGATCGATCCGTTTAGAAAGATTGGTCGAAACCAACGTGTTGTCGTGCGCGACATGGAGACGAAGCGTGTCCGAACAGTAAAATTCAAATTCGTTGAGCGGGAGCTGCGGAGCGGTGCTTACGAATTGGAAGACATCGAGGCAAACAAATGACGTATCGAGCGTACAAGATTATCGAGCGTTTATGTTTGACGAATTCGCCTACCTTCACGTACCCTTCCCAATTAGAGCTCGAAACACTTTGAGTAATACATGATCGCGCGGATCTTCGCGGCGAAATAGCTTCGCCCGAATAGCATCTGCTATCGGTCGCTTCATGATAAACCGGCTGTGGTAGATTGGCTTTCAAGCGAGGCCGACGAGATGATTGCCCTGAACTTCTCGAGGATCTCCGGGCTACTGCTCGCCAAATATTTTTCGATCTTTTCGTTCGCGACCAGTTTTGAGAGATATCCAGAAGCAATCACTAAGTGTAACACATCCTCGCCATAGGAGGACTCAACTGCTTTGAAGTCCCGTTGCAAAGTTTCCATTTCTCGCTCCATGCGAGCCATTTGCTCAGGGGTCATTCCTGATATTTTCTTGGGTCGTTCTGGTCTAGCCAGATCGGATTGTTTAGTGGCCGCAAGCAGGGCTTTGGCATAGCTTGAGCTGAAGTTAGAAACTGAATGCATGAGCTCCGCTGCCTCAATCTGGCGCATAGGCTTCATCTTTTTCAAAACGCCAAAGGTGGACGGATTCACGAACCTATCCTTGAGCATTTCAATGACTTCGGGACATACGCCGTCTAAGAGAGTTCTTCGTCGCTTGATATGACCGATATTGACGTCGAGAGCTCGCGCGAGCTTTTCTTCAGGAACACCCTTCTCAAGTGCCCGCACAATCATAAAGTGTTCTTGTATTGTGGCGAGATGGTTTATTCGCTTATTGTAAGTGAAAGCCTCATCATCTAGCGCCAAGATGCAGCGAGCTTCTGTTTCGCCAAGATCTAATAGTATCGCTCGACGAGCATGACCGTCCAGTAACAAGCGTGAACCGTTGTCGGATGCCTCGCGGGTAACCACTAGAGGCTCGATGAGCCCGATTTCGGCTATGGATTGAGCTATTCGCTTGTACCGTGCAGAAGTCTTTAATGCTTCGGGCACTTGCTTGTGTGGAAGCACCTTGTCCAAACGCAAATCCAAAATGGTTTGTTCGAATCCAACTCTGACGTTGGAAACCTGCATCTTATCCTCCGAGTAGCTCAATACGGTCCGCGAGTACGCGAGGAACGGTATGGAGCTCCTCTTGACGTAGCATTTGCAAAAACCGCGGATCAGCAAGCAGGGTGCGCAAAGCATTCACAACGAAGATAAGGCGTTCCTGTGCGAGGGTTGCTTTCTTGACGACGAGCTTCTGTCGATCAGCCTCCTTTCGATAAGCCCTAATAAGAGCACCAGATGTCACGGTTTTTTTGGATTGTGAACGTCGGCTCGCTGAGCGAAGACTCTTTCCGGTGAGATTTCGCTGTTCGACAATTCGGCGTATGGCAACAATTTGATTCCCTGGAATCGCGCCAGTTTCATAAGCCTCAGCCAATGCACGTTGAACGTCGGTGTCTTTGGCTCTCGCGATCTCCATCGCGATCGAATGTGGAATGATTCCTCGTTCCACTCCGGATAGAAGCCTCTCTTCACCGTGCTCGAGGAGATAACATATCGCATATACATATTCCGGGCTGAAATCGATTTTCGCCGCAATTTGAGCTGTCGAGTAGCCTCTCTTTTTGAGGTTACCGATTTCAGAAACCAACTCGATAGGAGAGTGGTGCCTTCTCGCTAAGTTCTCAACCAGACTCATGACGTAGCAGTCTTCCGGCGATGCACTGATGACTACAGCCGGTATTTCTTTTTGGCCAAGCGCGACAAAAGCCTCGAGACGCCCCTGACCGCAAACTAGATCGAAAGCAGTTCCACCGTCTCTCTCGCTTACAGTGATTGGCTTTTTGAGGCCTAGGTGGGCAATACTCGAAACGAGCTCACTAAAAACACGTTTATTTCGCGCGCGCGGATTAAGGACGGTGATTAAGTCAATCGGAATTGAGCGGATAACGCGAGTGTGCTCCTCTTCATTCATGCCGCATACCTCAACTCTCCACGCGAGCTGAGATTCAGCAGCGTGTCCAAAGTGTCGAAGCGATAAGCGTCGAACTGAATGCTATTATCCTCGCGCAACCGGAATGTATTTTCAGCAAGGTCGATGCGCGGAAGCAGATAGTAGTCCATCACGGAATCGTTCGCTTCGTTCATTCGAAGAACGATGGTGATGTCAGGAAGTAAGCTCGTGTCGAATCTAACTTTCCAGCGAAGGCCGCCAGATTGCATTCGACAGCATCGAACTAAGACAATTGAGGCAGTGAACTCCCCGTTGATCGTCAGAATGTCGTTTATAGAATTGACAGTTACCTCTCCCCCTACACCCTCGATACGTTCTAGCGCCATCGACACGATGTCGGGATGCATTGACCTGAGTTTTCGATTGATCTGAATGTATCGATAGTCGCGAGTGGGGTGAAATCCGACGAGATGATATGCTCTGAGTAAGCTGCCGAAACGTGTGCGATAAGCAGACGTCGATGGCATGTCATCTCTCTCATCGATAGTTAAGCCCGAGAGATAGCCCGCACTAGTGTAGAGTGAAGACAGGCGCTCCAGCATCTCGTCATCGCTCAGACGTTTGCTGCGTTCGTCGATGATTCTTTTAGCCGCTTGGAAGAAATCTAGCTCGACCAACCCTTCGAATGCGTTTGGACACCTCACCCAAAGATCCGGCGGATTCGACACCCTTTTCTGCTTTAACTTGAAGGAGATGCGATTATAGACGTTATTGCCGATGTATTTCTCGTTCGTAAGCACTTGGTGAACTGTCCCCCGGCTCCAGGGTCGCCCAAATTCGTTCGAAATACCTTCGTCGTTCAGCGTGACGGCTATTTCTTCCTCTCGTTTCAACTGGAGGACGAAGAGCCGATAAATCTGCTGAACAACCTGTTGCTCCTCATCAGGTCCAGGTCGCAGTATAACGCGGTCTGTCTGCAAGCTCTTGTATTCACCGGGTCCCAGCTCGGCTTTGTAGTTTCCTTTGTCATCGATAAGCTGACGGCGAAGCCCGTACCCAGGACTCCCGCCCTGTCTAAAACCCAACGATACGAGATGACACTGTCCACGGAATACTTTGGCCGACAATTCACGGCTATACTCACCGGCCATCGCGCGCTTCATACTCTTTATTATTGTTGAAGCGAGACTGCCATCGTTGTCGAACTGCTCGGCACAGTAATGAATAGCGATGCCGGCTTCGCGGCAGAGATATTCGTAGTATGCGCTTTCATCCGCGTCCTGGAAGCGCCCCCACCGACTAACGTCGTAGACGAGGATCGCAGAGTAACTGGCGCGGCCATGTCGAACGTCCGCGATTAATTGCTTCAGGGCCGCCCGACCTTCTAGTTTCAGGCCGCTCCTTCCTTCGTCTGCATATGTGTGAACAATCGAGTAACCGCGTTCCGCTGCATATGCTGCGATGACCGCGATCTGATTTTCGGTCGAATACTTCTGGTGCTCTGTGGACATCCGCACATATTGTGCGGCTCGCACTGGGCTGGCCGTTCCTTCGAATGGGGCGCGCACCGTCATCTTATCTAACACAATTGGCTTATAGGGGAACAAGTCCACCGACACATAACTGTCGGTAGCCTAGCCAAGGGAGATGCGGAATGTCGCCTCCGAAAACAGACCGAAGAATTCAGTCCATTTCAGGAAAAGGTTTTCGGTTCTCCGAACCGAGTCTCGAGAACGAGCGATTTGCAAACGTCATCTCGCAAGCACTGCGAAGACAATTCGGGGAAACTCATGCGTCGATAAAGACGGTAGTTGCGCTTACGAAAGCAAACGAGCGTGCGGTAAAGAACTGGTTCTCAGCCAAGAACGGTCCGACAGGAGAGCATCTCGTGGATTTGGTTCGCAGCTCGGATGAAGTCTTGGAGGCTGTGCTATTACTGTCGGGCCGCCGAGATTTGGTTCTTGCAAAGAAAGTCGGGGATGCGAAGGCGGTCCTACATCGAATGTTGAAATTGATGGAAGATCTGGAGGGGCAGAAGATCGCCCGAGAGGAATAGATCAGATTGACGCATCTTTACATGGTTACAGGCATAAGATCTCCGGACCTTCAGAAGTCCTATCGATAGTCACCAAATCCAGGGAGCTGTGAGGAAAACGACGATGAAAATAGCGGCGACGATGCCCGCCCATCCTTTGGCGTCAAATGTGAAGCCGGGTCCCTTGAAGCGAAGCCTATGGTTTGACATACAGCTCTCCATTTATTCTGAGAGCAGCTCTTCATTGAGATAAGATAGTTTTGCAGAATCTTGAAGCGGGTCAAGCGCTCCATAGTGCCTTTTACCTCAATGAACACACTTCACTGTTTTCACGTTCCTCAGGCCGACGCTTATCTCCACTTTATCGAGTATTCAGCCGAACCACGGTCAGTATCAATTTCCACCAGCATAAATGACCCGCAAAAACCGCCGATCATTGCCCCTGTGCCGATCATAGCGTGGCTACCTGGCTCTAAGATATTTGATGAACCTAGTTGGACGGCTTGCTTGGGATCAAAGGAGCAGCCTGCGCTCTGGTTACGATTGATCGTAACGTGTTTTAGCGTAATGGCGTCCTGGGAGAGGTTAGTAACGGTGATAAAACCGAACCGCGAACCCTGCTGCATAGCGAGCTTATTCACTTCGACGGCCAACTCTGGTCCAGATAAGTTCATCCTCGTCAGCAACCAACGAAGGGGTTTATCCAATTTGCCCTGAGTGAGTAGGAGGCAAAATACCAGGAATGCAATCAGTCCAATCCATTTGAGAGCGGAGGCGAGAGTGCTTGAGGCGGTAATCATTGTTTGCACCTCTCAAGCAAAGACTTCACCGTTTCTACAAACGCATCCGCCATCGCTGGCTCAAATTGAGCACTTTCGACCTTCATGAACATCCGACCGGTGTTCGCGCGTATCTTTCGGAGACCTTCTTCCGAATTGGTCTCATGCATCGGAGCAAATCCTGTAAATTCGTAACCGGCGATCATTGGGTCTCCGAATCGACGCGCTTCCGAACTCCACTGCATGAGGCGATTCATGCGATCGGGACCATTTCCGTCCGGAGGCGGTGGAATATCAACAAGCGATCCATCGGAGAGCAAAATGCGGTGCTGTGCAGGCCGTTCAGTGGTCACTTCGAAATAGAGGTCGAATGCTCTCTGCCGTCGCTGAATGAGATCAGCATCAAGAGCCATAAGAGGAATAGTAAGCTCTCGGCCACCCTCGTGTTCGAGAAGTTATCTCTGAGCGATTGAACCCAAATTGACGGCTGCTATCTACCACTCAGTCGAAAGGAAGTGGGTCGTGAAAAGAGATGAAACACAGGAAGAGCGCGTTGCTAGGAAGCGCGCGAAGTTTTTTGCTGGGGCGGAGGAGCGAGAGCGAAGGCTTCGAGCAAGAGCATTGGAGCGGCGTATTGAAAGGCTGGCGCGCCACATTGAAAACATTGAGGCTCGCGAAATCAGCGGCCACGAGTACGAGCCCATTGATCTAAAGCGATTGTAACAGCCGTGTTCTTCGCAGAAAATGAGGCCTTGAGCCGTATCCGGGAGGAGACGCGCCGATGGCTAGACGATCATTTGTCTGGCTGGGGCGTTACGTCGTTTATCTCGCTCAACTTCAAAGAAATGCGCCGGTGTGACACCGGTGCATATATTCGACTGGACGAACGTGTCGCCCGGCGGGAGATCGAATTGTTCTGCAAACGGATTGACCGAGCTATTTACGGGCGGCTAGTTCAACGTTTCAATCGGCGGGTCAGACGGATACCGTTTCTCGAATTCGGACATGACCGCGGATGGCATGCGCACGTTATCATTGAGTGTCCGGACGCGGTGGCAGAAGTCCGGTTTCATCATCTCGTCAGGAAAGCTTGGGCGGAATCGTCTTGGAGCACCAATCTTCACGACCGGATGGCGGACGAGGGGGCGCCGTCGTACCTCGCGAAAAAACGTTCAAAAGCCGAGTTGGAAGCCTGGATCGACACGATCGTCCTCGAGGCTGTTGTCGTCGACACTAAATAACTCCGCATACGAGGAGTAAGTGTTGGTGCAAGATCATCCTCTGAAGAAACGTATGTCCCATCACTAGACTCGAGGATCAGAAAACCGTTTCTGAGCCTTATCCAAAATATTGTCCAAAACGATCAACCAAACCAAATGGATACCGAAAGTCGACAATGAAGCACCGTGGCAAATTTATAATCGAGGAATTTGAACTGCTGCGAAGTGTAGCTGGAAAGTCTGGCTTGCAGCTGCCTTCAGAAATTACGCAGGGACCACAGCTATTCCGCAAACGCGATCTGCTATTCAAGCAGCTCAAATTAGATCCGAATAACGAGCATCATGTCGCGTTTCTATGCTCGATTGTTTACGACCATCTTTACCTGGATAAGCCTTCGCCCGCCGATGTGAAGTTCGACGACAATAAAAACTTCGATCTCCTTGTGAGACTGATCAATCACTACAAGAAGAAGCAGCCGAAGCGAGATAGCGATCTCTTCCGATCGTTTCTCAAGGAGGATGCGCAGACGAAGGCGGAGTATCCTAGTGAAGTTAAAGTCGATGCTTTTCGTATGCGTGTCAAACGTGCAGCCGAGAAAGCGATTAACAACAGAATGAAGTTGACCGCAAAACGCGAAGCTCGATTGAAGTTGATACTACCAGATCTGCGGAGCTTTTTCGAGAAGTAGGTTGTGATGATCGAACACGCTGGCCCTGTCGTGTTCGACGGAGAGCCTTAGCTAGGTTGAGTTCAGCAATTTAAGTCTTAGTCATAGTGCTGCGGTTTCGCAGAGGCCGCTGATCTCAACAAAAGGAAAAGGCAGACGTACATGTATAAACAGATTGCAACACGGGCTCGTTTCATGGACCCGATTCAGCACGACGAAAAGCTCACGGATTTCTCAGGCGTCAGGACTGACTGGCCTATCGAGGGGATCGTTTTCAACAATGATGGGTGCAACTACGACGTCGGCGACGATGGCGATTTCACCATGCACTCCATCGAGTTTCACGATGGGTCGCGTTGCTATTTTGAAAGGCTGACTGACGGAACGCTCAGTCACTTCATGGCGGACGCATACACCGAGCTTCGCGATGGTTTGCTGGTCGTTAGTGCTCGATCGGTTTACGAAGACGCTAAGATGAGAGAGAGCAGGGGTACCGCAGACTTCGAGCGCAATGGTGGTGGAAGCGAACATCATAGCGATCACGCATTCCGATCTACTGCTTATCCGAGAGGTCGCCATGGCGGCTTCTGATTGGCTTAGGAGCTGAATATGCATCCCGCTCTTAAGCCGCCAGAACTGCCAGAGAAGCCATCAGCAGCGAGCAGGTATCTTTATGCAAATGCGACGAGGACAAACGATATTAAACACTGGTTGTCCACGGATGGTCCTACCAACGAGTCGGAGCTGGACGACCTGCTTCAGGCGGTCGCAAGCTGTACGAAGATCGGTTCTTACCAAGCTGGGAAGATGACGCAAGAATGGGACGGAAGATCGAAGCCTCGGATACTCATCAAAGGTCCACGCCGTGGTTTGATCATCAGCCCAAAAGCCGTGCGTTACCTCCGACATTGGCTCAGCCTCGTCCGAGAGCTTGGGGCCTATCGGATCGTTAAGCGGCCAGCAACGCTTCGTGGTATTATATTTCCAAAGTAATGGAGGAGCCCGGCCTTAATGCTGGGCTCCTCTGATCTTCAGGGGCATTCCCAGAGCAAAATGAGTCGGTTGCTTTAAACTTTGTTTTGCCCGTCCCGTACTCGACCTTGAGCGGATAAGCGGGCGAGTCGGAAAAATTCCGGGGGTTAATTGTCTAGTAGATCGTGTTGCGATAGGCGCCGGACAACCGCACCCAGGCGCCGTCGCGCACCAGCGAGACGAGAGTCTTGAAGCCCTCGTTGTCCACACCGGCCGAGGTCGGGAAATGTCCGATGTGATCAATGAGAAACGGAACCGGCAGCTTGGAGAGGCGTGGTGCCAACTCGGGCAATTGGCGCGCATCGAGCAGGAATTGCAGATGCCAGCCCATTTCGCGGCACAGCGAGGCATAGCTTTCGATCTGCGCGAAGTTAACACCGCCGCCGGCATAGAGAACGTTCATGCGCAGGCCGACAACGCCCGCATCTTTCAGGGCGGGGCGCTCGCGCTCGGGACAGTCGAGCGCAATCACCGCAATGCCGCGCAAACGCTCACGGTTCGCGCGGAGTGTATCCACCATCAAACGATTGTCGGTGCCGTGCACACTGACTTGCGTCAGCACGCCGTACGTCATGTCCGTGGCGTCCAGCATGGCGAGATAATCGCGCGCGGTGGCTTCGGGTGGGGTGTAAGCGCGGTCCGGCATGAAGGGGTAAGCCGGCGGCAAACCGATCACGTGACAGTGGGTATCCACGGCGCCGGGCGGCACCGTGAAGCGTGTGGCCTTGTGTTGTGAAGGCAGAGGCCCCGGACATGCCGGGGCCTCCTTATGTGTTGAATCAATCATATCAAGCTTCTGCGTGAAGAATTCTGCCGCGGGTTTCGGGCAACGCGTAAGCCGCGAGGAAGAACAGGCCATAAGCCAGCACCGCGAAGATGCAGATGGCGTTGCCAAGGGTGGTGGTGGTGGACAGCCAGCCGACCAGGAACGGGAACAGCGCGCCGATGCCGCGACCGAAGTTGTAGCAGAAGCCCTGGCCCGATCCGCGCAGGCGAGTCGGATACAGTTCGGTCAGGAACGCGCCCATGCCGGAAAAATATCCCGACGCAAAGAAGCCCAATGGGAAACCCAACACCCAGAGGATTTCGTTGCTCAACGGCACCTGCGTGTAGACGAGAATCAGAGCGATCGCGCCGATGGAGAAGGTCAGGAACAGGTTGCGGCGTCCGATGCGATCGGCCAGCCACGCGCCGACGAGATAGCCGATGAAGGAGCCGATGATCAGCGTCGCGAGGTAACCCGTGGAGCCGACGATCGAGAGCTTGCGCTCGGTGGTGAGGAAGCGCGGCACCCAGAAGGTGATCGCGTAATAGCCACCCTGGCAGCCGGTTGCCGCGAGCGAGGCAAGGATTGTGGTCTTTGCGATCGGGCCCGAGAAGATTTCCCAGAGCTGCGGCCGGTCGCCGGTTGCTGCCTGCTTTGCGCGTGTCTCAGCCGCGATCTGCGGTTCTTCAACGTAGCGGCGCAGGAAGAACACCATCAGCGCCGGCAGAGCGCCGATGGCGAACATCCAGCGCCAGGCTTCTTGGGCCGGGAAAATCGAAAACAGAATGGCCTGCGCAAGCACGGCGAGACCCCAGCCGACGGCCCATCCGGACTGCACCGAACCAACAGCGCGTCCACGGTACTGCGCGCGGATGGCTTCGCCCATCAGCACGGCGCCGGCAGCCCACTCACCGCCGAAACCGAGGCCAAGCAGCGCACGGGCGATCAGGAGCTGGTCGAAATTCTGCACGAACGCGCAGACCAGCGAAAAGAACGAGAACCAGAGAATGGTCAGCTGCAACGTCTTCACGCGACCAATGCGGTCCGCAAGATAACCAGCCAGCCAGCCGCCGATGGCTGAAGCAAAAAGCGTCACGGTGCCTGCGAGGCCCGCCGTGCCGGCATCGACCTTCCACATCGTGATAATTGTGCCGATGACGAGCGGATAGATCATGAAATCCATGCCGTCGAGTGCCCAGCCCGACGCACAAGCCCAGAACGTGCGCCGCTCCGGCACGTTCATGTCGCGGTAGAACGCGAGAAGGCTGGTGTCTTCAATTTTTGCGACTTCAATCGCATCCTGCGATGATGTGCTCATAAAATGCTCCCCCAAGTTTAACGGCTGTTGTTCCGGACCCCGCGCCGGCCGCGCGTCACAGGGTTGATTGAAAGCAGTGAAATAAATCTACGCCAATCGTCGGGTCTGTCATCATTCAAAGTCAGCCGGAAACGTTGATTATCTAGTTCCCGGCTGCGAATGCCCCACGGGTACGCGGATCGGGCGCGCCAAGCAAGCCGGTGGGGGTCACCGCGATGGAATTGGCCGAGGTTTGTCCCAAAGGCACCACCACGCGGTGCCCTCTGGCGCGCAATGCAGCAATAGTGTCGTCCGGGATGCCATGCTCGGCACGGACTTCGTCCGGCAGCCATTGATGATGCACACGCGGTGCGGCGACTGCCGCAGCGACATTCATGTCGAAGTCCAGCGTGTTGATGACGACCTGCAGGACCGCCGAGATGATCCGGCTGCCGCCGGGCGAGCCGGTCACCAGCACGACCTTGCCATCCTTGAGCACGATGGTTGGCGTCATGGACGACAAAGGCCGCTTGCCCGGGCCGGGGAGGTTGGCCTCGAACCCGACCAGGCCAAAGGCGTTGGATGCACCCGGGGCCGCGGTGAAGTCGTCCATTTCGTTATTGAGCAGGACACCGGTGCCGTCTGCGACCAGACCGACGCCATAGCTGAAATTGAGGGTGTAGGTGTTACTGACCGCATTGCCGAATTGATCGACGACAGAGAAGTGTGTGGTGTTGGTGCCTTCCCGAGGTGGAACGACAGAGGTCTCGTTCGACGGTGTTGCCTTCGCCATATCGATCGTGGCGCGCTGCCGTGCTGCATAGTCTTTTGAGAGCAGCTGTGAGATCGGTGCATTGACGAAGGCCGGATCGCCGAGATAGCGCGCGCGATCGGCGTAAGCGCGCTTCATCGCTTCGATCATGACATGCAGCGCATCCACAGAGCCTGCGCCCATCTGGTGCAACTTGTATCCCTCGAGAATATTCAACGATTCAATCAGCACGGTGCCGCCGGATGAGGGCAAAGGCATCGAGACGATATCAAAGCCGCGATAGCTGCCGTGCACCGGCTCTCGTATGACGGGTTCATAGCGCTTGAGGTCATCAACCGTCATGATGCCGCCGGCATCGCGAATGCCCGCGACGAGTTTCTCCGCGACGGGACCCTCATAGAATCCGCGGGGTCCTTGCGTGGAAATCGCTTCCAGCGTTGCCGCAAGATCCGTCTGAACGAGCTTGTCGCCTGGCTGCAACGGAGTGCCGTCTGGCCGGGAGAAAATTTTTCGGCTCGATGGCCAGCGATTCAGCCGACCGTACAGCTCCGGCAATGTATCGGCGATGTCATCCGCCACCGTGAAGCCGTTGCGCGCCAAAGCGATGGCCGGCGTGAGCAGGTCCGGAAGCTTGAATTTGCCGGAGCCGTATTTCTCCAACGCAAACGCAAGACCAGCAACAGTGCCGGGAACGCCGATGCCAAGCGCCTGGTCGCGAGATTTTTTTGGATCCGGTTTTCCATCGCTGCCGAGAAACATATCGCGGGTCGCAGCGGCTGGTGCACTCTCGCGGTAATCGATGGCGACGTTTGTGCCGTTCGCCAAGTGAACAATCATGAAGCCGCCGCCGCCGATATTTCCGGCACGTGGATAAGTCACGGCCATCGCAAATCCCGTGGCGACCGCGGCGTCGATCGCGTTGCCGCCGCGCGCCAGAACATCACGGCCGATTTCAGCGGCGATTCGCTCCTGAGCGACGACCATCCCGCTCTTTGCAACAATCGGCTGAAGGGTTCCGAGTGTGGGGTTGGTGTAATACCCGTTACGCGAGTCCTGCCCGAATGCGGGGGAGCACAATCCAATGAGCGTGAGAGCGAATATGTCGCGGCGGGTAAAAAGAGACATGCGGGCTCCAAGACGTGCAATCGCTGAAAAACACGATTAGCAATTGAACCGCGTCACTATATGGTCGCGCGGCGGAAAGAGACATCACGTTCGAGACATGGCAGGGGCTTCAATGACAACCATTTCGGGGCATGACAGTCATGCGGGCCATCCGCCGCGTGAATATCCCCCTCGGTCCGCGGTTGTCGGCTGGATTTTGTTCGACTGGGCGGCGCAACCCTATTTCAGTCTGATTACGACGTTCGTGTTCGCGCCCTATTTCGCGACGCATGTGGCGAATACGCCGGCAGCCGGGCAGGCGATGTGGGGATTTGCGACAGCCGCGGCGGGGCTTGTCATTGCCGTCATGTCACCGGTGCTCGGCGCCATCGCGGATGCCGGTGGGCGGCGCAAGCCGTGGATCGCCGTGTTCGGTAGTTTGCTGGTGATCGGGTCGTCGATCATGTGGATCGGAAAGCCGAATGACCCCGACATCATCATTCCTTTGCTGATCGCATTCGGAATCGCGACGATCGGTGTCGAGTTCGCCACCGTCTTCAACAACGCGATGATGCCGACGCTGGTGCCCCCGGAACGTATTGGGCGCCTCTCAGGCACCGGTTGGGCCACCGGCTACATCGGCGGCATTCTCAGCCTCATTCTCGTTCTCGGCTTTCTTGCAGCCAGTTCGGACACCGGCCGCACGTTGTTCGGCTTCAAGCCGCTGTTTGGTCTGGACCCGGTGATGCATGAAGGCGATCGCATTACCGGTCCGCTCACCGGACTGTGGTTCGCGATCTTTGTCCTTCCGATGTTTTTGTTTACACCGGATCGCGCTGCCAAAAAGCCCGCGCTGGGCGCGGTGCGCGAGGGCCTGCGCGAATTGCGCGAGACATTGGCGACGCTGCCAAGCAAGCCGGTGATGCTGACATTCCTGATCGCTAACATGGTCTACACCGACGCGTTGGTGGCGCTGTTTGCCTTCGGCGGCATTTACGCGGCCGGCACGTTCGGCTGGCAGACCATCCAGATCGGCACGTTCGGAATTCTGCTGGCATTTTCCGGCACGCTTGGGGCGTGGCTCGGCGGCAAGCTCGATGATTACCTCGGGCCGAAGAAAGTCATTGCAGGCAGTATGCTGATCCTGCTGTGCGCGATCATCGCGATCCTGTCGATTGATCGCGATACGTTGTTCTTTGTGATCAAGGTGGCGCCTCCGGTGCCCGGAGGCGGCATGTTCGCGGCGCCTGCGGAAAAGGCCTACCTCGCCCTTGGCGTCCTGATCGGCATGGCAGCGGGCCCGTTGCAGGCGGCATCGCGTACGCTGCTCATCCGTCTCGCACCACCGGACCGCATCACCCAGTACTTCGGCTTGTTTGCGCTGTCCGGCAAAGTTACGTCGTTCATGGCGCCGCTGGCCGTCAGTATTGTGACCGCTGTGACCGCCAGCCAGAAAGCCGGCATGGCCGCATTGGTCGTTTTCTTCTCCGCGGGCTTGATCCTGCTGTCGCGCGTGCGCGCTTAAGCAGGACCATGCCTGCGCGGGGTTTAGTGCTTGAAGTGGCGCGTGCCCGTCAGCACCATGGCGATGCCGTGCTCATCGGCGGCGGCGATCACTTCGTTGTCGCGCATGGAGCCGCCCGGCTGAATCACGGCCGTTGCACCGGCTTCGATCGCCACCAGCAATCCGTCGGCGAACGGGAAGAAAGCGTCTGAGGCGACGACCGATCCCTTGGTCATCGGTGCCGCGAGGCCCAATTCCTTTGCCGCATCTTCCGCCTTGCGCGCAGCAATGCGGGCAGAATCGACACGGCTCATCTGGCCGGCGCCGATGCCGACGGTGGCAAGATCTTTCGCATACACGATGGTGTTCGACTTGACGTGCTTGGCGACGCGGAACGCGAAGCGCAAATCCTGCAGTTCGGCTTCAGACGGCGCGCGTTTGGTCACGACCTTCAGCGCCATGTCATCGACGACGGCGTTGTCGCGGGACTGCACCAGCAATCCGCCGGCGACGGTCTTTGCCGTCAATCCGACAGCACGCGGGTCGGGGAGGCCACCTGCGAGCAGCAGGCGCAAATTTTTTCGCTTGCCGATGATGGCGATGGCTTCGTCCGTGGCGTCGGGCGCGATGATCACTTCAGTGAAGATCCCGGCCACGGCATTCGCGGCGTCGGCATCGAGGGTTCGATTGAATGCGATGATGCCGCCGTAAGCGGATGTTGAATCGCAGGCCAGCGCCTTCCGATAAGCGCTGGCGAGATCTGCACCCTCGGCGACGCCGCAGGGATTTGCATGCTTGACGATGACGCAGGCAGCGGTGCGCTTGGCATCGAACTCGGCGATGCACTCATACGCCGCGTCGGTATCGTTGATGTTGTTGTAGGACAACTCCTTGCCCTGGAGCTGGCGCGCGGTCGCGACGCCGGGCCGGCGCTCGGGGGTTTTGTAGAACGAGGCACTCTGGTGGGGATTTTCGCCGTAGCGCAGCGCCTGGATCAGACGTCCGCCGACGGCGCGGAAATCCGGCGCCTCGATCTTCAGTTGCTTGGCGAACCAGTTGGAGATGGCTGCGTCATAGGCCGCGGTGCGGGCATAAGCCTTGGCCGCGAGGCGTTTGCGCAACGTCAGCGTGGTGGCGCCGTTATTCGCTGCCAGTTCATCGAGCACAGCCTGATAGTCGGAAGCTTCGACGACGACGGCGACATCGCCATGGTTCTTGGCTGCTGCGCGGATCATGGCCGGGCCACCGATATCGATGTTCTCGATGCAGTCGTCTTCGCCGGCGCCTTTGTCCACCGTCGCTTCGAAGGGATAGAGGTTGACCACCAGAAGATCGATCGGTCCGATGCCGTGGTCTTTCATGGCCTTCGCGTGGTCAGGATTATCGCGAATCGCAAGCAGGCCACCATGGACGTTGGGGTGCAGTGTCTTGACCCGCCCGTCCATCATCTCCGGAAAGCCGGTCAATTCCGACACGTCCCGTACCTTCAGCCCGGCATCGGCGATGGCCTTCGATGTGCCGCCTGTCGAGACGAGCTCAATGCCGTGCTGCGAGAGGGCGCGGGCGAAGTCGATCAGTCCGGATTTATCGGAAACGGAAAGCAGGGCGCGCGTGACGCGACGCGGATGGTCAGCCATAGGGAAAAATCCTGGTTCGGTGGATGCCCGCCGGGTAGCACGGTTTTCGGCCCGGCAAAACCATCTATAGCGCCTGAAACAACCAGAATCTGGCAGATCAGAGCGGCAATTCCGGCTCCCGCCGGGCGTCGCGGCGCGCGGTCGTGGTGGCGGCCGAGCTGGACGAACGAACGAAGTTCCAGCGAATGCTGGGCGCGTCCTTTCGGCTCTGGCGGATCACGATCTGGGTGGTCCGGCGGGGACCGTCGGAGCCGGCCAGAAACACGCTGTCCTCAAGCTCGACCTTGTCGTCGAGAGCCTCAAACGTCCAGACGTCGCGGTTGGGCAGCACCAGAATGACGCCGCGGGCATCGCTCAAGCGATTTGCTTTCACGGATGGATGCAAATGAAAGCGCACAACATAATCGTCGGCGCGCCCGCGCGATGAATTTGAGGCGTTGAGCAGGGTATCCTCGCCGTCGAGTCGCGTGCCGTCTTCAGACAGCATCAGCACGCGCTGATGGACCACACCGAATTGTCGCGCGTAGCCATCGTGGGATGTGGTGAGCAGCACGCCGCTATTGGTTGCTTCGCGAAACGCGCCGACGGTCGCCGGCCCGCCGACGATCGGCGCACCTTCCAGCATCCGCTTCATTGCGGGCAGTTTGACGAATTGGCATGACGACGTGTCGTGATAGGTCAACGTTGAGTGTGCCGCGGTGCTGCGCGAGAAAGCCCGCCAGTTGTCGCGTCCGGTCGCCGGGATGCCGCAGTTGACCACGATGCGGCTCGGCCCCGACGAGAGCTCGAACGAAAGGCACCCTGCGTGCGCATCGCGGCTCACGGCTGCCGGGGGCGGTGCGCCCGTATCCATGATGAGGGCCGTCGCGCCGGCCTCGAGACGCTGAAAGCCGCTGTGCGGCATGCTGGCCATCGGGATGCCGTGGGTGTCGTCATAGGCCAGGAGGGTTGCGAGCAGCCCTGACGGCGCGCTGCTCATGCCGTTGAACAGCGCGAAGCTGCCGTCGCCATGCCGGAAGAACCTCAGCATCGGCATCATGCGGTCGATGGCATTGAGAAGCGCCGAGGGCGGCGCCATGTTGCGCGCGGCAAATGTCTGGCGCAGAGGCAACAGGTCAGGCAGCAATTCAATCAGCGCGCCGGGATTGCGCGAAATGTGCCCGCCGTCCGGCAGGATCTGCTTTTGCAGTTCGTCGGACAACCGGCGTGATGCCGTACGGATCTGCTTGCCCTGATTGGCGAGGCACAGTGATGCGTAACACAGTGCGATCAACACCTGCAGGCGCGGCACGCCGTCTGCAATGTCGAGCATCGTGTAGCGCAGATAGCGGATTTCGCGCGTCAGGTTGCGCAGGAACCGGCGATAGAACCGGCTGTCGGCATCGTTCAAAACCAGCGGCGCCTGAGACAGCAGTGAAATCACGCGGCGCGCGACGACGTCCGGGCGCCAGCCGATGCCACGCCTGCGGATCGGCTTCGAGATCCAGTCATCGATCAACGATCGCGCATTGGCGCGCGTGATTGCGGTATCGGCGGCGCGCAAATGGCGCAGCCAGCCAAAACCGAGCAGGTTCGCGTCCCAGTCTTCCGACGGCGGGTCGAGATCGAAGATCGAACGTCCATGGGACGAGACAATCTTTCCGGCGAAGACAAAACGTCCGGCGTAAATCTCGGATGCGCGCGTCGCATCCACGGTGCGCAGATCATTGGGTGCAATCAGCAGCCGGTCGGTCCGGCCGGGCCAGAAGCGTGACAACGCGACAGATTTTCCACTGGCGCTGGCCAGCACTTTGCGTGCCGCACGGCCGAGTACCAGGGATGAAATCCGTCTTCGTTGAGCGACCGACACGTGCGCTGTTTGCCCTAGACCACGATGAGCCGGAGTGGCCCATCCCCCAAATCAATAATCGTGGTTGATTCCCTTCGCGGGAGCATCATACCCGAAATCTGCCCACTCGGTTGAGCATTGCGATTGTTCGAGAATCTCTCCGAATCGTTGTAGTCCGGAATGGACTCGAAGGCACCCCATTGACGCGCCATCAACAGGGGGAATCGTTCCGGATGTGCAGCGAATCACTTCGGGAGGGCGGCAGCCGTCAGGATTTCACCAGGCGTGCCGCGAAGAAGCCGTCGAGACCGCCGAGACGGGGGTCGCTGTGCGGCAGATGCGACGGCAGCGTCCGGATATCCCCATCAGGGGTGAGAATTTCATCGAGGCCGCCGACTTCGCCCGATGTGACAGGCAGACGTCGAACGCCCGATTCTGTCGCAAGGAGAGAGGCAATGGCCTGCTCACCTTCTTCGGGTTCCAGCGAACAGGTGCAGTAAACCAGCGTCCCATTGGGTTTCAGCAGCGTGACAGCTTTTTGCAGAAGCCGCTTCTGCAACGCTGAGAGAGCGCCGATGTCGGTTTCCTGTTTCAGCCATGCGACGTCAGGATGGCGCCGGATGGTCCCGGTGGCGGCGCAGGGCGCGTCAATCAGAATGCCGTCAAACAGTCCTGTCTGCTCGCTCTGCCATTCGGTTGCGTCTGCAACGACTGTTTTCGCATCGAGCCCGAGGCGCGAAAGGTTGTCCTTCAAGCGGGCAACGCGGTTCGGCGAGCGGTCGACAGCGGTCACCGTCGCTCCGGCGTGTATGAGCTGCGCGGTTTTGCCGCCGGGGGCGGCGCAAAGATCGGCGATGGCTTTGCCCGCAACGTCGCCGAACAGGCGCGCCGGAAGAGCGGCGGCGGCGTCCTGAACCCACCATTGACCTTCATCAAATCCGGGCAGCATGGTCACAGACCCATGCAGCAAGGTTCGTACCGTTCCGGTTGCAAGTTCCTCGCCATGCAAACGCGTGGCCCACCCGGCGGGATCGGATTTCACCGTAAGGTCGAGGGCCGGTTCCACGCTGATGGCGGCCGCCATCGCGCGCGCGGTGTCTTCGCCATAGGCCTTGATCCACCGGGCGACCAGCCACGGCGGCAGGTCGAGCATTTCCGATTTGACCTCGTCGATCAGCGGTTGCCCTTCACGGGCGCACCGCCGCAGCACGGCGTTGACGAGACCGGCATACTTCGCTGCGCGTCGATCCGCCTGCACCAGTCGCACCGAGAGATCGACCGCGGCATGATCGGGTACATCCATCCAAAGAATTTGCGCGGCGCCGATCAGCAACGCGCTTTGCGCACGCGGGGCGTCCGTGGGGATGCCGCGGTCAAGCAACCGTGAGAGGATATGGCCAAGGGTGCCGAGCCGCCGCAGGATTGTCGCCACCAGCCGGCGCATCAGGGCGCGGTCGCGGTCCGACAGCGTCTTCAGTCCGGGATGCGCGCCGGCGCCGTCGAGCTGATCGTCGAGCATGCGCCGCTTGTGCAACACGCCATCAAGAATGTCGGCCGCGATCCGGCGCGCTGCGAGGCCGGGCGCCTCGGTCGGCGGAGCGAATCTTGAAGGCTTCATGTGCGGAAAACAGTCTTTGGGTGGAAAGATCGCGACGGACGCCGCAACGAGAACCATGTGGTGGCACGGGAATATGCCAAATGTAAGAATCCTGATTTGCAGCAAGCGACTCGTATCAGAAAGGTCACCGCTGAAACGCTCTTATGCATAAAAGTTTTGGCCGTTTTGTAACGTCCCGAAGTGTCTTGCATTTTCGATAAGTTGCATGCTTTCCACGGGGTTGACCCGGCCTTGATTGGCTGTTCTGCGTGTCTAGCTCTCAGGTGTCAGACAAGCGACAACAGGATGTAACGATGAACGACCAGTCAGCCCATCCACGCAAGCCGTTGCCGCCGGCCGCTCAGCGGGCGTTGGCGGAGGCCGAGGAGCGGAGACAGAAAGCCGCTCAGGAAAAAGCGCCGCCGGCACCGAAGGAAATCCAGGGTCCCAAGGGGCCGGAACCGACGCGATTTGGGGACTGGGAGACCAAGGGGATCGCTTCTGATTTCTGAAGCAAAAAGCCGCCCGAGGGTGGCCTTCGTCGTTCAAGGCAAGATCTTAAAAATCCAAGATCTTAAAAATCAACGGGTCATCACCACCGGCGTGCCGACAGAGACGCGTTCAAACAAGTCGCTGATGTCCTCGTTGTACATGCGAACGCATCCATAGGAGACATAGCCGCCGACTGAATTCGGACGGTTGGTGCCGTGGATTGCGTACTCGCCGCCGGCGAGCGTCATGGCGGCAACGCCCATCGGATTTGCGGGTGTGCCGCCGGCAATCACGTCCGGAATGCTCGGATTATCGCGCTTCACATCGGCGGGCGGCGACCAGGCCGGCTGGCGGTATTTGCCGTCAATGCGCGTGGTTCCGGCCCATTGCTTTCCGGGCTTGCCGACGCCGACCGGATACCGCACCGCGTGTCCGTCGCCGATGACGTAGTACAAACGACGTTCTTTCGTCTTCACGACAATGGTGCCCGGCGCATAGCCAGCAGGTGACGCCACAACATCGGGCCGCGCCTGTGCAGCCGTGCCCATCAAACCGATCGCCATGGTGGCCACCATCGCCACCGTGAATTGACGCAACATTCCAGCCTCCGATGCGTTTCGCACATCCCGGAGGGATGAACGGAACCGTCACTGAATTTCCTGAGCCGCCACTGTGGAGGAAGAGATTCAACAGGCCGGCTTCCCCAGCGCGCGCAAGGCGGCGCCGGGCGCGGGCATACAGAGAAAATTACACGGGCAAAGTAAATGACCGGGAAACAACACCCACCTGCAAATGCCTTTAAACGCAGGCTCGGGTGCTGACATTTGCGTGAACCCGCCTTGGCGGGCTTGGTCAGGTGAGCGTGAACGCCTCATGCACGGCGGACTGCACCGAGCCGCCGGTCACGGCCCCACCCCCCGCGACATAGATCCAGTCGCCGATCGCGGCCGCGCCGACGGCATGACGCGGCGTCAGCATCGGCGCATGACTCTGCCATGTGTCTTTTGAAGGGTCGTAGCTTTCCATTTGCCCGAACACCTTGCCCTGGGTGATCTGACCGTTGCGGACGATCCCGGCTTCGCCGCCCATGGCAAACAGCCTGTCGCGATAGACCACGAGCCCGTGACCGGAGCGCGTGGTCGGCAGTGGAGTGCGGGTTTCCCAGGTGTCGCGGTCGAGCAGATACACGTGATGCAGGTCGGTGTTGTACTCGAAGGTGTTGAAGCGGCCGCCGACGATGTGGATCACGCCGTTATAGGCGACGCAGCCGACATGGTCCCGCGCTCCCGGTAGCGCCTTGAGCGTGGTCCACTTGTCGGCCTGCGGATCATAGACTTCGTGCCAACCGACACTGGCGCGCTCCATGGTGGGCTCCGATGCGCCGCCGATCAGATGAATGCGGCCATTGAGCACGACGGCTGCGCCGGCGCCGCGCGGCCGGGGTAGGGGAGCAATCTTGTCCCATCGGTTGCCGGCGACATCGTAGGCGTAAGCATTGTGATCGGGATTACGGTTCTGTTCGATGAAGCCGCCGAGCGCGTATACGCGGCCATGGTCGGCCGCCACCGCGACATGGTTTGCGCCACGCGGCAATGGGGCGCCATTGAGCCACTGATCCGCGGACGGGTCGTAAATGTGATGATAGGCGCGATCGACCCGCCCTTCACCATAGCCGCCGACGATGTGGATGCGGCCGGCCCACGCGGTGGCCCATGCCATCTCGCTGCGGGGAAGCGGAAGCGCCGCGCGGGTGATCCATTTTCCCGGCGGACCTTGCGGCGCGGGGCTGTCAGTGACGCGCTGGGCTTGTTCGTCCGGGGTGATGTGGTGCGGTGCTCCGCTTCTCAAGTTAGCAAAGGGGTCGGCTGAGGGTGCCGCCTGCGGCAGCGGGGTGTGCTGATGCTGTGCGCGGACAGAGGTGGCGGCAAATGCAAGCGCTGCGCCGGCAACGAACGTTCTGCGATCCATGGCTCTGCTCCGAGGCCTTTACAATTTGATAGTATCACAACCGCATGTGACGGGAGTGCCCGCGCACCCGGCGAAAATTGCCGCATCGGCGATCTGTCTCGCCGGCTTCAATTGATCTCAGCTCAAACGTAAATGGCCGGGACAAGCCCGGCCACGACGCAATCCAGTTATCGGTCATCCAGGACGCTTTAAGCGTTGGCTTTCTTGTTCTGCCGATTGTGAACGAGGTCATCGACCACTGCAGGGTCCGCAAGGGTCGAGGTATCGCCGAGACTTGACGGATCATCTTCCGCGATCTTGCGCAGGATGCGGCGCATGATCTTGCCGGAGCGCGTCTTCGGCAGGCCCGGTGCAAACTGGATCAGATCGGGTGATGCGATCGGGCCGATGTCCTTGCGCACCCACGCCACCAATTCCTTGCGCAGGGTTTCGGTGGGCTCGACACCCTTCATAAGCGTCACATAGGCGTAGATGCCCTGACCCTTGATGTCGTGCGGATAGCCGACAACGGCGGCCTCGGACACGCATTCATGCGCCACCAGCGAGCTTTCAACTTCAGCGGTGCCCATGCGGTGACCGGAGACGTTGATCACGTCGTCAACGCGACCGGTGATCCAGTAGTAGCCGTCGGCATCGCGGCGGCAGCCGTCGCCGGTGAAGTACTTGCCCTTGTAGGTGGAGAAGTAGGTCTGCTCAAAGCGGGCATGATCGCCGTAGACCGTCCGCATCTGTCCCGGCCATGAACGTGCCAGACAGAGATTGCCCTGGGTTTCGCCTTCGAGAACCTTGCCGTCGGCATCCACGATCTCGGGAACGACGCCGAAGAACGGCCGTGTCGCCGAGCCGGGTTTGAGCTTCGTTGCGCCCGGCAGCGGCGTGATCAGAATGCCGCCGGTCTCGGTCTGCCACCACGTGTCGACAATCGGGCAGCGGTTGTCACCCACCACGCGATAATACCATTCCCACGCTTCCGGATTGATCGGCTCGCCCACCGAGCCCAGCAGCCGAAGACTTGCGCGTGATGTCTTCTTCACCGGATCGTCACCCGCCTGCATCAGTGCGCGGATCGCGGTGGGTGCGGTGTAGAACGTGTTGACCTTGTGCTTGTCGATGACCTGCCAGAACCGCGAATTGTCCGGATAGTTCGGCACGCCTTCAAACATCAGCGTGGTCGCGCCGTTGGCGAGGGGTCCGTAAAGAATGTAGCTATGGCCGGTGACCCAGCCGACGTCGGCGGTGCACCAGTAGACATCGCCCTCGTGGTAGTCGAACACGTATTGGTGTGTCATCGACGCAAACACCAGGTAGCCGCCGGTGGTGTGGAGCACGCCTTTCGGCTGACCGGTCGAGCCCGACGTGTAGAGAATGAACAATGGATCTTCCGCGTTCATGTGCTCCACGGGACAATCGGTGGTCACCATGTCGGCGGCTTCGTGATACCAGACGTCGCGAACCGGATTCATGTCGACCTTGCCGCCGGTGCGGCGCACGACGATCACGTGGTCGACGTCGCCGACCTTGGCAATGGCCGCATCCACATTGGCCTTGAGCGGAACCTTCTTGCCGCCACGCAGACCCTCGTCGGCGGTGATGACGACCTTCGATTTGCAGTCGACAATGCGCTGCGCGAGACTGTCGGGAGAGAAGCCGCCGAACACGACCGAATGGATCGCGCCGATGCGTGCGCAGGCGAGCATCGCGTACGCGGCTTCCGGAATCATCGGCATGTAGATGGTGACGCGATCGCCCTTGGCGACATTCCGCAGGCGCAGGATGTTCGCCATCTTGCACACTTCGTCGTGCAGCTCGCGATAGGTGATCTTTTTCGACTCGGACGGATCGTCGCCTTCCCAGATGATCGCGACCTGATCGCCGCGATTTTCCAGGTGGCGATCGATGCAGTTATAGGCCGCGTTCAACACGCCATCTTCGAACCACTTGATGGAGATATTGCCGGGTTCGAAAGAAACATTGTCGACTTTGCTGAAGGGATGAATCCAGTGAACGCGCTTTGCCGCTTCCTCAGCCCAGAAGGCTGTCGGGTCCTTGATCGAGCGTGCATACATCTCGCGATATTTGGCGTCATCGATATAGGCGCGCTTCGCCCATTCCGCGGACACGTCATAAGTTTTATCGGACATGATTTCCTCCCAACGCCGGGCGCGTGAACGCCCACAATCCATCAACTTCTATTTCGCTCTATTATGCTGTCACCGGGTCAAGCGACAAGGCGCCAAATATAGCACTTTGGTCAGGCCATGGGCCTGTCCAAAGGGATACAGACTTGAAGCGTCGCCTTCACAGCGTCCACACCGCAGTTTTCTTGATATCAGCATCCTCGAGGTCTCGGGTCACCGGCACACTGTAGTCGGCAATACGGCGCAATTTGTCGCGGGGCAGGTAACTGCGTCCCGGATCGCCGATCAGCACCGTAGCGCCGTTTGCTGCGTGCCGCTGCAAAAAATCGAATGCGCGCTGCGCGGTGTCGCGCTCGTAGAAAATATCACCCGCAAGGATGATATCCCAGGACTGGAGGCTTTCTCCGAGAAGCAGGTCCTCTTCCGTGACGGATATGTAAACGTGGTTATGTGCAGCATTGAGCTTCGCTGCTGCGCCCGCGAAGGCATCGATATCCGCAACGGTCACCGCCGCGGCGCCAGCTTTCATGGCAGCAATGCCGACGAGGCCCGATCCGCTGGCGAGGTCGAGGACGATCTTGCCTTGAACGATCGCCGGATGATCCAGAATATGCCTGGCGAGCGCCTGGCCGCCGGCCCAGGCGAATGCCCAGAACGGTGGCGGCAGTCCAGCCTCACCGATTTCTTCCTCCGTCTTGTGCCACAGCGGCACGGCTTCATCCGCCACGTAGAGCAAAATTTCAGGAGTCAGCGGGACAGGCCGAAGCCGAGTGTTGGCGCGGATAAATGCGTCTTTGTCGGTGATGGTGTGGGAGAGCGGTTTGCTGTGCTCCACAATGCGCCTCGACGGTGCTTTAGTTGATGCTGATTAAAGCCCGCCCATCTTGCAGACAAGCTTCCATTCTTCCGGCTTGACGCTCTGGACCGACAAACGTGAGAGCTTGAGCAACTCCATCTCCGCAAGCTTCGTCTCGGCCTTGGCGGCGACAAGCGTAACAGGGGTCTTCAGCGGCTTGTCGGCGGCGATGTCGACGCAGACGAACTTACCTGTCTCGTCGGTCGGATCGGGATAATGCTCGCGGACGATCTCCACGATGCCGACGATCTCCTTGCCTTCGTTGGAATGATAGAAGAAGGCGCGATCGCCTTTCTTCATCTTCATCATGTTCAGCTTTGCGGTGTGATTGCGCACGCCGGTCCAGGCTTCGCCCTTCTTGCCCTTCGCGACCTGCTGATCCCACGACCAGACCGAAGGTTCGGATTTCACCAGCCAATATGCCATCACTCTGTCGTCCTTATCCTTCAGCCTTGAACGGCCGTGTCAGCAGCATCTCGATTGCTTCGTTGATCGTCAGTGCGCCACTCAGCACCGCCGCCACGGCGCTGGCGATCGGCATCTCGACATTCTTCTGGCGCGCCAGTTCAACAAGCACCGGCGCGGTGAACTCACCTTCAGCCAGCTTGCCGCGCGGCGGAGCCTCACCACGCCCAAGCGCGATGCCGTAGGAAAAATTGCGCGATTGCGGGCTCGAGCAGGACAGAAGCAGGTCGCCCAATCCCGAGAGCCCCGAAATCGTCTCGGGCCGAGCGCCGCAAGCACGTCCCAGGCGCACCAATTCAGCAAACCCGCGCGTCGTCAGTGCCGCCTGCGCCGAGGCGCCGAGTTGTTTGCCCACCACGATGCCGGCTGCAATCGCCAGCACATTCTTCGCGGCGCCGCCGATCTCGACGCCGCGCACATCCGTGCTGTGGTAGGGGCGAAACGTATCGGAGCCGAGCGCGTGCACGAGCGCGGTGGCAATGGTTTCATCGCTGGCAGCGAGCGTGACGGCGGTCGGCAGCCCGCGCGCGACATCGACGTCAAAACTCGGCCCGGACAGGATTGCTGGGACAGCCTGCGGCAAAACCTTCGCAATGATCTCCGTCATGAATTGATGCGTGCCGCGTTCGATGCCTTTGGCACAAACAATGGCCGGAATGTCTTTCGCAAGATAAGGCGCGAGCGATGTCGCGGCTTCACGCAAGCTCTGCGCCGGTGTGACGAGCAAGAGCGCATCGGCCCCGGCGGCTTGCTTCAGATCGCTCGTCACCGTAACGGATGCGGTGAGCCGGATATTCGGGAGCCGTGGATTTTCCCGCGTGCGTGAAATTGCCTCGGTTGCAGCAGGATCACGTGCGTAAAGCGTGACGTTGCGTCCGGCGCGGGCCGCAGCGTTCGCCAGCGCTGTGCCCCAGGCGCCAGCGCCGATCACCGAAATGTTTTGATAAGAAGGCATGGCGATCCCGGTGATCAGTGCCGCGCGCGGGTGTTGGTGAATTTCGCCGGCGTTTGCGTGTTTTCGTCCAGCCGCCAGCGCGCCCGCGGCGCGGTGTCCATGTCGTCGAGTAGACCAAGCGCGAGCCGTTCCGCGCCCGCCCACGCGATCATGGCGCCATTATCGGTGCAGAGTGCGGGCGGCGGCACAACCAATGTAGTCTGCGCTCTGTCCGCGATCGCCTGCAAGGCACCGCGGATCGCGATGTTGGCGGCGACACCACCCGCCGCGACAAGTGCGCTCGGCGGGCCGAATTGATCCTGAAATAATCTGAGGCCAACACGGATACGATCCGCCGTGAGATCAAGCACGGCCGCCTGAAAGCTCGCGCAAAGGTCGGCGATATCCTGCGGCTCGATCGAATCGAACCGTGCGGCTTCGTTGCGCACGGCCGTCTTCAAGCCGGACAGCGAAAAATTTGCGTCGGGCCGGCCGACCATCGGGCGCGGGAACGGAAAGCGCGCGGGGTCACCATACGCGGCAAGCTTTTCGACATGAGGTCCACCCGGATAGGGCAGGTCGAGCATTTTCGCGACCTTGTCGAAAGCCTCGCCGATGGCGTCATCGAGCGTGGTGCCGAGGCGGACGTATTGTCCGACACCCAGCACGGCGACGATCTGGGTGTGACCGCCTGAAGCCAGGAACAAACAATAAGGGAACGGCAGGGGAACCGTCAGCCGCGGCGTCAGCGCATGCGCTTCTAGATGATTGACGGCAATCAGCGGCGTGCCGTGGACCAGTGCAATGGCTTTTGCCGTGGTGAGGCCGACAATCACGCCACCGATCAGACCGGGACCCGCGGCAGCGGCAACACCTGTGAGCGCGTCGAATCGCGTGCCGGCGTCTTCCATGGCGGTGCGGATGATGCCATCGAGCATATCGACATGAGCGCGTGCGGCGATTTCGGGGACCACGCCGCCAAACGGCGCATGTTCCTCGATCTGTGAGCGCACCACATTCGACAGAATTCTGCCGCTGCCGTCGCCACGGCGTTCCACCACCGCGGCCGCGGTTTCATCGCAGGTGGTTTCGATCCCCAGCACCAGTGTGGGTTTGCCGTTTGTCAATTTCAGTCCTTGCCTTCGCGATCAAACCGGCGTTTCCCTCGTCTTGCCAGAGCTTTCGCGGCTACCGTCAGCCTGGCATCGTTCCAAGGGATCATAAGCCGTTCATGATCTTTAAATGGTCCTTGGGGTTCATAACGTGAAATCGTCACGCAAGCCATCCTTGCGTGAGCTTGCTGGAGCCCAGCATTTGGTGAAACGCATTTCTTGCTGGAGTCATGCATGGCCGTTCTCGTGACACGCCCCGCGCCTGACAATCAGAGGACGGCGGCAGCCTTGCTTGCGCGAGGATATCGGGCGCTGTTGTCGCCGATGCTTCGTTTTGAAGCCCTGGCATTCCAGGATGACGGTCTCGCCTATGACGGTATCATTCTGACCAGCGCCAATGCGGTTCGCGCCCTTGTTCATCACCCGGCAATGGAGCGCCTCGTGGACCTGCCAACATTTACAGTGGGCGAGCAGACGGCTGAAGCGGCGCGGCGGGCGGGATTTCGTAACGTCATCAGTGCGAAGGGTGATGCTGAGGCGCTCAACGAACTTATCGTCGAGACGGCTGTCGCGGGGAAAATAAAAAAGAACGGCGCTGCCCTCTGCTATTTTGCGGGCGCGGATCGGGCGCGCGATCTGTCCGGTGACCTGAGCGCGCATGGTTTCGTGGTGACCACCCATACGGTCTATCGCATGGCTGCAGTAGAGGATCTGTCGCCGGAGGTGAGTAGTGCTTTCGCTTCGGGCGGGATCGATGCGGTGCTGCATTATTCCCGTCGAACCGCGCGGGCATTTGTCGATGCGGCTCGAATCGACGGCGTTGAGATTTCCGCCTTGGCTTTGCCGCAATGTTGCATCTCCGATGCCGTTGCTGCGGTGCTGCGCGAGGCAGGGGCCGCGCAAGTCATTGTGGCGCGTACGCCCGATGAAGACGCCGTTATCGAGACCCTCAACAGGACAATACAACCATCGTTGCGGTAAGATATCGCGTCGAATCTGATAGGTTTCGGCGACAGGAGTAAAGTTCGATGGATGACAACAAGCCAGACGAGGCAGGTGCGCCGCCTGCGGGAGGTTCGCGCAAGCGACCGCCGCCGACCATCGAATTAACCGCCGCCGATGTTTCTGAAAGTCCTCGGCCCGCCGATGAAGCAAGCGCGGCTGCACCGGATGGTGATCAATCCGAGCAAGCGGCGCCGGAAGATGGCGACGCCAATAACAAGCCGTCGCCGCGAAAATTCTCGACGCGCTCTCGCCTGCTGCTGGTGACGTTGCTGACCTCTGCCGCAACCGGCGCATTTGCTGCGGGGCTCGTGCTTGGTGCGGCCTACATCGCAGGGTGGCAAAATACAGCAACTCAGCCTGTCGTCTCTCCACCGGTCGCCACCAACGATGCATCGGCCCGGGCGGACATTGCTGCGCTCGGTGCACGTGTTGCAAAGGTCGAGTCGAACGCCGCAACGACGGCCTCCTCTTCCGTTGATGCTGCTGTCATGGCGCGTATCGATGGGTTGGAAAAGTCGATTGCCTCATTGAAGAGCGATATCGCTGCGGCTCGCGGCCAAAGCGACAAGGCGGTCGCTGCGCTCGATGATCTCAAATCCGCGCCACGCGATAGCGCTGCACCAGCAGCCGATGTGTCGACGATCGAACAACGGCTCGACAAAGTCGAGCAGGCAACCGTTGCGCTGTCAGCAGTCGCGAATGCTCCTGCGCCGCAGCCGCCAACAGAGGATCCTGCGCTGCGCCGCGTGGCTGCGGCGACCTTGCTTGATTCACTGGTCCGTCAGGGCGAGCCGTATGCTGCGGCGCTCACTGCAGCGAAGTCCTTGGCAAGTAATGCCAACACGTTGAAACCTCTGGAGGCGTTTGCCGCGACGGGCGTGCCATCGTCACGCGTCTTGCTGCGGGAACTTGAACCCTTGTTGCCGAAGCTCGCACCTAAACCGGAAACTGCTGCAGCTCCCACGGGGATGTTCGATCGTTTGCGACAAAGTGCGGCAAAGTTGGTGCGCATTGAGAGGACGGATGTCGCTGCGGGCGGCAACGGCGCGGTGATCGCGCGTGTCGCTGCGGCGGCCGGGCATTCCGATCTCGACGCTGCGAAGCGCGCTTTGATGGAGATCCCGGCGGCTGATCGAACTCCTGTTCAATCATGGATCGAGAAGGTCGACGCGCGCGATGCCGCGCTCGCGGCGTCCCGGCAATTTGCCTCAGACACAATGACAGCGCTTTCAGCCCCGGCGCGATAGGGAATTCGATGATCCGGATCATTCTGTTTCTTTTTCTGATTGGTGCAGTTGCTCTAGGGGCTGCGGTCATTGCGGATCAAACCGGCAATGTCACGCTGTCGTGGAGCATCTGGCGGGTCGAGACATCGCTGCCGGTGCTGGCTTTGGCGTTTCTCATCATCGTGTTCGTGGCGATGCTGCTGTGGTCGATGGTGAGCGGTGTGTTTGGCACGCCGGAGCGGATTCGCCGGATGCGGCACACTCGGCGTCACGCGCGTGGGCGCCACGCCATCACGCAGGGGTTGATCGCGATCGGCACCGGCGATCACTTCGCTGCGCGCCGTCATGCGGACGTCGCGCGGCGTCTCGCGCAGGAGGATCCGCTGGCGATGCTGCTGCATGCGCAGTCGGCGCAAATGAACGGTGACCGTGAGGGCGCTCAGCGCGCGTTTCACGCTCTCGCCGAGCGCAAGGACACACGCTTGCTGGGGTTGCGCGGGCTCTTCATCGAGGCGCAGCGGCGCGACGATCTGATCTCTGCGGTCGCCTTGGCGGAGGAGGCACTGAAGGTTGCGCCCTCGGCCGCCTGGGCCTCCCATGCCGTACTTGGCTTTCGTTGCAGCCGCGGCGATTGGGACGGCGCACTGAAGATTCTCGAAACTGATCTGGCTTCCGGATTGATCGATCCGGCAGGCTACAAGCGTCAGCGCGGTGTGCTGTTGACGGCGCGTGCGCTGGATGTTGAGACGAAAGATCGCGATCGCTCGCGCGCGAGCGCGATGGAAGCCATCAAATTCGCGCCGACCCTGGTGCCCGCAGCGGTGCTGGCGGCGAAGTTTTTGAGCGAGCAGGGGCAGGCACGCCGGGCGATGCGAATCGTCGAAGACGCCTGGCATGCCCAGCCGCATCCGGATCTGGCGGATGCTTACGCCCACATCCGTCTTGGCGATTCTGCGGTTCAGCGGCTTACGCGGGTCGAGAAGCTGGCGGCGATGTCGCCTGGCCATATCGAAGGCGCGCTTGCCATTGCGCGCGCCGCGATTGATGCCGGTGAGTTCGCCCGGGCCCGCGAGGCGCTCACGCCGTTTGTCGCAGCTCCTACTCAGCGTGTTGCGATCATGATGGCGGAGCTGGAGCGCGCCGAGCACGGCGATGGCGGCGAGGCGCGGAGCTGGATGCTGCGCGCGGTTCGTGCTGCGCATGATCCCGTGTGGACCGCTGACGGCTATGTGTCGGATCGCTGGCGGCCGGTGTCGCCGGTCACGGGCCGTCTCGACGCGTTTCAATGGCTGACCCCGGTGGCGGCACTGCCGTCGGACAAGGCGCCGGTCATTGAAGCTGACATCATGAAGACGGTTGTGAACGAACCAGTGATCACATCGCTTCCCGCAGCCGTTGAGACAGACGGCGTGGACGAGGCGAACGAAGCAGACGCGAAAGACGCCTCGCCGGTCGCTGAGGCGATTACCCAGGACAATTCGGCGACGCAGGACAATGCTGCCGAAGTTTCACCGCCTCCGGAGCCAGCAGCTTCTGTTCCGCTGCCACCGCCCGCTCCGCCCCCTATTGCCGCGGTCCCGCCGCCGGTGTTCCGTCCGCGGCGTGAATTGGAAAAGCCGGATTCCCAATCCATTCCGGCGGTGATTCCCATCATCCGGGCGCCTGACGATCCCGGCGTGGAGGATGAGATTCGCCGGGAGGAATTTGACGATGAGATGAAACCGCGCGGCGCCCAGGAGGGGGGCTGGCGAGGATTTTTATCCCGACTTGTCAGTTGATTAGCGGTTTCCCGCGTTGATGTTCTTGCAAAGCAGCGCGCTGGCCGATATCAGGTGCGGGTACCGGTTCTGGAGTTCGCCGCAATAGCTCAGTTGGTAGAGCACGTCATTCGTAATGACGGGGTCACAGGTTCGAGTCCTGTTTGCGGCACCACCGGCTTCCTTCCTCAACCATTCATTTCCATTTCTATTCAGTCGCCCCGCGCCGCCAGCGCGCTGGCGTGACGCCCATGCGTTGCTTGAAGGCGCGCTGGAAGGCGGCTTCGGATTGGTAGCCGACCGCTTCTCCCACGGCGCCCACCGAGGCCGATGATGTCCGCAGTTCATTGGCGGCCAGCGTCATGCGGATATCGGCCAACAGGTCGCTGGCGGAACGGCCCAATCGTTCCTGAAAATAACGCGCAATGGTGGCGCGGGACATGTTGCAGAGCTCAGCCAATTCCGGAAGCGTCCATGGCCGCGCCGGTTCGAGAAACAACGCGCGCAACGCGGGAGCGAGGCGAGGTTGGCCGGCGAGAGCCAGCAGGCCGGCGGGCGCTTCACCCGATTCGCTGGAGAAGCGCAATGTCAGCGCGAAAAGAGCGGCGGAGAGCGCGTTGAGCATGGCCTGTCCGCCGAGGCTTTCGCTGGCGGCTTCCGCCCGCATCAGCTCCATCAGGGCTGTCAGCTGAGCGCCGGTCCCTGCCGGTCCCGCTGTGTCACTGGATTTTGCCGTACGTACGATCAGGCGTGGCGGCAGGTAGCTCAGCAGCAGGCGATCGTGCGGGGGCGCGAGCATGAAGCGCCCGCAGAGCATATCCAGCCGCGCACCTGTTCCTGCATTCTCGCTGATGATGAAATTGAGGCCGTTGCGGTCGGTGGCCTTGTTCGCGCGCTTGCCGCTGCCGTCATGCAGGACGTGCGCACCGCCATGAGGCAGCAGCAGGATATCGCCCGCACTCAAATGCTGCGGCGGACCGCCGTCCAGATCATCCAGCACCGCCGAGCCCCCGACGATCACGTGGTATGGCATCTCTCCGGCGTCGGACACCTCGTAGGCCACCCGCCACGGCGCGCCATAGTGACAGCGCAGTTCGAGCTGGCCGCTGACGGGCATCATGGTGAGCAGGTTGCTGAGCCAGTCCATCGGAGGATCCTTCGCAAAATGAGACGATGGAGCATATTATTGAGATAAACTAATATCAACAGTCTCAATTCGGCTTTGTAGGGTGACACCGTTGCTTCAACAAACCCTCGCACAAAGGAGTGTCACCCATGACCCGCATTGCTACCCCTTCCGTTGAATCCGCGACCGGCGCCACCGCTGACGTCTATGCCCAGATCAAAAAGGCCGTCGGCAAGGTGCCGAACACGTTTGTCGCCATTGGCGCTCATGGTCCGGCGGCGCTGAAGGCGATCCTGCAGGCTGACGCCGTCCTCGCGGCGAGCTCGCTCAGCAAGCAAGACCAGGAAACCATCAAGCTGCTGGTGAGCGAAGTTGCAGGCTGTGATTACTGTGTCGCTGCGCACTCGCTGCTTGGCAAGATGACGGGTCTTGCGCCCGACGTTCTGAAGCAGATCCGGGCCGGTCTGCCCACCGGCGATGCCAAACGCGATGCGCTGGTTCGTTTCGTCGACAACCTGGCGCAGACGAGCGGCACCATCAGCGACAAGGAGTTCGCGGCCATCAGGGCCGCCGGCTACACCGATCAGCAGTTGGTCGACATCAGCCTGGCGATTGCCGTGACGACCTTCACCAACGTCTTCAACCGCATCAACGACACCGCCATCGACTTCCCCGCGGTCGCTTAAGCGACCGCCGCCGGAGACGTCACGGCCTCGCAAATTTTAGGAATAGAACAATGAACGCTCTCATCACAGGTTTTCTGAAGAGTGACCTCGACTACCACTTCGTTCGTGCATCAATGGTGACCATCTTCCTGTTCTTCGGCTACCAGAAGTGGTTCGACTACGAAGCACAGATCCTGATCCCCTATATCAGCAATGGTCCGCTGATTTCATGGATGTACCCTGTATTCGGAATCCGCGGCGCCAGCACGTTCCTCGGTGTCGCCGAATGGACCTTCGGCGCCCTCATCTTCGCCGGCTTCTGGAACAAGACGGCTGGTGTGCTCGGTGCGCTGGGATCGATCGCGACCTTCATCGGTACGGTCACCATCATTCCCTTCATGCCGGATGGCTGGGCTGAATCCGCCGGTGGCTTCCCGGCCATGGTCGGCAACGTCCCGTTCCTGATGAAGGATGTCGTTCTTCTTGCTGCATCAGTCTACTTGTTGAAGCAAGATGTCGTGCGCGTGTCGGCCGCACGCGGCTGACATGGTCATGGGCCTGATGCAGCGGCCGGCGGGATCGAACATCCCGCCGGCCACTGCATATTTCGGCATGGTTTGTCGCAACGGCATTCGCCGGATTTCTGATCAGTGCGGTCGCTGACCGTGTTTCGAGCGCTTGCGTGGCACGGCTTTCATGTCTGGCGTTGTTGGCTGGAGGGCCTTGCGAGATTCGATCAGCGCACGGTCATAGCCCGGAGATGTCGTGGCCGTCGGCGGGCGAGCCGCCGCCGGCGACACGGCCATCCAACTCCCGAGTGCCAGCACGACACAAGCGGCTGCAATTTTGACTGGCGATTTCATAGGCACGTTCCTGTACTTGCAAAGACGAACCAATACGTCACGGACACAATCGATCTTTAAACGTGGTGCATTTCTCGTCCAGTCCTGCTGCCGCCGTCTGCGACATTGATCATGGAGAGCTACGGCGAATTGATTGAAAACGGTCGCCGGGCACGCCAGATAGATGCAGGGCGACCATCGGCCCGCCCCAGTTGTATGGTCCAGTTCGCTGAACTCTCGACCGCGAGGCGCCGCGTGAGCATTGCTGAAAGTTTCGATCCGTCGATGCAAAGCAAGCGGCTTATTCCGCCGCGGCCGCCGCTGGCGCCGGAAAATTTGTCAGCGTTCGATCGCCTGTCGCTGATCCGCAGAAACGCCATCGCGAGCTGGAGCAAGGAGGCTTACGAAGAAGACATCGTCCGCGGGCGCTTCTTCCGCCGCAGCAGCTTCATCCTCAATACGCCGGAGACGATCCGGCATGTTCTGGTCGACAATTACGAGAACTATACAAGGACGCCGGCGGGCTTCCGCGTCCTGCGGCCGATCCTCGGCGAGGGTCTTTTGCTGGCTGAAGGCCGCACATGGAAGACCCAGCGCCGGACGCTGGCACCGGCCTTCTCGCCGCGGGCGGTCTCGCTGCTGGTGCCGCATATGGTGTCTGCGACCGATGATGCGCTGGCCGCTCTCGATGCCAAGTGCGGATCGCCGGTTGATTTGCGCGAAGCCATGCAGCATCTCGCGCTTGATGTTGCCGGGCGTACGATGTTTTCGTTCGAGATCGCGCGGCATGGCGCGGCGCTCCGCGGCTTCGTCAATGATTACGGCGCGCGTCTCGCGCAACCACGCCTCCTCGATCTCCTGCTGCCGCTTGGCTGGCCGACCCCAAAAGACATTTCGCGCGCGCTGTTCCGGCGCAAATGGACCCGGTTCATGAGCACGCTCATCACTGAGCGCAAGGCGAAGGGGGTGGAGGGCAATGCCCCACGCGATCTGTTCGATCTGATGGTCGCCGCGCGCGACCCTGAAACCAATCAAGCATTCACCGATGCACAGTTGGGCGATCAGGTCTCGACCATGATCCTTGCCGGCCACGAAACCACGGCGGTGGCTCTGTTCTGGGCGCTTTATCTGCTGTCGCTTGATCCTTCGACACAGGAGGAGGTCGCGCGAGAAGCGGGGCCGGTGGTGGCTGCGGGTGGCGTGCCGGATTTTTCCCGGCTGACTTTTACGCGCGCCGTCATCGACGAAACCTTGCGGCTCTATCCGCCTGCGTTTCTGATCGTACGGGCCGCCCGCGGCCCGGATGTGGTCGCCGGCATTTCTGTCGCTCCAGGCGATGTGTTGATGATTGCGCCATGGGTTTTGCATCGGCATGAAAAGCTTTGGCGTGACCCGAACGTGTTTGAGCCGACGCGTTTTTTGCCGGGCAATCCGCCGCCCGACAAATTTGCCTATTTACCGTTTGGCGTCGGTCCGCGTGTTTGCATTGGTGCACAATTCGCGATCACCGAAGCCACGCTGGTGCTGGCGAAATTGATCGGGACATTCAAGGTCGAGCTTCTCGACAAGGCGCCGATCACGCCGATGGCTGTCGTCACCACGCAGCCTGATCGCGCTCCGATGTTTCGGCTTGTGCGGCGCTAGCGTCTTCGCCCGACGCGTTTTCCTCACGCGAATTCGCTCTGGCCTTGTGATGCACATTGCGCTGCAGCGGAATTAAATTCCTAAAGGCGACGCTCTGTGCGTCTCATCCCAAAGTCGGATGACGGTTGAACGTGAGGCGCGTCGTAGCGTCGCATCACGCCGATCATTGTTGCAAATCCCCGGCGCAAGCCCTTGTCTTGCGATCAATCACAAGAAGCCAAAAGGCTGACTTTAAGCAGGGGAGAACGCAATGACTGTATCCAAGAAGGACAAGCCGACGCGCCGCCGCTTTTTGAAAGTGGCCGCGGCGGGTGCGGCTGCAACTGTCGCAACACCGGTGATCGCACAGTCGCAAGGACCGATCAGCATGCGCTGGCAGAGCACCTGGCCGGCGAAAGATATCTTCCACGAATACGCGCTCGACTACGCCAAGAAGGTCAACGACATGACCGGCGGCGATCTCAAGATTGAAGTGCTGCCGGCGGGCGCGGTCGTTCCGGCGTTCGGTCTGCTCGACGCAGTCTCCAAGGGCACGCTCGATGGCGGCCATGGCGTGCTGGTCTACCACTACGGCAAGCAGACCGCGCTGGCCTTGTGGGGATCCGGTCCCGGTTATGGGATGGACGCCAACATGCTGCTCGCCTGGCACAAGTACGGTGGCGGCAAGGAGCTGCTGGAAAAACTCTATGCGTCGATCGGCGCGAATGTCGTGTCGTTTCCCTATGGACCGATGCCGACGCAGCCGCTCGGCTGGTTCAAGAAGCCTGTCACCAAGGCGGATGATCTGAAGGGCACGAAATTCCGCACTGTCGGCATTTCGATCGACGTGTTCACGGGTCTGGGCGCCGCAGTGAACGCGTTGCCTGGCGGCGAAATCGTCTCGGCGATGGACCGCGGCCTTCTTGATGCTGCGGAATTCAACAACGCATCCTCGGACCGCGTTCTCGGTTTCCCCGATGTGTCCAAGGTCTGCATGTTGCAGAGCTACCATCAGAATGCCGAGCAGTTCGAGATCATGTTCAACAAGACCAAGTACGACGCGCTGCCTGAGAAAATGAAGGCGATTATCGCCAACGCAGCCGAGGCGGCCAGTCAGGACATGGCATGGAAGGCGATCGATCGCTATTCCAAGGACTACGAGACGATGCAGACCAAGGATAAGGTCAAATTCTACAAGACGCCTGACTCGATCCTGCAGAAGCAACTCGAGGTTTACGACGAGGTCGTCGCCAAGAAGTCGGCGGAAAATCCGTTGTTCAAGGAGATCGTCGAATCCCAGGTGGCGTTTGCCAAGCGCGCAACGCAATGGGAGCAGGATACAGTGGTCAACCGGCGCATGGTTTATAACCACTATTTCGGACCAAACGCCAAGAAGAAGACCTAACGGAATCTCTTTCGCGATTGAGGCATCATCCGGGATCAAAATCCCGGGTGGTGCTTCGTATCGTTTCAAGAGTTTTTGACGATCCTCATACTTTGGCGGGCGCAAATATATGAAAGCGCAACGTTTACTATACACCATCGACGGTATCAGCACGTGGACCGGAAAGGTCGCGGCCTGGCTGATCATCGGTCTGATGACTCTCGTGTGTGTTGAGGTGTTCAAGCGCTACATCATCAACATGCCGACCGCGTGGATCTTCGACGCGTCCAATATGCTGTATGGCACCCTGTTCATGATCGCGGGCGCCTACACGCTGGCGCAGAACGGTCACGTCCGCGGCGATTTCCTTTACAGTTCGATGCGCCCGCGCACCCAGGCCCTGCTGGACTTCGTGCTCTACATCGTATTTTTCCTGCCCGGCATCGCAGCGCTGGTTTATGCCGGCTGGGACTACGCCTACGACTCCTGGCGCATCAATGAGCATTCGAACGTGACCGCGGATGGTCCTCCGGTCTACCACTTCAAATTTATGATCCCGTTGGCGGGTGCTTTGCTGCTGCTGCAAGGTTTCGCGGAGATCATGCGCGCCGTCATTTGTCTCAGGACCGGGGAGTGGCCGGATCGCCTGAAAGACGTATCCGAGATCGACGTCGTCGAAGAGCAACTCGCTCAAAGCGAATACGTCGATGAAGCATCGCGCAAGATCGCGATCGAACAAGCACAAAACATTGAAGAAAGCGCTCGGCAGCGTGGTATGGGCGGGGAATTGAATCGATGAGCGACCCAGCACTTGGCCTTCTGATGCTCGGACTCATCGTGGTCGTGATCATGATGGGCTTCCCCACGGCCTTCACGCTGATGGGCTTGGGCATGTTTTTCGGCCTCTTTGCCTATCACCGCTCGGGAGAGGCATGGGGTGACAACCAGATCTTCGATCTGATGGTCCAGCGCACCTATGGCGCGATGACCAACGACGTACTGATTTCCATCCCGCTCTTCGTGCTGATGGGCTACGTGATGGAGCGCGGCGCGCTGGTGGACAAGATGTTCTACTCGATCCAGCTTGCGTTCCGCCGCCTGCCGGCCTCGCTCGCTGTGGCAACCCTGATCGTCTGCACATTCTGGGGCATTGCCAGCGGCCTTGTCGGCGCGGTCGTGGTGTTGATGGGCGTGATTGCTTTCAATCCGATGCTGAAGGCCGGTTACGACGTGAAACTCGCGTCGGGCGTCATCACGGCGGGCGGCACGCTCGGCATTTTGATTCCGCCGTCCGTCATGATCATCGTCTACGCCGCCGTCGCGGGGCAGTCGGTCGTCAAGCTTTATGCCGCGACGATGTTTCCGGGGTTCTTCCTGGCGCTGCTCTATCTGATTTACATCATCGGCTGGGCACTGCTGAATCCCAAGATTGCACCAAAGCTTTCCGAAGAGGAGACGCGTGTTCCGGTGCGGCCGTGGATCGGTCAGCTTCAGCAGATCTACTCCCGCAAAATGCTGCCGGCGCTGCTGGCTGCGGTCCTCGCACCATCGAAGGCGCTAACCATTACCGCCGACGGTGTGCGGGTCGGCTACTCGATGCTGCTCAAGAATCTTGGCTTTGCACTGGTGCCGTTGGTGCTCACGGTGGGAACGCTGTGGGGGGCGTGGTGGTATGTCGTGATCCACCAGCAACCGGACATCGCATCGCCCACCGCGACTGTCGTTGAACAACTAGGCAGCGGAGCCGGGCAGTCGACCGGCGCGGAGCCTGTCGAAGAAAAGCTCGAGGAATTGGGTGGCGGCTCGTCTGGTGCCTCAAGCTCTGAAAACGAAGGGGCGTCAGAGACCCTGCAACAAATGGGCAATGCCGGTCTGCAGAGCAGTGGAACGGCGGCGCCCGCGGCGGCAGGTCCGCCGCCGCAGTTCTATACTTATTTTGCCTTTACGGCGGCCATCCTGCTGCTGCTGTTGGCCTACTATTATTGGACCATGGAGGCGGAGCGGTTCGAGGTCCTCCGGCTGTTGATTACGTCGGTGATGCCGCTGGGCATCCTGACCGTGGTTGTGCTTGCGGTGATCCTGCTCGGCATCACGACCGCGACGGAATCGGCGGCGGTTGGTGCCGCGGGTGCGTTCCTGCTCGCGTTCCAGGCGCGCACATTGAACTGGAAGCGCACCAAGGAAGCCGTATTCCTCACCGCGAAGACGACATCGATGGTGTGCTGGCTGTTCGTCGGCTCCGCCCTGTTCTCGGCGGTGTTCGCCATCCTTGGCGGCCAAGCGTTGCTGGAGAGCTGGGTGCTGTCGCTGAACTTGACGCCGCTTCAGTTCATGATCCTGTCGCAGGCCATCATTTTCGTCCTCGGCTGGCCGCTGGAATGGACCGAGATCATCGTGATCTTCGTGCCGATCTTCCTGCCGATGCTCAAGCATTTCGGCATCGATCCGATCCTGTGGGGCGTGCTGGTGTTCGTCAATCTGCAGGCGGCGTTCCTGTCGCCGCCGGTGGCGATGTCGGCCTTCTATCTGAAAGGCGTGGCGCCATCCCATGTCACGCTCAATCAGATCTTCGGCGGCATGATGCCCTATATGCTGATCGTCATCGTTTGCATGGTGCTGATGTACATCTGGCCGGGGCTGACGCTCTGGCTGCCGGAATATCTCTACGGGAACTGACAGGCCGCGCCGCTCGCCGGGCGGTGGAACGTCGATGGATGATACGAAAATGTGACAGGCGGCCGTTTTCGCGGCCGCGTTAGGTCGCATGGGTTGCTTGGATACGCATCTGTTCTGCCGTAAAATCGGTCCATGAACGACGTCCAATCCCTTTTTTCCGTCCTGAAGCAGACCGCCGATCCGAAGGTGGTCGATGCGATCGAAGATCTGATCAAGACCGGCGCTGACCACGAGTTGAACCGGATCAACCTGATTGAGTTCGCTGCCAAGGCGCGTCTCGGTGAAGAGCCGGTTATTTCGGGTTTCCTTCATGCCTCGCGGCTGGGGATCTTCGACCTGACATGGAATGTGCTGTGTCCGGGATGCAGCGGCGTGCTCGGTGCGCATGACACGCTGAAGCAACTTCGTCCCGAAGACTATCACTGCGGGCTCTGCGCGGCAGGTTATGAACCTTCGGTCGACGATCAGGTCGAGGTCGCTTTCACCGTCAGTCCACGGGTGCGGCGCATCGCGGCCCATGATCCGAACACTTTGCCGAGTTGGGACTACTGGCGGCAGGTTTTCTGGAGTTCGGGAATCGATATCTCGGAAGATTCTTTTGGCCGCCTCATTGACGAGGCGACGCTGGAGGCGATCGAATTGCCGCCCGGCGAAAAAGCAGTGCTGTCGCTTCAACTGCCGGCGGAATTCGTCATCGTCTTCGAACCCGTCACCCATTCGGCGCTGTTCCTCGACGTCAAGGGCGAGGCGTCGCGTGAAAAGCAGGCGACGTCGATGATCTTCGACGGCGTGCATGCGCCGACCGGCACGATTCCCATGCATCCGGGTCCGTTGCGTCTGTCGCTGGAAAATCAAACCAAAGCGCGTGTGCTGCCTTCGGTATGGATTGCGGGTCACGCGCTGCACGACCTACTCGGCAAGCGCAAGCCGATCGTCACGGCGAAGCGGATTCTTGCGAATCAAACGTTCCGCGACGTGTACAAGGCCGACAATCTCAACATCGATCAGCGCCTGAAAATTACCTCGCTAACGTTCCTGTTTACCGATCTCAAGGGCTCCACCGCGCTCTACGAGCGGGTCGGTGATCTCGCGGCATTTGACCTGGTTCGGGCCCATTTTCGCGCCTTGCTGGAAATCATCGCGTCAGAAGCCGGCGCCGTGGTGAAAACCATCGGCGACGCTGTGATGGCAACCTTCGTGCGGCCCGAACAGGCCATTGCGGCGGGCTTACGCATGCGCAAAGCCATGGATGCCCTCAACGAAGAGCGCGGGACGCAGGACCTGCTGGTCAAGATCGGAATCCATGAAGGGGCCTGTCTTGCGGTGATGCTGAACGACAGGCAGGATTACTTTGGCCAGACGGTAAATATTGCCGCGCGGGTCCAGGGGCAGGCCAGCGCCCAGGCCATCAATGCGACCGGTCCGGTGGTAAAATCTCCCGCGGTGATGGAGCTTTTGCGCAAGGCCGATCTTTCTCCGGTCGAGAAAAGCGTGGAATTGCGCGGGATTTCTGACAAGGTCGTGATCTACGAAATCCCGTAGCGGCCATGCCCGATAAACACAGCGGTTTTGGCCATAGCCAGATCGGGCTATGGAGCTGGAACCCCGCAAAGATTGCCAGAGTTTCATTTTCAGGCCATAGAACATCAAGGTTCTGTAGCTTAGATCGAAGGGCGTCTGCCCCCTGTTGCCGATAGCAAAGATTGATGCTGGACAAATTACGCCACTTTATCGCGGACGTCGTTTCCCCCTCCGGACATGAGACTCGCAGCTTCGGCGACGGTGATTACCGTCTGGCGGCGACTGCGCTTCTGATTCATGTGATCTCGCTTGATGGGCCGCCGTCCGAGGTCGAAAAGAAAAAGCTTCATACTTTGCTTGAAACGCGTTTCGCGCTCGACCCCGGAACGGCGGACAAATTGATTGCCGACGCAACGCTCGTCGAGGGGGAGGCCGTTGATCTTTACCACTTCACCAGCGTCATCATGCGTTCCGTCGATGAAGTGGGCCGGTTGCGCATCATTGAGATGATGTGGGAGTTGGTCTATGCCGACGGCAATGTCAGCGAGTTCGAGGACAACATCGTGTGGCGCGCAGCAGATTTGCTCGGCATCTCGTCGCGCGATCGCGTCAACCTCAAGCGCAGCGTTGCTGACAGCCAACTGACCTCGGACAAGACAACATAATTCCTGCAGGCTTTCGCCTTATTTGCACGACGCTTCCTGTCTTTTCAGTTTCGCATTACAAAAACGAACCATAACAAAGTATAGGCATGACCGAACGCGTCACGTTAATCACCGGAGCTTCATCAGGCATCGGCGCAGAACTGGCGCGGATTTTCGCCATGCATGGCAATCGCATTGTCCTGGTGGCCCGCCGCTCTGATCGCCTCAGGCAACTCTCGGACGAAATCGTTGCTGCCGGGGGCCCCAAGCCCTTCGTCATCACGTGCGATCTGCATCAGCCGGACGCCTGCGATTTGATCGCTGCGACGCTGGCCAAGATGGGTGTCGAGGTCGAGACGGTCGTCAACAACGCAGGCTTCGGGCTGTTCGGCGAAGCGATGGAACTGGATCGTCATCAGCAGCTCGCGATGGTGGATCTCAACGTTCGCGTCCTGACCGATCTATCCCTGCGGTTTGCCGAAAGCCTGGTTCGCCATCGCGGCGGCATCCTCAACGTCGCGTCGATTTCGGCGTTTCTTCCCGGTCCGAGGATGGCGGTGTACTACGCCACCAAGGCCTATGTGCTGTCCTTTACCGAAGCGATGCGCGGCGAACTCGGCCCCAAAGGGGTCCGCGTGACGGCGCTTTGCCCTGGACCGGTTCCGACGGAGTTCCAGGGCCGGGCTGGATTTAGCCCTGGGTTTGATTCCGCCGTGCTCAATGTTTCGGCAGCCGCCGTGGCAAGAGCCGGTTACCGCGGCCTGATCGCCAACAAGCGGCTGATCCTGCCGGGCGTCGGCGTCCGTATGATCCCGTTTTTGCTGCGGTTTGCGCCACGGAGCCTGGTGCTGGCATCGGTGTCCAAGGTGCAACGGAAGCGCGGCTAGCGCAGACCTTCTTTGCGACAGTACGGCAACAAAATATTTCCAAATTTGGTATTCGATACGTTAGCTTTATTGCGCCGGGACCGCCCGAAGAAGAAAAAGCATGTTGCTACCTGACAAGGATCGACCGTTCGCCGCCTTCAAGCAGCCTCGTCAAAGGCAGGTGGGAGGCTTTGCCTCGCCCCTTGATCCGGTTCTGATCGTTTTGCATGGGCCACTGTCGACCCCGGGCCGGGTTGGGAACGCTCTGCGCGCCTTTGGCCATCCGCTCGATATTCGCCGCCCGGTCTTGGGTGACGCGCTACCAGAGTCTCTCGAGGGTTATGCCGGCGCGGTCATGTTCGGCGGACCCATGAGTGCCAACGACGGCGATGATTTCATCCGCCGGGAGATCGATTGGCTGGCTGTTCCGCTGAAAGAGAATAAGCCGTTTTTGGGGATTTGCCTCGGCGCGCAGATGCTGGCGAAGCAACTCGGGGCGCGGGTTGCACCTCATCCTGAAGGCCGTGCCGAAGTCGGTTACTATCCGATCCGTCCCACGGACGTCGGCTCGCAAGCCTGCAAGAAATGGCCGTCCCACGTTTATCACTGGCACCGTGAAGGATTCGACCTTCCAGCCGGCTGCGACCTGCTGGCGGAAGGCGACGACTTCCCAATCCAGGCATTTCGCACGGGGCGTTGCTTCGGCATCCAGTTTCATCCCGATGTGACCCAGGCCATGATGCACCGGTGGACCACGCGCGGACATGAACGAACACTGATGCCGGGTGCGCAACTGCGCGCGGCGCACTTCGCCGGCCGCATGGTTCACGACCATGCCGAACGGGCCTGGCTCTGGGCATTCCTCGACAATTGGCTGCATCGCCCGCCGCGTGCTGGAGCGTGTGCGAGCGATGCGGAGATGATCCCGATCACATCGCTCGCGGCGGAGTAAGCGCTACTCGGCGGCGCGCGTGACGATATCGATCTCCGATGTCAGCGTGCGATGCACCGGGCATTTGTCGGCGATTTCGAGCAGCTTCTTGCGCTGCTCCGCATCGAGATTGCCTTCCATTGTAATGGTTCGGTCGATGCGGCTGATCATGCCTTCCTTCGTCTCGCAGGTTTCGCAGTCCTTGGCATAGATCCGGTTGTGCTTCAGCGTCACCGTGGTGCGCTCCAGCGGGATTGATTTCCGCTCCGCATAGAGCCGCATGGTCATGGATGTGCAGGCGCCGAGACCCGCAAGCAGGAAATCATAAGGACCGGGCCCGCTATCGAGACCGCCTGCGCTCACCGGCTCGTCGGCAATCACACGGTGTTTGCCGACCAGGATCTCCTGCTGCAGCTCGCCCGCGCCTGTTTCGCGAACCACCACCCCATCGGGAATGGCGTCCGCAGATGGCGCCTCAGTTGCGGCCGGCGCGTCGAGATAACGCGCGGCCCATGCGGCCACCATGTCGGCCACGTAAAGAGCGTCTTGTTTCTTCGTCAGCAGGTGATCGGCGCCAGCCAGCGAAACGAAACTTTTGGGATGCTTGGCCGCGATGAAGATCTTGGTGGCATTCTCGATGCTGACGTAATCGTCGGTCGGGGCATGAAAGATCAGCAGCGCCTTGTGAAGTTTTCCGACGGTGTCCAGCAGGCGGTGTTCGGCGACGTCATCGAGAAATTCGCGTTTGATCCGGAATGGGTGGCCGGCGAGCGAGACCTCGACTTCGCCTTGCTCGCGAATCGCAGGAATGTGGTCTTTGAAAAGATGCGTGACGTGAGCGGGGTCTGAAGGCGCTGCGATCGTGGCGACGCACTTCGCCTCGGGAATTTGCGCTGCCGCCGCCAGGATCGCCGCACCGCCGAGGCTGTGGCCGATCAGGATCGACGGTGCCTGGTGGGCCTTGCGCAGGTGATCCGCTGCCAGCACCAGGTCCGCGATGTTGGACGAAAAGGTACTGTTGGCAAACTCGCCCTCGCTGGCACCGATGCCGGTGAAGTCAAACCGCAATGTGGCGATACCGTGCTGCGCCAGCCCTTCGGCAATGCGTCTTGCCGCGAGGACGTCCTTGCCGCAGGTAAAACAGTGCGCCAGCAGTGCGTAGGCGACCGGCGCGCCCGCCGGCAGATCGAGGGACGCGGCCAGCATCTGGCCATTCGAGCCTGGAAATTGAAATCGTTCGGTCGGCACGGACAGCTCCTTGATTTGCGGTGACACAGAGGACCGCACGGCGGCAGCCCATCGTGGCTGTCGCGTACTCTAATGCATCGGCATGTCAGAAGGAAAAACCGCTTTCGGCGGCGGGGATTTGCGGAGGGCATTTGGTGGAGCCAGGCGGGATCGAACCGCCGACCTCGTCATTGCGAACGACGCGCTCTCCCAGCTGAGCTATGGCCCCTTATCTCGGCACTACCGACCGATAAGTGCGGTCATTTACAGTCCATGCCAACGCCAAGTCAAGAACGGCGAACCCCCGGTTTAGGGCGTTCCCCCCGGGACCTCCCTTGTTTGCGGGGCAGCGAACCGGTATTGAGGCAGCAGTTCCTCACGCGAGCCAGACCCGCCATGCGCGCCATTCTCGACATCATTCTGATCGTTCTCAACCTGTATGTCTGGTTGCTGATCGCCTCGGCCATTTTGTCCTGGCTGATCGCGTTCAATGTCGTGAACACACGCAACCAGTTCGTCGCCTCGGTCGCGGAATTCCTCTACAAGATCACCGAGCCGGTGCTGCGGCCGATCCGCAACATGATGCCGAACTTCGGCGGCCTCGATATCTCGCCGATCATCGTCATCCTGATCATCATGTTCATCCAGCGTGTGATCGAATATTACATCTACCCCAACGTGATCTGATTGTTCGGACGGACCATCCTTGGCGCTGCCGTGGCGATTTTCCGTTGAGGGCGTCAGCGTCGCGATACGGGTAACGCCTCGCGGCGGCCAGGATGCGGTCGACGGAATTGAAACACTGGCCAACGGCCGCAGCGTGCTCAAGGTGCGCGTCCGCGCCATCGCCGAAGGCGGCGAGGCCAATCGAGCCGTGATCGAATTGCTTGCCAAGGCGTTGCGCGTGCCGAAGAGCAGCGTGCGCGTGATGTCAGGCACGACGTCGCGGCTCAAGCAGATCGCGATCGATGGCGAGCCCAGGAAACTGGGCGATGCCCTGCAAAATTTGACGGAGAAAAAAGAGCTCTGATGTCAGCCCGGATCATCGATGGAAAACTGGTTGCCGCCGATCTGCGTGCGCGCGTTGCCGAAGAAGTTACCCGCGTCAAACGCGACCATGGCCTGACGCCGGGACTTGCGGTGGTGCTTGTCGGTCACGATCCTGCCAGTGAAGTCTACGTTCGCAATAAGGCGAAGCAGACCGAGGCCGCCGGCATGACGTCGTTCGAGCACAAGCTGCCGGCTGACACGTCGCAGGCCGATCTCATGGCACTGGTGGCGAAGCTCAATTCCGATCCCGCGGTGCATGGCATTCTGGTGCAATTGCCGTTGCCGGCGGGGCTTGATTCCCAGGCCGTCATCAATGCAATCGATCCAGCCAAGGACGTTGATGGTTTGAACCCGCTCAATGCGGGCCGGCTCGCCAATGGTCTTCCGGCGCTGACGCCGTGCACGCCGCTGGGTTGCATCATTTTGACCAAGACTGTGCATGCGTCATTAGAGGGCATGAATGCCATCATCCTCGGGCGCTCGAACCTGGTGGGACGCCCGCTGGTGCAGTTGCTGCTCAATGAAAATGCCACAGTGACGATTGCGCATTCGCGCACGCGCGATCTTGCGGACATCTGCCGGCGTGCGGATCTGGTTTATGCGGCGGTTGGCCGGCCTGAGATGGTCAAGGGCAGCTGGCTCAAGCCGGGTGCGACCGTGATCGATGTCGGCATCAACCGCTTGCCGGGTGCCGACGGAAAAAATCGTCTGGTCGGCGACGTCGCCTATCAGGAAGCGCTGGATGTTGCGGGGGCAATCACCCCTGTTCCGGGCGGCGTCGGCCAAATGACGGTGGCGTGCCTGCTGGTGAATACACTGCGCGCGGCTTGTGCCATCAAGGGCTTGCCTGCGCCCAGCGTTTGATAGCAACGAAGCGGAGTGGTGAACACTCCGCTTCGTTTAAGTGCGTCTTACTTCGCCTTCTTGGCGCGTTCGATTCCTTCAAGGATCAGCTTGCGCGCTTCAGCGGCGTCGCCCCAGCGCAGCACCTTCACCCACTTCTTGGGCTCAAGATCCTTGTAGTGCTCAAAGAAGTGCTGGATCTGCTGCAGCGTGATGTCCGGCAGATCGTTGTAATTCGTGACCTTGTCGTAGCGCTGGGTGAGCTTGGACGACGGCACCGCGATAATCTTCTCGTCGCCGCCGGCCTCGTCTTCCATGAACAGCACGCCGACCGGACGCACGCTCATTACCGCGCCCGGCACGATGGCGCGGGTGTTGGCCACCAGCACGTCGCAAGGGTCGCCATCGTCCGACAGCGTGTGCGGAATGAACCCATAATTCCCCGGATAGCGCATCGCGGTATAGAGGAAGCGGTCCACCACCAACGTGCCGGCTTCCTTGTCGAGTTCATATTTGATCGGCTCGCCGCCGACCGGAACTTCGATGACAACGTTGACGTCGTCGGGTGGGTTCTTTCCGATAGAGATTGCGTCGATACGCATGACAAACCTTAGTGTGTGTGACAGGCAAATAACCGGAACCCGCCAAGTGCATCAGCATCATGGCGGGAACCAGTTCGTTTAGTGGGAATGCAGTATCAGGCCGTCCAGGCGAAAGCGACCTTGTCGAGCGATTTGCCGCCAAATCGTTCGGATGACCGGGCGACCATCCGACCACCTAAGGTGCGGTAGAATTCAACAGCCGGTTCGTTGTCCGACAGCGCCCAGATCACCATGCTTTTCAGCCCGCTTTGGACCAAATCGCGCTTTGCGGCAGTGAACAGGCGGCGGCCGAAGCCGAGGCCCTGGAACTCGGGGCGGAGGTAAAGTTCGTAGATCTCGCCCTCGAAGTGCAGGCTGCGGGCCCGGTTACGCCCGTAATTGGCATAGCCTGCGATCTTGTCGCCGAACGACAACACGCTGACGCGGCTGCCCTTGCGGATCGCGCTGTCCCACCACTGCGGGCCGCGGCGATTAATCAGTTTTTCGAGTTCGGCGCCGGGGATAATTCCCTGATAGGCAGAACGCCATGCCTCGTCATGCGTGGCAGCAATTGCTGACGCGTCTGACGCTTTGGCCGGTCGGACCTCGATAAGGATCGTGCTCATGGACGCAATCAAAGCAAGTCACGGGCCGGGCTTCAAGGTCCATCATTAATTATCAGTTAATATGTGAGCTTTTTGCATCACGTCGTGCGGCGCCTGTTTCGAAAAGGGACAGAATGGCCTGCAAATCCCGTTGGCGCGGTGCGCATCGGTGGATAATCATCCACGCTGGAATGATTAAAATCAAAATCCCTCGATTTATCGCCCTGTTTGTATCGATCAGTTTTCTGCTCGATCCATCAGCGTCGCTGGCTGAGGTGAAATTCGGCCCGCAGAGCAAGGAGACGTTTCCGAATCGGCGGCAGGAATGGTTGGTGCCGAGTCAGGATCTGATCACACCTTCGCGAGCGGTGTTGTTTCGCCCCGCCGGACAGGGCCCGTTTCGGCTTGCCATCATAGCCCATGCGTCCACGCAGAACCGGCTGCAGCGCGCGCAAATGCCCCAGCCGGAATATTCCGCCTTGGCAGCCACTCTCGTGGCGCGCGGCTTTGCAGTGCTGGTTCCGCAGCGGCCGGGTCACGGAAAGACCGGCGGCCCCTATCTCGAGGACCAGAACGGCTGCGACAACGCGGAGTACACGCTGTCCGGGCAAACCACAGGGGACTCGATCCTGGCGGCGTTGCGTTACATGCGCGAGCAACCGTTCGTGCGAAAGGATGCCACGGTGGTCGTCGGCCATTCCGCCGGCGGGTGGGGCGCATTGTTTCTGGCGGAGCGGGACCCGAAGAGCATCTCTGCCATCATCGTCTTTGCCCCCGGGCGAGGCGGTCTCGCCAATAATCGCGCCGACACCATCTGCGCGTCGGACAAACTTCTCGAAGCTGCTGGTCGCCTGGGTGAGCGTGCGCGAGTCCCGGTGACGTGGTTGGTGGCGGAGAATGATTCCTATTTCCCGCCGGCGTTTTCTGAACGCATGGCCGATGCGTTTCACAGTGCGGGCGGCAAGGTGGACTTTCGCGTGCTGCCGCCTTTCGGCAATGAGGGGCACTGGCTGGCGGAAAGCAAAGAGGGAGGTTTGTTGTCGTCACTGATCGCGAATGCATCGGGACTGAACCTTCAGTCATCTACGGGACAGGAACGAAGCATCGCAAAGCGACGATAACGATGGTCGTCACACCGCCGATGAGCTCGCCAGCACTTCCTTAGCGGCGCGGACGCCGCTTTCCTGCGCGCCATGGGCGGTGGTGAAGAAATTCGGCGATGTTGCCTCACCTGCGAAAAACAGGCGGCCAGTGATCGGTGCGGCCAATGTGGCGCGATCATCGGCATGTCCCGGCAGCGCATGGGAGTACGAGCCGCGCGCAAACGGATCATGCGCCCAGCGCGATTCCCCGATCGGCCTGACTTTCTTGCGAAAATCGGCCCCGATCAGCGCGACAAGCTCATCGATGGCCTGCGCCGCAAGAGCGCCTTCGCCCGCGTCTTCAAGCTGGCGCGCAAAGGAGCCGCCAAAGAAGCCCGCAATGCAGGGCTGACCCAGCGGCCGCAGGTGATAGCTGCCGGTGCCGGCGCGGTCGAGCGCGCCATAGAGATGCCCGTCACGCGGCAGCGCTTCCGGATCGTCCAGCGCCAGCATCACCTTGTCGGCAAGGCCGAGCGGCAGCCCCGCCGCCGCGGCGACCTTTTCAGGGAGGGCGGGCTGAAACCGAATCGATTCATTCGCAATGAGATCGGTCGGTGCTGTGACGATGATCTTGCCTGCAGTGAGCGTGCCGCGCGAAGTCTCGATGCGGATGCGCGGGCCCGAATGATCGATCAGTGTGACCTGGGTATTGAGCGCGACCTTGCAAGGCGCGCCATAGGCCGCGATTAGCGCGCCGTAACCTTTGCTCAGCCGCCAGTTCTCGCCGGTATCTTCATAGGCATCGAAATCGTAGGTCGAAACCTGGTCGAGCTCGCAGCCGTTGATGTACGTGCTGATGGCATCGATCTGTGCGTTCCAGCGATTGCCCGGCTCGAGCCATTTGCTCGCGACCGTATCCTCCGGCAGATCGGACGCGGCCTCGACACGGGCGTCGAATTCATCCATCGCCTTCAGGAAATCATCGCGCTGCTCAGGTGGAAAGCCGAGATTGAGGCTCTGCTCGCGCCAGCGTGGGCGCGTCTTGTCGATCACGAAGCCAAGTTCGTTTGCGATCGGCACGAAGGAGTTCTTGTTTGCGGAATGCAGCCATTCGCAGCCGACATCGAAGATGATGTTGTTTTCCAGAATAGTTGTATGACTGCGGCCGCCGATCCGGTCGCGCGCCTCGAGGATCAGTATTGAAAGCGCCGAATTCTCCAGCGTACGTGCAGCCGCAAGGCCTGCCGCGCCGGCTCCGATAATCGCGACGTCGACGTGAGAGGGAAGGGACATGGCGGCGGTCGTACAGTCATTCAACGTTAAAGGCGACTGACATTATGGCGAACTGAACACCACTCGTCATCCCCTCCGTTGTGATCGAACTCTATTGGTCTTTACCAGCGGCTCAATAAAAATGGCCGGGACAAGCCCGGCCATTTTGGTCTCAGATGACAGATTGTTGAACGCGTTAGCTCGCGAGAGCTTCCTTGGTCTTCTCGGCGCGCTTGCGCTCGTTGGGATCAAGGTGGCGCTTGCGCAGCCGGATCGACTTCGGCGTGATTTCGACAAGCTCATCGTCCTCGATGTAGGCGAGCGCCTTTTCCAGCGTCATCTTGATCGGCGGCGTCAGACGAACGGCTTCGTCCTTCGACGTGGTGCGGATGTTGGTCAGCTGCTTGCCCTTGAGCACGTTGATCTCGAGGTCGTTGTCGCGGGTGTGTTCACCCACGATCATGCCGCGATAGACCCGCCAGCCCGGCTCGATCATCATCGGGCCGCGGTCTTCCAGCTTGAACATCGCGTAGGCGACCGCTTCGCCCTGATCGTTCGAGATCAAGACGCCGTTGCGGCGGCCCTGGATCTCGCCCTTGTACGGCAGGTAGTCGTGAAACAGCCGGTTCATGATCGCGGTGCCGCGCGTGTCGGTCATCAGTTCGCCCTGATAGCCGATCAGGCCGCGGGTCGGTGCGTAGAACACCAGACGCAGACGATTGCCGCCAGAGGGGCGCATTTCGATCATTTCAGCCTTGCGCTCGCTCATCTTCTGCACGACCACGCCAGAGAACTCTTCGTCCACGTCGACGACGACTTCCTCGACCGGCTCCAGAATCTTGCCGTTCTCATCCTTGGTGAAGACGACGCGCGGACGCGAGACGGAGAGCTCAAAACCTTCGCGGCGCATGTTTTCGATCAGGATCGCAAGCTGCAATTCGCCGCGGCCGGAGACTTCCATCGAATCCTTGTCGGCGGCTTCCACCACGCGCAGCGCGACGTTGCCTTCGGCCTCGCGCAGCAGGCGGTCACGAATGAGGCGGCTGGTCACCTTGTCGCCTTCGGTGCCGGCGAGCGGCGAGTTGTTGACGATGAACGACATCGACACGGTCGGCGGATCGATCGGCTGCGCCTGGATCGGCGTCTCGACCGATGGGTCGCAGAACGTGTCGGCGACTGTGCCCTTGGTGAGGCCTGCAATGGCGACGATGTCGCCGGCTTCGGCGAGATCCACCGGCTGCCGCTCAAGACCACGGAACGCGAGGATCTTGGTGATGCGGCCGGTTTCGACAACCTTGCCGTCGCGCGACAAGACCTTGACCGCCTGGTTGGGCTTCACCGAACCGGATGCGATGCGGCCGGTGATGATGCGGCCGAGATAGGGGTTGGCTTCGAGAATGGTGCCGAGCAGACGGAACGGACCTTCTTCCACCACCGGTGGCGCGACATGCTTGATGACGAGATCGAACAGCGGCTTCATGCCGACGTCATGGGAGGCATCCGGGCTGTCGGCCATCCAGCCGTTCTTGCCCGAGCCGTAGAGAATCGGGAAGTCGAGCTGCTCGTCAGTGGCGTCGAGCGCGGCGAACAGGTCGAATACCTCGTTGACCACTTCGGTGATGCGCGCGTCGGGACGGTCCACCTTGTTGATTGCGACGATCGGCTTGAGGCCGAGCTTGAGTGCCTTGCCGACCACGAACTTGGTCTGCGGCATCGGACCTTCTGCAGCGTCGACGAGCACGATGACGCCGTCGACCATCGACAGGATGCGCTCCACCTCACCGCCGAAGTCGGCGTGGCCGGGGGTGTCGACGATGTTGATCTGTGTGTCTTCCCATTGCACCGAGGTGCACTTGGCGAGAATGGTGATGCCGCGCTCTTTTTCCAGATCGTTGGAATCCATCGCGCGCTCGGTCACTCGCTGGTTCTCGCGATAGGTGCCGGACTGCTGGAGGAGTTTGTCGACGAGGGTGGTCTTGCCGTGGTCGACGTGAGCGATGATGGCGATGTTGCGCAGATTCATGGGATCTTCTTCTGGTTTAACGGTCTGGGTGCCCTTGATCTCGGGTTCAACGCAGGCCCAATCCATCGTCGAATGGCACGGGGCAACCTGGTGAAAACGCGTTGGGCAATCCCTGCAAAAGCAAACCCGGCCCAAAAGGGGCCGGGTACTCGGACGCGTTGCGGCGCAATATAGTCAGAAATCGCCGGAAAACAATGCATATTCGGGGGTTTGGTTAGCCCATTTTGGGGTCGAGGGTGATCGCCCAAAGGGCCGTATCGGCCCTATCCCGGAGGGTCACGGTCATCTGTCCGGTCGCGCCCTCGATTTTGACGTGGCCGAAGAACTGCATGCCCTCCGATGGCGGCAGGTTCTGATGACCAGGCCCCGGGCCCTTCACGAAACGCACCTCGGGGCCGAACGTGTTGTCCATGCCCCCTGGGCCGAAACTTCCGGCGTGGAACGGGCCGGAGACGAACTCCCAGAACGGTTCGAAGTCCTGGAACTGGGCCTTGTCGGGGTTGTAGTAGTGGGCGGCGGTGTAATGGACGTCGGCGGTCAGCCACACCGTGTTGCGGATGCCGGCGGTCTTGATGAACCGCAGCAGATCGGCGATTTCGAACTCGCGGCCGCGGACCGGGCCATCGCCCTGGGCAAAGGCCTCGGAGCCCTTTTTGGCGGTGGCATCATCATAAACGATGATGCTGAGCGGCATGTCGGAGGCGATCACCTTCCAGGTCGCTTTCGACTTCAAAAGTTCGCGCTTGAGCCAGGCGAGCTGGTCCGGCCCGATGAAGTAAGCATCGGGTCCGTAGCTGGTCTGCTGATTCTCGCCGTTCGGGCCGCGATAGCTGCGCTCGTCGAGCATGAACACGTCGACGTGCGGGCCGTAATTGATGGTCCGGTAGACGCGGCCGGGTTCGACGATGCTTTCCCGCATCGGATACATTTCGTGGAACGCTTTCGCCCCGCGCGCCGCAAGCAGCGTGATGTCACGCTCTTTGTAATCGGCCGGCAGTTGCTTCGACAGCGACCAGTTGTTGCAGATCTCGTGATCGTCCCACTGCACGAAGATCGGCACTTCAGCGTTGAAGGCGCGGACGTTGTCGTCGAGGAAGTTATATTTGTGCGCGGCGCGGTATTCGTCGAGCGTTTCGGCGACTTTCGCCTTCTCCGGAATCGTAATGTTCTTCCAGGTCTTGCCGTTGGGGAGTTTGACTTCTGACGGAATGATGCCGTCCGCATAAATCGTATCGCCGGAGTGAATCAGGAAGTCGGGATTGTGCTTGCGCATCGCCGCGAAGGTGAACATGCCGCCGTCGTCGGGGTTGATGCCCCAGCCTTGCCCGGCGACGTCGCCGCCCCAGACGAAAGACACGTCGCGACGGCTTGCCGGTGCGGTGCGGAAGCGGCCGACCACGGGCTCACCGACGATGTTGATGTGAGACAGATCGCGGAAGCGGGCGCGGTAAAAGATCGTTTGATCGGAGGGCAGATCCTCGATCAGCATTTTGGCGGTGAAATCGTTTTCCGGCATCGCGTTGATCGGCGGTAGCGCGCGGGCGTCCTTGAACGATTCGGTCGTCGCGACCTCGACCATCAGCTGCGCGGGGCGATCGGCACGCGCCCACACCACGCCGCTGTCGACGTTGACGTCACCCGATTGCACGCCATGGGACACCATCGGGCGGTCTGCCGCGCGGCTGAGATGAGGCATCGCGATGCCGCTTGCTGCGGTGATACCGCCCGCGGCGGCGGTTGTCAGAAAGCGTCGGCGAGAAATGCGAAGGGTCACGAAAGCCTCCAAAGCAGGTATCCAAGCCGGCCCGCCCACGGCAAGCCCGTCCATGGCTCAGCGGGCGGCACCATGCAGCGCATGCCTGACAGAATAAGGAAGGTTATGTGACGCCTTGGCGAAACGCGCTCGGAGGAAAACGCATGCAACGTATCGGCAAGCGATAGAGCGTTCGGCGCCGGGATTGGCGTGGAGAAAGGTTTAAGCCACGTGAGGGCGTGGGGTACGGGTCGGGGTCTCCGGCATCTGCAGCAGAAACGCCTTCCGGTCGGCCACCGCGTTGTGGAACTGCTCAAGTGCAATGCTGAAGGCTGTCAATGAGCCTTCCTCGATGGCCCCATCCTCGAAGCAGTGCAGGGTATTGGTCATGATCTCGTCGGCTTCCGCCTGCATCGCGTCGAGTTCCTCCATGGAGGTCGACTTGCGTGCGGCTGAGAGCATCTGCAGCAAGCGCTCGCGCAGCGAAGAATTGGTTACGCGCTCGTCCTTGCGCAGATAGCTCGCAAACCACGCGCCGGCAGAGCCGAGCGCGGACAGCGCCATCAGGCTGCCCCAGATGTAATCGCTGTATTTGTCGAGAAAGGTTTTCTCTTCACCGTCAACATAGGCGGCGGCGCCGGGATGCGCGGGAATGGCAGCGTCCTTGTCGGTGTCCGGCGTTTCAAGTTTCGCCGAGAGCGGGAATTCGTTCTGGATGCTTTGGCGGATTGCGAACAATTGACGGGTGAGCGCGCCGACCGTTGCCTCTGACAATGAGCTGCGCGCGACGATGTGATGCGCGAACGTGATGGTGTCGATCTTGTCGTCCGGGCGTGCAGGATTCGCGCCGAATGTTCCTGCGGGAATTTCCCCGGAATCGTAGGCGGGGTACTTTTGCGCGATGGCGTCGGCGGTGTCGATCGACAGGAAGGTGACCTTCTTGTCCTTCGCCGTGACTGCAATGGCATCCGAGGTGATTTTGCTGTTGAGCGGACCGACTGCAAGGAATGCGTCGATCTTTTCGTTTTTGACAGCTTCGGCAAAGCCGGTGGTGCTGAACTGAACGGTCTGCACTTTGTCAAAATTAACGCCGGATTGCGTCAGGATCACTTTCAGCAAATTGACGTTGGCCGGTGTGCGGCCGATCACGCCAATACGTTTGCCCGCAAGCTGCTCGATCTTGGTGATGCTACCCTTGCGGTGAGCTCCGGGGACCCACAGCACGGCGAAGTTCTTGCGGATGCTGGCGACAGCCTGCGCATTCTTCGGCAGGTCGAGGTCTCCACGCACGACGGCGAGGTCTGTCGTGCCTGCGGTCAAACTCGCAGCACTCGCGGTGGCGCCTTCGGTGACGATCGGCCGCAGCCTGACATAACTGCGATCACGTGAGAACATTTGCGTGATGGACTGAATGACCTTCACATCGTCGCTGTTCGGGGGACCGACCGCGATCCGGAGATGAACCGCGCGCGTCATGTAATAAGTCGCCCCGCCCACGGCGGCCACGGTGGCGAGCACCGCCGCAATGACGATCAGCAAGGCTTTCGATTTGCGCGACCGCGGCGTCAGGGTGCCGGGCGTCTTCGCCGGGTCCAGCGCAGGTCTGGAAAACATATCACTGATGCCCATTGTTCGTCGCGCCTGTCGGGGTCGGAACTCTAGCAAATGGATAGCATATCCGGCGATTCCATGGTGTTCATGGTTAGCGGTCTTCGCGGGCTTGTTATCAACCGGCACATCCAAGCCCTGACTGCGTTCTAGGACGGGAACGACGGTGCAAGCGGTAAAGTTCAGGTGAAGGAGGTTAACATGGTGGAAAAACTGGCTTCTGAGGCTCGGAAGGCGGCGCTGGCAAGCCTGAGCGGATGGTCGGAGGTGTCTGGTCGTGACGCCATCTCGCGCACCTTCACCTTCAAGAATTTCAACGAAGCGTTCGGCTTCATGACCCGCGTCGCGCTGGTCGCCGAGAAGAACGACCATCACCCGGAATGGCGTAATGTCTACAAGACCGTCGAGGTGGTTCTGAGCACCCATGACGCGGGTGGCGTCACCCAGCGGGATATTGCGCTGGCCGAGGCGATGAACAAAATCGCCGGCTAACTATCCACGCTTCATCTTGTGGCGCCCGGGCAGAATTTCCACATATCAAAGCGTATCGGCCCGCTGCCGACAGGAACCTGGGAACCATATGATGGCATCCGACGACACCATGCACTTTGGACCGGCCGACGAACTGGCAAAGGATCCTGAGCGTCTGCGGAAGCGCTTCTGGACCAAGTTCAAGCGCGTCGTCGCCAGCCTGCCATTCGCCGAGGAGTTGCTCGCGGCTTATTATTGCGCGTTCGACCGTGAAACGCCGCGGCACGTTCAGGTGTCGCTGCTTGGCGCGATTGCCTATTTCGTGCTGCCGTTTGATTTCGTTCCCGATGTCCTGCCGGTGCTTGGGTTCACGGATGATGCCGCGGTCCTTGCAACCGCGATCCGTATGGTGGCGAGCCACATCACATCCGATCACCGGGACGCGGCGCGCGCGGCGTTGAAACGTGTGCTGGATAAGAAAGACTGAGAGTCAATCAGGCGCCGCATTTTAGGGCGCCTGTTATCATTCAAAACGACGCAGACAAAAACGCGCGGGTCGTCCCGCGCGTTTTCTTTGTGCTGAAGCTCAGGGGTGAAGGATTACCTTGCCCATGGCCTGACGTCCGGCAAGGACCTTGAGGGCGTCGGCGGTTTGCTCCAGCGGGAAGGTGCGGTCGACGTGCGACGAAATCTTTCCTTCGGCTGCCCACCGCATCAGCTTCTCGAGATTGGCGCGGCCATCCTTGGGATCGCGGCGCATATAAGCGCCCCAGAACACGCCACGAATATCGCAGCCTTTGAGCAAGGCCAGGTTGAGCGGGATTTTTGGAATCTCGCCTGCGGCGAAACCGATCACCAGAAAGCGGCCTTTCCATGCCAGCGAACGAACACCGGCTTCGGCATAGGCGCCGCCGACCGGATCGAACACAATGTCGATTCCCTTTTCGCCGCCGATGCGCTTGAGCGCGTCCTTCAGGTCTTCCTTGGCGTAATTGATGGTCAGCTCGGCGCCGTGCTGCTTGGCGAATTCAAGCTTTTCGTCGGAGGATGCACAGGCGATCACCTTGAGACCGAGCAGTTTGCCGAGTTCGCACGCGGCAAGACCAGTGCCGCCGGCGGCGCCGAACACGGCGAGCGTTTCACCCGGCTTCGGATCGGCACGGTCCTGCAGCGCATGCAGCGCTGTTCCGTAGATCACGATAATGCCGGCGGCGCGGTCGAAATCGAGATTGTCGGGAATCTTTACGACGGACGAAGCAGGCAACGCGATCTTCTGACGTGCTCCATTGTGTCCGCATGAGGCTGCGACGCGATCGCCCGGCTTCACATCGGTGACACCGGAACCCACGCTCTCGACAACGCCTGCGATTTCTGCCGCCGGTGAAAACGGAAACGGTGGTTTCACCTGATACTTGCCCTGGATCATCAACAGGTCGAAAAAATTCAGCGCCGCTGATTTGATCGCGATCACGACTTCACCGGGACCTGCAACCGGTTCGGGAATGTCACTCAACACGAGATCGTCAGGACCGCAGAATTGCGAACAGAGAATGGCTTTCATGAACACACCTGGAATAGAGGCCGAATGGAGTCGCGCGTGGAATTGTTCATGGCGGATTTGAGGCCAGTCCACAATTCAATTCGCTTGTCCCACACATTGCGCGTAACCTTACATTCTCGCAACCGCCTTTCCAAAAAGGGCTTTTCCGTTTAATGCATAAATGGAATCTTCACCCACAACAGGCACGTTCGATACCGATCATGGAGCGGGGACTGGCAATGCGATGTCTGCGAATACCGATGCGGCAGGTGCTGGCTGTGCTGATGACTGGCGCGTTCGTGTGCGGCTTTTCCGGTCTTGCGCAGTCGCAGACGGCGTCGAAAGCAACGCATGCAAAATCGAAAGCCCCGGCGGCAAAGCCTAGCGCTGCGCCCGCGAAACCTGCAGCCGTCGGCGGCGCGGAGCCGTCGCTGATTGGACAGTTCGGCACCTGGGGTGCCTACACTGCAACGCCAAATGGCAAGAAGGTTTGTTTCGCGCTGGCCAAGCCTGCATCCTCGAAAACCAATCCGCCGAATCGGCCGCGCGATGCAGCCTATGCCTTCATATCGACGCGCCCGGCCGAGAAGGTTTCGAACGAGGTTTCGATCATGATCGGCTACCAGCTGAAGCCGGGGTCGGAAGGAACGCTCGAGATCGGCAGCGCGCGCTATGCCATGTACAGCCAGGGCGATGGTCTCTGGATCAAGAACGCGGCTGAGGAAGACCGCATGGTCGAGGCGCTTCGCAAGGGCGCGGATGCTACCGTCAAAGGTGTCTCGTCCAAGGGCACCGAAACCACGGATGTCTTCCCCTTGAAGGGCCTCTCGCAGGCGCTGGACAAGCTGGCGGCGGAGTGCCGGCGGTAAAGGCGTCCCGGCTCCGGGAGTAAAAGCGCAGAAGATTTAAGGCTTTAGCGCGGCAGTTGATGTTATAGGGCGGCATCAGTATTTAGAGCGCTCACCGGATTAACGTCATGACCACTCCTTCAACCGGGGCTGAACCCGCGCCTGCATTGGCGCACGGGGTTCCCTTGGAAAAGATCGCGCTTGAAACCTACGTGCCGCCGGAGCGGCCGTCGCTGGTCGGCATGTCGCGCGCCGAGCTGGCCGACAAGCTTGGCAGCGTTGGCGTCTCCGAAAAGCAGCGCAAGATGCGTGCGCAGCAGCTCTGGCACTGGATGTATGTGCGGGGCGCGGAAACGTTCGACGAGATGACCAATGTCTCGAAGGACATGCGCGCAGAACTCGAAAAGCATTTCACGGTGGCTCGCCCCGAGGTGGTCGCCGAGCAGATTTCCAATGATGGGACGCGGAAGTGGCTGCTGCGGCTGCCGAGTGGTCACGCCTCCGAGCGTCCGCACGAGGTCGAGTGCGTCTACATTCCCGAAACCGATCGCGGCACGCTGTGCGTGTCATCGCAGGTCGGCTGCACGCTGAACTGTTCTTTCTGTCACACCGGTACGCAGCGTCTGGTGCGCAACCTCACCGCAGGCGAGATCGTCGGACAGGTGATGGTCGCACGTGACCGTCTGAATGACTGGATCGATCGCGAGACGCCGAACGGCAACCGACTCGTCACCAATGTGGTGATGATGGGCATGGGCGAACCGCTCTACAATTTCGATGCGGTGCGCGACGCGCTGCTGATCATGTCGGACAATGAAGGCATCGGCATCTCGCGGCGCCGGATCACGTTGTCGACATCCGGCGTGGTGCCGAACATCGCGCGCATGGGCGAGGAAACCGGCGTGATGCTGGCGATCTCCCTGCATGCGGTCCGCGATGAGCTGCGCAACGAACTGGTGCCGCTCAATCGCAAATACCCTATCGCTGAATTGCTCGATGCCTGCCGCGCCTACCCCGGCTCGTCGAATGCGCGCCGCATCACGTTTGAGTACGTAATGCTGAAGGGCGTCAACGATTCCCTCGATGATGCCAGGCTGCTGGTGAAATTGCTCAAGGGCATTCCCGCCAAGATCAATTTGATCCCGTTCAATCCGTGGCCGGGCAGCAAGTATGAGTGCTCGGACTGGGAGCAGATCGAGAAATTCTCGGAATACGTCTTTAATGCAGGGTATTCGTCGCCGGTGCGCACGCCGCGCGGGCGCGACATCCTTGCGGCATGCGGGCAGCTGAAGTCGGAAACGGAAAAGCTCTCGGCGCGAGAACGTCAGGCGCTGCGCGCCATGGCGATGACGGATTGATCCTCGATGGCCTTGATCGGTCGACTGTTCGCGATCTTCTTCGGGTTTCTCGCGGCGTGTTTTGTGGCCGGTGCCGTCATCGTCTACGCGCTGCTGTTTCCTGAGATGGACATGCAGAGTCTTGAGATAGACAGTGGTGCCGTGAATCTCATTCTCGGGTTCGGCTTCGTTCTACTCAGCGGCTTTGCGCTGTTGCCGGCGTTGATCGCGGTACTGGTCACCGAGGCGTTTTCGATCCGGCATATTCTCGCTTATGCGGTCGCTGGCGGCGTCGCGGGTTTGCTCTGTTATCTCGCCTTCATTCCGTTCGACACCGTCACCATGACATTTGAGGGGATCATTCGCCGTCATCTCGAAGTGATGGTGGGCTCCGGCATTCTCGGCGGCGTCGTGTATTGGATGATCGCGGGGCGCAACGCCGGGGCGTGGCGAACGGCATCCGTTCCAGCGCAGCGGCCATCTTAACCTGTACAAATGCGTACTTCGAAATCGGGACACTAGACAGCACCCATGAACCGGACTGGACTTTTCATCGCGCTGGGACTGTCGCTTGTGGTCGGATTGCTGTTCGGACTCTATCCCGAGCTGGACCTCAAGATCGCGGCCCTGTTCTTTGATGCGGCGACAAAAACCTTCCCTCTCAAAGCAAGCACATGGGCGTCCATTGCGCGCGATGGCGCGATGTGGGTGGCGTGGGCGCTGGTGATGCCCGCGCTGATCACCTTCGTCGTGAAGCTGCTGCGGCCGGTCAAGCCGTTGATGATGTCGGGTCGTGCGATGGTGTTTCTGCTCGTGACGATGCTGCTCTCGGCGATCGTGTTGTCGAATATCGTCTTCAAAGGCTATTGGGGGCGCCCGCGTCCCGTCGTTGTCACGCAGTTCGACGGCAAATTGGATTTCGTGCCGTGGTGGGATCCGCGCGGGAAATGCCCGAAGAACTGCTCTTTCTTCTCCGGTGAAGGCGCCACCGCATTCTGGACGTATGCACCCGCCGCATTGACTCCGCCTGCATGGCGGCCTGCGGCTTATGTGGCGGCCACCGCATTCGGCCTTGCCACGGGGGGATTGCGGATGGCCTTTGGCGGCCATTTTGCCACCGACGTGCTGTTCTCCGGCATTGTCTCCTTTCTCGTGGTCTGGCTCGCTTATGCCTTGATCTATCGCTGGCCGTCGACACGGTTGACCGATTACGGCGTCGACGTCTGGCTGACCCGCCTGGCGTGGCCCGGCTACCGCTGGCGGCAGAAGCGACTGGGACGGGACATTGGCGACGCGCCCCGCATCCGCCCCGGCACGGACGGTCCCGACACCGATGCTCCAAGCCATGGGCAGGCTGCTTCGGACAGCGCCCGCGCGGCTCTCTGATCTTGCGTCAGAGGGCGTTCCGCCTATAGTCCGGCCAAATTCGATCGGCCGTTTGCCGCAAATTCCATAGGATTTTCATGAGTAAAAATGTGAAGAAGGTCGTGCTTGCCTATTCGGGCGGGTTGGACACCTCGATCATTCTGAAATGGCTGCAAACCACCTACGGCTGCGAAGTGGTCACCTTCACCGCCGATCTCGGCCAGGGCGAGGAACTCGAGCCGGCGCGCCAGAAGGCGCTGCTGCTCGGCATCAAGCCGGAAAACATCTTCATCGAGGACCTCCGCGAGGAATTCGTCCGCGATTACGTCTTCCCGATGTTCCGCGCCAACGCGGTGTATGAGGGACAGTATCTGCTCGGCACCTCGATCGCCCGTCCGCTGATCGCCAAGAAGCAGATCGAGATTGCGGAGAAAACCGGAGCCGATGCGGTCTCCCACGGCGCTACCGGCAAGGGCAACGACCAGGTTCGCTTTGAGCTCGGTTACTATGCGCTGAAGCCGGACATCACCATCATCGCGCCATGGCGCGAGTGGGATCTGCGCTCCCGCGAGCAGCTGATTGCTTTTGCCGAGCAGAACCAGATTCCGATCGCGAAGGACAAGCGTGGCGAAGCGCCATTCTCCGTGGATGCGAATCTCCTGCACGCATCGTCCGAAGGCAAGGTGCTGGAAGATCCCGCGCAGGAAGTGCCGGATTACGTCTACTCGCGCACCATCGATCCGCAGTCTGCGCCAGACAAACCGACGGTCATCTCCATCGATTTTGAAAAGGGTGATGCTGTTGCCATCGATGGCAAGAAGATGTCTCCCGCCACCCTGCTCGCGAAACTCAACGAACTCGGCAAGGCCAACGGCATCGGCCGTCTCGACCTCGTTGAAAATCGTTTCGTCGGCATGAAGTCGCGCGGCATGTACGAGACGCCGGGCGGCACCATCCTGCTGCAGGCGCATCGCGGCATCGAGCAGATCACGCTCGATCGCGGCGCGGCCCATCTCAAGGATGAGCTGATGCCGAAATATGCCGAGCTGGTCTACAACGGCTTCTGGTTCTCGCCCGAGCGCGAGATGCTGCAGGCCGCGATCGACCACAGCCAGCAGCTTGTCACTGGTCAGGTCCGGCTCAAGCTCTACAAGGGCAACGTCATTCTGATCGGCCGCGACAGCAAGTATTCGCTCTACGATCAGGACCTCGTCACCTTCGAAGAAGGCGCCGTGGCTTACGATCACCGCGATGCCGCCGGCTTCATCAAGCTCAATGCGCTGCGCCTGCGCACCCTGGGCCAGCGCAAGAAGAAGCTGGGTTTGTAAGATCCCGGATAGGGATCGGCGGAATGGCTCTCTTGGCAACAAGTGCCAGGAGAGCAAATTTGAGTACGAATGGGATTTCACATGGGATGGGAGCACATAGGGCCGGACGGAGAAGTCTTCTCGCCTCATCTATATCCCAATGGACTTTACCGTGTGGCTGACCCTGCCTTGGGCGATGTGAAGCATCACGCCAAGAATCAACTTTCGGTCAGGGAAGACCAGATCGAGGGTTATTTGCAGCGTGGCTTTTGGCTGCGCATGAAGGGGTCCATCGGCGGGAAGGTGAATTTGATTGCGCCAGCTGAGATCAAGCGGATCTGATCAAAGACGGCCATCCTCGCCCCGCACGCTGCGATATGTGATTGATTCCATAGTATTCTGAGAAGGTTCTTTCGGCCGCACCACGAGCTTTCCAGTCGGCCCGCGACAACATGCGGCATCTCTCCGGGCGAGCCGAAAGCGTTGTCAGCCTGACATACGAGCTGCATCCATTCGGAGAGCTTCGATGGCCAAATACCGCCACAGGCTGCCGCATCTGGAAGATTCGACGTTCCTCAGTGATGGCGGCATGGAGACCACGCTGATTTTCCATCATGGGGTCGACCTGCCCCACTTCGCCTCATTCGTGTTGCTCGACACGGCTGACGGCAGGAAGCATCTGATCGACTACTACGAAAGCTATCTTGCCGTCGCGCGCGCCAACCACGTGGGGTTCGTGTTGGACACAGCAACATGGCGCGCCAATGCCGACTGGGGCAGCAAGCTCGGCTACGATGCGCAGAGACTGAAGGCAATCAACACCGCAGCCGTGGCGATGCTGGAAAGTCTCCGTAACAGATGGGAAACGGAAGCGACGCCCTGTGTCATCAGCGGCGCCATCGGTCCGCGTGGGGATGGCTACAAAGCCGGCCGAATGGATGCGCGAGAGGCGGAAGCCTATCACCAGCCGCAGATCGCGGCGTTTGTGGCGGCCGGCGCCGACATGGTCACGGCCTACACGATGAACAATATCGACGAAGCGATCGGCATCGCGCGCGCTGCCAAAGTGACCGGCATTCCATGTGCGATCTCGTTTACGGTGGAGATAGATGGCTGTCTTGCCACAGGGGCATCGCTGCAAGAGGCGGTTGAACGGACGGATGCCGAGACCGGCGGCTATCCTGTCTACTATATGATCAACTGCGCGCATCCGGCGCATTTCGAAAGCGCCCTGAAGGCGGGCGAGTCATGGTCGACGCGGATACATGGTGTCAAAGCGAACGCGTCGACGAAGAGTCACGCGGAGCTTGATGAATCCGAGACGCTCGATGCCGGCAATCCGGGTGATCTCGCGCGTCGTTATCGTGATCTACGGCGATTGTTTCCGTCACTGCGGATTCTCGGAGGCTGTTGCGGCACGGATCACCGCCATGTCGCGGCGATTTGCGAAGCCTGTCTGCCGCCGCGCGTATCCAGCGCCTAGACCCAATGAAAAAATGGCCGGGATCGCTCCCGGCCATTTGTTTTCATGAAGACGCTGATCAGCGTGGCGCAGCCGCTGCCTGGCCGCCATTCAGCAGAGGCGTGATGTTGCGGATGGTGACGCGCCGGTTGACCCGGCTCGGACCGTCGATCTGTTCCTTGAGGTATTGTTCGCCGTAGCCTTGCGATGTGAGATTTTCCGCTGGTACGCCGAATTGCTGCGTCAGCAGCGTTGCTGCGGATTCGGCGCGGCGATCTGACAGCGACAGATTATCGACATCGTTGCCCACTGCATCCGTATGTCCTTCGATCAGGAACACCTCTTGCGGATTGCGCTGGATGGCGCGGTTGAGACCGTCCGCGATCGCTTGCAGCTTCGCCGCCTGATCCGGTGGAATATCCCACGATCCGGTTTCGAAGTTGATGGTGTCGATATCGATGCTCGGCATGCGTTGGCGGACCGACGGGCTGTAGCGGATCTCGTCGAGTGAATATGCGCGCTCGATGCGGTCCACCGGCGGAGCCATCAGCGTATCGTAGATCAGTTGAGGTGGTGCCCCTTCGGCTTCGACGATGTAGCGATCTTGCGGGATGCGAAGCACCGGTGGCGGCAGCGCCACGAAGAAGCCGCCGACACCACGCGGACCGCGCGGCCTGTTGTCGATGATCACCACATCGCGTCCATCCCGACCGCGACGGACGCGGCGAAGCAATCCGCCATCGCGATCGTTGACCGTGATAATCTGCGAGCCGTCGGGACGTACCACAATGGTCTGTGTGTCGTTGCCTTGACGGGAAACGCGGACGTCGCGCGCGCCGTAACGGAAGCGGTCGACGTCGTTGTGCCGGACGAAGGATTGTCCGTTCGGATCCTGAACGATGACGCGGCCGGGTTCGGTGATGACCGTGCGACCGCCAACGGTCGATTGCTGACGCTGGCTGCGGAAGTCATCCAGCCGTCCGCCATGACGCTGACCCTGCTGCACGGGAATGGGCGCAGTCTGGACCGCAGGCGCTGGCGGCAACGGCGCGGCCACCGGCGCCGCGGCGGGAGCGGCGGGAGTTCCTGCCGGCATGCCGGGCGGCGGCGCGAAGCGCTGCGTGCGATGTTCTCCAGGCTGTCCGTGTGCAGGCGGTTGACCTGGTGCAGGCGCTGCGCCCGGTGCCGCTGGCGTTGCACCGGATGCGGGTGCGGCTGCCGGCGGAGCCACTTGCGGACGGGCTCCAGGCTGCGCTGTTGGGTGGCCCGGAGCAGGCGTAGGTGTTGTGCCCGGTGTTGGCGCGGCGGTCGGAGCCGTCGTCGGACGGCCATTGTGTCCGGGCTCGGGCACGCGTTGCGGCGTGACATCGCGAACGCCGGGTGCGACGGGCGCAGCATTCGGGGCCTGCTGCCGTTGAAGCTGCGGTGCGGCCTTGTCCGCCGGACCGGGAGTTGGACGAGGTGCCCCCGGCGTTGGATGCGGAGCGGAGGGTGCTGTCGCTGGCGGTGTGCTTGTGGATGGCGCTGCCTTCGGTGCTTGGGGCGGCGGTGGAGGCGCCGCCTTCGGCGCCTGAGGTGCAGGCGCAGCCTTGGGCGGAGCGGGTGGTGGTGTGGGTGCAGCCTTGGGGGCGGCCGGAGGTGGGGCTGCGTGAGGTGCCGCAGGTGGGGCTGGCGGTGCAGCCCTTGGTGCTGCGGGCGGAGGCGGTGCGGCCGGACGAGCAGGTGGCGCGGGTGCCTTCGGTGCAGCAGCCGGAGGCGCAGCGTGCGGCGGAGGAGCGGCTTTCGGTGCTGCAGGAGGGGCGGCCTTGGGTGGCGCCTTCGGTGCGGCCTTCTGATCATCAGGAGCCGGTGCTGCCGCTTGTGCAACGATGAAAGAGGATGCTGCTTCAGCATGAGCTGAAAGATGTGGAATCTGCGCGGCTGCAATTGCAGTCGTGGCCAGCAGGATCATTCGAAAGTTTTTCATGTTGTCCTGTATGTGAGAAGAGAATCAGGGCGGGGTGATGCCGCTGTCAGCATCGCATATTTGTGTTTGGTGATCAGCCGATAGTGATTAGGCGGCAGCAATGTGGCGAAGCCGCTTGATGATTCGATTATTTGCGTGGAACGCGGGCTCAACGCATCGAGAATGAATGGACGTTAAGTTTCGCAAGTGAAACGGCAGCATTCACAGCGAAGCACGTTCGCCGCGATGAAATGTTCTTTTTGTGATGCTTGTGTGATTCGCCGTTAGGCGTTCGCGGGGCCCTTTGGCCCACGCACCGGCAGTTCATCCGGCACGCGACCGGGCAATTCGTTCGGCTGCGATGGCTCTGCAGGATCATTCATGGGTGGCGGGACCTCGGGACGCGGATTGCCGGGCGGATCTTCCTGTGGCGGCTCGGTCGGATTTCCAGGCGTGGCAGGTGGAATCTCCTCGGGATCGCCAGTCATTGAAATCTTCGTCATCACATCGCAACCTTGCGGTTCTCGCCGATATCCGGACGCGAACCCGTCAGGGCTGCGACCGCCATTTTCACAGTGCTGACGACTTTACCCGGCGTATCCCAATATTCGGCAAGCGTTGGTTCGACTTTGAGCAAGCAGATGTTTGGATCGTCCGCCGAGGACCACCAGGCTTTGGCCCATGGGGACCAAAGCTCCTTGATCTTTACGCGATCGTTGGAAACGGACGCCTCGCCGGTGATGGACACGTATTTCTGGCTGCTCGCATCAGCGAATGCGAGGCACACGGTCGGAAATTTTCTGATGTCGTCGTCTTTGTGGTGTCGCTTGTCAGCGAGGAAGTAAAACGCATTTTCGTTGCGTGCGACGTGTGCACTCATCGGTCGGGAACGGGGCTTTTGGCCATCCCAGCTTGCAAGCATCGCGATGGATATTTTGTCCGCTAATTCCCACACATGGTCTGAATCGCTCATCGTTTATCTCCGTCGAGTTTGGGAATTAACGATGGGGTGAACGTGGTGTTCCTGAGGAACCGCGTTGACGCCACCTCGAAACGTCGTGACAGTGTTCGCGGAACAAAGGCCAGGGATCACAAATGCCGTTCGCTTATTGGTGCATCTTGATCGCAGCGGTGCTGCCGATTGTCTGGGTCAAATATGCCAAGACGGGGTTCATCGGCGATAATCGTCATCCGCGCGACATTATCGAGAGCCTGCCGCCGCAGAAACGCCGCGCCTATGCCGCGCACCAGAATGCGTTTGAGAGCTTTCCGTTCTTCGCGGCTGCCGTGATCATCGCCGTCACGCAGGGAGCATCCGTGAGCATCGTAAATGTGCTTGCCGGACTCTATGTGCTGCTGCGCATCGTACACGGATGCCTGTACATCGGCGATCAACCGTCGCTGCGATCATTCGTGTTCGCGGCGGCGTTCGTCGTTAACACCGCGATCTTGTTGTCGCCGCTCTTCAAGTAATCATTCAGGCGCGTGGCAGACGGCCTCGATATTATGGCCGTCATGATCAAGCACGAATGCGCCGTAGTAATTTGGATGATAGTGCGGGCGCAGACCTGGAGCGCCGTTATCACGTCCGCCAGCAGCAAGCGCCGCCTTGTAGAACGCATCGACGGCGGCGCGATCGTTGGCGGTGATGGCGATGTGAACGGGTTTGTTGAGCCCGCCTTCGCCACCGATCCAGAAATCCGGCTTGCCGTTGATGCCGAAGCCTGCTGCGGGAGCGTCGTTCTGGTCTTGAGCGACCTCCATGATGAGGCTGTAACCAAGCGGTGCGAGCGCCTTGGTGTAGAAAGCCTTGGCGCGTTCGTAGTCGGAAACGGAAAAGCCGATGTGGTCGATCATGCGAGCCTCTCGTGAGAAACTAGCGTCGCACCAGCAATGTATTGCTGCGGGTCTTGCCGGCAACGCCGTAGCCGCGTGAGATCATATCGGCGATGCAATCGTTGAGCCACGCCTTTCGTTCCAGGTGCTCGATGGCGATCGCCTGCGGCCACAGGGACTGCGGCGCGTCGTGGAAGAATCCGGTCAGCACACGGTCTTCGTAACCTTCGACGTCAATCTTGAGTGCGTGGACCTGTGAGACCCCGGCATTCTGCAGAATTGTCAGCAGGCGGTGTGCCGGTACTTTGAAACCGCCGGTCGCTGAGATGTGGCTCGCCCCAAGATTCTCGCCATCGGTCTCGATCAGGAGTTCGCCGTCGACGTCGCCGGCGGCGGCCCGGACGAGGGTCAGATTGCTCAGGTTCGAGGCCGCTGCATTGAAGGCAAGCCGCGCATTGCTCACAGGATGCGGCTCGATCGCGATCACCCGGCCGGTGGTGCCGACATGCTTTGCGAGCGCGACGGCATAGGTGCCGACGTTGGCACCGACATCGACGAAGGTCGATCCCCGAGGGCTGTGCTCGCGAAGGAAATCAAGCTCGGGGAGATTATAGTCCGGATTGAACAGCGCGCCCCGTTCCGTGCCGCTCGCCAAATGATGCAGCCGGAATGATGCGCCTTGATAGGTTGTATCGATAGGACCAGCTCCGAACAAATGGACCAGCCGCGACAGCCAGGGACGGAAGGCGCCGCGCTTCAGGCCGGACCCATGCGCGGCGGCGATGACAAGGCGCTGCATCGCATTCGGTGTGTGGGCGCCGAACGGCTTCTGGTCGCTGCGGGATTGATCGCGCATTCAAATTCATCGCGCGGGAAGCGGCGCGATTCAAGCAGAAAAGAGGCTTGGAAAGCGATCTTCGGCTTCAACGCAGCCTAGAACTTGTCGCTATCGCACCTGTCGCGCCGGCTGCCTGGATGGCCACATCCGACGCAGGACGGAATCCTTGATGACATAGTGATGAAGGAGGGCTGCGGTTGCATGCAACAGGGCCACGGCCATGATGATGTTCGCGACAAGATCATGCCAGTGATTGATCGCTCTCCTCAAATCGGCTTCACCAATTTTCGGAAACCGCCACATGTTGAACAGCGGAAAAGCGTGGGTGAACACGTTGATCACGCCAAGCACGACCACGATGGCGAGAAGGAGATAGAGCAACCAGTGAACGGCGCGGGCAAGCAAGTCGAGTGTGCTCTGATCGGCAGAAGGAAGCTTTCGCCCGTTGGTCGCACGCCAAATCAGGCGCGTCACCAGGACACAAGCCAGCGCCACGCCGAGCAGGATGTGCAACGACCACATGTCGATCCGCAACGGGCCTCGCGGCATGAAACCGATCGTCCTGCCCATGAGCCACAGGATCGAGACGAGCGCCGCCGTCGCCCAATGCAGCCGGATTGTCAGCCTGTCGTAAATCTCGGGAGCTGTATCGATGGGCGCATGCGTCGAGTCATTCTTCATTCGTGGCAGCGATTCTTGTCTGAGGTGGGACGAGCCAGTGCGGAGACCACCAACTTACCTTCCCTTGTAAGTACGAACGATGACGCATTCGAGTGCGCTCACGTATTCCTGATGTGCCGCAGTTAGATTGCTTCTAACACCGGGTCAACACTAGCTCGCCGTGATTAGCAGGAACGCGCTCAGGGATGCAGCCACGCACGCCAGGGCGCCTGCAATTGCAGCGCCCGCTACCGCCGACAGCAACGCCGGCCCTGTGATGACCAGCACCGATCCGATCAGGGCCGTCGCAACCAATCCGCCGTTACGTGCGACCGCGCTGTTCAATCCGGATGCAGCTCCAACGTGAGATGGATCGACGGACATCAGGACTGCTGTTGTCAGCGGCGCAACCGCAAGGGCCATTCCGAGCGCGATCACGACCATCGCGGGGAATACGTCTCGCCAGTAATTCTCACCCTGTCCCATCCGAAGCATCAGCAGGAAGCCGAGCGCGACGATCATCGGCCCTAATGTCAGAGGCATGCGCGGCCCGCTCTTGGCAGAGAATGCGCCGGCGATCGGTGAGGCAAGGGCGATGACCAGCGGAAGCGGCAAGAGCGCAGCGCCGGCGGCGGTCGCCGAATATCCGCCAGCCGTAATGAGGACATAGGGCACCACCACAAACAGGCCGCCGAGCGCGCCATAGAGCAGGAACGTCAGCAAGGTCAGTCCGACAAAGCTTGACGATCCGAACAGCGCGAGCGGCATCATCGCCTTGTCGCCGCAGCGGTGTTCGAACAGCACGAACACGATCAAGAGAAGAATCCCGGCGCACAACACGGCCGCTACAAACATCGACCAGCCGTGTGCCGAGCCCTGTGTCAGCGCCCAGGTGGTCACACCAAGGCCGGCCGTGGCCAGAAGCCCGCCGATCCAATCCAATGCATCGGAATCGCTGTTCTGATCGGCATCGACAAAGAGGTATGTCAGCGCGATGGCGGCCGCTGCGAGCGGCAAATTGATCAGAAAGATCAGCCGCCAACTGCCGACATCGATCAGCCATCCGCCGAACACGGGCCCGACGGCGCCGGCCGCGGCACCGACAGCGGCCCAAATTCCGATCGCGCGGCCCTTGGCCTCGCCGGAAAAGCTTTGCCCGAGGATTGCAAGGCTGTTCGGCATCAGCATCGCGGCGCTGACGCCCTGAGTAAAGCGCCCGATGAATAACGAGGGAAGATTTGGTGCGAGTGCGCAAGCGAGCGACGCCACCGCGAACAGCGCAACGCCGGTAATCAGAAGACGTTTGCGACCGTAGCGATCACCGGCGGCTCCGCCCAGGAGGAGCAGCGCACTTAATGGAAGGAGATAGGCATTCACGATCCACTGCAGGTCGCTGACATCAGCCTGAAAACTCGCGCCGATCGCGGGAAGGCCGACGTTCACGACCGATCCGTCAATGAAAGCTAACGTCGAGGCCAGGATCGTGCTGGCAATGACGAGCTGCGGGTGGCTGGCTTCATGCGCACAAACCACCTCTTTTGCGGCGGCAACATCGCAGGACGCGTACAGGCCGTTGCTCATGCCTGTTTGTACGAAAATCCGCTGAACGAAACAAATGAGACGGTGGAACGAATTCCACCGCCTCAAAATTCATTGTCGCTTGGTCTGAAGATTAAACTTGTCGTTCGACCATCTTGAGCTTCAGGTCGGCGATCGCCTCGGAAGGGTTGAGCCCCTTCGGGCAGGCCTTGGCGCAGTTCATGATGGTATGGCAGCGATAGAGCCGGAACGGATCTTCCAGATTGTCGAGACGTTCGCCGGTGGCTTCGTCACGGCTGTCGTTGACCCAGCGGTCGGCCTGAAGCAGCGCAGCGGGACCAAGGAAGCGATCGCTGTTCCACCAGTAGCTCGGGCAGGATGTCGAGCAGCACGCACACAGAATGCACTCGTAGAGACCATCGAGCTTCTTGCGATCCTCCGGAGACTGCCGCCACTCCTTCTGCGGCGTGGCAGTGGTGGTGTGGAGCCAGGGCTCGATCGACGCATATTGCGCGTAGAAGTTGGTCAGATCCGGCACGAGATCCTTCACCACCGGCTGATGCGGCAACGGGTTGATCTTCAGCGCGCCGTCGTCGACATCGTGCATCGACTTGGTGCAGGCCAACGTGTTCTGGCCGTCGATGTTCATGGCGCATGAGCCGCACACGCCCTCGCGGCAGGAGCGGCGGAAGGTCAGCGTCGGATCGATGTTGTTCTTGATCCAGATCAGACCGTCGAGAACCATCGGGCCGCAATCGTCGGTGTTGACGTGATAGGTGTCGACACTTGGATTTTTGCCGTCATCCGGATTCCAGCGATACACCTTGAACTCGCGTGTATTCACCGCGCTGGCCGGCTTCGGCCATTCCTTGCCGCCGGTGATCTTCGAGTTCTTTGGGAGTGCGAATTCAACCATATCTCGGACTTTCGCTTGGGCGTTCGTTAAATCGAGCGATCAGTACACGCGCGCCTTCGGCGGAATGTATTGGACGTCGTTGGTCATCGTGTAGTCGTGCACCGGGCGGTAATCGATGGTCGACGTTCCCTTGTCGTCCATCCATGACAGCGTGTGCTTCATCCAGTTCTTGTCGTCGCGCTCGGAGTAGTCCTCGCGGGCGTGGGCGCCGCGGCTCTCGGTGCGATTCGCGGCCGAATCCATGGTCACAACCGCCTGAACGATCAGGTTGTCGAACTCGAGCGTCTCGATCAGATCGGAGTTCCAGACCAGCGAGCGATCGGACACCGCAATGTCCTTGATGCCGCCGTGCACCTTGTGAATCAGGTCCTTGCCTTCGTTGAGAACTTCACCGGTGCGGAACACCGCGCAGTTGTTCTGCATCACGCGCTGCATGTTGTCGCGCAGCTTGGCCGTCGGCGTACCGCCCGCGGCGTGACGATAATGGTCGAGACGGCTGAGCGCGAGGTCGGCGGAGTTCGCTGGCAGATCGGGCTGCTTCGCATTCGGCGTCAGCTTCTCGGCGCAGCGCAGAGCGGCTGCGCGGCCGAACACGACGAGATCGATCAGCGAGTTCGAGCCGAGACGATTTGCACCGTGGACCGACACGCAAGCTGCTTCGCCCACAGCCATCAGGCCCGGCACGATCGCGTTGTCGTCGCCGTTCTTCTTGGTGACGACCTCGGCGTGGAAGTTCGTCGGGATGCCGCCCATGTTGTAGTGCACTGTCGGCACGATCGGGATCGGCTGACGGGTCACGTCGACGTTGGCGAAGATCTTGGCCGATTCCGAGATACCCGGCAGGCGCTCGTGCAGCACCTTCGGATCAAGGTGATCCAGGTGCAGGTAGATGTGATCCTTGTTCTTGCCGACGCCGCGGCCTTCGCGGATTTCGATGGTCATGGCGCGAGACACCACGTCACGCGAGGCAAGATCCTTCGCGGAAGGTGCATAGCGCTCCATGAAGCGCTCGCCTTCGGAGTTGACGAGATAACCGCCTTCGCCGCGTGCACCTTCGGTGATCAGACAGCCCGAGCCATAAATGCCGGTCGGATGGAATTGAACGAATTCCATGTCCTGCATCGGAAGGCCTGCGCGCAGCACCATGCCGCCGCCGTCGCCGGTGCAGGTATGGGCAGAGGTGCAGGAGAAATAAGCGCGGCCATAGCCGCCGGTGGCCAGAATCGTGGTCTGCGCCCGGAAGCGATGCAGTGTGCCGTCATCGAGCTTCAATGCGATGACGCCGCGGCAGACGCCCTGATCGTCCATGATCAGATCGATGGCGAAGTATTCGATGAAGAATTCGGCCGAATGACGCAGGGCCTGACCATACATCGTGTGCAGCATGGCGTGACCGGTGCGGTCAGCCGCGGCGCAGGTCCGTTGAGCCTGGCCCTTGCCGTAATCGATGGTCATGCCGCCGAACGGACGCTGATAGATCTTACCGTCTTCGGTGCGCGAAAACGGAACGCCCCAGTGCTCCAGTTCGTAGACGGCTTCGGGCGCGTTGCGCACCATGTATTCGATGGAGTCCTGATCGCCGAGCCAGTCCGACCCCTTTACGGTGTCGTACATATGCCAGCGCCAGTCGTCCTTGTGCATGTTGCCGAGCGAGGCTGAAATGCCGCCTTGTGCAGCGACGGTGTGCGAACGAGTCGGGAACACCTTGGTGATGCAGGCCGTGCGCAGGCCGGCCTCGCTGCAGCCGACAGCGGCGCGCAGGCCAGCGCCGCCGGCGCCGACGACAACAACATCAAAAGTGTGATCTTCGATCGCGTAGGCTTGGCCGTTGGCGGCCGGAGCGCCGTTGGCTTGGGTGCCCATGCGTTAAACTCCAGATGAAAGTTTGAGAATGGCGTAGATCGACGCAAGGCCGACCGCAGCGGAGAAGAACGTGTTGGCAATGATCAGTGCCAGCTTGAGCTTCTCGTCGGTGATGTAGTCTTCCAGCACGACTTGCATGCCGATTTTCATGTGCCAGACGCTGGCAATGACGAAGAGGATCAGAATCACGGCAACCAGCGGCGACCCGAGGATGGCGGCTGCGCCGGCCTGATTTCTGCCGAGCATCGACATGATCACGACGATGACCGGCACGATCAGCAGGATCATCGCCACGGCGGTGACGCGCTGGCGGAAAAAGTCCGAGGTGCCGCCGTGAGCCGAGCCGAGATTACGAACGCGACCGAGCGGTGTTCGCATCGACGTTTTCTTCATGGAACCGTTGGTGTCTTGTGCGCTCATCGGCCGCCTCCAACCGCATAGGCGACGATCCACAACACGATCGTCAGAATAATTCCGCCGACCAACGCTGCGCGAGTTAGCCATTCGCGTTCATTGGGCCCGAAGCCGTAACCCAGATCCCAGACCAGGTGGCGAACACCGCTGAGCATGTGATGGATAAGTGCCCATGTGTAGCCGAACACGATGATGCGCCCGATCCAGCTGCTGGTGAAAGCCTGAAGATTGGCATAGGCGCCGGGGCCGGACGCGGTTGCGATCAACCACCAAGCCAGCAGCACGGTACCAGCGTAGAGGGCGAGACCGGTGATGCGGTGGACGATGGACATCGCCATCGTCAGGGTCCAGCGGTAGGTCAGAAACGGTGAAAGAGGGCGGTCGATCCTGGGAGCCATTGAGCAACTTTGACGGTTTGCGGCAAAAACGTGGTGCCGACTTTTTATGCGGGATCGGGTTAGAGGATTTCTATTTACGAAGTGACAAGATTGAGCGCAACGCAGAATCATCGAATTTATGAATATAAGTTCATTCTTTATTTTGCGCTTTTATTCCTGCTGGTATATGAGTTTCATGTATACCACGAAGCAAGCCGCGCCGCGCGGACCTGAAGCAGGATTCATCTTGCTCTTCTCGGCCCTTCTGCGACACATGGCTGCAGCGAAAAAGGGCTGATTTTATGATCGCCGGGGTTAGCTCATCCGAACTTCTCGAATTGGCCGTTCTGTTGCTTGGAACGGGGGCGGCGGCCGGCTTTCTGGCCGGTATCTTCGGCATCGGCGGCGGGGCGATTTTGGTCCCGGTTCTCTATGAATGTTTCCGCATAGCTGGTGTGCCGCTGGATGCGCGCATGCCGCTTTGTGTCGGCACGTCGCTAGCGATCATCATTCCGACATCGATCCGCTCGTGGCGCGCTCACCAAGCTCGCGGCTCGGTCGATCTGGACATTCTGAAGCGCTGGGCGATCCCGGTTTTGGTCGGCGTGATCGCGGGCAGTGTGATCGCCAGATACGCACCCGAGCGGTTGTTCAAATTCGTCTTTGTCGCCGTGGCCTGGTCAGCGGCAGCGCGACTGCTGTTTGGCCGCGAAGACTGGCGGCTCGGGAAAGATTTCCCGACCGGCTTTTTCATGCGGGTCTACGGCACAATCATCGGCCTGCTCTCGACACTGATGGGGATCGGCGGCGGTCTGTTCGCAAATCTGGTGATGACCCTCTACGGCCGTCCGATTCATCAGGCTATCGGCACCTCGGCGGGGTTGGCCGTGCTGATCTCAATTCCAGGCGCGTTGGGCTACATCTATGCCGGGTGGCCTGCTGCGGCCCGCTTCCCCGAAGTCGCCGCGCTGCAACTGCCGTTCGCGTTGGGCTACATCTCGTTGATCGGCGCCATTCTTGTGATGCCGACAAGTCTGCTGGTGGCGCCGCTCGGTGTGAAAGTCGCGCACCTGTTGTCGAAGCGGCAGCTTGAAGTCGCGTTCGGGCTTTATCTGGTGACCGTCAGCATGCGCTTCGTCATCAGTCTGACCACGGGATATTGAGCGATCTTCGCACCGCCGTGCCGGCGAGAACGGCACGGCCGGCTTGTGCGACGGCTTACGACTTGTAGAGCCCGGCGTAAGAATCGCGCAGAATGTTCTTCTGCACCTTGCCCATGGTGTTGCGCGGCAGATCGTCGACGAACAGCACGCGTTTCGGCATCTTGAACTTCGCAAGCCGTCCTTCGAGGGCGTGAAGCACGGTGGCTTCATCCAGCGCTGTGTTTTTGTCCTTCACGATGACAGCTGTGACCCCCTCTCCGAAATCCGCGTGCGGCACGCCGATCACCGCGCTTTCGATCACGCCCGGCATCGCGTCGATCTCGGATTCCACTTCCTTCGGATACACGTTGAAGCCGCCCGAGATGACGAGGTCCTTCCCGCGGCCGAGAATATGGACATAGCCGCGCTCGTCGATCTTGCCGAGATCGCCCGTGATGAAGAAGCCATCTTCGCGGAATTCCGCCTTGGTCTTTTCCGGCATGCGCCAGTAGCCCTTGAACACGTTGGGGCCTTTGACCTCGATCATGCCGATGGTCTCGCGCGGCAGCTCCTTGCCGGTCTCCGGATCGGTGACACGTGTCGACACGCCCGGCAGCGGGAAACCAACGGCGCCCGGCACGCGGTCGCCTTCGTAAGGATTCGACGTGTTCATGTTGGTTTCGGTCATGCCGTAGCGCTCGAGCACGGCGTGTCCGGTGCGGGCCGACCACTCACGGTGGGTGTCGGCGAGCAACGGCGCGGATCCTGAAATGAACAGGCGCATATGGCTGGTGGCTTCGCGCGTGAGCGCCGGGTTTTGCAGCAGGCGCGTGTAGAACGTCGGAACGCCCATCAGCACGGTGGCGCGCGCCATCAGCTTGATGATCTGGTCGGCATCGAATTTGTTCAGAAAGATCATCGACGCGCGCGAGAACAGCGTGACGTTGCTGGCTACGAACAGGCCGTGCGTGTGATAGATCGGCAATGCGTGGATCAGAACGTCCTGATCGGTGAAGCGCCAGACGTCGATCAGCGTCAGCGAATTCGATGCCAGATTGTCATGGCTCAACATCGCGCCCTTGGAGCGGCCCGTTGTGCCTGATGTGTAGAGGATCGCGGCGAGATCCTCGCCGGTACGCGGGACGGTGGCGAATTCGGCGGGGGCCTTCTCCGCGCCGTCCATCAGGGAACCCCTGCCGTTCGCATCGAGGGTCTCGACCTTGGCGTTGACCTTCGCGGCGATCTTGTCGATGCCGTCCGCTTTCGAGGGATCGCACACCACCAGCGAGGGCTCGGCATCACCGATGAAATATTCCAGCTCGTTGAGCGTGTAGGCGGTGTTAAGCGGCAGATAGACGGCGCCTGCCCGCACGCAGGCCAAATAAAGCACCAACGCCGGTACCGATTTTTCGGTTTGCGCTGCAACACGATCGCCCGGCTTGACGCCGCGGGAGACGATGAAATTCGCCATCTGCCCGGATTGCGCGATCAGGTCGCCATAGCTGATGCGGCGGCCGTCAGTTTCGATGGCGAGCTTGCCGAGGTCGGTCAGACCATCGAACAGGCGGGAAAACAGGTTGGCGTTGGCGCTGGTGTTCATGCATCATCTCGGAACAAGGCGTGATCGACATTGGAAATGTCATTAGCAAAACCAGCCTTTGGAAAGCAACGGAGACGACCGGTATGAGCGATAACAAGAAACGTGTGGCCTGGATTACGGGCGGGGGAAGCGGCATCGGTCTCGCGGGCGCCCAGGCGCTGGCGGCGGAAGGCTGGACGGTTGTGATCTCCGGGCGGCGCAAGGACGTGCTCGATGCGGCGGCGGCCGATATTGCGAAAGCTGGAGGCAAGATCGAAGCAATGGCGCTCGACGTCGGCAACGTCGACGACGTCAATGCCGTGGCTCAGGCGATTGTTGCCAAGCATGGTCGCATCGATCTTCTGGTCAACAGTGCCGGCTTGAACGTGCCGAAGCGCAGTTGGGAAGAGGTGACGACGGATGGCTGGGACAAGGTCGTCGACATCAATCTCAACGGCTTGATGTATTGCATCCGCGCCGTGTTGCCGGCGATGCGTGCGCAGAAGGACGGCTGCATCATCAACGTTGCGTCATGGGCTGGACGTCACGTCTCGAAGCTGACTGGTCCTGCCTATACCGCAACGAAACATGCCGTGTTGGCGCTGACGCACTCGTTCAACATGGAAGAATTCAAGAACGGATTGCGGGCCTGCTGTCTGTCGCCCGGCGAAGTCGCGACGCCGATCATGAAGCTGCGTCCGGTACCGCCAAGTGCCGAAGATATGGCGCGCATGCTGCAGCCTGAAGATCTCGGGAAGACCATCGCATTTGTTGCGAACATGCCGTCGCATGTCTGCATGAACGAGATTCTCATCAGCCCGACGTGGAACAGAAGCTTCCTCACCGCGACGCTGTGAGTGTTCGATCTCCCCTTCATCGGAAGGGGAGAGCCTCACGTCTCGCAGAGTTTAAAGTTTCAGATTCTGCAAAATTTATTCTTTGAAACGCGCCGCTAGATGTCCGCGTAGCTCGGACATCGGCGGCGCGGGGTTTCTTCGCAGACAGCGCTGCCGGCAACGCCCGGTGGAATTCTCGCCGGGATGTTCCATTCACCGGGAGAAGATCGATGTCCAAGCTCAACTCAACGCGTACTGCATTCTTGTCGGCCGCTGCACTTGCCGCAATGGCCCTCACCGTCAGCGTCGTTGCGCCGGTACAGGCGCAAGACAAGACGATGAAGAAGAGCGAAATGTCCGGCGAGAAGACCGTGATGGTCGGCGGCGCACCGATGTATCGCACCAGGAACATCGTCGAAAACGCCGTGAACTCGAAGGACCATACGACACTGGTGGCGGCGGTGAAGGCGGCGGGTCTGGTCGACACGTTGTCGGGCAAGGGACCATTCACCGTGTTTGCGCCGACCAATGCGGCGTTCTCCAAATTACCGGCGGGAACGGTTGAAACTTTGGTGAAGCCCGAGAACAAGGCGACTCTGACCAAAATCCTGACCTATCATGTGGTCCCCGGAAAAATGAACGCGTCGGATCTCGCCGATGGCAAGAAGCTCAAGACGGTCGAAGGGGAAGAGCTCACCGTGAAGAATGCCGGCGGCAAGGTCACGTTGACCGACGCCAAGGGTGAGACGTCAACGGTGACCATTGCGGACGTTAACCAATCGAACGGCGTGATTCACGTCATCGATACGGTGCTGATGCCGAAATCTTGAAGTTATCACTACGTGGGTCGTTTCCTCTCCTCATTCCGGGAGAGGAAACCCCCACATTCGAGATCCGTCAGCTCCGATGTTCGCTCGCGCATTCGTGAATGAAGCTTCGCGACGTTTCACCGCTGTGTGTCGGGCTGCTTTTTCTGGCGCTAAGACGTAACAACACTAGAATATCAACGTATCGTTGGTGTTAGTGACTTCATCGGAACGGAAGCGCTCATGTCCAGCATTGTAACTCATCACTCGGAAGCGGAACACGCCGCCACATCCGGGAAAGTCATTCAGCCTGCCTGGGTGAGGATCGTCCACTGGGTCAATGCTGTCGCCATGGTCATGATGATCATGTCGGGCTGGCAGATCTACAATGCGTCACCGCTGTTCAACTTTACCTTCTCCCATTCGATCACGCTGGGCGGTTGGCTTGGCGGGGCGCTGCAATGGCATTTCGCGGCCATGTGGCTGCTGATGGTCAACGGTTTGGTCTATCTGGCGCTGGGGTTGATCACCGGGCGGTTCCGCAAAAAGCTGCTGCCGATCTCGGCAACGGGTGTGCTCGGCGATACCAGGGCGGCATTCACGGGCGGGCTCTCGCACGCCGACCTCTCCACCTACAATCAAGTGCAGAGGCTGCTTTATGCCGGTGTCATCGTTGCCGGTATCTTGATCGTGCTATCCGGGTGGTCGATCTGGAAGCCCGTGCAACTGCAATGGCTCACGGCGTTGTTCGGCGGCTATGACTTCGCCCGCTACGTCCACTTTTCCTGCATGGCTGCAATCGTCGGCTTTCTGGTGATCCACATCGCACTCGCGATCGTGGTGCCGAAGAGCCTTCGCGCCATGATCATCGGCCGCTGAAAGGACGTCGGTCATGGGTCTTAAACGCAAACTCATCATCCCCGGCGTCGACAAGAAGCTTCTTGTCAGGGACGCCACCAAGCTGATGCCGGATCTGTCGCGTCGCCGATTTCTCGCAGGCGGCGCCAGCCTCGGGGCGTTGACGATGCTGACGGGGTGCGATGTCAACGACAGTTTCTCTGCGGAATCTCTTCTGGCGCAGATTTCCAAGTTCAACGACAGCGTTCAGGCCGCGCTGTTCAATCCCAACACACTGGCGCCCACCTATCCGGAAAGTGCGATTACGCGACCATTCCCCTTCAACGGCTATTACTCGGTGGATGAGGCGCCCGAGATCGACGGCAAGACCTGGAAGCTCGAGGTTCGCGGTCTGGTCGATAACAAAAAGTCATGGACGCTCGAAGAGCTCTATCAGCTGCCTCAGGAAAAGCAGATTACACGCCACATCTGCGTCGAAGGCTGGAGCGCGATCGGGAGCTGGACCGGCACGCCGCTGCGCCACTTCCTGAAATTAATAGGCGCCGATACCCGCGCCAAATATTGCTGGTTCCAGTGCGGTGATCAGGACGGCTACAACAGCCCGCTCGACATGGCGACGGCGCTGCATCCGCAAACGCAGATGACGTTCAAGTTCGGAAACGAGATATTGCCGACAGCCTATGGCTATCCGATGAAGATCCGCGTGCCCACCAAGCTCGGTTTCAAGAATCCCAAGTATGTGATCTCGATGGAAGTCACCAATGACTACAAAGGCGGCTACTGGGAAGATCAGGGCTACAACTCATTCAGCGGCAGCTAATTTCCCTCGCCGACGGGATGCCTCGCTTCGTGCCGGGCATCCCTCAGATATCTCGACGATCACGACGATGCTCCATCGCTAGCCAGGACTTCGACATCCAGCGCCTCAATGCTTGCAGGATCAGCAATCGCCTCGATCCCGGCGATCCTGTCGTTTGTGATCGTAAGATTGAGTACAATCCGCAGTCGGCCACCAAAAATAACCGCGGCTCCGATAACCCCGTCCACCAGGGCAGGCTTCGCGGCTTGCGCGCGCCCCTTGAACATTTGCGCGACGGCCGCTGCACCGCGAACTTCCGCCGGCGATCCCATTCGCGCCGCTGTCGGGTCTGCGCGCAACACGACGTCAGGGTCGAGAACCATCAGAAGGTCTTCAAAATCTCCATCGCGTGATGCCGCCAGAAATGCATCGACGATCTTTCTCTTGTGGTTGAGATCGGGCTCTCCAACTGCGGGAGCGCCTTGCACGCGCCGTCGTGCGCGGCTCGCGAGTTGCCGCGCGGCCGCCGGTGAACGTGCCACGATGGGGGCAATTTCCTCGAATGGCACCGCGAACATGTCATGCAGCACAAAGGCGAGACGCTCGGCAGGAGCGAGGGTGTCGAGCACCACAAGCAGCGCAGTCCCCACCGAATCGGCCAAGTGCACCTCCTGCTCGAATGCCTCGGTGTCGTGGACCGGCTCCGGCACATCGGGCCCCATCGGCTCCTCGCGCCGCGATTTGCGCGATCGCAGTATGTCGAGACAAATCCGCGCCACCACGGTGGTCAACCAGCCGCCGAGATTGGCGACATCGCCGGTGTCGCTACGGTTCAGTCTCAACCACGCTTCCTGGACTGCGTCGTCCGCTTCGTTCGAGGAACCGAGCATCCGGTAGGCCACCGCCCGCAAGCGATTGCGATTGGCTTCGAATTGTTCGGCCAGAATTTTTGTCTCGTCCATCGGTCACATTCCTTCATCGCCATCCGTCATCACACTGACGAATGAGCCGTGGCCGATGTGACAGGTCTCTGAGCCATTCGTGGAATGGGAACCGGACGCTCTGGCGTCCCGGATTTACCAAGACCGGACAGGAGATCATCATGCAAGCCCGAATAACCAATCCAGCCCTCGTTCTTCCCGATGCATTGCAGGCGCTGCAAGCCTTGAACACATCGATTGAAAAGGACGGCGTACCCTACGCAACGCACAAGCTCATCCAATTGCGTGCGAGCCAGATCAACGGTTGCAGCGTCTGTGTCGATATGCACGCGCGCGAACTCAAGAAAGTCGGTGAGAAAGATGAGCGGATTTTTGCGGTCGCGGCATGGCGAGACACGCCTTATTTCAACGACGCCGAACGCGCTGCGTTGGCTCTGACGGAAGCGGTCACCCGGATCGCCGATCAGGCCGATCCGGTGCCGGATGCAATCTGGAATGAGGCGGCAAAGCACTACGACAAGCAGGCGCTGGCAACCTTGATTGTCTCGATCGCGCTCATCAATGTCTGGAACAGGCTCAATGTGTCCGTCCGGCAGATGGCTGGCGCCAGCTGGAATTAGGCGGCGGTATCGATTCCCAGCTGATCTTAGGAGGCCTCCCCGCGTGGCGCGGAGAGGCCTCGACTCATTGGCGCGGAGGACTTTTTGCGAGCGGCCGTTGAAGCGCGCATAACACTGCACCCAGAGCCAATGCTGCGGTAGATATGTTCAGCGCGTAGGACAAGCCCATCACGTCGGTGACGGCACCGGTCACGAAAGGCCCGAGCGTTTGGCCAAGACCGAAGGTGATCGTCATGATGCCGATGACCCTTGGCCACGCCACCGCCGGATAATTCAATCGCGAAAATGCAGTGGTTGCCGTCACCACGGCAAAAAAAGCATTGCCGAACACGAAGGCGGATCCGGCAAGGAGGGTTGGTGACGACCCGAACAGCGCGAGCCCGGTCCCGATAGCGGTGACCCCAATCAGGATCGCCGTCGTCATGCCGCTTTCACCGCGCGCCATCAATTTCCGCCACACCCATGGCGATGCATAAGCGCCAACACCGATCAGGCACCAGAATGCGCTCTGCGCCACGGCATCACCGCCCGCATCACGCACATAGGCGATCATGAACGTCATGTAGGCAATGTAGCCTGCACCGAAGAGGAAATATCCGGCAAGGTAGGGCAACATCGGTTTGAGTCTGATGTGGGGCGCAGCTTCCGGTGCCGCATTGGCAGCCGTGTCGAAACGGTTGAGCAGCAGTGGGATGGCCATCACAGCGGAAACAAGCGTGAGGGCGACCCACACGATCCACCATGATCCTGGGCCGAAATACTGCAGGATAAAGGGCGAGACCAATCCGGACACGATCAGTCCCGTTCCAGGGCCGGTGTAGAACAGGCTGAGCAGCAGGGCGGATTGTGCGGGACGTGATTGCGCAATGGTCGCAGCCAGTGCGCCGCCGCCGACAAAGGCGATTGCCGCCCCGAACCCCGACACAAGGCGGGCAAAGCTGAAGATAAAAAAGTTCGCGGACAGTGCGCAGAGCGCCAGCGACACCACGCAGGCGATCGCGCCGATCCATGTGGTCTTGAACAAACCATGGCGCCTGACGAACGAAGCAGCACCGAGTGCGCCCGCAAGATAACCGATGGCATTGACCGTATTCATGAAGCCGGCGGTGGAATAGGACCAGCCAAGGCTGTCGCGCATGTCCGGTAGCACCAGTGAATAGGCAAAACGGCCGATACCCAATCCGATGGCGGGTGCCAGCGCGAGAATGAGAATGATGCGCGCAGGGCGTGCGGATGGGGGAGGGAAATCAGCAGATGTCAAAGTGGTCGCTCCGGACGCCCGGCAATCTGCCAGCTTTCCGCGGACTTCGCTATCCGCGAGGGTGGCAATGGTGTCTTGCCAAGCGTGCAAGGGCGTTTTAGCACTTCGCGCGACGTGTCCACGAACCCTGTAAGGCAATCAAAATGGCGACCCACAAGCTGCTGCTTCTTCCCGGCGACGGTATCGGCACCGAAGTAATGGCGGAGGTGAAGCGCCTGATCGACTGGCTCAACAAGCGCGGCACTGCGCGCTTTGAAACCGAAACCGGTCTGGTCGGCGGCGCGAGCTATGATGCCGACAAGGTTTCGATCTCTGACGCGACCATGGCCCTGGCACAGGCCGCGGATGCGGTGATTTTCGGTGCGGTCGGTGGCCCGAAATGGGATGCAGTGCCTTACGACGTGCGGCCCGAAGCAGGTTTGTTGCGGCTACGCAAAGATATGGCGCTGTTCGCGAACCTGCGCCCGGCCATCTGCTATCCGGCGCTCGCCGATTCCTCAAGCCTGAAGCGGGATGTCGTCGAAGGCCTCGACATCATGATCGTGCGCGAGCTGACCGGCGGCGTGTATTTCGGCGAGCCGAAGACGATTACCGATCTCGGCAATGGCCAGAAGCGTGCCGTCGATACGCAGGTCTACGACACCTACGAGATCGAACGCATTTCCCGCGTGGCATTCGAGCTTGCGCGCAAGCGCCGCAACAAGCTGACCTCGATGGAAAAGCGCAACGTCATGAAGAGTGGCGTGTTGTGGAACGAGGTCGTGACGCAGGTGCATCAGCGCGAATACAAGGACGTCACGCTTGAGCATCAGCTTGCGGACTCCGGTGCCATGCAGTTGGTGCGCCAGCCGAAGCAATTCGACGTCATCGTCACCGACAACCTGTTTGGCGACATTCTCTCGGATATCGCGGCGATGCTGACCGGCTCGCTCGGCATGTTGCCGTCGGCGTCCCTCGGTGAGGTCGATCCGAAGACGAAGAAGCGCAAGGCGCTGTATGAACCGGTCCACGGCTCGGCGCCGGATATCGCCGGCAAGGGCCTCGCGAATCCCGTTGCGATGCTCACGTCGTTCGGCATGGCGCTGCGCTATTCGTTCGATATGCCAAAGGAAGCCGATCTCATCGATCAGGCGATCGCCTCGACGTTGGCAAAGGGTCTGCGCACCGGCGACATCAAGTCCGAAGGCTCAAAGGTGGTCAGCACATCGCAGATGGGCGAGGCGATCATCGGTGAGCTTGACGTCCTGACCGCATAATCCGGCACCTCGCTGACCAGTTGATACGAAAATGCCCGGCGCGAGCCGGGCATTTTGCGTTGAAAGCTGAATGAAATCAGTACAGCGGGAAACCCGTCGGGACGCCGGTATCCCACTGGTCGCCGAGCGGACGGCGGGCCGTATATCGCGGATCGATCAACTCGCCGTAGTTGTAGCCCGGCGGGAAGGCGTAATCGGTGAACTTGCGTTCACCGGGGACCACCTCGGTACCGGCATCGAGCCAGGAGCGGCGCGTGATGTACACGCGGGTACGGCCGCGCTTGTAGGAGTAGTTCTGCGGCTTGCGGGGCGGGCCGTCATAGGTCTGGCTGCCCTCAACATTCACGCTGCGCCGGGGTTGTGCATTGGCTTCGGGGGCGCCAAGGCTGATCGCCGCAACAGCCGCGGTGGCCAGCAGGACCGCCCAAGTATTTGCGCCAGAAATTTTCAAAGCCATCATGTCCTCACGGGATTCCGAATTTGGATCTTATTTAGCCGTTCCGGTCACGCCCCCACAAGATGAAATGGGCCACACTTCCCGACAATAAAGAGCCGGGCGTCGAAAATGTTTCATGAATGACAGGGCGTTAGATGCTGCCCCGGAGCAGAGGCTCCTGCGGCCCGGTGGCCCAGTCGGTGGAGGCTGCCGCCGCAGCACAATCCGAGCGCCGCAATTCGGCTCTTGCGAACAGTTCGGCCATTTTTGGATCGTTGCCGGCCGACAGCAGGGTCAGGCGGTTCAGCGCACACCCCAAAAAAATGCGCTGCGCACTTGCAGAACTGGCATGACAGGACCAGCCGCTGAGCCTGACCTTGGGGACCTCGAAGGTCTTCACGAAGCCGAGACATGCCTGGTTTGCAACCGGCGTGCCGCTGAAGCGAAGCAGATCAACAGGCCCGAATTTGGTATCGATGACGCCTGCGGTCTGCGCTTCTCCATGGCCGGCGGGCCCCATCCGCGGGCCAAGGTCGGCGCCAGCCGCGGCGAATGCACCGAGTTCGTTCCCTGGCCGGTAAATCTCGATTTCAGCGACGGGCGGCTCATCGGCGCCGGCAGACCAGCGCAAAATGTCCTTCCGGCCCCCCTGGGGATGCCGGAGAATGTCGTAACTCTCTGTTTTCTTGACTAAATCCAGGTGACTCACGGCGAAGGCCGGATGTGGCCGGCTGGCCGGCGCCCAGCCGCGCAATGAGGGGCTTACGATCTCGGTTCCACTGGGGGCCGCAGCGGCCAAAAGGTCCGCGACAATTGCAGCCAACACTGCAAGTCCCGAACAGTAGGCCATCAATCGCACGATCACCTCGCGTCGCATAAGGGCGAAGCTGCGAAGGGCGGGATGGATGGTGGAGGTATCCTGGACGTAATCGACGGCGGTCGGACTCATGCGGCGCGTTCTGCTTCCTGAAACGGCGTCGCGCTGTTCCAGCCTCGACGCGGATTTCATCCGCCTCACGGCTGAGCTAGAGTGATTCGACATCGCTTCTGCGTTGTATTTGCGCCGTTTTTCGCATAGAAGCGCTGCCTCTTCCCTTTCCGCAAACCGCGGGGGCGAAGCTTTTTTCCTCGGAGAGTCAACGATGGGTTACAAGGTGGCCTGTGTGGGAGCGACCGGCAATGTGGGCCGGGAAATGCTCAACATTCTGGACGAACGCAGCTTCCCGGCCGATGAGGTCGTGGCACTGGCATCACGCCGCAGCACCGGCGTCGAAGTGTCGTATGGCGACCGGACCCTCAAAGTCAAAGCTCTCGAAAACTACGATTTCAGCGATGTCGATATCTGCCTGATGTCCGCAGGCGGCGAGGTCTCGAAGGAGTGGTCACCGAAGATCGCAGCCGCCGGCGCTGTGGTGATCGATAACTCATCCGCATGGCGCTATGATTCGGATGTGCCGCTGGTCGTGCCTGAGGTGAATGCCGATGCGGTCGCGGGCTTCACCAAGCGCGGGATCATCGCCAACCCGAACTGCTCGACAGCGCAACTCGTCGTCGCACTGAAGCCGCTACATGACGCGGCAACCATCAAGCGCGTCGTGGTTTCGACCTATCAGTCCGTTTCAGGTGCCGGCAAGGATGCGATGGACGAATTGTTCTCGCAGACCAAGGCCGTCTACACCAACGGCGAGCTGGTCAATAAGAAATTCCCGAAGCGCATCGCCTTCAATGTGATTCCCCAGATCGACGTGTTCATGGAGGATGGCTACACGAAGGAAGAGTGGAAGATGCTGGCCGAGACCAAGAAGATTCTCGACCCCAAGATCAAGCTCTCTGCCACCTGCGTGCGCGTGCCGGTGTTCATCGGCCACTCGGAAGCGATCAACATCGAATTCGAGAAGCCGATCTCGGTGGATGAAGCGCGCGAGGTCCTGCGCAAGGCTCCAGGTTGTCTCGTGATCGACAAGCGCGAGCCGGGCGGCTACGCCACGCCGTACGAATGTGCCGGCGAGGACGCCACCTACATCAGCCGCATCCGCGAGGACGCGACGGTGGAGAACGGCCTCGTGCTGTGGTGCGTCTCCGACAACCTGCGCAAGGGCGCGGCGCTCAACGCGATCCAGATCGCGGAGTGCCTCGTCAATCGCAAGCTGCTGCAGCCGAAGAAAAAAGCGGCCTGAGCGGCCGAGCTGGTCACCAGCCCGCAATATCTGACGATCGATCCGAATCAGGCCTCAAGCGTGGAACTCACGCTTGAGGCCTTGTTGTTATATGCCGTCGACACTGCTGATCGCATGGCCGGATCGGCCTGGCCGCGACCACGGCAATTCGGGAAAAGCCGCGCACCAAAAGAAGTCGCGCGGCTGCGATTGCTAGACGACGGCCTTCACCGCATGGAACTCGCCGCTCGACTGATCGAGCACGGACAGCGATCCCTTCGCCACGCCAAAATAGGCGCCATGCAAATGCAATTTGCCGCGTTCAGCCAGGATTTGGATGCAAGGGAACGTCAGCAGGTTCTTGAGGCTGGTCGATACGGCCTTCTTCTCAAGGCGCGTAATGAATTCCTCCAACCCCTCAGTCCGTCCGCGCTCAGCTTCTTCCAGCGTCGGCTCGAGAATTGACATCCACTTGCCGATGAAATCGCCCGGCGACAGCGGTGCGGAATCCTGAACCAGTGCTTTGACGCCGCCGCACTGGGCATGACCGAGAACGACGATGTGTTTGACGTGAAGCACCTGCACCGCGAATTCCAGCGCGGCTGAGACGCCGTGCGCTTCGCCGTCCGGCGCGTAGGGCGGCACCAGATTGGCGACGTTGCGTACGACAAACAATTCGCCTGGTCCGACGTCAAAAATGACCTCCGGAGACACACGGGAATCGCAGCAGCCGATCACCATCGTTTCGGGCGATTGCCCATGCTGGGACAACTCGCGGTAGCGGGATTGCTCGGTCGGTAGACGCTGGGTGGCAAAAGACTGATAGCCGGAGATCAAACGTTCGGGAAATGACGACATGGGCACCTCGCGGATTGCTGCAACGTGGCTAACCATATGCGATGCTCTTGGACAAGCCTTCCGGAGCGCGCGCCGAAGTGGTATCGCCTTCCGATCTCATCTTACAGGAAGCAACCATGTTTCGTCCGCGTCGCAGTGTTTTGTTTATGCCAGGCTCCAATGCGCGGGCGCTCGAAAAAGCGCGTAATCTTCCCGCTGACAGCATCATTCTGGATCTGGAGGATTCCGTCGCGCCGGATGCCAAGGGAACTGCACGTGATCAGATCGCGGCCGCGATCGCGGCGAAAGGGTTCGGCAAGCGCGAAATCATCATTCGTATCAATAATCTCGAGTCGGAATGGTGGCTGGACGATCTGGCAATGGCCGCCAAGGCCCAGCCGGATGGAATCCTGGTGCCGAAGATCTCCACTCCCGATGACATCAAGCAGGTTGAAAGCGAGCTTCGTAAGCTCAAAGCCGATCCTGCTATCCGCATCTGGGCCATGATCGAAACGCCGTTGGCCGTGCTGTCCGCTCAGCAGATCGCGGCGCAGGCGCGCGAGGGCGACAAGCGCCTTGAGGCTTTTGTGATGGGGCCGAATGACATTGCGCGTGAGACGCGGATGCGAATGTTGCCGGGCCGTGCGGCGATGATCCCGCTGTTTGCCCACTGCATCATGGCAGCGCGCGCCTATGGCGTGGAGATGCTGGATGGCCCCTACAACGACATCAACGACATTGCGGGCTTCGCCAAGGAATGCGCGCAGGGCCGCGATATGGGGTTCGATGGCAAGACGTTGATTCATCCCGGCCAGATCGACGCAGCCAACGCCACCTACACGCCGCCGGCAGAGGAAGTCGCACGTGCACGCAAGATCATGGGCGTGTTCGATCTGCCTGAGAACGCCAACAAGGGCGTCGTGCAGCTCGATGGCCAGATGGTCGAACGTCTGCACGTCGAAATGGCCAAGCGCACTGTCGCGATCGCAGATGCGATTGCCGCTTTGAAAGCGCACTGACCCGAAACGCGACGCACTCCTCGTCGAGCCAAACGAAAATGGCCGGGCAAGCCCGGCCATTTTGCGTTGATGGGTCTGTTTGACTTAGAGCCAAGCGCTAGTACCGCCGATTTGAAGTCCCTGTATCACTCTCGGAAAACGCGCGACAGGGACTTCAAATCGAAAGCGGTACTAGAATTATAGTTTTGCTAGTACCCTTTGCTTTCCGAAGTTCGCAAAGCGGGTGCTGCGACGTGTTACGAACTTCGGAAAGCGGGTACTAGAGCCAAGGCCGCTCGGCCCGTTCCTTCGTCTCGAACACGTCGATCGACTTGCTCTTTTCCATTGTCAGCCCGATGTCATCGAGACCGTTGAGCAGGCAGTGCTTGCGGAACGGATCGATCTCGAACGTGACGGTGCCGCCGTCGGGACCGCGGATTTCCTGCTTCTCAAGATCGACCGTCAGCGTTGCGTTGGCGCCGCGATCGGCGTCATCGAACAGCTTGTCGAGGGTTTCCTGCGATACACGGATCGGCAGGATGCCGTTCTTGAAGCAGTTGTTGTAGAAAATGTCGCCGAACGACGTCGAGATGACGCAGCGGATGCCGAAGTCGCCGAGTGCCCACGGCGCGTGCTCACGGCTCGAACCGCAGCCGAAATTGTCGCCGGCCACCAGAATCTTGGCCTTGCGGTAGGCCGTCTTGTTGAGGACGAAATCCGGATTCTCGCTGCCATCGTCCTTGTAGCGCTGTTCGGAAAACAGGCCCTTGCCGAGACCGGTGCGCTTGATGGTCTTGAGGTATTGCTTCGGAATGATCATGTCGGTGTCGACATTGATGATCTTCAGGGGTGCGGCAACACCTTCGAGGGTGGTGAATTTGTCCATGTTTATCCCGTGAACCAGCTGCGGTTTCGCCTGTTTTCATAGATATATCATCATTGCCGTCAAGCTAAAGCCGATAAGGATTTTGCTATGGTCATGGGGCGAAAGCTTTTTCGGGGAAGTTGGGCTGTTTTCGCCGCTGGAACCGTTGTTTTGCTCTCGGTTTCAGGGGCGAGTGCCGATATCTGGTGCCGGCGTGACCTTGATCGGGACAATCCGGTCTGCATGTTCAAGGATGCGCGCGACTGTATCGCTGCTGCGGTTATTGTCGGGGGCGTCTGCGAGCGTCAGAAACTGGGCAACAGCGCAGTAAAATCCTGTGACCCGTCTCGCCTCCGATCCGCAAAAGCACGGCGTTCCGACCGCGCCGGCTGTGACGCGGGTTAGTTAGCCCGCGGCCTCTTCAATCGCTTCCATATCGTCGTCGGACAGCCCGAAATGGTGGCCGATCTCGTGCACCAGCACGTGGGTCACGATGTGGCCGAGGGTTTCGTCGTGCTCTGCCCAGTAATCCAGGATGGGACGGCGGTAGAGCCAAATCATGTTCGGCATCGGAGCGACGTCGCTGTCGCTGCGGAACGGCAGGCCGACGCCTTGAAACAGGCCGAGCAGGTCAAATTCGCTCTCAGCCTTCATTTCGCGCAGCACGTCGTCGGACGGAAAGTCGTCCACCTGAATGATCAGCCCTTCGCACAGGTCGCGAAAATGCTTCGGCAGCCGCGCGAAGGCCTCGTGCGCCATGGTTTCCATCTCAGCGAGGGTCGGGGACTTGGCTGAAGACCACATGCAGTCTTGTTTAAAAGGCTTGCGAGGGAAGTCCAGAGGCTGAAACCTTCCGCGATGGTTGTCCCGGAGTTGACGCGAACGTCGCAATCGGAGAGTTTCCGGCTCCATCCAGTGCCGATGGGACAGGAAGACGCATGATGACGCGGTCACGGACATCGATCATATTTGGGACGGCCTTGGCAGGGGTTGTCTTGGCCGGTCTGGTTTTGGCTGTGCCCACTGGGGCCCGCGCGGCACCGGCTGGCGAAGGAGTGTCCGGCACCGTCACGAAGCTGACGGCCGAGGAGTTTTCAGCGCAGAGCCGTAAAGTGCTTCGGCGTACCCGCCGCGTTCCGATTTACGGTGGATCCAGCTCAAGGTATCCCGGCCCCAATTCTGTGCGGATCTGCAACGACTGGTACGAGCAAGAGTATCGGCCGAGCGGCACCGTCATCGTGCCGCGCATGCGCTGCTACTGGAGCGGTTGACGCCCACGGGGCAAATCAATTTTCGCGTGAACGTGTGCGGCGTTTCTTGTCGCCGTTCTCCAAAATTCCGCTCGGCTCTTTCACAGACGATACAAGCTTCAAATCCGCTCCAATGGATTCATGTGTGTGAAAGCTTGACGACATTCCATGTCGGACGTTCATGATTGCGGCGGCAACATTCACGTCGCATTCAGATCTCCTTTCCTAGCCTGCAACGACTGCGCTGCTTGAAGGGAGAACGATCAAGATGAGTCTCAAGAAGTTTTTTGGTTTTGCGATTGTTGCTGGTTTGATGGCATTTGCGATGCCGGCTGACCGCGCTCAAGCGATGTCGCTCGCCAACCCTGCATCGGCCGCGACAACGCAGCATGCGGGTGATCTGGCGACGGCCGTGCACTGGCGCCGTCATCACCATCACCGCCGTTGGCACCATCATCGTCGTTGGCATCGTCATCACGGCTGGCATCATCGCCACCATGGATGGCATCGGCATCACCACCACCATCGCCGCTGGATCTGATTGGCCGTATGGAATGCGAAGCTCTGTGAGGCGTAAGGGTCTGCCACGGCGGGCCCCGTCGGCCGTGGCAAGCAGGGCGAACGGAAATTGGCGACGTGCGTTATCTGTCGCGTTGTTTTGAATGTGCTGAGACAGACCGGAAGGAGACTTGAAATGAGGAAGTTCGTGGGAGCTGCAGTCGTTGCTGCGGCTCTTTCATTGGGCGCCTGGGCGTCGGTTGTACCTGCAAGCGCTGCACCGCCAGTTGCGACAGTGTCGCCGGGTTATGACGCAAGACTGACCGAGACGAAAGCGACCGATATCAGCGCACGCCGTTACCGTCGCTATTATCGTCCTCACTATCGGCGCTACTACCGTCCGTATTATCGACCCTACTATCGCCCGTATTACCGTCCGTACGGATACTACCGGCCCTATTACGGCTACCGCCCGTATTATTACCGGCCTTATCCCTATTACGGATACGGCTATGGTCCGCGCTTCTACGGACCAGGGTTCGGCTTCCGCTTCTGATGTTTTAGAATTGACGCGTTTTCTTCACGCTTCGTTCGAAAACGCTTTGAAAACAAAACAGGCGCTCGTTAGAGCGCCTGTTTTTTATTGCGTCCAGTTTTGAGCAAAAATTTTTAAGCCGAGGGCCACTCGCGAATATCGACGAAGTGACCTGCGATCGCGGCTGCAGCGGCCATCGCCGGCGACACAAGGTGCGTGCGGCCCTTATGGCCCTGACGGCCTTCGAAGTTGCGGTTCGATGTCGACGCGCAGCGCTCTTCCGGCGCCAGCTTGTCAGGATTCATCGCAAGGCACATCGAGCACCCCGGCTCTCGCCATTCGAAGCCGGCCTTGATGAAGATCTTGTCGAGACCTTCCGCCTCGGCTTGCTCCTTCACCAGGCCGGAGCCCGGCACGATCATCGCATTGACGTGGCCATTGACGGTGTGACCTGCGACGATCTTTGCCGCCGCGCGCAGATCTTCGATGCGGCCGTTGGTGCATGAGCCGATGAAGACGCGATCGAGCTTGATGTCGGCAATCTTCGTGCCGGCCGTCAGGCCCATATAGTCAAGGGCGCGCTGCTTCGAGAGACGCTTGGCTTCATCTGCGATCTTCGCAGGGTCCGGCACAAAGCCGGTGATCGACGCCACGTCTTCCGGCGAGGTGCCCCACGTCACAATGGGAGGCAGCTTGGCGGCATCGAGGCGGATTTCCGCGTCGAAATGGGCACCCTCATCCGTGCGCAGCGTATCCCAGTAACGGATCGCCGCATCCCACGCGGCTCCGGTCGGAGACATCGGGCGGCCTTTGAGGAATTCGTAGGCCTTCTCGTCGGGTGCAATCAGGCCGGCGCGTGCGCCGCCTTCGATCGACATGTTGCAGACCGTCATACGGCCTTCCATCGTCAACGCGCGGATCGCATCGCCGGCGTACTCCAGCACATAGCCGGTGCCGCCTGCAGTGCCGATCTCGCCGATGATGGCCAGGATGATGTCTTTCGCGGTCACGCCGTCCGGCAGCTTGCCGTCGACGGTTGCGCGCATGTTCTTGGCCTTCTTCTGGATCAGCGTCTGCGTGGCGAGCACGTGCTCGACTTCGGAGGTGCCGATGCCGTGCGCCAGCGCGCCGAATGCGCCATGCGTGGAGGTGTGGCTGTCGCCGCACACAATCGTGGTGCCGGGCAGGGTGAAGCCCTGCTCCGGGCCGATCACGTGTACGATGCCCTGACGCTTGTCGTATTCGTTGAAATACTCGACCCCGAACTCGCGGGCGTTCTCGGCCAGCGCGGCGATCTGCTCGGCGCTTTCCGGATCGGGATTAGGCTTGGAGCGGTCGGTGGTCGGGACGTTGTGATCGACCACGGCGAGCGTCTTGTTCGGTGCACGGACCTTGCGGCCGGTGGCGCGTAGCCCCTCGAACGCCTGCGGCGACGTCACCTCATGCACAAGATGCCGATCGATGTAGAGCAGGCAGGTGCCGTCGGGCTGCTCGTCAACCAGATGATCGTTCCAGATCTTGTCGTACAGGGTGGTCGGTTTTGCCATTTTCAGGGTCGTCCGGTGGTGTGCGTGATGCGCTTGCGGCGCCAATTTGGTGTGGCTTTTTACTCGCTTAAACCCGAAGGTAAAAGTATTCTAATGTGATAATCGCTGATCCAAGGCCGCACAATGTCCGCACGCCCGCCGGTTGCACCTTACCTGACGGTTTCGCCCGCTGCCGGGGCCATTACCTTCTACACCGCTGCCTTTGACGCGAGACAGAAGGCGCTGATGCCTGCGCTCGATGGCATGCGGATCATGCATTGTGAGCTGGAAATCAACGGCGCCTCGCTCTTCGTCGCCGACGCCTTTCCCGAATTCGGAACTTCCCGCACGCCCATCCCGGGAGAGCCGGTGACCATGTCGGTCAGTCTCGAATTCGCGACAGCAGATGAGGTGGATTCGGTGTTCGCGCGCGCGACCAAGCTTGGTGCGAAGGGAGAGCTGACGCCCACCCACTCGTTCTGGGGGACGCGCACGGCGATCATCCGCGATCCGTTCGGTCACCGCTGGATCATGAACGGACCTTTGTCGCAAAAATAGCGCGACGTCTTTTCAAACAAGAATGATCAAACAAAAAAGCGCGGCAGAGCCGCGCTTTTTGCATTCTCGAATTTTTCAGCGATTACTCGGCTGCAGCCGCGGCCTGACGATTGTCCTGCTTCTCGACGATGCGCGCCGACTTGCCGCGCAGACCACGCAGATAATACAGCTTGGCGCGACGCACCTTGCCGCGACGGACGACCTTGATCGAGTCGATGTTCGGCGAGTAGATCGGGAACACACGCTCCACGCCTTCGCCGTAGGAAATCTTGCGCACGGTAAAGCTCTCGTTGATGCCACCGCCGCTGCGACCGATGCAGACGCCTTCATAGGCCTGCACGCGCGTACGCTCGCCTTCCTTGACCTTGACGTTCACGATGATCGTGTCGCCCGGTCCGAAGTCCGGAATCGTCTTTCCGGCGGAAAGCTTGTCGAGCTGCTCTTGGTTGAGCTGTTGAATGAGGTCCATCGCAAAACTCCATCGGCGGCGCGCCCGAAGGGGGCTGCGCGGGAAATTCGTATCCAGCACGTGCACGGATTGGCGCGTCGTATACGCGAAAGAGAAGGGGTTGTCACCCTTTCGTCGTGCTTTTTCGTGACCGGGCGAGGTCGATTCGGTTTTGGTAGGCGGCCCAGAGGTCCGGCCGCCGGGCCCGGGTCAGCGCTTCCGCCTCGTTTTGCCGCCAGACGTCGATTTTGGCATGGTCGCCGGACACCAGGACATCGGGAACCGTCCGGCCCTCGAAGACCTGCGGGCGGGTATATTGAGGGTATTCGAGTAGTCCGTTGGAAAAACTCTCATCGGTTCCGGAGGCTAGCTTGCCCATGACGCCCGGCAGGAGCCGCACGCAGGCGTCGATCAAGGCCATTGCCGCGATTTCGCCGCCGGACAGGACATAGTCACCGATCGAGACCTCCTCGAGTTCCCGGGCGTCGATCACCCGCTGGTCGATCCCCTCGAACCGGCCACACACGATCAGAGGGCCGGGCCCTGCCGCCAGCTCGCCGACTCGCGACTGGGTCAATGGCCGACCGCGGGGGCTCATCAGCAGTTTGGGCCGATCTGGTGAAATGTCAGCGGCGTCGATGGCCGCGGCCAGCACGTCGGCCCGCAGCACCATCCCAGGCCCGCCACCCGCGGGCGTATCGTCAACGCTACGGTGGCGGTCCGTGGCTGCGGTTCGGATATCTCGCGCGTCCAACCCCCAGAGGCCGGATGCCAGCGCACGGCCGGCCAGGCTGATGCCGAGCGGTCCGGGAAACATCTCCGGAAACAGGGTAAGGACCGTGGCGTGCCACATGGTCAGGGGCTCCAGCTTGGCTCAGGCCTCCTGCGGACTGTCGCCTTCGATTTCATGCGGAAGCTCGACCACGACGTGGCCATTTGCAAGGTCGACCGTCGGCACGACGGTGTCATTGAATGGCAGCAAGAGTGTCGGGCCTTGTGCGGGCGCGATCTCGATAATGTCGCCGGCACCGAAATTATGGATGGCAAGCACCTTGCCGATATTGCCGCCCTTGGCATCGATGGCCTGCAGCCCAATCAGGTCGGCGTGATAATACTCGCCTTCCTCGGTCTCGGGCAGTCTGTCACGGGGGATGTAGAGTTCGATACCGTTGATCCTCTCGGCGTCGTTGCGTGTTGTCACGCCCTTGAGTGTCGCCACGAGATGATCCTTGGCGATGCGGGCGTGCACCACTTCAAATTGACGCGCGCCGTCTTTGGTCGACAGCGGGCCGTAGTCGACGACCGCCATCGGGTCTTCGGTGAATGGCCATAGCTTCACCTCGCCGCGCACTCCGTGCGCGGCGCCGATTTTTGCAACGCAGATCAGCGCCGCTTGTGTCACGCGGGACCGCGATTAGCCCTTGGCCGCAGCTTCGGCGTTCGCCTTGCGCTCCTTGCGCGGCACAGCCTTTTCCGGGTTGTTGCGCGTGGTGCGCTTGGCAACGCCGGCCGCGTCGAGGAAACGCATCACGCGGTCGGATGGCTGTGCACCCTTGGCCATCCAGGCCTTGACCTTGTCCATGTCGAGCTTCAGACGCAGCTCGCTGTCCTTCGGCAGCAGCGGATTGAAGTGGCCGAGACGCTCGATGAAGCGGCCATCGCGCGGAAAGCGCGAGTCGGCGACGACGACATGGTACACAGGGCGCTTCTTGGTGCCTGCGCGAGCGAGGCGGATCACAACTGACATTCTCTTCTCCGTTGGTGTGTTCGTCTGTTCAAAAAAAGCGGATTATTTTTTCTTGCCGAGGCCCGGGAAACCGCCGAGGCCAGGCAATGTGGGTTTCCCTAAGCCTGGTAGACCGGGAAAATCTTTCGGCAGCGAAGGCGCGCCTTGCGGAATGCCGCCGGGCATCTTCTCTGCGAGCTGTTTCATCGCTTCGGCCGACGGCATGCCGCCGCCGCCAAAGCCCATCATCTGCGCCATGCCCGCCAGCGGGCCGCGCTTTCCCTGACCCATGGCCTTCATCATGTCGGCCATGTTCCGGTGCATCTTCAGCAGCTTGTTGACTTCCTCGACCTTGAGGCCGGCGCCGGCGGCGATGCGCTTTTTGCGGCTGGCTTTGAGGACGTCAGGATTGCGGCGCTCTTCGCGCGTCATCGAATCGATCACGGCGATCTGACGCTTCACGATCTTTTCGTCGAGATTGGCAGCCGCGAGCTGGTTCTTCATCTTGGCGATGCCGGGCATCATGCCCATCAGGCCGCCAATGCCGCCCATGTTCTGCATCTGCGTCAGCTGCTCGCGAAGATCGGCAAGATCGAACTTGCCCTTGCGCATTTTCTCGGCGACGCGCGCAGCTTTCTCTGCGTCGATATGCGCAGCCGCCTTTTCGACGAGCGAGACCACGTCGCCCATGCCGAGAATGCGGCCAGCGATGCGCGAGGGATGGAAATCTTCGAGGGCATCGGTCTTTTCACCGGTACCGATCAGCTTGATCGGCTTGCCGGTGACGGCGCGCATCGAGAGCGCAGCGCCGCCGCGTCCGTCACCGTCGACGCGGGTCAGCACGATGCCGGTGAGATTGACGCGGCTGTCGAAGGCGCGGGCCAAATTCACCGCGTCCTGACCGGTCAGCGAATCCGCGACCAGGAGAACTTCATGCGGGTTGGCGGCCGCTTTGACCTGCGCCGCTTCCGTCATCATCTCTTCGTCGAGGGTGGTGCGGCCGGCGGTATCCAGCAGCACAACGTCGTAGCCGCCCAGCTTGCCGGCCTGCAGCGCGCGTTGTGCGATCTGCGTCGGCATCTGTCCTGCGACGATAGGCAGTGTATCGATCGCAAGATCGCGGCCGAGCACGGCGAGCTGTTCCTGCGCTGCCGGGCGATAGACGTCCAGCGACGCCATTAGAACTTTTTTCTTGTCGCGCTGGGTCATCCGGCGCGCAAGCTTCGCGGTGGTGGTGGTTTTACCGGAGCCCTGCAGGCCGACCATCATGATCGGGATCGGCGCCGGGGCGTTGAGGTCGATCTGCTGGCCGTCGGAGCCGAGCGTATCCACGAGCTGGTCGTGGACGATCTTCACGACCATCTGGCCCGGGGTCACCGACTTGACGACCGTTGCGCCGATGGCTTGCTCGCGGACCTTGTCAGTGAACGAGCGCACCACTTCGAGCGCCACGTCCGCCTCGAGCAGCGCGCGGCGGACCTCGCGCATAGCGGCATCAACGTCGGCTTCCGTCAGCGCGCCGCGCCGGGTCAGCCGATCAAGAATTCCGCCAAGCTTTTCCGACAGATTGTCGAACATCGCTGCGCCGTATCCTGTTGTTCAGCCCCGGAATGGAGCAGAATTTCCAAACACATTTACGCCCGAGGGCGCACAGCGCTGTCGGGCGTTGGCCTCCGGCATCCAGCACCGGTCGGCGGGTCGAAAAGAAACTCTTTCCGAGAATTGCGGCGGTTAAAGCCCCCGAAGGCGGAAAAGTCAAGAAAAGTCCGAAAGATGGGGCTTCCCGTCGAATTGCGGGACAGATCCGGGAACCTTACCTCGCATAATACCTGCCATTCGGGCCCTAGTGTTCCGGTTCTGACATTCGTATGAATTCGCAGCAGGCACTTTACGAATGTCAGAACCAAAGGAACACTAGCAAATACAAAACCCTAGTGTGGCTTTCGGCTCTGACGTTCCTTCGAAGAGTGCGCAGCAAACCTGGAAGGAACGTCAGAGCCGCCACACTAGGGACCCATGAAAGTTACCCGCCGCCGTGTTTTTGGCCTGCTTGCCGGCGCCGCCGTCGCCGTGGGGCTGCCCTCTGTCTGGATTTCCCGCATGAAAACCTATGCCGGTCCTCCCTCCGATCACTTTGACGGAACTCAGTTTTTCGACCCTGACGGGGCGCCGCCGCGGCAGTTCTGGGAGGTGCTGCGCTGGCAGCTCACCAAGAAGTCGGCCAAATGGCCCGAAAAGGCGCCCAGCGGCCATTCGGATGTACCCCCTCCGCGGGTCACGGGCGACAAGGTGCGCTTTTCCTATGTCGGTCACGCGAGTTGGCTGATTCAGACCGCGGGGCTCAATCTGCTGATCGACCCGGTGTGGTCGGACCGCTGTTCGCCGTTCACGTTCGCGGGACCAAAGCGCGTCAATGAGCCGGGCATACCGTTCGACAAGCTGCCGGCCATCGATGCGGTGCTGGTCTCGCACGGCCACTACGATCATCTCGATATCGCCACGCTTTCGAAGCTGGCGGCGAAATTTTCCCCGCGTGTCATCACGCCGCTCGGCAATGACGTCACGATGAAATCCTACGACAGTGCAATCCGGGCCGAGGCCTTTGACTGGAATGAGCGGACTGAGCTTGGAAACGGGGTCTCGGTCACGCTGGTGGCGACGCGGCACTGGACTGCACGCGGAGTGTTCGATCGCAACAAGGCGCTGTGGGCGAGTTTCGTGTTGGAGACGCCGGCGGGCAAACTCTACATCGTCTGCGATTCCGGATATGGCGACGGCAAGCATTTTCGCCGGGTGCGCGATGCCCATGGTCCGCTGCGTGCGGCCATCCTGCCGATCGGTGCCTATGAGCCGCGCTGGTTCATGCGTGACCAGCACATGAACCCTGACGATGCGGTGAAAGCGCTGGGTGACTGCGGAGCCGCGGTGGCGCTGGCGCATCACCACGGCACGTTTCAGCTCACCGACGAGGCAATCGATGCGCCGGTGAAGGATCTTGCGGTGGCACTCGATGCCGCCAAGGTGCCGCGCGACAAATTCGTCGCGCTGAAGCCGGGACAGGTGTTCGAAATCTAGTGACGCTTTACTGCGCTTTAGACTTCAACTCATATGACACGCTGACGGTCACACGCAGAGTTTCTTCGCCTTGCGCCACGGGAGCCGCGGCCGAAACTCCGGCGGCCATCTTGCGATAGGGAATCGGGCCGGGCGTGCTTTCTTCCGAGATACTTAATGGTACGCCGACCGAGACCTCGGCGGCGCGCGCGTAGATTTCAGCTTTCCGCCGTGCGTCGCCGATCGCCTCGACGCGCGCTTCATCGAGCAATTTCGACGCTTTCGAGACCAGGAAGCTGATCCCGCTGATTTCGTTGGCACCGGATCCCACCAGTACGTCGATGGTTTCAGCAACCTTGGTGATGTCGCGGATCGTCACTGTCACACGATTGCTGGCGCGGTAGCCGACGATCTGAAACGGCGCGTTGGCGTTGCGGCTTGCAGCGCTCTGCGGCGACAGCGACAGGCGAGACGTCTGGATGTCCTTTTCCGCGATGCCTGCGTTCTTCAACGAGAGCAGCACGCCGTTCATCGCCTTGTTGTTGGCGTCGCTCGCTTCGCGTGCGGTCTTGGCTTCGGTTGTGACACCGCTGTCGATCTGCGCGACATCGGGCGGCACTGAAATCGTCGCTTCGCCATTGACCGTAATTGTTGGCGGCGCATTTTGTCCGAACGCTGATGAGGCCGTGCAGGCAAGAGCGATTGCGATGATGGCGGAACGGGCACGCATTCTAGGACTCCGGGTGTTCACTTGAGCGGCACGAACACGTTGATGATGAGCTTGTCCTCCGTTGTATTCAACGGATCGGTCACATACTCCTCAATGAACGTATCTTTGGCCTCGAGCTTTTTCTCGTCGAGATAATTGGTAATCGCTTCGTAGGTGTTGTCCATGTTGTCGTAGGATCCGCGATGAACGAACTTCAGCGTCGGGCCTTCGGGTGACGTGCCGATGCTCATTCCCTTGGTGAGGTTCTTTGGATCCTGATCGACCGGAATTTCAGCCTGATAGGTGAAGCCGTTATCGTCGGTTGACGTGTAGACAATGATGACAGATCCGGCAGGCTTGATGTTCTGCTTGTCCAAAAATGTAGAAAGCGATTTCAGCGAGCCGACAATCGTCTCAAACGCCGAATCCCAGGTGGCTGAGCTCTTGAGCATCAGCACTTTCTTTGCCGTCAGGGTTTGTTCTTCGCCGAATGGATCTGCGGACTTTGGCGCGGTGGTCGCCGGGGGCGCTTCCGCAGCAGGGGGTGGAGCGGCGGGCGGGGTTGCAGGCGTTTGCGCCGTCGCGGGCGGCGCGACCGGGGCGGGGGTCTCGGCTGTCGGCGCAGGCGGCGCGGCCGGGACTGCGGGTGTCGCCGCTGGTGGTGGCGGTGGCGTTTGTGCCGGTGCAGGTGCGGCTACGGGAGGCGTTGTTTGCGCCGGGGTGGTTGGTGCTGGGCTCGCCGGCGAACTGGCCGGTGGGGGCGGCGACTGCGCGAGGCTCCCCGGAAAATCGGACCACACCGCTGCTGCCACGACGGCCGCCATGACCACCAGGATCAAAACGCGGGCATTGTTCATGTAGCGGTCTCCATCAGCGCAAAAACATAATTATTCATCGCAAGCGGCTGCGTGGATGTTACCACGAACCACTTCGCTCCGTCTTCCGACGGCATGCGGGCAAAGTGGGGCCATAGTCTGACGCCACGGCTCTGGCCAATTCCATCCGTATTCGCCATATACACCAGTGCCCGATCTGACTTTGCCTCGTTTTGCATCGTTCTAAGCGACTTGCGATCTTATCCACCGGGCATAGGACACCACCATGAGCGCCCTCGCCAATCACAGCTTCGCTAAGATGAACGGTATCGGTAACGAGATCGTCGTTGTCGATCTGCGTGATTCGGCGGGCAAAATTACGCCCGAAGAAGCCCGCGCGATCGCATCGCCCTCGGGTGTGCCTTACGACCAATTGATGGTGTTGCACGCCCCGCGCACGCAAGGCACCAACGCCTTTATCCGAATTTATAATAATGACGGCTCCGAAGCTGCCGCCTGCGGCAACGGTATGCGCTGCGTGGCGCGGCAGGTGTTCGCAGAAACGGGCAAGGATGCGCTGACGTTTGAGACGCGAGCCGGCGTCTTGAACTGTTGGCAGGGGCCATCGCCCGGCCTTTTCACGGTCGATATGGGACCGCCGAAATTCGGCTGGCAGGATATCCCGCTGGCGGAAGAATTCCGCGACACCCGTTCCATTGAGTTGCAGATCGGCCCCATCGATGCGCCGGTGTTGCACACGCCGTCCGTGGTCAGCATGGGTAATCCGCATGCGATCTTCTGGGTGGATGACATCTACGCCTATGATCTTGAGCGTTTCGGACCGTTGCTTGAGAATCACCCGATCTTTCCCGATCGGGCCAACATCACCCTCGCGCAGATTGTCGATCGCGAACACATCGTCATGCGTACATGGGAGCGTGGGGCCGGTTTGACCAAGGCCTGTGGTTCGGCGGCTTGCGCCACCGCCGTGGCCGCCGCGCGCCTGCGCCGTACCGGGCGGACGGTGCATATGACGTTGCCGGGCGGTGAGCTCACGATCGAATGGCGCGAGAGCGATGATCATGTCCTGATGACTGGTCCAGCGGCATTCGAGTTCGAGGGCCGCTTCGATCCTGCATTGTTCGCCAACGTCGCTTGAGATGACGGTCGATGTCGTCACATTTGGATGCCGTTTGAATGCCTTCGAATCGGAGGTGATCAAGCGTGAGGCCGAGGGGGCGGGCATCGGCGACGCCATTGTCATCAATACTTGTGCCGTGACCAATGAAGCGGTGGCGCAGGCCCGCCAGACCATCCGCAAGCTGCGCCGTGAACAGCCGGATGCGCGAATTATCGTGACGGGATGTGCCGCGCAGACCCAGGCGCAGATGTTTGCCGGGATGAGCGAAGTCGATCGCGTGCTCGGCAATGACGACAAGATGCGCAGCGAAGCATGGCGTGCCACCCGTGCGATGTTCGAGGCGCCGACGCCTGGGGACATGTCAGCGGAGCGGAAGATCGCCGTGGCCGACATCATGGCGGTCACCGAGATGGCACCGCATTTGGTCGACGGATTTCACACCGGTCTGCCGCGCGTGTTCGTGCAGGTTCAGAACGGCTGCGACCATCGCTGCACGTTCTGCATCATTCCTTATGGACGCGGGAATTCGCGTTCTCTGGCTATGGGCGTGGTGGTCGATCAGATTCGCACGCTCGTTGATGCCGGGCACGCCGAGATCGTCCTGACCGGTGTCGATCTGACGAGTTATGGCGCCGACTTGCCGGGCGCACCCAAGCTCGGGACGCTGACGAAGCAGATTCTCAAGCATGTTCCCGATTTGAAGAGGCTGCGCATCTCCTCGATCGATTCCATCGAGGTTGATCGTGACCTCCTCGACGTGATCGCCGGCGATGAACGATTGATGCCGCATTTGCATCTGTCCCTTCAGGCTGGCGACGATCTCGTCCTGAAACGCATGAAGCGGCGTCACTCGCGTGCGGACGCGGTTGAATTTTGCCGGCAGGTGCGCCGGTTGCGGCCCGAGATGGCATTCGGCGCTGATATCATCGCGGGTTTTCCGACCGAGACCGAAGAGATGTTTACGCGCTCGCAGACTCTCGTCGAGGAATGCGATCTGACGTTTCTGCACGTGTTCCCCTATTCGCCGCGCCCCGGCACGCCGGCCGCACGGATGCCGCAGGTCGATGGTCGCGCCATCAAGGATCGGGCAAAGCGCTTACGGGCAACCGGTGACGCCGCTTTGCGCCGGAGGCTCGATGCGGAAACAGGCGCGACACGGCAGGTGCTGATCGAAAGTGGAACTCAAGGCCGCACCGAACACTTTGTGCCGGTCGCCATCAAAGGTTTTGCGCCGGGATCAGTCTGTACCTTGAAAATAGCCGGTCACGACGGTGCGCGGCTATTCGGCTGAAACCCCTGCTTCTTGGGTGGAGGCTTCATTGCCCGTCCATCCGCAGGCGCGCAGCCGTTCGTGAAGATGAGCGGGTGCGGGGGCTGCCACCCGCACAGGCGGTTTGTTCTTCGAGAGCGGAATCACGATTTCGCGTGCGTGCAGATGCAGAGTGGGTTCGCCGAAGCGCGGACCGTTGCCGTAAATATTGTCACCGACGATGGGCCAGCCGCTGGCTGCACAATGCACGCGCAATTGATGGGTGCGTCCGGTAATCGGCTCCATGGCGAGCCATGTCATGCCGTTGCCACGCCCGAGAACCTTCCATTTGGTCAGCGACGGAAACCCGTTCGGGTCAGGCTTTTGCCACCATCCTCGTTCTTCATTGAGCCGGCCGAGCGCAATGTCGATTTCACCCTCGTCCGAGCTAGGTCCCCCTTCCACCACGGCCCAGTAGGTCTTGGAAACCTTGCTGTGCTTGAACAGGAGATTGAGGGACGCAGTCGCCTTGCGGTGGCGTCCCAGGACGAGACAACCCGAGGTGTCGCGATCAAGACGGTGCACGAGAACCGGCGGGCGCGGCAGACCGTAGCGCAGAGCGTCGAATGAGGCCTCCAGATTCGGGCCGCCTTTGGGGCCGCGATGCACCGGAATACCCGCCGGCTTGTCGATCACCAGCATCAGCCCGTCGCGATGAAGCACGCGGGAGAGGATTTCGTCTGGTGTCGGTTGTGGCGTATCCATTTTTGCAGGCGGCTTTCGTTTGATGTCCGAACCGGGTAACACACCCTTCCCATGAGCGACAGTACACAAGACCAACCGAAGCAAAGCTGGTGGCGGCGCCTGTCCGCCGGATTGAAGCGAACGTCGAGTTCGATCGGCAGCGCCGTGGCGGATCTCGTCACCAAGCGAAAGCTCGACGGCGCGATGATCGAGGACATCGAGGATGTCCTGCTGCGCGCCGATCTTGGAACCGACGTTGCCGCGCGCATCGCGGAAGCGGTAGGCAAGGGACGTTATGACAAGTCGGTCTCGGCCGACGATGTAACCGCGATTGTTGCCGCCGAGGTGGAAAAGGTTCTCGCGCCCGTTGCGAAGCCGCTGGAGATCGATGCGAGCCAGAAGCCGTTCGTCATTCTCGTGGTGGGTGTCAACGGTTCCGGCAAGACCACGACGATCGGCAAGCTCGCTGCCAAGTTCTCCGCGGAGGGCCGCAAGGTCATGCTGGCCGCAGGGGATACGTTCCGCGCCGCGGCCATCGAGCAGTTGAAGGTCTGGGGTGAGCGCACGAAGTCGCCGGTGATTGCGCGCGCGCAGGGATCGGATTCTGCAAGTCTTGCCTTTGAGGCGATTGAAGCCGCGAAGGCTGACGCTCGTGACGTTTTATTGATCGATACGGCTGGCCGGCTGCAAAACAAGACCGAGCTGATGATCGAGCTCGAAAAGGTCGTACGCGTCATCAAGAAAGTGGACGCGTCGGCACCGCACGCCGTGCTGCTGGTGCTCGATGCCACCGTCGGCCAGAACGCATTGTCGCAGGTCGATGCATTTCACAAGACGGCTGGTGTCACCGGCCTCGTGATGACCAAGCTCGACGGCACCGCGCGCGGCGGCATTCTCGTCGCGCTGTCGGCCAAATACAAACTTCCGGTCCATTTCATCGGTGTCGGCGAAGGTGTCGATGATCTTGCGCCGTTTACCGCTCTTGACTTCGCCCGCGCCATCGCGGGACGCGAAAACTAAAGGATAGCCGACTTGGAAAAGTCCGATTTGGAAAAATCCGCGCCGCATCCGCTGTTCAAGCTGGCCACTGAACTTGGCCCCTTGCTGATCTTCTTCGGAGCGAATGCGAAGTTTGGATTGTTCGTCGCCACGGGCGCGTTCATGGTCGCGGTGGTCGCCGCAATCATCGCGTCTTATGTGGTGACGCGCCATGTGCCGTTGATGGCCATCGTGACAGCGGTGATCGTGCTGGTGTTCGGCGGCCTGACGCTGGTGCTGCACGACGAGACCTTCATTAAAGTCAAGCCGACGATCATCTATGGGCTGTTTGCCGGGACGCTTGGCACCGGACTACTGCTGGGACGGTCCTTCATCGCCGTCATGTTCGATCAGATGTTCAATCTGACGCCGACGGGGTGGCGACTTTTGACCATCCGCTGGATGATCTTCTTTGCAGGCATGGCGGTGCTCAATGAAATCATCTGGCGGACGCAGACCACCGATTTCTGGGTCGCGTTCAAGGCGTTCGGCGTGATTCCAATTACGGTGATCTTCGCGATGCTGCAGACGCCGCTGATCAAGCGCTACCATCTCGAGCCGGCGACGGACGAGGCGAGCGATATCGAGCGCGGCGACATCAGCAAGGGTTGAGTTTTAACCCCACTTCTCCGGCTCATGGTCAGAACAAACAAAAACGCACCGGCATGACCGGTGCGTTTTTGCTTGTGAGGCAAATGGGTGCACTCACGAGCGGGCGTTCAGCGCCTTCTCGATCTCGGTCTTCAGGACGCCTTTGATGTTGTCCGGCGTGATCGGACCGATCAGCTTGTAGACGATGGTGCCGTCACGTCCGATCACGAACGTTTCGGGGACGCCGTAGACGCCCCATTCGATCGCGGCGCGGCCATTGGCATCTACGCCAACCGCGTTGAAGGGATTGCCGTAGCGGCCGAGGAAACGGCGGGCGTTGTCGTCGGCGTCCTTGTAGTTGATGCCGATGACTTTAATGCGCTTGTCCTGCGCCAGCTGCAGCAGAAGCGGGGCTTCGTCATGACACGGCACGCACCACGAGGCCCAGACGTTGACGACGCTGACCTGTCCCTTGAACGAGGCCGGATCGAGCCCCGGCACCTGCGCGCCATCGGCCGTCAGTCCCTGCAGGCCAGGCAGGCTGGTCTGCGGAGCGGGGTGGCCGATCAAGGCCGAAGGAATGCGCGAAGGATCGCCGGAGCCGAGCCTGAACCAGAACAGGCCGGCGAGCAGTGCGAAGACGATCAGCGGCAGGGCCACCAACCATGACCGCCGTGGCTGACGTGTGGAGGGCGTGTCGGTGCTCATGATGATTCGCCGGATCGTTGCGCCGAGCGGCGCGTCACGCCGCTGGCTTCGAGATTGCGCAACGCCTGCTTCTGCTGGCGGAAGTCGAGGGCGATCCAAACAATCAGCGCTACGACGACGAATGCCACAAGTCCGTAAGACGTGACGATGAATGATGCATAGGGACCGAGCGACATGAGATCAGGCGCCCTGCTTGCTGGCTTGCATCATCTGCAGCGACCGCACACGCCGCCTCAATACCTCGTTGCGCATCGCTGCGAGATGCAATGTCAGGAACAAAAATGAAAATGCCACAGCCATGATCAGCAACGGAATGAGAAACGCGCGGTCCAGGGTCGACCCACCCATGCGGATCACCGACGCGCCCTGATGCAGCGTATTCCACCAGTCGACCGAGAACTTGATGATCGGAATGTTGATGGCTCCGACCAGCGTCAGAATCGCAGCTGCCCGTGCCGCGCGCGACGGGTCTTCCACTGCGCGCCAGAGCGCCATGATGCCGAGGTACATGAGAAACAGGATCAAGACCGAAGTCAGCCGGGCATCCCACTCCCAATAGGTGCCCCACATGGGCCGGCCCCATAGCGATCCGGTGACGAGCGCAAGAAATGTGAAAGACGCCCCGATGGGGGCCGCGGCCTTGGCCGCGACGTCGGCAAGGGGATGCCGCCAAACCAGCGTGCCGAGCGCGGCGATGCTCATCACGCCCCAGACGAACATCGACAGCCACGCGTTCGGGACGTGGATGAACATGATCTTCACCGTCGCGCCTTGCTGATAATCGTCGGGTGCGAGCGCTGACTGATAGAGGCCGATGGCCAGCAGGATCGCCGTCAGGGCGGACAGCCATGGCAACACGCGTTCCGTCAGAGCAAGGAACCGTGTCGGATTAGCAAGGTCGATCAGCTTCATAGCGTTCCTGATAATCGTGACGAGTGTGGCACGCAATGCATCCCGATGATGCCGCTGGTGCCTCCGCAAGAGTTGATAGCGGCGTCATGTGACATCAATCCAGCCCCTGTCGCAGGCTGGCCGCCGCGGCGAATGGCCCGACCACGAAACTGACAAGAGACAAGGCGCAAAGGATCGAAAACGGCGTGCCGAACGGTGCTGAGCCGCTGATGGCGGCGTTCGACGCTGCGACCCCGAAGATCAAGACGGGAATCGACAATGGCAACACGACCACCGCGAGCAAAAGGCCGCCCCGTCGTAGCGTGACCGCGAGCCCGGCCCCGATCATGCCGATAAAGGTCAGGGCCGGTGTTCCCACCAGCAGCGTCAACATGACAGCGAACGTTGCTTGCGCGTCCAGATTCAGCAGAATTCCGGCCAAAGGCGTCGCAACGATCAGCGGAATGCCGGCAGCGAGCCAGTGCGCAATGGCCTTGGCGGCGCATGTCAGCTCCAGCGGCGTGCGACTCATGGCGATGACGTCGAGCGAGCCGTCATCCTGGTCTGCGGTAAACAGGCGGTCGAGGGTCAAAAGGCTCGCCAGCATGGCGCCGAGCCAGAGAATCGCCGGGCCGATGCGCTTCAAGAGCGCCAGATCCGGCCCAAGCGCGAAAGGCATCACCACCACAACGGTGACGAAGAACAACACGCCGATCAGCGCACCGCCGCCGGCGCGGAGCGCGATCCGGATATCGCGGCGAATCAGGGCGGCCAACGCCGTCATGTGGCGCCTCCGATCCGGAGTTGGCGCGCGGCATCGAGTTCGACATGGGTGGCGGCCACGATCAGGCCGCCGGTCTGCTGGTGACTGGCCATCACTCCCGCGATCATCGCCTGGCCGCTGGTGTCGAGGGCCGTGGTGGGTTCATCGAGCAGCCAGACCGGACGTTTGACGACGAGGAGCCGCGCGATCGACAGCCGCTTGCGTTGGCCGGCGGACAAATAGGCCGCGGGCAGATGGGCGGCATGGGCAAGCCCGACCGCTTCAAGGCTCGCACGTGAGCCGGCCGCCTCACCGCCGAGAAAATCACGCCAGAAATCGAGATTTTCCAGCACGGTGAGAGACGGCTTCAGCGCGTCCCGGTGACCGAGATAGTGGACTTGCTCGGCCACTGTGAGTTCCTGCTCGCCGCCCTCGAGGCTGATGCTGCCGTCGGCAATCTGCAGAAGACCCGCGATCATCCGCAGCAGAGAGGATTTGCCCGCACCGTTCGGGCCAACCACGGCAAGCGCCTCTCCGGCGGCCACCGTAAAATCGAGATCTGCGAAGATCTCGCGCCCACCTCGCACACATCTCAAACCGCGCCCCGATAGCCTCATAGTGCGGAACCAATGACCTCAATGGAGAAGGGTCGGCGTCTGGGCGAACGCAGACGAGATGAGCAGACAATCCATAGCGTGTGTGGTGGACAGACTGGAAAGATTCTATAAAACCGGAACTTGATGCAGCACACAATCAACCCCTGCAGACCGCCCGGTCCAGCCCCATTTACTCTGCCTCGGACGGTATCTCGATACCTTTCATCGGGTGTCTCCAACTTCTGAATCGGGATCGCTCACATGCCCTCGCTCGATAGCTTCAAATGCCAGAAAACCCTCAAGGTTGGCGCGAAAACATACGTTTATTACAGCCTGCCCACCGCCGAAAAGAACGGCCTCAAGGGTATTTCGAAGCTGCCTTACTCGATGAAGGTGCTGCTCGAAAACATGCTCCGCAACGAGGATGACCGCACGGTCAAGAAGGCCGACATCGTCGCCTTCTCGCAGTGGGCCCGGAAGAAGACTCTCGAGCATGAAATCGCATTCCGTCCGGCCCGCGTGCTGATGCAGGACTTCACCGGCGTGCCGGCCGTGGTCGATCTGGCCGCCATGCGCAACGCGATGAAGGCCCTCGGCGGCGATGCCGAAAAGATCAACCCGCTGGTGCCGGTCGATCTGGTGATCGACCACTCGGTGATCGTGAACTTCTTCGGGGACAACAAGGCCTTCGGGAAGAACGTCGCGGAAGAATACAAGCAGAACCAGGAACGTTATGAATTCCTGAAGTGGGGCCAGAAGGCGTTTTCGAACTTCTCCGTGGTGCCGCCCGGCACAGGTATCTGCCACCAAGTCAATCTCGAATACCTGGCCCAGACCGTCTGGACCAAGAAAGAGAAGCTCAAGGTCGGCAAGAAGACCGGCACCTTCGAAGTGGCCTATCCCGATTCGCTGGTCGGCACCGATTCGCACACCACCATGGTCAACGGCCTTGCCGTGCTCGGCTGGGGCGTCGGCGGCATCGAAGCAGAAGCCGCGATGCTCGGCCAGCCGCTCTCGATGCTGCTGCCCGACGTGGTTGGCTTCAAGCTCAAGGGCAAACTCCGCGAGGGCGTGACCTCCACCGACCTCGTGCTCACCGTCACCCAGATGCTGCGCAAGCTCGGCGTGGTCGGCAAGTTTGTCGAATTCTATGGCCCCGGCCTCGATTTCCTCTCGGTCGCCGACAAGGCGACGATCGGCAACATGGCTCCGGAATACGGTGCCACCTGCGGCTTCTTCCCGGTGGACAAGGCAGCGCTCGACTATCTCAAGACATCGGGCCGTGCGGCAGCGCGTGTCGCCTTGGTTGAAAAATATGCCAAGGCGCAGGGCCTGTTCCGCACGTCCGCCAGTAAGGACCCGGTCTTCACCGAGACCCTCGTGCTCGACTTGAAGGACGTGCAACCTTCACTCGCCGGTCCGAAGCGTCCGGAAGGCCGTGTGGCACTGGAATCCGTCGCAAGCGGTTTCGAAACCGCACTCACCAATGAGTACAAGAAGCCAAACGATCACGATCAGCGCTTCGCCGTCGAAGGCCGCACGCATGACTTGGGCCACGGTGACGTGGTGATCGCTGCGATCACCTCCTGCACCAACACCTCGAACCCAAGCGTTCTGATCGCCGCTGGATTGCTGGCCCGCAAGGCTGCAGCCAAGGGCCTGAAAGCCAAGCCTTGGGTGAAGACGTCGCTCGCTCCGGGCAGCCAGGTGGTCGCCGAGTATCTGGCGAATTCCGGTCTGCAGAAGGATCTCGACGCGGTTGGCTTCAACCTCGTCGGCTTCGGCTGCACCACCTGCATCGGCAACTCCGGTCCGCTGCCGGAAGAAATTTCGAAGACGATCAATGACAATGGCATCGTGGCCGCTGCCGTGCTGTCGGGTAACCGCAACTTCGAAGGCCGCGTGTCGCCGGACGTCCAGGCCAACTATCTCGCCTCGCCGCCGCTCGTGGTGGCTCATGCGCTTGCCGGCACGGTGACGAAGAATCTCGACACGGATCCGATCGGCACCGGCAAGGACGGCAAGCCGGTCTATCTCAAGGACATCTGGCCGACGTCGACGGAAATCAACGCCTTCATCAAGAAGTACGTCACCTCGACGATCTTCAAGAAGAAGTACGCCGATGTGTTCAAGGGCGACACCAACTGGCGCAAGATCAAGACCACGACGAGCGACACTTACAAGTGGAACATGAGCTCGACGTATGTGCAGAATCCACCCTACTTCGAAGGCATGAAGATGGAGCCCGAGCCGACGACCGATATCGTCGAGGCACGCATCCTTGCCATGTTCGGTGACAAGATCACCACCGACCACATCTCACCGGCAGGTTCGATCAAGCTGACCTCGCCGGCAGGCAAGTATCTCTCCGAGCATCAGGTGCGGCCGGCCGACTTCAACCAGTACGGCACGCGGCGCGGCAACCACGAAGTGATGATGCGCGGGACGTTCGCCAACATCCGCATCAAGAACCACATGCTGCAGGGCGCTGACGGAAACATTCCGGAAGGCGGCTTGACCAAGCACTGGCCCGACGGCGAACAGATGTCGATCTACGATGCCGCGATGAAGTACCAGGAGGAGCAGGTGCCGCTCGTGGTGTTCGCAGGTGCGGAATACGGCAATGGATCGTCGCGCGACTGGGCGGCCAAGGGCACGCGTCTGCTCGGCGTCCGCGCAGTGATTGCCCAAAGCTTCGAACGCATCCATCGTTCGAACCTGGTGGGCATGGGCGTGTTGCCGCTGACCTTCGAAGACGGAGCGTCGTGGCAGTCGATCGGCTTGAAGGGCGACGAAAAGGTCACCATTCGCGGCCTTCAGGGCGATCTCCGGCCGCGGCAGAAGCTGACGGCGGAAATCGTCGATGCCGGCGGTTCGCTGAAGAATGTTTCGCTGCTTTGCCGCATCGATACGCTCGACGAGCTCGAATATTACCGCAACGGCGGCATCCTGCATTACGTGCTGCGCAAGCTGGCCGCGTAATAGGGCTTGCCAACGCAACCGTGAACGGGCTCACTGCGACGTGAGTAGAAGCTTAAGGGAAGGCGGCCTATCACAGGGCCGCCTTCTTCGTAAGGCAACTGAGTCAAAATAGGATGCGACGTGGCTTATCGGGATTCCAGTGCTGATGCGAAAGCGGCGGGCAAACTTGCCCAGCTGTCGTGTCTGCTTGGAGTCTGTATGGTTTTTGCCGCGGTTACGCCTGCTGGAGCAGAACCGCGTGCGGTGGTTGAACTGTTTACCTCGCAAGGGTGCTCCTCATGTCCCCCTGCAGACAAGGTTCTGGGTGATCTCAGCAAGGATCCCTCTGTCATCGCATTGAGTTTGCCGATCGATTACTGGGACTATCTCGGTTGGAAGGACACGCTGGCGGACTCTCGTTTCAGCGCGCGTCAAAAAGCTTATTCGCACGTCCGAGGCGATCGTGGTGTCTATACGCCGCAGGCCATCGTCAACGGCTCTGCGAACGTCCTTGGCAGTGACAAGGCCGGTATTGAAACTGCAGTCAGCCGGACAAAGGGCGTCGATGGTGCGATGTCGGTGCCTGTGACGATGACGAGGTCTGGTAAGCAAATCAACGTATCGGTCGCGGCCTCGGATACCGCGGGTCGAAGCGGTGAAGTTTGGATCTGCGCGGTGTCGAAGGCGGTTCCGATTACAATCGCGAAGGGTGAAAACCGCGGACATCAGATCACGTATCACAACGTGGTACGGAATATGCTGAAGGTCGGCGACTGGAACGGCAGCGCGAATAGCTGGAGCGTGCCGATCGAGAACATCGCGCGTGATGGCGTCGATGCCGCCGCCGTGTACGTTCAGGACGGCAATCGCGACAAGCCCGGACCGATGCTCGGCGCGGCCTTTACCTCCCTTAACTAAATCAGAAATTTTTCAGTCGTGAGCGCGAGGCTGCAAGTGGCCTGGGCAGCAGGCTGTTACCTGCAACAGCTTCGGTGAATTCTTTCCTATGCAAAGCAAGGCGAGGACGATTGGCCTGCCAACAAAAAAGGCCAGCTTTCGCTGGCCGGAAGGATTGGGGATCTACCTGACTGCGAATTAGACCCGATCCTATCGACCCCGGGGGGCTGGGGGCTGAGGAATCCGGTGCCAAAAGGACCGGGTCAACGCAGTGCAGTGTTATTCGCAGCCCAGCACGGCGGCGTATGGGCCGAATTCAGGCAGCATTATGATTTCGACTAACTTGCGTGTGATAACTCGTTGAGCAGCCTCGTGGTCCGATTTTAGCATTCGCATCCTGTTACCGCAGGCACCTCTTGCGAATGTTGGAATCGCAGGACCACTAGAAATTGTAAGTTTCGAGTTTGGAGTTTGACATTCGCTTACCTGCGGCCCGGTGAATCGCGAATGTCAAATCCACTCCACTCGCTGTTCCAATGGCTATTTCAAGCTTGCAGGTCCCGGCAGACCGGAGGACTATGTCGGTTAAGTGACAGGAGGCGCCGATGAATCCGATATCAGGGGATACAGACCCAAGCGAGACCCGGGGGCAGGAGCGCAGCAGCACCACACCGCTCCCGCCCCAGAATGTCACGTTCAACCGCCTCGAACTGAATCGCATCCTCAACCTCTACGGGCGCATGGTCGCCGACGGTGAATGGCGTGACTACGCCATCGACTTTCTGAAGGACCGGGCGGTGTTTTCGATTTTCCGCCGAGCTTCGGAAGTGCCGATCTATCGCATCGAGAAAGACCCGCGCCTGGCGCGCAAGCAGGGTGCTTACAGCGTGATCGCGGCCAGTGGACAAATTCTCCGCCGGGGTCACGAACTGGAACGCGTGCTGCTGGTCATTGACCGCAAGCTGGCACTGGTGTGAGCCTGGTGTCCCGATTCGGAAGTTCGCACAGACGCGCGGCGTGCCCGGATGCGGACTTCGGAATCAAAGGGACACCGGCAAGTCTATAATCCTGGTGCCGCTTTTGGATTTGAAGTCCTTCATCGCGCTTGGGACTTCACACGGAAGAATTTCAAATCCGCGGCGCTAGGCCGGAACGGTGGTGGCGCCGGCCCCCAGCGCGCGTTGCATCATCACCGTATCGAGCCACCGCCCGAACTTGAACCCAACATCCGGGTGCGTGCCGATCATCTGGAATCCTGTCCGGGTGTGCAGGGCGACGGAGGCTGCATTCGCGGAGTCGCCAATGACCGCGATCATTTGGCGATAACCTCGCGCCTCCGACTGCGCGATCAGCTCGATCATCAAGGCCGTTCCAATGCCGCGCCGATGGCTTGCAGGCGCCAGATAGACGGAATTTTCCACGGTGAAGCGGTAGGCAGGCCGGGGGCGATAAGGCCCCGCATAGGCATAGCCCACCACGTGTCCCTCGAGCGTCGCCACGAGATAGGGAAAGCCTGCTTCCTGAAGCGACGTGAAGCGCCGGGTCATTTCAGCGACATCCGGAGGGGTCAGTTCGAAGGTCGCGGTGCCGGTGCGGACCTCGTGGTCATAGATGCGGGTGATGGCAGGGATATCCGCCGGAGCGGCGGATCGGATCGCGGGATTCGACATGCGGGCAGCTTAATTTTGTAGTCCGCAAAACAAAAGCCCCGGCTTTTGGCCGGGGCTTTCCGAAAATCGATCGATCCTGATTAATCGCGCTGTCCGAGCAGCTGCAGCAGCAGCGTGAACAGGTTGATGAAGTTCAGGTAAAGCGAGAGTGCGCCGGTGATTGCTGCACGCTCCGCGATGTCGCCGCCCTGGCCGGCGTAGCCGTAGATGTAGTCGTTCTTCAGGCGTTGCGTATCCCAGGCGGTGAGGCCCGCGAACACCAGCACGCCAACCACCGACACCACGAACTGCAGCATCGAGCTTGCCACGAAGATGTTCACCAGGCTCGCGATGATGATGCCGAACAGGCCCATCATCAGGAACGAGCCCATTCCCGTCATGTCACGCTTGGTGGTGTAGCCGTAGAGGCTCAGCGCACCGAACGAAGCCGCCGTGATGAAGAACACCCGCACGATCGAGGAGTGGGTGTAGACGAGGAAGATCGACGACAGCGAGATACCCATCAGCGCCGCGAACACCCAGAACAGCATCTGGGCTGTCGCGGGGCGCAGGCGGTTGATGCCGAACGAAATGGCGAACACCATCACGAGCGGCGCAAGGATGAATACCCACTTCAGCGGGCTGACGAACATGGCCACGCCGAACGACGTCAAATAGGTGCTGCCGATCCTGCCGGCGGCGCCGGCAGCATCAGGCGTCACCGCGCCCATGTAGACGCCAAGGGCGGCAAAGCCGGTGATGGCCAGGCCGATCGCCATATAGTTGTAGATCTTGAGCATGTACGAGCGCAGGCCCGCATCCACGGTCGCGGCATCAGCGCGCCCGGCGGCCCGGCCGAACGGAGAAGCATAATTACGGTCCAAGTCCGACATTGTCGAAACCTCTTGGTTGACTGACGAAAGCGAAGGGTCTGCGCCGTCAGCTGTGAGTCCTTCCCGGAGACCGAATTGATAGACCATTCCGTGATGGCATCAAGCCGAATTCCGAACCCGCTCGGTATGTGGGAAATTAACACACACGACGCAAGCTTGGGCGCGCGGCTGAATGTCGCAAAACCAGCATGCGCCTGCTACATATTGTCATAAGTTACGTAGCACGGTCGCTGGTTTTTGGTTAAGGGCAAGTAATGTTCCCGCGAGCCCGAGACCGACCGTCACGGCAAGAGCCGCCACGACCACGATGGCCGCGCTTCCGGCCTGCCAGACAAAGCTCAACGTCATCAGACGTGTCACGATCTGCCAGGCGGCGATCGAGCCCACAGCGACCCCGAAGATGGCGGTCGCAAGGCCGATGATGAGGTATTCGAGTGCATACGCGCCCATCAGCCGCACGCGTGTCGCACCGAGTGTTTTCAGGATCACCGCATCATAAACGCGATGCCGATGGCCGGCTGCCAGCGCCCCGCCCAGGACCAGAAGCGCTGAAATCAATGTCACCAGACTGGCCCCGCGAATGGCGAGGATGAGATTTGTGACAACTTTTCCGACGGACTCGAGGGCCTCGCGGACCCGGACGCTGGTCACATTGGGAAAGGCCGCCGCAACCGCCTTGACCAGTTTGGCGTCGGTCTCGGTGCTGGAGTTGAGCTCCGTCAAAGTTGCAAGGTCGGTATGCGGCGCGCCGGTGAAGGTTTTCGGCGAATAGACCAGGACGAAATTGATGCCGAGACTCTGCCAGTCCACATTCCGCAAGTTGCCGATCTTGGCGGTGATGTCGCGGCCGAGGACGTTCACGGTAATGTCATCGCCAATCTTGAGGTGGAGTCCTTCGGCGATCTTCTTCTCAAGCGAGACCAGCGGCGGTCCGCTGTAATCGGCGTCCCACCATTTTCCTTCCACCACCTTCGAGCCGCGTGGCACATCGGTGGCGTAAGTCAGACCACGGTCGCTCTGAAGGACCCAGGCGACATCAACGCCGGGCTTGAGTTCTTCGGCTCTCACGCCGTTGGCTGCCACGATACGTCCGCGCAACATCGGTACGGATTCGACGTTGGCGTTGGGTGCTTTCTCTTTCAGGAAATTCGTGAAATTTCCAGCCTGGGCCGAGGGAATGTCGATGAAATAGAAGGACGGTGCATGCTCCGGCAATGACGCGGCAAACTGCCGGCGAAGATTGCCGTCGATCTGGGTCACCGTCACCAGCACCGCGAGGCCAAGTCCGAGTGAGATCACCACCGATGGCGTTAAAGCGCCGGGGCGGTGAATGTTCGTGATCGCCAGCCGCAGCATGGTCAGGCGCGGGCGCGGCAGGCGCCGCGCCAAGGCCATCAGCGCAAATGCTGTTCCGCGCAGAACAATGAAAACGCCGATCGATGAGACGACAAAGACCGTCGCGACGCGCTTGTCGTAGGCCAGACCAATTGCGATCGCGACCAGAAGTGCAATCACACCCGCCATGAAAGCGAGATAGCGCCGCCGCGGCCAGTGAAATTCAGAGGCAACACTTTCGCGAAACAACGTCGCCACCGGTACATCGTGAACTTGAGACAGCGGCCACAGTCCGAAGGCGAGGGCGGTGAGAAGGCCGTAAACAAACGACAGTGCGAGTTCACCGGGATGGAATGTCGGATCGACCGGCAGCGGCAGGATATTCCCAAACACGCCGACGATGATAAACGGCAATGCAGCGCCGATTACGAGTCCGATCAGTGATCCGACAGCCGCAAGGATCATCACCTGTGTCAGATAAATGATGAAGACCTCGCGTCCGGTTGCACCGAGCGCCTTGAACGTTGCGACCACATCACGCCTGCGGTCGAGATGGCTTTTGACGGCATTGGCAACGCCGACACCGCCGACCAGGAGTGCGGCCAGGCCGACCAGCGTCAGAAATTGCGTGAACCGTGTGATGTTGCGCTCGAGCTGCGGTGACGCGTTGCTGCGGCTGCGGATTTCCCAACCTGCTTCGGGCAAAGCTTTCTGCGCTTCGTCCGTGAGGCTCTGGGACGCAAGCTCCGTATTTGCGTTATCTGGCAGGCGGACGCGATAGACCCAACGCACCAGTGAGCCGGGCTGCAACAGACCCGTTGCCCGCAAGGCGTCTTCGCTGACGAGGAAGCGCGGTCCCAGGCCGACGCCGGCCGCAAGCTTGTCAGGCTCCGCCTCGACGGCGCTGCGAATCTGGAAGGTGGCGTTTCCGACGGTGACCCTGTCACCAACCTTCAAACCAAGACGGGCCAGCAAAATCGGATCGGCACCGGCCCCGAATGTACCGTCACGCTGCGCCAGCAAATCATGAACCGGCATCTGCGGCGTCAACGACAGCTCACCGAGCATCGGATAGCTGCTGTCGACCGCCTTCAAATCGATCAGCGCAAATTCACCGCTGCTCGATCGCGCCATGGCGCGCAGGAATGCCGCGGAGGAGACCTGACCATGTGCGTCAAGAAAGCTGCGCTCTTGCGGGGTTGCTTCGCGTTGAATCAATGCGAAGGAGAGGTCGCCGCCGAGCAAGGTGCGGCCCTGATGCGCGAGCCCTTCGCTGAGGCTTCCGGCAACCGAGCCCACGCCGGCGATGGCCATCACTCCCAAGGCGATGCAGGCAATGAAAACGTAGAAGCCCCGTAAACCGCTGCGCAATTCGCGCACCGCGTAACGGAGTGCGAGGCCCAACATGTGATGAGCTGTCATTGACGTGCTTGCCGCTGTCACAGGGACGCCGTCTTTATCCGCTGCATGTCAGTTGCCGCTCCATCGATGCGGCCCGACCGCAGCCGGATCACGCGATCGCAGCGTTGCGCCAGATTGATATCGTGCGTGACCAGGACCAGCGTCATACCGCGCTCGAGATGCTTGGCGAATAACAGGTCGACGATCTGTTTGCCTGTGGTTTCATCGAGATTGCCGGTCGGTTCGTCCGCGACCAGGATGGCAGGGTCAGGTGCAAGCGCACGCGCCAGTGCGACGCGTTGCTGTTCGCCGCCGGACAGTTGCGCCGGATAGTGGTGCAAGCGTTCGCCGAGGCCAACGTCTGCCAGCTCTTTGGCGGCACGGATGGATGCATCCGTCCGGCCGGCAAGCTCCAGCGGAACAGCAACGTTCTCCAGCGCCGTCATGGTCGGAATCAGATGAAACGATTGAAAGACGATGCCGACATGCCGCCCGCGAAAGCGGGCAAGGTCATCTTCATCGAGGTCATTGAAAGAAATTCCATTGACCACCACCTTTCCGCTGTCAGGACGCTCTAATCCCGCCATGACCATGAGGAGGGTCGATTTTCCGGAGCCGGAGGGGCCGATCAGGCCGACGGTTTCGCCGGAAGCAACGCTCAGGCTTATGTCCTTCAGGATGTGAACGCGCGCGGCGCCGCTTCCAAGTGAAAGGTTAACGCCTGAAACAGCAATGGTGTCGGATGTTTCGCCCGCGGGCGACGGGGGTGCAATGAAATTGTCCATGGATATGTCATATGGGGCGCGGGGCCGCGTGGTCGAGAGGCTTGTGCGTGTGCTCATGGTCGCAGCGGCGGGGATAATGATGGCGATGTCGGGGCCGGCGCAGGCACAAACCTCCGATGTCAAAAATGTGAAGCCGATCAAGTTGGCAGTTCTCGGCGATTCATTGACGGCCGGCTACGGGTTGCCGGCGTCGGCGGCCTTCCCCGTTCGCTTGCAGAAAGCCCTGCAGGATAAAGGGATCGCGGCGGACGTCCTGAATGCCGGCGTGTCGGGCGATACCGCGACAGGCGGGCGCGATCGCCTCGACTGGTCCATTCCCGAGGGGACGGAAGCTGTGATTGTCGAGCTTGGCGCCAACGACGCGCTGCGTGGTGTAGATCCGGCGACGACCCGTGCGGCCCTCGACGACATCCTGAAAAGACTGAAGGCGCGGAACATCGCTGTCTTGTTGTGCGGCATGTATGCGCCGCCAAACCTCGGCGCGGACTACGGTACGAAGTTCAACGGCATTTATCCGGATCTTGCGAAAGCCTACGGTGTTCCGCTGTATCCATTCTTTCTGGACGGCGTTGCCGGTGACGCAAAACTGACCCAGCCCGATGGCCTGCATCCAACCGCCGCCGGCGTGGACGTGGTCGTTCAGCGCATTCTGCCCACCGTTGAGGCCTTTCTGAAGGATCGTGGGCCGAGCTGAAAGGATTTTTGCCGTTCCCGTGATGGTCGCTTCGCACTGTCATGGCACTGCGGTAAAAATGATGACGGGTGATTCGTGATCCTCTTCAGCATCGAGGAGACCTGTGATGCCACGTTTGTTCACCGGACTGGAAATTCCCTCCGACATTAGTGAGAAGCTTTCGAGTCTGCGCGGCGGATTGCCGGGCGCGCGCTGGATCGATCCTGAAAACTACCATGTGACGTTGCGCTTTATCGGCGATATCGACGGTCTGGCGGCAAACGAAATCGCGTCCACCCTGTTCCGAATCAATCGCAAGCCGTTCGAGGTCGAGCTGCAAGGCCTGCAGAGCTTCGGCGGCAAGAAGCCGCGCGCCGTGGTGGCATGCGTTGTACCAAGCCGGCCGCTGATGGAACTGCAATCGGAGCTCGAACGCCTGATGCAGCGCTTCGGGCTCGATCCTGAAGGACGCAAATTCATTCCCCACGTGACGTTGGCGCGGTTGCGGGATGCGTCCGACCGGGATGTTGCGGATTACCTGTCGCTGCGCGGCTATTTCCCGAAGCGCACTTTCATGGCCTCGCGCTTTGTTCTGTTCTCCTCCCGAACATCGGTGGGTGGCGGCCCCTACGTTGTCGAAGCCCCCTATGCGCTGAGTGCATAGAGAACATTGGCTCAGTAAAAATCGGCTATTGCAGGCCGCGTCCCATCTGGCGAGACCGCGATTCCGCGGTTTCGGCTCTTTGTAGTCTTGCATTTTTCGTGGCGTTGAGGCCGTTAGCGGGTCATGAACGCTCCGACGCCCGCCTCCTTCCGCAGGCATTATCAAGCTCTCGTTGCCGCTGGGACAATCGAGGCCGATCCGGCCCAGGCCCAGGCCGTCGAGGCTTTTTCGGCGCTTGAGGCGCGCCTCGCAGGCTACAAGCCGGGGCGCGGCGGACTGCTGCAACGCTTATTCGCCGACAAGGACGCGGCGCCTGTCCGCGGTCTCTACGTTCATGGCGAAGTGGGTCGTGGCAAGACCATGCTGATGGATCTGTTTTTCAACGACAGCTCCGTCGCCCACAAACGCCGCGCGCATTTCCATGAATTCATGGCCGACGTTCATGAGCGCATTCATGGCTTTCGCCAGAAGATCGAGCGCGAGGAGATCTCCGACAGCGATCCGGTGCGGCTCGCGGCCAATTCGATCTTCGATGAGGCGTGGCTGCTGTGCTTCGATGAATTTCACGTCACCGATATTGCGGACGCGATGATCCTCGGCCGGCTGTTTTCGCGGTTGTTCGAGCTGGGCACGGTGGTGGTTGCGACGTCGAACGTTGCGCCCGACGATCTCTACAAGGGCGGTCTCAACCGGGCGTTGTTCCTGCCTTTCATCGAGCAATTCAAGTCACGGATGGATGTGTTGCGGCTCGATGCGCGAACCGATTTCCGTCTGGAAAAGCTTGCCGGCATCAAAATGTGGCTGGTGCCCGCGGATGACACGGCCAAGGCAACCCTCGATCAGGCCTGGGTCAAGCTCACTGGCGGTGCTGCCACCAGGCCACGCGATATCACGATCAAAGGGCGGGTTCTCCACGTCCCGCATTCGGCGCACGGCGTTGCGCGCTTCACGTTTGCGGATTTGTGCGAGAAGCCGCTTGGGGCGTCGGATTATCTGCGGCTTGCGCGCGACTACCATACGTTGATCATCGACCGGATTCCGGCGATGGCCTACGAGCATCGCAATATCGCCAAGCGATTCATCACGCTGATCGATACGCTTTACGACAATGCCGTGAAGCTGATGGCGTCCGCCGACGTCGATCCGCTGTCGCTCTACAGTGCGACCGAAGGCATCGAGGCGAACGAATTCAAGCGAACCGCGTCGCGACTGATCGAAATGGGCTCCGAATCGTATCTTGCGCTGCCCCACGGCCGCAGCGATTCGACCGCCAGCGGCTCGACGACCGGCCTGGTTGAGACCTGATGTCGGGGCCGGCGGAATCGCGCGCCGGGCCCTTGAGCCGCTTTATTGAGCGTGGGGCGACTTGAACGCGTCCCGCGAAAGGTCTAACCAGCCATCCAGACTTTCCCTCCTTCCCAACGTCGACTTCAAAGGACAGATTTCCCATGGCACGTGACAAGATTGCGTTGATTGGCTCAGGTCAGATTGGTGGCACACTCGCACATCTCGTTGGCCTGAAAGAGTTGGGCGACGTGGTCATGTTCGATATCGCGGAAGGCATTCCGCAGGGTAAGTCCCTCGACATCGCGCAGTCGTCCCCGGTCGACGGCTTCGACGCCAACTTCTCCGGCGCAAACTCCTATGAAGCCATCGACGGCGCCAAGGTCGTGATCGTCACCGCCGGCGTCCCCCGCAAGCCGGGCATGAGCCGCGATGACCTTCTCAGCATCAATCTCAAGGTCATGGAGCAGGTCGGCGCGGGCATCAAGAAGTACGCCCCCGACGCCTTCGTGATCTGCATCACCAACCCGCTCGACGCCATGGTCTGGGCGCTACAGAAGGCCTGCGGACTGCCTCACAAGAAGGTCGTCGGCATGGCCGGCGTGCTGGACTCGTCCCGCTTCCGTTATTTCCTCGCTGACGAATTCAATGTGTCGGTCGAAGACGTCACCGCGTTCGTGCTCGGTGGCCACGGCGACACCATGGTGCCGCTGACCAAGTATTCGACGGTGGCCGGCATTCCGCTGCCTGATCTCGTGAAGATGGGCTGGACCTCGCAGGCTCGCATCGACGAGATCGTCGACCGCACCCGCAACGGCGGCGCCGAGATCGTCAATCTGCTCAAGACCGGTTCGGCCTTCTACGCGCCAGCCGCTTCCGCGATCGCGATGGCGGAAAGCTATCTGCGCGACAAGAAGCGCGTGCTGCCTTGCGCTGCGTATCTCAACGGCGAATACGGCGTGAAGGACATGTATGTCGGCGTTCCGGTTGTGATCGGAGCGAAGGGCGTCGAGCGCGTTGTCGAGATCGAACTGGCCGGCAAGGACCGTGAAGGCTTCGACAAGTCCGTCGGCGCCGTGCAGGGCCTGGTCGACGCCTGCAAGAAGATCGCTCCCGATCTTCTCGGCAAGTAAGGCACTCACTTCAGCACTGTTTGTCTGATTGAGCGCGATCTGGTGGGAAGTCTCTCTCCGGATCGCGCCCCAAAATCCTCAGAGGCGATCCATGAATATCCATGAATATCAGGCCAAAGCGGTGCTGAAGGAATTCGGCGTGCCCGTGTCACGCGGCGTGCCGATCCTGAAGGCGTCGGAAGCTGAAGCTGCAGCGAAAGAACTCGGCGGTCCGTTGTGGGTGGTGAAGAGCCAGATCCATGCCGGTGGCCGCGGCAAGGGCAAATTCAAAGAAGCATCGGCCGGCGACAAGGGTGGCGTCCGCCTCGCCAAGTCTGTCGATGAGGTAAAGCAGTTCGCACAGCAGATGCTCGGCGCGACGCTGGTGACGGTGCAGACCGGCCCGGCCGGCAAGCAGGTCAACCGTCTCTACATCGAAGAAGGCTCCGACATCGAGAAGGAGTTCTATCTCTCGGCTCTGGTCGATCGCGAAACGTCTGAAGTTGCTTTCGTCGTCTCCACCGAAGGCGGCATGGACATCGAGAAGGTCGCTCACGATACCCCCGAGAAGATCGTCACCTTCTCGGTCGATCCCGCCACCGGCGTGATGGCGCATCACGGCCGCACGGCTGCGCAGGCGCTGGGTCTCAAGGGTGATCTGGCCAAGCAGGCAGAAAAGCTGATCGCGCAGCTCTATGCAGCCTTCATCGCCAAGGACATGGCGATGCTCGAGATCAACCCGCTGATCATCACCAAAGACGGCAACCTGCGCTGCCTGGACGCCAAGATCTCGTTCGATTCGAACTCGCTGTATCGCCATCCGGACGTCGTCGCGCTACGCGACACCACGGAAGAGGATGCGAAGGAAATCGAAGCCTCCAAGTATGACCTCGCTTACATCGCGCTCGAAGGCACCATCGGTTGCATGGTGAATGGCGCGGGTCTTGCGATGGCGACCCTCGACATCATCAAGCTCTACGGCGAAAGCCCGGCCAACTTCCTCGACGTCGGCGGCGGCGCGACGGAAGAAAAGGTGACGGCGGCGTTCAAGATCATCACCGCTGACCCCAACGTGAAGGGCATTCTCGTCAACATCTTCGGCGGAATCATGAAGTGTGATGTCATTGCCGCTGGTGTGGTTGCCGCAGTGAAGGCAGTCGGCCTCAAGGTGCCTCTGGTCGTCCGCCTCGAGGGCACCAATGTCGAAGAAGGCAAGAAGATCATCCGTGAATCCGGCCTCAACGTTCTGCCCGCCGACGACCTCGACGACGCCGCGCAGAAGATCGTCAACGCCGTGAAGGGAAAGTAAGCCGATGTCCGTCCTGATCGACAAGAACACCAAAGTCATCTGCCAGGGCTTCACCGGCAAGAACGGCACCTTCCATTCGGAAGCAGCGATTGCCTATGGCACCAAGATGGTCGGCGGCACATCGCCGGGCAAAGGTGGCACCAAGCACCTTAACTTGCCGGTTTTCGATACTGTGTCCGAGGCCCGCGAAAAGACCGGCGCCGACGCCAGCGTGATCTACGTTCCGCCGCCAGGCGCGGCTGACGCGATCTGCGAGGCCATCGATGCCGAGATCCCGCTGATCGTCTGCATCACCGAAGGCATTCCGGTGCTCGACATGGTGCGGGTGAAGCGTTCGCTGTCGGGCTCCAAGTCGCGCCTGATCGGGCCGAACTGCCCGGGCGTCGTCACCGCCGGCGAATCCAAGATCGGCATCATGCCGGCGAACATCTTCAAGCCCGGCAATGTCGGCATCGTGTCGCGCTCCGGCACCCTGACCTATGAAGCCGTGTTCCAGACCACCCAGGCTGGCCTTGGCCAGACCTCGGCCGTCGGCATCGGCGGCGACCCGGTCAAGGGAACCGAGTTCATTGACGTGCTGGAATTGTTCCTCGCCGACGACAAGACTGAGTCGATCATCATGATCGGTGAAATTGGTGGCGCGGCTGAAGAAGAGGCGGCGCAGTTCCTCAAGGACGAAGCCAAGCGCGGCCGCAAGAAGCCGATGGTCGGCTTCATTGCCGGACGTACTGCACCTCCGGGTCGCCGTATGGGCCATGCCGGCGCGATCGTCTCCGGCGGCAAGGGTGATGCTGAGTCCAAGATTGCAGCGATGGAAGCCGCTGGGATCACCGTCTCGCCGTCGCCTGCTCGCCTCGGAACGACGCTTGTCGAAAAATTGAAAGGCTAGTTCAGTCCTTCGTTCTTTTCAGCGCGAAGTTTTACCCTAGATAGGGTAAAAGGTGCGGCCCAACTAAGATGCCGCCGCTCAAACCGGGCGATTTCTCCCGGTTTTTCCGCGCGATGCCAAGAATCAGGACGCGAACATGTCTCGCCAGGACGCGAATGCAAATTTCGCAATTACCTCCTTCCTCGACGGCGCCAACGCCACCTACATTGACGAACTCTACGCCCGCTACGAAAACGACCCTTCCTCGGTCGACGTCGAGTGGGCGGACTTCTTCAAGAGCCTGAAGGACCAGCCGGCGGATGTTCAGAAGAACGCCTCCGGCCCGTCCTGGGAAAAGGCCAACTGGCCCACAACCCCAAATGACGATCTGACGTCAGCGCTCGATGGCAACTGGGCCCAGGTCGAGAAGGCCGTCGGTGGCAAGATCGCGGCCAAGGCGCAGGTCCCCGGCAGCGGGTTCACCGCCGCCGATGTGCAGCAGGCGACGCGTGATTCGGTCCGCGCCCTGATGCTGATCCGCGCTTACCGCATGCGCGGCCATTTCCACGCCAATCTCGATCCGCTCGGCATCGAAGGCCAGAAGGATCACGAAGAGCTCGATCCCCGCTCTTACGGCTTCACCGACGCCGACCTCGACCGCAAGATTTTCCTCGATCATGTGCTGGGTCTGGAGACCGGGACGCTTCGCGAAATCGTCGCGATCTGCCAGCGCACTTACTGTCAGACGGTTGGCGTTGAATTCATGCATATCTCCAATCCGGCCCAGAAGGCCTGGATCCAGGAGCGCATCGAGGGTCCGGATAAGGAAATCAGCTTCACCCGTGAAGGTCGCCGCGCGATCCTGATGAAGCTCGTGGAAGCCGAAGGCTTCGAGAAATTCTGCGACATCAAGTTCACCGGCACCAAGCGCTTCGGTCTCGATGGCGCTGAAGCGCTGATCCCGGCGCTGGAACAGATCATCAAGCGTGGCGGCAATCTCGGCGTGAAGGACATCGTCGTCGGCATGCCGCATCGCGGGCGCCTGAACGTTCTGACCCAGGTCATGGGCAAGCCGCACCGCGCTCTGTTCCATGAATTCAAGGGTGGTTCGGCCAACCCCGACGAGGTCGAAGGTTCGGGCGACGTGAAGTACCACCTCGGTGCTTCGTCGGACCGTGAGTTCGACGGCAACAAGATCCACCTCTCGCTGACCGCCAACCCGTCGCACCTCGAAATCGTCGACCCGGTGGTGCTCGGCAAGGTGCGCGCCAAGCAGGACCAGAACGGTGATCCGCCGGATCAGCGCATCTCGGTGCTGCCGGTCCTGATGCACGGTGACGCCGCGTTTGCTGGCCAGGGCGTTGTGGCGGAATGTTTCGCGCTGTCGGATCTGAAGGGATATCGCACCGGCGGTTCGCTGCACTTCATCGTCAACAATCAGATCGGCTTCACGACCTATCCGCGCTACTCGCGCTCGTCGCCGTATCCGTCGGATGTGGCGAAGATGATCGACGCGCCGATCTTCCACGTGAACGGCGACGATCCGGAAGCGGTGGTGTTCGCCGCGAAGGTGGCGATCGAATACCGGCAGAAATTCCATAAGCCGGTCGTCATCGACATGTTCTGCTACCGTCGCCACGGCCACAACGAAGGCGACGAGCCCGGCTTCACCCAGCCGGTGATGTACAAGAAAATCGCGACCCATCCGTCGACGCTCGACATCTACGCCAAGCGCCTGATCGGCGATGGCGTCATGACCGAAGGCGAAGTCGAGAAGGCCAAGGCTGATTGGCGCGCACGGCTCGATGCCGAACTGGAAGCAGGTTCCGGCTACAAGCCGAACAAGGCTGACTGGCTCGACGGCAAGTGGGCAGGCTTCAAGTCGGCGGACCTGGGTGAAGATCCGCGCCGCGGTAACACCGGCGTGGCGATCAACGATCTCAAGGAGATCGGCCGCAAGATCACCAAGGTGCCGGATGGCTTCCGCGTTCACCGCACGGTGCAGCGCTTCCTGGAGAATCGCCTGAAGGCGATCGAGAACGGCGAAGGCATCGACTGGGCAACCGGTGAAGCCCTGGCGTTCTGTTCGTTGATGCAGGACGGTCATAACGTCCGCCTGTCGGGACAGGACTCCGAGCGCGGGACCTTCTCGCAGCGCCACACGGTGCTGTTCGATCAGGAAGACGAAAGCCGTTACACGCCGTTCAACCATCTCGGCGAAAATCAGGGACACTACGAGGTCATCAACTCGCTGCTCTCGGAAGAAGCGGTGCTCGGTTTCGAGTACGGCTATTCGCTGGCTGAACCGAACGCGCTGTCGATGTGGGAAGCGCAGTTCGGCGATTTCGCCAATGGCGCACAAGTGGTGTTCGACCAGTTCATCTCCTCGGGTGAGCGCAAGTGGCTGCGCATGTCCGGCTTGGTCTGTCTGCTGCCGCACGGCTACGAAGGCCAGGGACCGGAGCATTCGTCGGCCCGTCTCGAGCGCTTCCTGCAGATGTGCGCGGAAGACAACATGCAGGTCGCCAATTTGACGACGCCTGCGAACTACTTCCACATCCTGCGTCGTCAGCTGAAGCGCGAGATCCGCAAGCCGCTGATCCTGATGACCCCGAAGTCGCTGCTGCGCCACAAGCGCGCGGTGTCGAAGCTCGACGAACTCGGATCGGACACCTCGTTCCATCGCGTGCTGCGCGATGATGCGGAGAAGGGTGGCGAGCTCAAGCTCGTTCCCGACGACAAGATCCGTCGCGTGATCATCTGCTCCGGCAAAGTCTACTATGACCTGTTTGAGGAGCGCGAGAAGCGCGGCATCGACGACACGTATATCCTGCGTGTCGAGCAGCTGTATCCTGTGCCGCTGAAGACGCTGGTGCAGGAGCTTGAGCGCTTCAAGAAGGCTGAAGTGGTGTGGTGTCAGGAAGAGCCGCGCAACATGGGTGGCTGGTACTTCATCGAGCCGTACCTGGAATGGGTGCTCAACCAGATCGGTGCGACCCACAAGCGTCCACGCTACGCCGGCCGCGCCGCGGCCGCCGCGACTGCGACGGGTCTGATGTCGAAGCACCTGGCGCAACTCAAAGCGCTGCTCGACGAAGCTCTCGGCTGATCAACAGATGCCCGCGCCTTCCGCGGGCATCTAATTCTTCGGCATCTCTCGTTCCCGTCTTTTGATTTGTTTGAAGCGCTGACGGCGGGCCACGCCGCTCACGACGCAAGAGGAAGAAAAAATGGCTGAAATTCGCGTTCCGACACTCGGCGAGTCCGTCACCGAGGCTACCATTGGCCGCTGGTTCAAGAAGCCCGGCGATGCGGTGGCCGTTGATGAACCGTTGGTTGAGCTCGAAACCGACAAGGTGACCATCGAAGTCCCGGCGCCGTTTGCCGGCACGCTTGGCGAGATCGTTGCCAAGGATGGCGAGACGGTCGCAGTTGGCGCGCTGCTCGGTCAGATCACGGAAGGTGCGGGCGGCGCGAAGCCGGCTGCAGCAGCTCCTGCCGCGAAAGCTCCGGAAGCACCGAAGGCGGCACCCGCTGCGGCTGCGCCGGCCCCGGCACAGAAATCTCCGCCAGCTGACGCGCCGCAGGCGCCATCCGTGCGCAAGCTCTCCGCTGAAAGCGGCGTTGATGCCTCCACCGTGCCGGGCTCCGGCAAGGATGGTCGCGTGACCAAGGGCGACATGCTCGCCGCGATCGAGAAGGCTGCATCGTCACCGATGCCGGTGAGCCAACCGGCCGCGGTTCAGGTCCGTGCGCCGTCTCCGGCTGACGATGCTGCGCGTGAAGAACGCGTGAAGATGACGCGGCTCCGCCAGACCATCGCGCGCCGTCTCAAGGACGTGCAGAACACTGCGGCCATGCTCACGACCTTCAACGAGGTCGACATGACCAACCTGATGGCGCTGCGCGGCCACTACAAGGATCTGTTCGAGAAGAAGCACGCCACGAAGCTCGGCTTCATGGGCTTCTTCGTGAAGGCCTGCGTGCAGGCGCTCAAGGAAGTGCCGGCGGTCAACGCTGAAATCGACGGCGGCGATCTGGTTTACAAGAACTACTACCACATCGGCGTCGCGGTCGGCACCGACAAGGGTCTGGTCGTTCCGGTGGTGCGCGAATGCGACCACAAGTCGCTCGCCGACATCGAGAAGGGCATCGCGGACTTCGGCAAGAAGGCGCGCGACGGCCAGCTCAAGATCGAGGACATGCAGGGCGGCACCTTCACCATCTCGAACGGCGGTGTCTACGGCTCGCTGATGTCGACGCCGATCCTGAACGCGCCGCAGGCCGGCATCCTCGGCATGCACAAGATCCAGGAGCGGCCGGTGGCCGTCGGCGGCAAGATCGAGATCCGTCCGATGATGTATCTCGCGCTGTCCTACGATCACCGCGTCATCGATGGCAAGGAAGCAGTCACGTTCCTCGTCCGCGTCAAGGAAAGCCTGGAAGATCCAGCGCGACTGGTGCTGGATCTCTGATCAAGGTGCTTTGTGACTGACGAAACTCAAGCTAGTCCACCTTGGTTGTCGTCGGGACCTCCCGATGGCAGCCGGCCTCAATGGGATCAGGACGCAGCGGATGGCTTGGTCGGTCAGTTGGTTTTGACGGGGATTACTTATCTTGCGTCGGACGGAGAGACCGTGGAGTCGCAGGTCCAGTATTACGGCAGAGTCGTGAGTGCGAAGTCCGTTGGCATCGAGATTATGTGTGAGGGTAGATTGGCGGGGCAGACCATGACGTTGCCGCCGGACTTGCGCGCATTTCAGCCGGCGAGCCCTGGAGAATACAAACTGCGATCGACTGGAGAGACGGTCGAGAATCCTGATTTTACAGCCACTTGGACTGTCACAAGTCCGACGACATCATGATCTCACGGAACGGAATGAATTGTTGGGGGCAATTTTGACGGGACAGGTTGCAGTTGTTACGGGAGGCAGCCGCGGCATTGGCCGCGCTGCTGCCATTGGTGCCGCCAAGCTCGGCTACAAGGTCGTTGTCGGCTATGCCAGCAACGAGGCTGCGGCGCGCGAAGTCGTCTCTCAGATCGAAGCCAGCAACGGCAAAGCCATCGCGGTCAAATGCGATGTCGGCATCGAGGCCGACATCGTCAATCTGTTCAAGGCGGCGGATGGTTTCGGCAAGCTCGGCGCCCTGGTCAACAATGCGGGCGTCGTCGACAAGACAACGCGCGTGGATGAGATGTCCGCGGAACGCCTTGTGCGGATGATGAACATCAATATCGTCGGCAGCATCCTGTGCGCGCGGGAAGCGGTGAAGCGCATGTCGACCAAGCACGGCGGTCCAGGGGGCGTGATCGTCAATCTGTCGTCGGTTGCCGCAACGCTCGGCTCGCCGGGCCTTTACGTCGATTACGCAGCCTCCAAGGGCGCCATCGACACGTTCACCGTCGGTCTCGCCCGCGAGGTGAGCGATGAGGGTATCCGCGTCAACGCGATCCGTCCTGGTCTGATCGACACCGATATTCATGCAAGCGGTGGTGAGCCCGGCCGTGCGCAGAAACTCGCTCATACCATACCGATGAAACGTGTCGGGACCGCGGACGAAGTCGCCAATGCCGTCGTCTGGCTGATGTCCGACGAAGCGTCATATGTCACCGGTACAATTTTCGATGTCTCCGGCGGACGGTAATTTCCGTCACGTCTCTCTGAATGCAGGATAGTTACAATGGCCTCTTATGATCTCGTCATTATCGGCACAGGACCTGGTGGTTATGTCTGCGCGATTCGCGCAGCACAGCTCGGCATGAAGGTCGCGGTTGTCGAGAAATGGCCGACCTTCGGAGGCACGTGTCTCAATGTCGGGTGTATTCCCTCAAAGGCGCTGCTGCAGGCATCGGAGCGGTATGAGGAAGTCACTCATATGCTCCCGAAGATGGGCATTGAGGTTGGCAAGCCAAAGCTCGATCTCGCGACGATGATGAAGTTCAAGACCGATGGCGTCGATGGCAACGTCAAGGGTGTCGGCTTCCTGTTCAAGAAGAACAAGATCGATCCCTATCAGGGCACGGGCCGCATCGTTTCTGCCGGCAAGGTTGAAGTGAAGGGCGCTGACGGCAAGACCGAAATCCTGGAAACCAAGAATATCGTCATCGCCACGGGCTCCGATGTCGCCAAGCTGAAGGGCATCGAGATCGACGAAAAGCGTATCGTGTCGTCGACCGGTGCGTTGGTGCTCGACAAGGTGCCGGAGAAGATGCTGGTCATCGGCGCGGGCGTCATCGGCCTCGAACTCGGCTCGGTATGGCGACGGCTTGGGACGGAAGTGGTCGTTGTCGAATTCCTCGACCGCATCCTTCCCGGCATGGACGGCGAAGTGGCGAAGTCCTTCCAGCGCATCCTCGAGAAGCAGGGCATGACCTTCAAGCTCGGCACCAAGGTGACCGGCGTCGACAGCTCCGGCAAGCGACTCAAGGCGCAGGTCGAAGCCGCTGCCGGCGGCAAGGCCGAAACCATTGAGGCGGACGTGGTGTTGGTCGCGATCGGACGCGTGCCTTACACCGAGGGCCTCGGTCTGAAGGAAGCAGGCGTCGAGCTCGATCAACGCGGCCGCGTCCAGACCGATGGGCACTTCGCGACCAGCGTGAAAGGCATTTATGCCATCGGAGATGCGATTGCCGGGCCGATGCTGGCGCACAAGGCCGAAGACGAAGGCATCGCGATTGCCGAAATTCTCGCCGGCCAGGCCGGGCACACCAATTACGATGTGATCCCGAGCGTGGTGTACACCTCGCCGGAGGTTGCTTCGGTCGGAAAGACCGAGGAAGAATTGAAGCAGGCCGGCGTCGCCTATACGGTCGGCAAGTTTCCGTTCACGGCCAATGCGCGCACCAAGGTCAATCAGACCACCGATGGTTTCGTGAAGATCCTTGCGGATGCGAAAACCGACCGCGTGCTCGGTGCACACATTCTGGGCGCAGAAGCCGGCGAAATGATCCACGAATGCGCTGTTCTGATGGAATTCGGTGGTTCGGCTGAGGATCTGGCACGCACCTGCCATGCCCATCCGACCCGGTCCGAAGCCGTCAAGGAAGCCGCGCTTGCGGTCGGAAAACGCGCCATCCATATGTAACGTGATCCGGCGGAACGCCGGTCGCGAGGATGATGAGAGTGCGCAATGCGTCGGCTGCTTCGTCCGCTGTGGATTTTGCTTGCGCTGATCTTCCTGCTCGAGGCGTGGCTGTGGGATCGCGTCGAGCCGATCATTGCGCGCATCGTCGCGCTGATTCCGCTTCCCGCCTTTAAGCGGTGGCTGGCGGCACAGATCGATCATCTTTCGCCCGGGGCGACGCTGATCGTGTTTGCCGTGCCGCTGGTTGCGTTGTTTCCACTGAACCTTCTTGAGGCGTGGCTGCTGGCGCACAAGTATTTTGTCAGCGCGACGGTCCTGCTGGTGTTCCAGAAGATTCTGGGTGTTGGCGTTATCGCGTTCATCTTTGATGTGACGCGGGACAAGCTGTTGCAGATGGACTGGTTCCGCAGGCTCTATGAGTTCGTCCTGGATCTGCGCGCCCGCGCGACCGCCCTGGTCGCGCCATTCAAGGATGCCGTTCGGCGGTGGGTGGCGCGTTTGCGACGGCGAGCGTCGCTTGGCTTCGTTCAACGCCTGCGCCGCCGCATGCAGGCGTCGCGATCGTCGTCCTGAGTTCAGCTACATGATGTGAACGGCGTGGGGTGCGAACAGCCCGATCGCCGTAAACGCCAGTCCCGCGACCGTCAGCAGACCAGCAATCCACGCGAGTGCGATCATTCCGGTGATGATCGTTGCTGACGCTAGCACGATGCCGATCTGGAAGGCGGCAGATGCAAGCTCGTAGTGATGGTATCGCGCCATGGCGAGATCGCGTTCGTGCTCGGCGTGCTTGGCGCGTGCGGCCAGTTGTTCGGAGCCTTCGCCGGTTTCGGGCTCGGAGCGATACCGCGCCGCGGTTTTCTGCCAATCGTCGATCTGCTTCGCGAGTGCTGCTTTCTGCGCCTCATCGCCGGCGAGCCCGAGGCTCAGCTTGGCGTGTTCGGAGGTCGCCTGAACCACCGTGCGGCGAATGCTCTTGGCCTGGAAGAAGGCCCAGAGATTGGACGCCTCGACGTTCTTGCTGATGGATTCCGTCTGCGCCCCCTTGCCGAGCGTTTCAGAAAACGCGAGGAACAGGGCCATGACCGCGATCAGCAGTGCGATCTTCTTGTTGGAGCCGGATGCGTGTTCGGCGTGCTCCGCATGCTCCATGCTCTCGTGTGCGCTCATGGCAGGCAGTTCTCCCCATCGAATTGGTGGTCACGATTGACCGAACTGCATGCCCTGCGCAAGGGGCAGCTATGTGACATTGCACGACAAAATTCTGTCACGCGCGCGGGTGAGCCGTCTTGTAGACGTCAAGCAAGCGATCAGCGTCGACCCCTGTATAGATCTGTGTGGTCGACAGGGACGAGTGGCCGAGCAGCTCCTGGATGGCGCGAAGGTCGCCGCCGCGCGACAGCAGATGGGTCGCGAAAGAATGGCGCAGCGCGTGAGGGGTTGCGCTGTCGGGCAAGCCAAGTGCGCCGCGCAACCGCTCCATCGTCAACTGAATGATGCGTGGACTGAGCGGGCCACCGCGTGCGCCGACAAAAATCGGTTCGCTCGGCGCGATGGTGTGAGGGCACATCGCCAGATAATCCTGCACCAACTGAAGGACGGTCAGCAGGACCGGCACCATCCGCGTCTTGTTGCCCTTGCCGGTGACCACAATGACGTCGCCCTTGCCGGGCAGCGGCACATCGCGACGCTTAAGGCCGAGTGCTTCGGAGATGCGCAGGCCGGAGCCGTAAAGCAGTGCCATGACGGCCGCGTCCCGCGCCCAGATCCACGGCTCGCGGTTTTCGCCGGCGCGGATATCCGCATCGGCCATCTGCCGCGCCGACTCCATCTGGATCGGTTTCGGCAGGCTCTTGCCGATTTTAGGGGCACGGATCGCGGACAGGGCACCGACCTTGCCCTTGCCTTCGCGCTCGAGAAATTTTCCGAACGACCGCAACCCGGCAAGCGCCCGCATCAGCGAACGACCGCCGATGTCATCTGCGCGGCGGGACGACATGAAGGCCCGCACATCCGTCGCCTCGATGGTGGCAAATTGCTTCAGCGTCACGGCGCCGCCCCAATGCTCGCTGAGAAAGACCAGGCACTGACGCAGGTCGCGCGCATAGGCCTCCAGGGTTTTGGGTGACAGGCGTCGCTCCGCCCGCAGATGCGACAGCCAGTTCGTCATCTCCGTAAGAAGATCGGGCGTGGCGCAGGTCAGCTGCGCTGTGGTCGCATCCGGGCCGGTTGCGTCGGCGGCTTTGGCCATGTCTTATGTCCAATGCTAGATAGGAGCCACTTTATTGCTCCCTTTCCTTAACATCTCACCTCCTTCGGACCTTTCGCTGGCATGGCAAGACGAGTTGTCGACGTTCTCGTGCCGGTCGCCCTTAACCAGGCCTATTCCTATCGTGTTCCGGACGGTACCGATCTCAACCCGGGCGACGTTGTCAGCGTGCCGCTGGGCCCGCGCGAGGTCACGGCGGTGGTCTGGGCCGAGAACGGCAATCCCGACCCCCGCCTGCACAATCGCCTGAAGGAAACCGGCGATAAGCTCGATGTCCCTGCGCTAAAGCCGGAACTGCGAAGCTTCGTCGACTGGGTCGCCAATTACACGCTGTCGGCGCGTGGAATGGTGCTGCGGATGACATTGCGGATGGGCGAGCATCTTGGGCCTGAGCGGGTCCGGATGGGTGTGCGGCTCGTGGGCGCGCCGCCGCAACGCCTGACGCCCGCACGGCGCCGGCTGATCGATCTTCTCTCCGATGGCCTGCTGCACGCAAAGACCGAGGCCGCGAAGGAAGCGGGCGTCAGCGCCGGGGTCGTCGATGGACTTGTCGATGAAGGCACGCTGACCATCGAGCCGATGCCGCGCGAACTGGCCGCGCCTACGCCTGATCCATCCTTCGCGGAGCCGGATCTGTCGACTGACCAGCGTGCTGCGGCGGATATTTTGCGAGAGCTCGCCTCGAAGGACGAGTTCAACGTGGCGCTGCTGGACGGCGTCACGGGATCCGGCAAGACCGAGGTCTATTTCGAGGCGGTGGCCGAAATCATCCGTCGTGGCAAGCAGGCGATGATCCTGATGCCGGAGATCGCACTCACCGGTCAGTTTCTCGATCGATTCGCCTCACGCTTCGGCGTGCGGCCGATCGAATGGCATTCGGAACTGACGCCGCGGACGCGGGCGCGCAACTGGGCGGCCGTTGCGTCCGGCGAAGCACAGGTCGTGGTCGGCGCGCGCTCGGCGCTTTTTTTGCCTTACGCCAATCTCGGTCTCATCATTGTCGATGAAGAGCACGATCAGGCCTACAAGCAGGACGAAGGCGCGCATTATCACGCGCGTGACATGGCGGTGGTGCGCGGGCACATCGCGAAAATTCCCGTCGTGCTGTGTTCTGCGACGCCGTCGGTGGAAAGCGAAGTCAATGCGCGCAAGGGCCGTTATCGCCGGGTCGCGCTGCCGTCGCGCTTCGGCGGTCAGCACATGCCCCATATCGAGGCGATCGATCTCAAGCGCGAAGGACCTCAGCGCGGGAAATTCATCTCGCCGCGGTTGGCGGAAGAAATCAAAACCGCGGTCGAGCGCAAGGAACAGGCGCTGCTCTTTCTCAACCGTCGCGGCTATGCACCGCTGACGCTGTGCCGTGCCTGCGGACATCGGTTCGCTTGCACGATCTGCGACGCGTGGCTGGTGGACCATCGCTTTCGCCAGCGCCTCGTTTGCCATCACTGCGGTTTCTCGATGCCGCGCCCGCATCAATGCCCGCAATGCAGTGCGGAGGAATCGCTCGCGGCCATTGGTCCGGGCGTGGAGCGATTGCAGGAAGAAGCCGCGGCGCTGTTTCCCGATGCACGCACCATGGTGCTGTCGAGCGACCTGATCACGTCGGTCGAGACCATGCGCGCGGAACTGAATGAGATCGCAGAAGGCCGCGTCGATATCATCATCGGCACGCAACTCGTGGCGAAGGGGCATAATTTCCCTCGGCTTAATCTCGTCGGCGTCGTTGATGCCGATCTCGGGCTTGGCAACGGCGATCCGCGCGCCGCGGAGCGTACGTTCCAATTGCTCAATCAGGTGATCGGGCGCGCCGGCCGCGAGCAGGGGCGCGGCGTCGGCTATCTGCAGACGCATCAGCCGGAGCATCCGGTGATGAAGGCCCTGGTCGCCTCAGATCGCGAGGCATTTTATGCCAGCGAAATTGAATCGCGTGAGCGCGCGCTCTATCCGCCGTTTGGAAGGCTCGCGAGCTTCATTATTTCGGCGGGTGACCGACCAACGGCGGAAGGTTTTGCGCGAAAGCTGGCAGCTCTGGCGCCGCTCGATGAGCGGGTGCAGGTGCTTGGCCCAGCGGAGGCACCGCTCGCGGTGATCAAGGGGCGATATCGGTTCCGCCTGCTGGTGAAGTCTGCACGCAACGTGGACCTCTCAGACTATGTCCGCCACTGGATCGCCGGTGCGCCGAAGCCGACGGGCAATTTGAAGCTTGAGATCGATATCGATCCGCAAAGCTTTCTGTAGGCGCCGGCGTTCCGACAAGCGCAATGAAAAAGGCCGGCACAACCGGTGCCGGCCTTTTCAACGCAACTTAACTCATACGCCAACTTAACTCATACGCTACGTACGCTTTACGCTACTAACCTGTCAGATAAGCGCGACCATCGCGTTTTCCAGACGCCGCTTGGGCGGCTTCTGGCAGCTATGCGGTGCGCTTATTGGACTTCCGCGACGACGCGGCCGACACCACGGCCGGTCAGGCCGATTGCGCGGGCGGCGCCCTTCGAAAGATCGAGAACGCGGCCACGAACGAAAGGACCGCGGTCATTGACGGTGACAACGACGCTATGTCCGTTGTGGGTCACGCGCAGACGGGTGCCGAACGGCAGGCTCCGATGTGCGGCAGTCATGGCGTTCTGATTGAACCGTTGGCCCGAGGCAGTCTTGCTGCCGGATTCATTGCCGTAATAGGAGGCCATTCCTGAAAATGAGTGGCCGGAGCTGATTGAGGCATTGGCATCGCGCCAATCTCTACGAGGGCGGGCCTCACTCGCTGACGCAGTAAGAGCCACAGTGCCGGCAGCCAGCACAACCATCGAGGCATTCCGAATTGTCGCGCCTCGAAATGGCACGCCCTTGAGAGCGTTAATCATATAGCTAATCCCCTAATTGGTATTGCAATCCATCGCCTGGCTATATCGAGCCAGTTGTTACGACTTGCGGTGGATCATTCAATAATGAGGCATAAGCACGGCAATCAAATTCGTTCCATCGAACGGTACAATTATGTTTAAAATGCAGCGTTAACTTCTATGTTTTCCATAATCTGTATTTGTCGACAGTGAATACATCAGTATTACTTACCTATACTGTATAGTTCGTCGAATTATTGACAACCTCAAGTAAACGTAAAGAAACCGTAACCGCGCGAGATATGCGTTTGCGGAATGCTTGCGTGCCGTGAGAGGGACGTTCCGTTGAGTTTCTGCAACGCCAAGGCGTGACGCTGAGGCTGCTTGGCCGCTTGGTCTGTGAAGGCGGCCGGCCATGATTCGATTCCTAGGTCCGGAGGCCATTGACCCAGATCAAAGTGGGTGGGGAGGTTGGCGGCTAGGTGGTCGTGGCGATGGGCCGGCCGCTGCGACAAACCGGCGTCGTGAAAAACGCGTCTGTAAACGCCGTCATGTTGCACCTGCGCGCGCCCTATGTTAGCAAAACCGCGATTTTGGGCTGCTGGGTAGGTCGCTCCGGCCAAAAATCGAAGTCCCGCTTGAATTCCAAGGACTTGAATCGCTTGGTGCCTTCCCGGCACCGTACGCTGGCGATGGTCGTTTCCTTGGGCATTCATCAGCTAGAGAGCTTTTTTGTGGCAGCTGAAGATCCATCCGTATCAGGCGTGTCCGGTCGCTATGCGACGGCGCTGTTTGAACTGGCCCGCGACGCGAAATCCGTCGATGCCGTTAAGGCAGACCTCGACAAGTTTGACGCCATGCTGGCGGACAGCCCGGATCTCGTGAGGCTTGTTCGTAGCCCCGTTTTTACAGCCGATGCGCAAATCAAGGCGCTTTCCGCCGTGCTCGACAAAGCCGGCATCAGCGGCATTGCCGCGAATTTCCTCAAGGTCCTGACCGCCAATCGCCGGCTTTTTGCCGTCGCCGATGTCATCAGGGCCTTCCGTGCGCTGGTCGCCAAGTTCAAGGGCGAGGCCACCGCTGAAGTTACTGTCGCCGAGCCGCTCAGCGACAAGAATCTCGACGCCCTCAAGGCCGCACTGAAGTCAGTGTCGGGCAAGGACGTCGATCTCAACGTGAAGATCGATCCGTCAATCATCGGCGGGCTTGTCGTCAAGCTCGGCAGCCGCATGGTGGACAGCTCGCTTCGCACCAAACTCAATTCGATCAAGCACGCGATGAAAGAGGCAGGCTGATGGACATCCGCGCCGCGGAAATTTCCGCAATCCTCAAGGACCAGATCAAGAATTTCGGCCAGGAAGCTGAAGTCTCCGAGGTCGGTCAGGTTCTCTCGGTTGGCGACGGCATTGCCCGCGTCTACGGTCTCGACAACGTCCAGGCGGGCGAAATGGTCGAGTTCGAAAACGGTACGCGCGGCATGGCGTTGAACCTTGAAGGTGACAACGTCGGCGTCGTTATTTTCGGTGCCGACCGCGAGATCAAGGAAGGTCAGACCGTCAAGCGCACCCGCGCCATCGTCGACACGCCTGTCGGCAAGGGCCTGCTCGGCCGCGTCGTTGACGCGCTCGGCAATCCGATCGACGGCAAGGGGCCGATCCAGTCGACCGAACGCAAGCGCGTCGACGTCAAGGCGCCAGGCATTATCCCACGCAAGTCGGTGCATGAGCCGATGGCGAGCGGCCTCAAGGCCATCGACGCCCTGATCCCGGTTGGCCGTGGCCAGCGCGAGCTGATCATCGGCGACCGTCAGACCGGCAAGACCGCGATCGCGCTCGACACCATTCTGAACCAGAAGCCGCTGAACGTCGCCGGCGCGCCGGAGAGCCAGAAGCTCTACTGCGTGTACGTCGCGATCGGCCAGAAGCGTTCGACCGTTGCCCAGTTCGTGAAGGTGCTCGAAGAGCAGGGCGCGCTGGAATACTCCATCGTCGTCGCAGCGACCGCCTCGGATCCTGCGCCGATGCAGTACCTCGCGCCGTTCACCGGCTGCACCATGGGCGAGTACTTCCGCGACAACGGCATGCATGCCGTGATCATTTACGACGACTTGTCCAAGCAGGCCGTCGCCTACCGTCAGATGTCGCTGTTGCTGCGCCGTCCGCCGGGCCGCGAAGCTTATCCTGGCGACGTGTTCTACCTGCACTCCCGCCTTCTGGAGCGCGCCGCTAAGCTCAATGACGAGCATGGCAATGGTTCGCTGACCGCGCTGCCGGTGATCGAAACCCAGGCCAACGACGTGTCGGCCTACATCCCGACCAACGTGATCTCGATCACCGACGGCCAGATCTTCCTGGAAACCGATCTGTTCTTCCAAGGCATCCGTCCTGCCGTGAACGTCGGCCTGTCGGTGTCGCGCGTCGGATCGTCGGCACAGACCAAGGCGATGAAGAAGGTCGCCGGCAAGATCAAGGGCGAGCTCGCGCAGTACCGTGAAATGGCGGCGTTCGCGCAGTTCGGCTCGGATCTCGACGCGTCGACCCAGCGCCTGCTGGCACGCGGCTCGCGCCTCACCGAACTCCTGAAGCAGCCGCAGTTCTCGCCGCTGAAGATGGAAGAGCAGGTCGTCGTGATCTGGGCCGGCACCAACGGCTATCTCGACGGCATTCCGGTCAGCAAAGTCCGCGCCTTCGAGGACGGCCTGCTGTCGCTGATGCGCGGCAAGCACGTCGACATCCTCAATGCGATCCGCGACTCGCGCGATCTGTCGGATGACGTGGCCGGCAAGCTCAAGAGCGCAGTCGAAGCTTACGCCAAGACGTTCGCTTGATTTTTAAATGGCCGAAGTTCGCTTCGGCCATTCACGCCTCGTGCGTAAAAACATTTGAGACGGGATGCCCGGCGTGCGGCCGGGCATGACGACAGAGGGATTTGCGATCCAGCTAAGCGTTGGATCGTCAGGGTGAGATAAAGAATGGCGTCTCTCAAGGACATGCGCGTCCGCATCGCCTCCACCAAGGCGACGCAGAAGATCACCAAGGCCATGCAGATGGTGGCAGCGTCGAAGTTGCGCCGCGCCCAGACCGCTGCCGAAGCCGCGCGTCCTTACGCTGAGCGTATGGATGCGGTGATTTCCAATATTGCCGGCGCGGCCAAGGGTGGTTCCGCGCCCGTATTGCTCGCCGGTACCGGCAGCGACAAGGTGCATCTGCTGCTGGTTTGCACGGGCGAGCGCGGCTTGTCCGGTGCGTTCAACTCCTCGATCGTGCGTCTGGCGCGTGAACGTGCACTGGCGCTGATGAACCAGGGCAAAGAGGTCAAGTTCTTCTGTGTCGGACGCAAGGGCTATGAGCAGCTGCGCCGCCAGTTCGACAAGCAGATCGTCGGGCACACGGAGCTGCGCTCCGTGAAGGTGCTCGGCTACAAGAACGCGGACGAGATCGCGAAGAAGATTATCGCGATGTTCGAAGCGGGCGATTTCGATGTCTGCTCGCTGTTCTACTCCCGTTTCAAGTCGGTGATCGCACAACTGCCGACCGCACAGCAGATCATTCCGCTCGTGCTGGAGGAGAAAGACGAGGGCAAGAACGCCTCGAACGCGGTCTACGACTACGAGCCGGCCGAGGAGGAAATCCTCGCTGACCTGCTGCCGCGGAACCTCGCAGTGCAGATTTTCCGCGCTCTGCTCGAGAACAACGCCTCGTTCTATGGTGCGCAGATGACCGCCATGGATAACGCGACCCGCAACGCGGGCGACATGATCCGCAAGCAGACGCTGATCTACAACCGCACCCGTCAGGCGATGATTACGAAAGAACTCATCGAAATCATCTCCGGTGCAGAGGCAATCTGAGGAGAGTCACGATGGCTTATGTCACGAAGGCTACCACGTCAGGCGGACGCAACGGACGTGCGGTTCTCGAGAATGGCGGTCTCGCGCTCGCCATGGCTCTGCCGAAAGATCTCGGCGGCAACGGCGAGGGGCACAACCCGGAGCAGTTGTTCGCGCTCGGTTGGTCATCCTGCTTCGGCCAGGCCATCCTGGTGTTGGCCAAGAAGCACGGACTGGACGGCCAGGCCGCCAAGGTGACCTGCGAAGTCACGCTCAACGTCAATGACGGTGCGTTTTCCCTCGCAGCAGAAATGAAGGTCGCGCTTCCAGGTGCAGACAAGGACAAGCTGCAGGCGCTGATCGAAGACGCTCACACCATTTGCCCGTATTCGAAGGCGACCAAGGGCAACGTGCCCGTCAAATTGACCGCCGTTTAAAGTTTCAGACTTCAGGAGAGACTATCCATGGCTTCCCCCGCCAACCAGATTGGACGCATCACCCAGGTCATCGGCGCCGTCGTCGACGTGAAGTTCGACGGCTACCTTCCTGCAATTCTCAACGCCATCGAAACCAAGAACCAGGGCAACCGCCTTGTGCTCGAGGTTGCGCAGCATCTCGGTGAATCCACCGTGCGCGCGATCGCGATGGACACCACCGAAGGTCTGGTGCGCGGTCAGGAAGTCACTGACACCGGTTCACCGATCAAGGTGCCAGTGGGTGACGGTACGCTCGGCCGCATCATGAACGTCATCGGTGAGCCGGTGGACGAACAGGGCCCGGTCAAGGCTGACAGCACTCGCGCGATCCACCAGGAAGCGCCGCTCTACACCGATCAGTCGACCGAAGCGGAAATTCTCGTCACGGGCATCAAGGTCGTCGACCTGCTCGCGCCTTACGCCAAGGGCGGTAAGATCGGCCTGTTCGGCGGCGCCGGCGTCGGCAAGACCGTGCTCATTCAGGAGCTGATCAACAACGTTGCGAAGGCGCACGGTGGTTATTCGGTGTTCGCCGGCGTGGGTGAACGCACCCGTGAAGGCAACGACCTCTATCACGAGTTCATCGAATCCGGCGTGAACAAGAAGGGCGGCGGCGAGGGCTCCAAGTGCGCTCTCGTGTACGGCCAGATGAACGAGCCTCCGGGCGCTCGCGCCCGCGTCGGCCTCACCGGTCTGACGGTCGCTGAACACTTCCGCGATCAGGGCCAGGACGTGCTGTTCTTCGTCGACAACATCTTCCGCTTCACGCAGGCGGGCTCGGAAGTGTCGGCGCTGCTCGGCCGTATTCCTTCGGCGGTGGGTTATCAGCCGACGCTGGCGACCGACATGGGCGCTTTGCAGGAGCGCATCACCACCACCAACAAGGGTTCGATCACCTCGGTGCAGGCGATCTACGTGCCGGCCGACGACTTGACCGACCCGGCGCCTGCAACCTCGTTCGCCCACTTGGACGCGACGACCGTGTTGAACCGCGCGATTTCCGAAAAGGGCATCTACCCGGCGGTGGATCCGCTCGACTCGACGTCGCGCATGCTGTCGCCGCTGATCGTCGGCGAAGAGCACTACCAGACCGCGCGTATGGTTCAGCAGGTGCTGCAGCGCTACAAGTCGTTGCAGGACATCATCGCCATTCTCGGCATGGACGAACTGTCCGAAGAGGACAAGCTGACGGTGGCCCGCGCCCGCAAGATCGAGCGCTTCCTGTCGCAGCCGTTCCACGTCGCTGAAATCTTCACCGGTTCGCCGGGCAAGTTCGTCGACCTCGCCGACACCATCAAGGGCTTCAAGGGCCTTTGCGAAGGCAAGTACGATCACCTGCCGGAGGCTGCCTTCTACATGGTCGGCACCATTGAAGAGGCTGTCGAGAAGGGCAAGAAGCTCGCAGCAGAAGCGGCGTAATCACGATGGCCACATTTCACTTCGATCTTGTTTCCCCGGAAAAGATCGCCTTCTCGGGTGAAGTCGAGCAGGTCGATATTCCCGGCGTGGACGGGGATTTCGGCGTGATGGCTGGTCATTCGCCATTGGTGGCGAGCGTCCGTCCGGGCGTCATGACCGTCACCGTCGGCGGCAAGCACGAGAAGATCATCGTGCTTGGCGGCCTTGCGGAAATCTCTGAAAAGGGCCTCACGGTGCTCGCTGACACCGCGACATCTCTGGCCGAACTCGACAAGGTCGCGTTCGCTGCTCAAATCGCGGAGATGGAAGAAGGCCTGAAGGAAGAAGAGCCCGGCAATGCGCTTGACCGCGCAATCACCCGGCTCGATCACTTCAAGGCGATTCAGACCTACATCACCTCGACGGCGATGCATTGATCTGCGCTTCCATATGAATCGAAAAAGCCCCGCATCTGCGGGGCTTTTTTGTTGTGCAGCCTATTTGGCGGCGAACTTGGCGAATTCCTTGACCACGCGCTCGTAGACCGGCCGCTTGAACGGCACGATCAGCTCAGGAAGATTCTTCATGGGCTCCCAGCGCCAGTCGACGAACTCCGGTTTGTGTCCGGCAGGAGAGACGATGTTGATCTCGTGGTCCTTGCCGGTGAAGCGAATGGCGTACCATTTCTGCTTCTGACCTCGAAAGCGGCCCTTCCAGGCGCGGCCAGCCACCGTGCGCGGGATGTCATAGGTCAACCAGTCGGCGACCTCGGCGAGCTTCTCGACCGACCGGGCATTGGTTTCTTCGTAAAGCTCGCGTTTGGCAGCGGCCCAGGTGTCCTCGCCGGCATCGACGCCGCCCTGCGGCATCTGCCAGACATGGGTTTGGTCGACGTGCTCCGGGCCACCGGCGCGGCGCCCGATAAACACCAGCCCTTCCGTATTGATCAGCATCATCCCGACACAGGTCCGATAGGGCAGATCGTCGTAACGCGCCATCCTTTAAAATCCCTGGTCGTGAGCCGTTTCGGCGAGCGCTCCTGCGCCCGTGTGCTCCATGCTGCATGATCGAACCGGAGGCCGGTCCTGGCTTGGTGTGTGGTTCGGAAGTTCGCTACGATCTGCGCTGCAGTCTGAGGCGAACTTCGGAGTCACGACACTAGCTTGATTTTGGTTTCAGCATCACCGTTGTCAACGGCACAAGCATGATCCCGCGCGCCTCGAGCTGCTTGGCCCAGTTCCCGATCCGTTCGATCGACACCGGCAATGCGGACGCAACGCCGATGGCGGAGCCGCGCTCCCGTGCCAATGTCTCGAGTTTAGCGAGAGATCGGTCGATATCGAGGGGCGTGGGCAGCGTATCGATGGTCACGTCGGCCTTGGCGTACGGCATGCTGATGCTGTCGGCGAGAACGCCAGCAACGCTTCGCGAGACCGAGCCATCGTCGAGATAGGCCAGCCCGCGTTTACCGGCGTCCTGAATGATGGGCTTCATGACGGCATCGCTCGCCAAGAGGCGCGATCCCATGAAATTCGCGATGCCGACATAACCTTGGAACCGACTCATATGCCACGCAAGGCGGTCGAGGTTCTGTTCGGGACCGAGCGACGTCAGAAGAGTCTGCGGGCCGGGATCGTTGTCAGGATAATCGAACGGTTCCATCGGCACCTGAAGCAGCACCTCGTGCTTTTGCGCGCGGGCTCGCGTCACGAGCTTGGCGGGATCGGCACCATACGGCGTGAAAGCTAGGGTTACTGCGCCGGGAAGTTTGAGAATGGCTTCGGTCGTCTTGGCGGCGCCGACGCCGAGCCCTGTGATGACAATGGCGATGCTTGGCGTCTTCGCGGCGCGCGCGCGTTCGGCGTCGCTGCCGGCGGCATAGGCGCGGAACGGTTTCAGGCTGCCCGCGACAGTCGGAATCATGCCAAAGCGCGATGCTTCGAGCAGCTTCGGATTGATGTCGGCCGCCGGTGCTGACGAGTCATCGCTTTTGGCCGCGCCGTCGGAACCGCCTCCGATCACAACGTCCTGACGGCTGCCGCTCGAGCCATCGATGATCGTGACTGTTTGCTTCCCTGCGGCGTTTTGAGCTTCGCCGGCCGGCGCTTGGGCCTGCGGGGCCATGGTGGATGGTGGAGCAGATTTGTCGCCCGACGACGGCGCTTTGTAGGTGACCGTGGCGATCGGCTCACCGCCCAAGGGGTTGTTGTTGAAAATCGCGAACCCGAGAAAGGTCGCAAGAAAAAGACCGAACAGAGCGGTCAGTGCCTGCGGTGCGGTGAAGGGAAGCTGGAATCGCCGTCTGCGCGGCCGATCCTGCCCGAGTGGGGCGCTCAGATCGTCGGTGGTCACTGCCAATCAACCTCGCGAATCAATCGGTCGAATCCTAGCACGACCACGGCGAGCGGGCCGCACGCTGCGGCGTGAAACCAAGATAGTTTGCGGAGGCGGATACCAACGAAAAGGGCGGCCCGAAGGCCGCCCAAACCGGATTTAATGTTTTGTTCTAAGAGCCTGTCAGTTGGCAGCCTTGTTGCTCGCCTTGTCGGTAGGCGTCGGTGCCGAGGTGGTCTGTTTGATGCCGTGAAGCAGATCATCAGCCATCTTCAGAGCCTTGTCGTCCTTGGCATCCGGCGGCACGTAGGACTGCGAACCGGTCTCTTCCTGGCCTTCAGCCTTGAGATGGCCGCGCAATGACGCTTCGCCCTTGGTGTCGGTCTTCGACTTCAACTCATCAGGCACGTCCTGCAGAACTTCGATGTCCGGGATGATGCCCTTGGCCTGGATCGACTTGCCCGACGGCGTGAAGTAGCGCGCAGTGGTCAGCCGAAGCGCACCATTGCCCGAGCCAAGCGGGATGATGGTTTGCACCGATCCCTTGCCGAACGAACGGGTGCCGAGCAGCGTTGCGCGCTTGTGATCCTGCAAGGCGCCCGCGACGATTTCCGAAGCCGATGCGGAGCCGCCATTGATCAGAACGATCACCGGCTTGCCCTTGGCGAGGTCGCCAGGCTTGGCGGTCCGGCGCTGCGTTTCCTCGGCATTGCGGCCGCGGGTCGAGACGATCTCACCGCGATCGAGGAATGAGTCGGAGACCGATACGGCTTCCTCAAGCAGCCCGCCCGGGTTGTTGCGCAGGTCAAGGATGTAGCCCTTGATCTTGTCCGGACCGATCTGCTGGGTCAGGTTGGCCATCTCGCGCTTCAGGCCCTCAGTGGTCTGCTCGTTGAAGGTCGTGATGCGGATATAGGCGATGTCGTCGCTCTCGACGCGGGCGCGCACGGAGCGGACGCGGATGTTATCGCGGGTCAGGGTGACCTCGATCGGCTTGTCCTGTCCCTTGCGGACGATCTTCAGCCTGATCTTGGTGTTGATCGGGCCGCGCATCTTCTCGACGGCCTGGTTCAGGGTCAGACCTTGAACCGCCTCGTCGTCGAGGTTGGTGATGATGTCGTTGGCCATGATGCCGGCCTTCGACGCGGGCGTATCGTCGATCGGCGAAACGACCTTGATCAGGCCGTCTTCCATCGTGACTTCGATGCCGAGTCCACCGAATTCACCGCGCGTCTGCACCTGCATGTCACGGAAGCTCTTGGCATCCATGTAGCTGGAGTGTGGGTCAAGACCACTCAGCATGCCGCTGATGGCGGTTTCGACCAGTTTGCTGTCATCCGGCTTCTCGACGTAGTCGCTGCGGACGCGCTCAAACACGTCGCCGAACAGATTGAGTTGGCGATACGTGTCCGACGATGCGGCGCGCGCTGTCGATCCGACCAAAGCCGCGCGCGGCTGCGTCAGGAAGAGCGTTGCTGCCGCGCCTGCAGCGGCGCTGAGGAGGATAAGGGAAGTCTTACGCATCATCCGCGAACCTTTTCGCCTTGTTTTGCGGCCCACCATGGGCCCGAATCAATTGGAGTGCCGTCTTTCCGGAACTCGACATAGAGGACTGGCTGGCTGGGTGCCGCCGCTAGAATTGAAGCGACCTGAGACGTGCTTCCCATGGTCGCAACCGGCTCTCCCGTCAGAACAAACTGGCCGATGTTGACCGAAATACGTTCCATCCCGGCGATCAGTACATGATATCCGCCGCCCGCATTGAGGATCAAGAGTTGTCCATAGCTTCGGAAGGGTCCCGCATACACAACCCAGCCATCACACGGGGTTGTGACCTGAGCCCCCGGTCGCGTGGCTACGGAAATACCCTTTTCCTGGCCGCCAACGCCATCGGAACCGCCGAAATTCCGGATCTTGGTGCCGTTAACCGGCATCGGCAATAAACCCTTGGCGGACGCGAAAGCGATGGCCGGGCTGAGGCGGCCCGGATCCTTGAGGGCGCCGAGGTCCGGCTTGCCGTTCAATGCCACCGGGGTTCCCTTCAACTCCGCAGCGGCCGCAGCCTTCGCGGCCGCCTTCACGTCCTGCTCCATCTTCGCGATCAGGTCCTGAAGGCTGTCGGCCTGCCGTGACAGGTTGGCTGCGCGTTGCCGCTCGGCCTCCATATCCCTTTCAGCGTCGGCCTGGCTTTTCTGGCGTTCCTGGACCAGAGCGGCCAGCCGCGTGCGGTCGGAATTGAGCTTGTCGCGATCGGCGGCCAGCCTGTCGCGCTCCTCGGAAATATTCTTTCGTAGCGAAACGAGTTCACCCAGGTCGCTTGCGAGCTTTGTGGCGCGGGCGCGCATCTCTGGCACCACGGCGCCGAGCAGCATCGCGGTTCGCAGCGACTGCAGGGCATCCTCCGGCCTGACGATGAGCGCGGGCGGCGCCCGGCGTCCGGCTCGCTGGAGGGCGGCAAGCACCTCGGCGATCTCGTCGCGGCGCGATTCGAGCGAGGCACGTATCTGGAGCTCTCGCGCATCCAATGGCCGGAGCCGGCCTTCGGTGTCGGCCATCTGGCTTTCGACATCGCGGACGCGCCCTGCAACATCGATCAATTGCTGGTTCAGTTTGGCACGGTCTTGGCCAATGGCGGCGATGTCAGCCTTGAGCTTCTGCTCCTGCTCAGCTGCTTGTCTCTGCTGTTCGCGCGCGGCTTCGAGCTCTTGCGTTCGTTGCTTGATCGCCTCGGGGTCCGGTGCTGCGATCTGGGTCTTGTTGGTTTGGCTCTTGGCAGTCTGGGCAGCGGCCGTTGAAATCAAGAGACCGATCACGTCAACATGAGCCGCTTGCACGCATGACAAAGCCAGGGGCAATGCTGCGCCCTGCATCAACCTGCGCATCGTCAGCGGGTTTGCGGTGCTTATCGCGTGGGTCACGTGCGGTTCAATATGTCTGCCGACTCAAGCGCGGTGATAAGGGTGGCCGGACAAAATGGTCGCGGCCCGATAAATCTGTTCCAGTAACATGACACGCACCATCTGATGCGGCCAGGTCGCTTTGCCGAATGCGACGCTGAACTTTGCTTTGCGCCTCAATTCAGGCGAAAGTCCGTCCGCGCCGCCGATCAAAAAAACAGCATTTGGAACTGATTCGTCGCGCCAACGGCCAAGATGTCGTGCGAAAGTGGCGCTGTCGATAGTCTCCCCGCGCTCATCGAGGGCAATGATGGACGATTTGTCAGGAATCAGCGCCGTGATTGCCAGAGCTTCTTCGGCGATTCGTGCCGCCGCATCGCGTGCCCGGCTTTCCGGAATCTCGTGAATCTGGAGGCCGCGAAATCCGAGCTTGCGGCTGATGTCGTCAAAACGTTCGCGATAGCGTTCAGCGAGCTCCCGTTCGGGACCTTGCTTGAGGCGGCCGATGCCAATGACGATGACGTGCATGAGAGTCTTTAACATGCGCCACGGCAGCCGGACATGTGTTTGTTGTTTACGGTAAATCCGTCTCAGCCGATGGAGAGCCGAGTGCATTCGCGCGTACATCGGAGGGTTTTGCGCCGTAACGGCGTCGGAACGTGCGGTTGAAGTAGGACAGGTCGCGGAAGCCGACATCATAGGCGATGGCGCTGATCGCGCGCTTCGCCAGACGCGGATCGGACAACATCCGATGAGCCTGCATCAGGCGCTGCGTCAGAATGAATTCGGACACCGACAAACCTTCGGCTTCGAACAGCATGTTGACATAGCGGGCAGAGATGCCGTGGCGCTGTGCCAGCATCTCGGCAGACAGGTTTTGCCGAAAAAGGTCAGCCGCGATGTCATCCTTGATGGCACGCAGCCGCGCCATGCGCACGCCACGCTGTCCAGCGATCTGCGCACCGTCAGACGTTGCGCCGAGCGCCAGGCTGGCGAGATCGTGCATGTGCAGCACCACGGCGCGGCGCAACGCCGGTGTTGCCAGCGCGTCCATGTCCTCCATGATCCCGGCGTACCTGATCAGCATCTGCAAGGCGGGATTGTCGCGTGCAACGGCGCGAACAAGGGCTGCATCGACATCCGGTGTGAGTGACGACAGCAGTGATCGGTCAAGCCGGAAGTTCAGCAGGCGGGATGGCACATTGCCATAGAAAACCCCCGCCGAGCCATTCGATATCAGTGTCGCTTCGCCGTCCCGGATCGTGACTTCCCGTCCGATTTGCTGAAGCGTGCCGCAGCCCTGTGACGTGAAGACGAGAACGACATCGTCGTTATCGATCATTTCGGCGCTGTGGGTGTTGCGTGTCGGCGAAATGATGCCGGATGCAAGGCCGAAGCCCGACAGCCCGCGTACCGTGAAATCCAGTTCAAAAGGATGGTCGGGATGTGGATCTATCTCGAGCTGCATAACCTGGCGTCCGTAGGTTTCCCGGAACGCCTCCACACGGTCACGGCCTGAGAACGCTGCACTCGTCAGGTGCATCGTTATGAAGTCGTCATTCACCATTCACGCCCCCGCGCCAGAGGCGTTTTATTACCATGGGATTGGTGGCGGTGCCATTCAGGAGGGTTCAGCAACGCCGCAACTTCATCGAAGCTTGATTGCCGGCTTTCCGATGGCTGCGATCGGATTTTTCGCGAATTGCGCGGCCTTTAAGCAACGCGGCCCGTCAACTGTGTGGGTCGAACTTTCACGCGACGAGGGCTGGCCCGTATCGCGCGGAGCAACAAGGTGCGGGGAATTTGGCGCGCCAATTTTTGTGCCGCAGACATGCGGCACAAGACATGCGACGCAAAAGTTTCGCAGCCGAGGCCGCGATCAGGTGTGCGCTTTTCAGCGCGCGCGTTTTGCCGTCGGTTTGTCCGAGGTCCACATCTTTTCAAGATTGTAGAACTCACGGACTTCCGGTCTGAACACGTGAACGATCACATCGCCGGAGTCGATCAGCACCCAGTCGCAGGCGGTCAGGCCTTCGACGTGAGGAGCTGCGATTCCGCTCTCCTTGAGACCCTTGGCGACATTCTCCGCGATCGCGCCGACGTGGCGGTTGGCCCGCCCCGAGGTGACGATCATGTAGTCGGTGATGGAGGATTTGCCGCGGAGGTCGATGGTGACCGTCTCTTCCGCCTTCATGTCGTCAAGACGGGAGAGGATCAGGTTCAGCGTCTCGTCGGCGTCAGGGCGCGCCTTCAAGGCCGCTACAGGCATCGTTTCAGTACGAGCCTTGGACAATACAGACGTGGTCAGGGACCATTCCTTTCACTGTATCGCGAGCATCGAATCCTGATGCCCGCTTCATCATAAACACTTGGGGTTAACGTTTTCAATCTTCCAGAGTGGAACTTCAGTGCGGCGTAAAGTTCCTTGCTGAAAAACATCATGGGCTCTTCCAACTCCCATCCGGGTTCCGGAGACGAGTGGAAGAGAGGTCCGATTTGAGACCCGTCAGAAATGTCCACGCAGGTGCGCGGCGAGCAGCCAAGGTTCCCGCATCCCGCTCATCGACACGGTAATGCGCCAGCGTTTGTGCGGCCACAGAGGAGAGAGCGCGAAAGCTGTCGGGCGGGCGGTCGATCACGGCGATCGGCACCAGGTCTGCGATGCGTCGCCAGCTTTCCCAGCGATTGAATTGCGCAAGATTATCGGCGCCCATGATCCAGACAAAACGCACGCCGGAACAACGGCGACGCAGGTATGAAATCGTGTCCATTGTATACCGCGTGCCGATGACAGCTTCGAGACAGCTGACATCGATGCGCGGATCATTCGCCATTTTCTCCGCGGCAGCGACCCGGTCATCGAGCGTATGGAGGGCTTGTCCGCGCTTCAGCGGATTCCCCGGCGACACCAGCCACCAGATGCGGTCGAGCTTCAGACGCTTCAATGCAAACAGGCTGATCGCACGGTGAGCATCGTGCGGCGGATTGAATGATCCTCCCAGCAAGCCGATGCGCATGCCATCCGTATGAAACGGGATGTCATGAGGCTGATGAATCTCGGCGGGCAATGTCAGGTCGTTCACGGGCGCGTTTGGCCTGTGCCGTGAACGCGATATTTAAAGCTGGTCAGTTGCTCGACGCCGACCGGCCCTCTTGCGTGGAATTTGCCGGTCGCGATTCCGATCTCCGCACCGAAACCGAATTCTCCGCCGTCGGCGAACTGCGTCGAGGCATTGTGCAGAACGATGGCCGAGTCGACTTCGTTGAGAAACGTCTGAGCGGCCTTCGCGTCTTCGGTGACGATGGCGTCGGTATGGTGCGAACCGTAGCGTTCGATATGCGCGATCGCTTCATCAAGTCCGCCCACGACTTTCGCCGAGATGATCGCGTCTTCGTATTCGGTCGCCCAATCTTCTTCCGACACGGGCTTCACGCGGGCATCGACTGCACGCACGTCGTCTGTGCCGCGAACTTCACAGCCGGCATCGAGCAGCATCGTCACCAGCGGCTTGAGCTGGGTCGGCGCAACGGCCTTGTCGACCAGCAGAGTCTCGGTCGCGCCGCAGACGCCGGGACGCCGCATTTTGGCGTTGAGCACGATGGTCTTGGCCATGTCGAGTGATGCAGCCTTATCGACGAAGACGTGATTGACGCCTTCGAGATGTGCGAACACCGGCACGCGGGCTTCGTCCTGTACGCGGGCGACCAGGTTCTTGCCGCCACGCGGAACGATCACATCGATCGCACCCTGAAGTCCGGCCAGCATCAATCCAACCGCCGCACGATCGCGCGTCGGCACCAGCACGATTGCCTCTTCGGGCAGTCCCACTTTGCGCAGCCCTTCCACCAGGCATCGATGGATTGCGCTGCACGAGCGGAAACTGTCGGAGCCGCCGCGCAGGATCACGGCGTTGCCGGACTTGAGACAGAGCGCACCGGCGTCCGCTGCAACATTGGGGCGGCTTTCGAAGATCACGCCGATCACGCCGAGCGGCACGCGCACGCGTTCGATGGTCATGCCGTTGGGACGTGTCCAACTCTCCATCACTTTACCGACAGGATCGGCGATGTCGCGCACGACATCGATGCCCGCGGCCATCGCCTTGATGCGCGCTTCATTGAGCGCGAGACGGTCGACGAATGCCGTGCTTGAACCGGCAGCTTTCGCCTCTTCGACATCCTCCGCGTTGGCGGCGAGGATCGCGGAGGCATTGGCGCGGATGGCATCAGCCATCGCAGCCAGAGCCGCGTTCTTCTGCTCTGTTGGCGCGATCGCCAGCACGCGCGCGGCGCGGCACGCGCCGGCGGCAAGCTCCATCATGAGAGCATTGAGGTCTGTCGTGCCATCAAGGGCTTTGAGCGGGGCGGTCATGTCGGTCTATCTGGGGTGGAATTTACCTAAGGCCATGCCGTAGCACAGAAAATCCGGCGCTGCGAGATTTAGCAGGCATGGCAGCCCGGCGAGGGGTCGGCCAGTGGCCGATAACAACCCAGAAAGAGCTATTTAGCGCTGTCGGTGCCGCGAGGCCCGCCCACGACCAGGTCGTCCCGGTGGATCATCTCGGCCCGGCCGCTGACACCCAGGATCTGGGCAGCGTCCGACGACGACCGTCCTTTGATCTTCTCGGCGTTCTCGGCGTCATAGGCCACGAGGCCGCGCCCGATTTCATGGGTATCCGGTCCCCGGACCACCACGGCATCGCCGCGGGCAAATTGTCCATCCACCCGGATGACGCCGGCCGGAAGCAGGCTTTTGCCGGCGCGCAGCGCGGCGACCGCGCCGGCGTCGATGGTGAGTGTGCCTTTGGGCTCGAGCGATCCCGCAATCCAGCGCTTGCGCGCGGTGACGGGGTTGGCCGGCGTCAAAAACCATGTGCAAGCTCCACCATCGGCGATGGCCTGCAGCGGGTGTTCGATCTTGCCGGATGCGATCAGCATATGCGTGCCGGCGCTGGTTGCGATCTTCGCGGCCTCGATCTTGGTGCGCATGCCACCGCGCGAGAGTTCGGATTCGGCGGCGCCCGCCATCGCTTCGATGTCGGCGGTGACCGACTCCACGACGGGAATGAGCTTGGCGTTGGGATTGGCTGCTGGCGGCGCGGTGTAAAGCCCATCGATGTCGGAGAGCAGCACGAGCAGATCGGCGCTGGTCATGGTTGCGACGCGCGCGGCGAGACGGTCATTGTCGCCGTAGCGGATTTCATTGGTCGCAACGGTGTCGTTCTCGTTGATCACAGGCACCGCACGCCAATCGAGCAGTTTCGAGATGGTGGAGCGCGCGTTGAGATAGCGCCGCCGTTCCTCGGTGTCCTGCAGCGTGACGAGGATTTGTCCCGCACCGATGCCGTGAGCGCCGAGCACTTCGGACCAGATTCGCGCTAGCGCGATCTGCCCGACAGCGGCGGCAGCCTGACTTTCCTCGAGCTTCAACGTGCCGCTCGGCAGTTTGAGGCGGCTGCGGCCAAGAGCGATCGAGCCGGACGAGACGACGAGCACGTCCTTGCCGTCGTGGTGCAGTTTCGCGATGTCGGCCGCAAGCGCTGCAAGCCACGCGGCCCGCACTTCGCCGGCTTTCGCGTCGATCAACAGCGATGAGCCGACCTTGACGACGATGCGGCGGAATTTCTTCAGGGAGGGCTTCGACATGAGAACGCAGTGTTTGACGAAAATGAATGAGCTACAGAGAGAACGGGTCAGGAGCCGAGTGGCGACCAGCTTTTGGTTTCAGGTTCTTCATCGGCAATGGCGGGCGACTCGGTCGCCTTTCGTGCGTTGGCCGAGACGGGTGCCTCGTCGATCACCGTGATAAGTGCGCGCAGTGCCTCGGCGATACCTTCCCGCGATATACCAGAAATCAACAGCGGCGTCTTTTTTGCAGCGCGCTTCAGTCGTGCTTTCTGGTCTTTAAGATGTTCAGGCGAGACGGCATCGATCTTGTTGAGCGCGACGATTTCGATCTTGTCGGCAAGATGCTCGTCATAGGCTTCGAGTTCGGCGCGAACGGTCTTGTAGGCCTTGCCCGCATGCTCGCAGGTGGCATCGATAAGATGCAGCAAGACACGGCAGCGCTCGACATGGCCCAAGAACCTGTCGCCAAGCCCGACACCTTCGTGAGCGCCTTCGATCAATCCCGGAATGTCCGCGAGGACGAATTCGCGGCCATCGACGCTGACGACGCCGAGCTGTGGGTGCAGCGTCGTGAACGGGTAATCCGCGATCTTCGGTTTCGCCGCGCTAACGACAGACAGGAACGTCGATTTACCGGCATTGGGCAACCCGACAAGACCAGCGTCTGCGATCAGTTTCAGCCGCAACCAGATCCAACGTTCCTCGCCCGGTTGACCGGGATTGGCGTTGCGCGGCGCGCGGTTGGTCGAGCTCTTGAAGTGCGCATTGCCGAAGCCGCCATTGCCGCCTTCCGCCAGCACAAATTTCTCACCGACTTTCGTAAAGTCGTGAATGAGTGTTTCGCGATCTTCGTCGAAGATCTGCGTGCCGAGCGGGACCTTGAGCACAATGTCTTTGCCGCCCGCGCCGTGGCGATCCGACCCCATGCCGTTCACGCCCTTCTGGGCCTTGAAGTGCTGCTGGTAGCGATAGTCGATCAGGGTGTTGAGGCCATCCGCGACTTCGACGATCACGTCTCCGCCGCGCCCGCCGTTACCGCCGCTCGGTCCGCCGAACTCGATAAATTTCTCGCGGCGAAATGCCACGCAGCCGTTTCCGCCATCGCCGGAGCGAATATAGACCTTGGCTTCATCGAGGAATTTCATGGTTCATCCGTGACGGCGCGCGATCAGCAAAAATGCCTTTTGATCGCTGAAAATGCGGAAACCGGCCGCGCCGCTCGTTTCCGTTCAAGTCATATATGCGCCATGGGCGCCGCAGCGGCAACCGATTGATGCATGCTGGTAGGTTAATGGCTGCATTTGTGGCGGTTGCAGTAAACGCTTTGGGCCCGTAAACGGGATTTCTGGTGTCCCGACCGCCACACCAGCCGCATTTTGGTCCGATTCATCCCCGGCACAGCCATGTTCGCGAAAATCTCCGCCGATGCCAACAATCGCTCGGCCCGGCTCGCCGGCATTGGCCTGATGCTGCTCGGCATCTTTTTGTTCTCGTTTGGCGACGCGCTGGGAAAATTCATCGTCGGGACCTATTCGGTAGGACAATTGCTGTTCTTGCGCAGTATCGGATCGCTGATCCTGGTCTCGCCGCTGATCTGGCGCTATCGGGCGCAATTCACCAATTGGCAGCGGCCCGGTCTGCAGGTTCTCCGGGTGGTTCTGTCCTCGGCGGAAGTGGCCGCTTTTTTTGTTGCAGCGATCTACCTGCCGCTCGCCGATATCATCACCTACTACCTCGCAGCTCCGATCTTTGCGACGGCGGGCGCCGCGTTCTTCCTCGGCGAACACGTCGGCTGGCGACGTTGGGCCGCGATCGCGGTGGGATTTTGCGGCGTCCTGATTGCGCTGCAGCCCTCAACGCAGACCATCAGCTGGCCCGCGCTGATCGCGCTCGGCGGCAGCACGTCGTTTGCCGCCCTGATGCTGGTGACGCGTTTTCTGCGGGATACGCCGGACATCGTGCTCGCATCGAGCCAATTCGTCGGCACACTGGTGTTGGGTGGTTTGATCGCACCACTGGGTTGGGTGACACCATCATTCTCGCATCTTGGTTTCTTCTTGCTGGCCTCGTGCTTCTCCGTCGGCGCAGGTCTCAGTGTGAACCGCTCGCTGATACTCGCGCCGGCCAGCGTCGTGGTGCCGTATCAGTATTCCATGATCATCTGGGCGGTGATCTTCGGTTATGTCGCGTTCGCAGACGTTCCAGCGCCACACACGCTGGCGGGAGCCGGGATCATCATCGGCGCAGGGCTCTACATCTTTTTCCGCGAGCGCAGTCTTGCGCGGCAGGAGCCGGTGGTGGTGTCCCCGCCGGGCTAAGATGCCGTTGGCATAGCAACGGCAAAAGGCGTGCATTTCTGCCAGTTGTTCTGGGTGCGAATGGTTTCTAAGCATTGAGGAGCGTGACAATTCCGTCGCGCTGTGCCCGCCTCTATTGCACCTTCCAACAATTGCAGATGCCTTTTTCGTTCAAACGGCTGACCGGCGCGACGGCGAAATCTTCGACGTTGAAGGGCATTCTGTTCATGGTGGCGAGCGTATCGATTTTCTCGCTCGTCAACGCCTTCAGCAAGATGATGGTGGCGACGTATCCTCCGGCGCAGGTGTTTTTCATCCGCGGCTTCGGCGCGTTGGCGGTGCTGCTGCCGTTTCTCGCCCGCAACAACTTCGCCGCAGCGAGAGCCCTGCCGCGGCCGGGCCTGCAGGCGCTGCGGATGGCGTTCTCGGTGGCGGACGGCATGCTGTTCTTCACGGCGATCAAGTTCATTCCGCTGGCGGACGCCACCACCTGCTATCTTGCGGCGCCGATTTTCGTGACCGCGTTTTCGGCGATTCTCCTGCGGGAACAGGTCGGCTGGCGACGCTGGAGCGCGGTGGTTGTCGGCTTTATCGGTGTTCTGATTGCCCTGCGCCCGACAGGGGCAACCTTGTCCTGGCCGGCGCTGATCGCGCTTGCCGGCTGCCTGTGTCAGTCGATGTTCATGATCACCACGCGCTTCGTGCGGGGAACGTCCAATGTGTTTCTGGGCACGGCACAGGTCGTGGGGTCATTCCTGTTCGGCGGCCTTCTGTCCGCGTTCGTGTTTGTGCCGCCGACCTGGGCGATCGTGGGGTTGTTGATGCTCAGCGGCATCATCAACGTTGCGGGCATCCTGTGCATCAACCGGTCGCTGACGCTGGCGCCGGCGAGTGTTGTGGCGCCGTTTCAGTACACCATGATCATCTGGGCCATCGTGCTTGGCTTTCTGGTGTTCGGCGACGTGCCATCGCCGAACACCATGATCGGAGCCTTTATTGTCGCGTGCGCCGGCATCTACATTTTCCTGCGCGAACGTGTGGTCATGCACCGCGAGCCGGAGCCCAATCCGCCGACGGTGGTGTAGCGCAGAACCTTTTCAGGCGCCGCGCCGCATCGAGTTGCGCCAGCTTTTGATCGACGCCCAGACCGCGCGATCCAGTTTGAAGCAGTCGACCGGCGTCGATGAGCCGAGCGCGAGGAACCGATGCAGCTCGACACCGGTCCACTGGAAGCCGCACTTTTCCAGCACGTGACGGGACGCCGGGTTCAGGACGCGCGCGCCCGAGATCAGTCGCTCGATGGCGAATTCCTCGAAGGCATAATCGATCACCGCCCGCGCCGCTTCCGTCGCGTAGCCTTTGCCCCAGTGATCGACGCCGAGGCAGTAGCCAAGTTCGGGCGCGTTTTCATCTTCCCAACTGATACCGACGAGACCAACAGCAGTGCGCTCGCGCTCGATCAGGAAGACGGTGTCGATGGCGTTCGCGATCGTGGTCACGAACGTTGTGGCGTCGTCGAGCGTGTATGGATGCGGCACACGACGCAGGTTCATGGACACGCGTTTGTCGGCAACGACAGCGGCGATGGCTTTTACGTCCGCGAGTGTCGGCTGGCGCAAAACCAGTCGCTCGGTCTCGAGGACGACGGTTCTTGATTCCCGCAACGTGGGTGTTGGCACTTCCTGCAACATGGGTAGGCTCCTTGGGTTGCGCCCGCCCCCCATGAACGAGCGCGCAAAACGAAAGGGGAGGCCGGTTTCCCGTCTCCCCTTCGAGCCTTCCAGTTGCTCTGCCGGTTCAACGAGACCCGGCAGACGCGATGTGTCTACCGTTTATTCAGCCGCGGCCACCATCGGAATTACCGAGATGAACGTGCGGCCGTTGGCTTTGGCGCGGAATTCGACGCGGCCTTCGACCTTGGCGAATAGGGTATGATCAGTGCCCATGCCGACGTTCTGGCCGGGATGCCAGGTGGTGCCGCGCTGACGTGCAATGATGTTGCCCGGAATCACGTGCTCGCCGCCAAACGCCTTGATGCCAAGACGCTTACCTGCCGAGTCGCGTCCGTTGCGCGATGAACCGCCTGCTTTTTTGTGAGCCATGGCTCGTCTCCAAAATTCGTCTTTAAGCTATAGACCGATTCCTCGACGGAATCATTTCACTTTTTGTCGCTCTAGTGTCCCGATTCCGAAGTTCGCATCGTTTCGCTGCAGCTTCGTTTGCGAACTTCGGAATCGAAGGACACTAGCAAGTTATTGTTCTAGTGTGGCTTTGGTTCAGAAGTCCGCATTCCAGGCTCGCCGCACAAATGATGCGGACTTCTGAACCGCCACACTAGGCCTTCGGCGCAGCTTTTTTGGCTGCGGTCTTCGGGGCTGCTGCCTTCTTGGCCGGAGCCTTCTTTGCAGGCGCATCGCCGTCAGCCGGCGCAGCCTCGACCTTCTTTTCCTTCTTCGGGCGCGGTCCGACGCTCGGAGACTTGCCGTCGGTCAGGATCTCGGTGACGCGGATCACCGTGATTTCGTCACGATAGCCGCGCTTGCGCTTCGAATTCTTGCGGCGGCGCTTCTTGAAGGCGATCACCTTCGGGCCGCGCTTGTGGTCCAGCACTTCGGCCGCAACCGATGCGCCGGCAATAAACGGAGCTCCGAGCGTCGGCGTATCGCCGCCGACAACCATCACTTCGCCCAGTTGCACGATCGTGCCGACATCGCCGGTGATCTTGCCAATCTCAAGTACATCATTCGGAACGACGCGGAATTGCCGGCCGCCGGTTTTGATGACTGCGAACATCGTTCTATTCCTTCGTGTTCGATCCCAGCACTCGGACGACGTCCGGGCCGGCTTCTTATTCAGTCGTTATGGGTTCACCGCGATCAGTTGGATCGCGAAATTCTTGCTTGGCTTGCTATCAGGCAACCATGCAAAAACAAACGGCGCGAGAAATCCCACGCCGGATGGCCATGACTTACATCGGCCGGAAGCGGTGAGTCAAGGCAAAGGGGTCCAAAAACCGCCCAAACGGCAGCGATTTAGCGCATTTTGGAGCGATTTTAGCAGGCTGTCGCGCCAAATCGCCCATGAAACAAACGGAGTTCCTCGCCGTTGTCACTCGCTTCGAGGGTAAGGGAAAGAGGGACTATGGCCGAAGACACGTTGACGACCGCCGGGATCGGCAACCATGGGGCCTCGCGCCTGCCATCCGTCGACATCGACAGTTACAATATTGAGTTGAAGGACGATGAGGGCTTTCTGGGGGACCGCGCCAGCAAGGGCGCTTTCCAGGCGATCCTCGACAACTGGCGCAAGCCGCTCAAGAAAAACGGCGATGACCCGTTCGGCGCCAAATCATCCGAAGAAATCAGCAAGAAAAAGCTCGACGAAATTCTGATCGGCGACGACGTCGAGGCGTCGGCGCTGGTTCACAGCGCCATCGAGGATTTCGCCAAGGAGCTGGCCTATGTCACGACGCGGTTTCTGAAGACCAAGGCCTGGGACAAGACCGAAGCGATCATTGTCGGCGGTGGATTTCGTCAGAGCCGGATCGGCGAACTGGCCATCGCGCGCGCCGACATCATTCTGAAGGCGGACGGCCACAAGATACGGATGATTCCGATCCGCTTCCATCCTGATGAGGCGGGGCTGATCGGCTGCGCGCACCTCGCGCCGTCATGGATTTTCGAAGCTCATGATTCCATCCTGGCTGTCGACATCGGCGGCACCAATATCCGCTGCGGCGTGGTGGAAACCCGTCAGAAGAAGGCTGCGGATCTGTCCAAAGCCCAGGTCTGGAAGTCGGAGCTGTGGCGGCACGCGGATGATGAGCCGACCCGCGAGGGTGCGGTGAAAAAGCTCGCCAATATGCTGAAGGACCTGATCAAGCAGGCCGAAACCGAAGGGCTGAAGCTGGCGCCGTTTATCGGGATTTCCTGCCCCGGCGTCATCAAGGACGACGGCTCGATCGAGAAAGGCGCGCAGAACCTCCCGGGCAACTGGGAAAGCAGCAAGTTCAACTTACCTAGCAGCCTGATCGACGCGATCCCCTCCATCGGGGCGCACGACACGGCGGTGCTGATGCACAATGACGGCGTGGTGCAGGGCTTGAGCGAGATCCCGTTCATGCAGGACTACAAACGCTGGGGAATTTTGACCATCGGCACCGGGCTCGGCAATGCGCGCTTCACCATGCGTAATCCGCGCGAGAAGACCGACAAGAACGAGAAGAAAAAGGGGTAAGGGGCGGGCCTCATCTCGCGCGCGTCGCGCCTCGGGCGCAAAGCCGCCTTTGCCCGCAGGCGACCATCCTCGGCAGGGCGGATGCTCACCGGCCGCGAGCGTCGCGGGGGTGGGTCCGTCCCAGCCGCATAAAACCTCCCACTTTGCAGGAGGTTGCTTGCCGGGCCTGACCGTCGGGGCGCCTGCAAGAGCCGGAACGGCGCCTCATCAAACAGGGTGGGTTAATCGCTTCCGCGCCTTGTTTCTCCGGCCAACCTCGCATAGAACACGCCCAACCCGGCAGACCATCTGCTGATTTGGCGCCTGGAGAGGTGGCAGAGTGGTTGAATGTACCGCACTCGAAATGCGGCATAGGTGCAAGCCTATCGAGGGTTCGAATCCCTCCCTCTCCGCCAAGCTGACTTAATGACCGAAAAGTCCTGATCTCTCGGCGCTGTCTGATCTAGGTTTTCAGGCGCAATTGCTGCTCGTCCATCGTCATCCCGATGTCGAAGCCTTGATTTACGGACGACGCCAGTTCGTGGCGTCACACGAATATTTCGGCCTCCGAATCTACGAACGATGATGAGGATGTGTTCACGCCCACGGGCCGCGCCTGTTGGTCGCCGTCGACATGGATCGTGTGGTTACCGGGATCGAAGCTGTAAGCCCGACTTGAGCAAAACACTATCGTCCCTTGTAACGGCCGCCTTCAGCGTCGAGAAGCTCCATAGCGTCCCTCATCTTTATCATCGCTCTCGTTATATCGGCTCACGATGATCCCGTGCGCTTCTCAAATGGATGGCGCAATGCCTGCGCTGCAGGAATGTGAGGCATTCCACGACCGTTAGCCATTTTACAGCCGCGATGGGCATCGATCATCGCGTCGCCCACGGCAGATGATGTCTGCTTTGGTCGTGACTGTTGCTACCGTCCTCGTATCTCACAAGACCTCTGTAGTCCTCAACGGCGCCCGCTCAAAGATGGCGCCCGTTGCACGTAAGAACGTCAACCAAACAAAAAGACTGAAGGGAAGAACCTTATCATGACGACCAGACGAAGCTTTCTTAAACACGGTGTGGCGGCGGCCGCCGGTGTGATGTTTTGCGGCTGTGGCATGGTGCACAATGCCAATGCGCAACAATCCCGGCAGAAGCTGCCGGTGACCGTCAACGGCAAGCGCATCAAGACCATCGACGTTCATGCGCATTGCCACATCCGCGAAGCCGCCGCGTTGCTCGGGGCCGACGGTGAGAAAATCCATATTCTTCCGATCAACGGCGGCGACGAGGTCTACATCGGTGTAGAAAAGCGGCTCGCCGCCATGGATGCGCAAGCCGTTGATCTCGAGGTGCTGTCGATCAACCCGTATTGGTACGACCGTGATCGCGACCTGGCAGGTCAGATCGTCAAGATCCAGAACGAGAAGCTTGCGGAGCTCTGCGCGTCGAAGCCGGATCGCTTTGCAGCCTTCGCATCCCTCACCCTTCAGGCTCCGGACCTCGCGGTTCAGGAACTGGAAACAGCGATCAAGAAGCAGGGCCTCAAAGGCGCTGCCATCGGCGGCGCCGTTAACGGCGTGAATTTTTCCGACCCGAAATTCAACCCGGTATGGGCGAAGGCCGAAGAGTTGGGTGTGCCGCTTTTCATCCATCCCCAGGGCATCCCGGAGTTGACCAAACGGCTCGCCGGAAACGGTTGGCTCGGCAATACGATTGCAAATCCGCTCGAAACCACGATCGCCTTGTCTCATCTCATCTTCGAGGGGACGTTCGATCGCTATCCAGGATTGACGGTCATTGCCGCGCATGGCGGCGGCTATCTGCCGTCATACGCCGACCGTTCGGATCACGCCTGTCTGGTCGGCCCGAGAGCATGCGACCCCACTATCAAACTGAAAAAGACGCCGTCGGAATATCTCAACCAGATCTATTTCGATTCGCTGGTCTTCACACCGGAAGCCATCCGCCATCTGGCCGCGCAGGTCGGTGCCAAGCAGATCATTCTCGGCAGCGACTATCCCTATCCATGGCAATTGGCGCCCGTCGATCACATCTTCGCCTGCACGTCGTTGAGCGATGACGACAAGGCCGACATCCTGGGACGGACCGCCGCCAAGGTGCTCAGGCTGAGCTAAGAGCTGTATTAGGGGCGACGGCTCTGTTTGGGGCCGTCGTCTCCCGCGCTTCTGGCTACAAGGTCGCGACAATCCGATGACCCTTGTTCGTCATCGTCGCTGATTGCCGCTCGCGATAGCGACATCGTCGAAGCTTGGGCGACCGAAAATCAGATCGCGCCACGTGTTGAAGCCGAAGTGTCGTGCACGCGTGCGACCTTAGCGCACACCTAAACTGCCCCGAGTTCCAGTAACCAATTTTCAATGCACGTCGCCTAGGTTGAAGTCAGGCCAGTTACGCAACCAGAAAAGGGCGATTTCCTCAGTCAATCCGTCACCGCCCCCTCAGCGTTCCTGCGTTCAATCAATTCTCAAACCCGCCGGTCAACCCGCGCCGCAGTCTGCTGCGACGTTGGAATCGTTTGTCCGCGGCTGACTAGCACTCCTGACCTTTCCGTAAGAAAGCAAAGTGGAATGTCCATTACGAAGCGCTCGTTTCTCGCCGGGGCCACTGCGGTCTCAGCCTCTACCATTCTGACAGGCAAGCTTCGCGCTGAGCCCGTCAAATCGATCCGGATGGACTTTGCGACTTACAATCCGGTCAGCCTGATCCTGAAGAACAACGGCTTCCTGGAAAAAGAACTGGCCAGCGACGGCATCAACGTCGAGTGGCTTCCGAGCGCCGGCAGCAACGTTGCTCTCGACTTGCTGAAGACCAACAAGGCGGACTTCGGTTCGGCGGCGGGCGCGGCGGCTCTCATCGGGCGCGCCAATGGCAATCCTCTGAAGTCGGTGTTCGTGTTCTCGCGTCCGGAATGGACCGCTCTGGTGGTCGGTGCGTCGTCGCCACTGAAAAGCCTCACGGACATCAAAGGTAAAAAGGTCGCCGCCACGCCGGGAACGGATCCGCACATCTTCCTGCTGCGTGCCCTGGAAAGCGTCGGCATGACCGACAAGGACATCGTGCTGAAGCCGGTGCCGCACGCCGAAGGTCGGGCTGCTTTGGAAAAAGGCGAAGTCGATGCCTGGGCCGGCCTCGATCCGATCATGGCGCAGAGCGAGCTGGTGGCGAAGTCCCGCCTGCTGTTTCGCGATCCGGTGCTGAACACCTACGGCATTCTCAATGTCCGCGAAGCCTTCGCTGCAGCTAACCCCGAGTTGGTGAAGCGCGTGCTGAAGGTCTACGACCAGGCCAGGCTCTATGCGGATGAGAATCCCGATGAGCTGCGCGACACGCTGGCGGCGGCGGCCAAGATCGACGACGCCGTGGCGTCACGGCAACTGGAGCGGACGGACCTGCGCAACTCGATCATCGGCACCGCGCAACAGCGCATCATCACGGCTGCCGGTGAAGTGCTGAAGCAGAGCGGGATCATCCCCGCATCCGTCGATATCGATAAGGTCGTCACCAGCATGATCGACCGTTCTTTCGCTCCAGCCAAGGCCTGATCCCATGACAATGAAATTCGGCGTTCGCGAACGGCTTTGCGCAGCGTTTGCAACCATCGGACTGCTCCCCCTCGTTTCGGCTGGTGTTGCCTGGATCGCATTCGATCAGATGGATGGTGCGATCAACGATATCGCGCGGGCCAAGCTGCCTCAGATCGAGGGATCCCTGTCGCTTGCCCGGCGCGTGGATTCGCTGGTGAGCTACGGCTACCAGCTGTTGGATTCGCCATCGGATGCGGAGCGGCAGACCCGCGCGTCCGCGGTCGCCAAATCGCTATCCGGTGCAACGGGCGAATTGCAGACGCTGCGCGGCGGTGCGCTGGACAAGGAAGCTGCTTCGACCATCGAGTCGCGGTTGGCTGATCTCAACAAGGCGCTCACCCGCGCTGATACCGTCGTCGGTCAAACGCTGGCGGCACGATCGAAGCTCGCCGAGTTGCCGAAACGCGCGGCAGAGTACAACACCAAGTTGACTGCTGCTTTACGGCCGCTGGTGATCGAACGCGGCAACAGGACTGTTGGCTTGATCGGCGAGATGGCCTCGCCGTCGACGACGCCGGAAGCCCGCACCAAGGCTGCCCGCGCGCTCAAGGCGTTGGGATACGTGTCGCTGGCGCTGTCCAACATCGGTCAGTCGAGCGCCCGTCTGCAGACGGCATTTGTGCAAACGACGGTGGCGCCGAACGATACAGCTCTCAAGCCGATCCAGCAGAGCATCGCGCGTGAGATCGACGCCATGGCGATCGCGGTCGACGATCTGGATGGTGAAAGCCGCAAGGCGCTGGAACCATTTGTCGAAGCGTATGACAAACTGGCCAAGGAAAACTGGACCGGCCTTCGGCGCACTGAGTTGGCCGCCGATGCGGACCGCGTCTCGGTCATCGGCGAGAGCCGAACGGCCTCGACCGGTTTGAACGAGGCCGTCGCAGCGAATGTGAAGGTTGCCAAGGCGCAGGTTGCGGACGCGTCCGCCTCGGCGAGCGGGACCATCACCCAGAGCCGCCGCATGTTGCAGGCGACGGCGCTTGCCGCGCTGCTGCTGGCCGGCCTGATCGGCTGGCTCTATGTGGAGCGGAATATCGGACGGCGGCTGGTTGCGCTTGAACGCAGCATGCAGCGGATCGCGGATGGCGATTTGGAAACAGCTGGACCGGCAGCAAGTTCGGACGAAATCGGGCGCATGGCCAATGCGCTTGAAACCTTCCGCGCCAACGGGTTGCAGATGCAATCCCTGCAGCGCGAGCAGCAGACGTCGGAGCTGCGCGCTGCGGACCTTCGCAAGACGGACATGCAACGGCTGGCCGATGAGTTCGAAAGTGCGGTCGGCAAGATCATCCACACCGTCTCCTCTGCGGCATCCGAACTGGAAGCCTCGGCAAATACGCTGACATCAACCGCCGACCGGACCGAGTCTCTCTCGAACGTCGTGGCGTCGGCGTCGGAAGAAGCCTCGACCAACGTTCAATCGGTCGCATCGGCAACCGAAGAGATGGCGTCATCGGTCAATGAAATCAGCCGTCAGGTTCAAGAGTCCGCTCTGATCGCCAATGAGGCGGTGGAGCAGGCGCAGAAGACCAACGATCGTGTCGCGCAGCTGTCGAAAGCGGCGAGCCGAATCGGAGATGTTGTCGAACTGATCAACACCATTGCCGGGCAGACCAACCTTCTGGCTCTCAACGCCACGATCGAGGCGGCGCGTGCGGGCGATGCAGGCCGTGGCTTCGCCGTGGTGGCGTCCGAGGTCAAGGCGCTGGCTGAACAGACCGCGAAAGCAACCGGCGAGATCAGTCAGCAGATCAGCGGCATCCAGAGCGCGACCGACGAATCGGTGCTCTCCATCAAGGAAATCGGCGTCACCATCGGGCGGATGTCGGATATTTCGACCACGATCGCATCTGCGATCGAAGAACAGGGCGCCGCGACCCAGGAAATCTCGCGCAATGTGCAGCTGGCAGCGAAGGGCACCACGCAGGTAGCGTCGAGCATTGGCGATGTGCAGCGCGGCTCCAGCGAGACCGGATCGGCCTCCTCGCAAGTGCTGTCGTCCGCGCAGTCGCTTTCCCTTGAAAGCAACCGGCTGAAGCTCGAGGTGCAGAACTTCCTCGCGACCGTACGGGCCGCTTGACGACAACGAACGCGACTGGCCGCCGCTGCGGCCAGTCGCGTTCGATCCAGTCGTGTTTGAACCATGCGCCAAGCGGGCTCGGCTCCGCTGACAGCCCAGCCTTGTCCTTATTGGCTAAAAAAACGGCGCGTTTAGAAAACCGTCACTTGAATGGTAGATTTTTGCTGCGTACATTCGATTGGCGAATGAATTTTTCTTTCGCTGTGCGGAATTGTGGAATTTTTTCCTGAAAATTAAAAAAATTGAATTGGAGGGTTCTGCAGCCAAGCTGACCAACAGACGAAAAATCACCATCACAACGCCAAAACGAGAGATCGCGGCTTCGTCCTGGCAGGCGTGTCAGCACGTGAGCGTGATCATGAAATCATTCAATTCCTTAGGGGAAGCGAAGAATGCGGCAGCAACACCCGGTCGTCTACGACGAAAAAGAAACGCGCCTGGCCAATGAAATGGTCTTGGCGGAAGCGCGGCACATCGCCGAGCGCAAAGCGCAGGAAGAAGACTGCGACTGTAAAGAGGGCATGTTCCCTCAAGCCGGTCTGACGGATCGGCGCAAATTCCTGTTTGCTGCGGCGTCAGTCGCTGGCGTCGCGGGCTCTTCCGCCTTTGCACAGGCCGCTGAGCAAAAGGCGCCGCCCGGCGCATTTCATTTCGATGTGCCGGCGGACCCGACCAAGGAGCAGGGACGTGCCGTTGCCGCCGACGGCGGTTATGGTTCGCGCTCGCAGTTCGAAACGGAGGTGCGCTGGCGTTATCCGACGCCGAACGACCTGACGTCCTGGAGCATGACGCCGCTCGACAAGATGCTCGGCAACCTCACGCCCTCGGGCCTGCATTTCGAACGGCATCACGGCGGCATCCCGACGATCGATCCTGCCAAGCACAGTCTGATCATTCACGGCATGGTCGACACGCCGAAGAAATTCTCGATCAATGATCTGAAGCGTCTTCCATCGGTCACGCGCAAGCATTTCATCGAATGCTCGGGCAATGGACTGACCGAGTGGAATAAGCCGACGATGAAAACCGTGCAGGGCACGCACGGCCTGCTCAGCACCTCGGAATGGACCGGTGTGCAATTCGCCACCCTCGCACGCGAGATCGGCCTGAAGGAAGGCTCCGCCTGGGTGCTGGCCGAGGGCGCCGACGCTGCGGTGATGACGCGCAGCGTGCCGATGGAGAAGATGCTCAAGGATGCGCTGATCGCCTATGGACAGAACGGCGAGGCGCTGCGGCCCGAACAGGGCTATCCGCTGCGGTTGTTGCTGCCGGGTTATGAGGGCAACACGCACATCAAGTGGCTGCGTCGTCTTGAAATCAGCGACAAGCCGTTCATGACTCGCGAGGAGACGTCGAAATACACCGATCTTCTTGGCGACGGCAAAGCCCGTCAGTTCAGCCTCGACATGGATGCAAAGTCCGTCATTACGTTCCCATCCGGTGACATGAAGCTGCCGGGGGCGGGCTTCTACAACATCCAGGGATTTGCATGGAGCGGACGCGGCCGCATTCAGTCGGTCGATGTGTCCGTCGATGGCGGCAAGACCTGGTATCCGGCGCGGCTCGACTCCGTGCCTGAGCCGATCTGCACTGTGCGCTTCTCTTTCCCGTGGGTCTGGGATGGCAAACCGGCGGTGCTGCAAAGCCGCTGTACCGATGAGACCGGTTATGTGCAGCCGACGTTGAAGCAGTTGATCGCCATTCGCGGATCCAATGGTCCGTTCGGTTCGATCTACCATCTCAACGCCATTCAAAGCTGGGCCGTCAACGAAGCCGGGGATGTCGCCAATGTTCACGCCTAAGAACCTGTTGAAGTCTGCCGCTCTTCTCGCTTCGGTTCTGGTGTCGTCGGCTGCGTTTGCGCAAGGCGCCCCGACGCATTACGGCTTCGGCACTGCCGTGACGCCGCAGGATCTCGCCGGGAAGTTCTCGATTCCGCCGGACGGTCGGGGATTGCCGCCGGGCAGCGGTACGGCCGCGGCCGGCGCGAAAATCTTCGCCGAAAATTGCGTTGCCTGCCATGGCGAAAAGCTCGAGGGCAATCCTGCCGTGGGAGTCGGTGGTGATCGTCTCATCGGCGGCCGCGGCTCGCTGGCGACCAAGACGCCGGTCAAGACGGTGGAAAGCTATTGGCCGTACGCGACGACGCTGTTCGACTACATCAAGCGCGCCATGCCGTTCAGCGCACCGGGATCGCTGAAGGATGACGAAGTCTACGCCCTCGTCGCCTACATTCTGTCGGAAGCAAAGGTCATCAAGCCGACAGAGGTGATGGATGCAAAGACGTTGCCGAAGGTGGCGATGCCCAATCGCGATGGCTTCATTCCGGATGCGCGGCCGGAGCTTTCGCTCTACCGCTGACGGGATCTCGTCGCTGAGAATGGACGCACCGGATCGTTTTCCGTCCGCTCTTGGCTCTTTCAAACATGATGTCAATGCAGGGCTCGAGCGATCGGGCCCTGTATTTGTTTTGGGGGATTGTTGACCTGCTATGCGCCTGCCAAAAAGCATTGACATAATGTTGTATATACACCAATCTGTCCGCCAGAACCGTTTCCGAGCAGAACAATGGTCGACGACATTACCAACGAGATTACCCGGAACTGCCTGCTGACGCGGACGCGGCGCATCGCACGGGTCATCACCAGTATCTACGATGAGGAATACAGGCCGTTCGGAATCAATGCGCCTCAGGTCTCTTTGCTGGTGATGATTTCCAGGCTTGGCTCGGCGAGCCGCGCCGAGATCGGACGCCAGAACCATCAGGATCGATCGACCCTGACCCGAAACCTTCAGCTCATGATCTCGAACGGATGGATCGAAGAAGTTCCGCATGAAGAGGGCGGCCGAAAACGGGCCATCGTCCTGACCAAGGCAGGCAAGAAGTTACTCAATGACGTCGTGCCGGCGTGGCGGGCAGCGCAACGGCGAGGAAAAGCCTTGCTCGGCGAGAGCGGCGCCGCAGCCATCAAGAGCATTGCCGACGGGCTTTGATAAGGGTTGTCGTACGGGCTCGGGGTCGAGCAGTGTGTTCGTAATGTTGTATATACAATAATCAAAGCAGCGAGGTTCAAATGACAAACGTTAAAGCAGCGGCAGTCCAGATCAGCCCCGTCCTCTATAGCCGCGAGGGGACCGTCGATAAGGTGGTTCGCAAAATCCTCGACCTTGGCCGCCAAGGGGTGCAGTTCGCCACGTTCCCGGAGACGGTGATCCCCTATTATCCGTACTTCTCATTCGTGCAGTCGGCTTTCGAACTCAATCTCGGCAAGGAGCATCTGCGGTTGATCGACCAGGCAGTGACCGTGCCGTCGGCCGCCACGCAAGCCATCGGCGATGCCTGCAAGCAAGCACGCATGGTGGTGTCCATCGGCATCAATGAGCGCGATGGCGGAACGCTCTATAACACGCAGTTGCTGTTCGATGCGGATGGAACCTTGATCCAGCGCCGCCGCAAGATCAATCCGACCTATCATGAGCGCATGATCTGGGGGCAGGGCGACGGATCTGGATTGCGTGCCGTGGACAGCGCTGTAGGACGCATCGGCCAGCTCGCCTGCTGGGAGCACTATAATCCACTGGCCCGTTACGCGCTGATGGCTGATGGCGAACAGATTCATTCGGCCATGTATCCGGGCTCGTTCGCCGGCGATATCTTTGCGGAGCAGATGCAGGTCAATATTCGCCAGCATGCACTGGAGTCCGCCTGCTTCGTCGTCAACGCTACGGCCTGGCTCGATCCCGATCAGCAAGCCCAGATCATGAAAGATACAGGCTGCAGCATCGGCCCGATCTCAAGCGGCTGCTTTACGGCCATCGTCGCGCCGGATGGTTCGTTGATCGGTGAGCCGCTGCGTTCGGGAGAGGGCGAAGTCATCGCCGATCTCGACTTCACTCTGATCGACCGGCGCAAACGTCTGATGGATTCGCGCGGTCATTATAGCCGGCCAGAACTGCTGAGCTTGCTCATCGATCGGACGCCCACCTCGCACGTTCACGAGCGAAGCGCGCATCCCATAGCGCCTGTTGTCGCACAGAGAGAAGCCGTCGAGGTGTGATGGCCCGCCGGAAGCTGGACACACTCCTGCGCGGTCAGCGCAGGAGTGTTGCGGCTATAGCGGCGCTTGATGCTCAAGGTCTGCCGTGTAGACAGGTTAATACTAATGGAACCTCGGCGAAGACGGACGAGAGATACATTGCGATTTATCGATGCCGGTGGTCTAATATCGCTGTTGATTATAAGCGTATGAATTTCATAATTTTTCTTGGTGCACACACAGGGTGCAGACTAACCGCTGCCTCTGATGGGTCGGTCAGTGAATGGCGTTCCCTTGAAAAAGATATTGATTGTGTTTGGCACGAGGCCAGAGGCCATCAAGATGGCCCCGGTCGTATCAGAACTCCGTCAGAGCACTCGTCTGGACGTGAAAGTCTGCGTCACTGCTCAGCATCGGGAGATTTTAGATCAGGTCATAGAATTATTTGGCATGACGTGTGACTTCGATCTCGATGTCATGCGGCCGAACCAGACGCTGGATCAACTCACCGCACGCATCCTGACGGGGATGGGCGGCATCTTGGATGCCGAGAAACCGGATGTCGTGTTGGTTCACGGCGACACCACGACGACGCTTGCGACGTCTCTCGCGGCGTTCTATCGCCAAATTCCGGTTGGTCATGTGGAAGCCGGCTTGCGATCGGGATCGCTCTACGCCCCGTGGCCCGAGGAAATGAACCGGCGCGTGACAAGTCTTGCGACGCGATATCATTTTGCGCCCACTCCCCAGGCCAGAATGAACCTCGTTGCGGAGGGGATCGATGAGGCGTCCATCCATGTGACGGGCAACACCGTCATCGATGCCCTGTTGGACATGCGGGGGCGGATCGATGCGTCTGCGGACCGCCGCGCAGTCTTGGCAAAAAGGTTTCCGTTCGTGGGGCAGGACGGGCGTCGCATGATCCTCGTGACGGGACACAGGCGAGAAAATTTTGGCAACGGTTTCGAAAATATCTGTAACGCGCTGCTTCGTATCGTTCGGGAGCACGATGTCAGAATCGTCTATTCGGTGCATCCGAATCCAAACGTGCGAGAGCCTGTCGAGCGTCTGCTAGGCGCAAATGATCAGATCACGCTGATCGATCCGCAGGACTACGAGCCTTTCGTGTTCCTGATGCAGCAGTCGTATCTGATTATCACGGATTCCGGCGGTGTGCAGGAAGAGGCGCCGTCGCTTGGCAAGCCGGTTCTTGTGATGCGGGAGAAAACCGAACGGCCGGAGGCCGTCAATGCGGGCACCGTCATTTTGGTCGGGACCGACCCAGAGCGAATTTTCGGCGAGACATCGAAGTTGTTGACCGACACCGCTCACTATCAGGCGATGGCACAGGCCATAAATCCATACGGCGACGGCCTTGCTGCTTCACGGATTCGGTCAGTCCTGGAGAGCTAAGGGCACCGAAGGACGGGAATAGCAAATTCACTCTGAGGAAAGCGGTGCTCCATCGCTGGAGCGCCGTGTCATGGCGCCGTAAAATGACGACTGCCTGTCGGTTCAGTGACGCTTTGGATAAGGCGTCTGCTGCTGAATCTCCACTGCGCTTGGTTCCCAGACGCGCGGCTTGGGCTTTGCGGCAGCTGGCGCGGCTTGCTGAGGAGGAGTGTTTGCCGCGGTAGTTTGAGCCCGCGGCGCCGAATTTGCTGGTTGCGTCTGTTCTGGCGTATTGGCTTGATCGAGGCGGCCAGCGCGCACATTGACAGAAGTAACCGTCTGCGAATCGACATCGAAGGCGCATTCATAGCTCACCCGAACCCAGGACTTCGATGCGTCCATGAAGCGAACGGAGTCGCCTCGGAAACGGACGACGGCGTCGCTAGGTGATGATGGATCCGCTTGCTGGAAGATGCCGGGGCTTGGACGCGTAAGCCAATCAAAATCGCTGGGTGCCTTGGCTTCAATCTTGGGAGCGCAGAGTTCGCTTGCCCTCTGGGCATTGGCGCGTACGCAATTGGCGTCACACCTCGGTGGCGCCGCTTGTCCCACCTGAGCTGCCGATTGAACACCGCTTGGTGTTGCCACAGGAGGTGGGGTTTGCTGTGCGGAAGCCGCGGCGATGCCGAGTAGCAGGAAGGCCAGGACCGATCGTATCATTCTCAGGGACTCACATGACGCAGCGAGGCGGAATTGTTTCTGGTGCCGTGTTCGCAGCCGTTCGTATATTTCAGCGCAAGATGAAGTCAACGCTCCAATGGCGCTTTGGCGCGGCACTCGATTCCATCGTTTGATGTCGCAACCAATTCGACAACGGCTTTTGCATTATCTTCGAGATTGATTGTCACATGACCGACATCTGTTTGTGATCCGGCGGTCAGTTCAAAGTTGTTTCCCTGATTGATATTTGAGGAGCCGGAAGGGCCCGATTTCGTCACCATGAATCGGAATTTGCCTGCAACGGCTGTTGAACTCGTGATCGTGCCGGTCAGTCCAACTGAATGTCCCGCGTCGGTCCTGCGGATTTCGCATTGGAGCGGGCCGGAAGAGGCATGCGCTAGAACAGTCACAGTAGAATCCTCGGCGTAAGAGTTCGTGCAGGTCAACAAAGCTCCAGCCATTAACGTGAGCAGGGTTGCGACGAGGCTGCGCCAGATGCCTCCATGTCTCTGCTGATTATGTCTCTGCTGATCATGTCTTTGTTTATTGGTCGATTCGCGGAGCATTTTCCGGGCCTCCTTCCGGGCATCCAAGTGATGGATCTAATGAGACGCTGAAGTGATCGCTATCAACCCGAAGGGCTGCGTGTCGATGAGAAGAAAAGGGGCGCACCAGCGTGCGCCCCCAGCCGCCTACGATCAAATCAGTGCTTGAAGCCCTGCGTGATATTGACGGTGTTGCCCGAACCGTTCTGGAAGTAGGTGGCAGAGTTGTTGTTGCCATACTGGCCAACGTTCGCGGTGCTGTTGCCGCCGGTCTGCGTGCCGTTCACAGTGTTGTTGTTGCCAACCTGCGAAATCGTCGCAGACGCCAGCATCAAGCCGTTCTGGGTGCTGTTGATGGTGTTGTTATCACCGAGTTGATCGGCCAGGAGGGAAGCGTTGGCAACCGTCTGAGAGCTATTCAGGGAGTTGCCGTTGCCGGTCTGCGTAGCCACCAGATACCCATTGATGCCGCTCTGGAAGTTCGTCATGTGGTTGTCGTTACCGACCTGCGCGGTGGTGGCGAAATCATTCGTCCCCGCCTGCGTATTGGTAAGCGTGTTGCCGTTGCCGGTCTGGTTGCCGCCCGTGAGGGTATTGGACGAACCCGACTGGGTGTTGCTTACAGTGTTGCTTGCGCCGTTTTGGGCGGTGTTGAAGTTGTTATTCGCGCCGCTCTGGTTCGAGATGACGGAGTTGTTGTCGCCGAACTGGCTGGCATTCGCGTTCTGTGCGGAGCCGTTCTGATTGAGGATCAGGAGGTTGCCGGTGCCGCCGCCCTGGCCGAAGAATGCGATATGGCCATCCAATGGCGAGCCGCCGCTGTTGGTTTGGTTCACGCTGATGTTGCCGAAGGATCCCGACTGCGAGCCAAAAGCCGAGCTCGAGGCGCCGGTCTGGGTCACCGACAGCGTGCTGCTGGTCGATGACTGGTCGGTGCTCGATGAATTGCCCGATCCAGTCTGCACGACCGTGGTTGTCGAGCTCGCGCCGCCAGTCTGCGATGCGATGGCGAAGTTGCCCAGCGGGCCGGCGCCGCTTTGCGTCAGGTTGATCGTGTCGTTGGACGACGTGGCATCCTGGCTGGCATGGGCTTCGTTGGCGTCATTGCCTTGCGTCACGATGATCGTGTTGGTCGTGCCGCCCTGATCAATGCCGAACGTGTTGTTGTTGCCGCTCTGCGTCAGAGTGACTGTGCTGCCGGCGGTGGCGCTCTGGTTGACGACGCTGACATCGCCGGTTGGCGAGAAGTTCAGAGCCTTTGAGCTGTCAAACACGCCGTTGCCGTTGCCGGTCTGGGACAGCGTGACGGTGCTGCCGGTGCCGGACTGGGTGACGTCGGCGATGTTGTGCGCGCCAGACTGCACCAGCGAGCCGGGTACCTGATCGGTCGGCGTTGCACCCTTGAAGATATTGTTGTTGCCGGACTGCGTGACAGTCAGGTTGTTGCTGTCGCCGGCCTGAACGAGCGAATTGCTGATCGACTGCGGAGCGGTCGGATCAGCCTTTCCGGCGATGTTGCCGGTGCCTGTCTGATTGATGGTGACCACACCATTGTTGCCGGTCTGGTTGATGTTGGTCTGATTGTTGATGTCGTCCGCGAATGCGGTCGATGCGGCCAAGGCTGCGATCACGCTCACCGAGGCGAGTAAAAGATGCTTTTTCATTGAATGACTCCGTTACCGGGAGGTGGAATTTCCTCCCGCCTTCAGGCGCCAAAACAGCCAAGCCAGCCCCGGCACGTCCTTAACGCCCGGTAAATGCTAAATCACGCGCAAGTATAAATCTCAATGTAAAGAGGGTGAATTGTCGCAGTTAAAGTAAAATTTAATATTACTGAGGTAATTATGAAGTAAAACTGAAATATAAACGTCTTGTTCGCGACGAATATTTGTTGCAAAACTTACAAATTGAATTTCGACAACCAATAGGGGGAGGAAGGGGTCGTGAGACCCCTCCCTCGATGACTGCATTTAGTGTCTGCCCTGAGTAATGTTCACGGTATTGCCAGTGCCTGACTGCGTGTAGCTGGCGCTGTTCATGTTGCCGTATTGCGCAACATTCGCAGTGTTGTTGCTGCCGGTTTGCATACCGTTGACGACGTTGCTGCTTCCGTTCTGCGTAATGTTGGCAACCAGCATCACACCACCGCTTTGGGTGGAGGTGATAATGTTGTTGTTGCCATTCTGCGCAGTGATCAGCATTGCATCGGGCGAGCTCTGCGTATTGGTGAGCTGATTGCCCATACCGATCTGGGTCGCGATCGCAGTCTGCGATCCGGTGCCAAACTGGTTGCTGTTGATGTTATTGCCGTCACCGGTTTGCAGCGCGGTCAGCTTGGAGCCAATAGTTGACTGGCCGTTCGTGATCGTGTTGCCGTTGCCGCTCTGGCTGAGAATGAACGTCTCGTTCATGCCGGCCTGGTTGTTCGTCACAACGTTGTTGTTGCCGGTCTGTGCAGCCGGTGTTGCGATGGTGTTCGAACCGATTTGGATCGGGACGCCACCCGCGTAGTTGTTCGAGCTAATCTGAATGTTATTGAAGGAGTTGTGCTCGCCGGTCTGAGACAAAGCAACCGTGTTGAAACCACCGGACTGGCTCGACGTAAACGAGTTGGCGGTGCCGGCCTGGGAGACCGACAGGGTCAGGTTGTCGCCAAGCTGTGAAAGCGAAACCGAACCTTGGTTCGAGGCCGCACCCAGCGAGCCCTGATCGATGGTGACGGTGTTGCCGCTCTGTTGAGACATGCCCGTTTGCTGGGTGAAGACAGTGTTGCTGTCACCGATCTGCTGAACGCGAGCGGTTTGATAATCTCCAGCCTGGATGTTGGTGAGTTTGTTGCCGTTGCCTTGCTGGCCAATTGCGGTATTGCCGGTCAGCAGAACGCTCGATGTGCTGGCGGTCTGGTCGTTGCTGATGACGTTATTGTCGCCGCTCTGGTTGGTGTCGAAGCTGTTGCCGGATTTGGCCTGCGTCGACGTGATGCTGTTGGTGTTGCCCGTTTGAGAGGTGCGGGTATTGTTATCGTGGCCGCTCTGCGTGCTGTTGACGAAGTTTCCACCGCCATTTTGCGTGAGGCTGGCGGTCAGCGTCTTACCACCGCTCTGAGTGGAGTTGACGATGTTGCTGTTTCCAGCCTGCGTGGCGGTCAGCATCGCGCCTGGCGAGCTCTGGTTGTTGTTCAATAGATTGCTGTTACCGGTCTGGGTCACGGTGGCCGTCTGTGCGCCAGAGCCGAACTGATTGTTGTTGATGTTATTGCTGTCGCCGGTCTGCATCGCGGTCAGCGAAGAGCGCGCGGTCGACTGACCGTTCGTGATCACGTTGCCGTTGCCATTTTGACCAAAAATGAACGTTTCGTTCGCTCCGGCCTGGTTGCTGTTCACGACGTTGTTGCTGCCGATCTGTGCAGCCTGGGTCGGAATGTTGGCTCCCCCGATCACGAGCGGCTGACCGCCTGTGTAGTCGTTCTTGCCGAATTGCGTGTTGTTGAACGAGTTGTGATCTCCGGTCTGCGATACTTCAACCGTGCCGCCATTGTTCGACTGGTTGGAGTTGAATGTATTGGCAAGACCGGCTTGCGAGACCGACAGCGTCAGGTTGTCGCCCACCTGCGAAAGTGTGACTGAACCCTGATTGGAAGCTGCACCCAGCGAACCTTGCTCGATGGAGACGTTGTTGCCGCTCTGTTTGGACACGCCCGTCTGTTGGGTGAAGACGGTGTTGCTGTCGCCGATCTGCTGAACGCGAGCAGTCTGATAATCTCCAGCCTGGATATTGGTGAGCGTGTTGCCGTTGCCTTGTTGGCCAATTGCCGAATTGCCGGTCAGCAAGAAGCTCGAGGTGCTCTTTGTCTGGTCGTTGTTGATGATATTATTGTCGCCGTTCTGGTTCGTGTCGAAGCTGTTGCCGGATTTGGCTTGCATCGACGTGATGCTGTTTTTGTTGCCCGTTTGATCGGCGCGGGCATTGTTGTCGTGGCCGCTCTGCGACAGCGTGACGGTGCCGTTGTTGCCGTCCTGAGTGATATTAGCAGTGTTCCTCTTGCCCGACTGCACCAGCGAGCCAGGGGTACCATCGGTGGCAACACCCTGGAAAATATTGTTGTCGCCTGACTGCGTGACGGTCAGCGAATTGAGGTTGCCGGCCTGAACGAGCGAATTGCTGATCGACTGCTGAGCAGTTGGATCAGCCTTTCCGGCGATGTTGCCGTTACCGGTCTGATTGATGGTCACCGTGCCATTGGTGCCCGTCTGGTTGATGTTGGTCTGGTTGTTGATGTCGTCCGCGAATGCGGTCGATGCTGCCAAGGCCGCGATGACGCTGACCGAGGCCAATAAAAGATGTTTTTTCACTTGGATCACTCCATTACCGAGAGGTGAAATCCCCTCGCGCCTGCGAGCGTCCAACGCGGCCAAGCCAGCCCCGGCACGTCGTTAACGCCCGGTTAATGCTAAAACACGCGCAAGTATAAATCGCAATGTAAAGAGGATAGATTGCCGCACTTAAGGTAAAATTTAATATCAATGAAGTATTACGGAAATAAAAGTGAAAACTAACTGTAGATTTACTGAAGCAAAACTGTCGTGATTACTGCGCTTGCGCTCGGCAAGCGCGCATCGAGTTTTCTATTCAACCCTCGGACTTCTTCGCTGCCGGAAGCGGAGTTGCGGTGACCGACTCTTTCGACAGATAGCTTTGCAGCAATGCGCGGCCGCCCTTCTGATCGGCGAAATTCCAGATGCCTTTCTGCGCGCCCTGCATGACAGTGGCGTACACAGCCAGATCGATGGCCTGACGCACGGCGAGCTGCGTGGGCTCGGTGCGGGTGACTCCTGCTTCAGCCTGAAGAAGTTTATCGATCGAGACGAACTTGTAGACGTTGGCGCGCAGGCCGATTGAGTAGACCGTCTTCGTGGTCGTAATGCTTGTCAGGACTTCACCCGTCTGAACGGAAACAACGCGCATGGCGACGGTGACCGTGTCTTGCCGGTATTGCACGTCACCGCCGATGTTGAGGAAGTTCGCACCGACGCCACCGGTGATGACGTTGCCGTCGAAGCCGATGATGCCGCCTTCGATCAGAAGCCCGGCGAACCGTATCGGCGGCAGCGGACGTGCATTCTCGCCCTCAAATTCAGCGCGCGTCACCTTCACAAGCTGACGCTCGTTGAGGAGATCGCTGAGACCATTGCGCTCATCCACCGTGAACCAGCGTCCGTGCCCTGCACGCTGAAGTGCATCGATCACGAATCCGGATGCACCCTGCGTCACGGCGCGAGAAAACACCGCGACGTTATCATTAGGCTCGTTCTTGCCGGTCAAATCCTGAAATTGGTAGACGGCGACGTCGAGCTTTCGCTTGGGCGGAAGCAGATTTTCCAGATCAAGAGCGGTCGGCGAAGCCGGGGTCAGCACCGGTGCTTCCTCAAGCAACTCACGGCCTTTCGGCTCCGTAACACAACCGGCAAGCAACACGGCCAAGCCGACCAACGGCATAAATTTAACAGCAGACAACATCATCCAACTCTGACTCGTGATTTCAACCAGCGCTTGCCCTAATGGGTGCCCGTGGGAGGCGCGGGCACCGACACTTGGGTGATGGTCTGGCCATCGTTGATGGTGATGTCGATGGTGCCGTTGGGGTTCTTTGTGTAGGTAATCGTCGTCCCTCCGAACGTGAAGGTGCCGGTGCCCGTTGTGGCACTCGAGCCGAAAATTTGCTGCGTGATTTGATTGGCGAGCGAGGAGTAAAGCTGACTCGTCAATTGCTGCGCGAAGATCTGCCCGGGCGTAAGAGCGCCTCCGAGACCACCCGAACCGCTCGAACCTGATTGGGTGAATTGGTTCTGAGCCTGCGCCGAATTGAACAGGTTGGAACCGTTCAGCGGGTTGCCGCCGAACGTTGGATTGGTCGGCGTGTAAACAAGCGTGCCCGCCTGCGCAAAACCGGTCATCGCGACGATCACCGTGCATGCGAGAATGATCGGGCGAACAACGCTGCCGCTCACCGGACGAACTCGAGATGTCACGTTATCTTCTTCCATACTGTTGAACGGATATCGGCGCAGAGGCCGTTCCGATCACTTGAATTTGGTAGGACAGGCCGGATCCCACTTGAAGATTGTTGATCGTGTTGCCGCTGCCGTTCACACCAATCGATGTGGTGTTCGAATTGCCGATCTGTGTTGTCGTGACCGTATTCTGTCCACCGTTGACCGTCAGGTTCGACGAGTTTTGCGATCCGTTCTGATATTGATTGGTGATGTTGCCGCTGCCGCTGAGCGTGGCAGTTGCGGTATTCACCTGCCCAATCTGCGTCACCGTCGAAGACAAAGCGGGGGATCCAGAAGTTGCAATCGATTGTTGCGACGCGGCCTGGTTGATGAGTTGATAAGCAGAAAGATCGGTGTACGGATTCGGCGTGGTGGAATTGGCCTGCTGCGCAAGCGCGAAATCCGACGCGACGCAAACCGACGCGCATAAAAACATCGCGCCAAACGCAGTGAATGCGCTTCGCGCGCGGCGATATTTTTGAACCACTGGACCACTTCCCCGATGTTACGGGAAGGCGGTAGCACATGGCTCGCTACAGTTTTGCGACAATTCGATTGATGAGAGCGATCGGGCTCATCACGGGCAGGTGTGGCAGCGCTCGCATCAATGCATCGTGTTGCGATGAAATCGAATAACGCGGTGATGTCACCTCTTATCGGCTATCGAGTCTCTGGCTGAGGGCCAAAGCCAGCAGGGTGCATGCCGCGCCGGACAACAGGTAGGCGCCGGCAGCCAACAATCCAAAGTTGCTGGCGAGAAGGAGTGCCGCAAGCGGCGCGAAGCCGGCACCGAACAACCACGCGAAATCCGACGTCAGTGCGGATGCCGTGTAGCGGTTCGCCCGCGAAAAATTCGATGCGACCGATCCCGACGATTGTCCGAACGAGATGCCGAGCAGGACAAATCCGATGATCATGAACACGGCTTCACCGGCTTGGCCGCCATTGAGAAGTTGGGGTGCGAAGCCGCTGAAGGCCGCAATCGCTGCGGCTGAGGCCCCAAGCAATGTCCGGCGGCCAAGACGATCCGCGATCGGTCCGGACGCGATGATCGCTGCGACACCGAACGCCGCAGCGATCGTTTCGATAATCAGGAATCTACCGGGTCCTTCCTCGGTAAACAGGAACACCCATGAGAGCGGAAAGACCGTGACCATGTGGAACAGCGCGAAGCTGGCAAGCGGCGCAAACGTGCCGACGATGACGTTGCGTCCCTCCGCCCGCAGTGTTCTCGCCACGGGCTCGGGCTCCAGGTCCCGGCTCTCAAACAGTTGCGAATACTGCGGCGTCACGACGATCCGAAGCCGTGCGAACAGCGCAACGACATTGATCGCGAAAGCGACAAAGAACGGATAGCGCCAGCCCCAATCGAGAAAATCCGCTGCCGACAGCTTCGTGATGAAGAAGGCAAACAGAGCGCTGGCAACCATCAGGCCGAGCGGCGCACCGAGTTGAGGAATCATCGCGTACCAACCGCGCCGTCTTTCCGGCACATTCAGTGCCAGAAGCGGTGCCAATCCATCCCATGTTCCGCCAAGCGCCAATCCCTGACCGATGCGAAGCAGCGCGAGAAGCCAGGCTGAAGCCGAACCGATTTGATCGTGTCCCGGCAGGAATGCAACCGCCACCGTGGAGGTTCCCAGCATGAACAGCGCGATGGTCAGCTTGATGCCGCGGCCATAAACGCGATCGACCGCCATGAAAATCGTGGTGCCGATCGGCCGCACGATAAAGGCAAGCGCAAAGATCGCGAAAGAATAAAGCGTGCCGGTGAGTGGATCGAGATAAGGAAAGACCAGCTTCGGAAACACGACGACTGACGCGATGGCGTAGACAAAGAAATCGAAGAACTCCGACGTGCGTCCGATAATGACGCCGATCGCGATTTCGCCGGTGTTGACGCTGTCGTGAGCGTTCGCGCCGTGCGCCTCACGGCGCGGTGACGCAGAAGCTGCCATGTCCATGCTCATGATGATTTCGCGTCCTTCTCGGGAACATATTGAAGCAGAACAAGCCGCCGTCCGATCGTGCTCTTTTGGCATTGCGGGTTGTTTCGAGGGATTGGGCAAATTGTCCAATGTCTCTTTCGCCGCGCTGCAGCTACGCGAAATATCAGATGTGAAACTTTTATCGGCAGGACAGATCGTGCTCCGCTTTCGTCAATTGGCTGTATTGCCCCTCGTGGCGATGCTGGGAGCCTGCAAGGCAGTGGTTCTCTCTCCGTCCGGCGACGTCGCTGAACAGCAGCGGGATATCCTGATCCAGTCGACATCGCTGATGTTGCTGATCGTCGTGCCGGTCATGGCGCTGATCGCGATCGTGGCGTGGCGGTACCGCGAATCCAACACGACTGCCACATACGAGCCGGATTGGGATCACTCGACCCATCTCGAGCTCGTGATCTGGTCTATACCGCTGCTGATCGTCATCTGCATCGGGGCGATCACCTGGGCAAGTACGCATCTGCTGGATCCGTATCGCAGGCTTGATCGCATCGCAGCCGAACGTCCCATCCCTGCGAACACCAAGCCGTTGAGGGTCGATGTCGTTGCGCTCGATTGGAAGTGGCTGTTCATTTATCCCGAGTACAACATCGCGACCGTCAATGAGATGGCGGCGCCGGTCGACCGGCCCATCGACTTTCACATCACGTCATCTTCGGTGATGAATTCCTTCTTTGTGCCTGCGCTTGCGGGACAGGTCTATGCGATGCCTGCGATGCAGACCCAGTTGAAGGCGGTTATCAATAAGCCGGGTGTGTATGAGGGGTTCTCCGCCAACTACAGCGGCGCAGGTTTCTCCGGAATGCGCTTCACGTTTCTCGGCGTAGATGACGCGGACTTCGGCAGCTGGATTGCCAAGGCGCGGGCTGAACCGGCCAAGCTCGATCGTGCCGCGTATCTGCAGCTGGAAAAGCCGAGCGAGAATGATCCGGTTCGCCGCTACGCCGGCGTCGATTCGACGCTGTTCAACGCCATCATCAATATGTGCGTTGAATCCAGCAAGATGTGCATGAGCGAGATGTCGGCCATCGATGCGAAAGGCGGCCTCGGGCTTGCGGGGGCGAGGAATACGCTTCCTCTGACCTACGACAAATATGCGCAGCGCGGCGCGGTGTTTGGCGCCGATGCGGCCTATGTCGCCAGCCTTTGTACCGTCCAAGAAGGTACCGTCCAAGCAAGTGCCGTTCAAGGAACCGATACTCGCGCCGTGGAAGCGAAGGCTCTCCCGGTGCTTGATCTGTCGCGCCTCAAAGGTGCCGGCCTGCCGCCGCCGTCGTTCACGCCACTGCGGTCCTCGCCTTCGCTTTCGTTGAATGCGATCCGTCACCCGTCCAATACCTGATGCAGAATGAGCTTTGAGATGTTGAGCGACACTTCCTTCCTCAAGTTTGTTTTCGGCAGACTGACCTGGGATGCGATCCCGTACCATGAGCCGATCCTTGTCGTGACGTTCGCTGCTGTTGCGTTGGGCGGCATCGCTGTTGTCGGAGCGATCACCTATTACAGGCTATGGGGCTATCTCTGGAAAGAGTGGTTTACCAGCGTCGACCACAAGCGCATTGGCGTCATGTACATGGTGCTCGGCATCGTCATGTTGCTGCGCGGCTTTGCGGACGCGATCATGATGCGCCTTCAGCAGGCGATCGCCTTCGGTGCATCGCAAGGATATCTCCCCGCGCATCACTACGACCAGATTTTCACGGCTCACGGCGTCATCATGATTTTCTTCGTCGCCATGCCGTTGGTGACAGGACTGATGAATTATGTTGTGCCGCTGCAGATCGGCGCGCGAGACGTTTCCTTTCCCTTCCTGAACAACTTCAGCTTCTGGATGACGGTCGGCGGTGCTGCGCTGACGATGCTCTCATTGTTCGTTGGCGAGTATGCCCGCACGGGATGGCTGGCCTATCCGCCGCTGTCGGGAATTGCTTACAGTCCCGATGTCGGCGTCGACTATTACATCTGGGGTCTTCAGGTGGCCGGCGTGGGCACCACGCTATCGGGTATCAACCTGATCGCGACAATCGTGAAGATGCGCGCGCCGGGAATGACCCTGATGAGGATGCCGATCTTCACCTGGACCTCGCTGTGCACGAATATCCTGATCGTGGCGTCATTTCCCGTACTCACGGCGGTGCTGGCGCTGCTGACCCTCGATCGATACGTGGGCACCAATTTCTTCACGAACGACTTCGGCGGCAACCCGATGATGTACGTGAACCTGATCTGGATCTGGGGTCATCCGGAAGTTTACATTCTGGTATTGCCCGCATTCGGGATTTATTCCGAGGTTGCGTCGACGTTCTGCGGCAAGCGTCTCTTTGGCTACACGTCGATGGTCTACGCCACGGTGTGCATCACCATCCTGTCCTATCTGGTGTGGTTGCACCACTTCTTCACGATGGGCTCGGGGGCGAGTGTCAATTCGTTCTTCGGCATCACGACGATGATCATCTCGATTCCGACGGGAGCGAAGATCTTCAACTGGCTGTTCACGATGTACCGCGGGCGCATCCGGTTCGAGCTTCCGATGATGTGGACGGTCGGATTCATGCTGACCTTCGTGATCGGCGGCATGACCGGCGTGATGCTCGCGGTGCCGCCCGCCGACTTCGTCCTTCACAACAGCCTTTTCCTGATCGCGCACTTCCACAATGTGATCATCGGGGGTGTCGTGTTCGGTGCATTCGCCGGCATCAATTACTGGTTCCCCAAGGCATTCGGATTTCAGCTCGACAAGTTCTGGGGGAAGATGTCGTTCTGGTTCTGGCTCGTTGGATTTTATTTCGCATTCATGCCGCTCTATGTCCTGGGATTCATGGGCGCGACGCGGCGGCTGCGGCACTTCGACGATCCTTCCATGCAGATCTGGACCGTGATCGCAGCCTTCGGCGCGTTCCTGATCCTGCTCGGCATCCTGTCTTTCCTGGTGCAGATCTACGTCAGCATCCGCGATCGCAAGGCGCTGCAGGATGTGACCGGCGATCCCTGGAATGGCCGGACGCTGGAATGGTCAACATCCTCGCCGCCGCCGGCCTATAATTTCGCGTTCACGCCGGTGGTGCACGATCTTGATGCCTGGTGGGATATGAAGCGGCGCGGCTATGTGCGCCCGCTTGAAGGGTTCAAGTCTATTCACATGCCGAGCAACACCGGCGCGGGCGTGGTGCTTGCTGCGCTGAGCACCGTCTTCGGCTTTGCGATGATCTGGTACATGTGGTGGCTGGCGATCCTGAGCTTCGCCGGACTTCTCGCCGCGGTGATCGTGCACACGTTCAACTACAAGCGCGACTTCCATTTCCCGAAGGATGAAGTCGTACAAGCCGAGAACGAGCGTAGTCGCCGTCTCGCACTGGAGGCTTGAGCCGATGGATCTGGCGGTCGAAGACAATATGAGGGCACAGGCGCCCAGCTTCTATCTGGTGGACGAGCATCATGCCGAGGGCGGCAGCACGATGCTCGGCTTCTGGATCTACCTGATGAGCGACTGCCTCATCTTTGCGGTATTGTTCGCCACTTTCGGCGTGCTCGGCGGCAATTACGCTGCCGGACCTTCTCCGAAGGATTTGTTCGATCTGCGGCTGGTGGCGGTCAACACGTCGATGCTGCTGCTCTCATCGATCACCTACGGCTTCGCCATGCTGGCGATGGCAAAGGGACGTGTCGGCGCCATGCAAGGGTGGCTTGTTGCGACCGCTTTGTTCGGCTTTGCGTTCATCGGCATCGAATTGAACGAATTCGCGCACATGATCCACGAAGGCGCGACGCCGCAGCGCAGTGCTTTCCTCTCATCATTCTTCGCCCTGGTCGGTACGCACGGCCTCCACGTGACCTTTGGCCTGATCTGGCTGTTCACATTGATGACGCAGGTCGCGCGCCGTGGACTCATTCCCGCAAATATGCGCCGGCTGATGTGCCTCAGTATGTTCTGGCACTTCCTCGATGTGATCTGGATCGGTGTGTTCACGTTTGTCTATCTGATGGGAGTGCTTCGATGAGCACCAATGCCCACGCTGGTCACGCCTCGCGCGATCACGCTCATGCTGACGATCATACCCATGGCTCGCTGCGCAGTTACATGGTCGGTTTCTGGCTGTCGGTGATCCTGACCGCGATCCCGTTTTATCTCGTCATGAGCGGCGCGATCGAGAACAAGCAGCTGACGTCGATCATCGTCATGGCCTTTGCAGCAGCGCAGATCGTGGTCCACATGATCTGCTTCCTGCACATGAACGCGAAGTCCGAGAGCGGCTGGACGCTGATGGCGTTGCTCTTCACCATCATTATCGTTGTCATCACGCTCTCCGGCTCGCTGTGGGTGATGTATCACCTCAACGCCAACATGATGCTCGGTCACGACATGAGCCATATGCCATGATGATCACCTTCGAGACCCGCGAGGCCATGGCTGGAGGACGGACGTCTTCCCAGCCCGCCTCGCGTCTCGAAGACGAGTCACGGAGCCTTCCGCGGCCGTCCGTGCGAAAGCGGATCGCGCTTGGTGTTGCTGCCACCACGGTCTTTGCGATCCTCTGCGCTTTGGGGGTCTGGCAGCTTGAACGGCGGGTCTGGAAGCTTGATCTGATCGAGCGGGTCGATCGGCGCGTTCATGCGGCTGCGGTGCCGGCCCCCGGTCCGTCAGCGTGGGCTCACGTCAATGCAGCGGATGATGCGTATCGCCATGTTCAGGTGAAGGGACGATTCCTCGACAGCCGCGCAACCTTGGTCAAGGCAGTTACCGAGCGGGGCCCTGGCTATTGGGTCATGGCGCCGTTTCGCACCGGTGACGGCTTTTCGGTCCTGGTCAACCGGGGTTTTGTGCCTTCCGACCAAGACGTTCATGAAGCTCTCAAGGCCGGCCATGGTGAGACGGCCATCACCGGCTTGCTACGTGTGAGTGAGCCGGGCGGCGGATTTCTCCGGACCAACGATCCGGCGGCCGACCGCTGGTATTCACGCGATGTGGATGCGATCGCCCGCGCGCGCGGGATCAAGGATGTCGCGCCCTATTTTATTGATGCGGATGCCGCTGCGGACTCTCATGTGCTGCCGGTGGGGGGATTGACCGTTATCTCATTTCCGAACAACCATTTGGTTTATGCAATAACCTGGTTTGGCCTGGCGATCATGCTGCTGGGATGGATGACTTATGCTATGCGGCAGGAGTGGATCTTGCGGAAGCGGCACTCGGGGCGAGCCATCACCTAGAGTCTCGATTCCGAAGTTCGCGTCATTCCGCCGCCCGTTCGCCTGCGAACTTCGGAATCGAAGGACTCTAGCAAGTTATTGTTCTAGTGTGGCTTTGGTTCTGAAGTCCGCATTCCCGACTCGCCGCACGAATGATGCGGACTTCAGAACCGCCACACTAGGCGCGGTCGCGCAAATTTCAGTAGTGAAGCTGGATGATTTCCATTGATCACGTCACCGACAAGAAGAACTTGCTTCTTCTTGTTCAGCTTCGATGGCTCGCGGTCATCGGCCAGATCGTGACGATCCTTGTTGTGCAATTCTGGTTTGGAATTGCATTGCCGGTGACTGAACTGGCGATCGTCATCGCCTTCCTCGTCGGTCTCAATGTCTTCAGCCTGATCCGGCACTATCGCCACGAGATGGTGAGCAACACGGAGCTGTTTCTGGCTCTCTTGCTCGACGTCGCTGCTCTCACGGTCCAGCTTTATCTCACAGGCGGTGCGGCGAACCCCTTCATTTCGCTCTACCTTCTTCAGGTGACCCTGGGGGCGGTGCTGCTTGATGCCTGGTCGACCTGGACGCTGGTCGTCATCACCAGCGGCTGTTTCGTCTGGTTGAGCGTTGCTTACAGGGATATCTTTCACGAGCAGGGCAGTGGCTTCGCCAAGCTGCACATGCAGGGCACCTTTATCTGTTTCCTGCTGTCTGCGACACTCCTTGTCTTCTTCATCAGCCGCATCAATCGGAACCTTCGGGCGCGCGATGCTCATCTTGCAGGCTTGCGCCAGCAATCCGCTGAAGAGGATCACATCGTTCGGATGGGCCTGCTCGCGTCCGGCGCGGCGCATGAGCTCGGAACACCGCTTGCTACCTTGTCGGTGATCTTGAACGATTGGCAGCACATGCCATCTTTGAATGAGACCCCCGAAGTTTCGCAGGAAATCTCCGAGATGCAGCTGCAGGTGGAGCGATGCAAGGCTATCGTCTCCGGCATTCTGATGTCCTCTGGCGAAGCGCGAGGCGAGGGGACGCTGCGGACGTCCGTGAATACGTTCTTCGATACGCTGGCCGAGGAATGGCAGACAATCCGTTCGCCGGCGCGGTTCGACTACACGAACGGGTTTGGTGATGATGCGGTGATCGTATCTGACGCCACCTTGAAGCAGGTGATTTTCAATCTGTTTGACAATGCGTTGGAAGCATCACCAAAGTTGATCAGGGCACACGTTGCCCGGATCGACGACAACATCGTCCTGACGGTCAGAGATCAAGGACCAGGCTTCAGCAAGGCAATGCTGGCGTCATTCGGAAAGCCCTACCAGTCGAGCAAGGGGCGGCCCGGAAGCGGGCTTGGATTGTTTCTTGTCGTGAATGTTATTCGCAAGCTCGGTGGTGTGGTCACGGCGGAGAATGCGCCGACCGGAGGCGCAATTGTAACGCTGACATTGCCGCTGGATTCATTGTCACCCCGAGGTGGACATGGACACTGATCGCCGCCTTCTGATCGTTGAGGACGACGCTTCGTTTGCAAGAGCACTGGGCAAGTCGTTTGAGCGCCGCGGCTATGATGTCCGGCAGTGTCAACGTATCGAAGACCTGGAAACCCTTCTTGGCGGCTTTGCACCGCACTATGCCGTCATCGATCTCAAGCTGGCCAGCGGCTCCGGACTGGAATGCGTGAAGGTGCTGCACGCGCGTGATCCGGACATGAAGATCGTTGTCCTCACAGGATTTGCCAGCATCGCTACCGCAGTGGAAGCGATCAAGCTCGGTGCCTGTCACTATCTCGCAAAACCGTCGAACACGGACGACATCGAAGCCGCGTTCCGCAGGGCTGAAGGTGATGCCTCGGTTGAATTGTCCAGCCGACCGACCTCGATCAAGAACCTCGAGTGGGAGCATATCCACGAGGCCTTGGTGGATACCGAATTCAACATCTCCGAGACCGCCCGTCGTTTGGGGATGCACAGGCGGACGCTGGCCCGCAAGCTGGCGAAAATCCGGATGAAGTGAATTGCGCGGCTCAACTCACGAGTTGTGAAACGGCAACCCGACATGCCGACACCGGCACCCACTGATTGGCGCGATTGGAGAGAGTGGCCCGGCCCGGCACTGGATCGCACGGCTGTGCGTCTATAAGCGTTTCACGACCCGGACACCCAGGCGAATGTGGTCAAGACCGATTTCTCGGGCTGGGCGAGGAACTGTCCAGAGTATAAGGTGACGGCGGTTCAAATCCCGCCATCAAACGGGCCGAGCGAATGGCAGACGTCTTAATGAGGAACAGGCACGAAATTCACGGCGGATCGCGCCGGTCGTGGAAGCCGCGGAGTAATCTATGAAGTCGCCCGCTGTTTCGGTTCACCGCCGGATCTGGCGCGAGGGCGGCTTTAGCGAGGGCAGTCGTTCGATCCCCGAAGAGACGCCGATTGCCCTGACCTACAATGCTGGAACCTACGCTGTAATGATGGGGACACCGCAAGATCTCGAGGATTTTGCGGTGGGCTTCAGTTTGACCGAGGGGGTCGTCAAATCCTCGGCGGATATCCAGTCTCTCGACGTGGTGGCGCTGGATGAAGGCGTTGAGTTACGCATGTGGCTCGATCAGCCTCAGGCAGAGCGACTTAGAGAGCGCCGCCGGAATATCGCGGGTCCGACGGGTTGTGGGTTGTGCGGCATCGATTCTATCGTGGAAGCTGCGCGGCCTGCGACTATGGTCGGGGTTGGCCGCCATTTCTCGGCGGATCAAATTATGAAGGCTATGCAAAGCATCTCTTCGCTTCAGAAGCTGAACATCGAGACGCGTGCAGTGCACGCGGCCGCCTTCTGGAATCCGGAGCAAGGAGTTGTTGCACTGCGTGAGGACGTCGGCAGGCACAATGCACTCGACAAACTGACGGGGGCGTTGGCGAGGAATTCTGTTGATGCGAAAGAAGGCTTGGTACTGCTGACCAGCCGCGTCTCGGTCGAGATGGTCCAGAAGACTGCGGTGACCGGTGCAGCTGTGATGGTTTCGGTGTCGGCGCCAACGGCGTTAGCGGTCCGCATGGCCGATGAAGCGGGAATTACGCTGGCTGCGATTGCGCGTTCGGACGGATTTGAAGTGTTTACGCATCCCTATCGGATCGCTGATGGAGCTACTGCGCATGTCGCCTGACCGGCTTGTCTAGATGGTCAACCAGATTGGCCCGTTTTTTAAAAGTCAGGGCGAGGCCGCAGCCACGGCCAGCACTACTGAACACATTCAAAATTTTAGAATCCTCGAATGCGCTCCGCGATCCTGGCGCATCTCGAAGCAGGAGGATCGGGATTCAATCTCGACGTCCGTGATGCCGTGGAGGCTCTGAAACAATCAGGATTGTAAGTCGACAGAAAAGCCCGCAATAAGAAAAAAAGGGCAGCTGAATTTGCACCTTGGGGAGAAGTTGAATGACGACTATCGAACAGGCAGGCGCCTCTGGCGCCGGTGCCGGCATATTTGATCGCGAACGCATCATCGCAAAGGCCGGCTTCAATCGCTGGCTGGTCCCGCCGGCAGCACTTTGTATCCATCTTTGTATTGGCATGGCTTACGGCTTCAGCGTGTTCTGGCTGCCGTTGTCGCGCGCGATCGGTCTGACGGCTCCGAAGGCATGTCCGGATATGACGGTCATGCAGGAGTTGTTCACGACCACCTGTGACTGGCGTGTGTCCAGCCTGGGCTGGATGTACACACTCTTCTTCGTCGTGCTCGGTATCAGTGCTGCGATTTGGGGCGAGTGGCTGGAGCGGGTTGGTCCGCGGAAAGCAGGGTTCGTCGCCGCGCTGTGCTGGTCCGGCGGCCTCGTGCTGGGCGCGATCGGCATCTACACGCACCAGCTTTGGCTGATGTGGCTCGGATCGGGCGTCATCGGCGGCATCGGTCTTGGCCTGGGTTACATCTCGCCGGTGTCGACCCTGGTGAAGTGGTTCCCCGACCGTCGCGGCATGGCGACCGGCATGGCGATTATGGGCTTCGGTGGTGGTGCGATGATCGGCGCGCCGCTCGCCAACATCCTGATCAACCACTTCAAGTCGCCGACCGACGTTGGTGTGTGGCAGACCTTCCTGACCATGGGCGTGATCTATTCGGTGTTCATGATGATCGGTGCATTCTCGTACCGCATCACGCCTCCGAACTGGCGCCCCGAAGGATGGACGCCGGTTGAAAAGGCCAACACGATGATCACGACCGGTCACGTGCACCTCGACAACGCACACAAGACCAAGCAGTTCTGGCTGATCTGGTGGGCACTCTGTCTCAACGTGTCGGCGGGCATCGGTGTGATCGGTATGGCCTCGCCGATGCTGCAGGAGATCTTCGCGGGCAAATTGATCGGCCTGCCGGATGTATCCTTCAGCCAATTGACAGGTGACCAGCGTACGGCGATTGCGGGCATCGCGGCAGGTTTCGCCGGCCTGTTGTCGCTGTTCAACATCGGTGGCCGGTTCTTCTGGGCTTCGCTGTCGGACAAGCTGGGGCGCAAGAACACCTACTATACGTTCTTTATCCTGGGCATCATCCTCTACGCGTCGGTGCCTACCTTGGCGGCAACGGGCAACAAGATGCTGTTCGTGCTCGCCTTCGGCGTTATCCTGTCGATGTATGGCGGTGGCTTCTCGACCGTGCCGGCGTACCTCGCCGACATTTTCGGTACGCAGTTCGTGGGCGCGATCCATGGCCGCCTGCTGACGGCGTGGTCGACCGCTGGCATCATCGGTCCTGTGGTGGTGAACTACATCCGCGAATTCCAGATCGCGGCCGGTGTTCCGCGCTCTCAGGTCTATGACTTCACCATGTACATTCTGGTGGGCATGCTGGTGATCGGTCTGATCTGCAATATGCTGGTCAAGCCTTTGGCACCGCACTGGTTCATGAAGCCCGAGCAAGTCGCAGCTCTCCAGGCCAAGGGCACTGCGACCGCGACGGCCGGAGGCTCCTACGGCATCGGCAAGGGAGGTCTGGACGGCAAGGCTGCGCTGTTCTGGGCCTTCGTCGGTGTGCCGCTGGCATGGGGCGTCTGGCTGACCGTGTTAAGCGCGATCAAGATCTTCCACTAAGATCCGCGATCAAACACGCGGGCGGGATATGACGGTAAAGTGTCATATCCCGCGTCGCTTCATCAAATCGTTTTATCCGAACATTATTCTCAGGAGATACTTATGCTTCGTACTGGCATTTGCCTAGTGACTGCGCTCGCCATGGCTGGTTCGATTGTTACTGCTTCGGCTCAAACCACTGCGCCGGCGCCCGCACCAAAGACTTCAAAACTGAAGTTGACCAAGGAGCGCATGAAAGAAATGCGCGCCCACTGGAGCCAAAACAAAAGTAAGCTCAAAGCCTGCCGCAAAGACGTCAAAGCTAAGGGATTGGCCGGCGATGATCGCTGGTTCTACATCGAAGAGTGCATGGGCAAGAGCTGATATCGCTCTTTCAACGCAAAGGATCGACGAAGGCACGATGAAAATCGTGCCTTTTTCTTTGCGGTTCCATCAAGTTCAGCCAGGGTTTGAACGTTTTCCGCTCATGCCTCGTAGTTATACGAGGTTAACCATTAAGTCTTTGCACACTGGACCCCCCGTACTCCCGACGAGGCTGGGATTTTGGTGATTCGCGGGTTGGGGAACGCGCGGATCGCATGGGGCGGGGCGGTTCTGATGGAAGGTGCTGGGGGCTCAGAGCGATTGGCACGTCAGCCGACGTGCGCAGCTCCCTGTTTCATCTTGAGCCTTGTTCCAAACGGACATCCGGGACGGCATTCAGTCGGGGCAGCGGTTCGCCTCATTCCTCAAAAAGTAGCGTCGTGCGTTCGTCGTTCCAGGCATGAGACCTGTCTTGGGCTGAGCAAGATCTAATCCAAAGGGCTGAGAAAATGAGGTTCACGGTTAAAGCGAAGCTGGCCAGCGCTTTCGGCGCGGTCATCGTCCTCTCGATGATTTCGGGCGGGATTTCGTACTTGAAGCTGAGTCAGCTTGTGGAAACGTCAGCGACGCTCGTGCAGCGCGCGGGTCGTATCGACAAGGCCGGCGATCTTCAAAACCAGATCCTGTATCAGGTCCGGGCAGAAAAGAACCTCATTCTCGAGTCGAACGATGCGGAAATCACCCGGTTAGCGGAATCGATCAAGCATTACCGCAAGGAAGCAGCCCGCATCGGCGATGAAATCAAGGCTAGCGCGGCGACGGCGGCCGGTAAAAAGATCATGGAGAAGTTCTCCTCTTCGTTCGATAAAATGAACAGCATCGAGGATGAGATTATCCGGCTCGCGATACTCAATTCAAACAACCGGGCGGCCCAGACCTGGGCTACAGAAGGAGCGGCCGCCGTTAAGAATTTTTCTGACGCCGCCGATGCGTTGTTTAAAGACATAAACAAGTTGCCGGCGTCGATCGAGACCGCTCGCGCGATCTCATCGCTGTATATGGCCCGCCTCGAATCGTCGCGAACGCAGCGGTTCTTGATCGTCTCTTTCTCGGCAACGAGCCTGGAATCGTTGGATGGCGCCGTGAAAAGCATTGCCCCCTCCACCGCGGCCCTGAAGTCTGCTGCGCAGTCATTGTCCACGCAGATAACTCCGCTGGGACTTTCAGCGAGCAACCTGATCGCGCGTATCGATCAGTTGGAAAAAATCATCGTGCGAACGACTGACATCGTGAAGGATGGCGGTAACATCAAAGCGGCGGCACTCTCGGGCACCGAAGGTCGCAAAGCATCCGATGAGGCGATCGCCAACACGGTCGAGTATACAACCTTGGTCAAGAAGGCCATGGCCGATGCTGGCATGCAAGCCGAGCAGGATGGTGCGCAGGCGCAGATGCTGCTGATCGGAATTATTGCCGTGTCTCTGTTGATCGGTATTGGTTCCGCGGTGTGGATTGCCCTCAACATCAGCCGGGGCCTTGGCCGCGCCGTCGGTCTGGCCGATGCCGTCGCAATCGGTGATCTTAGCCAAAAGATCGATGCGACCAGCAACGACGAAGTCGGTGATCTCGTCAAGTCGCTGAATGCGATGACGGAAAATCTCAATGCGACGGCTCGAGTCGCGGACACGATTGCCAGCGGAAACTTGACGATCGATGTCAAGCGGTTGTCGGACAAGGACACGCTCGGCATGGCGCTCGAGCGCATGGTCGAAAAGCTCCGGGCCATCGTTGCCGAAGCGATCACTGCAGCGCAGAACGTGTCGGCAGGCAGCCAGGAGCTGTCGGCGAGCGCCGAGCAGTTGTCGCAGGGCGCGACCGAGCAGGCCTCGTCCGCCGAGGAAGCCTCCTCTTCGATGGAAGAGATGGCGGCCAATGTGAAACAGAACGCGGACAACGCCAACCAGACCGAGAAAATTGCCGCTCAGTCCGCCAAGGACGCCGAGGCCAGCGGTGAAGCCGTCAACCGCGCGGTCGAGGCCATGCAGACCATCGCGGAGAAGATCACCATCGTGCAGGAGATCGCACGCCAGACCGATCTGCTCGCGCTCAACGCGGCGGTGGAAGCTGCCCGCGCCGGTGAACACGGCAAGGGCTTCGCAGTGGTGGCCTCTGAAGTCCGCAAGCTCGCCGAACGCAGCCAGGCGGCGGCGGCTGAGATCGGCACGTTGTCGGTGGACACCGTCAAGGTGGCGCAGGAAGCCGGCAGCATGCTCGGCAAGCTGGTGCCGGACATCAAGAAGACCGCCGAACTGGTGGAAGAGATCACCTCGGCCTGCCGCGAGCAGGACGTCGGATCGTCCCAGATCAACCAGGCGATCCAGCAGCTCGACAAGGTCGGCCAGCAGAATGCCAGCGCCTCCGAGCAGGTGTCCTCGACCTCGGAAGAGCTTGCCTCGCAGGCCGAGCAGCTGCAGGCGACCATCTCCTACTTCAAAATTGATCATCACGGTCAAAGGGACGCAGGCTCTTCCACGGAGGGCTCGATCAACAAGGCCGTCAGCCAGCTGCGCAGCAAGGCGGCGAGCATGGCAGTGGGTGCGAAGAAGCCGGTGGCCAAACCTGCCCGCGCAGTCAGGGCAGCTGCCGGCGCGGGCGGCTTCGCTTTCTCGATGGGAGATGGCGAAGACGATCGCGACGCCGACTTCCAACGCTAAGTCACTGGCCGGCCTCGCTCTTGAAGCGAGGCCGGCTCTCTCCCTGTCCTGAGTGGAGCGCGGCATGGCCGAAACGGCGCAATATCTGACGCTCGGTCTCGCCGGCGAGACCTTCGGCATCTCGATCCGCAATGTCCGGGAAATTCTCGACATGCGGCCGATCTCGAAGCTGCCGCACGCCCCCGCGTTTCTGCTGGGCATGATCGATGTGCGCGGCAGCGGTTACCCGATTGTCGATCTGCGCACCAAGCTCGATCTGCCGCAGGTCGCAGCGACCGAGGCTACCCGCATCATTATTCTCGACGTGCCGCTGCAGGATCGCCTGGTCGGAGTTGGCTTCGTGGCGGATTGTGTGTTCGAAGTGACCGATATCGATGAAAGCCGGATCGAACCGGCTCCGTCGGTCGGCGGCCGCTGGAAGTCGGACTATCTCGCCGGCATTGGCCGCAAGGGCGACAAATTCGTCATGGTCTTCGATCTCGCGCGCCTCATGGCGACGCAGGACGTTCAAGACGGGAGTGCTGATGTGGCCGATTCGCCGTCAATTCAGCTTCAAATGGAAGACGTTTCGACGTCCGCGGACACAATAAACGATCCGCTTCCTGCATAAGCCTTGGAATTTCAGTCCTCTGACAAGAGAGCCCTTCGCCATATTTCTTGAGGAGGGGCAATTGGTTGTCCGCATCAAAGAGGACCGTGCGAGCCAATCATCAGACTTTATGCGACATTGTGAGTTTTGATTATCGCTGTAGTGTTCTGAAACTCCCGAATCAGGGTCGCTTATTGTTGCCAGCGTCAGCCCCCGAATAAGAAACGCAGAGCGCAATAAGACATGCACGGCCGCCGAACGTCCTTTTCATCTCGATCACTGCTGATGATCGCGGAAGACATGGGGCGGCTTGGATTATGGTCGTATAACGAGATGTCTCAGGACATCTCGTGGTCGCCCGGGATGCATAAGCTGCTCGGCACCGATCCTGCGTTTGACCAGCCTTCCTTCGATACATTCCTGCGAAATGTGCATCCTGATGATCAGGAGAAGCTGCACAAGGCGTATGAACTCTCCAGACAGGGCGTTTTTCCCGAACAGAGATTTCGAGTCATCCATCCAAATGGTCAGTTGCGTTGGCTCGCGTGCCGAGCGGAAGTTCTGTATGCCAAGGACGGCTCCTACCTGCAAAGCTCGGGTCTCATTGTCGATGTGACCGACCAGCAGACCCTGCTGGACCTGTTTCGCCGTAAGGAAAAGCGGCTCGATGCTTTGGCTGAAGTGTTCAATTTCAGCATGTGGTCGGCCGACCGGACCGGCGCATTGACAGCGTTCCCGCAATGGAGGCTGTTCGGGGTTTCGTCGCCGGCGAAGCTGCTGGATTGGGCCTGGCTTGATAGCGTGCCTGAAAATGAGCGGGAACAGGCCCGAGCGGGCTGGGAGCAAGCCGTCGCGGACGGGAAGCATTTCGTTTCAAGCATCAAATTCGTGTTTCGCTCGGCAGAAAAGCCCGTGAAATTGATGGTTTATGCTGCCCCGGTTCGAAACTCAGCGGGCATCGTCATCGAGTGGGCGGGATTGGTTGCAAAGCCTGCGGATGTGATGCGTGCTCCTCCTGACGTGCAACAAATAAAGGCGCCGCACATCAGAGCGGCCCGGGCGCTGCTGAATTGGTCCATCGAAGATCTTGCGAACAGAAGCAAGGCGTCAGTCTCCAGCATCCGCCGCGTCGAGAGCTGCGATACGTCTTCAATTCGCAGGCCTACTCTTGAAGCGATCAAAGCCGCTTTGGAAGATGGCGGGGTCATCTTCGGCAATCGGCACGGAACGATTTCCGTGGGCCTACGCAGTTAGCGTCACCGCTCCACGAGCGGCGCTTGTCTGCTCCGCAACTGGTTCCTGTGCAGGCACCAATGTCGTGGCATGCGATGTGCAAACCTTGACGACATCATCCCATCGGACAAGAAACGCATCCACGCAGGCCGGATCGAACTCTTTTTCCTTTTGGTTCTGAAGGTACTGCCGGGCCTGTTCAATCGGCATGGGATCCTTATAGGGCCGCTTTGTCGTCAGTGCGTCGAATACATCGGCGACCATCACGATTCGCGCCGCGATGGGGATGTCGTTTCCCTTGAGGCCGTTAGGGTAACCGCTGCCATCCCATCTCTCGTGATGAGCTTCAGCAATGATCGCAGCGAGTTGGATCAGTTCGCAATGGCTGTCGGCGAGGATATGTCCGCCGATCGCGGCGTGCGTCCGGATGGTTGCCATCTCCTCGGCGTCCAGCCGCCCGGGTTTCAGGAGAATGTTGTCGGGAATCGCAACCTTGCCGACGTCATGAAGTGGTGATGCCAGGTAAATGTCGCGGCACAATCGCTCGGACAAGCCGAGCTGTTCGGCGATGATCCGGCTGTATCTGGCGACCCGGAGCGTGTGATCGCCGGTGTCGTTATCGCGATATTCGACAGCGAGCGCGAGCCGCAGGATGATTTCCTCTTCGCGCTCCTGAAGCTTCTGCGTTGCAGCTTCGACCTGGCTGGCAAGTTCGGCCGCCTGATTGTTCAGCTTTCTGACCGCCGAGCCCAGCTTGATCAGATTGCGGAGCCGGACGCCAAATTCGATCGCCTGCGGGCGCTTCGGCAAAAAGTCGGTCGCGCCTGCTTCCAATGCCCGCAGACGAACAGCATCCGCTTCGATCGACGTAATCATCGCGATGGGAATATCGGCGAACTTCGGCAACGACCGAATTTCTCGAATTAAGGAAATCCCATCCATGCCGGGCATCTCATAGTCGACGAGCACGATATCGAAGCTCGTAGTGCGCGCGGCCGCGAGTGCTTCGAGAGGATCGCGAAACGTCGTCGCTTGAACAGAGCCGTCGGCTTCAACGAGGCGCTTCAGCAGATCGAGCACAGAGCGGCTGTCATCGACCAATAGCGCGTGGGTAAGCATGAGACGGCCTTTCTAGCCGGCGAAGTGATTTCACCCCGGACGCTAATCGGCACCGCTTAATATGGAACTAAATGCGGGAACCGTATTGATCGTATGGAGGTAACTCATTGCAGCAGCAGTGATGCAAAGCTGCCGAAGGACCAGATCTACGGAAATCATCGCTGAAAACCCAACAAAGCAGGTCAATCATTAAGGTGCGATCGATGGTAGCATTACTGCGTTGGTCTAACCTCCAAATGATCTGAACGATTTTTGCGCTTTTTCAAAAAGGCGCATGCCAGCACGCGGTAGCCTGATCAGGCGAAAGAACGGTTTTCGTTCAGGACCCGTATTTCTACGGGGATCGACGTTAGCATTTTGCTGATCATACCCATCAATACTCGCACCCGGGTGTGGGAATGAGTGATTCGTGCGTTGGGCGACGCGCGATTTGCTAGGCTTGGGGCGCAGGTGTTGATGGACAATGCTGAAGATTTGAAGCGACCGGTGCAGCTTCCGGCGGATTGCAGCATTGGCGCAATCCGCGGCGTATATGAGATGGTGCGGGATGCCTTTCGGCGTGAGAGCCGGGTGGAAATCGACTGTTCTGGTGTCGACAAAGCGGATGTGACGTCGGTCCAGCTGCTGCTGTCGACGGCGAAGACCGCCACTCTTGAGGGCCGTCCGCTGGTGCTCACCGCGCTATCGCCATCGCTTCGGACCACCTTCGAGCGTGCCGGATTGCCCGATGAGACCATGGGCGGACAAAGCGTCTCTCAGCAGAACAATCCTCAACATAGCGATGGCACGTGATGGGCAACATCCTCACAGTCGATGACTCGCCCAGTATTCGTCAGATGATCAAGGTCGTTCTGACGCCCGCTGGCCACACCGTACATGAAGCGGGCGACGGTGCGCAGGGCCTGGAGAGGGCCAAGGCCACCAAGATGGACCTCGTCATTACCGATCTGAACATGCCGGTGATGAATGGACTGGAGTTGATCAAGGCGTTGCGGGCCACGCCCTCCCTGCTTGGCTTGCCGATCGTATTTTTGACCACCGAATCCAGCGACACGCTGAAGCAGGAAGCCAAAGCCGCCGGCGCAACAGGCTGGATCACCAAGCCGTTTAAACCTGAGCAGTTGCTCGCTGTCGTCGGCAAGTTGGTGCGCGCATGACCTCGCTGGATCCTGTCGATATTTTCCGCCAGGAAGCCAGCGAGCTCTTCGAGGCGCTGGAAGGCGCTCTGCTCGATCTTTCTGTGCGCCCCGATGACCGCGAACTGGTCGACTCGGCTTTTCGCGCGCTGCATACCATCAAAGGGTCGGGAGCCATGTTTGGCTTCGACAAGGTGGCAGCGTTTACGCACGAATTTGAAACCGCTTTCGATCGTGTGCGCAAAGGCGAAATCAAGCCAACCGAGGACCTGATTTCGATTGCGCTCGCGGCAAAGGATTACATCCGCGCTCTGATCGAAGCGCCGGAGACGACAGATACCATCATCGGTGACGCGATTCTCGATGATCTCGGTCATCTCGTCGGGATGAAGGATTCAGGCCCGCCAGTCACTGCCCATGCGAAGCAAGGCGGCATTGTTATCGATGTGGGTCCGGAGCCCTCAGCCGCAGATGCATCGGAGGGCACGCAAACGGGTTGGCAGTTGCGGCTGGAGTTCGACAGCCAGATTCTGTGCAATGGCTCCAATCCGCTCGATTTCCTCGACGATCTGCGCAAGCTCGGCTCCTGCTTCGTGGTCGCGCTGACGGATGACGTGCCGACCCTCGAAGAGCTCGAGCCTGAATACTGTTTTCTGAAGTGGGACGTGACGCTGCATAGTCCCTGCGATCGGGCCGCGATCGATGACGTCTTCATGTTCGTGATGGACGAAATGAAGCTGACCGCCACCCCGATCTTTGGTGCTGAAACTCCGACGCTGGTGCCATCGGTGCCCCAGTCAACGGTCAGTGAAGCAGCCAACGCTGCGGTCGCCGAACCTTCCGTTGTTCCCGCGGGATCGGTCAAAGCTCCTGCCAGTGCGGATGCGTCCGCCGACAAGAAGCGGGATGAGGCCAAGCGCGAAGAGCCAAAGCGCGAGGATCGCGGCATCGCAACAGTCCGCGTCCAGGCCGAACGTCTTGACGAACTGATGGATCGCGTCGGTGAACTGGTGATCGCACAGGCACGATTGAGCCAGCTGGCCGCCACCGGTGAAGATCTGTCCATCAAGATGATCGCCGAGGAAATCGAGCGGTTGGCCGCCAGTCTGCGTGACACCACAATGGGTGCGCGCATGGTGCCGATTGGTTCGTTGTTCGGGCGTTTCCGCCGCCTCGTTCATGATCTGTCGCGCGATCTCGACAAGCCGGTTGATTTTGTCACCGCCGGTGAAGATACCGAGCTGGACAAGACCATGATCGAGTGCCTGGCCGATCCGCTGGTGCACCTGATCCGCAACGCCATCGATCACGGCATCGAGGACACGGCCAGCCGTGACGCCGCAGGCAAGACCGAACAAGGCCGGATCGAATTGACCGCGGTTCACTCCGGCGCTCAGGTGCTGGTGACGGTGAAAGACAACGGTGGTGGTCTCAATACTGCGCGCATCCGCGCCAAAGCCGAAGAGCAGGGGCTGATCGCCTCTGGGGCCGCAATGGCCGACCACGACATCCATCAGTTCTTGTTTCATCCGGGCTTCTCCACCGCGCAGACCATTTCTGCGCTGTCAGGACGCGGCGTCGGCATGGATGTGGTCAAGCGAACCATTGAGAATATGCGCGGCACCATCGATCTTTCGACCGTGCCTGGCCAGGGCACGATGGTGACGTTGCGATTGCCGCTCACTCTGGCGATCATCGAAGGTCTGCTGATCCGCGTCGGCGAGGGCCGTTATATTGTGCCGCTCTCCGCTGTCGAGGAATGCGTCGAGCTGACCGCTGCGGATGAACGCTCGCGCGGCCGCAATTTCCTCAATGTGCGCGGCGATCTCGTCCCATTCCTGCGGCTGCGTGACTTGTTTGGGATGCCCGGTGAGCCCGACCGTCACCAGAAGACGATCATCATTTCCACCGGTGAGACGCGGGTCGGTCTGGTTGCGGATCAGATCATCGGAAACCATCAGACTGTGATCAAGTCACTGTCAAAATTGCATTCAGAGGTGACGATGTTCTCCGGCGCCACCATTCTTGGCGACGGCTCGGCGGCACTCATTCTCGATGTCGCGCAGCTGGTCGCGCATGCACAATCGAACCAAGTCAACGAGGCCGCGTAATGAATCTGCAGCAGTCCGAGGGCAGTGCAGCCGCTGCGATCCACGATGACACGCTGATGCAGGTGGTCATGGTCGGGCTCGGCGAAGAGATGTTCGCGCTCGATGCCGAATTGGTACGGGAAATCATCGACCCTGTGCCGGCGACGAAGGTCGCGGGATCTCGTCCGTTCCTGCCGAGCGTCATCAATGTGCGCGGCAATGTCATTCCGCTGGCCGATTTGCGTATCCGCTTCGGCATGCCTCTCAGGGACAACACCGCTGAAACGCGCATTGTCGTGATCGAAATCATGGTTGGTGGGGACCCTGTGTTGGTGGGTGTCATTGCCGACAGGGTCTACGAGGTAACGGAAATCTCCAAGGCAGATGTCCAGCAGACTCCTCGTGTCGGCATGCAGTGGAAGCCTGAATTCATCTCTTTCATCACCAAGTGGCGCCAGGAATTCGTCATCGTTCCGAACCTGGAACGCATCCTTAATTGAATCCGAGGGCAGGGTATTAAAAATGCGCTTTACCATTAAAGCAAAGCTCGCCACGACGTTTGGCGCAGTGATTGTATTGTCGATGGTCGCCGGCGGCATTGCCTACGACAAATTGACCGCGCTGACGAACTATCAGGACATGCTGGCTCATCAGGCCGTCATTGCTGAAAAGCTAGGCGCCTTCCAGGACCGCATTCAGGGACAAGTTCGTTCCGAAAAGAATGTCGTGCTTTCCAGCGATGCCAAGGACATCGAGGCGTTTACCAAGAACATCAGCGAGCGCCGGGCGGAAGCCAACAAGCTGCGGGAAGAGATCTATGGCCTTGCCAGCGAGAGCAGCAAGAAGATCGTGGACCGTCTCTCGGCCAAGTTGGCGCGCGTCTATGAACTGGAAGATCAGGTTGTAAAGTTCGGAACTCAGAATTCGAACTACCGTGCTGCGCAGTTGTGGCGCTCCGAGGGATTGCTCGTCCTGAAGGATTTCAACGCCGCGATCGGTGCTGCCTCCGCTGAGATCGAAAAGAACAGGTCGGCAGAAGGGGCCCGTGAAGCTGCTTCGACGGTTGCGGCCGTGCGTGTCGAACTGGCAACCGCCCTGCGTTATGTCGCGGAGACGTTTGCGTCGGCTTCTCCGACCGAACTTGAGGCAGATCGAAAATCTGCCTTGGCCCAATTGGATCTCGCGAACGGCGCATTAACAAAAGCATCGGGTGCATTTACCGCTCTCGGTATTTCGGTGAAAGATATCGACGTCGCGAAGGACCGCCTCAAGTCTGTGACCTCGCGCGTTCTCGACATTGTCGGAGAAGCGGGCAACTTGAAGGGTGGCGCTCTGACCATGGGCGAGGGGCGACAGACGCTCAATGAAGCGCTGGCGATCCTCAACGAATATACCACCCATGTCGCGAAAAAGACGCAAGACATCACGGCTCAGGCCGCAGCGGAAGCCGCCTTCGCCAAGCTTCTTGTGATCTGCATTGTGATCGCGTCAACCTTGATCGGCATTGCGGCGGCGCTGTGGATCTCGATCGGCATCAGCCGTAATCTGAGCCGTGCGGTGAACCTTGCCGATTCCGTTGCCAAGGGTGACCTGACGGAAACGATCGCCGTCAAAACCAACGATGAGGTCGGCGACCTTCTGATGTCGTTGAATGGCACGGTCGAGCGCCTTCGCTCAGTCGTTGCCGAAGCGATCACTGCAGCGCAGAACGTGTCGGCGGGTAGCCAAGAATTGTCGGCGAGTGCCGAGCAGTTGTCGCAGGGCGCGACCGAGCAGGCCTCGTCCGCCGAGGAAGCCTCCTCTTCGATGGAAGAGATGGCGGCCAATGTGAAACAGAACGCGGACAACGCCAACCAGACCGAACGGATCGCGGCGCAGTCCGCCAAGGACGCCGAAGCCAGCGGCGAAGCCGTTGGACGAGCGGTTGAGGCCATGCAGACCATCGCGGAAAAGATCACCATCGTGCAGGAGATCGCACGTCAGACCGATCTGCTCGCGCTGAACGCGGCGGTGGAAGCTGCCCGCGCCGGTGAACACGGCAAGGGTTTTGCGGTGGTGGCCTCCGAAGTCCGCAAACTCGCCGAACGCAGCCAGGCGGCCGCGGCCGAAATCGGAGCTCTCTCGACCGAGACGGTCAAGGTGGCGCAGGAAGCCGGAACGATGTTGTCGAAGCTGGTGCCGGACATCAAGAAGACCGCCGAACTGGTGGAAGAAATCACCTCGGCCTGCCGTGAACAGGACGTCGGATCGTCCCAGATCAACCAGGCGATCCAGCAGCTCGACAAAGTCGGCCAGCAGAACGCCAGCGCCTCCGAGCAGGTGTCCTCGACCTCGGAAGAACTCGCCTCGCAGGCCGAGCAGCTGCAGGCGACCATCTCCTACTTCAAGATTGATCACGGCGCGCAAAAGGGTGCGATGCCTGCGGGGGCAATCGACACGGCCGTCAATCAGCTGCGCAGCAAGGCGGCGAGCATGGCGGCAGTTGAACGGGGTGCAAGGAAGCCGGTGGCCAAGCCTGCTCGCGCGGCCAAGGCCGCGAGCGGCGGCGGGGGCGGCTTCGCCTTCTCGATGGGCGACAGCGAAGACGATCGCGACGCCGACTTCCAACGCTAAGTAACTGCCGGCTTCGCCCTTGAAGCGAGGCCGGCTCTCTCCTTGTCCTGAGTGGAGCGCGACATGGCCGAAACGGCGCAATATCTGACGCTCGGTCTCGCCGGCGAGACCTTCGGCATCTCGATCCGCAATGTCCGGGAAATTCTCGACATGCGGCCGATCTCGAAGCTGCCGCACGCCCCCGAGTTCCTGTTGGGCATGATCGATGTGCGCGGCAGCGGCTACCCGATCGTCGATCTGCGCACCAAGCTCGATCTGCCGGCGGTGCCCGCGACCGAGGCCACCCGCATCATTATTCTCGACGTGCCGCTGCAGGATCGCCTGGTCGGCGTTGGCTTCGTGGCGGACTGTGTGTTCGAAGTGACCGATATCGATGAAAGCCGGATCGAACCGGCTCCGTCGGTCGGCGGCCGCTGGAAGTCGGACTATCTCGCGGGCATTGGCCGCAAGGGCGACAAGTTCGTGATGATCTTCGACCTCGCGCGCCTGATGGCGACGCAGGACATGTCCGTTTCCGCGGAATCGGAACTTAGCGAAACTGTCGCAGCCTGATTGAAGTGAGCTGCAATGTCCGGATCCGTAGCACGTTTAACAGACCGCCAGTTTCGTTCGATTGCCGAGCTGGTGGAAGGGCACGTTGGCATCAAGCTGCCGCCCGCCAAGCGCTTGATGCTTGAAGGACGGCTTCAGAAACGCGTTCGCGCGCTTAATCACTCCAGCGTCAATGAATATGCCGAGCGTTTGCTCGATGGTGATCATCTGGAAACAGAGCTTGTTCACCTCATTGATTGCGTCACGACCAACAAGACGGATTTCTTTCGGGAACCATCTCATTTCGAGTTTATCCGTGACATAGCCGTCCATGAGCTTCTGGGCCGGCGCGGTCGTGGCTCACAAGATCTGAAGATCTGGAGTGCGGCTTGTTCGACCGGGATGGAAGCCTATACAACAGCAATTGTTCTCGACAACATGCTGAGAAGCGGTTCGCGCTTTCAATTTCGGATCCTCGGAACCGATATTTCGACCAGCGTGCTACGCTTGGCAAAGCTCGGAATTTATTCGAAGGAGATGATCGCGCCTGTCCCGGACGAGTTGGCGAAGCGTTACTTTCTGAGATCCCGCGACAAGGCACGCTCCGAAGTTCGTATTGTTCCTGAGTTGCGGCGGACCGTCAATTTCATGCGAATGAATCTGATGGATTCGAAATATCCGGTGGATCGGGATGTCGACATCATCTTCTGCCGAAATGTCCTGATTTATTTCGACAAGGCCACCCAGCGAAAAGTCGTCGATCAGCTTTGCAGTCATCTCCGTCCTGGCGGATATCTTTTGGTGGGGCATTCGGAATCGATGATCCACCAGGGTTCTGTTGGCCTGAAACAGGTTCAGCCGACGATTTTCAAAATCGAGAGCAGGAGCTGATCGATGTTGAAGCAAAAGGTTCGTGTTCTGGTCGTCGATGACTCCGCATCGGTTCGCCAGATCCTTTCGACCATCCTGAACGAAGATCCTGAGATCGAGGTGATGGCCGCCGTGTCAGATCCATTCGCGGCGGCGAAGCGGCTGCAGGATGAACTGCCGGATGTGATCGTCCTTGATATCGAGATGCCGCGCATGGATGGGATGACGTTTCTGCGCAAGATCATGGCGCAGCGTCCAATCCCCGTGATCATTTGTTCGACACTGACCGAGCAGGGCTCCAATGTGATGTTCGAGGCGTTCGAGGCCGGCGCTGTGGACATCGTTCCAAAGCCCCGTGTCGATACGCGACAGGCTCTCATGGAGTCGTCGGGACGCCTGCGTGATGCCGTGAAATCCGCTGCTCGTGCACGGGTTCGTCCGCGCGCGGCGCGGCGGCCCGTGGAAGCAAAATTGACGGCCGATGCAATCATGCCCCCTCCGGTGGTCGGCCGGTCACGCCCCGAAACGGAACGTATCGTCTGCATTGGTGTTTCGACCGGCGGTACCGAGTCACTTCGGGATGTCCTGGAAGTTCTGCCGCGCGCCTGTCCCGGCATTCTCATTGTTCAGCACATGCCGCAGGGGTTTACCGCCGCTTTTGCAAAGCGGCTGAATGGGATCTGCGAGATCGACGTCAAGGAAGCCGAAGATGGCGAACCGGTGTTGCCGGGAACGGCATACATCGCGCCGGGAAGCAGGCATATGCTGCTGCAGCGGACCGGCGTTCGCTATCATATCGCGATCAAGGATGGTCCTCCTGTCTCGCGTCACCGGCCGTCAGCCGACGTTCTGTTTCGTTCGGCAGCACAATATGCAGGTAAAAATGCGCTCGGAATTATCATGACGGGCATGGGCGACGATGGCGCAAAGGGTTTGCTGGAAATGCGCAAGCTTGGCGCGACAACGCGTGCGCAGGACGAGGAAAGCTGTGTGGTCTTCGGGATGCCGAAGGAAGCCATCGCATGCGGTGCGGTTGAAAAAATTGTATCGCTGTCGAAAATTTCCAGAGAGATCATGCTCTGGCACGATGCGGGTCAGGCGGCTTAATGTCGATGTCAAGTTGCGCTTCAACCGATATCATCAACGTCGTCACGTCGGTCGAGGATGTCGTCTCCCAGATCGAGACGACGTTCGCGCAGGTTGGGAACCATCTTGGCCGCGGGCATGCGATATTCCAGGATCTCAACGGCGGACTTGCGCTTTTGTCGGACGAGTTGTCTGGAGCCAAGATTGAAGGCGCGACGACGGCTCTTCATGACATTGCCGCGAAGCTGACGGGACTTGCGGACGTGCTGCCGCAAGAGAGCGCGTTGCTTGGTGCTATCGGCGCCAGTGCCAACGAGGCCTCCAACGTTTTGAAGCCTCTAGTCAAGCAGATCCAGATGGTCATGATTATCGCGCGGAGTGCGCGGATCGAGGCAGCAGCGCTCGACACCAGTCAGGAAAGTTTTCTCGATTTCACTCAGGAAGCCTTTGAGCTGGCCAAGGCCGTGCAGGTATCCATCGATGCTTGCTCGGACGACCAGCAGCGACTTGTGGATGCGATCAATGTCGCTTTGAACCGCCAGCGGGAGTTCGAAGGGCGTTATCGTGCTCAGCTTCTGTCCGTCAGCGATGAATTGACCTCCGCGCATTCGGGAATGCAAAACCGCCAAGCGGATAGCGTGCGCCTTGCTGAACTCACAAGCGCGAGTACGAAAAGAATAGCGGAAGCGGTCGGTGTTGCGATTGTTTCCCTGCAAGCCGGTGACAGCACCCGGCAGCGCCTGGAACACGTGTGTCGGGGACTGCGCATCGCGGCCGGTTCGGAGCCCGGTCTCGTTCCGGCTGGTATTGATGTGCAAGCGGACGAACGCACGGCTCGTTTGATTTGCCAGCTTCAGGTCTCGCAGCTTAAGAGCTCTGCGACGAGCTTCGACGGTGATATCCGCGATATCGACCGCTCCCTGAGGGCGTTGGTTGCTGATGCGACCGAGATCGTCGGCAATGGCCGCTCGCTGTATGGCGGCGATGGCGACATGACATCGTTCCTGTCCACGATGAAGCAGGCGCTGGCTCAGGCTTCGGCGCTGATCAGCACGTGCGAGAGCTCCAGACACTCGGTCGAAGATGCGTTGTCGGTTGTTGAAGAGACGCTGGGAAAATTCCGGTCGGCCATTACGGCCCTGGCCGAAACCATCGTCGATATCATCCTGATCGGCATGAATGCGGGGCTTAAGGCCGCACAGCTCGGCGTCAAGGGGCGCGCATTTGTCGTGATTGCAAATGAACTCAAGGCGACGGCGGACAATATCTCCGCAGGTGCCGACCTGCTGAAGCCAATCCTTGATAACATCGAGGGATCCGCCGGCAGTCTCAAAGAACTTCGTGCGGAAGGCGATTCGTCGAAGATGACGGATCTGGAGCCATCGATCCTGCGCGCCATTCAAGAAATCGAAGCAGGAAACGGCCAGCTCAACCAGCTGATGGCCCGTCTTGTGCAAGAAGGTTCGCAGTTCGAGGCGCTGATGGCCGATGCACAGACATCGCTATCTGTCCTGAGCGGTAAATCTGCGACCCTTCCACAGACTGCGCGGCAATTGGAGGCTTCTCATGGAAGCCCGATCAAATTGTCCGCTGGCGAAGCGCCCACCGTCGACCATGTTTTCGACGATCTCTATGCGCAATACACCATGGTGAGCGAGCGGGATGTTCACCAGCAATTTGCACAGCGCGTTGGGCTATCCAGCAAGCCTGCGGTGAATGAGCCGGTGCAGGAACAGAACGGCGTCGACGACGTGTTGTTTTTCTAGTGCGCCGAACGATCATCGCACGTGGTGATCGTTCGGATATGCTGCAACGTCCCTAGTGACGATGTTTCTTTTTCTTGGGCTTTTTTCCAAACGCGGGCTTGTCGACCGTTGGCCAGCCTTGGGTGTCAGCAGCCTTGTTGCGTTTTGGCTTCTTGCTTGGCGGCGGTGCGTCCTTGAACTGGCGCGGCTCTTTGCCCCGCGACTTCTCTTCAAAGCGCGGCTTCTCTTCAAAAGGTCGCTTGTCTTTACGGCGTGGCGCCTCGTTGCTGTCACGGCGCGGAGCTTTTCGAAAATCTCGCTCAGCCGAAGTGTTCTCGCCCTGTGGCCCGCCAGGCAAAGCTTCGATCCGGATGTTGTCTTCCTTGTCCGGCCGCTTAATCTGTCGCGCGAATTCATCGGCGGCATGGACCGAAATCTCAAATTCGGTCGTGGTGTCGAGGATTCGGATCGTGCCGATGTCCTGTTTGCCGATATTGCCCCGGCGGCAGATCATCGGCAGCAGCCAGCGTGCCTCGGCATTCTTCCTTCTGCCGATCGCGGCGCGAAACCAGACGCTCCCTTCCGGGAGCCCGCGGGGCTTGCCTTTGGGGGCGCGATCGTTGTCGCCTCTGTCTCTGGTCCCTTTTCGCGTGCCGCGGTCTTCTTTCGGCCCGCGATCATCGCGCGAACGGCGGCCTTCGCCGGGATCAAGAATATCTTCCGGGGCAGGGAGCTGTGAGCGATACAATCGGGCCAGCGCTGTCGCGATGTCCTCACCCGAGCGCTCCGCAAGCAATGCGCGTGCGAAAACCATGTCGTCATCGGTTGCTTGCTCGCTGAACAGCGTGCTCTGCATCATGCGTTGTTGATCGAGCGTGCGGATCTCGTCGGCGGTCGCCGCCACGCCCCAGATGACGTCGATGTCGGCGATCTCCAGCAACAGATCAGCGCGTCGACGGCGCGCGGGCGGCACCAGCAAGACGCTGACGCCCTTCTTGCCGGCACGGCCCGTGCGGCCGGAACGGTGTTGCAGCACTTCCGGATCGTTCGGCAGGTCGGCGTGAATAACGAGTCCCAGATTTGGCAGGTCGATACCGCGCGCGGCGACGTCGGTGGCGACACAGATTCGCGAACGTCCATCGCGCAGGGACTGCAGCGCCTTGGTTCGCTCGTTCTGGGTCATTTCACCCGACAGCGCGACGACGGAGAACCCGCGCTCCAGCAGGGCTGCCTGCAAATGATTCACCGCATTGCGCGTGTTGCAGAACACGATCGCGGTCGGGGATTCGTAGAACCGCAAAGTGTTGACCACAGCGTGTTCGACATCGCTCGGCGCGACGCGGATGGCGCGATATTCAATATCTGCGTGACCACCTTCGCCACCGGTGACCTCGATACGGAAGGCGTCCTGCTGGTACTGCTTGGCAAGTGCGGCGATGCCGCGCGGTAAGGTCGCGGAGAACAGCAGGGTGCGTCGCGTGTCGGGAGTGGTCTCTAAGATAAACTCCATGTCTTCGCGAAAGCCGAGATCGAGCATTTCGTCGGCTTCGTCGAGGACGATGGCTTTCAGTTCGGAAATATCGAGCCGCTTGCGGCGAATATGATCGCATAGCCGCCCCGGCGTGCCGACAACGATATGCACACCGGCTTCAAGCGCGCGCATTTCCTGACGTGGATCCATGCCGCCGACGCAGGAGACGACGCGCGCGCCGGCGTGCTGGTAAAGCCAGGTGAGCTCGCGGTGAACCTGTAAGGCCAGTTCACGGGTTGGCGCGACGATCAGCGCCAGCGGCGCGTCAGCCTTTTGCAGCCGCTCGGCGTCTCCCAGCAAGTCGGCTGCGATGGCAAGGCCGTAAGCGACCGTTTTGCCCGAGCCTGTTTGTGCCGAGACCAGCAAGTCGCGGCCGGCGGCGTCCTCGGCGAGAACCGCCTTCTGAACCGGTGTCGGATCATTGTAATTGCGCTCGGCGAGGGCGCGGGCGAGCGGCGGACTTGCGGAAATGGATTTCACGGACGTCGGACCTTGAATGGCGGTGTTGCCAAGAAGCAATGGGAACGGATCGAGCGCGCACGGACACTAGTGTCCCGAATCCGAAGTTCGCCTCATCATGCAGAGCACTCTGTCGCGAACTTCGGATTCGAAAGGACACTAGCAAACCTATGATTCTCGTGTGGTTGAGGTTCAGAAGTTCGCTTGAAGAGCGCGCGGAGAAAATGAAGCGAACTTCTGAACCACCACACGAGCGTCTCGGCAGGTTCACGGGTTAGATGGATTGCGCGTGCTTTAGGCTACTTTTGCTCAAAGAGCCAATAAATACTGCGGAATACCGCGGCTTTGAGTCAAATGCCGCGCCAATCAGCCGAAATGCGGCGTTAAAGGGGCAAATCCGCCCTTTGCCGGCTGCTGGCGCTTACAAAAACGGCGCACATCGCTGTGCGCCGTTTGCGTTGAAGCTCGATCCGGCTGTTTAGCCGGCAGTCGTGACCGCGCGTTGTGCCATGACCTTGATGAGGTTGGCCCGATAGTCGGCGCTGCCATGGATATCCGCGATCAAGCCATTCGGCGAAATCGCCACCGAATCGATCGCGCTGGCCGCCCAGTTGGCCTTCAATGCAGCTTCGATGGCAGGCACACGCATCACGCCGTCCTGAGATGCACCGGTCGCGGCGACACGGACATCGCCGGCCTTTGCTTTTGCGACAAACACGCCGGTCAGTGCAAAGCGCGAAGCAGGATGTCGCATCTTCGCATAGGCCGCCTTCGCCGGGATCGGGAATACGACCTCGGTGATGATCTCGCCATCCTCAAGGGCCGTGCTGAACAGACCCTGGAAGAAGTCATCAGCCTTGATACTGCGCTTGTTGGTTTTCACCGTTGCATCGAGCGCACCACGGCTGCGGGATAGTCCGCAGCCGGGTCATTGTTAGCGATCGAGCCGCCGATGGTGCCGCGATAGCGCACGGCAGGGTCGCCGAGCACGGACGTCAGATGGACCAGAGCCGGAATGGCCTTCTTCACCTCGGCGTTGCTCAGAATGTCGTAGTAGGTCGTCGCCGCCTTGATGGTGAGCGTATCGCCGGTTGCCGAAATGCCGACCAGCGCCGGGATCTTGGCAAGGTCAATGACATCGGAGGGCTGTGCCAGCCGCTGTTTCATCACCGGGAGCAGCGTGTGGCCGCCGGCGAGATATTTTGAGTCCGAGCCCTTCTTGAACAGGGCAACGGCATCCTCGATGCTCGAGGGACGATGATATGTTGTCTCGTACATGATCTTCCTCCCCGCTCTTATTCTGCGGCCTGCTGTTGATGAATGGCGTGCCAAACCCGGTCGGGGCTGGCCGGCATCTCAAGCTTGTTGTTGCCGATGGCGTCGGTGATGGCATTGATCACCGCAGCGGATGATCCGATGGCGCCGGCTTCACCGCAGCCTTTGATACCAAGCGGATTGCCCGGGCAAAGCGTCGTGGTGTGCGACACCTTGAATGACGGCAGATCTTCCGCGCGTGGCATGGCGTAGTCCATGAACGACGCCGTCATGAGCTGGCCGCTCTTGTCGTAGACCGCGTGCTCAAGCAGGGCCTGTCCGATGCCCTGCGCAAGGCCGCCGTGCACCTGGCCTTCCACGATCATGGGGTTGATCAGCCGGCCGAAATCATCAGCCGCGACGAAGTTGATGAACTCCGTCTTGCCGGTGCCCGCATCGACTTCAACTTCGCAGATGTAGGAGCCCGCCGGGAAGGTGAAGTTGGTCGGGTCATAAAACGCGCTCTCCTTCAGGCCAGGCTCCATGCCCTCGGGGATATTGTGCGCGGTATAGGCGGCAAGGGCGACCATTGGAAAGGCAATAGATTTGTCGGTACCGGTCACCTTGAACTCGCCGTTCTCGATGACGATGTCGTTTTCCGAGGCTTCGAGCTGGTGCGCGACGATCTTCTTGGCCTTGGCCTCGATCTTTTCCATCGCTTTCACGATGGCCGACATGCCGACCGCGCCGGAGCGCGATCCGTACGTGCCCATGCCGAACTGTACCTTGTCGGTGTCGCCATGAACAATCGAGACCTGGTTGAGCGGAATGCCGAGACGGTCCGCAACGACCTGAGCGAACGTCGTTTCATGGCCCTGGCCATGGCTATGCGAGCCGGTCAGAATTTCGATGGTGCCGACCGGATTGACGCGGACTTCGGCGGATTCCCACAAGCCGACACCTGCACCGAGGCTGCCGACGGCTTTCGACGGAGCGATGCCGCAGGCTTCAATGTAGCAGGACAGGCCGATGCCGCGCAGCTTGCCTTCTTTTTTCGCCTTGTCTTTCCGCGCGGGGAAACCAGCATAGTCGATGGCCTTCAGCGCCGCGTCGAGCGAGGCGTTAAAGTCGCCCGTGTCGTAGGCCATAATCACCGGCGTCTGGTGCGGGAAGCTGGTGATGAAGTTCTTCCGGCGCAGGTCGGCCGGGTCGACCTTCAACTGCCGTGCGGCGGTTTCCATCAACCGCTCCATCACAAAGCTCGCCTCCGGGCGGCCCGCGCCGCGATAAGCGTCGACCGGCGTGGTGTTGGTGTAGACGCTGATGACCTCGGCGTAGATGTTCGGGATGTTGTACTGGCCCGACAGCAACGTTGCGTACAAATAGGTCGGGACCGACGACGAGAACAGCGACATGTAGGCGCCGAGATTGGCGTAGGTTTTCACCCGCAGGCCGATGATCTTGTTGTCCTTGTCGAAGGCCATCTCCGCCTTGGTGAGATGATCGCGGCCGTGCGCGTCGGTCAGGAACGCCTCGGTGCGGTCGGACGTCCATTTGACGGGGCGTTCGACGCGCTTGGAGGCCCACAGCGCCACCATTTCCTCGGGATAGATGAAGATCTTCGAGCCGAAGCCGCCGCCGACATCCGGCGCGATCACACGCAGCTTGTGCTCGGGGGCGATGTTATAGAACGCCGACAAGACCAAGCGTGCGACGTGGGGATTCTGCGACGTCGTATAGAGCGTGAAGTGCTCTTCCGCCGGATCATATTCCGCCACCGCTGCCCGCGGCTCCATGGCGTTAGGCGACAGGCGGTTATTGGTGATGTCCATGGCCACGACATTCGCGGCTTTCGTGAAGGCATCGTTGGTGGCGGCTTCGTCGCCGATCGTCCAATCGAAGATCACGTTGCCGGGGGCTTCAGGATGAAGCTGCGGTGCGCCGGAAGCGATTGCCGCGGTAATGTCTGCGGCTGCCGGCAGCTCCTCGTAGGTGACTTCAACGGCTTCGGCGGCATCGCGCGCCTGATTGCGCGTTTCCGCAATGACGACCGCGACCGCCTGCCCGACAAAGCGCACGATTTCCGGCGCCATCGCCGGCCATGCGCCCATTTTCATCGGCGAGCCGTCCTTGGAATGGATCATCCAGCCGCAAATCAGATTGCCGACCTTGTCGTCGACGATCTGCTGGCCGGTGAGGACATCAACAACGCCGGGCATATTCTTCGCGGCGGTGACATCGATTTTTTTGATTCTAGCGTGGGCGTGGGGGCTGCGGACGAAGCTCGCGTAAGTCATGCCGTGAAGGCGAACGTCGTCGGTGTAGCGACCCTTGCCTGTGATGAAGCGTTTGTCTTCCTTGCGCGCAACGCGTGCGCCGATACCTTCAATTCCCATATCTAATCTCCCTGCCGGAGCGTTTGATCCGCTGTTTCCATCGAAACGTCGCGGCTTTGAATGGCTTATCGATCGGATGAGCTGCTATTCGGCAGCCGCAGCCATCTTCATGCGTCCGGCTGCATCCAGCACAGACTTCACGATGTTGTGGTAGCCGGTGCAGCGGCAGATGTTGCCTTCCAGCTCCTGGCGAACCGTCGTCTCGTCGAGCTGATCGCCGTGGCGTTGAACGATATCGATGGCCGTCATGATCATGCCGGGCGTGCAATAGCCGCACTGCAGGCCATGATTGTCGCGAAACGCCGCCTGCATCGGATGCAATTCGTCGCCCCTGGAGATGCCCTCGATCGTCGTGACATTGGTGCCGTTGGCTTGTCCGACCAGTGTCGTGCAGGATTTCACCGCGCGGCCGTCGATATGAACCACACACGCGCCACATTGACTGGTGTCGCACCCGATATGAGTCCCGGTGAGGCCGAGATGATCACGCAGCAGATGAACGAGAAGCGTTCTGTCCTCAACGTCGGCAGAGACCGACTTGCCATTGATGGTGAGTTTGACTGTCGACACATGGACCTCCCTAAGAACTTCGACCCGAAGATTTTTTAATTGTTCTAATTAACAACCCGCCCGCAAAACTTTGCAACTTGGATTTTCGTTGCGGATGTCGTGTCGCAGTCATGCATCCACGCTTGAGCGTCCCGAGATTCGCTCATGATCAATCGTTGCGGATGATCTCGCAGATGCGAAAGGATTGTCTTTGTGCATTCCCATAATGCAGGGGAAGCGTTTGATCGCACGCAGCTTCTTGACTAGTGTCCCGATCCCGAAGTTCGCACAGACTTGCGGCTTCACGCGGAAGAACTTCAATCCGCGGCACTCGGTTTGCCGCCGATCGAACAGGCATGATGCCGCTAAAGGAGTGAGCGAAAACGTGATCGATAAGCGGGTAAAGACCGTGGCGGATGCCGTGGCCGGGGTGAAGGATGGAGCGACCGTCCTTGTTGCTGGATTTGGCACCGTCGGTGTCGCCAATAATCTGCTCGAAGCGCTGCACGAACAGGGAGCAAAGGACCTTACAGTTGTTGCGAACAACTCAGGCAACGGGGACTGGGGCCTTGCACGGTTGATCAATTCCGGCCGCGTTCGCAAGGTGATCTGTTCTTACCCGCGATCGGATGACTATAGCGCCTTCCTCAAGGCCTACCGCGCCAAGACTCTGGAGCTCGAGCTGGTCCCGCAGGGGACGATCAGCGAGCGGATGCGGTGTGCCGCGGCGGGTCTGGGCGGGTTTTTCTCGCCGGTCTCTGCGGGCACCAAGCTTGCCGACGGCAAGGAGCAGCGCATGATCGACGGTAAGCTTCACGTTTTTGAGAAGCCGTTGAAGGGCGACCTCGCGGTGGTGAAGGCTGCCAAGGCCGATCGCTGGGGCAATCTGATCTACAACAAATCCGCACGCAACTTTAATCCGGTTTGCGCCATGGCTGCTGAGCTGACCGCCGTGGAAGTGGATGAATTCGTCGAATTGGGGACGCTGGATCCGGAAGCTGTCGTGACACCCGGCATCTTCGTGGATCGCGTGGTGGTGGTTCCGGGAAAACAGACGGGAGACAAGCAATGACACCATTGAACCGGCGCCAGATGGCATGGCGCGCAGCGCAGGATCTCCACGAGGGCAACTTCGTCAATCTCGGCATCGGCATCCCGACGCTTGCGGCGAACTTCGTGCCGAAAACGCGTGAAGTGATCTTTCACAGCGAGAACGGTGTGCTCGGCCTTGGCGGTGCGCCAAAGCCCGGACACGAAGACCCGAACCTGATCGATGCCGGCAAGAACCTCACCACCCTGGTGACGGGCGGCGTTTATGTGCACCACGCTGACGCGTTTCTGATGATCCGCGGTGGTCATCTTGACGTCAGCCTGCTCGGTGCATTCGAGGTGTCGGAAAAGGGCGATCTCGCGAACTGGACCACGGAAGATGACGAATTTCCCCCGGGCGTGGGCGGCGCGATGGATCTTGCTGTCGGCGCCAAAGCGATCCGGGTGATCATGGAGCACGTCGACAAGAAGGGGCAGCCGCGCATCAAGTTCAACTGCAGCTATCCTTTGACGGCGGCAGGCGTCGTCAAGCGCATTTATACCAACTACGCTGTCATCGACGTCACGCCATCGGGATTGTCGGTGGTGGAAATGATTCCGGGAATGACGCTGGAAAAGCTCCAGACCATGACCGAGCCGCCGCTCAGGCTCGCGAACGATTACAAGGATCTCGCGCCGCCGGCCGAGGCTGCCTAGCTCACGCGCGCATCGTTTGTTGCATTCAAGCCCGAAGCCGTTCTCTGCTTCGGGCTTTTTGCTGTCATGTTCTTATCAATGTTCTGATGTCTGATTGCTCTCGGGAAAAGAGGTTCCTTCTCAGATTGTGGAACTTTTTTCCGCGTTTTGAATTGGCAGTGAGGAGCAGACGCACTCCTTCAGCGGAATGAACCTGGATCAACAGTCCGGGCTTTTTCCATTCGACATAGTCCCGTTCGGAAGCGCTTGACGCCCTGGGGCTGACTGTCTGTTCGGCCAGCAATCGCTTGCGACGTTACGAGAAGGGGCAAGAGTGAGGCTGGAAAGAGAGACAAACATCCAGGCGTCCCAGCAATCACGTCCTCCGGGTGTTTCAGCGGTGGCGAAAGCCGGCATTGTCGAGACTGACATTCCGGCAAGGCTCGATTCGCTCCGGTGGAGCGGTTTCCATACCCGCGTGATTGCCGCGCTGGGCATCACCTGGATTCTCGACGGCCTGGAAGTGACGCTGGCAGGCGCCCTGGCCGGCGCATTGAAGGAAAGCCCCGTCCTCAGATTCAGCAACACTGATATCGGGATTGCCACAAGCGCCTATCTCGCGGGTGCGGTGTTGGGTGCAATCGGCTTTGGATGGCTGACCGACCGTATCGGCCGAAAGAAGTTGTTCTTCATCACCCTTGCCGTCTATCTCACGGCCACCGCCGCCACTGCGTTCTCGTGGAATCTCGCAAGCTTTGCCGTCTTCCGCTTTCTGACCGGCGCAGGCATCGGCGGTGAATATACAGCGATCAATTCGACGATTCAGGAGCTCGTTCCTGCGCGCTATCGCGGCCGCACGGACTTGGTCGTCAACGGCAGCTTCTGGGTCGGCGCCGCGATTGGTGCAGTCAGCGCCATCGTCCTGCTTGATCCGAAGGTGATCGATCCTGAGCACGGCTGGCGGGTGGCGTTTTTTATCGGTGCGACGTTGGGTCTTGTCGTGTTGTTCATGCGGCTCTGGATTCCGGAAAGCCCACGCTGGCTGATGATCCACGGTCAACCTGAGCGTGCCGTCGCGATCGTCTCGGAGATCGAAGACGCTGTTGCGCAGCACCGTCGTCAGGACGCACCGCCGCTGCCGAAAATGAAGTTGAAGATGCGCACGCACACGCCGTTGCGCGAAGTGGCAACCACCTTGTTCGGCACCTACCGCAGCCGGTCGCTGGTTGGCCTGGCGCTGATGACAGCGCAGGCTTTTTTCTACAACGCCATTTTCTTTACGTATGCGCTGATCCTGACGGATTTCTTCGGAATTCCATCGGAGCATGTGGGTTGGTACATTTTGCCATTCGCCGCCGGGAATTTCCTTGGGCCCGTCATCCTCGGTCCGCTTTTCGACACGCTGGGTCGACGCAAGATGATCGCGTTGACTTACAGTGTGTCCGGACTTCTCCTCGCGATCTCCGGCTATCTGTTCTCGATCGGAATTCTTGATGCACAGACTCAAACAATCGCCTGGATGATTATCTTCTTCTTCGCATCTCCAGCTGCGAGCGCTGCGTATCTGACTGTGAGCGAGACGTTCCCGCTGGAGGTCCGTGCGTTGGCCATCGCACTGTTCTACGCCATCGGAACCGGTGTCGGCGGTGTGATTGGGCCCTCGTTGTTCGGTGTGTTAATCGATACCGGTTCGCGCAGCAGTGTGCTTGCCGGCTATCTGCTCGGATCCATTCTCATGCTTGCCGCCGCTGTCATCGCTTGGCGGTATGGCATCGATGCCGAGCGGAAATCTCTTGAAGATGTGGCGCGGCCGCTGGCTGCGCGGGAGTAATCGATGAGTGAGAACGTGACACCCTCTTCCAAACTTGAAAAGGACATCTTGCCCGCACCGGCGGGCATCGTGCCAGATCTCGATGAGACGGCCTTGCTGCTCGATATCGACGGAACGTTGATCGAACTCGCGCCGACGCCGCGCGATATCATCGTGCCACCGACGCTCGGCCCCACGTTGCTGGCATTGCACGACCGTCTCGACGGTGCGCTCGCGCTCGTGAGCGGGCGGTCCTTGACGGATATCGACGTGATCTTCGCTCCACTTCAGTTCCCCGCAGTCGGTGGTCACGGCGCGGAAATGCGATTGTCGGCCGACAATGAAGCGGTCGATACGCACGCGCCACCGATGGACAACGATCTCAAGCGCCGTTTCATCGCGATATCGCAGCTGAGTCCCGGTATTCTGCTTGAAGACAAAGGCTATTCGATCGCGCTGCACTATCGGTTGGCGCCGCAGTTCGAACGCGCGATTTATGAGGCGGTCTCAGCGATCAGAGCGGATCTTCCTGAAGCGCCGATCGATGTTCTTCCTGGAAAATCTGTCGTCGAAATCAAGCACAAGGGATTCACCAAGGCGACAGGCGTTCGCGAATTGATGAATCATGCGCCCTTTTCTGGCCGAAGGCCGATTTTTATAGGCGATGACGTGACCGATGAATCGGTGTTTGCGATCATGCCTTCGTTTCGCGGCGTCTCATTCTCGGTCGGCCGTCGCGCGCATGGTGTGAGCGGACATTTCAAGGCGCCGAAAGATGTCCGCGCATGGCTGACGCAGCTTCTCGACGATGAAGCACTCGCTGCAGAATAAGAAACATAAAAAGAATCTGCGCGCGCTCTTGTCTTGTGAATCACTTCAAAGTTTTCTTCTCAACATGAAGTCAACTCCAAATTACTGTGCGTGAAAGAGCGGAACTCGGTTCCATACTTCGGCGCGCCTAACTTTGACTTCATTTCGTCTGAATGGTGATCAGGAACCATATTGATGAACAGGTGTTAGTTTTGCTCTAGCAAAACTAGAAAGGGGCCCCTGTGGATCTTGTCGTCGTATCGAATCGCGTCGCGAGGGCCAAAGCAAACGAGCCTATGACGGGCGGTTTGGCAGCAGCGCTGTTGCCGGTGGTCGAAAAATCCGGCGCGATTTGGGTCGGCTCAAGTGGCCATGTCCGTGATGGTGCTCATAAGGATTCCTTTGCCGAAATTGAATCGCTCGGGGCAGGCGCATTAGCGTTGCTGGATCTGCCGGCGGCGCATTACGGCGGATACTACGAAGGTTTCGCGAATTCCGCATTGTGGCCTGCGCTGCATTCGCGTTCCGACCTCATTCGCGTGTCCCACGACGATTACCAATCCTATCGCGAAGTGAATGCCTTCATGGCGCGCTCGCTGATGCGTTTTCGCAAACCCAATACTGCATTCTGGATCCAGGATTACCATTTCCTTGCGCTCGGCGCGGAAATGCGGGATCTCGGTGTTCGCAATCCGATTGGCTTTTTTCTTCATACCCCGTGGCCGTCGCGCGCTGTCATGGAATGCGTGCCGCATCATCGCGAGCTGATCGAAGCGATGCTGGCCTATGACTTGATCGGGTTCCAGACGGATAACGATCGCGAGAATTTCGCGGATTGCCTGCAGTCCGATCTTGGGCTGCATGTCGAAAACGGAATTGCCACCTCACGGTTCGGAACCTCGCGTCTCGCGACGTTCCCGATCGGGATCGACGTTGACGGGTTCGCCGCCCAGGCTCAGCGCGCGTCATCGCATCCGGACGTGTCGCGGCTGCGGCGAAGCCTGCATGGCGAACGTCTCGCGATCGGGGTCGATCGCGTCGACTACTCGAAAGGGCTGGTTAATCGCATCAGCGCCTTTGATCGCCTGTTTGAGATGCAGCCGTCGCTGAAGCGCTCGGTGTCGTTCCTGCAGATTGCAACGCCTTCACGCGGGGGTATCGAGGCTTATAGCGCCTTGCAGGATGAACTTGCGAAGCAGGTGACCGATGTTAATGGGCGCCACGGTGAGGTGGATTGGACGCCGATCCGCTACCTCAGCAAAGGGTTTAGCCAAACCGTTCTCGCAGGGTTTTATCGCGCGGCGCAGGTTGGCGTCGTGACCCCGTTGCATGACGGAATGAATCTTGTGGCCAAGGAATATGTTGCAGCCCAAAATCCCATCGATCCGGGTGTTCTGGTGCTGTCGAAGTTCGCAGGCGCAGCGAACGAACTCGACACCGCCTTGCTGGTCAATCCGAACGACATTGACGGAATGGCGCGCGCCATTGGGATGGCGCTGGCGATGCCCGCTACGGAACGCCGGCTGCGGTGGGAGGCCATGATGGCCAAGCTGCGGTCGGGGACGATCCACCAGTGGTTCGCCGGATTTATCGCTGCCCTAGAGGCGACCCACCTGTCGCCCGACGAGCCTTCGACCCCGGAGGAGACCGCGGTTGTCCGGCCGCTTCGGTCGGCGAACGGTGCTTTCCTGCATTAAAGTCTGGGTGAAGCCGCCGGGAAACGTCTCAATCAGGCGAGCTGAGCGAAGGAATTGTGTCCTTAAATCAACGGTTTGTGGAATATTTGCCGTTGATGGCCGCTCTCCCTTGCAAAATCACGCGTGCCCCGTCATGACAGCGCATCCGGAGGGATGGCCGAGTGGCTTAAGGCGCACGCTTGGAAAGCGTGTGTGCGGGAAACCGTACCGTGAGTTCGAATCTCACTCCCTCCGCCATTGCGTATCGCGATAAGGGCGCTCCGCGAAGATGAGCGCGGACATCGAGCGGGCTCAGCCTTTTACTCCCAACAACTCCACATCGAAAATGAGAGTCGCATTCGGCGGGATAAGGCCGCCGCCGGCACCGCGTTCGCCATAGCCGAGCTGCGGCGGGATCACGAGCGTACGCTTGCCGCCGACCTTCATGGTGGCGACGCCTTCGTCCCAGCCCTTGATGACCTGTCCAGCGCCGACCCGAAACTCGAACGGCTGACCGCGATCGACGGACGAGTCGAACTTCTTGCCCTTGGCGCCATTGGTGTAGAGCCAGCCGGTGTAATGCACCACGGCGGTCTGTCCTTGCTTTGGTTGCGCGCCGGCACCGACCTGGGTGTCGGTCATCTGCAAGCCTGATGGCGTGGTAACGGGCTTTCCTTGCGCGAAGGCGGGGTTGGCGATGGCGATAGGTCCGATGCTGGTGAGGGCCAGCGCGGCGGCAGTCGCGAGAGCAGCGCGAGAGATGAGTCGCATCGGCGGTCCTTTCGGGGATGAGTGTATCTCTGGGTCAGAATGATAGAGTTTTTCTGTGTCAGCTACCCCCTGATCGCGGTGGGCTGGGTCGCGCAAAGCCTCGTTCTTCACATGTTCTTGCCGGTTCTTCGCGCCTCGGCAAACCTGCGAGAAGTCCTTATTTTCTTGGACACGCCGCACCGGTTTTGACCCGGGCCGCAGCCAGTGCTTCGGCAAGCTGTTGCGTGCCCGGAACGAGCTGACGGTCAGCGCCTGGAGCCCAGGCCCACGCCACCAGATGATCAGTGCCGATGTGCGTGACGATTTCATCCAACGATCGCCCGCTGTTGCGGGCGGGATCTTTGATCTGCGCGCAGATTTCGCCGGGTGTCTTCGATATTTATCTAGCCGCATTTATCGGTCACGGCTTCTTTCGTTCGATTTTGTAGAGCCGATTGTTCAGAGCGAACATCGCGCTGTCCGAATTGATGAAGTGAAAATCGAACGCGCCTTCGCAGCCGGTTTCGAGCGTCGCGATCTTCTTGCCATAGCCCAGCGCTGCAGCCTGCTTCGTAGGGTCCGTCAGACCGCCCTGAAAGAGCATGTCAGGATCATATTGCTTCATCTCGTAATGTGGCTTCCGGCACGTCAGCGGCCGAGGCGCATCGATGCGGTCGGCAGAAAAGGTGACCGCCTTTCCCACCAAGGCCTTGAGATCGGATTCGACGGGCTTGTCGTCCGGCCGAGCCCACGGTGCCGGCTGTGAGGCGGTGACGGTCCATTTGCCCATGAAGTTCGGGTTAGCTGCGTTTGCGACACTCGTGCCCAGCAGGACTAAAGCGAGCGCCATTGAACCGATCGTCGATGGAGTGGTCATGATCGCTGTGATCCTTGGAGGGAAGCGTTCCGACGGCGTACCGCCGTCCTGTCCATGAGTGTCGCGAGCGCTACGCCGGTTCAAAATGTCCGCATGTGGTGCTTTCGGATTCGTCCATCAAATTTCGTCTTCGGACAGATATACTTCGCGCGATTCGTCAAAGAGGGGCCAATGAACGAAACGCTGATTTCCGCCTGTCAGATGTTCATGATTCCAGCGACCATCCTGTTTGGTGCGCTGGGCGTCGCAAATAGCTACGCGCTGAAATTTCTCGTCTGCATCATGGGCGCCGCGACAACTGGACTTTGGATCTATCGTGTCTGGTATTGGACCGGTCTCTCGCTGCTGGATCGCAGGACCGCGCTGGGTCTCGCTGGCCTTTTCGCCGCGGCTTGGATCATCACGCTGCTGGTGCAGCTGAAGAACATGGTCGCTCCCGGTTACAACAGACGATGAGCGTCGCGCGAACGCCGGTTCCATTTCGCAGATTCGATTTACGTTTTTGGCGATACTGTGAAGTTCCAACGGAACATCCGCGATATGAAGGAACCATGCAGCGTCACAATCGCGTGAATCTCGAAAACACAAAAAAATTCAACAACTAAGAACGTGTGGCATTGCGCCGCCGCTCAAATTGTTGCGTTGCATCCGAACATTTACTTTTCTGCGCGTAAGCAAGATCGAAGACACACGTTTCGTTTGACCGATTCGTACGGCCAGGACGCGGGTGCCTTTGCATGTCTTGTGGAGCGACAAGAAAAAGGTGTGATGATGCAGACTCGGAATGCGTTCGTTGGAATGATTTTGCTGGCGGTTTCAGCTCCTTTGCTCGCCGGCTGCGACGAACCAACCTCAGCGGTGGCCGCCACACCTGTTGCTCCTGAAGTTAGCATCACAACGGTCGAGCCCAAGCCCCGGGCTCTTCTGCGCGAACTGCCCGGGCGAATCGCACCGACGCGTGTTGCTGACGTGCGTCCACGTGTCTCCGGCATCATCGTCGAGCGGCGCTTCGAGCAGGGCAGCGAAGTGAAGGCCGGCGACATCCTTTACAGGATCGATCCGCGTCCGTTTGAGGTCGAACTGCAGGCGGCGGAAGCGTCGCTGGCCAAGGCCAATGCCGCGTTCGAACAGGCATCGCTGCAGGCCAACCGTATCTCGACTCTCGTGCATCAGCGCGTTGTGTCTCAGGCCGAGCATGAGAACGCGAATGCGCGCATGTTGCAGGCCAAGGCGGATGTCGCCGCAGCGGAAGCCGAGGTGGCCCGTGCAAAGCTCAATCTGGAATACGCAACGATCCGTGCGCCGATCAGCGGCGTGATTGGCGCTGCGCTCGTGAGCGAAGGCGCCCTTGTTGTGCAGAACGACACCCAGAGCCTCGCGACGATCCAGCAGCTCGATTCCGTTTATGCCGACTTCACCCAGCCGATCAGCGACCTGAACAAGCTGCGGCGTGCGCTCGAGGCCGGCGATCTGGAACAGGTCGCGCCCGATAGCGCTGCGGTCAGACTCGTTCTCGACGACGGCACGCTCTATCCGCTGAAGGGCAAGTTGCTGTTCTCGGACGCAAAGGTCGACACCTATACCGGGCAGGTCACCTTGCGCGGCGAATTCAAGAACACCAAGCGTGAGTTGTTGCCGGGCATGTATGTCCGCGTGCTCATCGAGCAGGGCGTCGACACGGATGCGCTCGCAGTTCCGGAACAAGCGGTCCAGCGTACAGGCACTGGCGAAGCCGAAGTGTTCGTTGTGAAGGACGACAACCGCGTCGCCATCCAGCCCATACGTACGGGCAGCCAGCAGAACGGGCATTGGCTGGTGAATGATGGTCTGAAGCCAGGCGATCGCGTGGTCGTCGAGGGCTTCCAGAAGTTTACAGCGGGCGACAAGGTTGTGCCGAAGGCCTGGGCGGAAGTGCGCGCTGACGCGTCTGACGGAGTCAGCAACCCGACCGCGACCACAGAGCTTCACAAGTAGAACCATGCCGAGTTTTTTCATCGATCGCCCCATCTTCGCATGGGTGATTGCGCTGTTCATTTGCTTGATCGGCGCAATCTCGATTCCGTTCCTGGCTGTTGCGCAGTATCCGATCATCGCGCCGCCTTCGATCTCGATCAGCACGAGCTATCCGGGTGCGTCGCCGGAAAATCTCTACAACAGCGTGACGCGCCTGATCGAAGAGGAACTCAACGGCGCGTCCGGAATCCTGAATTTCGAATCCACCAGTGACTCGCTCGGTCAGGTGGAAATCATCGCGAATTTCGTGCCCGGGACGGATTCGAGCCTGGCCTCCGTCGAAGTCCAGAACCGCATCAAGAGGGTCGAATCCCGTCTGCCGCGCGCCGTGCTTCAGCAGGGCATCCTGATCGAGGAAGCATCCAGCGCGGTGCTGCAGATCATCACGCTACGCTCCACGGACGGCAGTCTCGACGAAGTGGGCCTCGGCGACTTCATGATCCGGAATGTGCTCGGCGAGATTCGCCGCATCCCGGGTGTCGGACGCGCCACGCTATATTCGACCGAGCGCGCGTTGCGCATCTGGGTCGATCCGGCCAAACTCGTGGGGTTCAATCTGACGGCGGACGACGTCACCAAGGCGATCACCGCGCAGAATGCCCAGGTTGCCTCCGGCAGTATCGGCGCGGAACCGAGCGCGAGCGACCAGAAGACGTCGGCGCTGGTGCTGGTGAAGGGGCAGCTCAGCTCGCCCGATGAATTCGGATCCATCGTTTTGCGTGCGAACCCCGATGGTTCGACCGTGCGGCTGCGCGACGTGGCGCGGATTGAAGTCGGTGGTCTGGGCTATCAGTTTACGACCCGGCTCAACGGCAAGCCGAGCGCGGGTCTCTCGGTGCTGCTGTCGCCCACGGGCAATGCACTGGCGACTGCGAGTGCCGTTGAAGAGAAGATGAAGGAACTCTCGAAGTTCTTCCCGGCCAATATCGCCTACGACATTCCCTACAACATCACCCCGGTGGTCGAAGCATCGATCGAGAAGGTACTGTCGACCCTGGTCGAGGCGGTCGTACTGGTGTTCATCGTGATGTTCCTGTTCCTGCAGAACATCCGCTACACCATCATTCCGACGATCGTGGTGCCCGTGGCGTTGCTGGGAACCTGTGCGACACTGCTGATGCTCGGCTATTCGATCAACATGCTGACGTTGTTCGGCATGGTGCTTGCCATCGGCATTCTGGTCGACGACGCCATCGTCGTCGTGGAAAACGTCGAACGCATCATGAGCGAGGAGGGACTTTCGCCGAAGGACGCCACGCGCAAGGCGATGTCCCAGATCACCAGCGCCATCATCGGCATCACGCTCGTGCTGGTGGCGGTGTTCGTGCCGATGGCGTTCTTCCCGGGGTCGGTGGGGATCATCTATCGCCAGTTCTCGGTCACGATGGTTGCCGCGATCAGCTTCTCCGCACTGATGGCGCTGTCGCTGACGCCGGCCCTGTGCGCCACGCTTCTAAAACCCATCGAGAAAGGTCACGAGCACGGCAAGAGCGGCGTGTTCGGCTGGATCAACCGCAAGCTCGATGCGATCAAGGAGCGCTATGCGTCCTTCGTGGGTTGGGAGTTGAAGCGAACCGGCCGGTTGATGGCGATCTACGCCATCCTGCTGGTCGGCCTGTCGTGGGCATTTGTGCGGATGCCGGGCGGCTTCCTGCCGGTCGACGACCAGGGCTTCTTCACCACGGACGTTCAGACGCCTTCGGATTCATCGTTCAATCGCACGGAAACCGTCGTTCAGAAGGTCGAAAAATATCTGCTCGAACGTCCGGGTGTCCAAGACGTTACGTTCCTGACCGGCTTCAGCTTCCTTGGTCAGGGCATGAACAGTGCGCAGGCCTTCATCACGCTGAAGGACTGGTCGGAACGCGGCGAGGGCGACACTGCCGCCGCGATCGTCGCAGACACCAACAAGGCGCTCTCGTCGGTTCGGGACGCGCGCATTTCTGCGCTGCAGCCGCCACCCATCGACAACCTCGGCAATTCGAGCGGGTTCAGCTTCCGTCTGCAGGACCGTGGCCAGAAGGGCTACAAGGCGCTGATGGACGCGACCGACGCGCTGCTCGCCAGCACCAAGCAGAATCCAATTCTGCAGAACGTGTATGTCGAAGGCTTGCCGCCCGCGCCGCAAGTCAATTTGGTGGTCGACCGAGAGAAGGCCGGCGCGTTCGGCGTCACCTTCGAGGACATCAACAACACGATCTCCACCAACCTCGGCTCGGCTTACATCAACGACTTCCCGAATCGCGGGCGCATGCAGCGTGTCATCGTGCAGAGCGACACGGCGAGCCGCATGACCGCCGACGACATCATGGCGTACAACGTGAAGAACAGCCGCGGCCAGCTCGTGCCGTTCTCGTCCTTCGCGACGGTCCAGTGGTCAAAAGGGCCGACCCAGATTGTCGGGTTCAACTACTATCCGTCCGTCCGCATCAGTGGCGAGGCCAAGCCCGGCTATACCAGTGGCGATGCCATCGCCGAGATGGAGAGGCTGGCGGACCAGTTGCCGCGTGGCTTCGGCTACGAGTGGACGGGCCAGTCGTTGCAGGAAAAGCTTTCCGGTTCCCAGGCTCCCTTCATTCTCGGCCTGTCGGCATTGGTCGTCTTCCTCTGCCTTGCCGCGCTGTATGAGAGCTGGACCATTCCGCTCGCGGTTCTCCTGACCGTGCCGCTCGGCATCGCCGGCGCCGTGACGGCGGCTTCGATGCGGGGGCTTCCCAACGACGTCTACTTCACCGTGGGCCTCATCACGATCATCGGACTTGCGGCCAAGGATGCGATCCTGATCATCGAGTTCGCGAAGGATCTGCGGGCGAAGGGCAAACCCCTCTTGGAAGCCACGGTCGAGGCGTGCCATCTGCGCTTCCGGCCGATCCTGATGACCGGTCTTGCCTTCGTCTGCGGCGTGCTGCCGATGGTGATCGCGCATGGCGCTGGCGGCAAGAGCCAGCAGGCGATCGGCACCAGCGTGATGGGCGGCATGATCGCAGTGGTCGTTCTCGCGCTGCTGATGGTGCCGGTGTTCTTCGTTGTCGTGCAGCGCTGGCTGTCGGGAGATCGGTCGGCGGACGCGTCTGCGGCTGACAAGCCGGAGCTCTACGGTCCGCCGTCGCCGCCGCGGCATATCGCGACCTGAAGTTTGGAAAGCAGCCCACTCGGGACGGCGCCGCAGTGGGCAGCATGGCTTCAACGCCATCCCGCGCAAAGAGTTGGGACATTGCGCGGATTGACCTCCCACGCGCCGCTGCCCATAACGTCCATGTCGTGGTTCTCCGGGGTCGTCGATCCGGAGCTAAGAGGGAATTCGGTGAGCTGAACCTTGAATGGTCGGCAAAGCCGGAGCTGCCCCCGCAACTGTGAGCGGCGAGCTTCACCTGTCGATGCCACTGAGGCGTAAGCTTCGGGAAGGCTGGGTGTGAGCGTTGACCCGTGAGCCAGGAGACCTGCCGCGATGTCATAACGTCCACGGGCGGGGTGCCCCGGTGTGTCGCTTGCAGAAGACGGCATCCCCGCCTTCCTTGTGTGCGCATGTCCGACTCCCCCCAGCAACATCACGGGGTTTCGATGTCGACTCTCTCTTCTGCGACCAAGTCTTCAATTCCAGTCAGCACGCTGGGTGTTCCGCGCATTGGTCTGCGGCGTGAACTCAAAGCCGCACTCGAGCAGTTCTGGTCGGGTAAAATCAATCAGGCGGCATTGCTTGAGATTGCTGCGCAGCTTCGCGCGGCAAGCTGGAAGCGCCAGCACGAGCTGGGTGTGACTATCATCCCATCGAACGATTTCTCTCTCTACGATCACGTGCTCGACACCAGCGTCATGGTCGGCGCCATTCCCGCCATCTACGGCTGGGCTGGCGGACCGGTGTCACTCGAGACGTATTTCGCGATGGCGCGCGGCAGCCAGACGGACGTCGGAGAGCACGGTGCCTGTGGACACGGAGATCATCATCATGGTCATGGCGTTCCCGCACAGGAAATGACGAAGTGGTTCGATACCAATTACCACTACATGGTCCCTGAATTTTCCAGGGATCAGAAGTTTTCGCTCGCCTCGACCAAGGTGATCGACGAATACCGCGAAGCAAAAGCATTGGGTTATCAGACCCGGCCTGTTCTCGTGGGGCCGGTGACATTCCTCAAGCTCGGCAAGGAAGCAAGTGAGGGCTTCGACAGGCTATCGCTGCTGCCCAAACTGTTGCCGGTCTATGTTGAAGTGTTGAAGCAGCTGGCAGCAGAAGGCGCGGAGTGGGTGCAACTGGATGAGCCCTGTCTGGCGCTCGATTGCGATGCGGCCACGGTCGCCGCGTTGAAGACGGTTTACAGTGAATTCGCGCTGAAGGTTCCGGGCATCAAGATCATGCTCGCGACCTATTTTGGCGGTCTCGGCGAGAACGTGAATCTGGTCGCCCGATTGCCTGTGGCCGGTGTGCATCTGGATTTGGTTCGCGGCAAACAGCAGCTGTCGACCGCCTCTCAGGCCATGCCCGCCGACGTTGTCCTCTCTCTGGGCGTGATCGATGGCCGCAACATCTGGCGAACGGATCTGTCGAAGCTCCTCAATGAGATCGAACCTCTCGTTGAAAGCAGGGAACCAGATCGCCTGCAACTGGCGCCGTCATGCTCGATGCTTCACGTGCCGATCGACCTCAACCAGGAAGCCGATCTGGATCCGGATCTGAAGAGCTGGCTCTCGTTTTCCGTCCAGAAGATGGTTGAACTGACCACTCTCAGCCACGCGCTGTCGCTGGGGCGCGATTCGGTGAGTGAAGTACTGCGGGTGTCGGATGCCATTGCCAAAAAGCGCGCGTCATCCCCGAAGATCCACAATCCGGCCGTGAAACGACGCGCTGAAAATATTTCGCCTGAGGTCGCGCGTCGCAACAGTCCGTTCGCGCAGCGCCGCAGGCTGCAAGGCGATGTCCTCGACCTGCCGGCGTTCCCGACGACAACCATCGGATCATTCCCGCAAACAGAAGAGGTCCGCAAGGCACGCGCGGCGCACGTCAAGGGTGCCCTCGACGATGCCAGCTACAACGCTTTCCTGCGCCGCGAGACGGAAGCGGCCGTGCGCTGGCAGGAAGACATTGGCATCGATGTGCTCGTCCATGGCGAGTTCGAGCGGAATGACATGGTGCAGTATTTCGGCGAGCAATTGTCGGGTTATGCATTCACAAAACACGGCTGGGTGCAGAGCTACGGCTCACGTTACGTCCGCCCGCCGATCATTTTCGGCGATGTCTCGCGTCCGAAGCCGATGACGGTCGAGTGGTCGTCCTATGCCCAGTCGCTGACGAAGCGGCCGATGAAGGGCATGCTGACAGGACCGGTGACCATGCTGCAATGGTCGTTTGTGCGTGATGATCTGTCGCGAGACCAAGTCTGCCGTCAGATCGCCTTTGCGTTGCGCGACGAGGTCGTCGATCTTGAAAAGTCAGGCATCGGCGTCATCCAGGTTGATGAGCCCGCGCTTCGCGAGGGGTTGCCGCTGCGCAAGGCGGACTGGAAAGCCTATCTCGACTGGGCGGTTGAGTGCTTCAGGATCTCGGCAGGCGGTGTCACGGATCAGACTCAGATCCATACTCATATGTGTTACGCCGAATTCAACGACATCATCGACGCGATCGGAGCGATGGATGCCGATGTCATTTCGATCGAGACGTCGCGTTCGAAGATGGAATTGCTGGATGCCTTCGTAAACTACAAGTACCCGAATGAAATCGGTCCGGGCGTCTACGACATCCACTCGCCGCGCGTGCCGGACGTGTCCGAAATGACGGCCTTGATCGACAAGGCGCGACGCAATCTGAGCCCCGATCAGATCTGGATCAATCCGGACTGCGGTCTGAAGACGCGCAAATGGCCGGAGGTGAAGGCGGCGCTGTCCAACATGGTGGAGGCCGCGAAGCTGGCGCGAAGTCTTCAGTAACACACTCTTTTCCTGAAAGTCTGTACGAGCGCGTCAGGTTTGACGCGCTCGTTTTATGTCGTGGTCCCGTCACATGCCCTTGTCACTGGCTGAAATCTGCTGCTGTCCCTTGCGCCCCGAGTTCAGTGCGCCCCGTGACCGACGTCGCTGGCGTATGCTATGAGGCGATTAAACCTCCCGTTTCCCGCAGGTGCAGCAATGTCGACTACAACAAGAAAAGACCCCAAATCGCTCCGAAGCGCCCGCTGGTTCGCGCCGGATGACCTGAGGTCGTTCGGGCATCGATCCCGTGCCATGCAAATGGGTTATGCCCCCGAGGAGTGGGTGGGCCGTCCGGTGATTGCGATCCTGAACACATGGTCGGACGCCCAGCCGTGCCACATGCATTTCAAAACCCGCGTGGACGACGTGAAGCGCGGCGTGTTGCAGGCCGGCGGCTTCCCGATTGAATTGCCAGCGCTGTCGCTCTCGGAATCCCTGCTCAAGCCGACGACCATGCTCTACCGCAATCTTCTGGCCATGGACGCCGAAGAGTTGCTGCGCGGTCATCCGGTCGACGGTGTGGTGCTGATGGGCGGGTGCGACAAAACCACACCTGCGCTGCTGCTGGGCGCGACCAGCATGGGGCTGCCGACGATTTACCTTCCGGCCGGACCGATGCTGCGCGGCAACTGGAAGGGCAAGACGCTGGGCTCCGGCTCGGATGCCTGGAAGTACTGGGACGAGCGCCGCGCCGGCAAGATCACAGCCGAAGAATGGGTGAACGTCGAAGCCGGTATCGCGCGCAGCTACGGCACGTGCATGACCATGGGCACGGCCAGCACGATGACGGCGATTGCCGAAGCCATCGGCATGACGCTGCCGGGCGCCTCGTCGATACCCGCGGCGGACGCCGGTCATATCCGCATGAGCTCTGAATGCGGCCGCCGCATCGTGGACATGGTGTGGGAAGATCTCACGCCGCAAAAGGTCCAGACTCGCAAGGCGTTCGAGAACGCGATTACGGTGGCGATGGCGATGGGCTGTTCGACCAACGCCATCATTCACGTCATCGCGCAGGCGAGACGCGCCGGGCAGGACATTGGCCTCGATGATTTCGAGCGGGCGAGCCGCAAGGTGCCGGTGATCGCCAATGTTCGTCCCAGTGGTGATACCTACCTTATGGAGGACTTCTTCTACGCCGGTGGGTTGCCTGCATTGATGATGCGCATTCGCGATCATCTGCATCTCGATGCGCTGACCGTCACCGGTAAAACCCTTGGCGAAAACATCGCCGGCGCGGAAGTCTATAACGACGACGTCATTCGCACGGTCGACGATCCGATTTATGCCGAGGGCGCGTTGGCGGTGCTGCGTGGCAATCTGGCGCCCGATGGCTGCGTGATCAAGCCCAGTGCCTGTGAGCCCCGTTTCCTGAAGCATTCCGGCCCGGCGCTGGTGTTCGACGATTACCCGTCGATGAAGGCGGCGATCGATCGCGAAGATCTCGATGTCACCGCGGATCATGTGCTGATCCTGCGCAATGCTGGTCCGCAAGGTGGTCCCGGCATGCCGGAATGGGGCATGCTGCCGATCCCGACCAAACTGGTGAAACAGGGCGTGCGGGACATGGTGCGGCTCTCGGATGCGCGCATGAGCGGCACCAGCTACGGCGCGTGCATCCTGCATGTCGCGCCGGAGTCTTACATCGGCGGGCCGTTGGCCTTGGTGCGCAACGGCGATCAGATCACGCTCGACGTCGCGGCGCGCACTATCAATCTGGATGTGCCGGAAGAGGAACTGGCGAGGCGCCGCGCGGAATGGAAGGCGCCGGAGCCGCACTACGAGCGTGGTTACGGCTGGATGTTCACGCGCCACATCCGGCAAGCCAATGAGGGCTGCGACTTCGATTTCCTTGAAAGCAGTTTCGGCGGTCCGGTGGACGAACCGTCAATTTACTGACGGTTTGATCCAGACCCGGTTGTCGTGAACGGCCGCGCCGCCATAGGGCGCGATCGGATCGGCGCCGGTCAGGGTATTGATGCCGCGTCCGTCTTCGTAGGCTGCATTCGGCCAGATCGATTCGGCGATCAGCACACCACGCCGGACGCCATCGAACAGCTTGGCATGCAGGCGCACCTCGCCGCGACGATTGCCGAGGATCACCTTGTCGCCGTCGCTAATCGACAGCGCTGCGGCATCGTCCGGATGGATCATCACCGTTGGCTTCTGCTCGCGGCCGAGTGCAGTGGGCGTTTCCGTGAACGTCGAATTGAGGAAGCTGCGTGCCGGTGAGGTCGCCAGCCGGAAGCCGTGCTCTTCATCTGCCTCTTCGATCACCTGCCAGTGATCCGGCAGCACCGGCATGTCATCGACGGGGCCGGAATGCCACGGACTGCGGAACGGCACTGTGGGCCATTCCGGCTTGAAGCGGAATTTGCCGCCGGGCCATGCGAAGCCCTTGGTGTAGTGCGCGGTGTCGAAATCCGGTTGACAGTCGACCCAGCGGTTACGCTTCAGACTTTCCCAATCGCCCCAGCCCGAATGCTGCAAGGTCCAATCGATGATCTCGTGCGGACTCATGTCGAAGCCGCGATGCTCCGCGCCAAGCCGTTTCGCCAACCCAACGATCACCTCGTGATTGGAGCGGCATTCTCCGGGCGCTTCGATCAGCTTGGGCCCGGCGAGAATGTACTGGTGTCCGCCGCCCTGGTAGACATCGTCGTGTTCCAAAAACATGGTGGCCGGCAACACCAGGTCAGCGACCTGGGCAGTCTCCGTCATGAATTGCTCGTGGACGCAGACGAACAGGTCCTCGCGCGCGAATCCCTGTTTGACGAGAGTCTGGTTGGGCGCCACGGAGATCGGGTTGGTGTTCTGGATCAGCATGGCCGTGACCGGCGGGCCGTTCCACAGGGCCTCTGCGTCGCCACACAACACCGCTCCGATGCGCGACTGGTCGAGCGAACGGATCGAGGGATCGACGGCGTCGAGTCCTTCGATCAGTGTCTTGTCCCAGTGAAAGATCGCGCCGTTGTTGTGAAACGCGCCGCCGCCTTCGTAACGCCAGGCGCCGGTGACGGCGGCAATGCAACTCGCCGCATGCATGTTGGGCGCGCCGTTGCGTGAGCGCGAAAATCCGTAACCGAGCCGGAAATACGTTCGCTTGGTATCTCCGACGAGTCGGGCGAATTCCTCGATGGTCTCCACCGGACAGCCGGTGATCCGCGACGCCCACTCCGGCCCGCGGCTGCGCAGATGCTCTTCGAGCTCGAGCGGTGCATCGGTGTGCTGCGCGAGGAAATCGCGGTCGGCTTTTCCGTCACGAAACACGCAGTGCATCACTGCGCAGGCGAGTGCGCCATCAGTGCCGGGGCGGATCAGGATCGGCAGGTCGGCCTGTAGCATGGTGCCGTTCATGTAGACGTCGATGGCGACAATCTTGGCGCCGCGGTCCTTGCGCGCGCGCACCGCGTGGGTCATCACGTTGACCTGCGTGCTCACGGCATTGGTGCCCCAGATCACCACGCAGTCCGACTTTGCCATCTCGCGCGGATCGGGGCCTGCAAGAAGCCCAGTGCCGGCGATGAAGCCCGTCCACGCGGGGTTGACGCAAATGGTCGAATGGAAGCCGGAATATTTCTTGACGTGACGCAGGCGGTGGATGCCGTCCCGCATCACCAGTCCCATGGTTCCGGCATATTGATAGGGCCAGATCGCTTCCGATCCGTGCCGCTGTTCGGCTTTGATGAACGCTTCGGCGACGAGGTCGAGCGCATCGTCCCATGCGATCGGCTCGAACGTGCCGGAGCCTTTTGCGCCGGTCCGCCGCAGCGGCTGCAGCAGGCGATCCGGATGATGGATGCGCTCGGCGTAGCGCGCGACCTTGGCGCAAATCACGCCAGCGGTGTAGCCATTGTCCGCCGCACCACGGACGCGGCCGATGGTGCGTTCGTCGAGGATGTCCACCTCGAGCGCGCAGGTGGAAGGGCAATCGTGCGGACAGGCCGTGGCCGCAGTGCGAATGGGCTTTACCGCAGCGCTGCGAGCGGTCTTGGGACGGAACATCTCGTTCATGGCGCCAAGTTTAGTCGGATGTCCGAGGACATGCAAAGCGTCGCGGAAGGCACCCTTCTGCCTGATTTTAGCTCGGAAAAATCAGTCTGTACGACTCAACGCAGGGGATGCAGATGTGCTATGCGAAGCCCAACCCGCAGGGGGCTATGCTGCTTCCGCCTTGGGGACTATCTCTGTCTTGAAGACGTGGGGAGATGCCGCCCGCATGAGCCCCTGTGAAGCCAATTGAGGAATTGTCGATGAATATTCTGCCCGGCAACATGCGTTTCGGCGCGGGCCAGTCCGTCAAGCGTCTCGAAGACCAAAGACTTCTCACCGGTACGGGGCATTTCATCGACGACAAGCCGGAAGACGGCGCGCTTTGGCTGTACGTCCTGCGGTCGCCACATGCTCATGCGAACATCAAGTCGATTGACGCCAAATCGGCCTCTGAGCTTCCGGGGATCAAAGCGATTTTCACCGGCGCCGATCTGGTCGCGGACAATATTGGCTCGCTGCCGACCTTGCCGATTTTCAAACGGCCCGATGGTTCGGCTTTGGCGGCTCCTCCACGCCGGCTGCTGGCCCATGAGACCGTGCGGTTCGCCGGTGAGCCGGTCGCGGCCGTAGTTGCCACGTCTCGTAGCGCGGCCCAGACTGCGGCTGAAGCCATCGTGGTCGATTACGACGTGTTGCCGGCCGTCGTCGATCCTGTTGCAGCGGTCGCGCCCGGAGCGCCTGTGGTATGGAAGGATGCACCGGACAATATCGCGGCTGCGATGAGCTATGGCGATGCCGAGGCTGTCGAAGCGGCGTTTGCCAAGGCCAAGCATGTCGTATCGCTCGACATCGTGAGCCAGCGCCTTGTGCCGGCGGCGATGGAGCCGCGCAGTACGATTGCGGAAGTCGACAAGAAGACCGGACGGCTGACGCTTTACGTGCAGTCACAAACTCCGACTGCCACGCGTGACGTTCTTGCTGATGCGGTGCTGAAACGCCCGAAGGACAGCGTTCACGTGCTGGTCGGGGATATCGGGGGCGGCTTCGGCCAGAAGACCAATCTCTCTCCGGAGGACGGTATTGTCGCCTACGCCGCAACGAAACTCGGCGGCAAGGTGCGTTGGCGCGGCGAGCGTATCGATGAGTTCGTTGGCGGCTCGCATGGCCGCGACCTGACATCTGTCGGAGAGTTCGCGCTCGATGAAAAGGGACGGGTGCAGGCGTTCCGCGTGCGCTCGTATGGCGGTACGGGCGCCTACCTGACAGGCGCCGGCCTGATCATTCCGCTGGTGCTTGGTCCGTTCGTCGCCACGGGTGTTTACGACCTTCCACTGATCCACTTCGACATCAAGGCGGTGCTGACGAATACTGCGCCAACCGGGCCTTATCGCGGCGCCGGGCGGCCGGAAGCGGTCTTCATTGTCGAGCGATTGATGGATGCGGCGGCGCGCCAGCTCAAGATGGACCCGCGCCAGATCCGCAAGGTGAATTTCATCAAGCCGGCGCAGATTCCCTACAAGAACGCTGTCGGTCAGGTTTACGACAGCGGCGCCTTCGCTCACATGCTTGAACGTGCGTCGGAGCTCTCGGACTGGAACGGGTTTGCTGCGCGCAAGAAGGCGGCGAAGAAGAAAGGCCTGCTCTATGGCCGCGGTCTCACAAGCTACATCGAATGGACCGGCGGTCGCGTGCACGTTGAGAAAGTGACGATTTCGGCGACCACTGAAGGACGCGTCGTCTTGCATTCGGGCACCCAGGCCATGGGGCAAGGCCTGCAGACGGCCTATTCGCAGATCGCCGCGACCGCACTCGGTATTCCGATCGATCGCATCGACGTGATCCAAGGCAACACGGATCTTGCGACCGGCGGCGGCAGCGTAGGCTCGCGCTCGTTGTTCGTTGGCGGCACCGCGGTTGCGGTCTCGACTGTTGATCTCATCGAAAAGGCGCGCGAGAAAGCATCGAACCTTCTTGAAGCTTCATTGGGTGACATCGAATACAGTGATGGCTGGTTGACGGTGGTCGGCACCGACCGTCGCGTCAGCCTGTTCGATCTGGCGAAGCACGAGCAGGGCGGCCGGCTGAGCGTCGACAGCCAGGGCGAGGTGGATGCACCAAGCTGGCCAAATGGCACGCACATCTGCGAAGTCGAGATCGATCCGCAGACCGGCATCACCAGCGTGGTGCGTTACACCACGGTCGACGACGTCGGGATCGCCATCAATCCCATGCTGGTCGCAGGGCAGATCCATGGCGGCGTGGCGCAGGGGATTGGTCAGGCGTTGTATGAAGGCGTCGCCTACGATGCTGAAGGTCAATTGATCACCGCGACGTATCAGGATTACTGCATCCCGCGCGCCAGCGACATTCCGCCGATCGAGGTCACGCTCGATGAAGCGGCGCCTTGCAAAACGAATCCCTTGGGGGCCAAAGGCTGTGGCGAATCGGGAGCGATCGGCGGACCGCCCTGTGTCACCAACGCCGTCATCGATGCGTTGAGCGAGCTTGGCGTCAAAACCCTGCAGACGCCGCTCTCGCCAATGAAGGTCTGGGAAGCCATTCGCGCGGCATAACCGGACGAGCCGGGAGTTGGACCATCAGTTCGGCCCATCTCCCGCTGCCCGGAGCGCGGTCAGGCCTTCGCGATAGGTTGGATAGGCCAGCGTCACGCCGAGCTCGTCGCGCAGGCGGAGATTTCGGACGCGTTTGTTCTCGGCAAAGAATGACCGGCCCATCTCGGTGAGGCCGGCATTTTCGATGTCGAGTTCGCGCGGCGGCTCGCAACCGCAGAGGTTTGCGGCAAACGTCACCACGTCCTGTGGCGGCGCCGGTTCATTATCCGTCACGTTGTAGATTCTTCCCGCGTATGGCCGGTCCAGCGACGCGTCGACCGCGCGCGCAATGTCCTCGACATGGATGCGGTTGAACACTTGCCCGGGTTTGATCACGCGGCGTGCCGTCTCTTTGGCCAATTGCACAAGCTGGTTCTGGCCCGGACCATAAATGCCGGCGAGCCGGAAGATGTGGACCGCGACATCATTCGCCGCGCCGAATGAAAGCCACGCCTGTTCGGCATTCGCGCGATAACGCGAGCGTGCATTGCCCGGATTGACGGAAGTATCTTCGTCAACCCATGCGCCATCATGGTTGCCATAGACGCCAACGGTCGACAGATAGCCGATCCAACGTAAGTTCGGAGCTGCGGCGATATGCTGCGCGAAGGCGATCAGAACCGGATCGCCATCCGCGGCCGGCGGCGCCGAGATCAGCACAGCTTCGGCTGCCTGCAGGTCGGCTTCGATCTCGCCGTCGCTTTCATCCGGGCTGAAAACTCGCGCGATCAGGCCGGAGCTTGAAAGCACCTCCGCCTTATCACGTGAGCGCACGGTTCCAGTTACGCTGTGCCCATTCGCCAGGTGCCGTTCGGCGATGTATCTGCCGCTGTAACCGAGACCGAAGACAAAGAGTTTCACGAAAAGGCCCTGTTCAAAATTACCAATGCAACGTACCTATCGTCCAACAATACTTCAAAAATTGGAGCACTAGGTGAGCGACTACGATCCGCTTCGCGAATATTTGTCGCAGCAGACCGCGATCGAACTGGTTCTGACCTTCGATCAGATCGAGGACATCCTCGGCTTTGCGCTGCCGCGTGCCTCGCAGCGGGCGACGTGGTGGGAGAAAGAACGCAATCCCGAAAATGCGCGGCCTCAACGCGATGCCATTCGCGATGGCGGCTACGAGGCGACACGACTCGGCGACGGCAAGGGTGTTCGCTTTCGTAAGCTGTCCGCGGGCCGATTCAGGCCGAAACACTAATTTCCCGATCTGCTTAGAAAGCCTGCGCGCTGCCTGGCACCGTGCTGTTCAGATGCGGTCAGCAGTTTGATCAGCGTGGTTGCGGCGGTCGCGTGGGTGGTCTGCCCTGTGGGTGTGGCGGCATACATCGTCGCCAACTCGCATCCGGGAGGCAGCGGTCCGATCAACGTTAGCCCAGGTGTGTTGAGGATTTCCGTGGTCTGCGTACAGCCGATCGGACGTGCCGCATCGGATGAGGCAAGGTGGCGCATCGCGGTCGCACCATTGGGAAATTCCCGCAGCCGATCTTTCATGTCGCCGGCGATGCCAAGTTGGCTCAATACTTTGGCGATGTGCTGCCCGGCGGTGGAGGCCTTGGTATCCGGGACAAAGAAGGCGTCGCAGGCGCGCAGAGAATCGCGCAACGCATCGGCCGTATCGACAGCAACAGCCGGATCGGAGGCCCGCACTGCAATAGCAGCTTCGACGAGGCCGACGTCGGTTGCAGCGCCGGACACAATGAACCCGTCACGTGCCAGAGCGTCGAGCACGGCTGTCGTCAGGATCAACACGTCTGCAGGCCGACCGGCCCGCAATTTTTCAGCCATTGTGCCGACCGCACCGAATTCGCCTTCAATGACATAGCCGGTGATGTCGCGGAATTTCGCGGCAAGCGAGTCCACAAGTCCCTGAGCGGCGCCGCCGCTGAGAATTTTGAGCGTGTTCATGGGATGGTTTTTACTGCGCCTTGTTGTCGATAGTTTTGACGACGTTGGCCCATTTGGCGATGTCGCCGCGAAGGAATTTGTCGAACTCTTTCGACGTCATGGACATGGGCGCGGCGCCCTGCTTGGCCCACAGGTCAACGACGTCGGGCCGCTTGATAGCGGTGTTGATCGCGGCGTTCAATCGCTCGACGATGGGTTGCGGCGTGCCGGCGGGCGCCATGATGCCGAGCCAGATGGTGGCCTCATATCCGGGCACGCCGGCTTCCGCTACGGTCGGCACATCCGGCAAGACGCTGGAGCGCGTTGTCCCCGTTGTCGCAAGCGCACGCACTTGTCCCGCGGCGATGTTCGGCGCCATGGTGGTGACCGCATCGATCATCATCTCGATTTGCCCGCCGATGACATTGTTGCGGGCTTCTCCGCTGCCGCGATGAGGGACGTGAACAATGTTGGTGCCGGTCATGACCTTAAAGAGTTCGCCGGCCATGTGATACGGCGTGCCCTGTCCGGATGACGCGTAGTTCAGTTTTCCAGGATGAGCTTTGGCGAGCGCGATGAACTCCGACAGGGCCTTAGCCTGGACCGATGGATGGACCACCAAAACGAGATCGGACCTGTTGATCGGGGCGACAGGGATGAAGTCGCGCATCAGGTCGTAATTCCGTTGCGGCAAAAGGGATTCGTTTGCCGTCTGGGCATTCGACATCATCAGCAGCGTATAGCCGTCCGCGGGTGCCTTCGCGGCTTCCAATGTCCCGATCACAGCTCCTGCGCCGGGTCTATTCTCGACGATGAAAGGCTGTTTGAAGTCTTCCTGAAGAATTTTGCCGATCAGCCTTGCTGTCACATCCGCAGGGCCGCCGGCCCCGAAAGGCACGATGATCTTGACCAGTCGCGATGGAAATTCCTGCGCGAACGATTGCGATGCAAAAAGAGCAGCACAAAAGGCCAGGGCAAACGTCAAGCGACCCATCTGTTCCTCATGCATCGTGGTCTTACTGCAGTAGATGCTGAAAGGGACCGGATTACCAGCCGCCCGACATCTAGGTTGCGCTGCAAAATCCGGATCGTGTCGCAGCGGCTTTAACGATCGCTGCTAAAGTCGAATGACTGTAAGGACTTCGTCGGTATAAAAGGAACGGCCTCAAACAAGAAGTTTACTGGGAGCGACATATGAAATCAAAATTGCTTGCTGCTGCGGTTGCAGCATTTTGCGTATCGACGGCGTTGCCGGCCGCAGCGCAGGTCAAGATCGGCATTCTGAACGACCAGTCCGGTGTGTACGCTGACTACGGCGGTAAGGGATCCGTCGAGATTGCCAAGATGGCTGTCGAGGACTTCGGGGGCGAAGTGCTCGGACAGAAGATCGAGATCGTCCAGGCCGATCACCAGAACAAGCCGGACCTCGCCGTGAGCATCGCGCGCAAATGGTACGAGGTTGAAGGCGTCGACATGATCACCGAGCTGACCACGTCCTCGGTCGCGCTCGCCGTGCAGGATCTGTCCAAGCAGATGAAGAAGATCGACATCGTAGTCGGTGCCGCATCCTCGCGTATTACCGGTGATGCCTGCTCGCCCTACGGTTTCCACTGGGCGTTCGATACTCATGCGCTGGGTGTCGGAACGGGCGGCGCGCTGACTGAAGCCGGCGGCAATACCTGGTTCTTCCTCACGGCGGACTACGCGTTCGGATATTCGCTGGAAGAAGATACCGGCAACATCGTCAAGTCCAAGGGCGGCAAGGTGCTCGGATCGGTTCGCCATCCGCTGAATTCGTCTGACTTTGCCTCCTTCCTGCTGCAGGCACAGAATTCAAAGGCGAAGGTCATCGGTCTTGCGAATGCCGGTCTCGACACCACCAATTCGGTGAAGCAAGCGGCGGAATTCGGCATCGTGGCCGGCGGCCAGAAGCTTGCGGGTCTGCTGCTGACGCTGGCAGAGGTGCATGGTCTCGGTCTGCAGGCAGCCCAGGGTCTCGTGCTGACCGAAGGTTACTACTGGGATCTGAACGACAAGACGCGCGATCTTGGACAGCGCTTCTTCAAACGCACAGGCCGCATGCCGAACATGATTCAGGCGGGCACCTATTCCGCCGTGCTGCAGTATCTGAAGGCGGTGAAGGCTGCAGGAACCAAGGATACGGAGGCGGTTACCAAGAAGCTCAAGGAGCTTCCGGTCAACGACGACTTCGCCCAGGGCGGCAAGGTACTGGCCAACGGCCGCATGGTGCATGACCTCTATCTGTTCGAAGTCAAGAAGCCGTCGGAATCCAAGAAGCCATGGGACTACTACAAGCTGATCTCGACCGTCCCCGGCGACAAGGCTTTCCCGGCTGCGAAGGACAGCGGCTGCCCGCTGACCAAGTAAAGCGAACCACGAAAGTCAAGCATTCCGGTCCGGCGCGTGTTCGCCGGGCCGGAATGTCCAAGCGGCCAAATATTTCAATCCGCGTGAATTTTAATCATTGTTCTTAAGCATCCGGCGCTGATTGTCTTTTTGATGAGACAGCAGCGCGCTAGTAAAATCGCATGAAGCATATTTTCGCCTCCTGTCTGTTGATCGCGCTGTGTGCGCCCGCCGTGGCGCAATCCTCGCCGGCCCCGAAGCCTGCCGCGCCCGCAACGGCTTCTCCGGCGGTGCCGGTTGCTCTGACCTGTGTCTACAACAGCAAGACTTACAGCGATGGCGCGCAGGTCTGCGTGAATAAAAATCTGATGCTGACGTGTGCCGCCGACAGCAGCAAGGCGCTGTGGAATGTGGCGACCGACAAGGATGCCCATGACAAGTGCGCACGCCCCGTCGTTCATCTGACCAAGGCACAAAAGCGTGCGCTCTGGCAGCGGAACAATATTCGTCGGCAGATCACGCGACCGACAGGGTCTCCGCCGTTCTGCTTTGGGTTCGATGATAGCCCGCTTTATTGCGAGTAAGTTTCTCGCTTGAGCTTGCGGCAGCGATCTCGCCGCAAGTCGATCAATTCACCTTGTACACCGAATTGGCCCACGTGCCGCCGCAGGTCTCGTCACGGTTTCCGGTGCACTTGGCGTTGCAGTTGTCGGCCGGGCCGGAGGCGCCGAACTTGTTGCCGCAAAAGCAATATGACGCGTATTGCGTTCCGGCGTGGCTGAAGCCCTTCTCGCGACAGGTTGAGATACACAGCTGCGTGGTCATGTTGCGGTCGTAGAAATTATGTCCGTCGAGATCGCGCTTGCCCTGATCCTTGAAGCACCCGAGATAGTTCGTCGGGGTTGAGGCTGCGGTCGCCGCGGGAGCGGAAGCTGCGGGCGACGAAGCCGCCGGCGTCGTCACCTTCTGCGCCGGCTGCAGCGATCGTTCGTCGGATGTCGCGGCAGCCACCTTGGTCTGCTGCACCTTCAAGTCCTGGATGCGCGCGCGGGCGAGGTCGCCATAGATGCTGTCGCCGAAGCGGCGCACGAAAGCCTCGAGCACGGCGGGATTGCTGGTTGCGGAGACGGCCCGCCAGGCTTCCGCGATGTCTGCCGACGACGGAGCAGGTGAGGATGTGCGTGGCGTCGCGGATTGATCCGCCGGCGCAGCCGCAACCTGTGTGGCTGCCGCGGCCGGCTTGTTTTGAGCTTGAGCGGGCGATGCTGGCGCATCGACGATGGCGATGGTCCTGCCGCCGAGCGAGCCGTAGACGTAGGGCTCCTGTTTGCGGCCCGTCGCTGCCATCACCGAGTCCCGGACCTGGCCAAACGCGATGCGCAGATCGACGCCGGGGACGGCGATGTTTTCGAGCAACGCTGTGGTGAACGGGCTGTTGGCGTTGTCGCCATCGAGCGCGACCGAGCCTGCTTTCGCGGCGAAGGCGATCAGCGTATCGGAGACAGTGGGCTCGACCTTTGCGAGACCACGCCCGACCGAGCGTGACGCGACGGTGCGTTTCATGGTCTTGGAAAATGGATTGTCGCGGCAGGCATCGAGCATCACGAGCCGCAAACGCTTTGCGGGTTCGATCGCCTTCAGCAGACGATCAAGCGACAGGGCTTCATCCTCGATATCGAAATCGCGCGCCAATTTGGCGTCGGCGGGAACAAGGTAGTTCGTCCCATCCACCTCGATGCCGTGACCCGCATAAAACACCACGGCGACATCGGCGTCCTGCGCCTTGTCCGAGAAATCGCCCACCGCCCGGCGCAAGGCGGCAATGCCGACATCGCGATAGGTTTCGACGACGTCAAAGCCTGCCTTTTTGAGCAGATTGGCCATGGCGCCTGCGTCGTTGGACGGGTTCGGCAGCTTGGCGACGTGTTCGTAAGAAGAGATGCCGAGCACCAGCGCAACGCGCTTGTCGGCATGGGCGGACGTCGCGGACAATTGCGCCACAGCCAGCAGCGCGCACACCACCAGGAAAGATCGCAGCGCTGTCAGCACCTTCAATTCTCCAAAAAATGCACTTTCTAAAAAACGTCCGGTGCGCTGTTTATCACACGCGCAGAGGCCCGGAAAAGAGGCGGAAGGTCGCAAAAAATAGTGTGGCGGTTCAGAAGTCCGCATCACTCGTGCGGCGAGTCCGGAATGCGGACTTCTGAACCAAAGCCACACTAGAACAATAGCTTGCTAGCGTCCTTCGATTCCGAAGTTCGCAGACGAATGTGCCGCGGAATGATGCGAACTTCGAAATCGGGACGCTAGCGGTTTCTCTTGAACTTTCCGGCCCGTGGCGTAGACATCGCCGACAGAAATCCAGCCGCCGGAACTCAGGAGAGCGTTGTCAATGTCCGTTCGTATCGTCGATGTTCGCGAAGTCACCAAGCCGATCTCGTCCCCCATCCGCAACGCGTATATCGACTTCACGAAGATGACGACGAGCCTGGTCGCGGTGGTGACCGACGTGGTGCGCGACGGCAAGCGGGTGGTCGGTTACGGCTTTAACTCGAACGGCCGTTACGGGCAGGGCGGATTGATCCGTGAAAGATTTGCGCCACGGCTCCTGGAGGCCGATCCGAAGACGCTCCTCGATTCCACCGGCGATAACATCGATCCCGACAAGGCGTGGGCCACGCTGATGTCGAATGAGAAGCCGGGCGGCCACGGCGAGCGCTCTGTTGCCGTTGGTACCCTCGACATGGCGATCTGGGATGCGGTTGCGAAGATCGCCGGCAAGCCGCTGTTTCGTCTGCTCGCGGAGCGTCACAAACGCGAGGCCAATCCGCGCGTGTTCGTCTACGCGGCCGGCGGCTACTATTATCCGGGCAAGGACCTTTCGATGTTGCGCGGTGAGATGCGCGGCTATCTCGATCGCGGCTACAACGTGGTGAAGATGAAAATCGGCGGCGCGCCGATCGCGGAAGATCGCGAGCGCATCGAAGCTGTGCTGAAGGAAATCGGCAGTCAGGCACAGCTCGCGGTGGATGCCAACGGCCGCTTCGATCTGGAAACCGCGATCGCTTACGCCAAGATGCTGCGAGAGTATCCGCTGTTCTGGTACGAGGAAGCCGGCGACCCGCTCGACTATCACCTGCAGGCTTCACTGGCAGAGTTTTATCCGGGCCCGATGGCCACTGGCGAAAATCTGTTCAGCCATCAGGATGCGCGTAACCTCATTCGCTACGGCGGCATGCGGCCGGATCGCGATTGGCTGCAGTTCGACTGCGCCTTGTCGTATGGCCTGTGTGAATATCTGCGCACGCTCGATGTGCTGAAGACCCACGGCTGGTCGCCCAGCCGCTGCATCCCGCACGGCGGTCACCAGATGTCGCTGAACATCGCGGCCGGTCTCGGTCTTGGCGGCAATGAAAGCTATCCGGATCTGTTCCAGCCTTACGGCGGCTTCCCGGATGGTGTGAAGGTCGAGAACGGTCACATCACCATGCCGGATCTTCCCGGCATCGGCTTCGAAGGTAAATCCGATCTCTATGCGGAGATGAAGGCGCTGGCGTCGTAACGGGCCTTCCGGCGGCTTTTGATTTTTCCGATCAGCCTTGAACTTCCGTCCGCGCTCGCTTGACCAAAAGAGCGAGCGGCGCGGAGGAGTGATCATGGAATATCTGTCACTGACGCGAGGGGGCATTGTTGGCTTTGCGCTCTTTGCCTTGAGTTGCACCGCGCAGGCTGAGCAGCCGAACAGTCCCTATGGTCCATTGGATCGCCTGCTCAAATCGAAAACCGACAGCCTGTGCTTTCGGCGCGACTACAATGCCGCTCATCTGAAGCGCCATTCGGGCCAGATGACGGAAACGATCATGCTGTCGTTTCGCGATGATGGTGTCCGGATTGCATTGAAGCAAAAAGACCGCAAAGCGCCGCGCTATATGTCGGCAAGTTGCAATTGGAGCGAGAGACGCAACGAGCGCTACCCGGAAAGCCACCCGATTCAAGCGTTCAGAAAAGACGCGGGCTACGATTGCATCGTCATTATGTCGCCGGGATCTGCGCAGGAAGGCGGAGTCGTCGTCATTGATCCGGCGAGTGATGGACAATCGCTGGTGCTTTATATTGAAGACTCGGTGGCGGTCCAGGACAGTCTCTCCGAGGATAGAAACGTCCTCACATTCAACCTCGGCCGCGAAGATCGGCAGTTTCGGCTCACCCGCACCGACGCCGCATCGTGCAAGCGGATGGACGATGGACTGGCATCCTTAGGTCTCTAAAGAAAGGCCCGGCTTTCAAACCGGGGCTTTCGAACGCAATACAACTACGTGCTGAAATGATCACCGGCCGTTGCCGCGGCAGCGACCGCCGGGACCGATGTGATACCCGCGCGGGCAGGCATGGGCTGCCGGATTGGCACAGTTTCTGCGGCAGCCGCCATAGAGGCCCCGATGCCAGCCGTTAGCCAGAACCGGTGACACTTCGTTAACGTCTGGGGTAGTCGTCCCCGCTGTCCACCGGTCTCCACCGAGAAAATCTCCGACGACCCATTGACGCGAATCGCGATCTCATACCAGATGTAGTCGTCACGGTTCTTCTGGGCACCAACACCCAGAAGCTAAGAGGGAAGCCGGTGAGCTGTCTGATCTTTCCGATCTGCAGCAATGCCGGAGCTGCCCCCGCAACTGTAACGGCGAGCATCAGCTCTTTTGAAACCACTGGACGACCCATCGGGGTGTATCCGGGAAGGTAGAGCGACGCGACGACCCGGAGCCAGGAGACCTGCCGTGACACCAGAAAACGTCCTCGGGCGGGGTGTCCCGGTGGTCGCCGCTGACGGCTGACATTCGGTCAGCCGCTTTCATGCAGCGTCCCCTCGGCCCAAGCCCCCTGATCCAAGAAGGGGTTTGCCGAATGTCTTTGTCAGTTGAGATTTCCAGTCACGGCCGTCAGGCGCCAGTCATCGCCGCGCGCGCGCCGGAGTTGCCGTTCTCCGCGCCGGCCTTCCACGTCATCCGCCGCAACGGCAGCGTCAGTGGCTTCGATGCCAGCAAGATCCAGATCGCGGTCACGCGTGCATTCCTTGCTGTCGAAGGCCAGGCAGCGGCCGCGTCGCGACGCGTGCATGAAGCCGTCGAAGAGATCACTGCGCAGGTGGTGGCGGCGTTGACCCGTCGCGTCGATGCGCAGCGCGCTCTGCATATCGAAGATATTCAGGACCAGGTCGAACTGGCGCTGATGCGCGGCGGCCATCACAAGGTGGCGCGCGCCTATGTGCTCTATCGCGAGGAACGCGCCAAGGCGCGCCGCGAATCTGCTGGACCCGAAGTCGCTGTTCCTGCCGCTCCGACTTTGAATGTGCGCGGCGTTGACGGCGTTCTGCGTCCGCTCGATGAAGCGCGGCTGCAGCGTGTGATTGCAGAGGCCTGTGAAGGCCTTGACGGCGTGGCGGTGGAGCCGGTTCTGGCCGAGGCCCGGCGCAATCTCTATGACGGCATGACGCTCGATGAGCTGTCGCAGGCGCAGGTGATGGCGGCGCGCACGCTGGTCGAGCAGGAGCCGAATTATTCCTACGTCAGCGCGCGCCTTTTGCTTGATGCATTGCGCCGTGAGGCGGTGTCGTTCGTCGAGAAGCGCGAGCAGCTTCCCAGCCAAGCGGAGATGACGTCGCAATATGCCGATTATTTCCAGACCTATGTCGGCCTGGGCATCGTGCACGAACTGCTGGATCCCGAGCTGCGTCGTTTCGATCTGGCGCGGCTGGCGGCGGCGTTGAAGCCCGAGCGCGATCTGCAATTCCAGTTCCTCGGCCTGCAGACGCTGTACGATCGCTACTTCCTGCATGTGCAGGGCACCCGCATCGAGCTGCCGCAGGCGTTCTTCATGCGTGTGGCAATGGGCCTTGCCCTGCGCGAAATCGATCGCGAGGCGCGTGCGATCGAGTTCTACGATCTGCTGTCGTCGTTCGATTTCATGGCCTCGACGCCGACGCTGTTCAATGCCGGCACCTTGCGCCCGCAGCTGTCGTCCTGCTTCCTGACCACGGTGCCGGACGATCTCGACGGCATCTTCAAGTCGATCAAGGACAACGCGCTGCTCGCGAAATATTCCGGCGGCCTCGGCAATGACTGGACCCGCGTGCGCGGCCTCGGCGCCCATATCAAGGGCACCAACGGCGAATCGCAAGGCGTGGTGCCGTTTCTGAAGGTGGCAAACGACACCGCGATTGCCGTCAACCAGGGCGGCAAGCGCAAGGGCGCGGTCTGCGCCTATCTTGAAACCTGGCACATCGATGTCGAGGAATTCCTCGATCTGCGCAAGAACACCGGCGACGACCGCCGCCGCACCCATGACATGAACACCGCCAACTGGGTGCCGGACTTGTTCATGCAGCGTGTCGAAGCCGATGGCACGTGGACGCTATTCTCACCGGATGAAACGCCGGATCTGCATGATCTTTACGGCAAGCCGTTTGCGAAGGCCTACCAAGCCTACGAGGCCAAGGCGGAGCGCGGCGAGATGCGCGTGTTCAAGCAGGTGCGCGCCGTTGATCTCTGGCGCCGCATGCTGACCATGCTGTTCGAGACCGGGCATCCGTGGATCACGTTCAAGGATCCCTGCAACATCCGCTCGCCGCAGGGCCATGTCGGAGTCGTGCATTCGTCGAACCTCTGCACCGAAATCACCCTGAATACATCAGATCGTGAAGTTGCCGTCTGCAATCTCGGCTCGATCAATCTTGCGGCGCATGTCACGCCGATGGGAATCGATCAGGCCAAGCTCGCGCGCACCGTGAAGACAGCGGTGCGGATGCTCGACAACGTCATCGACATCAATTTCTACACCATTCCGGAAGCGCGCAATTCCAACCTCAAGCACCGGCCGATCGGTCTCGGCCTGATGGGCTTCCAGGATGCGCTGCAGACCCTGCGCTTGCCCTACGCCTCAGATGCGGCGGTGTCCTTCGCCGACGAGAGCATGGAAGTCATCAGCTATCATGCCATCTCGGCATCGGTTGATCTCGCTGCCGAGCGTGGCCGCTATCCGTCATTCGATGGGTCGCTGTGGAGCCGGGGCATCTTGCCGGCGGATTCCAATGCTTTGGTCGAGGACGCGCGCGACGGCAGTCATGCGTTCGATCGCTCGGCCACGCTCGACTGGGAGCCGCTGCGGACCCGCGTCAAGACGGTCGGCATGCGCAATTCCAATGTCATGGCGATCGCGCCGACCGCAACCATCTCCAACATCTGCGGCGTCGCGCAGTCGATCGAGCCCTCCTACGAAAACCTCTACGTGAAATCGAACATGTCAGGCGATTTCACGGTGGTGAATGCTGCGCTGGTTCGTGACCTGAAGGCGCGCGGCCTGTGGGACGATGTGATGATCTCGGACCTCAAGTACTTCGACGGCAGCGTCGGCCAGATCGACCGGGTGCCGGACGATCTCAAGGCGCTCTATGCCACTGCATTCGAAATCGACCCATCATGGCTCATCGAAGCCGGTGCGCGGCGGCAGAAGTGGATCGACCAGGCGCAATCGCTCAACCTCTATATGGCGGATCCGTCGGGCAGGAAGCTGGACGCGCTCTATCGTCTGGCGTGGCAGCGTGGTCTGAAGACGACCTATTATCTGCGATCCCGCAGCGCGACCCACGTGGAGAAGTCCACGCTGAAAGGCACCGACGGCAAGCTCAATGCCGTGTCAGCCCATGCGGTTGAGGCTGCACCGGAGCTCATTCTGGTTCCGGAACTCGCCTGCAACATCAACGATCCCGATTGCGAGGCGTGCCAATAAGCACGCGCCATCGTGTCATGCCCGGCGTGAGGCCGGGCATGGCTGAACCGGAATTCTCTGGAGTGAATGATGCTGGACTGGTCTGAAACATCTCCGTCGCCCGCTGCAGCGGCCGGCATCCCGAAGCCGCCCGTTGCTGCCGCGAGCAACGCTGGACCGATCGATCGTGCGGGTGGGCGCGTGCGCGTCGACGACAAGGCGATGATCAATTCGCGTGCTGACGTCAATCAGTTGCTGCCGCTGAAATACAAATGGGCCTGGGAGAAGTATCTCGCCGGCTGCAACAATCACTGGATGCCGACCGAAGTCTCAATGCAGGCCGACATCGCGCTGTGGAAATCGCGTGACGGGCTGACCGAAGACGAGCGGCGCATGATCAAGCGCAATCTCGGCTTCTTCGCTGCGTCGGAGTCACTGGTCGCCAACAACATCGTGCTGGCGATCTATCGACACCTCACCAATCCCGAATGCCGGCAATATCTGCTGCGCCAGGCCTTCGAGGAGGCGGTGCATACCCACACTTTCCAGTATGTGGTGGAGAGCCTCGGTCTGGACGAAGGTGAGCTCTTCAACATGTACCGTGAGGTGCCCAGCATCACCGAGAAGGCGGCGTGGGCGTTGAAGCACACCCAGGCGCTGGACAACCCCCAGTTTGCGACCGGAACGCTGGAGAACGACCAGACCTTCCTGCGCGATCTGATCGCGTTCTACGTCGTGTTCGAGGGCATGTGGTTCTACACCGGTTTCGCACAGATCCTGTCGCTGGGCCGCCGCAACAAGATGGTCGGTATCGCCGAGCAGTATCAGTACATCTTGCGCGATGAATCGATCCATCTGAACTTCGGCATCGACGTCATCAACCAGATCAAGATCGAGAACCCGCATCTGTGGACGGCTGCCTTCAAGGAAGAGGTCCGCCAGATGCTGCACGATGCGGCGCAGCTCGAGGCCGGCTATGGACGGGATACCATGCCGCGCGGCTTCCTCGGGCTGAACGCTGCATTGTGCGAGCAGTACATGCACTTCATCGCCAACCGCCGTTGCGCTCAGATAGGCCTCGCGCCGGTGTTCCCGGAGGCGGAAAATCCGTTCCCGTGGATGTCGGAGGCCATGGACCTGAAGAAGGAAAAGAACTTCTTCGAGACGCGCGTGATCGAATATCAGAGCGGCGGCGCGTTGAGCTGGGATTAAGAGCGTGCAGCGCCGGGCATAGTATGTCTCCTACGGCGACGCCTCCTATTTCGGCGTAGTATGTTTCCTAATCAAAAACCCGCCGATCATGGCGGGTTTTTCCGTTCGGAGGGCGCGGCTGGCTCCGGCAGGCGTAAATGATCTCATTGGTCGCGACAGAGGCATCGGCAGCGACCATGTCCGCCCGCTAAGCAGGCGGATACCTCAACGCACCCCGTGTTCAGCGTGGCATGCTCTGCCGATCCGGACCGCTCGTTCCGCGGATCCGCGCGACCGACCACGGAGCCGCCGATCGGTTCGTGGCCGAATGATCGCCACAAGGCCGCCTCAGCGATCACCCCACCGACATAGGGCCTATGTCCGAATTTCAGTTGGGAGTGAACGCGGTGCGAAGCGCGTCGTTCACTTGATCGAGAACAGTTTCCCATTTCCTGGACGCAGTCTGTCTGAAGAGTTGCGCGGTCGGATACCAAGGGCTGTCATCGCGATTGATAAGCCACCGCCAATCAGGAACATAAGGCAAAAGTATCCACACGGGCCGCTGGAGGGCCCCTGCCAGATGGGCGACGCTTGTATCCACTGAAATGACAAGGTCGCACTCAGCAATGAGCTCAGCCGTTTCAGTGAAGCTGGTTAGTTCGGTACGAAGATCGAGAATTTCGCTGTGTGACTTAAGGATATCGGAATCGCGTGGCCTGACCTCTTTCTGCAAGCTTACAAAAATCCCATCAACTCCATCCAGAGCCCGGATAAACATATCGATCGGGATCGAGCGATTGTAATCATTCGGATGGGCAGTGCCGCCTGACCACACAATACCTATTCGTGATTTTGTTTTAGGAAGGAGCTTGTCCCAGCGCCCGCTACGAACCGGTTGAGGGAGGTAAGGCTTGTTGGGGATGGTCTCGAGCGTCGTGCTAAATCCAAGAGGAAGACTCAACAGCGGACAATGAAAATCGAACTGTTCGTATTTCTCGTCTGACCGCAAAACAACATTAACGCCTTCAATGCCGGATAGAATTGAATTCAGCGCTCGGTCAGCATCCAAGATGACCCTTGCGCCTTTGGCTGCCAGCATCGGTATGTAACGAGCAAATTGAATGGCGTCTCCAAGACCCTGTTCGTTATGAACGAGAATCGTTTTGCCCTCTAGTGGTTCTCCCTTCCACATTGGTTGAGAAAATCGACGATAGGGCTTGAGAGCCTCCTCGGATTTCCATCGCCACTCACTCTTTTCCCATCCCACTTTAAGATCTCCTGTCAAAAGTCGAGCGATGGCTTCGTTCCAGTGGGCATTGGCTAGATTTGGATTGAGTAAGATAGCCTTCTCGAAATCCCGAAGAGCCTCATCGTAACGCGCGAGATCCAGCAAGGTGATCCCCCGGTCTTGGAATCCTTCAGCAAATTCGGGATTCATCGCGATTACCCGGTCATACTGACCGAGTGCTTCCTCAAAACGGTTCAAGCGATGAAGGACGGCGCCCAAATCGACTATTGCTTGGAAGAAATTTGGGCGCAATTCGATCGCGCGCTCAAAATCTTTCACGGCTTCCGCAAGCTTCTTTGTGTCTCTGAGTGCTCTTCCTCGAGTATGAAAGGCTTCCGGCATAGAGGGGTGCAAAGCGATCGCTTGATCGCAATCCGCAATTGCCCTCGCATGCTGTTGCTGCCTTAGAGCTATTTTGGCTCTATTGCTAAACGCTTCCGCCGAAGCCGGATGTCGTTCGATGGCATCGTTGTAGAATCTAAGAGCTTCATCCAGCCGATCGAGATCTGCCAATACGACCCCTTTACAATTCAGCAGCTCTGCTGAATTTGGAGAAAGGGATAGTCCACGGTCACAAATCTCGAGGGCCTCGGTAAGCCGCCCAGTCTTCTTTAGAATGTCTACACTATTGTTAAAGGGGAGAAAGTCTCCACCGCGACTCGTTTCAATTGCGTGCTCATAGGCAATAAGAGCTTCGTCGAGACGGCCGAGAGCCTTAAGGATGATCCCGCGATTATTGTAAAGGCCGGATACATTCGGAAATCGAGCAAGTGCGCGATCACAGGCCGCCAGTGCATCTCCTGTTCGACCAGACTCGTGTAAAACGACAACTAGGCTCCGGTGAGCATCGAGGTGGTCAGGTTGGAGTGCAAGAACCTTATTGAATTGTTCGATGGCCTTTTCCCTCGATCCGATGGTTTGAAGGACTCTGGCTCTCATGAACAAGGCGTCGACCCAATTCGGCTTCAGGTCGATCGCGAGGCGGTAACACTCTAATGCCTCGTTTAATTTCCCAAGCTTCTGAAGGGCGCCGGCAAGAGTGACGAAAAAATTAGAGTTCCGGTTGTTCAGCTGAATTGCCTGACTGATCCAGCCGATAGCAGCATCATACTGCGCTGCTTTGATGGAAATTGCGCCCAGCAGATGCATCGCTTCGGCGTTTTGTGGGGTATTTTCCAGTACCTGCCGGCAGCACTTTTCTGCCTCGCTTAGTCGTCCAGCCTGATAGTGCGCAACAGCGATATTGAGACGCGGATCTGAGGCAATGTGTGATTTGGCCCCGTTCGTTTGTTGACCGGGTTTCGCAGCTGCGCGACGTTGATGTCGATTCATTTTTTGCCAGCCGGTAAAAATAAATCAACCGATAGTTGATTCTTAAGAGTGCTGAAAGAGGCGCGAGCCTTCGTTGCGGTCGATCGAAAAGGACGTGGCGCGACAATAGACCGGCTCGGCAGGGAAAATCACGAACTGCCAGAGGTGTGTTTGCGAGCTATGTTTCGCGTCACGGTCATGCGTTTATGGACCGCGCGTTATATCTTCCAAGGGAATAGACCAACGATCCCGATCGTCTGGAAGCCGCACGAGATGCTGTCGGTCCATATCTCGTTTTCCGGAACCATCCTGTTTCTGTCCGGAAAACGGGTTCTCATCGCTCTCGAAACCACGTTAAGGTCCGCGGCCCTGCCGATGCGCGTTGCATCGCGCAAGTCCGGGGATTTTAACAACAATGACCACGCCGCGCGCTGCATCCGCCGTCGACGAAACATCCTCCAAGTACGTCGGCTGGCGTGTTGTCGGGGTCTGCTTCCTCGTTGCGACGTTCGCCTGGGGTGCGGGGTTCTATGGTCAGGGCGTGTATCTCGCCGAATTGCAGCGTCTGCACGGCTGGCCGGCCTCGCAGATCTCCACGGCGACGACCTGCTATTACCTGTTCAGTTCAATTCTGGTCGCCTTCGTCAGCGAGGCCATCCGCATCCTTGGCCCCCGCGTGCTGTTGATGTCCGGCATCGCCTGCATGGCAGCAGGATCAGCGCTGGTCGGGCAGGTGACATCGCCGTGGCAGCTTTATGCGGTGTATGCCGTGTTTGCCTTCGGCTGGGCGGGGACCAGCGTTGCGGCCATCAACAACACGCTCGGGATGTGGTTCGATAAGCGCCGCGGCATGGCGATCAGCCTTGCCTTGAATGGAGCCAGTTGCGGCGGCGTCATCGGCGTGCCGCTGCTCGTTGCCGCTATCGGCCGATATGGCTTCGCCTCGACCATGATCATTGCGGCGCTGGTGATCGTGGTAACCGCGATCCCCGTTATAGTGCTGTGGGTCGGGCATCCGCCGAAACATGCCGCTGCTCCATCGGCGTCCGCCTCCACCGCTCTGTCAGCCGCGCAGATCCGCAGCGCTGCATTCAGCAGCGTGACGTTCTGGACCATTGTCGTGCCGTTCTCGCTGGTGTTGGTGGCACAGGTCGCGTTCATCGTGCATCAGATCTCGTTCTTCGATCCCATCATGGGCCGCGAACGCGCCAGCATCGCCGTTTCGCTGATGACCGCGATGGCGGTGGTCGGCCGGGTGGGGCTTGGCACGGTCATCGACCGGTTGGATCAGCGCAAGGCGTCCGCGGCATCATTCGCCAGTCAGGCCATGGCCCTTCTGGTGATGATCAACACCCATAACGAATACGCGTTGTTTGCCGCGAGCGCAGTGTTCGGCTTTTCCGTCGGCAACGCCATCACGCTGCCGTCTCTCATCGTTCAACGGGAGTTCAGTGCAGCGTCGTTCGGCGTGCTGGTCAGTCTGGTCACCGCAATCTGCCAGTTCACTTACGCCTTTGGGCCGGGATTGATCGGCCTGCTGCGAGATGCGTTCGGCAGTTACACGGTGCCGTTTTATGTCTGTGTGGCGTTTGAACTGATCGCGGCGGCCGTGGTGCTGATCCGCGGGAAACCATCGGTAAAAATCTAGGTCGTCTCGCGGTCCCGCAACAGCGCCTCGACATCGAGGCGGCGCGTGAACATTGCCAGCGATCCATCGGGATTGCGCGGCCATTCCGCCTCCGGCCGGTCGCGGTACAGCTCGACGCCGTTTTCATCCGGATCGCGCAGATAAAGCGCTTCGCTGACGCCGTGGTCGCTGGCCCCATCCAGCGCAATTCCCGCCTGAAGTACGCGATAGAGCGCATCGGCCAACGCCGCGCGGGTGGGGTAGAGGATTGCGGTGTGAAACAGCCCGGTGGTGCCGGGCGGCGGCGGGCTGCCTCCCTTGCTGTGCCATGTGTTGAGGCCGATGTGATGGTGATAGCCGCCCGCGGAAATGAACGCGGCCTGGTCGCCATAACGCTGCATCAGCTGAAAGCCGAGAACGTCCTGGTAGAAACCAAGAGCCCGATCGAGATCGGCAACCTTCAAATGCACGTGGCCGATGCGCGTGCCCGCTGCGATGGGTCTGGAAGGTGTTTCCGTGTTCGTGTCAGGCAGCGACATCATCGTCTCCACATTGTGTCACGCTGATCTAGGATGCCTTCGCTACGGCACAAGGTCAGACGTTTCACCTTTCGGCAGTTCGACCTCGAATGTGTTGAGCGTCATGGACACCAGCGTGTAGTAGCCGAGCAGGCCGACAAGTTCGACGACGCCCTTCTTTCCCAGCACTTCGATTGCTTTGTCGTAAAGCAGCTTCGGCACATTGTGGTTCTCGTGAAGTGCCTCGCTGAATTCATAAATCAGCTGCGCCTTGGGATCGTCGAAGTCCGGCACGTGCCGATGATTGATGGCATCGATGATTTCGGCATCAAGTCCCGCTTGCAACGCCAACTTCTTATGCGCGTACCATTCGTACTGCGCACTCCAGTATCGGGCGGTCACGAGGATTGCGAGCTCGGAATAACGCGCGCCTAAAGTGGTGTCGTAACGCAGATAGGCGCCAAGGCGGCTGGAATGGCGCGCCACCTCGGGGGCGTGGATCCAGGCGCGGAGCGGCGGTGTGACAACGCCGCGTTTGCTTACCTCGGACTCGGCATAGATTGCCTTTTGATCGTCGCTCATTTCGCTAGGCGAAAGTGTCGGCAAGCGCATGCTGGTTTCCCTTGTCTTTTCAATCCTTCGATGGAGCGTGCACGCCGAGCATATCTCACAACCGCTCGCTTTCAGCAGGGAGATATTGAATTCCCGCAGGCGGGCAGTACAGTCCGGCCAAACAAGCACTGATTGCCGCGCGTGCGACGCCGACGGCGAATGAAGAGGAAACAGCGCTATGGAAAACCTTGAGCAATTTCGCGCCGAGACGCGCGCCTGGCTGGAAGCCAATTGTCCGCCGGAGATGCGCAAGCCCGTCGCGAACGAGAACGACGTGTTCTGGGGCGGCCGCAACACGGTCTATTCGTCCGAACCGCAGCGGCTCTGGTTCGAACGCATGCGCGACAAGGGCTGGACCGTGCCGGATTGGCCAACGGAATATGGCGGCGGCGGTCTCAATCCCGAAGAGACAAAAATTTTGCGCCAGGAAATGGCGACGATCTCGGCGCGGCTGCCGCTGTCGAGCTTCGGCATCTGGATGCTGGGACCGGCATTGCTCAAATACGGCACCGACGAACAGAAGCGCGAGCACCTGCCGAAGATCGCCGCCGGCTTGATCCGGTGGTGTCAGGGTTATTCAGAACCCAACGCGGGGTCTGATCTTGCATCGCTGCAGACGCGCGCGGATATCGACGGCGATGATTACATCATCAACGGTCAGAAGATCTGGACCTCGATGGCGAATTTCGCCGACTGGATCTTCTGTCTGGTGCGGACCGATTTCAGCGCCAAGAAGCATGATGGTATCAGCTTCATCCTGTTCGACATGACGTCGAAGGGTGTCTCGACCAAGCCGATTCTCCTGATCTCCGGCAAGTCGCCGTTCTGCGAAACGTTCTTCGACAATGTTCGCGTGCCACGCGCCCATGTGGTCGGCACCGTCAATCGCGGATGGGACGTGGCGAAGTATCTGCTGCAGCATGAACGCTCCATGATCAGCGAAGTCGGCGAGCGCCGCGGCGCGCGCCCAGTAGGGCAAGTAGCCGCAAACTCAATCGGCACCGATGAGCAAGGGCACCTCGACGATCCGATGCTCCGCGGTCAAATTGCGGCCTTCGATATCGACGAAGCCGCCATGGCGTGTGCAGCCGAACGCGCGGTGGATCTGGCAAAGGCGGGGCAAGGGCACCCAGCTTATTCGGCGGCGCTGAAATACTATGGCACCGAATTGAACAAGCGTCGCCATGAAATCCTGATGTCGTCCGGCGGCACCGATGTGCTGGAGTGGGAAAGCCCGCGCTCGAATGAAGGCCTCGCGGCGCGATCATGGCTGCGTACCAAGGCGAATTCGATCGAGGGCGGCACCAGTGAAGTGATGCTCGGCATCGTTGCCAAGCGCATTCTTGATCTACCTGGCGCGTAACGTCGCTGGTTTGTTTCACATCGTTTTATTCGGATTTTGAAGATGGCTCTCGTCCTTAACGAAGAACAGTCAATGCTGCGCGACAGCGCGCGCGGTCTCATCAGCGACAAAGCTCCGGTCGCCCATCTGCGCAAGCTGCGCGACACCAAAGATGCCACCGGTTTCTCACGCGAATTGTGGGCAACGTTTGCCGAAATGGGCTTTGCCGGATTGCTGGTTCCGGAAGATTTCGGCGGTAGCGGTCTGGGCTGTGTCGAAGCCGGCGTGGTGATGGAAGAAATCGGTCGCACGCTGATGCCGTCGCCGTTCCTCTCCACCGCCGTGTTGGCGGCGACCGCGCTGACCCGTGGGGGCAGCGATGCGCAGAAGTCGGAATATCTGACCAAGCTCGCCAAGGGCGAATTGATCGCGACTCTTGCTGTGGATGAGGGCGCCAAGCACCGCCCGGCCAAGACCGCGATGCAGGCGGTCCGTTCAGGGAATGGCTTCAAGTTGAATGGCGCCAAGGCATTCGTCGTCGACGGTCATGTGTCGGATCTTCTGATCGTCGCGGCACGTTCCGCCGGAAAGCCGGGTGAACCCGACGGACTGACGCTGTTCCTGGTCGATCCAAAGGCCAAGGGCGTCGAGATTGAACGCACTGCCATGGTTGATGCGCACAACGCTGCGCGCATCGTATTCAACAATGTCGAGGTCACGGCTGACAGCGTGCTCGGCGACGTCGATCGCGGCGGAACCCTGCTCGCCGGTATTCTCAATGTCGGGCGCGCGGCGGTCGCCTCCGAGATGGTCGGCATCGCCGAGGAAGCATTCGGCCGCACCGTTGCGTACATCAAAGAGCGCAAGCAGTTCGGCAAACTGATCGGTGAATTCCAGGCGCTGCAGCACCGCGCGGCGCATCTCTATACCGATATCGAGATCACCAAGGCTGCGGTGATAAAGGCGCTGCAGATTCTCGATACGAGCTTCGACAGCGCGGACGCGGCGATCGCGGTTGCCAAGGCGCGCGCCGGTTCAACCGCCACGCTGGCGGTTCAGGAAGCCGTGCAGATGCACGGCGGCGTCGGCATGACCGATGAATTCGATATCGGCTTCTTCATGAAGCGCGCACGGGTGTGCCAGGAATTGTTCGGGGACACCGCGTTCCATGCGGAACGGCTGGCAGAATTGAAAGGCTATTGAGCCTGACACCTGCTCCCGCGGTAGAGTGGCGTCCAAGTTCAGTCGTAGGGTATTGATGACCTCTCTCCATGCGGAGAGAGGTCATTGCATTTTGTTTGTTACCTGATGGGCGGGGCGTACTGGATGCCGCCGGCATTCCAGAGTTGGTTCAGTCCGCGTGGAATGCCGAGTTTCGATCCCGTTCCGACGTTGCGCTCATAGACTTCGCCGTAATTGCCGACGTGGCGAATAATGCGCGCGGCCCAGTCCTTGGTCAGGTCCATTTCCTCGCCGTATGAGCCTTCGGTGCCGACCAGCCGCATGACATCCGGCTTCTTCGACTTCATGGCCTCGTCGATGTTCTTCGAGGTGATGCCAAGCTCTTCAGCGTTGATCATGGCGTAGATTGCCCACTTCACGATCAAAAGCCATTCGTCGTCGCGCTGGCGGACCACAGGTGCCAGGGGCTCCTTCGAGATCACATCCGGCAGGATGACGTGCTCGTTTGGCTTCGACAGCCGCAGCCGAAGCGCATAAAGCTGCGAGACATCGGTTGTTAGAACGTCGCACTTGCCGGAGTCATAGGCTGCAATCACATCCTCAAGCTTCGGGAAGTTCATTTCCTGATACTTGATGTTGTTCGCACGGAAGTAGTCGGCGAGGTTGAGCTGCGTCGTGGTGTTGGCTTGTACGCAGACCTTGCTGCCATCCAGTTCCAGGCCCGAATCGATATTGCGCGACTGGCGTACCATGAAGCCTTCGCCGTCATAGTAGGCAACGGCGGCGAAGTTCAGGCCATATTCGGTTTCACGCGACATGCTCCACGTCGAGTTGCGGGACAGAATATCGACCTTGCGGTCCCGCAATTCCTTGAAGCGTTCAGTGGCGTCCAGTGGAATGAATTTGACCTTGTTCGGATCGTCAAAGATCGCAGCCGCAACCGCGCGGCAGATATCGACGTCAAAGCCGGACCAGTTGCCCTTGTCGTCGGGCATCGAGAAGCCGGGCAGTCCGGTGTTCACACCGCAGAGCACCGCATCGCGGCGCACGGTGCGCTTCAAGGTCCGTGTGTCGTAGCGTTCATAGGCAACTGCAGCCGCGGCGACGCCGAAGGCCACGGCGAGGCCGATCAGAAGTCCTGCCCGGAAATTCCACTTCATAAGGATGTCTCGCTGGTGAGCTGGCGAAAAAATAGGGTGATGCTGAAAACGTGATGTATTCGATCAGAGTTCAGGTTTCTGGCGAATGATCACCTTCGTGCCGACGGGAACGCGATTATAGAGGTCAGCGACATCGGCGTTGACCAGCCGGAAGCATCCGGACGACACGGCGCTGCCGATGGTCTGCGGCTGATTGGTGCCGTGGATGCGGTAGACCGTGGCACCGAGATAAAGCGCACGTGCGCCCATGGGATTGCCGGGGCCGCCCGCCATGAAGCGAGGGAGATACGGTTGGCGCTGGATCATTTCCGGCGGAGGAGTCCAGTCCGGCCATTCCTGCTTGCGGCTGATTTTCTGCAGGCCCTGCCACTGGAAACCTTCGCGGCCGACGCCGATGCCGTAACGCAGCGCGCGTCCATTGCCTTGGATGAGATAGAGATAACGCTCGGACGTGCTGATGATGATCGTGCCCGGTGCCTCAGTGGTCCGATAGAACACCGCCGTTCGCTTGTACTCCGGCGGCAGTTCTTCATCAGCCTCGTTCGGAACATAGCCCGGCTGATCGGCGAGGTTCATCATCTCGCGGCCTTGTGCGAATGCCTGCGGCACGGCGAGAAGAGACGTCATCACAAGACACGCTGCAGCAACAGCGAAGTGCAGAAGCCTGATCTTTGTCATTCGAGAATCCTGCGTTAGCCCTTGAGGAAACATAAAACCCCAGCCACGGGCGGCTGGCAAGTCACGGGCCCGTCCGCGCGGTGGCGCCATGTGTCGTAAATCCTTTAAAATACTTATGAAAGTGCCTGCAGCGGGCGGTCAGTGCGGGGCAATCCATAGCCGCAAGATGAAGGCGATCAGGCCGACGGCGCCAATCCCCAGCAGCCAAAGCGCCGCGAACCACAGCAGTTTCTGGATCAGCGGGCGTGGATGCTGGTGCGTCGTCATGAATGGTAGCCGCCGCTGTCGGCGTGGACCTTGCCGCGAAACACCCAATAAGCCCACGCGGTATAGATCAGGATGATCGGCACCAGGATGGCGACGCCAACGATCATGAAGTTGAGGCTGGTGTCGGGAGCCGCGGCCTCCCAGATGGTGATGCTCTGCGGCACGATATAGGGAAACATGCTGACGCCGAGACCCGCATAAGAAAGTGCGAACAATGTCAGCGTCAGAAAGAACGGCCTGTAGTCTTGTTTGTTCGCGACGCTCTTGAGCAACAACAACGTGACCACGATCACCGCGATCGGGATCGGCGCCGTGAAGATAATATTCGGCCACTGAAACCAGCGTCGCCAGTAGTCTGCCTGAAGGAATGGCGTTGCGAGGCTGACAGCCACGATCGCAACCAAGGTCGCAACCAGCAGCCACCACGTCAGCCGGTAGGCGTGCTCGCGTAATTCGCCTGTTGTCTTCATCACCAGCCATGTGGCGCCAAGCAGTCCATAGCCGGCAACGACTGAAAGCCCGGTGAGGATGCTGAACGGCGTCAACCAATCCCACCAGCCGCCAGCGTAACTGCGCCCTGCGACATGGATGCCCTGAAGAATCGCGCCAAGTGCAACGCCTTGCGACAGCGCCGCCAGGAATGAGCCGCCGGCAAATGCGACGTCCCAGCGATTGCGCTCGCTTTGCGTTCGCCAGCGAAATTCGAACGCGACACCGCGAAAGATCAGGCCAATCAACATGGCGATGATCGGCGTGTAGATCGCGGGCATCAGCACGCCGTAAGCCAGCGGGAATGCGGCGAACAATCCGCCGCCGCCAAGCACCAGCCAGGTCTCGTTACCATCCCACACCGGCGCGACCGTGTTCATCATCACGTCGCGGTCTGCTTTCTTCGGAAACATCGGAAACAGCATGCCGAGACCGAGATCGAAGCCATCCATCACGATGTACATGAAGACCGCGAAGGCGATGATGAAGGCCCAGACCAGGGGCATGTCGATCGGGAAGCCGGTCATGGTGTGACCCCCTGCGCCGGCGTAAGGCCCGCGGCACGGGCCGGCACGTCGGTGCGAGGACCTTCCTCGCCGTGATGTGGCGGGGCCTTCATCAGGCGCAGGATGTAGAACACGCCCATGCCAAACACGATGAAGTACACGATGATAAAAGCGATCAACGATGACGCAACAGCTGGCGCTGCGAGAGGCGAGGCCGAGTCAGCGGTGCGCAGCAATCCGTAGACCGTGTAAGGCTGCCGTCCCGCTTCGGTCGTCACCCAGCCTGCAATCACGGCAATGAAGCCGGCCGGTCCCATCACAAGGGCAAAGCGATGCAGAAGCTTCCAGTCGTATAATGTGCCGCGCCATCGTCCCAAGAGGCTGAGCATGCCGATGCTGAGCATCAGGAGGCCGATGCCCACCATCACGCGGAATGACCAGAACACGATATCGACCCGCGGCCAGTTTTCACGCGGCACGGTGTCGAGGCCTTTCATCGGTGCGTCGAGGGAGTGTTTGAGAATCAGTGACCCGGCATGTGGAATCTCGATCGGATATTTGATCACGCCCTCTGCCTGATCGGGCAGGCCGAACAAGATCAATGGCGCGCCGTCGGGATGGCTGGTGAAATGGCCTTCCATCGCCATGATTTTCACGGGCTGATGTTCTAGCGTGTTCAGGCCATGCTGGTCGCCCGCGAGGATCTGGATCGGCGCCACCAGCGCGGCCATCCACATCGCCATGGAAAACATCACGCGCGGCCCGTCGAGCGCGGAGTTCTTCAAGAGATGATAGGCGCCAACGGCGCCAACCACGAATGCGGTGGTGAGGTAGGCGGCGAGTACCATGTGCACGAGGCGATAGGGAAACGACGGATTGAAGATCACCTTCCACCAGTCGGCCGGGACAAATTGCCCGGCTGCATTGACAGCGTGACCGGTCGGCGTCTGCATCCACGAATTCGCCGATAGAATCCAGAACGCCGAAACCAGCGTGCCGATCGCGACCATCAGTGTTGCGAAGAAGTGCAGCCTGTGGCCGACGCGCTCCAGCCCGAACAGCATGACGCCGAGGAAGCCGGCTTCGAGGAAGAACGCGGTCAGGACCTCGTAGGCCATCAGAGGTCCGATGACCGGCCCGGTCCTGTCGGAGAACACAGCCCAGTTGGTGCCGAACTGGTAGGACATCACAATGCCGGAGACGACACCCATGCCGAACGCGACGGCAAAGATCTTCAGCCAGTAATTGAAGAGGTTGATGAAAACCTCGCGGCCGGTCCACAGCCACAGCGCCTCGAGGACCGCGAGATAGCTTGCAAGGCCGATGGAGAAGGCCGGGAACACGATGTGAAAGCTCATCGTGAACGAGAATTGCAAGCGGGCCAGCGTGATAGCGTCGAAACCGTCGAACATCGCAACCCCCGATGTGGCCGATGGGGATGCTTATACCATGCTAACCGTCACGCTCATATCGCTGACGCGCCGCCCACGGTCGGGGCAATTTGCCCCGACGCACCAACCGCCGGTTCAGCGAATGCTGTATCTGAACGGTACCGAGAACGACAATGCCGAGGCGGGCATATCGGAAGGAGGAATCGGCAGCGGCTGCGCGCTGCGGATCGCGCTGAGGGCCGCGGAATCGAGCGCGGAGTGGCCCGATGAGCGAACGAGCCGAACGCCGACAGCCTGCCCGCCGCGTGTGACCGAGAACGCCACCGTTGCGACGCCCTGTTCCCCCGCCGACTTTGCGCTGGATGGATATTGTTTGTAGCGCTGGATGTGCGCCGCCAGGATGCCGCTGTAATTGGCGCGCGCGGCCTGTGACGCCTGGGGTGGCGCGGTGGTGCGCGGTGCGGGCGTATCGGTCGGCTTCTTCGGCTTCTTTTGGACAACGGGCTTCGGCTTCGGCTTGACCGGCTCCGGCGTTGGGTCCGGCTTCGGCTTTTCCGGCGGCGCGACCACCTCGGGCGCTTCCTGCACCGGTGTCGGCGGAATTTCTTCCTTCTGGGCCTCTTCCTGCTTTTCGGGTTCCGGCGCCGGCGGCTCGGCTTCCTGCATCGTCGGACCGGGCGCGATATCCGCCACCGGCGGCTCCGGCGTCGGAGGTGCTGATTCAAGATCGAGCATGATGGGCTGCGATGCCGTGCCGACGGCATCGGGTGGTGGTGGCACCAACCATACGCCCGCCGCGATCAGCGCGCCATGAATGCCCACAACCAGCAAAGCGCACAGGCCCCAACGCCAGAGGCCGGACCGGGATGGGCTGTAGAGAGCAAGAGCATTCATGACAATCAGCGTCTTCTTTGGATTTTTCTTGGTTGTCAGTTCTGTCTTGCGTCGAGGCCGACCAGCGCGATCTTGAGGTAGCCTGCGTTGCGCAGCAGGTTCATGACCTCCATCAGATCACCGTAGTTGACGGTCTTGTCCGCCCGCAGGAACACCGGATCAGCTTTCTTGCCGCCGGTTGCGGTGTCGAGAGCGCCGATAAAGGTGTCGCGCGGAACGATATCTTCGCCGACAGCCAGCGACAGGTCGGGCTTCACGGTCACGAAGATCGGCTTGTCCGGCCGAGGCGGCGGCGTCGCGGTGCTCGCAGGCAGATTGACACCCACGTCAACGGTTGCGAGCGGCGCTGCCACCATGAAAATGATGAGGAGCACCAGCATCACGTCAATGAACGGCGTAACGTTGATCTCATGGGTTTCGGCGAGATCATCGTCGCCGAGACCGAGATTTCCACCCAGTTTTGCGCCCATGACTTAACTTACTCCGCGGCTCGCGCGACGCGCAGGGAACGACGGCCCTGGTCGCGGCTGATCAGCAGCATTACTTGCGCCGACGCATCACCCAGCAAAGCGCGGTAAGCCGAAATCTGGCGGGCAAGATGGTTGTAGATCACGACCGCCGGAATGGCCGCGATCAGGCCCATGGCGGTCGCAAGCAGAGCTTCGGCGATGCCGGGCGCGACGACGGCGAGGTTCGTCGTGTGCGATTCCGAGATGCCGATGAACGAATTCATGATGCCCCACACCGTGCCGAACAGGCCGACGAACGGTGCGGTCGCGCCGATGGTGGCGAGCACGCCGGTGCCGCGCGAGATTTTCCGCGCCATGGCGGCCTCGACCCGGCTCAGGCGAAGTTCGACACGTTCCTTGAAGCCTTCGTCGAACGCTTCCGACAGGCTTGCTTCCTTGACAGCCGATTGCACGAGCTGCGCGACGGCGTCGTTTTTGTCGCGGCTATCGCGATCAGCCTCAGCCATTGATGCATCGTGCGAGAGCACCTTGATACGCTTCTTGGCTTTGCGGGTGTCGGCCTTGAGCTCCACCATTTTGGCGAAGCAAACCGTCCAGGTGACCAGCGAGGCGAAAGCAAGACCGATCATCACCACTTTGACGACGATGTCTGCATTCATGAACATGCCCCAAGGGGACAGGTTATGCGGCAGCAAAGGATTAGGAGACGCGGCTGCATCCGGTGTCGTCGCGACTGCCGTAGCAGCATCTTGCGCAAAGGCGACCACTGGCATCGCAAGCCAGACGACAGATGCAATAAGCGACGAGACGACGCGCCGGGCGGTGTGGGTGTCAAACGAGATGTTGTTTTTCATGTTGGACCGATCCGGTTATTCCGCGGGAGTGGTGTTGCTGATTGCGCCGCTGGGCGCGTTTGCTGAAGCGAGTTGTCCGTGATTGCCGCTCTTCATTAAAGCGCGCTGACGGCGCTGGCGCAGCCACACGAGAATGCCGGTGACGCCGAGCACAGCCGGCATCAATCCGGTGACAAAAACAATCAGGCGCCAGATCGCTCCGGCGTGGCTGCCTTCATGCAGCCAGCGAATCCAGAATGCGATCCGGTCACCTGCCAGTGGTTCGACGGTGCTGACGGCGCCGCTACGGTCATTGATCAGGATGGTTGTCGGTTCGGACTTTCCGGCTTCGCGAAGCTGAACACGCCATGCACCGGTTTGCGGTGAAGGAAAGAAGATTGCAGCCACCGCTGCGTTCGGCCGTGCCGCTGCAACTGTGTAGATTTCTGCCGGAGAGCGCTGGGGATTGGCGATGGCCTGAGGTCCGCCGCCGCCTCGCTGCTGCTCAGTGATCGGCGCGACTGTGGAGAGCACAGAGCGGCCCTGCTGCGGCCACGCGAGATAAATGCCGGTGAGCGACAGGAAGGCGAGCGGAGCGCAGACCCAGAAGCCGGCCAAGTAGTGCAGGTTCGAGGATGTCGCCGGGCTGCGTCTCCACGCAAACGCGCGCGCCCACTGGTTATGACGCGGCCACCACAGATACAGACCCGTTAATGACAATACGAGCATCGCGACGCCAACCCAACCAACGATGTCACGGCCATAATAGAACGGGATCGTGAGGTTTTCATGGAAAACGTGCATGAAACCGAAGAACGACGCGCGGAAATCGACCAGGTTCAAGACGCGTGAGTCGTTGCGGTCCACGTAAGCCGTCAGAAAAGGCGGCCTTTGCCCTTTGGGTGCCTGTCCGCGCAGCGAGATCGTCATCGGGGCGCGCGGACTTTCCGGAAAGCGGACGACGGTCGGCTGGAATTTGTCGCCGGCTGCCTGCTTCGCATTGGCAATCGCCAGCGGCAAATCAACGGGGCCTTGCGGCACGGATGCTTCGCGAGGCGTCCGCATCATTTCGTCGATGTCGTCGTGATAGACGAGGATCGCACCTGACAGAGCGATCGGCACCAGCAGAACGAACAGGCCGATACCAAGCCACAAATGAATATTGCGCCAAAGCCGCTGCGGCCATCCACGACGGCGATGTGATGTTCGTTCTGACATTTGGATTCGTTCTAAAGTGAGCGATCTAGATGAATTCTAAAAAGGCGCCGTGATCGCGTCTTGTGCCACTTCTTCTAGTCGCAGTGCACACATGCTCGCAATTCCAAATGGCGCGAACGGGCGCAGTTTGCAGAGGTTCTAATTTTACCTCTCTTGTCTTGCGGCCCGCGATTTTCCAGAACCTGCCCTGCGATCGCCGTTCACGTGAACGTGCGAGACGTTTCCAAAATTTAAGTTGGTGGGGCGAGCAGGAATGTATCGGGGTCCGATCGGCGCAGTTGAGAACAACGGGCGCGATAACAACAACATGAATGGGGCTTCGGTCCAGGCGCTGTCGTCATTTGTCCGCGCGGCGAAAAAGCCGGCGCCTGCCATGTTGAGCCTCGCATCGATGATGCTGGCGACCGGCGCGATCGCTCAAGAAGCGCTCCCGACCATCGATGTTCAGGAAACGAACAACAATGGTGCCAACGGTGGTGGTTATCAGGCAACGAGCTCGCAGCTCTCACGCATCCCGACGCCTCTGATTGACACACCGCAGACGATTAACGTCGTGCCGAAGCAGGTCATTCAGGAGCAGCGCCAGACCACGATGGAAGATGCGCTGCGCTCGGTTCCGGGCATCACCTTCGCTGCGGGTGAAGGCGGCCAACAGGGTGACAGTCCCATTATCCGCGGCTTTGCGGCGCGCGGTGACTTGTTCCGTGATGGCGTGCGTGACCCGGGCTGGTACACGCGTGACCTGTTCTCGGCCAATAGTGTCGAAGTTTACAAAGGGCCGTCCGCATTCGCGTTCGGTCGTGGCGCCACCGGCGGCGCCATCAACGTCACCAGTAAGCTGCCGACGTTTAATCCGGTACCTTATCTTGAGGGCACTGTGACGGGCTCGACAGGGCCGGGCATTCGCGCGGAACTGGATGCGGCGGGCACAAAGGGTGAAGTCTCCGGCCGCATCGCGGCTCTCTATCAGGACGTGGATACGCCGACGCGCGATGACGTCTACGTCAAGCGCTGGGGTGTTGCGCCGTCGATCTCGGCGAATGTCGACGACAAGACCAAGGTGACACTGAGTTACCTCTATCAAGGTGAAGAGAGCAGGCCGGACTATGGCTTCACCTTCTTGCCAACGCCTAGCTACAATAAGCAAACAGGGGCATTAAATCCTGGCACAGGTGCAGGCTATTATGGCAACGGCGCGCCAACACCGCCGATGCCGACGCCGCGCGATACATGGTTCGGTGTGAGGGACGGGGATCTGCGTGATCTGACGACCACTGAAACCCACATGGGAACATTCAAGGTTGAGCGAGAGATTACTGATGACGTGAAGCTGGCGAACACGACGCGCTATATTGTCAACGATCGCTATTCTCTTCCTACGGCACTTCGAAATTTCGGTGCGTTTAGCTTTAACCAAAATCCGTTCACGATGACGGTGGGGCGCGAGCGTCGCCAGCGTTGGACAGATAACACCTATGCGGTCAATCAGACCGACCTCAATGCCAAGTTCGAGACGTGGGGAGTGAGACATACTCTCGCTGCGGGCTTGGAATTCACCAGTGAGACGCGCTCTCAAACGCGCATTGATCGGTGCGACCCTGCAGATCCCGCGTGCCGCAACAACGTAATGAACCCTTATCCGATTGGCTCGCCGACGGGCGGTCTGCAGACGGTGTACAATCCCGTCAACACAGGAGCGAACAATCAGGCAGTATTCGTTACCGATCAGGTCAAATTCAACAAATACTTCGAATTATTGGGATCGATCCGCTACGACCGCTTCAGCACCGTCTACGACGATTGGGGAATCCAGCCTACTCCAGTTCCTGCACATTTCGCGCGCGTCGATAATCTGACGAGCTATCGCGTCGGCGCGATTGGACATCCGACGTCCAATTCCAGCGTCTATATTGCGTACGGAAATTCCTACAATCCGTCCGCGGAACTCGGCACTCTGACAAGCCCCAGCCTTGCAGCACTCGCGCCGGAGCAGACAAAGACCCTGGAAGTTGGCGCAAAAGCCGATGTGCTTAACAATCAGCTTAGCCTGTCTGGCTCGATCTTCCGAATCGAGAAGACCAATCTGCGCATCATGGATCCGATCAATACAACCGTTTCGGTTCTTGATGGCATCGCACGCGTCGATGGTGTTGAGTTTGGTGTCGTTGGCAAGTTGACAGATCAGTGGAGCATATTTGCTGGTTATAGTTATCTTCAATCGAGAATTCTTGATACGCGAGACCTGAGCCTTCTCGGTCGTGAGCTACCAAACACGCCACATAACAACCTGACAGTCTGGTCAACCTACGCGATCACGCCGGATTGGACCATCGGTGGTGGCGCGACCTATCAGTCGATGGCCTGGGCCAGCCAGAACGATGTTAGCTACGTGCCAGACTATTGGAAGTTCGATGCGATGGTCAGCTACAAGGTTACGCCGAATTCGACACTGCAGCTCAACGTCTACAACCTGACCGACAAGCTGTATTACGCGCAGTACTCGGGCGGCAACGTGGTGCCGGCGTCGGGACGCTGGGCCTCGCTCACCTATCGCTACAAGTTCGAACCGCCGCCTGCTGTGACGCCGGACAAGGTCGTGAAGTAAGCGAATTGATCATCTGTTGCGGCCGCTCCATACAAGGAGCGGCCGTATTGTTTTGAAGTTACAGTTCTTGCCAGACTTGGACGGCCAACTGTTCGGCGCTATCGCTGTTACGCCGATGATGGAGACGAAGCCATGATGCTGCATATCCCCAACGTGCTCACCCCGGAGCAGGTCGCGCGCTGCAAGGACGTCATGATGAAAGCAGCGTGGGTGGACGGCAACGTCACTGCCGGGCATCAGTCAGGCAAGGTTAAATTCAATCTGCAACTGCCGGAAGACTCCGCCGAGGCCCGTGAGCTCGGGGACATGGTGCGCGGCGCGCTGGCGCGCAATCCGATGTTCATGTCGGCGGTGCTGCCGATGCAGGTGTTTCCGCCGCTGTTCAATCGCTACGATGCCGGCATGACGTTCGGATCGCATGTTGATAACGCGATCCGCACCCATCCGCATCAGCCGGTGCGCATCCGCACCGATGTGTCGTCGACATTGTTCATCTCATCGCCCGAAGATTACGATGGCGGTGAACTCGTCGTCGAAGACACTTATGGCAGCCACAGCGTCAAGCTGCCGGCGGGTGATCTCGTGATCTATCCAGCCACCAGCCTGCATCACGTGACGCCGATCACGCGCGGCTCGCGCATTGCATCGTTCTTCTGGACCCAGAGCATGATCCGCGATGTCAGCCATCGCACCATGCTGTTCGATCTGGATATGTCGATCATCCGCCTGACGCAGGATGTGCCCAATCATCCGTCATTGGTTGGCTTGACCGGGCTCTATCACAATCTGCTGCGGCAATGGGCCGAGCTGTAAGGCTTCAGCACGCGGCAAGTTTGATTCAGGAGAAAATTGCCGGGGCATGCCCCGGCAATTTCATTTTGTATGATCAGCCGGCGATCTCGAGGCCGGGATTGGCATAAACAACGCCGCCGTCGACCGCGATGGTGTTGCCGACGACGTAGTCGCCCGCGCGCGAGGCGAGATAGATCGCAACGCCTGCCATATCTTCGTCAGAGCCGATGCGCTGCGCCGGAATGCGCTTGGCCAGGACGTCGGCGTGGTCACGTGCCGCCGTGTTCATGTCGGACTGAAACGCGCCCGGCGCAATCGCAGTTACCACCACATTGTCCTTGACCAGCTTCGCCGCCATGCGCCGCGTCAGATGGATCACCGCCGCCTTGCTCGCCTGATAGGAATACGTCTCCAGCGGGTTGACGAAAATGCCGTCGATGGAGGCGATGTTGATCACCTTGGCGGGACGTTCAGGCGAGCCTGCGGCGCGCAGCGGCTTGGCCAGCGCCTTGGTCAGGAAGAACAGCGACTTGACGTTGAGGTTCATCACCTTGTCCCAGCCGCTCTCCGGAAATTCGTCAAACGCCGCGCCCCATGCGGCGCCGGCATTGTTGACCAGGATGTCGAGCTTCGGTTCGCGCTTGATGATCTCGTCCGCGAGCGTCTGGCAGCCGGCCACGGTGGAGATGTCGATCGGCAAGGCAACGCACTCGCCGTCATACTTTTCGGTCAATTCCTTGGCTGTCGCCTCGCACGGCCCTGCCTTGCGCGCTGTGATGTACACGCGCGAGGCGCCGTAGGCGAGAAATCCGCTGGCGATCATCTTGCCGATGCCGCGCGAGCCGCCGGTCACGACAGCGACGCGGCCTTTCAGCGAAAACAGATTTTCAAACATGCATCCTCCTGACTGCTTTGGTGCGGATATAGCGCCCGCAGCGACGGGAGAGTCAAGGAAGGCTCACGTAAGATGCGTGTTTGAAACGCTGTTCTGAGTTTGAGGCCGATGTTGGTCGCGCCGAACGAACTCAGGCGGCGTCCACCCGGCGAAAACCATTCCACACCGCGGTCGCGGCGCCTGATGTGAGCACCGAAAGGAATCGTGTGCTTTGGTAATTGCCGTTGAGCGAAATCCGCGGCAGCGCCGTGAGGTGATCGGCGTTTTCGGGAAAGATCATCCCGGGACGCGTGGTGACCGCAGTTTTAAATCCAAGCTTGTGTGCGATGGCGAATTCGCGGGCTGTCGCAGCGGTCTTGTAACCGTAAGGATAAGCGAAATGCAGCGCTGGCTTCTGTAACTCGGCCTCTACTCGTTCGCGGCTGACGCGCATCTCGCGAGAGGCTTCGTGTTCCGTTTCGTTCGCCAGATTGCAGTGACTGATGGTGTGCGCGCCGATGGTCACCAGCGCATGGTTTGCGAACGGCTTGAGTTCGTCCCACGACATGCAGAGCTCGCGTGCGATTCCGGAATCATCGACGCCATGGCGCGCGCACAGGCTGCTGACGGCATGTTGAACGTGCATGTCGCTCGGTAACCCCTGAAGCCAGTTGAGCATCCGGTTGAATGCGTCCTGCTTGGCGTCGGTGCCGCGCGCATCGATACGCGTTGCAATACCATCGAGCTCCACGTCGAGCGTGTCGACTGCGGCAATCAACCGTTCAAGGGCCACCCACCACAGCCGGCCTCGGCCATCGGCGAAATCACTGGCAACATAGACCGTGAACGGAGCGTCGAAGTCTTGCATGACCGGCAAGGCATGGTCGCGATTGTCGCGATAGCCATCGTCAAACGTGAAACAGGCGAAACGGCGGCTGAAGTCTCGCGCCGTCATGCGTCGGTAAGCTTCGTCTACCGAGACGATATCGATGCTCAGCGCGCGAACGTGGACCAGGACCTCGCGGAGGAATTCGGGGGTAATTTCGAGGTGCCGGTTGGGCTGGAACAAAGAGTCGCGGGCAGGACGGACGTGATGCAGCATGAAAATGGTGCCAACGCCTGCCAGAATGGGCCGCAGGACATGGTGGGCGCCGGTGAAGTACAGCGCATCGAAGCCGGCGCGGATGATGTTGTTGCGAAGCTGCTTCATGGGCGGTGGGCCGGGCCATTTTGGGTATCAACGGCGGAATATTTGACCGGAACGGCTGAACAAAGGGTTAGGCAAGCGGGCAAAAGGCAGGCAATGCAGCCGGCTTCATTTCTAGTTTGACACTCAGCCAAGGGTTTGTTTTGTCTGCTTTCCATCAGGTAAAGGTTTGGAATGAGCCGATTTTCCCGCTGGGGACGTAAATGGTGGCCGGGGTTGATCCCTCTTGCCCTGGTCTGGATCGCCGCGATCTGGACCAGCAGCGCGCCCATCGAGAAAGATCTCGGTGCGCGGGCCGTTGATGCGCTCAGAGACACCGTGCTCGATAAAACCCGGGTCGATGTTTCCGGCCGTGATATTCGGCTGTCAGCGGAGGCGTTCTCGGAGGAGGGGCGACGCAGCGCGCTTTCGCAGGTCGAGGCCGTCAATGGTGCACGGCTTGTGAACGATGACACGCGTTTGATTGCCGAAGCCAAGCCGTTTGTATGGTCGGCGGAACGTGACGTTGTCAGGGTGACCCTTGGCGGCAGCGCGCCGTTGCCGGCAGTGAAAGCGAAGCTGTTGGAGGCCGCACGCGTCTCTCTCAAGGGCACGGAAATCGCGGACCGTATGACAATGGCACGCGGTGCACCGCCGCGCTTCGAGAGCGCGGTCCTGTTGCTGATCGATCAGATTGGTCGCCTCAAGGAAGGCAAGATTACCCTCAGCGATACCAGCGTCAGTCTTTCCGGCATGGCCCGTGAAATCGGTAGCCGCGAGGCGATTGCTGCCGCGCTCAAGAACTTGCCCGAGGGGTATTCGGTTGCTGAGAACGCCATCAAGGCGCCGCCCTATATTTTCCAGGCCAACAAAGACCCCGTTGCGAATACCATCACGCTCGCCGGTTACGTTCCGGACAACAACACCCATGCGGCGATTGTCGCCGCGGTCGGCCGCAAGTTTTTCAACGAGAAGATCGTCGATAATCTGAAGGCCAGTACGGGTGCTCCCTCCGGATTCTCAAATGGCGTTATTTCGGCCCTCGGTGCACTGTCCCGCGTTTCGACCGGATCGCTGGTTGTCTCTGATCGCGATGTCAAACTGTCGGGCGATGCGCTTTATGCCGTGGCAGCCAATCAGATCCGCGGCGGCCTGAACAGTGATCTGCCGCAGGGCTGGAAGGCCAATGCGGAAGTGTCGGTGAAGCCAGTCGCAAGTCCTGTCGATGCGACAGTCTGTCAGCAGCTGTTTGTCGACCTCCTGAGCAAGGCGAAGATCAGGTTCGATTCCGGCCGTGCAACCATTGATCCGGATTCCATCGGCCTTCTCGATCGTCTGATCGAAACCGCGCTGCGGTGCCCATCCGCCAATATCGAGGTTGCAGGCCATACTGATACCGATGGCGACGATGCGGCCAATCAGGCGCTTTCTGAAAAGCGCGCGCAGGCCGTGGCGGATTATCTGATCAAGGCCGGATTGCCGCCGGACAGGTTGAGGGCGGAAGGTTACGGCAGTTCCAGGCCGGTTGCCGATAACGATACCGACGAAGGCAAAGCCAAAAACCGGCGCATCGAGTTCGTGGTGAGGTAGGGCCCATGTTGTATCTTGCCATGTTCAATTGGCCCTGGTTGCTGGCGGCGGCCCTGATCGGCCTGGCGATGGGGTGGATCGCGGTGGTTCACCGCGGCCAGGGATTGACCAACGCCATGATGCAGAAGATCGGCGTCTTCCTCGCAGCGTTGATCATCGCTTCCGCCCTGCACCTTGCTCCCGGCCGGGCGGGTTACTGGCTGGATCTCGGGTTGATCCTGTTTGCCGTCTATATCGCAGGCTGCGCAGTGGGATCCTGGCTGCGCAACCTCGTGGTTTCACGGGATATCCCGGCGTCTTGAGGCTTCGCTCCGACGCCCTATTTGAGTGGGGCATGGATTTCACTGCGCCATTGGATGGCCTCCGCCGAGGTCCAATTTGAGTGTTTTTCAATGGTTGGCAGTTGGCCTCTGCCGTGTCCCCGGCTGCATCAAAAAGTATCGCCGCGGTATTCAACCATTCGAATTAATCTCGCGGGCCTCGCGGTTGCCGGGCGGGTCTGCTAGGACCTTTGTTAAGCCGATGCATGATAATATCGTAGGTCATGCATGCGTGCTGATCATGTCGGGTTCGAGGTCTTGATGCTGGAAACACTGCGCGGAGCGATCGCGTATATGCGCGAGAAGCAGCTTCTTCATAAGCTCGGCGTTGCGCTCAGCGTCGCGATCATCGCAGCTGCCTGCTACATCCTTTACACCATGCTCCAGGATCTCGATCTCGACGATCTCTATGGGGCGCTGCGGGACACCGAAGCCCGTACGGTGATCATGGCCGGCCTCTGCGTCGCCGCAGGTTACTTCACCCTGACATTTTATGATCTTTTCGCTCTGCGGACCATTGGTCGGAGCGAAGTGCCATACCGGATCGCGGCTTTCGCCGGCTTCACGAGCTATTCCATCGGTCACAATGTCGGCGCCAGCGTCTTTACCGGTGGTGTCGTCCGATACCGCGTTTACTCAGCGCACGGCCTCTCTGCCATCGATGTTGCCAAGATCTGCTTTCTGGCGGGGCTGACGTTCTGGCTTGGCAACGCAGCCGTGCTCGGCCTGGGCGTCGCATATCACCCGGAGGCGGCCGCTTCGATCGACAAGCTGCCGGTTTGGCTGAACAGGTTTGCCGCCATCTGCATCCTGATAACCTTGGCCCTTTACGTCATCTGGGTTTCGATCCGTCCGCGCGAGGTCGGCCGTGGCAATTGGACGGTTACGCTGCCGGGAGGTTCGCTGACCTTGCTGCAAATCGCGATCGGCATCGTCGATCTCGGTTTCTGCGCCCTGGCCATGTATTTCCTGGTTCCGGATGAGCCGCACGTCGGTTTCGTCGTGGTCGCCGTCATCTTCGTGTCGGCGACGCTGCTGGGCTTCGCCAGCCACTCGCCGGGCGGTCTCGGCGTCTTCGATGCCGCCATGCTGGTCGGGCTGTTCCAGTTCGACAAGGAAGAACTGCTGGCAGGCATGCTGCTGTTTCGCGTGCTCTATTATCTTGTGCCTTTTGTTCTTTCCGTCATCTTGCTCTCGCTTCGAGAGTTTATCGTCGCGCTTCGGGCGAAGCGGGTCGCGGCAGCCTTGCGCAGGCTGGACGAAGCTGCCAAGCCGCAATCGGCCCATGGTTCGCGGTCTCCCGCCTCATAGTTCGAGACCGTATTTTTCATACAGGCAGTTTTCCGGCGGCATGACGACGAATTCAACCACCTCATCGAGCTTTGCAGCGTGGCCGGACCGGCTGCGGCGATCGGCCATCGTTTTGATGGCTGTGATGCTCGGCTTGTCTGCATCTGTGATGTTTGGCGGTCTCTCGCTTCAGCATGCGGGATTAATTTTTATTTGCGTGCTGGGTGCCGCGCTGGTGCCATGGAGTTTGCACCACGCCGTGCCCGTCACCGACGATCAGGCCGGCATGCGGCCCGCCGAGGCGCCCGTTGTCCAGGCGCTGGTGGGCGGGATGCCGGAGGCTGCGGTGTTGCTCGATCGTGCCGGCCGGGTGCTGCACTTCAACGTCGCCGCGGCTCAACTCGCTCCGGCTTTGCGCAAGAACGAGCTCGCGCTGTTTGCGTTGCGCACGCCGGAGATCATTACCGCCCTGCGTCAGGCGATTGCGACGCGCGAGTCGCAACGCGCAACGTATGTCGATCGCGTTCCGATTGAGCGCTGGATGGAAGTGATCGTGACGCCTCTGTTGCTGCCGACGGCATTCGGCGGCACCGAATATTGTATTCTCATGACGTTCCACGATCAGACGCCGCTGCGGCGCGTCGAGGAAATGCGCGCGGATTTCGTTGCCAATGCGAGCCACGAGTTGCGTACGCCGCTGGCAGCGCTGTCCGGATTCATCGACACGCTGCAGGGACCGGCGCGGGATGACGTCAGGGCCCGTGAACGGTTTCTCGGCATCATGCATGCGCAGGCGACGCGCATGGCGCGGCTGATCGACGATCTGCTCTCGCTTTCCCGCGTCGAACTCAGCGCCCATGTGCGCCCGGACACGTTGGTCGATATCGTTCCGCTGGTGCATCAGGTGATCGATGGGCTTGAGCCGCTGGCAAGCGAACGGCAGGTCACCATCGAGGCTGAATTTCCCAACACAGCAGTCACTATCGCCGGCGATACCGAGGAATTGCTGCGCCTGTTCGAAAACCTGATTGAAAACGGCCTCAAATACGGCGCGTCGGGTGGGCGGGTTGCTGTTTCATTGACGGAACCTTCTACCAATGACGGTAGCGAAATCCGCTTCGCAGTTCGCGATTTTGGACCCGGCATTGCGCCGGAGCATTTGCCACGACTGACGGAGCGGTTCTATCGCGTTGACGTCGGTGACAGCCGTGCGCAGGGCGGCACCGGCCTTGGTCTGTCGCTGGTGAAGCATATCGTGCAGCGGCATCGTGGCCGGTTGCTAATCGAGAGCGTGTTCGGTCACGGTGCCACGTTCACGGCCTGCTTTCCCACACTGAAGGGCGCGGCGAAGGAGTAGCGCCGGGGTGCAGGCCAAGGCTTGCACCGCCTCATGTCGCTGCGGCACGTCGTCCGCAACTTGCAACGCTCCAAACACGAAAAAAGCCTCATCGGTGAGACCGATGAGGCTTTTCGCATGAAGCTGAGAAAGCTTTTGCTTTACTTGCCCGGAACGCGTGCCTGGCGGCGACGATCGCCAGCGGGCTGATAGGCGATGCGTGAGTGATGCGCGCAATACGGCAAGCTGTTCAGGGCCTTGCCGCCGCAGAAGAAGAAGTCCGGGCTGCCCGGATCGCCGACCGGCCAGTGGCAGGTGCTTTCGTTTAACTCCAGCAGCGACAGCCGCTGGCTCATGGGAACCACATTGTCGTAAGCGATCGGATCCGGCTCGGCCTCGATCTCGAAAGCTTGGGCCAGGGCGGTATTTCCGCGCGAGACCGGGCGGGAGATCCGCATCATGTGTTGAGCGGGGCGCACCTTGCGCTGGCGCGGCGCCGCTGAGGATGGGCTCTTGGCGCGTCCCGACAGTCCCAGCCGGTGAACTTTGCCGATCACGGCATTCCGGGTGATATTTCCAAGCTCGGCTGCGATCTGGCTCGCCGAAAGACCGGCTTCCCAGAGTTTTTTCAGTTGTTCAACGCGATCGTCGGTCCAGCTCATTACCGTCATCGCACAGTTCCTTTTGGTATCGCACCGGCCTTCTGGCGCGGCGTCGCGATTGCAAATTTCCCAAAATCCCTGCGGTCAGAATCCCTTAGCCCTCGCCGACCGTATGAAACGACCGGGCGTTTACGCCTACTACCGGGACCATCGAGGATCAGAACTGCCGCACGAGATGTCGTATCCGACAATTCGAAAGCTACAATATGGCGCGACTCACGCGCAAGAGTCGGCCATTGCGCGTCCACATGTTCCGAAGAAAAAGCAACTGAATTCGTCGTTCTGTCATGTCGCAAAAGACGCCCGCGTATCTTCCGAGGGGTTTACGCGCGTGCATTGCAGAACGTTCCGGGCCTGTTTTTGAAGGCCAGATGACGCTCGAAAACGGCTTTTGTCCGTGTTGACACCGGTAGGCTCCCCAATAGAATGACCGCCACGTGCCGCCTTTCCGGGCGGCACGTTTTGTTTCCGGGCCAGGCAAGCGAGTCACGACGTCACAGTGCTCGCTATTGTTGCCAGCCTAACACTGCAAATCAGGTCGTCATGAACCAAAGCGCCACGCCGCAAGTCGAGTCCCACATGTTGCCGGTTTTTGCCCGGGTCGATGTCGCGTTTGAGCGCGGCGAAGGCCCCTGGCTGATCTCGACCAATGGCGACCGCTATCTCGATTTTACGAGTGGTGTTGCGGTGAATGCGCTCGGGCACGCGCATCCGCATCTTGTCGCTGCGCTGCAGGAGCAGGCGGCCAAGCTTTGGCATGTTTCCAATCTTTTCAGGATTCCGGAGGGCGAACGTCTTGCCGCGCGGCTGTGCGAGGCGAGCTTTGCCGACGTTGTCTTCTTCTGCAATTCCGGCGCGGAAGCGATGGAAGCCTGCATCAAGATGGCGCGCAAGTATCAGGCCGCGAACGGCAAGCCGGAACGCTACCGTCTGATTACATTTGAAGGTGCTTTCCACGGTCGCACGCTCGCGACGCTCGCGGCAGGCGGCCAGCAGAAATATCTCGAAGGCTTCGGCCCCGTTGTCGAAGGCTTCGACCAGGTGCCGCTTGGAGACCTTGAAGCGACCAAGAAAGCGATCGGTCCACACACCGCGGGCATCATTATCGAGCCGTGGCAGGGCGAGGGCGGCGTGCGTGCCGCGGATCCTTCATTCTTCCGCGCTCTGCGCCAGCTCTGCGACGAGCACGGCCTCGTGTTGGTGTTCGACGAAGTGCAGACCGGCATGGGTCGCGTCGGCTCCCTGTTTGCGCATGAACGCACCGGCGTCACGCCCGACATCATGGCGCTGGCAAAAGCGCTTGGCGGCGGCTTTCCGATGGGCGCTTGCCTTGCGACGTCGGCAGCGGCTGTCGGCATGACGCCCGGGACGCATGGTTCGACATTCGGCGGCAATTTGTTGGCATCGGCCGCCGGCAATGCGACGCTGGATGTGATGCTCGCGCCGGGATTCTTCGATCACGTGCAACGCATGTCGCTGTTCATGAAGCAGAAGCTTGCAGCAATCGTCGATCGCTATCCTGATGTCGTGAGCGGCGTGCGCGGTGATGGCCTTCTCATCGGCCTGAAAGCCGTCGTGCCGGCTGCCGATCTCGGCGTTGCGTTGCGCGATGAAAAGCTCCTGACGGTCGGAGCCGGCGAAAATGTCGTGCGCCTGTTGCCGCCGTTGATCGTCACTGAAGCCGAGATCGAGGATGCTGTTGCACGCGTCGAGCGGGCCTGTGCGAAATTTGCGCAGCCGGCGGCGGTGCGGGGGGCTGCGCAATGAGTGCAGCGCCGCGTCATTTCCTCGATCTGTTCGATGTTCCGACTGCGGAGTTGCGGTCGATTCTCGACGCCAGTGTCGCGATCAAGAAGCAGCTCAAGAGCAGCGCCAAGCCGGACAAGCCGCTTGAGGGCAAAACGCTTGCGATGATTTTCGACAAACCGTCGACGCGCACGCGCGTGTCGTTCGATGTCGGCATGCGCCAGCTCGGCGGCGAAGCGATCATGCTGACCGGCGCCGAGATGCAGCTGGGCCGCGGCGAAACCATCGCCGATACCGCCCGTGTGCTGTCGCGCTTTGTCGATGCCATCATGATCCGAATCCTGAGCCACGATGCGCTGATGGAACTCGCAACCTATGCGACCGTCCCGGTGATCAATGGCCTGACACGCCGCTCGCATCCGTGCCAGGTGATGGCGGACGTCATGACGTTCGAGGAACATCTCGGCCCGATCAAGGGACGCACCGTGGCGTGGACCGGCGATGACAATAACGTGCTGGCGTCATGGGCGCATGCGGCGGAGCGTTTCAGCTTCAATCTTCGCGTCGCGACGCCGCCGGAACTGGCGCCGAACAAGCTGCTGAAGGACTGGATCAAGTCGGTCAACGCACCGATCGTGCTGGGCACAAGCCCGGAAGACATGGTGCGCGGCGCGGACTGTGTCATCACCGATACGTGGGTGTCGATGGGCGACAAGGACGGCGAACATCGCCACAACCTGCTCAAGCCCTATCAGGTCAATGCCAAGCTGATGTCGCTCGCCAAGCCAGATGCGATCTTCATGCACTGTCTGCCGGCGCATCGGGGCGATGAGGTCACCGATGAGGTGATCGACGGTCCGCAGTCCGTGGTGTTCGACGAGGCCGAGAACCGGCTTCATGCTCAAAAGGGCATTCTGGCCTGGTGCCTTAACGCGGTTGCGTGATTTGGGCCTCTCACGGTCTCTTTTTCGCGCGGCGAAGTGACCTATATAGGTGACGTGTGCTCCGGCAGATCTCCTGCGCTGCCGGAGTTTTATGTTTCGCCGGTTTGAGCGTTCATCTGCTGCAAGCCAAATCCACCTCATCAGAGAATGCTCATGACGCTTGAGACCTCCGTCCGCGCTCCGTCAGCCACGCCTGTCGATGATGCCGTCCTTCCGTTCGAGGTGAGCGCGTTGGATGTGCGCGGCCGGTTGACGAAAATGGGGCCAGCCCTCGATGAGATTCTGACCAAGCATGACTATCCGGCGCCGGTCGGCAAGCTGCTTGGTGAGGCCATTGTGCTGACGACGCTGCTGGGCTCCTCGTTGAAGTTCAACGGGCGCTTCATTCTGCAAACACAGACCGACGGCCCGGTGTCGCTGATCGTGGTCGATTTTCATGCGCCTGACCGGCTGCGTGCCTATGCCCGCTTTGATGCCAGCAGGCTTGAGGCCGGCCAGGACTCCGCAGCTCTGCTCGGTCATGGTCATCTCGCCATGACTGTCGATCAGGGGGCGGATATGAGCCGCTATCAGGGGTTGGTCGCGCTGGAAGGCGGTAATCTCGAGGATGCGGCGCATGAGTATTTTCTGCGTTCAGAACAGATCCCGACACGGGTGCGCCTTGCTGTCGGCGAAGAATTTCGCGGCGGTGACGGGCCAAAGCACCGTTGGCGCGGCGGCGGCATGCTGATGCAATTCCTTCCCAAGGCGCCGGAGCGCGCGCGGCAACCGGACCTGCACCCCGGGGATGCGCCGGAGAACGCCGTGGTGCATGAGGTGCCTGAGGACGATGCATGGGCCGAAGGGCAGTCGCTGTTCGGCACCATTGAAGACCTCGAGTTGATCGATCCTGAACTGTCAGGCGAACGCCTGCTGTTCAGACTGTTCCATGAGCGAGGTGTCCGGGTGTTCCCAACCCAGGACGTCCGTGCGCGGTGTTCCTGTTCGCGTGAGGCGGTGGCGGGGATGTTGTCCAGTTTCACGCCGGAAGACCGTGCCAGTATGGTGGAAAATAACCAGGTCGTTGTGACCTGTGAGTTCTGCAGTTCGGTCTACGAATTCACGCCGCAGGAAGCGGGCGTCGTGCCGGACGCCGGGACTGGGACGGCTCAAGACTAGAGGATATTCGGTTCTGATTGAGACAGAACCGAAGCTCTCACTTCTTGTTTTTGATGGGTTTTCTTCAGGCGCACCGGCCGCGGCTTGGCTCGAAAGCGCCCTAATTCAGGGTTCGCCTCAGGCCGGGGCTGTCGAGCGAAAACGCTGGAATGTCGATTTCAAATGGTTCGCCGTCCTCGGTGACCATCTGATAGCTTCCGGTCATGAACCCCGACGCGGTCGAGAGCGGTACGCCACTGGTGTATTCGAACCGTTCTCCCGGCTCGAGGATCGGCTGCTCCCCAACGACACCTTCACCGTGCACCTCTTGGTTCCGGCCCGTTCCGTCCGTGATGATCCAATGTCGTGTTTTGAGCTGGACGGTTTCAGGCCCTGAATTCACGATCACGATGGTGTACGCCCAGAAAAACCGCCCATCCTCGGTAGAGGAGCGTTCCGGCAGAAAAGTCGGCTCGACGATCACTTCGATCTGGCGGGTGACGGCGCGGTACATGGGTTGGTCCAAATCCGGTATTATCCCAGGATGCAAGGGCTTCCGCCCAACCATCCAACTGCCTTCAATACTAGCTCCGGTCTCAACGGCAAGATACGACCCGGAACGATCATTGTTTCACGCGGTTTTTATCCACCATGCTTCGGGAGGCGTGTCCATTTGAATGGTTGCAAATTGCGAGCCGTATTGATCTTCCGTAAGACTGCGGAACGTGGTTTCCCAGACGGTGCCGAAATCGAATGACGTTCGTGACCCCCCAGATGACCGATCGGGCCGTCGCGGAGGTGCCGTCCATGAAGGTGACAGCACCGGTATCCGCAAGCGAGCGCGAGCTGCGTCTCGACCTCTTTCGCGGCATTGCCTTGTGGCTGATCTTCATCGATCACCTGCCGCCCAATATTCTAACGTGGTTCACAATCCGCAATTACGGATTCAGTGACGCGACCGAGATCTTCATTTTCATTTCCGGATACACGGCAGCGTTTGTCTACAGCCGCGCCATGCTCGACCGCGGCTTCGTGGTCGCAAGCGCAAGGATTTTCAAGCGGGTCTGGCAAATTTACGTCGCGCACGTGTTTCTGTTCACGATCTACCTTGCCGAGATTTCCTATATCGCCACGCGGTTCGAAAATCCGCTCTACGCGGAAGAAATGGGAATTCTCGATTTTCTCAAGCAGCCGGACGTGACGATCGTGCAGGCGCTGCTATTGAAATTCCGTCCCGTGAACATGGACGTGCTGCCGCTCTACATCGTGCTGATGATTTTTTTGCCGCTGATCCTGTGGTTGATGAAGCGCAGGGCGGACCTCACGCTGGCGCTCGCGGTCGTCCTCTACGCCATCACCTGGGAGTTTGACCTTTATCTTCCGGCCTATCCGAACGGCTTCTGGGCCTTCAATCCGCTCGCCTGGCAGCTATTGTTCGTCTTCGGCGCGTGGTGCGCCCTTGGCGGCGCGAAACGGATGGCGCGTATTCTTTCGTCGCAGATCACGTTCTGGCTTTGCATTGCCTATCTTCTGTTCGCCTTCTGCGTGACTTTGACCTGGCACGTCCCACAGCTCAACATCTTCATGCCGCGCTGGCTGGAGAGCTGGATGTATCCGATCAACAAGACGGACCTTGATGTTCTTCGCTTCATCCATTTTCTTGCGCTGGCCGCGATTGTCGTGCGTTTCCTGCCGAAGGACTGGCCTGGCCTGAAATCGCCTTGGCTGCGCCCCGTTATATTGTGCGGCCAGCACTCGCTTGAAATCTTCTGTATCGGCGTCTTTCTGGCGTTTGCCGGGCACTTCGTTCTGGCCGAGTTTTCCGGGGGCGCCTGGACGCATTTTCTCATCAGCGTTTCGGGGATCGTCATTATGTCCGCCGCGGCCTGGCTTTTTTCGTGGTACAAGGCTGAGGTGGGTAAGAGCGGAAAACGGGCGAAAGCCGCAGAGGGCGATGCCGACCTCGCTGGAGGCGGATCATGAAGGCGGTACTGACTGCAGGTGTCATAGCGGCCCTTCTGAGCCTCGCTCCTGCACGGGCCGAGGATGCGCCAACCTGCACTGTGCCGTCCTATCTCATTGCCACTGAAAGCTCGCTCGCGAAGGTCGCCGCGGCCGTCAAAGCGGGCAAGCCGCTCAATATTCTCGTGGTGGGTAGCGGCTCATCTGCCCTGGCGGGGCCTGACGGTGCAAATGCGGCTTATCCGGCGCGGCTGGAAGCGGCGTTGCGTGAGAAGCTCTCCAAATCCACCATCAACGTCAGGACTGATATCAGGGCGAAGAAGACCTCAGCGGAAGTGGCTGACAGCTTCGAGTCCCTTGTCGAAAAATTACCCGAGGACCAGAAGCCGGCTCTGGTGATCTGGCAAACCGGGACAATCGATGCGATGCGGTCGATCGATCCTGACGATTTCCGGACCGCGCTTGGTCATGGGGTTGATGCACTGCAAAAGGCAGGCGCGGACGCCCTCTTGATGAATTTGCAATACAGCCCACGTATGGAGACGATGCTTTCGGTCTCGCCATACAACGACACGATGCGGGTCGTCGCGCAGGAGCACGATATCCCGCTGTTCGATCGCTTCTCGATCATGCGCCACTGGAATGATGCCGGCGACTTCGATTTGTTCGGCCCGGTCCACGGCTTTGGCATGGCAAGGCAGGTTCACGATTGCATCGGCCGGTCGCTTGCGACGATGATCATCGAAGCGTCGCGCATCAATCCGGCGGAGCTTGGGATGCAGCGTTGATGCGCGTTAATTTTCGATCGGTTATTTCTTCGACAGTCATCGCCGCGTTCTTGTTGTTTCACCCTATTCAAGTGTTCGCGCAAACCGAAGCAGCGAAAACGGATGCGGCAAAGCCGCCCGTGCGGAAGGGGCTCGCAACAAAGGCTCTTGAAGCGGCGAAAAGTGCTGCGCGAGAGGCCGGTGATATTTTGAAGCGCGTTCCATGCCTGCCGGCCAAGGGGTTGACCGAGGTGCCGGGCTCGCTGCCGAGAGTTGCTCGCCGGATCGCGGCAGGCGACCCTGTGAAGATCGTCGCTTTTGGCTCGTCCACGACGGTGGGATACGGCACGTCCTCGCCGGCCTATACCTATCCGAACCGACTTCTGGAGCAGTTACGGAGAAAATTTCCGAGCGCCGATATCACGATCGTCAATCGCGGCATGGGCGGTCAGGACGCGCCCGAAATGATGAAGCGCTTCGATGCGGCCGTTCTCGCGGAGAATCCGGATCTGGTGATCTGGCAGCTTGGCACCAACACCGTTCTCCGCGGCGGCGCGGCGGACGTGGCCGCGACCGCAGCTCTGCTCGAGGATGGCATCGCGCGGCTTCAGGCACGCGGCATCGATGTCGTGCTGATTGATCCGCAATACGTGCCTGCGATCACCGCAAAAGCCGAGAACGCCAACGCGATGGTGAAACTGCTCGCCGAGGTCGGAAAGCTCAAGCACGTTGCCGTGTTTCCGCGCTTCGAGGTGATGCGGCAATGGCATCAGGACGAGAAAATGCCGTTCGACAAGTTCGTCATTGGCGACGGCCTGCACATGAATGACTGGGGTTACGCCTGCTTTGCGCAACTGCTCGGCGACACCATCATCAAGTCGGTAGGGCAGGTGAAAGCCGGCGCCAATACCCCGACCAACGTTATGACATTTCGTCCGATGTGAGCGGGCACCGCCGTTGCATCGTTGTGGGGTGAGGTCGCTCGAAAGGTCAGGAGCGCGAGATGTTGCTTCTCGCACTCCTTACTCTGTCTGAAGAGGCTTTAAGCCTTTTCCAGCGCCGCCGTGAAATCCTCGATCAAGTCGTCGCGGTGTTCGAGGCCGGCCGAGAAGCGAATGAATCCCTCGCCGATGCCAAGCTCCGCGCGCACTTCCGGCGTCAGGCGCTGGTGTGTCGTGGTCGCCGGATGCGTCACGATGCTCTTTGAATCGCCGAGGTTGTTGGAGATCTTGGCAAGCTTGAGCGCGTTCAGTGTCCGAAACGCCGCGGCTTTACCGCCCTTCACCTCGAAGCCGATCAAGGTTGATCCACCGCGCATCTGCTTCTTGACGATGTCAGCCTGCGGATGATCACTGCGGCCGGGATAGACCAGCCGCGAAATTTTCGGGTGCTTGGCCAGCACGTCCGCAAGTGCTGCAGCGGTTTCGGTCTGCGCCTTGACGCGAAGGCTGAGCGTCTCGAGTCCCTTCAAGAGCACCCAGGCATTGAACGGCGACATCGCCGGACCAGTCTGGCGCAGGAATGTATGGATGTGCTCCTGGATGAAGTCTTTCGACGACAGGATCACGCCGCCAAGGCAGCGTCCCTGGCCGTCGATGTGCTTGGTCGCCGAATAGACAACGGCGTCTGCGCCGAGGGCGAGCGGGCTCTGCCAGATCGGTGTCGCGAAGACATTGTCCACGATCAGCCGTGCGCCGCCGCGATGCGCGATCTCTGCGACCGCGCTGATGTCGACCACATCGAGTGTCGGATTGGTCGGGCTTTCGAGGAAGCAGGTCTTCGTGTTGGGCTTCATCGCCTTCTGCCACTGGTCGAGGTCGTGACCATCAACCAGCGTCGACTGGATGCCGTAGCGGGGTAGTAGATCCTCGACGACATAGCGGCACGAGCCGAACAAGGCTTTCGCGGCGACGACGTGATCACCGGCCCGCAGCGGTGCGAGGATCGCTGTGGTCACGGCAGCCATGCCCGTTGCGGTCGCGCGCGCGGCTTCCGCGCCCTCAAGCTCGACCATGCGCTGTTCGAACATCGAGACCGTCGGATTGGAAAACCGCGAATAGAGAAAGCCCGGATCGTGTCCGGTAAAGCGCGCTTCGCACTGTTCAGCGCTCTCGTAGATGAAGCCTTGAGTCAGGAACAGCGCTTCGGACGTTTCACCGTATTGTGAACGCAGTACGCCGCCATGGACCAGGCGTGTTTCGGGCCGATAGGCATGGGATGGTTTGGAAGAGGGGACTTTCGCTTCAGACATGTGACCTCCGACGTGGCCACCCCTGAAGATGGACACAAAAAAACCGGCCTGGATAAAATCCATGGGCCGGGATCACACTGTCCCCGGCCTGTTTAGCGAGTTATTTAACGTGGCTGCAAGCCGGCCGGCTCAAATGACCACGGGATAAGTCGTAGGCTTAGTCCTGCCCGCCCTTTCCGTCAAGCACCCCATCGGATACTCGATAAACTGTGTATTTTGCCGGCCGAGGAGCCTGGCAACCGAGGACTGAAAAGTGTCGTTTACGCTCGTTCCCGATGCGACTGGTATCCTCCCGGACCGCATGATTGCGGCGATGGCCGACGACGGCCTGATCCTTCCGGAATATCCCTTCGTTGAAAGCCAGATCCAGCCGGCGAGCCTCGACCTGCGTTTGGGGAGCATTGCCTATCGTGTGCGCGCCTCGTTCCTGCCGGGACCGAACGCGACGGTTGCGGAACGCATCGACGAGTTGAAGCTGCACGAGATCGATCTGTCCGACGGCGCGGTGCTGGAAACCAACTGCGTTTATATCGTGCCGCTGCTGGAAAGCCTCGCGCTGCCGCCGAACATTCTCGCTGCGGCCAATCCGAAAAGCTCGACCGGCCGGCTCGATGTTTTCACGCGCGTGATCGCTGACGGGACGCGCCGCTTCGATATGATCGGCGCCGGATATCATGGGCCGCTTTATGCGGAGATCAGCCCGAAGACGTTCCCGGTGCTGCTGCGTGAAGGATCACGACTGTCGCAGATCCGTTTCCGCGTGGGGCATCCAACGCTCGATAGCGACGAGCTGGAGGCGCTGCACACCAAGGAGCGGCTTGTCGATATCGACAATGCCGATCTCGCCAATGGCGTCGCGGTGAGCGTGGATCTGTCCGGCGAGGGTTCCGATGGGTTTGTCGGCTATCGGGCCAAGCGCCACACCGGCGTGGTGGATATCGACCGGCGCAGTGCCTACGCGGTCGGTGAATTCTGGGAGCCGATCCGCGCGCGGCCGGACCGCAGCCTGATCCTTGATCCCGGTGAGTTCTACATTCTCGCGTCCAAGGAAGCGGTGCAGGTGCCGCCGGATTTCGCTGCCGAGATGGTGCCGTTCGACCCATTGGTCGGTGAATTCCGCGTGCACTATGCGGGCTTCTTCGATCCCGGCTTCGGTTATGCCGGTGCCGGCGGTCAGGGTTCGCGCGCGGTGCTCGAAGTTCGTTCACGCGAGGTGCCGTTCATTCTCGAGCACGGGCAGATCGTGGGCCGCCTCGTCTATGAAAAGATGCTGGGGCGGCCGGATGCGCTCTACGGTCAGCGCATTGCGTCGAACTATCAAGGCCAGGGCCTCAAGCTGTCGAAGCACTTCCGGGTCTGACGCTTCATTGTTGCAGATTAAAACATAGTTCGTCCGCAGAGCGTGTATGTCCGCGAATGGCGTCAACGCGTTCTGCACGCTGTTGGCTCGAGAAATGCCAAGCGTATGCGCTCTTGCTGAGAGGGACTGGTTCTTCCGGGGGAATCGACCAGTCTTCGAGCGCGGTATTCAAGCCGCCAACAACCGAATCTATACCCGCCTCCGCTGAGGACCCGTCCGGGATATCTCCCCGAACGCTACATCTGTAACGTGTCTTTGGGAAAACGGCATCAACTCGTAGCACGACTGCTTCACTTCATCGCTGATGTTGTCATCGCAGGGGATCGCGAGATGACCTGTCACATCTCACGAGTTATGCATTCTCGATCGTATTCGCCGCTCATCAGCGCCACGCAACAAGACGGCAAAGTCGCCCGGATCTTGAGTCGCCGCATGCGCCCGGACTGGGCACGAGCCGCAGACCGATCTGCTCGGCGAGATCCAGCTTGCTACGAGCGCATCGGTCGATGCCGTGCCGGCGACGCGCGTCGGAGAACTGAGGTTTTCGGAATCAACGGCAAACGTCGCGAGTGAAAAATCGGATCGGCACTTACTGAAAGAGGTCTCCGAACGAGAAACGTCATCCAGAAAGGTATGGACGGTCCATGGATCAAATCAGCAATCGCGTGGAGATCGAAAATGCAGAAGGTTCCTCGACCCCGCAGCGACGTTGGAAATTCTGGAGCATAGCCGCGGCACTTGTCGTTCTAGCGCTCGGTTACTTCGCATTCTCCCACTACAAAAATGAAAACGCGGCACCGCCCCAACAAGTGGGAGCACTACCGGTAACGGTCAGCGAACCCTTGCGGCGAGATGTCGATTCACGGCTCGGATTTCTTGGACAGTTTTCTGCGATCGACCGCGTGGAGTTGCGGGCTCAGGTCGGAGGTGTCCTCACCGAAATTCATTTCAAAGATGGGCAAATCGTACACAAGGGCGACCTTCTTTTCGTGATCGATCCGCGTCCATACCAAATCAAGCTTGAGCAGGCCAACGCCCAGCTCCACACCGCGGAGGCGCGAGTCGCGTTGGCGAACAACCAGCTCTCACGTTCGCAATCGCTTCGGCGTGAGAATTTTGCGACCCAGGAAACGGTCGATCAACGTATCAATGAAAAGCATGCCTCCGAGGCAGCGGTGGAAGACGCCAAATCCCGCATCCAGGATGCCCAGCTGGACCTCGAATATACCCGGGTTACGGCGCCTTTTACCGGACGCATCGGCGCCCGCCAGGTCTCGATCGGCGACCTGATCGCCGGCAGCCGAGCGGCCGTCAGCCCGACCACCCTGCTTGCGACGCTGGTTTCGCTCGATCCGCTCTATCTCGACTTTGACATGAGTGAATCCGACTACCTGGCATTTTCACGCGAACGTGCCCGCCATCCGGGCCCGCTCGCAGACAACGTCGCTTTTGGCCTGAGTGACGAGACCAATTTCAAACGGCGAGGTACCCTCGATTTCGTCGACAACGCTCTCGATCGCTCAAGCGGAACGATCCACGCCCGAGCTACCGTGCCAAATTCCGATTTGTTTCTCGCGCCTGGTCAATTCGCGCGGCTTCGTGTGGCTGTCTCTGCACCCACGCAGGCTCTCCTCTTGCCGGATTCGGCTCTGGTGCTCGATCAATCGCAACACCTTGTCATGACGGTTTCTTCGGACGGGACCGTGGTGCCGAAGATCGTGCAGACGGGGGATATCAGAGGCGGCCTGCGGGTGATCCGATCCGGCCTCAAACCGGACGATCGCGTCGTCATCGACGGATTGGTGCGCGCTATGCCAGGCGGGAAAGTCGTGCCCCAACATGGTGCGATCCATTACGACGCAACTGCCGACGGCCAAGGCTGAAGCTTCAAGGCTGAAGCTTGAGTCCGAAACAGGAACCATCCCATGCGCGTCGCACACATTTTTATCGATAGACCTATATTTGCTACCGTACTGAGCGTCTTCGTCACCTTGATCGGACTTGGTGCGCTCTACATTCTGCCTGTCGCCCAGTATCCGGAAATCGTACCTCCCACGGTTCAGGTCACGACCACCTACCCAGGCGCCTCCGCCGAGACGGTCTCGCGGACGGTTGCGACACCGCTTGAACAGCAGATCAACGGCGTCGAGAATATGCTGTACATGACCAGCCAATCGACCGGTGACGGCAAGCTCACGGTAACGGTGACGTTCCGGATTGGGACCGACCTCAACGTCGCGCAGATGCTGACGCAAAATCGCGTTCAGGACGCGCTCCCCCGATTGCCGGAAGACGTCCAGCGCCTTGGGGTGCAGGTGAGGAAGTCAACGCCCAACATTCTTTTGGCGGTTCACCTCTATTCGCCGGACAGTTCGCGTGACACCCTGTATTTGTCGAACTATGCGACACTGCACGTAAAGGACGTGCTGGCGCGGCTGCCCGGCGTCGGCGATGTGCAATTTCAGGGCGCGCGCGAATACGCGATGCGCATTTGGCTCGATCCGGACAAGGTCGCGGCTCACAATTTGAGCGCCGGCGAAGTCCTCGCAGCGCTGCGAGCACAGAACGTTCAGGTCTCGGCCGGCGTCCTCAACCAGCCCCCGGTCGCCTCGGATCAGGCCTATCAGCTCAACGTGCAGACGCTAGGGCGGCTCGCTACGCCGGAACAATTCGGCGCCATCGTGCTCAAAGCCGATTCACAGGGGCGCGTGACCCGCATCCGCGACGTGGGCCGCGTTGAAGTCGGTGCGGCGGACTATGGCTCGACGGCATTTTTGGACCGCGGGCCGGGCCTCCCACTGCTTATTTTCGCCCAGCCTGGCGCCAATTCTCTGACCGTGGAGCACGAAGTTCTGTCGAGCATGGAGACGCTCTCGAAGGAATTCCCGCCCGGCGTCGCCTATAAAGTTATCTACGATCCGACCATATTTGTCGGAAAATCCGTCGACGAAGTCATCACGACGATCTTCGTTGCGATTCTTCTGGTTGTGGGCGTGGTCTTCCTCTTTCTCCAGAGTTGGCGCGCCGCGATTATTCCGGTGATTGCGATCCCCGTGTCTCTCGTCGGCACGTTCACCATTCTCTACGCGGTCGGGATCTCCCTCAACAATCTTTCGCTGTTCGGGCTGGTACTTGCGGTAGGCATCGTCGTCGACGACGCCATCGTCGTGGTCGAAAACGTCGAACGGAATCTGGAGCGCGGGATGACGCCTGCAAAGGCGGCCCATGTCACGATGGACGAGGTGGGCGGAGCGCTGATTGCGATTGCGCTGACGCTTTGCGCCGTGTTCGTGCCGTCAGCATTCCTGTCGGGAATTTCCGGCCTGTTCTTCCGCCAGTTTGCCGTGACGATCGCAGCGTCGACGTTGATCTCCTGTTTCGTCTCACTGACTTTGAGTCCGGCACTCTGCGCGGTTCTGTTCAAGGCGCACGAGCCGGGCCACAAGACTCGTTCCTCCGGCGTTCGTCGCTTGGTGCAGGCGGGATTCGACAAGTTCAATTTCGGATTCGAATGGTTGTCGACGAGCTATGGGCGCATGACGCAGCGCCTCGTTCAAGTGACTGGCGTCGTCCTGGTGGCTTATGCGGCGCTGATCGGCATCGCCGGCTTTCAGTTTGCCCGTACGCCGACGGGGTTCATTCCGGAGCAAGACCAGGGCTACCTCATTTCCGTTGTGCAACTGCCGCCGGGAGCGACACTGGATCGCACTGAAGCCGTCGTTAAGAAGGCGATCGACATCATCATGACCACGCCAGGCGTCGAACATGTTGCGCCTTTCGCCGGCCTGGACGCGACGACCTTCACTGTAGCCTCTAACGCCGGAACGATTTTTTCGGCATTGCCGTCCCTTTATAACCATGATGTCAAAGGCGTCACGGCGAACACCGTGCTGGAGGATCTGCGCAAGCGCCTGTCTGTGATACAGGATGCCTATGTCCTGACCATTCCGCCGCCGCCGGTACAGGGCCTCGGCACCGCCGGCGGTTTCAAGATGATGCTGCAGGATCGCGCCGGGCTTGGTTCAGCCGCGCTCGCAAAAGCGGCTCAGGCGCTCGTCGGGGCGGCCAACAAGGACCCGAGCTTCGCAGGCGTCTTTACCCTGTTCAACATCGGTGCCCCGTCAATCTACGCGGATATCGATCGCGAGAGAGCTGAGAAAGTCGGCCTGACTCCGACGGACGTGTTTTCGACGCTGCAGGTTTATCTGGGCTCTCAGTACGTCAACGACTTCAATTATCTTGGCAGAACGTATCAGGTGATTGCGCAGGCCGATGGCGGCTTTAGACGCGATCCGGAAGATATCTCACGGCTCAAGACGCGGAACACAGCCGGCGAAATGGTACCTATTGGGACCGTGGCCAAGTTCAAATACGAGAACGCTCCGTACCGAGTGCCGCGATACGATCTTTTCCCTGCGGCCGAAATCATGGGAGTAGCGAGGCCGGGCGTTGCGACAGGCACGGCGCTGCAGAGGATGGAAGAGCTCGCCCATCAGGTTCTGCCGCCCGGCATCGGCTTCGAGTGGACCGACCTGGCCTTCCAGCAACAGCAACCTGGAACGTCGTCCCTGCTCATCTTCGGCGCGGCAGCCCTGTTCGTCTTTCTGGTGCTCGCGGCTCAGTATGAGAACTGGAAGCTGCCGCTTGCAGTGGTCATGATCGTGCCAATGTGCCTGCTCGCATCGGTTACGGGTCTGGGACTGCGTGGCTTACCCATCGACATCCTGGCACAGATTGGTTTCGTTGTTTTGGTGGGCCTCGCGGCGAAGAACGCGATTCTGATCGTCGAATTTGCACGACAGGCCGAAGAGCATGGCGCGACCCCCGGCGACGCGGCTGTCATGGCCGCGCGGACCAGGCTCCGGCCCATTCTTATGACGTCGCTCGCATTTATTCTCGGCGTCGCCCCGCTCGTCGTGGCCACCGGCGCGGGCGCCGAGATGCGGCAGTCGCTGGGGACCGCTGTTTTCTCGGGCATGCTGGGCGTGACAGGTTTCGGTCTCCTGTTCACGCCGGCGTTTTATACCGTGGTCCGCAGATTTGGCCGGAAAGCAAGTCAGCCCGCGGACGTGGTCCATGCGCCAAAGTGAGGCTCTTCCGCTGCGCGAAACAGCACCTTCGAATCCGAATGGCGGCACGGCTGTCCGGCCATTGTCAAAGCTGCAATTCCACGCCTACTGTGTTGGTGTTCTCAGGGCGGGGCGAAATTCCCCACCGGCGGTATGCAGCTTTATGTTGCGAGCCCGCGAGCGCCTTCCATTGGAAGGGTCAGCAGATCAGGTGAGACGCCTGAGCCGACGGTCACAGTCCGGATGAAAGAGAACGGGTGGTGACTGCTGTCCGATCGGACAGTCAGGCCGCGCGTGATCGCCTTGGGTGACGTGTCACTAGCAAAGGAGATCACAATGACACCCACCCGGTATGCCTTCATCAAAGCCAATTGGCACGCGGACATCGTCAATCGCGCGCTTGAGGGCTTTTGCGAGCTCATCCCCGCCAAAGACGTCGATGTGTATGACGTTCCCGGCGCGTTCGAAATGCCGCTGCTTGCGCGCGATCTTGCAGCGACAGGGAAATATGCGGCCGTGGCCGCCGCGGCTTTTGTTGTCGACGGTGGAATCTATCGCCACGAATTCGTTGCCCAGGCCGTCGTGGATGGCCTCATGCGCGCGGGAATGGATACAGGAGTGCCGGTCTTGTCGGTGTCGCTCACGCCTCACCAGTTCCAGGATACCGAGCACCACATTCAGATTTACCGGGCACACTTTGTCGAGAAGGGACGTGAGGCCGCGAGAGCCGCGTTGATGATCGGACGCGCGCGCCAGTCGATCGCTGCATAAATGACATCCAGGGGATGGCACGGCTCCATCCCCTGTCTGCCTTGTTGCTTCATAGATTGCCGCGGGAATGTCGAGATAGCAGGCATTCCAACCTGTGCACCCAATGCGGCGGAGCGGCGCTTGCCGTCGCCGTTCAAATGCCGGATCATTCCCGAAAATAGCGGATGATGGGAAGGAAGGTCATGACGCCAGTCGCAAACGCTTCAGCCAGAACATCCGATATCCCTGCTGCAAAGCCGCGATCGGAATTTGGTCTGATTGCACCCGATACCTCGGGCATGAATTTCTATCGTGCCGATCCGGTGCTGGCGGATTTGCTGCGGGTTCATCTTCCAGATCACCTGTTCCGCCATATCGAGCCGCATCTCGATCGCCTCGGCGCGCTTGCGGGCGGTCATCTCGATGAATGTGCACGTCTCGCAGATAAACATGGACCTGTCCTGCATCAGCGGGACCGGTTCGGGAACGACCGGCAGTGGATCGAGTATCATCCCGCCTATCGCGAGCTTGAACGCGCGGCTTACGGTGAGTTCGGTATCCACGCGATGTCGCACCGCAAGGGCATCCTCGGATGGGCAGATACTTATCCAGCGGTGGCGAAGCATGCCTTTACGTTTTTGTTCAACCAGGCCGAGTTCGGGCTTGGTTGCCCGATCAACGTCACCGATGGCGCGGCGCGATTGCTGTCGCGTTTCGGCGACGACGCGCTTAAGGCGAAATATCTCGATGGCTTGACTCAAACCGACATGACGAAGCTCACCCAGGGTGGGCAGTTCATGACGGAAAAAGAGGGCGGCTCCGATGTCGGGAAGCTGACAACAGTCGCCGTGCAGGAGGGCAATCACTGGCGGCTGCACGGCGAGAAATGGTTCTGCTCCAACGCGGATGCGGAAGTGGTGATGCTGCTGGCGCGGCCGCAAGGCGCGGTCGATGGCACGCGCGGTGTCGGCTTGTTTCTGATGCCGCGACGGCTCGATGACGGTTCGCCGAACCATTACCGCATCGTCCGTCTCAAGGATAAGCTCGGCACCCGTTCGATGGCGTCCGGCGAGATCAAGCTTGAAGGTGCGATTGCCTATGCAGTCGGCCGTCTTGATCGCGGCTTCGTGCAGATGGCCGAGATGGTCAACTGGTCGCGCCTCTCCAATGGTGTGAAGTCGGCGGCGCTGATGCGTCGCGCCCATCACGATGCAAACACTGTTGCCAATAATCGCGTGGTGTTCGGCCACCGCATCGTCGACCTGCCGCTGGCGCGCCGACAGCTCATGAAGATCATGCTGGCGACGGAGCAGGCCGTCTCGCTCAGCTTTCTCACTGCGGATGCGCTGGATCGTGCCGAGGCGGGGAGCCAGGATGCGGCGGCGCTGCTGCGGGTGCTGACGCCGACGCTGAAATACCGCGCCACCCGTGATGCGCGCAAAGTCTGCGGTGATGCGCTCGAGATGCGCGGCGGCATCGGCTACATCGAGGAATTCGCCACGCCGCGGCTGCTGCGTGACGCTCATCTCGGTTCGATCTGGGAAGGCACCGGCAACATCGTCGCGCTCGATGCGCTGAAACGCGCCGTTGGCCGCCATGGCGCGGAAGCGGCGCTGGCTGCTGATCTTCACGCGCGGATTGATGATGCCGCGGGTGTGCCGCAAGCCTGGCGCGATCGTCTGCGGGGGCTGACGGACAAGGCCATCGGCTTTGCCCGCGAGGTGGCCGGCCGATCCGAAAACGAAGCCGATGCGCGCCGCGCCACCAGCACGCTCTATCACGTTGCCAGCGCGGTTTCGTTCGCATGGGAAGGTGCGAAAATTCACGCCACCCGCGGCGATGCCAAGCGACTTCTGTTGTCGCGGCTCGTGGTCGACCACCGCTTGACCGCGCAGGATCCCTTTGCCGTGCTGTCCGGAGACGAAGGCAAACTCGCCGATCGGTTGTTGGGAAGCCAACCTTGCAGCATGGGGGATGTGACGGAGGCGCTGACAGCTGCATGAAGCGGTCGCGGCTGCGCCAATGCGGAAGCCCTATGCGTGGTGCGCGTCTTGTTCCGCAGAAATTCGATGTTATGCCTTTTCAGACAAGACGGCTCGCGACATAACAAAAACGCCGTCCGAGGGAGCGCATGTCCGAGATCGGTGTTGCCGAGATACCTGTGGCGGCGGGCGACAAGCCGCCGCTGCCGCGCATCAAGGACCCGGTTAAAAATCCGTTGCTGGACGGCCCCATCCTGCGCACCTTGCTGTGGCTTGCCGCGCCCAATGTGGTGGCGCTGACCGCCGGCACCTGCGTGGCGATCGCTGAAACCTCCTACATCGGGCGGCTGGGAGTCGAGCCGCTCGCGGCGATGGCGCTGGTGTTTCCGTTTGTCATTCTGATGATGACGATGTCTGGCGGGGCCATGGGCGGCAGCGTGGCCTCCTCGATCGCACGCGCGCTAGGCGCCAATGATACCGATCGTGCGGCTGCCCTGGCTGTGCATGCCTTGATGATCGGCATCTGTTTCGGCCTCGTGTTCATGAGCAGCATGCTGATCTTCGGGCCGCGGCTTCTTGCGATGTTGGGCGGGCAGGGGCGTGTCTTGAGCGAGGCCATCGGCTACTCGCAGATTTTCTTCGGTGGCGCCGTCATCCTATGGGTGATGAACACGCTGGCGGCTCTGATACGCGGGACCGGTAACATGAAGCTGCCGTCCGCCGTCATTCTCAACTCCGCGCTCTTCCAGATTGTGCTCGGAGGCATTCTGGGTCTCGGCCTGGGGCCAATTCCGCAGTTCGGAATGCGCGGCGTTGCGGCGGGAACGCTGATTGCGTTTTCGCTCGGCGCTTCCATCATGGCCTGGTATCTGCTGTCAGGACGAAGCCGCGTGAAGCCGAGCTTCAAGGGCTTCCGATTTCAGCGCGCGATGTTCTATGACATCCTCCAGGTTGGAGCCATTGCCTGCTTCTCGCCGTTGCAGGTGGTCCTCACCGTCACGATCTTCACACACCTGCTGGCCGCTTTGGGCACCGAAATCCTGGCGGGATATGGCATCGGCGCGCGGTTGGAGTTCATGCTGACATCGGTCGCGTTCGCCGTGGGCATTGCGTCCGTGCCGATGATCGGCATGGCCATCGGCGCGGGTCGCGTGGCCCGCGCGCGGCGCATCGCGTGGATGGCCGGCGGCGTTTCGTTTGCGGCGGTGGGATGCGTCGGCGGCTTCTTCGCTGTCTTTCCTGATATCTGGGTCAACATCTTCACCGACAATGCCGCCGTGCGCGCGGCGAGCCGACAGTATTTGTCGACGGCCGCGCCTCTGTTCGCATTCATCGGCTTGTCGATTTCGCTCTACTTCTCGTCGCAAGGGGCCGCGAAGGTGCTCGGACCGGTTCTTGCGCAAACCGCGCGGCTGGCTTTCATCATTGCCGGCGGCTGGTGGCTGTCGTCGCGAGGAGCGACCGCCGCGCAGTTTTTCTGGCTCGCGGCCGCGTCCATGGTCCTGCTCGGGGTGCTTGCTACGGCGGCTGTTCGTTTCACGAATTGGGGACCTGGTGGTCCGATTCTAACGTTCGCATCCCGTCCCGGCGGGCACTCTGGCGAACGTTAGAATCGAAAGACCACCAGCAAAATATAAGATTCTAGTGGAGCTTTGGGATTTGACGTTCGCATCACGAATTCGCAGCAGGCAGGTTAGCGAACGTCAAATCCGCTCCACTAGAGCCGCGGATTAATTCGTCCTATTCCACGGTCACCGGGCGAGCCAGCGCGGCGCGCGCAAACTTCTTGGCGTTGACGGGCTTGCCGAACAGATATCCCTGCGCCAGATCGAAACCCATCTCGTGAATGGCGACGAGATCGGCTCGTGTTTCCACGCCCTTGGCAACGGTGCGGACGCCGGCGTGTTTTGCAAGCTCGACGATGCGGCGGCAGACGGTCTGCTTCAGCCGGTTATCGGCGCAGCCGGTCACGAATTCCCTGTCGACTTTGATCTCGACGAACGGGAAATTTGCGACGTCCATCAGCGATGGCCAGTCCACTCCGAGATCGTCAATCGAGATCGCGATGTTGTGGAATCGCAATCGCTTGGCGGCATCGAGCGCAAGATCGAGATTCTGAATGATCTCGGTGCTTTTGACTTCGACGGTCAATCCACCAAACGCCGGATGATCCGGAATCATTCGGCATAGTTTTCCGACCGAAGCCGGATCTTCCAGGAAGCTGATCGGCAGATTGATGGCGATATCGACCGGTCCATGCTGGCCGATAAAGTAATGCCAGTCATTGAGCGCGCGCTTGATGACGAATTCGGAAAGCGCGGTGAAGTTCGGATCGCGGTCGTCAGGAATGAAATACGCTGGCGGCACCACGCCCCACGTCGGGTGACGCAAGCGAACAAGCGCCTCGGCGCCGCGCGGCGCGAGCGTGTGGACGTCGATCTTTTGCTGATACCACAGTTCCAGCCAGCCGGCCTTGAGCGCCTCTGCGACATCGACTGCGGGACTTGGCGGCGTCTGGGCCGGAAGTAACAGGGCAACGCTCGAGCGCAAGCCATCCGCGCTGAACGGCGTGGCAAGCGGCGGCAGCATGGTCACGCCGAACTCTTCGCCAAGCTGGCGGACAGCCGTGACGATAATGGAATTCTTCGGGCCGATCAGCAGCACCTTGCCGTCATACTCATGCTCGACCAGAGTTTTCAGCATCAGCCCCGCCTCGGTGCCATCCGCAGGCAGTCCCAGGACGATCAGATCGGGCAGTTGCTCCTTCAGAACCGATGACAGTTCGGTTACAGCCGCGCACTCACAGGTGATGAAGCCGAGCTCTTCGAGAGCCTCACCCAAAAATGTGCGGATGTGCTTCTTGCCGTCGGCAATGCAAACGCGCGGAGCGACCTTGCGCTGACCGAAGGTCGCAACCCGTTCTACCTGTACCGACTTTTGTCTTCTCATTCGCCACCTCCGTACCCCCGAGCGAAACTATCGCTGCGACGAAGGTTGCAAATATGAAATCTTTGGAACGGTAGATTGAATAGTTGGGTAAGGTTAAACGCGCGATAGAAACTAAAATTTTATCGATCGCGAGTTTAAAATCTTCTGCGTCACACCGGTGTACGATAAGCCCGTCATTTGGTTTCAGAAATCGTTGCTCGCTGATTCAAAAGCCGTGTGCGCATGCGCGAGCAAGGACAATTTCGACGCGCGATACGTCGATTTGTGTGTTCGATTCTTGAACAATCCGGCCGTCCCATAATTCGATTTTTCCACAGAGGGCGTTATCACCTGTGGTCAAGTTTCGCCTTCATTGCCGTCACAGCGAGGTCCATTTGCGAATCAATGTAAGGCGCGATGCTGTTCGGCAGCAGGTCGACGGTCCAGACGAACTTGCAGCGTCCATTGCCTTCATCAAAGATCTGGATCGACGCGCTGTGTTGCGTGATCCGTTCATTAACGATGGCGTAGACGAGCCGCCGCCTTGTATCGTCGCAGTCGACGAATATTTCGCGCGCCACCGTACCGTTCGCAAACGTCACGACACGCGCGTCGCCGTCCTTCTTGGCGTCGGTGACGAAGCCGGGCGCGAGACGCGTGTGGACCGCGTCGAAATCGCGGACTGCATCCCAGACCTCATGCGAAGGAGCTTCAACGAAAATCTCTTTGTGGATTGATGCCATGATATTCTCCTTCGACGCGGCGTTAAGCGCAGACGGCTTCAATGTTGTTGCCGTCCGGGTCGATCAGGAATGCCGCATAGTAGGTCGGGCTGTAATCCGCGCGCGGACCCGCGCCGCCATTGTCGCGCCCGCCCGCCTTGAGGCCGCCAGCATGAAAGGCTTTGACGGCGTCGTGATCGGTGGCGCGGAATGCCACATGCGCGCCGCCCTTGGCCGCATCGGAAAGATGCAGCCACAGCGCAGGCGCATCCTTCGGTCCGAAGCCCGCACCGCTGTCGTCACGCGAGCAAAGCACGTGGCCGAGTGGAGCAAGCGCCGCGGTATAGAACTTGATGCTGGCGTCGAGGTCTCTGACCTTGAGTCCGATATGATCGTACATGGGTATCTCCATTGTGATGGAGATTACCCTACGGCGCAGGCCTGCAATCGATCTTGGAGAATCTTGCGATCGCCGCGTGCGGCCTCGCGGAACCGTCGGGGTGAGACGCCGGCGGCACGGTGAAACGTTCGCACGAAGTTCGACAGGTCACCAAACCCGACATCAAAGGCAATGTCGGTGACGGAGCGGGTATCGTCGGCGAGCAGCCGCGCCGCGTGACGCAACCGGGCGCGGACCAGATACTGATGCGGCGTGACGCCGAGCACATTCGAAAACAACCGCAGGAAGTGGAATGAACTTACTCCCGCGGCTTTTGCAGTGGTCTCGAGATCCAGAGGCTGATCGCTGTTGTCGTCGATCCACATCGCGCTTTCAACGGCGCGGCGACGGTCGCGCGCCGGTACCGTGGTCGCGCGTTTGGATTTTGCCGAAATGGATTCCAGGAAGCGGGTGACAAACAGAATGGCGGCTTCGTCGACGCCGATGTCGTTCTCGCCACACCCTGCTGCCTGCGCGAGTTCGCCATAGATCATCAACTCAGGGAGAGGCGGCGCGCAACCGATCCGCAACGCGTTCTGGCTGAGGCCAATGTCATCGGCAAATGCTGAGCTCAGTTGAAACGACAGGCACTCGTCGCCGCACGCGTAATGTTCATGCGAACAAACGTATTCATCGCCCATGTGGCCGACCATGACCGATCCGGCGACCAGGTCATGGGAACATCCTCGGCTGTCATAACCAAAGCTGCCCTTTCGGACATACGACAGCGAATGACAGCGATGCTGCTCGACGAACGGCGTATCGTCCGGCCCCATGCTGCACCGGTAGTCGACCACAGACAGACATTCGCTTTGAAACAGCGGCCGGACCTGCATGCGGCAATGTTATCGTCGCTGCCGGCGCGGAGCAATCGACAGGCCTGGATCGAACAGCATCGGACTGTCTTCGTCCTTCTGCGCAATCGTCGCACCCTCAATGGCCAGCATCCGGAACTTGGTCGTTACGCCGCCATTGGCCGAAAAGCCGCCGGTCTTGCCGTTGGCCGCCAGCACACGGTGGCAGGGAATGACAATCGGAAATGGATTTTGTCCGAGGGCCTGGCCGATCGAGCGGGATAGCAGTTTGTCGCCCAGCCGCACGGCAATATCGCCATAGGTCAGGGTCTCGCCCGGCGCGATGGTCCGCGCGACGTCATAGACGCTACGGTTGAACTCCGGCAGGTGGCTCATATCGACCCTGATGAAGGACAGGTCGCTTTTCTCACCCTTGAGCAGGCGCGCCATGGCGTCGCAGGCGCGCTGAACGTCGGCCGGTGGTGAGGTTTCCTGGGCGCCGGGCGCTTTTTGCTGGATGCGCGCACGGGTTTGGGCGTCGTTTGTTTCCGGCAACTGCACGCCAAGAAGTCCGTATTCGCCCCAGGCGACGCCACAGCGGCCAATGTCCGTGTCAAACAGTGCAATACCGGGTGTCATGATGTGCCTCCGCGATAACATGGCTTGTCATGATCGAACTTGGAGAATCTTGCGCTTTTGTATGTTATCTGCCACCCGAAATCTGCTATGGGAACCATCTTGCGGCATCGCACAGGGTATGGCTAAGGTCACCCCAACGCGGGCGTAGTTCAATGGCAGAACGGCAGCTTCCCAAGCTGCATACGAGGGTTCGATTCCCTTCGCCCGCTCCAATTTCCCCCTCATGTCATCTCCGGAAGAGGCCTGATGTCGCAGCCGCAATTGTTCACGCCCATCACGCTTCGCAACGTGACCGCCAAAAACAGGATCGTGATCTCGCCGATGTGTCAGTACTCGGCGGACGATGGCGTGGCCAATGACTGGCACATGGTTCACCTCGGCAAGTTCGCGCAGGGTGGGGCCGGCATTGTGATGACCGAGGCCGTGGCCGTCGTCGCGGAAGGGCGCATCACCCACGGCGATCTTGGACTCTGGACCGATAGCCAGGTCGCGCCGCTGAAGCGCATCACCGCGTTTATCCGCGCCAACGGGTCGATCCCCGCGATCCAGCTCGCCCACGCGGGCCGCAAGGCCAGCATGCAGCGGCCCTGGTTCGGCAATGCCGCGCTGAATGCTGAGGATCACGCGCGCGGCGATCTGCCGTGGACCATCGTCGCGCCCTCCGCCATTGCGATGGATGAAGGCTGGCTGATGCCGCATGAGCTGACCGACGCGGACCTGACAAAGCTGCGCGAGGACTGGCGCCTTGCGACGCTGCGGGCGGTCGAAGCGAATTTCGAAGTGCTCGAGATCCATTGCGCCCACGGCTACCTGCTGCACGAATTCCTCTCACCGTTGTCAAATCAGCGCAACGATTCCTATGGCGGGGACCGCGCCGGCCGCATGAAATATCCGCTCGAGATCATCGAGACCGTGCGCTCTGTCTGGCCGAAAGAGCGTCCGCTGTTTGTGCGCATTTCATCGGTCGACGGCCTCGATGGCGGGCTGGATATCGCGGACTCGATCGCATTCGTGCGTGAGGCCCAGGCGCGCGGGGCGGACGTGATCGATTGCTCGTCCGGCGGCTTGATGGGATCGGCCACCGCTGCGCGCATTCCGCGTGGCTATAGCTTTCAGGTGCCGTTCGCCGAGGACATTCGCCGCGAAACCAAGGTGACCACCATGGCCGTGGGACTGATCCTTCACCCGCAGCAGGCAGAGGACATTGTCGCTGAGGGGAAGACCGATCTCGTTGCCGTGGGCCGCGAGGCGCTGTTCGACCCGAACTGGCCTCTGCATGCCGAACTCGCGCTACGCCAGTCGAATGGCGAGATCGGCGACGGCACGTTCGAGTCCTGGCCCAAGCAGTATGGCTGGTGGCTGGAGCGGCGTGAGCCGGGGCTTCGCAAGCTCAGCGGGCCGGCGTTGCCGTTCCGCAGGATTTAGGCCACGCTTCGCTCGCATTCCTGGGTAGGCGGCGGGCGATGGGATCATCTCAGTCTATTTGCATTGCTGGCGCGGGCAGTATCGGCTGTTTCGTCGGCGGCATGCTGCGTGCCGGCGGCCGGTCGGTGTCGCTGTTGGCGCGACCACGGGTGATCGACGACATCAATCAGCATGGCTTGAGAGTCACGAGTTTTGAGGGCATCGAACATCGCCTGTCGTCAGCCGAGGTCAGGCTCGCGGCTGATCCGGCGATTTTCGCGGACGCGGATATCATCCTCGTCACGGTGAAGAGTGACGATACGGCGGCAATGGCGGATCAGATCGCCTCTCATGCCTCGAAGGATGCCGCGATTGTCAGTCTTCAGAACGGCACCGGGAATGTCACCGTGTTGCGCGACCGGCTTCCGGGATATCGCGTGCTCGCCGGCATGGTGCCGTTCAACGTCATTGCGCTCGGCGAGGGGCATTTCCACCGCGCAACCTCCGGCGACATTCTGCTGGAGAAAGATGAGGCGGATACGGCGGGCCACCTTTGGCAGCCGGAACTGGCTTTTCGCGGGGTGGACAACATCACCGGCATTCAGTGGGGCAAGCTGCTGGTCAATTTGAACAACGCACTGGTCGCGTTGTCCGGTCTTCCCTTGCGGGAGCAATTGGCACAGCGGCCATGGCGAAGGCTGTTGGCGGAGCAATGGCGCGAAGCGCTCGCGGTCCTCAAGGCGGAAGGCATTGCGCCGGTCTCCATGACGCCGCTGCCGGCATCGCTGACGCCTTATGTGCTGCGATTGCCGGATGTCCTGTTCGAGCGGATCGCGAGCTCGATGGTGAAGATCGATCCAAAGGCGCGCTCCTCCATGTGGGAAGATCTGCAGCGCGGTCGGCGGACCGAGATCGACCACCTTCAGGGATTGATCGTCACGCTGGCTGCGCGCCATGGCCTGCAGGCCCCGTTGTCGGCCCGCATCGCGGCCCTGGTGAAACGAGCCGAGCAGGCGGGCAACGGCTCGCCCGGTCTGAGCCCGGAGCAGATACGGAAGGCGTGACCCTTATCTTTCCGCATACCTCGCAGCTTTGTTCTCAAGAATGAATTGGGAAAAACGGCAATAAGCAGCGGCAGCATTTAGACTGTCGCTGGCCGAAGATTTCGTCCTGGATTATATTCTGCAGGCTGATGTGATTGCCGGGCGAGGACAGAGGCTTTTGCTTCTCCATGCGCCCGGGGTGGTTATTCCGAAAACGTTTGTGTGCGGTGCAATGCCGTGCTGTCCGGAATGAACCATGTGCGAGGCTGAGAGTTGGAACTCTGGAGGCTCACATGTACGCAGATTCGGTGAAAGACAAACCTCATCGCCTTGTCGCCAGCGACAGGGTGGAGGGGTCAAGGCTGCTGAATGCCGACGGCAAGAAGATCGGGCATATCAAGCGGCTGATGATCGACAAGCTCAGCGGAAACGTCGCTTATGCCGTGGTGTGCTTCGGCGGCTTCCTCGGGATCGGAGAAGAGTATTTCCCGCTTCCATGGTCGAGCATGCGGTACAATCCGTCGGTGGAAGCTTACGAGCTGATGACGCTGATGAGCGATGAAGAGCTCGCGAAAGCGCCGTCCTACGCCGCCAATAAGGATTTCGACTGGGGCAACCGGATACGCGAAGTTGACGCGTACTGGATCGGATTCTGACGCCCGCTGACAGGTTTCGAAGGACGCAGGTTACGCTGCCGCGGCCTGCGTCAGACGATGAGTTTCTCCGCGGCGATAAACCATCAGGGTTGCTGCCAAACCGCAGACCGCAGCAAACGTCATCCACAAACCAGGCGCAGCCTTATCGCCCGTGGCTTCGATCAGCGCGGTTGAAACCGCCGGTGTGAAGCCGCCGAACAACGCGGTGGCGAGGCTGTAGCACAGCGAAAAGCTGACGGTGCGCACACTGGCCGGCACGATCTCGGTGAGTGCAACGACCATGGCGCCGTTGTAGCTGCCGTAGAGAAACGAGAGCCACAGTTCGACGATCAACATTCGTTCGAATGATGGATGCGACACCAGCCACGAGATGGCAGGATAGGCTGTCAGAATCGTGAGAACGGTAAAGCCCATCAGGATGGGGCGCCGGCCGATGCGGTCGGAGACCGCGCCCATCACTGGAAGCCAGAACAGGTTCGACAGCGCGACGCAGAAGGTAACGATCAGCGAGTCGGTGATCGATAGTTTCAGGACGCTCTTGCCGAAGGTCGGCGTGTAGACCGTAATCAGGTAGAAGGACACGGTCGTCATGACAACGAGCAGCATGCCGGCCAGCACGATCCACCAGTTCGACACGATTGACTGGAAAACTTCCGACAGCGTCGGATGCCGCTTGCGTGCCAGAAAAGCCTCGGTCTCCTGCAGCGAGCGACGAATAACAAAAATGAACGGCACGATCAGCGAGCCGATGAAGAAGGGGATGCGCCAGCCCCACTCGGACATGGTCTGCGGCGCGATCGATGTGTTCAGGACGTAGCCGATGGTGGCCGCAACGATGATCGCAACCTGCTGGCTACCGGACTGCCAGCTCACGTAAAATCCCTTCCGGTTCGGCGGCGCCATTTCCGCGAGATACACCGACACGCCGCCGAGTTCGACGCCGGCCGAGAAGCCTTGCAACAGGCGTCCACTCAGCACGAGCGCGGGTGCAGCTACGCCGATGGTTGCGTAGGAGGGCACGAAGGCAATCAGCAAGGTGCCGACAGCCATGATCGCCAACGTGACGATCAAGCCCTTTCGGCGTCCGACGCGGTCGACATACGCGCCCAATACGATGGCGCCGAGCGGGCGCATGAGAAAGCCCGCGCCGAAGGTCATGAAGGTCGCCAGCAGCGACACGAATTCATTGCCGGCCGGAAAAAACGCTTTCGCGATGTAGGTTGCGTAAAATCCGAATAGGAAGAAGTCGAACATCTCCAGGAAATTTCCGCTGGTGACGCGGAGCACGGCTGCGAGCTTCGATTGTGTGACCTTGGGGCTCAGCTCGGGTGCTGAGGTCGGCGCGGCAGTCATTGCGTCTCCAGGAGGCTTCTTATGGGCGCGACAACCTGCGCCGTTTTGCCACATCCTGCAAGACAGCGAGGGTTCGTGTTGGGGTCAGATGTTATGCGACCGCCTTCGCTGCCGCGCGGCCGGCATTGCGTCCGGAAAAAAGACACCCGCCAAGGAATGTCCCTTCCAGCGCCCGATAGCCGTGCATGCCGCCGCCGCCGAAGCCGGCGGCTTCGCCCACGGCATAGAGGCCCGGAATGATTTGTCCGTCGGTGCCGAAGACGCGCGCATCGAGATCGGTCTCGAACCCGCCGAGTGTTTTCCGGGTGAGGATGTTGAGCCGCACCGCGATCAAAGGCCCGTGCGCCGGATCGAGGATCTTGTGCGGCTTGGCGGTGCGGATCAGCTTGTCCCCGAGATAGCGCCGCGCGTTATGGATACCCATCACCTGGGTATCCTTGACATAAGGGTTGTCGATCTCGCGGTCGCGGGCTTCGATCTGTTGCTTGATGTTGTCGGCGTTCAGCAGATTGTCCCCGCTGAGCTTGTTCATGGCCGCGACAAGGTCTGCAAGGTCATTGCGTACGATGAAGTCGACGCCTTTTTGCTTGAAGGCTTCGACTGGCGCGGGGGCGCCTTTGTTTAGGGCTCGGCGAATGGTCATGCGCCAGCTCTTGCCGGTCAGGTCCGGGTTCTGCTCGGAGCCCGAAAGCGCGAATTCTTTCTTGATGATGCTCTGGGTCAGGATGAACCATGAATAGTCGTAGCCCGTCTTCATGATGTATTCGAGCTGACCGAGCGTGTCGTATCCGGGATAGAGCGGCGAGGGCAGGCGCTTACCCGTCGCGTCAAACCACATGGACGAGGGGGCCGGCAGAATGCGGATGCCGTGTCCGGGCCAGATCGGTGACCAGTTGTGGACACCTTCGACGTAGTGCCACATGCGGTCGCGGTTGATGAGGCGCGCGCCGGCGGCCTCGGTGATGCCGATCATGCGGCCATCCACATGGGCAGGCACGCCGCTGACCATTCTCTTTGGCGGCGTGCCGAGGCGTTGGGGCCAGTTCTGCCGCACCAGATCGTGGTTGCCGCCGATTCCGCCCGAGGCAACGATGACCGCCTGCGCCTTCAAGGTGAAGTCGCCTGTGACCTGACGCGATGAACTGACGCCGCGCGGTTCAGATGACGGCTCCAGGGTTTTTCCACTCACGCCGGTGATGTGGCCCGCCGATATGTCGAGTGAGTCCACACGATGACGGAATTTGAACGCAATCCGGCCTGTCTTCGCGTGTTCGCGTGCGCGGCGCTCGAACGGTTCCACCACGCCGGGTCCGGTGCCCCAACTCACATGAAAGCGCGGGACGGAATTGCCGTGACCCATGGCGTCATAGCCGCCGCGTTCCGCCCAGCCGACGACAGGAAAAATCCGGTGGCCCATGGCCTGCAGCCAGCCGCGTTTTTCGCCGGCAGCGAAGGCGACATAGGCTTCGGCCCAGCGTCTGGGCCAGTGGTCTTCGTCGCGATCGAAACCCGCGGTGCCGAGCCAGTCCTGCAAGGCCAGTTCGTGGGAATCCTTGATGCCGAGCCGCCGTTGTTCCGGCGTGTCGACGAGGAACAGCCCGCCCAACGACCAGAAGGCTTGTCCACCGAGATTCTGTTCGCCCTCTTGCTCGACGACAACAACGCGCTTGCCCGCATCGGCTAATTCCGTTGCGGCAACAAGACCGGCAAGCCCTGCTCCCACAATGATCACATCGGCATCGTTCGCCATTTTGGTGTCTCCCCCGTTGTTTCAATTGAAGCGTGGGGTGTGAAGCCGGGTCAACGAAATTTCTGCGCGAGCGCGCGCACTGACCTGCGACTAAGTCGTTCATTGAACGAGGCAACATGTGTTCCAATGGCTTGTGCAGCAAGCCAGCAACACCACACGAGAATTCGTTTTTGCACAGCATGTCGCGCTAGACAAAACGCGGGACTCGCAACACGCTGTAGGGGCCCTGACCATTGGCATCACCGGGGCGACGGGGCTTGTGAATGAAGCTTGTGACGGGGATTCTCGCGGCGGTTCTTCTTTTGGCTGGTGTTGGCGCAAGTCATGCCGTGATGAGAATTTCCGACGACAGGGGCGGCCGCATCGGAACTTACGTCGACCGGTTTCAAGGTCTGCGTAGTTCCGGGGAAACGGTGGTGATCGATGGCTTGTGCGCATCGGCCTGCACCATCGTTCTCGGCGCGGTGCCTCGTGACAAGATCTGCGTCACTCCGCGGGCCGCTCTCGGATTCCATGCGGCTTGGGATCCCGGTGCCGGTGGCCGGCCGGTGACGAACCCGGAAGCGACCCGGATGCTCTACGAAATGTATCCGACATCGATTCGCCGGTGGATTTCGCGGCGCGGCGGATTGAAGCCGCGGATGATCTTCCTGCGGGGCCGCGAGCTCGCCAACATGTATCGGCCTTGTTACCTCGATGCGCAGGCCTCCGCGCATCCAACGGTGCACCGCTAACGGCTCAATTCTCCTGCGTTGCCAAGGTTTTGCTCCGCGTCATGTGATCGCAGAGCGCGCGGGTGGCGCTTGCCCGCTGCCATCATGGGCTTTATCTGGTCCAACCAGTGTCCCGAATCCAAAGTTCGCCTCGTGGTGCAGCCTGTTCCGTAGCGAACTTGGGATTCGAGAGGACACTGGTAAACCCATAATTCTCGTGTGGTTGAGGTTCAGAAGTTCGCCAGTTGGACTCGCAGGGGAATCGGGCGAGCTTCTGGACCACCACACGAGCCGGTTGATGTCGTCCTTGCATGCGATATCAGGATCAAGGAACGGATCATCATGGAGAAGACCTCCCGCCCGCTGATTGTGATTGCCGCGTTCGCAGCAAGCCTTGCGATTGGCCTGCTGGCGACCCTGTGGCTTGTCGGCGGTTTCCGCGGCGCTGCGGCGCCGGCCGCGATTGGCGGACCGTTCCAACTGACGGATCAGTCCGGTCAGACCGTGACCGAGAAAAATCTCGTCGGCCGCCCGACCATTATTTTCTTCGGTTTCACCCACTGTCCGGACGTTTGCCCCACATCTCTGTTTGAAATGTCCGAAGTGCTGCGGGCCATGGGTCCCGATGCCGACAAGGTCAACGCGTTTTTTGTGTCGGTCGATCCCGAGCGGGATACGCCACAGGCCATGAAGGACTACCTCTCGAGTTTCGATCCGCATTTGAAAGGCCTGACCGGGAGCAATGAAGCCATCGCCCGCGTGATTTCGGCCTATCGGGTTTACGCCAAAAAAGTCCCGTTGAAAGACGGCGACTACACCATGGATCACACGGCGCTGATCTACCTGATGGATCGCGAAGGAAAATTCGTGCGGCCCTTTGATCTGAAGCGGAAGCCTGAAGACGCCGCGGCTGATCTAAAACGGTACCTCTGAAGCCCATCACGCGCGTTGCCTCAAACGCCGCTCGCGTCCTTCCCCGGATCGTCTATAAGACCGTCACGCGGACGTCTTGGACAATGCAACCACAGATAGCAAAACCTTCCCATCTCCGGCGATTTGGAGCCGGAACGGCAAGCGTGCTGGCCGCCGGCTGGCTATGCATGGCGTTGCTTGGGAGCACGGCTTCGCCGGCCGCCGCGCAGACGGCGCCGCCTGACAGCAAGCCGAAGGCGGCCGCGCCTCAGTCGGTTCCCGGATTCTGGGATCCGCGGCGGCGGCCTGAGCGGCCGGACCTGTCACGCCTGAGCGTGATCCGGTTCATGACTGAAACCGACTATCCGCCGTTCAATTTCACCGGCCCCGACGGCAATCCGGCGGGTTTCAACGTCGATCTGGCGCGGCTGATCTGCGAAGAAATCAAGGTTACCTGCACGATCCAGATGCGGCGGTTTGAGACGCTGGTCGACGCGATCAACAGTAACCGCGGCGACGCGATCATCGCGTCCATGGCGGTGACCCCGCAGCTGCGCGCCAAGCTCGATTTCAGCGACCCCTACTACCGCGCGCCAGCCCGCTTCGTGTCGCGACGTGACGGAGTGATGGCGGAGGTGAGGCCGGAATACCTCGAGGGCAAGAAAGTCGGGGCCATCGCGGGCTCGGCGCACGAAGCCTATCTGAAGACGCTGTTTACCGACGCGCAGATCGTCAGTTTTCCGAATGACGACGCGCTCCGCACCGCGCTTCAACGCGGCGATGTCGATTTTATTTTCGGCGATGCCATTTCGCTGGCGCTGTGGATCAATGGGACGGATTCCGGTGATTGCTGCGCGTTCAGCGGCGGCCCGTTCGTCGAAAGCCGTTATTTCGGCGAGGGCATCGGCATCGGCGTGCGCCGTGGCAATGATCTGCTGCGTCAGGCGCTGAATTGGGCCATGTTCAGGCTCTGGGAAAAGGGTCGCTACACCGATCTGTGGCTGCGTTATTTTTCCGTCAGTCCGTTCTAGCCTGGGCAAAGACCGAATGAGCAGCATAAGGACGGCGAAGCTGAAAAGGATCGCCGCAGCCTGCCTCGCGTTGCTCGGCTGGGCGGCCCTTGTGCTTCAGTATGTCCTGCTGCTTCAGAATACGAACGCGCCTGGTCTCTCGATGGTCGAGGGAACCATTCGGTTCTTCTCGTTCTTCACCATTCAATCCAACATTCTGGTCGCATTGGTTCTGACGGCATTTGCCATCAAGAGCGGGCCGGACGAATGGCTGGTGCATCCGTTCGTGCGTTCCGCCGTGGCCGTCTACATCGCGATGGTGGGGATCGTATACTTCGCCGTGCTCCGCCAACTTTGGGCGCCGCAGGGCGCGCAATGGGTCGCGGACGTTGTGCTGCACTATGTGATGCCGATCTTCTATCTGGCCTTCTGGCTGACATGCGTCCGCAAGGCCGGATTGCGGTGGTATGACCCGCTGCTATGGCTGATTTACCCGCTGTTTTACCTTGGCTTTATCCTTGTCCGCGGGAAATTGGCGGGTTTTTACCCCTATCCCTTTGTCGATGCCGGGACCTTGGGTTATGCCAAGGTTGCGTTTAATACATTGGGGTTGCTGATCGTCTGCGCTGCGCTCGGCACCGTTTTTGTGGTGGTTGGCTGGTGGCTCTCGCGCCGGCAAAAACCCTGACCTTGTCCGGGCGCGGAGAATTCGATGTCGAATGAGATGCCTACCGCGAGCGACCTGCGGGCGCTTGCCGAACAATCCAATGCCTGGCCGTTTGAGCAGGCCAAGAAAATCGTCGAACGGCTGAAGAAGAAGCCGAAAGACGAGGTGTTGTTCGAGACCGGGTATGGCCCCTCCGGCTTGCCGCATATCGGAACGTTTGGCGAAGTGGCGCGGACGACCATGGTCCGTCATGCCTTTCGCGTTCTCACCGAAGACAAGATCAAGACGCGGCTGCTGGCGTTCTCCGATGACATGGACGGTCTGCGCAAGGTGCCGGACAATGTGCCCAACAAGGAAATGCTGGAGCAGGATCTCGGCAAGCCGCTGACGCAAGTGCGTGATCCGTTCGGCACGCACCCAAGCTTCGGCGAGCACAACAACGCGCGGCTGCGCGCGTTTCTCGACACGTTCGGTTTTGACTATGAATTCGCGAGTTCGACCGAATACTACAAGTCCGGCCGCTTCGATGCGACGCTGCTCCATATGCTGGCGAACATCGACAAGGTGATGGCCATCATGCTGCCGTCGCTGCGCGAGGAGCGTGCCGCAAGTTACTCGCCGTTCCTTCCGATCTCGCCGCGCACGGGCGTGGTGCTGCAGGTGCCGATCGTGGCGCACGATGTGAAGGCCGGAACGGTTTCCTACGACGATCCCGATACGAAGGAACGCGTCACCGTTCCTGTGACCGGCGGCCACTGCAAACTGCAGTGGAAGCCCGATTGGGCCATGCGCTGGGTCGCGCTCGGCGTCGATTATGAAATGGCCGGCAAGGACCTGATCGATTCGGTGAAACTGTCCGGCAAGATCTGCAGCGCGCTTGGCGGTACGCCGCCGGAGGGTTTCAACTATGAGCTCTTCCTCGACGAGAAGGGCCAGAAGATCTCCAAGTCGAAGGGCAACGGCCTGACGATCGACGAGTGGTTGCGCTATGCCTCGCCCGAATCGCTGTCGCTCTTCATGTACCGGGAGCCGAAGGCGGCGAAGCGTTTGTACTTCGACGTCATCCCCCGCAACGTCGATGACTATCAGCAATTCATCGACGGCTACCCGCGCCAGGACGGCAAGCAGCGCCTGAGCAATCCGGTCTGGCACATTCATACCGGACAGCCGCCGCAGGGCGACATGCCGGTCACGTTCCAGTTGTTGCTGACGCTCGTGTCATCATCGAATGCGGAGAATGCCGAAACCCTGTGGGGTTTTATCGGCCGCTACCGCCCGGGCGTGACGCCGAAGACGCATCCGAAGCTCGATGCGATGGTCGGCTATGCGATCAACTATTATCGCGACTTCGTCGCGCCCACGAAGCAGTTCCGGCAGCCGACGGACGGCGAACGCGTCGCGTTGCAGGATTTGCGGGAAGCGCTGTCGCAGTTGTCCGCGGACGCGTCGGCCGAGGATATTCAGAACGTGGTCTATGAGATCGGGCGTCGCGAGCCGTTCCTCGATCACGTGAAGAAGGGCAAGGATGGCCGTCCCGGCGTCTCGCTGGATTGGTTCAATATGCTCTATCAGGTGCTGCTCGGACAGGAGAAGGGTCCGCGCTTTGGCTCATTCGTGGCGGTCTACGGCGTGCCGAACGCCATCACGATGATCGATGGTGCGTTGGCGCGTTCGAGCTGATCCGCTGACAACGGTGACGCCTTCATCGGCGTCACCTCATTGGCTCGCCCAGACGATGCGTGCGATCCATTCGACGTCGGAAATCGCAAGCGTTCGCTCGCTGTGACCGGGATCCACCGATTGCACCTCGATGGTCTTCGTTGTCCGCCGGCGCAGTTCCTTGAGCATGATCTCGCCATTCCTGGCTTTCAGCACAACGCGATCGCCGCGACGAACCGGTGCGGCGGGAGAGACCACGATGATGTCGCCGTCGCGATAGGCCGGCTTCATCGTGTCTCCGGAAATCTCCAGAGCATAGGCGTGCTGATCGCTGACCGACGGAAGTCCCACCTCGTCCCAGCCGTCGCCGGCCGGAAAGCCGCTGTGATCGAAGCGGCCGCTCGCGCCGGCCTCTGCAAGACTGAGAAGCGGGACCGATTGGACGGTGCGTGCGGTCTCGTCGATCAATTGAACGAAGGTGTGGATGGTCGTCCCGGTGGCAGCCAGCGCTTTCGAGACCGATTCAGTCGATGGCCATCGCTCGCGTCCGTCGCTGGTGACGCGCTTCGATTTGTTGAATGTCGTGGGGTCGAGCCCGGCGCGTTTTGCGAGTGCTGATGGCGATAGCCCGGCCTGTGCGGCAAGGCGGTCGAGTGCCGTCCAGATCTGATTATGGGTCAGCATGGTGTCGCCGCGATTGTGAGCCGGGTCGACCGGATCCGGGCAGTGACATTTATCAGGAAGTTAGGAATTATTACCTTAAGTCATTGAGGCCCGCAATCCACCTCTGCGGAGGATAGCTGGTGGAGCGGATTTGACATTCGCTCCTGGTCGCGCAGCGAGTTCGTTCGGCGAATGTCAAATCCAAAGCTCCACCAGTAGCTTATATTTGCTAGTGGTTCTTTGATTCTAACATTTGCAACGGTATCCGCGGAAACGGGATGCAAATGTTAGAATCGAACCACTAGCCTTGAAGTCGCCGAAGCACGCCGATACGGTCTGCGGCGAAATTTGCCACATCCTGAAAATCTCAAAAAATCCAACGGCTAACCGAAACCTAAACCTGTGCCCACGATCTACAAAGTTTGCCCCGCCTCGGCATGGCGTGAGGCCGAGCGCCAAGGCGCCTATAGCGGTAGCGCCGACGACCGGCGCGATGGCTTCATCCACTTTTCCACGGCGTCGCAATTGCCTGGCACCCTCACCAAGCATTTTGCCGGTCAGACCGGACTTTTTTTAATCGCGATCGATGCCGATGAGCTTGGCGACGCGTTGAAGTGGGAGCCATCACGCGGTGGGGAGTTGTTTCCACATCTTTACGGCGAACTGGATCTCGGCGCAGTGAGAGAGATATTCGATTTGCGTACGCGCTCCGATGGCTCGCATGACATTCCGGAGCTGCCCAAGTGATCCGCGCCTTCGATACATTTACACTGCCGTTGCTGCGACGGCTCGATGCCGAAGATGCACACCGGCTCGCGATCAGTGGCTTACGGATGCTTCCGCCGGGCAAGCCGCGTCCCAGCGATCCGCAACTTGCGGTGCGGGCTTTCGGTTTGAACTTTCCCAATCCGGTGGGGATGGCTGCGGGCTTCGACAAGAATGCCGAAGTGCCGGATGCGCTGTTGCGGCTGGGCTTTGGGTTCGTCGAAGTTGGCACCCTGACACCGCTGCCGCAGGCGGGCAATCCGCGCCCGCGACTGTTTCGTCTCGAACGGGATTCGGCAGTCATCAACCGCATGGGCTTCAACAACGATGGGGCGGAGATGGCGCTGCGACGGCTCGCGGCGCGCGCGGAACATGGCGGCATCGTCGGCGTGAATGTCGGCTCCAACAAGGATTCGGCGGATCGCATCGCGGACTATGTCCGGCTGATCGAGTTGTTCGCGCCGGTCGCGAGCTATTTTACCGTCAATGTGTCGTCGCCGAATACGCCAGGACTTCGCAATCTGCAGCAACCGGCTGCACTGGATGATCTGCTGGCGCGGGTGATCGATGCACGCGAGAGGGTACGCAAGAACGCCGGGGATTCGCCGCTGCTTCTGAAGATCGCCCCGGATCTGACACTTGGGGAGCTCGATGATGTGGTACACATCGCGCGCTCGCGGCGTGTCGACGGCATGATTGTCGGGAACACCACGATATCGCGACCGGCTTCACTGCGTGATCAGGTTCGATCGAAAGAGCAGGGCGGCCTGTCGGGGCGGCCGTTGCTTCGGCTGTCGACACGCATGGTTGCCGAAACCTATGTTCGTGCCGAAGGCGCGTTTCCTCTGATCGGGGTCGGCGGCATCGACACGGGCGGAGCTGCGTTGATGAAGATCCGCGCCGGCGCCACTTTGATCCAGGTCTACTCATCGCTCGTCTACAAGGGTCTCGGACTGGTGAACGACATCAAGGCGGACCTTGTCTCGACCTTGCGCCGCACCGGGCGCGATCACCTGTCTGAGATTGTCGGCGCCGACGCTGCGACCATCACAGCCGAGCCTTGGCCGGAATAGATTTGGCCGGAATAGATTTGGCCTGAATGGCTTCGGCCTGAATAGATTTGCCGGAATAAGCTTTCAGCGGGTGAGCGGCGGTCAAGCGAAGGTTGATCGGACCAGCGCTGGATATCGCCACGCCTGCAGCAGGCCGCGTGCCAGGAAGAAGATCAGCAATGCGATCCAAAGCCCGGCGTTGCCAAAGTGCAATAGCGCCGCCCACGAGCTAAAATAGATAGCGAGAGACGCAAGCATCAGGTTGCGCATGTCGCGCGCCCAGGTCGCACCGATGTAGATGCCGTCAAAGCTGTAGGCCATCACGCCGCAGACAGGCGCGAGCGCGGCAAGCCACATGAAATCCCGTGCGACTTCGCGCACCTGTGGGCTGGCGGTCATGACGTCGATCAAGCTCGCGCCACCCAGGGCGAAGATGATCGTCACGGTCGCACCGAACGCAAAACCCCAGCGGACCACCAGCCTGACGGCCTGTTCGAAGTTCTTGCGATCACGGCCGCCGAGACTGCGACCGCAGAGTTGTTCTGCCGCATTTGCCAGTCCGTCGAGAAAGAACGAGCCGATCAGAATGAAATTGTTCAAGACGGCATTGGCGGCGAGCACATCGTCGCCGGCGCGCGCACCCTGAGCCGTGAAAAACAGGAACGCACCGATCAGGGCCGCGGTGCGGATCATGATGTCGCGGTTGATTGCAAGCATGTGAAGGAGCTTGGTGCGGTCGAACAGGGTGCGGCGAGGAATGTCGATACGGCCGTCGAGAATGCGCCAGATGACGACGGCGCCCACGACGAGGCCGGTTGCTTCGGCAATGACCGCTGCAAAGGCGGCCCCGGCGATGCCCCAGCCGAGGCCAAGCACCAGACCTGCGGTCGTCACCATGTTGACGACGTTGATCACGATCTGCAGCGCGAGCGCAATGCCGGTGCGCGCCTGGCCGATCAGCCAACCCAGCACCACGTAGTTTGCCAGCACGAACGGGGCCGACCAAAGCCTAACCGAGAAATAAAGCCTGGCGGCGTTTGTCACGGCATCGCTGCCGCCCATAAGACCCAGCATGAAGGTGGACAGCGGGGCTTGCAGAATGATCAGGACGATGCCGACGGCGGCGGCGATCAGGACCGCCCGGATCAGCACGGCCTGGACTTCCGTACGATCCCTGGCGCCGACAGCCTGCGCCGTGAAGGCAACGGTCCCCATCCGCAGGAAGCCGAACAGCCAGAACATACAGTCAAAAATGATCGAGGCGATCGCAACGCCGCCGAGCAGTGCAGGCTCACCGAGGCGGCCGATGACGGCGGTTGCCACGATGCCGAGAAACGGTGTCGTGAGATTGGCCAGCATAGCCGGGCCTGCAATCGCAAAGACCCGGCGCGAGGTGACTTGAAACGGTTCAGTCAATCAACGCGGCCGATTGGAATTGAACAGCCGTGAAATCAGCCAAACCGGAATGACGATCACGGCGCCCAGCAGGAAGTACCGCCACAGACCGTTGATCGCATCGAAGCCGAGATTCCATATCCATTCGAACAGGCGGCGGATGCTCTGGACGATATTCCAGGGATCGAAGCCGATGGCTGCCAGAACGACACCGACGAGAATCGACAGCAGGATCAGCCGCAGCAGCACCGCCAGCGGTGAGCCGCCGAGAAAGCGCGACAGATTGTCGTCTCTGGCGGGCAATTCCTTCACGTCGTCCGGCATTATGGTCTCCCGAATGGTGCTTCGCCGCAGCATAGCACGCCAGATGGGAAATTGCCTCGGTCCCGTCAATGCTTCCCGGCGCCGGCAGGCAATGAATTTCCAGCCTCCGAGATTAACATTCGTTCAAGTGTCTCAAGCCTGTCAGCGTCGCGTGGCGGCTTGTCCCAGCGCAGGCGATTGATTCGGGGAAAGCGCATGGCGACGCCGGATTTATGCCGCGCCGAACGCGCCAGCCCCTCGAACGCAACTTCAAACACCAGACCCTGATCGGGTTCGTGAACGACATGGCGCACAGGACCGAATTTCTCGGTGGTATTGCGGCGAACGAAGCGGTCGATTTGAATCAACTCCTCGTCGGTAAAACCGAAGTAGGCCTTACCCACCGGGACCAATTGATCGCCCTCACCATTGTTGGTCCAGACGCCGAATGTGTAGTCGGAATAATAGGAGGAACGCTTGCCGTGCCCACGCTGGGCGTACATCAGCACGGCGTCGATGATGTGCGGATCACGCTTCCATTTCCACCACTGGCCTTTCGGGCGGCCTGGCAAATAGGGCGCATCGCGACGCTTCAGCATGACACCTTCGATCGCCTCGGCATCCTCGCCGGCGCCTGCACTGGCGGGATCGGCCCGCGCGGCAGCCAGATCGTCCCATGTCGTGAACGGGATGATCGGCGACAGGTCGATCCGCGGATCGTCAAGCTGCGCAACGAACATTTCGAGTTTTGCCCGCCGTTCAATGAACGTCAGCATGCGCATGTCGTTGTCGCCATCACTGAGAAGATCGTAGGCGCGCAGATGAACGGGATAGTCCTTCATCAGCTTTGGGGTGACGGTCTTGCGGTTGAGCCGCTGTTGCAAAACGTTGAAGGTTTGAACCCGCCCCTCGCGCAGAACCAGCAGCTCGCCATCGATGGCGCCCGGCTGCCGCATCGACGGTACGAGATCGGGAAAGCCCTTGGTGATGTCTTCGCCGGTCCGCGAGTAGAGCCGCGTGACAATGGCATCGTTCTCGTCACGCCCGGTGACGGCCTGGACGCGGATGCCGTCCCACTTCCACTCCGCGCTGAAGTCCTCCGGTGCGAGGCTCGCAAAATCGGCATCTTCGATGGCGTGGGCGAGCATCACCGGCCGGAAGGGCGCGGCATCGCGATTGACCGGCTTGTCAGCGCGGCCCTCCAGCCATGCGAACAGATCGAGATAGGGCGGGGTCAGTCCCGGCCACAGCAGCTCAACATCGTGCGCGTCCTTGTCGCCGAGCGCTGCGGCGGCTGTCTTCGCGAGGCGGGCTGAGACACCGATGCGCAGGCCGCCGGTGACGAGCTTGAGAAGCGCCCAGCGGCCCGTCTCGTCGAGTTCATCGAGCCAGCGCACCAATTGCCCGGGGATTTCGGTCTTGCCCAGCGTATTGAAGGTGGTGACAACGTCGGTCAGCGTGGGCGGCGGCGGCGAGTTGGTCGCGCGCCTGTCGGCGGGCCACATCAGCGCAACGGTTTCAGAGAGATCGCCGACGTAATCATAGGACAGTGCAAAGAGCACCGGATCGGTCCGCGCGCTGATGAGATCGCGGATCAGCCCAGGCTTTGCATGGCGAAAAGACAACACACCGGTCAACGCTGCCAGCGCGTAGCCACGATCCGGGTCCGGCACTTCGCGGAAGTAACTGGTGATCAGCCGCAGTTTGTTGTTGCGTCCGGGCTCATAGGCGAGGCGGTCGAGCAACTGCGCGAAGCGGTTCATGACGCGGTTGCCTCGTCCGCGGCGGTGCCGTCTTCGTCCTCGTCGCCATAGCCTACCAGATCCAGCGGGCGGGCTTTCAGGCCTTTGCTCTGGCACCAGTGGACCAGCGCATCTTCCTGACCATGGGTCACCCAGATTTCGCCCGCACCCGTCGCGTTGATGGTCGCGCACAGCCCATCCCAATCAGCATGATCGGAGATCACCAACGGCAGTTCGATTCCCTTTTGTCGCGCGCGCGCACGGACGCGCATCCAGCCGGATGCGAATGCGGCGACGGGATCGGGAAATCGCCGCGTCCAGATATCCGTAATCGCGGAGGGCGGCGCCAGCGTGATGGTACCGGCAAGGTCAGCCTTCTTCATGCCCTTGGCGAGCCGGAGTTCTCCGAGCGCAACGCCACGGCTCTCATAGTAGCGGGTGATCTTCTCCATCGCGCCGTGCAGATAGATCGGCGCGTCGTATCCGGCCTCGCGAATGAGCGCAATCACGCGCTGCGCCTTGCCGAGCGAATAGGCGCCGACCAGATGGGCGCGCTCGGGAAACAGCGCGACCGATGACAAGAGTTTCGCAATTTCTCCGATCGGATTGCTGTGACGAAATACCGGCAACCCGAACGTTGCCTCAGTGATGAAAACGTCGCACGGAACGATCTCGAATGGGGTGCAGGTCGGGTCCGGTGTGTCCTTGTAATCTCCAGACGCGACGATCCGGGTCTCGCCGCAGGTCACTGCGATTTGCGCAGATCCAAGCACGTGGCCTGCGGGATGAAATGTCACGCTCACATCGCCGAGCGTGATGGTCTCGCCGTAGCTGATGGCTTGCGTGCTGCGCGCGAAGCTGTCGCCGTAGCGCAGCCGCATCATGTCGAGGGTTTCCTGAGTGGCCAGTACCGCCCCGTGTCCGGGACGTGCGTGGTCGGAATGGCCGTGGGTGATCAGCGCCCGCTCGACAGGCCGGACCGGATCGATGTGAAACCCGCCAGGTTTGCAGCATAGTCCGGCCGCGACGGGCATGAGGATGTCTTGCGGACGCATATTCGATATATAGGCGGCATTCCGCGTCATTCGAGTGTGCTTATAATCACGTACTTACTAGGCCGTCGTCATGTCTTCTTGGTTGTTCCTGTCCTCCGGTAATCTGATTGCCGACCGCCGGTTCGATTTCGGCCGCGATCTGCAGTCGCGGGGCGACTTGTCCGCGGCGGCTGACCTGATGATGCAGGCGGTGGAGCTTGAGCCCGGTTTTGCGTCGGCGTGGTTCTCTCTCGGGGAGCTTCGTGAACAGCTCGGCGAACGGGAGCAGGCCGTCGATGCCTACCGCCGTGCCCGCGGCGCTGATCCCGCCGACAAACACGGCGCCAAATTGCGGCTGATGCGGCTCGGCGCTGAAGAGCTGTCGGGGATGCCGGAGGGATATGTCGCGGCGCTGTTTGACCAGTACGCGCCGAAGTTCGACAAGGCGCTGGTGGATGATCTGAACTATCGCGGCCCGCAGGTGCTGCTCGAGGCGGTGCTCGCTGCGCGTCCCGCTGGGCGTCTTCCGGCGCGCTTTCGCCGGGCCATTGATCTTGGATGCGGGACCGGCCTTGCCGCGCAGGAGTTCGCATCGGTGGTCGACGAATTCATCGGCATCGACTTGTCGTCCGGCATGATCGAACGGGCCCGGGCGAGCGGCCTTTATGCGCGCCTTGATGTTGCTGACATGCTGCAGGGACTACAGGCAGAGAGCGATGCCAGTGCCGATTTGGTGATGGCGGCCGATGCCTTTGTGTATGTGCCTGACCTGGCACCGATCGTCAGCGAGGCAGCTCGTGTATTACAGCCGCAGGGCCTGCTGGCCTTCACAGTGGAGGCTCATTCCGGCGAGGGCATCGTGCTTGGACGTTCGCTGCGTTACGCGCACAGCGCGGACTATCTGCGCGCGACGCTTGAAGATGCGGGGCTGACGGCATGCGCGATTACACCAGTCTCTACGCGTATGGAAGCTGGAGAAGCCGTCCCGGGCTTTGTTGTGACTGCAAGCAAATCCTGACTGCGAGCATTAAGCCGATAAAAAACAACCCGGCGTCTTGCGCCGGGCTTTTTGTTTGGATCGCGGTGTTGCGAAATCAGTACTTCGCAACAACGGGTGAATTGAAGTGGTAGTTCAGGCCGGTGCGGAAGATATGCTCCTGCACGCGGGTGGTGAAGGTATGATCGACGCCACCGACTGTGTAGCTGTCGGTTGAGCGGCCGAGATCGATGTAGAGGTATTCGGTCTTGGCGGTCCAGTTCTTGCCGAACAGGCCCAGGAACTCGAATGGCGATTCGATGCCGCCACCCACCGTGTAGCCGGTTTTGGTCCTGTCGAAGGTCTGATCGAAGCCAGCGGGGATGAAGCCAAGAAACTCCTGAACGCGGGTCTTGACGCCGCCGTAGGCGAGACCGCCGGTGGCATAGAACAGGGTCGATCCGAGTGAATAGCCGACGCGGCCACGAACCGTACCAAACCACTGCAGCTTCTGGTCAAACGAGACGAATTGCGCGGTCGAGCAGCCAAAAAGGCAAACCCGGTCATCGTGCAGGCTTGAGCCCTGGATATCGGCTTCGAGACCGTACACCCAATTGGCCGCCTGCCAATTGTAACCGATCTGGGCACCGCCGAGGTAACCATCCGGGCTGAGGTTGAGCTTATTGATGGTGGCGCCGCCCGCAAGGTCCAGGCTGCTGCGGTTGAGAGCGGTGCCGCCGCCGCCGTTGCCGCCGATGTAGAAGCCGCTCCAGTTGGCAATCGGCTCGGGCGCGTAGAAGCCCGTGCCGCCGATGCGATAGTTCAGACCGGCGCGGAAGACACTGGCGCGGACATCCGAACCCACAACAAGTGCATTAATCGGCGTCACGCCGTTCTGATTGCCGAGGTCGAGATAGAGGTACTCGATCTTGCCGGTCCAGTTGCCGCCCAGTGCAGCTTCAACGCCGCTGCCTACGGTCCAGCCTGTACGGGTGTCGCTCAAGGCCAAAGAGTCAGCTGGGTTGAAGGTGTTGTTGAACGTCGTCTTGACATTGCCGTAAGCAAAACCGCCCGTGAAATAGGTCAGAACCGAGCCGGTAGCGAGACCGACGCGGCCACGCGCCGTGCCGAACCAGTCGATCTTCTGATGCAGGTCATACCCCGCACCTGCACCGCAGGTGCCCGCATCGAAGCAGGTCCGGTCATCATTGAGACCTGCGCCCTGAATGTCGGTTTCGACGCCGAGCACGAGGTTGCCGAAGCCGAGGAAATTGCCGAACTGCCAGTTGTAGCCAATCTGGGCGCCGCCGACGCCGCCAAGCCCGCCAAGACGGTTCGCGTCGCCTGATCCACCGAGCGTGGTGTAGCTGCGGTTGAAGCCGACACCGGCATTCACACCGGCATAGAAGCCGGTCCAGTTGTACGGCTGGAGGATCGGGGCCTTGTAGACCGGAGCTTTGGTTGGCAAATCAGCAGCTTGTGCGGTCGCCGCAGTCCCAATCAACGCCGTCACGGCAATAATCTTTTTCACAAGGCCCCCAAAATAAGTGCGAATCCATCACAGTTGATGAACTCTACATCGCATCAAATGATCTAGCTGTAACGCGTGAGCAACAGGTTCCAGTCGTGAATCTGGATTGGCAAGGCATCTTAAAGCTTGAGGTTTGCGGAGAGCCGTGCCGGGCTTGGTTGTGACTGCAAGCAAATCGTAGCGCTAGTGTGGTGGTTCAGAAGTTCGCCTCATCTTCTCCGCGAGTCCTTCAAGCGAACTTCTGAGCCTGAACCACACTAGAATCCAGCCAATAAAAAAACCCGGCGTTTTGCGCCGGGTTTTTGTTTGGATCGCGGTGTTGCGAGATCAATATTTCGCAACGATCGGCGAATTGAAGTGATAGTTCAGGCCGGTGCGGAAGATGTGCTCCTGCACGCGGGTCGAGAAGGTGTGATCGACGCCATCCACCGTATAGCCGTTCGTGCTGCGGCCGAGATCGACGTAGAGGTATTCGGTCTTGGACGTCCAGTTCTTGCCGAACATGCCCATGAACTCGAACGGCGATTCGATGCCGGCACCAACGGTGTAACCAGTCTTGGTCTTCGAGAAGGACTGGTCGAGCGTTTGAGCGCCGCCGTCGAATTCCTGAATGCGGGTCTTCACGTCGCCGTAAGCCAGACCGCCGGTTGCATAGAACAGCGTTGATCCAAGCGAGTAGCCGAGGCGGCCGCGAACGGTGCCGAACCACTGCAGCTTTTGATCAAACGAGGCAAAGGAAGTGGTGCTGCAGCTCAGGAGGCAAACACGGTCGTCCTGCAGGCTCGATCCCTGGAAGTCAGCTTCGAGGCCGTAAACCCAGTTGGCTGCCTGCCAGTTGTAACCAATCTGGGCGCCGCCGAGGTAGCCATCCGGGCTGAGGTTGAAATCGCCAGCGGCCGCGCCTGCGTTCAGGCTGCTGCGGTTGAGGGCGGTGCCGCCGCCGCCGTTGCCGCCGATGTAGAAGCCGCTCCAGTTGGCAACCGGCTCAGGTGCGTAGATGCCGTTGCCGCCGATGCGGTAGTTCAGGCCCACGCGGAAGATGTTCGCGCGGACATCCGAACCGAGGATAAACCCATCAACCGGCGTAATGCCGTTCTGATTGCCAAGGTCGAGATAGAGGTACTCGATCTTGCCGGTCCAATTGCCGCCCAATGCCGCTTCGACGCCGCTACCGATGGTCCAGCCGGTCCGGGTGCTGCTCAAATTCAACGAGTTGGCGGGGGTGACGGGGTTGGTGAACGTCGTATTCACGTTGCCGTAAGCGAAACCGCCGGTGAAGTAGGTCAGGACCGAACCGGTGGCGAGACCGACGCGGCCACGTGCCGTGCCGAACCAGTCGAGCTTTTGATTGACGAGCAGCGTGCGGTCGTCGTTGATGCCCGAGCCTTGAATGTCGGCTTCGACGCCGAGCACCAGGTTGCCGAAGCCCAGGAAGTTGCCGAACTGCCAATTGTAGCCGATCTGGCCACCGCCCAGCCCGCCAAGGCCGCCGAGACGGAGCGCGTCGCCGGATACCGGAGTGGCAAGCGTGGTGTAGCTGCGGTTGAACCCGACACCGGCGTTCACACCGGCGTAGAAACCGGTCCAGTTGTAAACCTGCAGAACGGGGGCCTTGTAAAGTGGAGCTTTGGTTGGCAAATCAGCGGCTTGCGCGGCTGCCACGCTCCCAATCAACGCTGTTGCGGCAATAATCTTTTTCATAAGGCCCCCAAATACGGCGCGAATCCATCGCGGTTGACGAACTCTACATCGCATCAAGCGATTTAGCTGTACCCCGGAAGCCACAGGCGCCAGCCGTGAATCTCGATTAGCTAAGGCATCGTAAAGCTTGAGGTTTTTCGGGGGCGCCGAAACGGGGGGATCAATAATTTTTTCGGCACTGCGGAAGTCAACTTCCGGGCGAAAAACCTTGGATTGCCCGCGCTCTCGACCCGTTCGGCAACAGTGCTTAACTCTGGCATGTGAGCCTCATTCCCGAACCAACCGCTGACGCCGATATCCTGCCCGATGTGTTCGCACGCTGGTTCGCAGACCGAGGCTGGGCGCCGCGCCCCCATCAGCTCGATCTCCTTCAAAAAGCTCGCGAAAATCGCTCGGCCCTGCTGATCGCGCCGACCGGCGCGGGCAAGACCCTGGCCGGCTTCCTGCCCACTCTGGTGGAGCTCGGCAGGCCGCAGACGACCGTCGGGGCGGGAAAAGTGACGTCAACTGGCAAGGCGGTGGTCCGCACCGGGGGGCTTCACACCCTCTACATCTCCCCCCTCAAAGCACTCGCGGTCGATATTGCCCGCAACCTGGAGCGGCCGATCGCGGACATGGAACTGCCGATCCGGGTGGAGACCCGCACCGGCGATACCCCGGTGTCCCGCCGCCAGCGGCAACGGCGTTATCCGCCGGACATCCTGCTGACGACGCCCGAGCAATTGGCGCTGCTGCTGTCGTCGGACGACGCGCCGTACCTGTTTTCATCCCTGAAGCGCATCGTGCTCGACGAATTGCATGCCCTGGTGACCTCCAAGCGCGGCGACCTGTTGGCCTTGGGCCTCGCACGTCTCTGGCGGCTGGCGCCGCAGGTCACCACCATCGGCCTGTCCGCGACGGTGGCTGCGCCCGACGATCTGCGCCGCTATCTCGTGCCTCAGAACGATGGCGCCGTCGGCATGGCGGATCTTGTGATCGCCGATGCGGGCGCCGCGCCGATCGTCGAAATGCTCGACACAAGGGAGCGCTTGCCCTGGGCGGGCCACATGGCGCGCCACGCGCTCGGCGAGATTTACGACCTCATCAAACGCAATCGCACGTCGCTGATCTTCGTCAATACACGCGCGCAGGCGGAAATGCTGTTTCAGGACCTGTGGCGCATGAACGACGACAATCTTGCGATCGCGCTGCATCACGGCTCACTCGATGTGGCGCAGCGCCGCAAGGTCGAGGACGCCATGGCCGCAGGCAAACTGCGCGGCGTGGTGTGTACGTCATCACTCGATCTCGGCATCGACTGGGGTGACATCGATCTCGTCATCAATGTCGGCGCGCCGAAGGGCGCATCGCGCATGATGCAGCGCATTGGCCGCGCCAATCACCGTCTCGATGAGCCGTCGCGTGCGGTCATGGTGCCGGCCAATCGCTTCGAGGTCCTGGAGTGCCGTGCGGCGATCGATGCCGTGGCGGAGAACGCGCAGGACACGCCGCCACAGCGCGCCGGTGCGTTGGACGTGCTGGCACAGCACGTGCTGGGTTGCGCGTGCGGAGAGCCGTTTCAGTCGGACGATCTGTATCGTGAGATCAGAACGGCGTCCCCTTACATGGATCTGGCGCGTACGGACTTTAACGATGTGGTCGATTTCGTCGCCACGGGTGGCTACGCGCTGAAAAGCTATGAGCGGTTCGCGCGCATCAAGCAGGACAAGCAGGCACGCTGGCGCGTCGCCAATCCGAAGGTGCGGCAAAGTTATCGCCTCAATGTCGGCACCATTGTTGAAGAGCCGATGCTGAAAGTGAAACTGGTGCGCGGCAAGGGCGGCGGATCGGGCTCGACTGGCATCATCGCGCGCGGCGGCCGCATGCTCGGACAGATCGAGGAGTATTTCATCGAGGGCCTCGTGCCGAACGACACATTCGTGTTCGGCGGCGAAGTGGTGCGTTACGAAGCCTTGATGGAAGACGAGGTCTATGTCTCCCGCACCAACGATGCCAACGCCAAGGTGCCGTCCTACATGGGAGGCAAGTTTCCGCTCTCGACCTATCTGGCGGAGCGCGTGCGGCTTTTGCTTGCGGACGAGCGCGCATGGAAGGGGCTGCCCGATCAGGTGCGCGAGTGGTTGTCCCTGCAATTGCAGTTCTCGCGGGTCCCGGGGCCGCGCGAACTGGTTGTCGAGACTTTTCCGCGCGCCGACAAGCATTATCTCGTTTGCTATCCCTTCGAAGGCCGCCTCGCGCACCAGACGCTCGGCATGCTGCTGACCCGGCGGCTGGAACGGGCGCGTGCAAGGCCACTCGGTTTCGTCGCCAACGAGTATGCGCTCGCGGTCTGGTCGCTTGGCGATCTGTCGTTGATGATTCGCGATGGCCGGCTCAACCTCGATGCGTTGTTCGACGCCGACATGCTGGGCGACGATCTCGAAGCGTGGCTCGCGGAATCGGCGCTGATGAAACGCACTTTCCGCACCTGTGCGGTCATTTCAGGTCTCATCGCGCGCCGCTTTACCGGCGAAGAAAAGTCGCGGCGCCAAGTGCTGTTCTCGACGGATCTTGTCTACGACGTGCTGCGCAAGCATCAGCCGGATCACGTGCTGTTGCGTGCGGCGCGGGCCGATGCCGCCACCGGGCTTTTGGATCTGCGCCGGCTCAGCGATATGCTGATGCGCATCAAGGGCCGAATCACCCACAAGGAACTCGATCGCATTTCGCCGTTGGCGGTGCCGGTGATGCTGGAAATCGGCCGCGAAGCGGTTTATGGCGAAGCGTCGGACGAGTTGCTGGCGGAGGCCGCCGAGGAACTTGTGAAAGAGGCGATGTCGCCACACTAAAACAGGCAAGATGGAGATGCAGGCCGCGCGCAGGACAGATGGGGAGACGACCGTCAGTGTTGCGGGCGTCACCTTTGTTGCGGATATTTCCGGTGCGTTGTTCTGGGAACAGCAAAGTCTCCTCGTCGTCTCCGATTTGCATCTCGAGAAGGGGTCGAGCTTTGCGCAACGTGGCGTGTTGCTGCCGCCGTTCGATACGACTGCAACCCTCGCACGGTTGGGCGCGGTGATTGCACGGCATGATCCACGCACCGTGATTTCGCTCGGCGACAGCTTTCATGACCGCGAGGCGCACGAAAGATTGTCGCCGGTTAATCGTGAGATGCTGACAGGGTTGCAGGCGCGGCGCGACTGGATCTGGATTTCGGGTAACCACGACCCTTCATTGCCGCGCGATTTCGGAGGCGTCGTGGCTGATGAAGTCGCGATCGGTCCGATCGCGTTCCGGCATGAACCGACCGGCGCCATGGGCGAAATTGCCGGGCATCTGCATCCAAAGGCGCGGGTTTCCACGCGAGGGCGGTCGGTGGAACGCAGATGTTTCGCAAGCGATGGGGCGCGCGCCATCATGCCTGCATTCGGTTCTTACACCGGCGGCTTGAGCATTCGCGACATCGCCTTCGCCGCAATCTTTCAGACGCTTGCTTTCACCGCGCATGTTCTGGGCGACCGCCGCGTCCATGCCATCGCGGCATCGCGTTGCTACTGACTCTCGTTCAAGCCGCTTTGGCTTGCACCTCGCTGCAGAATTCGGCGAGACGATCGGCGAGGCGCAGCGTTGCCGCGCTGGCATTGGGTGAGGCCACCAGTGCAACTTCCGTCTTGTCGATCGGCGCGAAGCCGTCTTTGGCGCTGAGCGTTTGGTGGTCTTTCTGGATCGCGATCTCGGGCAAAATGCTCAAGCCAAGACCTGCCGCCACCGCCGCTTGAATGCCGGACAGGCTCGAACTGGTGTAAGCCATATGCCAGCTGCGACCCGCAGCTTCGATCGCGTGAATGGCGCGCGTGCGATAAAGGCAACCTGTCTGAAAAAACACCAGCGGCAATGATTGCGCTTTCGTGTCGATCGGATTGGCCTTGCTCGTCACCCAATGCACCCGCTCGGGCCAGACCGCAATGCCGCCTCGCTCGCTGGCATCACGCTTGAGCAATGCAAGGTCGATGTCACCGCGTTCGAGGTCGCGTCGCAAATAGACGCTTTGGTCGGCTCGCACGTCGAGCCGCACGCCGGGTCGTGAACGCGCGAAACTCGCAAGCAGCTTGGTCAGGCGATAGGCCGCGAAATCTTCCGGGATACCGAGACGCACGGCACCTTCCGCAGTGGGCCGCGCCAGCACGTCGCGGGCCTCTTCGGCGAGCGAAAGGATGCGCCGTGCATAAGACAGCAATCGTTCGCCGTCTTCGGTGGGGGTCACGGTCTTGCCGTGGCGATGGAGCAGCGTCCGGCCGAAGTCATCCTCGAGGCGCTTGATTTGCTGGCTCACCGTCGACTGCGTGCGGTGAACGCGCTCACTCGCCCGCGTAAAGCCGCCGGCGTCGACCACGGACACGAAGCTGCGCAGGAGATCCAGATCCAGCATGGCACGCTCCATTCATTTTTCAACTGGAAATGATTTTATGATTTAATTTCCAAATAGCAAGGTTGAGGACTAGATCGGATGGCACAAGGAGACATGCCATGACCCACGCTATGTCCGTGCCGGCCGCGCGCAGCACCAACCTGATGCCGCTTTATGTGATCGGCTTTTGCCTGCTCTGGAGCGCCTCATTTGTTGCTGGAAAGATCGGCGTGACCGAATGTCCCCCGCTCGTCTTGTTGACCGTGCGATTTCTCGCGGCTGGAATTCTGGTCCTTGGATTTGCGGCGATCCGTGGTGGCGAATGGAACCTGTCGCGTCGCGATGTTCTGGTCTTTGCCGTGATCGGTGTCGCTAACAACGCGCTTTATCTGGGCCTCGGCTATATCGGACTGAAGACGATTTCGGCCGGGCTTAATGCGTTGATTGTCAGCGCCAATCCGGTGTTCGTTGCGGTCCTCGCCGCGGTGTTTCTGGGCGAGCAGATCACATGGCAGAAGGTCGTCGGATTGCTGCTCGGCGTCGCCGGTGTCGCGCTGATCGTGGCGCATCGCATGTCGGCTGGAACGGACAGTCCGATCGGAATCGCATTCTCGGTTGGCGCCCTCGTGTCGATCGTCGCCGGCACGATTTTGTTCAAGGTCCTGGAGCCCAAGGGAAGTCTGCTGGTCGGCAACGGCATTCAAAACATGTCCGGCGGGCTTGTGCTGTTGCCATTCGCGCTGATGTTCTCGAACTTTTCTGAGGTCGTACCGAGCGGACGATTGCTCCTGGCGCTGGGTTATCTGGTTGTGTTCGGCTCGATCATCGCCTTTGTGCTTTGGTTCCACCTGCTGACGACGATCGGTGCGACGGCAGCCAGCGCCTATCACTTTCTGATGCCGCCGCTCGGAATGCTGTTTGGCTGGATGATTCTCGGCGAGCACGTCGCGGCTTTCGATCTGCTCGGTGTGTTGCCGGTCGCGTTGGGCATTTATCTGGTGACGCGTCCCATCGCTGCCTCGGTCCAGCGCTCCGACTAATTGTCGAGCGCCGTGCCGCGCGTCGGGCAACGGAGGAACCTGCGGTTCTGTGTGGCGTTGCTGCTTGCCACGAGGGACAACGGGTTGAAACAGAACGCGGCCAGGACGGCGCCGGCAACGGCTCATGAAGAACAGACGGGCAAGCCGTCAGGCTTGCGAAAATTCCTGAAGACGCTGGGCCCGGGTCTGATCACCGGTGCATCCGATGACGATCCATCCGGTATCGGCACCTACAGTCAGGCCGGCGCGCAACTCGGATATGGCATCGGCTGGACGATGCTGCTGACATTCCCCCTGATGGTGGCGATTCAGGAAATTTCAGCACGCGTGGGACGGGTGACGGGCCACGGCATCGCGGGCAACGTCTGTCGCTTCTATCCGGCGTGGCTTCTCAATATCATCGTGCTGCTGTTGTTCGTCGCCAATACGATCAATATCGCCGCGGACCTTGCCGCGATGGGCGATGCACTCAAGCTCCTCATCGGCGGCCCGGGATTCCTGTATGTTCTGTTGTTCGGCGTCACCTCGGTGTCGGCGCAGATTTTCCTTGATTACAAGCGCTACAGTGCGATCCTGAAATGGCTGACGCTCAGTCTGTTTGCTTACGTTGCGGCGCTGGCAGTCACAAAGGTTGCGTGGGGCGATGCGATCAAGGGAATTGCGATTCCGCAAGTGCAATGGAATGCGACGTTCCTGACGACCCTGGTCGCGATCCTGGGCACCACGATCTCGCCCTATCTATTCTTCTGGCAGGCCTCGCTGGAGGTCGAAGAGCAGCGCATCGATGCGAAAAAAGAGCCGTTGGTGAAAAATCATCAGGGTGCACGGAAGGAGTTTCGCCGCATCCGTGCCGACACCATCACAGGAATGGCATTCTCCAATCTGATCGCGATCTCGATCATCATTACTGCGTCCGCGACCTTGCACGCCACCGGTAAGACCGACATCGAAACATCCGCCCAAGCGGCAGAAGCCTTGCGTCCCGTCGCCGGTATCTTCGCCGAGTTCATCTTTGCACTCGGAATTATCGGAACGGGACTTCTGGCGGTCCCTGTGCTGGCCGGATCGGCGGCTTACGCCATCGGAGAAGGGCGCCGATGGCCGGTTGGCCTCGACCGCAAACCACGCGAGGCGACGGCCTTCTACTCGGTTCTCGCGCTCTCGGCGGGGATCGGGATCGTGCTGAATTTCACTCCCATCAGCCCGATCTCGGCGCTCTACTGGAGCGCGGTCATCAACGGCGTTCTTGCGGTGCCGGTGATGATCTTGCTGATGACGCTGTCACGACGCCACGATGTGATGAGCAAATTCGTTGTCCGCGGACTTTTATACGGGCTCGGCTGGGCCTCGACCGGTGTGATGGCGGTGTGTGTCATCGCCATGATCGTCGGGTACTTCGTATGATCAATCCTTGCGGAAGATCACCGACGCGAGCCAGCCGGTCGCGAGCGCCATCAACGCGGTGGCGAGTCCATAAAACAGCCCATGCTGGCGGGCGGCGTTGGCGACAAACTGTTCGAAGCCGACCTTGACGATTTCAAACGCTGTGTCGGCTTTGCTGATCAAGACGCCGCCGGACAAGAGCTTGATATCCACGTCATAGGTGCCGATCGGCACTTCGGCCGGCAGCGGAATGCCGGTGCGAAACAGCGTTGGGGTCAGGAATGTCACCGCGCTTTCCTGCTCACGGTAAAGCCCCCGGCTGGTGCGCAGTTTCACGAATGCGATCCTGAAGGGGTCGGTGGCAACCACGTTGGCGACGTCAGGCCCGATCCTCTGTGGCAGAAAAATATTGTCCAGTCCGATCTGCTGCCGCCGCTGCACATCCGGTGCTGCGATCTCGTCGATGGGCCGGTTGGAAAAGATGCCAAGATACGAGGGCACCCGGATGAACTCGCGGGAATCGACGTTGACCCAGATTCCGAGTTTGCGCTCCTTCCGCCGCGTCACCATGTCCGCGCGCGGCCCGCTGACGGTCACGACGATGTCGTAGTCGGTTCGGTCGCGCGATTTGCCGTCGCGTTCGATGGAGCCGAACAGCACAAGTTCTTCACCGGAATAGTTCGGCGTCACCGTGATGCGGTGATTGGAGACCGAAACGATCAGGCTCTCCGCACGCGCGGCATTGCCCGCCATGAAAGCGAGCATGAATGCAGCAACCGTCGGGGCGAGGCGCTGTTTCATCCACCACTCCCGAGGTCGCGGATGGAAAAAAGCTCAGCCGGTTTGATCACGAGTTCGACCGCAAAGCGAATACCCACGGAGAGAATCAAAAGTCCGAGCAGCAGGCGCAGATGTTCGCCGCGGATTCGTTGTCCAGCCCGTGCCCCAAACTGTGCCCCGATCACACCGCCCACCATCAACACGAGGGCGAGGACGGCATCGACGAGGTGGTTGGTGGTCGCGTGCAGGATCGTCGCGAAGATCATGGTGGCGAGGGTCAGCGTCATCGATGTGCCGATCACCGTCGAGGTTGGCACCCGCAGGACATAGATCAGGATCGGAATCAGCAGAAAGCCACCGCCGACGCCCATGATCGCGCCCAGAAACCCGATAAACAGGCCAATGGCGACGACGGGAATCACGGACAGGTAGATCTTGGAGCGCTTGAAACGCATCTTGAGCGGGAGGCCGAGGATCCAGCCCTGGGCTCGCGCCCGGCGCGTCAGCGGCTGCGGACCTTTGCGGGTCCGCAGGATCGCCCGCGCACCCTCCAGAAGCATGAGGGTGCCGACCGTGGTCAGCAGCGCCACATAGGACAGCGCAATAATGAGGTCGAGCTGACCGACCGAGCGCAGCAGTGTGAAGATCCAGACGCCAAGTGCGGTGCCGATGACGCCGCCACTGAGCAGGACCATCGACAAGGCCGGGTCGATGGCTCGCCGTCGCCAGTAGGACAGGGCGCCGGAGAATGACGATGCGGCCATGTGGCTGGAAACCGAAGCGACTGCCACGGCCGGCGAAATTCCGATGAAGATCAGGAGCGGCGTCATCAGGAAGCCGCCGCCAATGCCGAACATGCCGGACACGAAGCCAACGGCTGCGCCCATCGCCAGGATGAGAAACACATTGACGGGAACGTCGGCGATCGGAAGAAACAGTTGCACGCGCGTTCGCTTGGGTTCGGCGGCGGGACTGCACCGAGCCCTCGCAGCAGTGGGTTGCCGCGACGCGGGTGATGCGCCGCGATCCCTGATTAGCCGATATCGCGCGCGGGTGGGTTAAAGAATCGGGGCATCAGAGCGAATAACCCACGACGGGTCAGGTCAGCGTTAAGCTCGTCATAATGAGCTTAACGGGCTGCGCTCTTGGTCGTGTGTGGTTTATGCGATTTTGCTGCGGCTTTAGCTGGTGGCGCGGCGTCCCATCCGCCCGGCGGCGTGCCGACCGCAACCGCATCGTCCGGTTGTGCTTCGGGCGTGAAGGTCTGAATCGCAAGCTTCGCTGCTGCCAGAGACTGCGCATCAAGCCGTTTGGCGATGTCGTCGCGCTTGCGACCGGAATCCGCGTCGCCTTGGGCCGCTGCAAGGCTGAACCACTTGTAGGATTCAGCAAGGTTCTGCTCTACGCCGATACCGCGTGCGTAGAGAATTGCGAGATTGAACTGGCTGTCGGCGACGCCGCGTTCGGCCGCCTTGCGGAACCATTGTGCCGCGCCTTTGTAGTTCGGGCCGGCGCCACCGCCATCGGCGTCGAGCACGGCAAGGTTGTGCATCGCCTTGGCGCTGCCTTTTTCCGCGGCCTGCATGTAGTAGCGGCGTGCGGCCTCAATGTCCTTCTTAGCGCCGAGCCCTTTTTCATAGAGCGCGCCAAGGCGGAAAGTGGCCGGAACGATGCCGCCTTGCGACGCGCGCTCGTACCATTTCATGGCTTCGGCATAGTCGGATGCGACACCCCGGCCTTCCGCATAGCGGACACCGACCTCGAAGGCTGCGCCGGGATCACCCTTGTTGGCGGCTGCACGCAGTGTGGCGCTGCCGATGCCCTCAGGCAGCTTGTCGTTGACCGGGATCAACGCGACTTTGGCTTTTGCCGTCGAAGGAAGCGTCACAGAAACGCGTTCGGCCGGAGCGGGAATTGTCACCGAGCCGGTGATATCAGCCGCAGCCGGTGCGTGAGGCAGGGCCGGAGCAGCGGCGGGCGCCGATGGCAATGCAGGCGGAGACGGCGGTACATTCAAGGACTGGTGGTCGATCGGGGTCGGCGATGTGATGGACGGGACCATCGGCGCGACGTTCTCGGATCGCGGCTCGCCGTTGGTGACCGGCGGCAAAGCCGGTGTCGCTGAACTGGATTCCGCGGCGGGGGGCGACTGCGCACGGTCGTGACCGCTCAGCAGATTCAGGCCCATCTTCACGGTGCCAAGCACGATCACGACAACGCTCGCGCCGACAAGCAGCGCTCGAATTCTGGAAGATACCTTCGATTCGCCGACGGTTGCTGCCTTGGCAGCGTTCCGCGCGGCATCATTCAACGCGGTAACGCGATTGGCTTTGGCGCCTGGCGCCGCGGCGGGAGCTGCCGCAGCGGCTTGCGCGGCGCGGCGCGCAGCCTGAATGAAGTTCGTCGGGCTGACGGGCTCACGTGACCCCGATGAAATCTCGTTGAGCACGACCTCGGAGGCGGCAATGCGCTCGGACGGCGTTCCAACGCGACCATGCTGCAGCTTGGTGCCGGGCTCCAGCGGGTGGTCTGGCGGCAGCGTGGGATCGATCGGGCTGCGCGGCGCGGTGACGGGCCGGCTGGCTTGTGACGGAGGCGCGGGTTGCTCGACTTCGATCGGACGCGAAATTGCGACATCTGCAATCGCGGGCACACGCGGCGGCATAGGCGGTGCGACCGGCGCGCGCTCAATCGGCGCCTGGACGGCAGCCGGATTCGGCAGTTCAGGACGCGGTTGAGGCGTGGCTGCATGGGGCTCCGGCGAGAACGGCGCGTAGGCGCGCGCGTCGGGCATTGGATGTTCACGCAGCGCGTCGCGTGGCGGGGGTGCAGATCGTGCTGCACGCAGGTCACCCTCGATCTGCGCGAGACGATCGACCACATGGCCGAGCGTGTTATGGACCGCCTCGAGCGAGTCCTGCGTGTGGCGATTGGTTTCCGACTGGCTGAAGCGGATGTCGGACAGTTCGCGCTTGATGGTCTCGACAAAGATGCCGTCCGTCGATGCGCTGGACGGCGCCGCCTGCTCGGTGGCGCGTTGCTGTTCGATGTGACGGAGGATGTCAGCCAGGCCTTCTTCGACCCGCGAGAGATTGCCGCCGCGTCCCTGGGCGTTTTCGAGCCGCTCCAGCAGGTGGTGAACCCGCTGTTCGACATGATTCAGGGACGCCGTACTGTCGTTCCCTACCTGGAGGTTATCCAGGCGATCGGAAATCGCGCGCACCGCATTGTCGAAGTAGCCGGTATCGCCGGCCGCGGGCCGGTCGCGCTGCTCGAGCGCGGTTGTCAGGACCGCGATGCGCTGTTCAAGCGCTGACAGGATGTCTCCGTTGCCGCCGGCGTGCGCCAGCTGATCGACCTTCGCCGACAGGGTCTGGAGATGACCGGCGAGGCCATTGAGCGCTTCGTTGGAGGCGACGTTCGACGCAATCGACTTGAGCGCCGTGATCGCGTCTTCAAGCTGATGGATCGTGGAAGGATCGTGACTCGCGCGAACGATCGAATCCACTTTGCCGCCGAGATTGCGGATGGCTTCATCGAAGCCGGCAAACTGTTCCGCCGGCGTCAGCGCGCGCAGCGCGCTGTAGATCTCGCTCAATGCGCGTTCAATCCCGGCCAAAGCGGAGCTGTCGACGCCGGTGTGGCGCGTCTCGTCGATGCGGCGGCCGAGCGAACGGATTTCATTTTCCAGCGATTCGATTTCGCGGCGCGGCAGGGCCTCGGTGATGGTCCGGCGAATCTCGGCGAGCTCGTTACGGAAGCCTTCGATGGACTGCTCGAGGCCGTCGGGACGCCGGAGCGTCGCGATCTGGCTGGTGATTTCGGACAGTTGCCGCTCAAGGCCCGAGAAGTCGGCCTGCGGCTGCAGCGGAGGTGCTGCGTAAACCGGTGGGGGATTGAAAGCGGGATTGACGAAGGACGGCGCAGGCATGTGCGCTGCGGTCGGCTGCGACCCCGGTGATGGGATCAAACCGTCGAGCTGTCCCTGACGCGCAATGATTTCCGCGATCGAGAAATCCATCGGCGACATCGCCGGAGCTGTCGTCGGCGCCGGTCGGTAAGCCGGGGCAGGTTGATAAGAGGCGGCTTGCGCGTTCTGACCAGTGATATGGGAAAGGCGAGCATCGAGCCGCGAGATGGCGTCGTTCAGCTGCCGGGCAACACCGGGGTCGCCCTTGGCGGCGGCTGGTGCGCGAGACATGTGTTCGACCTGACGGGCAATGGAGTCCAGCCGCTTGTGGATCTCGGCGACATCCTGAGCCTCGCGCCTCTGTTCAGGGTTCGGTCCGGGATGGCTTGCGCCAGGATTGTTTGCGCCAGGATGGTTCGCTCCGGGATGGCCGATGGTCGAATTCAGCCAATCACCCAATGACAGGCCGGAGCGGCGCGCGGAGGCCTCGGCCCTCTCAAGGACCGACGGCTCAATTCCGTCTACGCTCAACGATACACGCGCTGCCATGCTTCAGTCCGGTGTCCCGGCGCCCGACTCCTGTCCGGCGCTTTCAGCCGCCCCGTGTCCCTTTGAAGAGACAAGCAAATTCGGACACGAGACGCCTGTTTCCGGTACCGACCATTTATTGTTACGGTAAACACCGGGTTAATGGACGCGGTTTGGGACCGAAAAGTTGTCTGCGCCGGCGGTCGGTTCCCCGAAACGCTGTCTCGCAGAGCGAAATTGACCGACGTGACTGGCGCGGCCCAGTCATGTTGTCGCAACTTCTTTCTATCGTTTGGGAATACGATAGGGTCGCCTCACATTGCCGCATCGCAAAAAAGTTCTTATTGAAGAATCACTTTCAGCCCAATCGAGAGGACGCCATGCCGATCTACAAGGCCCCCGTTGAAGACATGAACTTCCTCCTCAACGACGTATTTCAGATCGACAGGTACAATAATCTTCCCGGCTTCAGCGATGCATCGGCCGATGTGCGCGAGGCGATCCTCGATGAGGCCGCCAAGTTCAGCGAACAGGTGCTGCAGCCGCTCAACAGCGTTGGCGATCTCGAAGGCTGCAAGCGTCACGATGATGCCCGCGTCACCACTCCGACCGGCTTCAAGGAGGCCTTCAAGCAACTGGCAGATGGCGGTTGGATCGGCCTGTCCGCACCGGCCGAATTTGGCGGTCAGGGGCTTCCGACGACGCTTTCGCAGAGCGTCAACGAATTCATGGTCTCGGCCAACATGGCCTTCTCGATGTATCCGGGCCTGACTCAAGGTGCGATGGCCGCCTTGCTGGTGCACGGCACACCGGAGCAGAAGCAGACCTACGTTCCCAACATGGTGGCAGGCAAATGGGCCGGCACCATGAACCTGACCGAACCGCACTGCGGCACCGATCTCGGGCTGATGCGCACCAAGGCGGTGAAGCAGGCGGACGGCAGCTACAAAATCACCGGCACCAAGATTTTCATTTCAGGCGGCGAGCAGGATCTCACCGAGAATATCGTCCACCTCGTTCTGGCGCGCATTGAAGGCGCGCCTGCGGGCATCAAGGGCGTGTCGCTGTTCGTGGTGCCGAAGATGACGATCAACCCTGATGGCACGCTCGGTGCGCAGAACGGCGTCTCGTGCGGCTCGATCGAACACAAGATGGGCATCCACGGCAATTCCACCTGTGTGCTGAACTTCGACAACGCCGTCGGCTGGCTGATCGGCGAAGAGAACAAGGGCATGACGGCGATGTTCGTCATGATGAACGAAGCGCGGCTCGGCGTCGGGGTGCAGGGGCTTGCCCAGTCGGAAGTCGCTTATCAGAACGCGGTCGCTTACGCGAAGGATCGTCTGCAGGGCCGCGCCCTGACCGGACCGCAGGCCAAGGACAAGCCCGCCGATCCGATCATTGTGCATCCCGATGTGCGGCGCACGTTGATGACCATCCGTGCCTTCAATGAAGCGGCGCGCGCGCTGGTGGTGTGGACGTCCCTTAAGAGTGACGTGGCGCACCGCTCCGACGATCAAAAGGAACGCCAGGCGGCGGACGATCACATGGGCCTGATGACGCCGGTGATCAAAGGCATGCTGACCGACGTCGGCTTCGCAAACGCGGCCTCCGCACAGCAGATGTTTGGCGGTCACGGATATATTGTCGAAACCGGTGTGGAGCAGTTCGTGCGCGATGCGCGCATTGCCATGATCTACGAAGGCGCAAATGGCATCCAGGCGCTCGACCTGGTAGGCCGCAAGTTGCCGAAGGATGGCGGCCGGGCCATCACCGCGTTCTTCAACGAAGTGTCGTCCTTCGTGAAGGAGAACGGCGCGAACGAAGCGATGAAGCCTTACGTCGCGCCGCTCGGAGCGTCGGTGCAGCACCTGCAACAGGCGACCATGTGGCTGATGCAGAATGCCATGGCAAACCCTGACAATGCCGGCGCGGCGTCGACCGACTACCTGCATCTCTTCGGCCTCGTTGCGCTCGCCTATATGTGGGCGCGCATGGCCAAGGTCACCCAGGACAAGATCGCAAGTAGCAGCGAGCAGCCTTATCTCAAGTCGAAGCTCGTCACGGGCAAATTCTTCATGGAGCGCATGCTGCCGGAAACAGCGACGCGCCTCGCGCGCATCCAGGCCGGTGCGGCTTCGATGATGGAATTGCCGGCCGAGGCGTTCTGATTTCAATTCTCGCGCCGGTTGCCCGGCGTGGTGCAACAACAATCGCAAGACATCAAAGGATCGAAGGAGAGCGACATGCCTGAGGCATTTATCTACGATCACGTCCGCACGCCGCGCGGCAAGGGAAAGTCCGACGGCTCGCTGCATGAGGTGACGGCGCTGGCGCTGGCGACCGCTCCGCTGAAGGCGCTGAAGGAGCGCAACAACCTCGCGGTGGACAGCATCGACGATGTCGTCCTCGGCGTGGTCGATCCGGTCGGCGAAGCCGGTGGCGACATTGCGCGCTTTGCGGCGATCAATGCCGGTTACGGCACCACGGTTCCCGGTGTGCAGATCAATCGCTTCTGTGCGTCGGGTCTTGATGCGGTGAATTTCGCGGCGGCGCAGGTGATGTCCGGTCAGCACGAGATGACCATCGGTGGCGGTGCGGAATCGATGAGCCGTGTCGGCATCCTTTCATCCGGTGCGGCATGGCCGATGGATCCCTCCATCGCGGTGCCGACCTACTTCATGCCGCAAGGCGTGTCGGCGGATCTCATCGCCACCAAATATGGTTTCTCGCGCGACGATGTCGATGCGTACGCCGTGCAAAGCCAGGAGCGTGCCGCGAAAGCCTGGAGCGAGGGCCGGTTCAAGAACTCCGTCATTCCGGTGAAGGATATCAACGGCCTCACCATCCTCGACAAGGATGAGCATATGCGCCCCGGCACGACGATGCAGTCGCTGGCTCAGTTGCAGCCGTCATTCGCCGTCATGGGCTCCATGGGTGGTTTTGACGCCGTCGCCGTGCAGTCGCATCCGGAAATCGAGGCGGTCAATTATGTGCACCATGCCGGTAATTCATCCGGCATCGTCGACGGTGCAGGTGCGGTGCTGCTCGGCAGCAAGGACGCCGGTGCGAAGCGCGGATTGAAGCCGCGCGCGAAAATCCGCGCCTTCGCCAATATCGGTTCTGAACCGGCGATGATGCTGACCGGCCCGGTCGATGTCACCAAGAAGGTGCTGGAGCGTTCCGGCATGAAGCTTGGCGATATCGATTTGTTCGAGCTCAATGAAGCGTTCGCCTCAGTCGTGCTGCGTTACATCCAGGCGTTCGAAATCGACAACAGCAAGATCAACGTCAATGGTGGAGCGATTGCGCTGGGCCACCCGCTGGGTGCAACGGGCGCGATGATTCTCGGCACCGTGCTCGACGAACTCGAGCGCACCAACAAATCCACCGCTCTTGTCACGCTGTGCATCGGCGGCGGCATGGGAACGGCGACGATCATCGAGCGCGTGTGAGGAGCAAGCCACATGACCTATCAGAATTTCAAGGTAGAGACCGACGTCGACGGCATTGCGCTGGTGACCTGGGACATTCCCGGCAAATCCATGAACGTGGTCGACGAGACCACGGCCACCGAACTCGCAGCGATCGTCGAGCAGACCACGAAGGACGCTGCGGTCAAGGGCGTGGTTATCACGTCAGGCAAGGAGGCCTTCTCGGGCGGTGCTGACCTCACCATGTTAGAGGGCATCAACCGCGCTTATGGCGAATTGCTCAAGACCAAGGGCGAAGAGGCCGCCAACAAGTATGTGTTCGATGAAAGCCGCAAGCTGTCGCTGACGCTGCGCGCCATCGAGACCTGCGGCAAGCCGTGGGTCGCGGCGATCAACGGTCTTGCGCTCGGCGGCGCATTCGAACTGACGCTCGCCTGCCACCATCGCGTCGCGGCGGACAATCCGAAGACCCGTCTCGGCCTGCCGGAAATCAAGGTCGGCCTGTTCCCGGGTGGCGGCGGCACGCAGCGCCTGCCGCGCATCATGCAGACGCAGGATGCACTGCAGATGTTGATGAAGGGCGAGGCGGTCGATCTCGCCAAGGCCAAGGGCTGGAAGCTGGTGGACGAGGTCGTGCCCTCCGCTGACCTCATCAAGACCGCCAAGGAATGGATCAAGGCCGGCGGCAAGGCCGTTGCGCCATGGGACGAGAAGGGCTTCAAGCTGCCGAGCGGCGCTGTCTATTCCAAGGGCGGCACCATGATTTTCCCGCCGGCGAATGCGATCTTCCGTCGCGAGACCTCCGACAACTATCCGGCGGCCCGCGCCATCATGCAGAGCGTGTATGAAGGTCTGCAGGTGCCGATGGATGCCGCGCTGCGCATCGAGTCGCGCTACTTCTCGAAGATCCTGCGCTCGAAGGAAGCGGCGGCGATGATTCGCAGCCTGTTCGTGTCGATGGGCGAACTGAACAAGGGCGCGCGCCGTCCGCCAAACGTTCCGCCGACCAAGGTCAAGAAGCTCGGCATCATCGGTGCCGGCTTCATGGGCGCCAGCGTGGGTTACGTTTCGGCCATGGCCGGGATCGACGTCATCCTGATCGACCGCGACCAGGAAAGCGCCGACAAGGGCAAGGCGCATGCGAAATCGGTGATCGATGGCCAGGTCGCCAAGGGCCGTGCCAAGCAGGCCGATGCCGACGCGCTTCTCGCCCGCATCACGCCGACGGCGGACTACAATGTGCTGAAGGATTGCGATCTCGTGATCGAGGCGGTGTTCGAGGACCGCAAGGTCAAGGCCGATACCTATGCCAAGGCACAGCCGTTGATCGCACCAAACGCGATCTTCGCGTCCAACACCTCGACATTGCCGATCAACTCGCTCGCCGAGGAATGGAAGGATCAGTCGAAGTTCATCGGCATTCACTTCTTCTCGCCGGTGGAGAAGATGATGCTGGTGGAAATCATCGTCGGCAAGAACACCGGCGATGTGGCGCTGGCGACCGCGCTCGATTACGTGCGGCAGATCAAGAAGACGCCGATCGTGGTGAACGACTCGCGTGGCTTCTTCGCCAACCGCTGTGTGTTGCGCTACATCGCCGAGGGCTACGAGATGCTGCTCGAGGGCGTGCCGCCGGCGATGATCGAAAACGCCGGCAAGATGGCCGGAATGCCGGTCGGCCCGCTGTCGCTGAACGACGAGATCGCGATCGATCTCGCGCTCAAGATCATCAAGGCAACGGAGGCTGATCTTGGACCTCAAGCGATCGAGCAGGACCAGAAGAAGCTCCTGATCGAGATGGTCGAGAAGCAGGGCCGTCTTGGCCGCAAGAACGGCAAGGGCTTTTATGATTATCCCGAGAAGGGCAAGGGTCAGAAGAAGCTGTGGCCCGAGTTGAAGACGCTGCAGCCCAAGCATCTCGATCCCGATACGCTCGATGTCGAGGAATTGAAGCAGCGCTTCCTGGTGGTGCAGGCGGTCGAAGCGGCCCGCACAGTGGAAGATCACGTCATCACCGATCCGCGCGAAGCGGATGTCGGCTCGATCCTCGGTTTCGGCTTTGCGCCGTTCACCGGCGGGACGCTGTCCTATATCGACTTCATGGGCACGAAAAAGTTCGTCGAACTGTGCCAGAAGCTCGAGAAGAAGTTCGGATCGCGCTTCACGCCGCCGAAGCTTCTGCTGGACATGGCCTCCAAGGGCGAGACGTTCTATGTGCGCTTCGCACCGAAGAAGCAGGCTGCGTAATCGCGCATCACTCCTGTTGAGAGCGAGTGAAGCTCGCTTTCAACAACGAGGATAAGTCCGACAAAACAAGAAAGGCTGGATCGACGATCCAGCCTTTTGTGTTTGAGATGACGTGCGCCTCTTACGAGGCCTTCATCAAGCCTTCGGCTTTCAGGGCTTCCTGCACCATAGGCCGTGCAGCAACGCGCGCCTTGTAGGCGACGAGATTCTCGAGACCGGAAATCTCGATCTTTTGCCCGTCCGCCCAGCGCAGGATCGTGAACAGATAGCCGTCGGCGACCGTGAACTGGCTGCCCATCAGGTAGTCTTTCCCGGCGAGCGCGCTGTTGATGTAAGTGAACTTGCCGGTGATGCGGTCCTTGAAAAACAGCTTCACATCGTCGGGGATGGCCGGGTTGAACAGCGGGCTGAAGTTCTTGTGCAGCTCGGTGCTGACGAAGTTGAGCCACTCCTGCGCCCGGTAGCGCTCGGTCGTCCCAGCCGCCGGCACCAGGTTTTTGCCGGGGACCTTATCCGCGATCATTTGCACGATCACGGCGCCTTCGGTCAGGACGTCGCCATTATCCATGCCAACTGCCGGGATTTGCCCCTTGGGATTGAGGCCCAAATAGTCGTTGCCGTCTTCCGTTTTCTTGGCTTTGAGGTCGACTTTGACCAGATCGAACGGGATTCCGGCCTCTTTCAGGGCGATATGCGGCGATAGCGAGCAGGCCCCGGGCGAGTAATAAAGCTTCATAGGAGGTATCCTTCCCTCAGCAGTGGCAAATGGAACGCGTCTCCATTAAATGCATATGCATGAAGCGGTCAACGTTGATGCAACTGCATTTATTGGAGTACAATCGGGTTGGGCGGTATGGACGAGACCATGAAACGCAAACCTTCAACCGAAGCGACGGATGTCTGGACCCGCTTGATGCGCGTCCAGGGCCGAGTGCTCGGTGCAGTCGAGCAGGATCTCAAGAAGGCGGGGTTTCCCCCGCTGGCCTGGTATGACGCGCTGCTTGAATTGTCGCGTGCGCCGGGCGGGGAGCTGCGCCCTGTTGAACTCGAAAAGCAGATGCTGCTGCCGCAATATTCGACATCGCGGCTGATCGACCGTCTGGTCGAAGAAGGATTTGCCGTGCGCCGCGAATGCAAAATGGACAAGCGCGGCCTGTTCGTAGAGATCACAGAGACCGGACGTGACTTGCAAAAGCGGATGTGGGCTTCATATTCCGCGGCGATCGAGCGGCATATCGGTTCGAAACTGTCGGATGCCGATGCGGTGAAACTCAGCGGTCTGCTTGATCGGCTTGGCTGCTCTTGCAGTGCGACCTTGTCGCCGGCATTGCCCGCGCCTAAAGAAGCCACGCCCGCACGATGATGTTTTGGTTGTCCCCCGTTCCAACGGATGCTTGCGTCCGCAGCGTTATCCAATGCGCACGCATGGCGTGTCCTTCGCAGTCGACGATGCGATCTGAATACGCGCAAACGCTTGAATTAAAACCTCTTACCTGGAATTCCCATGGCGCGTGATCAGATCGATATGACGCCGCTGCAATCGCGTGACGAACTCGTTGCGTGGCTTGAAGCGGGCGTGAAGCCGAAATCGGAATTCCGCATCGGCACCGAGCACGAGAAGACACCGTTCACTCTGGACGGGCACAATCCGGTTCCCTACGAGGGCCCGCGGGGAATCGGCGCCCTGCTGGAGGGAATGAAGCTCCTGCTCGGCTGGGATCCGATCATGGAGAACGGCAATATCATCGGGCTTCATGATGTCACCGGCGGCGGCGCCATCTCGCTCGAACCGGGCGGACAGTTCGAACTGTCCGGCGCGCCGATTGAAACCGTACATCAGACGATGTCGGAATTGATGGCGCATCTGGCGCAAGTGCGTGAGATCGCGACACCGCTTGGCATCGGTTTTCTCGGGCTCGGCATGACCCCGTCATGGTCGCGTGCGCAGATGCCGGTGATGCCGAAAGGCCGTTATCGGATCATGACCAATTACATGCCGAAGGTCGGCCGCTACGGTCTCGACATGATGTACCGCACCTGCACGGTGCAGACCAATCTCGACTTCTCGTCGGAAGCCGACATGGTGAAAAAGCTGCGCGTCTCAGTCGCTTTGCAGCCGATCGCCACCGCGCTGTTCGCAAATTCGCCATTCACCGAGGGAAAGCCGAACGGCTTCCTGTCGTTCCGCTCGGAGATCTGGCGCGACACCGACAACGCGCGCGCGGGAATGCTGCCATGGGCGTTCGAGGACGGCATGGGTTTTGAGCGGTGGGTCGACTATGCGCTCGATGTGCCGATGTACTTCGTCAAGCGCGGCGATACTTACATCGACGTGTCGGGGTCGTCGTTCCGCGATTTCTTTGAGGGCAAGAACGAAAAGATTCCCGGCGAAAAGCCGACACTGTCCGACTGGGCCAACCATCTCTCGACGATTTTTCCGGAAGTGCGGCTCAAGCGCTATCTGGAAATGCGCGGTTCGGATGGCGTGCCATGGCAGCAATTGCCGTCACATCCGGCGTTCTGGGTCGGGCTGCTCTATGATGACGATTGTCTCGAAGCGGCATGGGACATCGCCAAGCGATGGACCGCGCATGAGCGCCAGGCCCTGCGCGACGATGTGCCGAAGCTCGGCTTCAAGGCGAAGATCGGCAACCGCTATCTGTTCGAAGTCGCCAAGGACTGCATGGTCCTGGCGCACAAGGGATTGGCCAAACGTGGCCGGATCGATGCGCTGGGGCGTGATGAGACGCGCTACCTTGAACCCCTTGATCACATCATGGATACGGGCCGCACGCCGGCGGAAGGGCTGCTGGAAAAATTCCACAACAGCTGGGGCGGCTCCGTCGACCCGGTGTATCGCGAATATGCCTTCTAACTCAGGCCGCTAAGCTCATCACGCGAACGTTGTTCCGGCGTTTATCTGCCGTTCATCTGCCATCCATTAATACGGCGGTGAAATAGAACTTGTCTTGTCCGGCTGGATTCCGGCCATCGGCTCGGGTCCGTCTTGCGCTGAAAGTCATTGGCATGCTCCGAATCTGCGATTTCAGATCATGCTTTCGCGCATTCCGTGCATTCAGCCTCATTTTCAGCATGCTGGTGGTGGCGCTATCTGTCGTCAGCTCTCAGCCTGCGCGTGCTCAAGCCAATTTCGACCGGCCCGGAAGCGACTATCTCCGCATACCTGTGCCGTCCGGCGATCCTGCCGACTGCGCGCTGGAATGCGAACGCGACCGCCGCTGCCGGGCGTGGAGCTTCAACTATCCGACTGTCAGCGCGGACGGGGCAATCTGCTGGCTCAAGAACACGGTTGCTCCACGGATCAAAAGCGATTGCTGCGTTTCGGGCGTCCGCGGCGCCGGGGTGCTCGAGCCGCGCAACAGCGCGATCGAAGGCGAGACCGACAGGGTTGGCGGCGATTATCGCAGCGTCGATGCCGCGCATGACGAGGCCTGCAAAGCCGCATGCGAGGCCGACAACAAATGCCGTGCCTGGACATTTGCGCGGCCCGGTTACGTCGGAAAATCACCCCGTTGTTTCCTGAAGGATCATGTCAAACCGCCGCGCCGCAAGCCCGGATTTATCTCCGGGGTGGTGCGATAGTCCGGCTGCCGGGCAAACCATTTCCCGATTTGAACGTTAGAACCGGCCCTTAGACCAGCCCGGTTCGTACGGATTTATCAGACCAGAATAAGTGCGGACCGAACGACATCAGGAGCATCCCGATGAAGCATATCCGCGTTGCAATCATTGCAGTCTCGGCGTTCGCAGCCACGACGATGGTCGCGATCGCGCATCATGGCTGGGGCAGCTATGACGCGAACCATCCGATCACGGTCGAAGGAGCGATCCTGAACAGTACGTTCGAGAATCCGCACGCGACCATTGCCGTGAAAGGAGCGGACAAGATCTGGACCGTGACATTGGCGCCGACGTCGCGCATGATTGCCCGCGGGCTGCAAGCCGACATGGTTGCGATTGGCAAGAAAGTCTCCGCCTACGGTTATCCCTCCACGGTGGAAATGAACGAGATGCGCGCTGAACGCATTACCGTCGACGGCAAGACCTACGAGCTGCGCTGATGACAGAAAGCGCGCCTGCAATATTTATAGCGATTGAGGCGTCAGGGTTCGGTGCGGCGATACGGCAATCCCGCTGGCTCTATATGACGGCGAACGTCGGTCACATTGTCTCGCTGATGGTGTTTGCTGGTGCAATTGCCGTTATGGATCTGCGGATGATGGGAGCACTCGCGGCAACGTCTCCAGGTTCGGTGCTCAGAACCGCACGAAAGGCCGCGATGATCGGATTCTTCGGTCTTGCCTTGACCGGAAGCTTTCTATTCGCGGCTGAAGCCAGCCACGTCATCATGAACCCGGTCTTTCAGATCAAGCTCGGCCTGATCGCTTTGGGTCTGATCAACATTGTCTTGTTCGAGATTTTCATTACGCCGAAGGTGAGGGATCTGCCGCCGTCAACGTCACTGCCGTCGGGTGCGCGCGCCGGTGCGCTGACATCGATCGCGATCTGGATTGCTGTCGCGATCTGCGGTCGCACGATTGCTTATTTTTGAGCCCGTTCCGGATGTGACGTCGGAGTGCTTAATGCACCGTCGTAAAAGAACGCGCCAACCGCAGCCCGGAGAGCCAGGTCCAGATCGGACGGTTCTTCATGCCCATGTCCCATGAGCCCACGACAGCGTCGACGCGGCCGACGAGATTTTCAACCGGCAGCAGACCAACGCCGCCTTCAGCAAGGGGGACGCGGCTGTCGGCGGAATTGTCGCGATTGTCGCCCATGACAAAGAGACGGTCCGGGGGGACCAGGACGTCGGGTGTGTTGTCGAGAAACGCGTGTTCCCGCAGCTTGAAGATGGTGTGCGTCACGCCGCCCGGCAGGGTTTCAGTGAAGCGGGCCGCAGGCGTTCCGTGCCCTTCTTCGTCCTCTGCCTGACCGGTGCCGTCGCGGCGAAGATCAACAGGTTGTCCGTTGATCCAGAGACGGCCGTTGCGCATCTGGACGCGATCTCCGGGCAATCCGATCACGCGCTTGACCCAGACCTGGGATGTATCGCCCGGCCAGCGAAACACCACGACATCGCCGCGGTTGGGTAGCGAACCGAACAACCGGTGGGTGGGTGGCACCGCGACGTGGATCGGAAGCGAAGCTGTGCTGTATCCGTAGGGATATTTAGAGGCGAGCAGCGCATCGCCGATCAGCAGCGTCGGCTCCATCGATCCCGATGGAACGTAGAACGGTTCGGCAATCGCGCCCTTGGCTGCGAGCACGATCAGGAAGGCGGTAGCGATTTCGATGAATGCCTTTGACCACGAGCGGGCGGTCTTGGCTGTGGTTGGCGTCTCGCTCATGCGCCGGTTCCTCCGACGGTGATTTGATCCATGCGAAGTGTCGGCTGTCCAACGCCAACTGGCACGCCTTGCCCCTGCTTGCCGCAGGTCCCGATGCCGTCATCGAGTTGGAGATCGTTGCCGATCATGGAAATGCGGTGCAGGTCCGTCGGGCCGTTGCCGATCAACATGGCGCCCTTCACCGGGGCGCCCAGCTTGCCGTTTTCGATCCTGTAAGCCTCGGTGCACTGGAAGACATATTTACCTGAGGTGATGTCGACCTGACCGCCGCCGAAATTGGCGGCAAAGATTCCATTCTTCACCGATGCCAAAATTTCCGCCGGGTCACGGTCGCCTGCCAGCATGTAGGTATTGGTCATGCGCGGCATGGGGACGTGAGCATGGCTTTCGCGGCGGCCGTTGCCGGTGGGCTTCATGTTCATGAGTCGCGCGTTTTGACGATCCTGCATGTAGCCGACCAGGATGCCGTCCTCGATCAGCACGGTGCGGTTGGTCGGCGTGCCCTCGTCATCGATCGAGAGCGAACCGCGCTTGGAGGAAATGGTGCCGTCATCGACAACCGTGACGCCCTTGGCGGCCACCTGCTGGCCCATCAGGCCGGCGAAAGCCGAGGTTTGTTTGCGGTTGAAATCGCCCTCAAGACCATGGCCAACAGCTTCGTGCAGCATGACGCCTGGCCAGCCGGGACCGAGAACGACATCCATTTCGCCCGCGGGCGCAGGCACGGATTCGAGATTGACCAGCGCCTGCCGCACCGCATTGTCGGCTGCTGATCGCCAGGCCTTGGTCTCGATGAAGCGCGCATACCCTTCGCGGCCGCCATATCCGTGGCTTCCGCTTTCCTGACGGTCGCCTGAACCGGCGACGACGGAGATGTTGACCCGCACCAGCGGGCGAACGTCGCGGTAGCTCTCCCCATCCGGGCGCACAATTTCGACCACCTGCCAGGTGGCGCCCAGGCTGACGGTCACCTGACGCACGCGGGGGTCCTTGTCCCGCACATAGGCATCGATCTCAGCCAACAGCTTGACCTTGGTCTCGAAGCTCTGGCCGTCGAGCGGGTTCTCGTCGCCGTACAGGCGCACATTGGTATGCCCGGGGGCCGCGGCAAAAGTTCCTGAATAGCCACCGCGTACGGCACTTACCGCATCGGCTGCGCGAATCAGCGCCGGCAGCGAGACGTCGGAGGAATGCGCATACCCGACCGCGTCGTTCTTGACGGCCCGAAGGCCGAAGCCTTGTGCCGTGTCGTAGGTCGCCTGCTTCAGGCGACCGTTGTCGAATCCGAGCCCTTCCGATTGCCGGTATTCGAGAAACAGTTCGCCATCATCGGCTCCGGCCAGCCCGCGAATGATCTGAGCCCGCACCTCGTCGCGGTTGAGGCCGGCGCGGTCGAGCAGCGAAGCGGTGGCGGATACGGTGTCGGACGGATTGCTCATGGAAACTCCGGGATCCCGGTCGGGATCGCAAAAGGATTGGACTCCAAAGATAGGAGCGATCGGGCCGGAGGGCGAGGGGGGCCTTAAGGCGCGTCGATCAGGGGAGCTTATCGTAGCCTTCACTGAGACCCTTCAGGCTCAGCGGGAAGCCGATACCCTCTTCCGGAGTCTCAAAGATGATGAAAGTGGCGGTTTTTGCGTTTTTCAACTGATTCAGGAGGTCGTCATTCATCACAACCTCGGCGACGCAGCCGTTGGGCAGGCAGCGGACGAAACCGGCGCGTCCCACGTCCTTGTCGTCGAGCTTGAGGCCGAGGCCGGAGGGCAGAAGGACGCCGAGCGGAGCCACCACGCGCATCAGCTTGCTCTTCTGATCGGCGGTTTTGAGAATGATGACCGTAAGACCGGCATTGGAGCGGTCCTCGGCCACGACACTCTGAATCAGGGCGCATTGCTCTTTCTGAGCGCCGGCGACCGTATCGCAGCGGATCTGCCAGTCGCCGTACACGGACTTGACCGCGCCCTGGGCTTGCGCCGGCGCGGGCATCGTTCCGAGGCACAAAAGCGTCATCGCGGCGAGGATCACCAGCCAAACACGGGCAATGACACGGCTATGGATCGTCACAAGGTTCTTGGCCACGCTGAAGTCTCGCTGATCAGAATAGCCTATCAGGCTAAATCCCCTGGCCGGGGTCTCGGTAAAATATCCGGTAATACTTTTGACCATATTCGAGGTCTGTTCCCTGATCAGGCCCGCCTGACAAACGGATTGACAGGGCAATGACGGCGTCTTGAGGGCAGACCTGTCCCGCAAGTCTACCCCCGGGATACGCCTCGCCACAGCCGCGAATCGCATTTCTGCAGCTTATCCGGATTGTGGGTACAACGGGCAATTCAGGTGTCAAGCGTTCTCCTCCAGACCGGGGGCTGGAGATAGCCCATTTGGCAAGGGATTCCGGATACCTGTGCGCCTTATTACGTGCATTGCGATATGCGGCGAATTATGGTTTGAGAAGCGGGAAATTCGACGCGTTCTAACTTTGACGAGAGATCAAAAGTCTGAACGCGCACGGAAAATGCAGGTCTTGCCGCCCGGCGGGACCACTGGGGTGATAAGAGCAGGAGCGATAGCGGCATGAAGATGTCGAAGGGTCAAAAAGGCCGCTGGATACTGGGTTTCACAGTGGTCGCCACCGCCATGGCCGTAGCGGGGACTGCTTTCGCTGGGATGGGGCAACCGTCGGCGTGGGAATGGACCCTTCAGCAGTCTGCCTCGCCGGTGATGGACAACATCACCTGGTTTCATAACTTCCTGCTGTGGATCATCTCCGCGATCACGATTTTCGTTCTGATCCTGTTGATCATCGTCGCGGTCAAATTCAACGCCCGGACCAATCCGGTGCCGTCCAAGACCACCCACAACACGCTGATCGAAGTGGTCTGGACCATTGTCCCGGTTCTGGTTCTGGTCTGCATCGCGGTGCCGTCGTTCCGGCTCCTGTTCCAGGAACTTGATGTTCCAAAAGCGGATCTCACGATCAAGGCCACGGGCAAGCAGTGGTATTGGAGCTATGCCTACCCGGATAACGGCAAGTTCGAATTCGACTCGCTCCTGGTTGCCGATAAGGCGCCTCGCCTGCTGGGTGTGGATAACGAAGTCGTTGTGCCGGTGAACAAGATCATCCGTGTTCAGACCACGGCGGCTGACGTGATCCATTCCTTCGCGGTCCCGTCCTTCGGTATCAAGATCGACGCGATCCCGGGCCGTCTCAACGAGACCTGGTTCAAGGCGACCAAGGAAGGCATGTATTACGGCCAGTGTTCGGAGCTTTGCGGCAAGGATCACGCCTTCATGCCGATCGCCATTCGCGTCGTGAGCGACCAGGAATTCGCGACCTGGGTTGAAGGCGCGAAGAAGAAGTTCGCAAGCGCGCCGGCAAACACCTACGCTTCGATCGGGGCGGCGGCGCAGTAAGCGTATTGACGGATAAATGCGCGGCCACGGGCCGCGCGAAACAACAGGCTGACGGAACTGCAAGGTTCAAAGGGATTGAAAATGGCCACCAACGCTGCAACACACGATCACGCTCATGACGATCATGCGCACGATCACCCAACCGGGTGGCGGCGTTACGTCTACTCGACGAACCATAAGGACATCGGCACGATGTACCTTATCTTCGCGATCGTGGCGGGCATCATCGGCGGCGCGATGTCGGTCGCGATCCGCATCGAGCTGATGTATCCGGGCGTTCAGATCTTCCACGAATCCCACACCTATAACGTGTTCGTCACGTCCCACGGCCTCATCATGATCTTCTTCATGGTGATGCCCGCGATGATCGGCGGTTTTGGCAACTGGATGGTGCCGCTGATGATCGGCGCGCCGGACATGGCCTTCCCGCGCATGAACAACATCTCGTTCTGGCTGCTGCCGGCCTCCTTCGCGCTCCTCGTCATCTCCACCTTCGTCGAGGGCGAACCGGGAGCGAACGGCGTAGGTACCGGCTGGACCATGTACGCGCCACTCTCGACCTCGGGACACCCCGGCCCAGCAGTGGACTTCGCGATTCTGTCGCTCCACATCGCGGGTGCGTCGTCGATCCTCGGTGCGATCAACTTCATCACCACCATCTTCAACATGCGCGCGCCGGGCATGACCCTGCACAAGATGCCGCTGTTCGTCTGGTCGGTGCTCGTCACGGTATTCCTGCTGCTGCTGTCGCTGCCCGTTCTCGCCGGTGCGATCACGATGCTGCTGACCGACCGCAACTTCGGCACCACGTTCTTTGCGGCTGACGGCGGCGGTGATCCGGTGCTGTTCCAGCATCTGTTCTGGTTCTTCGGTCACCCCGAAGTGTACATCCTGATTCTGCCGGGCTTCGGCATGATCAGCCAGATCGTGTCGACCTTCTCGCGCAAGCCTGTGTTCGGCTATCTCGGCATGGCCTATGCGATGGTTGCCATCGGCGGCATCGGCTTCGTCGTGTGGGCTCACCACATGTACACCGTCGGCATGTCGTCGGCGACGCAGGCCTACTTCGTCGCGGCAACCATGGTCATCGCGGTGCCGACCGGCGTGAAGATCTTCTCGTGGATCGCCACCATGTGGGGCGGTTCGATCGAGTTCCGTGCGCCGATGCTCTGGGCGATGGGCTTCATCTTCCTGTTCACCCTCGGCGGCGTGACGGGCGTTGTGCTGGCTAACGCCGGCGTCGATCGCGTGCTTCAGGACACATATTACGTCGTCGCGCACTTCCACTACGTGCTGTCGCTCGGCGCCGTGTTCGCCATCTTCGCCGGCTGGTACTACTGGTTCCCGAAGATGTTCGGCTACATGTACAATGAAGGCATCGCCAAGCTGCACTTCTGGGTCACCTTCATCGGCGTGAACCTGCTGTTCTTCCCGCAGCATTTCCTCGGCCTGTCCGGCATGCCGCGCCGCTATGTCGACTATCCGGATGCGTTCGCCGGCTGGAACCTGGTGTCGTCGATCGGCTCCTACATCTCGGCGTTCGGCGTGCTGATCTTCATCTACGGTGTGATCGATGCCTTCGTGCGCAAGCAGCAGGCCGCTGACAATCCTTGGGGTCCGGGTGCGACCACGCTGGAATGGACGCTGTCGTCGCCACCGCCGTTCCACCAGTTCGAGGTTCTGCCGCGCGTGCAGTAACCAGTTCGTTCGTGACGGTGTTTGCGTCGCGATGAGATGAGACATCCGCCATAGCCGAAAGGCTGCGGCGGGTGGCGCATTAAAGGAAGTGAGTTCGATCTTGTCGGTTGTCGATCATCATACGCTCGATCTTTCGCCCCGGATTTCCGAGGCGGGCGTCGCTGATTACATCGCGCTGCTGAAGCCGCGCGTGATGTCGCTGGTGATCTTTACCGCATTGGTCGGATTGTTGATTGCGCCCGGGCACGTTCACCCGGTCACTGCGGTCACGTCGATCCTCTGTATCGCGGTTGGTGCGGGCGCATCGGGTGCGTTGAACATGTGGTACGACGCCGACATCGACGCGCTGATGTCGCGGACCTTGAACAGGCCGATTCCGCGTGGACGTGTACTGCCCGGCGAGGCGCTGGCTTTCGGCCTGACGCTGTCGTTCTTCTCGGTGATGACGCTGGGCATCCTGGTGAACTGGCTGGCCGGTGGTCTGCTCGCGTTCACGATCTTCTTCTACGTCGTCATCTACACGATGTGGTTGAAGCGCTGGACTGCCCAGAACATCGTGATCGGCGGCGCCGCAGGGGCCTTGCCTCCAGTGGTAGCCTGGGCTGCGGCGACCGGCTCGCTGTCACCAGAGCCGATCATGCTGTTCCTGGTCATTTTCTTGTGGACACCGCCGCACTTCTGGGCGCTGGCGCTGTTCCGTACCGACGACTACGCGCGCGCCAATGTGCCGATGCTGCCGGTCACGGCCGGTCCGGATGCGACACGCCTTCAGATCCTGCTTTATACGATCCTGCTTGTCGCCGTTGCGCTTGCGCCTTGGCCGCTGGGCTATTTCAGCGCGGTCTACGGAGTGACGTCTCTCGTCCTCGGCGCGGGAATGCTCTGGCTCGCGGTTCGGGTCTATCGTGACCGTACCGGGAGTGCGTCGCTGCGTGCCACGCGAGGGCTGTTCAAGTTCTCGATTCTCTACCTGTTCGCGCTGTTCGCTGTGCTGCTCTGTGAAGTCGTAGTGACGGCGGCCGTGCGGTTGATTGGGGCATGAGCACGAGCATCGTGATGGAAGATAAAGAGCCACAGGAAGGTATCGTTCTTACGCCGGAGCAGAAGAAGCGCCAGCGCGAGCGCTCGATTGCCATTGCATTGGCTTTGGGCGTGCTTGTGATCCTGTTTTTCGCGATGACGATGGTGAAGGGCCCGGCGGTCCTGCACCGGCCGATTTAGGGAAAGACACGCGAAATCAATGACGCAGGAACCGACCAGCAAAGCCAAGCCACGGATGAGCCGCGACGTTGTCGTGGCATCGATCTGCGGCTTCGTCGTGGCGCTGATGGTGGGCGCGTCATACGCGGCAGTGCCGTTCTATAACTGGTTCTGCCGCGCGACCGGTTTCAATGGGACCACGCAGGTCGCGACCTCGGCCCCAACTCAGACGACCGAGCGTCGTATCGCCATTCGCTTTGATGCCAATGTCAGCGGTGGCTTGCCCTGGAAGTTCGAGCCGGAGCAGACCGAAATCAACGTCAAGATCGGCGAGGTCGTCACGGCCTACTACACTGTGACCAATCAGGCCGCGCGTCCGACGTCCGGTCTCGCGTCCTACAATGTGGCGCCGCTGACCGTTGGCGCGTTCTTCCAGAAGATCAATTGCTTCTGCTTTACCGAGCAGAGCTTCGCGCCGGGCGAAAAGCGCGAGATGGCAGTCGTGTTTTATGTCGATCCGGCGCTCGTCGCCGACCATGAATACGACGAGCTCAACACGATCACCTTGTCCTACACTTTCTACCCTGCGAAAGATTCGACGCCGAAGCCGGTCGCGGCATCGGAGCCGGACAATCGCAAGGGCAACCTCTAATCTTTAAGACTAGCAAGCTACGAACATGCGCCGGGTGACCGGCATCACGGAGAGACCAAATGGCAGCGGGCCAAGCCAAACACCACGATTATCATCTCGTCGATCCAAGCCCGTGGCCGTTCGTCGGCTCGGTTTCGGCATTCATCATGGCAGTCGGCGCGGTCGCCTGGATGCACAAGCTTTTCGCTGGTGCGCCGATCGTGTTCGGCATCGGTACCATTGGTGTCCTTTATACGATGGCCAGTTGGTGGGGCGACGTCATTCGCGAGGCCGAGTACAAGGGTGACCACACCCGCGTTGTTCAGCTGCATCACCGCTACGGCATGATCCTGTTCATCGCGTCCGAAGTCATGTTCTTCGTCGCGTGGTTCTGGGCCTATTTCAATGCAGCGCTCTTCCCGGCCGATCCGGTTCATATGACGCGCGAAGCGCTGTTTGGCGGCGTCTGGCCACCGAAGGGCATCGAGACCTTTGATCCCTGGCATCTGCCGCTGCTCAACACGTTGATCCTGCTGACCTCGGGCACCACCGTGACCTGGGCGCACCATGCGATGCTCGAGAATGACCGCCAGGGCGTGAAGTGGGGTCTCATCCTCACCGTGCTGCTCGGCGCCTGCTTCACCTGCGTGCAGGCCTTCGAATACAGCCATGCTGCCTTCAGCTTCGCCGGTCACGTGTATGGCGCGACGTTCTTCATGGCCACGGGCTTCCATGGCTTCCACGTGCTGGTCGGCACCATCTTCCTGCTGGTCTGCCTGCTGCGCGTCTATGCCGGCCACTTCACGCCGAAGCAGCATCTCGGGTTCGAGTTCGCAGCCTGGTACTGGCACTTCGTCGACGTGGTGTGGCTGTTCCTGTTCATCTGCATCTATGTCTGGGGACATGGTGCAGAGACGATGGCCCACGGCGCGCACTAATCGCCGGAACCACTTCCAACATCAGGGCGGCCTTTCGGCCGCCCTTTTGTTTGGCTCCCTTGCGATCATGTGTGGTCAGGCGTAGCGAGAGTAAAAGGACACGGGCCTATGCAAGATCTCGCTTCAGCAACCTGGACGCAGGCCGCCATGCGCGGAATTGCCTGCAAATGCCCGCGCTGCGGCAAGGGAAAGCTCTACGCAGGGTTTCTGACGCTGCGACCGTCCTGCGACCAGTGCGGCCTCGATTACGCCTTCATCGACGCCGGCGATGGCCCCGCCATCTTCATCATCATGATTGCGGGCTTTATCGTTGTGGGGTCTGCATTGGTGGTTGAAATCAAATATCAGCCGCCGTTCTGGGTTCATGCAGCGCTGTGGATCCCGCTCATCCTGGCGACGACGCTGTTGCCGTTACGGTCGATGAAGTCGCTCCTCATTGCCCTGCAGCATCATCACAAGGCGTCCGAAGGGCAATTGATCGAACAAAATCGGGAATGAAGCCCGAGCAAGCCTGTGTGAAGTGGTAACGCGTCAATGACAACAACACCGACAACTCAAATGCCCGTCCGCAAGCGCAGTGCGTTCGGTCTCGCGCTGATCACGCTCATCATGGTGTCGGTCCTGACAAGTCTTGGCGTCTGGCAACTGCATCGCCGGGACGAAAAGCACGCTTTGATTGCGGCTTTGACCGAGCGGCTGGCCGCTGCACCGCAAGCTCTCGCTTCGTCGTCGGCGTGGACAACTTTCGATCCAGCGCATGACGAGTTTCGGCGCGTCACGCTCACGGGCACATTCGATGCGAAGCCCGATGCAATGGTCTACAGCTCGGGGTCTGCGGTACGTGAGGACGTCTCTGGTCCCGGGACCTGGGCGTTCATGCCCGCGCGTTTGCCTGACGGCAGCGTTGTCGTCATCAATGCGGGCTTCGTGCAGAACACCATGCAAGACCGTGCGCAGCAGGACCGTGCAGTGACCCGGCTCATCAACGGAACGCCGCAGACATTGACCGGCTACATTCGCTTTCCGGAGCACCCCGGCTGGCTGACGCCTCATGAAGACACTGCCAAGCGCCTGTGGTTCCTGCGCGATCATGTAGCCATGGCGCGGGCCCTCGGCTGGGGCACTGTCGCGCCGTTCTACATCGATCTTGAATCGCCGATTCCTGAATCGGGCATCCCGAAGCCTGGTCCGCTGGTGGTCCATCTCAAGGATGATCACATGCAATATGCGATCACCTGGTTCGGCCTTGCGCTGGTGGTTGTTGTCGCGTTTGGCTTTTGGCTCGCGAGCCAACGGCGATCATGAGTGCAGCGCACGCGGTCTGGCTTCCTTGTGAAGCCCGAGCACAGCCGATATGGTGCGTTTCGCCTTCACTGCGGTGAACTTAATAATCAATATCTATCAAAGGCTTAGATAGGCGCCGGCCTTTGGAGGACGTTTTGACGACCTATATTTCGACCCGGGGCGAAGCGCCCCAACTCGGTTTCTGCGATGTGATGCTGACCGGGCTTGCCCGCGATGGCGGACTCTATGTGCCTGAATCCTGGCCCCACCTCGATCCCGCTACCATCGCGGGGTTCTTTGGACGCCCGTACTGGGAAGTCGCGGTCGAAGTGATTCGTCCTTTCGTTGCCGGAGAAATTTCCGAAGCCGATCTCGGGCGCATGGCGATCGAAGCCTATGCCACTTTCCGTCATCCGGCCGTCGTTCCGCTCAGCCAGATGAATTCGCATCTGTTCGTGCTCGAACTCTTCCATGGTCCGACGCTGGCATTCAAAGACGTGGCCATGCAGCTGCTGTCGCGCCTGATGGACCATGCGCTCGCCAAGCGTAGTCAGCGCACGACCATCGTGGTCGCGACATCCGGTGACACCGGCGGCGCGGCTGTCGACGCGTTCAGCGGCCTCGACAATGTCGATCTCGTCGTGCTGTTTCCACACGGGCGTATTTCCGACGTGCAGCGGCGCATGATGACGACGACCGGAGCCTCGAATGTGCACGCGCTCGCCATCGAAGGCACGTTCGACGATTGCCAGGCGATCGTGAAGGGGCTGTTCAATCATCACAAATTCCGCGACGCGGTGGCATTGTCGGGCGTGAACTCGATCAACTGGGCGCGCATCGTCGCGCAGGTGGTTTATTACTTCACGTCGGCGGTCGCGCTGGGAGCGCCGGGACGCGAGGTCGATTTCACCGTGCCCACCGGGAATTTCGGCGACATCTTCGCAGGTTACGTTGCCAAGCGCATGGGATTGCCGGTGCGCCGTCTGCGGATCGCTGCCAACATCAACGATATTCTGGCGCGTACGCTCAAGACCGGAATTTACGAAGTGCGCGAAGTGCACGCCACCACGTCGCCGTCGATGGATATTCAGATCTCGTCGAACTTCGAGCGATTGCTGTTTGAAGCCTCCGGGCGAGACAGCGCAATGGTGCGTTCGCTGATGGGATCGCTGGCGCAATCCGGGCGTTTCGTTCTGCCTGATGCGGTGCTGGCCAAGATGCGCGCCGATTTCGATGCCGGCCGCGCAGATGAAACCGATACCAGCGCAGCCATCAGGACGGCATGGCGCGAAGCGGGAGATCTTGTCGACCCGCATACGGCCGTTGCGCTCACCGTCGCTGAACAGGACAAGCCGGTCTCCACGGTCCCGAATATCGTCCTCTCCACGGCGCATGCCGCGAAGTTTCCGGACGCGGTTGAGGCTGCCTGTGGCGTGCGCCCGACATTGCCGGCTTGGCTCGATGGGCTGATGACCCGGTCCGAAACCATGACAGTCATGAAGAACGACCAAAACGAAGTCGAACGGTTCGTGCTCTCCGTGAGCCGTGCCGCGAAGCAGGGAGTTGCGGGATGAGTGTCGAAATCACCAAGCTGCCATCGGGTCTCACGGTGATCACCGACACCATGCCGCATCTCGAGACCGCGGCGCTGGGTGTATGGGCCGGCGTCGGCGGCCGCGACGAGAAGCCGGATGAGCACGGCATGTCGCATCTGCTCGAACACATGGCCTTCAAGGGTACGACCACACGCACGTCGCGCGAGATCGTTGAGGAGATCGAAGCGGTCGGCGGCGATCTCAACGCTGCGACCAGCACCGAGACGACGGCCTACTACGCGCGCGTGCTCAAGGCCGACGTGCCGCTGGCGCTCGATGTACTGTCGGACATTCTTGCTCATCCGTCATTCGATGCCGAAGAGCTTGAACGTGAGAAGAGCGTCATCGAACAGGAGATCGGGGCCGCCCAGGATACCCCCGATGACGTGGTCTTCGAGCATTTGAGCGAATTGAGCTATCCCGATCAGGCGATGGGCCGTTCACTGCTTGGCACGCCGCAGACGCTCGCCGGCTTCAACCGCGAGAACCTACAGCGCTATCTGAACACGCATTACCGTGGACCGGAGATGGTGGTGGCTGCCGCCGGTGCCGTCGACCATCAGGCCGTGGTCGCCGAGGTGGAACGGCGGTTTGCGAGTTTTGATGGCACGCCTTCACCCAAGCCCACGCCGGCGTCATTCGGCAAAGGTGGTTCGCGTGTGATTCATCGCGATCTCGAGCAGGCACACCTGACGCTCGCGCTGGAAGGCTTGCCGCAATCGGATCTGTCGTTGTTCAGTCTGCAGGTCTTCACCAACATTCTTGGCGGCGGCATGTCGTCCCGTTTGTTTCAGGAAGTGCGCGAGAAGCGTGGCCTTTGCTACTCGATTTACAGCTTCCATGCGGCCTATTCCGACACCGGATTCTTCGGGCTCTACACCGGCACCGATCCAGCCGACGCGCCGGAGATGATGGAAGTCATCGTCGATGAAATGAACAACGCCGTCGAAACTCTCACCGAGGCGGAAATCGCACGCGCGAAGGCGCAGATGAAGGCCGGACTGCTGATGGCGCTGGAAAGCTGCAGTGCGCGCGCCGAACAGATGGCACGGCATATTCTGGCGTACGGGCGTCCGCTGACGGTCGATGAACTGGTGAAACGCATCGATGCAGTCAGCGTGGAAACCACGCGTGACGCGGCGCGCAGCCTGCTGAGCCGCAGCCGTCCTGCGGTGGTTGCGCTCGGCAGCGGCCGCGGTCTTGATACAGCCGTGGGTTTTGCCGAAGGTTTGTCCAAGCCAAAGGCGAGGGTGCTTCTGCACTAGTGTCGCGGTTCAGAAGTCCGCGCGATTTTCTTTGCGAATCCTTCCAGTGAATTTCTGGACCTGAACCACACGAGTGCCGCGGATTTGACAATGAGCGCGGCCCCGACGGCAGCGCGGAACTGTTCTGCCTTTGGAACCGCGACAGCGGTATCGACTTTGCGCTAGAATTGAATATTGCGCGGATGCTCTGACGTTCCTTTCAGTTTTGCTGCACACTCTTTGAAGGAACGTCAGAGCCAAAAGCCACGTTAGTGGAGTGGATTTGACATTCGCTACCTACCCCGTCGCGAGTTCATCAAGCGAATGTCAAATCCTAAACTCCACTAGAAACTTATATTTGCTGGTGGTCCTTTGATTCTAACATTCGCAGTAGGTGCCTGCCGAAACGGGATGCGAATGTTAGAATCGGACCATCAGACTTTTGTATTTGCTAGTGTTCCTTTGGTTCTGACATTCGTAAAGTGCCTGCTGCGAAGTGATACGAATGTCAGAACCGGAACACTAGAAACTGAGAGGGGTCCCATATGGCCCTGTTTCGCCTTCCTTCTGCGACTGCCCCGGCGCTTGCGCCGCGCGGCCACGGATTGTTGCTGCGGGCACCGCAGATGGCTGACTACGTCCAGTGGAGCGACTTGCGCGAGAGCAGCAGGGCGTTTCTGGCTCCGTGGGAGCCGATCTGGCCGTCGGATGACCTCACACGTGCCGGTTTCCGCAGGCGGTTGCGTCGCTATTCCGAAGATATCGCCGAAGATCGCGCTTACCCGTTCGTGGTGATTCGCGAGAACGACGGCGTGCTGGTCGGGGGCGTGACCCTGGCCAACGTGCGGCGTGGCATCGTGCAGGCCGGGACCGTCGGATATTGGGTCGGCCAGCCATATGCCGGCCGGGGATATATGACGGCGGCGCTCCGCGTTCTGCTGCCGACGCTGTTTGGCGAACTGAACCTCCACCGCATCGAGGCCGCCTGCATCCCCACCAACCAGCCGTCCATCCGGGTTCTGGAAAAATGCGGCTTTGCCCGCGAAGGGCTCGCGCGGCGTTATCTCTGCATCAACGGGATCTGGCAGGACCACTTTCTCTACGGGCTGCTGGACGAGGACTTCCGCGGTTAACCAGCCCTCTTGACTGGCATCTCGCGCCTTTGGTTCGCCGCCTTTGCCCTGCTATAAGGCCCTCTCTGATCTTGGGGACCCAGTGGACACATAATGGCGGGCAGACTTTTGAAGCGGGCGGCGGGCATCGCGCTGGTCATGATGGCAAGTTCAGCCCTGTCGGGCTGTGGCGGTGGCAGCTTGCTCGGATCCTCGTCGAATCCAGGCTCGTCGTCCTCATCCGGTTCGAGCCTCACCAGCAGGTTCAGCCAGTTGTTCGGCTCGAGCTCGCAGGAGGCGACCACCACCTCGACACCATCCACCCAGGCGACGGAAAACAGCAACGACCTCACCTGCCCAAGCGTCGCGATTCGCTATGGTGCCTCGACACTGTCGGTGGGCTTGCCGGGGAAGCCGGCTTCGGGCACCGATCTGCGCTATCAGGGCTCTATCACACGAACGGCGCGTGACTGTACCCTGTCGAACGGCCAGGTGACGGCACGTATTGGCATTCTCGGCCGCGTCATCGTCGGACCGGCCGGTGCACCGCCGACCGTCGATGTGCCCATGCGCGTAGCGGTGGTGCAGGACGGCGCCCCGGAGAAGGTCATCGCAACGAAGGCCATCCGGACCACGGTTGCCATCCCTCCTGATGAACAGAATGCTGAATTCAGCCTCGTCGCGGAGGATATCACCTATCCGGCGCCGACTGCCGCTGCAAACGACAAGTATATCTTCTACGTCGGCTTCGATCCGGCGGGTCTGAAGCCTGAAGCGCCTGCCCGCGGACGGAAAAAGAAGTAAGTCGGGGCGATGGGGCGCGGATCAGTCGCTCTGTGTTCGTTAGAAACAAAAAAGCCGGCCTCGGGATGCGAGGCCGGCTTTTTTGTTGGAAAGTTGCCGATCAGTTCAGCTTGCTGCGAACGTCTGCGATTCCCTTGGAAATCAAGTCGTCTGCCACTGACCCGCGAACCGACTGCCCCATGATCGAGGTGGCGGCGGAGACCGCGGCTTCAGCTGCAGCTGCACGGACGTCGGCAATAGCCTGGCTTTCGGCCTGGGCGATCTTGCTTTCGGCCGTCTTGGTGCGACGAGCAACGAACTCTTCCATTTTTGTCTTTGCTTCGGCCGCGATGCGCTCGGCCTCTGCCTTGGCGCTGGTCACGATCTCCTGCGCTTCACGCTCGGCGCTGGCGCGCCGGGTCCGATATTCCTCGACCAGCTTGGCCGCTTCTTCCTTGAGGCGGCGGGCATCGTCGAGTTCTTTCTGAATTCGATCGCGACGATGATCCAGTGCCGACAGGATCGTTTTGTGAACCCCGAAATAGGCAAATACCGCCATCAGGATCACAAAGGACGTAGCTACCCAGAATTCTGCTTCAAGCAACATCGATCTCACCCCTTCAAGGACGCATCGACGGCACTTTCGACAGCCTTGCTGTCGGGCGCCACGCCGGTCAAACGCTGAACGATCGCCGAAGCCGCATCAGATGCGATCGAGCGAACGTTGCCCATCGCTGTTGTGCGAGTCGCGGCGATGGTCTTTTCGGCGTCCGCGAGCTTGCTCGTCAGGCTTGATTCCAGCGCCTTGCGGTCGCTTTCAGCCTGCGCGTTCAGCTTGTCACGCGTCTCGGTGCCGATGGCCTGAGCGCGCGCCCGTGCATTTGCAAGCTCGGTCTCATATGCCTTCAGCGCTTCGTCGGATTCGTCCTTCAGCTTCTGAGCTTCGGAAAGATCGTTCTCGATCTTGCCTTCACGGGTGGCCAGCAAGCTGCCGACCCGGGGAAGTGCGAATTTCGACACGATGAAGTAAAGCAGCGCAAAGGCAATTGCGAACGAAACCAACTGCGAGGCAAAGGTCTCCTTCTGGAAAGGCGGAAAACCGCCCTTGCCATGGCCCTCTGCTTCGGTGTGGGCGGTCGCGCCCTTCACATTGCCCTGACTCGTCGCCATGAGCGTCTCCTGTTGGCGTCAACCGCAGTTATACAACATCTGCGGTGACGCATCCATTCGGTCTGACTTAGACGGCGAACAGCAGCAACAGCGCGATCAGCAGCGAGAAGATGCCGAGCGCTTCCGTCACGGCGAAGCCGAAAATCAGGTTAGCGAACTGGCCCTGGGAAGCCGACGGATTGCGCAGCGCGCCGTTGAGGAACTGGCTGAAGATCATGCCGACGCCGACACCTGCGCCGCCCATGCCGAGACAAGCAATGCCTGCGCCGATGTACTTTGCTGCGACTGGATCCATAGTGAAACTCCTTCTTGGGATGTTGGTGTGAGTAACGGTTGAGGAAATCCGGTTAGTGACCGGGATGAAGTGCGTCGTTCAGGTAGATGCAGGTCAGGATCGCGAAGACATAGGCCTGCAGGAAGGCGACCAGCATTTCGAGTGCCGTCAATGCCGTGGTCATGGCCAGTGGCAGCACGGCGCCAACTGCGCCTGCAGCGCCGATCGCGCCCATGGAAGCGACGAAGCCCGCGAACACCTTCAGCGTAATGTGGCCCGCCAGCATGTTGGCGAACAGACGCACCGAGTGAGAGACCGGTCGCGACAGGAAGGAGATGACTTCGATGACGACAATCAGCGGCAGGATGTACATCGGGATGCCGCTGGGGACGAAAAGTTTGAAGAATTTCAAGCCGTTCTTGTACAGGCCGTAAAGCAGGACGGTCAGGAACACCATCAGTGCCAGTGCGACCGTGACGATCAGGTGGCTAGTTACGCTGAAGGTAAAGGGAATGACGCCGAGCAGATTAGCGACAAGGACGAACATGAAGATCGAGAACACGAAGGGAAAAAACTTCATGCCTTCCGCGCCGACGCTTTGTCTGAGCGTATTGTAGACAAATTCGTAGGTGAGCTCAGCGAGCGACTGGAAGCGGCCCGGAACCAGACGGCCCGCAGCGCTTCCGCCGATCATCAACAATCCGACCACAGCTACCGTCGCGAACATGTACAGAGACGAGTTCGTGAACGCGATTTCCTGAGTGCCGATGTGGCCCAGGGTGAAGATCTTGTGGATCTCAAATTGATGGATCGGATCGGCCATCCCGTCGCGTCTTTCATTTCTGCCGGCTTGCGCCGGGTTGCATCGTTTCCGGCGGTGCCGGTTGATTAAGTGCCGGGACCCCGGCCGGTAGCGTGGACCAGTCAAGCTGGCTCAAAATTCCAAGGGCGTTCTTAGGAGCGATCGGACGCGTCGGTGTTCGCGACGCCGGCTGAACGCATCACGTTGATCACCCCAGCCGCGAAGCCAAGCAGAAAAAACACGATGAGACCCCACGGGGACGTCGACAACAAACGGTCGAAGCCCCAGCCGATGACCGCTCCGACAAGGACACCTGCAATCAATTCGGAGGAGAGGCGGAAACCTCGTGCCATCGCGGATGCGTTGGCGGAGGCAGCCCCGCTTCCTGACTGATCTGTCTGGCTTTGACGGTCTTTCCGAAGTGCGGAAAGGCCACGGCCCAAACGGTCTAGCCTTGCGGAGAGCGCAGCTTCGTCGGCCGGCGGCTTGCCATCTCGCCCGTCTTCACTGCGACCATTATTGCGCGTGCCGTTCGCCATTGCCATCGACACCCACGTTCGTCGCGCGATTTCAGAAAAAATGCCCGCTACCCACGAAAACCGCGCGGACCATACTGACGGCATACGGTCAAGTCAAGATTGCCTGATCAATCATTATCATATTGAAATGACTTGTGGAATTCTAAAAATTTTTGAGTGCTGCGCTCACTCGCCGCATTGCGGTAAGCACATTGGCCTGTCCGCTGCTTGTCGAGGTCATTTCGGTCTGTTGTGATGCCCTTTGAGCTTTGACGGATTCGAGCCACCGGAGGACCAATGGCGCGCCAGATTGACTACTATTTTTCCATTCAGTCGCCGTGGGCCTATATCGGGCATGCCCTTTTTGAGGACCTTGCCCGGTCCCATCAGCTGAAGGTCAATTACAAGCCGGTCCTGCTGGTTGATTTGTTTTCCGAAACCGGGGGATTGCCGCTCGGTAAGCGCCATCCAGCCCGGCAGCGCTATCGCTTGATGGAAATGCAGCGCTGGCGCGACAAGCGCGGCCTGAATTTCCACATCAGGCCGAAGCACTGGCCGTTCGATGTCAAACTCGCCGACGGAACGGTGATTGCCGCGATGGAGGCGGGCCATAATCCCGAGCCATTCCTGCGTCGGGCGTTCGCCGGCGTATGGGAAAAAGAGGAAAACCTGGCAGATGCCGCAACTCTCACGCGCCTGGCGGATGAGGTCGGGTTGCCTGGCACGCAATTGGTCGAACGGGCGGCGACGGACGCGGTTGCCGCTCTTTACGAACAGAATCGTCAGGATGCGATCGCAGCAGATGTCTTCGGCTCCCCGGCCTGGGTGCTGGATGGAGAGATTTTCTGGGGGCAGGACCGGATCGAATTGTTGGCCGATGCGTTGAAAGCGGATCGCAAAGCCTACACAGCTGACGTCTAAAACATCGGGATCAGCAGAGCGGGCGTTGGCCTCATGAAACATACAACCGCGAGAGCGCAGTCGATTAGGCCCTCATATGGGCTGGTGGTTGCGCTTGCGGTTGTTGCGGCGTCGCTGCAGGCAGACATTGTCAGTGCTCAAGACTCGCCTGATACGGAGAACGGGCGCTTTGCTCTCTCTCCCGTATCGGAAGGTTTTCTTCGCCTCGATACCCGCACTGGTGCGGTGTCGACCTGCAGCAGCGTCAAAGGGAGTTGGGTTTGCCGTGCAGTGCCTGATGAGCGCGCGGCACTCGATAGTGAAATCGGCCGGCTTCAGGCGGACAACAAAAAGCTGAAAGAGCAGCTTGCGCAGCGCGACACGGTCACGGGCAAGACCGACGCGCCGCTCGGAAAGGAAGATCGCAAAGATCTCGACAGCAAGTCAGCGCAGACTCCTTCGGACAAGAAAGCCGAAAGACCGTTGTCCGCCGAACATGAGAAGCTGTTGGCGTTGATTGACCGCGTCTGGGATCAACTGCTCGACATGGCCGTTCGGCTGCAGAAAAAGCTGGCTGACAAAATCTGACAACGCCGCAAAAAGAAATCGGCCGCGGAAGGATTCCGCGGCCGATTGGCATTGGTGATTGTGTTTTATCTTTTACTTCGTGATGTCGACGTCCTTGGTTTCCGGCAGGAAGAAGAAGCCGATCACCACGGTGATAAGCGCGAAGATCACTGGATACCAAAGACCCGCGTAGATATCGCCTGTCGAGGCCACGATGGCGAATGCGGTCGCCGGCAGGAGCCCGCCGAACCAGCCGTTACCGATGTGATAGGGCAACGACATCGAGGTGTAGCGAATGCGGGTTGGGAACAGTTCGACCAGCATCGCGGCGATCGGGCCGTAAACCATGGTGACGAAAAGCACCAGGATGAACAGCAACCCGATGACGGCCGCTACCTGAGGCCTGAAGATGTCAAACGGATGCGCCATCTTGACGATGCCTGCATTGCCGGCCTTCGGATAGCCGGCTTCTGCCACCGCTGCTGCAACGAGCGGGTTCGACGTCTTGGCATCGGTGTAAGGCACTTCCTTACCGTTCACCACCACCTTCACCCCCGAGCCCGCCGGCCCGGGCACGGTCGCGTATTTGACCGACGACTGAGCCAGGAAGGCGCGGGCGGTATCGCAAGGTGCGGTAAAGACACGCGTGCCCACCGGGTTGAATAAGTCACCGCATCCCTTCAGATCGGCGAACACCTCGACCTTTGCCGTCTCAATCGCCTTTTCCAGTGCCGGGTTGGCGTTGGTCGTGATCATGCGGAAGATTGGGAAGAAGGTGAGGGCGGCGATGAGGCAGCCGGCAAGGATGATCGGCTTGCGGCCAATCTTGTCCGACAACGCGCCGAACACGATGAAGAACCCGGTGCCGAGCAGCAGCGACCACGCGACCAAGAGGTTGGAGGTGTAGCCGTCGACCTTGAGGATCGATTGCAGGAAGAACAGTGCGTAGAACTGGCCCGTGTACCAGACCACGCCCTGACCCATCACGCCGCCGAGCAGTGCGATCAGCACGATCTTGGCGTTGCTCCAGTTGGCGAAGGCTTCGGTCAGCGGTGCTTTCGAAGCCTTGCCCTCGTCCTTCATGCGCTGGAATACCGGTGACTCATTCAGGCGCAAACGAATCCAGACCGAGATGCCGAGCAGCACCACGGAGATCAGGAACGGGATGCGCCAGCCCCAGGCAGTAAAATCTGCTTCGCCGAGGATTGTGCGTGTGAAGAGAATGACGAGCAGCGAGAGGAATAGGCCAAGCGTTGCGGTGGTCTGGATGAACGACGTGTAGTACCCGCGCTTGCCCATCGGGGCGTGTTCCGCGACGTAGGTGGCCGCACCGCCGTACTCACCGCCGAGCGCCAGGCCCTGCAGCAGGCGGAGTGCGATCAGGATGATCGGCGCCGCGATGCCGATGGTGGCCGCGTTCGGGAGCAAGCCGACGATGAACGTCGACAGACCCATGATGAGGATCGTGACCAGGAAGGTGTATTTGCGGCCGACGATGTCGCCGACCCGGCCGAACACGATCGCGCCGAATGGGCGGACGAGGAAGCCGGCCGCGAAGGCCAGCAGGGCGAAGATATCGCGCGTTCCTGGCGGATAGGCGCTGAAGAATTGCGCGCCGATGATCGCCGCCAGAGATCCGTAAAGATAGAAATCGTACCATTCAAATACGGTGCCGAGCGATGACGCGATGATGACGAAACGTTCGTCCTTGGTCATGCCGGTCGCTTTGGACGAGGTCGTCGTAAGCGTTGCCATTATCAATGCTCCCCGATTGTTTCCCGAAAATCCACGCCCGCGCGTCGGTCTTTTGCCGGCTTCAATGCGCGAGACGTTTGCAAATACGGTAACATCGGCGTGAAATGTCGCCATATACGACTTTTGGACGTATGAACCGATTGCCGATCAAGAGGTGCGGCGCACAATGCGCACTCGCAGAGCTTCTCGACTTGCCATAGTGGAAAGGTCGGTGAACACTTGATTTGCTCGATCCAACAGGCCACTCAGGCGATCTAGAGTCCCGCTTCCAAAGTTCGCATCATTCCGCCGCTCGTTCGTTCGCGAACTTTGGAAGCGAAGGACTCTAGTAAGTTATTGTTCTAGTGTGGCTTTGGTTCTGAAGTCCGCATTCCAGGCTCGCCGCACGAACGATGCGGACTTCAGAACCGCCACACTAGTCACGTTCTTGCGCGGGATAAATGAACGCAGTTTCCAGCACCCATCTCGTCATCGCCGACGATCATCCGCTCTTCCGAGACGCGCTGCGACAAGCCGTCGCGACCGTCGTGGCTTCTGCAAAGATCAACGAGGCAGGCTCGTTCGAGGAGTTGACCGCGTTGCTGGAACGCGAGGCCGACGTCGACCTGATCCTGCTTGACCTGTCCATGCCGGGAATCAGCGGCTTTTCAGGGCTGATTTACCTGCGGGCGCAGTTTCCCGCGATTCCTGTGGTGATCGTCTCCGCCAGCGATGACGCGGCAACCATTCGCCGTTCGATGGATTTCGGCGCATCGGGATTTATCCCGAAGCGATTCGGTGTCGAGACGTTGCGCGATGCCATCGGCAAGGTCATGAACGGCGATGTGTGGATTCCGGCTGACGTGGATATTTCGGCTGCCGCCGACCCCGACATGACCAAACTGCGCGACCGGCTGGTGACATTGACCCCGCAACAGGTGCGGGTGCTGATGATGCTGTCTGAAGGATTGCTCAACAAGCAGATTGCTTACGAGCTCGGTGTCTCGGAAGCGACGATCAAGGCGCATGTGTCGGCCATTCTGCAAAAGCTGGGCGTCGAGAGCCGGACCCAGGCCGTGATCGCCGCTGCGAAAATTGCCGGCGGGCAATGGCGTCAGGGCGAGTCCTAGTACCCGCTTTCCGAAGTTCGTAATACGTCGCGGCACCCGCTTTGCGAACTTCGGAAAGCAAAGGGTACTAGCAAACTATGATTCTAGTACCGCTATCGATTTGAAGTCCCTGGACGAGGTCGCCGCAAGTGATACAGGGACTTCAAATCGGCGGTACTAGTGGTCCGATTCTAACGTTCGCATCCCATTTCGGCAGGCACTTTCGCGAACGTTAGAATCGAAAGACCACTAGCAAATATAAGATTCTAGTGGAGCTTTGGGATTTGACGTTCGCATCACGAATTCGCGGCAAGCAGGGGTGCGAACGTCAAATCCGCTCCACTACCTAAGAAAACGCGTCATTCAGCCGCCACCATCTGCTGCGTGCGCCACTGGGCGAGCAACGCGCGCAAGGCAGCCGGCTTGAGCGGTTTGTTGAGCACAACAATGCTGTCTTCGCGCGCGGCGTCGCGCACATGCGGACTGCGGTCGGCCGTGATCAGAATCGCCGGGATGGATTGACCGAACTTCTGGCGGATGTCGCGGATCGCGGCAATGCCGTTGCCGCGGTCGAGATGGTAGTCGACCAGCAATCCGGTCACACGCTGCCCCGAGGCTGCGATCGCGTCCGCCGCGGAGGCCGGATCGACGGCCGCGATAACCTTGGCATCCCAGCCCGTCAGCAAGGTCCGCATGCCATCGAGAATGGCGCGGTCGTTCTCGATACAGACAATCAGCGTGCCGCTCATGGGCGTTTGGGTCGAAACGCTGGTTCCGGAAAGCGCGGCCGTAAACGTCACGGTTTGCGCAATCGGCAGCATGACCGAGAACCGTGAGCCGCCGCTGTGGGTCGAATCGACCGCGATGCCATGATTGAGCACGCGGGCGAGCCGTTCCACAATCGAGAGGCCGAGCCCAAGCCCGCGTGCGATGCGGGCTCCCTGGTCGAGGCGGTGAAACTCCTTGAAGATCTCGCCGCGCTTCAAGATCGGAATGCCGAGGCCGGTGTCGTAAATTCCAATCTGCAGCGACGTTCCCTTGCGCCGGCAGCCAACCAGCACCCGTCCTTTGGGCGTGTATTTGATGGCGTTCGAGATCAGGTTCTGCAGCAGCCGGCGTAGCATCACGCGGTCGGACGAGACGGCGAGTGAGCAGGGCACGAATGTCAGCTTGAGTTTCCGGGCGCGCGCCATCGGAGAAAATTCGACCTCGAGTGAGCGCATCAGATCACCGATCTTGAAGCTGGTGATCGAAGGCGTCATCGCACCGGAATCCAGGCGCGAAATGTCGAGCAGGGCGCCGAGGATTTCCTCAATGGCTTCGAGGGAATCATCGATGTTGCCGACAAGCCGTGCGTCTTCGCCGCCGTCCTGCCGCTCAACCAGGCTGGTGACATACAGTCTGGCAGCATTCAGCGGCTGCAGGATGTCGTGACTGGCCGCGGCAAGAAAACGAGTCTTGGAAATATTGGCTTCTTCCGCAGTGCTTTTGGCCAGCGCCAACTCGGTATTAAGGCGGGTCAGTTCTTCGGTGCGTTCCCGGACACGTCGCTCAAGCGTCGCATTGGCGCGTTCCAGCGCTTCCGCAGCCTCGAAACTTGGCGTGACGTCGGAGAACGTGATGACGAGGGCGCCGCCCGGCATCCGGTTAGCGCGTACCTCGACCACCATGTTGCGGTCTGTCAGGCGTTCGAGATAGGGCTCTCCCTCCGTCGTGTAGGCGGTGATCCGCCGTTCGAGCGCGACGCGATCCGCGCCGTCATCTATGCTTCCGTTGCTTCCGATGAATTCAAGGATCTCTATCAGTGGGATCCCGATCTGGGTATATTGAGCGGGAAGGTCGAGAATTTCGCCGAATTGCCGGTTCGATGTGATGAGCTGCAGTTCGGGATTGAAGACCGCAATGCCTTGACGCACGTGATTGAGCGCCGTCTGCAACATCTCGCGGTTGAAGTGCAGGGCTGCGTGAGCATCGTCGAGCAGTTTCAGCGCGGCCTTTGCGGACACAGCGCGCTTGCGTAGCAGGAGCGACAGCACGAGGCGAGACGATGCGGCGCCGATCGACGAGGCAATCAGGTGTTCGGCGTGACGCAACAACTGAAAATCGGCCGGTGCGGTGCGTTCAAGACTGATGCGGTGCCGCGTGGCGAAGGTTTCGAATGAGAGCTGCGCGCGCTCCGGGCCGAGATATTGTGCTACCGTGCTGAGAAGATCCTGCACCGTGACGGTCGTTCGCCAACGCATGAAGCTCGGTGCGATCGGCGCGAGCTCGTTGGGGACGAACACATCCGCCTGCACGCGTTCAATCGACGTCGGCTGCCGCAACAGCGACATCACGACATACGTCAGAACATTGAGCGAGAGACTCCACAGCACGCCGTGGATCAGCGGCGGGATGTCCATGCCGAGCAGGTTCTGAGGCCGCAAGGCTGCGATCCCGAATAATCCTTCATTGAGCCAGAGCGTTCCGAGCGGGTCGACGTCGGCAAAGCTCGGCAGGAACAGCGTGTAAGCCCACACTGCGAAGCCCACCAGCATGCCGCCGATCGCGCCTTGCGCGGTGGCGCGGCGCCAGAACAAGCCTCCGAGAAATGCCGGGGCGAGCTGTGCAATGGCTGCGAATGACAACAGTCCGATGGCGGCGAGCTGCGCATTGCCGAGCGCATGATAATAAAGGTAGGCCATCGCCATGATGGCGAAAATCGCGACGCGGCGGACGGTCAGAAGAAAGCCGCCTAAATTCGGTTTGCCGCCCTGGGACGCCGGCCGCAACACGAGCGGCATCACGATGTCGTTCGACACCATGATGGCCAGCGCGACGCATTCCACGATCACCATGGCTGTCGCGGCGGACAATCCGCCGACAAAGACCGCGACGCTGAGGAACGTTGCTCCCGCTGAGATCGGCAATGCGAGCACGTACATATCGCTGTCGACGGCGCCGAACGGGAAGGTAATGAGGCCCGCCAGCGCAATCGGAATCACGAACAGATTGATGGCGACCAGATACAGCGGGAAAAGCCAGCGCGCGCGGCGGACCTCGGCATCGGACGAATTCTCGACCACGCTGACATGAAACTGCCGCGGCAGGAGCATGATCGCGAGGAACGACAACAGCGTCATCGCGATGAAGTTGCCGATCGACGGCGCGGCATGGATCGCGCGCGCCGCCTCCGGCGTCTTCATGGCGCGTTCGATCAGTTCGGTCGGCCCGAACATGTAGAAAGTGACGAAGGCGCCTGCGGCGAGGAAGGCCACCAGCTTGACCATGGATTCGGTTGCGACAGCCAGCATCAGGCCGTGTTGGTGTTCGGTGGCATCGGACTGGCGCGTCCCGAACAACACCGCGAACACGGCGAGGGTGATGGTCACGATCAGGGCAATGTCGCCGATATAGGGAATGCTGGAGACGTCCTGATCCTGGTTGAGGATGGTCTCCAGTGATGACGCGACCGCTTTCAGCTGCAGCGCGATGTAGGGTACCGAGCCGATGATGGCGATGGCTGCAGCGGTGGCGGCAACGGTCTGGCTCTTGCCATATCGCGCGGCAATGAAGTCGGCGATTGACGTGATGTTCTGGGATTTCGCGAGATGAATGACGCGCATCAGCAGCGGCGTGCAGAACGCCAGCATCAGGATCGGTCCGACATAGATCGCCAGGAATTCGACGCTGGTCCGGGTCGCGGAGCCAACCGAGCCGAAGAACGTCCACGACGTGCAGTAGATCGCAAGCGACAGCGGATAGATGAACGTGCCGAGACGGCCGCGCTGGAACTGCGTCAGCCGCTCGCCGTAGCTGGCAACGACAAACAGGAAGCCGATGTAGCCGAATGCGGCTGCGATCACGCCCCAGTCATGCAGCATCGAATTGCTCCTTATGGGCTCTTAGCCCGTTCCGGAGACTTTACCCGGCCGGCGTGCCGGACGCACTGATTTTGGCGTTTGTCAGGCTACCCGAGCCCGAATAAGGAGTGCATGCATGCCGGTTTGGGCCGCAGTGGCCAGCAATCCAACTGCGCGCCGGGCTTATTCGTCCGGCGCCATGTGGGCTCATTAACCAGTGGAACGCTGATCGCTGCGCTTACTCAGCGCCGTTATTCAGCAGCCATGGGCTTGGCGTGCAGCGGCAGGCCAAGCCGTTCCCAGACCTGCACCAGCGCTTCGGCCAGATCGTCGATCAGCGCGTCATCGTGGTAGGGCGACGGCGTGATCCGCAGCCGTTCCGCGCCCTTCGGCACGGTCGGGTAGTTGATCGGCTGGATATAGATGCTGTGCTCTTCGAGCAGGATATCGCAAGCCTGCTTGCAGCGCTCGGGGTCGCCGACGAACAGCGGCACGATGTGCGTGTCGCTCGACATCACCGGCAGGCCGGCAGCGTTGAGGATCGCCTTCACGCGCGCAGCGCGATCCTGGTGCCGCTCGCGTTCCCACGTTGACGTCTTCAGATGCTTGATGGCCGCAGTCGCGGCCGCGCAAACGGCAGGCGGCAGCGCGGTGGTGAAAATGAAACCGGGCGCATAGGAGCGCACAGCGTCCACCAGCTTCGAGCTGCCGGTGATATAGCCGCCGAGGCAGCCAAAGGCCTTGGCGAGAGTGCCTTCCAGCACATCGATGCGATGCATGACGCCATCGCGCTCGGCAATGCCGCCGCCACGAGGGCCGTACATGCCCACCGCATGGACTTCGTCCACATAGGTCATCGCGCCGTAGCGTTCGGCGAGATCGCAGAATTTCGCGAGCGGCGCCACGTCGCCGTCCATCGAGTAGAGGCTCTCGCAGACGATCAGGGTCGGGCGGCCGGCATTGGCGATCAACAGTTCTTCGAGGTGGGCGACGTCGTTGTGGCGGAAGATGGTGTAGGGAATGCCCGACTGGCGGATGCCCTCGATCATCGAGTTGTGGTTCAGCGCATCAGACAGGATCAGGCAGTTCGGGATCAGCTTCGCGATCGTCGCGATGCCGGTCTGGTTGGAGACGTATCCCGAGGTGAAAACCAGGGCCGCTTCCTTGCCGTGCAGATCAGCCAGCTCTTCCTCAAGCTTGATCAGCGAATGGTTGGTGCCTGCGATGTTGCGGGTGCCGCCGGCGCCGGTGCCGACGCGGGTCGCGGTCTCGACCATGGCGCCCACCACCTTCGGGTGCTGACCCATGCCGAGATAGTCGTTCGAGCACCAGATCGCGACGTTGCGTTCGCCCTTGGGGGAGTGCCAGACGGCATGGGGGAAACGGCCAGCAATACGCTCGAGATCGGCGAAGACACGATAGCGCCTTTCGTTATGGAGCTTATCGAGGGCGTCACCGAAGAACTTATTGTAATCCATCACAAACTTCCTGGATGGGAACTCAAAAAAAGACGGTCTGGGCACCCAGTGTCCCGATTTCGAAGTTCGCGCAAGCTCGCGGCTTGCCCGGATGCGAACTTCGAAATCAAAGGGACACTGGCAAGTCCATGATTCTAGTGCCGCTTTTGAATTTGAAGTTCTTCATTGAGCTTGCGGGTTCACTCGGAAGAACTTCAAATTCGCGGCACTAGCGCAGGCTGCCGCGGGGTCTTTTTAGAGCTTTTCCAGGTTTAATGTCGAGGCGGATTTCGCCGGGCGGCTATGTCACTTTGTCCAACCTTGGGGCCCAAAGCGGGCCGTTCAGGCAGCCCGGAAGCGCAGCACACCGTCCGCGCCCAATTCCGACGTTAGCCGGTCTTGCACCAGCATGTAGTTGACGTGGGCGATCAGTTCGCCGGCGGCGAAGCCGGTCTGGTGGGCATCCAGCACGTGCTTGTGGAACACCACCGGCACCAGCTCCGCGGAGGTCTTGGGCGTCTCCGCGCAGGCCTTGGCGATCAGCTGGCAGCGCTCCTCATGATGGTCGGCGAGCTGCCTGATCCGTGTTTTGACCCCGTAGAAGGGAACGCCATGACCGGGTAGCACCAGCACATCGTCGGGCAGCTCGCGCTCGAGGGCTGCGAGAGACGCGAGATATTCGCCAAGGGAGTTGGCATCGGGCTCGACGGCCCAGACGCTGACGTTGGGGGAAATCTTGCTCAGGACCTGATCGGCCGACAGGAAAATATTGTCGGCCTCGCAATAGAGCATCACCTGATCGAGCGCATGTCCGCCTCCAGTGAGCACCCTGAAGGTCCTTGATCCGATCGCGATGTCATCGCCCTTCGACAGGCGGTGATAGGACGCCGGAAGGATCGAGACCCGCTTGAGATATTCTTGCCCGCGACCGAGCAACTGATCGGTGATGTCCTCATCCATCCCGTGACGGCGGAAGAACAGCCGCTGCGCCAGCTTGCGCTCTTCGGAGCCGCGATGCTGATGGTAGGCGCTCTGCAGGTACTCCACCTGCGACATATGGAGCGAGCACCCAAACCGCTCAACGATCCACCCCGCAAGCCCGACGTGATCCGGGTGAGCGTGGGTGACGATCAGCCGCGTCACATTGAAAGACTTGAGCGGACCCTCAAACAGCACTGTCCATGCCGCGATGGTGGCTTCATTGCCAATGCCGGTGTCCACCATGGTCCAGCCGTCGCCGTCGGCGATCAGATAGACATTCACATGGTTGAGGCGAAACGGTAGCGCCAGCCGCACCCAGACCAGGCCGGGTGCAACCTCGATCACTTCATCTGGCTGCGGCGGCGTCTCAAAAGGATAGCGCAGTCCGTCGGCCGCAGCGGCAGGTGTGGTGGTCTTTGTGTGCATCGTCTCGCAATCGCAAATGTTTCGGCTAACCTGATACGAATGTCAGAACCGGGACACTAGCCGAAAAGTGATGCTGAGCGGTGGGCGGCGGCATGGCCGCCATGCGCCTGCTTGTCTTTCGCGTTTAAAACGACCTACGCCGCGGTGGCGCCGTTGGCCGCCACTTTTGCGGGCGAGGCAGCTCCCGCCGGAACCGTTTCTTTCGCGTGATCGAGCTGCGATTTGATGCCGAGCCGGTCCAGCAGATTCGCATCGCGTACCGTCTGCGGATTCTTGGTGGTCAGCAGCACGTCGCCGATGAAGATCGAATTCGCGCCAGCGACAAAGCACAAGGCCTGCAATTCATCGGTCATGTACTGACGGCCCGCCGACAGGCGAACCACGCTCTTCGGCATCATGATGCGGGCAACCGCAATCATGCGTGCCAATGCGATCGGGTCGGGGCGCTCGGCGGTCTCGGCGACGGGCACGCCCTTGACCTCGTTCCACATATTGATCGGAACGCTCTCCGGATGCTCCGGCAGGTTGGCGAGCAGCGCCAGCATGCCGAGCCGGTCATCGACCTGTTCGCCCATGCCGATGATGCCGCCGCAGCAGACTTTCAGCCCGGCGTCGCGCGCGTTGGCCAGCGTATCGATGCGGTCCTGCATCGTGCGCGTGGTGATGATGTTGCCGTAGAACTCCGGCGAGGTATCGACGTTGTGGTTGTAGAAATCGAGCCCGGCATCGTGCAGCCGCTTCGCCTGGGGTGGCGTCAGCATGCCCAGCGTCACGCAGGTCTCCATGCCGAGATCCTTCACGGCAGTAATCATCTCGGCGACCTTGTCGAGATCCTTGTCTTTTGGATTGCGCCAGGCGGCGGCCATGCAGAAGCGGCTCGCCCCGGCATCCTTCGCGCGCTGCGCGGTGGCCAGCACGTCGTCCTTCTCCATCAGCTTGGTTGCTTTCAAGCCGGTGTCGTACTTGGCGCTCTGCGAGCAGTAGCCGCAGTCCTCGGGACAACCGCCGGTCTTGATGCTGAGCAGGCTCGCGGTTTCGACGTGGTTCGGATCGAAATTGCGGCGATGAATGCTTTGAGCCTGGAAGATCAGGTCCGCAAATGGCAGGTCATACAGCGCCTGCGCTTCCGCGCGCGTCCAATCGTGCCGTGGCGTAATGGATGAATCCTTGCCGCCATTGATTGAAACCGGCGATGTGCTCATGCGCTGATCCTTTGCACTTACGTTTATCGTCGCGTGGAAACACGTCCCGCGCGAGGCCTTGCCTATCTGAATTAGCAGGGATCACGAGCCCTAAGAAGAGTCAATCCGAGGGCGGAATCGGGTGGAACGCAGCCATGTCCGTGGACATGGCTGCACGGCTCAGATCATCAAGCGGCCCGGATATTGAGCAGGAACGTATCGATTTCCGAACGTAATGTATCGGCTTCGCGGCGCAGCTCGCCGGACGCGTTCAAGACCTCGCTTGCCGCGGCACCCGCTTCGATGGACGCCTGGCTGACGCCCACGATGTTGCTCGATACCTCGCTGGTTCCGCCCGCCGCATGCTGAATATTGCGGGCGATTTCGCGGGTCGCGGCGCCCTGCTGTTCGACCGCCGCGGCGATCGCTGTGGTGACGTCGTTGATCTGACCGATGGTTGAGCCGATGCTGCGGATCGCACCGACGGCGGACGTCGTCACGCTCTGCATGCTGCTGATCTGCGTGCGGATCTCGTCGGTGGCCTTGGCGGTCTGCTCGGCGAGATTCTTCACTTCCGACGCCACGACCGCAAACCCGCGGCCTGCTTCGCCCGCCCGCGCAGCTTCGATGGTCGCGTTCAGCGCAAGCAGATTGGTTTGCGAGGCGATCTCCTGAATGAGGTCGACGACGCTGCTGATGCGGTTCGCATTGTCGGCAAGGCCCTGCATGGTCGTATCGGTTTGGCTGGCCTCGCTGACCGCGTTGTTGGCGATCTCGGTCGACGTCGTCACCTGACGGCCAATTTCCTGGATCGAAGATGACAGCTCCTCGGTGCCCGACGATACGGTCTGGACGTTGACCGATGTTTCCTCGGCGGCTGATGCCACGGCGCTCACCAGCGCGCTGGAGCGGTCCGCGGTGGCCGACATGCTTTCAGCGGTCACCTGCATCGAGTTCGCCGATGCCATCAGGCCTTCAAGAGCAACACGGACTTTGTCCTCGAAGCTTGCGATCTGCGCTTCGATGCGTGACGCACGTTCGGCCTTGACGACGCGATCCTGGTCCTGCTCGCTGCTCAACGCGCGCGACTGGATCATGCTTTCGCGGAACACTTCGAGCGAGCGCGCCATCACGGCGATCTCGTCCTGCTGCTTGCCGCGCGCCACTTCCGCATCGAGGTCGCCGTCTGACAACCGCTGCATGACGTTCTGCAGGTTGGCGATACGCTTCAGGATGTTGCGTCCGACATAAAGCCATACGAACAGGAACGAGCCGACGAGCGTGAGGCCGCCGAGCACCAGCATCACTGTGGTCGCCAACGAGATCTTGCTTTGTGCGACACCGGCAGCAGCTTGTGTCTGCGTCTGCACATCGCTGACGAGTTGCTTGATGCTGATGTCAAGGCCGCGGTTCAGCTTGCGGGTTTCATCCACGATGAGCTGGCCATATTCCGCGGCATCGAGCTCCTTCTGACGGACCTTGAAGACGCCGTTCTTTCCCTCCGCAAGCGCCAGAAGCTTGTTCAATGGCTCTCTGATCGCGCCACCGGTGTTGAGCTCCTTCAGGTCCTTCAGCTTGCCGGCAAGGCCTTCCTTTCGCGCCTTGAACGAATCTTGAAACGGGTTGAGCGCATCGCTGCTGGTTGCGGAGAGGGCGGCCGTCATGTCGGCCGTCATCAAATTCGCATCAGTGATGATGCTGCCGAGCAGGTCGTTCGCACGCGAGGCTTCCATCGCATCGCTGGGCGAGAACGCAGCCGAACCGAGCACGGCGTTCATCTGGGTCTGGGCGTCGAGTGTCGCAACGCTTGCCGCCGCAAGGAAATCCGCTTGTGCCTTGCGCAAGCCTGCGGATTGCGCCTCACGGGCCGCAGAGGCTTCAAGGCGTTCCTTGGCGGCCGAGCCGATGCTGGTGACGGTGTCGCCGATATTCTTGCTGGTCTCGATCAGCGCATCGACGACCGATTTGTCCGCGCCGAGTTTCGCAATCTCTGCCAGCTTGTCCGCAGCGCCCTGCTGGGTCTGTTTCATCTGTGCGGCGCGTTCGTTCAGGGTGCTTTCGTTGGTCGACGACAACAGCGATTGCGCCTGCGTTGCGAGTGTCGCGCTCTGCGCGGAAAGCTGCAGGCTGGCCGAGAGCCGGGGAATGTCGCGTTCGTTGAGGTTGGATACGACTCCGCCGAGCTGACGCAGGAGCAGGCTGGCACTGGCGCTGATCACGAGCGCCATGGCCGCGATCACGGCGAAGGCGAGGAAGAGATTTCCCCGTATGCCCATTTTGAGACGCGGCATGCGGAGCCGGTGAAATAATTTTCCAAAGGGAAGTCGCAAAGTCATGGTGCCCCCGAGCCAACTCAAATCACAAAAGAACAAGCGGGCAGCAGTATCGCGGGGGCGGGTTAATAAATTTCGGAAAACAGGATCCGGAAGGCGCTTAAACGCGCTGTTGAACTACTTTCCGCCGAGTCTCGCGGTGCGGAAGACGTTCGAGACGTCGTCGAAATCCGCACTGCGAAATTAGGCAGCGCTGAGACGCCACCTTCAGATGTTGCTGAGACGATCGTTACTCAGCAGGCTGGGGCGCAGGGGCGGAGGCACGCTGTTCGGGCGGAAACAGAGCGGCGCCCAGAATCATAAGCAGGCACAAGGCCGAGAACACGCGCAGCGTCAGGGCAAACCCGCCGTGCTCGTGAAGCCACGCCACCAGCCCCACTGAAGCACCTGCCGCGGTGAAGCCCACGAAGTAACGCACCGAATAGGCCCGCGCGCGCCATTGGTCGGCCGTGTACTTGCCGACCATGGCATCGTTGACGGTCACCTGACCGAACATCGCCATCACGATTCCGATCGTGATCACGATCAGCGCAACATTCTGGGACTCCGCGGCGAGGTACAGCAACGGTGTCAGCGCGATCGAAAGTGGAAAGAATACGGCTCTTAGCGAGAAGCGGTCGATCAGGCCGCCAATCGTATATTGGGTCAATGCGCCGAACACGTAGACGCAAGCCGTGATCACACCCAGTGTCGCCGGGCTGGTGGTGATATCCGTCAGGCGTTCGGCGAACAGCTTCGGCAATGCGACCGTGATCGCGTTGAACGTGGTCGAGCTCGCGATCACCGTCACCATCAGCGCGGCGACGACGCGCCACATCGCGTTTCTCGAAACGCGAGCCGTGACGCCTGCGGTCTTGTGTCCGGTGCGGACTTCGTGGTGGACCGCATGCATGAACGCCAACCCGACGATGATGGTCATCAGCCCGGGCAAGATAAAAGCCCAACGCCATCCCAGAAGCTGCGCCGCCGCGCCTGTGACGAGGGCCGACGAGGCAACCCCGAGATTGCCCCACACCCCGTTGATACCGACTTCGCGGCCGAGATTCTTGTCCGAGTAGGACACCATCATGGCGGTGCCGACCGGATGGTAGATCGCGGCGAACAGGCCGACCACGAACAGGGCGATTCCAAGCTGCAGCGGCGTTTGCACCAGACCGACCGCGATCATGCTCACGCCGATGCCGAGAAAGAAGATCACCATCATGTGCCGGCGGCTCCAGCGGTCACCGAGCCAGCCGGTGGCCAGCGACCCCGCGCCGAACGCGATGAAGCCGGGCGTGGCATAGGGCAAAAGGTCGCCGTAGGGCATCCCGAACACCGGACCCATCACGATCACCGCCGCCGCGAAGATCAGCATCGCGTAGTGGTCGATGAAATGCGCGATGTTGACGTAATTGATCACGGTCTGGGGGCGGTTCATCGGCGGGCGTTTCCTTTGGGCAGCTTCGGCATTGAGGGTTTCTCAGTCCTCCGAAGCAGCATACGCTGGCGGCCTATCGATTCGGAGCCGATATGTATCGCCAGAACGCCAATGGAGGCCGGCACCATGTGCCTTCAACACCCGTCTGCGAGGGGCTGCGCATCCTCGCGCGCAGCTATCAAAGGGGCACCCGGCTCGACACCCACACGCACCGGGAAGCCCAGCTGATCTTCGCCGAGCGCGGCGTGATGCAGGTGACGACGCCGAAGGGGCGATGGCTCGTTCCGCCCGCCCGGGCGGTCTGGGTGCCGCCGCGGCTGGGGCATGCCATCGATGTCTTGGCTGACATCGAGATGCGCACGCTCTACGCCGAGCCGGAGTGGCTGGCAAAGCATCCCGAAGCGCCGCGCCTGATCCGCGAGTTCGTTGTCGCGGTGGGGCCATTGCTGCGCGAATCGGTGCTCGCTCTGTTCGGCGACCGGATTCATCCGCGCCGTGCCGAGGTGCTGGCCGAACTGGTGCTGTACGAACTGGCCGAGGCGGAAGACGCGGCGACGTTCATGCCGATGCCGGCCGATGCCCGCGCGCGGCATGTCGCGGCTCTCGTGTTGGCAGACCCGCTGATCGAACGTGACCTGGATGATCTGGCGCTTGCCGCCGGCGCTTCCTCGCGCACGGTGACGCGGCTGTTTCCCGACGAGACCGGCCTGACGTTTCGTGAATGGCGTCGCCGCGCGCGCATCATGGCCGCCGCGGAAATGCTCTCTAGCGGATCACGGCCGGTGAAGAACGTCGCCTCGCGCTTCGGCTTCTCCAGCGTCGCTGCGTTTGGTCATGCGTTCCGCGAGGTGATGGGCATGACGCCCGGTGAGTTTCAGCGAAGGTCGGTGCTGTGAGGGATTGCAACAGCCCTGGAGAACGCGAACTCTTCCAACGCGTCAACGCGGATTTTTATTCAATGGGAGTGGGGAGCTGCCGCTGCGCAATGCGCCGCCACAGCTGAGGGAGCAACGAAAGCACAAGCATGACAACTCCGATCAGGGTCGGTTGAACCCATTCGAGATTCCCGGTTGCGAGGCGTGCACCCGCAGCACCGAATTGCACGAAAGCGATTGTCATCGGCAACTGGCCGATCACCGAACCCAATGCGAAGTCAACGGTGCGCAGACTCGTAAGTCCGAGGAGATAGTTCGTCAGCGAATGTGGGATGGCTGGCACGAGCCGCAACATTGCGACCGCCCTCCAACCTCCTTGCTCGACACGGCGGACAACAGAGCCGAACCGTGACCACTCCGAGGGCTTTACAAGGTCGCTTACGAAATATCTCGTCAGGACGAAGCCGGCGAGTGCACCCACAGCGCTTCCGATCGAGGCCCAGACGAGACCGGTCCAGAAGCCGAACACGAGACCGGCAGTTACCGCCATGATGGCGCGAGGGAGAAACAACAGGCTGCAAGCAACCTGCAATCCCACAAAGATGACCGGTGCGAAGACGTTGCCTTCGAGCAGTTCCTGCAGGCCAGAGAGGCTCAGCCCGCTCTCACGGGCAAGCCAACTTCCCGACGCGATGAGCAGCACGATAACGAAGGCTTTGACAAACCGGGAGACGCCTTCCACTTGCACCGAGTTCCCCTCAAACAATCCAGCGCGCGCACCATAGCTGGATAAGCCAGGCCAGCGCAAAACAGCACTCCCTCCCCGATGGTTGGTAGAAGTGCCGCCGGAACAGACGTTATCGGTGTAGGCGTGCGTGAGAGAGCGCCAAAAGCTGTCTTTCAGCAAATCATTGAATTTTCGTAAGAAAAGCTGGTGCTGCCAGACAGGATTGAACTGTCGACCTCTCCATTACCAATGGAGTGCTCTACCACTGAGCTACGGCAGCGAAGCCAGATACGTCACGTGAGACGTGAATCAGCCAAAGGCCTCTAAGGCGGGGCTTCCTTGCCATAAGGCTGGTGGCGGCGCAAGCATGGAACGCCCTTCTTCCGGAAAAGGAATCCTCCGCAAGTGGGGACCCCGAATCCTTGGCGGATTTAGCGCCGGATTCAGGGCTTAGCGGCCCCCATTTTCTTGTATTCTTCCAGCCGGCCGGCGATCCGCTCGTTCATCCGTGCCCCGAGCGCCTGCAGTGCCTTCATCGGCCGAATCATCACCTCGAACTCGACGATCTGGCCGGCAGCATTGAATTTGATCAGGTCGATCCCCTTGAGATCGAATTCGCCGATATTGGCGCTGAACTCCAGCCCGACATCATACGGCCCGGCGACGAGGGTGCGGTGATAGCGGAAGTTCTCGAAAATATGGATCACGTTGGTGAGGATCAGCACGCTCGCATCGCGGCTGGGCAGGGGAATGTGCGCGAACGGCGAGCGGAAGACGGTGTCCTCGGCAAACAGCGGCCGAAGCACATCTTCGCTCTTTGTTTCGACGAAGCGGTGCCAGCCGGCGAGGGTGTCCTGCACGGGAGCGGCCAGCAGCGGCAAAACGTCGGTCATGAAAATCACCATATGGTATAGTTTTGTTCGCTCGATATTAGCGCAATCGTTTCTGGTCCGCGATGCGTACAGAATGGATGATCGATGACGGATGAATTAGACAAAGGTGCGTCGAGCGCCAAGGCCGCCCGAGAGGCGCGCCTGAAGGCGGCGTTGCGCGACAATTTGAAACGGAGAAAATCCCAGGCGCGTGGCCGCACAGGCATGACCGTTGTGACGCCAGAAGACGACGCCCGCGTGCGAGAGAGCGAATCTACAAGTGAAAAGTCCGGCCAATAGGCGCCGTAATGTTTGCGCACCGTTCCTTGAATTCGAAGCAGTTTTATTGAGCGAGTAAAGAACATGAGTGAGATAGTGACAGATCCGGCAGAGACCCTTGGTGCAAACGGGACGGCGCCTTTATCGGTCGCCACGCCGCATGACGAGCAGGCGTTTCCGCGTTACGAACAAACATTCCCGACGCTGACCGATGCCGAAATCGACCGCATGCGCAGCTTCGGCGATGCCCGTCACTACAAGGACGGCGAGCGGCTTTTTGAGACCGGAAAAACCGGTCCGGGCATGTTCGTTGTGCTGTCAGGAACGGTGTCCATCACCCAGCGCGATGGGATGGGACACATCACCCCGGTGATCGATCAGGGACGTGGGCAATTTCTGGCTGAGGTTGGCCAGCTCTCGAACCGCGTGGCGCTGGTCGATGGCACCGCTGAGGGCAATGTCGAGGTCCTGCTGATTCCGTCGGCCAATCTTCGGGCGCTTCTTGTCGCCGAGGCGGATCTCGGCGAGCGCATCATGCGGGCGCTGATCCTGCGCCGCGTCAATCTCATTCAGGGCGGTGTCGGTGGACCGGTTCTGATCGGCTCGCCGCTGCTGGGCGACGTTGTCCGGCTGCAAGGTTTTCTGGCGCGGAACGGCAATCCGTATCACCTGCTCGACCCGGCCACCGACAAGGACGCGGCCGATCTGATCGGTCGGTGCTCGACGTCCCAGAGTGATCTGCCGCTGGTGGTCTGTCCGGATGGCACGGTTCTGCGCAATCCATCCGAGTCCGCCCTTGCGCGCGCCATGGGCATGATCGGCAGCGTGTCGTGCAGGAAGATGTACGACGTGGCCATCGTCGGCAGCGGGCCGGCGGGATTGGCGACAGCGGTGTATGCCGCATCGGAAGGGCTGTCGGTGGCGGTGCTCGATGCACGCTACTTCGGCGGACAGGCCGGCGCGAGTGCGCGCATCGAGAACTATCTCGGCTTTCCGACCGGCATCTCGGGGCAGGCGCTCGCGGGGCGCGCTTTCACCCAGGCCCAGAAGTTCGGCGCCGACATGATGATCCCGGTCTCCGCGATCTCGCTCGATTGCTCGAAGCCGAATGGGGCGTTTGAACTCACCCTCGATTGCGGAGAAAAATTACGGTCCAAATCCGTGGTCGTGGCCAGCGGTGCACGTTATCGCCGGCCCGCGATCGAGAATCTCGATAAGTTCGAGGGACGCGGCGTCTGGTACTGGGCGTCGCCGATCGAAGCGCGGCTCTGTGCGGATCAGGAAATCGTCCTGGTGGGCGGCGGCAATTCCGCCGGGCAGGCAGCGGTCTTTCTCTCGGGCCACGCCAAAAAGGTGCGCGTGATGATTCGCGGCGACGGGCTCGCGGCCAGCATGTCGCGTTACCTGATTGACCGCATCGATGCGACGCCGAACATCGAGGTGATGACGCGGACGGAAATCGTTGCGCTGGAAGGGGCGCCCGACGAAGGCGGGCTCGCCCGCGTGCGTTGGCGCCACCGTGATTCTGGCAACGAGATTGCTGCCGATATTCGCAACGTATTCCTGTTCGTGGGTGCCGATCCCACAACGGCCTGGCTCAGCGGCTGCGGCGTCACCCTCGATCGCGCCGGATTCGTCGTGACAGGTGCCCAGTCCGAGCAGAATCTTGGCCGTCTGGTTGCGCCGCTGGAGACATCGGTGCCGGGTGTGTTCGCGGTCGGCGATGTGCGGTCAGGTTCAGTGAAGCGCGTCGGTGGCGCGATCGGCGAAGGCGCGCAGGTTGTTGCGGCGTTGCATGGTTTTCTCAGCGACACGGCGAGGCCGGGGCTATAGGCTGCCTTGATCGGTCATCAAAAACCTGGCCGATCATAAAAACAGGGAGGACGCCAGTGGCTCAGCTCGTCGTGACGTACAAGACGCCAAAGGATACTGCAGCCTTCGACAAATATTATGCCGAGACCCATATCGGGCTTGCGAAGAAAATTCCGGGCCTCAGAAAATATCAGATCAATCAGGGACCGATCACGGCGCTGGCAGGATCGTCCGATGCTTATCTGATCGCGATCCTGACGTTCGACAGCGCAGCGGCGATTCAGGCGGGGCTCGCCAGTCCCGACGGACAGGCGGCCGCGGCGGATTTGCCGAAGTTCGCGACCGGTGGCGCGGACCTCGTCTTGTTCGACACAAGAGACCTTTAAGTAACTCCACCAGAACAACGGATGCAGCCGAGCATGCCCAAGTGCACACACATCGCTGGAATTCGTGACGTGACGCCAAGCGCGCTCGGCTGCGAGGAATGCCTCAAGACCGGCGATGAGTGGCTGCATCTGCGGATCTGCCGCACCTGCGGCCACGTGGGCTGCTGTGACGATTCGCCCAATAAACACGCCACCAAGCATTTCCACGCGACCCAGCATCCGATCATCGAAGGTTACGATCCGCCGGAAGGCTGGGGCTGGTGCTACGTCGACAAAATTGCCTTCGATCTCTCGGATCGCAAGACGCCGCATAACGGTCGAATCCCGCGCTATTACTGAGCGCGGCCGCCACCTCTGATCAGTCGTTACCTTGTCGTGAACAGCGCAGCGACGGCGGCGCTGCTATTCGAAGTTTTTTTGGGCTAGTGCAACTCGCGTGCGCATGCTGTACCCTTGAATCATTTCAGGGATAGGGGCGCATCATGATTTTAGGTATGAGTCTGCAGTCGTTCACGGTTTTCCATCTCATTCTCAGCATGATCGGCATCGCCTTCGGCTTTATCGTCGCGGGCGGCATTCTGGCCTCCAACAGGCTGCCCGGCTGGACTGCGCTGTTTCTGCTGACGACGATCCTCACCAGCGCGACCGGCTTTCTGTTTCCCTTCACCAAGCTTTTGCCGTCGCATATCGTTGCCATCATCTCGCTCGTGCTGCTCGCAGTGGCGCTCTACGCGTTCTATGCAAAGGACCTGAGCGGCGTTTGGCGGCCGGTCTATATCGTGACCGCAATGCGGGCATTGTGGTTCAACGTGTTCGTGCTGATTGCGCAGTCATTTCTGAAAGTGGGATTGCTGAACGTCTATGCACCGACGGGCGCCGAGCCGCCTTTCGCGATCACGCAGGGCGTGGTGCTGGTGTTCTTTATCTTGGCAATCATCGCCGGAATCCGCAGATTCCGACCGGCATAGTCTTGGCCGAACGGGTAGCACGCCGATGAAAGTCATTCTGTTCGGCGCGACCGGCATGGTCGGGCAAGGCGTTCTGCGCGAATGCCTGCTCGATCAAGATGTGACGAATGTTCTCGTCGTCGGAAGAAGCGTCACCGGCCGGCAGCATCTGAAGCTGCGCGAAATCGTTCACACGGATTTCCTGGATTACGCGACGATCGAACATGATCTGTTGGGCTACGATGCCTGTTTCTTCTGCCTTGGCATCACATCGTTGGGCATGAATGAAGAGAACTATCGCCGCATCACCTATGACATCACTTTGGCCGCGGCGCGAACACTCGTGCGGCTCAACCCGGATATGACTTTTGTCTATGTGACGGGCGCCAGCACCGACAGCACCGAGCAGGGGCGCGTCATGTGGGCGCGGGTCAAGGGCAAGACGGAGAACGATCTGCTGAAGCTGCCGTTCAAGGCGGCTTATATGTTTCGCCCCGGCGCCATTCAGCCCTTGCACGGCATTAAATCCAAGACCGCCTGGGTTCAGGCGACATATGTGATCCTGGCGCCGCTGCTGGCGTTTCTGCGCAGGGCCGCTCCGAAATATGTCACGTCGACTGAGCAGATCGGCCGCGCCATGCTGAGCGTCGCCAAGCGAGGTTATCCATCGCGGATTCTGGAAAGCGAGGACATCAACCGGGCGGTGGTGTGATTCGGCAACGGTCTGCGGGATTATTCCGGCCCCGGACCAGCCGACACAATTCCAGCGAAATTGATTGCATTAGACTGAAAAGCTGAAGTTTTTGGGCGCCCATTGGGGTTTTGGGCGGCGATCCGTCCGACGGTTTTCACGACGCCTGAAACACGCTAAGACAATTTATCCGGAAAAGGCAGGTTTGGTATGGATCGCATTCGCATCGTCGGCGGCAATAAGCTCAATGGCACGATTCAAATCTCCGGTGCGAAGAATGCGGCCCTTCCGTTGATGATCGCGAGCCTGCTCACGGACGAGACGCTGATCCTCGACAACGTGCCACGCCTCGCGGATGTGGTGCAGCTTCAGCGCATTCTCGGCAATCATGGCGTGGACATCATGGCGGCAGGCAAGCGCCCCGGCGACCATGAGTATCAGGGCCAGACCCTGCACATTTCGGCAGCGAATATTATCGACACTACGGCCCCTTACGAGTTGGTGTCGAAGATGCGCGCGAGCTTCTGGGTGATCGCGCCGCTGCTGGCGCGCAAGCACGAGGCGAAGGTATCGCTGCCCGGCGGCTGTGCCATCGGCACACGCCCGGTGGACCTGCTGATCATGGCGCTGGAGAAGCTCGGCGCGTCGATCCAGATCGATGGTGGTTATGTTGTCGCGACTGCGCCCAACGGCCTGGTCGGCGGCGAAATCGATTTCCCGAAAGTGACGGTCAGCGGCACCCACGTCGCACTGATGGCGGCGACGCTGGCAAAGGGCACCACCGTGATCACCAACGCGGCTTGCGAGCCCGAGATTGTCGATGTCGCCGACTGCCTCAACAAGATGGGCGCGAAGATTGTCGGCGCAGGCACGACGCGCATTGTGGTTGAAGGCGTCAGCAAGCTTCACGGGGCTCGGCATACAGTGCTGCCGGATCGCATCGAGACCGGAACTTATGCCATGGCGGTGGCGATGACCGGCGGCGACGTGCAGCTCGCGGGCGCCCGGCCGGAACTGTTGCAGTCGGCCCTCGATGTGCTGACGGAAGCCGGCGCGACCGTGACACCGAATAACGAAGGCATTCGCGTCGCGCGCAATGGCGCCGGCATCAATCCGGTGGTCGTCTCGACGGCACCGTTCCCCGGTTTCCCGACGGATCTGCAGGCGCAACTCATGGCGTTGATGGCTTGTGCGAAAGGATCGTCGCATATCACTGAAACGATTTTCGAGAACCGGTTCATGCATGTCCAGGAACTGGCGCGGTTCGGCGCGCGTATTTCACTGGACGGCGAAACTGCTATTGTTGAGGGCACGTCGAAACTGCGCGGTGCGCCGGTGATGGCGACCGACCTTCGTGCGTCCGTGTCGCTGGTCATTGCGGCATTGGCCGCCGAAGGCGAAACGGTGGTCAACCGCGTCTATCACCTCGATCGCGGTTTCGAGCGGCTCGAGGAAAAATTGTCAGCCTGCGGCGCCACCATCGAGCGTATCAGCGGGTAGGAACTTTTAAAAAAGAGGGTCGATGTCGCCACACAAGCTGATCGCTCTCGATGAAGACGACCTCGCGGTGATCTCCGCACATATCCAGGACGCCTGCGTTGTCGCCAGCGACATCATCTGGCGGCAAGGCGAAAAGCGGCTGGTCGTGGGCATGCGGCGTCCGGATTGCGAGGAAATCCTCGCCGGACAGGATGTCCCGCATCAGGTCATTTCCGCTCTGCGGTTTGACCGGGTCCTGGCCTGCAAGGCGCGGAACATCGACATGGCCGCTCCGGGGCCCCTGACGCTGCTGGGCCTGGAATTCCACCCCACCGATGCCCCTGGCGGCAATGTGCTGCTGCTGTTCGCGAGCGGTGGCGTGCTTCGGCTCGACGTTGAATGCCTTGAGTGCGAATTGGCCGATCTCGCCTGCGACGTTTTCGGCGGCGAGGGTGACGTCTCCGGCGAGGACCGTTCCGCCGAGAGCGATTTTTCTGACAGGACAGGGCTTTAGATCGCCTGACGCTGATTCCACGGCTCGCGGTCTGGCGTCAGGGATGCTAAGGGTGAGGACGATTTGTCCTTACTCCGGCCAGAGAATTCTTCACGACAATGCCCCTTCGTCTCGACAGCAGCGCCGCCGACTTTGCCACGCGTTTCAATGCCTTCCTCGCCATGAAGCGCGAGGTCTCGGCCGACATCGACGCGGCTGCGCGTGCCATCGTGGACGATGTCGCCAAGCGCGGCGATGCGGCGCTGGTCGAGGCGACGCGAAAATTCGATCGGCTGGATGTTGCGGCGGACGGACTGCGGATCACCGCAGACGAAATCGAGGCGGCAGTCAAAGCCTGTGACGATACCACCATTGATGCGCTGAAACTTGCGCGTGATCGCATCGAGCTCTTCCATAAGCGCCAGTTGCCGAAGGACGAGCGTTTCACCGATGCCCAAGGCGTCGAGCTCGGTTGGCGCTGGAGTGCGATTGAAGCGGTGGGTCTCTACGTGCCGGGCGGAACGGCGGCGTATCCGTCATCGGTCCTGATGAATGCGGTGCCGGCGAAGGTCGCGGGCGTCGCGCGGGTGGTGATGGTGGTGCCCTCGCCGGACAACAAGCTCAATCCACTGGTGCTGGCAGCGGCCAAGCTTGGCGGCGTGTCGGAGATCTATCGCGTCGGCGGTGCGCAGGCTGTTGCTGCACTGGCGTATGGCACGGCGACTATCAAGCCGGTGGCGAAGATTGTCGGTCCCGGCAATGCCTATGTCGCCGCCGCCAAACGCCTCGTGTTCGGCAAGGTCGGCATCGACATGATCGCAGGTCCTTCCGAAGTGCTGGTGATCGCCGACCGCAGCGCCAACCCCGACTGGATCGCGGCAGACCTGCTGGCGCAGGCCGAACACGACGTCAACGCCCAGTCGATCCTCATCACCGATGATGCGTCGCTCGCCGCCGATGTCGAACGTGCGGTCGAGGCGCAACTGACGACATTGCCGCGCGCCGATATCGCGCGTGCCTCATGGAATGATTTCGGTGCGGTGATCCTGGTCAAAACGCTGGATCAATCCGTGGCGCTCGCCGATGCCATTGCTGCCGAGCATCTTGAAATCATCACAGCCGATCCGGAGAGCCTGAGCGCGCGTATCAGAAACGCCGGTGCGATCTTCCTCGGCGGCCATACGCCGGAAGCGATCGGAGACTACGTCGGCGGCTCGAACCATGTGTTGCCCACCGCGCGGTCGGCGCGCTTCTCGTCGGGGCTGGGCGTGCTTGATTTCATGAAGCGGACGTCGATCCTGAAGTGCGGGCCGGAGCAGCTACGCACCTTGGGCCCGGCTGCAATGACGCTGGGCAAGGCCGAAGGTCTCGATGCCCACGCGCGGTCCGTCGGAATACGTCTCAATCTGCCATGAGTACACCTCCGCCAGATGATGATGCCGGCTACCGCATCGTCGCGGTGACGCTTGATGAGGAGTCCATCGGGCGTTCAGGGCCCGATATCGAGCACGAGCGGGCGATTGCGATCTACGATCTGATCGAACAGAATCTGTTCGTGCCGGAAGGCGCCGCGCCGGGCCCCTTCACATTGCACATCGGCATTACCGGCAACCGTCTGATGTTCGAGATCAAGCGTGAGGACGGCGCGCCCGTGGTCGTGCATTTGTTGTCGCTGACGCCGTTTCGCCGGATCGTGAAGGACTACTTCATGATCTGCGACAGTTACTATCAGGCGATCCGCACCGCGACCCCCGACAAGATCGAAGCCATCGATATGGGGCGTCGTGGCATTCACGACGAGGGCTCGCGGACGTTGATGGAGCGTCTAGAAGGCAAGGTGCGCGTGGACTTCGAGACCTCGCGCCGGTTGTTTACACTGATCTCCGTTCTGCATTGGAAAGGGTGAGCGCGTATGATGGCGCGTTCCCCGCAGGCCGTCCTGTTCATGTGTGGACAGAACAGCGTCCGGTCGCCGACGGCTGCGTGTCTGTTGCGCCATCTCGTCCCACGCGGGCTTTATGTGCAGTCGGCGGGTGTCAGCAAAGCCGAGCTTGATCCATTTGCGGTCGCGGTGATGAAGGAAATCGGCCTCGATATCTCCAATCACAAACCCTGGACGGTTGAGGATCTGGAGGATTGGGAAGGGTTCAACTTCGATCTGATCGTGACGTTGTCACCCGAGGCCCATCACAAGGCCATGCAACTGACTGCGACGCTGGCCACGGAGGTGGAATACTGGCCGACGCCTGATCCGGTGGGCGTTGAGGGCCGCCGCGAATTGCAGCTCGATGCCTATCGCGCCGTGCGCGATGGTCTGATGCAGAAAATCCGCAAGCGGTTCGGACCGCCCGGCATGGCAAACGAGTAAGCCCGATGATCACGCGCCTCGCGGTCTCCGGCTATCGATCATTGCGTGACATTCGGCTTGTGCTCGGGTCGCTCAATGTCGTGACCGGCGCCAATGGCAGTGGCAAATCCAGTCTCTATCGTTCGCTCCGGCTGCTCGCCGATGTGGCGCAGGGCCGGGTGATTCAATCCCTCGCCGCTGAAGGCGGACTCCAATCGACGTTGTGGGCCGGGCCGGAGAACTTCTCGCGCAAGATGAAGGCCGGCACAGAAACGGTTCAAGGCACTGTGCGCAGCAAGCCGACCGGTTTGAAGCTGGGCTTCGCCGGTGATGACTACGGCTACGCGATTGATCTCGGCTTGCCGCAGCCGTCGTCGTCACTTTTCTCGCTCGACCCTCAGATCAAAGCCGAAAGCGTGTGGACCGGTGAATTGCTCGGCCGCGCCAATGCGTTTGCCGAACGTCGTGGCCCGCATGTGCGGGTGCGCGCCGAGACCGGTGCCTGGCGCGAGACATTGCAAAACCTGGCGTCATTCGACAGCATGATGACGCATTGTGCCGATCCGCGCGATGCGTTGGAGCTGTTGCTGCTGCGCGAGCGGATGAAGGAGTGGCGGTTCTACGATCATCTCCGGACCGATCGCGACGCACCGGCGCGCCGGCCGCAGATCGGCACCTACACTCCGGTGCTTGCGAGCGATGGCGCGGACCTCGCGGCGGCGGTCCGGACCATTATGGAAATCGGTGACGCGGCCGGGCTCGCCGAGACCATCGACGATGCCTTCCCCGGTGCTCATGTCGAGGTAACTGCGACTGACGGATATTTCGACATGGCCATGTATCAGCACGGCTTGCTGCGTCCGCTGAAGATGTCCGAAGTGTCCGATGGGACGCTGCGCTACTTGTTGCTGGTTGCGGCGCTGCTATCACCGCGCCCGCCGGCGCTGATGATCCTGAACGAGCCCGAGACCAGTCTTCACCCGGACCTTCTGGTTCCGCTGGCGCGCCTGATCGCACGGGCCGCCAAGGACTCCCAGATGATCGTGGTCTCCCATGCACCCAAGCTGGTATCGGCCCTTGCAGAGGAGGAGGGGAGCATGTCGGTGCTGCTGGAAAAGCATTTGAGCGAAACCATCGTCAGCGATGGGGAGACCCCGTCCTGGAATTGGCCGTCGCGATAAGATTATTCGTCCCAAATGGCTGCCGAATATGCCAATCCTGTGCTGTTGTCGTTCCGACAGCCTTCGGATAGTTTCCGCGCCCACTGACCTCAGACCGAATTGACCCATCCCGCATGTTAGGCCGTTCCAAATTCGTTCTCGCGTCCGGCTCGCCGCGGCGCCTCAGCCTGCTCAATCAGGTCGGCATCGAGCCCGATGCCCTGCGCCCTGCCGATGTGGACGAGACACCGAAACGCGGCGAGCTGCCGCGGGCCTGCGCCAACCGGCTGGCCCGTGCCAAGGCGGATGCCGCGCTGAAATCGGTCCAGCTCGACGACGAACTGCGCGGCGCCTACATCCTGGCTGCCGACACCGTGGTCGCGGTCGGGCGGCGGATCCTGCCGAAGGCGGAACTGGTGGACGAAGCCTCGCAATGTCTGCGGCTGCTGTCGGGCCGCAATCACCGGGTCTACACCGCGATCTGCCTGGTGACCCCGAAGGAAACATTCCGGCAGCGGCTGGTGGAAACGCGGGTGCGTTTCAAGCGGCTGAACGAGGACGACATTGAATCCTATATTGGCTCCGGCGAATGGCGCAGCAAAGCCGGCGGCTACGCGGTGCAGGGCATCGCGGGATCGTTCGTGGTGAAGCTGGTCGGCTCCTACAGCAATGTTGTCGGCCTGCCCTTGTATGAAACCACCGCCTTGCTGGGCGGCGAAGGTTTCCCGATCCGTTTCGGCTGGTTGAATGCCACCTGACGACACAGCAAAGGCGCGTCCCGCCAAACCTTGCCCGATCTGCGGAAAGCCCGCGACCGAGGCGTCAAAACCGTTCTGTTCGGAGCGCTGCCGCGACGTCGACCTGAACCGCTGGCTGTCCGGCTCCTATGCCATTCCGGCCCGCGAGGGCGATGACGAGGACGACGAAGGCTAGCCGAAATAGTCTCGTCATTGGCGAGTGATGCGCCTGTCACGTGGATAAACCGCACAATGTTGGCGCTGCAATCTCCGCGGCGTCCGCTGCTGGCATCTAATTTCCGGTAATCATTGGGAAATTTTCACCGCCTTTAAGACAAGAATGCGCCGCGGGTGGCTGGACAGGACCCTTTGGTCTCACTATAAACCGGCGCTCTCCCTGAACTTGCTTCGGGGCGGCGCCCAGGTAGCTCAGTTGGTAGAGCATGCGACTGAAAATCGCAGTGTCGGTGGTTCGATCCCGCCCCTGGGCACCATTCGATTTCAATCCTCAAAAATTTCGATCTGGTCTGTGGACCATTTGTCTGCACGTCGCGGAATGCTGCGACGCGATGTCTGGTCCGCATTTGAATGATTGCCCATCTCATGCGGGCACCGCGTCAGGGTAGAAAATTTTTCAGACTACAACCGATTTTAGTTGCTGCGGTTTCTATATGGTCGCAAAGTTCTGCACCGATTGTGGGGGCAGGAAATGGCAGTTTCGAACAAAGTGTCGACGCGCATCTCGCACAAATCAAAAAGTACCAAGGAATTCTGAATCAGGCGAAGAAGCGGGATGTCAGCGAGGCTGACACCGTTGTCATCGTCAATGACATTCTCTCGGACGCACTCGGCTATGACAAATACGAACACGTCACGAGCGAGACTGCCGTGCGTGGCACCTTTGTCGACCTGGCGGTTGTCGTCGACAACAGAACGCGCTTCTTCGTCGAGGTCAAAGCAATCAACATCGAACTGAAAGACAATCACGTAAAGCAGGCGATTGATTACGCTGCCAACGCCGGTGTTGATTGGGTGGTCCTTACAAACGGACTGTCTTGGAGGGTCTACAAAGTTCAGTTCGGAAAACCCATCGATAAGTTTCTTGCGTGTGAGATCGACTTGCTTAACTCGAGTTACAAAGACGATGGCATGATTGCCTGCTTTGCCAACCTGAGCCGTGAGGGTTTCTCAAAAGACACGATGAGTGATTTCCTGCTCGAGAAGCAGATCACAAACAAGTTCTCGGTTGCAGCAGTGCTCACAAGCCCAACGATCGTTGAGCATATTAGACGCGAGATTCGGCGGCTATCTGGCATCCGTGTCGATGAGGACTATTTGAACTCGTTGCTTTCCGACGAGATCGTCAAACGAGAGCTCGTAGAAGGCGAAGAGGCAAGAGCTGCGCAAAAGTCGGTTCAGCGAATGCAGAGGGCGCTGGATAAGGAACGAAAGAAGGCTGCAGAAGCAAACTTGGTGCTTCCAAGCCAAAGCAACGGCTCAGCCTTGAGTGCGCCTAGCCGAACCGAGGCAACGTGACCGAAGACCAAAAATGATGAGCGCGACGCCGGTATTTCAGGATCATCTGCCGGGCGAAATACCGTCTCAATAACTCACAGATCTTAGCACGCGGTCTGCGATATCGCGGAGTATCTGACCGTCGACTAGATGCATCTTGCGGCGATCACGATCGAGATGGACAGAAGCACAAAGATGACGACCCCAATGAAGGGGAGCATCTCCCGATAGGCGTGCCGCTCGTGCCCAGGCGTGCCGGCGAGATTGCAGACGATCGACATGCGGACCGGCGAGACCATGTTCAATGAAAGAGCTGCGGCGTGTTGAAGTGCGACGACCGCCGTGACGTTGAGACCGGCCTCGATCGCCAGGCTCTTTTCGGATGCCATGAACAGTCCATTCGATGCATTTCCACTGTTCGCCAATGCACCGAACACGGCCGAAATCATCGGCGTCACCGTCACAGACCAGCCCCCAAAAGCCTGGAACATGCCGCGCGCAAGTCCGTCGGCGATACCCGATCGTGACAGCACTTCGGCCATCATCGAAAAAAGGATAATCGCCAGCACCGCCAAGCGCCCGGTTTTCCAGGCCGCTTTGATCTCCGCGGCGAACGCATCTCGGTGTCCGCGCAACAAGCCGGTGAGCAGGGCCGCGACCAGAAGCCACGTACCGGCGTGGAAGAGTAACGACCAGGCGGGAGCGCCGGCGAATGGTTCGACCCTCCACGTTGCCTGGAGTACTTGGGCGAGCGGTCCCACCAGACGCGTCAAGACGAGCCAGCCGATCAGGAGCACGAAGGGAAGCATCCGCCCGGCAACTGCAATAAGCTGTGCGCGGTCTGGTCGCTCGTCCACGACATAGCGCAGAACGATCGCTGGCCCGAATGCGGCCAGCATCGCAATCTCAGGACCGAGCACGGTTGTTGCAAGAATGGTCGATCCGAGGCTGACGACGAGCCATACGAACTCTCCAGCACGCTCGCGCCAATCACCCACAGGGCCCACGCGTTCCGCCATGTGCCAATAGATCGGTATCCAAAGGATATTGAATCCCAGATAGATCCAGCCGGCGTGGACAGCGAGGCTGCTGGGATCCGTTTGTGCGAATGCGGCACCCACGATCGCGCCGCTTCCCATGCCTCCCCATACGATCATTGTCTGGCTGAGAAGAGAGAATGCCAGCAACTGGATCGGCTTCAGATCGAGCCGGCGCAGCAATGTCATTGTCCCGATAATGCCGACACCGAAGCCGGTCGCGGATTCCGCGAACGGACCGATGAGATAGCAGGCGGTGAAAAGAAGCCGGCGTCTGGCTCTCACATCGGTAAGAGAGGTCTCGACAGGCATGGCTGCGTTCCCCGGGCGGATCGCCATCTGCCAAAACAACAGGCCGCCCAGAATGTAGGGAACGACGATCCAGCCGATCCAGGCGCCGCGGAGCAGCGCCGTCGCTGCGTCGATCGCCGAAAAAGCGTGAGGAGCGGTGGTCAGCGCGACCACGAGTGCGATAACCGTGCCGACGAGCGCGGCAGGCAGCGTGCCGGCCAGGCCGCTGGCGATCACCCCGATGACCGCCAACGCGGGCAGCGTCCATACCAGATATGTCAATCTCTGCCCCGAGCGCGAGCTGTTCTCACGGCTGAATGCACAGGAAGCGGCGGCCGCGTCAACCGATCCCGCGGCATGGCCGATAACGCGCGCGAACTCCGCGCGACTGGGGCCCTGATCAGCCGACCCGGCGGCGCGGAGTAACCCGAGGTTAACCAAGACCAAAGATACTCCGAAAGCGGGATTTTGCCGGCCTCTCCGGAAGCGATCGGTTGAATTTCGAAGGGTCTACAGACAGTGTGAGTGTGTCCTGCGTCATGTCGACAAAGCAGCTTCCAACTGAGCAATCCAGCGAACGCGCGCCGGATGGGGTCGACTTCAAAGACGTCCTCACAATCCTCTCTCGACAGAAGCTCTGGGTTCTCTGTGTCCCTGCGCTGCTCTGCGGTCTGGTGCTCGCTTACGTGCTGATCACCCCGCCTGCATACACAGCCACCGCGCAAGTTTATGTTGATCCTCGCGATCAGAGTACGCCGAAGGATGACACCCAGCAAAATTCCGTGCCTGGCGATGGCCTGCTCCTGGTCGAAAGCCAGTTGAAGATCATTACGTCGGACGAGGTCCTCAAGCGGGTCATCGAACAAGCGAACCTGCAGAACGATCCGGAATTCAACGGTCAGCGCAATCCGCTTATTTCTCTCGTCAAAGCCGTGCTGGGTTTAGGATCAAGTGACGACCGCGAGCTCACCGCGCTGCGCAACCTGCGCCGAAAGACCTCGACCAAGCGGATTGATCGTTCCTTTGTCATCGACATCATGGCTTCCGCCACGACGCGCGACCGCGCGGCGGTACTCGCCAATGCCGTGGCGAATGCCTATCTCGAGGTTCAGGCCAGAGCGAACGCAAATTTCAACCGGCGGCTTTCGGAATCGATCAATTCGCAACTCGAAAAACTGCGCCTCGAGGTGAAGCGCGGCGAAGAGGCCGTTGCCGCTTATAAAGCAGCAAACGGCCTCGTGGGTTCGCGCAACAAGCTCGTGACCGAACAAGAGCTTGATGAAGCCAACACCCAACTCACCATCGCCAAGACCAGACTGGCTGACGCCCAGGCCAAGGTGAAGTTGGTCGAGACGGTCGAGAGTGGGGGGGCTGGTCTCGATTCATTACCAGAAGCGATCCAGTCAGGAGCGATTGTCCAGTTACGGGCGAAGGCTGCGGACGCGTCTCGCGAGGTTGCGCAGTTGGAACGGATCGCTGGCCCTGCCTTTCCGGGGCTGCAGGTGGCACGGGCACAATTGCGAGACACCGACATTGCCATCAAGAGCGAGCTCAAACGTGTCGCCCAGGCAGTTCGCAACTTGGCGACGAGCGAGCGGACCAACGTCCAGAATCTGCAGGCCAAGTTTGACGCGCTGAAGGCTCGTTCGGAAGCCAATGACAAAGCGATCGTGCCGTTGCGCGAGCTGGAGCGGAAGGCAGATTCGAGCCGGACGATCTATGAAACATTTCTCGCCAAGGCGAAGACCGCCGAAGAGCGGCAGGGAATCGACACGACCAACATCCGATTGATTTCTCCCGCGACTCCTCCCGAAGGCAAGAGCTGGCCTCCAACGCTCCTCATGCTGGCGGCGGCGCTGTTGGTTGGTTCAACGCTCGGAGTAGCCTTGGCGTTGGCGGTTGACTATTTCGTCGCAGGCGCCGGCAATGACCCGGGCACCGACACCTCCGGGGCACGGCGGAAGCGCCCGATCCCACCGCCGATCAATCCCTCGATGGTTCCCGAAGCAGAACCTCAATTTTCTCGACTTCGTGCCGAATTGCCAGGGGCCCCCGCCGGCTACACCATCATGCTCGTTCGAGCCCAAGCGGACGCGGCGCTTGATCTCGCTGCGCTCGAACTGGCGCGAGCGGTCATCGCAGACCGAAAGACAGTGGTCGTGATTGATGCGGATTTGGCTCGCCACAGGGTCAGCTCCGTCCTGGGCTTTGATGGATGTGGCGGGGTCCGCGAAATCCTGGCTTCGAAAGCTGCCATTCGCGACGTCCTCCGCCTGCATAAACAAACCACGATGCGTATCGTGCCCGCTGGCATAGAAGCATTCCCGCCGCCCGCCGCTGCCGGGCGAGAGGCCATTGCAACCGCTATCAGTCAGGCGCGCGATTTCGACCGGGTTATCATCGACGGCGGCGAATTGGGGGGCGCATCGTCCAACTACGGACTTTACGCCATGGTCGACGAGGTCGTTTTTATCGCGTCATCCCAGAATGCTCCGACGGACGAGGCCTCCGTGCTCGCAGACATCCTCCGCCACAATCAGGTCAAGGCCCGATTACTCTTCGTTGAGCCGAACATGTCGTTGGCCGCCTGATCGAACATGGTCACTCGATGACCGATGCTACTCACTCCTCGCAAGTCATACCGCGCAATGGCGTGGTCCGATTGCGCTTGCCGTTTGCCGGTCCCATCATCCAACGAATGATGGCGATCTACGTTGTTCTGATGTTCTTCGTGTCCGCGAATGTTCTCGACACGATCGGATATGACTATAGTTCGATCGATGGATCTCCGATCATGAAGATCCACGTCGCGACTTACTTCCTTGTCGCGTTGTTCGGCCTGTTCATCGTTTCATATCCGCAAAAGTCGGACCTGTTCCGCTATTACCTCGCGACCAAACTCGGTACGATCTATTTTTTCCTCGCCTGCACGTTTGCTCTGATCAATATCGTGCTGGAAGGCCGCAACGGGTTCGGTATGTATTTCGATACAGACTTGAATCTGTTTCTGTGCTGCATGTTGCTGCCGTTTGTGTCGCCCGCCAACATGACCAGGCTTGAGCGGTTCGTGCACTGGTTCTTCGCACTCAACGCGGTCTATGCAATTTTCGACCTTGCGACCGGAATCAAGTTTTTCCCTCTCATCGCCTATTCGCCCGATGGGATAACGACCATCGAAAGCCGTGCGGCGGGCTTTCTCAGTCACCCGCTTCACGCAGCGACAATTACGTCGGTCTATGTCGTCAGTCTGCTGACAGGAGCGGGTCGAGAACTTCGACCAAATTTACGAAACCCGATGATTGTGCTGCAGATGGGCGCCTTACTGGCCTTTGGCGGCAGAACAGCATTTATATTGATGTTGCTGATCCTGTCGCTGACTGTGTTGTGGCGGTCGTTCCGGTTTCTGGCGGGCGTGCGAATTGCCCACAGAGACATCGTGGTGGCCGTCGCAAGTCTACCAATCGGGATAGCGGCTCTCTCATTGATGGCAGCGATGGGAGCCTTTGACCAACTGCTTGAACGCTTCGTCGAGGATGGAGGCAGCGCCCGCAGCCGCGTGCTTATGGTGCCCCTCATCAGGTCCTTCAACTGGGGCGACCTCTTATGGGGAGCCAGCACCGACTATGTCAGGTCGCAAATTTATTCCTTCGGATTGGAATGGGGCGTGGAGAATCCCTTTCTCCAGATCGGAGTTTTCCAGGGTGTGGTGATCGCGTTGCTCATCATGGTGGGATTTCTGTTGCTGCTTTACGACGTTTACAATCGCCTCTCGCCGCGCGTCATTTTCCCGATGATGATTTTTGTCGCGCTTTGCAGCACATTCGGATCATTCAGCCAGCGGTTCACCGCGTTCGCGATTTTTATCGTGGTCATTTCCGCGCTGTTCCGGCGAGACGACGCGCCGACGGAGCACGTTTACTAGGATAGCTATATGGACGGGATGGCTTCAACTCATCTTGCCGATCCGCCGGCTATCATCCGGACCGCAAATGACCTGCGCCCGTCTGCTCGCGGTGGCTTCCTCCTGCCCGCCGGTTTTCTAAGTACATCCGGGAGCCAGATCGTGGATGGATCTGGCAGGAGCGTCCGCATCGCGTCCATCGGATGGAATGGTACGGAAGGTCGGCCGGGTGCGGCGCCCTCCGGCGTGTGGCGCGTGAGTTACAAGGACATTTTGAATTCTATCGTCGCTGGCGGGTTCAACACGGTCAGAATCCCCTGGACCGATGCCGGTCTTGATGCGCCGCTCAACGGTTACAGCGACAAACTGGGCTGGATCAACACCACATTAAATTGGGACTTGGTCGCCGATCCCACCCCGGACTCCAACGGGCACTACAAATACGTCTCAACTCTTGAAGCATTTGACGTCATCGTTGCTTACGCAAAACAGATCGGCCTCAAGGTGATTTTCGACCACCATTCCAACGAGGGAACGGCAGGCCAACAAAAGAACGGCCTGTGGTTCGATCGTGGACCGGGATCGGATGGAACGGATGGAGTCATCAAAGGTCAGGTGACTGCAGAGATGTTCAAACAGAACTGGCTGCGGTTAGCGGCTCGATATGCCGGTGTTGCAACCGTCATCGGCTTCGATCTGGACAACGAGCCCAACGGAGAACAGGGACGCATTACCTGGGGCGGCGGTGGTCCTACCGACATAAAGGCGATGTGCGAAGATGTCGGCGCGGCGATCCAATCGGTTAATCCCGATGTCCTTATTATTTGCGCCGGGCCTCTGTTCTATGCGCCGCCGCCGGCAGCGTCCGGCATGGACCCCAAATATGCCGCTCCTGCAGGCAACCTGACCGCTGCTGGTGCTCATCCGGTTAAGCTGCCCATTGCTAACAAGCTCGTCTACTCCGTGCATGAATACCCGGACGAAGTCTCCGACATTTTGAGATGGGGCTTGGCCGAGAGCGGCAAAGCGTATGTCGATCGAATGAATCGCACTTGGGGATACTTGGTCAGGGACAATATCGCACCGGTCTGGATCGGAGAGATGGGCTCGTCGATGAAGACTCCCGAGAACCGCAAATGGGCAGGGACACTGATCGACTACATGAACGGCAAATATGAAAGCTCCGGCGGTCCAGGTTTTTCGGGTGACCAGCAGCCGATCAGCGGCAGTTGGTGGTTGCTCGGACCGTCAGATGATCCACCCTATGGTATTCAATCCGAATGGGGGGCCGGAAATTATCGGATTGAACAGCTCAAGATCACCGATCAAATGTTGATGCGAAAGCGATAGGTGAATAAGCCGCTGGCAGCGGCTCGGTCCAACTCTGTCGATGAGTTGGATTGTCGCGGCAAGTGGTTGGCCGCGACTGCGCGTATCGAAATTCAAACCCGGGCATAGTCATGCTGGAGGCCGCAATTCACTCCGAGCGCGTATTTTGCGCAGGATTCCGCGCCCTCAGCATCAGCTTTGCGTTGTCGTAAAACTGTTCAACGAGCTGGGTGACGGTCGCCGGGATGTCGCTGGGTGGTGGAACGCCGTAAACCGAAACACGGATGCCGATATAAAAAATGCTGCCGTGCAAACTCCACATGAGTTCTGTCTCCGGCTCGGTCATCGGAGCCGTGTCGAGATCAGGCAATTTGAATTCGTGACGCAGTTCGGCAATTACGCGCCTGAACAATCCTTGCTTCGTTTGTTGAACGAAACGTTTGGCAATCGTGGCGCCCCCAAGTCCTGAATACAAATAGATGCGACCCCACTCGTAGTCGTGCAGCATGGTCGCATAATCCAGATAGAAATTGATCAGTCGCTGTAACAGCGGCTCCGTGCGGTTCGTCAAACCGATCTCCCATTCCGGCCGGATGCGCTTGACGAAAAGCTCTTCGTAGATCCGCTCGATCAGAAGATCCTTTGTTGGGAAGTAGCGATATAGCAGCCCCTGCGTGATGCCGAGTTGCTGCGCGAGCTCCCGGGTCTGACCGCCAAAGCCGCGTTCGGCAAAAAACCGAATAGCGCCGCGGAGGATGAGATCGCTGCGCGCCGCAGGCGAAAGCCGGGTGCGCTGCGGCATTGCTTCCCGCTCGGCCGTTGCCGGACTGCTGACAGGCCGGTGGGCGGTCCGATTTGAAACCCCGCTCACGGTTTCTTCTGTCGCATTTTTGGGAGTTTTGCCCGCCGATTTTGGTTTCGTCCGCGCGGTCTGCTTCGTCGTTTTTGTCATCGCATCCATCGTTTGCATGGCGCACTCGGGGCCAGCCGAGGGCAACCATAACGGATCAGTGTCGAAAGTTATAATGAGCGCTTGATCAGTAGGTCAGAAGAGTTTATTGGTCGAATGACCATTAATACGATGGCGCCGAGCCTCTCCAAAGGCTGGCACAAAAAAAGGGGAGATGACGATGGAAACGTTGCCGCGTTCAGGCTTGGCCCGTGCCGACATGATGAAGCGTGTGGCATTTTTCAAAGATCTCAGAGGTTCGGACGGCGGGTTGCCCGACAGCAAGAAAAAAGGCTGCATCCGCACGCTTTACAACGTCATCGGTTTTCAGCCGCCAGAGGGCGAGGGCGGAGCGGTGACTTCGCCGGTCGGCGAGGATGCGTCGCGTCTCGCGGCCATTCCGATCTCCGAAGGATTCAATCTCGGATATTGCCGCGCCAAGCCCGGCAATGGGCCGATGATGCATAATCACGATACGAACGAGACGTTTATCCCGATGACCGGCACGTGGCGGTGCAGTTGGGAAAATGAAAAAGGTGAGGTGGAGTACGTCGATGCGGGTCCGTTCGATGTGGTGTCGTTCCCGCCGGGTTGCGCGCGCCGCTTTGAGAATATCACCAAGGGCAATCCGGACGAAGAAGCGATTCTGATGTTCGTGATTGGTGGCAATGGGCCTAAGGCTGAATTCACCGACGCGTCGGTGAACGAACTCATCGCCGCCGGCATGTGGAAGTCCGCGTAACCAACGGGCGGTTTTCGTCGTCATAAGCAGTCTGCGTGGTCTGCCGCTTGCGCGGCAGATCACCGGCTCGTTTGCGGAATGCGCTTCGGTTTGGTTCGCCGGTCATGCAAGGCGTGAAAGAGCGTACAGCCAGACCAGCAGAGTCGGGACCGACAACAGCGTGGTGATCGATATCGTGGCCGCGACGAGCGGTTCCTCCACCTTGTACTCGCCCGCCAGGATATACACCGTCTTCGCGGTCGGCACGGCGGCGCAGACGACGGCCGCGATCGTGTAGAGCGGATTGAGGCCTGATGCCACACACAGGCCGTAGACGATCAACGGCATGATCACGAGCTTCACGACGGCGAGCGCAAGGGACGAGGCGAGATTCGAGCGCATTCCTTCAAGGGACAGACCCAGGCCTATGGCGAACAGCGCGCATGGCGTCAGCGCGGCTGCGAAGATGTTCATATAGGCTGCGATCGGACCCGGAATCGGAAAGCCTGTGATCGCCCATGCCAAACCGATTGCGGTCGATAGCACCATCGGATTCAGCGCAATGTGCTTCATCAGGACGATCGCATGGGCCGATTGTCCGGACGCGCTGCGGGCTTTGCTTTCCAGGAGGATAACGGCTGCGGGAAACATCACTCCCGCCACGAACACGGTGGCAATGGCGGCGGGGAGAACCGCGGGTTGGCCGTAGATGGCGTGCAGGATCGGTAGTGCTACAAATCCGGTGTTGGTCATCGCTGCCGCCATTCCAATCATCGTGCTGCTGGCAAGGTCGCGGCCCCAGCCGATGCGAAGTGCCAGAAATACCAGACCGAAGCACAAGAGGGAGCCGCCGCCGAATGCCAGCAGAAAGCGCCACTCCAGAAGGTTGCGTGCCGGCTCCTGCGCGATGGTGACGATCAGCAGCGCCGGCATCGCGATGTGATAGGCGAAATGCACGAGCCCGTCGGCCAGCGAGCGGGATATGTAGCTCGACCAACCCGCCAGCCAGCCGGTGACGATGATGGCAAAGACAGGAAGGACCAGGCTGGCGACTTGCATCTTGGTTTCCCTCGGCAGTCCTGCGTGGGTCTGCGCTGTTAAGCAAAAGTCGCAAACGGCGTCACGAAGCCGAGGCGCGATTATTCATCGCCGCACGTGACTGACGCAAGCAAAGAGCCAATTCCGCTCAGTTGGGCCGGCCGCGGAGCAGGATGCTTAACGCTGTCTTTAGGTAACCGTGGCAGTTTGTCACAAAGTGATTGCGTCTCCGGGGGCTACGGTGAGTTTCTTCAATAAAATCAAGATCCGGACCAAACTGTATTTGGTTCTGGCACTGACGGCTGGATCATTGGCATTGGCGATCGGCGTGTCCACCACGCAGCTGCGTCAGCGGATGATGGAAGACCGCATCGACAAGCTCCGTGCGGTCGCCGAGATGACTGCCGAACTGGCGCAATCCTATGAAAAGATGGTCAAGGAAGGAAAGCTCTCGCGCGCCGACGCCGAGAAGCAATTCTATAGCAATGCACGGGCGATGTGGTTCGACAACCACCGCAGCTACCTTGCGACCGGTAATCTGGACGGCGTCTGGACCATGAACGCCTCGGTGCCGAAGGTCGAGGGAACGCGCGGGACCAAGATGCCGAATGGCAAATACATCCTCGATCACATTCTCGGCTCCATCGGCAATAGCGACGAGGGCATGGCGTCTTACGACTATCCAAAGCCGGGGCAGACTCAATTTCTACCGAAGCTGACCTATGCCAAGAAGTTCAAGCCGTGGGATATGGTCATCACGACCGGCGTCTGGATTGACGATATCGACGCCGACTATCACGAGGCCTTGCTGAAGCTTGCCGGCATGGGCGCCATCATTCTTCTTTTCGCGGGCGGATTTGTGCTCCTGCTGAGCCGCGATATCAATAAAGGCCTCGCGGGCTTGCGCGACAAGATGAAGAAGCTTGTCGATGGTGACCTGTCGGTTGATATCACCGAGGCGTCCCGTGCCGACGAAATCGGCGACATGGCAAAGGCCCTGGAAGTCTTTAAGGGCAACACGGCGCAGATGCGCCAGCTTCAGTCGGAGCAGAAACTGTTGAGTGAGCGCGCCGAGGAGCAGAAGAAGCAGGCGATGCGCGAGCTTGCCGACAGCTTCGAAAGCCGTGTCGGCAGGATCGTGAGCGCGGTGTCCGGCGCTGCCAGCGCCATGCAGGAAACTGCGAAAACCATGTCGGGGAGCACCGAGGATACCAAACAATTGGCAACCGCCGTTGCTGCCGGCGCCGAGGAAGCGACCACCAACGTTCAAAGCGTCGCTGCGGCTTCGGAAGAGTTGACCGCGTCCATCACTGAAATCGGTCGTCAGGTCACCCAGGCATCTGTCGTGGCCCGCAAGGCCAACGAAGAGAGCGAAACCACCAATGCGAGCGTGTCCGGCCTGGCGGAGGCTGCGAACAAGATCGGTGAAGTGGTGGCTCTTATCAACGACATCGCGAGCCAAACCAATCTGCTGGCGCTGAACGCGACCATCGAGGCGGCACGAGCCGGAGAAGCCGGCAAGGGCTTCGCCGTCGTGGCATCCGAGGTGAAGACGCTGGCCACCCAGACATCGAAGGCCACCGACGATATCCGCTCTCAGATTACGACCATTCAGGCCGAGACCCAGGGGGCGGTGGAAGCGATCAAGCGGATCTCGAGCACGATCATCGAAGTGAACGAAATTTCGACGTCGATCGCGTCGGCCATGGAAGAGCAGGCTGCCGCAACGCAGGAAATCACGCGGAATGTGCAGGAAGCCGCCGGTTCCGCGAAGGACGTTGCGCACAACATTGCGGGCGTCAGCGAATCCGTCGACGCCGCCGGGCGAGCTGCATCGACCTTGCTGGGCGCGGCCGATGAGCTGGCCTCTCAGGCGGGAACATTGCGCGCCGAAGTGGACAATTTCCTCTCCACGGTGCGCGCGGCCTAAGCCGCGAGTTCATCGTCACGATCTACAAATGAAGCCGCTTCACGCGACGTGAGACGGCTTCATCTTTTTTTGGGCGATGAATTTCCTGTTGAAAGAGGCGCAGTTCAACGAAGTGCAACAGGGGCATGTTGCCATTCGATATCCGGCCGCGTTGAAATGTGGAATGCTGATCGATCAACGCGCGTCATGAAGGGCCGCCTCGGGACATGAGCCAACGCCAGCTGCCGATCATTCTTGCTCTGGGGACCACTCAGACACTGGCCTGGGCGTCGAGTTACTATCTTCCCGCCATTTTGGCCGATCCCATTGCGCGCGATCTCGGTGTGTCGAGTAACTGGATCTTCGGAGCCTTCTCCGCGTCGCTGGTGATTTCCGGATTGCTCGGTCCATGGATCGGGCGCCGGATCGATGTGGTCGGCGGGCGGCAGGTTCTGTCGATGTCGAATGTCACTCTGGCTGCGGGCCTCGTGTTGCTCGGGTGTTCTTATTCCATTTGGGTTCTTGTCGCGGCGTGGCTGCTGCTTGGCATCGGGATGGGGGCCGGACTGTATGATGCCGCATTCGCGGCTCTCAGCCGCATCTACGGTCAATCGGCGCGACGGTCGATCACCGGCATCACCCTGCTCGCGGGCTTCGCCAGCACCATCGGCTGGCCGCTGACCGCGTGGGGGCTGGAGACGATCGGCTGGCGCAACACCTGCTTGGCTTGGGCGGCGGCGCATGTCCTGATCGGGCTGCCGCTCAATCTGTTCTTTCTGCCAAGGGTCAAGGACGGTTCGTCGACCGAGGTTGCTGCGCTCAAGCCTCACATTCCGCTTGATCGCACGATGATCCTGCTGGCGTTTGCGTTTGCCTCCGCATGGGCCGTGACCGGCGCGATGGCCGCGCATTTGCCGCGCATTCTGGAAGCGGCGGGTGCGACGAGCGTCCAGGCCGTCAGTGCCGGTGCGCTGATCGGTCCCGCACAGGTCGCTGCACGGATCGTGGAAGCGAATTTCCTCAGCAAGCTGCATCCATTGGTCACAACGCGCCTGGCATGCCTGACCCATCCGGTGGGCGTCGGCATCCTTGCGGTTGTCGGTGGAAGTGCATCCGGAGTGTTTGCTGTTTTCCATGGCGCGGGGAACGGCATCCTGACCATCGCGCGCGGAACGTTGCCGCTTGCGATCTTCGGCGCAGAGAATTACGGCTATCGGCTCGGCATTCTCGGTGCGCCCGCGCGCATCTCTCAGGCGATGGCACCGTTGGCCTTCAGCCTGTTGATCGATCAGCTTGGAAGCCGCGTGCTCATTGTTTCATCCGCATTGAGCCTGCTGGCCTTCGCGGCGCTCTGCCTGCTGCGCAAAGGTGCCCATGCGGCGGAATGACAGCCGCTTGAAGGTTGCGTTGCCGAAGTCTTCTTGAGAGGATCGGAAGAGGTTAAGACTGCCAACGAACAGCCGCGGAACCTTCGATGCATTATTTGCGCTGGATCACCGCATGCGTCGCCCTTGTTCTGGCACCTGTGGCATCTGCACAAGACAAGCCGCAGCCGAGCCAGTGTCTGGCCGTGGCGCAATCGCTTCCCAGCGTTCAATTCGTCAGCCTGCGCCATGTCACCGCCGAGAAGGGTGAGGTTGTCATCACCTATGCCGGGCATTCGACCTACATCATCGAGACGCCCGGCAACGTCACCATCGCCACCGACTTCAGTGGTGTCTATACCGCGGGCAAGTCACCTGACGTCGTGACGATGAACCGCGCTCACTCGACGCATTACACGCTCAATCCCGATCCGCGCATCAAGTATGTTCTGCACGGCTGGAGCGACGGCGACGGCCCTGCGAAACATGCGCTGACGGTCGGCGACGTTTTCATCCGCAATGTGCCGACTGATATTCGCGGCTACCGCGTCGGCTCTGAAGCGATGATGCAAAAGGATGGCAACTCCATCTTCATCTTCGAAGTCGCGGGGCTTTGCATTGGCCATCTCGGTCATCTGCACCACCCGCTCGACGAAGCGCGTTATGCGGCCATCGGCCGGCTCGACATCGTCATGGTGCCGATCGATGGAACTTACACGCTGTCGCTCGATGGCATGTCGGAGATCACCCGGCGGCTGCGGGCATCGATCGTGTTGCCGATGCATCGTTTCAGCACGCCACTCGGGGAGTTCGTCGCGAGGATGAATGGGCAGTTCGAGGTCGAGCTTCGAAAGGAGAAGTCCTTCTCGGTCTCGCTCGACACGCTGCCGAAGGCACCGACCATCATCATCCTCGAGGGCGTTTAGATGCTAGAGTCTCGATTCCGAAGTTCGCATCATTCCGCCGCTCGTTGGTCTGCGAACTTCGGAATCGAATGACTCTAGCAAGTTATTGTCATAGTGTGGCTTTGGTTCTGAAGTCCGCATTCCGGACTCGCCGCACGAAAAGATGCGGACTTCAGAACCGCCACACTAGAACGCCGCCGCGAGATCCTTCGCCCCCGGCAGGTTCATGTCCCGATCCATCTTGGAATTGGTCGCGGCCAGAAGCTTGGACACGACATTGTTCCGGATGGCGACCGGATTGCGCTCGTAGCCCGAACGCTGGAAGAAGTTCGATGTCGGCACTTGAGAGCGCATGGCGTCCGGCATCGACACCATGTCGAAGCCATTGCCGTCGCCGGTCAGGTTCATCATTTCCAGTTCCGCAGCGGTCAACGGCGTCATATACCCCTTGCGCCGTGCGAAATTGACCGAGTCCATCAGCTTCAGCGTCTGCAGAAGCGGCCCAACATCAACATCCAGATTGAGCGCATGCACGGCGATGCCGCGTGGCGTGACGCCGAGTTTTTCGTGGGCGCTCCACTCGTTGGGCACGGTTTTACAGAAGGCCACCATCTGCTGGACAATGGCGATCTTTCGCTCCAGCTCGGCCTTTCGCGGCCCGGTCGCCTCGTGAAGCTGGTCGCGAAGCGATTTGAGAATAAGGCCGCCATGCTCGGACAGCAGATCGATGGTGTTCGTGGTCAGCAACTGGTTGTAGCCGAGCGCCGTTGAAATGGCGCGGCCGCCTGGCTTCTCAAGTCCTGCCTGTACGTCGTATTTGCCGTTGCCGCCCGCCTCGAAGCTGTAGACGCGCACCGCCTGATCCCGGGTCAAGCCGAAGCTTGAGGCAACTTTGGCGTAGGCGCGCTTGTACTCGAGCTCACTCGCGGGTTTGCGCGGCGTGAATTGAAAATGCTCAAGCGCATTCTCAAGGAAATCCGCAACCACCGGGATCGGCCTGCGCACCGCGGGCGGTGTCGGGGGCGCCGATGGATCGACCGGCTTTGGCGGGCCGCTGTAGATCGGAGGCTGGGTCCGCACGTAGTCATCGAGCGCAACGGTTTCGCCGCTGCGCCGCTTGGCGTTTCTCGCCTTTCGCTTCTCGCTGATGGCGGACCAATACGCCCCAGCCTGTTCATCGAAAGCCTGACGAATGGCGGTGTATTCGCCAAGCTTGCGACGGTACTCCGCCATCTGCTGCGGTGAAACCGCGATCGTTGGAGCTGCCACCCTGGGAGCGGTCGCCCCTGCCTGTCCGTGTGCGCTGCCAGACAACGCCGCAGCCGCTGCGGCGATGGTCATGCAGACAAGCGACGTCAGCCGGCGGTCTTGCCTCACATGAACACCGCCACGTTCTGCCGCGAGACCAGCACAGGCTGGCGTGCGGCATTGAAGACGACACTTCCCTGGCTGGAGTAGCCATGGAGGACGCTTTCGGCCTGGGTTCTGATCAGCCACCAGCCATTGGTCGTTTCGAGTTTGTCGGTGAGGAGATCGATGGACCAGGTCATGGTGCTGATCGGGCCGAAGTCCTTGAACAGCAACAATGCCGCCGGCGGTGGCGCGTCGGTCAATGCAACGAGTGCGGCGGTGGAATTCGGTTCCGCATCGTCCTGATGGCGCATCCACAAAGCGATCGTGGGATCATCCGTCCCACTGAAGGGGAAGCTACCCGCCGCCAGCCGGCCATCGAAATGCTGGGCGAAATTCAATCCGGGGAGTTTGCGAAAGAAGTCTGGGCAATTGTCCGGATCGGGCACCGCAGGCGCGACGAGCTTGCCGTACTCGACCGCGGACTGTCGCGTCGCACCAAAGCAAAAGGTGGCGCGGGTGGCGAGGCCAGCATCCCCCGTCAGCTCTGCGCCGACGAAGATGGTTGATTTGCCCTTGCGCAGGATCGCCGGCCGAATGGTCAAGCGGCCAGTCGCGGGACCGACGAAGGAAAACTGTGCAGAACGCAGTGGTGGCAAGTCGCCGAAGTGGCGCGACACGCTCTCAAGGCAGAAGGCTGCCGCGAGGCCGCCGTAGATCGTCCGGCCCTGCAGCCAGTCATCCGTCGCCGTCACGGTACACGCGTCGCCATCCTTCGTGATGCCTGCCATCAATGTCGTAAAATCAATCATCTAGTTCGACTCACTCCAGAAAATCGCGCGAATATAACGCTCTCGTGGTTCGATTCTAACATTTGCATCCCGTTTCGGCGGATACCCGTTGCAAATGTTAGAATCAAAGAACCACGAGTAATTATAAGCTGCTAGTGGAGCTTGAGATTTGACAATCGCCAAAGGAACCCGCCGCATGACAGGTAGCGAATGTCAAATCTGCTCCACTCGCAATCACCATGTCCGATCATAGCAGGCATGAAGTTCGCCGATTCGTTTGCGGATGATGCTGTGCTGCACATTGCTGCGCGTCACACGGTTCCCGATTCGAATCGGTCAGGAACGCTGACGGAGTTATCAACAGGCGTTTGATGTCTGCGCAGAGTTCGTGCTCGCGCCTCAGAGGAGAATCAATTCTGATGTGTTGTTCGCGAGAATGCGAATGAAGGCGCGTGGCAAGGGCGTTGATTATGAATCAGTTCGTGTCGCCGAAAGGCATTGGTCAGAGTAAGCTTTCGAAGCTTTTTGATGATGTTCCGAAGCCGGATCGGGCCGAATGGGCCAAGGCACTCGCCGCAATGAAGCCTTGGATGTCTCCGGAAAAATTCGCCGAGACCGAGAAGATTCACTGGCGCATGTTCGAGCGTGCGAACCGCTGGTTCGAGCCGAGTGTGCAGGCTGAGTCGAAAACGGATAAGTAAATTCGGCATCAAGGCAGCGGTTAAACGCCGCTGTTGGCGGACGCCGTAATTGGCAGTGCGCTTTTCTTGCTGTGATCCGGCGTCTCATCCTTCCACCGCACTGAGCCCAATGGGCGCTCGAGCATGCGGCGCACCCGGATCGGGTCCGGTCCCATGTGAAAGGCGATAGCCTTGAGATGCAGTTCGCGCTCGGACCGCGTCGAGCGGTTGCGCTGGCGCAAATAGTCGAGCCATGTCGGGCAGTGATAGCGTTCCGTCCACAATTCAGGGTCGGCGAGATCGCGGGAGATCGACCAGTCATAGGCGCCGTTGCGCTGCCGCGTCGACTGCACCTTCTGCAGCAGGTCGTAGAACTCCCGGGCCTGATCCTGATTCACCCGATATTCCACCTCAATGACGATCGGGCCGCTGCGCGGCGTGATGGAGAGGTTGACCTCCGGTTCCGCGAGCGCATCGGTGGCGTCGTGGTCAGATCCCTCCACAGCCGGCATGCGCAGCCAGATCACGAGCAGTGGAGACAGGAACATCATCGTTCCGGCGATCATCAGCGCCTTGTCGATTCCGACTTCGTTGGCGACGTGGCCCCATAGCCAGCTTCCGATGGCGACCCCGCCGGCGATCGCGGCCTGATAGGCAGCCAGCGCCCGGCCGGCGACCCATCGCGGTGTCGAGAGTTGCACGCCGATGTTGAAGAGCGTCACCGAAACCATCCAGGAGGCGCCGGCGACGATGAGTGCCGCGCCGGTCAATATCGAATGGTGGCTCAGCGCGAGCACGCCGATGGCAAGGCCCATGGTCAAAGCACACAGGCGGACTGCACGTTCGCTGCTGAGGTATTTGCGGACGCTCGAAATATTCAGGGCGCCCAGCACACCGCCCATGCCGAAACAGCCAAGCATCAGGCCATAGGTCTCTGCATTGCCCTTGAGGATGTCGCGGGCCACCAACGGCAGCAGCGCCAGCACCGAGCCGCCGGCAATGCCGGTCACCAATGTCCGGTACAGCACAATGCGGATCGATGGTGAGTGAACGATGTAGCGCACCCCGGACACCACGGCGCGGCGCAACCGCTCCGGCGGCAGCCGCGAGGGTTCCAGCGTTCGCCGCCAAAGGTAGAGTACGGTGAGCAGCGGAATATAGAGCAACACGTTGGCGACGAAGGCCGCGACGGCTCCGCCTGCCGCGACGATCAGGCCGCCAAGGGCTGGGCCGAAGCTGCGGGCGATGTTGTAGCTGATGCCGTTCAGCGCAACCGCCGAGGGAAGGGTGTCGGGGGGAACCTGTTCGCTGACCGAGGCCTGCCAGGCCGGGCCGAACAGCGCCATGCCGCTGCCGATCATGAAACAGAACATCAGCAGGCTGTTAGGGGTGATTGCGCCGATATGCGCCAGCACGGCCAACGTGATCGCGCCGGTCAGGCCGATCGACAGTGCCACGAGACCGACAATGCGCCGATCGTACATGTCGGCCATGGCGCCGGCGGCCAGCGACAGCAGCATGATCGGCAGCATCAGCGCGGTTTGCACCAGGGCAACCATATCGGCGGAGGTCGTCATCTGGGTCATCGCCCAGGCCGCGCCGACGCCATTGATCATTAAGCCGAGGTTGGACAGCAGGCTTGCCAGCCAGATCCGTCGGAAGACCGCATGCTTTAGCGGCGCTGCGATGCCCTCGGCTGTGAGGAATGAACGTTTGGCGCGTTTGTCGGTCGTCGAACTCACGACGGAGGTCCTTAAATCGTTTCAGGTGGAAACGGCAGAATGGCAGGCGGCGCGAAAATGAGATTTTACATCAACATTGGTTTGAAAAGTGTGTTCCGTTTCGCCTACCAGCGCCATTGCCCGTCGTCCGCCCAGCGGGAGCGGTACCCGACAAGGCGCATCCAGACCGTGACGATCTGGTCGAACCCGGTTGCATAATTGCACGACTTGTCGCGGGTCCATTTCGGATTGGCCCTGATGTCACGCATCGTCTTCTCGTTGGCAAAGGGCAGCAGCTGGAGCGGTTTCGAGGGATCGCTGACCTCTTTGCGATTGGCGATCAGTTCGCGATCCAGGTGATTGAAGATCACGCACGGGGTGCTGGCGTAAGTCTGCCGCTGCTCGTCGGCCACGACACGAGCGTTATCTGGCGGCGGTTCGATTGTGTACAACAGGAAGATCGCTGAAACCGCGACCAATGCGATCAGAACGGCGCAGATCATAAAGAGCCGGTCCCAGTCCAGCTGTCTCGTTTTCTGTGTCCGTATCGCGGGCGACATGGTTTCGACGGGGCGCGCCTCCGCGCAAATGTTCTCGATAGGTGTTCTGGAAAGATGTTTCCGGCAACCGCGATGTCAGGGCATCTCAGGTGCCTGAACGGGCGGCGACGTTGGTTCGTCTGCCGCCCGCTTGGCTGCATCAACTACTGAGGCGTGATCTTCGCGAATTGCGCGACCTTGCCCCATTTTTCCATCTCGGCAATGACGAAGGCCTGCATTTCCTCCGGTGTGCCCCCGATCGGCTCGCCGCCGAGCTTGCGGATGCGCTCGATGCCCTCGGGAGACTTGATGTATTTAATCACGCTGGCATTCAGCTTCATCACGATGTCCTTGGAGACCTTGGCTGGTGCTGCGACCGTGAAAAAGGCTGCGGCGTCGTATCCGGCCACGCCGGACTCGGCGATGGTCGGAATGTTCGGCAGTAGGGGCCATCGCGTGGCGGTGCTTATCGCAAGCGGGCGGACGTTGCCGTTTTCCGCAAACGGAAGCACGGCGGGCAGGTTGTCGATCATGACGTGAACGCGGCCTGCGACCAGATCGGTCAGAGCCGGCGCGCTGCCCTTGTAGGGGACATGGACAATGTCAATGCCGGTCATCGACTTGAAAAGCTCTGTCGCGAGATGCGCGGTGCTGCCAAGACCCGGCGTGCCGTACAGCAACTGGCCCGGCTTCGACTTTGCGAGCGCAATGAATTCGGCAACCGTTTTGGCCGGCACGTCGGGGTTGACCGACATCAGGTTCGGCACACGCGCGATGATGGTGACCGGCTGGATATCTTTTAGCTGGTCATAGGGCATGTTCTTCTGAACATACTTGTTGATGGAATGGGTACCGGGCGTGCCGACCAGGAAGGTGTATCCGTCGGGATCGGCCTTGGCGACGAAGTCAGCCGCGATGTTGCCGCCGGCGCCGGGCTTGTTCTCGACGATGAACTGGTGACCGTACTCTTCCGAGAGCTTCTGCGCGACAAGACGCCCGAGGATGTCGGTGGTGCCGCCCGCTGCAAACGGCACAACGAACTTCACGGGGTGTGACGGCCAGGTATCAGCTTTCGCACCGCGCATCAAAAATGGCGTCACGCCGAAGGCGGCTGCGCCGCCGATGAGAACGGAGCGCCGTGTGGGTCCGGAAGAAGTCTTGATGCGCATTGTCGTCAAATCCTTTGATAAAGTTCGCTTAGGAAAGTGATTACCGCCTTGAACGCAACACGGCGTGTCGCCCCCGACGGTTGGGGCGACACGCTGTCTTGGTGTGGTCAGTGACCCATGCGGGCCGAGGCCGGATGTCCCGGCACCTTGAACCGCTTGCCGGTGTCGGTGACCTTGGTGCCGTTGACCTTCAGAATCGAGAAATCGCTGTCGAGATAATTCCCGACCAGCATGTATTTTCCGTCCGGCGTGAACATCACAGCTTCCGGCAAGCCGCCAACTTCGATGTCCTGGGTCTTGGTGACCTTATTGCCGTCGATCTTCAGGATCGAGATGCTGCCGTTCTTCTTATGGAAGAACAGGTTCTTCATGTTGGAGCCACGAAGAATGGCGGCCGCGGCCAGATTGCCTTTCGGGCTGACGGCGATGCCTTCCGGTCCGTCACCGACGACCACACGATCGATAAAGCGGGGCGGATTGACCGTGAGGTCGGCCACGCTGACGGTGTCGACGCTGCCGTCGGACGAGCCCGCGTTGCCGTTGTCCGCGGTGAGCGCGAGCTTGCCGTTTGGTGTAACGACGACGTTGTAGGGCCAGAGGCCCGCCATCAGGTCGACCTTGTTGTAGGTCACCTTGTCGCCGGCAATATCGAGGACAGAGAGCTTGTGGGTCGTGAACTTGGTGGCAAGTGCACGCTTGCCGTCCGGTGTGAAGACCACTTGCGAGACGCTGTCGCCCATCGGCACCGTGTCGGTGACTTTCACATCCGTGCCGTTCACCGAGAGCACGGTGATGGAGTTGTCACCGCGGTTGGCGACCAACGCCATCTTCCCATTTGGACTGAAGCTGAGACCCGAGGGCTGCTTGCCGCCGGTCACGGTGCCGGCGAGCTTCGGCGGGTTGGCCTTCATGTCGATGACATAGATCTTGTTATCGAGCGATTGTTTCAGCGCGTCGCCGTCCTTGGTGACATCCACCGAGTCCGCGACCAGCGCTACCGATCCGGTGGGATCGATATCAACGTTGACGGGAGGGCCAACGATGGAATTCTTGAGCGGAAGGGTCGCGACGATCTTCGGGCTTTCCGGATTGGCAAGATCAACAATCAGCACCGAATCCTTGCCCGCAGGAGACAGCACGACTTTCCCGTCGGCATCCCACATGACCTTTTCGTCGTTGCCGACGATCATGAAGGGCTTCGCGCTTGCCGTATGGACCGCGGAGGCGCCGAGCAAAAGCGCGGCTCCGACGGACAGGGATGTAACGCGGTTAATAGACTTCAACATGATGAACATAGCCTCCCGGGAATTACCGGCTTGTGCCGGATTGATATTTGGGTCCGGAGCGTATTCGTTAAGTTGCGATCAGGCCAGAGTACAGCGGCCAAGGGTGTGGCAATTTCGCTTAAAAAAACGCGCTGGACGGGCGCGCTCCTGCCCGGGATAATCGCATTGCAGCAATATGATCGTGCCTTTGAATGGAGCCTTATACCAATGTCTAAGGCTCAGACGTTTCGCGGGCTCCGAGGGGAGTGATTGGCAGGCATGCCGATCAACTGACATGAGGCATCGCGCGAAGACCAAGCTTTGGGCTGCAGTCGTCCTCTCAGGCACGCTCTTGTTCGCGCTGTCGGCTGACGCGCAGCAAGCCGCGGACGCCCTGGCTTCACCGGGCGTCGAGAAGACCGCCGGCGGCACGACTGGAGACAATCAATCCAGGCCCGACGATGCGCCGGGAGTGCCCCCTATGGACAACGCGACGATCACCGCGGAGCACGTCGCCGCGCTGATCTCGCGGGCGCGCAGCAACCACGCCAAGGGCGATTACGACAAGGCGCGGGAGGATAGCAGCGAGGCGATCCGCCTCGACCCGCAAAATGCCGAAGCATTTGAAGTTCGCGGTGATGCCTGGGTTGGTGCAAAGCGCTACGAAAATGGCATCGATGATTATGATGCCGCAATCCGGTTGAAGCCCGACGTCGCGCGCCTGTTCGCGCGCCGCGCGGTGGCGTTCGGATTGATGCGGCAATTCCGCCTCGCCGTGCGCGACTATACCGAGGCCGTGCGGCTGGACCACTCGACGGCGATGCTGAGTGATCGTGCCGGTGCATTTAAAAAAGTGAGACGCTACGATCTTGCGATCGATGACCAAAGCGAAGCGATCCGGCTGGATCCCAATTCCGCAGAACTGTACGACAATCGCGGTCAGACCTATACGCGCAACAACGCCTACGATCGGGCCATTGCGGATTACAGCGAGGCCATCCGCCTGAAGCCGACCGCTAACTACTATTTGAATCGCGGGACGTCCTATCAACTCAAGGGCGATCTCGATCTTGCCCTTGCCGATTACGACAAGGCGATTGCGCTCGATGACAAGCTGGCATTGGCCTACAACAATCGCGGTGTCGCGCTGCACGAAAAAGGCGATCGCCGCCGTGCGCTGACGGATTTCACGACCGCAGTTCGTCTTGACCCCGACCTGGAAGTTGCCGCCGCGCATCGCAAGGCCCTCGCACTCGAAATTGAGCGTCTGGGCGCACAAATGCCGTTGAAGCGGCCGGCGAAGACGGCTTGCGCGGCCGGGGCGAAGGACTGCGCGAAATAGCCTTGGCAATGGAACGCTGAGGTTGGATCTGCACGACGAATTATCGTCATGCGCGCACTTGTTCCGCCGGGCTCAGTCTTTTAGCCTGCAGGAAAATCGTGCGCATGGACCGGATCAAGCGGCCCGCAGCACCAGAACGACCCGGGAGATCGCTTGATGAATGCCATATCCGACAGCCGTTATGCCGAAGTTTATGCACGCGCGATGCGCGATCCAGAGGGTTTCTGGGGTGAGGCCGCGCGCGACATTGACTGGATCGAATTTCCCAAAACCATTTTCGATCCGAAGCAAGGTGTCTACGGTCGCTGGTTCGCCGATGGTATTTTGAACACGTGTTACAACGCGCTCGATCGTCATGTTGAAGGCGGCCGTGCCGATCAGCTTGCGCTGATCCATCATTCGCCGCTGGCAAACACGGTCACCACCTTCACCTACAAGGACATGTTGAAGGAGGTGCAGACGCTGGCGGCGGTGCTTGCCGACTTCGGCGTCGGCAAAGGCGACCGTGTCATTATCTATATGCCGATGGTGTCGGAGGCCGTGGTCGCCATGCTGGCTTGCGCGCGCATCGGCGCCATCCACTCGGTGGTGTTCGGCGGTTTTGCCGCGAAAGAACTCGCGGCGCGCATTGACGATGCTGCACCGAAGCTTGTCCTGTCCGCAAGCTGCGGTCTCGAGCCTGGCCGTATCGTCAAATACAAGCCACTGCTCGATGAAGCAATCAGTCTTGCAAAGGCCAAGCCCGAAGCCTGCATCATCCTTCAGCGCCCGCAGGAGCGCTGCGAGTTGGTTGTCGGTCGCGATCATGACTGGGCTGACTTGCGCAAGGCCGCGCTCGCTGCGGGTAAAGAGGCCGCCTGCGTGCCGGTGCACGCGACCGACCCGCTCTATATCCTTTATACGTCTGGCACGACCGGCGTACCGAAGGGAGTAGTGCGCGACAACGGCGGTCACGCCGTTGCGCTGAAATGGTCGATGTTCAATCTCTACGGCGTCAAGCCGGGCGAAGTCTGGTGGTGCGGCTCGGATATCGGCTGGGTGGTCGGCCACAGCTACATCGTCTACGCGCCGCTGTTCCATGGTGCGACCTCGATCATGTATGAGGGCAAACCGGTCGGCACGCCGGATGCGGGCGCGTTCTGGAACGTGATTTCTCAGCACAAGGCCGTGGCCTTCTTCACCGCGCCGACGGCGTTCCGCGCCATCAAGAAGGAAGATCCGAACGGCGAGTTCATCCGCAAATACGATCTCTCCAAATTCCGCACGCTGTTCCTCGCGGGTGAGCGCGCCGATCCGCCGACGGTGGAGTGGGCGGAAAAACAACTGAAGGTCCCGGTAATTGATCACTGGTGGCAGACCGAGACCGGCTGGTGCATTGCCGGCAATCCCGTCGGCCTCGGCATGCTGCCGGTGAAACACGGTTCGCCCACGGTGGCGATGCCCGGGTATCAGGTCGACGTGGTTGATGAAGCGGCGCGTCCCGTGGCGCCGAACACCATGGGCTCCATCGTCATCAAGCTGCCGATGCCGCCCGCTTGCCTGCCGACGCTGTGGCAACAGGATGAGCGCTTTCGCGAGGCTTATCTCTCGGAATTTCCCGGCTACTACAAAACCTCCGATGCCGGATACAAGGACGATGACGACTATGTCTTTGTGATGGGCCGCACTGATGACATCATCAATGTTGCCGGCCATCGTCTGTCCACCGGCGGCATGGAAGAAGTTCTCGCCTCGCACGACGATGTCGCCGAATGCGCGGTGCTGGGCATCAAGGATGCCGTCAAAGGCGAGGTGCCGTGTGGCTTTTTGGTCTTGAAGGCCGGCGTGACGCGTCCAGTCGCGGAGGTTGAAAAGGAGATTGTTGCACTGGTCCGTGAGCGGATCGGTCCTGTCGCCGCATTCAAGCTTGCGATTACCGTGACGCGATTGCCGAAGACACGTTCCGGCAAAATCTTGCGCGGCACGATCAAGAAGATCGCGGACGGTGATCCCTGGACGATGCCGGCAACGATCGAGGACCCGATGGTGCTGGAGGAAATCAAGACCGTGCTGCGTGACCGCGTCTAAGGGAACGTAGCCAACTGGAGGAGGCTGCGATGAATGAAGACATATTCAACACCAGTCTGCGGAAATTTCTCAAGACCGTCGGCGTGACCAGTCAACGTGAAATTGAGAAATCAGTCCGTGAGGCCCTGTCCAGTGGGCGCCTGAAAGGCAATGAAACGCTGCCGGTCAAAATGGTGCTGACAATGGACGGCGTTGCGTTGTCGTTCACGGTCAATGGCGATATCTCGCTTGAGTAGGCCCTCGTGTGGCGGTTCAGAAATCCGCATCATTTGTGCGGCGAGTCTGGAATGCGGATTTCTGAACCAAGGCCACACCAGGTTAATAACTTGCTAGTGTCTTTCGACTCCGAGGTTCGCAAACGAAGGTGCCGCGAATGATGCGAACTTCGGAATCGGGACACTAGCCGTCCAGATCCGCCGTGACATTGCCGTGATGGTTCGGTAAATCGCTGCGGAACTAATCGACAGCGACAGGACCGCTCATGCGTATCAAAAATCCGCGTTTTGCCTTCGTGCTTGCCGCCACCGGCGTGTTGTTGGCGGGGTGCGCACAGTTCGAGCGGCAGGCTGCGCCGGTTGCAACGGTGGATGATGACGCATATTGCCGCGCCAATGGCGGCGAACCGGGCTCGTCAGCTTACGTCGCCTGTCGCAAGGATCGTGATGTTGCGGCCAGCCGCGCCGCATCCGGCGGATCGGGCATCGAGCGGGCGCATCGCAACCTTGCCGAAGATATGCTGAACAACAGGCGGTAAGCGCTCGCCGCCGGCAATGGAGGATCCGCCGCGACGCGGCGCCGCTATCGCGACATTGAGCGCGCATTCCGCTCAAAATCTGCTATAGCACCCGGCAATCGAACGTGACCGGGACTTTTGATCATGACTTTCAAGGCTGCTGTCCGCTTCGGCGCCATCATCGCGCTATCCCTGTGGGCCGGAGCTGTCACGGGCAGCCCCGCGCCGAAGCCGACGTCTGACACGCAGGACAATGTGCTCTCTAAAGAAAGCGTGTTGCGCGATGCCGATATTCCGGCGCTGGGCAATCCGCAGGGCGACATCACGATCGTCGAGTATTTCGACTATCAATGCCCATACTGCAAAAAGATCGCGCCGGTGCTTGACCAAGTGCTGCGCGACGACAAGCAGGTGCGGCTTGTGTTGAAAGACTGGCCGATCCTCGGCGATCCGTCCGGCTACGCGGCACGCCTGGTGCATGCGACAAAATATCAGGACAAGTATGAACCGGCACACCGGGCGTTGATTAGCCACACCGGCAAGCTGACGGAAGCCGCTATCGACGAGACGCTTGCTCAGGCGGGCGTAGACGTTGAGAAGGCAAAAGCGGACCTCGCGACCAACAAGGTTGCGATCGACGCGCTGATCAAGCGCAACAGCGAACAGGCGCAGGCGTTCGGCTTCCTCGGCACGCCCGGCTTCGTGGTCGGCACATTCCGTGTTCCGGGCGGTCTGACCGCAGAGCAGTTCAAGATGGCGATTGCCGACGCGCGCGCTGCCGCAAAGAAGAGCAAGACCAAGGCGAAGTAGCAAACACGGCGCTACAGGCAAAACAAAAACGCGGCGGGATATCCGCCGCGTTCGAAATAACTAACGATCAGACCGTGCTCACTCGTTCTCGTCTTCGTCGTGCTTCTTGCCGCCGAGGGTTTTCAGCTTGGCGAACACAGCATCGACTTCGGCGTCATCGCGCCGCTTGTCCGAGGCTGCGGTGTTCTCGAGTTCTTCCTTGCGCGTGGTCTCCGAGGCCGGCAGCAGCGTCGCTCCACCGTATTCCTGATTGATCGGCTTTTCCTTCGCGGCGCGCTGCACCTCGAAATCGAGTTCGATCTGCGAACACAGGCCAAGCGTCACCGGATCCATCGGGGTCAGCGTCGAGGCGTTCCAGTGGGTGCGGTCACGGATGCTGGCGATCGTCGTCTTGGTGGTGCCGACCAGGCGCATGATCTGCGCGTCCTTGAGTTCCGGATGGCTGCGCAGCAGCCATAGGATGGCGCTGGGGCGCTCGTGACGGCGCGACACCGGCGTGTAGCGAGGACCCTTCTTTTTGCCCACGGGAGGCAGCACAACCTTGGATTCGCCGAGTTTCAGGCGATAGTCCGGATCGGCCTCGCCGCGCTCGATTTCCTCGCGGCTGAGCTGCCCGGTCGAGATCGGGTCCATGCCCTTGATGCCCTGGGCGGCGTCGCCATCGGCGATCGCGCGGACTTCGAGGGGGTGCATTTTGGTAAATTCAGCGACCTGGTCGAACGTCAGCGCGGTATTGTCAACCAGCCACACGGCAGTCGCTTTCGGCATCAGCGGTGCATTGCTCATGGCAAATCTCCTTTACGCTTCGCCCGCCAGATTTTTTGGGGGTAAAGCTGTCTGGTCATCAGCGATGACGGGAATTCGTTCTTATATAGTCTGCCGAGGCCAACCCGTGCAATGGTCCGGATTGGCCTTGACAGATGGGGGAGCACGGCCCCAAGTCCCGTGAGATTAGTCCTCAAAACCCTTGATTCCGGCTTAAAATGACCCCTGAAGCGCAAAAACCATCCCTTACAGTCGTGCTTTGTTCTCCGCGGGGCTTCTGCGCCGGGGTCGTGCGGGCCATCGACACCGTTGAACGCGCCCTGAAGCTCTATGGCGCGCCGGTCTATGTCCGTCACGAGATCGTGCATAACCGCTATGTGGTCGAAAGCCTGCGCGAAAAAGGGGCGATTTTCGTCGCGGAACTCAACGAAATTCCCGATACCGACGCGCCGGTGGTGTTTTCCGCCCACGGTGTGCCGAAGGCGATCCCGAGCGAGGCCGACAAGCGCAATTTCTTTACCTTGGACGCAACCTGCCCGCTGGTGACCAAGGTTCACCGCGAGGCGGCGATCCATTTCAAGCGCGGGCGTGAAATCATCCTGATCGGCCATGCCGGTCACCCCGAGGTGGTCGGGACCCTGGGTCAGCTGCCCAAGGACGCGGTGGTGCTCATTGAAACCATGGAAGCGGCCCGGACGTTCCAGCCGAAGGATGCGTCGAAGCTCGCTTTCGTGACCCAGACGACGCTGTCCATCGACGACACCAAGGAAATCGTCGCGGTGCTCAAGGAGCGCTTCCCGGATATCGACGGCCCGCACAAGGAAGACATCTGCTACGCCACGACCAACCGCCAGCTCGCGGTGAAGAAGGTCGCTCCGAACGTGGACGCGATGGTGGTGGTCGGCTCGCCGAACTCGTCGAATTCCCAGCGGCTGCGTGAAGTGGCCGAGCGGGAAGGTTGCACGCGCTCGGTGCTGGTGCAGCGCGCGTCCGAACTCGACTGGTCGATGTTCGACGGCATCGAGCGGCTCGGGATCACCGCGGGCGCTTCGGCGCCGGAAGTGATTGTCGAGGAAATCATGGATGCGTTTGCCGCTCACTACAAACTGAGCGTCGAAACCGTGTCTGCCGCACAAGAGAACGAATTCTTCCCGCTGCCGCGTCCGCTGCGGAACGACGCCGCGGAGTGATTTGCATATGGCGGTTTACACCGACGTCACCGCCGAAGAGCTTGCGGACTTCCTCTCCACGTACAACATCGGCGAAATGCTCTCCTACAAGGGCATCGCCGAGGGCGTGGAGAATTCCAACTATCTGCTCCACACCACCGCGGGCTATTTCTTCCTGACGCTCTATGAGAAGCGCGTCGCGGTGAACGATCTCCCGTTTTTTCTTGGTCTCATGGGGCATCTCGCGTCCCATGGCATCAATTGCCCTCAACCGGTGCTCAACAAGCAAGGCGAGGCGTTGAGCAGGCTCGCAGGACGGCCGGCGGCGATCATCGATTTTCTTGAGGGGGCGTGGCCGCGCAAGCCGAATGTTGCGCATTGCGGAGGCGTCGGCCAGGCTCTGGCGCAAATGCATCTCGCCGGCGCGGACTTTGCCATGTCGCGCGCCAATGCATTGTCTGTGCCGGGCTGGCGCGCGCTGTTTGATGCGGCGGCTCCCCGCGCCGACAGCGTGCAGCATGGGCTGCGCGCGCTGCTCGAGATTGAACTCGATCATCTCGAAAAGCATTGGCCGAGCTCGTTACCGCAGGGCGTGATCCATGCCGATCTTTTTCCGGATAACGCATTGTTCCTCAGCGAGAAGCTGTCCGGCCTGATCGATTTCTATTTTGCGTGCAACGACACGCTGGCCTATGACGTGGCCATCTGTCTGAACGCCTGGTGCTTTGAGAGCGATCATTCCTTCAATGTGACGAAGGCGCGCGCGTTTCTGAATGCGTACACACGTGAACGCAAATTGTCTGCGGCGGAGCAAGAGGCGCTGCCATTGCTGGCGCGGGGCGCCGCGATCCGTTTTCTGCTGACGCGGCTGGTGGATTGGCTCAACGTGCCGCCCGGCGCATTGGTCAAGCCGAAGGATCCGCTGGAATATGTCCGCAAGCTGAGATTTCATCAGAGCGTGACCAGCATGAGCGACTACGGCTTCGAGCATTCCGGGTTTGCCGCGTGAGCGACGCCAAGCTGCCACTCGTCACCATTTTCACCGATGGCGCCTGCTCCGGAAATCCGGGGCCGGGAGGGTGGGGCGCGATCCTGCGCTTCGGCGACGTCGAAAAGGAATTGAAGGGCGGCGAGAACCCAAGCACCAATAACCGCATGGAGTTGCTGGCGGCGATCTCCGCGCTTGAAGCACTGAAGCGGCCGGCGTCCGTCGATCTCACGACCGACAGTCAATATGTGCGCCAGGGCATTACCGGCTGGATTCATAACTGGAAGCGCAATGGCTGGCGCACCGCCGACAAGAAGCCGGTGAAGAACGTTGATCTGTGGCAGCGGCTGGATGCGGCTCTGAAAGAGCATGAGGTGCGCTGGCACTGGATCAAGGGCCATGCCGGCCACGCCGAGAATGAGCGTGCGGATCAACTCGCGCGCGACGGGCTGGCCGAGCACCGCGGCAGGTAAAATGGATTTCGCCCCGTGCGACCGGGCAATGGTCTCGGAAACGCAAATGCCCGGCACGAGGCCGGGCACAGCACAAACTATAGAATCCGGATCAGATCTGCTCGAGCAGCGTATCGCCGCCGGAGACTTCAACCTTGCCCGGAGCAGGCTCGAGATTGAGGATCTTCACTGCGCCGTCGTCCACCAGCATTGAATAGCGCTTCGAGCGGATGCCGAGGCCGTTACCGGAGGCATCGAGTTCGAGGCCGATCGCCTTGGTGAAGTCGGCGTTACCGTCCGCAAGGAAGACGGCTTCATCGCGCTGGTCGGTGTCGCGCTTCCAGGCGTTCATGACGAAAGCGTCGTTGACGGAGACGATCGCGATGGTGTCGACGCCCTTGCCCTTGATGGCATAGGCATTCAGGAAAATGCTCGGCAGATGCATCTTGTGGCAGGTGCCGGTATAGGCGCCGGGGACGGCAAACAGCGCGACCTTCTTGCCCTTGAAAATATCGTCGGTGGTTTTGACCTGAGGGCCTTCCTCGGTCATCACGCGAAATTTGGCCTCGGGCAGACGGTCGCCAACTTTAATCGTCATGGTCATTCTCCTTGGATCAATAAAGCAGTGTTTAAACGAGGTTGATGACAGGCACCACAGCCTTGCACGTCCCGACGCGCTTGGGACAGCAGTGAGTTAGTGCAGGGTGGTATTGAATTCGTAGGCTCCGTCCGAACCGACCAACGTCAGTTTCAGCGCAGCGCCGTCAGCGGTGGCGCCTGGGGGAAGGCCATCAAGATCGAAGCCGAAGCGCATGTAGCCCGACGCATCGCGTTCGATCAGCTTTGGAATCGGCAATGCCCAGTCGGCGGTCGGTCCTTCGACGAACAGGTCAACGTCTTTCTGATTGTCGGTCGCGGCAACGTCGACCTCGACATGTTTGTCAGTGCGCGTGACATCCAGCACCGTCAGAGGCCCGGCATCGCCGATTTTGGAGGGCTTTGGCACGGCGTCGAGCGCGGTGGTGATCACGCTGTCCTCGGTGCTGGCGACGCTGGCGAAGACGAGCTCAACATTTGCCTCGACCGGAACGCAGATCTTTTCGCAAACCGCATAGTCGATCGCCGCGCGCAATGTCACCGGCTTGTCAGCGTTCTTGGCGATGATCCGCAGCGGCAGGATAACTTGTTTCTGGTAGCCGAGGGACGTGCCTCCGGCCCCATCCGGGAATTTCTTTGGCGCCGGCCACAGGATTGTGACGGATTCGACGTTTTCGGATTTCGCAAAATCGATCCGCGGTGGCACACCCGAATCCCCGGGGGTCCGCCAATAGGTTTTCCAGCCTGGTTGCAGCTGGAAGGCGATGCCACCGAGAAAACCAGCACCGCTTCGGGAGCCCGCGATTAGTCGGACGGCGGAGTAGGTATCGTTCACCCAAGGTGAGGTGTCCTGCGCGCTTGCGCCCATCGACAGGAGGCAGGCGACCGTGGCACCGGCGAAACTTGAAATGCGCAGGGGAACTGTAAATGCCATACACGTCCTTACATGGCGAGGTACTGGTGTGGTGGTTCAGAAGTTCGCTCGATTGATCCCACGAGTCCTCCCAGCGAACTTCTGAACCTAAACCACACCAGAATCGTCAAATTTACCAGTGTCCGCTCGAATGCAAAGTTCACTACGGAGAGCACTGCACACCAGGTGAACTTTGCATTCGGGACACTGGTGAACCATTGAATTGCCCGTGATCGGGTCTTTTTCGCGACGGAAGAATAGCCGCGAGAACCATCAGGCGTTAGCTGTCTTAATGTACCGGACGCTTGATTGACAGAATTGACGCCCAATATCAGGATAATCGGACACGGTGAGAGTCGTTGGGAATGAACACCACGCGCAAAAAGCCGGTAAAGCTCGCCGCAAGTCGCAAGATGGCTGCCGATAGCGCGTACAATGCATCAAGCGGCTACCTTGACGGCCAATTGCTGATCGCCATGCCGGTGATGGACGATGAGCGTTTCGCGCGCTCGGTCATCTATGTTTGCGCCCATTCATCGGAAGGCGCCATGGGCATCATCGTCAATCGCCCGGCGGGGAGCATCGATTTCCCGCAATTGCTGATGCAGCTCGATATCATCGACAAGTCCGAGCATATCAAGCTTCCCGACAGCGCCGAGAGCATGAAGGTCATGAAGGGCGGCCCGGTCGACACCGGCCGCGGCTTCGTCCTGCACTCGAGCGACTTCTTCATCAAGAACGCGACGCTGCCGATCGATGATGGAATCTGCCTCACGGCGACCCTCGACATCCTGAAAGCTATCGCCGCCGGTGCCGGTCCAAAGCACGCGATCCTGGCGCTAGGATACGCCGGCTGGGCGCCGGGACAGTTGGAGAATGAGATCCAGCACAATGGTTGGCTGCATTGTCCCGCCGACCCCGACCTGATTTTCGGGCGTGACGTCGAGGACAAATACCGGCGTGCGTTGGACAAGATCGGGATCGATCTCGCCATGCTGTCCAACGAAGCGGGCCACGCCTAGCATCCGGACATGTGCCGGCGTGTGAAGCGCCAAACTTATCCTGGTAAATCTCAGGCGGAGCCGGATTCCGGCGCCGCGGCTGACTGGTCCTCTTGGGCCGGTGCAGTGGCGGGAGTTGCCGCCGGTGCCAGGAGCTTGCTGCGGAAGCTTTGCCGCCTTGTGCGCGTCTTCTGGACTTTCTCGCCGGTCAGAAGCCGCATGGTCGCATCCGCATCCATCGGCTCACCGAAAGCGAAGCCCTGGGCATATTCGCAGCCGAGTTGATAGAGCTCCACCGCATCGGAATCGGTCTCAGCCCCCTCGGCGACGACTTCCATGTTGAGGTCGTGCGCCAGTGCGACGATCGATTTTAACAGCACCGGCCGGGCGCCACGATTGGTGGTGCGCACGAACGACTGGTCGATCTTGATGGTGTCGAAGGGGAAGCGCTGCAGATACGCCAGCGAGGAATGCCCGGTGCCGAAGTCGTCGAGCGACAAGCCGACACCCAGTTCCTTGATCCGGTGCAGCATCTGCGCGGCGTGTTCGGGGTTTTCCATCACGAGGGATTCGGTCAGCTCCAGTTTGAGCGAGCCGCGGGTGACCGCCGAGCGCGAGAGGACGCCGCGCACGTCGTGGATCAGATCGTGGCGCAGCAACTGGCGCGATGACACGTTGACGCTGGCGAAGATCGGCTCCCGCGACCGCACCGCGCGCTGCCAGACCGCGAGCTGTTTGGCGGTGGTGTCCATGACAAACAGGCCGAGCTCGACGATCAGGCCGATCTCTTCAGCGATTGAAATGAACTCGTTTGGCGACATCCGGCCGAGCTTGGGGTGATCCCAGCGCGCGAGCGCTTCGAAGCCCGCGATGGCGCGATCTTCCAGCCGTACGATCGGCTGATACAGAATGGTAATTTCTTGCCGCTCGATGGCGCGGCGCAATTCTGATTCCAGCGTGAGGCGATCGGTTTTTCGGGCCCGCATGGCAGGCTTGTAGACATCGATACGGTCGCCGCCGATGCGCTTGGAATGATACATCGCAAGTTCGGCATCCTTGATGATTTCGTCGCTCAGCGGCGTCTGCGGGTCGCTGAGGGCCAACCCGATCGAGGCGGTGAGGAAGATCTCGCGCCCGTCGAAGGAGATCGGCGCGCGGATGGTCTTGCGAATGGTTTCGGCGAAGGCGGTGATCCGCGTCGACTCGTGTTCGGATGTGAGGATCAGGCCGAACTGATCGCCGGACAACCGCGCCAGGGTATCCTGCGGCTTGAGGATGCGCGTCAGGCGCCGTGCCAGCGTCAGCAGAATGGAATCGCCGACGGCGATGCCCACCGAGTCGTTCACCTGCTTGAAGCGATCCAGATCGATCACCATCACGGTCGGGCGCAGATTGGTGGACGACTTGGTGAAGGTTGACATCGCGCTGATGCGGTCGATGAAGATCTGGCGGTTGGGCAGGCCGGTCAGGTTGTCGTGCACGGAATCGTGCAGCAGCCGCTCCTCGGCGTTCTTGATTTCGGTGACATCGGTCAGCGTGCCGACAACGCGGGACACTTCACCATCAGAACCAACCACAGGGCGCGCCTTCAGCGCGAACCACATGAAGTGGCCGTCCGGTGTCCGCAGCCGGAAATCCTGCACCAGGCGGCCGCGGCGTTGATCGAGCACGCTGTCGAGCGCGGCGCGGAAGCGATCCTGATCAAGTGGATGAAGAACTTCGAGCCACTTTGCGGCAGGGCCTTCCAGGGCACCGCGCTTCAATCCGAGAAGTGCTTCGGTCTCGGGACTGGTGAAGACCTTGTCGGCGGACACGTCCCAGTCCCAGATCAGGTCGCCTGACCCTGTCAGCGCCAATGCGCGCCGCTCCATATCGGAGACGATCCCATTGGCTGCGCTGCCGCCGGCGAAGGCGTGTTGCATCACGGTAAAGCCGATCAGCATCACAATGAGGACAAGGCCGCCGAGCAGGGCAGGTCCAACGATGTCGTTGGTCACGCCGCCGGCGACCGTCATGCCTGCAGCGATGACCCAGACCACCAGCAGGAACCAGGTGGGGATCAGCAGCACCGCGCGGTCAAAGCCGTGGGTCGAGAGATAAACGATCAGGACGAAACCAAACACCGCGATCATCGCGAGCGAAATGCGCGCAATGCCTGACGCGACGGCGGGATCGAACAGAGCGAGGGCGACCAGCGCGCCGAGGAAGACGAGCCAGCCCATGGTGATGTGCGAGTAGCGCACGTGCCATCGAGACAAATTGAGATAGGCGAATAGAAACACGAGGAGCGTCGCCGCCAGCATGGCTTCACCAGAGGCGCGCCAGATGCGTTCCGCACCCGCTGACATATCGAAGACTTTGCCCCAGAACCCGAAGTCGACGCCGATATAGACCAGCACTGCCCATGCCAGCGCTGCGGCTGCAGGGAACATGATGCTGCCCTTCACCACGAACAGGATCGTCAGCACCAGCGCAAGCAGGCCGGAGATGCCGATGACGATGCCCTGATAAAGCGTGAAGGAGTTGACCTTGTCCTTGTAGGCTTCCGGCTCCCACAGATAGAGCTGCGGAATCTTGTCGGTGCGCAATTCGGCGACAAACGTGATCACGGCGCCCGGATCGAGGGTCACGCGGAAGATGTCGGCTGTCGCGCTGTCCTGACGTTCCGGACGGTCGCCGGTCGACGGCGTAATCGTCGCGATGCGCGACAGACCGAGATCGGGCCAGAGCAGACCGGACGAGACGATGCGATAGTGTGGCACCACGATCAGGCGATCGAGCTGATCGTCGGTGTTGTTGGTGAGCGCGAAGACGACCCAGTTCTGTCCGCCTTCGCGCGCGCGCACTTCGATGCGGCGCACGATGCCGTCAGTTCCGGGAGCGGTGGAGACTTGAATGCGGTCGGTGTCGCTGCGCTGGAACTCCAGCACACCGGTCAGATCAATGGCAGGCGCATCACTGCGGACGCTGATGGCATCAAGTGCATGTGCCGGTTCCACGGCGGCAAGCATCATCAAGCTGAGCGCAAGCAGCACAAAGCATCTGAACGAGCGCAAAGTCAGCTCTCCACGTTGGACGCGGCGGACCTCTCAGAGGTCCGCCGAATTGGAGCGCGATAAATGACACGAATATGAGGTGAATCAAAGGGTTTAGAGGTGTTCCGGTGCCTTAAACCGTGAGCACAATTTTGCCAATATGTTGGCTCGATTCCATTCGCGCATGGGCTTTTGAGGCCTCTTTCAGCGGGAATGTGCTGTCCATCAAGGGCTTGAGGCGGCCCTCCGCAATCCACGGCAGGACTTTGGCGTTAATAGCGGTGACCATGGCGGCCTTATCCTCGATGGAACGCGGGCGCAGCGTCGAGCCGGTATGATGCAAGCGCTTGATCATCAGCTTGGCGAAATTGGGCGTCGCCTTCGGTCCACCGAGAAACGCGATCTGAACAATGCGGCCTTCGATCGCCGCCGCATCGTAGTTGCGATCGATGTAATCGCCGCCGACCATGTCGAGAATGACGTTGGCGCCGACGTCGTTGGTGACGGCCTTCGTCTTGGCGACGAAATCCTCGGTCTTGTAGTTGATCGCAACGTCTGCGCCGAGCTTCAGGCAGGCATCGCATTTATCCTGCGAGCCGACAGTCACGATCACCTTGGCGCCGTGCGCTTTCGCCATCTGGATCGCGGTGGTGCCGATGCCGGAAGAGCCGCCGTGAATTAGCAATGTTTCACCGGGCTTCAGTCCGCCGCGTTCGAACACGTTGTGCCAGACGGTCATGAGTGTCTCTGGCGTGGCTGCGGCCTCGATCATCGAGAAGCCTTGCGGCACAGGCATCGCGTGCGTCTCATGGGTCAGGCAATATTCCGCATAGCCGCCGCCTGCCACGAGCGACATGACCTTGTCGCCGATCTTGTATTTCGTGGCGCCGTCGCCGAGCGCGACCACTTCGCCGGACACTTCGAGACCGGGCAGATCACTCGCGCCGGGCGGCGGCGGATAGCTGCCGCTGCGCTGTGCCACATCGGGACGGTTCACACCGGCGGCTGCGACCTTGATCAGAATCTGGTGCGGCCCCGGCGTCGGAACCGGGCGTTGCTCGGGGATGAGGACCTCGGGGCCACCGGGCTTGCTGATCGCGACGGCCGTCATTTGCGTGGGCAGCTTATCCATAGGTGAGGTCCTTGCGGCATCGGGGCTGGAGTTGAAAAATGGAACATGAGCTATAATCGCGCAGGAGACCGGAGGGAAGCATGCCCCGTGATGAAGATGACCGGCCGCGGCCGAAGATAACCCATGAGCTTGGGCAGGATCTGTCGCTGCTCTCGGTGGACGATATCGAGGCGCGCATCGCGCTGTTGATGGCGGAGATCGAGCGACTGAAGGCGGATGCAACGAAGAAGCGTGCGAGCCGCGATGCCGCCAACGCTTTCTTCAAAAGTTAAAGCGCTTCAAAAGTTAACGCGATGCGTCGGAACCAGCTTCATCGCAAAGGAACCGTAAAAGAAACCGTTCATTTACGAGGCATTAAGCTTTCGGGTTTATGACTTTGATCGTCCTTCTTTGGACACCGAGTGGCTCCTGTCCACTCTGTTTGACGCCTCCCTGTTATCAACTTTCAAAGCCGCCGGTCACGGCGGCTCTTTTTTTGCCTCGATGCAGGGACTGCCCGCGCTTTTCGTCGAACCAACGGGCGCGAGGCGAGTTTCCACTTTTGCGCTGGCGCTCTGGAAACCATATCTCGGCATTGTCGTTCAGCACGGCTGGACTCTCGGCCGCAGGCGCGCAATGATTTATTCATCATAAAAAAATCAGCATAACAGTGTGTGTGAGGCGTTAACCATGTCAGACCAGTCGTCGGGCGCAGCCGATCTCGTTCTCTTAAGTGAGCGGATCACCAATTCAGCCGCCTTCGGAGCCCTGTTCAAAGAGGGCATGGATCTGGTCGAAGAGACGGCCGCTTATCTTGATGGTGCCGGACGTGTTGAGGCCAAGGCGCTGGAGCGCCCTGTCAGCCTGACCTATGCGACCGAAAGTATGCGTTTGACCACGCGTTTGATGCAGCTAGCGTCGTGGCTGTTGCTGCACCGTGCGGTCAAGGAAGGCGAGATGACCTTGAGCCAGGCCAATCGGGAGAAGACGAAGGTCAAGCTGAGCGCAGCCGATCCCGGCAATGACGAATTGATCGGAAAACTGCCGGAACAATTGCAGGATCTGATTTCGCGCTCGATGGCGTTGCAGGCGCGCGTGCGCCGGCTTGATGCGACAATCCACACCCCGGCCAGCGAGCACATGGCTATCGGCAATCCGTTGGTGCCGCAGATGAACCTGTTGAAGGCTGCTTTCGAGCGGTAAGCTGTTTCCCTCCTGATGCCGTCTTACAGCGGCATCAGGAGGAGTTCGTTTACACGCAATGAAGCCGTTCACGGTCACTTCGCCGGCGCGAAATCGAACTTGCCGGGCTGAACGAGGAAGAACAGGCATTCGGTTTTCGAGAGACACTCCGTCACGTGCGGCTCTTCACCGGTCTGAAACCAGTAAGACCCTTGAGGAAGCGGGACAGCTTTGGCCCCTGGGGCATGGTTGGCGCCGACACCCTTGATGACCACGGCGTAGTAGTCCTGGGTATGGGTATGGGCGGGACTGACGAAGCCCGCCGGCATACGCAGGAAGGTCCCGTGACGGCCTTTCTGCAGGTTTCCATAAGCCGGCCCAGCGAGCAGTTCGCCCTTGTCGGTCTTAATCCCCGTGTTGACGAACTTGATCTGATCGGCCGGCGTGCTGACCGAGGGACCCTCGTGGGTCGGGTGAGGCGCGCCTTGTGCGGCTAATTTTGACACGCCGGTAGCGAGCAGCATCAAGCCAGCGGCAGTCGCGATAGCCGTCTTGCTCTTAAACATCGAGTATCTCCATTCAGAAGCATCCGGGCTCTACGGCCCGGCATGAACGAGGATGGACTATTCCAAAGTCGAGAATAATATGGGGATTTAGAGAGTATGACTTCCATAAAACGGAAGTTGTCTGAGCCGGCGGGACCTCATGGATCGCTTTGAAGCCATAGCAACCCTGATCGCCGCGGTGGACGGCGGAAGCCTGACAGCTGCGTCGAAGGCGCTCGGCGTACCTTTGCCGACGGTCAGTCGGCGGGTGTCGGATCTGGAGAATTTGCTTGGTTCTCAACTCGTGGTGCGGACGACACGAAAGCTTGTCCTCACCGAAGCCGGGAGCGCGTTTCTTGCCTCGGCGCGCCGTGCACTGGAGGAACTGACCGAGGCCGAACGTGCTGCGTCAGGCGAATATCGGGCGCCACGCGGAGAACTCTTGGTCACCGCGCCAATTATGTTCGGCTCGCTCAACGTCGCGCCGATCGTGCATGACTTTCTTGCCGCCTATCCTGATGTCACCGTCAGGCTGGTTTTGTCGGACGTCGTGATCGATCTGGTCGACTCTCACGTTGACGTTGCGGTGAGGATTGGCCCTTTGCCGGACAGCGCCTTGGTTGCTCGGCGTGTCGGTGAGATCCGATGGCTGGTGTGCGCTAGCCCGGAATATCTCAGCCGTCGTGGCGAGCCACACGTGCCTGCCGATCTTTCGCATCATGACTGCATCGCGTTCGAGGGCTTGCAGCGATACCGCGAGTGGTCCTTTCGCGATCTCAAAGCCATGCAGCAGTTCAACATAACGCCTCGCTTCTCGGTCAACACAGCCGACGGTGTCATCGGCGGCGCTGTCGCTGGCATCGGTGTCGCGCGTGTGATGTCTTACCAGGCAGCCACCAGCGTTCGCGAGGGAACGCTGGTTCCGATATTGCGGGACTATGAGCCGCCAGGAATACCCGTGCACCTCGTGCACGCCTCGCCCCCGCAACAACAGCCCCTCAAATTGCGGGCGTTCCTCGATTATGTCGGTCCGCGCCTTCAGGAGAGATTGCGTAAGATCGCGGAGATCTTCGAGCAGGAACGGAGCGTCGATGAGTTGACCGGCCGAACCCCGGTCGGTTCTCGATAGAACCTGTGCTTCCCCCTTCAGAAACGAAAAATGCCCCGGCCGATACCGGGGCATTTTCGTATGCAGAGGCGAAGAAGGATCAATCCTTCTTGAGGAAGCCCGAAAACTTCTTCTGGAAGCGCGACACGCGACCGCCGCGGTCGAGAATCTGCTGGGTTCCGCCGGTCCAGGCCGGATGCGACTTGGAATCGATGTCCAGGTTCAGCGTGTCGCCTTCCTTGCCGTAGGTCGAGCGGGTGAGGTATTCGGTCCCGTCGGTCATGACGACCTTAATCGTATGATAATCCGGGTGAATTTCGGCTTTCATGGCAAATCCTCTGGCGCCGCGCGCCCACAGATCAGAAATGTTGGGAACGAATTTGAGGGCTCTATATCGCAGGATGGCCCTTGAAACAAGCGGGGAACGTTCATTTGCCAGCGCGCGCCATGGGGCCTATTTGAAGGCCTTCTAAACAATGCCGCGGCGGGACTTGATGAGCGTAGCTGAAAGACTTGAAGAGCAGGCAGCAGGCGGTACGGCTGGACGTCCGCCGGAACCGGCGGGCGCGAAGACGGCGCCTGCGACCGGTCCGGCTTTGGAGCCTTCACCGGCCACCGACGCCTCGAAGCGGCCCCGCCTGAAGCTGCGGCCGCTGATGGCGCTCCTGCCCTATGTCTCACGCTACCGCGGGCAGGCCTTTGCCGCGCTGATTGCACTCATCGTAGCCTCGGCCGCGACCCTCGCCGTGCCGCTTGCCGTGCGCCGGATGATTGATTTCGGCTTCAGTCCGGAAGGCGTGGCGCTCATCAACAGCTACTTCGCCGTCATGATCGCGGTGGTCGCCGTCCTCGCGGGCGCCAGCGCCATGCGGTACTACCTTGTCATCACGTTGGGCGAACGCATTGTCGCCGATTTGCGGCGCGATGTGTTCAATCATCTGACGTCGCTCTCGCCATCCTTCTTCGACACCGCGCACAGTGGCGAACTGGTGTCGCGTCTGACGGCAGATACCACTCAGATCAAGTCCGCCGTGGGCGCCTCGGTGTCGATTGCGCTTCGCAACCTTGTCTTGTTCATCGGCGCGTCAGCCATGATGGTCGTGACAAGCCCCAAGCTGTCCGGCTTTGTGCTGGCGGTGATCCCGCTGATCGTGCTGCCGCTGGTCGCGTTCGGCCGCCGGGTGCGAAAATTGTCGCGCGGTGCGCAGGATACCCTTGCCGATGCATCGTCCTACGCCTCCGAGTTGATCGGTGCGATCCGCACGCTGCAGGCTTTCACCAACGAACGTCTGGCGCAGGCACGTTTCGGCGGAGAGGTCGAGCGGGCCTATCAGGCGGCGCGCAACTCGACGGGAGCGCGGGCGTATCTCACCGCGATTGTGATCTTCCTGATCTTTGCAAGCGTGGTGGCGATCTTGTGGATCGGTTCGCATGACGTGCTGACCCATCAGATCAGTGCCGGTCGCTTGGGCCAGTTCGTGCTGTACGCTGCATTCGCAGCAGGCGCGCTCGGTGAGCTCAGCCAGGTCTGGGGTGAAATCTCGCAGGCCTCCGGCGCCTCAGAGCGGTTGTTCGAAATTCTTCGCATCAAGCCGGACATCGCGCCGCCGGTGAATCCGCGCGCGCTGCCGGTGCCGCCGCGCGGCGACGTGACGTTCGAAAATGTTCGTTTCGCTTACCCGACGCGGCCTGAACACTTTGCGGCCGATGGCGTTTCATTCGCGGTGCGCGCAGGCGAGAAGGTCGCCGTTGTTGGCCCGTCCGGGGCCGGCAAGAGCACTCTGTTCCACTTGCTGCTTCGTTTCTACGATCCCGCCAGCGGTTCGATCTCGGTGGATGGCGTGCCGATCCGCGAGGCGGACCCGCGCGAGATCCGTGCGCGCATTGCACTCGTCCCGCAGGACTCCACGGTCTTCGCGGCTACCGCCCGCGAGAATATTCGCTTCGGACGGCCGGACGCGACCGATGCCGAGGTCGAGCGCGCTGCGGAACTGGCGCATGCCACGGAATTCATCACCCGGCTCCCCGAAGGTTTTGAAACCCAGCTTGGAGAGCGCGGCGTGACGTTGTCGGGCGGCCAGCGTCAGCGCGTGGCCATCGCGCGTGCCATTCTGCGCGATGCTCCGCTGCTGCTGCTTGATGAGGCAACCTCGTCGCTGGATGCGGAAAGCGAAACCCTGGTGCAGACCGCGTTGGAAGATCTGATGAGCCACCGCACCACGCTGGTCATCGCGCATCGTCTGGCGACGGTGTTGTCGTGCGATCGTATTCTCGTGATGGAAAACGGCCGGATCGTCGAGCAGGGCACTCACGCCGCGTTGGTCGCAGCCAACGGTCTCTATGCTCGTCTTGCCCGCTTGCAGTTCGAAGGCGTGTGAGCCAATTACGGCTTCCACGCCATGCCGTAGACAAGCCGACCTGAGACCGGATTGACGTCGTCATGGGTGTGGCGAAATCCGTTGCGCGTATAGAAGCGGATGGCGCGGGCATTGTCGGTGTTGACCAGCAAGGTGATGCCTTCGGGCGACATCAGCTTGGCTTCCGTCATCAGCACATTCCCGAGATCCGAGCCCCAGGACTCAGGATCGACGACGAGCTGATCGAGATATCCGGTTTGATCGATGGTGACGAAGCCAACGATGCTGGCGGCTTTCTCGGCGACGATAATGCGGGCCGACGGGGCAAGTTCGTTGCGCCAGCGGATACGCCAGGTGTCGAGACGCGCCGAAAAATCGATGGACGGATAGGCCTGCTGCCAGGTGCGAAACCACAATTCGATCACCGCGTCTTCGTCAGTATTGCGGTAGGGTCGCAGAGTGAACGCAGAGGACATGATGTCTTTCAGTTAGCGAAATATCTCGCGGGTTACCGTTCGGTGAGCTTGAGTTCGATACGGCGATTACGTTTGAAAGCTTCTTCGGTTTTTTCGGGATCAAGCGGCTGGAATTCGGCAAACCCTGCGGCGACCAGTCGCTGGGCTGGCACGCCCAGAGAGACAAGATATTGCACAACGGAAATGGCGCGCGCCGATGACAGCTCCCAGTTTGATTTGAACTGCGGGCTTGCAATCGGCCGCACGTCGGTGTGGCCATCGACGCGCAGGACCCAGGCAATCTCCGATGGAATCTGCTTGTCGAGATCGATTAGTGCTGCGGCAAGCTTGTCGAGCTCGGCACGGCCTTCCGGCAGGAGGGTTGCTTGTCCGGTGTCAAAAAAGATTTCCGACTGAAAGACGAAGCGATCGCCGACCACGCGGACATCCGGCCGATTGCCGAGAATGGTTCGGAGCTTTCCGAAAAACTCAGACCGGTAACGGGAGAGTTCCTGGACCCGTTGCGCCAGGGCGACGTTCAGGCGCTGGCCGAGATCGGCAATCTTGCCTTGGGATTCCTTGTCGCGCTTCTCCGAGGCATTGAGAGCCTCTTCAAGGGCCGCGAGCTGGCGGCGCAATGCGCTGATTTGTTGATTGAGGACCTCGACCTGGGCAAGCGCGCGGGCAGAAATCTGCTTTTCGGAATCCAGCGCCTTGCCGAGTTCGGTGGCGCGGCCAGTGGCATCCGCGCCGGCGCCTGCGAGGCCGTTATACAATCCTTTGATGCGATCGCGCTCGCCTTCCGCCGAGGCGAGGCCTGCCCGCATCTGCGAAACCTGGTCCTCGAGGTTGAGCTTGCCGAGTTTCTCCAGCGACAGCAGATCGTTGAGTTGCGCGATCTGTGCGTTCAGGCGCTCCAGCGCCTTGTCCTTGCCAGTCACTTCCTGCGAGAGGAAAAACTGCACGACGAGAAAGACCGACAGCAGGAACACGATGGCGAGCACGAGCGTCGACAATGCGTCGACAAAGCCCGGCCAGTAGTTGAAACCGCTGTCGTTGCGACGTGAACGCGAGAGCGCCATAGCCTGCTATCCTTTAATCTCGGCGGTACTAGTTCTTCTCGGGCTGCTTTGCGATGCGCTCCAGAAGACCCTTGATCTCACGATTTTGCTCGCCCTGGCCGTCGGCCCATTCACGGATCAGTTGCTGCTCCGTTCGCATGTGATGAACGAGGCCCTGAATGGCTTCCGCGAGATTGGCCATCGCGGTTGTGGTCGCTTTGGTTGATCCCATTTCCTCGACGGCGATGTGCAGCCGATCGAGCACAGGCTTCAACTCGGGCGATACGGCGGCATGAGAATGACCATCTGCAGCATATTCCTGGACGGTTTCGGCCAGCCAGTCTTCGAGATCAGTGTAGAAACGATTCTGCGCCTGGCTCGATTGCAGATCGAGAAAGCCCAGGATGAGCGAACCGGCAAGGCCAAACAGCGAGGACGAAAAGGAGATGCCCATGCCGCCAAGTGGCGCAGCGAGGCCCTCCTTCAACGTATCGAACACCGAGCCGGCGTCCCCGCCGACCTTGAGGCCTTCAATGACCTTCCCGACGGAGCCGACGGTTTCGATCAGGCCCCAGAAGGTGCCGAGCAGGCCGAGAAACACCAGCAGGCCGGTCATGTAACGGGACAGGTCGCGTGCTTCATCGAGGCGCGTTGCAATGGAATCGAGCAGGTGCCGCATGGTCTGCTGCGAGATGCTCATGCGTCCGCCGGTGCGGTGGCTGAGGATGGCCGCCATCGGTGCCAACAGCCTAGGCCGGCGATCAACAGCGAGACCGGGGTCGGAGATACGGAAGCTGTTGACCCAGGAGATTTCCGGATAGAGGCGGATCACCTGCCGGAAGGCCAGGATGATGCCGATGGCCAGCACACCGCCGATCAGTGCATTGAGGCCCGGATTGGCCAGAAATGCCAGCCAGATCTGTTTGTAGAGGACGACGACGATCAATCCGCACAGGATCAGAAAGACCAGCATCCGGACCAGAAAAATTCGCGGCGTTGAGAGCTTGGTAACGTCTAGATTGGCCGTGCTGCCGGATACGGAAGGTTTCGCCATGTCGGGACCGTCATCCTTGTCTGGAGAAGATGTCAGCCACCAATATGGCACAGCGGCGGCGGGAGAAAAGGCGCGATCGCCACCTAGCGACCCGAATCCGAAGTTCGCCTCATAGTGCAGCGCACCTCGTCGCGACTTTGCATTCGAAAGGACACCGGTACCTACGATTCTCGTGTGGTTTAGGTCAGAAGGTCGCTTGAATCGCGCGCGAAAAATGACGCGGACTTCTAAACCACCACCAGAGACGAGGTTGGGAACCTCACCGGCTATTTCAGCGCTTGTTGTGCGCAAGCGAACAGGCTCGATTGCCATCGTCGTCGGTGACGCAGTCGAGCTGGTATGTGACAGCCGTGTGCAGGCTGGAAAAATATACGCTTGGCCGTTAACGCCTAGCCCAGAGGCTTGAGAATCTTCACCAGCTCGCGCTGGACGATCTCATTGCCGCAGACAACATGGCCGGTGGCCATCGCCGTATCGCCGCCCTCGATGCCGCTGACAACGCCGCCGGCTTCGCGCACCATGACCAATCCGGCTGCAATGTCCCACGGCTGCAGATTTCGTTCCCAATAGCCGTCGAGACGGCCTGCCGCGACAAATGCGAGGTCGAGCGATGCCGCCCCGAAGCGGCGCAAGCCGGCCACGCGATTTTGCATCTCGGTCATTTCACGGCGTGACAACTCATGGTCGCCGCGGCCGATATGCGGCAGCCCGCAGGCGACGACGCATTCATTCAACTGCTTGCGCCCGGCGACGCGCAGGCGTGTGTCGTTCAGGAAGGCGCCTTTGCCGCGCTCGGCAATGTAGAGCTCGTCATTGGCAGGGTTATAGATCACGCCGGCGACCATCACGTCTTCGCGCTGCAAGGCAATCGAGATCGCGAACTGCGGGATGCCGTGCAGAAAATTCGTGGTGCCATCGAGCGGATCGACAATCCAGGTGTTGGATTTGTCGGTGCCTTCGCGCGTACCGCCTTCCTCGCCGAGGAAGCCATAGCCCGGCCGTGCCTTGGTGAGATCTTCATAGAGAATCTCCTCGGCGCGCTTGTCCGCGGCGGAAACGAAATTCGCCGGTCCTTTCAGCGACACCTGCAGGTTTTCGATCTCGCCGAGATCGCGCTTGAGGCTGCGGCCGGCGCGGCGCGCGGCTTTGACCATGACGTTGATGAGCGCTGAATGAAGCATGGACTCGATTTAATCGACCTGTGAGGCGAGGTCTGGACAAGAGGAGAGGTAAGGTTGGTGAGGATGCTTGGCGTCAAAGCGGATTGGCGTCAAGGGTATTGAATCATCGCGACTTTACTTGGTCCCGAACCACTTTTTCGCGGCTTCTTCGGCTTTTTTTTGAATTTCCGGCGGTTGCTGGGCAAATTGTGCGTCGAGGTCGGGGTCGCCGTTTCCGGCCGTTTTGGCTACCAGATGCCAGCGGAAGCCGTTCACCTTATCCACCGGCACGCCGATTCCGTCGACCAGAATGCGGGCAAGCCGGTTTTGCGCGATCGGGCTGTTCTGGCGCGAGGCCCGGTTGAGGAGGGCGACAGCCGTTGGAATGTCCTTGGGTGTTCCGGTGCCGTTAAAGAGCGCAATGGCGTATTCGACTTCGGCATCGATGTTGTCGACCATCGCGGCTGCACGCATCAGCCGTGCCGCTTCGGTGAGGTCCTTTTCGACGCCGCGGCCTTCCTTGTAAAAGGTGGCCAGCGCGTATTGGGCTTCAGGATTGCCGGCGTCCGCGGCCTGACGAAACAATTCCGCAGCGCGTTTCAGGTCCTGCGGAAAGGTCTGGCCTTCGAGATAGAGCAGACCAAGATTATAGGCCGCCGCTGCCTTGCCCAGTTTGGCTGATGCCGCGAGCAGCCGGGCTCCTTCCTCGCGATTGGCCGGCCCGCCGCGCCCGGCGATTTTCATCATGGCAAGCGCGAACATGGCTTCGCGGTCACCGCGATCCGCCGCCTGTTTATACCATTCGGCGGCCTTGGTATCGTCGCGCTTGATCCCGAGCGCGTTGGAATAAAGTTCGCCCAGCAGCGTCATCGATTTGGGATCGCTGGTTTCCTGCACGCGCTTCATCGCAAGGTTAAACGCGGTTCGATAGAGGCCCATTTGATAGGCGCCATAGGCGGCATCGACATTGGGATTGTCGGCCGCGGGTGCCGGAGTTGCAGCCTTGGACGACGCATCCTTCTTTTGTGCCGGAGGTGATGATGGCTTCGGCGCGGCCTCATCTGCCTTGGGAGCCTGCGGCTTCGGTGCAGCTTTGGCTTTCGGTGCGGGAGCCTTTGCTTTCGGCGCGCTTTTTGGCTTCTCGGGGGGAGGCGGTTGCTTCATGCCGGGCGGCGTTAATGAAATCTGTGCCGACGCACCTGTGGCAAGTGCCGCGGCGACAATGGCCGACGCAAGGCATCTTGCAAAAACCTTCGCGTAAGAAGGCGTCGACATCCGGTCTATTCCTCTTCGACCGTGGTGTGTCCGAACGCCTCGCCAAAACTTTGCCTGACGATATTCGCGGCTTCGACAAGCGCCGCGCGCGGACCACGCTCATCTTGCCAGATGAAATCGCTGATCAGGATGAAATCGGCTCCGGCCGATGCGAACAGGCCGGCTTCTTCCTTCGTTGCGGCAAAGCCGACGCAGGGCGGCTCGAAGACTTCCGCCCACCATTGCAGGCGCTCGAAGACGGCGTCGGCCGAGGGGCGTTCGCCGTTCGCGTCAGGCTCGCCAAACAGCACGTAGTCGGCTCCCGCTTCCCCCGCGACCATGGCGTCATGGCGTGTGCTTAGTCCGCCGATACCGACGATGCGGTCCGGCTTCAGCGTCGGCATGGCCTCCTGCATCGCGTCCAGGCCGGTCAGATTGGCGCCGTCTGCCCCGGCGCGTGCCACCAGCGTCGGGTGTCCGTCGAGCAGCAATGCTGCGCCGGCCTTTTGAATGGCCGGAGCCAGGGCTTTCACGCGCTGGATCATGCTGCGTTCATCGGAAGGTGCGAGCCTGAGCAGAACGGCCGCAACGTCTGCAGCCGTCAGCAGGTCGGGCAGGCTGGCCAGCAGTTGTGCGGGGTCGGTGACCGGAAGCGTCGCAAGGTAGAGCCTTGGCGCGGGTCGGGGCGGAACAGGTTTGGTGGCCATGATGTCGGTGTGATGCCCCCGGACTGCGGCCAAAAAAGGGGCGGGATATCTCCCGCCCGTTTGTAATGGTTAGGCGATTTTCGGGTTGAGTTCGCCCGAAGCGTAACGTTTCGCCATCTCGGCGGTGGTGAGCACGCGCTTGATCTTGCTGGCCTGGCCCGCGGTGTTGAACTCCTGCAGACGCTGCTTGCAGAGCTTGGTCATCGCTTCCATGGCCGGCTTCAGGTATTTGCGCGGATCGAACTCGCTCGGGTGCTCGGTCAGCACCTTTCGGATCTGGCCGGTCATCGCCATGCGGTTGTCGGTATCGATGTTGATCTTGCGCACGCCATTCTTGATGCCGCGCTGGATTTCTTCCACCGGAACACCCCAGGTCGGCTTCATCTGTCCGCCGAACTTGTTGATGATGTCCTGCAGGTCCTGCGGGACCGACGAGGACCCGTGCATCACAAGGTGGGTGTTCGGCAGCTTGCGGTGGATTTCCTCGATGACGTTCATCGCCAGAATGTTGCCGTCCGGCTTGCGGGTGAATTTGTAGGCGCCGTGCGACGTGCCCATGGCAATCGCCAGCGCATCGACCTTGGTCTCTTGCACGAACTTCACGGCTTCGTCGGGATTGGTCAGAAGCTGGTCGTGGGAGAGCTTGCCTTCGGCGCCGTGGCCGTCTTCCTTGTCACCCATGCCGGTTTCGAGAGAACCCAAAACGCCGAGCTCGCCTTCCACGGAAATACCGCCGAGATGAGCCATGTCGGTCACGGTCTTGGTCACGCCGACGTTGTAAGCCCAGTCGCCGGGAGTCTTGCCATCGGCTTTCAACGAACCGTCCATCATCACCGACGTGAAGCCGGCCTGAATGGCGGTCATGCAGGTCGCGGGCTCATTGCCGTGATCGAGATGCACGCAGACCGGAATTTGCGGATGGATCTCCGTCACCGCGTCCATCATGTGCCTGAGCATCACGTCGTTGGCGTAAGAGCGCGCGCCGCGCGACGCCTGGATGATGACCGGCGCGTCGAGCGAGCTGGCGGCGTCCATGATCGCAAGCGCCTGCTCCATGTTGTTGATGTTGAAGGCCGGGACCCCGTAGTCGTGTTCTGCTGCGTGATCCAGCAATTGGCGCAAGGTGATGCGAGCCATCTGTTCTCTCCAACTGTGAGTGTGGCGCTCTTGATGGCGCCAGCGTGAACTTCAAATGAAAAGGGCGCCGGTTTAATGACCGGCGCTACCCGTCCTCAAAACCTCGACGCCCGGCAAAGGTTTCCCTTCCATCCATTCGAGGAATGCGCCGCCTGCGGTCGAAACGTAGGTGAAATCCTTGGCCACGCCTGCGTGGTTCAGCGCCGCCACCGTATCGCCGCCGCCGGCGACCGAGATCAGCTTGCCGGCCTTGGTCCGCGCCGCGGAATGCTTTGCGGCCTGCACGGTGCCGCGGTCGAACGGCGCCATCTCGAATGCACCCACCGGGCCATTCCAGACCAGGGTTGCGGCATCGTCGATCGCTGCGTTGATGCGTTCGACCGACAGCGGGCCGACGTCGAGGATCATGCCGTCGTGGGGAATCGCGTCGAGGCCATACGCATGCGACGGCGCGTTTGCCTCGAAATGGTAGGCGACGATCGCGTCGACCGGCAGGATGATCGCGCAGTTTGCACTTTCGGCCTTCTCAAGAATGCGCTGCGCGGTGGCAGCGAGATCCTTCTCGCACAGCGACTTCCCGACGTTGATGCCCTGGGCGTGCAGGAAGGTGTTGGCCATGCCGCCGCCGATCACGAGCGCATCGACCTTGGAAACGAGATTTTCCAGAAGGTCGATCTTGGTCGAGACCTTGGAGCCGCCGACAATGGCAATCACGGGATGAGTTGGCGCTTCGAGCGCCTTGCTCAGCGCGTCGAGCTCGGCCTCCATGGTTCGCCCGGCATAGGCCGGCAGCACATGACCGAGACCTTCGGTCGATGCATGAGCACGGTGAGCGCAGGAAAACGCGTCGTTGACCCAGATATCGCCGAGCTTCGCCAACTCCGCGACGAATGCCGGATCATTCTTTTCTTCGCCTTTATGAAAACGGGTGTTCTCAAGGCAGAGAATTTCACCGTCCTTCATCGCCGCGACGGCCTTTTGCGCCACCTCGCCAACGCAGTCGGAGGCGAACTCGACGTGACGCAGCAGAACGTAGCCGAGCGCAATCGCGACCGGCTTGAGCGATTCCTTCGGGTCCGGTCCCTTGGGCCGTCCGAAGTGGGCAAGGATGATGACCTTGCCGCCCTTCTCGGACAGTTCAATGATCGTCTTGGCGATCCGTTGCAGCCGCGTGGTGTCGGACACGCGGCCATTGTCCATCGGAACGTTGAGGTCCACGCGCAACAGCACGCGCTTTCCCTTTACGTCGACGTCGTCGAGGGTACGAAAACCGGACATCAGAACTCGTTGCGACTGCTGGATGTCTTAACTGATCAGAGCAACTTGCCCATCGCGGCTGCCGTATCCGACATACGATTGGAGAAGCCCCACTCGTTATCGTACCACGACATCACGCGCACCAGCGTGCCGTTCTGCACCTTGGTCTGGTCGAAGGCGAAGGTCGACGAGCTGGCGTCGTGGTTGAAGTCGATCGACACGTTCGGATCGCTGGTGGTGCTCAGGATGCCCTTCAGCTCCTGCGCAGCCGCACGCTTCATCGCGTCGTTGATCTCTTCCTTGGTGGTGGCCTTCTTGGCAATGATCTTGAGATCGACCACGGAGACGTTCGGGGTCGGCACGCGGATCGCGACGCCGTCCAGCTTGCCGTTGAGTTCGGGAAGCACCAGGCCGATCGCCTTCGCCGCACCCGTCGATGTCGGGATCATCGACAGCGCTGCCGCGCGGCCGCGATAGAGATCCTTATGCATGGTGTCGAGGGTCGGCTGGTCGCCGGTGTAGGCGTGAATCGTCGTCATAAAGCCGGTTTCGATGCCGACGGTATCGTTCAGCACCTTGGCGACAGGGGCGAGGCAGTTCGTGGTGCACGACCCGTTCGAGACGACGAGATGATTCTTGGTCAGCTTGTCATGGTTGACGCCGTACACGATGGTTGCGTCTGCGCCGTCCGCCGGTGCCGACACCAGCACGCGCTTGGCGCCTGCGGTGAGGTGGGCTGAAGCCTTGTCCTTCGCGGTGAAGATGCCGGTGCATTCCATCGCGATGTCAATGCCGAGTTCCTTCCATGGCAAGGTGGAAGGGTCCTTCACGGCGGTGACCTTGATCTTGCCGTTGCCGAGGCTGATCGAGTCGCCCTCGACCGTTACTTCGCCGGGAAAGCGGCCATGGACCGAGTCATAGCGGAGCAGATGGGCGTTGGTCTCGACCGGGCCGAGATCGTTGATGGCAACCACCTGGATGTCCGTGCGCTTGGATTCATAGATTGCGCGCAGAATGTTACGGCCGATACGCCCAAATCCATTGATCGCGACCCGGATTGCCATTCACCTTCTCCTCGACGTTCAAAAAATGACGATTTTCGGGGCAGTTTTTGCCCCGAATGGCGTTGTCTTGCAATCTCCCGAAAATTGAATGTTCCGGAAGGGTTATCAGGCCTTCAGCCGGGCCTGGGCGGCGTCCGCAACGGCGTCCGGGGTGATCCCGAAGTGCCGGTACAGTTCCTTATATGGGGCGCTGGCGCCGAATCCGCTCATGCCGACGAAAATGCCATCCATGCCGATGATGGCGTCCCAGCCCTGACGAATCGCCGCTTCCACGGCAATCTTGACCGGAGCGTTACCGATGATCGCGGCCTTTTTGGTGGCGGGCAGTTCGAGCAGGCGATCCATGCACGGCACCGAGACCACCCGCGTCGGAATGCCGCGCGCAGCAAGCAGCTTCTGCGCGTCGACCGCCAGAGAGACTTCCGAGCCGGACGCAAAGATCGAGACCTTCGCCTCGCCGTCCGACTTCGAAATTTCGTAGGCGCCATCGGCGCATTTGTTGTTGGCGTCGTTCGCCAGGCGAAGCTGCGGCAGATTCTGGCGGGTCAGCGCCAGTACGCTCGGGCGATCTTTCGATTCCAGTGCGAGCTGCCAGCATTCCAGCGTTTCCACCGTATCGCAGGGGCGGAACACATCGCAGTTCGGAATCGCGCGCAGGGCGGCGAGATGTTCGACCGGCTGATGGGTCGGGCCGTCTTCGCCAAGACCGATCGAGTCATGGGTCAGAACGTGGATCACACGTTCGCCCATCAGCGCGGCAAGGCGCAGCGCCGGACGCAGATAGTCCGAGAACACGAGGAACGTTCCCGAATACGGGATCAGGCCACCGTGCAGGGCGATGCCGTTCATCGCGGCGGCCATGCCGTGCTCGCGGATGCCGTAATTGACGTAGCGCCCGCCGTAATTGTTGGCGGAGATCGCGACCATGCCTTTGACGCGGGTGTTGTTGGAGCCGGTCAAGTCGGCGGAGCCGCCGATCATTTCGGGAACCGCTGCACAAAGCACTTCGAGCGCCTGTTCGGATGCGGTGCGCGTGGCGATGTCCTTCGGAGCAGCGGCAAGCGCTGCCTTCATTCCGGCCACGGCATCGGCGAGCGCCTTCGCAGGCAAATCGCCCTTCACGCGGCGTTCGAACTCCGCACGTGCGGCGGAATCCTTCGCCGACAGCCGCTTGCTCCACTCGGCCCGCGCCTTGGCGCCACGCGATCCCGCGTCACGCCAGGCACCGAGAATGTCCTGCGGAATTTCGAACGGCGGTGCATCCCAGTTGAGGTTCTTGCGCGCGCCGGCGATTTCCTCGGCGCCGAGCGGCGAGCCGTGTGATTTTTCCGAACCCGCCTTGTTCGGCGCGCCGAAACCGATCGTGGTCTTGCATGCGATCAGGGTCGGACGATCGGACTTCTGAGCGCGCGAGAGCGCGTCTGCAATCGCTTTCGGATCATGACCGTTGACGCGCTCGGCCGCCCAGCCGGCGGCCTCGAAGCGCTTCACCTGATCGACTGAATCCGACAGGGAAATCGCGCCGTCGATCGAGATGCCGTTGTCGTCGAACATCACGATCAGCTTGTTGAGCTTGAGATGCCCAGCAAACGCAATGGCTTCCTGGCTGATGCCTTCCATGAGGTCACCGTCGGATGCGAGCACATAGGTATAATGATCGACAACGTCGCCGCTGAAATCCGCCGCCATGCGGCGCTCGGCAAGCGCCATACCGACAGCGGTTGCGATGCCCTGGCCCAGCGGTCCGGTGGTTGTCTCGATGCCCGGCGTGACGAAGTTTTCAGGGTGGCCCGGCGTCAGGGAACCCAGCTGGCGGAAATTCTTGATCTGTTCGATCGTCATCGTCTCGTTGCCGGTCAGATACAGCAGCGCATACAGCAGCATCGAGCCGTGGCCGGCGGACAGAACAAAGCGATCACGGTCCGGCCACGCCGGATCCTTCGCATCAAATTTGAGGAATTGCGTAAACAGCACGGTGGCCACGTCGGCCGCGCCCATAGGCAGGCCAGGGTGACCGGATTTGGCCTTCTCGACCGCATCCATGGCGAGAGCCCGGACCGCATTGGCCATACGGGAGGGGTCGACGTGCGTAGTCATGAATATCCGCCTGAGATTCGGAGTGTGGGGAGCCCGCGTCTGTGGAGAGGACGCGGTCAAAAGACCGTCATATGCGGTGGATAGCACCTGAAAACCCGAGAGTCCAAGGGCATTGGGCACTGCAACCAAGCGGCCTCTTCGCTTTGTGTGCATAGCTCGCACCGCACATTGCGCTTCCCTCGGGAGGGACGTAAATTTCCTCGCCTAAATGCTTGCTGGTCCGCTGCTTTTGCGTCACCAGAGCAGAAAAAAGGCTGCTGTCCCGCTATGACCGATCGCAGTGCCAAGGGCCTCAACAATTCCGATCCCGCCACGTCCGGGCCAAGCGACATCGAACTCGCCACCCGGCGTCTTGCGGCCGCCCTCGATGGCCTCGAAAGCGCGGTTGAACGCCGTCGCGAGGCTGATAATGCGCATGATGAAATGGCGGCCCAGATTCAGGCGTTGGGCAACGACCGTTCGCGGTTGGCTCACGAGCTCGATGGCACATTGGTGCGGTCCCGCACGCTTGAACGGACCAACCGTGAAATCGCCCAGCGCCTCGATGTGGCAATCGACACTATTCGTTCGGTCATCGATTCCGGAGAGCCGGCATGAACCACGTCAATGTCACCATCAACGGCCGGCAGTATCGCATGGCCTGCGAGCAGGGCCAGGAAACGCGGCTGTTAAGGCTCGCGGAAAATCTGGAATCGCGCATCGCAAGTCTTCGCACCAAGTTTGGCGAGATCGGCGATCAGCGTCTCACCGTCATGGCGGCGTTGATGGTCGCTGATGAATTGGTCGATTCCGGCCAGCGCATCCGTGGCCTCGAGGAAGAGCTCGTGGCGTTGCGCGACGTGCGGGTGGTCGCGGCTGAACGTGCCCGCGTGACGCAGACGGCGGTGGTGAACGCATTGAATTCCGCATCGGATCGCATTGAGAAGATGACCCGCGAGCTCAACCGCCCGTCGCACAACGGTGTCGCGATCGGGTGAGAGTTCGTCGCCGACCCGCGCATGTCCCGAATTCAAAGTTCGCCTCGTATTGCGGCATACTCAGTCGCGAACTTTGAATTCGAAAGGACACTAGCGGTTCGCCGAGATCGTGGTTACATTGGTCAGGCGAGGCTGCTTCGCGCGTCAGAAGCCATATAATCCCCGGGGCCTTATCGATCCTTTAGGGAACTGTCCCTGGCCGGGTCCGTGGATCCGATCATATGGTGCCCACCTACTTTCGTAGGTGCTCCGGGATCGAGTGCTTCAACGGCCATAGTGGCTTCGCACTTCTTTTTTTCTCTGCGTGAGAACTTTCCCCCACATGAGATCGCGTTGTGTCCCGGTCTTGTGTCGGGACTCAAGGTCTTGTTTTCTCATAGACCACGCCATGGCGGTCATGGGGATGAATGCAAGTCGATTCGACACAGCTGAAAAATGAACTGCGCCGGACGGTTCTCGCGCGTCGCGACGCGTTGAGTGCCGAGCAGCGCAGCCATGGCGCGCAGCTCATCGCGGCGACGCCGTTGCCGGTTGAATTGCCGCACGGCGTGATTGTCGCGGGCTATTCGCCGATCAACAGCGAACTCGATCCATTCCCATTGATGGATGCTCTTGCCGGTAAAGGCGCGGTGCTCGCATTGCCGGTGGTGATTGCGCGCGATCATGCGTTGATCTTTCGCGCGTGGGAGCCGAACGAAAGGTTGGTGCGCGGGCAATACGGAATCTTTCAACCATCGTCCGATGCGCCGGAAGTTGACCCCGACATCGTGCTTGTCCCGCTCGCCGCATTCGATCGTGTGGGCCATCGCATCGGCTACGGCCGCGGGTACTATGATCGCACGCTGCAAAATCTGCGTGCGCTCAAGAAGATCACCGTCATTGGTGTCGCTTTTGCAGTGCAGGAAATCGACGTCGTCCCAGCGTTCTCGCACGACGAGCAGCTCGATTGTGTGCTAACCGAGCACGAGTTGATCGATCTGCGGAGGCTCTAGTACCGCCGATTTGAAGTCCCTGTATCAATTGCGGCGACCTCGTTCAGGGACTTCAAATCGAAAGCGGTACTAGAATCATAGATTTGCTAGTGTCCTTTCGAATCCGAAGTTCGCTAAGGGATGCGCTGCGGGATTAGGGCGAACTTCGGATTCAGGACACTAGGTGCGCATTTTATTTGTCGGCGATGTGGTGGGGCGAAGCGGGCGCACAGCTGTGATCGATACATTGCCGGGCCTGATTCGTGATTGGCGGCTCGATCTGGTCGTGGTGAACGGTGAGAATGCTGCAGGTGGATTCGGCATCACTGAATCCATCTACCAAGAGCTGCTCGATGCCGGCGCCGATGCCATCACGCTCGGCAATCACTCGTGGGATCAGCGCGAGGCGCTTGTCTTCATCGAACGTGCGCCGCGTCTCATCCGGCCGGCGAATTTCCCGCAAGGCACACCCGGGCGCGGTGCCGCGCTGGTCGAGACAAGAACAGGTAAGCGCGCACTCGTTATCAACGGGATCGGCCGCGTCTTCATGCAGCCATTCGACGATCCATTTGGTGTGATCGATCGTGAACTGAATGCTTGTCCGCTGGGGCAGGCGGCAGATGCTGTCGTGGTCGATTTCCACGGCGAGGCCACCAGCGAGAAGCAGGCGATCGGCTATTTCTGCGATGGCCGGGCGAGCCTCGTGGTCGGAACGCACACCCATGTCCCGACGTCCGATCATCGTATCCTGTCCGGCGGCACGGCCTACATGACCGATGCCGGCATGACCGGCGATTACCACTCGATCATCGGCATGGATCGCGAGGAGCCGCTGGGGCGTTTCCTACGCGGCTATCCGGCGGGGCGCTTTGAGCCTGCGGACGGCGCGGCCACGCTCAGCGGAGTCGCTGTGGAAACCGACGATGCGACCGGGCTCGCGGCGAAAGTCGCTGCCGTGCGGATCGGTCCATTGCTGGAACGCGCGGTGCCGGACTTCTGGTGAAACCTGCCAGTGCACCAGGCCGGTCCTTAAAATCGATCGACCCGTCTTTAATTTTATCCGGGCCGGGCCTATAAACCCGCGCCGTTGGGCGATTTTGAATACCGCCCGCGAATCACAACCTTCGAGAGACTCCCGCATGGCCGGACATTCCCAATTCAAGAACATCATGCACCGCAAGGGCAAGCAGGACGCGATGCGGTCCAAGATGTTCGGCAAGCTCGCGCGCGAAATCACCGTGGCGGCCAAGCTTGGGACCCCCGATCCGGCGATGAACCCGCGTTTGCGCGCAGCCGTGGTTGCGGCGCGCGCGGAAAATATGCCGAAGGACAACATCGAGCGCGCCATCAAGAAGGCCATTGGTGGCGAGGGCGAAAACTATGATGAAATTCGTTACGAGGGATATGGTCCGGGCGGTGTCGCCGTCATCGTCGAAGCGTTGACGGACAACCGCAACCGTGCGGCATCGGACATCCGGTCTTACTTCACCAAATCGGGCGGCAACCTCGGGGAAACCGGCTCGGTGTCGTTCATGTTCGATCGTGTTGGCGTCATCGAATACGACGCGAAAGTGGCGTCGCCTGACGACATGCTGGAAGCTGCGATCGAAGCTGGCGCCGACGATGTCGTCTCGAGCGAGGATGGTCACGAGGTGTTCGCGTCGCAGGATACGTTCCACGAAGTGGCCAAGGGGCTGGAAGCGAAGTTCGGCGAGCCGCGCAAGGCGGCGTTGATCTGGAAACCGCAAAACACCATCACGGTCGATGACGAGACCGGCGAGAAGCTGTTCAAGCTGCTCGACTCGTTGAACGAGCATGACGACGTCCAGAACGTCTATGCGAACTTCGAGGTGTCCGACGCCCTTGCCGCGAAGATGGCCGGTTAACCACCTTCGTGTGATCCTGGTTGTTCCGAGGGCGCCATGACCTCGAACCTTGCCTCTTCTTGGATCAGACCGGCGCGGTCGTGGTAGGACTGGACCATGACCTCTCTACCGATTCGCTCGCCCGTACGTATTCTGGGGATCGATCCAGGCCTGCGCCGGACCGGCTGGGGCGTGATCGATATCGATGGGAATCGCCTAATCTATGTCGGCTGCGGTTCGGTGGAATCCCGCGACACTCTTTCGCTGGCTGAACGACTGCTCGCCATTCACCAGGGGCTTGCCCGGGTGCTTGGGGATTTCAAGCCGCTGGAGGCGGCCGTCGAGCAGACCTTCGTCAACAAGGATGGCGCATCGACGCTGAAGCTCGGTCAGGCCCGCGGCGTGGCGATGCTTGCGCCGGCTCAGTTCGGCATCGCGGTGTCTGAATATGCGCCCAATCAGGTGAAGAAGACGGTGGTCGGTGCAGGGCACGCCGACAAGAACCAGATCCGCGTCATGCTCGGCGTGCTGTTGCCCAAGGCTGATCCGAAAACGCCGGATGCCGCCGATGCGCTGGCGATCGCCATCACGCACGCCCATCACCGGCAAAGCGCGCTCTTGAAGCTGAAAGTTGCACTTTAAAGACGCCTTTCGGCGGGTGGCGGAGCCCGCCGTTCGATGCGATGATGATGGAATCGAGGACAGTTTCCGATGGACGTGACGGCCCTGACAATTTTTGCGCTCGCGATTCTGGTAGCTGCGGCGGCGCCCGGCCCCGCGATCGCAGCGCTGCTCGCGCGCGTGATCGGGCGCGGCACCGCCGGCGTTCCCGCTTTCATCGGCGGAATTGTCGTGGGCGATCTGACGTGGTTGGCCGTCGCGGTCCTTGGACTGTCATTCGTCGCGAACAGCTTCGCGATGATCTTTGCGATCATCAAATACGCCGGCGCGGCCTATCTTCTCTTCATCGCCTGGCGCTTGTGGACCGCTCCTGCATCCCCTGTCGATGTGAACGCGGCGACGAATGTGGATGGCAAGCCATTGCGGTCGTTTTTCGGCGGATTGCTGCTGACACTCGGCAATCCCAAGACGATTGTGTTTTATCTCGCGCTGACGCCGACGCTGATCAACGTCTCGCGCATTGATTTTGTCGGCTACGCGGAACTGGCGGGCATCATCGCAGCTGTTCTGGTGTTTGTGCTCGGCGGATACGCGCTGGCGGCGGCACGTGCGCGGTCGCTGTTTCGCAGCTCGCGCGCGATGCGTCTGCTCAATCGGATTGGCGGCACTGTGATGGCAGGCGCGGCGGCAGCCGTTGCGACACGATAGGGCAGGGGCGTGATCGGAAAGCTCAAAGGTCTGATCGACTCGTACGGTGAGGACTACGTGATCCTCGACGTCCAGGGAGTTGGTTATCAGGTGCATTGCTCGGCCCGCACGCTGCAGGCGCTGCCATCGCCCGGCGAAGCAGCAGTGCTGTCCATCGAAACCTATGTGCGTGAGGATCAGATCAAGCTATTTGGCTTTCGCTCCGACATGGAGCGCGAGTGGTTTCGCTTGCTGCAGACCGTGCAGGGTGTCGGCGCCAAGGTTGCCCTTGCGGTGCTTAGCACCTTGCCGCCCTCCGATCTCGCCAACGCCATCGCGCTGCGTGACAAGGCCGCGGTGGCGCGCACGCCGGGAGTTGGACCGAAAGTGGCTGAGCGTATTGTCACCGAGTTGAAGGACAAGACGCCGGCGCTCGCGAATGTGGACCCTGCCGTGGTTCATCTGTCCGAGGCCATGGACGATAACCGTGCGCCGCGGCCCGTCACCGATGCGATCTCCGCGCTGATCAATCTCGGTTACGGTCAGCCGCAGGCCGCGGCCGCGATTGCAAGTGCGGCGCGCAGCGCAGGCGATAGTGCAGAGACCGCACAACTGATCAGGCTGGGGCTGAAAGAGTTGTCAAAGTGAGTGAAGCATGACGACATCCCGCCTTGTGACGCCCGAGCGCCGTGCTGACGACATCGGCGACACCTCGCTGCGGCCGCAGAACCTGTCGGAATTCGTCGGACAGCAGCAGGCGCGTGCCAATCTGCAAATCTTCATCGATGCCGCACGCAAGCGCAACGAAGCGCTGGACCACGTGCTGTTTGTCGGTCCTCCCGGACTGGGCAAGACCACGCTGGCGCAGATCGTGGCGCGCGAGCTGGGGGTTGGTTTCCGTGCGACCTCGGGGCCGGTGATTGCCAAGGCCGGCGATCTGGCCGCGCTGCTGACCAATCTCGAAGAGCGTGATGTTCTGTTCATCGACGAAATCCATCGTCTCAGTCCCTCCGTTGAAGAAGTGCTCTATCCCGCGATGGAGGACTTCCAGCTCGATCTCATTATCGGAGAGGGGCCTGCAGCGCGCTCAGTGAAGATCGATCTGGCGAAGTTCACCCTCGTCGGCGCGACCACGCGCGCCGGACTTCTGACCAATCCATTGCGCGATCGTTTCGGCATTCCGGTGCGGCTGAATTTCTACACGGTCGAGGAGCTCGAAAAAATCGTCACCCGCGGCGCGCGCGTGCTCAGCATCGGTATGACGCCTGACGGTGCCAATGAAATTGCTCGTCGCGCGCGCGGCACGCCGCGCATCGCGGGGCGGCTGTTGCGACGGGTGCGCGATTTCGCCTCCGCTGCGGATGCATCGGCCATCGATCGCAAGATCGCGGATAACGCGCTCGGCGCGCTTGAAGTTGACAATGCAGGCCTCGACGCCATGGACCGGCGTTATCTGACGACCATCGCCCTGAACTATGGTGGCGGCCCAGTCGGGGTCGAGACCATGGCGGCGGCGTTGTCCGAGCCGCGCGATGCCATCGAGGACATTATCGAGCCGTACCTGATTCAGTGCGGCTATTTGCAGCGGACCCCGCGCGGGCGGCTGTTAACCTCTCATGCCTTCAAGCACCTCGGGTTAACCGAGCCATCACGTGAAGCGGCTCAATTCGGCTTGTTTGGCAGCAGCGACGACGAGGCACCGTAATTCCGCTTTAATTGCCGACGATTGATCGTGTGCATCACGATTTAAGCAGTCATGATTTCACGTCGACATTTCTTAAAGTTCATGGCCGGGCTGGGCGCGTTTGGCGCCTCCACCGCGGCTTACGGCTTTGGCATCGAGCCGGAGCGGCTCAACATCACCCGGTATCGCGTCACGCCTCAAAATTGGCCTGATGGTCTTCAACTCAAGATCGCGGTCATCGCAGATCTTCATGCCTGCGATCCCTGGATGTCGCTGGAGCGCATCGCCGGCATCGTCGATCGCACCAACGCGCTCGGCGCCGATGTCATCGTCATGCTGGGTGACTATGTCGCCGGCCACCGCCATGTGAGCCGCTTTATTCCGGCCACGGAATGGGCGCCGGTGCTGGCTGGTTTGCGGGCGCCGCTCGGCGTTCACGCCATTCTCGGCAACCACGACTGGTGGGATGACCACACCGTGCAGCGCGAGGGGCGCGGCCTCCCGATCGCGCGGCAGGCGCTCGAAAAGGCCGGGATCCCGGTTTACGAAAACGACGTGCAGCGGCTGACCAAGGGCAATCACCCGTTTTGGCTCGCAGGTCTCGGTGACCAATTGGCTTATGCGCCGGCGCGCCGCTTCAGGCGGATGAAGCACTACGGTGTCGATGATCTGTCCGCAACGCTGAACAAGATCACCGATGATGCGCCGATTATTTTGCTCGCCCATGAACCTGATGTGGCGACGCGCGTGCCGGCGCGTGTGGCTCTGCAGCTCAGCGGCCACACCCATGGCGGCCAGGTTCGGTTGTTTGGCTGGTCGCCGGTGTCGCCGTCGGGCAGGAAATTGGCCTATGGGCATGTTCGTGAGAACTGCGATGTCATCGTATCTGGCGGCCTTGGATGCAGCATCATGCCGTTCCGCCTCGGTGTGCCGCCCGAGATATTGCTGGTAACCGTGGGACGGCCGGCGAAAGGCCCGATCATCTCGTAGAGGTCGTGGCTTGCGCTTGCGCAGGCGGAAGTTTTGCGCGAAACGATCCGCTGCCTTCTCTCTTTGACGCGTTTTCTTCACGAGAGAGAGGCGCTTGAAAACGCTCTGGCAGCGATAGGTTTGGCAGTGACAGTACATCTCGACGGTTCGATCCGCGACGGCAAGCACGTCATGCAGGTGCGCGTCTATTACGAAGATACCGACTTCACCGGCATCGTCTATCACGCCAATTATCTGCGCTTCATGGAGCGCGGGCGGACCAACTATCTTCGGCTGCTTGGCGCGGATCAGCGGGCGCTGTTTTCGGAAGCGGAGAATGAAGCGCCGGGTTTCGCGTTCGTCGTGCGCGCGATGCAGATCGAGTATCTCAAGCCCGCCCGCATGGACGATGTCCTCGACATCATCACCGTCCCGGTCGAGGTGAAAGGCGCATCGATCACGCTTGGGCAGGAGGTGCGGCGCGGCGACGACGTTTTGATTGAGGCCCGCGTCAAGGTGGCGTTCGTGTCAGGCGGGCGGGCGCGGCCGATCCCTAAAGCTCTGCGCATCGCCATGAAGGCCGATCAGGACTCAGTCTAAAGGAATTTCCTCGGCGCGGCTTTTCGGCCTGAATGTAACTTTGCGCTTGACGGATTGTACTGATCGGTACAAGTTGTACCTATCGGTACAAACGAGTTCGCAGGAGAACATCCATGTCGCGTCCGCCGCTGCCCCCCTTCACACGAGAGACCGCTGCGCAAAAGGCGCGCATGGCGGAAGATGCCTGGAATACCCGAAATCCGGAGAAGGTCTCGCTGGCTTATTCGGAAGACAGCCGGTGGCGAAATCGCTCGGAATTTCTGGAGGGACGCCCGGCCATTGTCGAGTTCCTCACGCGCAAGTGGCAGAAAGAGCGCGAGTATCGCCTGATCAAGGATCTCTGGGCATTCGACGGCAACTTCATTTCGGTCCGATTTCAGTACGAGTGGCATGACGATGCAGGCCAATGGTATCGCTCGTATGGCAACGAGAACTGGGAATTCGATCAGGATGGTCTGATGCGCCGCCGTGAGGCCAGCATCAACGATGTGAAGATCACCGAAGCCGAGCGTCGGTTCCATTGGCCTTTGGGGCCGCGGCCCGCGGATCATCCGGGTCTCGCTCCGGAGCCGAAGTAACAGCTATCAGCGGGAAGGTTGGATATGGCGAAGACTGTGACCGAGCGCGCGGAGCTGCTGACGCAATTGGCGGAGGTGTTTCGCGCGCACGGTTACGAGGGGGCGACGCTCGCGCTGATCTCGCAGGCCACAGGCCTCGGCAAGGGCAGCCTTTACAACTATTTCCCCGGCGGCAAGGAACAGATGGCGGTGGAAGTTCTCGCCGCTATCGATCAATGGTTTGTCGATCACATCTACAAGCCGCTGCGCACAACGAGCGATCCCGCAAAGGGAATTACCGAGATGTTCGCGGCCGTAAACAACTACTTCCGCTCGGGCCAGCGCGTTTGTCTTGTGGGCGTGATCGCGCTTGGGGCGTCGCGCGATATTTTCAGCGAGAAAGTGAAGGTTTATTTCGCGGGCTGGGTCGACGCCCTGGCGACAGCGTTGCGGCGGCTCGGCGACGACAAAGCGCTCGCCCGGCGTAAGGCGGAACAGGCGGTGCTGGAAATCCAGGGTGCGCTGGTGCTGGCCCGGGCCTTCGATGATCCGAGGGTGTTTTCGCGGGCGACCGACGAGTCTGAGCGGCGGCTCATGCCGCGCGACGAAACGGTTGCGTGAAGTAACAAGGAGCGCCGGCGCCTGGGGGGTCGCGCTAGTACCCGCTTTCCGAAGTTCGTAACACGTCGCAGCACCCGCTTTGCGAACTCCGGAAAGCAAAGGTACTAGCAATCCTACGATTTGAGTACCGCTATCGATTTGAAGTCCCTGGACGAGATCGCCGCAACTGATACAGGGACTTCAAATCGGCGGTACTAGCGCTTAAGTGTTTTCGAACGTCAGGCCGCCTTGTGACGTTCCTGTTCAGCCTGAAACAGCGCGGCCTCTTCGGTGAGCGCGCGCGTAATGCTGGGCCGCTTGCGCAGACGGGACAGGTAGTCCTTCACGTTCGGCCAGTTGGCGAAATCGATCTGCGGCGTGGCCCTGCTCCAGTTCAGCACCGTGACGAGATAGGCATCGGCGACGGTGAAGTGATCGAGCAGGAATTCGCGGCCCTCCAGGTAGGTGTTGAGATAATCGAGCCGCGACAGGCTTTTCTTCAACGTGTAGGCATGAACTTCCGCAGGTGCCTTGCTGTCGAGCAGATTGATGAAGAGTGCCTTGTGCAATTCCGTGCCGATGAAGCACAGCCACTGATGCAGACGCGTGCGTTCACGCTCGGATGACGCAGATATCCCCGTATCCGAGAAGCGGTTGGCGACATACTGCAGGATGGCGGCGTTTTCGGTGAGAATCTCGCCGTCATCGGTGCGCAGGGTCGGGACAAGCCCGAGCGGATTGATCGCGAAAAAATCCGCATTGTCCTGTCGCACGTGTTTTGTTTTCGGATCGACTTCGAGGAAAGTGGCGTCTGCGCCAGCTTCATAAAGCGCGATACGCGTTGCCATTGAGCAGGCCAGGGGAGAAAAATAGAGATCCATAGGGCGTCTCCTGATCGGGTGAAATCAAGCGGTCGCGCGCCCGCATTGATTTTTATACCGTTCCGCATAAATTAAACCGGGTCAAGAGAATTATTTGCGATATGGTACAAAAAAAGGAAGAGACAGCGTCCGCAACCGATCGCGCACCGAAACGCCGCGGGCGTCCGCGCGCCTTTGAGCCCGATGTGGCGCTGGGCAAGGCGATGGATGCGTTCCGCGATGGCGGCTTTGCCGCGACATCGCTCGACGACCTCAGCGACGCGATGGGGATTAACAGGCCGAGCCTTTACGGCACCTTCGGCGACAAGCGGGATCTGTTTCTGAAAGCCTATGAACGGTATCGCCACGAGATGGCGACGACCTTTGCGGGAGCGTTTGACCCCGGACTGACGCTGCGCGAGACACTTGAGAGGATCTACGCCACAGCAATCGATGTCTACCTTGCCGGTGAAAACGGCCCGCGCGGCTGCTTCACGGTGATGACGGCGACGTCGGAGGCGATGGCCGATCCGGAAATCCGAACCTATGTTCAGAAGGCGCTCGGCAGCACGCAGCGAACGCTCGCAAAGCGCTTCCAGGCAGCGCAGGAAGCGGCTGAACTGCCCCCGAGTGCAAATGTGCAGGTGCTGGCGCAAATCGCGGCTTCAACCATCGAGGCGATCGCGATCAGGTCCCGCGCCCGTCTGCCGCGCAGCGACCTCGAGGCGATCGCCAAGGGCACTGTCGATCTGATCTGCGGTCCGGCGACCTCAGCACAACCGCGCGGATGAGTGACGCGCCGAACCAACTCATGTAAAAGCCTTTCACATGAGTTGGCACAAGAACCGTGGCCGCCGGGATGGCGGCTATCACCATGGCAATCTGAAAGAGGCGCTGATCCAGGCCGCGCTCGATCTGATTGCGCAAAAAGGCCCGGCTGGATTTACCTTTGCCGAGGCCGCGCGATCGGCCGGCGTCAGTCCCGCCGCGCCCTATCGTCATTTCCGCGACCGGGACGAACTGCTCGCGAGCATCGCCCAGCAGGGATTTGAGCAGTTCGAAGCAAGGCTCACGGCGGCATGGGATGACGGCCGTCCCAATACACCGGCAGCGTTCGAGCGCGTCGGCAAAGCCTATCTCGCATTCGCGCGTGAACAGCCCGCGTATTACTCCGCGATGTTTGAATCCGGACTGCCATTGGAGAGCAATCCGTCGCTGCTGGTCGCCAGCGAGCGCGCATTCGCGATCATTCGCGCAGCCGCGGAGCGCCTGGTGGCGATGGCGCCGCCTGGTGTGCCGCGCCCGCCGGCGATGATGATGGCGCTGCACATCTGGTCGATGTCCCACGGAATCGCGTCTCTGTTCGGCCGCGGAGATTCAGCCGGCCGCAAATTGCCGATGACGCCGGAAGATCTGCTGGAAGCAGGGGTCCTGATTTATCTGAAGGGGCTCGGTTTCCCGACGGACCAGCGTCCGCCGGAACACTAGCAAATACAGAACTCTAGTGCGGTTTTGGCTCTGACGTCCCTGCGAAGAGGGCTCAGTCAAACTGAAAGGAACGTCAGAGCCGCCGCACCAGAATTAAATTCGACCTGGTCCATTTTGCCGCGCTTGACAAAACACCGGGATGTTTTATCTATGTAAATGTTATTTACATTCACGGTGACGTGAGGGAGAGACGGTCATGGCGAACACGGCAGACGCCAACACTGCACACTTCGACAGATGGGGGCGCCCTGGATGGTCCGGACGGCGTTCTGACAACTTCGATTCGCGGGATTTTGGTTGGCATCCTGGGCGGATCATCGTGACCATCGCGGCTTTCATCATCTGGTGGCCGCTCGGACTGGCCATTCTTGCTTATTCACTCTGGAGCAGAAACATGGGTTGCTGGAGCAACGATCGTCACGGCCGTTGGGCCGACAAGATGGAGCGCATGCAGTACAAGATGGAGCGGATGCGCGACCGCATGGAGCGCCGCGGAAGTTACGCTCCCTCCAGCGGCAACCGCGCCTTCGACGACTACCGCATGGAAACGCTGCGCCGTCTCGAAGAAGAGCAGGTCGAGTTCAAGAATTTCCTCGACCGCCTGCGTCATGCCAAGGACAAGGAAGAGTTCGACGCCTTCATGGCACAGCAGCGCCAGCGTCCGACTCCGCCGAACGACCAGCCGCAGGGCTAAGAAAGCTGTTCTGAGCTCAAGAATATCGACGCCCGTTTGCGCAAGCAGACGGGCGTTTTCTTTAATTTGCGCGACCAATTCTTTGCCGCAGCGCGCATGCATCAAGCGCGGCAATGGCTATAATTCCTGCAGAATACGCAACGATATCCCACCACGAGAAGAACCGCCCGATCAGCAGCACGCCGATCCGTGTGGCGCGAAAGGCATCGAGCGCATCGGTATGCCAGAGTTGGCTGAATTCGACGCCTGCCGCGATCACGGCTGCGACGATGGCGATTCGAGAAGGACTGGTTTTTGGCGCGAGGCTTGCCAAAAGGCAGTAAACCATGCCGCCCCACAGCGCCGAGCCAAGGTATTTGAACAAGGCGTGATGGCCCGGTGGCGACAGGCGCGTGAGCAATCCGATGCCGATGATTGCCAAGGCCAATACGAAATATTTGGATCGCCCGGCAAACCGCATTCAGGCTGCTTTCGCATGCGGTGTGACCGCCTGATCTGCGATCGTGTCTGCGTCGATGTCACGGGGCTTATTGATCAGAGCCACCATCGTGTAACTGACGATCAACAGCAGGAACCACGACCCAAGCTTGGCGAACGAGACCATGGACCAGCCGTTCAATTGCGCGGGGTAAAGCCAGGTTTTGCTGTACGTGCCGATATTTTCCGAAAACCAGATGAAGAGCGACACGAGCAGCAGCCCCAGCAACAACGGCATCGAACGATAGTCCTGCCAGACCCGATAGTAGATCCGCGTCTTGCGAAACAGGAAAACGGTCGCGGCAAAGAGCGCAAGCCGGACGTCGGGAATGTAATGGTGCGCGAAAAAGTTGACATAGATGCCGACGCTCAGCGCGACCAGTGTCCAACCCGGCGGGTGGTGGGTGAAGCGAAAGTCGAAGATCCGCCACACGCGGAACAAGTAGCTTCCGATGCAGGAGTACATGAAGCCCGTGAAAAGCGGCACGCCGCCAATCCGGAAGATGTTCGCCTCCGGATAGATCCACGATCCGACCGATGTCTTGAACAGCTCCATCGCTGTGCCGACGATGTGATAGAGCAGGATCACCTTGGCTTCATCGAGCGTCTCGAGTTTGGTCACCAGCAAGGTGATTTGCACGACGACCGCACTGACGAACAGAAAATCGTAGCGTGCCAGCGGCATCGATGACGGATACCAAATGTGAGTGCCGATCATCAGCGCGATCATGATGCCGCCGAACAGACACGCCCAGGCCTGTTTCATGCCAAAGCGGAGGAATTCGTAGATCCAGGCCGTCAGGCGGCCTTTCGCCATGCGCTCGGCAAACTGTCGCTCGGTTTCAGCGAACAGGCTCAGGATCGGCCCGAGGCGGTCAGTCGATGTCGAGGAATCCAAAGGGGGCACTCGCGGAAGGGGAGATCCTTTTGACGTGCGTTGATGACCGCCGTCGAGGCAAATTCTTGTGTTTGGACGTCGGCGATGAAGAGCAGGTTCAACGCAATGTCTGGTGCGGCCTGACCTGAAAGCGGATTTCGAGGGCGGTCTTAGGAACAAGATTCGACAGGACGAGAAGTGTTGCGGCGACCACGCCCGGGTGCCTGGAGCGCCGGCACGGGATGCAGTCGGAACCGTGGAGGTCATTGCGCGGACGGATGCCTTGCGGGGCCGAGAAAAGGACGTCATCGGATATGCAGTTCCGTCATATCCCTGTCCCGAATGCCATTTCCAGGTCAAATATCGACCATGGTAACCCCGCCTTAACGATGATTAGCGTTTGGTTATGCGCGTAAAAATGCCGCTGACAGCCCTCGTTTTGACACGTTGGCAGGGGATTCAGGCGCTGGCCTCGGGACAGGCCCATCCCATGCGACACGAGATCGAAGAGGGCGGTCGGCAGCGTCGGCGCTTTTGCGGTTGGCCAATTATCGCCCGGTGCAGCCGTGGTGGCCGTGTTCGACATGAGGAAATATTCGCCTTGAGAGGATACCGATCATGAATCCAGCCGACGTAACTCAGTCGGCGTTGCCGCTGGCCTCTGCCGATGTGTCGCTGATTTCGCTGTTCTGGCAGGCCCATATCGTCGTCAAATTCGTGATGCTTGGCCTCCTGGCCTGCTCGGTGTGGGTCTGGGCCATCGCTATCGACAAGGTTTTCCTCTATGCGCGCACCAAGCGCGCAATGGACCGTTTCGAGCAGGCCTTCTGGTCGGGTCAATCGATCGACGAACTCTATCGTGCGCTGTCGGCCAAGCCGACGCACTCCATGGCGGCGTTGTTCGTGGCCGCGATGCGGGAGTGGAAGCGGTCGTTTGAGAGCAATTCGCGCTCCTTCGCAGGGCTGCAGATGCGGATCGACAAGGTGATGAGCGTGTCGATCGCGCGTGAAATCGAGCGGCTGGACCGCCGGCTGCTGGTTTTGGCCACGGTGGGCTCGGCAAGCCCGTTTGTCGGCCTGTTCGGCACCGTTTGGGGCATTATGTCGAGCTTTCAGTCGATTGCGGCCTCGAAAAACACCTCTTTGGCGGTGGTGGCGCCCGGTATTGCCGAGGCGCTGTTTGCAACCGCGATCGGTCTTATCGCCGCAATTCCGGCGACAATTTTCTACAATAAGTTCACCTCGGAGGTGAACCGGCAGGCCCAGCGGCTTGAGGGGTTCGCCGATGAGTTCTCGGCGATCCTGTCACGACAGATCGACGAACGCGCGTGAGGGATAGCCTGTGAGCGCAAACGGTTTGAGCGCGATCTTGGGGTACCTGCCATGGGTATGAACATGGGAGGCGGTGCGAATGCCGGCGGTGGCCGCCGTCGTTATCGCCGTGCCGCGGTCATGGCCGAGATCAACGTCACCCCGATGGTCGACGTGATGCTCGTGCTGCTGATCATCTTCATGGTGTCCGCGCCGCTGCTGACGGTGGGCGTTCCGCTCGACCTGCCGCAGACGGCCGCCAAGAGCCTGGATCAGGACAAAGAGCCGCTCACGCTGTCGGTTCAGCTCAGCGGCAAGATTTTTCTCAACAACACCGAGATCAAGCCCGACGAATTGGTGCCGAAACTCAAGGCAATCACGGATGCGCGCGGCGGCATGGATGAGCGCATCTTTGTTCGTGGCGACACAAAGGTGGATTACGGTACGGTGATGCGCGTGATGGGACGCCTGTCCGCTGCAGGTTTCAAGCGCGTGGCTCTGGTGACCGAGGTCGAGCAGGGAAACTGACGTTGAAGATCGACAAGACCATCGCCGCGTCTGTCGCCCTCCACGCCCTGGTCATCGGCTGGGGCCTGGTCTCGTTCTCGACGAAGGCGTTCGAGTCGATGCCGGAAGAATCCGTGCCGGTCGATATCATTTCATCCGATCAGTACGCCAAGGCGATGCACGGATTGAAGACCGGAAAGAAGGAAAATCCGAAGCCGTTGGTTGAAAAAGTTGCCGACGCGAAGCCGCCGGTGGACGATACGGTCGGCAAGATCGACGACAAGAAGGCGCCGGTGGTGACCGATACGGCGCCGCCGCCGACGCCCAAGCCCGTTGAGAAGCCGGTCGAAAAAAAGCCCGATCCGCCGAAACCCGTGGCGCAGGATAAGCCGAAGGAAGAAACCAAGCCTTCGGAGAAAAAGCCCGATCAGGCGAAGGTCGATCCGATCGCGGAAGCGATAAAGAAAGAAGAACACAAGAAGCCGCCGCCGAAGCCGCAACAGGCCAAGGCTGTGCCGCCGCCACCGGACAAGCACAAGGCTGAGCGTGTCTTCGATCAGTCAAAGATCGCGGCATTGCTCGACAAGCGTGATCCGTCGCGACAGTCGATCACCGGCAGCGAACTGAATTCACAGGCGTCGCTGGGCACCGCCAAAGGACAGGCTGCTGACAACTCGGCGACATGGGGCGCCATGTTCCGCCAACAGGTTGAACGCTGCTGGAAGAAACCGTACGGCGGCATTGAAGCGCAGAAGGTTGAAGCCGTCTTTTCAATCAAGCTGAAGCGTGATGGCACGTTGGAAACCAGTCCGGTGCCGCTGCCCGGCGGCGGAAGCCCATATTTCCGCGTCTATCAGGAAAGCGCGCAGCGCGCGATCATCGAATGCCAGCCCTATAGCCTGCCGGCTCAGTTTTTCGATGAATGGAAATCCTTTGAGCCCGCTTTCACCGAAAAATTTTCATGACATCGAGACGTAACGCCATCGCCGCCGAGAATGAAGTTTACATGACCATGCGAGACGAAGACGAGTTGCCTGGAATGGGTTCGAGGAGTGTTTTTCATCCGACGCGCCGTCGATTTATTACAGGTGCCGCGTCGGCCGGTTTGTTGTTGACGACGCCTCTTCAGAAAGCGCTGGCGCAGGGCAAGCGCATCGTGGTCGACCAGGGCAGTTTCCAGCCGATCCCGATCGCGATTCCAAATTTCGTGCCCGGCACCCAGGGCGACGGCGATGTTTCTGCCGGCATTTCCCAGGTCATCACCAACAACCTGCGCCGCAGCGGCCTGTTCAACCCGATCGATCAGGCCGCCTATATCGAGCGTATTTCGAACATCGATGTGCCGCCGCAATTCCAGAGCTGGCGCAGCATCAACGCGCAGGCGCTGGTGACCGGTCGCGCGACCCGTCAGGGCGACGGCCGGCTCAAGGCGGAATTCCGCTTATGGGACGTGCCGCAGGCGCAGCAGCTCGCCGGCCAGCAGTACTTCACCTCGCCTGAGTCCTGGCGTCGCATCGCGCACATCATTTCCGATCAGATCTACGAACGCCTCACCGGCGAGAAGGGTTACTTCGACAGCCGCGTCGTGTTCGTCGATGAGACCGGCCCCAAGGAACGTCGCGTCAAGCGCCTTGCGATGATGGATCAGGATGGCGCCAATGTGCGCTACCTCACCCGTGGCGCCGATCTGGTGCTGACGCCGCGCTTCTCGCCGTCGACGCAGGAAATCACCTACATGGAATTCGGCCAGGGTGACCCGCGCGTCTATCTGTTCAATGTCGAGACCGGCCAGCGCGAAATCGTCGGCAACTTCCCCGGCATGTCGTTCGCGCCGCGCTTTTCGCCGGATGGCCAGCGCATCATCATGAGCCTGCAGCAGGGCGGCAACTCGAACCTGTTCGTGATGGACCTGCGCTCCAAATCGACCACCCGCCTGACCGATACACCGGCCATCGACACGTCTCCCTCCTATGCACCGGATGGCGGCCGGATCTGTTTCGAATCCGATCGCGGCGGCAAGCCGCAGATCTATGTGATGGGCGCCGGCGGCGGCGCCGCCCAGCGGATTTCGTTCGGCGACGGCAGTTACTCGACGCCGGTTTGGTCGCCGCGGGGCGACTACATCGCGTTTACGAAGCAGGGCGGCGGCCAGTTTGCTATCGGCATCATGAAGCCGGATGGCTCGGGCGAGCGCATTCTGACCTCCGGCTATCACAATGAAGGTCCGACCTTCGCCCCCAATGGGCGCGTGGTGATGTTCTTCCGCGACACCGGGGCGGGTCCCTCGCTGTTCACGGTCGATATCTCCGGCCGCAATGAACAGAAGGTCCCGACGCCGGGGTTTGCATCGGATCCGGCATGGTCCCCGCTGCTATCGTAAACGGGGAGTCAACGGCGATCCTTCTATTCCTCGCTATCCCGGCAAGGATTGCCTAGTTTGCTGAATTCATAGGCGAATTTCGTGTTTTTTGGTTCCGTGTAAGAATCCGCAAACCATGTTCGCTCAGAAAGACTTCACCTGCTCGGGATAACAATTGCTCTTCCAAATCAGAGCAATTGGTAGCTGATGCAGCTCGTTGAAGCCGAACTGAAGAGCGACGACGATCGCTTGCCGCCGACAATCTACGCGGCGCTCGTCGATTCTCTTTTTCAGAATTTCATGCCCATCTTTGCGGGCACACTGACGGCGTCGATCGCAGCCGTCATGACGGCAATCAAGACCGGCAACCAGTTGATCTGGCCGTGCGCGGTCTGGATTGTCATGGTCGGTGTTGCCCGCACGATTCAGATGCGCAAGTACGAGGTCGAGCGCCGCGATGAGCCGCTGACGCCGGAACGTGCAGCCTGGTGGGAGCCCCGCTACAAGGTTCTGGCCGATCTTTACGCCAGCTCGCTTGGCTTATGGTGTGCGGTCGTTGTGCTGGGAAGCGACGACGCCGTCGCGCACATGCTCTGCACGGCTGTCACGATCGGTTACACGGCGGCAGGTGCCGGCCGCAACTATGGCCGTCCGCTCATTATCCAGCTGCACATTCTGTTTGCGTGCGCGCCGCTATCGATCGCGCTGATCATCCACGGTAATCCGTATTACCTTGGCCTTGGCCTGTTGCTGGTGCTGTTCTTCATTGGCCTCAAATACATCAATCTCAACCTTCACCGAATTTTCGTGAAGGCCAGGATTACCAGCGAACGTCTGGCATCCATCGCCGGTCAATTCGACACAGCGTTGAACAACATGCCGCACGGGCTGTGCATGTTCGGCCCGGACGGATGTCTTGCGGTGATGAACAATCGTTTCACCGCCATGATGGCTTTGCCGGAAAATATGGCGCACCTCGGTGCGTCCTTTGGTGAAGTGGTGGCGGCCTGCGTCAAGGCGAGGTCGCTCTCGCCGGAGAATGCGGATGAAATAGTCCACGAAATCGAACGGACGAAAGCCGCAGAGGTCATTACAGTCAACAACGAGCGCCGCAGCGAGCGGGCGCTGTCGTGGAATTTTCAGCCGATGGCGGGCGGCGGGACGGTCGTCCTGGTCGAAGACATTACCGAACGCCGCACTGCTGAAGCCAAGATCAGTCACATGGCTCGGTTCGACGAACTGACGGGCTTGCCGAACCGGCTCAATTTCCGCAACCAGATCGAACAATTGCTGGCCAACCCGTCGGTCGAAGCGCCTCAATCCGCATTGCTGTTTATCGACCTCGATCAGTTCAAGCAGGTCAATGACACCCTGGGCCATCCGAGCGGTGACACCCTTCTTTGTGCCGTGACCGCCCGCTTGCGCGGGTTGCTGCGGCCGCATGATCTCGTGGCCCGCTTCGGTGGCGACGAGTTCGTGGTTTTCCAGCGCAATATTCATTCCGCGGAAGACGCGGCCTCGCTCGCGCGCCGGATCGTCAGCCGTTTGAGCGAGCGCTACGAAGTGGATCAGCATCTGGTCGAGATCGGTGCGAGTGTCGGTATCGCGCTGACTCCGCCGAATGGCGGTGCCAGCGCCGACACCCTTCTGAAAAACGCCGATATGGCATTGTACCGGGCCAAGTCCGATGGTCGCGGCACGTTCTGCTTCTTCCGCGACGAGATGGCCCAAACCGTGGAAGCACGGCGCGTGCTCGAGCTCGACCTGCGCCAGGCGCTCGCGAACGAGGAATTCGAACTCTACTATCAGCCGCTGGTGAATCTGAAGAGCGGCCGTATTTCCACCTGCGAGGCTCTGCTGCGCTGGAATCATCCGACGCGCGGAGCGGTGTCGCCGGCCGACATTATTCCGGTGGTGGAGGACATGGGTCTCATCGTCGACCTTGGCCGCTGGATCCTGCGCAAGGCGTGCATGGAATGCATGAAGTGGCCGGAGGGCGTCAACGTCGCCGTGAATTTCTCGCCTCAGCAATTCCACCAGCGCGATGTGATGAGCGAGGTGCGCTATGCACTGGAAGTGTCGGGCCTGGCCCCACAGCGCTTGGAGATCGAAATCACGGAGTCGTCACTGCTGCGCAACACGCAGTGGACGCTGGATGTCCTCGCGCAGTTGCGAGCTGCCGGCGTCCGCATCTCGCTGGATGATTTCGGCACCGGCTATTCGAGCCTGAGCTATCTGCACAATTTCCCGCTTCAAAAGGTGAAGATCGATCGTTCGTTCCTCGAAGGGATCGGGAATGACCGGCCGCTGACGCTGCTGCGTGGCGTTGCGCGCCTCAGCGCGGATCTCGGGATGTCCGTTGTTGTCGAGGGTGTGGAAACAAACGAACAGCTCGAACTCATCAGCGCCGACGGCGCTGTGACCGAGGTCCAGGGTTATGTCTTCAGTCCGCCTGTCCCCGCGCAGCAGATCAGGCAACTGGTCACTGCTTCGCATAGCCGCGTTGCAAAGGATGCGGGATCGAAGGGCACCGCGCTGCGCTCGATCGCCTAAAACTCTTATTCTCCAAAATCTTCCCGCCGCAGCACTAACATTCTCCGATCACTGAACCATCGTGCAAGACGCGCGACAAACGAGTCTGCGCGAGTGAACGAAAGCGCGGGGATGATGATTAACCCTAATATTATAGCCTCTTTGCATCTTTCTTAAGAAGGCTTTAACCTTGCCACATTCGCTGGGAAATGCAGGTCAGTGGCCGGAGGCATTGATGGGATCGGCGCTTCAAAATACCGGCCGCGCGCTTGAGAAGAGGATTGATCTCCTCGATCGGGTTGACTACCGGCTTGCGGAAACCGATGCGGATAGGGAGGCGATCTATCGTCTTCGCTATCGCGCCTACTTGTCCGAAGGCGCCATCGACCCTCGCAAGGACCATAGTCTGAGCGACCGCTTCGACGACGCGCCGAACTCCTGGACATTCGGTGTGTATGTCGATGGCTCGCTGGCGAGTTCTTTGCGCATCAGCGTCGCTTCGCTCGAAAGCCCCGATACGCCGGCAGTCGACGCGTTCGGCGATTTGCTGGAGCCGGAGCTGGCGCAAGGCAAAATCATCGTTGATCCGAACCGCTTTGTCGCGGATCCGTTTCGAGAGAATCGTATTCCCGAGCTTCCCTATGTGACGTTGCGGCTTGCGTATGTCGCGTGCGCTTATTTCAACGCTGACATCGGGACGGCGACGGTCCGCAAGGAACACCAGGCGTTCTATCGGCGCGTCTTCATGCATACGCCGCTCTGCGCGCCGCGGCCGTATCCGAGCCTCACCAAGCCGCTGGGCTTGATGGCGGTGAATTTCCAGGAACTGAAGGAAAAGGTCTTTCAGCGTTATCCGTTTTTCCGGTCCAGCTTTTTCGAACGCCGGATGTTGTTCGAGCGTCAGCACGACACGTTGCAGCCGTTGGCGCCGGTTTTGACCCTGCCGGATTTTCCGTTTGAACGAAGCCCGGCCCGTTCACCTTCCTGAACGGAACATCGACGCGTAAGTCACAGATCGAAAATGATTGGGCCTCGAACGCCGGTTCGGGGCCGTTTTCGTTTGGTATTCACCGTCGCGCCATATTTATCCCGCATTAACCATCGGCATCGGTTTCGATCGATAGTCGGCATTTGAGGGGCCTTGGCAACACCTCATCAAGGTTGACGGAACGTTCGCTTAACCAACCCCCTGTAGACCGGACGCTAGTCCTTAAAAACCTGAGCGTGGAGGCTCCGGAATGAAATCTCAAATGCGTATCCTCCAGGGATTAAAGCTGGCCGCTGTTCTGGCTGTGGCGCTGTCGATGGGCGCCTGCGCGAACAAGAACGGCTTGGGCGGCGCTGATGGCGCCATGGCGAATGCAGCTGTTCCTGGCAGCCAGCAGGATTTCGTGGTGAACGTCGGCGATCGCGTGTTTTTCGAAAGCGATCAAACCGATCTTTCGCCGCAAGCGATCGCGACCCTCGATAAGCAGGCGCAATGGCTGCAGCAGTACAGCCGTTACTCGTTCACGATCGAAGGTCACGCCGACGAGCGCGGAACGCGCGAATACAACATCGCACTGGGTGCCAAGCGTGCGCAGTCCGTTCGCAGCTTCCTCGCATCGCGTGGCATCGATCCGCGTCGCATGCGGACGATCTCATATGGCAAGGAACGCCCGGTCGCAGTGTGTAACGATATCTCGTGCTGGTCGCAGAACCGCCGTGCGGTCACTGTGCTGAACGCCAGCTCCTGAGGTGATCGGATATTCTTAAAGACAGTAACGGCGCCCTTGAGGGCGCCGTTTTTGTTTCAACGGGCGAGCTTTCCCCCCTGTTTGTAGTCACATTTTTGGCGTACTGAACGCTTCAATCTCGATAGCTTTGAAAGCAAAGCCCAATTTTACCGGGTCAAAATGTCATCCAGGTTTAAAATTCTAATCTGTGCGGCGTTGGCATCAGCTTCCGCCTGTTGTTTGCCGCTGAGCGCAATGGCGCAGCAGGACGATGTCGATCCTGAAATGCGCATCGACCGGCTGGAAAACCAGCTGCGCACGCTGACCGGCCAGAACGAAGAGTTACAGTACCGCAATCGCCAGCTCGAGGAGCAGTTGCGCGCGCTGCAGGGAAGCCAGCAGTCCCAGCCCGGTAACCAGGGCACCGCCCCTTCGCGCCAGACATCGCCGAGCGCGCCGCCGGCGCAGCAGAATTCCGGCTACTATCCACCGCCGCCACAGCAGCCGCAGTACGGTCAGCAACCCCGTGGTCCACAGCCTGCAGACAGCCCTGCGGTGATCACCGCCGCGCCGCCTCCGGGCGGGGGCCGTGGAGGACGCCGTGGTGATGCGTTCGATCCAAATCAGAATCCCAATGCGCCGGGGGTTCCGCGCGCCTTGGGCGGCGGTCAGATGCCGGTGAGCGAGGGTCCCCAGGTCGGCGCGCCGGGCGGGCGCGATCCCGGAGAGCCGCTCAACCTGTCAAATGTCGGCGGCCCGCGTGATCCCTATGGAGCGCCGGCCTCCAATGCCCCCCGCGGCGCACCTCCTCCAGGAAACGTTACAGGGGGACTGACCACCGCGCCTCCATCGCAAACGCCGCGCGACGAGTTCGACCTCGGTATCGGTTACATCCAGCGCAAGGACTATGGGCTCGCCGAAGAGACCATGCGGAATTTTGCCCAGAAGTATCCGAGCGATGCACTGGTGCCGGATTCGCAATACTGGCTTGGCGAAAGCCTGTTCCAGCGGCAGAAATATCGCGACGCGGCTGAAGCTTTCCTGGGCGTGACCACGAAGTTCGACACATCCGCCAAGGCCCCTGATGCCCTGCTGCGGCTGGGACAATCACTCGCCGCTCTGAAGGAAAAGGAAGCCGCTTGCGCCGCGTTCGGCGAGGTGACGCGGAAATATCCGCGCGCGTCCAGCGGCGTGAAGCAGGGCGTCAGCCGCGAACAGAAGCGCGTCGGTTGTTGATGGATGTTCCCTTCGCCGATGATTTTCGGCAGAGGGGACTCCAACGTGTTTTTGCGGCATGATCCTGCGAGGCGCATTCCGGGTCTCCGGACAACATCATGCTCAAGCAGAATACCTCCAAGGTCGTCTCCGTCGCTGATGCGCGGCGGTTATTCGCGGACTGGAAGTCCGCGCCGGCCATCGTGTTGGCGGTGTCCGGCGGTCCGGATTCCCTCGCGTTGATGTGGCTCGCGGTGCGCTGGCGGCAGGCGCTCAAAACGGGCCCGAACTTGGTGGCCGTGACGGTCGATCATGGATTGCGGTCTGAGGCGGCCCGGGAAGCGCGCGATGTCAAACGTCTCGCGCAGTCGCTTGGGGTCGAGCACCGCACGTTGCGATGGACCGGTACCAAACCGAAGACGGGATTGCCGGCTGCAGCCCGCGAGGCGCGCTATCGCCTGCTGATGCGGGCCGCACGGAATTGCGGCGCGTCGCACGTCTTCACCGCTCATACACAGGACGATCAGGCGGAGACTTTCATCATGCGGATGTCGCGCGGCAGCGGCATCGCGGGTCTCGCCGCCATGGCGCGGGAGGCGACGCGCGATGGCGTGATCCTCGCGCGGCCGTTGCTGAGCGTGCCAAAGGCGCAACTGGTCGCGTCCCTCGCGAAAGCCGGAATCGCATTTGCGGAGGATCCAACCAATCATGACCCGCGTTTCACCCGTCCCCGGCTGCGCGCGTTGATGCCGGCGCTGGCGGCGGAAGGGGTGGACGCACGCAGCCTGTCACGGCTGACGGCGCGGCTGGCGCGCGCCAACGCGGCCCTCGAAGCCATGACGGATGGGGCCGAGCGGTACCTGAAAAGCACGAATGGCTCCGAGGCCGGGGTCGATTTCGCGACCTTTGTCGCAATGTCAGACGAAATTCGCGTGCGGCTCCTGCTGCGCGCCATCAACCGCATCGGTCATGAAGGGCCTGCGGAGCTTGGCAAGGTCGAAGCCCTGCTGCAGGCCATGGATGAGGCGGTGCGCGGAAAAACTGGTCGAAAAGCGGGCATCCGCTTCAAGCAGACGCTGGCTGGAGCCGTCGTCAGTGTCGCCCGCGATCGGGTTCATGTTGCCCCGGCGCCGCCGCGTAACCGCCAGGGACTCTAGGAAAACCGGCGAACTTCCGAACCACCACGCCAGACGCAGGGCTGGTCGCAGAAAATACCTTAACCACTGTTGAAATCGGCGTGACGAACGCCCTTATTTCACCCGGAATGACGGTAATATGCGTTAAATAGTCCTAAGGGGTTCCCTTGGCATCTAGGGACGCCGCACCTAGATTATATTGCAACCAGCCCGGAAAAATCCTGTTGCCGGCCCAAGGATATAAGGCCGTAGTCCGATCGGCCACGAAGGAAACCTAATGAACGCCAACCTGCGCAATTTCGCCCTCTGGGTCATCATCGTCTTGCTGCTGTTGGCATTGTTCACGCTTTTCCAGAATCCTGGGCAGCGCGCCGCGTCGCAGGACATCTCGTTTTCGCAGCTTCTGACCGAGGTCGACCAGAGCCGTGTTCGCGACGTGGTCATCCAGGGGCCGGACATCACTGGAACCTTCACCAACGGTTCGACCTTCCACACTTACGCGCCAAGCGATCCGACGCTGATCAAGCGCCTGTATGACGCCAAGGTGTCGATCACCGCGAAGCCCCCGGGCGACAACGTGCCATGGTTCGTGTCGCTGCTGGTCTCCTGGCTGCCGTTCATTGCACTCATTGGCGTGTGGATTTTCCTGTCCCGCCAGATGCAAGGCGGTGCAGGCAAGGCAATGGGCTTTGGCAAATCACGGGCGAAAATGCTCACGGAGGCGCATGGCCGCGTGACATTTGAAGACGTGGCCGGCGTCGATGAAGCCAAGCAAGATCTTCAGGAAATCGTCGAATTCCTGCGGGATCCGGGTAAGTTCCAGCGCCTGGGTGGGCGCATTCCACGCGGCGTCTTGCTCGTGGGCCCTCCCGGTACCGGTAAGACGTTGATCGCCCGCGCGGTTGCGGGCGAAGCCAACGTGCCGTTCTTCACGATTTCCGGTTCCGACTTCGTTGAAATGTTCGTCGGCGTCGGTGCGAGCCGCGTCCGCGACATGTTCGAGCAGGCGAAGAAGAACGCACCGTGCATCATTTTCATCGACGAAATCGACGCGGTCGGCCGCCATCGCGGCGCCGGCCTTGGCGGTGGCAACGACGAGCGCGAACAGACGCTCAACCAGTTGCTGGTCGAGATGGACGGCTTCGAGGCCAATGAAGGTGTGATCCTGATCGCGGCGACCAACCGTCCCGACGTGCTCGATCCCGCATTGCTGCGTCCGGGCCGCTTCGACCGTCAGGTCGTCGTCCCCAATCCGGACGTTGTTGGCCGCGAACAGATTCTCAAGGTCCATGTCCGCAAGGTGCCGTTGGCGCCGGATATCAACCTGAAGACCATCGCGCGCGGTACGCCGGGTTTTTCGGGTGCCGACCTGATGAATCTCGTGAACGAGGCCGCGCTGACGGCGGCTCGCCGCAACAAGCGCATGGTGACCCAGGCCGAGTTTGAAGAGGCCAAGGACAAGGTGATGATGGGCGCCGAGCGCAAGTCGCTCGTCATGACCGAGGAAGAAAAGCTGCTGACCGCTTATCACGAGAGCGGCCATGCTATCGTCGGCCTCAACGTCGTCGCCACTGACCCGATCCACAAGGCGACGATCATTCCGCGCGGCCGTGCCCTGGGCATGGTCATGCAGTTGCCGGAGCGCGACAAGCTCTCGATGTCGCTTGAGCAGATGACCTCGCGTCTCGCCATCATGATGGGTGGCCGTGTCGCGGAAGAGCTGATCTTCGGCCGTGAGAAGGTGACCTCGGGCGCTGCGTCCGACATCGAGCAGGCCACGCGTCTAGCACGCATGATGGTGACGCGCTGGGGCTTGTCGGAGAAGCTCGGCACTGTGTCCTACGGCGAAAACCAGGACGAAGTGTTCCTCGGCATGTCGGTGTCGCGGACGCAGAATGCCTCGGAAGCCACGGTCCAGACCATCGACGCTGAAATCAAGCGCTTGGTCGAGGAAGGCTACCGTGAGGCCACGCGCATTCTCACCGAGAAGCACGGAGATCTTGAGACGCTTGCCAAGGGCTTGCTCGAGTTCGAGACCCTGACCGGTGACGAAATCACCGACCTGCTGAACGGCAAGAAGCCAAATCGCGAGTCCGTGCTCGAGCCGACAGGTCCGCGCACCTCCGCGGTGCCTCCGGCCGGCAAGCCTCGGCCCCGCCCGGATGCGGGCCTCGAGCCGCAGCCACAGGCGTAAGCCTCCAGCACCACAGACTTTGGGGAAGGCCGGTTTTCAACCGGCCTTTCTTTTTGGCTTGATGCGAGTGCTCTGAAACCGAAGCCATCCCGTAGCCGAACTTCCGAACCACCACATCAGCGCATGGGGTGTATGCATTCGGCCCTTATTCGATGCTCTCGGCAGTTCGCTGGCTTGACCGCGCGTTGCATTCACCGCACCGATAATGTCCCTGCGGATGAAACATGACGACCCACCCGACACCTCCCGACCATCTTCACGCACCGGCCTACTGGTCGCGCAAGGCCATCGTTCCCGGCATTTATGCGATCTCCCCGATGCTCCCCGGCACGATCGCCTTCGGTCTCGCGTTTGGCGCACTGTGCGCGCAGAAGAATTTTACGCTTGGCGAAGTGCAGGTGATGATGGCCTTCGTCTATGGCGGGCTCTCCCAATTCGTCGCAATCCAATCCTGGCCCGACACGCTGACGCTGTCCTCGATCGCGACGCTCGCGCTGCTCACCACCACGGTCAACATTCGCTTCTCGCTGATGAGCGCGAGCCTGCGTCCCTGGTTTGGAACATTGCCGGCATGGCAGTCCTATCCGTCGATGCTGCTGGTGACCGACGGCGGCTGGCTCGCGGCCACACGCTATCGGAATTACGGCGGCGCTGACGCATCGTTCTTCGTCGGCGGGGGCATCCTGCTTTACGTCGTCTGGTTTCTGTCCTCAGTGCCGGGGTTTCTGATCGCCGGTCAGCTGAGCGATCCGAAGAAGTACGGCGTCGATCTGATCATGCCGGCGTTCTACGCGGCGATGCTGGTGCCGGCATGGAAAGGTCCGCGGCTTGCGATCCCATGGCTGGTTGCCGGGATCGTTGCATTGACGGTGCATTGGTTGATGCCGGGCTGGTGGTTCATCATCACAGGTGCGCTGGCCGGCGCGATCAGTGCGGGACTGATGGATGAGCCGGCGACTCAGGATGAGAGGCCGGCATGAGCGATCTGGTGCGTTCCGACGTTATGCTCGCCTTCGCGGTGATGATGGTGGTGACGGTGGCGTCCCGCCTCGGCGGCTTTTGGCTGATGGGGTACGTCAACATCACTCCGCGCGTCCGGCGAATGCTCGATGCCTTACCGGGATCGATCATCATCGCGGCCGCGCTGCCGGTGGCCGTCAACGGCGGCCCGATCGTCTTGCTCGCCATCGCAGCCGCAATTGCCGTGACCATCATTCGGCGCAATGAATTTGTCGCCGTGATCACCGGCATGCTGGTGGCCGCATTGGCGCGTGCGCTTGGATTTAGCGGCTGATTTTTAGGACTTGAGTTTTTGCTGCAGTGCGAATTTTAATGCAGCTGTTTCAAATATCTTGTTTCCCGTTTTGAATTATTGTTCACTTCTTTCGGGAGGCAAGCGACGTCAATGGTTTACAGGCGAACTCATCAAGTCGTGAAACGCCTCGCAGCGCGACGCAATGCGATCCTCGCAGCAGCCCGCGACGCGGCAGCGGAAGGTGGAATGGTTGCGGTTCAAATCGCGCCGGTTGCCACGCGCGCCAGTGTCGCGGCGGGGACGGTGTACCGCTATTTCCCCTCAAAAGCCGATCTGATTTCGGAGCTCATCGCCGATGTTTCGCGAACGGAACTGGCCGCGATTCGCCGCGCTGCGGATGCGGCGCCAGGGCCATCGTCGGCCTTGGCGGCTGCGGTGACGACCATTGCCGTTCACGTGGTGTCGAACCGCAAACTGGCGTGGGGCATTCTTGCTGAGCCGGTGGATGTCGATGTGACCGAATCGCGGATGGCCAGCCGCCGCGAGATTGCCGCCGAGATGGAAACCCGTATCGAGGCGGCTGTGCGCGCAGGCCATTTGCCCGCTCAGGATACGGCCTTGGCGGCTACCGCATTGATCGGCGCGTTGCATGAATCACTGGTCGGGCCGCTCGCACCTGCCGACCTGGATGACCCGGCAAAGCTGCGCGACGCGGTCCAGACGATTACCCTGTTCGCATTGCGGGCTGTCGGCGTGCTTGACGCCCGTGCGCGCGGGCTTGTCGTCCAGGCCGTGATGCCGGTGATGCCGCCCAAGCGCGAGATGGGCGCTCTGGTCGGCTAATATTCGCGCCCCGTCTCGGCAGGCATGCCCTGCGAATGTTCGCGCTGAACATCCGTTGCCAGCTTTGAACTATTCAAAACCGGCGAGACGTGCTTGAACGTCGGAAAAATCAAGGCGCGGCACACACCCGTCGTTCTGGAGCTTTCTGATGTCCATCATGATGCCCGAAGCCGATCAGGCTGTTCTGAATCGTCGCGAGGAAATCGTTGCGGCCTTGCGCAAGATCGTGCCGGGGGAGGGCGTGATCTCCACCGCGCTGGAGATGATGCCGTATGAATCCGATGCGCTGACCGCGTATCGTCAGCCGCCCATGGTGGTGGTGTTGCCGGACACGACCGAGCAGGTCTCCCAGGTTCTGAAATATTGCTACGACAACGGCATCAAGGTTGTTCCGCGCGGATCCGGCACCTCGCTGTCGGGCGGTTCGCTGCCGCTCAAAGATGGCGTCTTGCTGGGCCTCGGCAAGTTCAAGCGCGTGCGCGAGATTGATTTCGAGAACCGCGTCGCCGTGGTCGAACCGGGCGTCACCAATCTCGCCGTCAGTCAGGCGGTGGCGCACGAAGGCTTTTACTATGCGCCCGATCCCTCATCGCAGATCGCCTGCTCGATCGGCGGCAACATCGGCGAGAACTCCGGCGGTGTGCACAGTCTTAAATACGGCATGACCACCAACAACGTGCTCGGTTGCGAGATCGTCCTGATCACCGGTGAAATCCTGCGGATCGGCGGCAAGGCGCCGGAGACCGACGGCTACGACCTGATGGGGATCATCACAGGCTCCGAAGGCCTTCTCGGTGTCGTGACCGAGGTGACGGTCCGCATTCTGAAAAAGCCGGAAACGGCGCGCGCGCTGATGGTCGGCTTTCCCGAAGTGGAGGCGGCCGGACAGTGTGTGGCTGACATCATCGGCGCCGGCATCATTCCCGGCGGCATGGAGATGATGGACCGCAACGCCATCCACGCGGCGGAGGCATTCGTCCATGCCGGATATCCGCTCGACGTCGAAGCGCTCTTGATCATTGAACTCGATGGCCCCGGCGTTGAAGTCGACGAGTTGATCGGGCGCGTCGAGAAAATTGCGCGGAATTGCGGTTCGACCACACTGCAGATATCTAACTCCGAACAGGAGCGGCTGCTGTTCTGGGCGGGCCGCAAGGCCGCGTTCCCGGCGGTCGGACGGATGTCGCCGGATTATCTGTGCATGGACGGCACGATTCCGCGCGGCAAGCTCCCGCAAGCGCTGGCGCGGATTCGCGATCTTTCGGAGAAGTATGGACTGCGCGTTGCCAACGTCTTTCATGCCGGCGACGGCAACCTGCACCCGCTCATCTTGTATGACGCGAATATCCCAGAGGAAATGGACAAGGCCGAAGCGTTCGGCGCGGACATCCTGCGGGCCTGCGTCGAACTCGGCGGTGTGCTGACGGGCGAGCACGGGGTCGGTGTCGAAAAGCGTGACCTGATGCCCGAGATGTTCTCCGATATCGATCTCGCTCAGCAGCAGCGCCTGAAGTGCGCATTCGACACGCAAGGTCTCCTCAATCCCGGCAAGGTGTTTCCGACCCTGCATCGGTGTGCGGAACTGGGACGTGTCCATGTCCACGGCGGCAAGCTCGCATTTCCGGATATTCCGCGATTTTGATTGCCGCACCCGGCGGCAAGAGCGCCGGATCCGGGCCAACGTGATTTGCAAAAGAAACGAGACGCGCGTGGATACTTTGAAAGTTCGTGATGCCAATGATGTCGAGCAGGCGGTGCGCGATGCGCTCGCTGCCGAACAGCCGCTGGAAATTATTGGCCATGGCAGCAAGCGGACCATCGGTCTGCCGATGGTGACCAATGCCGTGCTCGATCTGTCCGCGTTGAATGCCGTGACGTCCTATGAGCCCAGCGAGCTGATTATCACGGTGCAGGCGGGTGCGCCGATTGCCGATGTGCTGTCGCTGATCGACTCGAAGAATCAGGAATTTGCATTCGATCCGATGGATACGTCGCTGCTGTTGGGAACGCCGCGCGGCGCCGGTACGATCGGCGGAACGATTTCAGCGGGTCTGGCCGGCCCGCGCCGCATCAAGGCCGGCGGCGCACGCGATCACCTTCTGGGGGCCGAGGCAGTCTCGGGTTTTGGCGATTCGTTCAAGGCTGGCGGCAAGGTGGTGAAGAATGTCACCGGCTATGATCTCTGCAAGCTTCTGGCCGGTTCGTGGGGAACGCTCTCGGTGATGACCGAGGTGACGTTGAAGGTGATGCCCAAAGCCGAGAGTGAACGGACGCTGGTTCTGCGGGGGCTGGACGACATCGCAGCCAACAGGGCCATGACCATCGCTCTGGGATCGTCGTTCGATGTGTCCGGCGTCGCGCATTTGCCGGCGGCCTCATTGCGCGGGGCCAACGGGGCACTGTCAGGTTTTGGTTCACTCCAGCAGGCGGTGACGTTGATCCGGCTCGAGGGGATCGGCGCGTCCGTGGTCGATCGTGCGAAATCCGTCAGCGGCATTTTGGCGTCCTTTGGCGCCGTCGAGATGATCGAGGACGACGCTTCCCGGGCCACGTGGGCGGCGGTGCGTGATGTACTGCCATTCGCAGCCGATGGCCCGTTTGGAGCGCAGCCGGTGTGGCGCATCGTGTGCCCGCCTGCGTCCGGCGGAGCCTTCGGCCAGGCGCTTGCCCGCGACACCGGCGGCGAGGTGATCTACGATTGGGGCGGGGGGCTGATCTGGGCTGCCCTGCCACCGGCGCCGGATGCCCACGCGGCGCTCTTGCGTGAGCGGCTGAAGGCAATCGGCGGCCACGCCACGCTGATCCGCGCCGCCGATCAAGTGCGCAACGCGGTCGACGTTTTCCATCCGCAGCAGGCGGGGGTTGCCGCACTTGGGCAGCGCGTCAAGGCCAGCTTCGATCCCAAGAACATCCTCAACCGCGGCCGCATGGTTCGCGCCTGACCGGGAATTCCTGACGCCATGAAGACCGAATTTTCCGCCGCGCAACTCGCTGATCCGGATATCCGGGAGGCCGACAAGATCCTGCGCGCCTGCGTGCATTGCGGGTTCTGCACCGCGACCTGTCCGACCTACGTGCTGCTGGGCGATGAGCTCGATAGCCCCCGCGGCCGCATCTATCTCATCAAGGACATGCTTGAAAATGACCGGAAGCCTACTCAGGAAGTGGTCAAGCATGTCGATCGATGCCTGTCGTGCCTGGCCTGCATGACCACATGCCCCTCAGGGGTCAACTACATGCACCTCGTCGATCAGGCGCGGGTCAAGGTCGAGAATGAATATTCCCGGCCGCTCTCGGAACGCATTTTGCGCGCGGTCCTGGGCACCGTGCTGCCGCGGCCCGGTCTTTTCCGGGCCAGCATGATGGCGGCCCGACTGGTCAAGCCGCTGGCATCGCTGTTGCCGTCTTCGCCGGCTGGGCAAACGGCCCCGACGTTTTTCGACCGCGTCCGTGCCATGTTGGCGCTCGCACCCCGCACCTTGCCGCAGCCGGGGCCTGCCGGCGGGACCGTGTTTCCGGCGGTCGGCACCAAACGCGGCCGCGTTGCCCTTCTGCAAGGATGTGCCCAGCAGGTGCTGTCACCGGGCATCAACCAGGCTGCCATTCGTTTCCTGACGCGCCACGGCATCGAGGTGGTGCTGGTCGCAGATGAACAGTGCTGCGGCTCGCTGACGCATCATATGGGACAGGATGGTGATGCACTGCGGCGGGCGCGGGCTAACATCGATGTGTGGACCAAAGAGGCAGACAGCAAAGGTCTCGATGCCATCCTGATCACCACATCCGGGTGCGGCACCACCATCAAGGACTACGGTTATATGCTACGCGAAGACCGCGCCTACGCGGCCAAAGCCAAGCGGGTTTCGGCGCTTGCAAAGGACGTGACCGAGTATGTGGGAAGCCTGGATATCGCGTGGCCGCAAGGTGGCAAGGACCTCGTGGTAGCTTATCACTCCGCATGTTCGCTGCAGCATGGTCAGAAAATCACGCAGCTTCCCAAAGATTTGCTTTCCAAGAGCGGATTCGTGGTGAAAGATGTGCCGGAGAGTCATCTGTGTTGCGGTTCGGCAGGAACGTACAACATCCTCCAGCCCGACATTGCGAAGAGATTGCGCGAACGTAAGATCGCGAATATTGCTTCGGTGAAGCCGGATGTCATTTCCGCCGGTAACATCGGCTGTATGGTACAGATCGGCTCAGTGCAGCGTACCGACGGAAAGTCAGTCCCTGTAGTGCACACTGTTGAATTGCTCGATTGGGCGACAGGCGGTCCTCGGCCGGAACTATTGAATTGATCGAAGAGCCCCCGCGATGGGAGTGCTTGAATCGCTGATCGCGTTTGCTCAGCGGAAGCAGGAGGACCACGATGGCTAAAGGTAAGAAGAAGAAGGACAAGAAAAACAAAAAAGAAAAGAAGCTGATGCTGGCGAAGAAGAGCGCCAAGACAGCTTCCAAGAAGTCGGCGAAGAAGGCCGCGAAAAAGTCGGCCAAGAAGTCTGCAAAGAAAGCCGCCAAGTCGGCGAAGAAGGCCGTGAAGAAATCCGCCAAGAAGGCGGCGAAGAAAACTGCCAAAAAGGCTGCAAAGAAGTCAGCGAAGAAAGCCGCGAAAAAGTCCGCCGCCAAGAAGGCTGCAGCTCCTAAGAAGGCAGCTCCCAAGAAGGCTGCTGCGAAAAAGGCTGCGCCGAGGAAGCGTGCACCGAAGCCGGCTCCCGCCGAGGAGCCCGCGATGTCCGCTCCGGCTTCCACCGATACTGGCTGGCCTGAGCCCGCTCCCGCTCCGTCACCCGCTCCGGTGTCCAACTGGTCGTCCAGCTTCGGATCGAGCAGCCACAGCGACGACGACGAGAACACCTGACAGTTTTTATTTCGTCAGACCATACGAAGGCCGCAGCTCTCCGCTGCGGCCTTTTTGTATGCAGGGATGTCGCCGGCTCTGTCACGCAGAGTGAATCAAAAATTCAGATAACGTTAGGACGAATCGGGTCAGCGTTCCCCCCCGCAAAACCGATCGGCGAACGGACGCCACTTCCAGGCGCAGCGACCAAAGTCTGTTGTTGGATTGCCACAGTGCAACACAACCACGCTGGAAGTGCTCCAAACGCCTAAATAGGCAGCAATTGCTTGGGTTTTGCGCTTCCCGCGTATCGAGTGCGTCAGCGACAATATTGCCACGAATTGAATTCGGTGCAGTCGATCGACCGTGGTCACCCTGACTATCGGCAGTCGGACTGAGATTTAAGCGATGATGGGGATCGTCATGAAGAAAATGAGTTTATCGGTCGCAGCGATAATTGCGATGGGGCTTGGTTCGGCATCCGCTGCTGATCTCGGCAAGGTCTACACGAAGGCTCCGCCGCTCGTTGAGACGGTGTCGCCTTGGGATATTGCGTTCGGTGCCGCCATTATGAGCGACTACGTGTTCCGTGGGGTAACCCAATCGAATCACAATCCGTCGGTGACGGCTTATTTCGAGCCACGCTACAACGTCAACAAGGACCTGCAGCTCTACGTCGGTTCGTCGTTCGAGAGCATCTCGTTCTCCAACCGCGCTGCGGCTGAAGTCGATATCTACGGCGGTGTTCGCCCGACTTTCGGTCCGGTCGCGTTTGACTTCGGTGTCTGGGGCTACCTGTATCCGGGTGGAAAATGCGCCGACAACGTTCTCACCGGCGGCATCCCGGGCGGTGGCGTCTGTCCGGTTGACACCAACACGGTGTTCCTCGCCAACGGCAACGTCATGAAGAAGGACGTGAGCTTCTACGAAGTTTACGGCAAGGTGAACTACACCTTTAACGACTACTTCACGATGGGCGGCAACGTATTCTACTCGCCGAACTTCCTGAACACCGGTGCTGACGGCACCTACGCTTCGGTCACCGCAAAGGTCACGGCGCCTGGCGCCCTGTTCGGCACCAGCGGCATCGGTGCTTATGTGTCGGGTGAATTCGGTCGTCAGTGGCTCGGCACGTCGGACACTTTCTACGGCGTGACCGCCGGAAACGGTTTCCCCGCCTCGGCAACCATCAATTACGCCGACTACAACACCTGGAACGTCGGTTTGGGTTTTACCTACAAGGTGTTCACCCTCGATCTGCGCTATTCCGACACCGACATGAGCAAGGGCGATTGCAACGCGTTCACCAGCGACTTCACGGCTTCGCAGCCCGGCAACGCAACCGCGATCAACACTGGCGGCATCGGTTCGAAGTGGTGCGGTGCGACCTTCATCGCCAAGCTCTCGGCTGACGTGACGCTGGGCGCGCTGAAGTAACGTCTTCCTCCAATGAGCCTCCGGGCGGCAGAGCAATCTGCCGCCTGTTTTTTTGGCTTTTGATTCGGCGCTTCAACTCAAGGCGTGCGCGGACCGGCCTTGAGAAACGAGAAGATGCGCTTGCCAGAGAGATACCTGGGCCGCACGTCCGCCAGTCCCAGCCGGTCTCAAGCCGGATTTGTTGCCTTCTGCCTGTCCACCAGGTTGAACTGGTCTCCCGCGCGCTCGACCGAAACCTGCCGCTGATGGAAGGCTTCCAGCGTGCTCCGATGACCGATCGAAACGATCGTTGTTGCCGGCAACTTTTCTGCAATCAGCCGGTACAGGAAAGCTTCCGATGGCTCATCGAGGGATGCGGTCGCTTCGTCAAGGAACAGATATTGCGGCGCCTGCAGAAGAGCCCGGGCAATTCCAAGGCGCTGTTGTTCGCCAAGAGAGAGCGTCCGGTTCCAGTGTCCTTCCTCGTCGAGCTTCGCGGCGAGAGCCGGAAGGCCGACCAATTTGATCGCTTCGCTCAGTTGCTCGGCACTAAAGGTGGCGTTTGCCGCCGGATATGTAATCGCGCCGGAGAGCGGGCCGACAGGGAAGTAGGGCCGTTGCGGCAGCATCATCAGGGTCGCATCTTTTGGAATCGAGATCGTGCCCTTGCCGAAGGGCCAGATCCCGGCGATGGCGCGGAACAACGTGGATTTGCCTGCGCCCGATGGCCCCGTCACCAGGGTGCGTTCGCCGGCCTTGAGCGTGAAGCCATTGGCCCCAATCAGCGGCGCGCCGTTGGGCAGTTGTAGCAACAGCTCCTTGAGGCTGATTGAACTGGAGCCTGACGCAGACGTGACGTGAATCGATTGAGGATCGGTGGCGAGGGTTCTGGCTGTATTGATGGCGGTCTCAAATCCGTCAAGGCGGGCCACTACCGCCTGCCACTCGGCCAGGGTGCGATAGGTCGTGATGAAGAACGACAGTGCGCCCTGGACGCTGCTAAAGGCGGATGCGGTCTGCATCATGCCGCCGAGTTGAATCTTCTCGGCGAAGTAGGCCGGCGCCACCAGAATATAAGGAAAAATCACCGACGCCTGCGAGTAGCTCGCCGTGAATGCCGTGATCTTTTTGGTGCGGGTCATGATGCCGAGCCAGTTGTCGACGACATGTCCGAACCGCACCAGAAGCCGTTCGCGCTCCGCCGGCTCGCCGCGCAGCAGCGCGATCTGTTCGGAGTTCTCGCGGACGCGGACCAGATTGAAGCGGAAGTCTGCCTCGTAGCGCTGCTGCCGGAAATCGAGACCGACGAGCGGGTGGCCGATCAGATGTGTCAGCCACGTGCCGAGCACGGCATAGACCAGTGCGCCCCACACCATGTATCCGGGAAAGTCGATATCCTTCCCGAACAAATGCAACGGCGCGGCGTTTGACAGACTCCAGAGGATCACGATGAAGGAGGCGAGCGTCACAACCGAGTTCAAAAGACCGAGGCCGATGTTCAGGGTGCGGTCGACGAACAGCTTGACGTCATCGGTGATGCGCTGGTCCGGGTTGTCGGCGGCATCTCCCTGCAGCTGCATGCGGTAGTGATTGGCGTGATCAAGCCACTCCACGAGATAGCGCTGCGTCATCCACTTGCGCCAGCGGATCTGCAGCCACTGGTTCAGGTAAAGTTGATAAACCGCAAGCGCGATGAAGGCTGCGGCGAGCACGCAGAAATAACTGATCTCATAGACGAAATTATCCCAGTTGCGCTCCTGCAGCGCGTTGTAAAAGCGGTTGTTCCAGGTATTCAGCAACACCGAGATACCGACGATGGCGAGTTCGATAGCGATGACCGCGGCCAGCAGGATGCGGCCTGCCCATTTGTCGTCGGAGCGGAAGTAAGGTGCAGCAATCCGCCACACCGTCGCGAGTGTTGAGCCGAGACCATTCACAGATTTTTGCTCCTTCGAAAGGGCTTCAAGGCCCTGCAATATCGATCAAATTCACAGTTTTAAGACTAAAGTAGCAAAGCGGCGCGTGTGCGGCATCTTGTCCAGACTGCGGTGTTCACCCTAGCATGCGCCCGACGGCGAGGGCCGGGGGGCATCTCTGTTCGCAGCATTGTGAGCGTTTTTTGGCAGTTGGCCGGCGTTCTGCCTTTCTGAACATGTTGTGACGGGTGTCCTTTCATCCCCGCCAGATGCTTGGCCAACCACGCTCTGGTCAGACGTCGGATTTAATGACGTGGGGAGGACGTTTTCATGTGGAATCAAATTTACAACCCGATGGGGAATGCGGCGCTTTCCACCATCGCGGCGGCTATTCCGGTGGTCACGCTGCTGGTGCTGATCGCCAGCGGCAAGGTCAAAGCGCACATCGCGGCGATCATCGCCCTGATCGTCACCAACATCATCACGATCTTCATCTTCACCATGCCGGCGGGCATGTCGATCCGCGCGTCGCTGCTCGGCGTCGTGACGGGCTTCTTCCCGATCGGCTGGATCGTGCTGAACGTCATTTTCCTCTACCGCATCACGGTCGAGACCGGACGATTTGAATTGCTTCAGCGTGCCATCGGCGGCGTGACCGAAGATCGCCGTCTGCAACTGCTGCTGATTGCATTTTCATTCGGTGCGTTCTTCGAGGGCGCATCCGGTTTCGGTACGCCGGTTGCGATCACCGGTGCGGTGCTGATCGGTCTCGGCTTCTCGCCGCTGGCCGCTTCCGGCCTGTCGCTGATCGCCAATACCGCGCCGGTTGCCTTCGGTGCGCTTGGTACGCCGATCCAGGGCCTTGCCTCGGTGACCGGACTTGATCCGTATCTCCTCGGCGCCATGGTCGGCCGGCAGCTTCCCTTCTTCTCCCTGCTCGTCCCGTTCTGGGTGATCTGGGCGTTCGCGGGCTGGCGCGGCATGATGGCGATCTGGCCGGCCATTCTCGTCACCGGCGTTTCGTTCGCGATTCCGCAGTTCGTGATTTCGAACTTCATCAACCCCTGGATCGTCGACATCGGTGCTTCGCTGATTTCGATGGGCGCGCTGATCCTGTTCCTGAAGGTCTGGCAGCCGAAGGAGCTGTGGCTGTCGCCGGCGCTGCGCGGCAAGGACGAATCCACCGAGACCATGAAGGCCGCAAAGCCGCTCGACAAAACACCGCTCACCCAATCGGAGCTGTGGAGCTCGCTGCTGCCATGGATCATCGTCTGCATCGTGATGCTGATCTGGGGCAATGGATCGTTCAAGACCTGGGCGAACTCGATCTTCACCTGGAACTATCCGGTTCCCGGCCTGCACAACATGATCAACAAGGTGCCCCCGGTGGCAGCGAAGGAAACGAAGGAAGGCGCAGTCTTCGCGTTTACCTACCTCTCGTTCACCGGCACAGGCATGTTGATCGCGGCGATTATCTCGGGCCTCTTGATGGGCTTCTCTCTGCCCAAGATGATTGGGGAGTACGGTCGCACCATCAAGCTTTGCTCCATCTCGCTGATCACGATTTCGGCGATGCTGGCGATCGGTACGCTGACACGCCTCTCGGGTGTCGACGCGACTCTCGGCTTGGCTTTCGCGGCGACCGGCGTGTTGTATCCATTCTTCGGCACATTGCTCGGCTGGTTGGGCGTGGCGCTGACAGGATCCGACACGTCCTCGAACATCCTGTTCGGCAACCTGCAGAGGATCACGTCGGAACAGCTCGGCCTTTCGCCGATCCTGATGGCCGCCGCGAACTCGTCGGGTGGCGTCATGGGCAAGATGATCGATGCGCAGTCGATCGTGGTGGCCTCCACCGCGACCAACTGGTACGGCCACGAAGGCTCGATCCTACGTTTCGTCTTCTGGCATTCGATCGTGCTGGCGTGCCTTGTCGGTATCCTCGTGACGCTGCAGGCTTACGTCTATCCGTTCACGGCGATGGTGATTAAGTAATCTCCACGCGGTTCGGAAACAGAAATCCCCGCGGCGCAAGCTGCGGGGATTTGCATTTGGAGAGCGCGTTATTTGAGCAGCGAAAATGCTGACAATTGACACACTCCGCGGCTACAAGAACGCGCAGCTGAAATCGGAACTGATGGCAATGACTTTGAAGTTTGGGCGGCACGCGATTCTTGCTTTTGCTTTGTTGACAATGGCGGTCGCAACGACACCATCCCGCGCGGACAGCGGATTTCCTTTCGGTCTCGAAATCACTCTGGAGTCAGCGCCGCAACCTGGCTCGAAGCGCATTCCATCCCTCGAGATCGGTGACAACGGCGAAGTCATTCTCAGTCTGTGGTGCAAGACCGGCAAAGGTCAGTTTTCGGTGGCCAATGACACCGTCATTTTCGTTCCGGGACAGCTCGATGATCGCAGCTGTACACCTGCCAATGCGCAGGCCGACGATGCGCTGGTCGGTGCATTGAGCGAAGCCGCGACATGGAAGCGGCAGGGCGATTTCGTTTCGTTCGTCGGTGCGAAGACGCTGCGTTTTCGACTGAACACGAACTAAACGTCAGAGCGTTTTCAGGACGAGATCCGCACAAAGCTCCGCCGACTGGATGACGCCGGTGTAGCCGCCGAGCCCCGCATAGGCGGAGGCGAGGTAGAGACCGGTGATCGGCGTCGCGTTCATCTGCCGCGGAGCGTCGCCAGTGCGTGATGGTGTTGGCGCAAAGCCATAGACAGAGCCATGGGGTGCCGCGAGATATTGCCGGACCGAAAGCGCCGTATTGAACGAGGACGCGACGATGGCGTCTGACAGCCCTGCATAATATCTTTCGAGATAGGCGATGATGGCGTTCTGCCAGCGGCCGCGCTTGGCCCGGTACTCATCCTGGCTCAAACCATCCCAATTTGTCAGGGCGTCCGGCCCAATCACCGAAAGCACGTAGGGAGGGGCAGGTACGCCGGAATCGATCGCTGCATAATCGACGATCGCAAGCGGTGGCATCCGCTCGCCCGGCTCGTCCGCCATCAGCGCAGTGCCTTTGGAATAATCTGCGAAGCGCGTCATCCAGTCCGGCAGCAGCTGTGTCGAATAGCTGTCGATGCCGAATTCACTTGGCGGCTTCGAGAGTCCAAGAGTGAGCGCGAACAGCGAAATCGACGGTTGGCGGTCAGCATACGTCGCGCGCAGTTGAGCCCGACGCGCACCTGGTAAAAGGGATGCGATGTTTTCGGGCGCTGCGTTGCCAATGACGCAAGATGTTTCAACCGTCTGCGGATCACTGCCGTCCTTGGCGGTGTGGACCAAGGCGGACACCACGCCGCCGGTATCCAGGCTGATCGCGCTCGCGGCGCGGCGGAGAGAGATGTCGCCGCCTGCCGCACGAATGGCGCGGGCCAGCGCGCTGGACAGACGCTGCGACCCGCCCTGGACATACACGCCGCCATTCAAGAGATACGACCCCTGCGCCATCGCGAAGGCCGCCCACGATAGGGTCTCAGGATTATCGTGGTAATAGGAGAGGTTCGCCGCCACCGCTGCCTTCAGCGCTTCGTCGCCGTCGCACATCTGCTCGAGCTTCTGCGACAATGAAAGGGACCAATCGACGGCTGAAGGATCGTGGGTAAACGTCTCCATCTCGCCGAGCAGTTTGGCGATGGCGCTGCGTGCCCTGGGAAAGCGTTCCGCCAGAGTGTGTCTTGCGGCACTGAAATTGTCGGGCAATGCGAGCGGTGCACCGACAGGGCCGCCACGCACCGTGTAAAATTGCCTGGCCGGAACCCATGTCACTGCGTCGAGCACGCCGGCACGCGTCAAGGGACGATGCTTGGGATCGCGAGGATCACGTGGATCGCTGGTCTCATGCAGCGAGCCTTCAACAAACAGCTCGCCGACCTTGTAGCTGGAGGCCGCGCCTCCAACGGAGTTGCCGCGTTCGATCAGCAAAACTTTCCGACCTGCACGCGCGAGAATCGCACCGGCCGTGAGGCCGCCGAGGCCGGCTCCGATGATGACGGCATCATAGCGCGCCATTCGTCACCGGACTCGCGAGCAGGGATGCTGTGGAGCGCATTATTTCCAGGACGCCTTGTCGCTATCCCAGCGCTGTCCCTTCAGTTCGGTGGCGAGCGCTTTGATCAGTCCGTCATCGTCGTTGTAGGTGCTTTCTTCATCGCCGCCTGAGTTCTCCGTGATTTGCAGATGCGGCCCCGCCGTTTCATCGGTGGTCTTGGTGGAAGGCACCCCCAACCAGACGACCATGCGGTCGCTTGATCCCGGTTTGTCGGGGCTGACCAGCGCCGTCATCTCCAGCGTTTCGGTGAGTTCAAGTGCCGGCGCCAGTTGGCTGGGCCGCGCGACTGCGAAGGTCAGTTCGCCGGTGGTGTCGTTCCAGCTCGACGCGAGAGGCTTCGCCCCCAACACCTTGGCGGCAATGTTGGACAGAGCAGCAGCAAATTTATCCTTGTTCAGCTTGCCGGCTTCGGTCCATTCGGCTCCCGAAAAACGAATGGCGCGCTCCATGTCGTATGTGCCGGTGGTCCAGCCCGCGGAAACGGCGCCTGGTGCGGTTTTCAACGTACTGACGAGCGCAGGGGCTTTGGCGGGATCGACCAGCACGCGCAACACTTGCTGGCCCGTTCGCAACGCGTTGCAGTCGGTCGCAATGCTGTCGAGCGCGACCTGAACATTTTGGCCCTTCAAGCTTTTGATCAGATCGATGAAGCCTTCGCGCCTGATCCTCACCGCCACCGATTGCGGCGACACTTGCGTGAAGTCCTTCGGGCTTTCGACAAGATCGTCGTCCACGACTTGCGATTGCTGGAATTCGTCTTCATCGATGTCGGCATTGTCCGGTGAGTTGATCGTCGACACGAGATTGCCCAGCGTGATCTTGCCGCCGAACGTGAAGGACTTCCCGCTCTGTTTGCGGGTGAGATTGATCGTGACAGGCGTGTGGTTTTCCGTGCTTTGCCCGGAGCCGGTCAGTTTTTCGCCGTCAGGCTTCAGGTCGATGGCAAAGCGATCCTTGCGGTCGGAGGTCGCGGAAACCGAATAGCAAACGTCGAGCACGGCCGAGACCAGCTTGCCGCCTTGGCGGGTTTCCTTGATGAACGCGTCCACCGGCAGATCGCCAAGCAAATCCCCAAGCGAGGAGAAATAACGCGTGTCCGCTGTTCCAGCCGCAGGCTTGCCGTTGTCCTTGGTTTGCGCATGCACCAGGGTCCATGAGGTTGCACCCGCGAGGGCGACGGCACAACCAATCATCAATTTGCGCATGGGCTTCAACCTGATTCGATGGAGAGGGCGGATCATCGGAGGTCGCACAATCTCAAAAGCCGGATGAATTGTCGCGCGGTTTTTTGGACGTCCGATAACAAAGAGGTCAGACAATAAAAAAGGCCGCCCGAAGGCGGCCTTTGGTATCTGAGGCGCGATGGTGGGCTTAGAAGCCCATACCACCCATTCCGCCCATACCACCCATTCCGCCGCCACCAGGCATCGCAGGTGCTGCTTCCTTCGGCAGCTCGGCAACCATGGCTTCGGTGGTGACCAAAAGGCCTGCAACCGAGGCTGCGTCCTGCAGAGCGGTACGAACCACCTTGGCGGGATCGATGATGCCCTTGGCGACCATGTCGACGTACTCTTCGGTCTGTGCGTCGAAGCCGAAGGTTTCGGTCTTGTTGTCGAGGATCTTGCCGACAACGATGGAGCCTTCAACACCGGCGTTTTCCGAGATCTGGCGGATCGGAGCTTCCAGTGCCTTCAGCACGATGTTGATGCCGGCCTGGACGTCGGAGTTGTCGTTGGTGATACGGCCGACAGCCTTCTTGGCGCGAAGCAGGGCGGTGCCGCCGCCGGGGACGATACCTTCCTGCACGGCTGCGCGGGTCGCGTTGAGCGCGTCTTCGACGCGATCCTTCTTTTCCTTCACTTCGATCTCGGTCGCACCGCCGACGCGGATGATCGCGACGCCGCCGGCGAGCTTGGCCAGACGCTCCTGGAGCTTCTCGCGGTCGTAGTCCGAGGTGGTTTCCTCGACCTGTGCCTTGATCTGGTTCACCCGCGCTTCGATGTCGGCCTTCTTGCCGGCACCGTTGACGATGGTGGTGTTTTCCTTGTCGATGACGACCTTCTTTGCACGGCCGAGCATCTTCACGGTGACGCTTTCCAGTTTCATGCCGAGGTCATCGGAAATGAGCTGACCGCCGGTGAGGATCGCGATGTCTTCCAGCATGGCCTTGCGGCGATCGCCGAAGCCCGGAGCCTTCACGGCTGCAACCTTGAGGCCGCCACGCAGACGGTTGACGACGAGGGTGGCGAGTGCTTCGCCTTCAATGTCTTCAGCGATGATCAGCAGCGGCTTGCCGGTCTGAACCACCGCCTCGAGCACCGGAAGCATGGCCTGAAGGCCGGAGAGCTTCTTCTCGTGCAGCAGAACATAGGCGTCTTCCAATTCAGCGGTCATCTTTTCCGGATTGGTGACGAAATAGGGCGAAAGATAGCCGCGGTCGAACTGCATGCCCTCGACGATATCGACTTCGGTGTCGAGCGACTTGGCTTCTTCAACGGTGATGACGCCTTCGTTGCCGACCTTCTGCATGGCCTGCGCGATCATCTTGCCGATGTTCGAGTCGCCATTGGCGGAAATCGTGCCGACCTGGGCGACTTCGGAGGAAGAGGCGACCGGCTTAGCGCGCTTTTCGATGTCCTTGACCACGGCGGCAACCGCAATGTCGATGCCGCGCTTGAGGTCCATCGGGTTCATGCCGGCGGCAACCGACTTCGCGCCCTCACGCACGATCGCTTGTGCCAGCACCGTAGCAGTGGTGGTGCCGTCGCCAGCGGTGTCATTGGTCTTGGAGGCGACTTCGCGCAGCATCTGCGCGCCCATGTTCTCGAACTTGTCCTCGAGCTCGATCTCCTTGGCGACGGTGACGCCGTCCTTGGTGATGCGCGGTGCGCCGAAGCTCTTGTCGATCACGACATTGCGGCCCTTCGGGCCAAGCGTGACCTTGACGGCATTGGCGAGAATATCGACGCCGCGCAGCATGCGGTCACGTGCGTCGCCTGAGAATTTGACGTCCTTGGCAGCCATGGAAATATCTCCTGGTGATTATGGGTTCCGCCATCCTGAGGGAAGCGCTTGTGCGCGTGCCTCTAAGGATGGCGGCCGATGTGATTGCAGTAGGAAGTTTGTCCTTCGGGGCTTTCGCCGTGCGCAAGCTCCGGGGATAAGTGGCGGCCTTAGCTCAGGACACCCATGATGTCCGACTCCTTCATGATGAGGAGTTCCTCGCCATCGAGCTTCACCTCGGTGCCGGACCATTTTCCGAACAGCACCTTGTCGCCGACCTTGAGGTCGATCGGGATCAGCTTGCCTGCTTCGTCGCGGCCGCCGAGGCCAACGGCAACGACCTGACCCTGCGAAGGCTTTTCCTTGGCAGTGTCCGGAATAATGATGCCGCCCTTGGTTTTTTCTTCGGCGTCGATACGCTTGACGACGACGCGGTCATGCAGCGGGCGAAATGTTGTCTTGGCCATCGGATGTCCTTTGGGCTTTTGTTTGAAAGATTTGACGTGCGGCTGAGCGCGAGCCGTGGATAATGGCGCTAAGCAACCCGATCAGGGATGACGCCGTACCCCTTAGCAATCACGCTCCAAGAGTGCTAAAGACAGCTCGGGAATATGGGTTGCCGCCGATCCTGTCAAGCAAGCCCTTAAGGCCTTGGTGAGGCCAATATAGGATGATCTGGAAGCCAGGGGACTTTGGAAACCAGGGACAAGGGCACAACCAATCAAGCCATAGCGTACGAGCCGTGCGTTCGATTAGGCCGAACGGAGCAAGGGCTATTTGCCGGGAGACAACATGACCAAACCAATTCGCTTTCGTGCCATCGCCAATATCATAACTGTCACAGTCCTGTCGGGCTTCCTTGGTGCGTGCGGCGGTGGCGGGGGTCTGGGCGGATTCGGTGGTTTCGGCGGAAGCACGCAGCCCACGGTCGAGGAACCGGCAGTCGCTCCCGAACTTCCATCGACCATTCGCGCCGACGAGATCGTCGGCCGCTGGGGATATGCAGCGTATCACAAGCCGGAAGACCGGGCGCGTACTGAAGCCGCGGCCCGTGGACAGTGCAAAAATCCCTATGTGATCGGGCAGGGCTCGTCCGGCGGCGTGATCATGCATCTGGCCGACGAGGCCACCCCACAGGAGCTGCGGCTGAAAGGCAGCCAGAGCGGCAAGAACTACATCGGTCCGGCCGGCCCGGCAGGCGGGGAAAAGGATCGCGAGATCGTTTCGTTCGACGGCCGTGTGCTGATTACGCGGTTTATCGACAAGGATGCGGCCAGCCGCTACGGAACCTCGATTTACGTCCGCTGCGCGCCGCGCGCATAGGCGCCGGATTTACGTCAAAACAGATCTGCGCAAATAAAATCAGGGCGGAAGGCCATTTTGGCCCTCCGCCCTGATATTTTTAGTTCCCGATATTTTTAGTCGAAGAGGGCGTCGATATCGTCTTGCGATACGTGGCCTTCGTCGTCCAGGCCTTTCGGGCCGTTCAGAAGGCGGGCATCGCCGACGCGCGTGTCGATAATTGCCGGAGCATGCACCTTGATCGCGTCCACGCCGCCCCAGATGTCCATCATGACATTGATATGATGCTCGATGAATTTCATCGTGGTCATCACTTTGCTGATGCGCTGGCCGGTGAGGTCCTGGAAGTTGCAGGCCTCGAAAATTGCCACAACACGCTCCTGAATGTCTTCGCTGAGCTGCGCCTGCTGATCAGGCGAGGTCATTTTGGTCAGCGCGCTGGCCGCGTGATCGATGGCTTCTGCAGCTTCGAGGATCTGCTGGGTCGCTTCCTCGGTGCCGCCGACGACCGCGCCGAGTTCGCCCGTCACCTTGGCCATCTCATCGCCGCTGAAGCTCCCGCCGTGGAGTACGGCGATTTCCTGCTTGGTCCGACTGATGGCATCGTGGATGAGGTCGAGTTCGACCTTCAGCTTCTCGCACTGCTCGATCTGAGCGCGATAGGTATCAAGAAGCTTCTTGGCGTCGTCCAACTGTTCGGTTGATACAGGGTCATCGCCAGAGGCGTCGCCCTGTGGCGCGCGCGACGGCGTGGCCATCTGCGCGCGAATGGCTCGCAGCTCGCTCATGACCTCGCGGTGATGGCTGGAGGAAGCGTCGTGGCCTGCAACGGGGACGCTGGTCTCGACTTCATCAAAAACCGGCATGCCGCCGGATTGGTTTTCTTCAATACGGAAACGTCTACGCTGAATAGCCATCGGTTATTCCACTCCCTGATGGAACCTTTGTACTCGGCTTCATTTAACGCGAAGTTCATGCGGAGGAACGAGTTGCAGAATTCGTATCTTCCCTCGCTCACCGATGATTAACCATGGGCGCCCGGCATTCATCGAAAATAAACGCTAGTCGAAAGAACAGACTCGAATTGCCGACGTGGTGAATCTCAAAGCTGTCTCCGTTTACCAAACCGATGCGTTTCGAAATTTAAATGGCGCGTGTTCAGGCGCGCCATCCCGCGCGTCAACGACGAAACAGTACAGAGTACGTCGATGTTCAGAAATATCTCCCTCGCGCTCGTCGCAGGCGCGTCGCTGCTTGGCGTCAGCTCCTTGCAAGCTTTCGCAATTGATGGCGAAGCTCCGGTATCGGAGCCTCGCGTGATCTATTCACAAACGCCGGTGAATCCGCCGATGCCGATCCGCGTCGCTTATAACGACCGATCGAATATGGGCGGCGGGTTCATCGAATTCCTGTTCAGCGGCGGTCAGTCGGGTGATCCTGGATATGCGCCGCCGCGCTACGAGCAGCAGCCACGCTATGCACCGATGCCCGGCTATCGCAGCGGTTTGCCGCCGATGGATCCTCAGGATGCCATGCGCCAGGAATCGGTCGAGCCGGCGAGCCAAGGGTTCGATCCGAAATACGAAAAGCAACTTGTTGAATATGACGGCAGGCAGTCACCCGGCACCATCGTGATCGATACGCCGAACAAGTTTCTCTATCTCGTGCAGGGGAACGGTAAAGCGCTGCGCTATGGCATCGGGGTCGGTAAGCCCGGTTTTGCATGGGCTGGCGTAAAGACCATCTCTGCCAAGAAGGAATGGCCGGCATGGACACCGCCGGCGGAAATGCTCAAGCGTCGTCCTGATCTGCCGCGTCACATGGAGGGTGGTCCCGAAAACCCGCTTGGCGCCCGCGCCATGTATCTCGGCTCGTCGCTTTACCGCATCCATGGTTCGAACGAGCCTTGGACGATCGGCACCGCCGTGTCGTCGGGCTGCATCCGGATGCGCAACCAGGACGTCATCGATCTTTACGGTCGGGTGAACGTCGGTACCCGTGTCGTCGTGATGTAAGAAAACGGAACGTGATAAACGAAAAACGGCCGCTCATGACAGCGGCCGTTTTTATTTCAGGGACGCCGATCAGGCGAAATCGCTGTCGTCCGAACCGCCATCATCATCGCTATCATAGTCGTCGTCATCATCGTTGTTGTCATAATCATCGTCGTTGTCGTTGTTCTGATCATACGACGCGTTGTCGGCAAGGCTCTGACGGGAGTTGTCGTCGCGCCCGCTCTTACCCACGTCATTCAGGCCCGCATCGCGGGCCAGGTCGCCGCCGGACTGGGTATTGTTATTGTTGTCCCACGGGCTCTTGGTGCTGCTGGCGGTGTCACCGAACGACTGCTGATGTCCGCTGCCGCCCATCATGCCGCGAATGCTGTTCATCAGCATGGATCCGCCGATCACGCCGGCTGCAGTTGCCGCAGCCGTTCCGAGAAACGATCCGCCGCCTCCGCCTGGGGCGCCACCCGGGTTGCCGCCCATTTGGTTGCCGCCACCGAACAGCCCACCGCCGAAGCCGCCGCCCGGATTGCCCTGGCGGAAGTCAGCGCTCGCCCGGGGATCGGGCTGATAGCCGGTCTGGCCCGTATTCCAGACCGCGGCCCGCGGGGCATCGCTCTCACCCGGCCGCACGTTCGGCACCGATCCGCGTGATGGTCCGCGCAGCGAATCGCGCATGCTGTCTAGAAAGCCGCCGGATTGCTGCTGCGGCTGATGTCCTTCTTCCAGTTCTCTGATGTGGGCCTCGGCTTGCTTGAGCGCCTCGTCCTGCACCAGCACCGTCTGAACCAGCGCATAAACGGCATTCGGCGCGCGGCGCAGACCGTCCGCGATCGCGGCTTGCGCGTCGGGATCCCGAGGTGAGGTTTCAAGTTTGGCAAGACGGTCGAACAGATCGTCGATCAGCTGGCGTTCCTGCGGCGTCATCGTATCCTCCTCAGCATCCGGCATTCGAATGCGGGCCAAGATGTATGCCTGCAATATGACGGGGTAAGTCCCGGACCGGATTAAATTTGCGCAAGTTCATCGTCTGGGTGCGACAAAACGACTTAGCCGGGCACTCTCAACTTCGTGACAGCGTCGCATTGCTGGCTGACAGCAGCCGCGGGAAATCATCGCCGGACAAAAATCCGAATTCCCGCTCGCGCTGATCGATGACGTCGTCAAGACTGAGTAACGTCTCGTCCACGAAACCGGGATGGCACATCACCAGACCCTGATCGGGAAGCCCTTGGAGAAAACCGGTCATTGCCGCGGCGAAATCACCGCCACGCACCATGTCGTAGGCACCGGCGAAGCCGGGATTGTACGCGACGCCTGCGGTGTTGCAGCGCTTGCGGAACGTCTCGCTCAGGATATCAAGTAACAGCGCTTTTGGATTGCCGAGACGCTGCTTGACCGGCAAAGGGCGGCCACACTGGCGGACCCAGGCTTGCGGCGCATTGGCTTTGACAACGGCGATGAAGACGTCGCGGATCTGCGGAAACAATTGCACGTGCTGATGGCCGTCAACGTAGTCGGGCGCCCGGCCGAACAATTCTTTGAAGGCCATGATTTGTGCCAGCAACTCAGCCTGCACCATCTCGCGATCAAACCTGCGCAGCAGGGTCGCTTGCAGCGTATTACCCACCGACAGAAAGCGTCCGCCATCGAGCGGCCGGAAATGCATGGTCAGGGGATGGAATGGCGCGGTCAGCGTGGCGTGCAGTCCCAACGCGCAATCTGGATTGTTCGCCAATTCCTGCTTCAGTGAATCGACCTCTGTCCGGTCGATCGCCGGTCCCACAACCATGACAGACGTCGCATTGATCCGCTTCAGCTTGATCAAGTCGCGGATTGCGCGATTGACTCCCGGAGCCATCCCATAATCGTCGGCGCACAGCCAGATGCGGCGGAGCGGAGCGTTCTGGCTCATTCAGCGGCAGTCCGCGACGGGTTGTCGAGAGCCGAGGTGGAATCGACGCTCTTGATGCTGTGCTCGGCAACGAAATAGATCGGACGTGCCTTAATCTCAGACAAGATCTTTCCGATGTACTCGCCGACGACGCCGATCATGACAAGCTGCACGCCGCCGATGGTCATCAATCCGACCACGAGGGAGGGATAGCCAGGTACCGATTTGCCGTCGATGATGGTCTCCCACAAGATGGACAGGCCAAACAGGAAGGCAACGAACGCCAGCAACAGCCCGAGAAGGCTGGCGATGCGCAGCGGGGCGACCGAGAACGACGTCAGCCCTTCGATCGACAATCCCAGCAGACGACCGGCGTTGAATGTCGTGACGCCGTGCGCGCGTGCATCAGGTTCATAGTCGACACGAATTTGCCTGAAGCCGATCCAGCTCGCGAGGCCCTTGAAGAAACGGTTGCGCTCGGGCAGTTGCCGCAAGGCGGCGGCGGCGCGTGGCGACAGCAGACGGAAATCGCCGGCGTCTTCCGGTATCTTCTGCCGGTTCCCCCAGTTGATCAGCGTGTAGAAGGTGCGCACGCCGAAGCGGCGCAGCGTAGATTCATTGTCGCGGTTGGCTTTGGCCGTGTAGACGACATCGAAGCCGTCATCGATCCAGTGGCTCACCAGCCGCTGCACCAGTTCCGGCGCATGTTGACCGTCGCCGTCCATGAACAGAACCGCGCCGCGACGGGCATGATCGAGCCCCGCCATGAGGGCGGCTTCCTTGCCGAAGTTCCGGGACAGTGAAACCACCTGGACGTCGAGATGATCGGGGATCAGGCCTCGTGCGACATCGAGCGTTCCATCGGTGCTGCCGTCATCGATGTAAACCACTTCGCAAGCGAGGCCATAACGCTCTTTCAAGCTCTCCGCGAGCGCAGACAGGCGGTCATGCAAGCGCGACAGTCCCACGGCTTCGTTGAACACCGGAACCACAATCGACAGTCCCTGCGCCGCCGGAGCGCGCAGGTCCCCGCCTGACAAATCTGAAACACCAGCGCCGAGCATCATCGATCCGTTTCCAAAACAGTCCCTTTAATCATATGGGAATTGTCATGTGCGTCGCTACAGGCTGTGCAGCTTTGGTGCAGTGCCGCAAGACTCGCGTCCCCCGAGATCTACTGTCCTAAGAACACCTCGAGCTTGGCGAACAGCGGATTCTCGCGGTCGAACACATATTCCAGCGATGCGATTGAAACGGTTTCCGCACCGCGTTCGCGCAAGAAGCTCCCCAGCGCATACAGGTGTGACGGCGGGCAGTGCAGTGTCACCATGCCGGATGACGTTGGCCCTCCGAACGGGGAGACCACGCCGAAACGGCTGTGGGCCTCTGCAAGAAGCTCCGCGTTGCAGCCAGCAAAGCGGGTGCGAACTTCCTTGTACTTGCGGGCGCGGGCGCTTGAGGCAATGTGATCGAGAATGACCCGTGCGGTCTCTCGCGCTTGTGGTGACCAGTCGGCATCGCGCGAAGCCACCAGATTGGCGTGACTGCGCAGCATCACGCCGTCGTCAAGGACCTTCAAGCCGTTGGCGGCAAGCGTAGCGCCGGTTGTGGTGATGTCCACGATCAGTTCAGCCGTGCCGGCCGCAGGTGCGCCTTCCGTCGCGCCTGCACTTTCGACAATCCGGTAATCGACGACGCCCTGGGTCGCGAAGAAGTTGCGCGTCAGATTGATGTATTTGGTTGCCACCCGCATGCGGTGATTGTGCCGGGCGCGAAACGACGTGGCGACATCGTCCAGGTCAGCCATGGTGCGAACGTCGATCCACGCCTGCGGCACGGCGACTACCACGTTGGCGCTGCCGAAGCCGAGGCTGTCGATCAGCATGACGCGCTTATCGGCGTCATGAATGTTCTCGCGGATCAGGTCTTCGCCGGTAATGCCGAGATGAACCGCACCGCGCGCGAGTTGCGCGGCAATCTCGCTCGCCGAAAGATAAGCGATCTCGACATTGTCGAGGCCGGCAATGGTGCCGCGATATTCACGTGCGCCTCGCGGTTTGGCGAGCGTGAGGCCAGCGCGCGCGAAGAACGCTTCAGCGTTTTCCTGCAAACGGCCTTTGGAGGGAACAGCAACAACAAACGGCGCGGTCATGACGCGCTTCCTTGTGAGAGAGCTTCGATCCAGATGGAGAAGCCGACAGCGGGAATGGGGGCGCGGGCACCGAGCCGCGTCAGCAGGCCGTCATAGCGGCCTCCGCCGACCAATGGCTCCGTGCCATTGTTCTTCCGGTGCAACTCGAATTCGAAGCCTGTGTAGTAGTCGAGGCCGCGACCGAACGACGTGGAGAACCTGATCGTGGTGGTGTCGATACCGCGCGCCGCCATGAAGCCGGTGCGGCTTTCAAACAGGTCGATCGCGGCATTGAGATCGAGCTTCGCATCCGAGGCGAGTGCGCGCAGTTGTGCGGCGGCCTCGTCCGGCTCGCCTGCTATGCCGAGGAAGCGTTCAATCAGTTGCAGCGCGTCGCGTGGCAGCGATCCGCCTTTGAGTGTTGATTGCTCAAGGAAACGATCGGCGATCTCCGCAACCGTGCGCCCGCCGACATTGCTCGTGCCGGCGATCGACATCAGGTCGGTGACGAGGGCCAGCGCGGCTTTGCGGTCGGAGCCTGCGAGCGCGGCGAGCACGCCCTCGTATTCATTGCGGGTTTTGCCGGTTTCCAGCGTCAGGCGCTCGAGATCCTGTGCCAGGCTGATCTTGCGGTTGAAATCCTTGAGCAGGCGCCGCTTCCACACGGGATAGAGATCGAGCGCATCGATCAACGCCGTGAACAGAGCCACGTCGCCGGTGCGAATATCGATATCGTTGACGCCGAAAGCGGCCGTCGTTTCCAGGCCCAGCGCCAGCATCTCGGCATCGGCTGCGGCGCGGTCCTGACGGCCGAACGATTCGACCCCGGCCTGATTGAATTCGCTGGTTTGGCCTCCGCGGTATCGGAACACCGGACCGAGGTAATAAAATCCAGCAGGCTGTCCGGCGCGGTTCGAGGCGAGATAGTTCCGCGCCACCGGAATGGTCAGGTCGGGCCGCAGGCACAGTTCGTCGCCACTCGCGTCGGTCGTCAGATAGAGACTTTTGCGGATGTCCTCACCGGACAGGTCGAGAAACGGCTCGGCCGGCTGCAGGATGGGCGGGCGGGCATGGATATAGCCAGCCTGCGCAAAGGACTGCAGCAAGGCCTCCGCCGGTGCGGCGGACCCGGTCGCGGTTGCGGCACTGGTCTGGCTCATTTTGATATCCATCAGGGGTCAACGTGTGAATCGGGCGTCCCTTAACATGGCCAAGCCTATGTTTCGACGACGATTCCGAAAGTGGCTTAATGAGAATTCCGGATCATGCAACTATTGCGTGCATCAGGCCGGTCCCCAGTCACCCAGTGCCGTCTGCACGAGGGCTAAAGCCGCCACGGCGGCGGTGTCCGCTCTGAGGATACGCGGGCCAAGCGCCAGCCGCACCACCCCCGGCTGCTTCAACAGCAGCATGCGTTCCTCCTCGGCAAAGCCGCCCTCGGGTCCAATCAGGACGTCAGTACCGCCCAAGCCGTCCTTGCGCGCACGGGATAGGGCTACGGCAGGGTCGCTGTCAGGGGCTTCCTCATCGCAAAACACCAGCAGACGACCATCACCACGCTGGCCCAGATACCGTTCAAGCGGCTCAGGCTCGCGAACCTCGGCCAAGCTCAGAATTCCGCATTGTTCCGCAGCTTCTATGACGTTTGCCCTCATGCGATCCGTGTTGACGCGCGTCGCTTGCGTGAAGCGGGTGGTGACAGGGCACAGCGCCGAAGCGCCCATTTCGACGGCTTTCTGAACCATGTAGTCGAGCCGTGCATGTTTCAGAGGTGCGAACACGTAGTGCAGATCGGGCAATCGATCCTGTGGGCGTATCTGGCTGACGATCTCAGCGCGATCGGGCCGTTTGCGGCCGGCCAGAGTCGCCTCCCACTCGCCGTCGCGCCCATTAAATACGCGCACGGTGTCGCCAGCCGCGAGACGCAGCACATTGCCGAGATAATTGGTCTGGTCGCGATCGAGCGGAATCCCGACACCTGCGGCCAACGGAGGCTCGACAAAAAGGCGCGGCGTGCGGGCATCGAATTTCGGCATTGAACTTTCCTTGAATGGGGACTTCTAACCCATTGGCGCCTGATTATCAGCCGCCTGTGGAACCAAATGCCGCGCTGCTGCCAAATTCCACGGGTTGTTAAGGAGTGGCGGGAATCGTAGAAAGTCGCCTTTTGGGGACGTCAGGACCCGCCGGAGGAAAATCCGTGATCACTCATCGTCTGATCATATCGTTGGCTGCGGCCGCATTCATTGCGCATGTTGCCGAGGTCCGCGCGCAAGGCGCATTTCCTGCGCCGTTGCCGGGTCAGGCTGCTGCGCCTGCCGCGTCGCCGTTTCCCCCTGTCAATGGCAGTTCTTCTCCGTTTCCCCCTGTGAATGGTAGTTCTTCTCCGTTCCCGCCGGTGAATGGCGCGATGGGCGCGCCCAGGGCGGCTCCGCCTCCTTCGCCAAGCGCGTTCTCGACCGGCGCTCCGCCGATTGGCGGTGGCGGGTTTGGTGGTCCGCCGTCTGGACCGCCGCCCGGAGCGGAAGAATGCCAAAATGGCTTCCTGCCGTTGCGCAAGGATGCCGAGGAGAAGGCAAAGCTGATCCAGGCGGCTGGCAAGCGCAAGGCGCCGCCGACGGAAGCCTGTAAATTGATCAGCAATTTCTCTCAGGCCGAACTCAAGATGATCAAGTTCGTGGAGAGTCACGCGAAGAAGTGCGGTATTCCGCCTCAGGTCAGTGACCAGATGAAGAAGGGCCACGTCAACACCGAGAAATTGCAGACCAAGGTCTGCGCGGTGGCGGCCCAGATGCAGCAAGGTCCTGCAGGTCCTAGCCTGAGCGACGTGCTGGGATCAGCCGCATTGCCGGAAGCAAAGCCCACTCCCAAGCGCGGAGGCGGCAGCACGTTCGATACTCTAAGTGGTAACGTGCTCGCCCGATAGTCGGCCTAGTGGTCCGAGTCTAACATTTGCATCCCGTTTCGACTGGTGCGTTTGCAAATGTTAGAATCAAAAGGACCACTAGCAGCATTAAAGTTCGAGTGGAGTTTTGGATTTGACATTCGCTTCCAGAGCTTGCGGTAAGGTGGGCAGCGAATGTCAAATCCACTCCACTCGTATAACGGACCGGCCATGAGCAACGCGGCGACCCCCGTCGCAGACGCGACGTCGAACTGGGTGGACACCCACGCGCCGCTGTGGGCACGGCCTTATCTGCGGCTGGCACGTTCCGATCGTCCGATCGGGTGGTGGCTGCTGTTGTTGCCGTGCTGGTGGTCCGCCGCGCTCGCAGCCGGCATTGCAGGAGATCTTCGATCACTGCCGAGTGTGCTTGTGCTGTTTTTGATCGGCGCGATCGTCATGCGTGGCGCGGGGTGCACCTGGAACGACATTACCGACCGCAAGCTTGACGCGAGCGTCGAGCGCACCCGATCGCGACCGATCCCCGCGGGCCAGGTCACGGTGACCCAGGCAGCTCTCTTTCTCTTGGCGCAGGCGCTGACCGGTCTCTTGGTGCTTCTGCAATTCAATCTTTTCGCGATCATCACAGGGATAAGTTCGCTGCTTGTGGTCGCGATTTATCCTTTCATGAAGCGCATCACCTATTGGCCACAATCCGTGCTCGGCCTCGCATTTTCGTGGGGCGCGCTGATGGGCTTTGCTGTCATTCTCGAACGTATCGATGTCGCGGCACTCGCGCTCTACATCGGTTCGATTTCGTGGGTGATCGCGTATGACACGATCTACGCTCATCAGGATACCGAAGATGACGTGCTGATCGGCATCAAGTCGACAGCTTTGTTGTTCGGTGAACGGACGAAGATGGCGCTGACGATCTTCTACAGCCTCGCAGTCTTCTTCATCGGTATTGCCTTGTGGCAAGGCGGATCGCGCTGGTTGGCGTGGAGCGGTCTCGCGGCCTTTGCTGTGCATCTCGGCTGGCAGGTTCGCACCATCGAGATCGGCAACTCGCCGCTGTGCCTGCGGCTGTTTAAATCCAACAGGAATGCCGGGCTATTGCTGTTTGGTGGACTGCTCGCGGACGCGGTACTGCGAGCAGTCTAAATCAGTTGCGCGCGATGATCTCGCGCTCGCCGCGATAAACCGACGTTTCGGGCTGCGCGCGGCCGGCCTTCCGGCGGACCAGGAATTTCGGACGGCGACATTTGATGACGTTGTGGCGACGACGACGCGTCGCAGGCTCGCGGACCACGTCGCTCTCCTCTTCGATCTGCGGCAGGGCAAACATTTCACTCCACATCTGCCAGCCGCGCTCGAGCTGGACGCTGTCTGATGTGACGAGCAGGGGCACCGACAATGACGGATCGCGATGGACCAGGACGAGCGCTTGCGCGTCGTCAGTCGCGCGACAGGCAATGCCGAGAAACTCATTGATGCGAAGATTGACCGCCATGCGAATGCCGCTGACGGCACGCCGCACCACGACACGTTCGCGATTGATTTCGATATGCCGGATGCCGCCATCAGCGCGGCCATCGCGCGCTTCAAAGCTGACAGGCAAAGAATGGGGGTCGAGCTGCAAGCTGCAGCCCGACCCGGCGGGTTGCACCCCACCGACTCCGAATTGACGCCTCACGGTTTTATCTCCCACGCCGGAATTATGTTCCCGGTCGATGCGAGGAGATTGCCAGAGCCGCGTCCGAATTCACTTAAGAAGGCTGGTTAATCGTCTCTGACCCGCATTCCTTCACTTCGCATGATTGACGACTCCTTGGCGGAGATGATTGACGAGACCTTGCCGAAGCGCTGAAATATCTTTTCTTTCCTGTTCCAAAAGTGCTTGAAGTCCGCGTAAAACAGGCACATCTGATGATTTCTCCCATTCGCCTCCAAGCCCCGGGAATTTGTTCGTGATCTCTTCACCAAACGCATCGTTGTCGTCTTCTCCGAAATCTCCGACATCGGATTTACTCGACCAGACCGCGCTGAGCGCCTTGGCGCAAAGGCTGGTGGAAGCCGCCAAGCGCGCAGGTGCGGATGCTGCAGACGCAGTCGCCGTGCGCGGCGTCTCGCAAGGCGTGGAAGTGCGCGATGGCAAGGTTGAGGAGAGCGAACGTTCGGAAGGCGACGATGTGGGTCTGCGCGTTTTCGTTGGAAAGCGTCAGGCAGTGGTGTCGACCAGCGACATTCGCGGGGACAATGTCGCACAACTCGCCGAGCGCGCCGTGGCGATGGCGAAGGTTGCGCCGGACGATGAGTTTGTCGGTCTTGCCGATCAGGCGTTGCTCGCGAGACAGTTCCCGGATCTCGATTTGCTGGATCCGAAGGTGCCGTCCATCGATGAGCTGGAACGCCGTGCTCAGGAAGCCGAAGCCGCCGCTCTCGTCGTCAAGGGTGTTTCAAAGTCCAGTGGTGCCTCCGCGTCGGCCGGTATCGGCGGCATGGTGCTGGTCACCAGCACCGGATTTCACGGTTCTTATCTGCGTTCAAGCCACAGCATCTCGATGACGGCGATCGCCGGCGAGGGCACCGGCATGGAGCGCGATTATGATTTTACGTCTGCACTTCACGCCTCCGATCTGACATCGCCAAACAGCGTGGGCCGGCTCGCAGCCGAACGCGCAGTCGCGCGGCTGAACCCGCGCAAAGTCGCGACATGCAAAGTGCCGATTGTTTTCGATCCCCGCGTCTCCGGTTCATTGGTTGGACATGTCGTCGGTGCTGCGAATGGTGCATCGATCGCCCGCAAGACCAGTTTCCTCAAGGACAGTCTGGGGAAACAGCTCTTCGACGCGAGCATTCGTATTGTCGACGATCCGCTGCGCGTGCGTGGATTGCGTTCGCAATCGTTCGACGCGGAAGGTGTCGCGGTCAAGAAACTCGCGATTATCGACGGCGGCGTTCTGACGTCATGGCTGCTCGATTCCGCGACAGCCCGTGAACTTGGACTGAAGACCACGGGACATGCCCATCGCGGGGTTTCGTCGTCGCCGTCGCCGGGTGCCTACAATCTGCATCTTGAAGCAGGCAAAATGTCTCCTGCTGAGTTGATGTCCGACATCAAGGAAGGTTTCTACGTCACGGATCTGATCGGCTCGGGCGTCAACGGAGTCACAGGTGACTACAGCCGCGGCGCAGCCGGATTCTGGATCGAGAATGGCCAACTGACTTATGCGGTCAGTGAAGTGACGATTGCCGGACACCTGTTCGACATCTTCAAGTCGATGACCCCGGCCAGCGACCTTGAATTCAAGTATGGCGTCAATGCGCCGACCGTGCGTATCGAGGGCCTGACGCTTGCCGGACGCTGAGCCCGAGGTTTCCAACAGAAGTCATCTGTCCCGCGATGCTGCGCTGCTCGCCGACACCGTGCGAGAGGCGGGCGCTCTGGCGCTTCGTCTTTTTCGGACCGAGCTGAAGACCTGGACCAAGGGAGCGACGTCGCCGGTGTCGGAGGCCGACATCGCCGTCAACGACTTGATCGAGGCGCGTTTGCGATCCGTCACGCCGGATTACGGCTGGTTGTCCGAGGAGAGTGCCGACGACACATCCCGCCTTGATAAATCGCTGACGTGGATCGTTGATCCGATCGATGGAACACGGGCTTATCTGGCCCAGCAGAACGACTGGTCCGTGAGCGTGGCGCTGGTGGAAAATGGATTTCCGCTTCTCGGCGCGGTATTTGCCCCAGCCAGCGATGAGTTCTTTTTTGCGACCCGAGACAGGGGCGCGGTGTTGAACGATGCCCGAATTTCGGCCTCGACCGGCGATACCATCAGTTTTTCAAGGATTGCCGGCCCCAAACCGTTGGTTGAGCGGTTGAAAACCATACCGTCCGGAGAATCGTTGCATCCGCGAATCGGCTCTTTGGCGCTGCGCCTTGTCCGGGTGGGGCAAGGGACACTGGATGCTGCTTTCGCAGCCGGTAACAGCCGTGACTGGGACCTTGCAGCGGCTGACTTAATCGTGCACGAAGCGGGCGGGGAAATGACCACACTGGCCGGGGAACGTCTGGTTTATAATGGCCACGATGTTCGCCATGGGTTGCTGGTGGCGGCGGGGCATGCGCGCCACACGCATATAGTTGAGCACTTTCGGAAAAATCCGATCGAGTAATGCTCGCGTAGCGTTTTGGTGTTTCAATTCATGTTCCTGTATTTGCTTTAGGAAGCGATCTATGTCCGAGACTGCGCCACAGCAATTGCTTCATCTCGTCATCGGAGGTGAGCTGCTTGATCTTGAACACGTAACTTTCAAGGATCTCGACAAGGTCGAGATCGTGGGGGTATTTCCGAACTACGCGACTGCTCATGCCGCCTGGAAGGGCAAGGCGCAGCAGACCGTCGATAATGCCCATATGCGTTACTTCATCGTCCACATCCACCGGCTGCTTGATCCGGCTGAAGATACGAAGTCCGGGCATTGAAAAGAGTCCTGCGAAATCTAGGCCGCGCGAGTTGGGTGCAGCACCTCGCGGGGGGCACTGCCGCTGAATTTTTGCGGCTGGTCTGGTGGACAAACCGTTTCACCTTGGATCCGCCTGAAATTTACAAGCAGATCGAACCTGATATGCCGGTGATCGTTGCGTTCTGGCACGGTCAGCACTTCATGATGCCGTTTCTCAAGCTCAAGGCGTACGAGGCGAAGGTCCTGATTTCGCGTCACCGCGACGGCGAAATCAACGCCATCGCAGCTGAAAGGCTCGGGGTTGGAACTGTCCGCGGCTCGGGCGATCACGGCACCTCGTTTCACCGGAAAGGCGGTGTAGCGGCGTTCAAATCCATGCTGAAGGTTCTCGAGGATCGCATCAACATGGCACTGACGGCGGACGTCCCGAAGGTTTCGCGCAAGGCAGGGCTTGGGATCATCATGCTTGCCCGTGAATCCGGACGGCCTATTCTCCCCGTGGCCATTGCCACAAGCCGGTTCAAGCGCCTTAAGAACTGGGATCGCTCAGTTATTCACCTGCCGTTCGGGCATGGCGTTATCGCGGCCGGCGATCTTGTCAGGGTCCCGCCTGATGCCGACAGTACGATGATGGAAGATTTTCGAGCGGAGCTGGAAGCCAATCTGAACGAGGTGACGCGCCGCGCCTATACGCTCGTCGGCCGGCCTGACGAGGACGGACATGCCTAGCGCGCTGCCGGTCACGCTGCGCGCGTACCGGAGGCTGTCCGCGTTCGCGACGCCTTTGACAGGGACGCTTGTCCAGCGTCGTCTCAAGCGGGGCAAGGAAGATCCTGAGCGCATCGGCGAGCGGCGGGGCATCGCAAGTGTTGGACGTCCGCGGGGACCGCTGATCTGGATTCACGGTGCAAGCGTTGGTGAAGTTCTGGCCGCCGCCGAACTGGTGGAGCGGCTGCGTGCCCACAATGTACGTATCCTGCTGACCTCCGGCACGGTGACATCTGCCGCGATCGTTCAGCGGCGATTTCCACCCGATGTCATCCACCAATACGTGCCGTTTGACGCGCCCAAATATGTCGCTTCCTTTCTTGATCACTGGCAGCCCAGTCTCGCGCTGTTCATCGAATCGGACATCTGGCCCAATCTGATTTTATCGAGCGCCGAGCGGCGCATTCCGATGGTGCTTATCAACGCCCGGATGTCGCAACGCTCGTTTCCACGATGGCGCAGGTTTGCCGGCACCATCGGCACGCTGCTCGATTGCTTCGAGCTGTGTCTGGCGCAATCCGATCTCGACGGGGAACGCTATGCGGCGCTCGGCAGCCGCAACGTTGCGACGTCAGGTAACCTCAAGCTCGATGTCAAAGGACCGCCGGCTGACGTCCCGAAGCTCGAACAGCTCAAGGCTGCAACGCAGCGCCGGCTGGTCTTCGTGGCAGCGTCCACGCATCCGGGCGAGGAAGAGATCATTCTCGATGCGCACCGCAGATTGGCCGGGCAGATCCAGTCGCTGTTGACGATCATTGTTCCGCGTCATGCAAATCGCGGCATGGCCATCGCCCAGATGCTGGCTGCCGCCGGTGTGCACGTCGCCTTGCGTTCTCAGGACGAGTTGCCTTCGGCAAAAACCGATATTTATGTCGCCGATACCATGGGCGAGTTGGGACTGTTTTACCGTCTCGCCCCCGTGGTGTTCATGGGCGGATCGCTTGTCAGCCACGGGGGACAGAACCCGATCGAAGCCATCAAGCTCGGTGCGGCAATTCTGCACGGCCCGCACGTTTTCAATTTCACTGAAATCTACAGCGCGCTGGACCAGGCCGGCGGAGCAGTCCGCGCGGAGACGGACGAAGACTTCGTGAGATCGCTCGGCTCGTTGCTGGCAAATCCGATCTCCCGGCAACGGTCGGTCGCGGCAGCGGAGAAAGTGGTCGAGCGGCTGGGAGGCGCGCTGGACAAAACGCTGGCGGCGCTTGAGCCTTACCTGTTGCAAATGCGGATCGAAGGCGAGGTCGCCGATGCGTGAGCCGGCCTTCTGGTATCGGCCGCCTTCGTGGATTTCGCGACTCCTGTCTCCGTTCGGCGCCATCTATGGCGCCGTCACGGCGCAACGGATGGCACGCCAAGGGGCCGTCGCCGGAATCCCGGTTTTCTGTGTCGGCAACTATCACGTCGGCGGTGCCGGAAAGACGCCGACAACGCTTGCTCTGTCACACATGCTGCGCGAGATGGGCGAACAACCGTTCGTGGTCAGTCGCGGTTATGGCGGTCAACTGGAAGGACCGGTTCGCGTCGGCCCAAAGGCACACACGGCGAAGGATGTGGGCGACGAGCCGTTGATGATGGCGTCACAGGTGCCGGTCATCGTCTCGCGTGATCGCGCGGCGGGCGCGATGTTCGCGCATGGGCAAGGGGCCAGCGTCATTTTGCTCGATGACGGGTTTCAAAATCCGTCGTTGACCAAGGACGCATCGTTGATCGTAATCGACAGCGGACGTGGACTTGGAAACGGCTGTGTGTTTCCCGCGGGGCCGCTGCGTGCGCCGCTCGCGCCGCAGATCGCGCGCACGGATGCGTTGATCGTCGTAGGCCGAGGGGATGCGGCCGATGACGTTGCGCGTGAGCTTCGCGCGCAGGGCAAGACGGTGTTGCGCGCAACGATCAAGCCTGATCCCGGCTCTGTCGCAGCCTTAAGCGGACAACGCGTCCTGGCATTTGCCGGGATCGGCGATCCGGCACGATTTTTCGCCACGTTGCGCAAGAGCGGTGTGAACGTTGTCGAGGAAAAATCCTTCGACGATCATCATCCGTATACGATCAGCGACATCGAACAGCTCACCGCCGATGCGCAAGCAAAATCACTGACGCTGGTGACCACGGAAAAAGACATGGCGCGTCTGCATAGCGATGCGGACCTCGCACCACGCGCTGAGACGGTTGTTGCCTTCGCGGTCTCGCTCGACTTTGACGAGGGTGAAACGTTCCGGCGATTTGTCGCGGAGCGGCTGGCTAGAGCGCGCGGAAAGTAACTTTAGCTCTGGATTTTCGCGATTGCAGGGTAATGTCGTTGCAACACAGCGTTAGGTGTGGCGTACGCCTCCTGCCGGTCGACGCTCCAGTACTTCAGTTCGTCCAGGGAGATGTGTTCCCCGGTGATGGCGCAGCGAACGTACGATCCCGGTGAAAGCACCCGGAAATCCCCGTCGAGATATTCTACCTTTGCTTCGCCGTGGCCCGAGGGGCCGAACTTGTTGAGCACGATGTCTGTCCTTGTGAACCGGCCAATTCATTGACCAGCATATCTGGCAAAATATAGGTCTGCCGGCGCGCGGGTAAACCCTTTTTCAGCTCAGAACAGGTCGCCCTGCACCTTCTTGACGCCGAAATCGGTGGTGCGCTTCGCCGCAGGCTTGGTCGCGGGCGATTTCGGGTTGGCTGCGGTTCCTCCGCCATCGCCGTCGGCCGTGGCGCCGATGCGGCCATCGGCAAACTCAATGCTGAGGCGCTGGCCGGAACTGACGTCAGCCACAGCATGCAGCGGGTGGCCGTTTTCGTCGCGGACCAACGCGAAGCCGCGGTCCAACACGCCCTTGTAAGAGAGTGCATTGAGCAACTGCGACACGTATCGCAAGCGCGTTTCGCGTTGCTGAATATGCAGCTTGCTGGAGCGTTGCGCGCTCGTTGCAAGCCGCTGTACATTCTCCTTCGCGCGATCGATCTGGGAGCGCAACGTTGTGACGGTGAGCCGGCCGGCGACCGCCGACAATCGCCGATCATAAACATGGGCGTTGGCGCGCAGAGCGCGTGGCAATGCCGAAGTCGCACGATCCAGACGTTGGCGCGGAATATCCAGAAGCTCTGTGGCTTTCGGCAACGCGCGTGCGGCCGCGCGCAGTTCGCTGCGGCGATGTTCCTGTCCGCGCTGCCAGCACAGCATTCCGCGTCGTGCCAGCGACGTGACTTCGACGAACAGTTCGGCGCGCACAGGCACCGCCATTTCCGCGGCGGCCGTCGGCGTGGGCGCACGTTTGTCGGCGGCGAAGTCGATCAGCGTCACGTCGGTCTCATGGCCGACTGCCGAGATCAGCGGGATCATGCTGTCCGCGGCTGCCCGCACCACGATTTCCTCGTTGAACGACCAGAGGTCTTCCAGCGAGCCGCCGCCGCGCGCGACGATCAGAAGATCGGGGCGGGGAATCTTGCCATCCTCGGCAAGCGCATTGAAGCCGTTGATGGCGGCGGCGATCTGTTCGGCTGAACCTTCGCCCTGCACGCGCACCGGCCACACCAGCACGCGGCGCGGGAAGCGGTCTTCGAGCCGATGCAAAATGTCCCGGATGACGGCGCCGGTCGGCGATGTCACCACGCCGATGACCTCTGGCAGCCATGGCAGGAGTTGCTTGCGCGCCTCGTCGAACAGCCCCTCGGCCGCAAGCTTTCTCTTGCGCTCTTCCATCAGCGCCATCAGCGCGCCGACACCCGCCGGTTCGATGGCCTCGATGACGATCTGATACTTCGATGAGCCGGGATAGGTGGTGAGCTTGCCGGTGGCGATGATCTCCAGGCCTTCCTGTGGCTTGAAGCGCATGCGGCCGTGGACGCCCTTCCAGATCACGGCCTCGATCTTGGCACTGTCGTCCTTCAGCGCGAAATAGCAGTGGCCGGAGGAATGCGGGCCGCGAAACCCGGAAATCTCGCCGCGGACCCGGACATGGCCGTAGGCGTCCTCCACCGTGCGCTTGAGCGCGGAAGACAGCTCCGAAACGGTAAATTCCGGAGAATTTGGCAGGGTTTCTACAGCACGTACGGTCATAGAGAATCGAATCTGTTGCGGTGCGGAGGCATCATGATAAACCCTTCTATCATCACATAAACGCCGGTTCGACTCTCATCCCATGAATATCCTTCTCCTCGGTTCCGGCGGGCGCGAGCACGCGTTGGCCTGGAAAATGGCGGCTTCGCCGCTGCTCACGAAGCTTTGGTGCGCGCCGGGCAATGCCGGCATTGCGCAGGAGGCGGAGTGCGTCGCGCTCGACATCACCGATCATGCGGCTGTGATCGCGTTCTGCAAGGCGAACGGCATCGACCTCGTCATGGTTGGTCCTGAAGCGCCACTTGCCGCGGGCATCGTCGATGACCTCGCCGCAGCGGGCATCAAGGCATTTGGTCCCAGCAAGGCGGCTTCGCAACTGGAGAGCTCAAAGGGTTTCACCAAGGATCTCTGCAAAGCAGCCAATATTCCAACCGCCGCTTATGAGCGTTTTCGCGACGCGGATGCGGCCAAGGCTTACATCCGCAACCAGGGCGCGCCGATTGTCGTGAAGGCGGACGGGCTCGCGGCCGGCAAGGGGGTCGTCGTTGCCATGACCGTCGCTGAAGCCGAGGCGGCTATCGATATGATGCTCGGCGGCGGTTTCGGCGCGGCCGGCGCCGAGGCCGTGGTGGAGGAATTCCTCGAAGGCGAGGAAGCGTCTTTCTTTGTCCTCTGCGATGGCGATCACGCGTTGCCGCTTGTCGCTGCGCAGGACCACAAGCGTGCGTTCGACGGCGATCAGGGGCCGAACACCGGCGGGATGGGCGCGTATTCGCCCGCGCCGGTGATGACCGATGCCATGATCGCGCGCACCATGGACGAGATCATCACGCCGACGCTGCGCGCGATGAAAGCAAAGGGCATGCCTTACAAAGGCGTTCTGTTTGCAGGGCTGATGATCACCAAGAATGGCCCGAAGTTGATTGAATATAATGCGCGCTTCGGTGATCCTGAAACGCAGGTTCTGATGATGCGAATGATGTCGGATCTGGTCCCGGCTCTGCAGGCATCGGTCGATGGCCAACTGAACAATTTCGACCTGCGCTGGTATCCGGAGCCCGCGCTGACCGTGGTGATGGCGGCGAAAGGTTATCCTGGTGATTACGCCAAGGGCACATTGATTGAAGGGCTCGGCGAAGCCGGGAAAGTTGAAGGGGTCGAAATTTTCCATGCCGGGACGAAGTCGGATGGCGGAAAGATTCTGGCCAATGGCGGTCGCGTGCTGAACGTCACGGCCACCGGGGCGACTGTAAGTGAGGCGCAACGCCGCGCTTATGAGGCGGTCGACCGGATCAAGTGGCCGGAGGGTTTCTGCCGCCGCGATATCGGCTGGCAGGCGATTGCAAGGGAAAAACAAAAATAAGTGGAGGAAGGATGTCCGATCTCGCCGATCTGTTTCCAGGTTTCGCATCCGAGTGGATCGACACGAAGTCCGGCCGGATTTTTGCGCGGATCGGCGGCGAGGGACCTCCGCTATTGTTGCTGCACGGCTATCCGCAGACGCATGTGATGTGGCATCGCGTGGCGCCCGAGCTTGCGACAAAATTCACGCTCATTATTCCTGATCTGCCCGGATATGGCTGGTCCGACATCCCGAAGACCGACGCCGATCATACGCCGTTTACAAAGCGGGCGATGGCGCAGGCGATGATCGAGGTGATGGGACAGCTCGGCCATGTCCACTTCGCGCTGGCCGGGCATGATCGCGGCGGCCGTGTGGCCTATCGTCTGGCGCTCGATCACCCGGGCCGGCTGTCGCGGCTCGCGGTGCTCGATATCCTTCCGACCTACGAGTATTGGGCGAAGATGAATCGCAGCTTCGCGCTGAAGATCTATCACTGGATGTTTCTGGCGCAGCCATATCCTGTGCCTGAAAGCCTGATCCAGTCGAATCCGGACGATTATTTCGGTCCAACATTCAAGAGCTGGGCGAAGGCCGATGGCCCGAATCCGTTCGATTCGCGTGCGGTACAGCACTATCTGACGGCGTTTCGTGATCCGCTGCGCATCCATGCGGCGTGCGAAGACTATCGTGCCGGCGCCTATGCCGATTTCGAGCAGGACAAGGCCGACCGCGAGGCGGGACGTAAAATCACGCTGCCCATGCTCGCCCTGTGGGGCGGCGCCGGCATTGCCGCGTCAGGAGCGACGCCGCTCGATACCTGGCGCGAGTGGGCCACGAACGTGCGCGGCGGACCGATCGATGCCGGGCATTTCCTGGCGGAAGAGAATCCGCAAGCCACCGCCGATGCGCTGCTCGCATTTTTCTCGGAGCAGACGTGATGGCGTTGCGTGAGGCCCGGCGCGAGGACATTCGGCGCGTGGTCGAGATGCTGGCCGACGATGAACTCGCGCGCAGCCGGGAAGATTTGACCGGTGATATGGCGGCTTATCACGCTGCGTTCGATGCTATTGCAGCCGACCCGAATAACACGCTGTACGTTTGGGATGAGAACGGTGCCGTCATGGGCTGTCTTCAGCTCACGTTTCTGCCCGGGATTTCCTATCAGGGGGCTTGGCTTGCGCAGGTGGAAGGCGTCCGCGTCGACGGCTCTCTTCGTGGCACAGGCATCGGCGAAAAGATGATGGAAGCGGTCATTGCCAAGGCACGGGAACGCGGCTGCAAACATTTGCAGCTGTCCACCAACAAGCGGCGGACCGATGCGCAGCGCTTCTACAGCCGGCTTGGTTTCGCCGGTTCGCACGAAGGTATGAAGCTCGCGCTTTAACGCCGCGCCTTGAAGAAGTTCTTTAACAGCCCGGCAGCCTCGCTCTCGCCGACGGATGGGTAAATCTCCGGCGCATGGTGGCAGGTCGGTGAAGCGAAAAACCGGACCCCGCTGTCAACCGCGCCGCCCTTCGGGTCCGCAGCTCCGTAATACAGCCGCCGGATGCGCGCGAAGGAGATGGCCGCGGCACACATGGTGCACGGCTCCAATGTGACATAGAGATCGCAATCGACGAGGCGTTCGCTGCCAAGTGCGTGAGCGGCCTGCCGGATTGCCAAAACCTCGGCGTGCGCCGTCGGGTCTTTGTCGGTCAGCGTGCGGTTTCCGGCCCGTGCGAGAACCTTGCCGTCGCGGACAATGACGCATCCGATCGGCACTTCGCCGGATGTTTCGGCGATCTGGGCCTGTTCCAGGGCCAAATCCATGAAAGATTGCGCTGTCATGCCTCGTTTCCTGCAAAGAACTCTGTTATGACAGCACCTTCAGCCACACCGGTTTTGCTCGAAACCCGCTCTTCCCTGGTGAAGTAGCGTTTGCAACGCGAGCCGGATTCCTGCGCCTGATTGCGCATTCCTTGACGCCCTGAGAGATCATTCATGCCCCGCGACAACGATAAAAACAACGGCCGTCCGCCGCGCCGCGGAGCCGGTGAGGGCTACAAGGGGGGCGGCAAGGGCCGCTCCGGGAGCGATCGTCCGGCCCGCTCGGGAGGTCCGCGGGGTGGCGACAAGAAATTCGGTGACCGCAAGTTCGGCGACAAGCGTCCAGCCGGCGATAAGCGCCCGGCGTCGAGGGGCTATGGCGGCAAGAGCGAGGGCTTCCGCAAGGATGGTGATCGCCCACGGTTCAACCGCGATGAGCGGCCAAGCCGTGGCCCGCGTAAAGACTTCGGTGCGGGGGATCAGGGAGAACGGCGATCGTTCAAGCCGCGCGAGGACCGTGGAGAGCGATCGTTCGGTGGGCGTAGCCGCGACGATCGTGCACCGAGCCGTGGTCCGCGCAAGGACTTCGCCGGGGGAGACCGGGGAGAGGCGCGATCGTTCAAGCCGCGTGAGGACCGCGGGGAACGTGCGTTTGGTGCGGGCAACCGTGACGATCGAGCACCGCGCCGTGACCGCGATGATGCGCGTCCGAGCCGTTCCGGCGGTTTTGGCGACAAGAAGTTTGGCGAGAAGCGGCCCTATACGCCACGTGGCGAGGGCCGCGACGCACGGCCAGGGCGCTTTGATCGCGGTGACAGGCCGCAGCGTGAAGATCGTCCGCGTTTTAATCGGGAGGATCGCGGCGAGCGCGGGGCTCCTCGCGGTCCAAAGCGGGACTTCTCTCGCGGCGAAGACCGCAGCAATGAGAAGCCGTGGGAGAGCCGCGCACCTCGCCGCGACGACGCGCAGCGCTCTGACAGGCCGCGTGACGATCGCGGTTCAGGTAACCGTCCGCGTTTCTCACGGTCGCGCGACGATCGGCCGGAAAGGTCCGAACGAGGCGAGCGCAAAAGCTTCGCACGTCCGCGCTTCGAGCGTGATGGCGAGGATCGTGCACCGCGCGGTCGGAGCGATTGGCAGGAGCATCCGCGCAGTGAACGCGGCAGCCGCGAAGACCGTCCGCGCCGCGACAACGAAGACGACAGCAGGATCTTCACCAAACGTCCGGCGTTCGGTGGCCGCGGCTCCTATCGCGAGCGCAAACCTGATTTCGACAAGCGTGCCCCGCGTGCCGTGCCCGAGAAAAAGAAAACCGGCGACCGGATCGCCAAGGTCATCGCACGGGCTGGCGTCTGCTCGCGCCGCGATGCCGAGGAATGGATCACGCAAGGCCGTGTCGCGGTCAATGGCCGTGTGATCACATCGCCTGCGCTCGATGTCACGACCCACGATGTGATCACGCTCGACGGCAAGCCGTTGCCGGAGCGTGAACGCACGCGGCTGTATCTTTATCACAAGCCGCGCGGCCTGATGACGACCCACGACGATCCGGAGGGCCGGCCCACAGTATTCGACAATCTGCCGGAAGGTTTGCCGCGTTTGATCAGCGTTGGACGGCTGGACTTCAACACCGAGGGCCTGCTGTTGCTCACCAACGACGGTGGGCTCGCGCGTTCGCTGGAACTGCCGGACACCGGCTGGCTGCGGCGTTATCGCGTGCGAGCGCACGGTGAAGTCACGCAGGCACAACTCGACGAGCTGAAGAAGGGCGTCGAGGTCGATGGTGTGAAGTACGGTTCGATCGACGCGACGCTGGAGCGCGATCAGGGCTCCAACGTCTGGATCGTGTTCGCCATCCGCGAAGGCAAGAACCGCGAGGTGCGCAATGTCATGGCGCACCTTGGTCTCGAAGTGAACCGCCTGATCCGCGTGTCTTACGGTCCATTCCAACTGGGTGAGATCGAAGAGGGGCAGGTTGAGGAGATCCGCAGCCGGGTGCTCCGCGAGCAGCTTGGCGACAAGATCGTCAAGCTGTCAGGCGCGCAATTCGATGCGCCAACGCACGAGAGGGTTGACGATGAGGCGCCGCGCGGAAAAGGCCCCGCCAAGCCCAAGAGAGAGGTTGTCGCCGATCGCAAGGGCCGCCGCGTGCTTGTTCAACGGACCGGAAGCGATGAAGCACGGGCCCGCAATGAGGAGCAGGCAGCGGGTGGCCCGCCACGCCGTCCGCGGGGCGGCTATAAAGGCAAGCGCGATATCAAGCCGGAAATCGATTTCACGGAAGACTGAGCATGATCCATCGTGCGGAGAACTGCCGTTCCGGCAGGATCGTGTTCGGAGTGTAGGATGCGTGTCGTTGCCGGGCGGTTGCGGGGCCGCAACATCGCGTCCCCCTCGTCGAATGAGATTCGTCCGACGCAGGATCGCCTGCGTGAGTCGGTGTTCAACATCCTGATGCACGCGTACGAAAATCCTGTGCTCGACGCGCGGGTGCTGGATCTGTTCGCCGGCACGGGCGCGCTCGGCATCGAGGCGATCTCGCGCGGTGCAGCCTTCACGCTGTTTGTCGACAATGGTGCGGAAGCCCGGGCCCTGCTGCGCAACAATGTCGAGGCCCTGGGGCTTGGCGGCGTGACAAAAGTTTTTCGCCGCGACGCGACCAACCTCGGCCCCGCCTATCCCGTCGAGCCGTTCTCTCTGGCGTTTCTTGATCCACCCTACGGGCGTGGTCTTGCCGACAAGGCGCTGGCTTCCATACGCGAAGGCAAATGGCTGACCCCCGGCGCGCTGGTTGTGGTCGAGGAATCGAAAGCTGCCGCCCTCAAGACGCCGGAGGGCTTTGAGGAGCTTGAGCGCCGCGCATACGACGAGACCGAATTTGTATTCATGAGAACGGTGTGAGTTAAGCGCTTACCGTCGCCCGAACAGCTTTTCGATATCTGCGAGCTTCAATTCGACATAGGTCGGCCGGCCATGATTGCACTGGCCGGAATTCGGCGTGACTTCCATTTCGCGCAGCAGCGCGTTCATTTCCTCGGGCCTGAGAATGCGGCCCGAGCGGACTGAGCCGTGACACGCCATGGTCGCCGCGACATGCATCAGCCGGCGTTCGAGCGGCAATGCCTCATCCCATTCCGCCATGTGTTCGGCGAGATCGCGGACCAGTGATGCCACATTGGTCTTTCCCAACAGAGACGGAGTTTCGCGCACGGCGACCGCACCCGGCCCAAACGACTCGAGTGCCAGTCCGAATTTTTCCAACTCATCCGCGCGCGCCACGAGCTTCTCGACACTGGCTTCATCCATTTCGACGATTTCGGGAATGAGCAACATCTGACGCTGCACGCCATCGCGCTCGAGCGAGGCTTTCAGGCGTTCGTAAACGATGCGTTCGTGAGCGGCGTGCTGATCCACCACGATGAGCCCGTCGCGGGTCTGGGTCACGATGTAGTTCTCGTGGATTTGCGCACGGGCGGCGCCGAGCGGGTGATCCACAAGGTCGCGCGGTGGCGGCTCGCTCACGCGAACGTCGGCCGAAGGAGCTCCGGTATCGAACGTGGCTTGCGCGGCTTCAGCAAACACGTTCGACGAAAATCCATGAGACGATGAGCTGTCGAAGGATGGGGCCGGAGCGCTCGATCCGTCGAACGCCATCCCGGCTGTCGTCGGGTAGCTGGGCGAGCGCCGCCAATCCCAGCCGCCGCGCGGAATGCTGCCGGGCCGGAACGCCGTGATCGCTGCACCGTCGGAATTGGCCGCGGTGCGTTTTCCCTCGCGCGCCAGGCCATCTTTCAATGCATGAACGATCAGCGCACGGACCAGCCCCGCATTCCTGAACCGAACCTCCGTCTTGGCCGGGTGCACGTTCGCATCGACTTCTTGCGTATCCAGCGTCACGAACAGCGCCACGACAGGATGCCTGTCGCGCAGCAGATAGTCGGCATAGGCTGCGCGCACCGCGCCGAGAATGACCTTGTCGCGGACGGGGCGGTTGTTGACGAACAGATATTGGCCGAGCGCATTGGCGCGGGTGAGAGACGGCGCAGCAGCAAAACCTTCCACCACGACGCCGTCCCGCCCGGAACGGACTTCGATGGCGCTGGCGCGGAAATCCGCACCAAGAATGTCGCCAAGCCGGGTGAGTTGGCCCGCGGCGCCGGGCAGCGCGGCAGCCCAGGTCACCGGCGCGCGCTCTTCGCCGGCCATGGAGAATGCAATATCCGGCCGGGCCATTGCCAGCCGTCGCACGACTTCGCGGATGGCCTCAGCTTCGGTGCGGTCGGTCTTGAGGAATTTGAGCCGGGCCGGTGTCGCGTAGAACAGGTCGCTGACTTCGACGCGCGTGCCGTTGGTCAAGGCCGCGGGCACGATGTCCGACTTTTCACCGGCATCGACACTCAATGCCCAGGCGTGCGGTTCGGTGGCGTGGCGCGTGGTGATGTTGAGCCGTGCGACTGACCCGATCGACGGCAATGCTTCGCCACGAAACCCGAGGGTGTGGATGCGGAGCAGATCTTCGTCGTCCAGTTTGGATGTGGCATGGCGGTCAACGGCAAGCGCGAGATCGCTTTGCGTCATGCCGGACCCGTCATCGGTAATGGTGATGCGACGCCGTCCACCGCCATCGGTGAAAATATCGACACGGCTCGCGCCGGCATCGATGGCGTTCTCGACCAATTCCTTCACCGCGCTCGCCGGGCGCTCCACCACCTCGCCGGCGGCGATGCGGTTGATGATCTGTTCGGGAAGCTGGCGGACTGGCATGGAGTATCCGGATGAATCGGTGGTTCTCGGTTCACCTATTTTAGGTCGGGATCGAACCGAATGTATGGCTAAAACGACTTAGTGCGGTGGATCTGACGTTCGTATCAGAATCAACCAGGAATCCCTCATACGAACGTCAGATCCAAAACCGTACTAGCTTTATATTTTAGCTAGTATCCCTCAGGTTCTGACATTCGTAAACGAGCGAGCCAGAAACTCATACGAATGTCAGAACCGGGATACTAGCAATGGGATCTTTCCCGGGACTTTTTACGCACCATTTCCTTGTTTTCCCGGAGTTATTGTCGATGTTGAGCGCTTCTCAGCTGTTGTGGACCCGCATTGGCGCCTTCGTTCAATATGGCATGCAGCGCAAGCAAATCACTGCCAGCATGAGATGGCCCACTGTCCTGGGCAAGATCACTGAGGTTGGTATCGTTGCCGAGGAACGTCGCGAGGATGATGCCGACGATGCCAGGACACGTACCACGACCGTCTATCGATCCGATGTGCAGTATGCCTACGCCGTCGGTGGTCGTGAATTCCATAGCAACGCGTGGAAATGGGGCTGGACCGCGCTTTATCCGGATGAGGCGAGCGCAAGGGGGCCCATCGCGAAATATGCCACCGGTGCAAGCGTTCCTGTTTTCTACAATCCGGAGAACCCGGAAGAGGCGATCCTGGAGCCCGGCAACAAGGACGGCCGTGCAGCGCTGCTCATTTTTGCAGCCATGTTCGTGATCGCCGGCGCTATCATGCTTTGGGCTTTCTCGATCATGCAGGCTTGAGACCCTTGGCCTCAATCGTATCGCACCGAACCTCGGTTGGACTTGATATCGCTGCGGCGCTTCTTGCCTTCAAGGCGTCGCTTCTTCGAGCCTAAAGTGGGCCTGGTGGCCCGGCGCGGCGTCGGACGCACGGAGGCTTCGCGGAGCAGCTCCAGCAGCCTGTCGATGGCGTCTGCACGATTGCGTTCCTGGGTGCGAAAGCGTTGCGCGTGGATGACGATCACGCCGTCTTTGGTCATCCGTTGACCGGCAAGCCCGCGCAGCCGGGTCAGCACATCAGGGGCCAGGTCGATGCGGCTGACGTCAAAGCGCAGCTGCGCAGCGGTCGACAGCTTGTTGACATTCTGTCCGCCCGGGCCCGAGGCGCGAACGAACGAGATGTCGATATCGCTTTCTTCAATGGTAATATCGCGCGTGACCCGAAGCATGTGGAAGAAGTAGCACGATCCGGAGCGATGGGCATCGACTTTCCCGGACGTTCGCAGTGACTCATCCGCCGTGCAGCTTCATCAGCGTTTCGCTGGCGAGATAGATCCCGAGCAACATCATCGAGATCAGGAACCAACGGCGGAATGCGTCGGGTGACATGCGCGAGCGAAGCACCTGCCCAAGATACATCCCCGCAAAAGCTGCCACCATGGCAATGGCGCCGGGCACGGCAATCGAGACGTTCAGCAGCCCGGCATCGGTGAGGTTGAAGATCAGAGCCACCGAGGCTGTGGTGAAGAAGACACCCAGTGCCTGGACCAGTTCGTCCTTTTCCATGCCGATGGCCTGCATGAAAGGCATCGAGGGAATCACTTGTACGCCGGTCGCCGCCGATACCAGTCCTGTCAGGACCCCGATAATTCCACCGATCCATTTCTCGTTGGAGCGCGGGACGGTGAAGCGAATCTTCGACAGGCCGACGATGGCATAGATCACGAGCAGCACGCCCAGAACGATCGAGCCGTAGAGTGCATACGGACCCGTCATCAGTCCGGAGCCCGACCAGATGCCGATGCAGACACCCGCCATCAGTGGCCAAAGCCGACGCACGATATCGCGCAGGTAAGGACCGCCGAAGGTCTGCCAGATGTTGGTGACGAGCGACGGCACGATCACAATCGCGAGAGCTTGGGCAGGGGACATGCGGGTTGCAAGCAACCCGATGGCGACGGTGGGAAGGCCCATGCCGATTGTCCCCTTCACAAAACCTGCAAGGAGAAACACGGCGGCGATAACAAAGAGGATCGGATCAGACATGGGCGGCACATTGACCACACTGCTGCGGTCGGCACAATGTGGAGATTACGGAGAGAGCCTTCGTTTTTCCCGAAGGCTAGTGTCCCGAATCCAAAGTCCGCCCGATCGCAGGGCGCTCCGTAGCGGACTTTGGATTCGAAGGGACACTAGCAAATTTATGATTCTAGTGTGGTTTAGGTTCAGAAGTTCGTCGGAAGGACTCGCGGGAAAAATCGGACGAACTTCTGAACCGCCACACTAGGTCGAACCCGGGTGAGGCCGATGCATTTCGATTTGACCGATCTCAGGCTGTTCGTGGCGATTGCCGAGACCTGCAGCATCACCCACGGTGCCGAACGTGTAGCGCTGGCGCTGGCTTCGGCAAGTGCCCGCATCAAGGCGCTGGAGGCCGCGCTTGGGGTCTCGCTTCTGGAGCGCCAGCGGCGCGGGGTGCGATTGACGGCCGCGGGCGAAAGCCTGCTCGATCACGCCCGGATTGTTCTGCATCAGGTCGCAACGCTGCAGGGGGAACTCGCGGTCTATGCACGCGGCATGAAGGCCCGCATTCATATGCTCGCCAATACCTCCGGCGCCGTCGAGCATTTGCCGAAAGCATTGGCGTCCTTCCTGGCCGCGTATCCTTCCATCAGTGTTGATGTGGAGGAGCGCGAAAGCCCCGAGATTGCCATTGCTCTCGCCTCCGGCGCAGCTGACATTGGGATTGCCATCGACGCAGTTCTGCCCGAAGGGTTGGAGCGCTTTCCATTTTGCGATGATCGTCTGGTCCTGATCGTCTCTGAGCAGGATGAAGCGGCGCGACGGCGGAAAATCTCGTTTGGGGACATTGTTGAACGAGAATTCGTCGGTCTCGTCGAGGGGAGCGCGCTGCAGAACCATATCGCAGCACATGCCGCAGGCCTCGGAGCACGGCTTCGCATGCGTGCGCGGCTGAAGAATTTCGATGCAGTGTGCCAAATGGTTGAAGCCGGCGTAGGGGTAGCGGTCATTCCCGAGGCCGCCGCGCGGCGCTACAGCCGGTCGGCGAAGATTAAGGCGGTGCGGATGACCGAGCCTTGGACAAATCGCAGGCTCGTCATCTGCATGCGGAACCGGCATTTGCTCCCGCGGCCCGTCCAGCAACTGGCCGACCACTTGAAGCTGTCTGCAAAAATTCGAGAGTGACTAGTGTAGCGGCTCTGACGTTCCTTTCAGTTTTGCTGAGCACTCTTCGAAGGAACGTCAGAGCCAAAGCCACACTAGTGGAGCGGATTTGACATTCGCGGCCTACCCGGTCGCGGGTTCGTCAAGCGAATGTCAAATCCAAAACTCCACTAGAAACTTATATTTTCTAGTGGTCCTTTGATTCTAACATTCGCAGGAGGTGCCTACTGAGGCGGGATGCGAATGTTAGAATCGGACCACTAGAGTTTTGTATGTGCTAGTGTTCCTTTGGTTCTGACATTCGTAAAGTGCCTGCTTCGAGGTGAGACGAATGTCAGAATCGGAACACCAGGGGTCAGCCGTTCAGGATTTTCATGGCGGCTTCGTGCACGCGCTTGTCGCCTGCGGCAACGATACGGCCGCCCGCTTGAGCGGGTTTGCCGTCCCACGTGGTCATGATCCCGCCGGCACCGCTGACGATCGGGATCAAAGCCGCAACATCATAAGGTTTGAGTTCGGTCTCGATAATGAGATCAAGATGTCCCGCGGCGAGCATGCAATAGGCGTAGCAATCCCCGCCGTAGCGTGACAGCCGGACGTCCTTCTCGACCTGTTCGAACTGTGCGCGGTCCGCAGCATTCATCAGGCGCGGACTTGTTGTGAACAGCGTTGCGTCCGCCAGCGATGCACATTTGCGCACGGCCAGATTTCGTTTCCCCGAAGGACCGTTGTAGATCGCGGACTCGCTGTCGCCGCTAAACCGCTCGCCGATATAGGGCTGATGCATCATGCCAAACACCGGCGTGCCGTGATGCATGAGCGCAATCAACGTGCCCCAGATCGGCATTCCTGCAATGAACGATTTGGTGCCGTCGATGGGGTCGAGAACCCACACGTATTCTGCATCTGCCCGTTCCGAACCGAATTCCTCGCCGACGATGCCGTGCTGGGGAAAGTTCTCTTTGATCATCCGTCGCATGACGGCTTCCGCGGCGCGATCGGCTTCCGTCACCGGATCCAGATCGTGACCCGTGTTCTTGTTCTCGACGCCGAGCGAGGTGCGGAAAAAGGGAAGAATGGTTTCGCCGGAGGCGGTCGCCAGTCGTCCAATGAAGGCGGTGAAGTCGATAACTGTCACAGGTGATCCTCAGGCGGCGAATGCATCGGCATTGTAAATCCGGAGCGTGAAAGCCCCTATAAGAGTTCGCGCATTCGAGCAATCAAGTGAAGTGGATTTGGCGTTCGCTACCCTGCTTGCCGCGCATTCCGATGCGAACGTCAAAATCCCGAAGCTCCACCAGAGCCATAGATTTACTGGTGTCCTCTCGAATCAGAGTCCGCTGCGGGCTGGCGATAAGGCGGACTTTGGAGATGGATCAAAGGCAGGAATGGGCGGCCAGAGGATCATTCATTTCTTTGATGATCGCGGGCTTATAAATCGGTCGCGAAGGGTTTGATCGACATTAAACTGAAATAAGAATTCATTTTTTGAGGGCAAGTTTGCTGATTTTCACAGTCATCCAAGAGTCATATTTCAATCTAAGATATTGAAAATATAAGTAATTATTAGATTTCGCGAAGATGTGAGCAGCAAGTCTGTCATGCACCACATGCATGAAGAATTCCTGAAAAATACTTGCTTTGGGTGCGTTGCGGTTGCATATTGTTGCGGTGCGATAGCGCTTCGCGTTATCGCTGCCCTCCTTGGGCGTTTCCTCCCTAGACTTGGGCCACTTGCTTTCGCAAGTGGCCCCTTTTTCTTTGGGAATAGCAAACGGCTTTCGTGATGCGAAAGGCCGATGTCACGTGCAAAAGCTTGGTTGGTTTTTATTCGGCCGCGGTCTGGAAGGGGCCGAGCAAGTCGAGCGGAATCACGGCCAGCGCGTCTGCCAAAACAATGAAATCATCGGCGAGCTTGCGGAAATTTGCACCGCGCTCGCGCCGGCGTTCGTCCATGTAAATCGCGCGGTTGAGTTCAAGCTGGATCGTGTGCAGGCCATTGGCCGGGTTACCGTAGTGCTCGGTAATGAATCCGCCCGCGTAAGGCTTATTGCGGCCGACAGAATAACCAAGCGTCTTGAATGTGTCCTCGACGATATCCGGCAGGAGCGCTGCGCAACTCGTCCCGTAGCGATCGCCGATCACCAGATCCGGGCGTTTAGGCTCATCCCGTGACACGCCGACCGAAGGCATCGAGTGACAATCCACCAGGATCACTGTGCCGAAAGCCTGGTGCGCCTTGTTGATCAGGCGCCGCAACGCGCGATGGTAGGGCTTGTAGAGCGCTTCAATGCGTGAGAGCGCTTCTTCGACGTCGAGCCGTTCGCTGTAAATCTCCTGTCCATCGCCGACCACCCGCGGGATGGTTCCCAGTCCGCCCGCCACGCGCATGGAGCGGGTGTTGGCAAAACTCGGAAGCCGGCCGGCGAACATGCGCGGATCGAGCTCATAGGGCTCGCGGTTCACATCCACATAGGAGCGAGGGAAATTGACGCGAACAATCGGAAAGCCGCGACCGGCGAGATCGGCAACGATCTCGTCCATGAACGAATCCTCCGAGCGCCGCAGGGCGGCCTCGTCGATCCGGGACGCAGCCAGAAATTCGCGCGGATAGACCGAACCGGAGTGTGGAGAGTTGAAAATGATCGGCGCCCGCCAGACGGCTGGCTCAACGATCTCAAACGGCGGCACCTCATCGCTGGGCAGGCTGGTATCAAACTGCGTCATCGCCGCCCTTAATTCTTAGAGGCACTGTTTGTAGAGGCTTCATTGCAAGGATGAGGTCGGCCGCAACAGTCAACCCCATTGAACAGCACATTTTAGCCCGAAAAAGGCATTTCTTCTGGATGACCATTGTCCGCAAGCCTAACCAATCTGCCAAGAGGAAGTTCGCCTTCACCCGAAATTTACTATCCTTCGGGCAAATAGAAGGCTGGGATTGAGCCATTCAAGAGATCACGACCAGTCATGCAGCACAAAATTCTCCTTGCCGAAGATGACAACGACATGCGCCGCTTTTTGGTCAAGGCGTTGGAAAACGCCGGTTTCCAAGTGTCATCCTACGATAACGGCTTGTCAGCGTATCAGAGGTTGCGCGAGGAGCCTTTTGAAATGCTTCTAACCGACATTGTCATGCCGGAAATGGACGGCATTGAGCTTGCACGCCGGGCTTCGGAACTCGATCCCGATATCAAGATCATGTTCATTACCGGGTTTGCCGCCGTGGCGCTCAACGCCGATTCGGAGGCGCCCAAGAACGCCAAAGTGCTTTCCAAGCCGGTCCACCTGCGGGAATTGGTCAGCGAAGTGAACAAGATGCTAGCCGCCTGAGGGGCTGTAGACAGATTTTGACCGAATATGCTCCGCTGAGGAGCCAATAGGGGCTTAAAAACCTTCACTTCCCCTAAAATGACGGCGCATGATGCCTTGCTTCGCGCGAGGCGAGCCGATATAGGGTCCCATCCCGACACGAATGGTCTTTAGGGCGCGTAGCTCAGCGGGAGAGCACTACCTTGACATGGTAGGGGTCACAGGTTCGATCCCTGTCGCGCCCACCATCCTCAGCTTCAGCGAGGATGGTTTTTCGTGACTCCAGGATCAAATGGCGAGCGCAGCGACGTTGCGCCCATGTGGGCATGACCGGCAGGTCCCCGTTTGCTTCTTATTTATTGCGCGTTGCTTTCCAGATCACATGCCGTGCGCCGCCACCTTTGCCGTTGGCACGCACCGAGATCTCTTCGACATCGAAGCCCGTCCGTCGCAGCCGTTGGGTGAAATTCCGATCCGATCCGGACGACCACACCGTCAAAACGCCGCCGGGGCGCAATGCTGTGTATGCGGCGTTCAATCCCCTTGCATCATACAGCGCGCCATTGGCCTCACGAACGAGACCCTCGGGGCCGTTGTCGACGTCGAGGAGGATCGCGTCGAATGCGGAACGGCGAGACCGGATCAGATCGCCCACATCAGTCTCGCGGATCATCACGCGTGGGTCTGTCAGGCTTTCGCCGAACAGAGCGGCCAGCGGCCCTCGTGCCCAGGCGACAACGGACGGCATCAATTCCGCGACCATAATCCTTGCTTCGGTGGTCAAAGCGGCAAGGGCGGTACGCAATGTGAAGCCCATTCCCAGGCCGCCGATCAGCACGTGCGGGTTGGTGACACCTTTGATGTGGGTGCACGCGATTGTCGCGAGCGCCTCCTCGGACCCGCTGAGACGGCTGTTCATCAACTCGTTTTGTCCCAGCATGATCGAGAATTCGGTGCCGCGCTGCATGAGGCGAAGTTTGTTATCTCCGCCGCCGGGCACAGGAGCAGTATCAATCAAAGACCACGGGATCATTGAATTTTGTGAGCCGCCAAATATGACGGTCCTTCTGTGCACTTCCTGGCCGCCGCCGTAAGGCGAAGCAGGTATGGAACCAACATCTGGATAGTGGAGTTACCGCGAACGAGATGAGGAGGAAACCCCATGACAAAAATGTTAGCCGTGGCCGCCGCACTCATATTCGTTGTTATAGCCGGTCTCGCTGAGGCGAAGAGCGCTCGCTACTGCTTGAGAACATCAGCGGGTCCAGGCGATTGCAGGTTTAGCACCTTCAAGCAATGCCGAGCCGCCTCTTCCGGCATCGGCGGGACCTGTATCAGAAATCGCGGCCCGCGGTGATCATTACTGATTTTTCAGGCTGGCATGGAGAGCCACTTTGCGGGAGGCCGTGGCTTTACGCCGCCCGCGTTGCAAGCCGTCCAACTTCGCGATCCACCATTTTGCGGTACGCGCCGTTCCGCGACAGCAGGATTTCCGGCGGACCGTCTTCGATCAACTGTCCATCTTTCATGACAAGAATTCGATCGAAGTTGCGCAACGTCGACAGGCGATGTGCGATCGCAATGACCGTTCGTCCTTCCATCAAGTGAGCCAAGGCATCGCGAATGGCCTCCTCGACTTCGGTGTCGAGTGCGGACGTTGCCTCATCCAGAACCAGGATCGGCGCGTTCTTGAGGAATGCCCTGGCGATGGAGATTCGTTGCCGCTGTCCCCCTGAGAGTTTCAATCCCCTGTCGCCGACGATTGTCTCGAACCCAAGAGGCAATTTCGAGATGAAGGAACTGCAGCGTGCTGCTTCCGCTGCTTGGGCAACCTCTTCGTCGGTGGCCTCGGGGCGCCCGTACCGGATGTTCTCGAGCAACGAGCGATTGAACAGCGCCGTGTCCTGCGGAACAGTCGAAATGGCCTGCCGCAAACTGTTCTGCGTCACATGAGCAACATCCTGTCCGTCGATCAGGATGCGGCCGCCGTCCACGTCATAGAAGCGCTGGAGCAGCGTGACGAGCGTCGACTTGCCGCCGCCCGACGGACCGATCAAGCCCACACGTTCACCAGGCTGGATATTCAGGCTGAGGTCTTTGAAGACATGTCTGCCGCCAGGATACTGGAATTTGACACGCTCGAAGGCGACCGCGGCGCCCTTGTGAACGAGAGGGACAGCTTCGGGCATGTCGCGCAGCTGATGCGGCACCAGCAGCGTCGACAAAGATTCTGAAAGGCGCGCCATGTGCTGTGTGACATCGACAAGAGCGACGGCAAGATCACGTGTTGCACTCAATATCGAGATGCCCAGTGTGCACACGAGGATGACATCGCCGGCACTGATGCGGTGCTGCTGCCAAAGGCTGATGGCCCAAGCGAGCATCGTGAGTGTCAGGACGACAGTGACCAGCGCATGCCCCAGGCGCAGTTTTTCAAGATAAAGCAGGCTCCGCCGGCGGGCGTGCAATTCGCGATCGACCGTTTGATCGAAGCGGAAGTGTTCGCGCACCATGCCGCTGAAGGCTTTGACCAGCGCCATATTGCCCACCACATCCACCATTTCGCCATCGACGCGAGCCGCCTTTCGGGCGAAATCGTGGTGCAGCGGCCTCCCCCTCGCGGCAAACTTGAACATCACGACAACGGCGATGGCTGCGACGACCATAAGCGTTATGGCCATCACCCAATTCACTGTCAGAAGGAATGTAATGGAGGCGGCTGTCGCAAGGCAGGGCGGCAGCACGTTCCAGAAAAACATGTTCTCGACGGTAAATACGGCGTTTGACGTCGCCGTGACGCGGCTTGTCAGGACGCCCGGCAGGCGGTTCGAAAAGAAGCTTGGCGAATGATCGGTAATGTGCCGGAACAAATCGCGGCGCAAATCACCGGTGACGTGAACAAATGTATAGCTCCCGGTCCAGCTCGCCACGCGCCACGAGAAATTGTCGGCAGCGATCAGCGACACCAGAAATAGGAAAGCAGTCCAAGGTGCGTTGACGTCCGGCCCGGCGGTCAGCGCATCGACGAGCAGCTTCACGCCATATTGGGTGCTGACGGAACATGCCACTGCAGTGAGCACCGCGCCTAGAATAAGGGCATGGGATAGTTTGCGGCGAGCGACGTAGCGGAGCAGAAACGCTTTCGGTCGATCGGCAAAACCACAAAGATCGCTCATGCACTGGCCTTCTTCACGTGATGCTCCGAAGTGGCGTCACAATGGAACACCAATTCGTTTTTCCTATTGTCTAATGTCGAAGGGAACGGCCGGTTCCAATATCCGCACGTCCTTTTGACACACTCAATGTGTTCGAATGTTTCACCGACGAGTTGTCAATCCTGTGACCGTCTCACCGCCTTAATGGAGGTACTTAAATGCGTATCGCGCAAATCTCGCCGTTGACGGAAGCCGTGCCACCCAAGCTTTACGGCGGTACTGAACGGGTGATCTCATGGCTGACGGAAGAATTGGTGTCGCTTGGTCACGATGTGACGCTGTTCGCAAGCGGTGATTCTCTCACATCCGCAACGCTGGCGCCGATGTGGCCGCGTGCGCTTCGGTTGGATGGATCCGTGCGCGATCCAAACGCGCTGCACATGATGATGATCGAGCAGGTTTACCGGCGCGCGGATGAATTCGACATTCTGCATTTTCATCTGGACTACTATCCGTTCTCGCTGATGTCCCGTCAGCGAATACCTTTCATTACCACGCTGCATGGCCGGCTTGATCTGCCTGAACATCAGCCGGTGTTCGATACATTCCCATCGATTCCCCTGGTGTCGATTTCGAATTCGCAGCGGCGGCCAATTCATAAGGCGGACTGGGTCGACACGGTCTACCACGGACTGCCGAAGCAACTTCTTGCGCCGAAATCGAAAACTCCGACCTATCTGGCATTTTTGGGACGGATCTCGCCGGAGAAGCGGGTCGATCGCGCCATTCACATTGCCGAGCGATGCGGACTACCGCTCAAGATAGCTGCCAAGGTCGACCCTGCGGATATCGACTACTTTAATGCGGATATTCGCCCACTTCTCGAAAAGCCCCATGTCGAATTTGTTGGTGAGATTTCGGATGCCGAGAAGTCCGATTTTCTAAGCGCTGCGGTCGCGTTGATTGTTCCGATCGATTGGCCGGAGCCGTTTGGTCTCGTCATGATTGAAGCCATGGCCTGTGGAACGCCGGTCGTCGCCTACAACAGAGGTGCAGCACCCGAGATCGTCGAGGACGGGGTGACGGGGTTCGTCGTCGAAGACGAGACAAGCGCGGTTGGAGCAATCAAGAACATCGGATTGATCTCCCGCACCAAGGTGCGCGAACAATTCGAGCAACGGTTTACCGCGAAGCGCATGGCACTGGACTACCTGACCGCCTACAGAAAAGTTGCTCAGGCGGATGAAGGACGTCAATCGAAGCCGCGGCTTGTGGCGGGGTGAGGTCAAGTTCGAATCCCGAGCCGGAATGTGGATCAATCACGTTCCGGCCGGGTTTCCGGCATCAAGAGCCATACGGCCAGGAGGCCGATGGCTGCAATCAAGCCCAGCGTGAGGAACGTCACGTAGCTGCTAAATCGATCCGATAAAAATCCCGCCAAGGTCGTGCTGATTGCGGCGCCGATTCCCATAGCGCATCCGACAAGTCCCTGGGTCAGGTTGAACCGGCCTGTCTCGCGGGTGATGTCGGCCAGCGTCAACGGCACCAGGACCCCGAGCGCCGCGGCGGAAATGCCGTCCAGGATTTGCACGACGACAATCAGCTGTGATGGCGTCACCGCAGCAAACAGGATTCCGCGGATCATCAGGGCAGCAAAGCCGATCAGCAGAAGCGGGCGTCGCCCCCAGGTCTGGGATTTCCGGCCAACGGCGGGAGAAACAATCGCAACGACGAATTGAGGCACCACCATCGCCACTGCGATGAGGGCTGCCGACGATTGGCTCGATCGCAGCGTCAGCATGCTTGCGACCAGCGGTAACATGGCAGCATTGGCGAGATGGAATAACATCACGCAGAACGCAAATATCACCAATGTCCGATTGGTGAGCAGCTGAAGAATGACTGACAGATTGAGCGGTTGTTTTTGCGCGCCGCCGTGGGCTCTTTCCGCATCAATCTCCTGCGCATTGATTTGAAAGAGGGCGATCAGCGCCGGAAGAATAAAGGCGGCGGTGACGTAAAACACTGCCTGATTTGAAATATAGTATCCGGTTATTCCCATACCCGCGGCCGCGAGCCCTGTGCCCACCGAGGCAAAGGATGCGTTTCGGCCCAGGCGTTCGCCAATTTCCGTTCTGCGCACGAGCCCAAGGCTCAGAGCCGCAATCGCAGGGCCGAGCACGCAACTTGCGCTGGCTTGCAGAATTCTGGACATCAGAACGACGGGAAAAATCGGCCACAGCGCCAGCATGAGGGCGCTGATTCCGATGATGAAGACCGATATGCCGGCGGCTAGCCTGGGAGATCGGATCGCATCCAGGATTGCTCCTCCTGGAATCTGGCCGAACAGGGCGATGAGACCGCCCACGGTCAGGATGAGACCGATATCGGTTTGCGTCCATTTCTGAGCGGTCAGATACACCGCGACGAACGGTCCAAATCCCGTTTGAACGTCGGCAACAAAGAAGACGAACCAATCCAGACCGCGCCGACTCGTCGGCGAAGCACCGGATTTTTTCATATCCCTGCCGGCGCCTGCCTCGCCGGCGGGATGGGGTTTGCTTTTATCATCCATCCCAATGCCGTTGGCAGGTCGCTATTTTGATGGTGGTTCCTTCGCTGCCGGATTGGCGGCGTTTGACGTGGTCGGTGGTGCCGCTGCCGCTGCCGGTGCGGATGGGGGCGGGCTCGCCGCAGGGGCGGGCTGAGGTGGGCTGGCCGGTTGCTGCCCAAGAACGACGATCTGTTCTCCCGCCTTATAGACAGGGGCGACCCGAAGTTGATCCTTGCTGAGGTCGACAATCACGGCATCGGTCTTTCCCTCAGTCGGAAATCGTATCGCCTTCCAGTCAACGGCGATCTGGCGATTGCCGACGCCAAGGAATCCGCCAAAGTCGACGATGGCAGCGCGAACCTGACCTGTTTTATCGGCAATGATGTCGATGATCCGACCCATGTCATCGCCGGTGGTACTGCGGACCTTTTTTCCAAGAATGCTTTCGACTTGCTGGCCGTTGAGCACCATGGCCGGTGTTTCAGCTGGCGTTGCTTTGGGTGGTGGTGCTTGTGCTGCTGGCGGCGGAGCGGGTGCCGGCGCCGCTGGCGGAGGGGCTGGCGTGGGGGCAGCCGGTGGCGTGACTGGAGCTTGTGAGGAAACATTCGCCGGTTGCGATGTCTCCGCTGGAACCTGTTGAGCCTGCGTAAAATTCGCGTCCCCTGCGACGACCGGACGGGTGATGACGGATGCGCCTATGATCGCCAGCACGAGCACGGGGGGGCGTAATAACGTTTCGTGAACGCGGAGTGGGCGTCGAGTTCGTTGGCTGTGATGCATGGACGCTCCTTTGATCTGCGGTGGCGACACACTTCGGGCAAAAATGGGATTGAGAATTGCCCGATGCCGAGAGTGATCGCGCGCCGCCGCTAAGGTTCTGGGAAACGTTCGAAAGTCAGCCTCCACGAGGCTGGGGGCAACGCAGTTCGAACGTTTCGCAAGAACCCGGCGACGATGAGGCAGACGGTCTTGAGCAGATGGTCTTGGGGTCGATGCCAAGACGTCGGAAATTCGGCCATTCGCTCTCATCGAGCATGGATTTGCTGATAGAGGGAACCGGCTATCTCTGAATGCGTTCCATGTGACCCAAAGAAAACAACACGCTTTCGAAAGGTGGTCCTTTGGTTGTTCCATCCCCTGCGGTGCGAAGCATCACCCCTCCACAAGAAACTCCTTTCTATATCCCGGCGGTCGGGTCTACCTCGCGCCCGCGCCGAACGCTGAAAGCGAACGACACATTCGCGGTGGTCGATAGTCACGGTGATATCGGGGCATCGTCGGGCGATCCGGATGGAATTTTCAATAACGATACGCGATATCTCTCGCGCCTCGAATTGACGATCAACGATCTCGAACCGCTGTTGCTCGGATCGAACGTTCGCGACGACAACACGATGTTGACGGTCGATCTGACGAATCCGGATGTCTATGTCCGGGATCGCCTCGTCCTGCCGAAGGATACCGTTCATATCGTGCGGACGAGTTTCGTCTGGCAGGAGAATTTCTACACGCGCTTCAGCATTCGCAATCATGGGATCCAACGGATCACGCTGTCCCTGTCGTTCGCCTTTTCGAATGACTTTGCGGACATTTTCGAGGTGAGAGGGATGCGCCGCGCGAAGCGCGGCAGGCAACGTGCGGCAATCGCGGAGGGAAACGACGTCTACTTATTCTATGAGGGGCTGGACGGCATCGAGCGGAGCACATCGCTGCGCTTTGATCCGCAGCCGGATCAAATAGGTGCAAGCCAAGCGCAGTACAGCCTGACGCTGGCGCCGCATGAACGCCGGTCGATTTTTCTGAGCGTGAAGTGCAACGGAAAACCTGGCGATCCTCCGGCACATTTCTTCAAGGGTATGGCGCTCGCATCCAGAGCATTCCGGAAAGATAGGAGCGAGGCAATCGCGATTGGAACGTCGAGCGACGTGTTCAATCAGATCCTTGCCCGGTCGCTCAGTGATCTGCGCATGCTGACCACGGAGACAGTGAACGGTAATTATCCTTACGCCGGAATTCCCTGGTATTCGACCACGTTCGGACGTGACGGAATAATCACGGCACTGCAGATGCTGTGGTGTATGCCGCGTCTTGCTCGCGGGGTGCTGGCGCGATTGGCTGCGCTTCAGGCAAAAACCGTCGATCCGCTGAACGATGCGGAGCCCGGAAAGATTTTGCACGAGATGCGCAATGGAGAGATGGCTCGTCTGCGGGAAGTCCCGTTCGGTCTTTATTACGGAAGTGTCGACGCCACACCGCTTTTCGTCCTGCTTGCCGGGGAGTATTTCGGACGAACCGGAGATGCGCAGACCATTCGGACCTTATGGCCGAATATCGAGGCCGCGCTGGCATGGATCGACGGTCACTCGGCGCTGGACGGCGATGGATTTCTCCGCCATTCCCGCGACAATAAGGAGGGGCTGGCCAACCAGGGATGGAAGGACTCGTTTGACTCCGTATTCCATGCGGATGGACGGCTGGCTGAAGGCTCCATCGCACTCGCTGAAGTCCAAGCCTATGTGTACGCCGCGAAGCGTTCGATCGCGAAAGCGGCGCGTCACCTCGGCTTTTCCGAACTCGCTGCCCAGCTTGAGAGTGATGCGGAAGAACTGTTCTTGCGCTTCGAAAAAGCTTTCTGGTGCGAGGACATCGGTACCTACGTGATCGCGCTGGATGGTGACGGAGAGCCCTGCAAGGTGCGCACATCCAACGCGGGGCATGTCCTGTTCGGCGGGCTGGCTGCGCCGGACCGAGCCAAGCGCGTCGTCGACGGATTGATGTCGCCGCGGTTTTTCTCCGGCTGGGGAATCCGGACCGTGGCTGCCGGTGAAAGCCGCTACAATCCCATGTCCTATCATAACGGGTCGATCTGGCCGCATGACAATTCCCTCATCGCGGTCGGGATGGCGCGCTATGGCCTCAAGACTGCGGCATGCGATGTCTTTGAGGCAATCAGTGGCGCTGCGTCCTATATGGATTTTCGCCGGCTACCTGAGCTGTTCTGCGGCTTTCGGCGACAGAAGAGCCAGGGTCCGACGCTTTATCCGGTAGCGTGTTCACCGCAGGCATGGGCCAGTGGAGCGCCGTTCGCGATGCTGCAAGCGTGTATCGGCCTCGAATTCCAGCCGGAGCTCAATCGTATCCGCCTGACCGATCCGATGCTGCCGCCATTTCTGGATATGCTTATCCTTCGCAACATCGAACTCGGCGAGGCGATGATTGATTTCGCGTTGTACCGCTACGGCGAGAATGTCTCGCTGCAAATTCTGCGTAACCCGAGCGGGCTCGAAGTGTCCGTCAGTCACCTTCAGGCGCCGAACAGCTGACCATGATGACTTGTCTGAGGTCACTTGTCCCTGATCATAGGGCTCGGGACCGCAAGGTCTTTTCCGGTGGTCAGAAGTGGCGATTGCTGGCGATCGCGTGATGTAAAATACACCGCGCTCAAAACGACGACGACGGCCAAGGCTGCAAGAAGCACGGCGGTGCCGCCGGTGCCTGGCCTGAAGTGACGGTTGATGTCCCCGTTCATTGGCCTCTCCCATGCGCTGGAGTGAGGCTGATTGCTCTTCTTAAGGAGCGCCGCGCTGCTTCGATCAACCGGTCAAATTGGACTTGGTTCCAAAATGTTAGCCAAGGCCGGTGGCGAGAGCGGATGCTACCGGCACACCCATCCTCTTGCCGGATACATCAAATGAGGAAGGTCCGAAAATGAGGAAGGCCCGATATCCTTCGGGATGGAACCAACAGCGCTCGGAAAAGATTGTCGGTCAGGAGGCCCGGATGATGCTGGTAGAACGCTTTTCCCAGGACGGCAACGAGGTAATCGGCGAAGCCTATATGATCGCCGCGAATTATCTCGACAAGGTGGGGGCGCTGCCCAGGAGCTTCGTCATCCACGAGCCGCTGCTCAATCTGATTCTCAAGCGATTTGAGCAGGGCCATACCAACAGAATCTGGCTCGCGAACAAGGCGATTTCAGAGTATCAAAAGCATACGATCATCGATGTTTGAGTAGCGAGTGGGGACGTTGTTTCACTACGATGCTCATTGTGCAAATCGCATTGTGATCTGCGAGGATCATGTCATCCGCCATTGAAGATTATGCCCTGATCGGCGATTGCCTCACCGCCGCGCTTGTGGGCCGCAACGGCTCCATCGATTGGCTGTGCTGGCCGTCTTTCGATTCTGATGCTTGTTTCGCAGCCCTTCTTGGAACGCGTGCCAACGGACGCTGGAAGATTGCGCCGAGCGTTCCGATCCGTGCGACCACGCGCGCATATAGCGGCGAGACGCTGATCCTCGAAACGCGGTTTGAATGCGAGGACGGTGACGTCACACTCATTGACTTTATGCCGCCGCGCGGAGCGGCATCGGATGTCGTGCGCCTGGTGCGGGGCGACCGCGGCGTGGTCCGGATGGCGATGGAGCTGATCATCCGCTTTGGATCGGGCTCGAACATTCCCTGGGTTCAACGCTTGAAGGATGGCACCTTGCTCGCCATCGCCGGGCCTGACATGGCGGTGCTGCGGACGCCGGTGGAATTGAGAGGCGAGGACATGACCACCCGCGCCGACTTTGACGTGCGGGCCGGAGAGATCGTTCCGTTTGTGCTGACCTACGACGCCTCGCATCTGCCGGTGCCTAAGCCGATCGACCACATGCAGGCCTTGGAGGACACCAGGAGCTTCTGGACCGAGTGGTCGAGCCACGGCACCTATAAAGGCAAGCACCGCGAGCTGGTGCAGCGCTCGCTGATCACGCTGAAGGCGCTGACCTATGCCCCGACCGGCGGTATCGTGGCCGCTCCGACATCGTCGCTGCCGGAAAAGCCGGGCGGCGCACGCAATTGGGACTATCGCTACTGCTGGCTTCGCGACGCGACCTTTACGCTGCTGGCCTTGATGAACAGCGGCTACCAGACCGAAGCCGCTGCCTGGCATAACTGGCTTTTGCGCGCTGTCGCCGGATCGCCCTCAGACATGCAGATCATGTATAGCATCACCGGGGCAAGGCGATTGCTGGAATGGGAGGCGGCTTGGCTTCCGGGCTACGCGGATTCAAAGCCGGTGCGGTTCGGCAATGCCGCGCATGCGCAACTTCAGCTCGATGTCTACGGCGAGTTGATGGACACCTTCCATCAGGCGCGCACGCTCAAGGTCGACCTGGATGGCGGGACATGGGCGCTTCAGTGCAAGATTCTCGAGCACCTGGCTAAAATCTGGCATTTGCCGGATAGCGGCATCTGGGAGCTACGCGGCGGGCCACGGCACTATGTGCTGTCCAAAGTGATGTGTTGGGTCGCATTCGATCGCGCCATCAAGAGTGCTGAGACCTTCAATTTTGACGGCCCCGTCGAACATTGGCGAGTGTTGCGCCATAGCATTCATACAGACATCTGCGTCAACGGTTTCGACGCCGAGGGCAATACATTCGTCGTGTCGTACGGTGCGGATTTGCTCGATGCCAGCCTGTTGTTATTGCCGGAAGTCGGGTTTTTGCCGCCGGATGATCCACGGATTTCCGGGACAATCGCCGCAATCGAAAAACACCTGATACGCGATGGATTTGTCCTTCGTCACGACCCACGCGCAACGCCATCCGACGAAGTCGAACCCATCGAGGGCGCTTTTCTTGCGTGTACGCTGTGGCTGGCGGACGCTTATGTCCTCGTCGGTCGGGTGGACGAAGCGCGCGAGCTATTCCGGCGGGTTGCAGGTATCGCCAACGATGTCGGGCTGATTGCCGAGGAATACGATCCGGCAACGCAAAGGCAATTGGGCAATTTTCCTCAGGCGCTGACGCATATCGCCATCATCAACACGGCCCACAACATTTACGAGGCGCTTCATCCCGCCAAAAAGCCGGCGGTGCAGCGCGCGACTTGAAAGCGGGCTGCGTTCAGTTGTTCAGCGTCAGGATCGTCGCAACCGCCTTGGCAAAGCCGTCATCCTCGTTGGATGCGGTCACATGGACGGCCTGCGCCTTGATCGCATCTGTTGCATTCCCCATCGCGAAGGACAATCCGCTGACGCGAAACATGGGAACGTCGTTGGTCATGTCACCGATTGTTGCGATGGCCTGCGGAGGGATGTTCAGGCGCTTCGCCATTGCTTTCACGAAGGTGCCTTTGTCGTGTCCCGGCGGAGTGACGTCGAGATAGTAATTCTGCGAACGAGCTGCATGGGCATCCGCGCCCAGCGTGGTCTGCAATTCCGGTTCGCACCGGGCGAGCAGGTCGAAGTCGGCACTGACGCCGACGATCTTGCAGACCTGATCAAGATATGGGGCGTTGTCCGCAACGAGTAGTGGATCCGTATCGATCGTTCTTTTTTCGTGCGCGACGTAGTGCCCGTCGTCGCGATGGATAATCCAATGCTCGTTGGTGAAAATCCAGACGTCGATCCCATGGCGGGCGAACAACGCGAGACTGGTCCTGACCGCGTTGCGGGGAATCGTCTGCTGTTCGTCGACAGTCAAGTCTGGGCGCACAATAGAGCTACCGTTGAAGGCGCCCATCGGCAGATCGAGGTTAAGCGGTTCACGCAGCATGCGCATGCCGAAAGGTGGACGGCTGCTGGTGACCGAGAATTGGATGCCTCGTGCGCGTAGTTCGCGCACGGCGTCGATGGAAGCCGATGTGAGACGCTTGTCCTTGGTGACCAGCGTGCCGTCGACATCCGAGATCAGAAGCTTGATGGCCGTCATGAGGCGAGGGATCCGGGTTCTGGCGACATCCGCAATCGATCGGCAATCGTGGCTACGATCCGGTCGACCGGCGCATCGATATCAACAACGACAACATTCTCGTCCACTGTCGGCTCCTCGATCGTCGCGAACTGGCTGTCGAGCAGGGACGCCGGCATGAAGTGGCCCTTTCGCAGCGTCAATCGCTCCGCAATGAGATCGCGCGTGCCTTTGAGGTACACCAGCCGCACATCTGGGCGGCCATGGACAAGCACATCCCGATAAGCGCGTTTCAGCGCTGAACAAGACACCACGAATGGACGGCCGGTGGCGGCTCGGCGGTCGATGTCGTCCGCGATGGCCTGGAGCCACGGCCAACGATCTTCGTCCGTCAGCGGAGTGCCCGCGTGCATCTTCGCGACGTTGGAGGCGGGATGGTAGGAATCACCGTCCTCACACGCGAAGCCGATGTGCTTGGCGAGCGCCGCAGCAATCGTGCTTTTGCCGGAGCCGGAGACGCCCATGACGATGATGGCTGAAATCTTAGTGGGAGCCTGCATGGCTGCTGTCGATGTTCCTCGGGGCTGCGGCTTGATCGAGCAGCCAAACTGTTTCGCCGCGCATTGCGTGCGCCCGCATCGCCGGAAGATCTTCGCCGGACAATGCGCGGGTGAGAATATCGCGCTTCTCGTCGCCGGACACCAGAAAGAGCATTTCCCCTGTGGATGCCAGGCAGGGAAACGTCAGGCTGACGCGGGGGACGAAGGGCGCGACATTCGCGTGTGCCACGCCAACGACCCATCGTTGGTGTTCTTCCAGCGCCGCCGCATGGGGAAACAAGGACGCCGTATGCCCATCGGGGCCGATGCCCATCAGGACAAGATCGAACAAGGGCGGCTCGTGATCCAAAGCCGCAGTGTGAAACGATTTCAGCTCGCGCTCATAGCGCTCGGCGGCCTCATCCGGTGTCGCGGCAGAGGTGGGGATGGCGTGGACATTTTCCGAGGGCGCGCATGCATCGAGAAAAGCTGCGCGAGCCATGCCGATGTTGCTGAGCGGGTCGTCCTGCGGCACGAAGCGATCGTCGGTCATAAACCAGTGGACGCGCGACCACGGGATCTGCGCGCGCCAGGGCTCTGTTGCCAGCAATTCATAAAGCCGTCGCGGTGTTGAGCCGCCAGTCAGGCAGATCCTCACCTGCTGCGGGTTTTTCGCGATGCGTTCGATCAATCGCGTGGCTGCGGTTTCCGCCAGCGATTGGCCGCCGGCAACAACGGTGGTGCGGCGCTGTGAGGCGGGCGTGCTCATTCGCCGTCGATCCGGCGCCAGCGGCGACCGTCGCGCTCGATGAGCTCATCGGCTTCCTTCGGACCATCCGTCCCGGCGCGGTAGAGCGAAAGCCCGTTGCCGCCGGCCTTCTTCCAGGCGTCGATAAAGGGTTGAACGGCCTGCCAGCCCGCCTCGACGCTGTCCGCGCGCTGGAACAGAATGTTGTCGCCGATCATGCAGTCATAGAGCAGGGTCTCATAACCGGTACTCGGCGCGGACTTGAAGTAGTCCTTGTATTTGAACTTCATCTCCACGCCGTCGACGGTGACGGTTGGTCCGGGCACCTTGGTGTTGAATTGGAGCGTGATGCCCTCTGTCGGCTCGACACCGATCACGAGATAGTTCTGCGATAAGCGCTCGACCTCGGTGGCGCGAAACATCGAAAAGGGCGCCGCCTTGAAGCGGATCGCCACTTCCGTGCGTTTCGCGGACATCGCCTTGCCTGTGCGCAGGTAGAACGGAACGCCGGCCCAGCGCCAGTTATCGATGGTCAGCTTCAACGCGGCATAGGTCTCGACCACGCTGTCGGGAGAGACGTTCTTGGTTCGACGATAATCGTCAATGTCCTTGTCGCGAATGCGGCCGGCTACGTATTGCCCGCGAACCGAGTTCTTAAGCGCCTCGTCTTCGCTCTGGAGTTGGATAGCGGAGAGAACTTCACCTTTTTCCGAACGCACCGAATGCGCGTCGAACCGCGACGGCGGCTCCATCGCGACCAACGCAAGCAGCTGAAAGAGGTGATTGGGCACCATGTCGCGCAACGCCCCGGTCGATTCGTAGAAGCTGCCGCGGCGACCGACGTCGAGCATCTCGGACACGGTGATCTGCACATGGTCGATATGGTTGCGATTCCAGATCGGCTCGAACATGCCGTTGGCAAAGCGCAGCACCAGAATGTTCTGTACGGTTTCTTTGCCGAGGTAGTGATCGATCCGATAGATCTGATGCTCATTGACGAGTTTCAGCAGATCGCGATTCAACTCTTTTGCAGATTTGAGATCCGTGCCGAACGGCTTTTCGACCACCAGGCGGCGCCAGCCATCGGGCTGATCGGTCAGGAGGCCCATCTTGCTGAGTTCTTCGGCGATGGGCTTGAAGGCGTTGGGCGGGACGGCGAGGTAGAACAGATTATTCGTGATGCCGTCGGTCTTGGCGATCCTCTCCAGATGGTCCTTCAGTCGTTTGAACGATCCAGGTTCGGCAGGATCAGCATGGATACTCAAGATGCAGTCGAACAGCTTCGTCGCGACGGCTTTGTCGATGGGGCGCGTTGCGAACTGCTGCAGCGCCTTCATCAGGTCGTCTTTCAGCGTCGCGCTTTGGATTTCCGTGCGGGTAATTCCAACCACGCAGAACTTTTCGGGCAACAACCCGGACTCGGCCAGATTGTAGAGTGCCGGAATCACGAGCCGGTGAGCGAGATCGCCGGTGATGCCGAACACCACAAAGCAACATGAATCAGGGACCCTGGGCTTGGTGGTGGTATCAGAACTCATCGGCACCTCTTTTAAATTGTTTATTCCGCAGCTTTCTTGCCGGCATCGCCGAGCTTGGGCGGCTCGGTGTGGCCGCCGAAGCCATGGCGCATGGCGGAAAGGATCTTCTCCGCAAAGGTGTGCTCCTTCCGCGAGCGGAAGCGGGCGTAAAGCGCAGCCGTGATCACTTCCGCAGGCACGGCTTCGTCGATCGCTGCATTGATAGTCCAGCGGCCTTCGCCCGAATCCTCGACGAACCCGGAGTAGTTTTCGAGCGTGTCGTTCTTTGCCAGCGCCGCGGCCGTGAGATCGAGCAGCCACGAGCTGACAACGCTGCCCCGACGCCAGACTTCGGCGATGTCAGGGATGTTCAGGTCGAACCGATGCGCAGGGGGCAGGGCGTCGATATTCGCGTTCTTGAGAATATCGAAGCCTTCGGCATAGGCCTGCATCAGGCCATATTCGATGCCGTTGTGAACCATTTTGACGAAATGGCCTGCACCAACGGGACCGGCGTGGATATAGCCTTGCTCGGCGCGGGGATCGCGCTCCTCACGGCCTGACGTGCGCGGAATCTCGCCAAGCCCGGGGGCGAGGCTTGCAAAGATGGGATCAAGGCGATTCACGGTCTCGGTCTCGCCGCCGATCATCATGCAGTAGCCGCGCTCGAGGCCCCAGACGCCGCCGCTGGTGCCGACATCGACATAATGAATGCCAATCCTTTTCAATTCACCGGCGCGGCGGACGTCGTCTTGCCAGAATGTATTGCCGCCATCGATGATGGTATCGCCGCTCTCCATGCTCTTGCGGAGCGTTGCGATGGTCTCTTCCGTGATTTTGCCGGCGGGCAGCATCACCCAGACCACCCGAGGGGCGCTCAGTTTTTTGACGAAATCCTGAAGCGAGGTCGCTCCGGTAGCGCCCGCGGAGGCGAGATCCGCCACAGCCTTGACGTTGGTGTCGTAGACGACAACCTGATGCTGGCCCTTGGTCATCAGGCGGCGAACGATATTGCCGCCCATGCGTCCCAGGCCGACGAGTCCGATCTGCATGTGTCGTTCCTATGACAGCGCGCTTTGAACAGCCGCGCGGATGGTTGCGAGTCCTTTGGTGACATCGCCCTTGATATGCAGACGCAATGCGCGGCGATCACGCTCGGTCAATACGTCAAAATCCCCGCGCGCCTGCGCCGCTTTGATCACGCCGAAACTCGCCTTGTGGCCGGGAATGGGCAGATCGTTGGCGTCTTCCGCTGTGATCTGCAGAAAGACTCCGCTGTTCGGTCCGCCTTTGTAGGCCTGCCCGGTCGAATGCAGGAAGCGCGGACCGAAGCCGACGCAGGTGGCGACATGCTTCTTGTCCCGGATCGCCATCCGCATGTCCTGCGTTACTGCGAGATCGGCATCGTTATGGTCGATATAAGCCAAAATCGCCGCGTAGTCGCCGCTTTGGATGCGCCCGAGGTGGGCCTTGAGCCATGAGGCGGTATCGCCATTTGCGCCCGCCTTGCGCAGGGCATCAGCATTCTTGGCATCGGTGTAGATATCGATGTCGCCGTCGGACGACACCGCGCTTTCGGAGGGCAGCTTGCCGGATTTCTCGAAGGCGGACGTGAGTTCGCGGGTCTTGACCTTCGCGGATTCCACGTCGGGTTGATCGAATGGGTTGATACCGATCACGGCACCCGCCACCGCAGTGGCCATTTCGAAACGGAAGAACTCCTGGCCGATATGCTCAGGATTTGTCACCTGAATACGGATGACCGGATGGCCGGCTTTTTCCAGCGCCGCAAGCGCTGTCTCGCGCGATTTATCGCTGTCGTCTTTCAAGCGAAGGTCGATGAATACGCGGTCGTTGCCATAGACCTCGGGCTTGCCGAGCGCCTCGCCTTCGAGCGGAATCAGCGCCTTGCCGTTCTTGCCGGTGGATTCGGCGATGAGTTGCTCAGCCCACGCACCGAAATCTGCGATCTGCTTGGACCCGGTCAGCGTGATCTTGTCGCGGCCATGCTGGGCGGCGGCGCCGAGCGCGAGGCCCAGTTGAACACCAGGATTTTCGCCGGGAGGAACGTCGGGACCGCAGGCCCGCACCATGGAAGCCGCAGACTCCAGAAGTTTTCCAAGATCGATGCCGGCCGCAGCGGCAGGCACCAGGCCGAATGGCGACAGCACGGAATAGCGGCCGCCGATGCTGGGCAGGCCATAGAAGACCTGGGCGAAGCCGCGCGATTTCGCGACCTGCTCCATCGACGAACCCGGATCAGTCACGGCGACAAAGTGTTCGCCGGCCTTGCCATTTGTCTGTTCGTTCACGCGGGCAAAGAAATAGTCCATCAATGCGTTGGGCTCAGTGGTGCCGCCGGATTTGCTCGAGACGATGAACAGCGTCTTCCCAACATTAATCGCGGCCTCGATGCGGCGAATCTGCGCAGGATCTGTAGAATCGAGGATGCGAAGTTTCGGAAACCCTTCCGCCTGACCGAAGGTCATTGCCAGGACTTCTGGGCCAAGGCTCGAGCCGCCCATGCCGAGCACGACGGCATCGGTAAAGCCGTGACTCTTTACCCAGCCTGCGAACGCGTCGTAGCGCGAAAGCTCATTGCGCTCGCGTTCAACGATATCGAGCCAGCCGAGCCACTTGGCCTCATCCTTGCCCGTCCAGACCGATGCGTCGCGTGCCCACAATCTGCGAATGGTGCCGTCCGAGCGCCAGCGCTCCATCAGAGCTTTGCTGTCTTTTTCGATGTCTGGTGCAAGGGCGATGGTCTGGCCGTCGATCCGACCGCCGAGCATGGTGGCGCGCTTGTGCGCCACGGCCCCCAGCAGCTTGTCGAACGCTTCGGCGAACAGCTGAACGCCTTCCTTGACGAGGGTGTCTGTGATCGCGTCGAGTGAAATGCCGGCTTTTGCGAGGTCAGCAAGAACCTTCTCCGCCTCGGGGATATTTTCTTCGAGGCTGTCGCGGAGCTTGCCGTGGTCGCGGAAGGCATCGAGCGTTGCAGGCGGTACGGTGTTCACCGTGTCGCGGCCGATCAGCTCCTCGACATACAGCACATCGCTGTACGCCTTGTTCTTGGTCCCGGTGCTGGCCCACAACAAGCGCTGGACCTTGGCTCCCTTGGCCGCAAGCTTTTTCCAGCGGTCGGAGGCGATGACCTTTTTATAGTGCTGATAGGCGAGCTTGGCGTTGGCGATCGCCACCTTGCCTTTCAATGCTTCCAGCCGGGCCTTTTGATCCTTGTCATTGGCAGCGGCGATCTTCTCGTCGAGTTGCTTGTCGACGGCCGTATCGATGCGGCTGACAAAGAAGCTGGCGACGCTGGCGATCTTGCTTGGATCGCCCCCGCCCGCGACGAAGGTTTCGAGGCCCTTCAGGTACGCTTCCAGAACCTGGGCATAGACCTTTTGCGAGAACAGCAGCGTGATGTTGATGCTGATGCCCTCTGAAATCAGCTTTCGAATGGCGGGCAAACCCTCAGGGGTCGCGGGCACCTTCACCATCAGATTGTCGCGGCCGACGGCCTTCCAAAGCCGCTCCGCCTCGGCAATGGTGCCTTTGGTGTCGAGAGCAAGGTAAGGCGATACTTCCAGGCTGACGTAGCCGTCAGCGCCTTTCAGCTCATCGTAAACCGGTTTCAGAACGTCCGCCGCGTGTTGAATGTCTTCAACGGCAAGGGCCTCATAGAGATCGCCCACGGGCCGGTCATGCTGCTTCAACAATGCTGAAATCGCATCGTCATATTCGTCGGAGCCGCCGATCGCCTTCTCAAAGATCGATGGGTTGGAGGTAACGCCTCGTACACCATCCCGTTCGATCAGTGTCTTCAGATCGCCCTTGGCGATGAAGCCCCGTGCGAGGAAATCGAGCCAGACGGCCTGGCCATGACTTTGAAGCTTTTTGACTGGGTTCATGATCTCTTGTTCTGTTCGATCTGGCGTAGGGCAGCACTCAACACCTTCTCTGGCGCAAAGCCAAACTTTTTCAAAAGGTCTTTGAGCGGTGCGGACGAACCGAATGTGTGCATGCCGATGATCTCGCCGGAAGGCCCCGCGTAGCGGTCCCAGCCGATGACGGAGGCCTGCTCAATGGTGACGCGCGCGGTGATATCCGGTGGTAGAACGCTGTCCCGATAGGCCTTGTCCTGTTTCTCAAACAGGTCCCATGACGGCATGCTGACCACGCGGGCGCCGATGCCGCGCGATTTCAGCGTTTCATATGCGCCGATGCAGAGCTGCACTTCGCTGCCGGTGCCGATCAAAATGACCTGCGGTGGACCACGGTCCGAATCGGCCATGATGTAGGCGCCTCGCGCCAGTCCCTCGGCTGACGCATAGCGGTTCCTGTCGAAGATCGGCAGAGCCTGTCGGCTGAGCACGAGGACCGCAGGCTCGTCCCGCAGGCTCATGATCACCTTATAAGCCTCGCGCACTTCGTTGGCATCTGCCGGGCGCAGAACCACCAGCCCCGGCACGGCACGCAATCCGGCCAGTTGCTCAACCGGCTGATGGGTCGGACCGTCTTCGCCGACGCCAATGGAGTCGTGGGTAAAGACGTGGAAGACAGGCAATCTCATCAAGGCGGCGAGGCGGATCGGTGGTCGCATATAGTCGCTGAAGATCAGGAAGGTCGCACCGAAGCCCCGGAGGTGACAGAGGCCCATGCCGTTGACGATCGCGCCCATGGCATGTTCGCGGACGCCGAAATGCATGTTTCGCCCGCCAGGCGTTTCCTTCGTCAGTGTCCCGGCGCCATCGAACGACAGTTTGGTCTTGGTTGAAGGTGCAAGGTCTGCAGCGCCGCCCATGACCCATGGCATCCGCTGCGCAAGAGCATTCAGAACCTTGCCCGACGCGTCGCGTGTCGCGATTCCTTTCGCATCGGCCTCGAAGTGCGGCAGGTCGCGGTCCCAGTTGTCAGGGACGCCGTGCTTGAGGCAGCGGATAACCTCGTCGGCGGCGCCTGGGTGCTTGTCGCGATAGTCGCTGAAGGCCTTTTCCCAGGAGGCACGCAAAGCTGCGCCGCGTTTGCCGATCCCTTTTGCCAGGCAGTCGTAGACACCATCCGGCACAAGAAACTGGGCATCCTCCGGCCAACCGTAGAACTTCTTTGTCTTGCGAACTTCATCTTCGCCAAGGGCGTCGCTATGGATCGATGCGGTGTTCTGCTTGTCCGGTGCACCATAGCCGATGATGCTGTTGACCACGATCAGGGTCGGGCGGCCGGTGGTCTCCTTGAACTCCTCCAGCGCCTCGCGCACGCGGTGACGATCGTTGGCGTCAGGTACGTGGACAATATGCCAGCCGTAGCCACGGAAGCGCTCGGCAACGTTCTCGCTGAAGGCGAGGTCGGTGTGGCCTTCAATGGTGATGGTGTTGCTGTCGTAGATCCAGCAAAGGTTGTCGAGACCGAGATGCCCCGCGAGCGATGCGGCTTCGCTGGCGACGCCTTCCATCAGATCGCCGTCGCTGCAAATCACGTAGACATCGAAATCAAACAGCGTGAGCCCAGGCTTGTTGTATTTCGCGCCGAGCCAGCGCGAGGCAATCGCCATGCCGACACTGTTGCCGCAGCCCTGTCCGAGCGGACCGGTCGTTGTCTCGACACCGGTCGTGTGGCCATATTCAGGATGCCCTGGCGTCACGCTGTCGATCTGACGGAAGGCCTTAATGTCGTCAAGGGAGATCGCAGGCTCGTTCGTAACCTGGCCGTCCCGCAAGCGCTTCACGCCGGAGAGGTGAATCAACGAATAAAGCAGGAGGGATGCATGGCCTGCGGACAGTACGAACCTGTCGCGGTTGGGCCAGAGCGGTTCGGCGGGATCGTAGCGCAGCACATCCTGCCAGAGCGTGTAAGCCACCGGCGCCATGCCCATGGGTGTGCCGGCGTGGCCCGAATTTGCCTTTTGAACCGCATCAATGGTCAGGGTGCGAATGGTATTGACGCAAAGATCGTCAATTGAATCAGTTGCATGACGTCTTTGATTTCCGTCGTTCAACTGCACAGTACTCATGGGATATCCGTGGACTTGCGACGCAGTGATGCACCCCGGAACCGGGGCGGTGTGAACGGGCAACCGCGCATCGCGGCAAATGTTCCACCGCGCCAATGATTGTGAACGCCAACCGCGGCGATTCAGCCTTTCACGATATCAGTGCTGGAAAGGGACATCCCAGATGTCTTCGGCATACTCGCGGATGGTGCGATCAGAAGAGAACCATGCCATGCGTGCGACATTGAGAATGCTCATGCGCGCCCACTCCGGCGTATTCCACTTCTCGTCGACAATGCGTTGCATCCGGTGGTAGTCGTCGAAGTCGGCCGACACCATGTAGTAGTCGAGGTGGCGCAGGCTGTGCGTGATGGGCGTAAAGCGGCCCGGATCGTTTGGCGAGAACATTCCACGATCAATCGCGTCGATGACGCCGGACAGGATTGGTGAGCGAGAAATCGTCTGCACCGCATCCAACCCCTGCGCACGGCGCTGGGCGACCTGGTCAGCTTGCAGACCGAAGATGAAGATATTTTCTTCGCCGACATGATCGCGAATTTCGATATTGGCGCCGTCGAGCGTGCCGATGGTAAGAGCGCCATTCAATGCGAGCTTCATGTTACCGGTGCCCGATGCCTCCATGCCGGCTGTCGAAATCTGCTCGGATAAATTGCTCGCCGGCACAATGGCTTCAGCCGCGCTCACATTGTAATTGGGAATGAACGCAACCTTGAGCACATCGCGCGCGGCCGGGTCGCTGTTGATCGTGAGCGCGATGTCATTGATGAACTTGATGATCAGCTTGGCTTGCTGGTAGCTCGCTGCCGCCTTGCCGGCGAACAGCTTGACCCTCGGCGCCCAGTTGCGTCCGGGATCGTTCTTGATGGCGAGATAGAGCGCGACAGTTTCGAGAGCATTGAGAAGCTGACGCTTGTATTCATGGATGCGCTTGATCTGAACGTCGAACATCGCGGACGGATCCACGCGGACGCCGAGCTGCGCTGCAATCGAGTTGGCGAGCGCGACCTTGCTCTTGAACTTGGCCGACATGAAGCGGTGCTGGAAGGCGCGATCATCCGCCAGCTTCTCCAGCTCTCGCAGGTGAGAGGGATCATCCAGAACGACATCCCCACATACGTCGCGCAGGATCTCGACGAGATAGGGATTGCATTGCTGCAGCCAGCGGCGAAACGTGATGCCGTTGGTCTTGTTGGTGATCCGTCCCGGATAGAGCGCATTGAGATCTGCAAAAACGGTGCTTCGCATCAGCTCGCTGTGCATGGCGGAGACGCCGTTGATCCGGTGCGATCCGACATAGGCAACGTGGCCCATGCGAACGCGACGGCCGCCGGTTTCGTCGATGAGCGAGACGGACGCGCGGAAACGAATGTCACCGGGCGCGTGGGCTTCAGCCGCAGAAAGGTTGCGGTCGTTGATCTGGTAGATGATATCGAGATGGCGCGGGAGCAGTCTTTGAAACAGATCGACCGGCCACGTTTCAAGCGCCTCCGGCAACAACGTATGATTGGTGTAGGAGATCGTCTTGTTGGTGATGTGCCAGGCTTCATCCCAATCTAACCGATGCTCATCCACCAGCAGCCGCATCAATTCCGGAACCGCCAGGCTCGGATGGGTATCGTTCATCTGAATGGCGGCTTTGGACGAGAGTGTCCGCAGATCGCCGTCGCCCTGCAGATGATGGGCGATGATATCCTGCAGCGAAGCCGAGACGAAGAAATACTCCTGCCTGAGGCGCAGTTCGCGGCCGGCCGGCGTCTCATCGCTTGGATACAGAAATTTTGATATGGACTGCGCCCGCGCCATCTCCGACATGGCGCCGAGATGATCGCCGCTGTTGAAGACCTTGAGGTTCAGTGGATCAACGGCGCGTGCAGACCACAGCCGAAGCGCGTTGACGTGATGCTTCCCCCAGCCGACGATCGGGGTGTCGTAGGCAACAGCCTCAACGGTTTCGTCCGGAAGCCAGATGCATCGTTCGAGATGCTCGGGATCATCTCGTCCAATGCGGCCGCCATAGTCAATGCGATAGGTGACCTCGGGACGTTCAAACTCCCAGGGATTTCCGGACAGCAACCATTGCTCCGGAAATTCTTCCTGTTGTCCATCAGAGATGATTTGACGGAACAGGCCGTGCTCGTAGCGAATACCATAGCCTTGCGCCGGAATGCCCAGCGTTGCCATGCTTTCCATGAAGCATGCGGCTAGCCGGCCGAGCCCGCCATTGCCCAGCGCTGCATCCGGCTCAATCGTTTTCAATTCATCAAAATCGACGCCGAAATCTTCCAGCGCTGTCCGAAACGGCTTGACGAGGTCAAGATTGGTCAAGGCATCCGTGAACAGCCGGCCGATCAGGAATTCGAGCGAGAAGTAGTAGACCCGCTTCTCGCCATTGCTGTCGGCGTCGTGGTTGGACTGAAGCCAGTGATGAATGATGCGATCGCGCAGCGTCAGAGCAGCCGCGATATACCAATCGCGGCTGGTGGCGCGGTTCGCGTCCTTGCCCGCCATCAGTACGATTTTCGCAAGCATCGCGCTTTTGATGCCTGCAACCACATCTTCCGTGTCCGGCTGCTGCATTCCAAGGCGCCCGCTGTATTGCATATTCATGCCACCAATTCCGATGAAGTACGATCCTAAAAGCGATCTTCGATTATTGGTCTCAAAGTGACCAAATCTTATCGGCCACAATTTGACGTCTAATCTTTGAGCTTCGTTTTAATGACGATGGTCTCACTTCGATGGCACGTCTCGCATCTGAATGTGAGCCGCTGATACCCCGGGTCACCCGGTACGATATGAGTCAGTGTCATGGTTGCTCCGCAATCTGGACAGCTCAGAATGTTGAGCAGGATCGAGCCGCGTGGAGCGGCTGGAAGGTTGTCGCTGGGCATTGTCGTCTCAGGAATTGGCCCATTATATTGCCGTGCAATAAGGAATTTCGTGTTGAGAAGTTCCAACAGGTAGGTGGGATCATTGCATGTGCTTGTCATCCCTTATTAGTTTAGCACCGCGGTAGGAGGGAACCGACCCCTGAGTCGGCACGACATCCGCTAGGCCGTCCGGCCATGCTCCCGGGCGGCCTTTCTCATGGGTGACGGCATCTTGGCTGAGGACCGCACAACCTTCGCTCTTAGAATTGCTGCCGGAAAGCGCGTAAACAATGCGCGGCAGGGAATGGCTGCCTTGCTGACGTTCGCGGTCTCGAAATCTCCCGCGTAGTTGCTCAAATCGAGCGTCGCATCGATGGATTCGTATGGCCATGCCCGTCCATGGTCACTGAATTTTGCGAGGCGCCTGCCGACGGCAACAATAACGGCGTCTGATTTCGATCGGCGGGCGAAGGCGATGACATGCTCCTTGTCAGGGCCGCTGACCGCGATGGGGTCATAGTCACCGTCAGTGAAAACATCCTGCAGCGCGTGACGCATCATGAGGAGCGCCCGTGTCCACGCAAGCTTGATGCGGCCATCCGACCAGTTCTGGATCAAACTTTCCCAGTTCGGATTTTCGATCGCCGTCAATGCGGCTTGGCGAGCGGCGAAATCAACCGGCCGTCGATTATCGGGATCGACCAGCGAGAAATCCCAGAATTCCGTTCCTTGATAGAAATCCGGGACGCCCGGCATCATTGCTTTCAAGGTGATTTGGGAGAGCGAATTCAATGCGCCGAGCAGCGAGGTCCGGTGAATAAATGCCTTGATGGATTCAATAAACTCCGCTGAGCGGGATCTGTCGAGGATGGCTTCGATAAAGCGCTCCAGCGCAGTCTCATAATGTGCATTCGGATTGAGCCAACTGGTTTCCAGTTTGGCTTCACGCGCCGCCTTGATCGCGTACGCTTTCATCCGGTCGACGAACGAATTGTCCAATACATCGGGCCAGGCGCCGATCAATGCTTGATACAGCATGTATTCGAACGCGAGCGAAGGGCTGCGCATGTCGCGGTCGGATGTCACGTGACGGGCGTTCATTGCCTTCCAGCGCCCCACCATGCTTGCCCATTCGTCTGCCAGTTCAGGTAACGCCAGCAGCCGTGTCCGTGCATCTTCGCCGCGCTTCGTGTCGTGGGTCGCCGTAGCAGTCATGCCGTGAGGTCGCGTATGAGCTCTCTCACCCATCATGACGTGAAAGGCGTCCACCGAAAGGCCCTGTGCTGCTGCGTCGCCGCCAACCTCATTGAGCGCCAGCAGCCGATGGAAACGATAGAAGGCGGTATCTTCCAGAGATTTCGCCATCATCGGTCCGGTGAACTGCTGCAGCTTCAGGCCGAAGCGGCGGATGCGTGGTTTCCCGGGCGCCACACGGTCGGCTTTCGTCAGATCGAGCGTCAGTGCGTCACGCAGGAAATCGAAAATGCCTTCATCTGCGCCGAACCAGTCTTCGCGTGCCCTCTCGATGGTACGATTGATCAGTTCGCGGTCGGTGGTAGATGGACCCGTCGCCGTCATGTAGGTGCGGTAGACCGGGAAATGCATCACGTAGAGCTCGAACGCCTGCCGCAGGCTGTCGGCGGAAAAGTCGCGGGTCGAGTAGTGTCCGCCGGCAATGCGGGCGAGCAGACGGGACAGCACCGTGAATTCGCTGGCCAGCAACGTTTCGAGCACGCGGCGCTTGGACTCTTCCAGCACCGGCGCAAGCCTTGGCGGAATATTGCTCGCCTGCCGCCAGACCTCGTCCAGATGATCCATGCCATGAGAGTCAAGCAGGACCTGGGTGATGGCATTGAGCCATTCGTAGCCCGTGGTGCCGTGAACGCCTTGCAGACTGGGGAGCTTCTCATGCTCGCCGAGAATCTTCTCAATGAGGAGATAGAACGGCTGGCGTGAGTGTCCGCGCGCCTCTCGAATGAGTCGTGTCAGCCGCTGACAGTACTGAACAGGATCGCGCAGGCCGTCGATATGATCGAGCCGCAGTCCCTGCAACTTGTCTTCGGCGATCAGCCGCTTCACCAGGCCGTGAATGCCATCGAACGTCTTCTGGTCTTCAACACGCAGGCCCGCCAGGCTGTTGACGTCGAAGAAGCGCCGGTAGTTGATTTCGCTGGTCGCCAGCCGCCAGTGGGCTAGCCTGTAATGTTGCCGCTCCAGCAGCGAATGAAGCGCCTTTGTCTGCGTGTCGCGATCGGGGCCGGCGCGATAGGCATTCAACCCGCGTTCGATCATTGAATGAACGGCGGGATCGCTCGCCAGTGCCGCCTTGAGTTGTGGCGCCTCGGACCTGCTCGGGCGATGCAACCCGGTGTAACGCGCCGCGAGGTCGAGAATCTTTTGGCCGGCTTCGGTTGTTGCAGGACTGCCGTCTGCTTCCGCGACGATCACGCGGAGCATCTCACTGTAACGTTCTGGTGCGATCGGCAGCTGATGTTCATAGTACCAGGCTGAAAAGCTGCTCTCCTGCGGATCGAACCGGAGTTCGATCTGTCCCTGCTCAAGCGCCTCGCCGTAGGAGGAGCCGAGAATAGGCAGAAGCACTCCGCCCTTCACCCGGTAAGGCAGCGTGTCCCAGTCGATGTCGAAGGATGCGGCATGAGGGGAGGCCGGTCCCCATTCAAGCACGTCCAGCCACCACGCATTGTCAGCAAAGTGCACGCCCATATGATTGGGCACAAAATCGAGAATGAGGCCGAGATCGTTGGCCTTCAAAGCCGCACTGAGCCGATTGAAGGCGTCTTCGCCACCAAGCTCCGGATTGAGCGCGTTGTGGTCGATGATATCGTAGCCGTGGGTGCTGCCGCTTCGCGCCTTCAGAAATGGAGATGCGTAAAGATGCGTGATGCCCAGCTGCTTGAGATACGGGACGATCTTCGCGGCCTCATCGAAATTGAACTCCGATGTGAGCTGGACGCGATAGGTCGCGAGTGGAATAGGCCGGGGCATCAGCGCTCTCCCAGGTCCCAAACGACGGCCCATGGGGCGAGTTCGTCGCGCGGTATTTCTCCCCAGATTGGACGTCGCGCCTGATAAGAGGCCGGGATGGCGGCAACGCCGTCGGACAGATTGGCGATCAGTTGCAGCGTCGCACCGTCTCCCAAGGTCCAGTGTGCGAGAAGCAGCCCATCGTCATTGACGCTGGCGTCGCCGAAGCGGCTGCCGTCGAGACGCGGTGTGATCTCGGCATGCCGATTTGCAAGCAGCTTGCCGACCAGCGTTAAGCGGGCATGATGAACGGGCTGGTTGCGTTCGCTCCAGTCGAGCTGAGCCAACCTGAATGTCGCCTCGCTCAAGGGATCTGGAATCTCGTCGCCATATTTTTCATAGGCCGATCTGAACTCCGTTCGGCGTCCTTGCCGCACGGCTCCCGCAAGATCTCCGCGGAAATCACAAAAAAACGGAAACGGCGATGTCGTGCCCCATTCCTCACCCATGAACATCATGGGCGGCATGGGCGAGAGCAGGGTGATCGCTAACGCGGCTTCAATGGCCGCGAAGTTGGCTGTCGCTTCCAGGCGATCACCCAGCGGGCGATTGCCGATCTGGTCGTGATTTTGGAGGAAGTTGACGAAGGCGAGTGGAGATAGATCGCCGCTCGGCTCGCCGCGCAAGACGCCATCGCGATGCGCGGATGCCTCGCCTTGATAGGCAAATCCGGATCGCAGGGCCCGCGCAATGCTGGAGCGCGGTGTGGGATAATCACCGTAATAGCCACCGGCCTCTCCTGTCAGCAACACGTGCCAGGCGTGGTGATAGTCGTCATTCCACTGAGCGCGGTATTTTCCGTTCGGTGGATTGGTAACGGGATCGAGAAGAGTGGCACTGTTGTCGTCGTTCTCGAGAACGAGGTGGATCTGACGCCCGCTGGCTTTGGCGAACTCGCCGACGGCGCGGCTGAGATCGTTGAGGATGTGCATGTCGCCCATCTCGGCGATGGCGTGGACGGCATCGAGCCGAAGGCCGTCGAAGCGATAATTGTTCAACCAATGAAGCGCGTTGCCGATGGCAAACTGGCGAACCTCCGGGATGCGATAATCGATCGCGTTGCCCCATGGGGTCTGGGACTCTGAGAAGAACGTCGGCGCATATCGGCCTAGAAAATTCCCTTCCGGGCCGAAGTGATTGTAAACCACATCGAGAAAGACCATCAGGCCGCGCAGATGGGCCTCGTCGATCAGCGCTTTGAGATCGTCAGGCCGGCCGTAACTGCTGTCGGGCGCATACCACAACACCCCGTCATAGCCCCAGTTTCTGCGGCCGGGAAAATCGGCCAGCGGCATCAACTCCAGCGCCGTGAAACCCGTTGCGACCAGATGATCGAGCTTCTCGATCATCGCGCGATAAGTGCCTTGCGGCGTGAACGTACCCACGTGAGTTTCGAGGAGGACGGTGTCTTGCCACGGACGCCCGCGCCAGTCGTCAGCACGCCAGCGATACGCGGCGTGGTCGATGACTTCGCTTGGGCCGGCGACATCGGCCGGCTGAAAGTGAGATGCGGGATCGGGGACGTCCAGTTCGCCATCGATCCGAAATTGATAACGCGTGCCGCCTTTCGCACCGGAGACATGGGTGGAAAACCACCCGGCATCGTCTCTTTGCATCGCATGGAGACCGTCGATCATCACATCGACGGTCTTCGCAGCCGGTGCCCACAGTGAAAATGTGATACCGTCTTCGGTCAGCCTGGGTTCGAAACGATGGGCATTCATGTCGCCCCCGCGAAGGCAAGGACGGACCGGGCCGGGGCTTCCTGCGTAATGCCGGATTGGCAAGACGCGCTGTCCTGTTCCGTCTTTGTGGTGTCGAGCAGGCGGGTCCACTCTTTGTATTCGGGCAGCTTCGGCAACGTGAACTCAATGGCTTCCGGTGCAGCGTTGAGCACGACGAAAAGCGGCGGATCGTTGTCTTCGACAGGCCCGAGCACGTAGGACAGGAAACGCCCCTCAGGGAAATTCCAGTCCTGATCAGTCATCTCGGCGGCGCTTGGCGTGAGCCACAAGACGCCGTAAGAGCCGTCTTGCCGCCGTCCGTCGAGCCAGTGCTGGGACTTGATTTGCGGAAAGCGATTGCGAAGAGCCGTCATGTGACCGATGAATTCGGTGAGATCTTCGCCGTCCTGACCAAGGCCGTCCCATCTGACCCAGCCGACTTCATTGTCCTGACAATAAGCGTTGTTGTTGCCGTCCTGACTGTTTCCGACTTCATCGCCGGCAAGAATCAACGGCACGCCCTGAGCCAGCAGCAGACAGGCGAGCTGGTTTTTTCGCAGCTGACGACGCAACGCCATGATTGCCGGATCATCGGTCGGGCCTTCATGGCCGCAATTGTTGCTGTTGTTGTCATTGGAGCCGTCGCGATTGTCTTCGCCGTTGGCTTCGTTGTGCTTCTCGTTGTAGCTGAACAGGTCCGCCAGCGTGAAACCATCATGCACAGTGATGTGATTGATGCTCGCGCGCGGTGTCCGTCCGTCATGGTTGAACGTATCGGACGAACCGGTCATGCGTGCGCCGACATCGCCGATGAGATGTCCTTCGCCGGACCAATAACGTCGGAGTGTCGAGCGGTATTTGTCGTTCCATTCCGACCATTGTGACGGAAACGCCCCGACCTGGTAGCCACCCAAGCCAACGTCCCAAGGCTCGGCGACGAGCTTGGCGGATGCCAGCACAGGGTCCTGGCGCACCGCATTCAGGAACGAATGACCGCGGTCAAAGCCGTTGGGACCGCGTGCGAGTGTTGTGGCGAGATCAAAGCGGAAGCCGTCGACGTGGCAAACCTCGACCCAGTAGCGCAGCGAATCCATCACCATCTGCAGGACGCGCGGATGGGTCAGGTTGAGCGAATTCCCGGTGCCGGTGAAATCGTCGTAGAAGCGCGGATTATCCGGCTTCAGCCAGTAGTAGGACGCATTGTCGATGCCGCGAAACGATAATGTCGGCCCCATATGGTTGCCCTCGGCCGTGTGGTTGTAGACCACGTCGAGCATGACCTCGATGCCTGCGTCGTGAAGGCGCGCCACGGTGGTTCGGAAAACGTCGAGCGGGTTGTCAGCGGCGTAGCGGGTTTCGGGGGCGAAGAAGGCGATGGAATTGTAGCCCCAGTAGTTGACGAGTTTCTTCTCGACAAGCTGCCGATCATCGATGAAGCCGTGGATGGGGAGCAGTTCGAGCGTGGTGATGCCGAGGCGCTTGAAGTGATCGATCATGGCCGGCGAACACAAGCCGCGAAAGGTCCCGCGCATCCCGGGCGCCATATCCTGACGCGTCTGGGTCAATCCCTTTGCGTGCGCTTCATAGATAATCGTATCTTCCCATGGCACATGGGGACGGTTCTCTCGACGGCCCCAGTTGAACGTTTCGTCGACAACAACGGCCTTCGGCATGCCGCGGGCGTTGTCGCGGCGATCGAACGAGAGATCTTCACGGGAGCTGCCGGTGCGATACGCGAAATGTGCGTCGCTCCACACCAGCCGGCCGGCGAGCCGTTTTGCATAAGGGTCTAGCAGCAGCTTGTTGGCGTTGAAGCGATGACCCTGTTCCGGCGTGTACGGGCCGTAAACGCGATATCCGTAGAGCTGTCCGGGGGAGATATCGTTGAGATAGCCATGCCAGACGTCTTCCGTGCGTTCCGGCAGATCCAGACGCTCGATCTCGCGGCGGCCCTGGCTGTCGAACAGGCAAAGTTGCACCCTCTCTGCGTTGACAGAAAAAAGTGCGAAGTTCGTGCCGCGCCCGTCCCAGGTTGCTCCGAGACGATGGTTCGTGCCAGCAGACAAGCGACGCATATCACATGTCCGGTACGAGGAAGATTGCGGCAAGCGGAGGCACCGTCAGATCGAGATAGGGGACGGGGCCCTCCAGTGTTTTGATCTGGCCGACATTTCCGACATTGGTGCCGCCATAGTGCGAGGAATCCGAATTGAAGACCTCACGCCAGTGACCGGGGAAGGGGACTTTGACACGATAGTCGTGATAGACGCTTGGCGAGAAATTCACGGCGATCAGACAGCGATCACGCGCGGCATTGCCTTTGCGTATCCAGACGAAGACGTTGCGGTCCGCATCGTCAGTGACGACCCATTCGAAGCCCGCCGGATCGCAGTCGAGTTCGTGAAGCGCCGGCAGTGTGCGATATAGATTGTTGAGGTCGCGGATCACTGACTGGATACCGCGGTGCTTAGGCTGGCCCAGCAGATGCCAATCGAGAGAGTGATCGTGATTCCACTCCCGCTCCTGGCCGAATTCGCTGCCCATGAACAGCAGCTTCTTGCCTGGATGGCCGAACATGAAAGCGTAATAGGCGCGCAGATTGGCGAAGCGCTGCCAGTCATCGCCGGGCATGCGGCCGAGGATAGAGCGTTTGCCGTGCACCACTTCATCGTGCGAGAGCGGCAGGATGAAGTTTTCGGAGAAGGCGTAATGCAGGCCGAACAGGATTTGGTCGTGATGGTATCGGCGATGGATGGGATCCTTGCTGACGTAGTTCAGCGTGTCGTGCATCCAACCCATATTCCACTTATAGCCGAATCCGAGACCGCCGAATTCAACGGGGCGGGAGACTTGTGGCCATGCGGTCGATTCTTCGGCCGCGGTGGTCGCATTCGGAAATTTCGCGAAAACTTCGGTATTGAACCGTCGCAAAAATTCGATGGCCTCGATGTTTTCACGGCCGCCGTATTTATTTGGAATCCATCCACCGGCAGGCCGGCTGTAATCGAGGTAGAGCATTGAGGCGACGGCGTCGACACGCAGGCCATCGATCCCGTAACGCTCAAGCCAGAACAGGGCGTTGGAGACGAGGAAGTTGACAACTTCGGTTCGTCCGTAGTTGTAGATCAGCGTTCCCCAATCGAGATGTCGCCCTTGCAGCGGATTGGCGTGCTCGTAGAGCGCGGTGCCGTCGAACATGGCGAGACCGTGTGGATCGTCAGGGAAATGCCCGGGCACCCAATCGAGTAGAATTGCCAATCCTTCCTTGTGGCAGGCGTCCACAAGTGCGGCGAAGTCTTCCGGCTTTCCGAACCGGCTTGTTGGAGCAAAGAGACCTGTCGGCTGATAGCCCCAGGAGCCATCGAAGGGATGCTCGCTGACCGGCAGGAATTCGATATGGGTGAAGCCAAGATCACGGACGTATTGCGGCAGTGTCTCCGCGAGTTCGCGGTAGGTCAGCCAGTGATTACCTTCCTTCTTGCGCCACGATCCGAGATGAACCTCGTAGATCGACATCGGTGCGCTGAGTCTGTTTGGTTGCCCGGCAATGGGAAACGGCGGAGGCAGCCGCGCTTCGTCGATGACGACCGATGCCGTATTCGGGCGCATCTCAGTCGCGAACGCGAGCGGATCCGCCTTCAGCGGCAAGCGCTGATTGTTTGGTCCGACAATGTCGAACTTGTAGCAATCGCCCGCGGTGACACCTGGAATGAAGATCTCCCAGTAGCCCTGTCCGCGAACGCGCATAGCGTGACGGCGGTTGTCCCAGAAATTGAAATCACCGACGACGCTGACGCGTTTGGCATTCGGCGCGAATACCACGAACGCGACGCCGCGAACGCCGTCGAGCGTCATCATATGCGCGCCGAGCTTATCGTAGAGCCGCTGGTGGTTGCCTTCGCCAAGCAGATAGAGATCGAAATCTGTCAGGATTGGAGGGAAGTCGTACGGATCGTAAAGCTCCACGACGTTCTCACCGAAAGTTGCGCGCAGCTTGTAGCGCTTAGATGGACCTGGAGCCGGCCCGATAAACAGGCCCGCGTCGTGCACCTTCTCCAGTACTGCGCTTTCTCCGCTTTCCTCGACGGCTTCCACAAGCGACGCGTTGGGCAGAAATGCACGAACGACCGATTTGTTGTTCTCAACGTGGAGGCCGAGATAATGAAATGGATCGGAATGGCGGCCTTCAAGGATCGCATAAGCCTCTGCCGGAAGTTTCGTCATACGGTCTCGTCTCCGGAAGCAAGAATGCGCAGCGCGCCGTTGAGCGGCACGCGCAGCCATTCGGGACGATGCGACAATTCGTATTCGATTTCGTAGAAGACCTTCTCCACCAGGAAGAAATTGAGCAATCGCGTGGCAGCTGCTGCATCCGTAGGCCAGAGCCGCTCGTCGCTCAGATTTTCATGATAGGCTGAAAGAAATTCCGCGACCGCATTCGTTCGCCATATCTCAAGGCCGGCTGCAAGTTGCCCGGTTTCATCGGCAGTGACCTGCAGGGCGCGTTCATAGGCAGCCGCAGTGGAATAGTCGATGGAGCGGATCAGCCCTGCGATATCGCGAGCGGCAGGCGCCTTACGGCGGCGTTCCACCAGCGAGCGCCGCGGTTCGCCCTCGAAGTCGATAATGAAGATATCGTCTTTCACGATCAGCAACTGACCGAGATGAAGATCGCCATGATGGCGAATGTTCAACCCATGCAGGTCGCGCGGCAGAAGACCCTCAAGGAACCTTGAAAGGCCGTCCTGATGTTTCATCAACTCGTCGATCAAAACACGATCGGCGTCTTTCGCTGCTTTGCCGAGGAACTGTAATCCAGAAAAAACACGCTCGGCACAGGCCATGATATTGCTGATCCACCGATCGACATCTTCAGTCGTGATGGCTTCGGGCCTGAATGCATCAATGTCATCGCGGCTCGCCAGCGCGACCTGCATCTCTGCCACACGCTTGCCGGTTTGCTGCATGTAACGGGCATAGGCATTCTGCTCTTCGCTCTCCGGGGCCTGATCGCTGCCGCTGAGGAGCCGCTGCTCATCAACGTATCGGTCCAGATAGCCGGACGTCAGGACCCAACCATCGCCTTGATTGGAAACAAACGAGTGAACGATCGCGAGCGCGCTTCGGGCCTCGCCCTCCACCACTTCGACCGAGCCAAGCAAAGCGGGTGTGTTGGCGAAATTGGTGATGTCCGTCAGGAATCGGCCCATCTCGATTTCCGGATTGGGGCCTGCTTCGAGCTTCCGGTACAGCTTCACGACGAAGGTTTCGTCCACCAGCGTGGTGCTGTTGGATTGCTCGGTTTCGACCGGATGAACCGATTCAAACGGAGTATCGGGAATCGTCGCCAGCCGTTCGCTGGCATGAAATTCGAGACTTCTGCCATGTTCGGTGATCCTATCCGACAGCCGTACATCGGCGAGGAGCTGCTTGATGAAATCCCTGTCGGTCGCAACATCGAACAACGTTCCCTCACGCGAGGCTTGCCTGACGGCGGCCAGCGCCCTTGGGTTATAGCGCTCGCGGTCAAATCGCACCCAATCGATACGGATCGGCATCGCGTAGCGCGTCATCTTTCCGTTTTGCTCGGTTTCGAAGATGGTGAGCCATGGCCGGGATTCGCCTTCGTGAGCGAATGGAATGGCAGCGGTCACCTTTGTGGTGATTGCGGCAGCTGAGCGCTGTGGAAACCAGCGGGTCCGTGCGAGATATGCAGGCAACACATCCCGTTCGAAAATCATCCGCGTGCGGCTGAGCGTCATCCATGTCGAATTATGCGGGACGACCAGAGTTTCGAACTCCGGCACCGGCATATGCTGCTCGGGAGAGGTCGGCGGCTTTTCGGTCAGCCTGAACCAATAGAAGCCATAAGGCGAGAGCGTTACCAGATACGGCAGCTCGCCGATGGGCGGGAAATTGGTCCGGCCCAGCATCTCCTGCGGGACGCGCTCTTTCCACTGCGCGAGGTCCAGTTCGGTCGCCTGCGCGGAACGGGACAGATTGGCGACGCAGAGGATCACGTCGTCTTCATACTGCCTGACATAGGCGAGAACGGACCGGTTGGAGGGGCGGATAAACGTGATGGTGCCACGGCCGAACGCAAGGCTGGATTTGCGGACCGAGATGAGACGCTTGGTCCAGCTCAGGAGCGAGGACAGGCTTCGCGACTGCGCTTCGACGTTGACGGACTCATAGCCATAAACGGGGTCCATGATGAGCGGGGCATAAAGCCGTGCCGGGTCGGCGCGTGAGAAGCCGCCGTTGCGGTCCGGCGTCCATTGCATCGGCGTGCGCACGCCATTGCGGTCACCGAGATAGATGTTGTCTCCCATCCCGATTTCGTCGCCGTAGTAAATGATCGGCGTGCCCGGAAACGAGAGGAGCAGGGAGTTCATCAGCTCGATTTTGCGCCGGTCGTTGTCCATCAGCGGCGCAAGCCGGCGGCGAATGCCGACATTGATCCGCGCGCGTGGATCGTTGGCGTAGGTCGACCACAGGTAATCCCGCTCCACGTCGGTCACCATTTCGAGCGTCAGCTCGTCGTGGTTGCGCAGGAACAGCGCCCATTGGCAATTTGCGGGAACGTCGGGAGTCTGTCGCAGGATGTCCGTGACCGGAAAGCGGTCTTCCTGCGCGATGGCCATGTAAAAGCGTGGCATCAGCGGAAAGTGATAGGCCATGTGGCATTCGTCGCCGTCGCCGAAATATTCCTGCACGTCTTCCGGCCACTGGTTGGCTTCCGCCAGAAGCACCTTGCCCTTCGCGTAGGCGTCGAGCTCCGCGCGCAGTCTCTTGATGACCGCGTGCGTTTCCGGGAGGTTCTCGTTGTTGGTGCCTTCGCGTTCACAGAGATAGGGAATCGCGTCGAGCCGGAATCCATCGACACCGGCGTCCAGCCAGCGTTTCATCACCTGCACGACCGCACTGACCACGCGTGGGTTGTCGAAGTTGAGATCGGGCTGGTGAGAAAAGAAGCGATGCCAGTAGAACGCGCCGGCCTCTGGATCCCATGTCCAGTTCGATTTTTCGGTGTCGGTGAAAATGATCCGGGTGCCTTGGTATTTCTGGTCGGTATCGCTCCAGACGTACCAATTCCGCGCACTGGACGTCGGCGAACTGCGGCGCGCCCGCTTGAACCAATCGTGCTGATCGGAAGTGTGATTGACAACCAGCTCGATGATGACGCGCAAGCCGCGCCGTTTGGCTTCCGCAATGAAACGGCGGAAGTCTTTCATCGTGCCAAAGTCAGGATTGATCGCGCCGTAGTCCCCGATGTCGTAACCGTCGTCCCGACCCGGCGACGGAAAGAACGGCAACAGCCACAACGTCGTGACGCCAAGGTCCTGCAAGTAATCCAGCTTCTCGGTAAGACCGGCAAAATCACCGATGCCATCGTTGTTGCTGTCAGCGAAAGCCTTGACGTGCAACTGATAGATGATCGCGTCTTTGTACCAGAGCTCATTCTCGGTGGCTGTTGCTGCCATCTCGATTGGCGACATTACGTTCATGGCCGCACCTACACCAGACATCGGAAAAGCAGTGCCGGATCACGTTGCGGATCTATCCGCAGATGGACGCCGCCCCATTCGACGGCATGCCGTTCACCGGTGATGATATTCTCGAGTGCAGCGACCTGTTTCGCGTCCTGTGACGGACCAACCTGGATGGCCCCGGCCGGAAACCAGAATTCATGCGGATCGCGAGAGAGTGCGATCGCGGCCACAATGACGTTGCTGTTATCCGCGGAGCTCTTGGAAAACCCGATCACGTTCGGATCGTCGATATTCAGGAATTGCAGGCGTGCGGTCTGCTGCAAGGCCGGATTGGCCCGCCGGGCCATGTTCAGGTCCCGGATATAGGCCTTGATGTTGCCGGGGCTGTCCCAGTCTCGGACCTTGATCTCGTATTTCTCGGAGTTGAGATACTCTTCCTTCCCGGGAATGGGTTCGTGTTCGAGCAGCTCGAACCCGTTGTAGATGCCGTAAGTGCCGGACAGCGTTGCTGCCAGCGCCACGCGGGATTTGAACATCCACGGTTCGCCGCCTTGAAGATGAAACGGCAGGATGTCAGGCGTGTTGACGAAGAAATTCGGCCGATAATATTCACGCTCCGGATAGCCGGTGAGTTCGCGCAGATATTCCTCAAACTCCCATTTCTGCGTGCGCCACGTAAAGTAGGTATAGGATTGGGTGAAGCCGAGCTTCGCCAGCCCCTTCATCAGTTTCGGACGGGTGAACGCTTCAGCCAGGAAGATGACATCCGGGTCATGGGTCTGGATATCCTTGATCAGCCATTCCCAGAACGGAAACGGCTTGGTGTGCGGATTGTCGACGCGGAAGATGCGAACGCCGTGAGAGATCCAGAACTTGATCACATCGCGCAGCGCAGCCCAGAGCCCAGCCGCATCATCGCCATGAAAATCGGGATTGTGAATATCCTCGTATTTTTTTGGCGGATTTTCAGCGTAGCGGATGCTGCCGTCGGGACGCCGCTTGAACCAGTTGGGATGCTGCTTCAGCCAAGGATGATCGGGCGCGCACTGGACCGCGAAATCCAACGCGATCTCCATGTTCAGCGACTTTGCGGCTTCAACCAACGCGTGGAAGTCGTCGAACGTCCCAAGTTGGGGATGAATGGCGTCGTGGCCGCCTTCAGCGGCCCCGATCGCATACGGACTTCCGGGGGCGCCGGGTTCGGCCGTCAGTGAATTATTGCGCCCCTTGCGATTGACGCGGCCGATCGGATGGATCGGCGTGAAATAAACGACATCGAAGCCTAACGCGGCGATTTCCGGCAGGCGTGCGATACAGTCGCGGAATGTGCCATGCTGATCCGGCACGGTGCCCTGGCTGCGAGGAATCATTTCGTACCACGCGCCAGACACAGCGCGTTGCCGATCAACGACCAGTGGAAACGAGTTCGACACAGTGCAATCGATCCGGATCTGACTCCGCGACATTGCGTGAAGGACGTTTTCGTCAAGCAACGACGTAACATCGCCGCTTTCCAGAAACTTCTCGCAAGCTGCGGTCAGCACACTGGCCGCTTCCCGGTCTGTGGGACGGCCCTTGGTCATCATCGCGGCGCCTTCGAGTGCGTCGAGCGCAATATCTTGACCGGCATTTCTCTTCAGCATCGCGCCATGCCGCCATGTCGCGAATTCATCCATCCACGCTTCAATGGCGTAAACGTAGCGTCCAGGTTTGATCGGCCGGAATGTCCCGGTCCACCGGTCGTTGCCGTTGTGGGTCATTGGCTCGCGAGTCCACTCCGCCTCGCTCTCCAGACGCCAGATCAATTCGGCTGCAACGACATCGTGGCCGTCTTTATAGATGTCGGCCCAGACATCGATCGTTTCGCCTGCCACGCGTTTGACGGGAAATCGTCCGCAATCAACAATCGGATAGATGTCTTCGATGTGAAACGCGCCAGCACCGATCTGCGGAATATTTGGTAAATCACGTTGTCTCACGGGCGGCGATACCGACATTGCTTCCCCATCTCTCAATGCAGGAGAGAACCCATATCTAAGAAGTGGTTTGTGGCGATTTTGTTCCCTCGGAACTGTTTGTGTGAAAACGCGTTGCCTCAATCGCGTCAAAAACAGTGGGAAGGCGGGGTTGAAAGATGGACGTGCTTTCAAAAGCAGCGCAGTTGGGGATTGAGACGTCTTTCATCGATGCAACGGGCCAGCATCGCACCATCGATCCTTCGGCGCTTCAGATGCTTCTCGAGGCGGTCCCTGATTCGCCGCATCGTCGTTTGCTGCCTGATGCCGTCATATGCCGACATTCGCGGGGCTGCTCGTCAGTTGCGATAGCCGAAGCGGCGCCGATCAAATGGCAAATTGCGGATGGTCGCGGCGCGGCGATTGCCGAAGGCACGTCACACGATCAGCATGTGAATCTTCCGCCGATCACGGAGGGCGTCTATTGCCTTCGCGCCGTCGACGCGAACGGAAGTGAAGAGCAGACGAATCTGATTTCGGCTCCCGAACGCGCCTTTTCAGGTGACTTTGATCGCGTCTGGATTCTCGCCGTTCAATTATATGGCGTGAGATCGGCCCAGAACTGGGGCATTGGCGATTTTACGGATCTGGAAGCGCTGATCGTCTGGGCGGCGCAGTCAGGCGCTGCGGGGATCGGGCTTAATCCATTGCATGCGCTGTTCGACGATCATCCCCGGGACTGCAGCCCCTATTCGCCGAACAGCCGGCTGTTTTTGAACTCACTCTATATCGATGTGAACCGTCTGCCCGAGCTTCCTCAAGAATTCGCAGCGGAGCATGCTGCATTGATCGAAGCGGCGCGGTCTGCTGAGTTCGTCGACTACCAAGCTGTGGCCGATCTTAAAATGGCGGCGTTGCGTCAGGCGTTCGAAATCTTCAAATCGAGAACGACTTTGAGGCGGAAGACGAGCTTTGAGGAGTTTCGCCGCGATGGTGGCGCGCTGTTGTCTCGGTTTGCGTGCTTCGAGGTCCTGCGCAGGAAGTTCTCAAGTCCATGGTGGGATTGGCCGGACCATTGTTTGTCTCCAAATCACGACGCGCTCAACGAGCTGCGCACTGGTCCTGATGGACTTGAGGTCGAATTCATCGAGTTCGTACAATGGTGCGCCGATGAGCAACTGAAAGCTTGCCGGGATTTGGCGCGCCGGCTGAACTTGCCGGTCGGGCTTTATCTCGACGTTGCTGTGGGCGTCAAAGCCGATGGTTTCGATGCGTGGAATGAGCAGATTGCCATCTCGCACCGCTTGTCGGTTGGAGCCCCGCCGGATTTGCTGAACACGGCGGGACAGGATTGGGGGCTCGCCGGATTCAATGCATCCGGATTGGCGTTGCGATCGTACGAGCCCTTCCGCGCGGTGCTGCGTGCATCGATGCGCTATGCGGGGGCGATCCGCCTTGATCACGTTCTCGGGCTGAACCGGCTCTATCTCGTTCCGTCTGGATACCTGCCCAGCCAGGGTGCCTATGTTCAGATGCCGTTCGAAGCGCTGCTGGCCGTGGCCGCGCTGGAAAGCGTCCATCACCGATGTGTGGTGGTCGGCGAAGATCTGGGCACGGTGCCCGATGGTTTCAGGGAGCGGCTGCTGGATTGGGGGATCTGGTCTTATCGCGTGATGATGTTCGAGCGTGGATACGATGGCTCGTTCCTACCCGTCGATCACTATCCGCAAGATTCCATGGTGACGTTCAACACACACGATCTGCCGACCTTCGCCGGCTGGCGATCGGGACACGATATTGATCTGAAGCATGCCTTGGGACTCGACCCGGGAGAGACACGAGACGCCAGAGCTTATGCGACGAACATGCTGGCGCGCGCGCTGAATGGCGCGCAGCACGGCGAGCCGGGTTTTTATTCTGCTCTGGATTATCTGGCGCGCACGAAGTCTCGCATTCTTGGTGTCGAGATCGAGGATCTTCTTGGCGTCATCGATCAGCCGAATATTCCCGGAACGATCAATGAGCATCCAAACTGGCGCCGCCGTCTGCCGGTCTCACTCGAAGAATGGTCGCAATTTATAGACGGCGAACGACTGAGCACTGCCATGAAGGACAGGGCAATCACGCGCAAGGAATAGCGACGCGCGTAGAGGGGAACAAAATACCATTTGAGAGGTCATACATCTGAGGGCGGTTGTTGACCGCAACATGGAGGCTTCAGATGTCAATCGGTACCATCATTCTGATCATTTTGATTATCGCCCTACTGGGCGGCTTCAGCGGCATCGGCGGTGGGCCGTTCTACGGCACAGGTTATTACGGCGGCGGCGGCCTTGGCCTAGTGATTGTTATTCTGCTGATTCTGATTTTGATGGGACGAATTTAGTTTGCTTCGAACTCCATTCGCCCCGCTTCGGCGGGGCGAATGATTTTATGGCATCTTTTCGCCGAGAAGTTCAGCTCAGAACTTTGTATTTCTTGAGCCAGGCTTGCATCTGAGTCCAGGCATCCTCTGCAGCTTCCTTGCGATAGCTTGGGCGGTAGTCGGCGTGGAAGCCATGCGGGGCGCCGGGGTAAATCTTGAATTCAGCAGTCTTGTTGGCCTTCGCAAGAGCAGCCTTCAGCTCTTCGACCTGCGCCACCGGGATGCCCTGGTCTGCTCCGCCATACAGGCCGAGAACCGGTGCCTTCATCTCGGGGGCCAACTGCATCGGACTTTTCGGCCAGAGAGGATTTGGCGCATCCACCGGCGGCCCATAGAAGGCCACGCCTGCTTTCAGCGCGCTGCTATGCGCGGCATATTCCCACACGGTCCGGCCACCACGGCAAAAGCCGACAATGCCGAGACGGTTCGTGTCTCCACCCTGCGATTTGGCCCACGCCACGGTGCTGTCGAGGTCCGACAGCAATTCCGAATCCGGCTTGGAATTGACCAGCGGAATGAGTTGGGACATTTCGGTGACCTTGGTGAGGTCGCCCTTGCGGAAATAGTAGTTCGGCGCGACGGCAAAGGCGCCCAGCTTGCCGAGCCGCCGTGTGACATCCTTGATGTATTCGTGAAGTCCGAAGATCTCCATGGCCACCAGCACCACGGGCGGATTCTTAGCGCCCGCCGGGCGCGCGAAGTAGGCCGGCATCTCGTCGCCTGCGAGTTTGATCTTAGCAGTGCCGACGTCGAGGCCATTGGTATCCGTGGTGATGACGTCGGCACGCACGGGACCGGCGGCCAGTGTGTAGCCTGCGGCAGCAGCGGCCGACGCGGTCATGAAGCCGCGGCGCGAGAGTGGTGCAGTCTTGGTCAACCCGACGATATCGGATGTGAGAATCGGTGCATCGGTCATGTATGTCTCCGTGCTGGTTGCGGCGTTGCTGAAGAATTGAATCGCCGGCGGAGAATCAACGTCTGGATCAAGCTCGCCAATTCACAATCCCTTGAAACGATGGATTTCAGCACGACGCGTGGAAACTTCCGCGTGGCTCAGCCTTGATCGTCATCACGGTGTCGTGGAAGGCGACGATGGAAGCTCCGCAAATCCCGGAGCAATCGTCGATACTCCTGATGAGAAGGATCAATATATGATGAGGCATTCATTCCGGCGGTTGGTGACCGCAGCGGTCGTCGCGCTTTCGATGGCGGCAATACCCTCCGTGCAAGCGCAAACGGTTTCCGCGCCGCAGGCCGGCAGTGCCGTCGCAACAGCCGATAATGCAATCCTGCTGACCGTGTTCTTGAAACACGATCAGTCGCGCCCGCTTGGCGAATTGAATGCGCAGCTTGCCAAGCAGGGATTCTACAAGGCGTTTCCACCTGCCGGCATGGAAGTGGTGAGTTGGACCGTCGCCATGGGGATCGGCCAGATCATTACACTCAAGCTTCCCGCGTCGCGCATTCGTGAAGTTAATCGTGTGCTGGAAGACACGGCCTGGGGAAGTTACCGGACTGAATTTTATCCGACCTATGACTACAAGGCGGTTGGCATGGCGGAGCATGAAAAGGCACTGAAGTGACGCATCGGGACTGAGCAATGAGCACTGCTCGCGGCCCAGGAACCGTGCTGCGGTTCTCGCGTTATTTGGGCAGGAGGACGAGCACCATGCGCACTTTTCTGGGATTGATACTCGGCTGTCTGCTGACGATTGCGGTCGTTTACATTCATGACTCGATGGCGACGTCGACGGTTGCCAGCGGCAATGCTGCGGGCACGTCGCGCCAGATCGTCAACTGGGACGTCGCTGCGACCGAGTGGGGACAGGTCAAGCAAAACGTCCACACCGCTTGGCTGAAGCTGACAGCCAACAATGGCTAGATGAAAAGTTGATGGGCAGGGCTCGGCAGGATGCCGGGCCTTTTTGCATGGCGCCTGATGTCTACTTTTTCTCAAGCATGCGGGTGGCACGAGACTCGATCATCGCCTGTGCGCCATGGGCGAGGCCTGCGAGCAGCCACGGCAGCATGACTTCGATCCGCACATGGTCTTCGGCCACATCGACCGTTCCACTCGCCTGCTGCTTGAGCGCGGTCACGCGGAAGGCGAGGCGATCGCCGCTCCATATCTCTTCGTTGACCTGAAGAACTTGGGCGTATTGCGAACGCACGCCACCAAGGCCGGCCTTCAGCCGTCGGGCGGCTTCGTCTTTCCCGAGCTTATGCGGAATGGAAACGATCAGGGGCTGGGCCATGTGAGTCTTCGCTTCTCGTGTTTGATCTCAGTTGCCAAGACGGCTCAGTTGCCAAGACGCGCGGAGGCACCATTGGTTCCCTTCCCGGCGTTCCGGAGGAAGACGAGCAGCAGATCGACGACCTGTTTCGGCTGCTCCTGCTGAACCCAATGCCCCGCGCCTTCCACCAAATGGCAGCCGATCATCCGCGTGCAGGCCCGTTCCTGCATGGCTTCGAACGCTCCGGGTTTTTGATAGATGCCCCAGTCGCTGGCGCCGGCGATGAAGCAGGATGGCACATCGATGGTGCGGCCCGAAAAGATCTGGAGTTCAGGAATGAAGGCGTCGCTGGTGCCGCAGCGATACCATTGCAGCCCGCCCTGAAAGCCGGTGCGGCCATACTCGGAGCTGTAAAATTGCAGCTCCGCTTCCGGCAGCCATTCGCACGCGGCGATCCGTTCGGCGGAGGGCATCTGGCGGGCGACCATGTCCGCCATGCCGGCATCGCGGTCCATCACGTAATAGTCCGGAAGCTTGGCGAGTTCTTCGGCTGACCACGAAGCGAGTCGAAATGGCTTGTTGTCCGGCCAATCTGCACTCTTGTGGTGATAGTAGGCACGCAAGAAGGCGTGAAGCCCCTGCGGGCAGTGGCGCATATCGTCATTGGCTTCGCGGGTTGAATAGAACCTTTGATAGTGCTTGCGAGGCCGCGGCAATGCCGCGAGGTCTTCGTGAATACGATCCGGCGCTTTTTGTTGCGTCTTGTTGGCGGTATTGAATGGAATCGCCGGAGGCCCGGCAAAAGGCGCGCTCATCAACGCGACGGAGCGGAAGACATCAGGCCGTACCAGCGCGCACCAGGCCGCGACCGATGATCCGAAGTCATGGCCGACGACCGCGGCGACTGATCGGAGGCCCAATGCACTGACAAGGCCCAATGCGTCCCTGACTAGATTCAGCAGGCGGAACGAGGCGAGGTCACCGTCATAACGCGGGTCCCATCCGGTGGTACGGCCATAGCCGCGCTGGTCGGGCGCGATCACACGGAAGCCGGCATTTGCCAACGGCACCATCACTTTCCGCCAGCTATAGGCCAGTTCAGGAAAGCCGTGCAGCAGCAGAATGCACGGCCGGTCCGGCGTTTCGAAGCCAGCTTCCAGCACATGCATGGTCAGGCCATTGATGCCGGAAACAGTGCGCGAATGGATCCCGGGCGGTAGTGGAATATCTTGAAGGGAGGGTTCGATCGAAACTTCTGCTTGCATGGATCACCGGCCGGATGGAGCGCACGTTGACTGCGGGCGCATGCCGATCGTCGGTCATGGCGCGGTCAAGTTGAGAGATGAGTGTGAGACGTGGGTGACGTTCTGTCCAGCACAGGACAGCCGGCAGCAATGCAGACCGTTGGGAGAGCGGCACCGCGTTACTGGCAATCCGCAGCAACGCGATGGCTGTACTTTCGTAACGGCTGCGCTTTCCTAACCCTTGGCGATAGCGCGGCGGCGCTCCGGCTCGGCCTCGGGTTCGTCCGCTGGCGGCACCTGCATCAGGATCGTCTGGGTGCCGGGGTTCGCGATCTCGATGCCGAGCTCCTTGAAACGCCGCATCATGCGCCGGTTGAACTCGCGTTGAACCGCCCAGCGGCCTGAATCCGTGCAGCGGATCTGCCCGACGATGGTCGCCATCGTGCCATCGACCTTATCGACGCCCCACAACTCCAGATCGCTGCGCATCAGGTGACGATACTCCGGCTCGTGCCGCATTTCGGCGACGATGTCCTTCAGGATCTGTCCGACCCGATCGGTGTCTTCCTTGTAGGGCACATTGACACTGACGGACGCATTGCCCGCGCCGCGGCTGTTGTTGGTGACGCTGGTGACCGCACTGAACGGAACGATATGCACGGCGCCATCGCCGGCCCGCAGCCGAATGGTGCGGATCGACAGATTTTCCACGGTGCCGGTCAGCCCGGAGACCGTGACGGTGTCGCCGACCTGGACGACGTTCTCCAGCAGCAGGAACAGCCCGGTGATGAGATCTTGCACCAGCTTTTGGGATCCGAAGCCGACCGCGATGCCGATGATGCCGGCGCCTGCCAGGAGCGGAGCCACGTTGACACCGATTTCACTCAGCGCCGTCAATGCGACGACGGCGATAATGACCGTTAACAGTGCCGTGCGCAGCATCGGGAGAAACGTTCGCAAGCGGGCGGCGCGCGCAAAATGCCCATCATGGGTCAACCGTGTGAGCTGCTGGTCGAGCAGCGCATTGCTGATTTCCCAAACGGCTGCAGCGATCAGCGCCGCGATGCCGATCGTGACGATAGCCGACAGCAGACGGCCGCCGATCTGGCCGGCTGAGAACCAGAACAGTGCGTCGATTCCCCAGACCTCCAACAGCGCCACGACGCCGATGGCCGTCACGATATAGGAAACGGTCGTTCGCAACATCGGCAGGTAGCGATTGGCGCGGGTTTCGATCCCGGGGAAGCGCTCCACGATGTCTTCTGGAACGCGGAAGATACGGTCGATTGTGCCAAGGAGTACGACCGACAGCAGGCGCGCGATCAGGATGACCGCGACGGTGCCGACCACGTACTGGAACAACAGCGAGTAGCCGTTTTTCAGCCTGAGGGCCCAAACGACCCACAGGCCCATCACGAGTGCGATGGCGATGTAATGCCAGAAATACGCGAACCGGTTGCGTATCGCAGCCATCATGCCGTCGCGGTTATCGGCCTGGATCAACTGGGCGATGGGGCGGCGGCATTGCAGGATGACGACCACTACCAGCAGGTGGACCGTCAGCATCACAAGACGCAGCAGTGCGAAATATCCCGGGCGGTAGAGGCCGAGCAGCAGGGCGACGTTGGCCAGCGCGATGCCGAATACGCAGACTGTGGCAATGCGCCGGACCCAGATCTCGATATAGGCGGCGGTCTCACCGCGAATGGTGAAGACGCTGAGCTGTCCGGATGACACGAGTGTCCGAGCAATGCATATGATGACCCGCCGCAAGACATAGGCATTGACGATGGCGAGGATCACCAGCCGTGAGGTCGCCAGTTCGCCGATCTCCGTGCCAAGCAACATGTTGCCGACAGCAGCGAACGCAACGACCGGTAACAATTCCAGCACAAACCGGCCGATTACGAACGGCAGGCGCATCAAGGCCTGCCACACGTGCGTCAACTTGATGCGCCGTTGCCGTGTCTGCACGGCTGCTTCTCCCGGCTCGGCGGGCAAGGAAGCAATTTCGTCTTGCGTCAGTGTCGGAGACGTCGTGGTGCGTGCGGAATTCGGGATGCGGGCGTCGAGCAACGAGATCGGTCGCCGCACCGCGCGTCGAACCAGCCATTCGACGGCCAGCGCACATCCCAGCACCAACGCGAGCTTCCATGCGATGTCGAGCAGAAGATCGTAGGTCGCGGGGTTGGTTGCGCTGTTCTGCACCCAATACCACAGCAGCGGGAAGTGCGTGACCGCGTTGGCCGCGGCTGCGACCTGGGTCGAAATCGTCCCGAGTTGTTCGGACACTTGCAAAAGAAGTTGGGCGCCGAGGCCGTCGGAGTCCACCGGCACGATCGCGGGCTTCTCACTTGGCGCAGGTGCAGGCGTCGGCGCTGCCGCAGGTTTCTCCGCCTGCGCCGGCTGGGATTGAGACGACTGCGGCTTCGCATTGGCGAGCGCACGCAAGGTGTCGATGAATTGCGCCCGCTTCGTATCATCCTGCAAAGTTTCCAGCGCACGACGTGCCTCGTCGGGTGTCAGCGGGGTTGCCGCCGGCGGGGCAGAATGCTGGGCTGGAGCCGGGGCAGGCGGTTGCGCCATCGCCTGGCTAGCGATTGCAAAAAAGGCAAAGAAAACAGCAGCGATTGACTTCAATACCACGAGTGCCCCTCAGTCCTAGGGAAGAGATTTTTCGCTGTCCCGTTATGTCTGAAATTGGCTGATTCGGCGGCGCTCGTTTGGCATTTCTGAAGATTCAGCGATACTGGAGTCCCGATTCCGACGTTCGCATCATTGCGCTGCCCTGTTTCGAGCGGGTTCAGATGTGTTCGGCGGAACGATTCTTGCAAAGTTTTTAAGCAGTTGAACTGGGGCATGCGGGAATTGGTCCCGCGATGGTGCTGAACGGAGCCGATATATGATCAAAAGCTTGAGATGGTCACTCGTCCTGGCAGGGGTGCTGCTGTCATTTGCAGCGCAGGCTGATCCTTGGCCATCGAAGCTGATCAAGACCGTCATTCCTTATGGCGCGGGAAGCGCAACGGACGTTGTGCCGCGCATGATCCTCGATCGCGTTTCCGCCGAACTCGGTCAGCCGATCGTGATCGAAAACCGTACCGGCGCCGGCGGCACGATCGGGACCACTGCGGTCGCGCGCGCAGAACCGGATGGTTATACGATCCTCGCTCACTCCTCGGCCTATACGATAACGCCGTCGATCATCGCCGATCTGCAGTACGATCCCGTGAAGGATCTCACATCCGTACTGATGATGGGCTACAGCGCCAACGTGATGATCGTCTCCCCATCCAAGCCGTGGAAGACGATCCAGGAATTCGTCGCGGCCGCGAAACAGAAGAACTCAGGGATCACGTTCGGTTCAGTCGGCGTGGGCACAGCGACGCACATGAGCGCCGAGAAATTTCGCCTCGCCGCGGGCTTCGAAGCGACGCACATTCCGTATCGCGGCGGATCGGAAGCGATCACCGATATTCTCGGTGGCCGGATTGATTTCTATTTCTGCCCACTGGCGACGGCTCTTCCTCTGATCCGCGAAGGTCAGGTTCGCGCGCTTGTGGTGTCCACTGCCAAGCGCGTTGCGGATCTTCCCGATGTGCCGACGCCGATCGAGGCGGGATACAAGGATGCGGATAGTGCAATCTGGTTCGGCGTCTTCATGCCGTCGAAAACGCCGCGTGATGTCGTTGAAAAATTTCACGCTGCAGGCATCAAGGTGCTGGCCGATCCTGCCATGCAGGCAGGATTGAAGCGCCTCGGCGTTGATCCGTGGCCGCTGACGACCAAGGAAATGGATGAGCTCGTGGGGCGCGAACTCGTTGCCAACGCGCAGCTCGTCAAAGCGGCGGGAATAAAATAAACGCAGAGAAGCGAATATTTGCGGATTATTAATAGTGAATCGGCCCGCGTAATGCGGGCCGATATTTTTATGATAATCTTTAGCGATGATCAGGCTCGTGACAGTTGCTTCGGTGCTGTCGTCGAATACCGGTCCTGCACCGGTGATCGACACGAAGGACGATTCTGCCGCGTCCTACTGGGCATCCAGGCTAAAAGTTTCACCTGAAGAGATCGCCCACGCGGTGTCGAAAGTCGGTCCCTCAGTGGCGGCCGTGCGTCGATATCTCGGCAAATAGAACCCCCGTCACGTTCTCTCGACTGTTCAGCGATAATAGTAATCGCGGAAGGTGCGGCGGCGCGGTGGGCGATTCAGGATGAGGGCCAACGCAAACCCCACGGCGCCGGCCACGAGCAGCGCGCCGAGTGGCTGTTCCTTCACAGTTGAGGCGACCGCGCGGCTACCTTCCCGATAGTATTCGCTGCCGGTGTCCATCGCATCCTTGGCGAAACTGCTTGCAGCTTCACCAACCTCACGCGCGGTATCCTTGGCCTGGCCGTAGAGATTTTGTGCTGTGCCGGATGCCTCGCGTGCACGTCCGGATGCTTCGCGCGCGGTATCGCCTGTTGCGCGTCCGAAAGCACTCTCGACCTTGCCCGCGGCATCGTTCGCCGCGCCCGTAATTCTATCCTTATCCATGGATGATCCTCCTGATATGGCAGGCTAACTGCCGTCATGTCCGAGGGTTCCGTGGAGCGATCAAATCACCAATTTGCCGCAGATGTTGTGAAGCGGTTCCCGCAACTCCCCGATCTTTTCGTCGTTAGCGTGAGGCAGACACGGAGATGAAGCAATGATGGATCTTTCGAAAATCAAGGAACATATGGATGTGTTCGATTCCACCGGAAAGAACATCGGTCAGGTCGACCATCTGGAAGGCAAGGATAAGATCAAGCTCACCAAGAGCAGCTCCCCTGACGGGCAGCATCATTTCGTACCGGTGGCATGGATCGATCACATCGATACCCATGTTCACCTCAAGAAACCGGTGAGTGACGTGACCACCATGATGTAAGCGTTGCAGGCGGTCGCGCGAGGTCAGCAGACTTCGAGATCGCAAACTTGGCCTAACAAACTTGGCCCAAGAAGGCCCGCTCAACCGAGCGGGCCTTCTTGTTTGGAAAATCTGACCTGTTTCAACTTTTGATAAACGCGAGAAGATCGGCGTTGATTGTTTCAGCCTCCGTGGTCGGCATGCCGTGCGGAAAACCCTTGTAGGTTTTCAGGGTGCCGTTCTTCACCAGCTTGGCGCTGAGCGGACCGGAGTCGGCATAGGGCACGATCTGATCGTCATCGCCGTGCATGACCAGAACCGGCACCGTGATCTTCTTGAGATCATCGGTGAAGTCCGTCTGCGAGAAAGCGACAATGCCGTCGTAATGCGCCTTGGCACCGCCCATCATTCCCTGCCGCCACCAATTCTGGATGATGGCTTCTGAGGGCTTCGCACCTGGCCGATTGAAACCATAGAACGGTCCTGACGGCAGATCGCGATAGAACTGGGAGCGATTTGCAGCGAGCTGCGCCTGGAGATCGTCAAACACGCTCTTCGGCAGACCGCCGGGATTGTTCGGCGTTTGCACCATGATCGGTGGGACCGCGCTGATCAGCGCAGCTTTGGCAACGCGGCTTTCGCCGTGACGACCGATATAGTGTGCAACCTCGCCGCCGCCGGTCGAGTGGCCGACATGCACGGCATTCTTCAGGTCAAGATGTGCGGTCAGTGCTGCGAGGTCGTCAGCGTAGTGATCCATGTCATGGCCGTCTCCGGTCTGGGTGGATCGGCCGTGGCCGCGGCGATCATGAGCGATAACGCGAAAACCCTTGTTCAGAAAGAACAGCATCTGGGTGTCCCAGTCATCTGCCGAAAGAGGCCAGCCATGACTGAAAACGATCGGTTGCCCTGAACCCCAATCCTTATAAAAAATTTCGGTACCGTCTTTGACTGTAATGCTTGGCATCTCGATGTCCTCTTGAATCAATCCACAAACCTAGCGGACGGAATGTAGCGAATCCTCGTGGCATTTGCGCGGCCCGACATCGTCGCCTTAAGTATAGGCCGATCGTCCCTAAGGTGTAGGTTCGCAAAATAAACGCCTGTCCTCGAGAGCGAGACAGGCGTTCGTTGGCATTGTGTGGTCTGAAAAAAACGGCGGCATCGATACCGATACTGCCGTTTCTTTAATTAGCCGTGCAGCTTCTTGGCTGTTTCGGCGATGGTCCTGCCCTGGTAGCGGGCGGCGTTGAGTTCGTTCTCGCTTGGCTGACGGCTGCCGTCGCTGTCGGTGATGGTCGAGGCGCCATAAGGCGAACCGCCGGTGATTTCTTTCACGCCCATCTGTCCGGCAAATCCGTAGTTCAAGCCGACAACCACCATACCGAAGTGCAAAAGGTTGGTGATGATCGAGAACAAAGTCGTTTCCTGGCCGCCATGTTGCGTGCCCGTCGATGTAAATGCACCGCCGACCTTGCCGTGCAGTGCGCCCTTCGCCCACAGGCCGCCGGCCTGGTCGAGGAAGTTCGCCATCTGCGAGGTGATACGGCCGAAGCGTGTGCCGGTGCCGACGATGATGGCGTCATAATTCGCAAGGTCTTCAATCTTCGCGATCGGCGCGGCCTGATCCACCTTGTAATACGAGGCCTTGGCAACCTCGGCGGAAACGAGCTCCGGCACGCGTTTGATGTCGACGGTCGCGCCGGCTTCACGAGCGCCCTCGGCGACAGCGTTCGCCATCGCCTCGATGTGGCCGTAAGCCGAATAATAAAGAACGAGAACCTTAGCCATTGTAGTCTCCATTTACGGATTGGTATTTCGGTTGTGATGCGAGAGAAAGGTGCTTCAGATTCATTCGCTGTCATGGCTGCACTTTGTGTGCAGGTGACGACAGAAAATCGAGGATCAGGCTGCGTCGACCATCACGATCTCGGAATCGTCGAGCGCGGTGATCTTCAGCGTTGCTTCGTCCGCGATGGCGAGGCCGTCGCGAGCATTGACGCGAACACCATTGACTTCGACAGTTCCGGCTGCGGGCACGAGGTATCCCTTGCGACCGTTCGCGAGCGCATACTCCGCGCTTTCGCCGGCCTTCAACGTCGTGGCGAGCACGCGCGCATCCGCACGGATGGGAAGTGCCTCCTTATCCGCCTCAAAGCCGCTGGCAACCGTGACGAGTTTGCCGGAGCGATCCGCTTTCGGGAAAGGCTTGGCACCCCATGTCGGCTGGCCGCCTTCTCTCGTTGGCTCGATCCAGATCTGAAACAGCGTCGTCTTCACGGGCTCGAGGTTGTATTCGGCGTGCCGGATTCCCGAGCCTGCGCTCATCACCTGAACGTCGCCGGCCTCAGTGCGTCCCTTGTTGCCAAGGCTGTCCTGATGGGTGATTGCGCCTTCGCGGACGTAAGTGATGATTTCCATGTTGGCATGGGGATGCGCGGGAAAGCCGGTATTGGGCTCGATCTCGTCGTCGTTCCAGACGCGCAGCGCGCCGTGGCCCATGTTGTTGGGATCGTAGTGGCTGCCGAATGAGAAGTGATGCTTGGCCTTCAACCAGCCGTGATCGGCACCGCCAAGCTTATTGAAAGGACGAAGTTCAATCATTGGATTGGCTTTCTTCTTGGGGACAGTGAAGGGAGAGGGCCAAGCCACGCGGGTCCCGCGTGGCTTGATGGAGTCTAGTGTCAGGCAAGCACGCCACCATCGACGTTGAGAACGGTGCCGGTGACGAAGGACGCCCCGGGACTCGCGAGAAAGACCACACCCGCAGCGATCTCTTCCGGAGTGCCATACCGTTGCAGTGCATGCAGCATGCGCTGACCTTCGGCTTGCGCGCCGTCGGCCGGGTTCATGTCCGTGTTGATGGAGCCCGGCTGCAGAACGTTCACCGTGATGCCGCGCGGACCGAGGTCCCGTGCTGCGCCTTTCGAGTAGCCGACGATCGCCGCCTTGCTCGCGGTGTAATCGGCCAGTCCCGGAAACGAGGCACGGTCTGCAAGGAAAGAACCGATGGTGACGATACGGCCGCCTTCGCCCATGAGCTGTGAAGCCGCGCGGATCGCCGTCACGACGCCGTTGACGTTAATCGCATACTGACGATTGAAGGCGGCGACATCACTTTTGGGATCATCGACAGCACCACCAACGGCCACACCCGCATTGTTAATGAGGATATCGAGGCGGCCAAATTGCACGGCAACGTCCCTGATCAGTTGCTCGACTTCTGCCGGCTCTGCCTGATCGGCCTTGAAGGCCTTTGCCTTCACGCCCTTGGCCTGCAATTCGCGCACAACCGCCTCGGCCTTGTCCGGAGATGACGTGTAGCTGATGGCGACATCCGCGCCTTCATCAGCGAGTGCTTTGGCGCTCGCCGCGCCGATGCCGCGTGAACCGCCGGTAACGAGTGCAACTTTCCCTTTGAGTGTCTTGGTCATCGCATTTCTCCGTGAGCTCGTTGCTCTTGTTTGATGACCCCTAGCTAAAGGGTTCTGGTTGATGCATAAATAGAAACTATTGAAACTTATCGTTTCCAAAATTGCTATTAAGGGGGGAGGCCGACATGCCCAAGTTGCCGGACTTCGAGGGTCTGGCGATCTTCGCGAAGGTCGTGGAAATGCGATCGTTCGCCAGGGCGGCCACCGAGCTGGCACTGTCCAAGGCAACGGTGTCCAAAGCGGTGACCCGCCTGGAGGAGCGTCTCGGCGCGCGGCTGTTCAACCGCACCTCGCGGCAACTGGCGTTGACCGACGCGGGTCAAAGATTGTCGGAGCGGGCCGCACGTCTGCTTGTGGATGGCGAAGCTGCCGAGAACGAGGCGCTTGCGCAGTCGGTGGTGCCGCGCGGGCTGGTCAAGGTCGCGGTCCCGATGACCTATGGCGTGAAGGTTATCTCGCCGCTTCTGCCTGAATTTCTTGCGACCTATCCTGAAGTGTCGATCGATCTGCATCTCAGTGATGCAACCGTCGATCTGATCGGGGATGGGTTCGATCTCGGCGTGCGCATCGGCAGTCTTCCGGACTCATCACTTGTTGCGCGCAGGCTGTCCCCGATGCGGCGTTACACCGTCGCCGCGTCGTCTTACTTGAAGAAGTATGGCTGCCCGACGCATCCCATGCATCTCGCGCAGCACAAATGCTTTGCATATGCCTATCTTTCGACCGCGAGCGCCTGGCACTACACCAACGCTGCAGGTGAAGAGGCCTCGGTACGCCCCTCCGGGCAACTGCGCGTCAACAATGGCGAGGCCGTGATTGCGTCGCTGATTGCGGGGTTGGGCATCGCGGATCTGCCGGATTTCATCATCGGCGAGGCTCTGGCGTCGGGACAGGTCGAGGCCATCCTGAAGGACTGGCGGCAACAGGAAGGTTCAGTGCACCTCGTGATGCCGCCGGGCGATCCGCGTCCCGCGCGGGTCGAGGTGCTCGCAGACTTTCTGACGAAGCATTTATCGGGCGCGTCCATGCGCAAGCGGCGCTAGCCAGTGCTGGTTCATAAAGTTACGGTGCCCCCCTCATTTCTAAAGGTTCCATCATGCGCAATTTCATGACTCCATCCCGCTCGGTCGCGGTGGGTGAACGCGGCATGGCCGCCACCTCTCATCCGCAGGCCACGCTTGCTGCCCTCGATATTCTCAAAGCCGGCGGCAACGCGATGGATGCGGCCATCGCGGCCGTCGCCCTGCAGGGCGTCGTGGAGCCGCAGATGACCGGCGTCGGCGGCGATTGCTTCGTGCTCTATTCGCCCAAAGCGGGCAAGCCGGTGGCATTGAACGGATCCGGCCGGACGCCAGCCAGGACCGATCTCGCGACTGCGATGGCGAAGGGTGCAAAGGATCTCGCGCCGACGGCGGTTGAGGGCGTGACGATTCCTGGCGCAATCGATGCGTGGTGCAAGCTCGCCGCCGCTCACGGCAGCAAGTCGCTCGAAGAAATTCTCAGGCCTGCCATCGATGCCGCCGAGAACGGTTTCCGTGTCACGCCGCGCGTCGCCGCGGATTGGGCGAAATTCAAGGCGCGGCTGGAAAGCAATCCTGCGGCGAAGGAGCATTTCCTGCCCGGCGGCGTCGTGCCGGCAATTGGCGATAAACGCAGTCAGCCTGCTCTTGGCAAGACGTTGCGCCGCGTCGCCCGCGAGGGCCGTTCGGCCTTCTATGAAGGCGAGGTGGCTGAAGAGCTGGCCTCGGTCCTGCAAGCATTAGGCGGCGTGCATACCGTCGAAGACTTTGCGGCGCATTTTTCCGAAGATGTCACGCCGATTTCGACCAAATTTCACGGCTACGATATTCTTGAATGCCCGCCCAATGGACAGGGACTCGCCGCGCTGATGATCCTGCGCGTGTTGGCCGGATTTGACATCAAGTCTCTCGCGGAAGTCGACCGCGTTCACGTGCTGGCTGAAGCAACCAAGGCGGCCTATCGCGCCCGCGATGCATTTTTCTGCGACCCCGCACATGGTAGGGTCGATGCCGCGCATTTCCTGTCGGACGACACCATCGGCAGGATCCGCAGCAAGATCGACATGAAGCGCGCGAGCAGCAAAGCCGACTGGGACGATATCGAACATACCGACACCGTGTACGTGACGGTGGTCGACCGCGATCTGAATGCAGTCTCGTTCATCAACTCGCTGTTCAATCCGTTCGGCAGCGGCATTTACGCGCCGAAGTCGGGCGTGCTGCTACATAACCGCGGTTATGGGTTCAGACTGCTGCCGGGACATCCGAACGCACTCGCCCCCAACAAGCGACCGATGCACACCATTATTCCCGGCATGGTGATGAAGGATGGACGCTGTCAGATGCCGTTCGGCGTCATGGGTGGTCACTATCAAGCGACGGGCCATGGCAACTTCCTGTCCAACATCTTTGACCTCGGCATGGACATCCAAGCGGCGTCCGAAGCACCGCGGTCGTTCGACTTTGATGGCGTCCTGTCTCTTGAGACCACACTTGGGAAGGATGTCGGCGCGGAGCTTGCCGCGCGTGGCCACAACGTGAGCTGGGCGGAAGCGGCAATCGGTGGTTGTCAGGCAATCTGGATCGACCACGAACGCGGCGCGCTGCTCGGCGCAAGCGACCATCGCAAGGACGGCGTTGCGCTCGGCCTCTGATGCTCTGCTTTCGGCGTCTCGCGCATCCAGCTTTGGCTGGATGTGCAAGACGCGTTAGCCGTCTCTATATGCTGCCGTACTTCATGAAGAAGCACCGCCTTTCTCCAGCATAGTTATGGCATCGCCATGTTTTGCCATCTTCGCTGGGCGTCGCCTGGTCGAAGGGAACCAGCTCCTTGAAGCGGGTGAGCCAGATTCCATCGGGCCGCACCTGAACTTCCTCGGAACTCAATTGCTCGCAATCACTGGGTCCACAACAGTGGACGCCGTCGGGACCTCTGTAAGCCCCCTCGGCAATCCAGTTTGGTCGCCCTTGCGCATCGTGAGCAAAACAGGCGGGGGTCAACAAACCCATCGCCAGCAGCAAGAAAATGATTGAGCGCATCACATCACCTCCTTCAAGGTGTATGCGAGGCATCAATCATGCCAAATGAAAGGCAGGCCGGGCAAGGTGTAGGTCTGAGCTACAACTTATTTTGAAGCAGCAGAACCAACGCCTCTAGCCGGCGTTCTTTGCGATTTTCGGCAAGTCCATCAGCGCAGAAATGCGATGATCCGGTTCCCAGCCATACTCGTCCATCTGCATTCGGAGTGCCTTGAACATCGACAGCGGCCGCACGAGATCGGCTTTCTTGAATTCATCGGCCATCGCTTGCGGCGTCACCCGTTCAATCCAGGCCACGTTGAATCCAAACGCCTTGGCGCCGCATGCATCGAACGGGTTGGATGAAACGAACAGCACGTCATGCGGCTTCAGGCCGAGCTTCGTTTCGACCAGCGTATAGGTTTGCGGATTCGGCTTGTAGGTCTTCGTTGAGTCGATGCTGATCGTTGCGTCAAGAATTTTGTCGAGGCCGGTATTTTGAACCAGCGCATTCAGCATGTCGGTGCTGCCGTTTGACAGGATCGCAAGCTTGCGGCCCTTCAATGCGGTGAGGGCATCTTTCGCATCGGGATAGAGATCGAGGTGGACGTATTTGTCCATGATGCGATCGAAGACAGCGTCATTGAACGAGAGCCCAAGCGTTCGCAGCGTGAAGGCGAGCGATTGGCGGGTGATGACGGAAAAATCCTCATAGCGCCCCATCAGCGAGCGCAGCCAGGTATATTCGAGCTGCTTCAAGCGCCAGATCTGGCTAATGAGTTCACCATAGCCGGGAAACGCTTCATCGGTCACTGAAGTCACCGATTGAACATCATAGAGCGTGCCATACGCATCGAATACTACTGCCTTGATCGTCATTTTTTCATCCACTCAAGAAGAATAAGCAGCCGGATACTAGTCCGTGATTTTCTCCGGGCAACCAACGAAATCTCATGGGAGCGCCGCCCCGGTCGATCGAGGGGCGTGGTTGTTAGGAGCTATTTCACCAATTCGAGCTAACACACTGGACTGCATAGAATCCGCTTATTGCTCGTTGTTTTTTCAGGAAGGTCGTCCTCCATGCTCGGTAACTTGCGAATCTCCTCCAAGCTCCTGATCATGGTAGCTCTCTCGGTCCTTGGCATCGTTGTCGTCGCGGGCATCGGCCTCTCGGAACTCAAGGACAATTTGCTGGAAGATCGCAAAGCCAAGCTTCAGGACCTCGTTCTTCTCACGCGGCAGGCGCTGCAGAACGATTACGAGTCGTCCCGCAAGGCCGGACTTTCGGAGCAGCAGACTGTCGAAAAGGGCAAGGCGCTGTTGCGCGGCCTGCGCTTCGGCAAGGACGATTACTTCTATTCCTTCAACAAGGAAGGCGTTCTCGAGGCGCATCCCAATCCCAAGGTTGAGGGCAAGAACCTCTATGCGGTGCCGGATTCCGATGGCGTATTCTATACCCGGACACAGATCGAGCTAGCGGCAAAGGGTGGTGGCTTCGTAGGCTATCGCTTCTTAAAGCCGGGTTCAGATCAGCCCATGCCGAAGATTTCCTATGCCGTCGAGTTCAAGCCCTACGGATGGGTCATCGGTGGCGGCATCTATCTCGACGATATTGATGCGATCTTCTGGTCTCAGGTCATGAAGATCGGCGCGATCGCTACGATCACGCTGCTGTTGGTTGCCGGCATGTGTCTGCTGCTCGGCCGCAGCATTGTACGACCCATCACCGCGATGACTGCGGCGATGCGCAAGCTGGCGGGCGGCGATACCGCGACCATGATTCCGGCTCAGGAGCGCCACGACGAAGTCGGTGCAATGGCCCAGTCGGTCCAGGTCTTCAAGGACAACATGATCGAGGCGACGCGGCTGCGTGGCGAACAGGACGAGATGAAAGGCCATGCTGAAACCGAGCGGAAAGCTTTCCTCGGCAAGATGGCGGATGACTTCGAGATGGGCATTCGCAGTTCGCTCGATGCGGTCGCGGGAGCGGCCACCGATATGCGCTCGACATCGGCGAGCATGACGGCTGCCGCCGAGGAAGCGAGCCATCAGGCCACGAGCGTTGCCGCCGTGGCAGAACAAGCCTCGGCCAATGTGCAGGCAGTCGCTGCGGCAACCGAAGAGCTGTCGTCGTCGGTCGCCGAAATCGGACGCCAGGTGGCCGAATCGACCCGGATCGCCGGGCAGGCTGTGGGCCAGGCCAACCGCACCAACGTAACCGTTCAGGGGCTTTCCGCTGCGGCGCAAAAGATCGGTGACGTGGTCAAATTGATCAGCGACATCGCAGGCCAGACCAATCTCTTGGCGCTGAATGCGACCATCGAGGCTGCCCGTGCCGGCGATGCGGGCAAGGGCTTTGCCGTGGTCGCGAGCGAGGTCAAGTCGCTCGCCAGCCAAACCGCGAAGGCGACCGAAGAGATTTCCGCGCAGGTTGCGGCCATGCAAGGCGCCACGACCGAGGCTGTCCAGGCGATCGAGGGCATCGGCGGGACGATCGGGACGATCAACGAAATCGCCACCGCGATTGCGTCGTCCGTCCAGCAGCAGGGCTCCGCGACCCAGGAGATCGCCCGCAATGTTCAGGAAGCGGCTCAGGGTACCGGCATGGTGTCGAGCAACATTGTCGGCGTGAACAATGCGGCTACCGAAACCGGCGCTGCGGCAGGGCAGGTGCTCGTGTCCGCCGAGCAACTGAACGGTCAGGCGGCGATGCTGCGTGCGGACGTCGATCGCTTCCTCGCGAACATCCGCGCCGCATAACCCCCGAACCAGATTTGTCGGCCTCCCAGAGTGTGCTAGTCACACGGCATAAAAAATAAAACTGGGAGGTTTGGAATGAATCGGCGTGAGATTCTCAAGGCTGGAGCGGCCCTGCCGCTGTCGCAGGTGGCGTGGTCTGCATTGTCGGGACATGCGCAGGCAGAAGCGGCTTGGCCAACGCGTAACATCACCATGATTGTGCCGTTTCCGGCCGGCGGTCAGGCGGACCTTGCCGCGCGTCCGGTCGCGGCGGCGCTGGAGAAGATTGTCGGCAAGCCGGTGATCGTTGATAACCGGGCGGGTGGCGCCGGCGGTTCTGTAGGCAACGCAGCCGCAGCACGAGCCGAGCCGGATGGCCATACGCTGCTGATGACGTTGTCCTCCCTGGCCGTGTTGCCGGAAGCGGACCGGCTGTTCGATCGCCCGGTGGCGTACGAGGTTTCGCAATTCGCGCCCGTCGCACGTGTTCTGGCCGATCCGACAATGCTCGCCGTTCCTGCGTCCGCTCCCTGGAAGACGGTGGAAGAATTCGTTGCCGATGCCAAAAAACGGCCCGGTGAAATTCCCTATGGATCGTCGGGACCTTACGGCACGCTTCACGTTGCGATGGAGATGTTCGCCGCCAGTGCCGGCATCAAGCTGCTGCACGTGCCGTTCCGCGGCGCGGGACCTGCGCTGACCGGATTGCTTAGCGGCACCGTGCAGGCGGTGGCATCGGCACCCGGCACGCTGCGTGCGCAGGTCGATGACGGCAAGATGCGGGTGCTGGCCTGCTGGGGCGCGCAGCGGGTGCCGAGCTTCCCGGACACACCGACCTTCCAGGAGCTCGGTTACAAGGATGTGGAGTTCTACATCTGGGCCGGTCTGTTCGCTCAAAAGGCTTTGCCCGAGCCGATCATGACCAAGCTGCGTGACGCAACGCGAAAAGCGGTGCTGGCGCCGGAAGTGAAAAAGACCTTCGAGACGGCCGGAAGCCCGGTTGCCTATATGGACGCGCCGGAATTTGCCAAGTTCGTCGAAACCGACAGCGCGCGGCTGATCGCCGCCGTCAAAAAGATCGGTAAGGTCGAGTAATACTCGATCGCCTTCTGTTTCCTGTTCAGCACTGAGTGGAATCCAAAATGAAGTTTGCTTCGTTCTCTCATAAGGGCTCGATCCACATCGGCGTGGTCGATGACGCAGCCGGCCGCGTGCGGCCGGTGAGCGGTGTCACCGGCATGGTCGATCTGATCGCGCGCTACGACCAGATCAAATCGTCGCTCAAGTCGGATGGCGCGGATATCGCGCTGTCCGATGTGAAGCTGCTTGCGCCCATTGCAGCTCCAGCCCGCAACATCATCTGCGTCGGCAAGAATTACGGCGAGCATGCGCGCGAATTCTCGAACAGCGGTTTTGAGGCGGGCGCGGTGAAGGGCGCGGAAATCGACGAATACCCCGCCGTGTTCTCGAAGGGACCCAATACCGTTGTGGGTCCCTATGACGACGTGAGGCTCCACGCACACATCACCTCGAGCGTGGACTACGAGGTCGAACTGGCGCTCGTGATCGGCAAGGGCGGCCGCGACATTTCCAAGGCGGACGCTTATCGCCACATCTTCGGCTACACGATCGTCAATGACGTGACTGCGCGCGATCGGCAGAAGAATCACAAGCAGTGGTTTCTCGGCAAGACGCTCGACACGTTCTGCCCCATGGGCCCATGGATCACGACGAGCGACGAACTCGATCCGGAAAATCTCGACGTCAAGTGCTGGGTCAATGGCGAATTGCGACAGAACGCCAATACGAGCGACCTGATCTTCGACATTCCATCGCTGGTGTCGACGATTTCCGCCGGCATGGCGCTGGTCCCGGGCGACATCATCGCGACCGGCACGCCGGCCGGTGTCGGCATCGGCTTCAATCCGCCGAAATTCCTGAAGTCCGGTGACGTCGTGGCGATGGAAATCTCGAACATCGGCCGGATCGAGAACAAATTCGTTTGATAACGTCCGGCACAGTCCTGATCTATCAGGACTGTGCCGGAACGGCGATCTCGCTGACGTCGATCCATTCCGCGTTTGTGAGTTCAGCCATCCGCTGAGGTGAAATGCGCACCGCGCTATTGATTGAGCCGGCCGCAGGCACAACCTCAGCAAACTGTTTCAGCGATACATCACAGTAGACCGGCAACGGCGTCTTCAGGCCGAACGGACATATTCCACCCACTGGATGTCCCGTCGCCTCGAGTGCTTCCTCGGCGCTCAGCATGCGAGGCTTGCCTCCGAATACGGCACGGGCTTTCTTGTTATCGAGCCGCGCGGTCCCGCACGTCACCACCAGGAGCACGCGGTCGCCGACGCGCAGCGACAAGGTCTTTGCGATCTCCGCGGGCGTTACGTCGAAAGCTTCGGCCGCCAGCGTGACGGTGGCGGAACTCTTGTCCGATTCAATGACGGAAATGTCGGGTGCGTTTTCTGCAAAGAACGCGCGAACCGATTCAATGCTCATGCTTTGTCCTGTCAGGAAGAATCCGCGCGAACGCGCGGGAGACGATGCAGGAGACCTAGCATGGCACGAACCGCCCGCAAATCTTCGACAACCCGCACAACGACGCGCAGGTCAGCCCCGCGGAAGGGGCGCAAGACATCGGCCGCCCGCAAAAGCGCAAAGCGGCCGGCCAGCAAATGGTCGGGCCGTGTGACCGAGACGAGCGATGCGCTGGATCTCAAGAAGGATGTCTTTAAGCTGGATAGCCCGAAGGCCATCGCACGCTCTCTGAAACGTTCAGCCGAACAGAGCCATCGCCGCAAGAGCGATCCGTATCGCTCGGCGATGTCGATGCTGGTGTTCTACATCAACCGCGCCGGCAAGAATTTGCCTGCGACCCGCAAGCGCAAGCTCGAGGCGGCCAAAGACGAGCTGCGCAAGGTGTTCGGCAAAGCGAGTTAGGATCGCTAGGATCCGCTTGCGGCGGTTTGGGTGCGGATATCCTGCGCCGTCCGCTTCAAGGCGACCAGATAGCGTTGCTTGGCTTCTTCCTCCGTCACCGTGCCTGAGATCGTGTTGATGCTGACGGCAGCGACCACCGCGTTGCTGTGGTCACGCACAGGCACCGCGATGCCGCAGATGGCGGGATCGAGTTCGCCATCGACCCACGCATAGCCCTGTGTGTTGACGCGATTGAGTTCGAGGTCGAAAGCCCGCGGATCTGTGATGGTGTGGGGGGTGACTGGTTTGAAATCGGTCATGGTCAGGTAGTGCGAGCGTTGCTCCGGTGGCAAGGACGCGAGAAGAACGCGCCCCAGTGACACCAGATGTGCGGGCAGCCGGCTTCCGATTCCGAGATTGGACGACAGGATGCGTCTTGCCGGCAGGCGCAACACATAGACGATCTCGCCTTCATCGAGCACCGCGAGCGCGCAGGATTCATTGATTTCGTTGCGCAGGTCTTCCAACGCGCGTTGGGCAAAGCCCCAATAAGGCAATGCATTGAGATAAGCCAATCCCAGTCCGAGCGCGCGGGGACGGAGGCTGAAATAGCGACCTTCGGCTTCACAGTAGTTCAATGCAACGAGTGTCGCGAGGATGCGCCGCGCGGTGGCGCGGGTGAGACCCGCGGTCGCGGCAGCTTCGGAGAGCGTATGCCGTCCCGGTGGTTTGCCCAGTGCTTCCACAATCGAAAACCCTCTGGCGATTGCGCGGACGAAGCCGTCGCTTTCCTTGGCCATGAATTCCAACCTTCCAAGACGCGCCGTTGTCAGCGCGGAAATGACTGTTCGAAATGTTCGTAAAGCGATTAAAAAGTTCGCCAAACGAACAATAGGCGGGAGATTGGAATGCCGCAAGCCCCAGTTATCTGCAGGGACGGCGCAAAACTCGTCGATGCTGAGATCAAGACGTGGGGCGGGTGGTGACGGCCGCGAATGTGCCGCTGGAGCGACTGGTTGCGGAGGTCAGTCCGAAGACGTGTCAGTGGAGTCGTGCGTTGTCGCGTGGACTCTTGCGGCGATGTGCGGGTTCGGGCCGACGACATCTTCGGCAAGCCCGACCATCTCGAACAGCCGGATGGTGAGATAGGTGGTGTCGAATTCCCACCATTTGTGGCCATGACGGGCGGAGCGCGGATCGGCGTGGTGGTTATTGTGCCATCCTTCACCATGCGCCAGCAGGCCAATGAAAACATTGTTCCTGCTGTCTTCGCCGGTCTCATAATTCCGGTATCCCCAGAGATGGGTCACGGAATTAACAGCCCAGGTTTGATGCCAGACGAACACTGTTCGCACGAACACGCCCCAGACCAGTAGGCTCAGGCCGAACTGCGCAGCCTCCGCGTACGTACCGCCAACCAGAAGTTCGGCGAGGAAGCCTGCACCGAAAAACACGACCCATTGAGCGAGGATGATCTTGAGCTGCAGGAAGTTGCGTTCCAGCGCGGCATAAAATGGATCCCGCAAGATGTCCTTGGCGTAACGGTCGTAAATGCCGAGACGGTTGAGTTCGGGATTCTTGATGACGACCCACCCGACGTGGCCCCACAGGAAATTGACCAAAGGGCTGTGCGGATCGGGCTGCTCGTCGGCATGCTGATGATGACGGCGATGGACCGCGACCCAGCGGGCAGGAGTGTCTTGAACACAGCAGATCGCAATCACCGCGAGGACATGTTCGAACCATTTGGGGCACTTGAAACCGCGATGGGTCAGCAGCCGGTGGTAGCAGATGTTGATCCCGAGCAAACCCGACAGCCGCGCGACGACGATCGCAAGGATCACCCCGGTCCAGCTGAAGAGCGATGGGACAAACGCCAGCAAGGCCAGCAAATGGTAAAGCACGATCACCGAGGCGATCGGCCAGTCGATCTTTTGCAGGATGACCCCAACGGGCAAAGGCAGGCGCCGGCGCGAGCCAGGGAACGGTAAATCGGCTTGGCCAAGTACAGCTGCCTTAGAGGCCGTCGGATGCTTTGTCGTCATATCGGCGGTCACTGGTCCCTATCTGGGGTCCCTGTCTGGAAGGCATGGCCTGTGTATCTGAAGTGCCGGCCAAGATGAAGGCAGTTGAACATGGTGGCATCCTCATCGCGACCAAAAATCGCGATTTGTCCCCGTTTCAGGCCGAAAATGGGGAAAACAGTTCCGTTGGAGCGCAACAAGCACGCTGATATGGCTAAACCAAGCCATGGTTTGGATTGACATTCCAGCCCCAGATGGCCTAGAACCCCGCCTGTCTCGCATGGCTGCGCCTACGGGACATTGCCCATTTGAACAAAGTTCCAACAACGGCCCCGCGGCCTTCCAGAGAGCATTGTCCCATGAAGGTCCGTAATTCGCTCAAGTCCCTGCGCGGTCGTCACCGCAACAACCGTCTGGTCCGCCGCAAGGGCCGGGTTTACGTCATCAACAAGGTCCAGCGCCGCTTCAAGGCTCGCCAGGGCTGATTGTTGCGTGCGGCGCTTGCCGCCGCTGCCTGAAATTCTGACTATCACGTGCCTTTGACGCCGCTTGCGCTTTGCAGGCGGTGTTTTTCGCGCTTACACTTTCGGTCATGAGACTACGATCGATATCAGCGACGTTAGCGATAAGCGCACTCGTTCTTGCGGGAACGGTCGGGACGGCGCCCGCCCAGGATCCCCGGCTCGTTCCTCCGGGAAAGCAAAAGACTTTGCCCGGGGCGCCTTCCAAGCTGCCCAACGTGTCCGGCGATAAGACCAAGAATCTGGACTTTTTGTTCGGAGCGCTGAAGGCCGCGCCAGACGAGGATAGCGCCAAGGCGGTTGAAGCTAAAATCTGGGCGGTGTGGACGACGACCACAAGCGACACGGCTGCGCTTTTGATGCTGCGCGCGAAGACCGCGATGGACCGCAAGGAGATGGATGTCGCGCTGAAGCTTCTCGATGCGGTGATCAAGCTTCGTCCCGATTACGTCGAAGCGTGGAACAGGCGCGCCACCCTCTATTACCTGCAGAACGACTATGCCCAGTCGATGGAAGATATTCGTCAGGTGCTGATCCGCGAGCCGCGTCACTTCGGCGCGCTGGCTGGGCTTGGCATGATCATGCAGGAGACCGGCGACGACAAACATGCGCTGGATGCATTCCGCAAGGCGCTTGCCATCAATCCGCATATGGAACGTGTGCCGGATTTGGTGAAGTCGCTCACCGAAAAGGTCGAAGGGCGGGACATCTGAAATTCCCGGACAACGTTGCCGGATCCGAACATTCTACCCGCCGCTTTTGGAACGCCGGGCAAATACCCTCAAATCTGAAACGGATTGGGTGGCTTCCGCGAAGCTGTCTCATTGATTTCCAAACAGGCCGCTGATAGGTCCGCGGCTTTCGCGGATGCAAAAGCTGTGTTTTGGAGAATTAATATGAAAGCCTCGTCATTGAGCTTCGTGATTGCGGTTTTGGCCGGTCTTGTCGGCATGTCCTGGGGCATCGTCATGGCAGTCTCCCACGATCATGCTGCGATGCCCGCTCACGCTCATCTCAATTTGCTCGGTTGGGTCTCTCTGTTTTTATTTGGAATTTATTATCGCCTGCACCCGGTGCTGGACCGAACCATGATGGCACGCGCGCAGGTTGGTGTGTGGGTTGCCGGTACCATTCTCCTCACGGTGGGTGTCGGTATGATTCATAGCGGCCGTCCGTCCGGTGAACCGTTCGCCGCTATCGGTTCAATCATCGTACTGGCCGACATGCTTCTGTTCGGTTGGCTGGTGTTGCGTCAGGAGCGCGCAGCAACTGCTGCTTAATTGCTACGCGTCATTACCCGATCGAGTAGTGCTGCGCGCGCGCTGCGTTTCCGATTGTGCAAAGCAAACTTGATTTCTTTTTCTCAGGTGAAGCAAACATCACACAACCGCCATGTGGCGATGATTGAGTAACGTCGTTCCACGTCCTTGTTCTGCTCTAGCAAAATGTAGGTCGCCAAATGACAAGCCCTTCAATCCATGAAAGCTATAAGCCGGCTGTCTCCCTGCCGTTCTTCGATTTCGCACGCGTGAGCGAGATGAATGGAAACATGCTGTCGGAGACAGCAAAGATAAATGCAAAATTCAGCGCAACGATGCAAAATCTCGGCAAAGAGTGGACCGAATTCGTTGGAGCTCGTTTGCACGAAGATCAGCAATTGCTCGACGCCTTGCGTCATTGCAAAACCTTGCCAGAGATCCAGCAGGCCTATGTCCAATTCTGGCAGGACGCGTTCGCGCAGTACGGCGAAGAAGCCCGACGCATCATGAAGATCTCACAGGGCGTCGTGGAAGAAACAGCGCGCGCGGTGCAAGAACATGCGGATGCGTCCGCAGAAAGTATCAATCGAGCAGCCTGACAGGTTTGCATCGAAAGGGTGTTGCGACCATCGCTCGCGCCGAAAGCAAAATCTGCGATATCGTGTTTCGATATCGCAGATTTTTTTGTTTGGAGACGGTATCAGTATGTCGCGGTCAGATACTCGATGATCTTGGCTGCATCGGCGTCGTCAATCGGGGCGCCATAGACCTTGATCATCTTTGTGACTTCCGCTTGCCAGAAATCCTTTTTGAACTTCGGGCCGTGCGGCTGGGTCTGGATATAGTCGGCCGAGTGGCACGCCGTGCAATTGTTCAGCGCAACGTCCTGATTAGGTCCGGGCTTTAGCGCGGCGGTCTCGGGCGGAAGCTCGTATTTCACAGGCTTGGCTTGAGCGATCAAGCCGCCGGCGGTCAGAGCGATGACGCCGATGGCGGCGCTGAGGATCGATGTCTTCATGATGATCAATCCTTTCACGCGGCCGTCACGTGCACGGTTTCGACAACGTTGCGCAGGTAGCCCGCCGGATTCCACAACGGCTCCATTGGCTGGGTCTGTCCGGCATTGTTTGTGGCGCGGACTTTCAGTTCGTGCGCTCCTGCCGGAAGTTTGACGGCTGTCTTCCACTCCCGGAATGAGTACTTGCCGAGATCCTTGCCGAGCTTCGCAGGCGTCCAGGTTTTTCCGCCATCGGTCGAGACAGCCACTTCCTTGATGCCCTTGCCGCCGTCGAAGGCGATGCCTTTGAGACGCGTGGGCTTGCCGGCCTTGACCTTGGCGCCATCGGCGAGGTTGGTGATGAAAGAGCGAACCTTAAACCGGTTGATCGGAATGGTCGCCTTCGGCGCTGTGCCGGGTTCGACGCAATTGCACTCGTTATCCGGAATCCGATAAGCCGTCTTCATCCAGAAGTTATCGAGCACGTTGTCGAGCACCGTGATTTCGTTGACGTGCTTGACCCAATAGGTGCCGTAGTAACCCGGCACGATAAGGCGCAACGGAAATCCGTTGAGCATCGGGAGGTAATCTCCGTTCATTCCGTAGGCCAGCATCACCTCGCCGTCGCGGGCGTGATCGATGTCGAGAGCCTTCGCAAAGTCCGGCGTCCTGTCGCTGACAGGGCCGTCCATGCCGGCGAACATAACCTGCTTTGTGCCGCTCTGTACGCCGGCTTTATCCAGAACAGCCTTAAGCGAAACGCCCTTCCAGCGCGCATTGCCCATGGCACCATTGCCGCTCTGTCCGCCAGCAACGCGCGGATTGGAGAAGCCGCGGCTGTTGCCCGAACATTGATTGACCGCCACCAGTTCGACGGACGGCATCTTCTTGATCTCGGCCAACGACAGCTTCAGTGGCTTGTCGACCTTGCCCTTGATCTCAAGGGTGAATGTGTCGGGATCGATACTGAGTGGGATGTCGGCCAGGTGATACCGGACGAAAAATGCGTCGTTCGGAGTAATCACGCCTTCGTTGAACACCGAGAACGGTGTCTCGAGCTGCGGTGGGCGGGATGTCTGGCCAATCATCATCCGCTTCTGCGGATATTTGACCAGCGGTCGCTCGCCGTTCTCGAACGGCAAGGTGACGGTTTCGGCAAGGGCTTTAACGGAATTAAAAATTGTCTCGGTACCGAGTGCTGCGATGGTCGCAGCCGATCCGGTGATCAGACGACGTCTGTCGATCATGGCTTTCTCCATAGGACGAGCAGTCCATTTCCGGCGATCTCAGGTCGCCTTCACACTTCGGAGTGACATCCGGGCAGGAAGCCACTGCCGAAGCTTGGCACTCAGCATGAATGGAGAACGTGTTGCCCGCAAGAAATACCTTCGGGCGATGTCTTGATGAGTGAAATTCGCGATCAGATGCGAATGTCAGATATCCGCGTCGCGATCGGGACCGACATAGGCGATGCGCACCATATTGGTCGTGCCCGGTGTGCCGAGTGGAACGCCCGCGACGATGATCACGCGCTGGCCAGCTTTGGCAAATCCGTCTCGGAATGCGATACGGCCCGCGCGATCCACCATGTCATCTTGATCGTGAGCATCTTCGGCGATGACGCAGTGCACACCCCACAGCAACGACAGTTTGCGGCCGGTGATGAGGTTGGGTGAAATGGCAACGACCGGTGGCTTGGGCCGTTCGCGCGCGACGCGCAGCGCGGTCGAGCCGGAACTGGTCCAGCAGATGATGGCCGAAAGCTCCAGCGTTTCGGCGATCTGGCGTGCGGCGTCGGCAATGGCATCGCCCACGGTCGCTTCCGGGTCCGGCCGCTGTGAGGAGATGACGCCGCGATAAGTCGGATCGCGCTCGCACTCCTCGCCGATACGGTTCATCGTCATCACCGCTTCGACCGGGAATTTACCAGCCGCGGATTCCGCCGACAGCATGATCGCGTCGGCGCCCTCAAACACGGCGGTCGCGACGTCGGAGACTTCAGCGCGCGTCGGCACGGGTGACTGGATCATGGATTCGAGCATTTGCGTCGCGATCACAACCGGCTTGCCGGCTTTTCGCGCCATGCGTGTCATCTGCTTCTGAAGGCCGGGGACGCGTTCGGCAGGGAGTTCGACGCCGAGGTCGCCACGGGCCACCATCAAGGCATCCGACGCTTCCATGATATCCGCGAGACGTTCGATCGCCTGGGGTTTTTCGATTTTGGACATCACCGCTGCGCGGCCGCGCACCAGTTTCTTGGCTTCGATCACGTCGTCGGCGCGCTGCACGAACGACAGTGCGATCCAGTCGATGCCCGTCTCCAGGGCAGCTTCGAGATCGGCGCGGTCTTTCGTCGTCATGGCCGAGACCGGCAAGTCGGTATCGGGCAGGCTGACGCCCTTGCGGTCGGACATGCGGCCGCCGGTCACGACGCGAACGAGAGCGTGATCGGGTGAGGTTTCTTCCGCGATCAGGCGCAGCTTGCCGTCATCGATCAGCAGTGCATGGCCCGGCTTCAACGCGCGGAGAATTTCGGGATGCGGAAGATAGACGCGGGTCTTGTCGCCCGGTGTCGGGTCAGAATCCAGCGTGAACATCGCGCCGTTGTTCAGCTCGACGGCGCCCTCGGCAAAATTGCCAAGCCGCAACTTGGGACCCTGCAAATCGACAAGGATACCGATTGGGCGGCCGTAGCTGCTTTCAACATTGCGGATCGTCGCCACCAGCTCCCGCATTTTGTCATGCGAGGTGTGGCTCATGTTGATGCGGAAGACGTCCGCACCAGCTTCGAACAATTTGCGGATCGTGGCGCTATCGGATGATGCTGGACCCAACGTGGCGAGAATTTTAATACGACGCAAACGTCTCATTTCGGATTTCCGGGGGCAGTGCCGGGAAGGGCGCCCGGTTGTGTGGCTCCCGGCGAATTCGGCATGCCGGGAAGACCCGGCGTGCGCTTTGGATTTTGCTCGCTCGACTCGGTCAATTGCACAGTCCAGGCGCGCTGTTCACCGGTATCGACTTCAAAGAACCCGGTCCGGTCGAAACCGCGCGCGAGGCAATCTTCAGTGCCTTTGATGGTGAATTCCTTGTCGCGCGAGCACATGAAGGCCTGGCCGGACCATTCTCCGCCGCGATCATAGTCGACCGCATAGATATAATAATAACGCGCGACGAGAGTGCCCTTCAGCAACGTCTCGCAGCTGTTGGAGGATACGTTCCACCAGCCTTCGGTGATCCAGCCTTCGTTATCCTTGTAGCCCAGCGCAATACCGACCCGGCTCGACGTGTTGTTGCAGAGCCGAAAATCTGCGGCCGCCGGGCTGCTCCAGGCGCACAAAGCCACGAACGCAACAAGCCCGGTGAGGCTGGCGATGATGGTGCGGCGGGAGAAGGCGTGTCGGGCGGGGGCTGTCATCTAATCGAGTGTATATCAACCAATGATTGATTTCGCGTAACAGATGGCCGGCATCGGTAAAAAACCGTCGCGACTTCCCTTTCGCGGTCAGTCAGTTCCAGTCCATCATACAGGCGCATCGGCGGATCGCCAAACCGTCGGGCATCGTCGATCAGCCGGTTGCACCTTTGAACCTGTTTGCCCCCGCGACATGGCAGATTGTGGGACGATACCCATGTTAAGTTCAATCTAGTGTCCCGTCTCCGAATAACCGACCCATTTGCGGCGCGCTCGCACGGTTATTCGGAGACGAAAGGACACTAGCAAAATCAAAGCGCTAGTGTGGCTTCTGTCTCGCAATTGTCGATATGAGACTAGCTGCAAGACAGGTCGGCAATTGCGAGACGCCACACTAGAAAACAACAATCTCAGGAAAGTAACCATGACGATGGACCACAAGACCCAGACCGAACTTGAGGCGGCCGCTTTTCGCCGGCTCGTCGAACATCTGCGGACGCGCACCGACGTGCAGAACATCGACCTGATGAATCTTGCTGGATTTTGCCGCAACTGTCTGTCGAACTGGCTCAAGGATGCCGCTGACGCCCAGGGCGTCGCGCTCAGCAAGGACGAGAGCCGCGAGGTGGTTTACGGGATGCCGTATGACGAGTGGAAGGCCAAGCATCAGAACGAAGCGACGCCCGAGCAGATTGCGGCGATGAACAAGAGCGCCGCGGGCCACTGATCTGAAACATCGAAGAATCGCGATGTTCCGTTTCATCATGGCAAGTCGAATTGCTCCTTCGGGACGGATTTTTCTTTCTTCTGTGGGTCGCTGTGGATGAACTGCCGCGTTGCCTTGACGCAGCGGGCCGTACTCTTGAGTGTGAATTGGAGATGACGTGTCGCCGTGAGGGTGCGCACTTCGTTCCCATCACAAGTTCAGGAGTACCCGATGGCCACCGCTGCTGCCGCCGTCACTGATGAAGCGCATCGCTTCGCAAAGGATCAGCTCAAGTCGATCATCGAACGTATCGAGCGGCTCGAAGAAGAGAAGAAGGCGCTCTCCGACGACATCAAGGACGTTTATGGCGAAGCCAAGGGCAATGGGTTTGATGTCAAGGCGTTGCGAACCATCATCCGTCTGCGCAAGCAGGACGCGGATGAGCGCCAGGAACAGGAAACCATCCTGGAGACCTATATGCAGGCGCTGGGAATGCTCTGATCGCGGCTGTCCGGACGTCTGATTGATTGGTGCGCGGTCGTGTACCGCGCAGCCCACCCAAAAATTTCTGAAAAGAACGGTCTGGCTAGGCCGACGGCAGTCGGGTGATCACCGCAGCGACGCGGTTCGCATCGCAAAGGATGTCGTCGGCAAGGTCGCGATCGCCGAACCGGTGAACTGCTCGCAAACCACGCCCATCTGCGGATCGTCCGAGAACGTCATGGCGACGGCGGTATTCGGTTTGACGAAGTGCGTACGTAGCACGGTCATGTCCTGATCGCCGATCGTTGAAGCTGTGAGCGTTCTGCTGGCGCTCGGCGCGACGATCATCGCGCGCAACCACAGATCATTCGCTTTCGACACCGCCCTGACGCGTACCGTTTTTGCGATCGCGCCTGACTGGTTCTGGGCCATCAAGGCTTCGTTTGTTCCCAGCGGATTGGGTGTCTGCGATGTCGAGCGCGTGCGTGGAGGGACAGGTGCGCTGGCGGCTACGATCTGGCTGCGGTCGAGCGGTGCTGCCGTCGGTGCGTAGGCGAGTGCGTCCGACACGTTCTCGGGCAGGCTGGCCGTCGACTGCGGATCGGCCGCCACCTGCGCGCCGCGCCGTTTGAGCGCTGCGACCTGCGCCGGCGGCGCGTAATTCTCTGCTGACGCGTTATCCCAAATGCCGCGGGCATTGATCATATCGACAACAGTTGGCTCCGACGGTTCTGCCGTCGCCGTGGCAGGCTCCTTGAGCACAACAGGTGTCGGAGCTGCGGCTGAGGCGACCTGATAGGTTGCTGCCGCTTTCGGCTTGGCACGGGGGAGCGGGACAATCTCGGCAAGTTTCGCCAGCGCGCTCGGCTTGGTCTCGGTTGCAACCTTTACGCTCGCATTGCTGCCAGCCGCATCGCTCGCAGCGCTTTCATCATCGTCGTCAGCTTGCTTGCGACCGAACAGCGAGGCCAGGAAGCTCTTGCTCTTGGACGGCGCATCGGCCTCGTCGCCACGCTTACGAATATCGGCCAGTGCCAGCTCATAACCTTTGAGCGGCTTGCCGTCGGTCGGCACATGCACCGTGCGGCCATCCGGGAACACCCGTGCCAGCTGGTCGTGCGTCATGCGCGGCCAGTGACGGATGTTGCCGGTGTCGAGATGCACGAAGGGCGAGCCGGAGGTCGGATAGAAGCCGACGCCGCCGCGCTGCAGGCGCAATCCGGCGAAGCGGATCTGCTCAAGCGGAACGCCCGGGATGAAGAAGTCCATCGCGTGGCCCTGCATATGCTGGCTGAAGCGCGCCACGCCCGAGGAGCGGCGGCGGAGCATCGCGTTGGTGGCCGGAGAGCGATAGGCGGAAATGATCTGGATCGGCTGCTTGCCGTCGACGTCGCGGTAGACCTCCCAGATGATGTCGAACAGCCGTCGATCCATCGTGGTCTGGTCCTGGCTGCGCCAGTCGCGGAGGAAGTGATTGAGCTTCTTCAGCGCGGCTTCGTCGTAGCGGCCGCTGCGCTTGAAGGTGATAGTGAGGTCTTCGCCGGAGTGGGTATGGTGGAAGGAGAGGGTGCGGGTGTCGCCGTCGGCGGTCGCATTATGGACGGAACGGGCGCCGGTGACGATCAGCAACAGTGCTGCGAAGCTGACGCGAACGCCGGTTCGCGAAAGTCGCCGATAGTCGAAGCTGCGTGGAAAACCGCCCGCCACTCAGAATCCCGTCAGCTGTAGCCTGTTCGTTAAAGGGATCCCCCGCTACCCCACGCAACGAGGGAGGATGTCAATTTGATGAACGCAGTCTTAAGGCAGGAGAGTTAACCGAGTTTTAGCCATCCCCAAAGTCACCTGCCCAAGTCAACCCGAAGTCTGCCCAAACGCGTCTACCCAAGTCCAGACTTACCCAAGTCTCAACGTACCCAGTTTGCAGGTACTCAAGTTACGTACCCAAGTCTTACCGATAGTTCATGAAGACCCGTCGGGATATGACGCGGCGAGTATGGCAAAAAAGGGCCGGTATGCCGATCCGACGGGGGACGGATTAAAAGGGATGGTTAATAAAAAGGCCCCGAACTCGGTTCGGGGCCTTTTTTAGTTCTATCGGGAGATGGAAACCCGCGTTTGTTCTCGCCAGATCAAAGGCTTAGCGGGCGACCCGGCGCCCGCGGACCGGTGCTGGCGGCGGGGTCGGGGCGCCGAACAGGCGCTCAAAGAATCCCAGGCCGCTGCCGCTGTTGCTAGCATAGGTGTCGCCGGGAACGTTCACATTTGCGGTCGGCCGCACGTAGTTCGGCTGCGAATGGGCCACGACCGTTTCGAGGTCCTTGCCGCTGCCCTTGAGCATCGCAATCATGGTCGCGTCGCGGCCATAGACGTCCTTGCGGAATTCAAGCTTGCCTGCATCGTCCACGAATGCCGTTTGATAGGTGATGTTCACCGGGATCGGCGTCGGGAAGTTGATGTTGACTTCGTTACGGCCGTACATGCTGCGGATTTTTTCCGGCGTGTAGTGATCCTGCGGCAGCACGATGCCCAGCAGTGTCGCCGCATATTGGTCGGGGTTCTGCACGCGCATGCAGCCATGGCTGAACGCGCGCTCTTCCTTCGCGAACAGATACTTGTCCGGTGTGTCGTGCTGATAGACCAGGAACTTGTTCGGGAAGTTGAAGCGGATGCGGCCAAGCGCATTGCCTTCGCCCGGCGGCTGCGAAATGTGGATGCTGCCATCCCGATTACGCTCAAACTTCAGGCCCATACGCTGCAAAACGGTTGGGTCCTGCTGCATCGCCGGAAGATATTCATTGTAGATGATCGAAGGCGGCACATTCCAGGTCGGATTGACGGTGATGTACTTCATCGTCTCCGTCAGGAGCGGTGTGGCGTGGGTCCCAGGCTTGCCGGTGACGACGCGGGTCTTCCAGACCTGCTCGCCATTGTGCATCACCTTCAACGTGTAGTCGGGAATGTTCAGGATCACGTAGGCGTTGCCCAGCGACTTGGCGCCTAGTTCGCGCGGCAGCCAGCGCCAGCGCTCCATGTTGACGCGCACGATATCGATCTGGCGCTCGCTCTTGGGTCCGTTGATGGCCTGCACCGTGCGGTTATCGAGAACGCCGGTCGCCTTCAGACCATTGCTTGCCTGAAACTTGCGGACCGCTGCGGCAACGTCAGCGTCGTAGTTCTTGTCGTCTGCGTTTTCAGCGACATTGAGCTTGGCGCGCAACGCCGGTACGCGCTCGTCTCCCATCACGACCGGCGCCGGATTCTTCTTCGTCGGCTTGACGAACTTCAGCGTCTCGCCTTCGGCGATCTGCTTGGAGGGGTCGTCGCTGACGCCACGCAGCTCCGCGAGCTTGGCCTTCAGCGCCTGATAGCCCTTGTGCTGCGGATTGTAGCCGTCGAGCGCGGCCGATGCGTTTTTCGCCGTCGAAAGGTTGGTCAGCACTTCCGTCGGATCGATCGGATGCTCCGGAAACAGAATGTCGGCGCTGACGCGTGACCAGTGCATGCGGCCGCTCTGGGCGTGGCGTGCATAATCCATCGCGCTTTCGGTCAACTTCAGCTCGGCTTCGGCCAGCGCGTCCGGGGTCGCTGCCGCGGCGAAGTCAGGCGTTGGATAGTCGTTCGGATTGAGACCTTCAGCGGCGGCGTCCTTCAGGCGCGACATCACACCCTTCGCGCGCTCGGTCGCTTTGCCGCTTTCGCTCCAGACCGGTGCGTAGCTGCGATCCTTATAAAAGGCTTCGACGGCGGCACGCTCTGCCTTGCGGTCGAAATATTTTGTTGCCCTGCTGGCAATCAAGTCGCGCAGCTTGTCTGCGACCGGCTGATCTGCGGAGGCAACGGCCGGAGCGGCCTTTGCCGCATCTGCCGGGGCGGATGCTGTTGCAGGAGCAGGATTAGCTGTCGCGGCTGCTGGTGCGGCAGGTGTTGCGTTGGCAGTTGCCGGTGCTGCAGTTGCGGCTGGTGTCGCCGCAGGTGCGGAGGCGGTTGATGCCGCAGGAGCAGGAACCGGAGCGGGCGTCGCGACGACTTCGTCTTTCTTCGGAAGCGCAGCCGGAGCGGTCGCGGTGGTGTCGAGCTTGATATCGGCCGCTGTCGGGGGAGGAACGTTTGCGGGTTCGGGAACAGGGACTGCTGCGTCGATGGCAAGTTCCGCTGGCGTCTTTGCCGGACCTGATTGTGCAATTGCTGCGGTCGATGCGACCGTAAGGAAAGTTGCTGCAATGGCTGCCACCACCCGGTCGAAGCCGCTCAGGCCACTGCGGCCAGTCGAAAAGTCATGCATTCTCGCACCCCTTGGGTGGAACCGTTCGCTATGGAACAGCTCCTTTGTTCCGTCAGAACCTTTGCAAAAGCGCCGGTCAGTACTGCAACACATCCCGCACCCGAAAGTTCGGCGAGAAGGTACACGCGCTCGGCTGAGGCGGCCAGTCACCGCCAGATCAACTCAAAGTCATCTCACAGAAATGACTTCAATTCGGCATCCCTTGCAACGGCTTGCGCGCATTGCCACGCGCTTTTCCTTGGTCTGTCACCGGACCGCAACGGTTCAACGCGAGGCAAAAAAAGAGATCGGACGCCGTGAATTTTACAAGTGATTCGAAGCTCAGTGATCCCGATCGGACGGCGCCGTTCCGGACGCCGTTTCATCGAGCTTCCGATACAATGTCGAACGGCCGATCTTGAGCCGCCGCGCGACTTCCGACATCTGTCCCCGATAGTGCGAGATGGCAAAGCGGATTGTTTCCGCCTCGATATCCGCCAGCGGACGGACCTCGCCATCGTCACCGGTCATGGTGAGGGCTCCGTAGGCCGATGCCGTAGATGTAAAGTGATGGCCAGTGGGGGCCGGCGCAATAGGTATTTCGGCACCGGCAATCAGCTCGGTTACGGAGGCTGCATCGGGATGGAGAGCCAGCGGCTCCGCAAGGGAAGCCACTGAATCCGCCTGCATCGTGCCGACCTGCGGGAAATCATCGACCCCGAGTTGATCGCTGTCGCTCATGACCACTGCGCGATAGACCGCATTCTCGAGCTGGCGAACGTTGCCGGGCCACGGCACGCGTCCCAGCAGCGCCATGGCTTCGCCGCTGATGCCCGTGATCCGCCGATTTTCCTCGGCGCAGAATCTCGCCACGAAATGGCGAACGAGATGGGGAATGTCTTCCAGGCGTGTGCGCAGCGGCGGAATGGTCAGCGGCAGCACGTGCAGGCGATAGAACAAATCCTCGCGGAAATGCCCGGCCTTCACGTGATTCAGCAGGTTACGGTTGGTGGCCGAGACGATGCGGACGTCGACCTTGACGGGCCTGCGGCCGCCGACCGGCTCGACCTCTCCTTGCTGCAGGGCGCGCAGCAGCTTGACTTGGGCGGCCAGCGGCAATTCGCTGATTTCATCGAGAAACAAGGTGCCGCCCGATGCTTCGACGAATTTGCCCGCGTGCCGTTCGGTTGCGCCGGTGAACGCGCCTTTCTCGTGGCCGAACAGGATCGACTCGACGAGATTTTCGGGAATGGCGCCGCAATTGACCGCGACAAATGGTTTCGCGCTGCGCTCGCTGGAGCCGTGAATAGCGCGGGCGATCAGCTCCTTGCCGACGCCGGACTCGCCTTCGATCAGCACTGGAATGGCGGAGGAGGCGGCGCGCTTGCCCATGGCAATGACGTTCGTCATCGCCTCCGACCGTGTGATGATGTCGGCGAAGGTCAGCTTGCCCTCGCGGCTGTGCTTGATGCGTTGCAGCTCGCCCTTCAGCGCGCTGGAATTGAGCGCATTGCGCAAGGACACTTGGAGGCGTTCGACGCCGACAGGCTTCACGACGAAGTCATGCGCGCCCGCGCGCATCGCGGACACGACATTGTCGATCCCGCCATGCGCGGTCTGCACGATCACCGGGAGATCGAGGCCGGCCTCGCGGATTTTTGCGAGCACACCCATCCCGTCGAGACCCGGCATGACAAGGTCGAGCACCAGTGCATCGATTGCTTTTGCGTCAGAATCCAGCAGCATGGCAACGGCTGCATCGCCATTTTCGACCGTCACAGCGTCATAACCGCAGCGCTGCACCATATTTTCGACGAGCCGCCGCTGTACTGCGTCGTCGTCGGCAATCAGAATGGTTGCAGCCATGGCGTTCCCCGCGTTTTAGTTTTATCTGTTTCGAATCGAGGCACTTTGGCGGATGGCGATTAACGGCCTCTTAAGAGTTGACCTCAGGTTGTCGCAACGCTGTCGTTGTCAACAGGTTAGCGTTCATTGCCTCGGTGTTTGATAGTGTCGCGTTGATAAAGCCGGTCTGAAACGAAAACACAGGTTTGAAAAAAGCATGGCCCCGCGTTCGTCATCTGCTCTCCGCAAGTCCCCTGCCAAACCGGCAGCTAAGTCAGCAGCCAAGAAGGTCGCGGCCAAGAAGGCAGTGAAGACGGCAGCCAAGAAGTCTGTCGCCAAGACGGCTAAGCGCAAGTCGACAGCGGGCGCAGCCAAGCCATCGAACAGGCTCGGCAAGTTGCCGGAGTGGAATCTGACCGATCTCTATCAGTCGATCGATGCCCCCGAGGTTGCGCGCGATCTCGACAAGCTCGATGCGGATTGTTTGGCGTTCGAGACTGCCTACAAGGGCAAGATTGCGGAGAACGTTGCAACGCCCGAGGGTGGCAATTGGCTGGCTGAAGCGGTCAGGACTTATGAGGCGATCGACGATCTTGCGGGCCGGCTGGCGTCTTATGCCGGGCTGGCTCATGCCGGTGACACCGTCGATCCTGCCATCTCCAAATTTTACGGCGACGTATCCGAGCGCATCACGGCGGCGTCGGTGCACCTGCTGTTCTTTGCGCTCGAACTCAACCGCGTTGACGACGATCTGCTGGAGCAGGCGATGGAGACGCCGGCGCTTGGGCACTATCGTCCGTGGATCGAGGATCTGCGCAAGGACAAGCCGTACCAGCTCGAGGATCGTGTCGAGCAGCTGTTTCATGAGAAGTCGGTCAGCGGCTACGCCGCGTGGAACAGGCAGTTCGACCAGACCATCGCCGGCTTGCGCTTCAAGGTGGGCGGCAAGGAGCTCGCCATTGAGCCGACGCTGACCCTGATGCAGGACCGTGATCCGGCCAAGCGCAAGGCAGCCGCCGAAGCCCTGGCGAAAACCTTCAAGGCCAACGAGCGCACCTTTGCGCTGATCACCAATACGCTGGCCAAGGACAAGGAGATTTCCGACCGCTGGCGCGGCTTCCAGGACATCGCGGACTCCCGCCATCTCGCCAACCGCGTCGAGCGCGAAGTGGTGGACGCGCTGGTGGCGTCCGTGCGGGCGGCCTATCCACGGCTGTCGCATCGCTACTACGCCATGAAGGCGCGCTGGTTCAAAAAGAAGAAGCTCGCTTATTGGGACCGTAACGCGCCGCTCCCGTTTGCGTCGTCCGCCCAGATCGGCTGGGACGACGCGAAAGGCACCATCCTGAAGGCCTACGGCGACTTCTCGCCGGAAATGGCCGGGATCGCCGGGCGTTTCTTCGATGACCGGTGGATCGATGCGCCGGTTCGTGCCGGCAAGGCGCCGGGCGCGTTCTCCCACCCCACCACGCCCTCGGCGCATCCCTATGTCCTGATGAATTATCAGGGCAAACCCCGCGACGTGATGACGCTCGCGCATGAGCTCGGTCACGGCGTGCATCAGGTGCTCGCAGCCAAGAACGGAGCGCTGATGGCCCCGACGCCGCTGACGCTGGCAGAGACGGCCAGCGTGTTCGGCGAAATGCTGACATTCAAGCGGCTGCTAGCCCAGACCAAGAGCGCCAAGGATCGCCAGGCGCTGCTCGCGGGCAAGGTCGAAGACATGATCAACACGGTGGTGCGCCAGATCGCGTTCTATTCGTTTGAGCGCGCGATCCACACCGAACGACGCAATGGCGAACTGACCGCCGAGCGGATCGGCGAACTCTGGCTGAGTGTGCAGGGCGAAAGCCTCGGTCCGGCCATTGAGATCAAGCCGGGCTACGAGACCTACTGGATGTATATCCCGCACTTCATCCATTCGCCGTTCTACGTCTATGCCTATGCTTTCGGTGATTGCCTCGTGAACTCGCTCTATGCGGTCTACGAACATGCGTCCGAAGGTTTTGCGGAGCGCTACCTTGCCATGCTGTCGGCCGGCGGTACGAAGCACTATTCGGACCTGCTCAAGCCGTTCGGGCTCGACGCCAAGGACCCCAAATTCTGGGATGGCGGGTTGTCGGTGATCGAAAACCTGATCGCCGAGCTGGAGGCAATGGGGTAGGGCGCCCGGGGCGGCAATCCCGCCCCGTTCCGTATCGTGGAAAAACTTCACAGATTGCGTTGCATAGCTTGCCTGCGGGCGGTTTAATCAGCCCGTTGGAGGCTGCTGGACGTTGCCCTTGCGCCGCATTTGGGCTAATTCCCGCTACCTTTTAAATGGTGCTGGAGGGACCAATGGCCGATCATAGTGAAGTCGCTTACACAACCGCGGATGGCAACGACTACATCGCGCACGAGCAGACCTATGAAGGGTTTCTGGCGCTGACCAAATACGGCACGCTGAGTGTCATCGCCATTCTCGTCCTGATGGCGATCTTCCTGCTCTGATCCTATCGTTCCGTCGTCACCGGCGGCGACGCCGGTGCTGGTCATGCGCGGCGTTACAGGGTCGCGGGAGGCGTCATGAAAATTGCGATAGCCAAAGAAATCGATGCAGCGGAGCCACGGGTTGCGGCGACGCCTGACACGGTCAAGAAATTTAAGTCATTAGGCATCGATGTAGCCATCGAACCGGGCGCCGGCCTCAAGTCGGGGCTGCTGGATGCGGACTATGAAGCCGTCGGCGCCACGGTGAGCGCCGATGCGGTGAAAGACGCCGACATCGTCATCAAGGTGAAGCGCCCGGAGGCGGCCGAAGTCGCCAAATACAAGAAAGGCGCGCTGGCCATCGCGATCATGGATCCGTACGGCAACGACGCTGCGTTGAAGACGATGGCGGATGCCGGTGTCGCGGCCTTCGCCATGGAGCTGATGCCGCGCATCACCCGTGCGCAGGTGATGGACGTTCTCTCGTCACAGGCCAACCTCGCCGGCTACCGCGCGGTGATCGAATCCGCCGAAGCCTTTGGCCGCGCATTCCCGATGATGATGACGGCGGCCGGCACCGTGCCTGCTGCCAAGGTCTTCATCATGGGCGTCGGCGTTGCCGGCTTGCAGGCCATTGCAACCGCACGCCGCCTCGGCGCTGTCGTGACCGCGACGGACGTCCGTCCGGCGGTGAAGGAGCAGGTGGTGTCGCTCGGCGCGAAATTCATCGCGGTCGAGGACGAGGAGTTCAAACAGGCTGAGACCGCGGGCGGCTACGCCAAGGAAATGTCGAAAGAGTATCAGGCCAAGCAGGCTGAACTCACGGCCGAGCACATCAAGAAGCAGGACATCGTCATCACCACCGCGCTGATCCCGGGCCGTCCGGCGCCAAAGCTGATCAGCCTCGAGATGGTGAAGTCGATGAAGCCGGGGTCGGTGCTGGTTGACCTCGCGGTCGAGCGCGGCGGCAACGTCGAAGGCGTGCAGTCCGGCCAGATCGCCGAGGTGAACGGCGTCAAGATCGTCGGCTTCCCGAACCTCGCCGGCAAGGTCGCGGCGTCCGCGTCGAGCCTCTACGCCAAGAACCTCCAGTCCTTCATCGAGACACTTTACGACAAGGAGAGCAAGTCGCTCGCCGTGAAGTGGGACGATGAGCTGGTGAAGGCCACCGCGCTGACCAAGGACGGCGCTGTCATTCATCCCAATTTCCAGCCGAAAGCATAAGGGAGAGCCGCCATGCACGGGATTGAGGCTGTCGATCCGTTTGTCTTCCGGTTGTCGATTTTCGTACTTGCCGTTTTCGTCGGCTACTTCGTGGTGTGGTCGGTGACGCCCGCGCTGCATACCCCGCTGATGTCGGTGACCAACGCGATTTCATCGGTCATCGTGGTCGGTGCATTGCTTGCCGTCGGCGTCTCGGCGGTCGGCGATGACAATGGCCCGCTGTGGGCGCGCGCCTTCGGCTTCGTTGCATTGATTTTTGCATGCGTGAATATTTTTGGCGGCTTCTTGGTCACCCAGCGCATGCTGGCGATGTACAAGAAGAAGCAGAAGTGAGCAGGGGCATAGTCAATGAGCGCTAATCTCTCTGCCGTTCTTTATCTCATCGCTGGTTCGCTTTTCATCCTTTCACTTCGTGGTCTGTCGAGCCCGGCATCATCCCGCCAGGGTAACTTCCTCGGCATGATCGGTATGGGTATTGCGGTGGCCACCACGCTGGCGACGCATCCGCCGACCAGCGCCACGGGCTGGATCCTGGTGATCCTCGGCATCGCCATCGGCGGCGGCATCGGTGCGCTGATCGCACGTCGTGTGCCGATGACCTCGATGCCGGAACTGGTCGCGGCCTTCCACTCGCTGGTCGGCATGGCGGCGGTGTTGGTGGCGGCCGGTGCGTTCTACGCGCCTGCGGCCTTCGACATCGGCACCCGTGGCAACATCCACGGCTCCAGCCTGGTCGAAATGTCGCTCGGCGTTGCCATCGGCGCGCTGACCTTCACCGGCTCGGTGATCGCGTTCCTCAAGCTGTCCGGCCGCATGAGCGGCGCCCCGATCATCCTGCCGGCACGCCACATCATCAACATCGTGCTCGCCCTGGCGCTGGTGTTCTTCATCTACGGCCTGGTGTCGTCGCAGAGCGCGGTCGACTTCTGGCTGATCACCATCATCGCCCTGGTGCTCGGCGCGTTGCTGATCATCCCGATCGGCGGCGCCGACATGCCGGTGGTGATCTCGATGCTGAACTCCTATTCCGGCTGGGCGGCTGCCGGCATCGGCTTCACGCTGGGCAATTCGGCGCTGATCATCACCGGGGCGCTGGTCGGCTCCTCCGGTGCGATCCTGTCCTACATCATGTGCCACGCGATGAACCGATCCTTCATCTCGGTCATCCTCGGCGGCTTCGGCGGCGAAACCGGTGGCGCGGCTGCTGCCGGCGGCGGCGGCGAAGCCAAGCCGGTCAAGCTCGGCTCGGCGGACGACGCGGCCTTCATCATGAAGAACGCGCAGAAGGTCATCATCGTGCCGGGTTACGGCATGGCGGTGGCCCAGGCTCAGCACGCGCTGCGCGAAATGGCCGACACGCTCAAGAAGGAGGGCGTCGAGGTCAAGTATGCCATCCATCCGGTGGCGGGCCGCATGCCCGGTCATATGAACGTGCTGCTGGCTGAAGCCAACGTGCCTTACGATGAGGTGTTCGAACTCGAGGACATCAACTCGGAATTCGCCCAGGCCGATGTCGCCTTCGTGATCGGCGCCAACGACGTCACCAACCCCGCTGCGGAAGAAGACCCGAAATCGCCGATCTACGGCATGCCGGTGTTGCAGGTCTGGAAGGCGGGCACGGTGATGTTCATCAAGCGCTCGCTGGCCTCGGGCTACGCCGGCGTCGACAACCCGCTGTTCTATCGTGACAACACGATGATGCTGCTGGGCGACGCCAAGAAGATGACCGAAAACATCGTCAAGGCGATGTAGGCAGAAACGTCGTCTACTTGCTAAATATTTGAAGGCCGCGCTGTTTGGCGCGGCCTTATCTTTTTTAGGCACGGTCTTCTCTTTAAGCCCGTGGGAGGCGATACAGCGCGCAGAGCTTGTTGCCGTCCAGGTCGCGCAGATAGGCGAGGTACATCTTCACACCGCCCATCTCACGGATGCCGGGTGGATCCTCGCACGTTGTGCCGCCGTTCGCGATTCCCATTGCGTGCCAGGCATCGGCTTCCTCAGCCGAAGCCGCTGTAAAACCAACGGTTCCGCCATTGGCCGCGGTGGCCGGTCTGCCATCGATTGGTATGGAGACGGAAAACGTCCCGGTCTTGGTCCGATAAAAGATGCGGTGGCGATCGACCACCGCCGGCTGTACGCCGAGCGTCCCCAGCAATTTGTCATAAAATGACTTGGCCTTGTCGAGATCGTTGGTCCCGATCATGATGTGAGAGAACATTTTTTCGTTTCCTTCCTAGAAGCAGTGCTTTTTGGTTAAGGTATCTTGCACCGGCGAGCAAATTTTCTTCACCTCCCGCGAGTACGGTGGGTCCCAAGGACACTAGGCCTTCGACCATGGAGCTATACCGCGCATGAGCGCTCACTCTCACATGCCACGGTCAGCCTGGGTCTACCCCACGCTGGCCGTCTTGCTTTTCGGCAGCACGATCTATCCTGGTCTCGGCTTCACCCATTCCCTGCCGGGATTCGTCTTCGCGGCGGTGCTGCTGGTCATCCTGTTCGGGACCGTGTTTGCCGCCGTTCACCATGCCGAAGTCATCGCGCACCGGGTCGGCGAACCCTTCGGCACGCTGCTGTTGACGCTGTCGGTGACGGTGATCGAGGTTGCGCTGATCGCGACCATCATGCTCGGCGACAAGGCGGCGGCGTCGCTGGCGCGCGACACCGTGTTCGCGGTGGTCATGATCGTGTGTAACGGCCTGGTCGGCATCTGCATTCTGGCAGGCGGGCTCCGCTACAAGGAGCAGGATTTCCAGGTCACCGGCGTGAACGTCTATCTCGGGGTGCTGATCGTTCTCGCGACCATCACTCTGGTCTTGCCGAACTATACGCGGGCTACGCCCGGGCCAATCTATTCCGCGCCGCAGCTCGCCTTTGTCTGTGTGGTGACGGTCGTGCTCTACGGCGTGTTTCTCTACACCCAGACCATCCGCCATCGCGATTACTTCATCGTCGAGACCGACCAGGAAGAGGCCGAGCACGCATCGGCGCCAGTTCAAGAACTCGTGCTCAGCAGCGCGCTGTTGCTGGTCTCGCTCGGCGCCGTGGTGCTGCTCGCCAAGAAATTTTCGCTGGTGGTGGATGCGGGCGCTGCGGCGATCGGCGCGCCTCCAGCTTTTGCAGGCGTCGTCGTGGCGCTGCTGGTCCTGCTGCCTGAAAGCATCGCAGCGTTGTCCGCGGCGCGGAAGAACGACCTGCAAAAGAGCCTCAACCTTGCATTGGGCTCGTCGCTGGCGACCATTGGATTGACGATTCCAGCGGTCGCCATTGCGACCTATGTCCTCGGCAAGACGCTGGTCCTCGGGCTCGACGGACGCGACACGGTGTTGCTGGTCATGACCATGTTCGTCAGCCTGACGACATTTGGGACCGGCCGCACCAACATCATGTTCGGACTGGTGCACACGCTGATATTCGCCGTGTACATCTTCCTGGTGCTGTCGCCGTAATCGTCAGCGCCAACCGTTTGATGCCCTACTGATACGACGCAACGATATCAGTCACGGCGCGCTCAAGCTGCTTTGCCGAAGAGCATTGCCGGACGACGTTGCAATAGGTGGCGTAGCGCGGCATTTCCGAGTCGCCCCAGCCCCATCCCATGCGGCCTTCGGGATTGAGCCACACCAGCCGTTTCGATCGCTCCGAGATGCGCCGCAGGATGTCGGCGCGCGGATTGAGATTATTGGTCCGCGCATCGCCGAGCACGATCACCGTTGTCAGCGGGGTCACGGCTTTGAGGGCGAGTTTTTCGAAATCAGCGAGCGACTTGCCGTAGTCGGATGACCCGAATCCAACCTTCGCCATGATCTCCTTCATGGCCTGAGTGGAGTCCTCCGAATCGAGAATGTCACTGACTTCGATGAGATGGCTCGAAAACGCGAAGGAGCGGACATCGGAAACCACTTCGTGCAGGCTGTAGATCAGCAGCAGGAAGAAGTCTGACACGCGGGCAACCGATCCGCTGACATCGCACAGCGCAATGATCCTCGGCTTCTCACGATGCTTGCGCTTCCATGTGGTCAGGAAGGGCACACCGCCCCATGCTGCGTTGCGCCTGATCGTACGACGGACGTCGAGGTGGCCGCGTCGCGGGCGCTTGCGCGGCTTGCTGTAGCGCTCGCGCAAACGGCGCGCGATCTGGCGGATCAGCAGGCGCATCTGCTCAACCTGCCGTTGATCGAGCTGCGACATCGGCGCGTTGCGAAGGATTTCGTGACGCAGGTTTTCGCTTTCCTCGCGGGCGTACAACACCAGGGCTTGAGACACGGTATCGCGGACCGTCTCGCGCAGCGCTTCGGTTGCTGCCGCAAGGCGTTCCGCTTGTGCAGGGTCTGACGCGGTCAACGCATCGAGATCGTCTCTCAATTGCATGATGCCGAGTTGATCGAGGATCCGGCTCGAATAGATGCCGCGCTGAGTGAAAAACCGGATATCCGAAAGTCCGGCGGCATTGGCGGCGCTTGCAACAGCGGCCGCGATCGCGTTGCGATCCTGTGCCATCAGCATCTGGGCCAGCGGTCCGAGGCTGGAGACGGACGCAGCTGTTTCGCTGGACGACGCCTGCTCGGCAGGCGATGCATCCGGCTGGTTGTCCTGTGTCGCCGGAGCGGCGATGTCCGGTTGCTGGAAGAAGAGGTCGAAGCACTGGCCGAGCGACTGCTTCTCGTCCTGGGTCTTGGCCAGCGTCAGCAGAAGCGTGTCGCGTAGTACGCCACGGTCTGTAAAGCCGACCTCGGCGACGGCTCTCATCGCATCGATGCTTTCAGATGGCGACACCCGTACGCCGGCCCCGCGCGCCGCCCGAAAAAAACGATGGAGGTTCTCTCTCATCTATCTAACCGAAGACGTTTTCGCGGCGGTTCTTGCTGATGAAGGTGGTGACCTGGGGCAGGGTGGTCTCGATGTCCGCCTCGTACTTGAGGAGGACATTGAGTGTGTCCTTGACCGTCTGCTGATCCAGTTCGCTCGCCTGCAGCAGCACGAGCACGCGCGCCCAGTCGATGGCCTCGCTGACCGAGGGCAGTTTCTTCAAATCAAGCGTGCGGACATCGTTGATGAAACTGACGATCTGGCGCCGCAAGGTTTGGGAAATGCCGGGGACACGGCTCTCCACAATACGCTCCTCGAGCCGCTGCTCGGGAAAGCCGATGTGAAGATGCAGGCAGCGCCGCTTGAGGGCGTCGCCGAGGTCGCGTTCGCTGTTGGAGGTCAGGATCACCGTCGGTGCCGCCAGCGCGGAGACGGTGCCGAGTTCGGGAATCGTGACCTGAAAATCGGACAGGATTTCGAGCAGCAGGGATTCGAATTCCGCATCCGACTTGTCGATTTCATCGATCAGCAGCACGCAGCCTTTCGGCTGTTCGAGCGCCTGCAGCAGCGGCCGCGGCTCGACGAATTCCTTTGAGAAGAACACATCGCCGAAATCGTGCAGCTTGTTCAGCGCCGCCGGCAGCGTCTCGGCTTCGCCGAGGACCTCGCTCAGCTTGTCCTTCAGAATCTGGGTGTAGAGAAGCTGCTTGGCGTATTTCCACTCGTAGAGCGCCTTGGCTTCATCGAGCCCCTCGTAACATTGCAGGCGGATCAGTTTGAGGCCGCGCCATGCCGCGATCGCCTTGGCGAGTTCGGTTTTGCCGACGCCGGCCGGGCCTTCCACGAGAATCGGCTTTTCAATCCGCTCCGACAGATAAACGGCGGTCGCGATCTGGCGGTTGGCGATGTAGCCGGCCGACGCCAGACCCTGTTCGACGGCGTCGATGGAGGCTGTCGGCTGATGTTCGGTCACGATCGTGAAACTCCCGGAAAGCTTTGGTTGGCGTAGTGTCTTGGGCCCGCCGGCGATGATGCCTGGGGAAGCCGGTTCCTTGCTACGCCGCTGTGACAGTTTCGTCTATATCGGCGCCGTGACGCATGTCAGGTCGGCTTTCCGTCGAACCGCTGTGCGAAATCAGGAACTGCCGGGTGGCCAGCGGCGACCGTTGCCGGCCTGTTAACGAATTGTTGCCAACACCTTGTTTGGCCGACGCGGATTTGATCGTGAAACCCGATGGACCGTAGTGTTTGCCACCGATCCGTCGCAGTTGATCCCACAATCGGCCCCAAAGTTCCGGCATTCAACAGCGGGGAGCCGGGGAGTTGACGATGCTCAAGAAATTTCTGTCCAAATACATTCTGGAAGTCATTCCATCGATCGTGGCGACCGTGGTCGGCGCCTACATCGTGACCCACTACATCAACAACAAGCCCGAGGCCGACAAGCCCCAGGCCGCGATGGCCGCCCCGACAAATCCCGCCAAGGCGAAGGCGCCGGACGCTCCAGCAAGCAACAAACCAGTTCAGCAGAATGATACGGCGCAGGCCGAGAAAGCCGCCAAGGAAACCGCGAAGGCCGAGGCTGCCAAGGTAAAGGCCGCGGAAAAAGCCGCTGCGGAGAAGGCTGCCGCCGAAAAACTCGCCAGCGAGAAAGCCGAAAAAGCGGCTGCCGAGAAGCTTGCGGCCGAGAAGGCGCAGGCTGAGAAGGCCGAAAAGGCGGCCGAAGCGGAAGCCCGCCGGGCCCGCGAAAAGACAGTTGCGAAGGCCGCGCCAGCGGCTCCCGCCGTCGAGGCCAATGCAGTTGCGGAACGTGATGCCAACGATCTGGCCCGGGCCGCGATCGAGCGTCTGCGCAGCTCTGACCAGCAGCGTCAGGCCGAACAACCTCGCGCCCAGCAGGACACAGCACGCGTCATCGAAACCTCGCGGCCGCAAGAGCGCCGGGTCAACAGCGTTGTCTATAACCCGCCGTCAACGGTGCAGCCGCTCCCGCCCGCGGTGACGATTGCACCCACGCCGAGCGAAAGCGACATGGCAGCGCCGGCGCCCCAAGGACGTGGACCTCGCTCTGCCGAAGCGCAGGCCGACGATTCGATGCGCCTTACGCCGCCGGCGGATATCCCGCCGCGTCAACTGCGTGTTGAACAGGAACGTCCGTCGGTTGCCGAGGATGTGGTGTCGGCTGCGAAGTCGGTGTTTCAGGCTGTCGTGCCGCGCTAGCGCGGCACCTGTCATTTCGGCAGCGAAGCTTTCGCGCCGCGCTTTACCGGCTCGTCACCTTCCACGCTCTCCAAAAACTCTTTCACGGTACTGACCGATCCGGATCGGGTCTCGACGTATCCGGGCAGGCTTGCGATCGCGTCGCGAAATTCCTGGCCCTTCATGATATCGATGACGCGCTGCACCGGTTCGGTTTCGAGGAAGGCGCGGCGGCACACGAAAAAATAGTCCTCGGTGAGCAATCTCACGAAGTCGAGCCCAAATTGGCGGGCTGCAGCTTCGACGCCGAAACTTACGTCCGCCATGTCGCTCGCGACATAGGCCGCCACCGCGGCATGGGTAAATTCGATCTGCTGGGCGCCGTTGATCTTCGCCTCGTCGATCTTGTGCAAGGCCAGCAGTTGATTGAACAACAGCCGCGTGCCGGAATCGTGGTCGCGATTGACGAACCGGGCTTTGCGCGCAACCAGATCCTCCAGCGAAGAAATCTTCAGCGGATTGCCGCGTTTCACCATCAGCCCCATCTCGCGCGTCACGAAACTGATGACGCGGTCCTCACGCGGATCGAGCCACTCGCGATAGGCCTGAATATTCTGAGCGCGCAGTTCGCCGCGCGGAAGATGAACACCGGAAAGGTCGCAGGCGCCTTGAGCCAGTGATTCAAGCGAATGCTGGTTGCTGACGTAGCGCAGATCGACACCGATACCGGGCTCCCGATCCAGCAACTCACGCAATTTCGAGACTGCGAAGCCGTGGCTGGCGTGGACGCGGATCACAGATGGGCGTTGGTGCAGAAACGGCTTGACCTCCGTCGCCAACTCCTGGGCGAGGTTTTCTAGCTGCGGCCCAAGCCGTGCCTGCATGCGCTCGCCGGCCCATACCAGCTTTTCTCCGAATGGCGTCAGCGTGGTGCCTTTGCCGCGCTGGGTTTCGACCAATGGTACGCCGAAAAACTCCGACCATTGTTCGACGAGGTTCCAGACATGCCGATAGGACAGCTGGGCGTGGTCGGCGGCGCTGGTGAGCTTCCCGGTTTTCCGGATCTCGTTGAGGATTCCGAGCATCACCACAGCAGTCTGCGGGCTGCCTTCCTTGTGGAATCGCCAGATGGTTTCGATCTCGATATTCAACATGCGTGGACCAGTATTATGAATTTGATTTCATATATGAGCAATTCACCGGCGCGCGATTTCATATTTACGTTAGCATATTTAATACACAAGTTAAGGGACAAGAATAGGAGGAATATGATGTCGATTGCATATGACTACTCCCAAGAAAAGACGTCCCTGGTTTCCCGCTCTGCTGAAAAGCTGTTGTTGATCGACGGCCAGCGTGTCGCATCGCTCTCGGGGCGCACCTTCAACACATTGAACCCGGCCACAGAGCAGGTCCTCGCAACCATTTCCGAGGGCAATGCGGACGACGTCGATCGTGCGGTCGCCGCAGCCCGGCGCGCCTTCGACGGTCCATGGCGCACGATGCGCGCCTCCGAGCGCGGCCAAATCCTGCTGCGCCTCGTCGAATTGATGAAGCAGCACGCGGACGAAATCGCTGAGCTCGAAAGCCTCGATGCCGGCAAGCCGATTGCGGGCGTGCTGCGGCAGGATCTGCCGGCGGCGATCGATACGCTGACTTACTATGCCGGGTGGGCCGACAAAATTCATGGCGAAGTCGTCCCAACCCGCGACGAGGCTTTGACCTATACGCTGCGCGAGCCTGTCGGCGTGGTTGCCGCCATCGTGCCGTGGAATTTCCCGTTGATGATCGGCATGTGGAAGCTGGCGCCAGCACTGGCTTGCGGCTGCACGGTGGTCATGAAGCCGGCGGAACTGACATCACTGTCGGCGCTGCGCATTGCCGAACTGGCGCTGGAAGCCGGCTTGCCGCCCGGGGTCTTCAACATCGTGACGGGGCCGGGCCGCGTGGTCGGCGATGCGCTGGTCAATCATCCGGACGTCGACAAAGTCACCTTCACCGGTTCGCCGGGCGTGGGACGCGGCATTCTTCGTGGTGCGGCGGGCAACTTCAAGCGCGTGTCGCTCGAATTGGGCGGCAAATCCGCGAACGTGATCTTCGAAGACGCTGATATCGATGCCGCCACCAAGGCCGCCGCATCGGGCATTTTCTTCAATGCCGGCCAGGTGTGCTCGGCGGGTTCGCGTGTGCTTGCCCACGAGGCCGTCTATGACGAAGTGGTGGAGCGGCTGACGGCACGTGCGAACGCGATCCGCATCGGCAATCCGCAGGATCGCGCCACAGTGATGGGCCCGGTCATTTCAGAGAAACAGATGAAGTCGATCCTCGACTATGTCGACATCGGTCAGAAGGAAGGTGCGCTGCTGACCACGGGTGGCGAGCGCATCGGGACACGTGGCTACTTCATCAGCCCCGCGGTCTTCGCCAACGTGAAACACGAGATGCGGATCTCGCAGGAAGAGATCTTTGGACCCGTGGTGAGCGTCATCAAGTTCAAGGATGAAGCTGATGCGTTGCGTATCGCGAATGGTACAGCCTACAGCCTCGCGGCTGGTGTCTGGAGCCATGACATGGGCCGCGTGCAGCGGTTTGCCAAGAAGGCGCGGGCCGGCACGGTCTGGATCAATACCTATGGCTACACCGACGTTCGGTTGCCGTGGGGCGGTGAGCGCGATTCCGGCTTCGGCCGCGAGCACGGCTCGGCCGCGATCGAGAATTTCACCGAGCCGAAGGCTGTGTGGATGAATCTCAACGTGTAGGCCGCTCTTCCTCCTGCGGGTGAGAAACTGTCTTAGTTGGATTGGCACCAGTTTCTCACCCGGCTTTTTCAGGCATCTGCCTGAGATCACGGAAGAAGTGGCGAAGTGACAAACGCGGGCGAGAGCCCGCGTTTTTATTTGCGCAACGCTACCCAAATTGGCGCAATCCTCACCCTATGATTGGAGCAGGGAAGCAGGGTCAGCGTTGAGCCATGAAAACCATTCTATGGATCGTGATGTGCGCGGTGGCGATCTACGCCGCCGCGATCGGTGCGCTTTTCTTTTTCCAGCGCTCACTGCTCTATCCGGCGCCGCAGACGACGCGGACGGATCCGGCATCAGCCGGCTTTCCGCAAGCGCAGGAAGTCGTCCTCGATACCAAGGACGGCGAGCGGGTGATCGTCTGGCATGTGCCACCGAAGGAGGGAAAGCCGGTCGTGCTGTTCTTTCATGGCAACGGCGAGGTGCTGGCGTGGCGGGTGCCGCGCTTCCGTGCGATTACCGCGGATGGCACGGGTCTGATTGCGCTCTCGTTTCGTGGCTATGGCGGCTCGAGCGGCACGCCGAGCGAGGAAGGTTTGCTGAATGATGCCGCGGCAGCCTATGATTTCGCGGCGGCTCATTATGCGCCTTCACGCATCATTCCGTGGGGCTATTCGTTAGGGAGCGGCGTCGCCGTTGCCGTCGCAACAACGCGGCCCGTCGCGAAGCTTATTCTCGAAGCGCCTTATACGTCGACCGTGGATGTCGCGGCTGCCGCATTCCCGTGGGTGCCGGTACGGTGGTTGATGCGCGATCGCTTCCATTCCGATAAGCGGATCTTGAAGCTCAACGTACCGCTGCTCATCATGCATGGCGAGAAGGACGGCGTCATTCCAATCGCGGTCGGTAGGCGGCTGTTTGATCTAGCGCCTGGCCGCAAACGTTTCGTGGCTTTGCCCCAGGGCACGCACATCAATCTGGATGAGCAAGGCGCCGTCTCGATTGCGCAGGCCTTCATGGCAGGCGACGGCAAGGACTGACGTAAAAAAAACGGCCCAAACAAAAACGCGAGCCGAAAGGCCCGCGTTTTGATCTCAAATCTGACGGTCGCTTAGCGAGGGCCGCGCGGACCTGCGCCTGCACCACCACGGCCGCCACCCGCGCCGCGGTCTGCACCGGGACCAGCGCCGAACACCGGCTTCGGCTTCATCGGCAGCAGGCCTTCGCGCTGCAGCTTCTTGCGCGCCAGCTTGCGAGCGCGACGAACGGCTTCCGCCTTTTCGCGGGCCTTCTTCTCAGACGGCTTTTCATAGTGGCCGCGGAGCTTCATCTCGCGGAAAATACCCTCGCGCTGCATCTTCTTCTTGAGCGCCTTGAGGGCCTGATCAACATTGTTATCGCGGACGAGAACCTGCACGCGGCATCCTCTTGTTTTGAACGGTCTGTAATTCGGAAGACGTCGGAGGGGCCGACAAAAGGCCATGCCCTTCCCATCAAGGGCGCGGATTTACCAGATCAAACCTGGAATGTCCACCTGTGGACAACGATTTTCAACCTATAAGCGCGCAATAAATAAAGGCGAATATGCCGATCCCGGGCTTTTGAGTCGAACATTCGACGGGCCTTAAGGGGCTTTTACAGGGTCTCAAAGCTTTAATCGGAACCCTTCGTCCAGCAGGAGATAAAACATGAACGCAAAAAAATACACGGCTGAGGCTATAGGTACCTTCTGGCTAACCTTCGCAGGCTGCGGCAGCGCGGTGATTGCCGCAGCTTTCCCGCAGGTCGGCATCGGACTTTTGGGCGTCTCATTCGCGTTTGGCTTGAGCGTGGTGACCATGGCCTATGCCATCGGTCATATTTCAGGCTGCCACCTCAATCCCGCGGTGACGGTCGGTCTCGCGGCTGGCGGCCGGTTCCCCGGCGGGCAGGTCCTGCCTTATATCATTGCACAGGTGATCGGCGCGATAGCGGCCTCGGCGCTGCTTTATATGATTGCCAGCGGCGCTCCGGGATTTGACGTGACCAAGGGGTTCGCCGCGAATGGCTTTGAGGCTCACTCGCCCGGCGGCTACAGCCTGGTGGCGTGTTTTGTCATGGAAGTCACGATGACGGCGGTTTTCCTGTTCGTCATCATGGGGTCGACCCATGGCAAGGCTCCGGCTGGCTTCGCGCCGCTGGCCATTGGTCTCGCCCTGGTGCTTATCCACCTCGTCAGCATTCCTGTGACCAACACATCGGTCAATCCGGCGCGCAGCACCGGTCCCGCGTTGTTCGTCGGCGGCTGGGCCTTGCAGCAGCTGTGGTTGTTCTGGGTCGCGCCGCTGATCGGCGGCGTCATCGGCGGCGTCGTTTATCGCTGGCTCAGCGACGAACCGACAGGGGCGGTCACAGGCAATCGATAACCGACGAAACTGTTTGAATTAGATACCGGCTGCCGCGAGCATTCGTGGCAGCCTTTTTTTATATTTGGGACTTGGTCTGGAACGCGCCCGGACTCAGTCGTTCTCGACGACGGTCACATGGCCCATCTTACGGCCTGGACGCGGCGCGCCCTTGCCGTAGTGATGGACAGTTGCACCGGGCATCGTCAGCCACTTCCCGTAGTCGAGAATATCGTTCCCGATCAGGTTGGTCATGGTGACCTTGCCATGGCGGACCGGCTGAGCAAGCGACCAGCCCGCGATGGCGCGGATGTGTTGTTCGAATTGCGAGACCGATGCGCCATCCAAGGTCCAGTGACCGGAATTGTGCACGCGTGGCGCGATCTCGTTCACCAGCAGAGACGGCGCCTGCCCGTTGGCCCCAGGAACCACGAACATTTCCACTGCCAGCACACCAACGTAATTAAGGGCGGTCGCGATTTTCTCCGCCATGGCGCGGGCCTGGACGGCCACTGCGTCTGGAATGGCGGCGGGCGCGCGCGAGACCTTCAGAATATGGTCGCGGTGCTCGTTCTCGGTGACATCGTAGCAAACCACCTCGCCAGTTACACTACGCGCGGCAATCACGGAAATTTCCCGCTCAAACGGCACGAAGGCTTCGAGGATGGCGGAGCGCGTTTCGAGCTCGGCCCAGACCCTCTCGGGATCATCGCCCTCGCGCACCACGATCTGGCCCTTGCCATCGTAACCGAAGCGCCGCGTCTTGAGCACTGCAGGCAGGCCGATTTGCGCAATCGCTGTTTTCAATCCCTCTGCGGAGGAGACATCCGCATAACGCGCAGTCGCGATCCCGAGCTTGGTGACGAAGTCCTTCTCCACGAGCCGGTCCTGGGTGGTTTCCAGAACCTTCGGATCGGGCAACACGGCGCGCCGGGCTGCAAGGATCATCGCCGTGGCGGAGGGGACGTTCTCGAATTCGTAGGTGACGACATCAACGTCAGACGCAAACAGTTCGAGCGCCTCGACGTCTGCATATTCCGCGCAGGTCGCATTCTGCACCACGTCGAAGGCGGGCGAGTCCGGATCGGGTGAAAAGACCTGCGCCTTGAGGCCGAGCCTTGCGGCGGCAAGCGCCAGCATTCGGCCCAATTGTCCGCCGCCGAGAATTCCGATGGTGTCGCCTGGCTTCAGCGTCACCCGCTTCGAAGATGTCACTTGGGGTCCTCCGGGCGCTCACGGACCGCCTCGGTCTGTTGCTTCCGCCATGTGGCGAGCTTGGTTGCAAGGCCAGCGTCGTTCAGCGCCAGCATGCTTGCCGCGAGCAGGGCGGCATTGATAGCGCCGGGCTTTCCGATCGCCAAGGTGCCAACTGGAATTCCGGCGGGCATTTGCACAATCGAATAAAGCGAATCGACGCCGGACAGGGCCTTGGACTCGACCGGGACGCCCAGCACGGGAAGTTCCGTCAGGGCGGCCGCCATTCCCGGCAGATGAGCTGCCCCCCCGGCGCCTGCAATCACGATCTTGAAGCCGGCCGCCTTGGCCCCCTTGGCAAAGGCATACAGCCGGTCCGGAGTGCGGTGCGCCGACACGATCAGCGCCTCGTGCGAAACCCCCAGCGCGGTCAGGGTTTCAGAGGCGTGACGCATGGTTTCCCAGTCGGACTGGCTTCCCATGATGATGGCGACGGCGGCTGTCATGCGAGAAATCTTTGAAAAGAGTGGAAAAAAGAGACGCGGATTATAGGGTTGCACTTTCGCGTGGCAAGCCGTTGAGAAAGGACTATCCTTTCATGGTCAACACCGGCAAGGCCGATTCTCGGGCCTGTTTTGGTGACCAACACTGCGGCAGGACGCGTGGCAAAGGTGCCAAATTCGAGAGTCTCGAAGACCAGGGCGACCGCAGGGCATCCGGGCCGAAAAGCGTCCAGCACAACAGCCGAGGCGCGGCCGAAAGTTCCAGCCAAATCGGCTTCGCAAGGCAAGCGTTTGGACGCCAGCAAAGGCAGGCTGCATCCCGACAGCGCGCTGGAGAAAGCCGAGGCTGAAATCCAAGCTCTCAAGGTGCAGCTTGCGACCGCACACGCCAGGATTGATGAGCTACAGGCCTGGGCGGACACGGACTTTCTGTTGAACATTTACAACCGCCGCGGCTTCGAGCGGGAACTCGGCCGCGCCAGCGCTTATATCGACCGCTACCGTGCCGCAGGCGCGTTGATCGTGCTGGACGTCGATCGCCTGAAGCCGATCAACGACACCTACGGGCACGCGGCGGGCGATATGGTCCTGAAGGGCGTGGTGGCGGTGCTGATGCGGCATATCCGCTCATCGGACGTTGTCGGACGGCTTGGGGGTGATGAGTTCGCGCTGCTGCTCTGGAATCTGTCCGATGCAGATGCGCGTGCCAAGGCCACCGCGCTCGAGAAGGCGATCGATTCCCTGACGTTCATGTTCAAAGGACGGGCTGTCGCGGCGGGTGCTTCAACAGGCGTCGCGATGCTGAAACCGATGGACGATGCAGCTTTGGCATTGGAGCAAGCGGACCGGGCGATGTACGCGCGGAAGGCTGAGCGCAAAGGGACCGCGTTGTCCTCAACTCAGGCGATAATGTCCGGCGTGATCTGATCTTCGATAAAGGAGATGCGGTCTCGCAGTTGCAGCTTGCGCTTCTTCAATCGTTGCAGCCGCAGCAGGTCTGGAGCAGGCGACTGGTGCAGCGCCTCGATCGCAGCATCCAGATCGCGATGCTCTTGTTGCAGTCGCGCCAGCTCAAGCGCGAATTCGTTGTTGTCCTGATCTACCATAACCGTTGGTGAGTTGGCTTTGCCGGGCTTCAGCAAACCTATTGCACTACATGGTGTGCTGCACGTGCATTGTCATTACAGATAACAGGAATAATTTCCAGTAATGGAAATGCCAAATAGTTCCTTGAGAACCGATTTTTAATCGTGAGAAAAATTTTAGGCTCGGTTCGTCGTTCCTTGTCGACAGTCCGCCTCCGTCATGTACACTTCATAGTCCGGATGGAGTGGATCCAACCACTCTGTCTCAGCAAGAGGAGCGCGTTTTTCACGCGAACCCGATACGCCATTCGCTTGAAAGCGCGTTTCATCCAACTTTGAAGGCAATCAACAAAGGAGGATACATATGGCGATCGAGTCGCATCTCGTTGAACTGGAACGCAAGCACGAAGTTCTGGAAAACGAATTGCACGATGCTCTGCAGCATCTTTCCACAGACGACCTCCACATCATCGAGTTGAAGCGCCGAAAACTGGTGCTGAAGGACCAGATCGAACGTATCCGCCACGCGGCCAGTTCGACCATTCACTGATAGCAAAAACCATCGTCAATGCGGCTAGTGGGGTGGATTTGACATCCGCTCCCGCCAGGCTGCGCGTGATGATCGTGACGGCAAATGCCGTCACGGCACTTGAGTTATGCTCGCACGTCGGCCAATCGCGCGACTTCGTCCGCGATGGCCAGTGACGACGTGAGTCCGGGTGACTCAATGCCGAACAGATTGATCAATCCGGATACGCCGTGTTCTTGCGGGCCCTGAATCAGGAAGTCCTGCTTTGCAATGGCAGGCGGCACAATCTTCGGGCGGATGCCGGAATAGCTGGGAGACAACGCTCCATCCGGCAATGCCGGCCAGTAGCGACGGATGGCCGGATAAAACCGTTCGGAGCGTGAGGCATCGACTGCGTAATCGATTTTGTCGACCCATTGCACATCCGGTCCAAACTTCGCCTGTCCGCCGAGATCGAGGGTGAGGTGGACGCCGAGGCCACCCGGCTCCGGTACCGGATAGATCAGGTGTGTGAATGGCGCGCGCGCGCTGCAACTGAAGTAATTGCCTTTGGCGTAGTAAGCGGTGGGGATGCGATCGGCCGGCATGCCATCGATTGCGCGTGCAATGGAAGGCGCCGCGAGACCGGCTGAATTGATAAGCAGTTTGCAGCCGATCTCCATCGGAGCATCGCCCCCGACGTGAAGCACGAACCCGTCGGTGGTGACTTTCGCCCCCATCAACGGCGCATGAAACGCGAATGCGGCTCCCGCGCTCTCCGCGTCGCCGCGAAGCGCCAGCATATAGGCGTGGCTGTCGATGATGCCGGTCGAGGGCGACAAAAGAGCGCCGACGCAGTTGAGCGCAGGTTCAAGCGCGCGCGCCTCTTCGCCTGTCAGGGTCTTCATGTCATCAACGCCGTTCGCTTCGGCGTGGGCCTTGATCGAGGCGAGTTTGGCGACTTCATCTTCGGTGGTGCCGACGATCAATTTTCCGCATCGGCGATACGGGATGCCGTGGTCGGCGCAATAAGCGTAGAGCGCCTTCTTGCCGCCGACGCACATGCGCGCCATCAGGCTTCCTGCAGGATAATAAATTCCGGCATGGATGACCTCGCTGTTGCGCGATGATGTCCCTGTGCCGATATCTTCCGTGGCCTCCACGACGATTACTTCGAGGCCTGCCTGTGCCAGCCGCCGTGCTGTCGCGAGACCGACAACCCCGGCACCGACAACTACGCAATCAATCTTGTCCATTCATCGTCCAAATTGCCGGAGTTCGTCCGAGTGCGGGAGACGTAATCGGTCCATACAGCGCTTCGGCATTAGGGCTTCGTTAATCACGAACCGCCTTTGCCTCCATTTTAGACAAAATTACGTCACGTTCAGCGTCAGCATTTACCCGATTCAAACGGCACCGACCAGACAATCCCTCCCGGAAGAATCCGTGGAATGGGAATGACCGGCTGGCAGAAGCAAGCGAACGAACTGAGCATCACGAGTCCGTCGAGGGGCTCGGCGCTGTCGTTTGCCTTGTTGACAGCCGCTTCGGTGCCGGAAGCCTCGGCTGCCGCCGCGTCTCCGCCATCTGTGATCCTGGCATCCTATTCTGATCCCAGCATGATCTGGAATATTCTGGTCGGCGGATTTGTCGTTTTTGCATTTCTGACGTGCGTCATTCTGTGGGTGATGTCGGCTCTGCGGAAGCTGCGCCGTGCAAATACCAGCCGCTCGGCGTTCGTCTCGACGGCGCTGAACAATCTGAGTCAGGGCGTCGTCATGGTGGATGCGCGCAAGCGCATCGTTTTCTGCAACGATCGCTACCTCGAAATCTATGGATTGTCGCGGTCGGACATCTTCAAAGGTATGACCGGCCGTCAGTTGATCGAACTCCGTGCAGCGCGGGGCATGCTCGGCCCGCTCGATGAAGCCATCGATGACTATTACAAGCAGGTCCAATCGCAGGAAGGTTACATCTGCGAGCTGAAGGACGGGCGCTCGATCCTGATCAAGCATCGGGAGTTGACGAGGGGCGGAGGGGTCTCCACGCACGAGGATTACACCGCGCAGCGCAATCTCGCGAAGCAGCTTGCGACGACCAAGAATTTCCTTGAATCGGTGATCGACAACATTCCGGTTTGCGTCGCCGCCAAAACCATCGAAGACGGCCGCTATATCCTGGCTAATCGCGCTTTCGAGCAGTTTTCGCGATTGGGGCGCGAGCAAATTCTGGGAAGAACCGCGGAAGAACTCTTCACCCCAGCAACCGCGTGCACGATCAACCAGGCTGATCAAGCGACAATTTCCTCGGCCGAAGGCCAGGTGCGTAGCGAGTTTTTCATCGAACGTCGCCGCGAGAGGCGCATGCTTGCGAGCAATCGCGTCATCGCGCGCAACGAGAAGAATCAGCCGGAATATCTGGTCGCGCTGTTCGAAGATGTCACCGAACGCCGCAGCGCCAAGAAATTCCTCGAGCTGGTCGTCGACAATATTCCCGTCGCTCTTGTCGTGAAGCGGCTGCGCGACGGTCAATTCGTTTTGGCCAATCGTGGCGCTGAAACGACGTTGAATCGCCCGCGCGAAGAAGTTGTTGGCCGGACCGTCGAGGACATTTGCACGCCAACCGATGCGCAGTTCATCCTGAAGCGCGATGAAGACGCGGTGCGCAAGGGAGGGATTGTCACCGAGGAACATCCGATCCAGACCGAGAATGGGCTGCGCTTGTTCCTGACACGGCGAATGACCGTTCAGAACGAGGCCGGCGAACCGGAATATCTCATCAAGACCCACGAAGACATCACCGACCGGCGCGAGACGGAATCGCGCATGGCCCACATGGCTTATCACGATACTCTGACTGGTCTGCCGAATCGTGCCGCGTTCCAGCAGGCTATGGCCCAGATGATCGATGCCTGTGCGGACACTGATGAAAAGTTCGCAGTCTTATCGGTCGATCTGGATCGTCTGAAGGACATCAACGACGTCTTCGGTCACGAAGTCGGCGACAAACTGTTGATCGAGGTATCGCGGCGAATCGAGAGTGCGTCGCCCGGCGCAGTGGTCGCACGGCTGAGCGGCGACGAGTTTGGCCTTATCATTGATGGTGCGCAGCCGGATACGGCAAAGGCGCTTGCTGCTCGCCTTTCCAAAGCTGTGCAGGACGAGTTCATCGTCGATGGGCGCTCGCTCCGCATTGGCCTGACCATCGGCATTTCACTGTTTCCCGATAACGGTAGCGACGGCGAAGCGTTGCTTTCAAATGCCGATGCAGCGTTGTTCCGCGCCAAGGCGAAGTCGCGCGGCTCCGTCAGTTTCTACGAAGCCGAGATGGACCAGCAGATCCGCGACCGCCGCGCCCTGCATCAGGACCTTTCAACCGCCATCCGCAACGGCGAATTGTCGCTGCACTATCAGCCGCAGGCAAAGACGCGCCACCATCTCTCCGGCGATGATGTCATCGGGTTCGAGGCGCTGGCGCGATGGGTTCACCCCAAGCGCGGCTTTGTCCCGCCGAGTGACTTTATCCCGCTGGCAGAAGAAAGCGGATTGATCGTCGAGATGGGCGAGTGGATTCTGCGCGAGGCGTGCCGCGAAGCGGCTTCGTGGCCCCGGCCGCTGCAGATTTCGGTCAATCTTTCCCCGGCGCAGTTTGCGCATGGTGATCTTGTGAATTTGGTCCATTCGATCCTGCTCGAAACAGGATTGGCGCCGAGTCGTCTGGAACTTGAGATCACTGAAGGCGTCCTGATCGACGATTTCGATCGCGGCTTGTCGCTGTTGCGCCGGTTGAAGGCACTTGGTGTGCGGATCGCGATGGATGATTTCGGCAGTGGCTATTCGTCGCTGACCTATTTGCAGGCATTCCCGTTCGACAAGATCAAGATCGACCGCGCCTTCGTCATGAATCTCGGCCGCAATACGCAGTCCGCCGCCATCATCCGCGCGATGATCGGCCTTTGTCATGGTTTGGGCATTTCCATCGTCGCCGAAGGCGTGGAAACACAGGACCAGCTGAGCTTCCTCTCCGATGAAGCGTGTGACCAGGTGCAGGGCTATTTCCTCGGCAAGCCGGCCGCCATCCCGCATTACGCGGAATGGGTTGGTCGTTCCGCCGTGACGTCTGCGGAAGCACGCAAGATAGGCTGAACGTCCGTCGTCCTCCGTTGTATTCCTTGAACCTTTGATGACTTGACTTATGGGGAGACCCGTTCGAGATCATCGACCCATGACCGATTTCGACGTCGCGATCATCGGTGGGGGATTGAACGGCGTTGCGATCGCCCGCGATGCTGCAGGTCGCGGATTGCGCGTCGCTCTTTTCGAGCAACATGACCTTGGCAGCAGCGGCTCTCAGGGTTCTCCGCATCTGATCCATGGCGGTTTCATGGACCTTGAGCGGCGGCAGTTTTTTCATGTACGGCGTGCGTTGCGCGAGCGCGACATGATGTTGCAGACGGCGCCGCATCTCGTGCGGCCGATGCGCTTCATTCTGCCCGCGCATTCTGAAGAGCGACCGCTCGCGATGCTGCGTATGGGCCTCTATGTCTATGAGCGCCTCGCCTCAGATAGTCCGCTGCCTCGCCCCGAGGCGCTCGACTTGACGATTCACACGACGGGCCATCCGCTCAAGCGCTCGCTGAGAACGGCGTGTGCCTATTCCGACTGCTTGGTGGATGAGTCACGATTGGTGGTGCTCAAGGCCCGCGACGCGGCGGAGCGCGGCGCTGTCATCTGGACCGGGGCGCGTTGCGCTCGTGCGGATCGCAGCGACATCTGGAAGCTTGCCGTGATCAATCGCGGTCACCGGGAAATCGTCACCGCCCGTGCACTGGTCACCGCGACCGGAGCCTGGACTTCGACTGTCGCTGAAACTGTCTTGCATGTGCCGGCGGTTCCGGTGCGCATCACCCGGATCAGCCAGATCATCGTGAAGAGACTGTTCGAAGGTGACCATGTCTATGTCTTTCAGAACGACGATCAGCGCGTGATCCACGCAATCCCTTTTCATGAGGACTTCACGCTGATCGGAACGTCCGCTCAGGCCTTCAAGGGCGATCCGGCGATCGTGTCCGCGACGTCGGCCGACATCGGGTATTTGTGCAAGGTCGCAGGTCGGTATTTTCGCGAACGCCTGGAGCCGGCTGATGTCATTCACGCGATGGCCGGGCCTGATGTGGCAAATGACCGCGGCAGCCATCTCAGTGACGGGTTTACGAAGCTCGACCGAAAATATGGCGAAGCCCCTTTGCTGACGGTGTTCGGTGGCGACACGACCACAGCGCGCCGCCGCGCGGAGCAGGCGGTGACGCAGCTGGCGCCATTCTTCGTCGCGGAGCCGCCCTGGACTCTCACTTCGCCGCTACCCGGGGGTGATTTTTCGTGGGATGACTACGACGATCTGGTTGAAAACACCCGGCAGCGCTGGCCTTTTCTCACCGAGCGTCATGGGCGTCGGCTGGTGGCAGCCTACGGCACGCGGGTGGGGGATATCTTGGACGGGGTAGGGCAACCCAACGATCTCGGTCCTGTGTTCGGCGAGGACCTCACTGGAGCAGAGGTGCGTTATCTGATGGCGAAGGAATGGGCGAGATTTTCTGACGATGTTCTCTGGCGCCGCTCCAAACTCGGATTGAGCATGTCTGTTCCGGATCGAGAGGCCTTGGCAAAATTCATGGCGGCGGCATGAGGTTCGATCAGTTGCAGCAACAGCCTCTGCTGAGAATCGCGTCGGTGGTGAAACGCTTCGGCGGTTTCACGGCGGTCGACGGCTTGTCGCTCGACATCGGTGCGGGCGAATTCTTTGCCTTGCTGGGCCCAAGCGGCTGCGGCAAGACCACGCTGTTGCGCATGCTGGCAGGGTTTGAAACTCCCGATGCCGGAGCGATTCACCTGAACAATGCGGACATCGCACATGTGCCGCCGCATCGGCGGCCGGTGAACATGATGTTCCAGAATTATGCGCTGTTTCCGCATCTTTCCGTGGACAGCAATATTGCGTTCGGCCTCAAGCGCGCAGGGCTGCCGAAGGCCGAGATCGATACGCGGGTTGCGGAAATGATTGCGCTCGTGCGTCTCGGTGGCTTCGAAAAGCGGCGGCCCGATCAATTGTCCGGTGGTCAGCGCCAGCGGGTGGCGTTGGCGCGCTCGCTCGCACGGCGTCCGCAGGTCCTGCTGCTTGATGAGCCGCTGGCTGCGCTCGACAAGAAGCTTCGTGAGGAAACGCAGGCGGAATTGGTCGACGTCCAGCGCCGTCTCGGCATGACCTTTGTCATCGTGACCCATGACCAGGAAGAGGCCATGACGCTCGCCGATCGGATCGGTGTGATGGACAAGGGACAGCTCGTGCAGGTGGCGCCGCCGCGCCAGCTCTATGAGGGTCCCGTCTCGCGCTGGATCGCGAGCTTCGTCGGGGACGTCAACCTGATCGAGGGGCAGATTTCGTCGCGCGAAGCGGATCGCGTCACGATCAGTACGCAGGCAGGCGAGGCGATCATCGCGTCACAGGCGCCACCAAGTGCCTCCGCTATCTGCGTTGCCATCCGGCCGGAGAAGATTCGGCTCATGCATCCGGAGCAGGCCGCAACGGCTGTGCCGAACACCTTCGCAGGCGAGCTGATCGACATCGGGTTCCTCGGCGGCGTGTCGGTCTACAAGGTCAAGCTTGCTTCGGGCGCTGTGCTGCGGGTCGCATCATCCAATGCCACGCGCCGTGCCGCGAATGGATTTGCGGTTGGGGGAAAGGTCTCTGTTTCCTTCGCGCCGGACGATGTCGTGGTACTGGACCGATGAGTACGCGGAAGATTTTTACGCGTCCGGCGCGGATCGCGGCGATCGCGCCCTATCTCTGGATGTTGTTGTTCTTCCTGGTGCCGTTCGGCTTCGTGCTGAAGATCGCTTTCTCGCAGACGGCCATCGCGCAGCCGCCCTATGTGCCGGTGTTCGATCTCGCTGCCGGTTGGGAGAGCTTCAAATCGGCGCTGGCCGCTTTGTCGCCTGAGAACTTCAAGCTGCTGACGTCTGACGATATCTACATGCTGTCTTACGCCCGCAGCCTTGTCGTCGCGTTGAGTGCAACCGCCATTCTTCTGCTGATCGGCTACCCGGTCGCGTATGGCATGTCGCGCCTGCCGCAACGCTGGCAGCCTGTCGCCATGATGCTGGTGATCATTCCCTTCTGGACGTCCTTTCTGATCCGCATCTATGCCTGGATCAACATCCTGCAGCATGACGGGCTGCTCAACAAAATCCTGCTGTCGTTGGGGATCATCGATAAGCCGCTGGTTTGGCTGTCGACGGATGCTGCGATGTATCTGGGTATTGTCTACTCTTATTTGCCGTTCATGATCCTGCCTCTCTATGCGACCTTGTCCAAAATGGACGAGGCGTTGCTGGAAGCGGCCGCCGACCTCGGATGCTCTCGCAGCAAGGCATTCTGGCTGGTGACATTCCCTCTGTCGTTGCCGGGCATCGGTGCAGGCGTGTTGTTGTGTTTCATTCCGATCGTCGGCGAATTCGTCATTCCGGACCTGCTGGCTGGCTCCGGAAATCTGATGATCGGGCAGACGCTGTGGCTTGAGTTCTTCACCAACAAGGATTGGCCGGTCGCATCCGCCATTGCCGTGGTGTTGCTGATCGTTCTGCTGCTGCCGCTGTTGGTTTATGAGAAGCTGCAGCGTCGTCATCTGGAGGCGCAACGCTGATGGCGGGAGAAAGCAGCAAGCGGTTGTCCGGATTCAATGTGGCGTCTGTCGCGCTCGGGATGACGTTTCTTTATCTGCCGATCGTGATCCTTGTGATCTATTCCTTCAACGCGTCCCGGCTGGTGACCGTGTGGGGCGGCTGGTCGCTGAAGTGGTATCGGGAGTTATTCAACGATCAGGCGATGTTGTCGGCGACCTGGATGAGCCTGCGCGTCGGTGTGGTCGCAGCTACGCTCGCAACCGTCCTTGGAACTCTGGCCGCGATCGCGTTGTCACGTGGGGAGAGCTTTCGCGGGCGGACGCTGTTCTCCGGCATGCTGTACGCGCCGTTGGTGATGCCGGAGGTCATGACCGGCCTGTCGCTGCTTCTGCTGTTTGTCGCGACAAATGCCGAACGTGGATTTTGGACTGTCACGATTGCGCACACCACGCTGACCATGTGTTTCGTCGCTGTTGTGGTTCAGTCGCGGCTGAACGGCCTCGATCGCAGCCTGGAGGAGGCGGCGATGGACCTTGGGTGCACGCCGGTCCGCGCCTTCATCGCGGTGACCTTACCTTTGATCCTGCCCTCAATCATCGCCGGGTGGCTGTTGGCGTTCACGCTGTCGCTTGATGATCTGGTGATCGCGAGCTTTACCACGGGCCCTGGTTCGGCAACCTTGCCGATACGCATCTATTCAGAGGTACGGCTGGGCGTGAAGCCGGAGATCAACGCGATCTGCACATTGGTCGTCGGTGCAGTGGCATTGGTAATTATCGCCGCATCACTCGCGTCCAAGCTCTCAAGCAAGCAGGGTGAGAGCGCGGCGCCGCTCTAGTTCGACTTCTCGGAGTTCTGGGTCGCGGCGGATGGCGGATTACCCGAGGTCGGAGCAGCAGGTGGATTGCTGCCGGATGCGTTGCTGTCGGGAGCCTTTTTCCCGCCAGTGAAACGTTCGATCACTGATTTCACGGCATCGCGTGTCTTGCGATCTTTGATGGAGTCGAGCAGCGGGGCGGACGCCGGTGAGCGGCGGATGAGTGAATCCGAATCCGGGAAGATCAGCGGATCGTCCCATGGTCCCTGCACCACGAACGGCAGCTGGAAGGTCGGTGGCGCGTCTTTCGCTGACACGAGGCTGGCCACACCCTTCAGGTCATATTCACGTGAAGGTACGGACGCCGTTCCGCTGAGCGTGACAATTGTGGTCGGCCCTTCGAGCCGGGCATCCTCTGTCGTGGCGATACCGTCATTGAAGCGAATGGCGATGTTCAGTTTGTCGAATGGCGTGTTGCCGCTGCGGAAATTACCGGCGCCGGACAAAGGCCTGCGCTCAAGCCGTTTCAGGAGCTGTTCGATATTCATGCCGCCGATTGCGCCGTCGTGGCCGGCGAGACTTGCAGTGCCATCGAGTGATTGGGCCAATCCGAACGGGCTGGAGCCTGACGCCTCCAATGCCAGATTGAGATTTCCTCGCCCTGTCAACCGGCTGACACCGAACATCTCATTGGCGCAGGTTGCCAGATCGACGTCGTTGAATTGGAACTGAGCCTTTACGTCGGCGGTCGCATCCGAGCGGGCGATGCCGATCGAGCCTTTGAGAACCCCGCCGTAAATCTGTGCTTCTCCGATACTCAACGCCAACGTGCCGTTCCGTAAATTGGCGCCGACCGCGGTGCGGCCCAGCTTTGAAGGGCCAATCGTGACCTTGGCTGCGGACAGGCGCATGTCGAGATCGGTTGCGGACAATCCGCGGAGATCAAACAGCTGCCGGTTCCAGTCGCGCGCGCCGCTTGCCAGCCAACGCACGGTGTTGACGTACGGCGTGAAGTCGAGCGCGTCGGCGGCCAATGTCGCCTGAACGGTCTGCCTGTCGCCTTTGCTGTAGGTGATCACGCCTTCGGCGGTGTTGCCGTCGAGTTCGAGATTGACATTGGTCAGCGCGATGGATTCGCCGACGACATTGGTGCGGGCCTTGAGTGCAAAACGTTCGAGGCCGCCGGTGGCGGGCGTATCCTGGCCGGCCCAGCGCAACGCATTGCGCAGGGAGGGACTGTCGGCCGTCAGCGTGCCTTCCATCAGGAGGCTGGTCCGGTTTGCCATCGCGCCATCGAACGCAAATTTCAAAGGCGTGCTGGTGACACGAACCTTGATCGCTGACCGGTCGCCGGAAAGCGCCGCGACAAAGTCAGAGATATGCAGGCTGCCGTCGACGCGCTCGCCGCGCCAGTCGAACTGACCGGTCGCAGCAAATGCGCGCGAAATCGATGGCCATGCCAGCGACAGATCAACACCGTCGATGGTTTCAGTCCCGTTGTGAGCGTTCTGATAGTTCAGCACGCCGTCCTTGATGCGGATTTCCGAGAACGAGACGGGACTGTCCACGCCCGGCTTGAGCGTGCGCGCCAGCGTCTCGACGATCGGCGTCCAGTTACTGCGGCCGTCTGCACCGTGCTTCACGTTCATCTGCGGGTGCAGCAGCGTGACGTCCGCGATGTCATAGCGACCCAGCAGGAGAGACGGCAGGCGCAGGTTGGCGGTCAGCTCATCGACCGCAAGCGGCTCATCGGCAAAGCCGCTGCCGCGCGTGCTGGACCCTTTGAGCCCAACCTTGTGCAGCTTCACATAGCTGCCGGGAAAGATTGAGATGTCGACATCGCCATTGACCACCAGATCGAGGCCGGTGAGCGCGCGGATCTGTCTCTCGACGGACTGTTGGACGGCATTCCGGTCGACGAGCCAGGACATCGCGATCAGCCCGAGCAATACAGCTGCGAGCAATGCCGCAATCGGTATCCCCAGGCGTTTTATTCCTTGGGCCATCGTCAACGAAATCATCCGGTAAGGGGCGGCGGCTTTGAGGCACCGGCAGATTCCCTCCTGCCGCGCGGGCGCAACTTGATGCAGTTTCTTGACGCTTTCAAGGCCATTGGCCGGTTTGAGGCCGCGTCATCCCCTATACTAAAGGCCCTGGTGTCCCGTCTCCGAATAAGTGGCCAATTGCGGCGCGCTCGCACGGTTATTCGGAGGCGAAAGGACACTAGCAAAATCAAAATGCTAGTGTGGCCTTATTTCGCGCAATTGCCGGTAAGAGACGAGCCGCAAGGGTGATCGGCAATTACGGGACGCCACACGCGTCAGCCCGCGATTGACGTATCTCGAAGATTTCGCCTAATAATCGCCCACACCCCGGCGGGTTCTGCCGCTTTCCCTCGATCAGGTCACATCACAATGAACAAGGTCTTCCCCGACGCGAAATCCGCGCTCGAAGGTGTTCTCAAGGACGGCATGATGGTCATGTCGGGCGGCTTCGGGCTTTGCGGTATCGCCGAGGTCCTCTCCGACGCCTTGCGTGAATCCGGCGTCAAGAATCTGACAGTTGTTTCCAACAATGCGGGCGTTGACGGCATCGGGCTGAGCCGGCTGTTGGAAACCCGGCAAATCAAGAAGATGATCTCGTCCTATGTCGGCGAGAACAAGCTGTTCGCGCAGCAATACCTGGCCGGTGAACTGGAACTCGAATTCAACCCGCAGGGAACACTCGCCGAGCGCATCCGCGCCGGTGGCGCGGGCATTCCCGCATTCTATACCAAGACCGGCGTCGGCACGCTCATTGCGGAAGGCAAGGAAGTGCGCGAGTTCAATGGCGAGAAGTACGTCATGGAAACCGGTCTCGTGGCCGATCTCGCGATCGTGCACGCCTGGAAGGGCGACACCGCCGGCAATCTCGTCTATCGCAAGACGGCCCGCAACTTTAACCCGATGATGGCGACCGCTGCCAAGGTGACAGTTGCCGAAGTGGAGCATCTCGTGCCCGCCGGTGAAATCGACCCCGACCACATCCACACGCCGGGCATTTTCGTGCAGCGTATCGTTGCGGTCGATCCGAAGCTGAAGCGCATCGAGCAGCGCACCCTGCGCAAGCGCGCGTAACCCATTTCCGACAGGAGAGCACCATGGCCTGGACTCGTGAACAGATGGCTGCCCGCGCCGCGAAGGAATTGCGCGATGGCTATTACGTCAATCTCGGCATCGGCATTCCGACGCTGGTGTCAAACTACATTCCCGACGGCGTGGACGTCGCGCTGCAGAGCGAGAACGGCATGCTCGGCATGGGACCTTTCCCTTACGAGGGCGAAGAAGACCCGGACCTGATCAACGCCGGCAAGCAGACAGTGACGGAACTTCCGGATACCAGCTATTTCTCCAGTGCGGATTCGTTCGCGATGGTTCGCGGCGGTCACATCGACCTCTCTATTCTCGGTGCCATGCAGGTGGCGGAGAATGGCGATCTCGCCAACTGGATGATCCCGGGCAAGATGGTCAAGGGCATGGGCGGTGCGATGGATCTCGTGGCGGGCGTCAAGCGCGTCGTCGTGGTCATGGAGCATTCGGCCAAGGATGGTCCGAAGCTCCTGCATCGCTGCAATCTGCCGCTGACCGGTGAACGCGTGGTCGACATGGTTGTGACCGATCTTGCGGTCTTCACCATCGACAAGCACGGCAAGGACGGCATGGCGCTGATCGAGCTCGCCGATGGCGTCACGCTCGATGAAGTGAAGGCCAAGACGGAAGCCAGCTTCCGCGTCGCGCTGAAAAACGCATAAAGTTCTGTGGGCGTCGGTCAGTTTATCTGCCCGACGCCCATAGAAAGATCAGGGTGGCCAATCCTCCGAGTGCGGTTCGACCGGCGTGCAGTGTGGCCCATCTCTCGATCAAATTTCGGACCTCGGAGCCGGTTTCTATCGGGTCCATGCCCATCAGCTTCTGATTGACCGGCATGATCGCCAGAAGCGTGTAGGGCCAGTTGGCAACGAGGACGATGGCGCCGAGTAGCCACAGCAACTGCCCAATCTGCCACCAAGCTATCAATCCCAGCACAAAACCGATGATTGCCAGCGGTGCCTGCATGGCAAAGCCGCGTTTGTAGGATGGCTTCCATTCGGTCAGGAGCGCGCGGTCATCGAGCATCAGGCGCGCCGGCTGCTCGACGATGCTGACATACATCGCAGCCCCCGTGAAAATCGCGGAAACGATCAGCGCAAGCTGGCCTGCGAACATCTCGGCTCTCCCTGATAGTGGTCATCGACGACATCAGCAGAGTTTCAAACCGGTCCTTTCGGCATATCGGAAAACCGCGTCAGCCACGCAACGGGACCGATGCTCGCCGCGACGATAAGGAGTGCGGCAAACGCGCCTTCCTCGAAACTGCCGCGGCTGGCGTACTGGTAGATGGACGTTGAAAGTGTTTCGACATTCATCGGCCGCAACAACAGTGTTGCCGGTAATTCCTTGAGGCAATCGACAAACACAATGATGACAGCACCGAGCATAGCGGGTTGCAACAGCGGAATGTGGATTTTGCGCATGGACGTGATTTGCCCGGCGCCGACGCTGCGCGCGCTGTCGTCATAATCCAAGGGGATGCGCTCGAAGCCGGCCTTGATGAAGCCGGTCGGCACCGCCAGAAACCGGATCACGTAGGCGCTCACGACGGCGGCACCAGAGCCCATTAAGACAAGGCCGGGCAGCGAGCCCCCGATCCAGCCGGCAAGGGCATTCAATCCATTGTCGATGGCGAGCAGCGGTGTCAGCAGGCCGAGTGCCAGCACGAGTCCGGGCAGGGCGTAACCCATCTGCACAATATTCACCGATACGGATTTCCAGGCCTGCGGTTGCCAGCGATTGGCCAGGATCGTGGCCAGGCCGAGAAGTAGAGCAATCAGTGTGGCGAGTGTGGCGAATGCCACCGAACTGAAAGCGTCGCGCCACACCGTGCCCGCGTCATTCGCGAACGATCCGCGGCGCGCACTCTGATGAAGCAGAAACAACAGCGGGACAACGAAGCCAATCAATACAGGAATGAAGCATGCGATGGCGGCCAACCAGCCTCGTGCACCTGACAGGTGTGTCCGCGTTGTCAGCCTTGGGCTTTCCGAAGAAAATTCGTTATTGGCATAGCGCCGCCCATAACGTTCCAGTGCGATCAAGCCAGAAACGATTACCAGCGCGAAACAGGAGAGTTGCGCCGCGCCCGCAAGGCTGCCGCGATTGAGCCAAGTGTTGAAAATCGACACGGTGAGGGTACGGACGCCGAGATATTCGCTGGCACCGATATCGTTGAGCGTCTCAAGCGCCACGAGCGCAAGGCCGACAGCGAGGGCTGGACGCGCCATTGGCAACGACACACGCCAGAAAATACTCCAGCGGCCAGCTCCCAGGGTTTGGGCGGCCTCGGAGAATTCCGCGCTCTGCAGTTGAAACATCGCGCGCGCCGACAGATAGACGTAGGGATAAAGCACGAGGGCGATGATGAGGATTGCTCCGGGCAGCGAGCGCAGGTTGGGCAGAGCGGCAACGGCATCCTGAACAGGGAGCCACAGGGTCAGCATGCGATGCACGACACCCAGCGGCTCGAACATGTCGACGTAGACATAAGCCGCGATGTAGGTCGGGATCGCGAGCGGTAGCGGCATCAGCCAAAGCAACAAGCTGCGTCCCGGAAATTCATGCAGCGAGATCAGCCACGCGGTGCCTGCACCGATCACGAGCGTGACCACTCCGACGCCGAGGAGCAGCAGCGCCGTGTCGCGCAGCGCGAACGGCAAGACATAGGCGAGAAGGTGCCCCCATAAATCGGGCGCCGGCTGCAGCGCCAGGACCACGATGGCAATCACCGGTGTCGCGACGAGCAAGGCTGCGAACAGAGTCAGCGAATAGACAACCGGCTCTGAAACTTGCATGGACGCCGCGCGCGGGCGTTTTGGTCCTGTGCCGAGAGAAGCATCTGCGGACGACGCACTCTTCGCTTCCCGCTTTCTATCGGCTTTGCCCTGCACGCGGGGAAGCGTGAAGAATGAGAATGCATCGCCCATCGCAACACCCGGACGATCGCGCGGTCAGTTGTCGAAGCCGACCTTGTCCACCAGCGTCGAGGCGGCCTTGCGGCTCGCTGCAATCTTCGCAATGGGCAGGGTGTCGGCATTCAGCTTGCCGTAACCCGCGATGGTCGGATTGACGCTGACGCCGGCGCGGACGGGATATTCGTAATTGGCATCTGCGTAAAGCTGCTGCGCCTTTTCGCTCGCCAGCCATTCGATCAATTTGACGCCATTGGCTCTGTTGGGTGCGTTCTTGGCCAGTAAGACGCCGGACAGGTTCACATGCGTGCCGTCGCCCGCGAATGTGGGAAGGATGACGCGCGTGGCTTCCGCCCAGGACTTCTTGTCGGGATCATTGTTCATCATCAGCGCCCAATAATAGGTGTTGCCGATGCCGAGATCGCATTTTCCTGCCGCGACGTCGCGTGCGGTTTCGCGGTCGCCGCCGGAGGGCTTTTGCGCGAGATTGGCTTTCAGGCCGCGCAGCCATTCCTCTGCTTTCGCTTCGCCATGGCGCGCGACATAGGCTGCGAACAATGCATTGTTATAGATGTGCTGACCGGAGCGAATGCAGATCTTGCCTTTCCACTTCGGGTCTGCGAGGTCTTCGTATGTGATGGTGTCCTGTTTCACGCGATCCTTCGAGGCATAGATCACGCGCGCGCGCATGGAGATGCCGGCCCAATGACCGTCGGGATCGCGATATTGCGCAGGGACAATCTTGTCGATGACATCGGATTTGATCGGCTGAGTGACGCCTGCCTGAACGGCCTCATCGATGCGGCCGATATCCACCGTCAGCAGCACATCGGCGGGACTGTTTGCGCCCTCGGCCTTCATGCGCTGCTCAAGGCCGGAACTCGCCGACACGACGTTGACCTTGATGCCGCTGTCTTTCGTGAATGCGTCGAAGAGCGGCTGGATCAGTTTGGTTTCGCGATACGTATAGACATTCACCTCGCCGGAATCAGCGACGGCGGATGTGGTCAAGACTGTTGCTGATGCAATGGCCGCTGCGGCCGCGAGAACGCGAATACGGGACATGATGAAGCTCCGGCAACGTTGACGAGCAGCGCTATGCAGTCTTGCAGTTGCGCATGGTGCTAGTGTCCTGAATCCAAAGTTCGCCTCAGCGTACAGTGCGCTCTGTAGCGAACTTTGGATTCGAGAGGACACTAGTAATTTTAGAATCCTAGTGTGGTTTAGGTTCAGAAGTTCGCTAGAAGGACTCGCGGGAAAGATCGAGCGAACTTCTGAACCACCACACTAGGTGTCTAACGCAGCCGGGCTTGCACGCTCCCGCGACGCAGTGTCGCGAAAGCGTCGATTTAGAGCGATTCCAGGGAAGCGTTACGCGATCGCACTCGCGTGGGAAAACACGACTTCGATCAACGTGCCGGAATGAGGCGCGGTCTTGATGTAGAATTTCGCACGATTGGCTTCAACGAGGGCCTTTGTCAGCGAAAGGCTCATCGTGGAATTATCGGTCGTCTCGTCCATCGCGAGCGGCGTGCGGAACGGCGCCATCGCCGCGGCGATTTCGCTGTCGTTGAGCCCAGGACCGGTGTCGCGAACACGCAGAACGATGTCGCCGAAATCGGTGGTGGCGGTGGAGACGATGACCTGCCCGCCGGCATTGGCAAGATGGATCGAACTTCCGATGAGGTTGAGCGCGATCTGGCGCAGCGCGCGCGCGTCGGCTTTCACAGGAGGAAGCGCGTGCGCGAGTGATGTGCGGATGATGATCCGCTCGCGGTTGGCCTGCGGCTGCATGACCCCGACGCATTGCTCGACCAGGCTGTTCAGATCCTGATTGGTGAACGACAGCTCCATCTTGCCGGATTCGATCCGTGACAGGTCGAGCAGATCGTCGATGATCGTCATCACGCGCTGGCCGGAGGCGCGGATGTCTTTCATGTATTCGACATAACGGTCGTTGCCGAGCGCGCCGAAACGCTCCTCGATCATGACGTCGGCAAAGCCGATGATGGCGTTCAGCGGCGTGCGGACCTCGTGGCTGATCTTGCTCAGGATGTCCGATTTCGCACTGGCAGACCGCTCGACCTGCCGGCGCGCTTGCACCAGTTCGCCTTCGTTTTTCTTCACCTGCGACAGGTCGCGGAAGATGACGAAAAAGCGTGCGCCGTCCGACCGTGTCCGCCCCATCGTGATCGACAGCGGAATGATGCCGCCGTCGCGCACGCGGCCGAGCACATCGCGGCCATGGTCGAGCAGGCTCGCAACACTCGTCCCTTTGACGCTCTCAAGATAATCCAGCACCCCGCGCTGGCTTTCCGGCGCGAACAGATCAATCAGGTTGAGCGACGTCATCTGGTCGTCGTCGCGGCCGAACAAGGCTTCGGCGCTGCGGTTGCAGGAGACGACGCGGCCCAGACCATCGAACATCACGATGCCTTCGGCTGTGGTATCGAGGATTGTGCTCAACTCCTCCGCCAGCGTGGAATCGTCGTTCGGCAAAGCTGCAGCAGGTTCGGCGATTGGCGCGCTTGGCTCGACATGCGTGCTGGAGAACATCAATGCATGCGCAGGTTCGCCGTCCCAGGAAATCGCGAACAACGTCGCGTCCGCGGGCCTTCCACTGTTCTTCGCGGCGGAGATGACCACTGCCGTCCCGCTCTCCGTGGAATTGCCGGTCGCCGGTGCGCCGGGTTCGACGAACAGCGCGTCGAGGCCGCCGGCTTCGCTGAGCGCGTGCAGGCTGTCGTAACCGGTCGCATTGAGAAATGCGCGATTGCAATACATCAGCCGATCCAGCCGATAGACCAGAACGCCGACCGGAAGCCGATCGAGGAATTGGGAATCCTGCGTCGCATTTGCCCGTGGTGGCGGCGCCTGCGGCTGCAGGAATGATGCGAGGGAAGATTCCGCCGCAGCTTCAGGCGGGGCTTCAGCCTGAACCGGAATCTCGGGTGTTTGCGGGAGCGCAGGCTCGACCACATCAGCCGGTTCGCTGGCGCCTTCAAGCCGTGCGGATAAGCGTCGGGCGAGTTCGTCGAATGCGTTGCTCTCGCCCGGCGTGAGTGTCGGCATCTTCGGGTCGGTAGGGGACCGGAACGGCAAAACGTTCTTGGGTGTTTCGTCCACGGCTGAATCCGGTTCTGTCTGTGACGGTGGTTCGGTTGTATTCACGACGGAAAATGGCGTGTCCGCGGCTGGCGGGGCATCCGGCGCTAAGGCGTCCGGTTTCGGAGGCGAAACGGCCTGCGGCTCCGGGGAGTATAGCACGTCATCGCGCCGTTGCGCGGCCAGCCGTGCCAATCCTTCCAGGTCGCGGCAGACGCCAAATCCGCGATAGCCTACGAAATTGCGCTCGCGGTCGTAGAGCGGCAGGCCGGAAAGCTCGACCGGCAGGCGTGTCCCGATGCCGTCCGCCGGACAGTGCACAACGATGCCGCTCCAGGTGTCATGCGTGGCAACCGCTGCCGCCACACGTCCTTCCGGATCGAGGCCGAGAACGTCAACGATCTCGCGCCACGGTCGCCCGAAAACGGCGGCGGTGTGCGCCCCGATCAGACGCGTGAATTCGTCGGAGCCGAGTGAAAAGCGGCCCTCCTGATCCATCTGCCACATAAACCGCAAGGGATGTCTCCGAGGGTGCACAACCGGCGGGATGTCTATCTGCGACAACGTTGCCGAGACATGACTCATATCCACGGCTGGAGGCTCGAGTGCGTGATGCGACGTGTCCGGCGGCGTAGTCTGTGTCGCGACGACAGGATCTTCCACTTCGCGGCTTGATGCTTCAGCAGCAGGCGCATCCGTTTCGGAGCTTTCAACAGCGATGACATCGGCCGCTGGGTCATCCGTTGCAATCACGCTGGCCGGTTCGTGCTCAACACCCGGTCCTTCGGAAGCAGGGTGGGCGACAAATAGCGGCGTGTCGTCGGCAGCGGACAGTTCGGCTCCAGCATGAAATTCGGCTGCCGCCTGTTCGTTGGCCGTGGCCGTAGAACCTTCCGGATCGGGCGCGGGAGCTTGATCGATATGAACATGATCTGCCGGCGGCTCGCAGATCACCGCCGGGCTTTCGTCCGGACGTGAGACGATAGCAGGTTGTGTTGCCTCGTCAGCAATCGCAGACGCGGCTTCAATCGGTGCTTCGGCCTGTTCAGTGACCTTGGTTGTCGTGTCTGAGGTGCGCTGCTGTTCGCCTCCAGAAACAAGGTGAGCAGTTGGAATCATCACCGGAGGCGATGCTCGTGATTGTGTCTGCGGCACGATCACGGCATCGATCGCCGCGATCAAGGCGGTCTCGGCACCGCTTCCTACGCGATGGACAGCGACGCGGCCGAAATCCATTTGCAACAGAGATTGCCCGTCAGCGATCGCCGCTTCGCGGGCTTGATCGAGACCCTCGTCGGACAAATCGTTGAGCAGAGACGTAAAGTTTTTGGCGGCTTCGTTTGCACCGGCAAACTTACCGTCCAGCGTGAATGCCATTGCAGGCTTCGAAACGCTGTCGATCAGGTGGGCAAGGCGCGCGTTCAATGGCATCGATCGTCCGGCGGATTCGATCGCCACGACGAGGACGCCGGTGACGCCATCGGCCAGTGTCAGCCGCGCACAAGCACATGTCAGCAACTGGCCGAGCGGCGCGCCGAACCCGCGCAGCCGTTCAAGCCTAGTCGCGCCGGTCGGTGAAAGCCGGGCGGCGAGTTGGGTCACCTGCCGCCGATGCTGGTCTGCCGGCCCGATCGTCCTCGCGGCAAGCTCCGCCGAGTTCTCCGCTCGGAAGACTTGAGCGGCCACAGGATTTGCCCACAGCACGCGCGTGCCATTCGTCGCCCAGAACCATGCGGGCAGGCTGCCGGTCGCGTGAATTGCCAAACGCGGATCGCGGACCCCGTGCAGTTGAAAACTCGCATCACTCATTCTGGAACGACCCGGAGACGGGCTCTTTACTCGCTTTCATGATGCCGACCACCGGCCACGGCCGGATCGGACAGGGTTAACAAATCATTAGTATGGCCTGACTTGCCGGAGGTCCACGGTCCGCGGCGACGTTGCCATTGCTAACCGGTGATAACCTTAATTCGTTCGGAATGCTGAACCTTCATGCACATCCCCGCGTTGAGGGGTGTTGCAAATGAAATTCAAAGGCTCACGATGGCCAAGGATTGCGTTGCGTCATATCCGCGATGCGGCTCGGCAATAAGATAGAGAAATAGGGACACGGGGCCGCCTGAAGGCCACCGGTTTTGAGAGCAGGGAGGGTGGACCATGGAGACCAATCGTTTCGAGATTCCGAAGGAAATGCGCTCGATGGCGGAAGCCAGCTTCGAGCAGGCCCGCAAGGCATTCGAGACCTTCATTGGCAGTGCCCAGCAGACCGCGGAGACGTTTGGCGGTAAAAGCGACGCTGCCCGCACCAGCGCCAAGGACATCAGTGCCAAGGCCATCGCCTTTGCAGAGAAGAATGTGCAGGCCTCGCTGACTTACGCACAGCAGCTGATCCACGCCAAGGACCTGACCGAGGTCATGCGCCTTCATACCGAATATGTGCAGGCCCAGATGCGGGCCCTGGCCGAGCAGGCCAGTGAGATGGGCCAGACCGTCACCCGCGCCGCCATGGACGCGACAAAACCCAAATAATGGCAACAGGTTAACGCCCGTTAACTGTTTTGGTGAACCCGGCAACCAGCCGGGTTCCGCGGCGCAATATTTATTGCGGCGCACAAGTCCACTGATATACTCCCTCGATATGCTGGACCCGATGGGCACCCCGGCAGCCCATCGCGACGGTGATTTGTTGCCTCCTGTTGGGTCACGGTTCTGAGTTCAACGAGAGGAATATCTCCATGAGTGCGAACGACCCGTTTTCCACCGTCGTCCCGTTCCAGGTCCCGGAGCAGGTTCGCGCCTTCGCCGAGAAGGGCGTCTCCCAAGCCCGTGAGGGCTACCAGAAGCTCAAGGAAGCTGCAGAAACCAACAACGGTGCCATCGAGGCCGCTTATACCTCGGCCACCAAGGGCGCCGGCGACTTCACCGCGAAGGTGATCGAAATCGCCAAGACCAACACCGAATCCGCTTTTGATTTTGCGCAGGCGCTGCTGGGCGTGAAGTCGCTGCCGGAGGCGTTCGAGCTGGTGAACAGCCACGCACGCAAGCAGTTCGAGACCTTGACCGCGCAGTCCAAGGATCTCGCCGACATCACCCAGAAAGTTGCCACCGACACCGTTGAGCCGATCAAGGCCGGCGCTGCCAAGGCGTTCAAGACGGTTGCCTGATCAGCAATCTTTTCCACAGCAATACAGAGCCCGGATTTTTTGATCCGGGCTTTTGTTTGGGCCATCAGCGGTCTTGCCAAAGCCGGGCATTGCACCTAGTTTCCGGCCCATTCGAGCGTCCCTGTTGAAGGCACGCCGGGCCGGGCCGAAGCGTCCCGCCCGACCGAGAATGCAGTTGTAGCTCAGCTGGTTAGAGCGCCGGATTGTGGATCCGGAGGTCGGTGGTTCGATCCCACCCAACTGTACCACTCCTCCCCATCATGTCCGGAGCTGTACGCTAGGCTGACTTGCGCCTACGCCGACTTGGCCTGAAGAACGTGCTCCACGTGATCCGCTTCGATGTCGGTATCTTCGCCGTGCGTCACTGCACGGAATTTGCCGATCGCCGCAGGGCGGCCCACCAGATAGCCCTGGACCTCGTTGCAAAGCTCCGCCTGCAGAAACTCCAGCTCTGCCGGCGTCTCGACGCCTTCCGCAAGAACGGGCAAGCCGAGTCCGCGTCCGAGGCCGAGCACCGCCCGCACGATAGTGGCGGCCTGCTCGTTGTTGTTGACCGACTTGATGAATGAGCCGTCGATCTTGATCTTGTCGAACGGGAAGGCACGCAGATTCGAGAGCGACGAATATCCCGTGCCGAAATCGTCCATGGCGATGTGTACGCCGAGCGCCTTGATGCGACGCAAGGTCGTGAGCGCGCGGTTGAGATCGCGGATCAGCGCGGTTTCAGTGATTTCCAGTTCCAGCCTGCCCGGCGCGAGGCCGGTTTCGAGGAGGACTTCATGCACCAATTGCACGAAGTGTTCATTGTAGATCTGCACGGCTGAAACATTGACCGCGATCGTCAGGGGCTGTGACCAGCTCGCCGCCTGTTTGCAGGCTTCGCGCAGCACCCATTCGCCGATGCCGAGAATGGCTCCGGATTCTTCCGCGATGGGGATGAACACCACGGGCGAAATCCAACCGCGGCTGCGGTGCTTCCATCGCAGCAGCGCCTCGAAGCCGACAACACCCTTGGTTTCGATATCTTCCTGCGGTTGATAGACGAGCGAGAACTCGCCCTGGGCAACGGCCTGGCGCAGATCATGCTCGAGCATTCTGCGATCGCGCACGGCGGCTCCCATTCCCGCTTCGAAGAAGCGATAGGTGGCGCGGCCTTCGGTTTTGGCGCGGTAGAGCGCAGTGTCCGCGTGATTCAGCAGAGTTTCCCGATCGCTCGCATCGTCGGGGCAGATGGCGATGCCGATGCTGCACGAGATGACATCGTTCTCCGAGCCGTCCCCTTCGGGCTTCAGGGTGTCGAGGATGCTTTCGGCAAGCCTGCCGGCGGCTGTCGGGCTGGTCAGCCCGGGAATAAGAACCGCGAACTCGTCACCGCCGAGACGCGCCACCATGCATGTGGAGTCGAGTATCTTCGTCACGCGGGACGCAACGTGTTGCAACACCTTGTCACCGGCCGCATGGCCGAACAAGTCGTTGACCTCCTTGAACCTGTCGAGATCGAAGCAAAGCACGGCGAGCTTCTGACCGCTCTGCAGCGCGGTTGCGATATCTTGATCAAGCCGCGCATGAAAGTTTGCGCGATTGGGAATCGAGGTCAGCGCATCATGGTGCGCGAGATAGAGAATATGCTGTTCGGCTTCCTTGCGCGCCTGAAGGTTACGGACGGCGATCACGTGATGTGTGCGTCCGGCGAAATCAATGGACCGCAGGATCAATTCGACCGGGATTGTCGTGCCGTCGATGTGCCGGAGGTCCGCTTCCACAGGCTGGTCTAGATTGGCAAACAGCTTTGCGCGGACACTTTCGTCGGGCACATGGTCTTCGAGTTTCGTGCCGACCAGTTTCTCCGAGGATGATCCGACGAGCTGTGCGAAGCTGGTGTTGACGGTGACAGCGACATCATCGTCGCAAACCAGCAGCCCTTCGACCGCAGCGTTGGCTAGCCCGCGCATCCGGTCGGCTTCAAGCAGAGCACGGCGCTGTTCGCGAATATCCAACGCAACGCCGGCGAGTGACAACAGGATGATGGTGAAGCTCGCAATGGCAACGCCGACGGCAAGCCATGCGCCCGGCAAGGCAGCCTGTGAGATCTTGATGTTGGGATCCGGGATAATCGCAACCGCTCCCATGGCGGTAAAGTGATGGCTGCAGATCGCGAGAGTGAGCAACAACGCGCCGGCGATTTTCCATTTGTCACCCTGTTTGTGAAGTCCCACAGGCAGGGCGACCGCACCGATCAATGTGCCAAGGAGGATGGACACGGCGACGAGCGTTGGATCCCAGATGATGATGCCTTCAATCTCGAAAGCCGCCATTCCGAGGTAGTGCATCGTGGCGATGCCGCCACCGACAATGGCGCCACCAAGCCATGGGCCAAGCTGCCACTTCGGACTCATCGCCAGGGCGAGCCCTGCGCAGGTCAGCAATATTGCCGCGGCGAGCGACAACAAAGTGAGCGCAATATTGTAGCCGGTCGGAAGTCCGGGGGAGAAAGCCAGCATGGCGATGAAATGGGTGGCCCAGATGCCGAAGCCGGTTGAGATCGCGGATACGGTCAACCAGACGCCGCGCATGTGACCGCTCGATGCACGAGCGTGCCGGAGCAGGTTGATTGCAGCGAGCGAGGCCAGTGTGCAGATGACGGCAGCAAGACCAACGAGCCACAGGTCGTGAGCTGTGGCGATACAATTATAGACTTTCAACATCCGGCAGTCCGCAACACGAGTACAAAAATGTTATCGTGCGATAACTACGTACTATTGCGTAAGAAGGCGTAAATCCATCAGCTTCGCGAAAACCGTCATGCGTGCCAAAACAGAGCGCTCGATCACGACGCCGCGTCTGCTTCCGAAACGGAACACCTTGAAACAAGTGTGATTTCGAATGGTCGATAAATTTTTAAGGATTTATCGCGGCATTGGAATGCTAACGCGCAATAAACCATGGGACATGGAACATGCTTCGCGCTGATTAACGATCAACGCGACTAACCACATCCATCAGCTCCGCGATCTTGCGGCGCTGGTCAGCCTTGTCGCCGGATGTGATGGCGTGCTCGACGCAATGCGCGACGTGATCACGCAGGATTTCTTCCTCGACACGGCGCAACGCCGTTCGCGCTGCGGCGATCTGCGTGACGATATCGATGCAGTAGCGATCATCCTCAACCATTCCCGCGAGCCCGCGAACCTGGCCTTCGATCCGTTTCAGCCTTTTCAGGCACGATGACTTGATTTCCTGTCGCATGAAGATCTATATACCCCCATAGGGTATATGATGCAAGCAAGGAATTGACCGGTGAGATCGACCAAAGAAGACGGCGGAGAGAGCAGTTGCTACGGTGGTCACGGCGATCATCACCATGCGGCCAACGCCATGCACCATCACGCGCACCATGCAGACAAGCCGGGTCACGCCGGCTGCAATCATCACGGGACCGTGCGTGTTCTCGATCCGGTGTGCGGCATGACTGTCGATCCCGCCACGGCGAAACATCGCTTCGCGTATAAGGGGCAAGACTACTTCTTCTGTTCGGGCCGCTGCCGCGAACGCTTCGAGGCCGAGCCCGAAAAATTCCTGCAGCCGAAGTCTGCAATTCCAGTAGAGGAGGTGCCGGAAGGTACGATCTACACCTGCCCGATGCATCCCGAGGTAAAGCAAGTCGGCCCCGGCAGTTGCCCGATTTGCGGCATGGCGCTCGAGCCGGAAACTATTTCCCTCGATGACAAGCCCGATCCTGAACTGATCGACATGACGCGGCGATTTTGGATCGCATTGGCATTGACCTTGCCGGTGTTCGTCATCGACATGACGTCGCACTTCGGCGGCATTCACCTGTTGCCACCACAGATGTCCAACTGGCTGTCATTTGCGCTGGCGACGCCGGTGGTGCTGTGGGCGGGCTGGCCATTCTTCGAACGGGGTTGGCGCTCGCTGATGACGCGTAACCTCAACATGTTTACGCTGATCGCTATGGGGACGGGCGTCGCCTACGTCTACAGCGTCGTGGCTACCCTAGCGCCGCAGGTTTTCCCGCAAGCATTCCGCGATATGCACGGCACGGTCGCGGTTTATTTCGAGGCTGCGGCCGTGATTACGGTTCTTGTGTTGCTGGGACAGGTGCTTGAACTTCGTGCGAGAGCGCGAACGTCAGGAGCGATCCGTGCATTGCTCGGGCTCGCACCGAAGACCGCTCGACGGATCGGAAAGGCTGGTGATGAGGATATCGCCATCGATCTCATTGCCGTCGGAGACCTGTTGCGTGTTCGACCCGGCGAAAAGATCCCGGTCGATGGTGTGGTCACGGAGGGAACCTCACTGGTGGATGAATCGCTTGTGACTGGCGAGGCGATGCCGGTGAAGAAGAGTGTGGACGCGCACGTTATCGGTGGGACCGTCAACCAGAATGGCGGCTTGGTGATGCGCGCGGACAAGGTCGGTCGCGACACGATGCTGGCACGCATTGTTGACATGGTTGGAAAGGCGCAGCGGTCGCGCGCGCCGGTGCAACGTCTTGCCGATCAGGTCGCGGGCTGGTTTGTTCCTCTGGTGCTCGCGGTCGCGGTTCTCGCCTTCACGGCGTGGGCCACGTTCGGTCCTGAACCGCGCTTGACCTTCGCGTTGATTGCAGCGGTCACCGTACTGATTATTGCCTGCCCTTGTGCGCTGGGTTTGGCGACGCCGATGTCGATCATGGTCGGGGTCGGCCGTGGTGCGCGTTCGGGTATCCTGATCCGCGATGCGGAGTCGCTCGAACGGATGGAGCGCGTTGACACGCTGGTCATCGACAAGACCGGCACGCTCACGGAGGGCAAGCCGCGAGTTGTGGCGGTCGCTCCGACAGCGGATTTCAACGAAGACGAACTTTTGCGGCTGGCGGCAAGTGTCGAGCGCGCCAGCGAGCATCCATTGGCATTTGCCATCCTCAACGCGGCTGCAGAACGCAAGCTCGTCCTGAGCGACGTGCGCGATTTCTCCTCACCCGCGGGGAAGGGGGCAGCAGGATCAATCGATGGAAAATCGGTGGTGCTCGGCAATGATATGATCATGCAGCAATCGAATATCGATACGGCATCGTTGATGGCGTCCGCGCAACAGCATCGCGAGAGCGGCGCGACCGCGATCTTTGTCGCCATTGACGGTATTGCGGCGGGTATCATCGCGATCGCCGATCCCGTGAAGGCGAGCGCGCATCAGGCGCTGAAGGCGCTGCGATCCGATGGATTGCGGATCGTGATGTTGACCGGTGACAACGCCGTCACTGCGCGGGCGGTGGCGAATGCGCTCGACATTCGTGAGGTCGAAGCCGATGTGTTGCCCGAACGCAAGAGTGACGTTGTTGTCCGGCTGCGCGGCGAGGGACGTGTTGTTGCGATGGTGGGAGATGGCATCAACGATGCACCGGCTCTCGCTGCCGCGGACGTCGGTATCGCGATGGGTGGCGGTACGGACGTAGCGATTGAAAGCGCTGGTATCACGCTGTTGCGTGGCGACCTGATGGGACTGGTGGAAGCACGCAGCCTCTCGACAGCCACAATGCGCAACATCCGGCAAAATCTGACATTCGCATTTGTCTATAATGCCGCGGGAATACCGGTGGCGGCTGGTGTGCTTTATCCAATCTTCGGTCTCTTGCTGTCGCCGATGGTTGGTGCTGCAGCCATGGCACTGTCTTCCGTGAGTGTTATCGCGAATGCATTGCGCTTGGCGCGCGTACGTCTCTAGTGCGGTGGATCTGACGTTCGTATCGGCACTTACCGCTGGTGCGTCATACGAACGTCAGATCCAAAACCGCACGACATTCATATTGTTGCTGGACGAACGTCAGAATTGCCACGCTCGTAACACGACTGACACATGCAGAGATGCGAATAGAAAAAAAGCCGGGCACAAGGCCCGGCTTATTTAGTTTTTGGCCACGTGAGGCCGACACAATCACCTTCCAAGAGGGATAACTGAGTTCCCGCGCCGCTGGAGGAGGGGGACAAAGTGCGGGCGAGCCCTCAGCATGCAAACAGTATGAGCCCCGCATCGCCATACGGGCAACGCCGAACATGGTATGTCAGTCATGCGGAGAATGCGGGCTCAAACAGATGTTTCAGGAAGGCCAGCGCTGCGCTTTGCTCACGATGAAATCACGGAAGACCTGCACGCGTGCCACCGACTTCAATTCTTCGGGATAGACAAAATAAGTATCCAATTGAATCGAATCCGATTCGCCGAACAGCTGAACCAAACGATTGGTGTCTTCAATGAGATAATCGGGAAGAGCTGCGATGCCGAGGCCTTGCTGACATGCGCGAACAAGACCGAGCACGTTGTTCACCTTGAAGAACGGTTCACGCAGTCCCGCGCCGTTCCGGCCAGCCTCGATCAGCCAGTTTCTGTTTTGCAGATGCTGCGGCACATTGTGATCGCTGAGAATGATCAGACGATGATTGTCGAGCTCTTCGAGGGTGCGTGGCGTTCCGTGGTGCTTGATGTATTCCGGCGAGCAATAAGCATGAAAGCCCATCGAGAACAGCTTGCGCTGGATAAGATCAGGCTGCGTCGGCTTGCGGGTGCGGATCGCCACATCGGCTTCACGCATTGACAGGTCGAGCTCTTCGTCAGTGACGATCAGTGAGATGCGGATGTCGGGATAAAGCGAGGTGAATTCGCCGAGCCGCGGAATGAGCCAATTGATGCCGACCCCTGGCGTTGTTGTGACCTTGAGATCGCCGCTGGGCCGTTCACGGCTGTCGGTCAGCTTGGCGCGGGCAGCTTGCAATTGCATGAAGACGTCATGCGCGGTCCGAAACAGCAAATCGCCCTGTTCGGTCAGGATCAGCCCGCGCGCGTGTCGGTGAAACAGCGACACGGAAAGTTCCTGTTCCAACGCGCTGACCTGGCGCGAGACGGCTGATTGCGAGAGCCCGAGTTGCTCGCCGGCGTGGGTAAAACTCCCCGCTTCTGCTGCCGCGTGAAAAACCTTTAGCTTGTCCCAATCCATGTCGCTGAATCCGTCGCGTGTTCGTGACATCAAATCATTCCGCTGCTGCGCGTTCGACGGCGCTGTGCGCCAGGAAGCGTTCCGTTTCGAGAGCCGCCATGCAGCCAAGCCCTGCTGCCGTGACCGCCTGACGGTACGTTTCGTCCGCAACGTCGCCGGCGGCGAAGACGCCCGGGATCGAGGTTGCGGTGGAGTGTGGAGCGATCTCGACATAGCCGGACGGTTTGAGCTTGAGCTGGCCTTTGACAAGCTCAGTCGCCGGCGCATGGCCAATGGCGATAAACACCCCGTCGGCCGCCTGCTCGGTCACAGCGCCGCTCTTGAGATTCTTCAGTCGCACGTGTGTGACTTTCGAGGGGTTATCTGATCCGCAGATCTCTTCGATCTCGCTGTCCCAGACGACCTTGATCTTGGGATGTTTGAACAGGCGATCCTGCAGGATGCGCTCGGCACGCAAAGTGTCGCGGCGATGCACCAACGTCACCGTGGAGGCGAAATTGGTCAGGAACAATGCTTCCTCGACTGCGGTGTTGCCGCCGCCGACCACGATGACTTCCTTGTTGCGATAGAAGAAGCCGTCGCAGGTGGCGCAAGCGGAGACGCCAAAGCCCTTGAACGTTTCTTCCGACGGCAACCCGAGCCAGCGCGCCTGGGCGCCGGTAGCAAAGATCACGGCTTCGGCTAGATAAACGTCGCTGCTGTCGCAGCTGATCCGGAACGGGCGCTGGCCAAGCTCGAGTTTATTGACGTGGTCGGTGACGATCTTGGTGCCGACATGGGCCGCCTGCTTTTCCATCTGCTCCATCAGCCAGGGGCCCTGGATCACATCGGCAAAGCCGGGGAAGTTTTCCACATCAGTGGTGATCGTCAGCTGTCCTCCAGGCTGGATGCCCTGGATCAGGATCGGCTCGAGCATGGCGCGGGCCGCATAGATGGCGGCGGTGTAACCGGCAGGACCTGAACCGATGATGACGACTTTGGCATGAATAGGAGCGGCCATAATCCGACCTTGGAGGCTTCGGGGGTGGAATGGTCAGCGAAGAGGCGGGAAATGCCCGCAAAGGCATCGCTGGGGCGTCGAAAGTGTCAAAGGCAAGTCTAGGTCATTTGGCGAGCCATGCAAGATACGCAACCCATATCAGAAAATTTTCCCCAGCAGAGCGTAGGTTGCCGCAGACGCGAAATAAAATTGCGCGAACCATTTCCAGTGGCTAAAAGTATTTGCGAATCCGGGCATAGGGATAGCTAGTGCGCTGGATTTGACGTTCGTATCAACGTCGCGGCGAGTCCTGATTACGAACGTCAAATCCAAAAGCGCACTAGTTTCATCAAGTTGCTAGTGTCCCTTCTGGTTCTAACGTTCGCAAACGAGAGTGCTGCAAAGTGAGTGCGAACGTTAGAACCGGGACACTAGAAGATTGCTGGGGACCAGATTACACGTGTCAAAAGACCTCGACGAAATCGACCTGAAGATTCTCAGCGAAATCCAGGCCGACGGTCGAATTACCAATGTCGAACTGGCGAAGCGGGCCGGCATTTCCCCGCCACCCTGCCTGCGCCGCGTTCGGGCGCTGGAAGAAGCTGGCTACATCCGCGGTTATCGAGGCCTGCTGGACCCGCAACTGCTCGGATTTGACGTGACGGTGTTCGCTTCTGTGCACCTCTCCAGCCAGGCGGATGCGGATTTGCGGGCGTTCGAGGAGTTCGTCCGCCAGGAGCCGCTGGTGCGCGAATGCTGGATGCTGTCGGGCGAGGTCGATTTCATCCTGAAATGCGTCGCTCCGGATATGGCAACCTTCCAGAATTTTGTTTCGCATCTGACGGCCGCGCCGCATGTCCGCAATGTGCGCACCTCCCTCGTGCTGCATAATTCCAAGAATGCCCCCGATGTGCCGTTGGAGCTGAAGACGCCCCACGGCTGAGACACCTTCGACGCCACATAAGGTGCTTCGTTTTCGCATGGTGCATCAACGCACCGGGGCGTTTGCCTTGATGGGAACCTGTTCTACAAGCCCGGTGCCGGGCGCTTCCCCCAGGGACACGAGCGCCCACTCGCGTTAAGGGATTGCCGTGACTCTGTTTCAGATCGCGTTGCTGGCGGCTGCGGGATTCGCTGCCAGCACGATAAATGCTCTTGCCGGTGGTGGCACGTTCGTGACCTTCGCCGCTCTCGTCGCCAGCGGATTGCCGACCCTCGATGCGAACGCCACGAGCGCGGTGGCATTGACGCCCGCCAATCTCGCCAGCGTGGCAGCCTATCGCTCCGAAGTCCGTTTGCATTATCGCGAGATGATTCCATTTGCGATCCTCGGGTTGCTTGGGGGCGTCGGCGGCGCGCTGTTGCTGATCTGGATCGGCGACGGTGGCTTTCGTCCCCTGGTGCCGTGGCTCCTTCTCGTCGCGACGGTGATGTTTGCGTTGGGAGACCGTATTCGCAAGATCGTCGAGCCGTGGTCGAAGGGGCAGCACACCGTTGCGAAGCTCGTGGCCTACGGCGTGATGGCTGTGGTCTCGATTTACGGTGGTTTCTTCGGCGCGGGCGTCGGTATCATGATGCTGGCCGCGCTCTCGATCGTGACCAGCGACGACTATCATAAGTCAAACGCCACCAAGATCGTTGTCGCGTTTTTGATTCAGGTCGTCTCTTCCGCGTTACTGATAGCCGGCGGCCTCGTGCATTGGCCACAGGCCTTGGTGACGATCGCGGCCTCGATTCTCGGCGGCTACTTCGGCGTCAGTGTCGCACGCCGGATTCCTGCAAAAATAATCCGCGCCGCGGTGGTCACCATCGGCGCGGTATTGACGGTGATTTTCTTTATCAGGACGTGATCTGCAGCCCGAGCTCTAACACCAATCAGCTCTTGCGGCGCATCATCGCGTCGAGGCTGAGCGGACCGGGGCCGGCGGCGGCGAGGTAAAGACAGGCGAAGCAGAACAGGATCGCCGGCGTGCCCCCATTGTTCAGCGGAAGCCAGACCGGCGTGCCGGTCTTGAACATGTGACCGATGAAGTACGCGAACGCCATCTGGCCCGACAGAATGAATGCAGACAGGCGGGAGAACAGGCCGACCATCAGCAACGCGCCAAGCACGAGTTCGAGAGTACCCGCGGTGATAATCAGCGGCGGGAGATTGGCGAAGTATGGCAGTACCGGAAACTTGAAGATTTTGGCCACGCCGTATTGAAACAGCAGCAGGCCGGTGACGATGCGAAACAGGCTCAGAATCTGCGGTCGCCAAGCGTCCAGAAATTTATCGTTCATATCCATTCCCCCTTAATGAGATTCGCTAAATTGATATCGCGCAGCGATGACAAGTCAAAGCTTCAAGCAAACGAGATTCAACAACGATTTGCAGATTTGGGTGGGAATAATTCGAAGCGCGGAGTGTTGTGCGGTGTCTTTGGCGACGCGCGTTACTTCGGGGGATCGCTCTTCTGCGGTTCGCTCTTCGGCTCGCTCTTGGGCGTATCCGGGCTCAGACATCGGATCGCCTTCGGTTGGCATGCGATCCCGATGTTCGAGCAAACCGGCGCGGTGGCGGTATCTGTTTCCCGCGTGCATGTGACGCATTCATCCGTCCAGCGGCTGCAGTTCGGCTGATTGACGAAGACGGAAAGCTCTTTGGGTTTGCCGGGCGGCGGCACGTCCAGTTCGGCCGCAAGAACGCCGGTGATGCCGGTGCACACCGTCATGATGACGATCATCAACTTGCAGTGTCGCATTCACGCCTCCGCGTCAGCTTGCGTCCGGTACTGCAACGCAGCTGTCCGCGCGAAGCTTAAAACAAAAACGGCCGGGGCGAACCCGGCCATTCCCGATACCAATAGAATTCAATGGTCGACGCGTTACTTCCAATCGACCCTGGCGATTTCGTAAGCCTTGGCGCCACCGGGCGCCACCACTTCTACCGACGCGCCTTTCTTCTTGCCGATCAGGGCACGCGCCAGCGGTGAGGTAATGGAGATACGGCCTTTCTTGGCGTCGGCTTCTGGCTCGCCGACGATTTGCCAGACGGCTTTTTTCTCGGTGTCCTCGTCGATCAATGTCACGGTGGCACCGAACATGATCGTATCGCCCGAGAGCTTGGCCACATCGATGACATCGGCGCGCGCGAGCTTGTCTTCAAGCTCTGCGATGCGGCCCTCGTTGTGTGACTGTGCTTCCTTCGCGGCGTGATATTCTGCGTTTTCCGACAGGTCGCCATGCGAGCGCGCCTCGGCAATCTGCTCGATGATGCGCGGACGGTCGACAGACTGACGCTGCTTTAATTCAACTTCCAGCGCGGCATGACCCGCCTGTGTCATCGGTACCTTATCAACCATCTCGTCTTCATCCTTCAATTTCGTGCGGTGATCCCAGCCTTCGGCACACGAAACATTCTGGTTTTGCCCGACCGGTCTTCGATGGCCTTCGATAGCCAAGGGCAAGGAAAGAGAACATCATCCCGACGGGCCGGTTCCCGTCACAGCTCTCACTTTATCGCGCCGGATCTCAATTACAGCTTACATTTCCGGTCTCGGATCGGGAGGAAGCCAAGACCGAAAATCTGATCGTCTCTAACTAGTTAGAGCATGATGTAACCGAAAGCCGCATCGCAGTTCGGCATCATGCTCATCTTAATAATTCTAAAGATCGGAGAAGTAGCCTTGCAGGGTGCGGACCTCGAGGTCCCCTCCCAGATAAGCCCGGATACCCTGTGCGGCAGCCAAAGCCCCCGAAAGAGTGGTGTAATACGGGACTTTATGCAAGAGGGCAGCGCGCCGCAACGAACGGCTGTCCGCCAGCGCCTGTGGCCCCTCGGTGGTATTGAAAACGAGTTGCACCTCGCCATTGGTGATCGCATCGACGATATGCGGCCGGCCTTCCAGCACCTTGTTGATCTTCTCGGCAGGAACGCCGTTTTCCACGAGGAAACGTTGGGTGCCTGATGTCGCGATCACCTTGAAGCCGAGCGACGACAGCAGTTTGACGGCGTCGAGAATGCGCGCCTTGTCTGTCTCGCGTACTGAGACGAACACTGTCCCCTTGCGCGGCACGCGGGTTCCGCCGCCGAGCTGGCTTTTGGCGAAAGCGACAGCGAATGACCGGTCGATACCCATCACTTCGCCGGTCGATTTCATCTCGGGGCCGAGCACGGTATCGACGCCCGGGAAACGCGCGAAGGGGAAGACGGATTCCTTGACGCCGACGTGCTCGAGCTTGCGCGGATTCAGTTTGAAGTCGGCGAGCTTCTCACCGGCCATGATGCGCGCGGCGATCTTGGCCACCGGAATGCCGACGACCTTGGCGACGAATGGCACCGTGCGTGACGCGCGTGGATTGACTTCGAGGACGTAGATGTCGCCGTTCTTGATGGCGTACTGCACGTTCATCAAGCCGACGACATCGAGGCCAAGCGCGAGTTCGCGGGTCTGCCGTTCAAGCTCAGCGATCACGGAAGGATCGAGCGAATGCGGCGGCAGCGAGCAGGCTGAGTCGCCGGAGTGAATGCCGGCTTCCTCGATGTGCTCCATGATGCCGACAACAAACGTGTCCTTGCCGTCGCACAGGCAGTCGACGTCGACCTCCGTGGCGTCCGACAGGTAGCGGTCGAACAGCAGCGGGTTCTTGCCGAGTACGGTATTGATCTGACCGGTCTTGTCGTTCGGATAGCGTGCCTTGATATCAGCGGGCACGAGTTCCGGCAGCGTGCCGAGCAGGTAATCGCCGAGTTGCGATTCCTCGCGAATGATCTGCATCGCTCGGCCGCCGAGCACGTAAGACGGGCGCACGACGAGTGGCAGATCAAGATCCGCGGCAACGAGGCGCGCCTGCTCGACCGAATAAGCGATGCCATTCTTGGGCTGCTTCAATTTCAGCTTGTCGAGGATGCGCTTGAAGCGATCGCGGTCTTCCGCAAGGTCGATGGCATCCGGCGAAGTGCCGAGGATCGGTACGTTGGCGGCTTCCAGGCCATGCGCGAGCTTCAGCGGCGTCTGGCCGCCGAACTGCACGATCACGCCATGCAGCGTGCCGTTGGTTCGCTCGGTGTCGATGATCTCCAGCACGTCTTCGGCCGTGAGCGGCTCGAAGTACAGGCGATCCGCGGTGTCGTAGTCCGTCGACACCGTTTCCGGATTGCAGTTGATCATGATGGTTTCATAGCCGGCGTCATGCAGCGCGAAGCAGGCATGGCAGCAGCAGTAGTCGAACTCGATACCCTGGCCGATCCGGTTCGGCCCGCCGCCAAGGATGATGACCTTGTTCTTGTCGGACGGTGCGCTCTCGTCCGCAGTTGCACCCGCAAAAGGCGCTTCGTAGGTCGAGTACATGTATGCGGTGGGTGAAGCGAATTCCGCGGCACAGGTGTCGATGCGCTTGAACACGGGGCGCACATCCAGTGCACGGCGCGCTGCCTTCACCTCGGCCTCGGTCTTGCCCGCGAGCACGGCGAGGCGGGCGTCGGAGAAGCCCATCGCCTTGAGCGTTCGCATGCCATAGGCGTTGGCCGGCAGACCGTTGGCCTTGATCTTGTTCTCCATGTCGATGATGCCGCGCATCTCGGCAAGGAACCACGGATCGATCTTGCACGACGTGAAGATATCTTCGTTCGACCAGCCAAGCCGCATCGCCTGACCGACCTGCAACAGGCGATTCGGCGTTGGCGTGCCCAGAGCGGCACGAACCGCGTTCTTGTCATCGCTCTGGCCGAGCCCTTCGATCTCGATTTCATCGAGCCCGGTGAGGCCGGTTTCTAGACCGCGCAATGCCTTCTGCAGGCTTTCCTGGAAGGTTCGGCCGATCGCCATGACTTCGCCGACCGACTTCATCGACGTGGTCAGCGTGGTCGAGGCGCCGGGGAATTTCTCAAAAGCGAAGCGTGGAATTTTGGTGACGACGTAATCGATGGTCGGCTCGAAGGATGCCGGTGTCGCGCCGCCCGTGATGTCGTTGGCGATTTCGTCGAGCGTGTAGCCGACCGCGAGCTTGGCTGCGACCTTTGCGATTGGGAAGCCCGTTGCCTTGGAGGCCAGCGCCGATGACCGCGACACACGCGGATTCATCTCGATGACCACCATGCGGCCGTCGGCAGGATTGACGCCGAACTGCACGTTCGATCCGCCGGTCTCGACGCCGATCTCGCGCAGCACCGCCAGCGAGGCGTCGCGCATGATCTGGTATTCCTTGTCGGTCAGCGTCAGCGCCGGAGCAACGGTGATGGAGTCGCCGGTGTGGACGCCCATCGGATCGAGGTTCTCGATGGAGCAGACGATGATGCAGTTGTCCTTCTTGTCGCGGACAACCTCCATCTCGAACTCTTTCCAGCCGAGCACTGACTCTTCGATCAGCACTTCGTCGGTCGGCGAGGCGTCGATGCCGCGCTCGACGATCTCGATGAACTCGGCCTTGGTGTAGGCGATGCCGCCGCCGGTGCCGCCCATGGTGAACGAGGGGCGAATGATCGCGGGCAGGCCGATGTCGTCGAGGATGCGCAGCGCGTCCGGCAGCGTCTTGGTCTGCATCGATCGCGGGGTTTCGAGACCGATCTTGGTCATCGCCTCGCGGAAACGGCCGCGGTCTTCTGCCTTGTCGATGGCGTCGGCGGTGGCGCCGATCATCTCGACGTCGAATTTGTCCAGCGTCCCCTGGCGGCGCAGCGACAAGGCGCAGTTGAGCGCGGTCTGGCCGCCCATGGTCGGCAGCAGGGCAAAGCCGCCGGGAATGACGTTGCGTTCCTTCTCGATGATCTTGGCGACGATCTCGGGCGTGATCGGCTCGATGTAAGTCGCGTCGGCCAATTCCGGGTCGGTCATGATGGTGGCCGGGTTGGAATTGACGAGGACGATACGGTAGCCCTCCTCACGCAGGGTTTTCACGGCCTGGGTGCCGGAATAATCGAATTCACAGGCTTGGCCGATCACGATGGGGCCGGCGCCGATGATGAGGATCGTCGAGATGTCGGTTCTTTTAGGCATTAAGTCTCACGGGCAGGAAACTGGGCACAAAAAAAGGGCGCGCATCCGCGCGTCCCTCGAGCCATAGCGCTAGGTTGTCCTTGCGCGCGGGGTGTCTTTAAACCAGATTTTGCAGGCGGGAAAGGCTTTTAAGCCATTAATCAACCGGCTTTTCCGGCCTTGCCGGCGATATCCGAGGGGAGGTTGGAGGCCCAGCCTGGACTTGAACCAGGATATGAAGCGTTTGCGGCGCCCCCGCGTTGACATTCCGCCACCGGGCCATGGCGGAACGTTAGCCAGCCGGGGCCGGATTGCCCAGCGCGGGCCGCTAACAGTCTTAATGCGCCGTTGCCGGAATTTGTCAGATTTGACCGACAATTGAGAGGGCCGTGACCTTAGTCGGACCGGGTCGCCACGAAGGTCATTCGTGCCGGATTATAGCCAATGTTGACCGGTGCACGGGTGGCGCTGAAGCTCGCCGCCTCGAGCTTCGCGATCATGTCCGCTTCTGCGTAACGCTGCAGGCCGATGTTCTGCCGCAATTGCCAGTAGTCGGAAAGCGCGGTGCGTGCGAGGCCCCAGAGCGCGTCGGTGAGGAAGCCATTCTTGGCTGCGAGCTTGAGCAGGGCCATCACATCGGCTGGAGCGCCGACGTCCGGACGCAAAATGTCGCCCAGCACCAGTTGGCCGGCGGGCTTCAAAATTCGCCGCATCAATATGAGGGTCTTGTCCAACTCGTCCGGCGTCATGTACTGCGCCACCGAATTGATCACCGCGAGATCAATCGTTCGATCCGGCTGCTGCTGCAATTCGTCGAGCGAGCGGATCGTGATCTTCGGATTTTGCTTGAATCGGGCCGTCAGGCGGCCGCGAACCCCGGGTGCGGGTTCAGCCAAAATCAGGTGTCCGCATTTGGCCGCGACATCCGGGCTTGAGAGCGCCTCGCCGCAGGAATAGTCGAGGACCACCGCATCGGGCGCTGGAATGTGACGGATGATGTCATTGGCGATGACGCGAAAATGCACGTCCCGGTGCAGTTTGCTGACATAAATCGTATGGGTTGAATCGTAATAATCGATCCAGTCTTCCATCGGCCTGTTCCGGATGATTTGAGTTCCGGTTGAGGAACCGGCGGGTGTAGGATGCGTTAACGGGTCTGGCGATTTGTGTCCATCGCCACGATCTACATGGTCTTAGATGTCCTAACAGGAAGGTTAGCCGTGAGCAAAAACAAGAATGCAGTCTCGCCCGAACTCGATACACCCACCGATCTGTCCCAGGAGGGGGTCGACAAGATTTCCGCGGCGCTCAATCCGCTCGTGGCAGACGCGTTCGCGCTCTACATCAAGACCAAGAACTTCCACTGGCACGTCAGCGGACGTCACTTCCACGATTACCATTTGATGCTCGACGAACAGGCCGATGCCATCTTCGCTTCGATCGACGAACTCGCGGAACGTGTCCGCAAGATTGGCGGCACGACGCTGCGTTCGGTCGGCCATCTCGCCAAGCTCAAGACCATCTCGGACAATGATGAGCAGTTCGTTCCGCCGCGCGAGATGCTGCGCGAGCTGATGAATGACAACAAGCAGATGGTGGTCGCGATGCGCAAGGCGCACGAGGTTGCCGACAAATACGACGACTCGGCCACCGCCAGCATTCTTGAGAACTTCATCGACGCCACCGAGCGGCGGACATGGTTCTTGTTCGAGGCAAGCCGTCAGGAAGGCGGCAACGAAGCCTGATCTCCATTTGATCGATTTTACAAACGCCCGCTCAAAAAGCGGGCGTTTTTGTTTGGCCCGTGGGTCGGCGAACAGACAGCTTGCCGCACCACGAGGGCAACCATTTGTCTTGTTCATCTGATCGAATAAGCTTGAATGGTATTTTAGGGGAGCCGAATACTTTGCACGATTTTGAATGGATGGTTGGCTTGTTGATCGGGGCAATGCTGCTCTCCGCATTTGCGCGGCGGGTCGGCGTTCCCTATCCGACATTTCTGGCGCTCGGCGGAATTGTCATCGCATTCATTCCCAATTCGCCGGCCTGGACGCTTGAGCCTGATCTTGCGCTCGCGCTGTTCGTTGCGCCCGTGCTGCTGGATGCCGCGTTCGACACCTCGATGCGTGATCTGCGCGACAACTGGCTGCCGGTGGCGACGCTGGTGGTGGTCGCTGTGGCGGCCACCACGGCGGCCGTTGCCGTGGTCACACGCTGGCTTGTACCCGACATGCCGCTGGCCGCAGCGATCGCGCTCGGGGCCATCGTCGCGCCGCCGGATGCCGCCGCGGCGACGACCGTGCTCCGCAGCGTGAAGCTGCCCTACAGGATCATGAAAATTCTTGAGGGCGAAAGCCTGCTCAACGATGCCAGCGCGCTTTTGATTTACCGCGTGGCGGTGGGGGCGGCCATGGCGTCGTCGCTCAAAATGAGCCATGTGGCGCCGACCCTTGCCGCTGCGGTTTTTGGCAGCTTGATTGTCGGTTTCGTGCTCGGCCGCGCCGCGCTGGTGATCAATCGGTCCATCAAGGACGTTCCAACCGTTATTATCGTTCAATTCGTCGGCACATTCGTGGTGTGGATCTTGGCCGAACAAATGGGCCTGTCCGGCATCCTGACCATCGTCGTCTATGCGGTGACGCTTGCGCGGAGTGCACCAGCCGACACGCCGGCCCGCATCCGTGTCCCCTCCTACGCGGTGTGGGAGACGTCGGTTTTTCTGTTGAATGTTCTCGCTTTCATTCTGATCGGCATGCAATTGCGTCCGATCTGGGAGGGGTTTGATACCTCCCTTCGCTGGCAATACAGCATCGTTGCAGGCGCCGTTCTGGTGACTGTGATCGTGACACGCGTTGCCTGGGTGATGAGCTACAACACGGTGCTGCGGGCCGCGATCCGTCATTTCGGCTACAAACCGCGCCGGGAGACGCTGTCGCGACCGACCTTTAAAGGCGGGCTCCTTGTGTCCTGGTGCGGGATGCGCGGGATCGTGACGCTGGCGGCGGCCTTTGCGCTGCCGGAAGGTTTCCCGCATCGAAACCTGATCCTGCTGTGCGCCTTCGCGGTGGTGCTCGGCACGCTGGTCATCAATGGCGTGACGCTGCGACCGCTGATTGGCTGGCTCGCGCTCAAAGATGATGATCCCGTTTCGCATGAAGTCGGCTGGGCGCGCCGCGCGGCGTTTCATGCCGCGCTCGAAGCCATCGATGGCGACACGTCCGCGGAGGCAGAGATGCTGCGGCTTGAATACCGGCAGATGCTCGACAAGGCGGAAAGTGATCCCGATGGCATCACGTCGAGTGAGCTCCCAGCGGATCCGCTGCGCCGTCAGGCGATCAGTGCAGCGCGGCGTGTGCTGTTTGAGATGCGCAATTCCGGTGAAATCGGTGACGATGCATTTCACCGGCTGGAAGAGGAGTTCGACTGGGCTGAACTGAGCGCGACGGCGTCTTAAGAGCACCGCGCGCAGAGAAGGCAATCCTCTCCCAAAGGGGAGAGGATTTTTTCGTTAGGCGCGCTTTTTCTCGCGCATCAGCTCAGCGAAGCGCTTGAACAGGTAGTGCGAGTCGCGCGGGCCCGGTGACGCTTCCGGGTGGTACTGCACCGAGAACACCGGCTTGTCTTTCAGCGCGATGCCGCAGTTGGATTCATCGAACAGCGAAATGTGGGTCTGCTCGACATTGTCCGGCAGCGTGGTCTTGTCCACGGCGAAACCGTGGTTCATCGAGGTGATCTCGACCTTGCCGGTGGTCATGTCCTTCACCGGGTGATTGGCCCCGTGATGGCCCTGATGCATTTTCATGGTCTTGCCGCCGACGGCGAGACCGAGCATCTGGTGACCGAGGCAGATGCCGAAGGTCGGCGTACCGGATTCGATCACTTTCTGGATCACCGGCACAGCGTATTCGCCGGTCGCAGCCGGATCGCCGGGACCGTTGGACAGAAACACCCCATCCGGCTTCATCGCCAGAATGTCTTCGGCGGGCGTCTTGGCGTTGACCACCGTGACCTTGCAGCCTTCACCTGCGAGCAATCGCAGAATGTTGCGCTTGATGCCGTAGTCGACCGCGACGACGTTGAATTCCGGCTTGTCCAGCTTGCCGAAGCCCTTGTCCCATTGCCACGGCGTCTCGTTCCAGTCGAAACGCTGGGCGCTGGTGACCATCGGGACAAGGTCCATGCCCTCGAGGCCCGGCCACTCGCGGGCTTCTTCCTTGAGACCGTGCAGATCGAACTTGCCGTCCCTGGAATGGGCGATCACGGCGTTCGGCATGCCCTTGCTGCGGATCAGCGCCGTCAACGCGCGGGTGTCGATCCCAGCCAGGCCGATGATGCCGCGCGCCTTCAGCCACTGATCGAGGTGCTTGGTCGCGCGGTAGTTCGACGGATCGGTAATCGATGCGCGCAGGATCACTCCGCGTGCACCCGGCGTCGCCGCCATATTCACCGTCTCGATATCCTCGTCGTTGGTGCCGACGTTGCCGATATGAGGGAAAGTGAAGGTGATGAGCTGCCCGGCATAGGACGGATCGGTGAGGATCTCCTCATAGCCGGTCATGGCGGTGTTGAAGCAGACTTCGCCCACAGCTTGGCCTTCCGCGCCGAGGCCGAAGCCTTCCAGCACGGTGCCGTCGGCGAGCACGAGGAGCGCGGTCGGTTTGAGGTCCGGCCAGGCTGAGGAATTTTCGGATGTTGTCATAAGCCTATGACATAGCCCTTGCGCTGCGGCGCGTCAAAGGCGGAGGGGCCTGAAATTCATGCCATTTGCACATATTTGACACCCGCCGAGCGCCCCCTAATCTGGTTTCCAGCCGCGCGGGAACACAAGACGCGGTACGGGGCGGGAGACAGGTTAATGAACTCAGCGGGGAATACGCCGGATTTGAGCCAGATCCATTCCGGCGGCGCGATCGGCGGGTTGATTGTCAACGCGATTGCCCGGTTCGGGGACCGGCCCGCCATCGCGGATGGCCGCGTGCGGTGGACCTACACAGAATTCGGCGAGGTGGTCGGCCGCTTCATCACCCTGTTCCGGTCGCTTAACCTCACGAAGGGCAGCGCGCTGTCGATCCTCTCCAGCAACCGTGCTGAAGCGTGGGCGGCGATCTGTGCCGCGCTGGTGATGGGCGTGCGCTACACGCCGCTACATCCGATGGCCGCGGAAGATGATCATGCTTTCATCATCGCGGATGCGGAAATCGATGTGTTGATCGTCGAGGGGGGCAAGTTCGCCCCGCGCGGGCTGGCGATCAAGGCGCGCGTCCCCGGTCTTAAGCACCTGTTCTCGTTCGGCCCGATGGACGGCGCTCGCGATATCATCCCCGTGCTCGATGGCGTCGCGCCTGCGCCGCTTGTGGATGAGAGTGCCGCGCATGAAATTGCATTTCTCGCCTATACCGGCGGTACCACCGGCCGCTCCAAGGGTGTCATGCTGTCTCACCGCGCCCTGGTGACGATGACCTTGCTGATGTTCGGGGATTGGGATTGGCCGCAGGACATCCGCTTCCTCGCCGCCACACCGATCAGTCATTCCGCCGGCGTGACGCTGTTCCCAGTGATGATGCGCGGCGGCCTGATGCGGTTGGTGCAGGGCTTCGAGCCTGAAGTTTACGCAGGCGTCGTTGCCGCGGAGAAGATCAACGCGACATTCCTAGTGCCCACCTTGATCTATGCGCTGATCGATAACGCGGATTTGCGCGCGCGCCACGATCTGTCATCGCTCGAAACAATCATCTATGGCGCGGCACCGATGTCGCCGGATCGCTTGCTCGAGGGCATGAAGATCTTCGGCAAGGTGTTCGTGCAACTCTACGGGCAAACCGAGGCGCCGCAGGTGATCACGTCAATGCGCAAGTGCGACCATGACGAGACGAAGCCGCACAGGTTCGGCTCCTGCGGACGGGCAAGCCCGATGGTCGAGGTCAAATTGTTCGATGCAGAGATGCGCGAGGTTGGTGTCGGCGAGCCGGGCGAAATCTGCGTGCGCGGTCCGTTGGTGATGGACGGTTATTGGAAACGTCCGGACGCCAACGCCGACACGTTCAAGGGCGGCTGGTTGCACACCGGCGATGTCGCGGTCAAGGATGAGGAAGGCTATTTCTATATCGTCGATCGCACCAAGGACATGATCATCTCCGGCGGATTCAATATCTATCCGCGCGAAGTGGAGGACGCACTGATGTCCCACCAGGCGGTGGCTTCAGCCGCGGTGATCGGCATTCCTGACGAGAAATGGGGCGAGGCGGTCAAGGCGTTCGTCGTGCTGAAAACCGGCGCGGCGACCGGCGTGACGGAGTTGCAGGCGCATGTGAAGGACAAGCGCGGCGCGCCATGGTCGCCGAAGACCATCGATGTCGTCGACGTGATTCCTGTGACTGGTCTCGGCAAGATCGATCGCAAGGCGCTGCGTGCGCCGTACTGGAAGGATCGCACGCGCGGCGTGGCGTAATGGGCTTGAGCCCAGCGGCATCATCGTGCACGCGACAACGCCAGCCAGATGCCGCCGCCGATCATGAACCCGCCCGAGATGCGCGAAATCAGGCGCGCCCTTCGCGCGGAGAGAATTTTGCCGGCGCGGCCCGCCAGCAACGCGTATAAGCCATCAGATAATGCCGCGATGACCATAAAGGTGATGCCGAGCAGCATCACCTGAGGAAGATGATCGCGCTGCATGTCAACGAATTGCGGGATGAACGCGCCGAAGAACACCAGCACCTTCGGATTGCTGAGCAGCACGAGAAAGCCCTGCAGGAAAAAGCCTCCACGCGGCGGCGGAAGTTTCTCGTCGGAGCCGAGCAGAGCAGGCGTGCGGATCAGCTTGATGCCAAGCCAGACCAGATAGGCTGCACCGGCCAGTCGCACCCATTCGAACCAGTAGCCCATCGTCGCCATCAGTGACGTGAGGCCGACGGCAATGATGCCGATCACGATGGCCAGCCCGAGTTGCGCGCCCGCGATGTTGGTGAGCGCGGCGCGTGTGCCGTAGCGCAAACCGTTGGCGATCACGAGCGTGACGATCGGGCCGGGGAGAATCGCCAGCGCAATGCAGGCGGCGACATAAGCGAGATAGAGCTGAAGTGACATGATGTTTCCAATGCTGTGCCGCATCAAAGGATGAGGCTTTGCGAAAATGCAAGCTGTCTGAAGTTCCTTCTCGGCATTACTTGACAGGCAACCATTTGGTTGCCTATTATTTCGACCATGGATGAGGTCTTCAAGGCGCTGGCCGATGTTTCACGACGCTCGCTGCTGGACCGGCTTCATGCCCGCAACGGACAGACGTTGCTCGAACTCTGTGACGGCCTCGCCATGACGCGGCAGGCCGTGACCAAGCACCTCGCGATTCTGGAAGCGGCCAATCTTGTGACGTCGATCAAGCACGGCCGCGAAAAGCTGCACTACCTGAACCCGTTGCCGATCCATGAGATCGGCGAGCGGTGGATCAAGAAATTCGAGCGCGGCAAGCTCGCCGCGCTCAGCGAATTGAAACGGCAATTGGAGAAGCGTGATGAGTAAGCCGGAATTCGTCTATGTGACCTTTATCGAGACCACCGCCGAAAAATTGTGGCAAGCGCTGACATCGAGTGATTTCACCGCACTCTATTGGTTCGGCTACCGCGTCAACGCGGATTGGAGCGTCGGATCGCCTTACAAATTCTTCAAGGAGGGAAGCAAAAGCGTCGAAGGCAAAGTGCTCGAATCGGATCCGCCGTACCGTCTTGCTTACTCGTGGATGCCATGCGCCCCTGAATTCGCTCATGAACGTCCCTCGCGCGTCGCGTTCGACATCGAACCGCATGGCAAGGTCGTCAAGCTCGTCGTGACCCATGACGAATTCGAGGACGGCAGCCAATCGTTCCTGACGGTTTCCCAGGGCTGGCCGGTGGTCCTTTCCAATCTCAAGAGCCTGCTGGAAGTCGGTCATTCACTGTTGCCGCTTCCTCCCGGCGTCGATGTTCGGAGTGTCGAAGCATGATTGACATCGCTGCCTTTAAGCCGACGGTCGTCTACACGATCTACATCGCGTCCACGCCTGACAAAGTCTGGGAAGCGCTGACGCGTGCAGAATTCAGCAAGAAGTACTTTTCAAGCTTTGGCGTCGAAGTCGAATTGAAAGTCGGAGGCCAGTTCCGCGTTAAGGCGCCGGACGGATCGGATCACATTACGGGCGAAGTTGTCGAATGCGATCCGCCGCGCCGGCTGACCGTGACGTGGGATGTGAACTGGCCAGGACTTGTCGAAAAGCTCGGCTCGACGCTCGTGACCTACGATGTCGAGCAGGCGGGCGACTCCGTCCGCCTGACGATGACGCAGGCCAACGACCGGCCGATCGATGACGATATCCTGTCCGGCGGCCGCATGGGCTGGCCTGCGATCCTGTCCAATCTCAAGAGCCTGCTCGAGACGGGCATCACGATGTCCATCAAGATGGAGCCGCCGGTGCGCATGCTGGAAGCTCTGAAAAAGCTGGGAATCAAGATTCCCTCGTAAATCCACGACAGGGCCGTCTGGATCGCATCCGGTGTCGCTTCCGTGTGAAGCGACACCGACTCTGCAATGCTAGCCCAGCGCGCGCAACTCACGCCGCAGCACCTTGCCGGTTGCTGTCAGCGGCAAAGCATCGGTGAACTGGATATGGCGCGGATATTCGTGCGCGGCGAGTTGCACCTTGACGAAATCCTGAATCTCCCGGGCGAGCGCATCGCTCGCCTCATGGCCTGGACGCAGCACGATCCAGGCCTTGATGGCTTCGGTGCGTATCGGATCAGGAATGCCGACAACGGCAGCGATGGCCACTGCTGGATGCTTCAACAACGTGTGCTCGATTTCCGATGGACCGATGCGATAACCCGCACTGGTAATGACATCATCCTCGCGGCTGACGTACCAGAAATAGCCGTCGTTATCCTGCACGCCGAGATCACCGGTGAGCAGAAAGCCGCCGGCGTACTTCTTCGTCGTCGCGTCCGGGTTGCTCCAGTATTCGAGCATCATGCAGGGGTTCGGTGCCCGCACGCCGATGATGCCGCGCTCGCCGCGCGGTAATTCCTCGCCTTGCTCGTTGATGATGCAGACGTCGAAGCCCGGCGTCGCCTTGCCCATGGAGCCGGGCTTGATCGGAAACAGGCTTGAATTGTTACCGACCACGAGATTGCATTCGGTCTGGCCGTAGATCTCGTGCGCATTGACGCCGAACGTCGCACGCACCCAGTCGAGCAATTCGGCGCCAAGGGATTCTCCGCCGGTGAAAATGCTGCGCAGCCTCACACCGTCATGCTTGACGTTGGCCTGCCGCATCAATTTCAAGGCCGTGGGCGGTAGGAAGACGTTGCGGACGTTGTGATCCGCCATCAGTTGCATCGCCGCTTGCGGTTCGAATTTCTTGGCACGATGACCGAGCATCGGCACGCCGTGGTACCACGCCGGAAACAGCGCATCGAACAGCCCGCCGATCCACGCCCAGTCCGCCGGCGTCCACATCAGATCGCCAGGCTTCGGGAAGAAGTCATGGGCCATTTCCACATTCGGCAGGTGGCCGAGCAGCACGCGATGCGCATGCAGCGCGCCTTTCGGGTTTCCGGTGGTGCCCGATGTGTAGATGATAATGGCGGGATCGTCGGCGCGGGTGTCGACGGTCGCAAAATCTTCCGACGCTTCCTCGATGGCCTGCCAGAACGGCTTTGCGCCGGCATGGATCGTTCCGCTGGTGACATAGATGTCCTGCAGATGCGGCAAGCGATCGCGGATCTTTGTCAGCTTGTCCCAGCCGCTTTCATCGGTGATGACGGCTTTCGCATGGCTGTTGGATAACCTGAATTCCAGTGCGTCTTCACCGAACAGCGTGAACAGCGGCACCGAGACGAGACCTGATCGGAATGCCGCGAGGTGAGCGATCGGCAACTCGACGGATTGCGAGAGAAACACGGCGACGCGATCGCCACGCTGCAGGCCGTCAGCCTTCAGCACACTGGCGAAGCGCTTTGAGAGGGCGCTCATCTCGTCGAACGACAGCCGCTGCGTGGCGCCGCTCTCGTCAACATAGATCAGTGCGAGATTGTCAGCGCCATTTGCATGCCGATCGCAGCAGGCCGTTGCCATATTGAACCGCTCCGGAACCTCCCAGCGGAAATTCCGGTACAGATCGTCGTAGCTGCTGGTCTCAAGAAGCATGTCGGTTGGCCTTCGCGTTTCTTCCCCGAGTTTTGAATGGGAGCGTAGCGAAGACTTAGGGTCGGCAACAACCGAATAATCAGGGCGAAAGAAAACTCGCGCTGCCCATTGGGGAAACGCGAGTTGCAAGACGTAATCAGCCGACTAGCCCGTCAGTGCAGCCTTCACCAGACCGCTGGCCTTGCCGAAGTCCATCTGGCCGGCGTATTTAGCCTTCAAAGCGGCAATCACCTTGCCCATGTCCTTCATGCCGGCGGCGCCGGTTTCCGAGATCACGGCGCTGATCGCGGCCTTCACTTCGTCTTCGGACATTTGCTTCGGCAGATAGGCCGAAATCACCGCGATTTCCGCGCGCTCCTGATCGGCGAGTTCGGCTCGGCCGCCCTTGTCATAGAGTTCGACCGATTCCTGCCGCTGCTTGATCATCTTCTGCAGCACGCCGAGGACGTCGTCATCGCTGAGCGGCGGCTTGCCCTGTCCACGGGCTTCGATGTCCGCATTCTTCAACGTCGAATTGACCATGCGCAGGGTGGACAGCTTGCGCTCGTCCTTGGCCTTCATCGCCTCTTTGACGGCGTTATTGATGTCATCGCGCAGCATCGGCGTCTCCTTCGCGGTCATGCAATCTGTGTGGAATTAGCCTGTGATGTAAGATGTTTCGCCGTCCCGCACAACCGCCGAGCCTGAGGCCGCCAGCGAGGCTGCCGCCTGATGCCCGGGCATGGCGTTTACATCTTTAACCAGTCGAGCATCGCAGCCGTCGTGGCTTCGGGTTTCTCTAGCTGGACGAGATGACCGCAGTCCGGAATCACCACCAGCTTCGCGCCGGGAATGCCTGCGGCGAGTTCGGTGGAGAACACGTTCGGGACCATGTTGTCGGTATCGCTGGTCAGGATCAGCGTCGGACATTTGATCGACGGCAGGAGAGGGCGCGAATCCGAGCGGCTCATGATCGCCTCAAGCTGACCGATGAATGCATCGGGGCCGACGTCGTCCCCCATGTCGTGAACGATCGTTTGCAGGTCCGGGTCCTTCGATCGCGATGGGTGCACGAAGCTCGAAACCAGTCTGTCGAGGATGGCGCGATAGCCGCCGGCTCTGGTCTCCGCGATCCAGCCCTTGCGGCGCTCGGTGGCTTCCGGAGTTTCAGGGCTCGCGGACGTGCTGAGCAGCGCCAGCCGTTTCACGCGTGCCGGCGCCTGCCGCATGACTTCCAGACAGATGTAGCCGCCCATGGAGTGCCCGGCGATGGCAAACTCATCGGGGGCCTCATCAAGAATACGCTTGGCGATCCCTGCCATGGTGTTGTCGCGGATGTGGTTGGCAAGGATCACCGGACCGCGCTGCCACAGCGCCGGGATTTGAGGCGCATAGATCCGCGGCGAACAGGTGAGGCCGGGGACGAGAATGAGGGGAAGCGATTGGGGCATGAAATGGTCCTGTGCTGACGTCCGGCGACGTGCCGTTCTGGGCGGGACAATCGTCGGTCAGTCTAACCGGAACAAGGATTATATGGCGAGCCAGTCAGCCGCGCTGGCGTCAGGGCTGCCGGCTTTTGACGCGAACGCAGATGACCGCATTCGGGCCACGAACTCGGCGCCGGGGACTGCTCTCCGCCATCGCTAACAGGACCGAGCGATCGGTAGGGCCGACCGCTGTGCCTGTGATGGTCACTTCGTCAAGGAGACCTTGCGTGACATCTAGCGATCCTACGCGGGCATCATTTTTTTCGCATGGAGCGCCTCTTCGAGCTCGCGCAGAATGCGTGCAAGGCGTTCGGCCCATTCATGCTGTCCGGCCTGATCGGCGATCAGGTCTTGCCGGATTTCGATGCCAGTGTGCATCAGGCCGCGCTTCTCCCCATGCACGGGAATTGTGTAGTCGGTGGTGTCGCTCACCGCATAAGGCTCATTGTCGCCGACCACGAGGTCGCCTTCGGCGCGGAGCTTGTCCCGCAGCATGTGCGGCAGCCGCGCATCGTAATGATAGAGCGTGCCGATGTGCCAGGGGCGGGCGATCCCGGCATAAATCGGTGTAAAAGAGTGCAGCGACACTAAAATTGTGGGCAAGCCACACGCTTTGCGTGCATCGAGGGCTTGTGTGATGCGCGCATGGTAGGGCGCGAAGATCGACTGCTGCCGTGCCGTGATCTGGTCGCGGGTCAAGCCGCTGTTGCCGGGAATTTCGGTCGCTTCGCTGATCAGCGGCACCGAGCCCGAGCTCTTGAATGGACGGTTGCAATCGATCACGAGGCGCGAATATCGCTGCGCGATCAAATGCACACCCAATTCTTTGGCCAGCAGGTTGGCGACACCGGCAATCCCGATGTCCCAGGCGATGTGCCGCTCCAGTTGACTTTCCGGCACGCCGAGATCGCCCAGTGCACGGGGAATTAACCGTCCGTAGTGATCGCATGTGAAGAAGAAGGGCGATTGACTGCCGGCGTTTTCCTCAAGCACCGGAGACACTTCATCGGGCTCGAGGAGGGCAGATATATCGGTGATGTTTTGCTGGAGCATGGGTGGCTGACTGGCACTACGCAATTTGGGGTTGATCGATTCACACATCGGTCCAGTGTATGAGCTGGCACCACGATGCCTTCGCAGGTGATTCACCACAAGGCAGAGTATCGCTGCGCTCCCCTTTTGAGCACGGCAGATATAGATCCTCGAGTCGTCGTGATGTGAGAACGACAGTCCATACAGGGCCACGGATGTTGGAGCGCTTGTTTGTCTACGGCACGCTGAAGCGTGAATCGTCTCTCCCGCTTGCACAGGAATTGAACCGGAGCGCCACGTTTGAAGGTGAGGCCCGTTTCAATGGAAGGCTCTATCTGGTTTCGCATTATCCTGCCGCTATACCGTCCGACAGGCCCGAGGAGTGGGTTCATGGCGAGCTGTTCGTAGTTCGTGATCCCGGTTTTCTTGTGACGCTGGATCGCTATGAGGAGTGTGCTCAGGAGGATGTTCAGCCGACGGAGTTTCGGCGGTCGGCACAGACCGTCGTGAACAGCCGCGGCGAAAGCGTCCAAGCTTGGATGTACACCTACAACCGTCCGGTCACCGATCTTCGGCGTATCGCCTCCGGTGAATTCAGTTCGGGCCCTGATATCGGATAGCTCTGGCTGCTGACCCATCCGCTTCATCTCAACCAGCGCAGGGTTTGCTGCGGAATTCCGTGGCGAACAGTGCAAATGCCAGTCCCGCAAATCCAAGTCCGATGGCACTGAAGGCCGCACCGCCGCCGCGCGTGACCGCAAAGCCGCTCAGTGCCGATCCGACAGCACCGCCGAGAAAGAAGATGGCGAGATAAAGCGCATTCAGCCGGCTGCGGATGTCGGCCGGCAGGGCGTAGATGGCCTTTTGGCCGATAACGAGGTTGGCCTGGGTGCCGGCATCGAGCGTAATTCCGGCGATGATAAACAACACCAGCGATCCCGAACTGCCGAGCCATGTCAGAACGAAGGTGATGGCGAGCAGGCCGATGGAGACGCCGGTCACGGCTTGACCGTGCCCCTTGTCCGCCAGGCGTCCGGCCAGCGGCGCGACAAACGCACCGATCACGCCGCTCAGCATCACCGCGGACAATGCGACGTGACCCAGTGAAAACGGTGGGGCTTCCAGCAGCAAGGGCACCGCGGTCCAGAACATCGTGAAGGCGCCGAAGAAGAATGCCTGATACACGGCGCGCCGCTGCAGGACCGGCGTGGTCAGCAGCAAATGCCACAGCGATGCGATCAGGGCACCGTAGGATAGGTTGTGTTTCGGATTTCGCCGCGGCAGCGCGAGCGCCATGATCAGGAGCGCGGCACACATCACGACGCCGGAGAGGCCATACATCACGCGCCAGCCGAATTGTCCCCCAAACAATGTCGAGAGCGGCCGCGCCAACAGGATGCCCAACAGCAGGCCGCTCACAACGGTGCCGACAACCTGTCCGCGCCGGTGCTCGGGCGTGAGATGGGCGGCGATCGGCACAATCATCTGCGTGGCTGTCGCGGTCAGGCCGAGCAGCAGCGAGGCCGCGATGAAAACCCAAACGTTGACGGCGGTGGCCGCCGCGATCAGGCTGACGATCACACCTGCCAGCGTAATCAGAATCAACCGTTTGTTCTCGATCAGATCGCCGAGCGGCACGATGAAGAACAGTCCAGCGACGTAGCCGAGCTGCAGGATCGTGACGATCAATCCGGCGGCCGAAACGCCGACACCAAAGGAATTGCCGATCTGCCCGATCAGCGGCTGGGCGTAATAAAGATTGGCCACGGTCGCACCGCCCGCCATGGCGAGGGACAAAATAAGCCAGGGGCGAGGTCCTCCGGTGGAGGAGCCCGTTTGCGAAGAAGACGACATCTGAATCTCTGGGGAGGCGGTGCCGTAACGGCCGCCAAGGGAGCCGCCTCTATAACCGATGCGCTGCGATGGAATAATGACGATCTGGTGAGCGTCGTTGCATCGGAGCGGCAGTCGCGGCAGCCACGCGTAGGTGGTGGTTCAAGTGCGCATGGCTGCCGACAATTTTAGGCGATTTGTAAAATCAGGCGGCCTTGGCTGCAGCAGCGATCGCGGCGGTATCTTTCACCACGATGGCGAAACGATCGGACAGTTCGGTGAGCGCGACGCGATGGACGACACTCGCTGGAATTGTACCGCCGAGTGGATCAGGCAGATCGCGCGTTGCGGTGGCATTGGCGACCACAGTGGTGCGATATTTTAGATCCAGTGCAGCACGCGCCGTCGCGCTGACGCACATGTGGGTCATGAAGCCCGCGAGGATCAACTCGGTGCGCCCGGTGCTCTTCACCAGGGCATCGAGATCCGTGCCCGCGAATGCATTGGGCAAATTCTTGCGCACGACGACTTCCTCAGCCGCGGGGGTTAGCTCGCGCACGATCGCAGCGTAGGGTCCAGTCTCGTCGAACAGCGGGCGGCCAGCCGGCGCATGCTGCACAATGTGAAACACCGGCACGCCGCTGTTCCGCGCCAGTGTCAGCAGCTTCTGCGCTTCGAGGACCGCGTTGTCGACGCCGTCGAGCGGCAGGTTGCCCTTGGTGTATTCCAATTGTGCATCGATGATCACAAGCGCGGACTTGTCGAGCGCGCTCGGATGCAGCGGTGCGCCGGCGATCTGGAGCAGCGTTTTCGGAGCTGAAGTCATTTTGTTGCTTTCGTTGAATAAATTGCGAATAGCGCCGGACAATAGGGCCTGTGAGAAGCGGGGACAATCCGGTCCGCCTTGGGCCAATCGCCGCGTGGACCTATATTCATGATCGGTTACAGAGGCTGTCCGATTCCATGCGCTTTACGCCTGAATTTCTCGATGAACTGCGTGCCCGGCTTCCGGTTTCGGAAGTGGTGGGCCGGCGCGTGAAATTGAAGCGAGCAGGCAAGGAATGGAAGGGCCTCTCGCCATTCCATCAGGAGAAGACGCCCTCCTTCACGGTCAATGACCAGAAGGGATTTTATCACGACTTCTCCAGCGGCCGGCATGGCGACATCATCCGCTTCGTGATGGAGACCGAGGGCGTCACGTTCCCGGAAGCCGTCGAGCGGCTTGCGTCGATGGCCGGCATGGCATTGCCTACGGTGACGCCGGATGCTGCGCGCCACGAGCAGCGCCGCAAGACGCTGTACGACGTGATGGATCTGGCGGCGAAGTTCTTTGCGGAGACGCTGGCTTCGCGCAACGGCGCGAAGGCGCGCGGCTATCTCGGCGATCGTGCGATCCAACCAGCAACGCAATTGCAGTTTCGCATGGGCTATGCGCCGGACGAGAAGTTCGCGTTGAAGGAGCATCTCGGCGGTCTCGGCATTCCGGCGGCGGACATGGTCGAAGCAGGATTGCTGATCGGCGGCGATGACGTGCCGGTGCCGTTCGATCGCTTCCGCGATCGTGTGATGTTTCCCATCACCGACGCCCGTGGACGGATCATCGCCTTCGGCGGGCGGGCACTTAAAAAGGATATGCCGGCGAAGTACCTGAACTCGCCGGAAACGCCGCTGTTTCACAAGGGCGACAATCTCTACAATCTCTTCACCGCAAGGCAGGCCGCGCACGACGGCGCGCCGCTGATCGTGGTGGAAGGCTATGTCGACGTCATCGCCATGGTCAGCGTCGGCTTCGGCGCAACGGTGGCGCCGCTCGGCACCGCGCTCACCGAGAACCAGCTCGCACTCTTATGGAAGATGGCGGACGAGCCGATCCTGTGTTTCGACGGCGACGGGGCCGGCCAGCGCGCCGCCTATCGCGCCGCCGATCTGGCGCTGCCGCATCTGAAGCCCGGCAAGAGCTTGCGTTTCGCGCTGCTGCCTGAAGGGCAGGATCCGGACGATCTGGCGCGCTCCGGCGGACGGGGCGCGATCGAAGAGGTGATCAGTCTGGCAAAGCCGCTCGCGGACGTGGTGTGGTCGCGCGAGATCGAAGGCGGCAGCTACGCCACGCCGGAACGACGGGCAGCGCTGGAAGCCCGCATCAATGAACTCAGCAACGGCATCCGCGACGAGGTCGTGCGGCGCTATTATCGGCAGGATTTCCAGCAGCGGCTGCAGCGCGCGTTTGCCCCGGAATCCGGAGGCGGCCAGCGCGGCGGTTTTCGCGGTTCCTACCCGTCGAGAGGCGAATCAGCCCCGCGTTTTGCCTCCCGGGCGCCGTTTTCCACAGGGGGCGGCGGCCGGCCCGGCGGACTATCCACAGGCGGGCGCGCCGTGGGACGCGGCCCTTACCAGGCCGCCAGTCCCCAACTGGCGACGAGTTCCATCATGCGCGGCCAGCGCACGGCGATCTCCCGGCGCGAGGCGCTGATCCTGCAATCGCTGCTCAATCATCCCTGGCTGCTGCACGATCATCTGGAGGAAGTGGCCGCCCTGGAACTGGCTCACCCGGAGGCGCACAAGCTGCGCGCGGGAATTATCGCGGCCTTCTCAAATTATTCGCATACGGACGATCCGGCTGCGGAGCGGGACCGGTTGCAGGCCAGTCTTGAAAAATCCGGATATTCCGAGCAAATTCAAAAGGTTGAGCGAGCCATCACCACCAAGAACGTCTGGGGCGCTCAAGCCGGCGCCGCAGTGGAAGACGTTCTTCCCACGTGGCATCAACTGGTTGCCTTGCATCGGCAATGGCACTCCTTACTTAGGGAGCTCAAGGATGCCGAACTGGCTCTTGGGCAAGACAGCAGCGAAGCAAATTATGGCTGGCTGCGCGATGTGAAAGCCCGGCTCGCCGAAGTGGACGGCCTTGAAGCGTTGATCGAGGGATTTGGCGAATCTTCAGGACGGTTCCAGCGCAGCGTGTAACGAGATATGATGCGAGGCTCTCGCCAAGGCCTTAAAAAGACTCGCCAAACCGGTTTTTTAGCCGCAAAAACAGGGTTAATCAGGGCTTAACGGCCTTTGGGTTAAAAGCTGGGACACAAGTCAAATCCGGCCGGGTGGTGCCCTCACAAGCGCCGCCCTTTCCGCACGATGCGGACCAACAATTCTACGTCTACGCGGGCGTCCACGCCCACGTCGTAAGCGCGTTTCAGGAGCTAGTGAATGGCCACCAAGGCAAAGACGGCAGTGATCAAGGATACCACGAAAGATCCGAAAGCCGCCGATACGCCGGAGAAGGATTCCGCGGACGCTCCGTCGCCGTTGCTCGATCTCTCCGACGCCGCCGTCAAGAAGATGATCAAGCAGGCCAAGAAGCGCGGCTTCGTGACCTTCGATCAGCTCAATGAAGTGCTGCCATCCGATCAGACCTCGCCCGAGCAGATCGAGGACATCATGGCGATGCTCTCCGACATGGGCATCAACGTATCCGAGTCCGACGACGACGCCGACGACGAAGACAGCAAGGACGATGCCGACGACGAGACGGATAACGAGCTCGTCGAGGTCACGTCGAAGGCCGTCACTGAAACCAAGAAGTCCGAGCCTGGTGAGCGCACCGACGATCCCGTGCGCATGTATCTGCGCGAGATGGGCACTGTCGAGCTGCTGTCGCGCGAGGGCGAAATCGCCATCGCCAAGCGCATCGAGGCTGGCCGTGAGGCCATGATCTCGGGCCTGTGCGAAAGCCCGCTCACCTTCCAGGCCATCATCATCTGGCGCGATGAACTGAACGAAGGAAAGATCTTCCTCCGCGACATCATCGATCTCGAAGCGACCTACGCCGGTCCCGAGGGCAAGAACGGCGCGGGAATGATTGCCGGCCCTGCCGGTGCCGACGGCCAGCAGACCGCCGCTGTCGTCAACGGTGACGGCTCTGTCGAAGTGCTGGCGACGCAGACCGCGCCTGCGCATATCGCGCCGCCGGCAGCGCCTCCGTCGCCGACGCCGTTCCGTGCCGCGCCGCCTGCTGGCGAGCCGAAGGATCCGGGCGAAGCCGCCGCCGAAGCGGACATGGACGAGGACGACGAGTTCGAGAACCAGATGTCGCTCGCGGCGATCGAAGCCGAACTGAAGCCGAAGGTCGTCGAGACCTTCGACAAGATCGCTGACTCGTACAAGAAGCTGCGCCGCCTGCAGGAGCAGGATATTCAGAACCAGCTGCAGAGCGAGTCGCTGTCGCCCTCGCAGGAGCGCAAGTACAAGAAGCTGAAGGACGAGATCATCGTCGAGGTGAAGTCGCTGCGTCTCAACCAGGCGCGTATCGATTCACTCGTCGAGCAGCTCTACGACATCAACAAGCGACTCGTGTCCTACGAAAGCCGTCTGTTCCGCCTCGGCGACAGCCACGGCGTCGGCCGCGAAGATTTCCTGCGCAACTACCAGGGCTCGGAGCTTGATCCGCGCTGGCTCAATCGTGTTTCGAAGCTGGCCGCCAAGGGTTGGAAGAACTTCGTTGCGGTCGAGAAGGACCGCATCAAGGAGCTGCGCCACGAAATCCAGCAGCTTGCCGCGTTGACCGGCCTCGAGATTGGCGAATTCCGCAAGATCGTGCTCGGCGTGCAGAAGGGCGAGCGCGAAGCCCGTCAGGCGAAGAAGGAAATGGTCGAGGCCAACCTGCGCCTCGTGATCTCCATCGCCAAGAAGTACACCAACCGCGGCCTGCAGTTCCTCGACCTCATTCAGGAAGGCAACATCGGCCTGATGAAAGCGGTCGATAAGTTCGAATATCGCCGCGGCTACAAGTTCTCGACCTACGCGACGTGGTGGATTCGTCAGGCGATCACCCGTTCGATCGCCGACCAGGCGCGCACCATCCGTATTCCGGTGCACATGATCGAGACGATCAACAAGATCGTCCGCACCTCGCGCCAGATGCTGAACGAGATCGGCCGCGAACCGACGCCGGAAGAACTCGCCGAAAAGCTCGGCATGCCGCTGGAGAAGGTGCGCAAGGTTCTCAAGATCGCCAAGGAGCCGCTGTCGCTGGAAACCCCGGTGGGCGACGAGGAAGATTCGCACCTCGGCGATTTCATCGAGGACAAGAATGCGATCCTGCCGATCGACGCGGCGATCCAGTCGAACCTGCGCGAAACCACCACGCGCGTGCTCGCCTCGCTCACCCCGCGCGAAGAGCGCGTGCTGCGCATGCGCTTCGGCATCGGCATGAACACCGACCACACGCTGGAAGAAGTCGGCCAGCAGTTCTCGGTGACCCGCGAACGTATTCGCCAGATCGAGGCGAAGGCGCTGCGCAAGCTCAAGCATCCGTCACGCAGCCGCAAGCTGCGCAGCTTCCTGGATAACTGAGTTACAACTCATCATCGAAACAGAAACGGCGGGTCAAAAGCCCGCCGTTTTTGTTTGGGCTTACGAGCCTTCACCGCCTTGTCGCGCGTTCGAGAAACTGCACCAGCGCCTTACGGTCGTCATCCGAGCCGATGATCTGCTCGGGCATTTTTGTGCCGGGCGTATAGGCCGCGGGGCCGACCTCGAAAAGCTTCGACACTGTTTCCGGCGTCCAGACGATGTCGAGCTTCTTCAGCGGTTCGGAGAAATTGTAGCCGGGCAAGGTCGCGATCCGTCGCCCGAAAATTCCTGACAGCGTCGGGCCGGCCTTGTTGCCTTGATCTGGCGAAAGCGTGTGACAGGCGACACATGCACGAAAGACGTCCGCGCCACGGTCGCCCGCGTAAGTGGCAAGGGTGTCGTTCGGACTTTCCTGAAGGGTCCCTCCGAGAGGCTCGCCTGTGAGGGCATTCCAGCGCCGGATCATGGTGTCGGCACCGCCGGTCAGCAGCGTGCTGTTGTCCGGCATGAACGCCACTGACCACACCGGAAGTCCTGGGCCGACCAGCCTGCGGGCAAGCTTGCGCGACTTGCGATCAATGATGGCGACCGACCCGCGAATATCCGCTGCTGCGAGCAGCGCGCCGTCCTTCGATGTCGCCATGGCAATCACCGGGTTCGGTGCAGCAACCACCTCGCTATCGAGCTTCCCTGTGCGGTCAAGGACATAGACTTTTCCGTTCGCGCCGGCAGCAGCGATTTCGCCATCATCTGTCATGACAACGGAATTGAGCGGCGCGGGCAGGGTGATGATGGTCGGCGAAGCCGGAGTATCGAGAGGCCAGATGCGAAGCGTCAGGTCATAGCTGACACTGACGAGGGTCTTTCCGTCAGCGCTGAATGCCACGCCGTTGACGTTTTGTGTGTGACCTTCGAGCACGCGCGCTGCGCCACCGGCCAGCGGCCAGAGGCGCACGGTGTGATCCCATGCTGCCGAGGCGAGAGTCGATCCGTCCGGCGATAGTGCAAGGGCAACGATCGGCGCCGTGTGCCCTTCGAGCACTGTGTCGGGCTGTTGCCGGCCGGGAGTCCAAATCGCGATGCGGCCGTCGGCGCCTGCCGTCACGGCGCGGCCGTCCTTGAGCAGGGCGGTTGCGTTGACGGCGTCGGCGTGAAACCGCAGGACTTGTTCGGCAATGTCGCGGCTGAGTGACCAGCCGATCGCGCTGCCGTCGAAACTTCCCGAGAGCAGCGTCTGCCCGTCGGACGAAATCGACAGTGCCCGCACCGGCCCGCCGTGGCCGCGCAGCTGCGCGACGGCAGGTGCCGCGTTGAGCGCACCAATGAGCATGCCGATCACGAGCGGCAAACCCAGCGGGCTTCTGTTGGTGCAGTGAATGCCTCGCACTGAGGGTTCCCTCGACGATTCATCAATCCGCGTCTGACCGTATCGAAACATGAAAAACATGTTGGATAAACGGCGACGGAAGTTATCGCTCGACGCGCATTGACGCAGGAGAGCCTGCCTGTTTGCCTGATGGTAACGGCGGAATGCGGTCAGGCGAAGTAACGGATCTTGCCGGCCGGTGAGGTGTCGTAGCCCGTGAGATCTTTCGCGCGTTGCTGGAAGAGGGGCTGCGACATGAAACTTATCAGCGCTTGCAGCGCCGGCTTGAAGTATGAGCGTTGCCGCATCACGAGATCGAAGTTTTCCCAGAGCAACGGGAGAAAATCGAGATCGGCGGCCTTGGCGGCCGCCCGCGTCGCGATACCGCAATCGGCCCGTCCGGCACGAATCGCTGTGGCGAGATCAGGTCCAGTCAGGCACGGCGGCTCGAGGCGGCGCAGATCCTTCGGCTTGGCGCCTTGTTGTTTCAGCAGCTTGTTGAGCAGCATTTGGGCGCCGGCACCTGGCTGCCTGACGGCCATCGCGGCTCCTGATGTCAGAACATCAGCGATCCCCGTTAGATTCTTCGGATTTCCCCGCCGGACCAACAGTCCCTGTTCGCGCCGCACGAATCCGACCAACACGGCATCGTGCAGGCCGGCCATGGCGCGCACCGCAGCGATATTGGCGTCACCGTCAGGACTTCGCGCGTCGTCTTCGGCATGGAAATGGATCGCAGCCGCGATCGCCTCGGCGCGGAGCACGCGACCGACGCCGCTCTCGGTGCCTTCAACAAGCGTGGCAAGGCCGGAGCCGGACTCGCGCAGGCTCCACTCGAGCAGCGCATCCTGGCTTCCACCAAGGATCAACGGTGCCTCCGCATGGGTCATGCCCGCGGGGCGCATCAATCCTGACAGCACCCATCGATCGAGCTCTTCACGCGGGAAAAGCCACTTGCCCGTGACCTTGGTGCAGGGGATCGCGCCCTCGGCTACCAGCTCGTAGAGCTTGCGCTCGCCCAGCCGCAGGTACTCCGATGCTTCGCTGGTGGTCAGTAGGTTCATGCTGCATTTGTATGCATATTCTTGTTTCTTTTCAATTCATTGACATAGCCGAAAAATATGCAGGACAAAGCATGTGGAGGAAAACCATGCTGGATGGGGCAAGTGCCTGGCAACTGATCATGAGCGGCGATGCGACGTTGTTCGCCATCGTGCGATTGTCGCTGGCCATCAGCCTGTCCGCGGTCGCGCTGGCGGCGGTGATCGGCTTGCCGCTCGGTGCGTTGCTGGCACTGATGCGCTTCCCCGGGCGGAACGCGATCGTGGTGCTCGTCAACGCTTTCATGGGGCTGCCGCCCGTTGTGGTCGGGCTTGCGGTCTACCTCCTGCTGTCGCGCTCCGGGCCGCTTGGCGAATTTGGCATCCTGTTCACGCCGGGCGCGATGGTGATCGCACAGGCGGTCTTGATCGTGCCGATCATCGCAGCGCTGACGCGCCAAACAATCGAGGATCTGTGGACCGAATATCGCGACGAATTGTCGGCGATGGATGTCGGGCCGTTCGGCCGCATCACGACGCTGCTGTGGGACGCGCGCTTTAGTCTGCTGACCGCACTGCTTGCCGGGTTTGGGCGAGCGGCGGCGGAAGTTGGCGCGGTCATGATTGTCGGCGGCAATATCGACGGCTTCACCCGCACCATGACGACGGCGATTGCGCTGGAAACGTCAAAAGGAAATCTGCCGCTCGCGCTCGGCCTCGGCCTGATCCTTGTGACAATCGTGCTTGCGATCAACGCGGCGGCATGGGGCGCACGCGTCTGGTCCGAACGGCAAGCGGGATGACGATGCGGGCGCCGGAAACCGATCTTCCCATTGTCTTCGATCGTGTCTCAGTGCGCGCCGGGTCGACGACCATCCTCGACCGTCTCTCGCTGACTTTGACATCCGGTGCTCCGACGCTTGTCGTCGGCCCGAACGGCGCGGGCAAAAGCACGTTGTTGCGCCTATGCATGGGGCTGATCGCGCCGACCGAGGGCCGCATCACCTGGGGCGGCCGCACCGACGTCAAGCCCACCCGCCGCGCATTCGTCTTCCAGCGGCCGGTGATGCTGCGCCGGACGACTGCCGCCAACATCGCCTATGGGCTGACCCACGCAAATTATCCACGCGAAAAACTGGCGACGCGTACGGCTGAACTGCTCGAACTTGTGGGCCTGTCAGGTCTGGCTCTGCGTCCTGCTCGTCGGCTGTCCGGCGGCGAACAGCAACGACTGGCGCTGGCGCGCGCTTTGGCGCGCGATCCCGAATTGCTTCTGCTCGATGAGCCGACTGCCAGTCTCGATCCCGCGGCGACGCGGAGTGTCGAGGAGATTGTTCGCAGCGCCGCGCAATCCGGCATCAAGATCGTGATGGCATCGCACGACCTTGGCCAGGTGCGGCGGCTTGCCGGCGACGTCGTGTTCATGGTGCGCGGCACGGTGCGCGAACAGACGTCCGCTGACAATTTTCTGAAGAACCCGTCGACGCCGGAGGCCGCAGCCTTCGTGCGCGGCGATCTCGTTGTTTGAACTGAGAGGAAATACATCATGAAACGCCATTTCGCTGCTTTTTCCGTTGCGCTTTCGCTCTTCGCGGCTGCGTTCGCAACACCGGCTTCTGCGCAGGACAAATCGATCGTCGTCGCGTCAACCACATCGACACAGGACTCCGGCTTGTTCGGTCACATCCTGCCCTTGTTCAAGGCCAAGACCGGCATCGAGGTGAAGGTGATTGCGCAAGGCACCGGCCAGGCGCTGGACACCGCGCGCCGCGGCGATGCCGATGTCGTTTTCGTGCACGCCAAGCCGCAGGAAGAAAAGTTCGTCGCCGAAGGGCACGGCGTGAAGCGCTTCGATGTCATGTACAATGACTTCGTTCTCATCGGCCCGAAAAGCGATCCCGCGGGCGTCGCTGGATCGAAGGACATCGTCACCGCACTGAAAACCATTCAGGAAAAAGCACAGCCATTCGTCTCGCGCGGCGACAAATCCGGCACCCATGCGGCGGAACTTGCGCTGTGGAAGCAGGCGGGAATCGATATCGAGAAAGCCAAGGGCCCGTGGTACCGCGAGATCGGCCAGGGCATGGGTGCTGCACTCAACACGGCTGGTGCGATGAATGCCTATGTCCTTTCCGATCGTGGCACGTGGCTCTCCTTCAAGAACCCGGGCGATCTTGTGATCGCGGTCGAAGGCGACAGGCGGTTGTTCAATCAGTATGGCGTCATCCTCGTGAACCCGGAGAAGCATCCTTCGGTCAAGAAGGACCTTGGCCAGACTTTTATCGACTGGTTGCTGTCATCCGAGGGACAGGCCGCCATCGCAGCCTATCAAGTCAACGGCAAGCAACTGTTCTTTCCGAATGCCGAGAAAAAGGCGTCCTGAGAAATCAGGCCGCGCAAAGCGACCAACTTACTTTTTTGTTTCCGGCGGGCAGTCGGGCCGTGCTTCCATCGGCTTGCCATCACTCTGTACAGTCGGCGCGGCGGAACTGGCGTGTCCGCCGGCCGACGGCAGAATGGCGCTCTTTTCCATCGCGGTTGAAGTCCCGGTGGTCTTGTCGGCATTGCCGGTGGTGGTGGATGGCGCTGCTGTGTTGCAGCTTGTTTCGGTTTTGTCGCTGCTGGGCGAATTGGCGGCAGGCGCGTTCGTCTGTGCTAGCGACGGTGTTGCAGAGAGAGCGCCTGCACAGGCAGCCGCGAGAATTAGAAGACGCATGTCAACCTCTTGTCGGTTGAGAGGAGCGAGCAAAACATCCTCTTCAACGTCCTGCGATCGAGGCTGTTCCTGGAAACGAGGCTCCGGCGTGCCGGGAATGCGCCGGGACTGAGCGTCAAAATGACGCTGGTGGACCCTAGCGGTTTCACTCGATCACGATGCGGGGCGCGGGTCTGCTTGCGGCACCGGTGGTGACAGTCATCCAGAGCTGACGTGCGATATCGATGTAGCGCTTGGCATGAACACCTTCAGGGTCGATCGCAACGATCGGACGCCCGTCGTCCGTGGTTTGGCGAATCGCCATATCGAGCGGAATCTCCCCGAGGAAAGGAATGCCCCGCTTCTCTGCCTCAAGCCGCGCGCCGCCGTGGCCGAAAATCGGTATAACGCGGTTGCAGGCCGGGCAGCAAAAGCTCGACATGTTTTCGATCAGCCCCAGCAGCGGCACGCTGACTTTCTTGAACATCTCGATGCCGCGGCGGGCGTCGATCAATGCGATGTCCTGCGGCGTCGAGACGATGACCGCGCCCGCAAGGGGTGTCTGCTGCGCCATCGTCAGTTGCGCGTCGCCGGTCCCCGGCGGCATGTCGACGACAAGAATGTCGAGGTCTTTCCAGGCGACCTCGCGCAGCATCTGTGTGATCGCCGCAATGACCATCGGCCCGCGCCAGATCATCGCGCTGTCTTCCTCAACCAGAAATCCGATCGACATCAGCTGGACGCCGAAGCGCTCCATCGGCTCCAACATGCGCGGACCGATAAGGCGCGGCTTGCCACGCACGCCGAACATCTTCGGTTGCGAGGGGCCGTAAATGTCCGCATCGAGCAGCCCGACCTTCAATCCCATCGCGGCAAAGCCCAGCGCAAGATTGCACGATGTCGTCGACTTGCCGACACCGCCCTTGCCGGACGCCACGGCGATGACATGCCGGATGCCGGGAATTCCCGCGGGCTTTGTCGACGCGGGTGTGCCGGGATGCGGGTGGGGAATGGACAAGCAGATCTCCTGATCGCGCGTGCGCCGATGCGCTAGTGTGGCGGTTCTGAAGTCCGCATCATTCGTGCGGCGAGTCTGCAATGCGGACTTCAGAACCAAAGCCACACTAGAATAGTAACCTGCTAGAGTCCTTCGATTCCGAAGTTCGCAAACGAACGAGCAGCGCAATGATGCGAACTTCGGAATCGGGACTCTAGTGCGATCCGGACGGATCGTTCTTCTTGGCTTCGCGTGCGCGTAAGTAGTCCTCGGTCGACATCACGGGCGGGCGCTGTGGCGCTGTGTGCGGATCGAAACTCTCATTGACCACGGCTTCGACGCGGCAATCCGCACACATCTTGATGACATCCAGCCGCCGCGCGTTCGCACCCTGGAACATCCAGTGCTTGTCCTGCAGTTTCGATAGCACGCGTTCGATCGAACTTCGGGTTCCGAACGGTGCGCCGCAGGCGATGCAATGGAAGGGCTCTTCTTCCTTGAGTACGCGTAGCGGCGCGTTCCAGGCCTGGAAATCGAAGCGCGGCTCTAGGGTGATGACATCCTCCGGACATGTGGCCTCGCAAAGCCCGCACTGAACGCAAAGACTCTCCGTGAAGCGCAACATGGCGCGGTCGGGGTTGTCCGACAGCGCGTGTGTGGGACATGCGGTCACGCAGGCGTGGCAGAGCGTGCAGCCCTCGACGTTCAACTGCACAGTGCCAAACGGCGCACCGGGTGCCAGCGGGACGACGTCGACAGGCGAGGGCGCGGCAAGATGCAACTCGCGGAATGTCGTCTCCAGCACACTCCGTTTGGCGCCGCGCGGAATAAAGCTCGCAGGGGTTTCAGTGGCGATGCCTGCGGGCATGGCATCGAGGAGCGCGCGCAGTCGGTCGGGATCGTCGGTCTCGATCACGCGGACGATGCCTTCGCCGAAGCCGAGCGCTGCGACGATGGTTCCTGAAATCTGCGCGGCGCGATGAAGCCCGGCGGTTTCATGCCGGGGCCGCGACCGCATGAGCAGCGCAACGCCTGCGCCGCCATAGGCAAAGACGGCAGCGATGGCTTCCGGCCCGAGCTGCGTGACCTCGTTGACGCGGAGCGGCAGAACATTCGCCGGCAGCCCATCGCCGAACCGGGCGAGTGCATCAATCAGCGGTTCTCCGTGATCGCCGTCATGGAACAACACGACGGCACTTTCTCCGCCGGCCTTGCGGTATGTTTGCAGCAAGGTCCGCAACCGCCGCATCAACGCGTCGACGCTCGGCAGTGAATAGGACGCGGCGCCAGTCGGACAGACCGACGCGCATGATCCGCAGCCCGCGCACACGTTGGGATCGATGGCGACGGCATCGCCGTTTGGCGTGATCGCCCCCGTCGGACACAAATCGAGGCAGCGCGTGCAGCCGATGATATTGGAGCGGGAATGTGCGCAGAGCGAATCTTCAAAGTGGATGAAGCGCGGCTTGTCGAAGGTGCCGACAAGATTGCTCGCATCTGCAATCGCGCGTTCTACGGCGGCTCGGTCGCGGGGATCGGCGCGCACATAACCGGGCCGCAATTCGTGGGCCGGAAACAGCGGCAGACCGCCGCTGAGGTCAAGAATGAGATCGCACGTCGAGGTCGCGCCGTTGTGAGCGGTTCCAAACAATAACTTGCTGCGGGAAGATGGCGAGGGAAGCGCATAATCGTCGATGGTGAGTTCGAATTTTCCGAGATATCCGCGCGCATTGCGGATCGTGCCTTTGAGTACCGGAAATTCATTGACCGCACGCGGCGTCACATCTTTGGGCTTGGTGAGAATGACCGTGATGTCGAGACGATCGGCGAGGCGCTTGGCCGCATCCACAGCCACATCGTCGCAGCCGTAGATCAGCGCGACGCCGCCGCTTTCGAGCGTCACCAGCGAGATCGGAGGCATCTCTTCAGAGGCTGCTGCGATCAAGGCCGCGGCCTTTGGCCCTGCCGCTGCGGCATCTTTGGACCAGCCGCCGGTTTCGCGAATGTTGACGAAGGTGAGAGGAGTTTGAGGAAAATCTTCGGCGACTTCCTTGAACAGTGGGGCTTCCTGCGTGCACGCCACCGTGATCTGCGCGCCCTCGGCCAATGCGGCCTTGAATTTATCGAGCTCCAGACCGCAAAGCTGGTTTGCCTGCGTCATGTTTGCCGCACAGCCGCGACCGATCGCCTGCACGTCGAGCGGCATGGTCTTTTCGCAACTGCAAATCAGAAGGCAGGACTTTGAGCCACTCATGTTTGACGACCTTGAATTGTTTCCAAGCCGCGCAACAATCTCGCTGTTCATTACATGGTGCCGAATATGTGTTCCGTACAGGCACTCCGGCCACCTTGACCGAGAAAGCATAGACTGTCCAACTACAAAGGGTTGGAGAAAATTGGTCGGATGATGAATTCGCGTCCCACCCACACACAGGAGCCGCTCGACCTGCCTCCGGGCTATACGCTCGTCGCGCTGCGCGAGCACGGTGACGCATTTGCTCATGGCTGCGACATTGCCGGGGAGGCCGGTGCCGGAACGCTGGTTTGGGTCCGTCGCTACGACCTCGTCGAGTTCGCCGTCGTGCTTGAGCCGGACGAGCCACTGGCGTCGGCGCGCCGCGCATTCTTTGCCGGAATGAATGCGACCACGGATGCCATCGCGGCCCATTGCCCGCCCGAGCGTCAGGTGGAGTTTATCTGGCCGGATACAATCCTGTTCGATGGCGGCGTGCTGGGTGGCGCGCGGCTTGGCTGGCCGAAGGACTGTGGCGAGACAGAAGTGCCGGCATGGCTGGTGTTCGGCGTCATCCTGCGCGCGGCGGACATGGCGCATATTGAAGAAGCCGAGGCCGCGCGTGGAGTTGCGCTTCTGAACGAGGGTTTCGAGATGGTCGATACGGAGGCGATCATCGGCAGTTTTGCCCGCCATCTCATGACGGCATTCGATCAATGGAATGAGCGCGGTTTCGATCCACTGGCGCGCGACTATCTGGAGAGGCTGTCCAAGGAGACCACTAACGAGCGGCGGCGTATCGATGTGAATGGTGATCTCCTCAAAACGACTGCGACGAATGGACCGCCAGTGCGGAACAGTCTTGTTGAGAGGCTCGCGAAGGTCGCGTGGTACGATCCTGTCAATCGAGCTCCGAAATTAGGGTGGAGCGGATCATGAAACTTCCGCGCGCGATTAGGCTCGATCCGTCGGACACGTTTGTGTTTGAGCGCGCTGCCGAGCCGGGCGAATGGGCCGTATCGGGCGCCTTTGTGTTCTGGAATTGCGATTTCGCCGCGCTCGGACAGAAGCAGCGCGTTGCGCTACGCTCCGGCTTTCTTGGTGTCGACAGCCTTGGGTGGTCCACGCTGGCTGTCGTCACCGATGCAACGGACGCTGAAAGGTCTGCTATCGTCGAACGGCTCGCCGCGCATCTGATCGCGAGATTCGGTGCGCCGAATATGGATGTTGCGCGTGCAGCGGCCGAAGACGAAGTCACCTTCGCGTCGTCGTTGTGCGATCATTCGCCGCAGACGATCTTGGCAGTGCAACGAACTGTTGAAGGTGGCGAAATCCGGGAGCGATTCCGCACGCTCAAGCCGCGGGCGATGGAGCCGGGTGGGGATCGATTGCACAGCCACGCCCCCGCCTTTACCTTTCATGAGGTCGAGGGCGATGAGCCAATCGAGGAGGTCGACCTTCTCGGGCTTCGCGACACCGGACATATCAAGGCGGACGGCACATGAGAGAATTCTGGGTCGCCTCGGGTCACCATCTGACGCGCCGGACCAGCCACGGCGGGCTGACTGCGACGCCTGAACTGTTCATGGCGTATCTGGCGCGCCCGGAGTTGATGCCGCCTGATGAGGCGTGCGATGCCGAGCGCAACCTGCATGCGAGCCTGCTGGCTGACCCGTTTCGTCCAGTTGCAAAGGCCGATATTGCCGCGCTTGCGGATGCCGACGCGCGCGAGAACTGGACTTTCATGATGGCATTTCGTGACCGGATTCTAGCGGCTCCCTCGCTTGAAGCGGTGTATGTATCGCTCGCGCGCAACGGCGCCAGCGATGTGCCGCCAATTTTTCTCTCGCAACTGTGCCACCTTATCCTGCGTAATGCACTTGATGGGTGCGACGACCCCTATGTGCTGCGCGCCGCAGAACTGTTCTATCGCGCCCAGAGAGCTACGATTCACGAGGGCTCGCTGTTGTTGGCCGATGCCGAAGTCGTCGAGGCGCAGTACAACGCACAGCAAGATCTTCATTCTTCGCCGCTGACCGCAATGCTGCATCCGCAAGCGTTCGGCGAAATGGACGTCATGGATGACGACAATGCCTGGACCTACTGGTCGCAGTCGGACGCCCATGCAATGGTCATGAATATCGGCGGCAATCCCAAGGCGCGAGATGGGTTGAGCCGCGTGATCGAACGCTGGATTGCTCACCTTCTCGGCGTCGCCGTGAAGGTCGAATCGACGGCATCGATCGAGGATCGTGATTGGCGCTGGTTTGTCGGCCTCGACAGTGACGGCACCAGAATAGGCAATGCTTTGTGGAACGGCGACGTCGCAGGGGCAGATGCTGCCGGAGGGATCGTTGCCCTGATGCGCCTGACCTTCGAAGATGCGCACATTGTCGATGAGCGCGTCGGAGCCAAGCCGATCTATCTCATTCTGGCGATGGACACGGACAAGATGGTGCGGCTGAAGCCACAGAATCTTGTCGTCGGTTTGCCGCTCGCGGCGAATGTCGCATGATTTGTTAGAAACGGGAGGTCAACCATGACAATGACCGAGGCATCCCGAGAGGTCGGCGTGGTGCTTCGCCGCCGTGCGATCGATAATCCCTGGATCGATCATGTGTGGTCGCCGGTGACGGTTCTTGAAGAGGTTCCCTCGACTGCGCCGTGGACGATGCTGTCGCAGGATTCTGAGGCGACATTGTACTATGCTGGCTGCGCGACGATCGAGTTGTTCCGCGCGGAGACGGCGAACTATCGTGACAATCTTGCCGATGGTGCGCCTCAGATATGGGTTGCGCTTCGCCGTCAGGGCGGCGGACCGGAGCTTGAGCTCACGAAGGTGACCGCCGATCCGACCGAAGGGGAAGCGATGTTTGAAAGCGGCACCGATGTGATTGGCACGGTCCCGATGCCACCGGATATCGCGTCCTGGGTCGCAGCCTTTGTCGATAAGTTTCATGTCGAGCACGTCTTCCACAAGCGCACGCGCGATCGGGTAAATGTCGATCGCAAACCTGGCGAAGATCTGCCCGGTGGTAAGGATGGCGCATGAGTGAAGACGAGCAGGATAACGGCAAGGACTTTCTGTCGCGCTGGTCGCAACGCAAGCGCGAGGCAAAGCTTCAGGACACGGGCGATGCCGTTGCAAAGCCGCTGGAGGATACGGAAGCTCAAACTGGACTGACGACCGAAGGCGCTGCTGACGAGCCGTTCGACCTATCCAGTCTGCCGAAGTTGGAAGACATCACGGAGGTCACCGATATCACCGCGTTCCTGCGTAGGGGCGTGCCTGAGAGTTTGCGGAATGCGGCTTTGCGAAAGGCCTGGGCGTCGGATTCCGCGATCCGCAATTACGTGAACCCTGCGCTCGATTACGCCTATGATTGGAATACGCCGGGTGGTGTGCCCGGCAACAGCGAACTCGCACCCGGCACTGACATCGCGAAAATGGTGCAGCAGATCATGGGCAGCGATTCGAAGACGGAAGATGCGGATAGGTCAGACGTCTTGTCTCATCGCCGTGATGCAGTTGAACCGGCGAGCAGCGAGATCGGTATCGATGCACCGGAAGATGTGCAGCCGGACCTATCCCCTCAGCAGTTGAGACTGTCTGACTTGCCGACGGGGCCGACATCCGTATCGAGGCAAGACGAAAATATGAAGCAAGTTCAGGTTGAAAATTCCCGAGTTGAAGAATCCCCTGAGCGCAATGCACCGCAACAACAGGTGCGACGACATGGCACTGCTAAACCAAGGATTTAACTCGCAGTTTTTTGAAGCATAGGACGAACCTATGAGTTAAGTTTAGAACTATACTAGTTCTAGGAAGATGCCTCGTTTGAAAGGCACGGGCGAGGGGAACTCGGTTCGTACCATGCGAGACGCCGGTTTAGAGCAGGCAATCAAAGCAGCAGGCGGCGTTGCGTCGCTGGCAAGAGCTGTTGGCATTTCGCAGCCGTCGGTATCATTGTGGTCGCGCATCCCGGCGGAAAGAGTCCTGACCATTGAGGCGCTGACGAGCGTTCCGCGTTTCATCCTTCGCCCCGATCTCTACGGATCAGCGGGGCCTGGTGTGTCATCCAACATCGATGAAATTGATCAGCTTCGTGCGGCTGAGTACGATTTGCTTTCTCTGCTACTCGGCAAAGCGCCCGATGCGACGACATTGGCGCGCGTTGCGACACTCAAAGGCGATGCATCCGATCTCGGCATGGCGCATGTCGAGCTCGCCGCCGCAGCGACGGAGATGGATGAGCGCGCTGTCAGCAGAGAATTCTTCGATCTGTTTATTGGGTTGGGTCGGGGCGAGGTGCTGCCCTATGCGTCGTATTACCTGACAGGTTTTCTTCACGAGCGTCCTTTGGCGCGCGTCCGCGAAGACTTCGATCTGCTCGGGATCGAGCGGGCAGGTCCATCACGCGAGCCTGAAGATCACATCGCGATCCTGCTTGAAGTCATGGCCAATCTCGCGCGCGGCGGGTTCGATGCAGACTTCGCGATGCAGGCGCGGTTTTTCGAGCGGCATCTGAAGCCCTGGGCGGCGCGGATGTTCGCCGACCTCGAGATATCCAAATCCGCAAAATTCTATCGTGCGGTCGGCCGCTTAGGCCGCGTGTTTATGGAGCTGGAATCGGAGGCCTTCACGCTGTCCGAGTAACGCGGAAGGCCAAACGGAAACTGACTGGAAGGAGATCGCAATGAGCAAGCCCTCCAAGATCCAAACGCTCAAGGGCGAGAGCAAGAGCCCGAAGGTTAAGGGCCTCGATCGCCGTCGTTTCTTCATGATGGGCGGATCGGCTGTCGCAGCCGCTGCGATCGTCCCGATGACCGGCACCGAGGCAGAGGCGGACAGCGAGTCGCAAGCCGACCGCGTCAAGGCCCGCTACAGGCTGACCGATCACGTCAAAAACTTCTATCGCGTCAACCGCTATTGATGGAAACACGCACATGTTGATGAAGCGAAGAGAAGGATCAGCAGGCCGCCCGCGATTGCAAGGCATGGCCGCTGGATTGGCTTCAGGCGTTCTCGACCGCCGCACATTCCTGCGCCGCTCCGGTCTGGTTGCCGGTGCCGGAGCCGCGATCGGACTGGCGCCGCTCGGATCGGTGCGCAAGGCGCAAGCCGGCCCGATGGTCGTCGGTGCACCGACTGAAGTCAGAAAGAACATCTGCACGCATTGCTCCGTGGGCTGCACGGTGATTGCCGAGATTCAGAACGGTGTCTGGGTCGGCCAGGAGCCGGCTTGGGATAGCCCGCTCAATCGCGGTTCACATTGCGCCAAGGGCGCCTCGGTGCGCGAACTGGTGCACGGCGACCGCCGGCTAAAATATCCGATGAAACTGGTCAACGGCGAGTGGCAGAAGATCGCATGGGATCAGGCGATCAATGAGATCGGCGACAAGATGCTCGAGATCCGCGGCAAGTCCGGCGCGGACTCCGTGTACCTCCTCGGTTCGGCGAAGTTCTCCAACGAAGGTGGATATCTCTTCCGCAAGTTTGCCGCTTTCTGGGGAACGAATTCGATCGACCACCAAGCGCGTATCTGTCACTCGACGACGGTCGCGGGCGTAGCCAATACATGGGGCTACGGCGCCATGACCAATTCCTACAACGACATTCGGAATTCGAAGACGATCGTCTTTATGGGATCGAACGCAGCCGAGGCGCACCCGGTATCGCTGCAGCACATTCTGACGGGCAAGGAAATCAACCGGGCCAACGTCTTCGTTCTGGATCCGCGCTTCACGCGAACCGCTGCCCACGCGACCGAATATGTTCGTTTCCGTGGCGGCACCGATATCGCGGTGATCTGGGGCCTGTTGCACCACATCTTCAACAATGGCTGGGAAGATAAGGAGTTCATTGCCCAGCGTGTTTACGGCATGGATCAGATTCGTGCCGAGGTCGCGAAGTGGACGCCCGAGGAGGTAGAGCGGGTCACCGGCATCCCGGGCGAACAGATGAAGAAAATTGCCGAGACCTTCGCGAAGGTGAAGCCCGCCTGCTTTATCTGGTGCATGGGTGGAACGCAGCACACCGTCGGCACCGCGAACGTGCGCGCTTATTGCACATTGCTGCTCGCAACCGGCAATGTCGGCTCCTTCGGGACGGGCGCCAACATCTTCCGCGGCCACTGCAACGTGCAAGGGGCGACCGACATCGGTCTCGATATCACATCGCTGCCGCTCTACTACGGTCTGGTCGAGGGGGCGTGGAAGCACTGGGCCCGCGTCTGGGAAGTTGACTACGATTACTTCCAGTCGCGGTTCGATGAAGTTCCGGCAAAAGCCGGCCGTCCGGCTCGCACGCGCAAGCAAAACATGGAATTACCGGGCATTCCGTGGACTCGCTGGTTCGATGCGACGCTTGCGAATCCTGACGAAGTCGATCAGCGGGACGTCGTGAAGGGCGTGGTCATTATGGGCCACGGCGGCAATACCATTCCGCGCATGACGGAGATGGTGAAAGGCATCGAGAAGCTCGAGCTCCTGGTGGTGGCCGATCCGCATCCGACGACGTTTGCTGCGATCTCGAACCGCAAGAACGGCACTTACCTTTTGCCGGCCTGTACTCAGTTCGAGACATCGGGCTCACGAACCGCCTCGAACCGCTCGCTGCAATGGGGCGAGATGATCGTGAAGCCGATCTTCGAATCGAAGGACGACTACGAGATCATCTACCTGCTTTCAAAGAAGCTCGGATTTGCCGAGCCGATGTTCAAGAACATCCAGGTGGACAACAATCGCCCATCGCCCGAAGACCTGCTGCGGGAAATCAACCGAGGTGGCTTCTCGACCGGCTATTCCGGTCAATCTCCGGAGCGGCTGAAGGCGCACATGAACAATCAGGGCAAGTTCGATCTGGTGACGCTGCGTGCAAAGGCCGACGAGCCGGAGGTCGGCGGCGATTATTACGGCCTGCCGTGGCCGTGCTGGGGCACACCGCAGATCAAACATCCAGGGACGCATACGCTCTACAACACCAATCTTCATGTGAAGGACGGTGGCGGAACGTTCCGCGCGCGCTTTGGTGTCGTGCGTGAAGAGAAGCAGCCCGACGGCTCGGTCAAGAACGTCAACATGCTGGCCGAGGGATCCTACAGCAAAGGCTCCGAACTGACCGACGGTTACCCCGAGTTCACCTATGGCGTGCTGAAAAAGCTCGGTTGGGACAAGGATCTCACCGAAGATGAACTCGCCACCATCAACAAGATCGGCGGTAACAATCCGGACAGCGTAGGGTGGGCGATCGATCTGTCCGGTGGCATCATCCGCGTGACGCTCGATCACGGCGTGATGGCTTACGGCAACGGCAAGGCCCGCGCGGTAGCGTGGAATCTTCCGGACCCGGTCCCGGTTCATCGCGAGCCGATCTACTCACCGCGTCCTGAGTTGGTTGCCAAATATCCGACACGGCCGGACGGACGTCAGTTCCGCATGGCCAATCTCGGATTCTCGATTCAGAAGGCCGCAGTGGACAAGGGGATCGCGAAGCAATTCCCGATCATCCTCACCACGGGTCGTCTCGTGGAATACGAGGGCGGCGGCGAAGAGACGCGTTCGAACCGTTGGTTGGCTGAATTGCAGCAGGACATGTTCGTCGAGGTGAATACGTCCGACGCCGCCGACCGCGGCATCAGGGATGGCGGTTGGGTGTGGGTCACCGGTGCGGAGAACGGCTCAAAGGCCCGCATGAAAGCCCTCGTCACCGATCGTGTGGGCAAGGGCGTCGCGTATATGCCCTTCCACTTCAGCGGCTGGTTCCAGGGTGTCGATCAGCGCGGCAACTATCCGAAGGGATGCGATCCGATCGTGCTCGGCGAAAGCGCGAACACGATCACGACCTACGGCTACGATCCGGTCACAGGTATGCACGAGGGCAAGGTGTCCCTCTGCCAGATCCAATCGGCGTGAGAGGAGAATAGAAGATGGCTCGCGTCAAATTTCTTTGTGATGCCGACCGTTGCATCGAGTGCAATGCCTGTGTGACGGCCTGCAAGAATGAGCATGAGGTGCCTTGGGGCATCAATCGACGGCGCGTCGTCACGATCAACGACGGCAAACCCGGCGAACGCTCGGTCTCAATGGCTTGCATGCACTGCACAGATGCGCCTTGTGCGGCAGTCTGCCCGGTGTCGTGTTTCTACACCACGGCAGACGGCGTCGTCCTGCACTCGAAGGATCTGTGCATCGGTTGCGGATATTGCTTCTATGCGTGCCCGTTCGGTGCACCACAGTATCCAAAGATCGGAAACTTCGGCTCCCGCGGCAAGATGGACAAGTGCACCTATTGCGCCGGCGGTCCGGAGCCGGATTTCTCGCCAGCGGAATATGCGAAATACGGCGCCAATCGTCTTGCGGAAGGCAAGCTGCCGCTTTGCGCTGAAATGTGCTCGACCAAATCGCTCCTTGCCGGTGACGGCGCCATTATCGCGGAAATCTACAAGGAGCGTGTGATGAAGCGTGGCTACGGTTCGGGCATGTGGGGCTGGAAGACAGCCTATAGCGACTCACCGACGGGCTAGAGAAAGCGCCAAACCGTTCAGCGCCATCGACAGCATCGTGCTTGGGTTTATTTTGAATGGAAACGGGAAGGTTGTGCCGATGTCGATCTCGCTCTCAACCCTCAAGACCGTATGCGCCGCCATTGCGCTGCTGTTCGTGCTTGCGCAGCCGGCTACCGCGCAGCAGTCCTTCAAGCCGACCGCCGACGCTGTTCACGAAGACCAGCTTCTCCAGGCGATCAGGGACGGCGACAAAACTAAAATCACTGGCCGGATCACGATCCCCGACCCGATGGCGTCCAGCCTGATCCAGCCGCTTGGTCGCGATTGGCGTGACTTTCAGCGCTCCAAACTTCCGATTCTCGGCGGCGTCGCCATCCTCGGCATGCTGGCGATTTTGGCGATCTTCCTGGCGATACGCGGGCGTATTCGCATCGAGCACGGCTTTTCCGGTATCAAGATTCTGCGCTTTGCGAGCTTCGAGCGCTTCGTCCATTGGATGACGGCGACGTGTTTTGTCATTCTGGCGCTGTCGGGCCTGAACATCAGCTTTGGGCGCGTGTTGATCTTGCCGCTGTTTGGCGCTGACGCGTTCGCCACGCTGACCGCATGGGGCAAGATCGCACACAACTATCTCGCGTTCCCATTCATGCTCGGCCTCGTGCTGATGTTCTTCATCTGGATCAAGGACAACATCCCGGGCAGGGTCGATTTCATATGGCTTAAGAAGGGCGGCGGCCTACTGAAGAACGGCGAACACCCGCCTGCCAAGCGCTTTAATGCCGGCCAGAAGGGCGTCTTCTGGATGGTTATCGTCGGCGGTGCGTTGATGTCTGTTTCCGGGTGGTTTTTGCTGTTCCCGTATATCCCCGCAAACGTCACCGTGTTGCAGTTCTGGACAATCATTCACGCCGTGATCGCCATGCTTTTCATGGCGGGGATTTTGGCCCACATCTACATCGGCACGGTTGGGATGGAGGGCGCGTTCGATGCGATGGGGACGGGCGAAGTCGATCTCAACTGGGCCGAGCAGCATCACTCGCTCTGGGTCGAGGAGGAAGAGGAGAAAGGCCACGTGCCCGGTACGGGAAGCCCGCGGGCGATGCCTGCGGAGTAGCTAGGTTCGCACCAACGTAAAGGGACTATCAAGCATGGCTGAGTGGTCCCTTTGAGCGTCGGAGTTCAACACGCGGATAAATAGGACCGTGCGGGCCCGCACAAGGCGATCAGTTCTCAGGACTTTCCAACGCGGTTTTCTCCTGACCAGTTAGATCCAACCAGATTGTGGCCAGGATCCCCAACACGAGCTCCGCTTGTTGAGAAAGCAACGTAGCCGGGCTCTTGAAACTTGTTGAGTAACACCGACACCGCGGCAGCTGACAGAGCCGCGAAAACCAATGCGACAATAAAAGTCTTCATGGCATTCCTCTATCAAAGCACCTTACAGTTCCATTTTATGGGCCTGAGAATTGGGCAAAGCAAGCCGTCTGTTGTCGCGCTTGTGCCGCACATGAGCACGAAAACGTGCGCTGCAAGAGATATCATGTGAGTAGGACAGTCGCTTGAGCAGTCCCGTCTGGCCGGTCGAAATTCGCGTCACGAAAGACAGGCGTTCGCTGAACATCACGTTCGACGATGCCTCCAGCTTCACCTTGCCGGCGGAGCTGCTTCGCGTGAACAGCCCCTCGGCGGAGGTTCAGGGGCATTCGGACGCGGAACGAAAGACCGTCGGCGGCAAGCGCAATGTCGCCATCCTCTCGGTCGATCCGGTCGGGAATTACGCGGTGCGGATTGGCTTCGACGACATGCACAACACCGGGATCTATTCCTGGGCCTTTTTGCATGACCTTGGAATGAATGCCGCAGTGCACTTTCAAGAGTATCTCGACAATCTGGCCGCCAAGAACCTGGACCGTGACAAACCCGGCGTTCGTTGAGCCGACAATGTGCGATGCGCCTCGTTGTCCAGGAGGCGCATCCGCCATTGCCCGGCCTCAGGCCTTCCAACGCATTCGCTGGCGGGTCTGCATCATTCGCTCTCCACAAACGCCTTGAACGCCTCGGCGTAGTCCGGATGCCAGCGTGACAACGGCGGGCGGTTCTCGACGATGTCGCCCATGGCCCAGGTCATGCGCTTCTCATCGAGTTTGCGCGGTACGTCGTTGTCCGGGCAGAGGATGTAGAAGTCGTTGGCGGCGAGCCGTTCAATCATGAAATCGACGGTCTGCTCGGCTGTCCAGGCGCCAGTGGGTTTCTCGGTGCGGCCGCGCGCGGTAAGGCCAGTGAAGACGAAGCCCGGAATCAGCAGATGCGCGCTCACCTGGCTCGCGGGCGTGTTGCGCAGTTCGTGCTGCAGCGCCTCGGTGAACGCCTTCACGCCGGCCTTGGCGACATTGTAGGCGGGATCGCCCGGCGGGGTGGTGATGCCCTGCTTGGAGCCGGTGTTGATGATCAGCCCGGGACGCTTGCGCGCGATCATGCTGGGCGCAAACACCTGCGAGCCATTGATGATGCCCCACAGATTGACGCCGAGGATGCGTTCCCAGTTGTCCCGCGGGCCGAACATCTGACTGCCGGGCTGGATGCCCGCATTGTTCATCAGCACGTCGGTGCCGCCGAAACGCTCGTGTACGGCGGCCTCCAGTCGTTGGATCTGTCCGCGGTCGCTGACGTCGGCCTCCATGGTCATGACATCGGAGGCACCATCCGATGCCGCAGCGGCGACAACCGTCGCGGCCTCCGCGAGCCGCGCTTTGCCGAGATCGGCGATGCAGATCTTCAGGCCAAGCTGCGCAAATCGCGCCGCCGCGGCGAGACCAATGCCGGACGCCCCGCCGGTGATGACGGCGACTGAATCGGGGGCAAGAGCGGGATGCGACATGATGAATTCTCCAAGCAACGTTCCAAGTGACGTGATGTCGAAAATAAAGCCGGTGCCCGGAGGCGCATGATCCTTGCTGATACCGCTCAAATGCATCAGGTTTTTGATGCTTGAACTGCGATCCAGCATAACTTGCAATCCAAAACCGGATAGATCGATCAGGAATGGCATCGTGTCCCTGTAGCGCACTGTGGTGAGCTGAAGGGATCAAACAAAGTTGAGCGGCTTTTGGCGGGAGACCATTCAGGATCGGCCTATCTCAGCAATTCTTCCGGCGGTCGCGTTGGATCGTAATCGCGAGGCCCATTCTTTCCGATCAGCCAGACAAGCGGCCAGCACAATCCGGCGCCGGCCATCGCGGCAAAGAGAACCTGGAAGTATCCGGTCACGAACAGCATCACGAGAGACCCCACGACGCAGAGCAGGCAGAGCAGGAGGATGCACACCAGGACCACGTGATAACGCGCGCCCATGTATCCGGCCGTAAAGCGGATTGAGGTGGCGCCCGCTGCAACGAGGCGGGCATGGAAGTCGTGCACGAACGCGCGATAGATGGGCGCTTGTGTCTCGTCGGCGAGGCCACGCGCATTGCTGTCCGAGATGAATAACTGGTAGCCGTCGGCAAATTTGATCAGGCACTTGTTCAGCCCGCCGCCGGATTCCAGATGGACCGAAGCAACGTTCTTGAAGGGGGCGCTGTCGCTTTGCCCATCCAACATCCAGGCAATCCGCTCATCGGTCAGCGTCACACCGCGATTGTCATTGCGGAAATAAAACCGGGATTTTCCGGCTAACACATATACATCGTAGCGGGTTTCGGGATTGGCGGCGGGTGCATTCATGACCGAAGCGTAACTGTGCGCATTGATATTCGCCATATCAGGGCAACGCCCTCCAGTGGACGTCATTGTTCGGACGCAAGTGCCATGTCATCATTGTCGGGTCATAGTCAAACGGGGTTCATCATGGTCACGCGCATCTTCGCGACCGCTCTTGTTTCTGCTTTTGTCTTTGCCGTCACCCCCACCTTTGCCGCCCAATGTGGCGGAGATTTTCAGACCTTCGTCGGAAGCATGTCGCGCGAGGCGCAGGCGGCCGGCATTTCCCAGCCCGTCATTTCGGAGGCTCTCGAGGGCGTCACGCAAGATGGCGCAGTGTTGGCATTCGATAGGCGCCAGCGCGGCACCTTCAACAAGACGTTCGAGCAGTATGTCTCGACCCGCGTCGGCCCCGGGCGGATCAATACGGGCAAGTCGATGCTGCTGCGTCACGGCTCGTTGCTGTCGCGTATCGAGCAGCAGTACGGCGTGCCGGCGGAGATCCTGGTGGCAATCTGGGGACTGGAATCTGATTTCGGCAAGGGGGACATGGGCAAGCTGCCGGTCTTCCGCGTGTTGGCCACCATGGCGCATGACTGCCGCCGCACGGATTTGTTTCAAGGCGAGCTGCTAGCCGCATTGAAAATTGTGCAGCGAGGCGACCTGACGGTGCGCGACATGATCGGCGCCTATGCCGGCGAGATCGGTCAGACCCAGTTTCTGCCGTCGTCCTATATTAAATACGGCGTTGATTTCGACAACAACGGCCACGTCGATCTGCGCCACAGCGTACCGGACGTGCTCGCATCCACCGCCAATCTTCTCAAGACCAACGGCTGGAAGGCGGGCGGCGACTATCATGAAGGCTCGGCCAATTTCGACGCGATGCGAGAATGGAATCGGGCCGAAATCTATCGCAAGACCATTGCCTATTTTGCCGACCGGCTGGCAGGGAAGTAGGCAGACGCTGTCTGCAGGGCGGCAACAAGAACGTGAAAAGGAATCCGTAAGCCCATGTCAGAAGAAGTGTGTTTCTGGCTGGCATCGCAGCAAGACGCGATGCTGGCGATGATGGAAAAGGTCGTCAATATCGACAGCGGATCCTACGACAAGGCCGGCGTTGATGCCGTCGGAGAGGTCTTTGCGGATTTCTTCAGAAGTCATGACATCGATGTCGAGCGCCTGCCGAGCGGCAACACGGCCGGCGACATCTTCCGGGCGAGCATCCCTGGATCAGGAAACGCCCCGATCGTTTTGATGGGCCATCGCGACACGGTGTTCGCCAAGGGAGAAGCGGCGCGACGCCCTTTCACGGTGAAGGACGGACGTGCCTATGGTCCCGGCGTCATGGACATGAAGGGCGGCCTCGTCCTCAATGCTTACGTTCTCGTCGCCTTCAAGAAGTTTGGCGGCAATCCGGCGCCGCTGGTGGCGCTGTTGACGTCAGACGAGGAGATCGCCTCGCCTCACTCACGCCGCACGATCGAGGACACGGCGCGGGGAGCGCGCGCCGTCTACAACGCGGAGCCGGGGCGTGCGAGCGGAAATGTTGTGTCCGGCCGCAAGGGCGGCATCTTCATGGTCATGGACGTTGAGGGTAAGGCGGCCCATTCCGGCGTCAATTTCCAGGATGGGCACAGCGCCATTCACGCGCTCGCGCATAAGACGGTCGAAATCGCGGCGCTGACGGATCTGTCGATTGGGCTCACCCTGAACATCGGCCTGATCTCCGGCGGACAGTCGGTCAACACCGTGGCGCCCTCTGCCACGGGTGAAATCGATATGCGATACGTCCGGCATGCCGACCGTGATCGCGTTATCGGTGAGATCGAACGCATCGTCGGGAAGGAGCATGTCGCGGGGACCTTGGCGACGTTGCGGATCAAGGGCGAGTTTCTGCCATTCGAGCAGACCACGGGAAATGCCAGCCTTCTGTCGATCTATCAGAAGGCTGCGCGGCTCAGCGGTTTGACGCTGGAGGGAGAGTTCACGGGCGGTTGCGCGGACTCAGGCTTTACGTCAGCCATCGGGACGCCAACCCTCTGCGGGACGGGACCGGTCGGAGGAAAGGCTCACAGCCCGGAGGAATACCTGGAAGTCGACAGTATTGTGCCGCGTGCGCAATCCCTCGCTCGGGCTGTTGCCGCGACGGCTCCTCTCAAAACCTGATCCGGGTGTCCAATAGGAGAGGGGATCGCCCGTGGTGCCCCGCTCTTCGTTGCGCGGTGCGTTGATCAGCCGTGTCTCCGTGCCAAAAGCAGGGCACGGCGCGTTAGAAAAATATCCGAATTAAAACGAAAGCTCGAGCGGATGGCTCCGCCCGAGCCATTGACGTGAAATCTGCTGCGTTACTTCTTGGCCTTGGCCTTCTTCGCCTTTTTGGCTTTTTTCGCCGGTGCTTTCTTCGCTGCCTTCTTCGCCTTCTTGGCTTTCTTAGCCATAGCAACCTCTCGGGTTTGAGTTGACGATAACGTCAGATGAGGCTTGCTCGGCAGAGGGCCATGGTGCAGCAGCCTCATAACAATCCGAACTGATTCGCGTGGCGTTGTCTCGCGCTTTCCAAAGTTGTGCAGAATTTATGACGTTTCCAGACATCGTCCCGCGATCACAGCCCCTGCGTTACGGTTAACGATCGGCGAAGAGCTGGGCGACGAATGTCGGAAACGGACACAAGAGAGCCATCCGCCGGCACATTCCATTCATTTTCGAAACTGCGAGACGTCTCCTTCATGGATTCAAAACCACGCTGTGGATTATGCGATCGCAGTGAGATTCCATTAAGCGTACTGGCGCAGGATGCCTGGAATTTCCGGGCAAATGACGCTTCGGCAAGCCGAAAACGTGAAATCGGCTGAGGCATGAAGTGAGCTACGGAAGCCCCGCGGGGGCGGAGTGGGCGCGGTATTGCGCCATCAGGATACAAGTATGTTGAGCGTGCCGACATTATTCGTCGTCTTTGTCGTCAATTTTCTGGCGATCGGCGTCGTTTGGAGTTACGTCGCTCGCAGCTATCCGAATTTTGAGGCCGCACGCTACTGGTGCGCTATGGCTCTGATCGCCGCGGTCGGGGCCGCAATCTCCATGATGCGTGGGCTGATCGATCCGGTAACGCCCATCCTGCTCGGCAACGGCCTGATCATCTTTGCCTGTTGTGTGGGCATGATGGGCATCAAGCGCTTTTACGGCAAACCTGTTTCATGGCTGCCGGCCATCGCTATCACGGGCATCAGCGTCGCCTGTCTCGCCTATTTCAAGATCTGGGACGATGACATCGTTGCACGCATCGTATTCTATTCGATCGGACAGACCTTGCCGCTTGCGCTGTCGCTGCGGGACTTGCTGGCGCGCGAGAACCGCCCGGTGAGCCCGGGTGCCCGGATGGCAGTGTCCATCACAATTTTCATTGCCGTTGTCCACGGTGTGCGTTCGGTGGCTGCCGTACTTAACATCGGCGGACCGGTGGCGTTGACCGGATTCAATCAATTTCAAGCGGCCATGATCGTGCTGCTGGTGTTCGCCGCCATGTCGTGGAATTTCGGTTTTTTGCTGATGGCGATCGATCGTCTGCGGACCGAAGTGGCCAATCTGGCCATGTTCGACGACCTTACCGGGGCCGCCAACCGCCGCCAACTGCTGGCGCGGCTCGATGAAGAATGCGCGCGCTCTGACCGCGCGATGCAGCCGTTTGCGGTGCTGGTCATAGACCTCGACGGGTTCAAGGAAGTCAACGACAACCATGGCCACGCTGCGGGTGACGAATGCCTACGGCTGTTCACCCGGGCGGTACAGGGCCGGCTGCGGACCGGAGATCTTCTTGCGCGGATCGGCGGTGACGAATTCTGCGTGGTGCTGCCATCCACCACGCTGCGTGAAGCGGCCGTCGTCGCCCGCCAGATCGTCGAAACCTGTCGCGATGAGTGCGCGCAATGGAATGGCGCATCCATCTCGCTCTCTGCTTCGGTCGGTATCGCCCAGTGGCGTCCAGAGATCGGTTGTCGCACCGACCGGCTGATCGCCGAAGCCGACCAGGCGCTCTATATTGCCAAGAATGACGGCAAGAACGGCTATGCGATCCATCAGGACGCCCAGCCGATCGAGCCGGCGGAAGCTGCGAAGCCGTTTTTGAAGACCGCCTGACGGCTTCTTACCGGCGTTCGGTCGAAGACCTTGCCCGTGCGACTGCTGTTTATTTATCGATTGAAAACCACGTGAATGATTGCTTGGCCGGAGTGAAGATTCCTTAAGTGGCTCGGGCTCATCCTCACCTCGCATCAGGGGTGAAACGGGACATGACAAGCGTCAGCACGAAATGGGCGGTATCCGCCCGGGAGCGGCGACAATGCTGAGCGTGCCGACGCTGTGGACTGTCTTCGTCACCAATTTTTTGGCGCTGGCGCTGGTTTGGACCTACGTCATGCGCAGCTATCCGAATTTCGATGCCGCACGGTATTGGACGGCGGCGGCCTTTGTCGCGGCGCTTGGTGCTGCGCTGGCGATGCTGCGCCACATGATGCCTCCGCTGGTGCCATTGATGGCCGGCGGCACGCTGCTGATCGCAGCATGCAGCCTGGCTGCCATGGGGATCGAGCGGTTTTACGGGCGGCCCGTCTCTTGGCGCATTCATGCGTTGGTCCTCGTGTTCAGCTTCATCGGCCTGAGCTATTTCGCCGCTTGGGAGCCCAGCACGGCAATGCGCATCGTCACCTATTCAATAGGGCAGTCGATCGTCATCGGACTGACGTTGCCGTTGACGTTGTCTCAGCCGCCTGAGCGCAAACACCCCGGCGCGCGCCTGGCAGGCTGCGTCGCCGTTTTGATCATTGCGGTGAACGTTCTTCGATCCGCGATGGCCGCGCTCCATATCGGCGGCGAAGTATCGATGATGCACTTCAACGTGTTTCAGTCGGTTCTGGTCCTCGTTCTCGTCTTCCTGTCGATGATGTGGAATTTCGGCTTCCTGCTTATGGCGGTTGACAGGCTGCGCAGCGAGGTTGCCGAACTTGCGATGTCCGACGATCTGACCGGGGCTGCGAACCGGCGCCAGTTGCTGGCGCGGCTCGATGAGGAATGCGCTCGTTCCGACCGGGCGATGCAGCCGTTCGCGCTTCTGGTGCTGGATCTCGACGGCTTCAAGGATATCAACGACGGGTATGGCCATGCCGCGGGCGATGAATGCTTGCGGCGGTTGACGCGCGGGCTGCAAGCACGGCTGCGTACCGGTGACCTCCTGGCACGCATCGGCGGTGATGAATTCTGCATCGTGCTGCCGTCGACGACGTTGCATGAGGCTGCGCTCGTCGCGCGTCAACTCCTTGACGCTTGCCGCGCTGAGCGTCTTCTGTGGTCTGGCGTATCGATCCCGCTCACGGCCTCGATCGGTGTCGCACAATGGCGACAGGATATCGGGCGTCATTTTGATCGGTTGATCGCGGAAGCTGACCGCGCGCTCTATATCGCCAAGAATAGCGGAAAGAACGGCTATGCGGTGCACGAGGATGCCCCGCTATTGGCGCCGGCAACGGAACTTCTCAGCCGGATTGCCTGAACCGTAAAGTTATCAAATAGGGGCTGTCCGAACCCTTCATCACCGCCGTGTCTGATTGGCGAGAATAGCGAGGTAAATCATCGCCGGGCCATACGCCCGGAGATTGTCTTTGATCACCGGCGGGAACCTCTCAAGCGAATAAAAGTTGATGTGTGTGCCCAAAGGGAGTGCACACCATGGAAGAAGATCCTCGCAGGCCGCAGACAATGGCCCTTGCACCTGTGTTGATATTCGCGCTGATCCTCGTTGCGGTATTCGGTGCAGCGTTGGTGACGACATTGGATCACAAGCCCGCGGTGGTGGCGGGAGACAGCGCACCTCCGGGAACGACAGGTCTCGCAAGGCCCCATCCAAAATCGGAAGCACGGTAACGGAGTGTATGCCCCGTCGCGGTCATCGCATCAGAACGCCGCGTTGGCTTTGCGCGGCGTGTAATCCCGTCTGCAGTTCCCGATTTAACTTTCCCCGCACCTATTAAGGTTGCCACACGGGTTTCGTTGCGGCGTTGCACAGACCGGCTAGGGTCACTGAGCCGGGCATTGCCGGTCGCCCGGGCAACTGCGTGGCGAAGACGTCGGGCGGCATACTACGCCCGGCGGCTTCGTTTAAACCCGAGGGCGCGGTCATGATTTCGGTTGGCTTTACTCGTTTCCTGAATTCGCAGAAAGTTCCCGCTCAGAGCGAGCTCTGGCATCCGTGGAATGTCATGATTCCACGACGCACGATTACCGGACGGTTGGTGTGGGGCACGGTGTGGCGCCGCCGCGATGGCCGCCACTGGATCTACAAGCAATACTTATCACGACATCATCATGCGTGAACGGCGCGCGCGTCCCCGCACAGTTATCTCACGGCAGGCCTTGGTGCATTTCAGAGGACAGCGCTCGGTGTTCCCTTGCCACGTGCGTGATATTGCGATCACAGGTGCCGGCGTTCGCTTGCAGGAGGTCCACCTCTTCCCGCTCGAATTCGATCTATCGTTCGACGGCTTCCGCACGACGCAACACTGCAAGGTGATATGGCGCGACAACTATTTTTGCGGGGTCGCGTTCTAGCGTCCCGAATCCAAAGTTCGCCTCCTCGTGCAGCACGCTCCGTAGCGAACCCCACACGAGAGCGTAGCGCTCAACAATCGAGCTGCGTTAGCGGATATCGAGAACCTCCAGCTCATGTGCGCCGGCACGCACCACATCTCCAACACTTTTGCCGAACAAGGCCCGCGCCAGCGGCGCGACGTGAGAGATCTTGCCCTGGGCAGGATCGGATTCATCTTCACCCACAATACGGAATGTTTGCTCGCGGCCATCGTCGCGCGCGAGCTTCACGGTGTGGCCGAAGCGGATGTATTCGGTGGAGTCCGCATTGGGCACGATATGCGCAGTCGCGCGCCGGGCTTCCCAATACCGCACATCTCGCGCAGCGCGCGCCTGCGCGTCGCTCTCAGCGTTACTTTCTGCCTGGGCTCTATCGAGGGCTTCATGGGCGCGCGCAAGCTCTGCCTCGATCTGCGCGAGGCCTTCCACGGTCACGTCGTTCGGATGTTCGGAGATCGACAGCTCGGGCAAATCGATCGGTCCGCTTCCGTCCGGCTCCTTGACGAATGCTCTGCTCATAAGAATCCCTATATTAAAGGGGTTTCTGGTCTTTTGGGCCGCGATGGTTTGACGCAACTTGCGTAAAGCCAGCGAGTTCTTATCTAGGTGAACCTGTGAACAAGGGATGCCCCCTGCAACGCTATGACGGACGACAGCATTTTTGACCGGACCACCACGCGCCGCAGCGCCCGTCGTCCACCGATTATCGATCAGGGCGGCAACGAGGTACACCCCGGCGGGGGTGCCTTCGGGGGTGCATCCGGCTTTAACTTTAACGGCGCCGGCGACGCATTCGGCAGCATTCAGTTCGGAGCCGGTCCTTACTTCGGGCCCCTGACCCGCGAGCAGCGCTTCGCGAGGATCGATGCCCTAGCGAAGCTCCTTGACGTTGCGTTTGTCTTGCCCGGCACGAAGGTCCGCTATGGGATCGACGGCTTGATCGGGCTTGTTCCGATTGTCGGCGATCTGATCACCACGGCAATCTCGTTGTGGATCGTCCGCGAGGCGAGGGCGCTTGGCGCGCCGAAGTATCTGGTGGCGCGAATGCTCGCCAACGTCGCGCTTGACGGTGCCGTCGGTATCGTGCCGTTCGTCGGTGACGCATTCGACGTCATGTTCCGTGCCAACATGCGCAACATCCGCATTCTTAAACGCTGGATGGACAAGCAGCCAAGGCAGTCCTGAACGAGAAAGACTTGAGCGCGACAAGCTTGCCGAAGAACAAACTTGCCCAAGACAAGCTTGTCCAAGTCAGTCGTCGAAATGCGGATTTTGCAGAAGGACAGGCCGACGGAAACGATCAGCCGGCAGCGCGCTGCTTTTCTTCGTCAGCCTCGTCAGCTTCGGCCGGCTCCGGCCGGTTTCGCTGAAGCGGAAATGCCTCGCTTTCATACAACGTGCGGATGCCGCTCTGGTCGAAACGCGCTTCGTCCACCTGCAAATAAGCGCCGTTCAGGGAATCGGCAGGAAGTTGTTCGATCGCGAATTGGACGGCTTCGGCTGCGGTTGAAAACCGGCGGTAGGCAAAACCGGCGCGCTTCTTCTTGCGGATCGCCGCAGGAAAGAGTTCGGCTTCGGTGTTGAAATTGAACGCAGCCATGAGCTCGGCCTTTTGATTGTTGATATGTGGGAACCAACGACATGCGGGGCGCGAAAACCGATGCCGCGCGGCGCTGTCACATGCTAGAACAGCCTCTAATATAGGCCTTTTTTTGCCAATTGCGACCCAGGAATGGGGCGTATGATAAACGTGCTGAACAGGCACCTGCAGGCTAAATTATCACTTGAAAATCAAGGTCATAGCGAGCGCTTGAGCTCGCTTTTTGCGATCCGCTCGCAGGATCCTTCTCAGTTGACTGCTGTCGGTTGCTGGAGGGAGGAACTGCCTGCTGTTCCATCGATCCGTCCCGCAGAGATCGGAACCACCTTCAACTTGGTGGAAAAGGCTTCGACATGGGTGTCGTCACTCGATGCCAGTTTGATATGGCGCACGGGTGCCTGCTCCATTTCTCCACTCGCACCACGCCGGGTCGAATACTGCCAGGCGTCCAGCGCGCCTTTCTCATGGAGGGCCTTTTCGACGGACCCTGCGTCCTTGCCCGTCAATTGTTTGAGTTCTTTCGCCGTCAGGCCGATGACAATTTCCTGTTTCGGCGTGGTGACCTTGAAGAGCGTCACTCTGTTAACAGCGAAAGCCGGATGCGAGATCACAGCATCAATCAGCAAACCGGCAAGGCCAAGGCCCAGCACCACGTGGCGCGACGTTGTCGACATAAAAGCAGTCCTTGAAGTTTTCAGCGACGTTTCTTGTTGTTCGCAGTGCAACATAATTAAGCGCCCCTGCGGCTGATTTAAGCCGCAGGCGACGCATGTCTCCTCTGCAACGATTTGGTGACGTTCGATTAAACGTTACTTCGGCAGGTGCTTCAGTGACGCCGAGTTGATGCAGTAACGCAGCCCTGTCGGTCCGGGACCATCAGGAAACACGTGGCCAAGGTGGCCCTGGCATTTCGAGCACAACACCTCGGTCCGCACCATGCCATGCGAGACATCGCGTTCTTCGTCGATGCTGCCCTCGCTGGCAGGCTGCGAAAACGCCGGCCAGCCGCAACCTGAATCGAATTTCGCATCGGATTCGAACAGAGGCTGCCCACAGCCGGCACAAACATAAGTACCCGGATCAAACGAATGATCGTACTCGCCCGTAAATGGCCGCTCGGTCGCTTTCTCGCGCAGCACCGCGTACTGCATCGGCGTCAGCTCGCTGCGCCATTCGGCATCGGATTTTTCGATCGTGCCGGAGCCGGGCTTGGTTTTAGTCTCAGTCATGCTGGCTCCTTTTTGGTTGTTAGTTCGAAGCGCGCGTGTCCTTCACGAGCACAGGCTTCTCACGATAGCTGTCAGCGAAGATCTTTTTCAGATTCTCGATCTTCGGCAAATCATTGAACGCTATATAGGGTTGGTTCGGGTGCAGCGTCAGGTAGTCCTGATGATAATCTTCCGCCGGATAGAACGCCTGTAGCGGCTCGAGCGTTGTGGCGATCTTCTTCTTGTAAACGTTTGCGCCGTTCAGCTGCGCGATATACGCCTCGACAACCTTGCGCTCCTGCGGGTCTGACGTGAACACCGTCGACCGATACTGAGTGCCGGTGTCCGGACCCTGGCGATTCAGCTGGGTCGGGTCGTGCACCACCGAGAAATAGATCTGCAGCAACTTGCCCAGAGTAACCTTCTTTGGATCGTAGGTGATCTGCACGGATTCGGCGTGGCCCGTGGACCCGCTGCTGACGGTATCGTAATTGGCAGTCCGCGCCTGGCCTCCGGCGTAACCCGAGACCGCTTTCACCACACCATTGGTGTGCTGATAAACGCCCTGGACGCCCCAGAAGCAGCCGCCCGCGAGCACAAGTGTCTTCAATCCGTTAGCCGGAGCAACATCCGATACTGGCGCCGGAATGATGAAGGCGTCCTCCGCGGCCCGTGAGGGGACAGCGAACCATGCAAGAGCCACCACACTCGCGGTGGCAAGAGCGATGGAGGTCCGGCGGAGTGAAAAGAAGCGCATGGGGGTTTCCTCGAGTATCATCGGGTCGCGATGCCAGAGATACGCGACGAACCTGATGCCGTTACATTCCCACGCCCACACATGTTTGTGAACCGGGAGGCGATCAGTCCATCAGGCTCACCCATCGCCTGGACGACGCCGTGCAATCGAACAATTGACAGCGGTGAAAAATCTTGGAACAAATAGGGAACATCGACTCGCAGGCAAAGGCGGTCGGCTTCTGTCAGACTGCAAGTGAGGAGCCATGTTCGAACCGGCAACGCAAATTGAAATTGATCGCTATGACCGTGCTGTCGACAGCGCCATCGCCACCTGCGGTGGGGACCTGCGCGGTGCGATCAAGGCCCTTATCATTGCCAACGAATACCTCGAAAGGGAGCTGGGGTCCGCTCTGGATCCGGCCGCGCGTTCGTTTTTGCAAGCGAGTGCCACGAAGCGCAATGTTGCATAGTTGAGGCCGCAACCAGGGTTTACGTGCTGGCAGGCTGTCCCAAGGCCGCGTGCTCCTCATATTGCGGCAGGTCATCGGTAATCTTGAACCATGACGCTTTGGAGCCAACGAAGATATGCACGGCCGGCCGGATCGATGGGTCATCGACAAGTGTGCCCATCGGAACGTGGACGAAGGAGCCGTCGCGGACGACGGAATACAGAAGAGAGCCGCATACTTCGCAATGCGCATTGTGACCGTCTTCGTCGCCGAACCGCTTGAGACGGTGCTCCCCTTTGGTGACGCGTAATTTTTCGCGCGCGATGCCGGCGAACGGTTTGAACGCTGAACCGGTCGTCCGCCGGCAGTTCGAACAATGGCAGTTTGCAGCATAGGCAAACTGGTCGAGCACCTCATAGTGGACATCGCCGCACAGGCACTTTCCGGCAAGCGCTCGCGCGCTTGCGTTCGTCTCATTCGTCATCGGCTTCTCCGCTGCGATGGATAGTTTGAAATCAACAAACTATTTCATCAGTTCGTTCGCAACCGCCGCGTACATGGGCAGGCTGATGGGATCGTTCGCAGCATTCCCGGCGATCGGATGCGAGGCATAGCGGACAATCACCATCTCGGCCTTGGGATCGATGTAAATGCTCTGTCCGTAGATGCCGCGGGCTATGTATGCGTCGTGATCATTGTGGGTGATCCACCACATGTTGCGATAGGACCAGCCCTTGAGCAGGACGTAACCTGCTTTTGCGAATTGATCCTTGTCTCCGCCCTTTTCAATGTCAGCGACTGCGGCTTCGGGGATGATCTGTTGGCCGTTGAACTTGCCATGCAGACGCATCATCTCGCCGAAGCGTGCCAGATCGCGCAGCGTGGTGTTCAATCCGCCGCCGCCGGATGCTGTCCCGATACTGTCCACGGTGAAGTAGGCGTCATGCTCTGTGCCAAGCTTCGACCAGATCGTATCGGACAAGAGGGCGGCCATCGATTGGCCGCTGGCCCGCTTGACGATCCATGCCAGCACTTCGGCATTCGACGTTTGGTATTTGAATTCTTGGCCGTGCTCGCCTTCCTTTTTCAGCGTGACCAGGAAATCATAAAAGCTGCGCGGACCTTGATAGTTTGGTGGGATCGGGGCCAGTCCACCGGCGCGCGCATAGGCGAACACTTCGGCGTTCGGATCGGAATAGTTTTCCGAGAATCGCACGCCGATGGTCATGTCCATCACCTGGCGGACGGTCGCGTCACCATAGGCGGAGTCTTTCAGCTCCGGCACATATTTCGTTACCAGCGCTGCCGGGTCGAGCTTCCCATCGGCTGCGAGCAAGGCGGCCAGAGTGCCGACGACGGATTTCGTCACCGAGAATGCGATATGCGGCCGGTGCGGGTCGCCAGCGCCAAAATATTTCTCGAACACGACCTTGCCCTTGTGCAGCACAAGGATGCCATCGGTGTAGGTCAGGGCGAGTGCGTCATTGAACGTAAGAGGTTTTCCGTCGAGCGTCGTGAAAGCGATCTTCGATAGATCACGCTCGGCCCGCGGCAACGCCACGATGGGTCCTTGACCGCGCGATACATTGGCGGTCGGCACCAGTTCGCGAATGTGACTAAAGGCCCAGCGCGTATTCGGAAAACGCGAGCTGGAGCCGTCGGCGAAACGGATGATTTTGTCCGGCGGAGGTGGAAAGCCCTGCATCATGCCGAGCGTCACCGGATCGGTTTCCGCAGCAGTGGGAAAGGACTTCATTTTAGGCTCTTGTGCGAGCGCAGGCATGGCGATGCCGGCGAGAGTGATGAATCCGAACACACCTAACCTGGGCACGATGATACGGCTTGCCATCCGAATGTCTCCAGTTTGAACGTAGGCGATCCGACAAGACCGTAGCAAGCCAGCGCAATCGAAGGAATGACCTCAACGAAAAACCGCGAGATGGGAATCTCGCGGCTCTTGGACAATCCAGTAAGCTATTGTGTCAGATTTCTTACGGGCAGGGATACCGATTGCCGTCGGTGCTGAGATAAGTGCCCGAACGAGGATCATAGGAGCGATAGCGCTGTGCGCAATAGGCTGCGTTCTGATTGGCCTGCGCAGCGGAGGCTGCGATTGCGCCTCCAATGATAGCGCCTGCGGCAAGGCCAATGCCGAGTCCTGCAGCGCCGCCGCCGCCACCACCGTGATAATGGCCGCGCCCATGCCACCGGCGATATTGCACGTTCGTCACATCGCTGGACGAGGTGACTTTGGAGAGACCGGCATTGGTCATCAATGGCGCTGAAATCGCAGGCAGCGAGGAGACGAGCGTCATCGAGCCAATGAGCATCGTCACCGCAAGACGTCTTGCTGTTCGCATATGTGCTCCTTTTCTTAAGATTGGTACGTGAATGGACTTTGAACCTTCGCACAGCGAAGCGATGCAATTATGCCACAGGTTTGATGAAACGCGGATTAAAAATTGGTATCAAATGTGGTGCTTTAAAATGTTGATTGTTAGCCGTTTTTATTCCGTGGGCTTGTAGCCATGCGCACGAATCGCGCGGCGGTCCTTCACGACGCCAATGACCACGCCCATGCGTTCGATTGTCGCAATTGTTTTGCCATCGAGGTTGCGGTCGCAGTTCATATGTGTCGGTGCGATGTAAAAGTCCGCATAACGCCAATCCCACATCTTGATCCAGTGCAGGTTGGGTCGCGCGTATTCTTCATAGGAGACTCGCTCACCGCATACGGCGACGCGATAGTTATGTGTTTTTGCGGTCGCAGGCTCGGTGCGGTCCAGGAAATCGTTTAGTTCCTCGACAGCCTCCGGCATGATGTTCACCCAATAATCCGTGACAAAACGCCGTGAAGCGCCCTGCAACCCGCCGACGAGCTGATTGTAGTAGAGATATTCGTGCGGATGGAGTTCGACGAGTTTGGTTGCCGTCCACGCATAACAGACAGCAATAAACGCAAGGCCGCCCATCATCGCGTTGCGGTGCCAGCGTTTCAGCAGACCGATGCCGCCGCTGAGGCCGATACCTGCCAGAACTGCAATGGGTGGAAATACGAATAGAAAGTGCCTGCAGCCGTCCAGTGCAGGACCCTGTGCGATCACCTGACACACCACAGGGAAGAACGCCGTGAATGCGATCAGGCCAATTTCGCGGCGGCGTTTGCGGTTCTCGGCTTGATCAGATGCAAGAGCCGGTACAGCGAGTAGCGCGGTTATCAAGACCGTTGCGCCCAGCGTCAGCAATGGGAGCCTGATCGCGATATAGGTCGGGATGTAGTATCGGGGAACATCGGCCATCTCGTACATCCGGCCGAAAATGATCGTGCGGATGTGATAGTGGAAATCGCCGAATGAAATGAGGCCCCGTATCGGATTGAGCGGAGAGAGCGCTGCGTAAGGCCACGTGACGATCATGATGACGTAAGCGATGACGAGACCGGGCAAAAACCACAGCATCGATGTCAGGATAAATTGCGCCCGCTCTTTCCAGTATCCGGCAAATGGCCTCGGCGTGTTGATGAGAATGGTGAGGCCGGCATATCCGAACAGCAGGAGGCTGAGCGATCTGATGCCGAGTGCTGCGCCGGTCATCACGCCGAGGCCAATCACGTGACGCATGCGAGGGATTGGCAAGTCGCGCGCGGCGCGGATCAGGAAGTAGGTTGCGCCGGCCATGAACGTGGCGAGCGGAATTCCCTTGGTGTGGTTGAACATGCCACCATACCATGAGCCGCACAGTGCCAGCGCAACAATGGCAAAAAATCCTGCGCGGGGGCCCGCGATCAGCCGGGCCGTTGCGCCGGTGGCGACGATACCGCCGATGCCGATCAGCGCGCACAGCAGATGACGAAGTTCATAGATATCGACGGGGAGGACCTTGCCGAGCAATACGGCGACGGTGTCGAACAGCCCGCCATAAAGATAGAGGTTATCAAACTTGAAGAGCGACTGATCTGTGAAACCGCTTTTGTAATATGCGATGATCAGTTCGCCGTAGTGGCTTTGCAGACCTTCATCATTGGAAACGGCGTAATCCTGGAAGGTCCAGAAGACGATTGTCAGCAGAGCCACCAGTGCGCATGCGGAGGCGAGGTCAAAAGCATCGCGCGCGGCGATCCAGTTCAGTAACCGTTTTAACAGCGTCGAGAAAACGGCACGCAAAGACCGCCGCGGCCCGGATTGCCCGAGCTGTCCGGTAATGGAATCGCTCATACCCGCAGATGCCCCTTATTCCCCTCGTCGCATGGCGACGTGTCCCTGCCGGCGTCTTTGGCCAGCTTGGTGGGAACCATAGGTGCGGAACGGAGCACCGCTCAAGTGAATTACATTTTGCAGTGCGGGAGGCGGCCTAAGAAAAAGGTATTAGACGACAACGGTCAATCGCTTGGCCGCCCGGGTGATGCCGGTGTAGAGCCAGCGGGCGCGGCTGTCCTGAAACGCGAAACTTTCGTCGAACAGGACGACGTCGTTCCACTGCGAACCTTGAGACTTGTGCACCGTGAGCACGTAGCCGTAGTCGAATTCGTCGTAAGGACGGCGCTGCTCCCACGGAATGTCCTCAATGCCGCCCGCAAAGCAATCCGCACGGACTGAGACCTTCGTGACTTTCGCGCCGAATTCTTCCTCGGGCGACAGCCGCATGGTGATGATCTGTGATTTTGATTGCGCCCGGGCTTTGACGCGCCACAGCCCGCCGTTGAAGAGGGCCTTCTTGCGGTTGTTTCTCAAGCACACCAGCTTGTCGCCGGCCACCGGCAACGGATCTTCGATGTTCTGCTTTTGCCGTACGCGCATGTTGTAGGAGCGGCGGGTGTTGTTGCGCCCGACAAGAATCTGGTCGGCGGCCATCACGCGGTCGGGATCGAGGCTGTCGCGCCTGACCACCTCGCTCTCGCCGAACGTTCCAACATCCAGCGCGCGGCCTTCGCGGACTGCCATCGACATCCGTACGATCGGGTCGTCCTGGGCCTGGCGATGCACCTCGGTCAACATGGCATCGGGCTCGGAATCGGTGAAAAAGCCGCCGCCCTGGATCGGCGGCAACTGCGCTGGGTCACCGAGGACGAGCAGCGGACAGTCGAACGACATCAGGTCGCGGCCGAGCTCCGCATCCACCATCGAGCATTCGTCGATGACGATCAGCTTGGCCTTCGAGGCCGGCGCGTCGTCCCACAATTCAAAATTCGGTTGCTCCTCGCCGGACTCGCGGGTGCGGTAAATCAGTGAGTGAATCGTCGAGGCGTTGTCGCAGCCCTTGTTCCGCATCACCAGCGCGGCCTTGCCGGTAAAGGCTGCGAATTTCACGTTGCCACTGACACCGTCGGCAATATGCCGTGCGAGGGTGGTCTTCCCTGTGCCGGCGTAGCCGAACAGCCGGAAAACCGGCGGCGTGTTGCCCCTGCCAGGTTTGGCCTTGAGCCAGTCTGAAACGGCCTGGAGAGCCTGATCTTGATGAGGAGTGAAAGTCGCCATGTTGTCTGAATAGTCTGTAAGGAAGGAAACGTGCCGGTCGGATGCATAGCCGACTCGATGCCGCTGTGGACTACAATATAGTGCTCTCGGCGCCTCAAATCAGCAGCGATTCCCAATCGATTCTAGCTCATAAGATATGTCGCGGCGAAGGAATGAAACGGAGCGGGTAGTGCAGTTTTTCAAGCGTCTCGTCGTCGCAGTCGTCATACTTTTCGTCATAACAGTGTTTGGCCTGTTCGCCCTCAATTTTTATCGCCGCTATACCGCCGGCCACCCCGATGCACAGCCTCCGGTGATCTACGAACGATCAGACCGGCCATCGCGGGCCTGATGGCTGGCCATAGCCCGCTGGTACTTCTATAAAACAGAACGACCGAAAACGGCGAGTGAGGGAAGCCTCATGCAAGCAACAAGAATGGAGAGACGCCCTCATGACTTCCGCATCGTTCGACTTTGCACCGTTGCTGGCTGATGGTTTGCCCCCTGCTGCGGCGAAATGGAATGGTTTTCCGAAATACAATTTTGTCGGCGGCAACAACGATCCCGATCAAGTTCCAGTCGATCGGTTGCTGGCGGCGTCGACCGCAGTGCTGACACGCGAAGGGACGACACTTTCGACCTACGGCCTGAACAGCGGTCCGCTAGGCTATCGGCCGTTGCGCGAATTTCTTGTCGGCAAACTCAAGCGTGATGCCGGCATTTCCTGCTCGGCAGATGAAATCCTCATCACGTCGGGCTCTCTGCAAGGGCTTGATCTGGTCAACGCTATCCTGACATCGCCTGGTGACACGGTGCTGATCGAACAGGAGTGTTATCAAGGGTCGATCACCCGGCTGGTCCGGCGCGGCGTTAACATCGTGGGTATTCCGCTCGATAAGGATGGCATGCGGATCGATGCGGTCGCGGAGGCTCTTGAGAATCTCAAGCGCAAGGGGATTCGGCCGAAGTACATTTACACGATTCCGACAGTGCAGAATCCCACTGGCACAATCTTGGGCGAACAGCGTCGGCGCGAACTGCTGAAGTTGTCTGCTGACTATGGCGTGCCGATCTTCGAAGACGATTGTTATGCGGATCTGATCTGGAATGGCCAGCGCCCGCCGGCCCTTTACGCCATGAGCGAAAATGGCGGTGTCATACACATCGGTTCGTTCTCCAAGTCGGTGGCCCCAGCTTTGCGCGTCGGCTACATCGTCGCGCCGTGGGCGGTGCTGTCGCGCATTCTTCCCATTAAAACCGATGCCGGCTCCGGCGCGCTTGAACAGATGGTGTTGGCGGAATTTTGCACGGCTCATTTTGCGGATCATGTGCCCAAGCTGACGCGCGGCCTTCGCGCCAAGCTGGATGCGTTGATGGAGGCGCTAGCCGAACAGTTCGGGACCTCGGCTGAATTCGAGGAGCCGAAAGGCGGCATCTTCCTGTGGGTCAAGTTACCGGACAATGTCGATACAATGAAGCTGTATCAGCAGGCACTCGCATCGGGGATTGCGATCAATCCTGGCACGGAATGGTCGACCAACAAACCGCACAGCACGAGCAGGCTGAGGCTTTGCTTCGCCAGCCCATCGGTGCAGGAGATACGCGACGGCGTTGCGGCGCTCGCCGAGGTTTGTCGCCGTGAATTCGGCGTGCCCAGCCGGAGCGCGAACGTCGAGCGTGCCGCGAAGTAGAAATTTGGAGAAGAGAGTTGCTGAGGAAGATCCTGTTCGGCCTCGCGACGCTGCTGGTCGTTCTGGTTGTGATTATCATCACCCAGCCGTCGGAATATCGTGTGTCGCGAACACTGACGATGTCCGCGCCCGCGCCGGATATCTTCGCTCAGCTCAACGATTTCCACCGCTGGGAAGCCTGGTCGCCATGGGCCAAGCTCGATCCGGCAGCGAAAGTGTCGTTTGAGGGCGCATCGACCGGCAAGGGCGCCGTCTTTGCGTGGTCCGGCAATAGCAAAGTGGGCGAGGGGCGGATGACGCTGGTCGAGAGCGAGCCAGATCATCTCGTCAGGACTCGTACGGACTTTGTGAAGCCGTTCGTCGGCAGCAGCTACAGCGAATTTACGTTGCGCCCTGAAGGCAGCGGCACGGTCGTATCTTGGACGATGTTCGGTCAGAACGATTTCATCGGCAAGGCGATGTGCCTGGTCATCAGCATGGACAAGATGCTGGGCGGTGAAATGGAGAAAGGGCTGGCCAGCGTTAAAGGGTTGGTTGAAGCAAAATAAGGAACGCCGGCGAGGATGGCTCCTGCGCCGGCGCTTGGTTTGAGTGGTTCGGGATCAGGCCGCAGCCGCGCTCCGCAATTCGCCGGAGCCGGGCGGTGGGATTGGCTGACCGTCGTCGGCGTATTCGTTCAGCTTGTTGCGCAGCGTCCGGATCGAGATGCCGAGAATATTCGCCGCATGGGTGCGATTGCCGAGGCAGTGCTTGAGCGTCTCCAGAATGAGATCGCGCTCGACGTCCGCCACCGTGCGGCCGACCAGTGCGCGCGTCACTTGCTCTGCGGCGAGCGTCGCGTGAGCCACGACTGGCGCGGTCTTGGTGAGATCGAGACGATCGCCATCGGGTGACAGAATGGCATCGGCCCCGATTTCGTCACCGCTCGCCATCAGCACCGCGCGGTGCATGGTGTTCTCGAGCTCGCGGACGTTGCCTTGCCAGCGGTTGGTGGTCAGGATGCGACGCGCATCGGTGGAAATGGGCCGCAGGGGAACGCCGTTGGCGTCGGAATACTTCTTGGCGAAGTGTTGAGCGAGTTCGAGAATGTCGGCCGGCCGATCGCGGAGCGCCGGAATTTTCAAATTCACGACATTGAGCCGGAACAGCAGGTCTTCGCGGAAGGTGCCTTCCCGCACGGCATCCGAAAGGTTTCGGTTGGAGGTTGCGATAATCCGGATGTCGACCGGGACGGGGCGCGTGCCGCCGACGCGATCGATCACGCGCTCCTGGATTGCGCGCAGCAGCTTCGATTGCAGACGCACGTCCATTTCCGAGATTTCGTCCAGCAGCAGTGTACCCCCGGTGGCCTCCTCGAACTTGCCGATGCGTCGCGCGATGGCACCGGTGAACGCGCCTTTTTCGTGGCCGAAGAGTTCGGATTCCAGAAGATGCTCAGGGATCGCCGCACAGTTGACCGAGATGAACGGCCGTTTGGCGCGATTTGAGCGGGTATGAACGTAACGGGCGAGGACTTCCTTGCCCGTGCCGGACTCGCCGGTGATCATGACGGAGGCATCCGAGCCGGCGATCTGCTGGGCCAGCTTGATGACCTTCGCCATCACTTCATCGCGGTAGATGAGATCGCGGGAATCGTTCGCGACCGCGGCAAGAACCGCCGCGATCAGTTCCGGATCGGGAGGCAGGGGGATGTATTCTTTGGCGCCCGCGTGGATCGCCGCGACAGCCGCGCGCGCATCGGTGGTGATGCCGCAGGCGACGATGGGCACATGGATGTGCTCCGCTTCAAGCCGCATGACGAGATCGCGGATATCCAGCGCAACATCGACCAGTAGAAGATCCGCGCCTTTGCCGCCGCGGACAACGCGCATCGCCTGCTCGCTGTCCTCAGCGTGGGTCACCGTTGCACCGCTTTCCATGGCGATCTTGGTCGCCGTGGTGAGCTGTCCTTTCAAAGTGCCGACAATGAGAAGCCGCATGGTATACTCCTGTTGATATCCCGCACCATTCGCGGCGGCAGGTCGTTAAGTCACAACAATTAAGCGCGTTCAGCCTTGATGATTTCGGTCATGGTCACGCCAAGCTTGTCCTCGACGAGGACGACTTCCCCGCGTGCAACGAGCCGGTTGTTGACATAGATGTCGATGGCTTCGCCGACGCGGCGATCAAGTTCGAGAACCGTGCCGGGTCCCAGCTTCAGCAGGTTGGCCACATCCATTTTGGATCGGCCAAGCACTGCGGAAACTTGCACCGGAACGTCGAAGACGGCTTCGAGATCGGAGGCAATTCGGCCGGCATAATCATCGTCGTCGAACATCTCTTGATCATCGAGCGGCGGTGCGTCAGCGGCATTGAGATCTGGAAGCGGAATATTGCCGTCGGTATCACTCATGATTGACCCCCATTGCGCGACGCCAGATAGCGCCCGACAAGTTCATTGATTTTGATGTCGATCGCCGCGCGATCGAGCGTGACACCACCGTCGGCCCATTCGATTTTGCAGTCGCCGGTTGGAATGTCGGGTTCTGCGAGGATGACGAGACGCCCTTCGAAGCCGCTGCGCCTGGCGAGCTGTTCGACCCGTTCGCGGGCCGAGTCATACAGAGCATCGTTGATCCGGACGACGATATGCGGCGTCGATGTCAGGTGCCGGAAGCAATCGCTGACCAGCGAAGTGATCTCTGTCAGGGGCTCCGCAGCCATCAGCTCGGTGCAAAGCTTGCGCGCAACGGCGAGGGCGACTTCAACAGCCTCCGTTTCCATCCGGTTTTCGACGGTCGCAAAGTTCTTGGCGATGGTCCCGACAGAGGCTTCGATGCCGGCGAGAGCTTGCGCCATCTGCCGGTCGCTCATCACCTTGGCTTCGCGTTGGGCTGCATCGAAACCTGCGCGATAGCTGCGCGCTTCGGCATCGGCGACACGTTTGGCGATCTCTTCGGGGGTAGGGACGTGTTCCTTGGCGGCATTCGGATCCTGCGCCGGTGCGGCGAAATCGATGTCGAAAAGGAATTTTGCTGGTGAGCCCATTAATACACCAGCTCGTCGTCAGCACGATTTTTCTGCAGCATGATTTCACCCTTGGCGGCGAGATCCTTGGCAAGGTTGACCAGAAGTGCCTGCGCTTCGTCGACATCGCGCAGTCGAACGGGACCAGCTGCGGCCATGTCGTCGGTGAGCATCTTGGCGGCGCGGCTCGACATATTGCCGAGGAAGAAGGCACGAACCGTCTCGTTCGCACCCTTCAAGGCAATGCCCAGCTTGTCCTTGTCGACATGCCGCATGAGCGTTTGAGCCGATCCGGCATCGAGTTTCACCAGATCGTCGAAGGTGAACATCAGCGCCTTGATGCGTTCGGCGGATTCGCGGTTGTCTTCTTCCAGAGAGGTGAGGAAGCGAGTTTCGGTCTGGCGGTCGAAATTGTTGAAGATTTCGGCCATGACTTCATGGGCGTCGCGCCGGCGGGTCTGCGAGAGGTTCGACATGAACTCAACACGCAGGGTCTGCTCGATGCGTTCGACGACCTCCTTCTGGACTGCTTCCATCTTCAGCATGCGGCCGACGACGTCGAGCGCCATGTCTTCCGGCAGGATGGCCAGCACGCGCGCTGCGTGTTCAGGCTTCAGCTTCGACAGCACGACGGCGATGGTCTGCGGATATTCGTTCTTGAGGTAGTTGGCGAGAACCTCTTCCTGCACGTTGGAAAGTTTTTCCCACATGTTGCGGCCGACGGGGCCGCGGATTTCGTCCATGATTCCGGTCACGCGATCGGATGGCAGATATTGATGGAGCAGACGTTCGGTCGCGTCGAAGTTGCCCATCAATGCGCCGGAAGCGGACATGCGTGACACGAACTCCAGCAGCAGGTCCTCAACCACTTCCGCTTCGATGGTGCCCAGGTTGGCCATCACGCCGGATAGTTCGCGCACTTCATCGTCGTGCAGCAGAGACCAGACTTTGGATCCATATTTTTCGCCGAGCGCCAGCATCATGATGGCGGCACGCTTGGGGCCCGGGAGAGGGGCACTTTGGGCACGGCCGCTCTGACGACTTGCCAGGGTTGCAACAACGCCCGTGATGTCATTCGTGTTGGCTGCGGTCGCGTCAGCGGAAGGTTGCGCCGTCGGATTGTTGGTTAGAGCTGGAGGTGTTGCCATGTCGGGTTACGCCGGTTCTGCGAGCCATTGACGAATGATGGAGACGGTTTCGTTCGGATTACGTTCGGCGAGTTCGCCGACGCGGTGCACGGATTGAGCGTGGACCTGGCCTTGAACCTGCGCGACATCGATCATTGTATTCGCGACGAGCTGAGCGGGCTCCGGTTCGGCGGGGGACGCCAACAGCGGCGCAGGCTCCGGTACAGGATCGGAAGCCAGTACGCGTTTGAGAAGCGGGCGTACCACCATGAACACCACGACCAGCCCGAGGATCATCATCACGCCTAGCTCGACGAAGTACATGATGTCGTCTTTGGTGAACTGGAACATCCCAAGGAGACCCTTCGGCTCCTGGGAAGGGATGATGGATGGACCTTCAGCAAACCGCAGGTTGACAACCTCGACCTGATCGCCGCGCTTCTGGTCGAAACCGATCGCCGAGCGGACCAAGGTGCCGATGCGATCGAGTTCTTCCTGCGGGCGTGCGGCGTAGACGACTTCGCCCTTGTCGTTCTTGGTATAGCTGCCGTCGACGAGCACAGCGACGGAGATACGGTTGACGCGGCCGGCTTCGATGACTTCGGTCTTGGTGGTGCGGGAAATCTCGTAATTATTGATTTCCTCGCTCTTTTTGCTTTGATCTTTCGCCGTGGCTGCCGAAGTCTGTCCCTGATTGCCCGGGAGCTCGTTGTTGACGGTGACTTGTCCATCGCGGCCGTCTGAAGTTTGAGACGCTTCTTCGCGCGATTGGCTCGACCGCAGCACGCGGCCCTCGGGATCGAACTTGTCGGAGGTCTGCGTGATCTTGTTGTAGTCGAAGTCGGCGGAGAGCTGAACTCGCGCACGCCCGGCACCGACCACGGACGAGACAATCGCCTCGACTTGATCGCGCAAGCGCTTCTCGTAGGCAGAACGACGTTCATCTCCGCCGGCACCATCGCCGGCTCCGTCTTCGGCGGCGCCGTTGGCCAGCAATTGTCCGGTTTCATCGACGATCGAGACGCGTTGCGCTTTCATGCCGTTGACCGCGGAGGCGACGATGTGGCGGATCGCACGAACCTGCTGGGGCTCAAGCGCGCCGCGGACACGCAGCACGATGGAAGCTGAAGGCTCCGGCGTTTCGCGCGAGAACAGCGGCCGCTCGGGCAACACGAGGTGGACGCGTGCGGCCTGGATGCGGTCGATGCCCTTGATGGTACGGGCCAGTTCGCCTTCGAGGGCGCGCAGATGATTGATGTTCTGGACGAAGCTGGTAGAGCCGAGGGCGTCGGACTTGTCAAAAATCTCGTAACCGATGCCACCGCCTTTAGGCAGGCCGCCTTCGGCCAGCTTCATGCGCAGCCGCGTGACCTTGTCCTTCGGCACCATAATGACGGCGCCGTCGTTCTTCATTTCGTAAGGGATGTTCTGGCGCTCGAGATCCTTGATGATCGCCGAGGAGTCTTCGTAGCTCAGGTCTGTGAAGAGGGTCATCATGGGCGGTGTCGTAACGCGCATGATGACGAAGCCAAAGAAGCCGATGAGAGCCAGCGTCACGGCGCCCATCGCTGCCATGCGTGCTGCGCCCAGACTTTTCAAAAATTCCAGAAGACCTTGCAAGACTCAGCCCGCCCCAAGATTCGGCACCACGTGCCACTGGGCAGAATTTGCCTAGATATGGTTTCCATATGGTTAACGGCGGTTAACAGCTCCTACGAGTTTCTTAAAGTTGGTCACCGGCGCCATCATGAGAACCAAGGCTTTTTACTGAACCGCTTTTTATTGATTCAGGGTGTGAGGGGGCTGATTTTCACGGCGCAATAGCGTCGAAGCCGGCTTCAGGTCTGAAGCCGGCTTCGAAACACTAACGAAAGGTAAATATCGAGGTTTTACTGGCGATACTGCTGGATGCGGGTGGTGCGCAATCCGGCCAGACCATGCTGGTCGATGGAGAATTGCCAGGACAGGAATTCGTCAACAGTTAGCGTATAGCGACTGCAGGCTTCTTCGAGGGACAACAGGCCACCGCGAACGGCAGCCACGACCTCGGCTTTGCGACGGATGACCCATCGCTTGGTTCCGGGCGCGGGAAGGTCCGCAATCGTTAACGGACTTCCATCGGGCCCGATGACGTACTTCACCCTCGGGCGGTGGGGTTCTGTCATGGTGTACTCACAAACTCGAAAACTACTGAACTCGTGAGCTGACGTTACCCTGCGCCACTTAAAATTTGCCTAAACCCAAGCCTAGAATACGATTCTCCTTCGATTTGTCTCAAAAGTGTCAACCCGGTCTCGAGGAGACCGGGTCTAAGGGAGCCTATCTGAAACGCCAATCAGCTGCTCGTCCCACCGCTGCTGTTCGGAGCCACCACCCGCTTGATCTGGTCCGTCGTGTAATTCTGGCCGCCGATGGAGAGCAAAGCGGGGCTCGCCGTGAGATCGACGGAGTCCACCAGACCCTGCACCTCGGTGGGCACGGCCACGTTGTTGCCGTTGCTGTCCTTGGCCGTGATCGTCATCTTGTAGTTGCCGGTGGGCCATTGCGTGCCGTCATTGCCCTTGCCGTCCCATACGAAGCTGAAGTCGCCGCCTTTGATATCCATGTTGCCGGAATAGGCCGTACGGCCTGTCGAATCCTGGATGGTGATCGTTGCATCCACGTCTTTCGGTGCCGTCAGATTCCAGGTCGCATGTCCGTCGAACATTGCGGTGCTGCCATCGACGGCAACGGTCTGGCCGACATAGACGAGCGCCTGTGTCGATTGCGCCGACTTCTCGATGTTGACCAGCGAGGTGAGGGAGTCGTTGGTTTTGAGCTGCTGTTCGACTTGTGCGAACTGCACGAGCTGCTGGGTGAACTGGTTGGTATCCAGCGGATCGAGCGGGTTTTGGTTCTGCAGCTGAGTGGTCAGCAGTGTGAGGAACTGCTGAAAGTTATCTGCGATACCGCCCGCGCCGCCGGCGCCCGAGCTCGTGTCGGTGGTGGTCGGCGTTTTGGTTGACGGAGCTGATGTAGGGACTGGTGCCTGATTTGGAGCTGTAGATCCGACGGCCATGTTTGATCTCCTTAAACCCTGATATCGACGCCGCCGCTCGATCCGAGCATGCGGCCGTAATTATGTCCTGCGGCTTGCGCAGGCACTTTGTTTTCTTCGGCAATGACCAGACGCTGCGACTGGCGGCCCGACCCACTGTCGTTCTGCTGGCCCGATGAAGATTGATCACGCAGGCTGAATTGCAGGCCGCCGTTTCCGGTCTTCAGACCGGCATCTTCCAGAGCCTGCTGCAATTGCGGTGCATCCCGGCGCAGCATGTCGAGCGTTGCAGGGCGCTCGACGGTGAGGTGCGAGGTCACCTGACCATGCTTGTCGACGTCAAGACGAACATCGATGCGTCCCAGCTCAGCGGGATCGAGGCGGATTTCAAAGCGGCTGTTGCCGCCGATCGCACGCAGCGCGATATCGGCTGCCAGCCCATCGAGCGAAACGGGCGCGTCACCAGCGAGCACCGTTGCCGTCAGTTGCGGGGCAGGCACCGCGGCGACGTTAGCAACGTTGAGCTGAAGCGGCTGCGGCTGATTGTTCGCCAGAAGGACGCTCGGATCAGGCTGCAATGGCTGGATCGCCGGGGCAGGGGTTGACGGGTGACTTTCGGCCGCCGGTGTGTGGGAGGGCTTGGAGGTTTTGGAGGAATCCGTGCCGTCTGCTGAAGTCGCCGCCGTGTCCTGCTTGGTCTCAGTCTTGTCGGTCACCGGCTTTTCAGCACCAGTGTCCGCATCGGCCTTCGGCTTTTTCACCTGGGCTGATTCTGCTGTCTGCTCTGAGGGGGCAGATGCCGTCGATGAGTCGATGATTTGCTTGTCGCTGTCCGAGCCGGCCGCAGCGGTCTTCGCCGAGTCTCCGGTGGACTTGCCTTTGGCGGCCCCTGGCGCATGCTGTGTGGGGACTGCGGTTGTCGTTGCGACTGTGGCCGTGGCGGCCTCCGCGACCTCTGGGGTCGACAGTTTCGTGGTTTCCGCGGCGGCTGCGGCGGCCAATTTCGGATCCGTCGGAGAGGTCGTATTTTCGCCGGCAGCGGAAGCGTCGACGGTTGCGGATGGATCAGTTTTTCCTGCCGTTTGCGTCGCCGAGTTTGCTGGAGATCCTGCGACGGCTTCGATTGCCGCCGTGGCTGCCTGGGCATCGCCCGCGGGGGATGACGTCGAAGCAGTCACAACGGGGACAACGACAGCAACGGCGTTCGGATCGACTGCGACAGCGGGCGATGCCGTTGTCGATGGATCGGTTTCGCCGTCTTTGCTCTGATCACCGTCTTTCTTGCCGTCGGATGAGGCCTTGCTGGTCCCGTCGCCTTCAGCAGCACCTTGGCTGGTCGTAGCCGTCTTGCCGGTCTGATCAGACCCCTTGCTAGCAGAGGCGGGCTCGTCCTTCGGAGCGGAGGTCGCTTGCGTCGTGTCGCTTTTGGCTGTGTTCGGGGCGTCCGGCCGGCCGCTATCGCGCGGAGCGTTATCCGTCCGCTGTGGCTGGACGGGCTGCGAAGCCCCTCGATCGTCCGGGGGGGTCGGCGTTGCGTTGTCGATCAGCGCCGCGAAGCCATCCGACGGCGCGGGTGCGGAGTGGGGTTGCTTCGATCGCGCGGCGTAAGTTGGCGCAGACGCGGCAATTTCATGAGTAGCACTGAACACGGGCGACCTTTCGCGGTAGACGTTCATTCTTGTTCAGCAAGGACCGGGCCAGTCGCCAAATTTTCAAAAATTAATTGCTTTTCAATTGGTTACCTTGGTTCCCAGACGTTAAGGGCGGTCCAAGAACCAGCGGTTTTCTGCCCGCTCGGCAAGTTTTGCCTCTTAGAGCGGATCGAGGGGGCCGCGATTGCTTCGCGGAGGAGCGACCTATAAATAAAGGCCAACCCCTAGCATTGATGCCGCCGGTTCCCTGCAATCGTTGTGGCACAGCAAGATCGGCCGGAACCATGCTCAACAGCCTCGACCTTGAAGGTCGCCCGGAGGATACCCGGGTCGTGGTCGCTATGTCAGGCGGCGTCGATTCGTCAGCAACGGCGGCATTGCTGAAGGCCGAAGGTTACGACGTCGTCGGTATTACGCTGCAATTGTACGATCACGGTGCGGCATCCCATCGCAAGGGAGCATGTTGCGCGGGCCGGGACATCCATGATGCGCGCGATGTCGCGGAACGGATCGGCATCCCGCACTACGTGCTCGACTACGAAAGCCGGTTTCGCGAGTCCGTGATCGAGAGCTTTGCTGAGAGTTACGTGCATGGCGAAACGCCGGTGCCGTGCATTGAGTGCAATCGCTCGATCAAGTTTCGCGATCTTCTCACAACCGCACGGGACCTTGGCGCCAAGGCGCTGGCAACCGGTCACTATGTTGCATCCCGGCGTCTTGCGGATGGATCGCGCGCCCTGGTTTGCGCGGCGGATGCCGACCGGGACCAGAGCTACTTCCTGTTTGCAACGACGCAGGAGCAACTGGCCAACGTACGCTTTCCTCTGGGCGACATGACCAAGGCGGAGACGCGCGAACTGGCGCGCCGGTTCGGCCTGTCGGTTGCCGACAAGCAGGACAGCCAGGACATCTGTTTCGTGCCCACCGGCCGCTACACCGACGTGATCGAACGGCTGAAGCCGAATGCCATGGAGCCCGGAGACATTGTCGATCTTGACGGTCGCGTCATTGGCCAGCATCAAGGCATCGTCAATTTCACAATCGGCCAGCGTCGCGGTCTGGGCATTGCTGCCAGCGCACCGCTCTATGTCGTTCATCTCGATGCTGACACGCGCCGGGTGGTGGTGGGGCCGCGCGAGGCCTTGAACGTCAGGCAGATCGTCTTGCGTGATGTGAACTGGATTGGGGATGGCGCGCTCGACCAAGCTGTCGCCGGTGGTCTCGAAATGTTCGTCAAGGTGCGCTCGACCCGTGCGCCGCAACCGGCTTGGCTGCGTCGGATCGATGGCAACTACGAGATTGAGCTGGTTGACGGCGAAGAAGGCGTCTCGCCTGGTCAGGCCTGCGTGTTTTATGATGCGCCATCGGGGCAGGCGCGTGTGCTTGGCGGCGGCTTCATCAAGAGCGCCACGCCGCGGCATTCACGCGAGAAGCCTGTGTTGCGTGCAGCGCTAGCAGGATAGCGCGCGACAAGAGCGGGGCTGGGTCATGAGTAACGATATCGACCGCGCTGGTGTGGCGAGGGCCTACGCGGCCTGGGCCCCGGTTTACGATTTCGTGTTCGGTGCCGTGTTCGATCAGGGCCGCAAATCCACTATCGAGATCGCCGATGCGATTGGTGGACGCGTGCTCGATGTCGGTGTCGGTACGGGCCTGTCGTTGTCGGCCTATTCGCGCTCAACAAGATTGTGCGGCGTCGACATTTCCGAACCGATGCTGCGTAAGGCGCAGGAACGCGTTCGTGCCCTCAATCTCACCAATGTCGAGACGTTGTCGGTGATGGACGCCAGGAATCTTGCGTTCCCGGACGGCGCATTCGATGCAGTGGTGGCGCAATATGTCATCACGGCTGTGCCGGATCCCGAAGGAACGCTCGATGATTTTGTCCGGGTGTTGAAACCGGGAGGCGAACTCATTCTGGTCAATCACATCGGCGCGGAAAGCGGCCCTCGCAAGATTTTTGAGCTTGCCTTCGCGCCGCTTGCCCGGCGGCTTGGCTGGCGCCCGGAATTTCCCTGGGATCGGCTGGCGAACTGGGCCGCGAAACATGGGGGCGTCACGTTGATTGAACGGCGTCCTATGCCGCCAATGGGCCATTTTTCGCTCATTCGCTACCGAAAAAGCTAACCTCGCCTAGTGCCTGACTCCGAAGTCCGCATTCCAGATTCGTCGCACGAATGATGTGGACTTCTGAACCGCCACACTCGCACGGAACATCCGCGCGGCGACGTCGTTGGCCTTGCATGAAAGCAAAGCTCTCACTTGCATTGGTTTGCACGCTGCCGCTGTTCTCGGTGACCGCTGGAGCCCAGGCGCCTCCCGCGCCCGCCACGCCGCCGGCCCAGACGGCGCCGCCGAACCCCGCGCGCGACACGCGTTGCGCGCCGACCGAAGCCGTGCCTCACGACAACACAATCGCCCCAAAGGGAACCACAACAGGGAGCGGATCGGGCTCTCTCGGCGACAAACTGGCCAAATCCGACGGCGTGTTGTGTCCACCGCCGGGGGTCGACCCTGAAATGCACGCGCCGACGCCTCAGGGCGGTGCGATGCCGGTGATCCCGCCGCCCGGCGGTCCTGGCGGGGATCCGAATGTCAGGCCGAAATGAGATTCGAGGCTCCTGACGGAGCGGCGTGGGTGAGACGGAAACAGGAAATCGGGGTCTGCTGAAGGGCCCCGAAGGGTACCGCAAACCCAAAATGAATGGACCTGTTGAAGGTTAACCCAGTTGGCCGGGCAACTTGTTCCCAATTGGAGCTGGTGAGCAAATGTCATCGCTTGACAGGCATTTGGCTGACTTCCTATAAGCCGCTGGTTCATCCACGTGGCGTCTGCCGGGTTGAACATGTGGCGAGGTAGCTCAGCTGGTTAGAGCACGGGAATCATAATCCTGGGGTCGGGGGTTCGAGTCCCTCTCTCGCTACCATCTGATCCCCCCGGAACGGGCAGGGAACGACGGAATCTCTCATAATTCAGCAAGCGGATCTCGATCGTGGGGTCGGTGCTGTTGGGCTGGCACCATACTCAATCTACAAAGGATTCAATAAACTACGGCCTGCGCACTTCCTTGTACTTGCCGATGGCGCGCAGGAGCCGCGCATCGAATCTGACTGGAGCCCGCGCGAGATAGCCGAGGCGCAGCAGGCCAGTCCGCTGATGGCTTTTCTGCCGAAACATCATCGTTATAACCGGGTCGGCGATAAGATTCACAAAGCTGCTGAGCTGTTATCTTTTGAAACGATGGACGAGGTCTATCGTCGTCTCGTTTCGCACTGGACGAGTCCCGAACATATCGTTCCTGGAAGTCGCGAACCTGCGACCATGTTAACGGGATTGGAGCCGCTACCAAAACTATCCGGTAGCGTCGAACGAATGATGTACATCGATTTACTTAGCTATCTTCCGGACGACATTTTGGTGAAGGTAGATCGCGCTGCGATGGCGGTGGGCCTCGAGACGCGCGTGCCGTTGCTTGATCATCGGATTGTTGAGTTTGCAATGTCTCTACCGCTGTCGCTCCTCCGCGCTGAAGGCAAAACTGAGTGGCCTCTGCGGCAACTGCTGTACAAGCATGTGCCACGAAAACTCGTGGAGCGGCCCAAGATGGGTTTTGGAATTCCTGTCGGGGAATGGTTGCGTGGTGATTTGCGAGAGTGGGCGGAAGACCTGCTGAGCGAAGCTCGATTGAAGAGCGATGGCTTCTTCGATCCCCTGCTTGTTCGCAATGCGTGGCAGGATCACGTATCTGGACGCCGAAATTACCAGTACCCCTTGTGGGACGTGCTGATGTTCCGGGCCTGGCACACGTCCCAACAGCGGGAGCTATCAGCCTCGCGCATTGATAAGCAGCTTGTTCGGTTGTCGCGGGCGACCGGCTTTAAAAGGCGCGCCTCTTGTGTGCGTAAGAGGTCTGGCTTTTCCGCTGAAACGACCGCATCCAGGCTGGACGTGGCGCGATCTGTGCTTCGCCCGTAGCGGACTGCGACGCCGGTTTACGATTCCATTTGGCGCAGATAGGCTCGTGAAATGAGGCCGATCCGGTACGGAGATCGCGATTGTGTTTGCGGCGTTGCGTCAATTGATCACGTCGAGCGCCTCCGCTGGCGGCGCCAAGGATATGGTTTTTGAACCAAGTTCGCTGTTCGATCCCCTCGGTCGCGTCTTCTATAGCAACGGCGAAGTCCATAGGGGTATCGTTCAAAGCCACGCAAAGTGCGCCCGCGAGACCCTTCGAGCAGCCGAACGTCATGACTGGTTTGACTTCGGATTGGTGAGAACGTCCGTCTCCCCGATATCGGCGCCTGGCTTCCCGTTGGTCCTTCGACATCAAAAGATCGAATTCTCCACCACCAGGGCGGAATGGACCGGCGAGGGACTGCGCGCGGCAACCTTATGCACCTTGCGACTGTTGCGAAAGCTGGTCGAAAGCGGGTGGGCACTGAAGGACGGGCATCCATGGAATATTATGTTCGATGGAACGCGAGCAACCTTTGTTGATTTCGGCTCGATCATCCCAATCGCACAGTTCGACCAGATCAAGTTCTATGACGAACTGCGGAGTTACTTCCTTGCGCCATTGCATCTGTTCGCGAACGGAGAACCGAAATTGGCGCGCGAAGCCTTGCGCGAACATCATACCGGTGTTGGTCTTCAATTGACTAAAGCCGGAGATGCGAGGTTTATCTCGCGTGATCTCGATGCGCATGGATTCAATCTGGATCTTCCGCTGAAAGACATTCCCAACTACATGATCCACCATATCGTTGAGATGGGGCTGCCAACGGTCGAAGGGAAATGGTCGGTCTATCCTCAGCAGGACATTGAGGTCGACCCGGGCGAACTTCTTCCAAAGCATCAGATCGTTCAAAACCTGTTAGCTCAGGACAAGGGAACAACCCTGTTTGATATCGGGGCGAGCCGCGGACTGCACAGCATGATGGCGGAAAGGCTGGGCAAGAATGTCTTGCTGGGTGATGTCGAGGAGAGCGTGCTCAACGATCTCTTCCTAAGATGCACCTCGAAGGACAGTCGTCGTCTTCAGCCGATCTACTACAACTTCCTTCATCCCATGCCGGCCAGCGGGATTCTCGGCGCCGTATCCGGTGCAACTGACAGGTTGCGCAGCGATACCGTTTTGATGCTTGCGCTCACGCACCACCTCGTATTCGGCTATGGCCTCAATTTCGAAACCATCGCTCGTGGAATTTGGCAACTTGTAAAAAGCAGAGCCATCATCGAGTTCGTCTCGCCGAAAGACAGTCATGTCCAGGAATGGAATCCGGATCGATTGCCGTGGTACGGTTTGGAGCTGTTGCTCGAGAAAATGTCTGGTTATTTCGGGCGCGTAGAGGTGGTGCCGTTGGATCAAGACGCAATTCGCGTTTTGATTTTATGTCAGGATCCGCGGCGCGGCTGACCCCACACTTCAGGCGCGACCAGCAGCACAGATACCGCCTTGGCCCTGGATGGCATCAGTTTGTGAGCATCCTCGAGAAAAGCGCTTCATAGTCTTCCAGCCGGGCGACATCATGCGCCTTGCCATCCTTCATCATGCGGGCAGGCGGAAACGGCGGAAAATACATCGCACGAATGAAACGTTCGATCTTATCGATTGGCCAACTCGCATCGATCATGCCCCCAAAGGGAAGCGCTCGCGGAAAGTAGCTGCCTCCTGGAGGCTGCACCGAACCCGGATCGTCGGCGACGACGCGTTCAATGACAGCTTCCAGCCGTGCCATCGCTCGTACAATTTGGCGATGAAACAGCGAGAACGCCGTATCGTTGGGAGAGATCGCCAGTTTCTCCTGTAGCAGAATCGGCCCGGTGTCGAATTCCTCATCCATGCGATGAAACGTAAATCCCGTTTCTGTCTCTCCGTTGATCAGCACCCATGCCACCGAGTTCGTCCCCCGGTAGTTCGGCAGGAGCGAGGGATGCAGATTGACACCGCCGAGTGGCGCCAAATCCAGCATCGCTTTCGGGATCAGGCAGCGATAGTGCATGCTGAGCAAGACATCGGGACGGAAGGCCTTCACCCACGCGATTGACGCCGGCGCTTTCGCTGGTTCCTCGTAGAGGGAGACGCGCCGCAAGGCGGCGAGGGCGTGCAGTCCATGATTTCGCGCGTCTGGGGGATGGGTGAGGATGGCAATGCGTCCGGGCAGGACGCCCAGGCCAAACAGCGTGTTGACGGTAAATTCCGCCGGCATACCGTAGCCTGCGACCAGAAACTTCAATTCAGCGGCAGCCACAGCTCCTCCTGAATCAACAAAGGCTTGAGCCATCGCTCGCGCTCGTCATAACCTTGACAGCATAATCTTCCGCAAAAGACAGGCCAAGTGTGCGGGATGCCCAAGGTTTCGGTTATTACGGTTTGTCGCAATGCCGAGGCCGACATTGCTGCGACCATCGCAAGTGTCCAGGCGCAAGACTATCCTGATATCGAACACGTCTTTGTCGACGGCGCGTCGACGGATCGAACGCTGGAGATCATCCGCGCTTCCCGGCCAGCCAGGGTGGTATCCGAGCCTGACGCCGGCATCTATCATGCGATGCAGAAAGGGATCGGCCTGTCGACCGGTGAGGTGCTGTATTTTCTCAACAGCGGCGACGTTTTGGCGGACGATCGCGTGGTAAGTGATGCGGTGCAATTCTTCGATCTCACGGGTGCCGATGCCGTCTTCGGAAACCTGCTCCCGGTTGCCAACGCACATTTTAGCCACCCCATGTATCGACCGGGGCGTGTGATCGATCAGGGCTACTTTGCCAATCGCCAGATGTTTTTCGACCAATGTATTCATCACCAGACGGTCTTTTACCGTCGCGCGATCTTTACGCGCTGTGGCTACATCTGTGACGAGGCGGCGGCCAATGGAGAGTACTTCCTGCACATGTGCGCATTCGTTCGCGAGGGATTTTCAGCCAGGCATTTGCCGCGGCTGATTGCGCGGTTTGCCCTTGGTGGATACAGCACGTCGGACTTCGAGATTGAATGGAGACGCTTTGAAGCCGCCCGGGATATTCTCAGGCGCCGATTTTTTCAGACGAAGCCTCTCATGATGTCGAAATCGGAGTATCTGCACGCGCCGCCGAGCTTCATGAACCGACTGAAGATGCTGTCGCGCGATCCGCGAATGCGCTGGCTGTTTCTGGCGGTGCAACAATTAAGATATGGCGCGAGGCGGTATTCTCTCTAGGGTTGCATTTATCCACAGTGAACTGTAAAGTACGTCGAGGTCCTAGCCCGCTCCCCAGGAATAGGAATCGCGTCAGTTGAGTTTGCTTCACCCCTCGCCAGCGTTCAGGCTCCGAAGCGCTCCGCATTACGCGACGACACTTGCGATCACTGACCTTCTTGACGGCCTCAAGCTTTGGCGCATCTGGGTGATGCTGGCGCTAAACGATGTCAATTTGCGCTATCGGCGGTCACGGATCGGGCAGTTCTGGCTGACAATCTCGATGGCTGTGACGATTCTCGCGCTGGGCTTTGTTTATTCCACGATCTTTCAGATCGAGCTTAAAGCCTATTTGCCGCTCCTAGCCTATAGCTTGATCATATGGAGCCTGATCGCCGGCATCTGCAATGAAGGGGCGGGCGCATTTATCGAGGCTGAGGGATACATCCGTAGCGCTCCGTGGCCGAAGTCGATTTACGTTTATCGTGTGCTGTTCCGCAATTTTCTATTCCTTCTGCACAATATGATCCTTGTGCCGGTGGTCATGTTGGTGTTTGGGCTGACGCCTACGCCTGAGTTGCTCTACTTCATTCCGGCATTGGCTCTGACGTTGTTGACGGGCGTGTGGATATCGCTGCTGCTCGGGATCTTCTCGGCTCGGTTTCGCGACCTGCCGCCGATGATTGCCGCTTTCATGCAGATCGCATTCTTTCTGTCGCCGATCATGTGGACGTCGAGCCAATTGCGCGGTCAATTTTCGATGTTGATTGCTTGCAATCCTTTCGCTGCGTTTCTGACGATCTTGCGGGATCCGCTGCTGGGCAACCCGCCTGAACCTGGCGCCTGGATCTCTGCCACTGTGTTAGCCGTTGTCGGTTTCTTGGTGACCCTGCCGTTTTATGCGCGTTTTCGATCCCGTATCTCTTTTTATGTCTAAGTGTGATGGCATACATCAATCTGCAGTCTGTCTCGTTCAGCTATCCAATGTATGAGGGCAGCTCGCGTTCATTGAAACGTGCTGTAGTTCACAGCGTTGGTGGCCGGCTGAGAGAGGATTCCGGCCGGATCGAAGTCCAAGCCTTGCGTGATATAAATCTGACGCTTCGTTCAGGTGATCGACTGGCCCTGCTGGGGCATAACGGCGCCGGCAAATCGACGTTGCTCAAGGTGCTCTCCGGCATTCATGAACCGCCGACAGGCAGGATAACCCGCGAAGGGACCGTCTCGTCGATGCTCGATCCAGGTCTCGGCCTTGATCAGGAGGCGAGCGGCAGCGACAACATCATCTCGCGTTGCATCTTCCTCGGCATGACCTACGCGGAGGCGCGCCGCCGTCTCGCTTCCATCGGGGAATTCACCGAAGTCGGCCCCTATCTGGACATGCCTCTTCGGACCTATTCGACAGGCATGTTGGTGCGGCTCATGTTTGCTGCCTCAACCGAAGTTCGACCCGATATCCTGATCATGGATGAGTTGATGGCGGCCGGCGATATCGCTTTTGCCGATCGCGCGAAGAAGCGCATCATCAATTACGTCCAAACCGCAAGCATTTTGGTTCTCGCGTCCCACGATCTGACGACGCTGTCCAATTATTGCAATCGTGGCGCGTTGCTCAGCGCCGGCAGCATTACGATGTTAGGTGATATCGACCAAGTTATCGAGGCCTACAAGGCAAGCCGCCCGCAATAGCATTTCGCTTTTTAACGCCTGCGGAGATCAACGTGCATTTTCGTTATCCCGTATATAAGCCTCGTCTTACGAATAGGGAACGTGAGAACGTTCTCGATTGCTTCGATACGACCTGGATTTCATCGAAGGGAAAATATATCGCCGAATTTGAGGACAGGTTCGCGCATTATCTCGGCATCGATCACGCGCTGTCGGTCACGAATGGAACGATTGCCATTCACTTGGCTTTGCAAGCTTTGGGCGTGGGGCCGGGCGACGAAGTGCTGGTGCCGACGCTCTCCTACATCGCCTGTGCCAACGCCGTAACCTACACCGGCGCCAAGGTCGTATTCGTCGATAGCGAGCCGGATTTCTGGCAGATCGACGTCGCAGACGCTCGCAGGAAGATCACCTCGCGCACCAAGGCGATCATGCCGGTCCATCTGTACGGACACGCCTGCGACATGAAAGCTGTGATGACTCTGGCCCGCGGACACAATCTTCTGGTCGTGGAAGATTGCGCGGAGGCCATTGGCACTAAACATGGCGATCAGTTGGTCGGCACCTTCGGTCATGTCGGTTGCTTCAGCTTCTTTGGAAACAAGACTATCACGACCGGCGAGGGCGGCATGGTGGTCACCCATGACCCGGTGCTGGCGGATCGGCTGGCACGCCTGAAGGGGCAGGGCCTGGCCAAGGGACGCGAATATTGGCACGATCTCGTCGGCTACAATTATCGGATGACCAACATCTGTGCCGCCATTGGCGCCGCCCAGATGGAGGGCATTCATCAGGTGCTCGCGCGCAAGCGAACGCTGGCGGCGTTATACGCCGAAGCCCTTCGCTGTCTGCCGCTCCATCTGCATCGCGAGCAACAAGGGACGAGCCATAGCTACTGGATGGCATCGATCCTGCTCGATGAGGGTGAACATCGTGATCCGTTGCGCGCTCATCTTCGCGCGGCGGGCGTCGAGACTCGACCGCTATTTTATCCAATTCACCAGATGGCGATGTATCTACGGCCAGGTGAGCGCTATCCGGTAGCGGATAGTCTCGCGAGCCGTGGCATCAACCTGCCGAGCTATCCTGACTTAACGGACGATGATGTTGGGGAGATCATCGCCGCTATCCGAAATTATTTCAGCGAACAGGGGGCGTACGCTGATGTTTCACCGGAGATTGCGTATAGCGCTGCTGGCCCATGAATTCTTAATCAACATTGGGGCCAATGACTTCCTTAAAAACCTGATCCGCGGGCTGTCCTACAATCCCGACATCGAGTTGATATTTCTCTGCCCGCGGTCGAACGAGCGGATCGAGGCGGCCGTTGGTGCCGACGTGAAGGCGCGCTTGGCACGCGTGCCGTATATCAAACGGCTTCTGAGAACGAGTGCACGAACTCTCGCGCCGATGACCGACTTGCTGATCAGAAATCAGCCATCCGAGTATGACTTCTACGCCGAGGCTTCACCCGAGCCGATGGAGTTCATCTCGTGCGAGACGCATGCTGACGCGTTGCTCAAGTTACAGGCCGAAAAGAACATCGACCTGTTCATGCCGTCGATTCATGTCCTACCGAAAGCACTGCCCTATCTAACCTATTGGCCGGATGCGCAGCCGAAATATTATCCCGAGTTCTTCGACGATGACGCGCAGCGGGTACGGGACGAACGCATTGCCGGGCTTTTGGCGTCGGGAAGGCCGATGATCATCAATTCGCGTGCGGCCAAGGCTGACATGCAGAAATTCTATAAGGCAGACCCGAAACAAGTCTTTGATCTGCCGTTTGCACCGATTATCGAATTCGACAAGATGGTTCCTCGGCCCGAATTGGTGCGGAAATATCATCAGCATCGCGACTACTTCATCGTCTGCAATCAATTCTGGATCCACAAGTCATTGGAGACGGTGATCCGGGCGGCCAGGATTGCAAAAGATCAGGGATTGGGCGTCGACTTCCTATTCACCGGCCGAATGGAAGAGCCGCGTAAGCCCGGCTATATCGAGAGCTTGCGGGCTCTGGTGCGCGAACTCGGCGTGGAAGATTGCGTCAAGCTGCTCGGATACATCCCGAAGGGCGACCAGATTGAGTTGATGAAGGCTTCGATTGCCGTCATCCAACCAACCTTGTTCGAAGGCGGTCCGGGTGGCGGATCGGTTTACGACGCCATCTGCGTCGGCAAACGGGCGATCGTCTCCGACATCCCGATCAATCACGAATTGCCGCTGAATGATAGTAGCGTCACATTGTTTCGGCAGAAGGACCCCGTCGATCTCATTGCCAAGATCAAGCAGGTTATGGCCACGCCTTACGATCCGCCGCGGATCGAAGATCTCTATCAGTCGAGCAACGCCTTTCGACGGCGGCTTTCGAAGCGTCTCGATGAGGCCATTGAGTTCGCGCTTGCGGTGACGGAAACGGCCAAAGCCGAATTGGCGACGGCGCCATGAACGAGCAGTCGCCGGCCAAACGTCCCATACGCAAGGTATCGATCGTCACGGTGACACACAACGCGCGGGATTCGCTGCGTCTGACAATGGAATCGGTGATGCGCCAAAGCTTTCCAGACGTCGATCACGTCGTCATCGATGGCTGTTCGACTGACGGAACGCAAGCCATTGTTCAGGAATACGAAGTCGGAACATTCGTCAGTGAGCCGGACGATGGCATCTACGATGCGATGGATAAAGGTGCGAGACTTGCAAAAGGCGACATAATTATCTTCCTCAATGCCGGTGATACATTCTTTGACGACGATGTCTGCGGCGACGTCGTCGAGTTTCTTGAGCAGACTGATGCAGACATCGTATTTGGCAATGTCATGCCGGTGTATCTCCAGCATGGCGACAAACACGACCACGGCGCGTTCAGGGCCGGCGAGTTGCTGAACCTCGGCTATCTTTGCAACAGAAGTCAGATACACGACGAGTCAATTCACCATCAGGCAACGTTTTATCGGAGCGGCGTCTTCGCCGAGACGACATACAAATGTGCCGATCCTGCCGGAACCGGTGAATACAACGTCCTGATGAGCGCATTGTTCAGGCACGATGCACATGTGCGATACATCCCGCGAAATATCTCCCGTTTTGTCCTGGGCGGAATCAGTACTCGTGACTTTGACGCCGAATGGCGACGCTTTGTGGCTTGCCGCGACACGTTACGGCGACTGTATAGCGTGAAGACGAAGCCGATTTTGTCGCGGGACAAGTATGAATTTCATGGCGGCATCCCTCCCGATACAGTTCCTGCAGGTGTTGCTTCGCCAAGCCGTCAGCGGCGACCAAGTCGTGAGGCGATCAAGCGGTGGACCAGGAAAAGGTCGCTGTTTCGTCTCTATGGCCGTTTGGCGATAATGCTGACTGAGCGTGTCGCCGGCCATCTTCTGCCGCAGTCGGCTCTTCCGAGCTGTGACCCTGATACGGGGAAAGCCACAACGGCGGGGCAGGTTCTCAACCCCAAAAGCCAACCGAAATGCATGGCTGATGAAGATCCTTCATTTCTATAGGACCTACCAACCGGACTCATGCGGGGGGATTCAGTCCTTCATCTATCAGATGGCGTATGGGGCCACACAACGGGGCCACAATGCGGAGGTTCTGTTTTTAAGTCGAGATTTGCCATCATCTCCACTGGAGACCGCAAACCACACGGCGCATCCGGTGAAGCTCGACTTCGAGTTTGCGTCGACCGGCTTTTCGTTTTCGGCGTTCAGGAAGTTTTCCGAACTCGCGGAAAAGGCCGATGTCATTCACTATCACTTTCCATGGCCTTTCATGGACCTCGTTCACTTTGCGACACGTGTTTCACGGCCGTCCGTCGTGACTTACCATTCGGATATCGTCCGCCAGAAGTTAGGCCTTAAGCTATATCGTCCGTTGATGAATGCCTTTCTTGGAAGCATCGATCATATCGTTGCGACCTCGCCTAACTATTTCGCCACCAGTGAAGTTCTGCAGCGATACAAGTTGAAGGCGAGCGTGATCCCGATTGGCATCGATCATGCGATGTACCCAGTGCCGCCGGAGTCGACCCTCGATCGGTGGCGCGCGAGATTTGGGCGAGAGTTTTTCCTCTTCGTTGGCGTGCTGCGATATTATAAAGGTCTTCATATTCTCTTGGACGCGGTCAGCGACACCGACATTCCCGTCGTCATTGTGGGCGCTGGCCCAATCGAGCAAGAGCTTCGCGCGCGTGCGCGACGTCTCAATCTCTCCAACGTTCATTTCCTGGGGGAGATCTCGGAGGAGGACAAGCTTGCACTGACGACATTATGCTTCGGAGTCGTCTTTCCATCACATCTGCGATCGGAAGCATTTGGGATCAGCTTGCTCGAAGGAGCGATGTGCGGCAAGCCGATGATTTCGAGTGAGATCGGCACTGGCACAACGTTCGTCAATGTTGATGGCGAAACGGGGCTCGTCGTCCCGCCATCGAATCCCGATGCGTTACGGCGTGCAATGATTTATCTCAGGGATCATCCTGATCAGGCGCAACGGATGGGGCAAAAGGCGCGAGATCGATACAAGACGTTATTCACGGCCGATATCATGCTCTCAAAATATCTCGCGCTCTACGAGGATATGCTGACAGCCGCGAAGTCGGGGAAGCGGTAATCCCTGAATCGGAACGAGTTCTAGTCGGTCTTCCTTAAATCATCCAAGCGCGCCCGTACGGCTTTCCAAAACACCGCATATGGCTGCGCCAGCCACCACTTCAGCGGGATACGATCGTTATAGCGGCGAACGACCGCGATTGCTTCGGCATAGTGGGCGGCACGATTGTTTCGCGTCTTGGTGCTGTCATGGACGCGATTGATGGCCGTGACATGCGGCACATGCAGCAGAGGGCCAAAGCGTCGATAAAGCTTCCACCACAAATCATAATCCATGGCGAGAAAAAGACTTGGATCGACGCCCCGGACATCCTCCCATGCCGTTCGTCGAATGAGCGCTGCCGGCTGGGAGATGATGCAGCGTAGCCTGAGCCTATCCTCGCTGAAAGATTGAACCCAAACATTGCTGCGCGTACCATCGTCATTGAGATTCATCGCCGCCCCATAGGCTGCCGGCGCCGCAGGATTTTCTTCGAGAGCGTTGACGAGCCGGCGCAGTCCCTCTGGTTCGAGCATGTCGTCACTGTTGAGCCAGCCGACATACGGCGCAGTCCCGCGTTCTATTCCAGCATTGATCGCGGCTGCCTGACCGCCGTCCGGCCTGCTTTGCCAGTAGGCCAAGCGCTCGGTCCAGCGTTCCAGCACCGCTGTGGAATTGTCGGTCGAGCCGCCGTCCATCACAATAATCTCGGTTGCGACATCCTGCGTTGAAATCGAGCGCAGCGCATCTTCGAGATAGCGCCCTTGATTGAGCGATGGCACGACCATCGTAACCTCAGGCGAGGGAGCTCTTGCCGGTGAGAACGAACTGTCGATCGATCCGCGTCTCATGTTTTCCAGGCGTAAGGATCACTGCACGAATTCACTGGTCTTTAACACGGGCCCGGCGGAAGTTCACCAGGAATGGGGCCGTAGGAATTCTAGGAAACGTGTCCGTGGTCGCTGTTCGGTTGCTCCGGCTGGCGTCGGCCCGTCTCAATCATTCGGCCAGCTCGCAAAGGATTTCGCGGCAAATGATCCGATGCGGATCTCCTCGTCCGGGCCGGTCGGATCGGTAAAGAAGCGGATGCGAATGGCATAGTCGTCGAGATAAGTGATCGGCTGGCCGAGGCGAAATGGCCGATCATGTCCTGGATAGATCACTGATGCAGATGCGAGTGCCTTCTGCAGACTTATCTGGGCAGCGGGATTGTTTGCCGGCAGATAACGGATCTCTTGGGCAGCGGCATCGCCGGCGCAGCTGACGGCATCGCCGGCGAGAAGTTCATCGCCAACCAAGAGGCCGATTGAGCCCGGGGTGTGGCCCGGAAGATCGATCATGCGAACACCAGGGCACAGTTCTGGCTCGCCGCTGATGGGTTGCAGCTTCAGTCGCCGCAAAGCGTGACCGATATAAGCGGGCGTGTCGCCGTCATGGCTCTCTGCTCCGTCCGCATAGGCGAGCTCTTTCTCATGCAGCACGATGGTAGCGTTGGGAAACAGGTCGGCATTCGCCGCGCTGTCCCAGTGCACGTGAGACAGGACGACGGTGTCGACTTTGCCGGGATCGATGCCGAGCTTGCGCAGACGGCCCTGCAGGATGGGGCGATAGGCGTAGGGACCGGTGTCAAAAATCATCAGACGACCGCTGGTTTGGACCAGCGCAACGGTCGAGATCCCCGGAAGGAAATTATCCGACGAAACAGGCAGGCCGGAAAACAGGACAGTGATAGGGGATGAGGTCGTCGTCATCGTGGGTCCTCGGCGCGCATGGCGCGCTCAGTTGAAATGCCAACGCCGAAGCTCTGTCCAAGCGGCTGGAAGGGAAAGCTCAGCTCATATCGGTATTGTGTGAGATACTGCACCGCGCCGTTTGTCAGACGGAACGGACGGTCATGTCCTGGATAGAAGACATCGCCTGCCGCGAGCGCTCGATCGAGGCTGACCTGAGCCTTCGCTGGATCGAAGAATGCAACGTCCGGGACGGCGCGTGTGGCGTCTCTCGCCGACCACAATGCATCGCTTGCCAGCACCGCGCGCTCGCTGCCGGTATCGATGACCAGTCCCTGAAGACCGATGGAGTGTCCTGGCAGCAGCAGGGTTTTCACGCCGGGGAAAATTTCCTGCTCTTGTTCCGGCAGCAGCGTCACGCGTATGTCGCGCAAAATCTCGCGCACGTAGGGTGGTGTGCCCCAATCGTTTGGCCGCGGCGTAGCGGCGTACTCGAATTCCGAACGAGGGGTCAGAACTTCCGCCTGCGGGAAAAGGTCGAGGTTCTCGACATGATCCCAATGCAAATGAGTCAGGAAGATCGTGTCGATGTCTGCCGGCGCGAGCCCGAGCTCACTGAGCGCCTTGAGCAAAATCGGACGAATCCGGAAGGGGCCCGTATCGAACAGGATCGTGCGGCCGGCGGTTCGGATCAGCAGCAGCGAACAAATACCGAAGAGAAAGTGATCGGTCTTTGCCGGTAGCCCGGGGATGAGAAGGTCGATTTTCACGCTCGATTCCATGGCTCGCGGGTTGGAAGAATGTAGCAGAGCTTGCCTCTGGCCCCTTTCTGCACTATTACGCATAGTAAAATCAATTATGGATAGTGGAGGAAGCATGAATTTTCGATCCTGGATATCCGTTGTTACCGGTTTGGGGATTGCCCTGGCGACGGCCGGCGCACCTGTTCAAGCGCAGACAGCGAAGCCGGTTGCTGTTCGCGCTGCTTACATTCCTGTGGTCACGTGGCTTCCTGCCTGGGTGGCAAAAGAGAAAGGCTTCTTCGCCAAGCACGGTTTGGACGTCACACTCAGCGTGGCGCAAAATCTGTCGGTGTTGCCCGGTACAGTGGGGCGGCAGTTTGAGTTCGTGCCGAGCACTGCGCCCGATCTCCTGAAGGCCGTTGCAAGCGGCCTCGATGTCGTCGCGACCTCCGGCGAGGTCTTCGAGACAGAAGACAATGCCTCGACCTACGTGATGGTTGGCAAGGACTCGGGGATCAAATCGGCTCAGGATCTCAAAGGAAAGCTGATCGCGACGCCGACGATTGGCGGCGTGATCCATGTGGCGACGCTCTATTGGCTCAAGAAGAACGGTGTCGATCCGGCGAGCGTTCGTGCGGTGGAAGTCCCGTTTCCGAACATGGCGGATCAGCTCAAGGCCAAGCGGGTCGATGCCGTCGAAGCGCTCGAGCCATTCGTTGGCGCGCTGAAGGCTCAAGGCAATGTGGCGCTGACTGCGCCGCTGTTGAGTGCGGGCAAGGAAGTGATCTTCCCGTTCTGGATCTCGTCCGGCGAGTGGGCACGTGCAAACAAGAGCACTGTGACTGCCTGGAAGGCGTCGCTCGATGATGCGATCGCGTTCATCAAGCAGAATCCCGACGAAGCCCGCAGCATTCTGGCTCACTACACCAAGCTTCCTGAAGCGGTCGTGAAGGCGACGCCATTCCCGACGTACCGCACAGCGATCACTGCCAAGGATATCGAGGTGTGGGGGAGCGTGTTGCGCGAGGTCGGCCAACTCGCAACCACGGTCGACTCGCAAAAGCTCGTGGTGCAGTAAGGCTCGCACAACCAATGTCAGATCCCGTCTTCGAGTGCCGTTCGGCGAATGTGACTCTGCCGCTCAGCGGTGGCGCTCGTCCGATCATCTCCGACATCAACCTGGATCTCCGCGAAGCGGAGTTCCTGTCGATTGTCGGGCCTTCGGGGACGGGTAAGACGACGTTGTTGCGGATGTTGGGCGGCCTGATGCGCCCGACTTCCGGTGAAGTGCGGGTGAAGGGCGAGGTCCTCAGCGGTCCGCCGGAAGGCGTTGTTATTGTCTTTCAGGATTATGCCAATGCGCTTTTGCAGTGGCGTACGGTCGCCGCCAATGTCGCGTTCGGCATCGAGCGAAAGCTTTCGGCAAAAGAATGCGCCGACCGGGTCCGCGCGGCTCTGGATCTGGTCGGCCTGTCCAAACGGGCGGAGGATTATCCCTGGCAGTTGTCGGGCGGTATGCAGCAGCGCGTTCAGATTGCGCGGGCACTGGCGCTGCGGCCCGCGGTCATGTTGATGGATGAGCCGTTCGCGGCACTCGATGCCATGACCAAAGCCGGGCTTCAGGACGAATTGCTGAGGTTGCGGGACCAGACCCGGACGAGCTTTGTCTTCATCACGCACGATATTGAAGAGGCCGTCTATCTCGGTGACCGTGTCGCCGTTCTGAAAGGAACGCCGGGCCGGATCGAGAATATCGTCAAGATCGAACTGCCGTCGCCGCGCGATCAGATTTCCACGCGCCAGCTGCCGGAATTTCTCGCTTATCGCTACGATCTTCACAAGGCGATCGGCCATGGCTAGCCGGACCTGGTTCGCCCGCATCAACTGGGCCGGGTTTTCAGTCTTCGCGCTGCTGTTGCTTGTTTGGGAAGCGGCAGTCCGGTTGCAGTTGATCACATTTGAATTTTTCCCGGCGCCTTCGTCCATTGTGGCCGGAGCAATCAAGCTGACGCGGGAAGGGATTCTCCTTGAGGACCTGTCACACACGTTGATCTCGATTGCGCTTGGCTGGGCGATTGCCATGGTGATCGGTGTCGGTCTCGGCCTCCTTCTGGGTTTCTCGCCTGTTGCACGGAAGTTCGGGCTCGCCAGTGTCGAAGTACTGCGGCCCATGCCGGGCATAGCCTTTGCACCGCTCGGGCTGTTGCTGTTCGGCTTTTCGCTTCAGACGGAGCTCGTGGTGACCGTGCTGCCGACAATCTGGCCGGTAATGATCAACACGATGGGTGGTATTGCTAACGTTCATCCGCGATTGACGGACGTGGGGCGGACGCTGCGGATGAGCCCTGGTGAAATCGTTCGCCATCTGCTGTTGCCCGCGGCGCTGCCGTCGATTGTCGTGGGGGCGCGGATCAGTCTCGGGCTGGCGCTGGTGATGGCCATCGTTGCGGAGATCGTCGGCAACCCGGCCGGGCTGGGTTACGGCATCATTCGCGAACAGCAGGCCATGAACCCCGAACTGATGTTTGCCTACATCGCTGTGGTGGGCATCCTCGGCATTGTTCTCAATGCAGGGGTCCTCGCGTTGACGACTGCATTGTGGCCGGCCAGTTCGCGGGTACCCGCATGAGGACGCGCCCTCCGAAGTCTGCGTTCCTCGCCCAGTTGTTGTCGCAACTGCCGTCGCCGCTCGGCCTGTTACCGCTCATTGTCGGTCTGGCGGCATGGCAACTGCTTCAGACAGGTAATTCTCCTTACTTTCCACCGCCATCGATGTGGTGGTCTGGTCTCGTTCAAAGTGCTGCGACCGGACAGTTGCTGCCGGCCTGTCTCGCCTCGCTTCAGACCATCGTGGTGGGGCTGTTGCTGGCCATTGTGGCGGGCGTGTTCATTGGTGTTCTGATCGGCATATCGCCGCGCGCCGCAAGGGCTCTGGGGCCTGTGCTGGAATTCTGCCGCGCGATGCCGCCGCCGGCCATTGTGCCGCTGGCCATCCTGTTCCTGGGATACGACGAGCGCATGAAGCTGACGATTGTCGTGGTGTCAGCCATGTGGCCGATCCTTCTCAATACCGCGGCGGCTATTCAACGCATTCATCCCATTCTTCAGGATGTGGCGACGTCGTTTCATCTGTCGGTTTTGGAACGGATCAGGCTCATCGTAATTCCATCCGTCATGCCCTCCATTCTGCTTGGCGTGCGTATCGCGCTGCCGCTTTGCATCGTTCTGGCGTTGCTGGTTGAAATGCTGACCTCGATTGAGGGCGTCGGTGCGCTGATGATCGCCGCGCAGCGGAATTTCCAGTCCGGGCAGGTTTACGGCTTGCTGGTGCTGGTGGGCCTGTTCGGCTTTCTGATCAACACGGCATTCTCGATGATTCAAGCCGTCATCCTTCGCCGCTGGCCGCCGAGGAATATCCAGGCATGAATTCGCGCAATACCCCGAAAGCCGACCCCGCATGGGACAACGACGATGACGATACCGTCACTCCGCGCGTTGAACAGATCGGCGTGCAATCCGTCGAGATTGCTGGTCACATTTTGAAAACGCTGGCGTCTTTCGATGGACCGCAGACGCTCTCGGCATTGTCCGCAGCTGCGGGTCTGTCGTCCGCAAAAGTTCACCGCTATCTGGTCAGTCTTATCCGCGGCGGATTTGTCGAACAGAGTGCTGTTGACGGCCGCTATGATTTTGGCGGTGCGACTCGTTTCATTGGCCGGGTTGCCATGAATCGTCTTGATATTGTGCGCATCGGCACGCCGCTGCTCAGCAAACTGAGAGACGAGCTCCAGGAAACGGTCTTTATGGGAGTCTGGACTCCTCAGGGACCGATGGTGATCGAATGGTTCGACATTGTTCGACCTGTTTCGGTCATTCTCCGGCCGGGATCCATCCTGCCATTACACACCTCTGCACTGGGATTGATTTGCGCAGCCTATCTGCCGCCCGAGATCATCGATCGCGCATTGGAAGCGGAAGCGCCTCAACCGTTGCTGCGTTCACGCAGGCTCGCCAAGTCCAAGCAGACGGAGCTTGTCGCGCAAATCCGGCAGTCCGGCTTCAGCGTCGTTCAGGGCGACCTGATCAATGGCCTGGATGCTGTCGCCGTTCCTGTCCTCAATCATCGTCAGGAGCTGGTGGCGTGCCTCGCCGCCGTGGGCACCAGCGGGCCTTTCGATATCTCCGCCTCCGGCCGCGTGGTGCGGGCACTGAAAGGTGCCGCGAGCCGGTTTGCGCAATCGCTTGGTTGAACGGGACACGTCATGGCCTCCGAGAACATGCATTTTAACGTGGAGGGACGAGTTGCCTCCATCACGCTGACGCGCCCGGAGACATTGAACCTTCTGACGGAGGATATTCTCCAGCGGTTGCGGGAGATCGCGGCCGAGTTGGCCGGGAATCCCGATGTCGACGTGCTGACGATCACCTCCACGGGAACAACGTGCTTTTCGACCGGCATCCTCACTCCGGCGCTGCGTGGAAGCCTGAGCAAGCCGGATGTCCTGAAGCTGATTAGATTGGCCAACGAGGCTTTCGATACGATCGAAGCGTTGCCGCAGATCGTCATTGTGGGGCTGAACGGCATGGTGCGTGCGGGAGCCGGGGAGCTTGCGCTGGCCTGCGACATCAGGATCGCAGGCGATCACGTGACGTGGTCATCGCCCGAAGCGAAGTGGGGCGGCTTTCCCGGTGTTGGCGCGCCGATCAGGTTGCCCCGGATCGTTGGGATGGGACGCGCGCTCGATCTTCTCTGCACGGGACGGGCAATCGAATCCACGGAAATGGAGCGGATTGGGCTCGTCGATATCGTTGTGGGACGCGACGCTGTTCACGACAAACTCGCGGATATCGCACGAAGCATTGCCGAAAATGGTCCGTTGGCAACCAAGGGCGCCAAGCGAGTTGCACGCGAGCGGGAGACATCTGGCTTTGCGGCTGCGCGCCGGTTGTCTGACGAGCTTCGTACGGCTCTGGAATGGACAAGCGACGTTGATGAAGGAATTGCGGCCGTGCGTGAAGGCCGTAAGCCGCGGTTCACGGGTCGGTAAAGAGGAAAGTCGGTCATGCCGTTTGCAGACATTAATTCGGTCCGCTTGAACTACCAGGTGCTCGGAGACAGAGGACCTTGGGTCGCGCTGGTCTCCGGTGCGCGCCGCAACATGGATGAGGTGCGAGGGCTTGCCACGCTTGTTGCTGCTGCAGGCTTCCAGGTTCTGCTGCATGACCGGCGCAATACGGGTGAATCGAGCCTGTCACTCGACGGCGAGGGATCGGAGTTCGAAATCTGGGCGGACGACCTTCGCGCGCTCGCAAAGCATCTCGGTTTGCCGCGATTGATCGTCGGAGGATCGTCTTCCGGTTGCCGCCTCGCCACCGTCATGGCGCTCCGCCACCGCGATGCCATTCGTGGGCTCCTCATGATGAGGGTGACCGGAGGCGCTTTCGCGGTGAAGCGGCTCTCCCACATTTACTACACGCAGTATATCGAAGCAGTCGAGCGCGGCGGCATGGAAGACGTCTGCCGAACGGATCACTTCAAGGATCTGATCGCGCTTAATCCTGCCCGTCGTCAGGAGATCATGGGTTGGAACCCACAGCGTTTCGTCGAGGTCATGACGCGATGGCGGAGCAATCTCGAGGCAGGTGTCGATGATCCGATGCTGGGCGCGAGCGAGCAGGCTCTGCGCAATATCGATTTTCCTGTTTGCGTCATTCCCGGTAACGACAAGACCCATTCGATCGCGGCGGGCTTTCACGTCCATTCATTGATCCCGGGCGCGGAGCTGCACGAGCTTCGCAAGGATCAACTGGATGCGGATTTGATCTCGATGGATGAGTGGGTGCCGAACGATCGTCTTGCTCCCGTCGTCGTAGACTTTCTGACGCGCGTCAGCACGGAGCAACTTGCTTAAGCGCGCATAAGCATCCGCATTCCCCGGTATCTCAGAGAAAAAGAGTCATAACAATGTCCTACCCAATATCTCTCGCAGGCAAGGTTGCATTGATCACCGGAGGAAGCGGCGGCATTGGTGCCGCGGCGGCGCGATGCTTCGCCACGTCCGGAGCGCACGTCGTCATCACCCATCGTGACGGAGGCGACAAGGCGCGGCAGGCCAATGAGCTGCTGTCGACGCTGGAAGGCAAAGGGCACGCCGCGGTTGCTGCGGACGTTGCGGATACGAAGACGTTGATTGCCCTGAAGGATAAGATCAGCGCGCAGTATGGGCGGCTCGATATTCTGGTCAACAGCGCGGGTTTCACCAAGCCCGTGCCTCATGCCGATCTTGATGCACTGGATGACGACCTGATCGACCGGATGTTTGCGGTCAATTGGCGCGGGCAGTTTGCAGCAATCCGCACCTTCGCTCCGCTGCTCAAGGCATCCGGCGACGGCCTGATCGTGTCGGTATCTTCCATCGCCGGATCGACCGGGACCGGATCTTCGATCGCTTACTGCGCTGCCAAGGCTGGTATCGACGTCATGACGAAATCGCTGGCGCGGGTGCTCGCGCCGGAAGTCAGGGTGCTGGGCGTGTCGCCCGGCGTGGTCGACACAGGCTTCGTTCCGGGGCGCGGCGCAGACTTCAACGCCAAGACGAGTGCGACCACGCCGTTGAAACGCGTCGCCACTGCTGACGACGTCGCCCAAGCCATCCTCGCTTGTGCGACACACCTCGGATTTTCGACCGGAACAAATATTGTCGTCGACGGCGGCAGAGCTCTCTAAGGAAGGATCGCAACATGCGTAATCCCCGCGACAAGATCTTCATCACCTGTGCCGTGACCGGCAATCTGACCACACCCGAGCAGACGCCGCATCTGCCCATCACACCGGAGGAGATTGCTGACGCGTGTCTTGGCGCGGCGGAAGCCGGAGCTGCGATCGTCCATATTCATGTGCGGGATCCGGCAACCGGCAAGCCCTCCATGGAACTTGGCTATTATCGCGATGTGGTCGAACGCATCCGCGCGAAGAACACGCAGTTGATCCTCAACATCACCACGGGACCGGGCGGGCGCTTCGTGCCGTCGCCGGACGAGCCGCGCGTCGCGGCACCGGGGACCACATTGATGGTGCCGGAGAAGCGCGTGGAGCACATCGCAGTCCTTAAGCCTGAGATTTGTACCATTGACCTGAACACTATGAATTCCGGCAAGGAAGTCGTGATCAACACCCCCACCAACGTCCGCCGCATGGCCAAGGTGATGCGCGAGGCTGGCGTGAAACCGGAGGTCGAGCTGTTCGATTCCGGCGACATCGCGCTGATGAATGACATGCTGGCAGACGGGTCCTTGACTGGACCCATCCTGTGTTCGTTCGTGATGGGGGTCCGCTACGGCTTCCAGCCGAGTCCTGAGACCGTGATCTACGCCCGAAACATGCTGCCCGCGGATGCGGAGTTCACGGCGATCGGTATCGGCAAGTCCTCATTTACCGGCGTTGCACAATCCTATCTGGCGGGTGGACACGTGCGCGTTGGCCTTGAGGATGCCGTTTATCTGTCGCGTGGAACTTTGGCGCCGTCCAATGCGGCGATGGTCGAGAAAGCGCGTCGCATCGTAGAAGACCTCGGCGCGCAAATCATGACACCGCGAGAGGCGCGCGAACTGCTCGGCCTGCCGACTCGCTTGTCAGATTCCCGCGTCGCCTAGCGTCATCAACACTGGAACGAGCGGGTCGCTGAATATGCACGTAACGCGCCTTAAAGAAGCACCGACTTATCATCCTCCTGAGCATTACGACATGCGCTGTCTGCGTCTGCAGGGGCGTGAGGCGGGTCCTTCCGACACCTTGTGGCTAGGTATGTCGCAGCTTTTGCCGGGTGGACATACGTCGCTGGATGCATCGCCTATCGAAAAAATCTACTTCGTCCTCGAAGGCGAATTGACGGTTGAGACGCCCGACGGCGAAACGACGCTCTATTCAAGCGACTCCTGCCGGATCGCGCCGGGTGAAAAGCGCGCATTGAAAAACAAGACGAACAAGACCGTGACGGTTCTGCTGGCGATGCCCTTGGCGCCGGTCAAGACGTGATGAGACAAAAGTAGCAGCGGATGAGTCTGCTGCTACTATCCAGGCGTGAAAGACGGATTGCTTTTGTAATGGTGCGCAGCGGCACGCGCTGGCCCCGCATCATGAATGCCTTCTATTCCAGATGATCCGGAAAGTTGCTCAGCGGCAACATTCACGATCATTTTTGAAGGAGAGTCCGCGTTACGGTTCCATACGCTCGGATTATCCGCAAATGCGCGCGAATGAATCCACTGATGCCGAAGTCGTGCGTGCAATCATCTGCTTACAAAGCGGTCAATCGATATATGCTGAATGCAGATGCTGATTCGCGGCGGACGTGGGGCGTTCCAGTGATAAGTCGAAAGCGTCGCCTCTCAGCACAATGATCGGGCAAGGAGAGGGATCATGTACAACGATTCTCTGTTCAATGCGTTTGCGCGCTCGTTTGAAGCTCGAAGCGAAACAGATATGTCCATGGCGGAATATCTGGAGTCGTGTCGAGACGACCCCATGAGGTACGCCAACGCGGCGGAAAGAATGTTGGCAGCCATCGGCGAGCCCCAGATGATCGACACGGCCAAGGATCCTCGCCTTGGCCGTATTTTTTTGAACAGGACCGTGCGGACATATCCCGCGTTCACCGGGTTCCATGGGATGGAAGAGACGATCGAGCGCATCGTCGCTTTCTTCAGACATGCCGCTCAAGGGTTGGAAGAGCGCAAACAGATTCTCTATCTGCTAGGCCCGGTGGGCGGCGGCAAATCGTCCCTTGCCGAGCGCCTGAAGATGCTGATGGAGGTTCACCCGATCTATGTGCTGAAGGCGGGCGATGAACTCAGCCCGGTCTTTGAAAGTCCACTCAGCCTGTTCGATCCGGAAACCTTAGGCTCCATGATCGAAGAGCGCTATGGAATCCCTCGTCGGCGCCTTACCGGCCTGATGAGTCCGTGGTGCTACAAGCGGCTTGAAGCTTTCGGCGGCGACATCTCGCGTTTCCGCGTTGCCCGCATCCAGCCATCGCGGCTGCGGCAAATCGCCATCGCCAAGACCGAACCCGGCGACGAGAACAACCAGGATATCTCCTCGCTGGTCGGTAAGGTGGATATCCGCAAGCTCGAGACATTCGCTCAGAACGATCCGGACGCTTACAGCTATTCCGGCGGGCTCAATCGTGCCAATCAGGGCGTGCTTGAATTCGTCGAGATGTTCAAGGCGCCGATCAAAATGCTCCATCCGCTGCTGACTGCCACGCAGGAAGGCAACTACATCGGCACTGAAAATATCGGCGCGATCCCGTTCACTGGAGTCATTCTTGCGCACTCCAACGAGTCCGAGTGGCAGAGCTTCAAGACCAACAAGAACAACGAGGCCTTTATTGACCGTATCTGCGTGATCAAAGTTCCGTACTGTCTGCGGGTGACGGAGGAGCAGAAGATCTACGAAAAGCTCATCCAGGGCTCCGAATTGGCTCGCGCGCCGTGCGCGCCGGCGACGCTTGAAACCTTGGCGCGCTTCACCGTGACCTCGCGGCTGCGCAAGCACGAGAACTCCACGTTGTTTGCGAAGATGCGGGTTTACGACGGCGAGAGCCTCAAGGAATCCGATCCCAAGGCGCGCAGCGTGCAGGAATATAAAGACGCCGCCGGTGTGGATGAGGGCATGGATGGCGTCTCGACACGCTTTGCCTTCAAGGTGCTTGCGGCGACCTTCAATCACGACACCGCCGAGGTCGGCGCCGATCCGGTACATTTGATGTACACGCTCGAACAGGCCATCCGCCGCGAGCAATTGCCCGAGGAAGCCGAAAAGCGTTATCTCGAATTCATCAAGGCCGAACTCGTCACGCGTTATGCCGAGTTCATCGGGCACGAGATCCAGAAGGCTTATCTGGAGTCGTACTCCGATTACGGTCAGAACCTGTTCGACCGCTATGTCGACTACGCGGATGCCTGGATCGAAGATCAGGATTTCAAGGACCCTGACACCGGACAGCTGCTCGATCGGGAACTTCTCAATCAGGAGCTGACCAAGATCGAAAAGCCGGCTGGCATTGCCAACCCCAAGGACTTCCGCAACGAGATCGTCAAGTTCTCGCTGCGGTCCCGGGCGCAAAACAGCGGCAAGAACCCAAGCTGGACCAGCTACGAGAAAATCCGTGAGGTGATCGAGAAGCGAATCTTCTCGCAGGTGGAAGATCTGCTGCCGGTGATTTCCTTCGGCTCGAAGCGGGATGGCGAAACCGAGAAGAAGCACGGCGAATTCGTCAAGCGTATGGTGGAGCGCGGTTACACCGAGCGCCAGGTTCGCCGGCTGGTCGAATGGTACATGCGGGTGAAGCAAGCCGGCTGAACCGCATCCGAGGACGGCCATGAACATCATCGATCGTCGTTTGAATCCGGGTAGCAAGAGTCTCGAAAATCGCCAGCGTTTTCTACGGCGCGCAAAAACGCTGGTTCGTGATGCCGTTAAAAAATCCTCTGAGGCACGCGACATCAAGGATGTTCTTGAAGGAGGCGAGGTCAGCATTCCGCTCGACGGTATGCATGAGCCGCGCCTTCGACGGGAAGGCGGCATCCGCGACATGGTCCTTCCCGGCAACAAGAAGTTCGTGGAAGGAGATGTCCTGCCGCGTTCAGGACAGAGCGGCGGCAAGTCCCGCGAGGCGGGGGAAGGCGACAGCGAGGACGCCTTCCGTTTCGTTCTGAGCCGGGATGAGTTCGTCGATATCTTTCTCGACGATCTCGAGCTTCCGGATCTTGCCAAGCGAAAGCTGGCCGAAGCCGAGCAGGAGACTCTCCGGCGCGCCGGCTATTCGGTGTCGGGTTCGCCCACCAACATTTCAATCAGCCGCACCATGAGGTTGGCCATGGCGCGCCGGGTAGCGCTCCGCAGGCCACGGCCGGAAGCCATCGCGGAACTTGAAGCGGAAATGCGTGATTGTAGCGAGGAGCGCCGGACCGAGATCGTGGCCGAGCTTGCGTCGCTGAAATCGCGGATGCAGCGGATTTCCTATATCGATCCGATCGACATCCGCTACCGGCGGTTCGAGAGCACGCCAAAGCCTGTGGCGCAGGCGGTGATGTTTTGCCTGATGGATGTGTCCGGCTCGATGTCGGAACACATGAAGGATCTGGCAAAGCGCTTCTACATGCTGCTCTACGTGTTCCTCACGCGACGCTATCGCCATGTCGAGCTTGTCTTCATCCGTCACACGGATCGTGCTGAAGAGGTGGATGAAGACACCTTCTTCCATGGTCCGGCATCCGGGGGAACGCTGGTCTCCAGCGCTCTGGAAGCCATGAAGGAGATCGTCAAGTCACGCTACCGTCCTGAAGACTGGAATATCTATGCGGCTCAGGCGTCAGACGGCGACAATCTGTACTCTGACGGCGACGTGACGGCCGCGTTGCTGAAGGATTTCATTCTGCCGGTGACGCAGTTCTTTGCCTATCTCGAAGTGGGCGAAGCCACCGGTAACCCGTTCGATACGTCGGATTCCTCGCTATGGGCGCTCTATCAGCGATTGGGTTCTGAGGGCGCGCCGCTGTCGATCCGCAAGGTGAGCAGCCGTGGCGAAATTTTCCCTGTGTTCCACGAACTCTTCCAGCGCCGCAGCAAGCAGGAGAAGGTCGCGCCATGAACGACACTGCCGGACGCCTGTATCAAGGCGCGGACTGGGATTTTCAGACTCTTCAAAGAATTCATGACGCTTGCGAGGACGTTGCCAAGTCCGATCTCGGCCTCGACACCTATCCCAACCAGATCGAAGTCATTACCGCCGAACAGATGCTGGATGCGTATTCCTCAGTCGGAATGCCGTTGTTCTACAAGCACTGGTCGTTTGGCAAACAATTCGCCCATCAGGAGACGTTCTATCGCAAAGGCCTGATGGGGCTGGCCTATGAAATCGTCATCAACAGCTCGCCGTGCATTTCCTACCTGATGGAGGAGAACACCGCGACCATGCAGACCCTCGTGATCGCGCACGCGGCGTTCGGGCATAATCACTTCTTCAAGAACAACTACCTGTTCAAGCAGTGGACCGACGCCGACGGGATTCTCGATTATCTCGACTTCGCCAAGAGATACATCACGCAGTGCGAGGAGCGTCACGGCCATATCGCAGTCGAGCGGACGCTTGATGCCGCGCATGCGCTGATGTCTCACGGGGTCTATCGCTATCCCGGCAAGAAAAAGCTCAATCTGCGCGATGAAGAGAAACGCGCCAAAGAGCGACGATCCCACGAGGAAAGCGTTTTCAACGATCTGTGGCGCACCGTGCCCACGGGACCGCACAAGAGCGTATCTGAACTGAGCGCTGAGCGGCGGATCGCCATGCTCGGTCTGCCGCAGGAGAACATTCTTTATTTTCTGGAGAAGTCCGCGCCACGGTTGCAGCCATGGCAGCGCGAGTTGCTGCGCATTGTGCGTCACATCGCGCAATACTTTTATCCGCAGGGGCAGACCAAGGTCATGAACGAGGGGACAGCGACCTATGTCCACTATCGCATCATGACGCGCCTCCTGGAAAAAGGGTGCATCACCGACGGCAATTTCCTCGAGTTCCTGCAATCGCATACCAACGTCGTGTTTCAGCCCGACTTCGACGATCCGCGCTTCTCCGGCTTCAACCCGTATGCGCTTGGCTTCGCGATGATGCAGGACATCGAGAGAATCGTGACAGATCCCGATGACGAAGATCGCGCGTGGTTTCCGGATATTGCTGGGCGCGGCGACGTCATGGGTGTGCTGCGGGACATCTGGGCGAACTACCGCGACGAAAGCTTTGTCAGTCAGTTCCTCAGCCCGCGGCTGATGCGGCACATGCGCATGTTCCATCTGCACGATGATCCGGCTGAGACGGAAGGCATCCGCGTCGGTGCCATCCATAACGAGCAGGGGTATCGCCGCATCCGCCGGCAGTTGGCCCGGCAGTACGATGTCGGCGTCGTCGATGCGAATATCGAGGTCGTCGATGTCGATCTCGCCGGCGACCGCCGCCTCTTGCTTCGTCATACGGTTGTGAACGGAGCGCTGTTAAATGAGATCGACGTCAAGCGTGTCGTCCAGCACCTCGCCAACTTGTGGAGCTACGATGTGTCCCTGAGCGAGGTCGATTCATCCGGCCACGTGCTGAAGGAGCACGCGGCCAGCCCTCATGTGGCGGCTATTGCGGCCTGAGCCTGTATGATGCCGCAGGGAATTCATGATGGGTGATCGTGAGAACACGCGGATCGCGCTCCTTGGTGCGCCTGTCGATGTCGGCGCATCGCGGCGCGGGACCTTGATGGGGCCGGCGGCGTTGCGCACGGCGGGTCTCGCCGGCGTGCTCGAGGGGCTGGGATATCGCGTCGAGGACCATGGCGATATCCTGCCGAGGGACTTGAAACCGACGAACGATGTGCCGCCGGACAATGCCAGGCACTACACCGAAATTCAGGCATGGACCCGGGCGTTGAGCGCTCGCGCCTTTGAACTTGCGCGTTCCGGCGTGATCCCGCTGTTTCTTGGCGGCGATCACAGCCTGTCAATGGGGTCGATCAACGGCGTCGCGCGCCATTGGCATGAACAAGGGCGTGAGTTGTTTGTGCTGTGGCTGGATGCGCATGCCGACTACAACACACCGTTCACAACGATCACGGCAAACATGCACGGCATGTCCGCTGCCTTCCTGTGCGGCGAACCCGGGCTGGATCGGTTGCTGGGTGACGAGCCACGCGCCTCGATCACGCCCGCTCAGCTCGATCTGTTTGGGGTGCGTTCAGTCGATAAGCTAGAAGGCGAATTGATCCGGGAGCGCGGCATCTCCATCGTCGATATGCGCCACATCGACGAATTCGGCGTCGCTGTGTTGATCCGGCGCCTCATCAATCGGGTCAAGGAACGCAACGGCGTGCTGCACGTGAGTTTCGACGTGGACTTCCTTGACCCAAGTATTGCGCCCGGCGTGGGAACGACCGTACCTGGCGGCGCAAGCTATCGTGAAGCGCATCTTGCCATGGAGCTCATGCACGATTCCGGTTTGGTGCGATCCGTGGATGTCGTCGAGCTCAATCCATTTCTCGATGAGCGTGGACGCACAGCGCGTGTCGCCGTCGAGCTTGTCGCCAGCCTGTTTGGCCAGCGGATTACCGACCGCGCGACGCCGACCAACGCGATCATTTCTCCCAGATAACAGACTGAGTTCCGAGGCAGCTTTCGTTGCGCCATGCAACGGCGACGGAAAGCTCGAACGATATTGCTCGCCGTCCATTGAGCCATGACCCAAGCAATACGCCGTTGCAGCTGTAAATGCGGCGCGGCTCAACCTTCGCGTTTGGAATCGTCCGGCGCGGAATGCGTTGAATGCCGTTCAGCGGCACATGAAAAAGATTCATGGAGGCGGGTGCCACGCTTATCGCAAAATGAGATCTCGCAATGTGTGCGTCACATATTTGTGACAAAGGAGACAAATTCGATCAAGTATTGAGTGAAAAGGATGATGGATATGACCGCCCCTAAAAATCACAAACATACACATAGTCACGCGCAAACACAGACGGGCAAGACGCTTGACCCAGCGGGCAAGTTGACCGCGGAAGCTCCGGCAGAATCTTCGACCGATGTCGATGCTGCATTGGACGAAGCCCTTGAGGAGTCGTTTCCCGCCAGTGATCCGATTTCGTCGCTGCGCACAGAGTGAGGTCAGCATCAATAGTTGATCGATTGGCATTCAATTTGTGACAAGTCTCGAGGTAATTATGGCTTACACAATCAATATCAACGGGATACCGCATAGCGTCGACGTCGATGCAGACACGCCGTTGCTCTGGGTCTTGCGGGATGTCCTTGGGATGACCGGCACGAAGTTCGGATGTGGCGCTGCCCTCTGCGGAGCCTGCACCGTTCACCTCGATGGGCAGGCGATTCGATCGTGCATCACCACGGTTGATAGCATCGGAGACAGCAAAGTGATGACGATCGAGGAGATCGGAAAAACACCACAAGGCGAAGCGCTGCAACGCGCGTGGCTCGATCTCGAAGTCGTGCAATGTGGCTATTGCCAATCAGGTCAGATCATGTCGGCTGCGGCCTTGCTGAAGGAAACCCCAAAGCCAAACGACGCGGATATCGATTCAGCGATGTCAGGCAATGTGTGCCGCTGCGGCACCTATCAGCGCATTCGCTCCGCGATCAAGCAAGCCGCGGGAGTCTGAGATCATGAGCGAGCTTCTTCTGAAAGATCAGTCTGCTAATCAAACGGAATTATCGCGGCGGACCTTTCTCCAGGGCACGGGACTGTTGCTTGGCTTCGCGCTGACCGGCGCGGGAACCGAGTCGGTTTTCGCAGCGCCTGCTTCGCGAGTGGTCGAAAACGAGGTCACAGGCACGTTTGCGCCGAATGGATTTATCCGGATCAATCCCACCGGTGCCGTGACTCTGGTCATGCCGATGGCCGAGATGGGGCAGGGTATCTACACCGCGATTGCCATGCTGCTGGCCGAGGAGCTTGAAGTCGGACTTGATCAAATTCAGGTTCAGCACGCGCCGCCAAATGACGCGCTCTACGCCAATTCCATCCTGCATATTCAAACCACGGGCCTTTCTTCCTCTGTTCGTGCCTTCTGGAAGCCGTTGCGTCAGGCCGGGGCCGTGGGTCGCGATCTGCTGATCGCAGCAGCTGCCAAGCAATGGAACGTCGATCCATCGACCTGTCACGCCAAGAATGGCGCCGTGTTCGACGCGTCCGGCTCGAAGCACCTCAGCTACGGCGAACTCGCCGAGGCCGCGGCAAAACTTCCGGTCCCGGCTGCAGCAAGCGTCAAGTTGAAGGATCCGAAGGATTTCACGTTGATCGGCACGCGTGCCAAGCGCGTGGATTCGTCGATCAAGGTCGATGGGCGTGCACTCTACGGCATCGACATGCGATTGCCGGGGATGAAGGTTGCCGCGGTTGCAATCTCGCCCGTGCTAGGCGGCAAGGCAAAGACCGTCGACGAGAAAGCCGCGCTGGCGGTGAAGGGCGTCCGTCAGGTGGTCAACATCGAGGAAGCCGTCGCCGTGGTGGCCGATCATATGGGCGCCGCCAAGAAGGGTCTCGAGGCAGCCGCCATCACATGGGACGACGGGCCGAATGGCAAGGTCAGCAACGCCGACATCGTCAAGCAGTTGGAGGAAGAGTCCAAAAAGCCGGGCGTCGTTGCCCGTCACGATGGTGACCCGGCGAAGGCTCTGGCGGGAGCGGCGCAACAACTCGAGGCCATTTATCAAGTGCCTTTCCTGGCCCATGCCACGATGGAGCCGATGAACTGCACTGTTCATATGCAGAAGGATCGTTGCGACATCTGGGTCGGGACGCAGGCTCCGACATTGACACAGGCCGTGGTTGCTGAATTCACCGGTCTGCCGAAGGATGCGGTTAAAATTCACAATCATCTGCTGGGCGGTGGTTTCGGCCGGAGGCTGGAGCCCGACGGCACCTTGTTGTCCGTCAAGCTTGCCAAGCACGTCGATGGTCCGGTGAAAATGATCTGGAGCCGGGAGGAAGACATCCAGCACGACATGTATCGGCCGTACTATTTCGATCGTCTGTCGGCCGGGCTTGATGCGGGCGGCAAGCCGGTTGCATGGACGCATCGGATTGCTGGTTCCTCTATCGTCGCCCGCTATATTCCGCCTCTGTTCAAGGACGGTTACGATTTCGATGCTGTGGAAGCTGCAGCTGAGCCGCCCTATGCACTGCCCAACATCCATGTCGACTATGTTCGGGTCGAGCCTCCCGGTGTGCGGACAGCGTTCTGGCGCGGCGTCGGGGCGACCCACAATGTCTTTGTGGTCGAAAGCTTCATGGATGAGCTCGCGCATGCAGCGAAGCAGGATCCGGTTGCGTATCGCAAGGGGTTGCTCGGCCACAATCCGCGAGCGCTGGGTGTTTTGTCGCTTGCTGCTGAGAATGCGGGGTGGGGATCACCGCTCCCTGCGCGCCATGGCCGCGGGATCTCGGTGCAGTTCGCATTCGGAAGCTACATGTCGCAGGTCGCCGAGGTCGAAGTGGCGGCTGACGGTTCTGTGAAGGTCAAGCGGATAGTCTGTGCGGTCGATTGCGGCATGTACGTCAATCCTGATACGATCGAGGCGCAGGTCCAGGGCGGCACGCTCTTCGGGCTGACCGCCGCGCTGTATGGTTCGATCACCTTCAAGGATGGACGCGTCGAGCAGAGCAACTTCGACAGCTATTTACCGATGCGCATCGACGAGGTGCCGACGATTGAAACGCATCTGATCAAGAGTACAGAGGTTCAGGGCGGCATCGGCGAAGCGCCGACATCCATTGTCAGTGCCGCAGTGACCAATGCGATCTTTGCCGCTACCGGATATCGGGTTCGGACGTTGCCGATTGATCCGACGTCGTTGAAGGCGACGGGCTGAGTTCCTGCAGGATCACGCATGCCAAGCCGCCGCCGTGCCGAACGGGTAGTTTCCAGCACGGCGGCGCTCAGTCACGGGCGTCGCTTGGCCCGCTCGTGAAAGATTGATCCGATAAAGTCGAGGCTGGTGCGCGCCGCGAGCAGCGCAGTGATTCCTGAGGGATCATAAGGCGGCGATACTTCGACGAAATCGACACCGACGACGTCGAACCGCTTCGCGACTTCGCGCAAGATCTCCTTGCCTTCATAGTAGGTGAAGCCGCCGTGGCTGATCGTGGCCGTTCCCGGCGCGATCGAGGGATCGAAGCTGTCGATGTCGATCGAGACATAAACGCGTTCGCCATCGGGAATGTGCGCGAGGGAAGCAGCCGCACCCTGTGCCCGCAGCTTGCGCAGCGGCACCACATGCGTGCCGTAGGCTTTCGCCGCTTCCCAGTCCCTGCGGCTGACGGAGGCCATATTGTGCGGCCCAAGCGTTGTGATGCCTTTTACATGGGACATCTCGGAGGCGCGGCGCATCGGGCTGCCATGGCCCCACGTAATGCCGTTGCGCTCGTTGATGAAGTCGAAATGGGCATCGAGATGCACGATGTGGATCGGCTTTTCATTTGAATACGCGGCAATGGTCGCCATGGTGATCGCGTGATCGCCGCCGAGAATGTAAGGCATCGTCCCGGCATCGAGCAGCGCGCGCACAGCGTGCTCGGCGTTGGCGAGGCTTCGCTTGGTGTCGGCGTAGATGACGTCACTGTCGCCGGCATCGACGATCTTGACTTCATCGGCGGTCAGATAGGTCACCTCGTCTTCGAAATCGAAGACGCCTTCCGGCCCGAAGCCATGGAACATCGAGACTTCGCGAATGGAGCGTGGCCCAAAGCGCGTGCCCACCCGATAGCTCGAGGCGGTATCGATGGGGACGCCCAGCACGGCAACGTCGGCGCCGTCGAGCCTGTCCCAATCCTGGCAGGCCGGCTGACCGGCGAACGTCGCCAGACCAACGAAGGGCAGGTTCATCCGGTCCGGCGTGTTGCGGCTGATATGATCGGTTGTCACTGTCGTACCCTTTCCAAAAGGAAATCAAACGGCGTTGCTCAGGAGATCTCGTCGGTGATGCCTTCGCCCTCATAGGCGCGGCGCACCGAAGGGAGAGCAGTAATCCTGTCGAGCAACTTTGCGATGGTGGGACGCGAACGCGGCGGATTCGTCATGGGGCGTGCCCAGCGGCACAGCATCACGAAGTAGAAATCAACTGCACTCAACGTGGTGCCGAGAAACAGCGGCCCATTCGTGCCGAGATGCTGTTCGATCACGTCGAGATAAGTGCTCGCACGTGCCTCCGCTCCGCGCCTCACAACCTCGGTCGCTTTCGTATCGTTGCCGGTGAGCCGGTCCGGATACTGGTAGATCATCAGTTCTTCCTGAAGCGAGTTGGTCAGGAAAATCAGCCACTGATTGAATGTCGAGCGCTCGGGCGTACCGAGCTTGGGTGCAAGGCCGGTCTGCGGATTTTGATCGAGCAGATGGAGCACGATGGCCGCGGCTTCGAACAGCACGAGATTGCCGTCCACCAGCGTCGGAATGCGGCCGTTCGGATTGATCTTCAGATAGTCCTTGGACTTCTGCGCATCGATCGTCCGATCGACCAGCATGAGCTCGTAATCAGCTCCCATTTCTTCCAGCACCATGTGGGCTGCGGCGCTGGCGTTCGCGGGGTAATAGTGGAGTTGGTACATCGGGTCGGCTCCGGCTCGACAATTTCGATGGCTCGAACCTAGGCCTGTGCTAGGTTGGCCACAATTGTCGTTATCCGACGATTCCGGCCAAAGGCGCGGCGGATTGGGCCGCAGCGTTTTTCCAGACCATGAAGGCGAGCGAAGGCATTCTGAAAGGACGGAGGCATGGTTATGAGGCCGGCGCGTAAGGCAATCGCCATCGTGGTGCCACCCGGCGCGCAGTCGCTCGACGTTTCAGGCCCGCTCGATGCGTTTCTCGAAGCCAATCGTCAATCTACGAACGGTGCGAAATACGATGTCCGTCTGATATCGACGGGCGTGCAGCGGGTGGTGCGCGCTGGTGGTCTCTCGATCGTTGCGGACACGTCCATTGCTGACGACACCAAGCCGATCGATACGTTGCTCGTCGCCGGAACGCCGGATTATGCGCAGGCTTATTCCAGTGATCAGCTCGGTGCCTGGCTGCGCCGCCGAACGTCGAAAACCCGGCGATACGGTTCGGTCTGTACGGGCGCGTTCTTCCTTGGTGCAGCAGGCTTGCTCGATGGACTGCACGCGACCACGCATTGGCAGCATGCAGCGGAGTTGGCCGAACGCTTTCCGGCAGCCAACGTCATTCCGGACCAGATTTATATTCAGGACGGCGCGCTCTATACGTCCGCCGGGGTCACGGCAGGGATTGATCTCGCCTTGAAGCTGATCGAAGACGACTTTGGACGAGACCTCGCGCTGATGGTGGCGCGACGACTGGTGGTGTTTCTCAAGCGTCCCGGTGGTCAATCGCAGTTCAGCGCGCACCTTGCGGCACAGGTCGCAGAAGAGGGACGCATCCAGGCGGTGCAGCACTGGATTCTGGATCATCTCTCTCTCGATCTCACTCTTGCATCCCTTGCCAAGCGCGCCGCCATGAGCGTGCGCAACTTCACCCGCGTTTTTCAAAGCGAGACCGGGATTACGCCGGCGGACTTCGTCGAGATGGCACGTGTGGATGCCGCGCGGCGCCTGTTGGAAGACAGTGAAGCGCCGCTGCAGCGCGTGGCATCGCGGTGCGGGTTCTCGAGCCCGGACACCATGCGGCGGGCGTTCCTGAGGCGCATCGGCATAGGGCCGAGCGACTATCGGGAGCGGTTTCGGGGGTAGGAACCCGATCGCGCTTTTGGCAGATAGGCTTTTCGCCGATTGCCCTTCCGCTGAGGCCTCACATGGCGTAAGTCCGGCCACAAATTCTTCCCGGAACTCCGTGCGCACATGATTCGACTGGACAACATCAGCAAGCAAAATGGTCACCAAATTCTCTTCATTGAAGCTTCCGCGGCGCTTCAAAGGGGAGAGAAAATTGGGCTGGTCGGGCCTAACGGAGCCGGAAAGACCACGCTTTTTCGGATGATCACGGGGCGGGAGCTTCCTGACGAAGGTCAGGTGTCGGCCGACCGCGGCGTGACGATTGGCTATTTCAGCCAGGATGTCGGGGAGATGTCAGGCCGCAGTGCTGTGTCCGAAGTGATGGACGGGGTTGGGCCGGTCAGTGCCGTGGCTATCGAGTTGAAGGAACTCGAAACCGCGATGGCGGACCCGGATCGCGCCGATGAAATGGACGACATCATCACGCGTTATGGAGAAGTGCAGGCCCGCTTCGAGGAACTGGATGGTTACGCCCTGGATGCGCGTGCGCGCGAGGTGTTGGCGGGACTAGGCTTTAGCCAGGAGATGATGGAGGGTGATGTCGGCGCGTTGTCCGGCGGCTGGAAGATGCGTGTGGCGTTGGCCCGCATTCTTCTGATGCGCCCGGAAGTGATGCTGCTGGACGAGCCAAGCAACCATCTGGATCTGGAAAGCCTGATCTGGCTGGAATCGTTCCTGAAGGGTTATGAGGGCGCGTTGCTCATGACCTCGCACGATCGCGAATTCATGAACCGCATCGTCAACAAGATCGTGGAAATCGATGGCGGTTCGCTGACGTCGTACTCGGGCGATTTTGAGTTCTACGAACAGCAGCGTGCGATGAACGAAAAGCAACAGCAGGCGCAGTTCGAGCGTCAGCAGGCGATGCTGGCCAAGGAAATCAAATTTATCGAGCGTTTCAAGGCACGCGCCTCGCATGCGGCCCAGGTGCAAAGCCGGGTTAAGAAGCTGGAAAAGATCGAACGCGTCGAGCCGCCAAGGCGTCGTCAGACCGTCACATTCGAGTTCATGCCGGCACCGCGCTCCGGTGAAGACGTGGTCACGCTGAAAAACGTGAACAAAAGCTACGGCAGCCGCACTATCTATGAGGGGCTTGATTTCTCCGTGCGCCGCAAGGAGCGCTGGTGCGTGATGGGGATCAACGGTGCGGGCAAGTCCACGCTGCTGAAACTGGTGACGGGGACGGCGGAGCCGGATGACGGAAGTGTCGTTCTGGGCGGTAGCGTGAAGATGGGCTATTTCGCGCAGCATGCGATGGATCTGCTGGACGGTGAACGAACCGTGTTCGAGCAGCTTGAGTATTCGTTTCCGCAGGCCGGACAGGGTTCGTTACGCGCTTTGGCCGGTTGCTTTGGCTTCTCCGGCGACGACGTGGAAAAGAGATGCCGGGTGCTGTCGGGCGGCGAAAAAGCACGGCTGGTGATGGCGATGATGCTCTTCGATCCGCCGAACTTCCTGGTGCTGGACGAGCCGACCAACCACTTGGACATGGCGACGAAGGAAATGCTGATTACCGCGTTGTCGGAATATGAGGGGACCATGCTGTTCGTCTCCCACGATCGGCATTTTCTCGCAGCTCTGTCCAATCGCGTGCTGGAGCTGACACCGGAGGGCGTCCACAAATACGGCGGCGGTTACACGGAGTATGTGGAGCGCACCGGCCAGGAAGCCCCCGGTCTGCGGAGCTGATCCTTAGACTTGCTCTCTTGAAAGTCGTGTGGCGCCTTTCGGCGCCACACTTTGTTTGAGGAGCAACAAGCTTCTCAGAAGTTGTCGGCGTCGATCACAGCCTGGGCGAACTCCTTGGGAGCTTCCTGCGCGAGATTATGGCCGATGCCGCCCATGATCAGCCGATGCTCATACTTGCCGGAGAACTTCTTGGCATAAGCACCGGGCTCCGGATGCGGCGCGCCATTGGCATCGCCTTCCATGGTGATGGTGGGCACGGTGATGACAGGGCCTCCCGCCAGCTTTTTCTCAAGGTCGTCATACTTGGATTCGCCTTCGGCCAGCCCGAGCCGCCAGCGATAATTATGGATCACGATGTCGACATGGTCGGGATTGTCGAAGGCGGCTGCGCTGCGATCGAAGGTGGCGTCGTCGAAATTCCACTTTGGCGACGCGAGTTGCCAGATGAGTTTCGCGAAGTCGTGCCGGTTTTTGTCGTAGCCGATCCGACCGCGCTCGGTGGCAAAGTAAAATTGGTACCACCATGCAAGCTCGGCCTTCGGCGGCAACGGCTTCTTGTTGATCTCCGGACTCCCGATCAGGTAGCCGCTCACCGAGACCATGGCCTTAAAGCGCTCCGGCCACAGGGCCGCGAGAATATTGGCCGTACGCGCGCCCCAGTCATAGCCGGCGACGACGGCCTTCTCGATCTTGAGGGCGTCCATAAGAGCAATGATATCGACTGCGAGCACCGCTTGCTGGCCGTTCCGGATCGTGTCGGTTGAAAGGAAACGCGTGGTGCCGTAGCCGCGCAGGTAGGGGATGATGACCCTGTAGCCTTTGGATGCCAGCAGCGGGGCAACGTCAACAAAGCTGTAAATGTCGTAAGGCCAGCCGTGCAGGAGCATCACCACAGGGCCGTCGGCCGGCCCTGCTTCGGCGTAACCCACATTGAGCGTGCCTGCGTTGATCTGCTTGAGCGGACCGAACGAGGTGTGGGTCCCCGGCTTGATCGACGGCAGGGTTGCTGATTTCGATGTGCCGGACTGGGCGACGGCGGAGCCGATCAAACCGAACTGAGCAGCAGTCATGGCGACAGCGGCAGTGCCGAAAAAACGGCGGCGATGATGGTTGATTTCTTCGGACATGATCTTTCTCCAGTGAATGTGTCCCGACGCTGAGAACACCGAATCCATGTATCTGCGGTGTGTCCTGATCGGTCTAAATTGAATGTGTATGTAGCTTCCGAGCCGTTGGATACATGCCGTTACAAATCGGTCGGGCTGGCCAATTGAGGGACTTCGCCCTGGTCGCTCTCCGGCCATGGCCCATTCAAACACGCGCCGATGCCGCCTTCCACGGAGAAGAAGTGGGCATCAGCGCATGATCGCGCGCATAGCTTGTACAGAAATGTACCCGCTCGGGTCGTTGCCACACTTTGTTACACTTCTGATCAATCCGGACACATACCTGATACCTCTGAACCGCTTTATGCGGCCACTGGCTGGCCCTTGGTCTTTTCGCCTTGGCGCCACCCGATCGCTGCAAAGGAAGTCAGACATGACCAAGCTCGAAAAAGTGCTCTACACCGGTAAAACCCAAACCTCAGGTGGACGTGACGGCGCATCGCGCAGCTCCGATGGCCGCCTCGATATCAAGCTCTCGTCTCCCGGATCATCGGGCAGCGGGACCAATCCGGAGCAATTGTTTGCTGCCGGCTGGTCGGCTTGCTTTATCGGAGCCATGGGACTCGCGGCCAGTCAGCTGAAGGTTGCTCTCCCGTCCGATCTGGCGGTCGATGCGGAAGTCGATCTGGGCATGGCGGGCAGCGGCTATTTCCTGCAGGCGCGCCTCAATGTCAGCCTGCCAGGTGTGGATCGCGAGATTGCGCAGGCCCTCGTCGATGCCGCGCATCAGACGTGTCCGTATTCGAAAGCCACGCGCGGCAACATCGACGTCGTCATCAATCTTGTCTGAGTTCGTCCCTATGACGACGATGGCCAGCCCGGAGTGGCGGCTGGTCATCCCTCATTCAACGATCGTGAGTTATGGAGAGCGCTTATGATGCGGCTTGCTGTTATCTCTCTCATTGGAATTTCGGTAATGGCGTTTCCCTGCGCTTATGACACCGATCCCCGTGAGCCTGCGGCGATGACTGCGATTGTCGCGAAACTGCTTCCATCGAGCGGTGGAACGACAACTGCGGTTGTGTCGGAAACCACTCCGTAACGCCTGCCCTTTTTTAAATCAGAACAACCAGGACATTCGACCATGAAGCTCTATGCGAACGAAGTCTCCTCCGCGACCTCACGGGTGCGGATTGCTCTGGCCCTGAAGGGCCTTAACGTGGAGACGCAATCTGTGAACATTTTCGGCGCGGACGCGGAAAGCCGCCAGCCCGAGTATCGCAAGGTCAATCCGCAAGGACTGGTGCCGGCGTTGTTGACTGACGAGGGTACGTTGATCACCCAATCGCTCGCGATCATTGAATATCTCAACGACTTTCATCCGGAGCCGCCGCTGTTGCCTGCAAAGCTGGAGGCAAGGGCGCTGTCACGGTCCGTGGCGCTCGCGATTGCATCCGAAATTCATGCGCTGTTGCCGCCCCGCGTGGCTTTGCGGCTGAGCGCCATTCCAGGCGTTGAGGCGAACGGCATTGCGGACTGGAATCGTCACTGGATCAGGGAAGGGCTGACGGCCGTTGAAGCGACGATAGCTGGCCGCAGAACCGGTCCGTTTGTCGCCGGCGACCAGCCATCGGTCGCCGACATCTTTCTCTTCCCGCAGGCAATCAACACCGAACGCGCAGGCATCGATCTGAGCCAGTGGCCAAACATTGCCGAGATCGTTTCAAACCTCCGCGCGATTCCTGCTTTTGCCGACAACGCGCCCGCTGTGAGAAAGTAACAGCAGTTATTCTGATCAAAACGATCCGGGCGGCCGGGGAAGTTAATTCACCCGGTCGCCTTTGCTGCTCAGTAAAACAGTTGCCACCAACCCTCCATCCGGGTGGTTGCTCAAAGTCAATGATCCGCCGATCGCGATTGCAAGTTGATGCGCAATCGCAAGGCCAAGACCCGTACCGCCGGTATCGCGACTTCGCGACCGTTCGAGGCGATAGAACGGCTGAAGAACCGCCTGAAGCTGATCCTCCGGGATGCCCGGGCCATTGTCCTTCACCATGATCAAAATGTCGTCGTCGGCTGTCTTCTCAACCGATACGGCGGCGGATCCTCCGAACTTCAGCGCATTGTCGATGAGATTGCCGAGAATGCGCCGCAGGGCATGAGATTTCGACGTGATCTGCGCATGCGCGTTGCCCGCCAGGCTCACCGCACTCCCGACATCCTGATAATCGTAGACCAGGCTTTGCAGGAACGAATCGATATCCATCTTCGAGAATTTTTCGGCGGTGCCGTGGGCGCTGCGCGCATAGGCAATGCCTTCGCGGACCAACTGCTCGATCTGGGCGAGATCCTGTTGGAGTTTTTCTTTGCTCTCACTTTCCTCGGCGAGCTCGGCCCGTAGCTTCATTCGGGTGATGGGCGTCTGGAGATCGTGCGAAATCGCCGCCAGAATCTGGACCCGCTCTTCGAGATAGTCCGCGATGCGATCGCGCATTTTGTTGAATGCGGTGGCGGCGTGGGCCACCTCACGCGGGCCGCTTTCGCTCAGCCGCGGCGCTTTCTTGTTCGGATCCAATGCATCGGCGGCATTGGCGAAATCCACAAGCGGACGGATCGCCAGCCGGACGGCGTACCAGCAGCACAGAATGAGAAGCGCGAGCTGGGCGGCGAGCACGTAAGGCAGCCATTGCGCTATCGGCATCATTGCGGGATTCACGTCAATGGTCAGCGGACTGCCGTCGCTCAAAGTGATGTGCGCCTGAAGGCGCTTGCCATCGCCCGGAATGGATTCGACGGCGACGGGATAGCGGTGGCCGACCGCCTCGCGTATTTTTGCGGCGATCTCCGCGCCGCGCTCGCTCATATCCGGAATGCCGGCGAGACCGGGGCCGAGCACGAACCGGTACGTCCCGCGATCGAGCTGTGCAACCCAATCGGCTCGCTCATTCGCCGGCAAGCGATCAAGAATAGCGATGGATGTCGCGACGTCCTTTTCCAGCGTGCCCAGCATCACTGTCTTGGCTGCCATATAGCGCTCCAGAAACAGAGCGCTGAAAGACAGCGCGTGCGCAATGATCAGGCCGGTGAGCAGAATCAGGAACAGCCTCGCGCCCAGCGTGCGTGGCCAAAGCTGGATCCGCTGCAATGCAGCCGTCGCGCTCATTGCCGGCTCTCGCGGATTTCGACCGGCACGGCGAAGACATAGCCTTCGCTGCGGACCGTTTTGATGTAGGCCGGCTCCCGCGCGTCGTCATTCAGGCGCTGACGCAGCCGGCTGACAAGAAGATCGATGGAGCGGTCAAACAACTCCGACTCGCGGCCTTGCGTCAGGTTCAGGAGCTGGTCGCGGTTGAGCACGCGTTGCGGATGATCGACGAAGACCCGCAGCAGGCGGTATTCCGCACCGCTGAGGGCAATCGCTGTGCCGTTCTTGTCGAGCAGATGGCGCGCGGTGGTGTCGAGCTGCCAATCGCCGAATGCCAGCAGTTGACCGACCTCGGTCACTTGAAGGTTGGGGGGCAGCATGCGGGTGCGGCGCAGGACGGCCTTGATGCGGGCAAGCAGTTCGCGTGCCGCAAAAGGCTTCGCGAGATAATCATCCGCGCCCATTTCCAGTCCGACAATGCGGTCGGTTTCGTCCGACCGCGCGGTCAGCATCAGGATCGGCGTTGTCTTGTGCTTGCCGGCGCGCAGCTCACGGCAAAGAACCAGGCCGTCGTCGCCTGGCATCATGATATCGAGCACGATCAGGTCGACGGAGTCGGCTTCCAGGAACGACCGCATCTGCCGGCCGTCGGCGGCCAGGCTGACGCGCAGGCCATTTTTTTTGAGATAGCTCGACACCAGCTCCCGGATCTCGCGGTCGTCATCAACAATCAGGATGTGATCAACGTGATCCATCGGTCTCCACCTTCAGTTCGGCCTGTCCAATGATTTAGCATCAATTCCCGTTGGGTGGAAAAAGCCGGTCCAGAGAATTGTAAGGCAATGTATCCGCCGAATAGCAGGACACACTGGCGGACGAAATTGTTGCCGCAACCGGGGGGGGGCGCCGTGAAAACGAAGCCTTCTGCCGGTCTTTGTATCGGAATGTACAGGCCGGCGCCCACAGCACACTTCGTTACATTTTCGCCGGTTTGGGACACATCCGGGATACCTCCGCACCGCTTGATGCGGTGAGTGGCTGATCGGCCATTGCGCCTTGGTGCGCCACTCTTCACTTCACGGAGCACGACAATGATCCTTCTGGCTGTTGCCTATCTTGGAGGTGTACTGACCATCCTCAGTCCCTGCATCCTGCCGGTGCTTCCTTTCGTCTTTGCGCGAGCGGACCAATCGTTCCTCAAGAGCACCTTGCCGATGCTGGTTGGCATGGCGCTGACGTTTGCCGTTGTCGCGACGCTCGCCGCGGTCGGTGGCAGCTGGGCAGTACATGCCAATGAATTTGGCCGGACCATCGCCATTGCAATGCTGGCCGCCTTTGGCGTGACGCTGCTGTCGCCGCAGCTTGCCAGTGTTTTGACGCAACCCATCGTTGCCCTCGGAAATCGGCTGTCGAATGCGACGGATGGATCGGGATCGGCCGCGACGGTCGGGAGTTCGCTGCTGCTTGGTATCGCGACCGGTCTGCTCTGGGCGCCCTGTGCCGGGCCGATTCTTGGCTTGGTGCTGACGGGCGCGGCTCTTCAGGGCGCGAACGTGCAGACCACCTTGTTGCTCCTGGCCTATGCGGCAGGTGCTGCAACCTCGCTCGCCATTGCCCTCCTGATTGGCGGGCGCGTGTTTACGGCGATGAAGCAGTCATTGGGCGCCGGTGAATGGGTGCGGCGTGGTCTCGGCATCGCCGTGTTGAGCGGGGTTATCGCGATCGGATTCGGTGCCGATACCGGCTTTCTGGCGCGTCTGTCCAGCGTCAGCACGGGCAAGTTCGAGCAGGCCTTGCTCGATGCATTCAACATGAACAAGACGAAGCCGGAGGCTAGTGTGACTGAGGGAACCAGCATGGTGATGGCGTCGAATGAGCCGCGTCCGCAGCTTCGTAGCACTCTGCCCGTGGAGGGTCAGCTGCCGTCCCTCGACGGCGCGGCGAATGGCTCAATTCGCAGCCGCTGACGGCGGAACAGCTGCGCGGCAAGGTCGTGCTGGTCGATTTCTGGACCTATTCCTGCATCAACTGCATTCGCGCCGTTCCTTACACGCGTGCCTGGGCTGAAAAGTACAAGGATCAAGGCGTCGTCGTGATCGGCGTGCATGCACCGGAGTTCGCGTTCGAGAAGAACATCGGCAACGTCAGGAAAGCTGTTGCCGATTTCGGGCTCGGTTATCCGATCGCCGTGGACAACAACTTCAAGATCTGGCGTGCCTTCCGCAATAATTATTGGCCGGCGCTTTATATCGCCGATGCCAAGGGACAGATCCGGTATCACCACTTCGGTGAGGGCAACTACGACAAGACCGAAGAGGTCATCCAGCAACTGCTGGCAGAGGCGGGAAATCGCAAGGTCGAGACCGGCATGGTCAAGCCGGACGCCAAGGGCGCGCAAGCCGCGCCCGACCTCGGTCATGTCCGCTCATCTGAGACTTACATCGGCTATGAACGCGCGTCCGATTTCGTGTCGCCGGAAGGCATCGGAAGCGACATGGCCCAGGACTACACCACGGCTGTGCCCGGTCTCAACGAGTGGGGCCTGACCGGAAACTGGACCGTCGGACCAGAGCTCGCGACGCTCAATCGGGAGGGCGGCGGGATCACTTACAGGTTCAGCGCGCGTGATCTGCATCTGGTTCTAGGCCTTCGGCCTGATAGCAAGCCGGTGCGCTTTCAGGTCCGGATCGACGGCAAGCCACCGGGCGAAAGCCACGGAGCGGACGTTGATGCCGACGGCAACGGGACCGTTACGCAAACGCGTCTCTATCAACTGGTGCGACCGGCGGGCGAGGTGCGGACGAGGACGTTCGACGTTCGCTTCCTTGATCCCGGTGCCGAAGCCTTCGCGTTTACTTTTGGGTGAGGAGCGTAACATGTGCGCCATTTCTCAACCGATCCTCATGATACTTGCCACAGAGTTGCGTAATGGTGTCTCAACCGAGTTGCTTGGTCTGCTCGGCGGGTTGCTTCGCATTGTCTTGCCGAGCGTGGATCTCGCGCAGCAGATCAAGCTCCATCTCACGATGTGGAGCTGGTCCGCGGCGGTGATGGCGCGCCGGATTTCAAGGGCCGGTCACCGCTTTCGGTCTTGGCGGAAGCTGAGGTGCCCGCCCCCGGGAAGATCGCCTTGCAGAATTTGAGTACTGATGGCCTGCGATCGCGGGTAGAGTGGGGTAACAGACCGTCCATTCCTCGATTATGTAATTGTCACCGATGAACCCTCGACCCGCGACCGGCTCGTTGATCTCTCTTGAAGAGGCGTTGAGCCGGCTTTTGGAACGCTGTGAGCCTGCTGAGCCGAAAGAGGTGCCGATATCGCAGGCGCTTGGACACGTTTTGGCGCAGACGTTGACAGCGAACGGACCTTATCCGGCGCAGAATACTGCGACCCGCGACGGTTGGGCGCTTCGTTCACAGGACCTCGTCGGGGCGACGGCCTATTCGCCGGTCTTGTTGAATGAGTTGCCGCCTTGGGTCGAGAGCGGTGATGCTCTTCCTGCGGGATGTGATTGTGTGCTTGAGCCGGAGGTGCTCGAGCAGATCGGTCCTATGGTGCAAGTCATAGCTGAGACGATCCCCGGTGCAGGTGTCCGGCGGATCGGCGAAGACCTGAAAGCGGAAAGTGCGCCCGTTCCGGCGGGCAAGATGTTAAGTGCGGTTGATCTTGTTATCGCACGGGCCATCGGTCTGGAGAAACTGGCGACCCGGCGTCCGCTGGTGCGGATCGTTAATGTGCCGCCGGCAAATGGCGCTTCATCGACGGCGCTGTTGATCGCGGAGGCGGTGCGTCGCGCCGGTGCCGATGTCATGTCGATCGAGGCAGCTGGTCGTGACGCCAAGTTGGCCGCGGCTGAGCTCAATGAGACCGGCTGTGACATGATCCTCATCATTGGCGGAACCGGTGAGGGACGTGCGGATGCGACGGTTGCCGCACTTGCGGAGAAGAGTGCGCTTTTGGCACATGGCATCGCACTGCAGCCGGGCCGGACAACGGCTATCGGTCGAGCCGGAAAGTGTCCCGTTGTCGCCTTGCCGGGAGCCCTGGATCAGGCGCTTGCAGCATGGTGGACAATTGCGCTGCCGGTTCTGGATCGGCTGTCGGGCCGACATATATCTGAGGAAACGCTGCCGCTGGCACTCAAGATTTCATCAGGACCCGGAATGGCTGACGTCGTCTTACTGAAGCGAGAAGAAGCGAAGTGGCTTCCGCTTTCCATCGGAGATCTTTCCCTCGGCAGCCTGTCGCGTGCGGATGCCTGGGTTGTGATTCCCGGCCGAAGCGAGGGATATGCATCCGGGACACTTTGCACTGCTTATCTGCTTCGCGACACGATGTGAGCCGCCTGGATGACCAATTCCTCAGTTTCGCTGAATTCCACCATCGATCAGGACCAGTTCCTCACAATTCTCTCGCGTGAGGAAGCCATCGGGCGCTTCGAGGAGGCGCTCTTTCCGCGTGCTCTGGCGACGGAGAAGCGTTCGCTGTCCGACGCGCTCGGATATGCAATGGCAGAGGATGTGGTCGCGCCGCTCGATGTGCCGCCGTTCGATCGCTCGAATGTTGACGGATTCGCCGTGCGCTCGTCGGATCTCGCGCAGGCTGCAGAGACGGCGCCGATTCGTCTCACGCTCAATGGAGAAACGATCGCGTGCGGCGTTGATCCGCAATTGATGGTGGGATCGGGGACGGCAACGCCGATCGCGACGGGCGGTCCCATTCCGCGTGGTGCCGATGCGGTTATCATGATCGAACACACGCAACCCGGTCACGGCGCCATCAGTGTGCGGCGTTCGGTCTCGCCGGGGCAGTTTGTCTCCTATGCCGGCTCTGATATCGCCCGCGGCGAGGTGTTGTTGCGCGTGGGGACGATCATCGGCTCGCGCGAAATCGGCATGCTGGCGGCCTGCGGCATCGCGCAGGTCTCTGTTGTGCAGCGGCCGAGGGTCGCGATTCTTTCCACGGGTGATGAACTCGTTCCGCCGGGCCAGCCGCTCTCTCCCGCGCAGATCTATGACACCAACGGATCGATCGTCACGGCAGCGGTGAACGAGAATGGCGGCTCAGCGCGCTTCATGGGCTCGATCCCGGATGACGAAGCAAGGTTAGAGGCGGCCATGCGGGAAGCGCTGGCTGATTGCGACATGCTGGTCTTGTCTGGCGGCACATCGAAAGGTGCCGGCGACGTTTCACACCGGATCATCGGGCGTCTTGGCAAACCCGGCATTATCGCCCATGGCGTCGCGTTGAAGCCGGGAAAGCCGTTGTGCCTTGCGGTCTGCGACGGAAAGCCCGTTGTTATTCTGCCCGGATTTCCAACCTCGGCGATGTTCACGTTCCACGACATGATCGTGCCGGTGTTGCGGCGTCTGGCCGGATTGCCGCCACGCACCGACGCGCATGTGCAGGCCAAGGTGCCTGTGCGGATTGCATCTGAATTGGGGCGTACGGAATTCGTCATGGTGTCGCTTGTGGAAGGCGACAATGGTTTGATCGCTTACCCGTCCGGTAAGGGCTCGGGGGCCATCACCGCCTTCGCGCAGGCTGATGGATTTCTGCGGATCGATGCGCTCGCTGATCAGATGCCGGCCGGCGCCGAGGAGGAGGTGAGGCTGTTCACACCGCATGTGCGCGTGCCGGATCTGGTGATCGTCGGCAGTCATTGTACCGGACTTGATATCGTGACCGCGCCTTTGGCGCGGGCAGGCCTTCTGGTGCGTTCGATCTCGGTTGGAAGTCTTGGCGGATTGGCGGCTGCGCGGCGCGGCGAATGTGATCTTGCGCCGATTCACCTCTTCGACGACAAGACCGACACCTACAATGTTTCGTTTCTTGTCCCAGGCCTTGAATTGATGCCGGGCTATCGACGCATGCAAGGCATCGTCTTTCGCAAGGGCGATCGCCGCTTCGAAGGGCTTGATGCGAAAGACGCTGTCCGCGCTGCACTCGCCGATGCGTCCTGCATCATGGTGAACCGTAATCAAGGTGCCGGCACGCGCATTCTGATTGACCGGCTCCTGAAAGGGGCAAAGCCGGACGGCTACTGGAATCAACCGAAATCTCATAACGCTGTCGCAGCCGCCGTGGCTCAAAGGCGGGCAGATTGGGGGATGACGATTGCGCCGGTGGCTCATGCAGCAGGACTTGGTTTTATTCCGTTTGCGGAAGAGCATTATGATTTCGCACTGGTCACGTCTCGACGCGAGCGGCTGGCTGTTCGAGCTTTTGTCGAATCCCTGGCATCGGATGAGACGCTCGTTGCCCTCGAACGGGCCGGATTTAGACCTGCTTAAGCCGGTAAATAGCTCTATATGAGCAAGATAGCTTTGATGCATATTGCGGGATGTCGCCGGTTGTCCCGGCAAGCATGATCGGACTTTGATGGCGCAGCTTTCCGACGATTGTTTTGCTTTCGGTGGTCCGATGATGTCGGTCGACGACGCTGTTGCAATGATCGCATCGCGAGTCCACGCCGTGCAGGAGGTCGAGGCTGTTTCGCTGGCCGGCTTGGATGGCCGCGTCCTTGCCGAAGCTGTCGTGGCGTCAATGCCGCTGCCGCCGTTCACCAATTCCGCTGTCGATGGCTACGCGGTGCGCAGCGAAGATCTTTCGCTTGCAGGCAAGCAGGCTTTCCCGATTGTCGGGCGGATAGCGGCGGGCGCTGTCGCCAAAGAGCCCATCAAGCCCGCACAAGCCGTTCGTATCTTTACCGGTGCGCCGATGCCGGCAGGCGCAGATACGGTTTTTATGCAGGAAGACGTTAAAGTCGAAGATGGGCGAGTCTTTCTGCCGGCAGGGCTCAAAGCCGGCGCCAACGTTCGGCTGACCGGAGAAGATATCTCCGCAGGTGCATCGGCTTTGCCGTCAGGGACGCGGTTGCGCCCCCAGGATGTTGCACTCATCGCCGCGCTTGGGCTGACGAAGGTTAGCGTGCGGCGGCGAATCCGCGTTGCAGTGTTTTCGACCGGCAACGAGCTGGTTGCGCCCGGCGCTGAACGCGTGCCATCGCAATTGTTCGATTCCAATCGTTACATGCTGATCGCGATGCTTGGCCGCCTTGGATGTGAGGTGAGTGACCTCGGCATTCTGCCGGATGACCGCGCGTCGCTGGCGCAGGCACTGCGAAAGGCGTCGGCCGATCATGACCTCATTTTGACCTCCGGCGGTGTCTCGACCGGGGAAGAGGATCATGTCAAAGCCGCGGTCGAGTCCGTTGGCTCGCTGGTGTTATGGCGAATCGCCATCAAGCCTGGGCGCCCTGTTGCCATGGGTGTGATTGAAGGCACGCCGTTTATCGGACTGCCGGGAAATCCGGTCGCGAGTTTCGTGACGTTTACTTATGTCGTGCGTCCGACCGTGCTTGCGCTGTTGGGGGCGCCGCAGGAACATCCGATCCCGAATCCGCTGCGGGCGGCTTTCGCTTACAAAAAGAAGATATCCCGCCGCGAGTATGTCCGGGTAAGTGTTCGCCGTGCCAGTGATGGCATGCTGGAAGCCGTCAAGTTTCCGCGCGAAGGCGCGGGGCTTCTGTCGTCGCTGGTGGAAACCGACGGCTTTGTCGAACTGTCTGAAGACATCACGCAGGTCAAACCAGGCGATCTCGTCAATTTCTTGAGCTACGCGAGCCTGGCATAGCGGGGGGCTTCTTCCTCGGGGTGCGCGGCGGAACCACCCGACTTGGCCCGCAGTTGATCCGGTGAAAATCCCGGAGACAAGGCATGCCGAAAGAGAACAATTTGCCCGGTCCGCAGGATCAGGGTGGCAAACAGGGCGGCTCGAAGGATGGCCCCAAACCATCGCCGCAGCCTGACCAGCAGGATCTGGATCCGCATGGAAAAGGACCGGAACGCACGGATAACAAGGCCAAATAGGGCTCGGCAGAGGCGATTTCCCGCGCCAAAAAGTCTAAGTGGAACTTGGCGCCAATAGGCGGAAATTATTAAATTCCTCCTTTAGTTCAATATGATAACGCTGGTTCAGCGGACATGATGACGTGGACGTCGCTTAAAAAGCGTCTTGCACAATGTATACCAGACACTATCGTTGCTCGAAATGGAGCAATTCTAATGAGCGATGGCGGCCCGCAGCAGGTTCATCCCTTTGAACATCCCGGCGAAGGTAAACGCCGGGCCAAGGCGACCCCGAAGGGGCGTCAGATCGATCCCAAAGCGAGTGAAGAGATCGCTCAGCTGCTGGATGGCAGGTCCCGTCGCCGCGACATGCTCATCGAGTACCTCCATCTCATTCAGGACAAATACCGTCAGATTTCGGCGGCTCACCTGGCGGCATTGGCCGACGAGATGAAACTGGCCTTCTCGGAAGTGTTCGAGGTCGCCACTTTCTACGCGCACTTCGATGTGGTGAAGGAAGGGGCACCGAACGTTGCGCCGTTGACGATCCGGGTTTGCGATTCGCTGACCTGCGCGATGCTGGGCGCGGAACAACTGCTGCACGAATTGCAGAACAAGGCGGGCCCCGGCGTGCGCGTGGTCCGCGCGCCGTGCGTCGGACGCTGCGATACGGCGCCCGCCGCCGAAGTCGGCCATAACTTCATCGATCACGCCACGGTTGAGAATGTTCTCGCCGCGGCGAAGGGTGGCGACACACATACGCACCTGCCGAAGTATGTCGGATACGACGAGTATGTCGCCAAGGGCGGCTATGCGCTGCTGAACAAGCTGCGTTCCGGCGCAACATCTCGGGACGATCTGCTCAAGGCGCTTGATGATGCCTCGCTCCGTGGTCTTGGCGGTGCAGGGTTCCCGACCGGCCGCAAATGGCGCGCCGTGCTCGGCGAACCCGGTCCGCGGCTCATGGCGATCAATGGTGACGAAGGTGAACCGGGGACATTCAAGGATCGCTTCTACCTCGAGACTGATCCTCATCGCTTTATAGAAGGCATGCTGATCGGCGCACACATCGTCGAGGCGCCCGAGGTCTACATCTACCTGCGTGACGAATATCCCGCATCACGCGAAATTCTCGAGCGTGAAATCGCCAAGCTGCCCGCGGGTGGCCCAAAACTCCATATGCGGCGCGGTGCAGGGGCCTATATTTGCGGCGAGGAATCCGCGCTGTTGGAGAGCATTGAGGGCAAACGCGGACTGCCGCGCCACAAGCCGCCTTATCCGTTCCAAGTCGGTCTGTTCGGCCTGCCGACCCTGATCAACAACATCGAGACGTTGTTCTGGGTGCGCGACATCGTGGAGAAGGGCGCGGATTGGTGGAAGTCTCAGGGCCGGCATGAACGGCAGGGGCTGCGCAGCTTCTCAGTCTCGGGTCGCGTGAAAAATCCCGGTGTAAAGCTCGCGCCTGCCGGCATTACAGTGCGTGAACTGATCGATGAATATTGCGGCGGCATGGCGGACGGTCACACCTTCCACGCCTATCTGCCCGGCGGGGCATCCGGCGGCATCCTGCCGGCGTCGATGGACGACATTCCGCTCGATTTCGGCACGCTGGAGAAATACGGCTGCTTCATCGGTTCCGCTGCCGTCGTCATTCTGTCCGACAAGGATCAGGTGAAGGACGCAGCGTTAAATCTGATGCGCTTCTTCGAAGACGAGAGTTGCGGCCAGTGCACGCCGTGCCGTGTCGGCACGCAGAAGGCGGCAACCTTGATGGAACGATCCGTCTGGGATCGCGATCTGCTCGACGAACTGAGCCAGGCGATGCGCGATGCATCGATTTGCGGTTTGGGTCAGGCAGCCTCGAATCCGCTGACGACCGTGATTAAATATTTCCCAGAGGAATTCTCACCCAAGGAAGCTGCCGAATGACCAAAATTCAGTTCGAGCTTGACGGGAAGATGGTCGAGGCCGCGCCGGGTGAATCCATCTGGCAGGTGGCCAAGCGCGAAGGAACCGAGATCCCGCATCTTTGTTACTCGCCGGAACCGGATTATCGCGCCGACGGCAACTGCCGCGCCTGCATGGTCGAGATCGAGGGTGAGCGCGTTCTTGCGGCATCGTGCAAGCGCACGCCGACGGTCGGCATGAAAGTGAAGTCCGGGAGCACGCGTGCAGTCTCCGCTCGCAAGATGGTGATGGAGCTTCTGGTCGCCGACCAGCCGGCACGCGAGACATCTCATGATCCGGATTCAAAGTTCTGGAACTGGGCCGACAAGGTTGAAGTGACGGAGAGCCGCTTCCCGACCGAGGAACGTTGGGCGAGCGATACCAGTCATCCGGCGATGAGCGTCAACCTTGATGCCTGCATCCAGTGCGGTCTCTGCGTGCGCGCATGCCGCGAGGTTCAGGTCAACGACGTCATCGGCATGGCTTATCGCAACCACGACGCCAAGATTGTATTCGACTTCGACGATCCGATGGGCGAGTCGACGTGCGTGGCCTGCGGCGAATGTGTTCAGGCCTGCCCGACCGGCGCGCTGATGCCATCCGCGCTGCTCGATGCGAACCAGACGCGGACAGTTTATCCGGACAAGAAGGTGGATTCGCTTTGTCCGTTCTGTGGCGTGGGCTGTCAGGTCACGTATCAGGTCAAGGACGAGGAGATCGTCTATGCCGAGGGCCGCGATGGTCCTGCCAACCATAACCGTCTCTGCGTGAAGGGCCGCTTCGGTTTCGACTACATCCATCATCCGCATCGCATCACCAAGCCGCTGGTCCGGTTGCCGAATGCGAAGAAGAGTTCGATGGATCAGGTCGATCCGGCCAATCCATTCACGCATTTCCGCGAAGCGTCATGGGAAGAGGCGCTCGACATCGCGGCGAAAGGTCTCGTGAAGATCCGGGATGAGAAGGGCGTCAAGGCGCTTGCCGGATTCGGTTCAGCGAAGGGCTCTAACGAAGAGGCTTATCTGTTCCAGAAGCTGGTGCGTACCGGCTTCGGCTCCAACAACGTCGATCACTGCACCCGGCTTTGCCATGCGTCCTCCGTGGCGGCGCTGATGGAAGGCCTGAATTCAGGTGCGGTGTCCGCGCCGTTCGCGGCAGCGGCTGATGCCGAAGTGATTATCGTCATCGGCGCCAACCCGACGGTTAATCACCCGGTTGCGGCGACCTTCATCAAGAACGCGACCAAGCGCGGTGCCAAGCTGATCGTGATGGATCCGCGGCGGCAAACGTTGTCGCGCCACGCGTACAAGCATCTGCAGTTCAAGCCGGGCTCGGACGTCGCGATGCTGAATGCGATGCTCCACACCATCATCACCGAAGGGCTGACCGACGACCAGTACATCGCCGGCTATACCGAGGGCTTTGATGATCTGAAGGAGAAGATCAAGGACTTCCCGCCGGAAAAGATGGAAGCGATCTGCGGCATTCCCGCAGACACGCTGCGCGAAGTCGCGCGCATGTACGCAACGGCGAAGTCATCGATCATCTTCTGGGGTATGGGCATCAGTCAGCACGTCCATGGCACGGACAATGCACGGTGCCTGATCGCGCTCGCGCTGATCACCGGACAGGTCGGCCGGCCGGGTACGGGTCTGCATCCGCTGCGCGGACAGAACAACGTGCAGGGCGCGTCGGATGCCGGTCTGATTCCGATGTTCCTGCCGGATTATCAGCCGGTCGGACGCACCGATCTGCGCGAGCCGTTCGAGCATCTCTGGCATCAGGAGATTGATCCTGTGCGCGGTCTCACGGTGGTGGAGATCATGAACGCGATCCACGCCGGTCAGATCACGGGCATGTATATCGAGGGTGAGAACCCGGCGATGTCCGATCCTGACCTCCAGCACGCCCGCGAAGCGCTGGCCATGCTGGATCACCTTGTGGTGCAGGATCTGTTCGTCACCGAGACGGCGTTCCACGCGGACGTCATTTTGCCGGCGTCGGCCTTCGCCGAGAAGGTTGGCTCATTCACCAACACCGATCGCCGCGTGCAGCTGGCGCGTCAGGTCATCAGGCCGCCGGGCGATGCGCGGCAGGATCTGTGGATCATTCAGGAAATCGCCAAGCGGATGGGCCTGGACTGGAATTATAGCGGTCCGGCGGATGTGTTCACCGAAATGACCAAGGTCATGCCGTCGCTGAAGAACATCACCTGGGAGCGGTTGGAGCGTGAAGGCGCAGTGACCTATCCGGTGGATGATCCGCAGAAGCCCGGTAATGAAATCATCTTCACCACGGGCTTCCCGACCGAGAGTGGCCGCGGCAAGATTGTGCCGGCTCGCGTCACATCGCCGGACGAAATTCCGGATGCGGAGTACCCGATGGTGCTGTCCACCGGCCGCGTGCTCGAGCATTGGCATACCGGCTCCATGACGCGCCGCTCGGAAGTTCTCGACAACATCGAGCCGGAAGCGGTGGCATTCATGTCGCCGAAAGACATGCGCCGCATGAACGTCTGGCCCGGCGATTTCATTCGGATGGAAACCCGCCGCGGCGCGGTGGAGGTGAAGGTTCGTTCCGATCGCGACGTGCCGGAGAACATGATCTTCATGCCGTTCTGCTACGCAGAAGCCGCGGCCAATCTGCTGACCAATCCCGCGCTGGATCCATTCGGGAAAATTCCCGAATTCAAGTTCTGCGCGGTGCGGGCGGAAAAAATCGAATTGCGAACCGCGGCCGAGTGAGGCCGCGGTTTTTAACCCAATCGTTCAATCGACAATCTTGTCCAGCGTGATCGGCAGGTTGCGAACGCGTCTGCCTGTCGCATGGTAGATTGCGTTGGCGATCGCAGATGCAACGCCGACAATTCCGATTTCGCCCAAGCCCTTGATGCCGAGCGGGTTGATGATGTCATCGCGCTCGTCCACGAAGATCACTTCGATGTCGTGAACATCGGCGTTCACCGGAACATGATACTCGGCGATATTCGCGTTCATGACGCGGCCGAATTTGTGATCGACCAAGGTTTCCTCGTGCAGGGCCATGCCGATTCCCCACACGATACCGCCGAGCATCTGATTGCGGGCGGTTTTCGGATTTAGAATACGGCCGGCGGCCACCGCGCTGACGATGCGGGTGACGCGAACGACGCCGAGCAGTTCGTCGATTTTGACTTCTGCGAAAATCGCGGAATGGACGTTCTTTGCGTACTTCCCGTTTTCCTTGAAATCGGTCGATTTTTCTTTCTCGATGCGATCGGTCCCGCTATGTCGCATGACGTCCGTGATGGAGATGCTGCGACTGGCGTCCGCTTTCGGAGTGATCATGCCGTCTGCGAACGTAACATCCTCGAGCTTGACGCGATTGAATGCTGAATCGGGCATCTTTTTCGCCAGTTTCAGCAACTCCTTACGAATCTCCCCGGCAGTGTTCGCGATGGCATGCGACACCGAGGCTGCCATCCAAGAGCCGCCTTCGACCGGAGACTGCGGCAGGGTCGAGTCGCCCAGTTTGATGGTCACGTTCTCAATCGGTAGCCCGAGCGTTTCGGCGGCCACCTGCGCCATGATCGTATAGGTGCCGGTGCCGATGTCCGACGTTGCACAGGAAACCTCGGCGTGTCCGTTTGCCGTTAGGACGATGCGGGCCGCCGTTTTCATCTGCAACGCTTCCCACACGCCCGACGCCATCCCCCAGCCGACGAGTTCACCGCCATCGCGCATCGAGCGTGGCTCCAGCTTTCGCTGGCTCCAGCCGAAAGCCTCAGCGCCCTGCCGGTAACATTCGCGAAGCTCCTTGCTGCTGAAGGGGAGATCCTCATTCTGATCGCGATCGGTGTAGTTGCGCAAGCGCAGCTCGAGCGGATCCATCTTGAGCGCGACGGCAAGCTCATCCATGGCACATTCGAGGGCGTAAACACCCGTTGCAGCGCCCGGTGCGCGCATATCCGACGGCGTCGGAAGATCCAGCCTCGCCAGCCTGTGAGTGTATTTCGTGTTTGGACACTTGTAGAGCGCGCTCGACCAAATCGTGTCTTTTCGCGCGAACTCTTCATATTGCGATGTGATCGCGATGGCATCGTGCGCGATGGCCTGAAGCGAACCGTCGGCTTTCGCGCCCAGCGAGACCCGCTGGATCGTGCCCGGCCGATAGCACAGCGCGTACATCTGTTGACGCGTTAATACGAGGCGCACTGAACGCTGCAGCGCGCGAGCTCCTAACACCGCCAGAACCACCTGATATTGCGGACGCAGTCCGGAGCCGAACGCGCCGCCCACAAACGGTGACATCACACGCAGGTCGGCTGGCTTCATGCCGAAGACGCCGCACACATACCGTTGGACATTCTGCACGCCCTGGGTCTTGTCGTAGACCGTGAGCTTGCCGTCGCCTTCCCAGATCGCCGTGGACGCGTAGAGCTCCATGGGATTGTGATGTTCGATGCCGACGTAATATTCGCCCTGGTGTTGAACATCAGATGCTGCAAGCCCCGCCTGGACGTCGCCGCGCGGCTTTGAAGGGCTCAATGCGAAGGTATCCTCGCCCAGCGGGAATGTATGATCGAGTTCATGAAAAAGATCGGTGACATGTGCTTCCTCTTCATACTCGATATCGACCAGTGAGGCAGCGAAGCGGGCGATTTCCCATTCTTCCGCCAGGACCAGCGCGATGGGCTGTCCACTGAACATTATCTTGTCGTTGTAAAGCGGGCGGAACGGCGAGCCGGACGGCGCCACGTCGTCGGCGTATGCCTTATCGTTGTCCGCGAGGGGAGGCCGGTTTTTGTGCGTCAATATCGCCAGGACGCCCTCGACTTCGGTGGCCTTGCTGAGATCAATCTTTGCAATTCGGCCTTTGGCGATCGTAGATGTGATGACACTGCCATAGGCCATGCCGGCGGCCTTGAATTCGCCTGCGTATTTCGCTGCTCCAGTGACCTTGGCATGGCCGTCAACGCGCGATGTCGCGACACCGATATAGGGAGACATGGCGTTCACCGTATTGTTTTGTTGGATTGAGATTGAGGCGTGCCAAGTGCAGCCTGCGCGAACGCTCGAACGATGGTGCGTCGTGCTAGATTGATCTTGAACGCGTTGTGGCTGAAACCTCTGGCGTTACGGAGCAAGAGATCGGCCGCATGCATGAAAACTTCCTGAGTGGCGGTTTGGCCTCGCAGGGATGCTTCGACCGAAGTATCTCGCCATGGCTTATGTGCCACGCTGCCGAGTGCGAGACGCGCATCCTTGATCCGGTTGCCATCAAACTCGATCGCAGCTGCAACCGAAACAAGCGCGAAAGCATAGGACAGGCGATCACGGATCTTGAGATAGGTGTAATTCGACGAAAACCCTTTAGCCGGCAATTCGATGGCCGTGATGATTTCGTCCGGCTTCAAATTGGTATCGATCTGCGGTTGGTCGCCGGGTAAGCGATGGAAGTCCGCAAATGGGATAACGCGTTCACCCGCAGGGCCGGAGACATGAACTCTGGCCTCAAGCGCGGCAAGTGCCACACACATGTCGGACGGGTGAGCCGCAATACATGCGTCGCTTGTCCCAAGAATAGCGTGCATCCGGTTGAACCCGTCAATGGCGGAACAGCCGCTGCCAGGCTCGCGTTTGTTGCAAGGCGTCGCGGTGTCGTAGAAGTAAGCGCAGCGCGTTCGCTGCAGCAGATTTCCACCCGTGGACGCCATGTTCCGCAGTTGCTGCGAGGCGCCCGCAAGAATGGCGCTTGATAGGATCGGGTAACGCTGTTCGATGAGGGGGTGCCACGCCAGATCTGAGTTCGGCACCAGCGCACCGATGCGGACGCCGCCGTCTTTCGTTTCTTCGACCGTTCTGAGCGGAAGTCGTGAAATATCGATCAGCCGTGTCGGCCGCTCGACATCCTCCTTCATCAGATCGATCAGGTTGGTCCCGCCGGCAATGAACTTCGCCGTTGAATCAGCCGCAATCTGGCGGACAGCGTCAGCGACGTCGGTGGCGCGTGCGTAGGTAAAATTGATCATGATGCCCCCATCGCCTGTTGGATTGCCGCGACGATGTTGGGGTAGGCGGCACAGCGGCAGATGTTACCGCTCATGAATTCGCGGATTTCGTCGGCGGTCTTTGCCTTTCCTTCTGCGATCAGCCCGGCGGCGGAACAGATCTGACCGGGCGTGCAATAGCCGCACTGGAATGCATCGTGATCGATGAAGGCCTGTTGCAGGGGATGCAGCGCACCATTTGAGGCAAGCCCCTCGATTGTCGTCACCTTCGCGCCATCCTGCATCACGGCGAGCGCCATGCAGGAGTTGATCCGACGGTCGTTGACAAGCACTGTACAGGCGCCGCACTGGCCGTGGTCGCACCCTTTCTTGGTGCCGGTCAGATCAAGGTGTTCGCGCAGAGCGTCAAGAAGGGTTGTCCACGGCGCGACCTTCAGTTCGGTCTTGATGTTGTTGATGGTCAGTTCGACCGAGATCTTTTCAGGAGCAGAAATCTGCCCCGCTGAACTCACTTGCACCATTTGCCAATACCCCATCGTCTGAAAAGAAGGGCGCCAAGGTCAAATCAGGGCGCCGAGGGTCTTTTGGGGAACTACGACACTCGGCCTTTTGTTCCGGACGTATAAGAATGGGACAGAAGAGGAGGACTTAATTCTTTCGGGTGACGTGCGAGCTGCATGGCGCGGCGGCGTAGGCAAAAGTTTGTTGTCGCGGGCTGCTCGAATTCGGAATACCATCAGACGTTGCTCGGCCTCACCAGCGATGGACACAGCGGGCGATGTTTGTTCTGCACCACAGGTTCGTGTGGAAAGTGAACAACTGGATCGGGCGTGTAAGATCACGCGATCCACGCGGGGCGGCTTTGACGTCCGTTTTGATACCCCGCGTCAAATTTCTCAGTTCAAATCTGAAGAGCTGCCCCGGCAGGAAAGCACGCCTTGCGGCGCTGAAGCCATGCATTCGCGCGGCCCAAATCGTCATGCCTTGACTATCAAGCGGCGCGCGAAACAACTTAATGGAGGTCAATCATGATCAGTACAGCTTTACCGGTATCCGGACCGCCTCTGTTGCACACGCTGGCAGAGAATTGGTGGCTGGTGTTATTGCGCGGCATCGCAGCCTTGGTCCTCGGTGTTTTGGCCTTTGTCTGGCCGGGCATCACTCTGGTGTCTCTCATCCTGTTGTGGGGCATCTACGCGCTGGCTGATGGTCTGTTCGCCATGGGGGCTGCAATCGCTGGTCGCGGCGGTGGATTGGTGCCGCGTTGGTGGCTCGCAATTGTCGGTATCGCCGGCGTTCTCGCGGGTATCCTCACCTTTGTCTGGCCGGGCCTGACGGCGCAAATTCTGCTCCTGATGATCGCCTGCTGGGCGATCGTGATCGGCGTGATGCAGATCTGGGGCGCCATCCAGTTGCGCAAGGAGATTGAAGGCGAGTGGTTGTTGATTCTGAGCGGTCTGCTCGGGATCGCCTTCGGTGTGGTGTTACTGTCTCGGCCAGGCATTGGCGCACTGGCAGTTGTCTGGATGATCGGCTGTTACGCGATCATCACCGGCGTCGATTACATTGCTCTCGCGTTCAAGCTGAGGAAATACAAGCATCTGACTTGAGGTTTCTTCTCGGGTGACCGAGAAGCCCGGCTGCGATCCGTGTGGGCGGGATGATTGAAAACGCACCTCGCGGTGTGGCGTAAATGACTTTGTGTCCGCATCTCCACGTCACATCGGCGACGTGAACGCCAGACGTCGTTGATCACCGCGATCGTCTGAGTGCGGAAGTTTCCAAAACTGCACGAAGCCTGGGTGGCCTTGAGGTCGTTCGATGAATAACGCAGGAGGACACCGGCTTGATCCAGTTGTCATTGGCGAGATCGAAGAGCCGCCATTCGCGCGCGTTCCGGATGCATGCAGATTGTTTCGGAGCAGGGCAGAGCGCTTCCAGGAATTGTCGGCCCAGCATGAGCTAGCTCCCTTTCTCCAGTTCTTATCGGAGGTGTCATTCTGCCAGCACGCTCTGCAGGAGGGGCTTGAGCACGTCGACCTCCCGAACGAGCACGAGCTTTCCCGCGCCCGCGCATTCGGCATGCCGCCCCTGGATCGCAACCACTTCGCGATGAATTCCACGTTCGATGCAACGCTCGGACGTTTTCTCGCGCTGGCATCGAATGTTGATATGCCGGAGACGGCGCGGGCGGCACTGTCGCGTGTCACACAAGCCGATGGCGAGATGCGTTTCGTGATGGTTCGCGCCGTTTTGGCCGATGCGGTTCCGCTCGCGCATTGCGCGGAGCACGTCTTCGTGGCCGCCGCGCTTCAGGTTCACTATGCGCGACTGGCATCCAGGCTTGATCCAAAGAAACTCGTCCCTGTCGGCGACGGCGCATGTCCCGCCTGCGGTGGTGCACCGGTGTCGTCGATGATTGTGGCATGGCCGGGTGCTCAGAACACCCGATTCTGTGTGTGCTCGCTGTGCGCGACGCAATGGAATTACGTGCGCATCAAGTGCACCATGTGCGGGTCGACAAAGGGCATCTCGTATCAGCAGATCGACGGCGGTAATGGCACGGTCTGGGCGGAGACGTGCGAATCTTGCCGCGCCTATGTGAAGATTTTGCATCAGCACAAGAATCCCGGACTTGATCCGGTTGCGGATGACGTGGGCAGCCTTTCGCTCGATGTCCTTGTTCGCGAGAGTGAATATCGGCGGGGCGGCGTCAATCCATTCCTGCTCGGCTATTGAGGCCGCCCGTTCTTCGACGCATGTGGACGAAGAACGATGATCGAAGACAACGATCAGGAGGCCGTGTTGCCGGCCGGCGCCGCAGCGGGAAGCAGATAACGCTTCGCCACCATTAAACTGCGGATCACGAACCAGCCGATGATGCAATTGGAGACGACAAAGATCGGCAGCGCGAGTTTCGCCACGATTCCTGTATGGCCGCGTTCAATGAAGCGAAGGGCCGCGAGAGGCAGCGCCGAGACGCCGAAGCTGTAGGCCCATGCGGACAGCGAAAACGGCTGTTCTCTGAGCCACGGGATCAACCGGATCATCACCATGGCGAGAAACAGCGCATAGCCGAACAACATGAACGCCAGCCGGTCAGGTGGACCGTCCGTGACCGTCAGATAAGCCACACAAGCAACCGCCGGTGGCGCGAGGTGAATGCCCAGCGTTGCACGGAGCGCGACCGGTATGCCGTGGGAAAACAGCCGATGGAGGACGATCGACTCCATGATGATGATGGAGAAGAAGCCGACGCCAAAGAACAGCAGCCCCGGTTCGGGATATCCAAACAGGCCGCAGGCAATCGCGCTGACGAAGCTGCCGCCGACCGTCGGCATATAAAGCACGGGCGTTGTCGTCTCCGCCGCGCGGCCGCCCATCCAGAGACCGCCGACGCCCCAGACTGTAAATGCGAGTTGCCCGGCCATGCCGGCAATGAACAATGCGAAGGCGACTTGGGGCAGATAGGGCGCGATCGACCAACTCGTGATCATCGTCGTCATCGGCACGAGGACGATGAAGAACGACTGGATCGGATGTTTGATTTCCGCGAGCGCAGCATCGGGCGCGTGAATCCACTTCAGCACATAAAGCACAAACCACACGCTCCAGATCGAAGCGGCCGTCAGAGCCAGGATCTCTCCGATGAGAGCAGGTGCATTCCAGATGTGGGCTGCGACGCGCCAGCCGCTGCCGAGACCGCCAATGCCAAGCACCATGCCGAACATGGTGGCGGAAAACTTCGAAATATCGATACGCACGGATTGTATGCTTTTTTGGAGGATTGTCTGGATGGCCTATTGCGCTTTAGAACCTCGTAGCAACACCGGGGATGTACCACAATGGACTTCGCGCATACCGCCCAGCAGGAATCCATTCGCGATGCGATTCTGAAAATCTGCAGCCAGTTCGACGATGCCTATTGGCACGGCAAGGATCGCGACGGAGGCTTTCCGTACGAGTTCTATGACGCGATGGCCAAAGCCGGATGGCTTGGAATCTGTATTCCGGAAGCCTATGGCGGCTCCGGTCTCGGCATTGTTGAAGCGGCGATCATGATGCGTGCGATCTCGGAGTCTGGCGCAGGCATGTCGGGCGCCTCTGCCATTCACATGAATGTGTTCGGGCTCAATCCCGTTGTGGTGTTCGGCACGGATGAGCAGCGCGCGCGCATGCTGCCCGGCATTGTCGAGGGGCGTGAGAAGGCATGCTTCGCCGTTACCGAACCAAATACCGGCCTCAACACCACGCAATTGAAAACACGTGCCGTGCGCCAGGGCGACAAGTATGTCGTGAACGGACAAAAGGTTTGGATTTCAACCGCGCAGGTCGCTCACAAGATTCTGTTGCTGGCCCGTACCACTCCGCTGGAGGAAGTGAAGAGCCCGACGCACGGTCTCAGCCTGTTTTATGCAGACTTCGATCGCTCGCGCATCGCTGTGCATGAAATCGAGAAGATGGGGCGAAAGGCGATCGACTCCAACGAGCTGTTCATCGAGAATTTCGAGATTCCCGTGGAAGATCGCATCGGCGAGGAAGGTCGCGGCTTCGAGTACATCCTTCACGGGATGAATCCGGAGCGTGTGCTGATCGCTGCGGAAGCTGTGGGTCTCGGCAAGCTCGCGCTGGCGCGCGCGTCCGCTTATGCGAAGCAGCGCATCGTCTTCAATCGGCCGATCGGGCAGAACCAGGCGATCCAGCATCCGCTGGCGAAGAACTGGATGGAGCTCGAGGCCGCATGGCTGATGACGTTGTCAGCGGCATGGCAATATGATCAGGGATTGCCGTGCGGGCCGGCCGCGAACGCGGCAAAATATCTGGCGGGTGAGGCGGGCTTCCACGCCTGCGAACAGGCGATCATGACCCATGGCGGCTTTGGCTACGCCAAGGAATATCATGTCGAGCGCTATCTGCGCGAAGTGATGATCCCGCGCATCGCCCCGGTCAGCCCGCAGCTCATTCTCAGCTTCATCGGCGAAAAGGTTTTGGGCCTGCCGAAGTCGTACTGAGGCGCAACAATCCAGAGCATAGTGAAGATGAAAAGACCGGCACGGAGGCCGGTCTTTTTTGTGCGTCGCGAGTCAGATTGTGGACGTCAGAAATTACAGATTCTTGTTCGCGGCTTCCGCGGCGCGGTTAATTGCCGACTTCGCGGCGTCCTTCGCGCTACCGATGGCCTGCTGACCATGCCCTTTGGCTTCCTGCATTGCGCCGTCGCCCTTCAGCTTTTCAGAACCGGTGGCTTCGCCCAGGCTCTGCTTGGCCTTGCCGATGGCTTCGTTGGCCTTGCCTTTGATCTTGTCCGTTGCGCTACCCATCGCGATCTCCTTTGCATATATTCGAGGAGACAACGGCGGCGTTGACGCAAAGTTCCATATCTGTTGACGTGCGCGGCATCACGCGAAATGACAATCAACACGACATTCGAAGGAAAGACCATGTCCGGATCGCACGATCATCATCACTCACACGATCATGCGCATGATCACGCGCACGACGATGACCGATGGAAGCATGATGGCGTCCGTGTCATTCCGGGCAATCAACTCGATTCCAATGTGCCGTCGACGACCGGCATGGATCGCAAGGCCGCGATCAATTTTGCCCGCGTCGGTGCGCAGAAATTGTGGGCCGGCACAGTGACGATCAGGCCGGATGCAAAGACCGGTGCGCATCATCACGGCCATTTGGAAAGCGTCATCTATGTCGTGCGCGGCAAGGCCCGCATGCGCTGGGGCGAGCATCTGCAGTTCACGGCGGAAGCCGGTCCCGGCGATTTCATTTTCGTGCCGCCGTATGTGCCGCATCAGGAAATCAACGCCAGCCCGGACGAGCCGCTCGAATGCGTGCTGGTGCGGAGCGACGGTGAGGCGGTTGCAATCAATCTCGATATCGAGCCGGTGGAGAAGCCGGAGACCGTGTTGTGGGTCGATCCGATCCACCGCGATCCTGCGGAGACAAAATAGGCAGTGCTCCCCTGAGGGGAAATTTTAGGCAGTCGACAGCCGGTTGTCGAATAGCCGTTTCCCCTCAGTAGGTTGCAGTGCGACATTGTGACTAGTGACGAATATTGACAATCGTCAATCGTTAGGTGAAGGTTTTCGCGAAGATGCGAGGGCTTTCCCATGCGTGTTAATTTTGAATTTCGACGATTTTCCAATGGCTTAATTTTCGCAGGGGCGCTTCTGTTGCCACTGGCGCTTGGCGCCTGCACCGAGCAGCAAGCCAAGGAAAGTGACAAGGGGCGGCCCGTCCTGGTCACGGCGGTGCATTACGAGTCCCGCTCGCCGGAGCGCAGTTTCGTCGGGACCATTCGGCCTCGCATCGAAGCCGACATGGGTTTTCGCGTCCCGGGGAAGGTGGCGAAGCGCCTGGTGGAAGTCGGGCAGATCGTGGAAGTCGGCCAACCGCTCGCCACCCTCGATGAAGTCGATCTGAAGTTACAGGCCGAACAGGCGGCCGCTGAATTGACCGCGGCGACCGGTGTCCTGGCACAGGCGAGCGCCGCCGAAGGCCGTGCGAAGGATCTGCGTGCGCGAGGCTGGTCCACGGACGCTCAGTTGGATCAGGCCAAAGCCGCTGCGGATGAAGCGCGTGCACGCTTGAACCGTGCCCAGCGCTCGGTCGAATTGACCAATAACAGCCTGTCGTATGCGACGCTCGAGGCGGATTCCCGTGGCGTCGTCACCGCGACCTTGATCGAGCCGGGGCAGGTCGTTGCAGCCGGCCAGACCGCGATCCGCGTGGCGCGGTCGGCGGAAAAGGAAGCCGTGGTGGCTATCCCCGAAACCATGGTGAATTTTGCCAAGCAAAGCGCGGCCAACGTCACCCTCTGGTCTGACCCCAACAAGAAGTATGTCGCAAAGCTGCGCGAGCTTGCACCTGCTGCTGATCCTGCAACGCGCACGTATCTCGCGAAGTTTTCGCTGCCGGCCGCTGACGACGCAGTCTCGCTCGGGATGACGGCGACGCTGACGCTCTCCGATCCGGAGACCGAGCGTGTCGCGCGCGTGCCGTTGTCGGCCCTGTTCAGTCAGGGAGAGGCGCCGTCGCTTTATGTCGCCGATGCCAAGACAGGCGATGTGTCGCTCAAGCCGGTGACGGTGAAGGCCTACGAAAGCAAGGACGTCCTGATCACCAGTGGTGTCGAGGAAGGCGCCAGTGTGGTTGTGCTCGGTGTGCAGAAGCTCGATCCGGCCCAGAAAGTCAGGGTCGTCTCGTCGCTCGCGTTCTAATTGTGTGAGGCACCCATGAAGCGATTCAATCTCTCCAGTTGGGCCGTTGCGCATCCGACCCTGATCCTGTTCTTCATTGTGATGCTGGGCATAGGCGGATTCTTCTCGTACGAACGCCTCGGGCGCGCGGAAGATCCGTCGTTCACGATCAAGGTGGTGGTGATCAACGCCATCTGGCCGGGCGCGACAGCCATCGAAATGCAGGAGCAGGTCGCGGACCGGATCGAGAAGAAGCTTCAGGAACTGCCGTATTTCGACAAGGTCACGACTTATACCAAGCCATCGTTCACCGCGATGCAGGTTGCCTTCAAGGACAACACGCCCGCGAAGGACGTGCCGCAGCTGTTCTATCAGCTGCGCAAGAAGCTCAATGACATCAGAGGCGATCTGCCCGCCAATCTGATCGGGCCGAACGTCAACGACGAATACGGCGATGTCGATTCCATCCTTTATATGCTCACAGGGAACGGGGCCGACTACGCGCAGCTCAAGAAAGTGGCCGAAGGCCTGCGCCAGCACCTGCTGAAAACGCCGAACGTCACCAAGGTCAATCTCTACGGCACGCAGGATGAGCGCGTGTTTGTCGAATTCTCCCACGCCAAACTGGCAACGCTCGGAATCACGCCGCAGACGCTGTTCGATTCGCTCGCAAAGCAAAATGCCGTCGTGGCGGCGGGCACGGTGGAAACCTCCGCGCAGCGCGTGCCTTTGCGTGTGACCGGTGCCTATGACAGCGTAAAGGCCGTGGCCGAGACGCCGGTCGAAAGCAATGGCCGTGTTTTCCGTCTCGGTGACATCGCAACCGTGACTCACGGTTTCGTCGATCCGCCGGACTTTCAGATTCGTCAGGAAGGCAGGCCCGCCATTGGCGTCGGCGTCGTTATGGCCAAGGGTGCCAACATCCTGGAGCTCGGCGAGGCGATTAAAAAATCCACGGCGCAATTCATGGCGGCTGTCCCGCAGGGCTTCGAGATCGAGCAGATCGCCGATCAGCCGAAGGTCGTCGAGCACGCAGTCGGCGAGTTCATCCACTCCTTCATCGAGGCGCTGGCCATCGTACTGTTCGTCAGCTTCTTAGCGCTGGGCTGGCGGACCGGCATCGTGGTGGCGCTGTCCGTGCCGCTGGTGCTGGCGATTGTCTTTATTGTCATGAACGCGATGGGTATGGATCTGCACCGCATTACGCTCGGTGCGTTGATCATCGCGCTCGGCCTCTTGGTGGATGACGCCATCATCGCGGTCGAGATGATGGTGGTGAAAATGGAGCAGGGCTGGGATCGCGTGAAGGCGGCATCGTTCGCCTGGGAATCCACGGCGTTCCCGATGCTCACCGGTACGCTGGTCACGGCTGTCGGCTTCCTGCCGATCGGCTTTGCGAATTCTTCCGTGGGTGAATATGCCGGCGGCATCTTCTGGGTGGTGGCGATTGCGCTGGTCGCGTCGTGGTTCGTGGCGGTGATCTTCACGCCCTATATCGGCGTCAAGCTGCTCCCGAATTTCACCAAGCATTCGCACAGCCATGATCCGCATGCGATTTACGAGACCCGGATCTATCGAGCCTTGCGTCGGGTCATCGAATGGTGCGTGCGGCGTCGCGTCACCGTGGTGCTTGCGACTGTCGGTATCTTCGCCGCTTCCATTGTCGGCTTCACCCATGTGCAGCAGCAGTTCTTCCCGCTGTCGGAGCGGCCGGAGTTGTTCCTGCAACTGCGATTGCCGGAAGGCACGGCTTTCGGCGTGACCAAGGAAAGCGCCAAGAAGGCTGAAGAGCTGTTGAAGGGTGACAAGGATATCGAGACTTACACGACCTATATCGGTCAGGGATCACCGCGCTTCTGGCTGGGCCTCAATCCGCAATTGCCGAACGAGTCGTTCTCCGAAACGGTGATCGTCGCGAAGGATGTGCCCGCGCGCGAACGCATCAAGGCGCGGCTCGAGAAGGCGGTAGCGGATGGTGCGCTCTCAGAGGCGCGGGTCCGCGTCGACCGCTTCAACTTCGGTCCGCCGGTGGGCTTCCCGGTTCAGTTTCGCGTGATCGGTCCCGATACCAAGACCGTTCGTGACATCGCCTACAAGGTGCGCGAAGTGATGCGCACAGAAAAGCGCGCCGTCGATCCGCATCTCGACTGGAACGAGCAAACGCCTTACCTGAAACTCGCGGTGGATCAGGATCGTGCCCGTGCGCTTGGGCTGACGCCACAGGACATTTCCCAGTCCCTCGCCATGCTGATTTCCGGCGTGCAGGTGACGACCTTGCGCGACGGCATCGAAAAGGTCGGCGTGGTAGCGCGTGCAGTGCCTTCCGAGCGGCTTGATCTGGGCCATGTGGGTGACCTCACGATCTATTCACGCAATGGTGTCGCGGTGCCGCTGTCGCAGGTCGCGAAGATCGAATATGCCCATGAGGAGCCGATCCTCTGGAGGCGCAACCGCGACATGGCGATCACGGTGCGGGCCGATATCGTGGATGGCGTGCAGGCGCCCGACGTGACCAATGCCATCTGGCCCAAGCTTCAGAATATCCGCAGCAGCCTGCAGCCGGCCTATCGCATCGAGATCGGCGGCGCGATCGAGGAGTCGGAGAAGGGCAACGACTCGATCAACAAGCTGTTTCCGCTGATGGTGATCGGCATGCTGACGCTGCTGATGATCCAGCTGCAGAGTTTCTCGCGGCTCGTGCTGGTGTTCCTGACGGCTCCGCTGGGCATCGTCGGCGCGTCACTCGGTCTGAACGTCGCCAATAGTCCGTTTGGCTTTGTCGCCTTGCTTGGCCTGATCGCGCTTGCGGGCATGATCATGCGTAACGCCGTGATCCTGGTCGATCAGATCGAAACCGATGTGACCCACGGCCTGACGCGGCGCGAGGCGATCGTCGAGGCAACGGTCCGGCGCGCCCGTCCGGTGATCCTGACGGCGTTGGCGGCCATTCTGGCGATGATTCCACTGTCGCGGTCGGCCTTCTGGGGGCCGATGGCCATCACCATCATGGGCGGATTGTTTGTGGCCACCTTCTTGACGCTGCTGTTCCTACCCGGCCTCTATGCGCTATGGTTCAGAAAGAGCCTCGACGAACGTGGTCAGGGTGAGGCTGAAGCCCATGTGCCGATGCAGGCGGATCATGTCCGCCATGCACCGCCCCTGGTCGCAGCTGAATAGCCGATTGATAACTATACGGACATGACACTGCTTCACGACGATACCGACGCTGAAAAGAGAGCCTGCATTCTCGCAACCGCCGAGCGGCTGTTTCGCGATGTCGGGTATCTCAAGACCACGGTTGCCGATATCGCCAAGACGCTCAAGATGAGCCCGGCCAACGTCTACCGGTTCTTCGATTCCAAGAAGTCCATTCACGAAGGCGTGGCGCGGCGGCTCATGGGCGAGGTGGAGACGGCGGCGGAAGAGATCGCCGCGAAATCCACGCCGCCGGCCGAGCGCATGCATGAACTTCTGGCAACCGTCAGCTGCATGAATGCCGAGCGTTTTGTCGGCGATTCCAAGATTCATGAGATGGTCGCCATCGCCATGGAGGAAAGCTGGGGTGTCTGCGAGGCGCATATCAACCGCATCGTGATGGCCATTGGCGTGGTGATCGCCGACGGCGCCAAGGTCGGCGTGTTCAACGTGAATGACGTCGAACTGGCCGCCAAATGCGTCTGCGCCGGCATGCTGCGGTTTTTCCATCCGCAAATGATCGAGCAGAGCGTTCACAAGCCGGGGCCGAGTCTCGATCAAATGATAGACTTTATTGTCGCGGGCCTTACGCTGGGGACGCCTGACATGTCGTCGGGCAAAACCGCAGCGGATAATAAGTCTACATGAGCGACTTTCACTATTACGAGCCATCCAGCGGCCACGGCCTCAAGCACGATCCTTTCAACGCTATCGTAGGACCCCGGCCGATCGGCTGGATTTCGTCGCAGGATGCCAAGGGACACGTCAATCTGGCGCCCTACAGCTTTTTCAATGCGTTCTGCTATGTGCCGCCGATCATCGGTTTTTCCAGCACCGGCTGGAAGGATACCGTGGCCAATATCCAGGAGACCAAGGAGTTCTGCTGGAATCTCGTCACGGAAGACATCGCCAAGCAGATGAACATGACATCTGCCAGCGTGCCGCACGAGACGGACGAGTTCACCATTTCCGGGCTGTCGAAGGTGCCGAGCACTAAGGTCAAGGTGCCGCGGGTTGCGGAAAGCCGGGTGACCTTCGAGTGCAAACTGACGCAGATGATCCAGCTGCAGGGCGCCGATGGCGCAAAGGCGGATGCCTGGGTGACGTTCGGCGAGGTTGTCGCGGTTTACATCGACAAGAGCCTCATCAAAGATGGCGTCTACCAGACGGCGGAAGCCTATCCGGTTCTGCGTGCCGGGCGCATGGGGGACTACGTGCAGGTCCGGCCCGATGCCATGTTCGAGATGATCCGCCCGCGGTGAGGTACTCAAGAGACCGTGAGGCCTCCGCGGAGGGAAGCCTTACGGGAACGATTTGAGGGACTTAGCGGTTACCGGTCGGGACGTGTGCGTGGTGTGATTTTCAACCCATTTTCATACTTTGCGGATTAACAATGGTGTTTGACGTCCATGTTCGCTGATTTCCTCGCAACCTGAGGGTTGCTCGCATCGAGGCTCGTCCCAAAGGAATCCCGCCATGAGCTTTTCCCTTCGACGTGACCTGCTGACCCGGCCGATTTTCGCATGGGCGCACAAGGCGCTGCCGCCGATGTCCGACACCGAGCGCGAGGCACTGGAGGCCGGTGACGTCTGGTGGGATGCGGACCTTTTTACGGGCAATCCCGACTGGTCGAAATTGCTCGCCATTGCGCCTGCGACCCTGACCGAGGAAGAGACCGCCTTTCTGAATGGTCCCGTCGAGCAACTGTGCTCCATGGTCGACGAATGGAAAGTCAGCTGGGAGTGGCGCGATCTGCCGCCGGAGGTCTGGGACTTCATCAAGCGCCATAAATTCTTCGGCATGATCATTCCGAAGGACTACGGCGGCCTCGGGTTCTCGCCCTACGCGCATTCGGAAGTGGTTCGGAAGATCTCGTCGCGCTCGGTGACGGCGGCCGTCACCGTCATGGTGCCGAATTCGCTCGGTCCCGGCGAATTACTGATGCATTTCGGCACCAAGGAGCAGCGGGACAAATGGCTGCCGGGCCTCGCCGAAGGACGCGAGATTCCGTGCTTTGGTTTAACCAGCCCGGAAGCAGGATCTGATGCGGCCTCCATGATCGACACCGGCATCATCTGCAAGGGCGTATTCGAAGGCAAGGAAACCATCGGCCTGCGCCTGAACTGGCACAAGCGCTATATCACGCTTGGCCCTGTCGCGACGCTGCTCGGTCTTGCCTTCAAGGCTTACGATCCGGATCACCTGATCGGCAACGAGGAAGAACTCGGCATCACCGTGGCGCTGATACCAACGGACTTGCCGGGTGTCACCATCGGGCATCGCCATCTGCCGGCGATGCAGGTGTTTCAGAACGGCCCGAACTGGGGCAAGGATGTTTTCATTCCGCTCGATTTCATCATCGGCGGACGGGAGCGAATCGGCCAGGGCTGGAAGATGCTGATGACGGCGCTGGCCGCAGGGCGCGGCATCTCGCTGCCTTCGCAGTCGGCGGCAGGCGCTGCGTATTGCGCGCGCGCGACGGGCGCCTATGCGCGTATCCGCGAGCAATTCCATGTGCCGATTGCAAAGTTCGAGGGCATCGAAGAGCCGCTCGCGCGCATTGCCGGCACTGCCTACCAGCTCGATGCTGCGCGCCGGTTGACCTGCGCCGCACTCAATCAGGGCATTCATCCGGCGGTGATCTCCGGCATCATGAAGCTGCACGCCACCGAGCGGCTGCGCATTGCCGTTGATGACGCCATGGATGTGCACGGCGGCAAGGCCATCATCGATGGGCCACAGAATTACATGGGCAGCCTTTACCGCTCGGTGCCGGTGGCGATCACGGTGGAAGGCGCGAATATCCTGACGCGCAATCTGATCGTGTTCGGGCAGGGCTCCGTCCGCGCGCATCCCTATCTGCTGGAGGAAATGAACGCCATCGGCGATCCCGACGTGAAGAAGGGGCTGGACGCGTTCGACAAGGCGTTCTCGAAACATGTCGGCCACGCCATCACCAATGTTTTCCGCGCGTGGGGACGCAGCTGGACCGGCGGCGTGTTCGCGCCTGCACCGGACGCAGGCGCTGCGACCGGTTACTATCGGCAGCTGTCTCGTTATTCGACCGCGTTCGCGCTGTGCGCGGACATGGCGCTGCTGACGCTTGGCGGCGCGCTGAAGCGCCGGGAAATGCTCTCGGCTCGCTTCGGCGACATTCTGTCCGAGCTCTACTTGCTTTCAGCAGCCTTGAAGCGCTGGGAAGATGAAGGCCGTCAGCAGGCGGATTTCGCGGCGCTCGAATGGGTGATGGCGAATGGCATTCGCACCATCGAAAATCGCCTGGGCGAAATTCTGGCCAATATGCCGAACCGATTTGTTGCGGTGATCCTGAAATTCCTGATCCAGCCGCTGGGCTCCAACCCGCTCGGCCCATCGGACGATGTCGTGCATCGCTGCGCGCAACTGATCCTGGAGCCGTCGGCGGTCCGTGATCGCCTGACGGCGGGATTGTACCACGCGGATGACGATGGCCCGCTCGCGCGGCTGGAAAAGGCATTTTTGCTGGTGACGGCGAACGAAGCCATCGAAAAGAAAATGCGCGTGGCGCATTTGCGCGATTGGAGCGAAGCCGTGAAGAAGGGCGTTATCACCGCCGATGAAGGCGACCGGCTCAGCGCTGCTCACGAGGCGGTCGCGCGGGTGATCGATGTCGATGACTTCGCACCGGAAGTTCTCTCGCCGATCTATAAAAAGCGGCCGGAGCACAAACAGACCTCTCCTGACCGGGCGGCAAGCTGATGGCGCGGCCGGTTTACATTGTCGACGGCGCGCGGACGCCGTTCCTGAAAGCGCAAGGTGGCCCCGGGCCGTTCACGCCGGTTGATCTTGCTGTGCAATGCGGCCGGCCGCTTCTGGCGCGTCAGCCATTTGAACCAAGTGCATTCGATCAGGTCATTCTCGGCTGCGTGAACGTCATCGCGGACGAGATGAACCCGGCGCGCGTTGCAGCGTTGCGGCTTGGCATGGGTGAACGCATGGTGGCGTTCACGGTGCAGATCAACTGCGGCTCCGGCATGCAGTCGCTCGATACGGCCTACCGTACCATCGAAGCCGGCAAGGCGGATCTGATTCTCGCGGGCGGCGCGGAGGCGCTGAGTTACGCCCCGCTGGTGTTTCCGCAGTCCGGCGTGCGCTGGTTCGCGAAATTCGCCACCGCCAAGGCGCCGCTGGCGAAGCTTGCGGCGTTTCTGAAAATTCGTCCGTCCTACTTCAATCCGATCATCGGGCTCGAACGCGGACTGACTGACCCGGTGACCGACCTCAACATGGGGCAGACCGCGGAAGTGATCGCACACCTGATGGGCGTGACACGCGAACAGGCTGATACTTACGCGGTGGAAAGCCATCGCCGGCTGGCGCTCGCGCAGGAGCAAGGTTTTCTGAAGGGCGAAGTCGAAACCGCTTTCGCGCGCGACGGCAAGTTCTATGACCATGACAACGGTGTGCGGCCTGACTCCTCCATGGAGAAGCTCGCCAAGCTCAAGCCGGCGTTCGAACGGCCGTGGGGACAGGTCACGCCCGGCAACTCGTCGCAGATTACCGATGGCGCGTGCTGGACAATTCTGGCTTCGGAAGATGCCGTCAACAAACATGGCCTCAAACCAAAGGCCGTGATCGTCGACAGCGCATGGGCGGGGCTCGATCCGGCCATCATGGGCTTCGGCCCGGTGCTCTCGTCAACCGAACTGTTGAAGCGCCACAATCTGAAACTTCAGGATATCGAGACCTGGGAGATCAACGAGGCGTTTGCGTCTCAATTGCTCGCATGTCTTGCGGCCTGGAAAGACGACAAGTTTTGCCGCGAGGTGCTTGGCCTTGATGGGGCTGCCGGTCAGCTCGACCAGGCGAAGCTCAACGTCGATGGCGGCGCTATCAGTCTCGGCCATCCGGTCGGCACCAGCGGCAATCGCATTGTGCTGCATCTCGTCAACGCGATGAAGCGGCTTGGGACCAAGCGCGGCATTGCCACCGAGTGCATCGGCGGCGGCCTCGGCGGTGCCATGCTGATTGAGACGGTATAGAGGGAACGATCATGGACAGCCGTATCATGGACGTTCTGAAGGACCATGTGCTCGATCTCGGGCCGACGCCGGCACCGGGGCCTTACAAGAACTTCAAGCTCACCCGGGATGCCGATGGCATTGCGTGGCTGTTGTTCGATCGCGAAGGGGCGAGCGCCAACACGCTGTCCGGGGATGTGCTTGAAGAACTGAGCCAGATCGTTGCATCGCTCGAAAGCGAGCGTCCCGTCGGACTGGTTGTCCGTTCGGCGAAGCCGTCGGGCTTCATCGCAGGCGCCGACGTCAATGAATTCCGCGGTGCAGCCGATCCGCGCCAAGTGGAGACGGAAATCGGCAGGGCCCATGCGGTGATCGATCGCTTCGAAGCGCTGAAGATCCCGAGTGTCGCCGTCATCCATGGCTTTTGTCTCGGTGGCGGGTTGGAAGTGGCGCTCGCCTGCAATACACGCATCGCCATTGAAAACGCACGGTTCGGCTTTCCCGAGGTGATGCTGGGCCTGCATCCCGGCCTCGGCGGCACGGTGCGCTTCACGCATCTGATCAGTCCGCTCGAGGCGATGACCTTGATGCTGACTGGCAGGACCATCGATGCCCGGCGCGCCAAGTCGCTGGGGCTGGTCGAAGCCGTGACGCAGGAAAGGCACGTTCGCGGCGCGGTGAAAGACGCGATCTTTGGCCGGCTGCGGCCGCGCAGGCAGGGCCTGCCTGGAAAGATCATGAATTTCGGTCCTGTGCGCGGCGTGCTTGCCAACCGGATGCGGAGCGAAGCGGCCAAGACTGCGCCGAAGGAACACTATCCGGCACCTTATGCGCTGATCGATCTATGGGAACAGCACGGCGGCGACCGCAAGGCGATGCTCGCGGCGGAGAAGACCTCGTTCGCCAATCTCATGGTCACACCAACTGCCCAAAATCTCATTCGCGTGTTCTTCGTACGCGAGCTGATGAAGGAGTTGGCGGACGGTACGAACACCGTGAAGCACGTGCATGTGATCGGCGCGGGAGCCATGGGTGGCGATATCGCGGCGTGGTGTGCGAATCGCGGACTGCGCGTGACCCTTGCCGACATGAAGCCGGAGCCGATCGCAGGTGCAATGAAGCGCGCGGTGGATTTGTTCGGCAAGATCATCCGCAAGAAAACCGACGTGCGCGATGCGCTCGACCGTTTGATTCCGGACATGACCGGCGAGGGCGCACGTAACGCCGATCTCATCATCGAAGCTGTGCCGGAGAAGCTCGACCTCAAGCAGAAGGTCTATGCCGGGCTTGAGCCGATCATGAAACCCGGCGCCATCCTTGCCACCAACACGTCGAGCATTCCGCTGCAGGATTTGCGTACCACTCTCAAGACGCCGGAGAGATTGTTGGGCTTGCATTTCTTCAATCCGGTATCGCGGCTTCAACTTATCGAGGTGGTCAGCCATGACACGGTCGATCCGCAGGCGTTGACAACCGCGCTGCGGTTTGTCGGCGCCATCGATCGTCTGCCGCTGTCGGTGAAGAGCTCGCCGGGCTTCCTCGTCAATCGTGCGCTGACGCCGTACATGCTGGAAGCGATGGTGATGCTCGATGAAAAGGTCGACAAGGCGGTCATCGATGCAGCCGCCGAAAAATTCGGCATGCCGATGGGGCCGATCGAGCTTGCCGATCAGGTCGGTCTCGATATCTGCCTCGCGGTTGGCGACATGCTTCGCTCCAAGTTTGGCGAGGCTGCGCTGCCGCCGGCGCCGGATTGGTTGCGTGACAAGGTGAAGAACGGAGAGCTCGGCCGCAAGACCGGGAAGGGCTTCTACGATTGGAAGGACGGCAAGGCCGTCAAGGTGCCGTCGCAGCTCTCGCCTACTGATGAGATGATTGATCGTCTCGTGCTGCCAATGTCGAACGTATGTGTTGCATGCCTGCGCGAAGGCATTGTGGATAACGCTGACGTTGTGGACGGCGCGATGATCTTCGGTACAGGTTACGCGCCTTTCCGTGGTGGACCGTTGAACTATGCGCGCACGCGCGGGGCGGCAAACGTTGTGACAGCGTTGAAGACGCTGGAGATGAAGTTCGGCAGCCGCTTCAAACCCGATGCGGGATGGGATAGCTTCACCTGAGTCTGAATTTGGGGAATCCGTTCATGGCAGAGACGTCCGTCCACGCTGCTCCGGCGCCGGCCGAAGCGCAGGGTGAACTTTCCATTCGCACGCTTGCGATGCCGGCGGACACCAACCAGAACGGGGACATTTTCGGCGGTTGGCTGCTCAGTCAGATGGATCTCGCCGGCAGCATCTACGCTTATAAGACCACGCAGAGCCGGACAGTCACCGTTGCAATCGAAGCGATGACATTTCGCAAACCGGTTTATGTCGGCGATGTAGTGTCCGTCTATGCCACGACAGTGCGCGTTGGCCGCACGTCGATCACGGTGCATCTGGAAGCATGGGTGCAACGCCGCAAGGAAGCCCGGCTCATCCTCGTGACCGACGGCAACTACACTTACGTGTCCGTTGATGACCACGGCAACCCGCAGGCGATTGCGCAAGAGTCACTGCGAACTACAATCTGAACACCTGATTCGATCAGGACTGATTCGTTTACGCATCTTAACGATGATGACGTTTGTGCGAATTTTGGGGCGATGACTCGGTTGCGGCATCATGCCTCGCTCATGCCCTTTTAAAGCCGTTGCCAGGTTATAAAACTGTCGCGCGAAGCGCCTACACGTGCGGCGCGTTGCATAGCGTCATGGCGTGGTTCGGCTATGTTCGAGTCATTTCAGGCGATATTGGCTGGAAATACGATGGCCCATGTCATGCACGTGGTGATGTGTAAGCGTCCGGAGAAAAGAACGACTTTAACTGAAACCTTTTCGGCTCTTCAGCGTTAATGCGCGGAACCAAGAAGGTGGGCACGGAAGTCAAATAGCATGTCTGATACGTACATCATTGAAGTCAGTTCGGAAGCCGCAGGCATCGTCGTTCGTGATAAATCCGGTTTCCGCTTCTTTGCAGCCACCCATCGGTTCAATCCCCTCGACGGCAAGCTCTTCAAGAATGCGCGCGAAGCCGAGCGTGCTGCAACGCAATGTCTTGCCGGCCGGGTCGAGCAGCCAGCCTGAAACGTGTAGGCGGACTTCAAGCACAGTTGAATTGCGCGCTGATGTCGTGAAAAAGGCCGGGATTGCTCCCGGCCTCTGTTGTTTTTCAGTGACGTCGCTTTTTGCAGAGCACTCGCCGGATCACGCCATTGCGGGATAATCGGTATAACCCTTCGCATCGCCGCCGTAGAACGTTGTCTTGTCGAAGTCGTTGAGCGGTGCGCCAAGCTTAAGACGTTCGACGAGATCGGGATTCGAAATGTAAAGCTTCCCGAACGCGATCAGGTCGGCTCTGTTGGTATCCAGCACTTGATTGGCAAGCTTGAAGTCATAGCCGTTGTTGGCAATGTACGCGCCGCTATAGCGCTTGCGCAGTTCTTCATAGTCGAACGGGGCAATGTCGCGCGGGCCGCCAGTCGCGCCTTCAACAACGTGAATGTAGACGAGCTTGAGGTCACTCAGGCCATCGACAATATAGTTGAACAGGGCTTGTGGATTGCTGTCGATGAGATCGTTGGCCGGTGTCACCGGCGAGATGCGAATGCCGGTGCGATCAGCGCCCGCGACTTCTGACACAGCCTTGGAAACTTCCAGCATCAACTTGGCACGATTTTCGATCGGTCCACCATAAGCGTCGGTGCGCTTGTTCGCGCCATCGCGCGCGAATTGATCGAGCAGATAGCCGTTGGCGCCGTGGATCTCGACACCGTCAAAGCCGGCTTCCAATGCATTGGCCGTCGCGCGCTTGTAGTCATCGATGACGCCGGGGATTTCGTTCAGCTCTAGAGCGCGCGGCTCCGATACATCTGCGAATGTGCCGCCGACGAATGTCTTGCCGTTGGCGCGAATGGCGGAAGGCGCCACAGGTGCTCCGTTATTCGGCTGCAGCGATGTATGCGAGATGCGTCCGACATGCCAAAGCTGGAGGACGATGTGTCCGCCGCGTTCGTGGACACGGTCCGTCACCTTGCGCCAGCCGGCGACTTGCTCTTTCGAATAGATGCCGGGCGTGTCCTGGTAGCCCTGGCCTTGTTGCGAGATCTGACTTGCTTCGGTGATCAGCAATCCAGCAGAGGCGCGCTGGCCGTAATAGTCTACGGCGAGCGGGTTAGGCACAAATCCTGCGACGGCGCGATTGCGCGTCAATGGAGCCATGACAGCGCGATTTTTCAGGGTCATCGGGCCGAGCTTGTAGGCGTCGAAAAGTTTGGAAGTCATTGGGTAATCCCCATGTCAGGACTTAATGCAACTGCATCTATTTGACGGCTCGGGGTGATTCAAGCCCGCGCCCGCACAAAATCTGTGCGAGCGCAGTTGCTGCATGCGAAGTTTATGAAATTCCTAGGAAATCACGCTTTCCGACCTCGACGCCGTTATGGCGCAGAATGTCGTAGGCCGTGACGCAATGGAAAAAGAAGTTCGGAAGAGCAGCATGATTGAGGAATTGCTGCCCCGTCACCGTCACCGTCTTGTCTTGTCCGACAGGATAGGTGATCTCGCGCGCCTCACCGCCCTGATACTTCTCGGCAGGCAACGCTTTGATATTGCCGATGACCTTGGCAATGCGCGCCTGCAATTCCTCGAATGTCGTCTCGTTGTCAGCCATCACCGGCAATTCGGTCTGCGAGAAACGTGCGCATGCCTTGCCGGAAAAATCGCAGGCCAGCTGAATTTGCTTTGTGAGCGGATACATCGTCGGGCTAAGCCGCGCGTTGAGCAACACGGCAGGATCGATGTTCTTGTCCTTGGCATAGGCTTCTGCCTTGGTCAGAATCTTGGAGAGAGCAGTGAGTGTGTGGATGAACAGCGGCGCGGAGCCATCGTAGAACGACATAGAGAGACCTTTCCGGGATAAGATCGTGGGGCGGTTGCTCTCGATCCAAATCCTGATCGTGTCAAGGCACGCTTGTGTGACGTGTGACGATCAGCGCGGTCCACCGCGCATCCGGGCCAGCAATTCGGCCGTCGGCCAGGAGTCGGCCGGCAAGCCGTATTTCGCCTGCATGGTTTTGACCGCAATGCGGCTCTGCTGGCCAAGCACGCCGTCGACCTTGCCGACATTGAAGCCGGCGCGAACCAGCAATTGCTGCAGTTCGCGAATCTCATTGAACGGCAATTGGGCGACGGGTGTTGCCGGCTTGCGCATCGGCGCTGCGCCCGCGATGCGGGTGGCAAGATAGGCGGCCGTGGTCGAGTAGATCAGCGAGTTATTCCATTCGGTGTAAGCGGCGAAGTTTGCGTAGGCGAGGAATGCCGGTCCGGTGCGGCCCATCGGCAGCAGAACCGATGCCGGAAGATTGTCGTTCGGTAACGGCCGGCCGTCCGCAAAGGTCACGCCCCATGCGGCCCATTTCGAGCGCGGATGCTTGAGGGTGAGATCGGCCTGGTCCCACGGCAGGTTTGCCGGCACGCGAATCTCTTGCAGCCACGGTTCGCCGCGGCGCCATTTCAGCGCGGTGGCGATGTAGTTGGCCGTCGATCCGATCACATCCGGCGCGCTGTGCAGCATGTTGCGATGACCATCGCCGTCGTAGTCGACGGCGTAGTTGTAGTAGTGCGACGGCAGAAATTGCGTCTGGCCCAGTTCACCCGCCCATGACCCGATCATCTCGCCCGGTGTCAGGTCGCCGCGATCGATGATCTTCAAAGCGGAAATTGTCTCGTCGTGAAACATCTGCGCGCGTCGGCAGTCGTAAGCCAGCGACACCAGCGAACGCAGCGTCGGCAGCTTGCCCATGTTGGCGCCGAAATCGCTTTCCAGTCCCCAGAAGGCAGCAATCACCGCGGGCGGCACGCCATATTCCTTTTCGGCTCGCGCAAAGGCTTGCGCATAGGTTTTAATCTTCGCGCGGCCCTGCTGCATCCGGTAATCCGCCGCCATGCGTCCGGCGAATTCGGTGAAGACCTGGCCAAATACGCGCTGGCCGCGATCGCGATTGACGATGCCCTGGTCGTAGACGAGGCCCGGCGATGCGGCCGCGATCGCACGCTGCGAAACACCGGCGGCTGCAGCGTCCTGTTTCAGTTGTGCGAGAAACTGGGCGAAGCTCTGCCCGCCGTGACAAGTCGCGCCGCTTTGGGCAGAGGCGGGGGAGGAAATTGATAGTGCGGAAATGAGAATTGCAGCGGCGGTCGAGAGACTCATCCGAAAATATGACAACATGAATTCAATTTCCCTGAGCAGTACGAGCGGCCTTCAGTCAGCGACGTCTCAAATCAAACAATGTCACTGTTGTTTGGATGGTGCGATGGGTCAAGTGCGGAACGGGACGGATCTCACAGCTCCCGCGCATTGCTGAACGAGAATGACGACACCCTCCGAGTGTTCTCATCGAGGATCAGCGTGCGGGTGAGCGGCGGTTCGGCGCGCTGGCTGCAGTTCTCCCGTTCGCACAGCCGGCAGTTCACCCCGATCGGCGTACCCTGGATTTTTTCGAGATCCAGCCCGCCGGCATAGACCAGTTTCGATGCATGGCGGATCTCGCAACCAAGGCCGATGGCGAAGCGCGGCTGCGGCTGCGGATAGGGCGCCGCCGGACGCCGGACCATCTGGGCGATGGAGAAATAGCGGCTGCCGTCCGGCAGTTCGATCACCTGCTGCAGCATGCGGTCCGGCGTGTCGAAGGTGGAGTGCACATTCCACAACGGACACGTCCCGCCGAACTTCGAGAACGGGAAGGTGCCCGATGAAAATCGCTTCGAAACGTTGCCGGCATTGTCCACGCGCAGCATGAAGAACGGCACGCCGCGCGCATTGGGGCGCTGCAGCGTGGTCAGTCGGTGGCAGATCTGCTCGAAGCCGACGTTGAAGCGCTGGCCGAGAACCTGGATGTCGTAACCGAGCGTTTCCGCAGCCGTATGGAATTCCTGGTACGGCATCATCACTGCGGCGGCGAAGTAGTTCGCCAGCGTGATCCGGTAAAGCCGACGCGAGGTGTCTTCAAGCGGCCCAGCGCGATTGACGATCGACTCCATCAAGGGGCCGCATTCGGCCAGCGCCAGCTGAAACGCGAGCTGGAACACCCGGCCGGAGCCGTCGACCATTTCCGAAATCAGTACCTGACGGCGATGGCGATCCCAGCGCCGCAGGGTTTCGCGCATCACGTCCACCGGCATGATGCGCACCGTGGTGGAGTGACGTTCCCGCAAACGGTCGCTCAGCGCCGTGAACAGATCCTGCGGCGAGACGTTCAACTCGTCGCGCAGGGTTTCAGCCGCGGTTTCCAGCTCAGGGAAGTAATTGCGGTTGGCCTCGATCAGGTCGCGCACGCGCTCGATCGGGTTAGCTTCGAACCTCACCCCTGGGCCTTCATCGCGATCGGCGAACTGCGCGGCGGCCAGGGTCTCGCCGCGCCGCGCTTCGGTGTAGGCCGCATAAAGCCGCTGCAGCGAATGGGTGACCCCGGGGCAAAGTTCAGCGAGGTCGCGCAGCTCCTGCTTGGGCAGGTCGATCTGCCGGAACAGCGGATCGGAAAAAATCTCGTTCAGTTCGGCGAAGAAGCGGTCTTCGTCGGCCGTGGCGAGGTCGCGCAGGTCGAGGTCGTAGGTTTCCGCCAGCCGCAGAAGGATCTGCGCCGTGACCGGACGCTGGTTGCGCTCGATCAGGTTGATGTAGCTCGGAGAGATGCCGAGGCCTTCCGCGATCTGGGTCTGCGATAGGCCAAGTTGCTGCCGGATCCGCCGGAAACGTGGACCCACAAAAAGCTTTTTGCCCGCCTCGGTCGCCATCAGCCTTCCTTACACGTCAATTGTGACAAATTTTACAAAGTAACATCTATTACAAGTTTAGATGTTACATATAATCATCATTCAAAATCAAGGTATCTATACGAATTTACCCTTCCCGCGTTAGATCTAGGTGCGCATTTTGCAATGCACTGTAAAAAATGTCGATAGTACAAGCATCGTCATCAAAGGGATCACGCATATGAACTACCAGCCACGTGGAATCAGTGACCGGGCACTTCAGGAGCCGGCGTCTTATCTGAGCGAGGTCGGCGCTGCTGAAGCGCTGCTCAAGACCCAGCCGACCTGGAATGGCGTCAGCGCTGAAGCCGTGGCGCGGATGCGCCTGCAGAACCGTTTCAAGACCGGCCTCGATATCGCTCGCTACAATGCAGCGCTGATGCGCGCCGATATGGCGGCCTATGACGCCGACCCCACCAAGTACACCCAGTCGCTTGGTTGCTGGCATGGTTTCATCGCGCAGCAGAAGCTGATTTCGGTCAAGAAGCATTTCGGCACAACCGATCGCCGCTATCTGTATCTCTCGGGTTGGATGATCGCAGCGCTTCGCTCCGAGTTCGGGCCGCTTCCCGATCAGTCGATGCACGAGAAAACCTCGGTGCCGGCGCTGATCGAAGAACTTTATACCTTCCTCCGTCAGGCGGATTCCCGTGAACTCAACGACATCTTCCGCGCCCTCGACGCTGCCCGCAAGGCAGGCGACCAGGCGCGGGAAAAGGCTTTGATCGAAAAGATCGACACCTTCCAAACCCATGTCGTGCCTGTTATCGCCGACATCGACGCGGGCTTTGGCAATGCCGAGGCGACCTATCTTCTCGCGAAGAAGATGATTGAAGCGGGGGCCTGCGCGCTGCAGATCGAAAATCAGGTGTCTGATGAAAAGCAGTGCGGCCACCAGGACGGCAAGGTGACGGTGCCGCATGAGGTGTTCGTGGCCAAGATACGCGCCTGCCGCCACGCCTTTCTCGAACTCGGTGTCGAAGATGGCATCATCGTGACGCGCACCGACTCGCTCGGTGCCGGTCTCACGCAGCAGATCGCGGTGAGCCACAAGCCCGGCGATCTCGGCGATCAGTACAACAGCTTCCTGGATTGCGAGGAAGTGACCGCGGCCAACGCCAGGAATGGTGATGTCATCATCAACCGCGACGGCAAGATGATGCGTCCGAAGCGGCTTGCCAGCAACCTCTATCAGTTCCGCGCCGGCACAGGCGAGGATCGTTGCGTGCTCGACTGCATCACCTCGCTGCAGAACGGCGCCGATCTGCTGTGGATCGAGACCGAGAAGCCGCATATCGAGCAGATCGCCAAGATGGTTGACCGCATTCGCGAAGTGGTTCCCAACGCCAAGCTGGCCTACAACAACTCGCCATCGTTCAACTGGACGCTCAATTTCCGTTGGCAGGTGTACGACGCGATGAAGGAAGCCGGCAAGGATGTCAGCAAGTACAATCGCGCCGACCTGATGAAGCCGGAATACGACGATACGCCGCTGGCCATTGAAGCCGACGAGCGCATCCGCACCTTCCAGGCGGATTCAGCCAAGCGTGCCGGCATCTTCCATCACCTGATCACGTTGCCGACCTATCACACGGCAGCACTGTCGACCGACAATCTCGCGAAGGAGTATTTCGGCGAGCAGGGAATGCTTGGCTACGTGAAGAACGTCCAACGTCAGGAAATCCGTCAGGGGATCGCCTGCGTCAAGCATCAGAACATGGCCGGATCCGACATCGGTGATGAGCACAAGGAATACTTCGCCGGTGAGGCCGCTCTGAAGGCGGGTGGCGCGCACAATACGATGAACCAGTTCGGCTAACGGTGGAATTGATCAGTCTGGAGATTCCAGACTGATCACGATACGCGGCAACAGGAGACTGAAATGACCAACGGCAGCAATTTCTGGGTGATTGGCGGCGAGTTCGGTTCGATGAACTTCCACAAGCTCGTGGAAGGTTCGGCGCAGGTCCAGGGACCTTTCAAGACCCGCAAGGAGGCCGAAGACGCCTGGCGTGCGGTGTCCGAAGAGAATCGCCATCGCGGCAGCGTGCGCTTCTCCATCGTGGAAGAGCCCCAGCGCGCCGTCGCTTGAGGTTTCTCGGGGAAACGCACAGGACGTCTCAAAACGAGACACGGCGTGGCCACGAACTACGCCGACAAGCAGCGGCCTCGCCCGGTTTCCGGGCGGGGCCGCTGCCTTTTTTGGGCTGTACAACCCTTATTTCCGGGCCTTTGCCGCCGGTACAGTTACTGATAGGTTAAGGACATCGAAACAAAGGCAACAAAGCGATGTCCGAGCAAAAGGCAGAAGGTCATTCGACGGAGCTGAAACCGGTCCGGCTGCGCGATGCCTTGCGCAAAGCCCGGATCGAGGCGGCGGACCGCACCGGCGTCGTTGTCGACCTGCGTGACGCCGAAGTTGCCCGGCTCGAAATTCTCAACGACGCGCTCGATTCGCTGTTCGCAGAAATTCCGTCCGGTGTGGACCTGTTCGATCGCGGTATCAGCCAGGGCGATACACCGCGATTGTGGATCGACGCAGTAGCCCATGTTGCGATGGGGCGCGACAAGCGGATGTATCGCTTCGTGCAGGACACCCGCTTTGGGCGGATCGTGCTCGCTCAGTCCCACGATGTCGCAACCATTGTCGACTCGGTCACCGACTACATCGCGCGCCGCATGATCGAGCGTGAGCACGCGATGATCGTGACACCGATGCCGGCGGAGATGCCAGCCGCTGCGCCGGTCAAGCGCCAAAGCAGCAGACTCTTGACCTTCACGTTGGGATTCTTTGCCGGGCTCTGTGCGCTGTTTGGTTTCGCGCTGCTGATGGCGCTGCGTTAGATCTAGATCAGTTTCTCTTGCTTGATATCGCCGAGCATCATGTCCTTGGTGAAGCCGCGCACGCGCTGCTCACAGCGCCACGTTCCATTTTCCTTTGCGACGGAAAACAGGTTGTAGGCTGCGGGATGGGTGTGCCCCATCGCAAAAGCTGAAGCCGACGGCACGCCGATCGCGGGAATACGGCCGCGAGGACCGTCGAGCCAGACTGTGGCATGGCGGTGATCGTGTCCGTGCAGCACAAGCTCCACACCGTACCGCGACAGCAATTCCAAAAGTTCGTCGGAATCCCGCAAGCGCGCAGCCCAACGTCCGGGAGAGGTGACGGGTGGATGATGGATCAGCAGGACGCGGAACAGGTTTTCCGAGGCGAGTTTCGGGAGAAGCCGCCCGAGGCTTGCACGCTGGACGTGACCGAGCCGCCCGGTCGCCATGAACGGTGCGGTCGGAACGGCAGTGGACACGCCGATCAGCGCCAGCGGTCCTCTCCGCCGCAAATAGGGAAAAATGGTTTCACCGGTCTGAGCGGCACCATCACCGTGCAGGTAGTCGGCCCACGCGGTTGGAAAATGATCGCGGATGCCGCCGACATAAGCGTCATGGTTGCCGGGCACCAATGAAACATCGTGCGGCGTGCCGACGCTTTCCAGCCATTGGCGCGCAGCGGTGAATTCCAGAGGCAGCGCGATATTCACGAGGTCGCCTGTGATGGCGATGTGATCGGGGCGCTGTGCCTGCAGGTCCGCCACAAGCTCGCCGAGGACATCGCGGCGATGAACCGCGTGACGTTTGCGCCGCCAGTTGAAATAGCCGATGGCCCGTTTACTGGCGAGCTCGCGCAGCCGCGGTTGCGGCATGGGGCCGAGATGTGGATCGGACAGATGGGCCAAGAGAAATGAGGTCATAGAAACGTGACCACCCCGCATTGAACTGCTATCACGCTCCGGTGTCCTCGCAATCACTAGAGTGCATATCACGATATCGCGGCGGGAATCTCGCGCAATGAGCATCCAGGATATTCGTGTGAGGTTTGAGCCGTTGATCCGGCACGTCTTTCATTTTTATGCGCGTTTCGCCCGGGGCATGACGCTGGGTGTCCGGGCGGTGGTACTCGATGCCGACAATCGGGTCTTCCTGGTGAAGCACAGTTACGTCTCCGGCTGGCACCTGCCGGGCGGGGGTGTGGAGACCGGCGAGACCTTCATGGAGTCCCTCAAGCGCGAATTGATCGAGGAAGGCCGGATCGAAATGACCGGCGAGCCGCATCTGCACGGTTTGTTCTTCAACAGGCGGGTATCGCGGCGTGATCACGTTGCGGTTTATGTCGTCCGGTCCTTTCAGCAGGACCGGATGCCGGAACGTAACCACGAAATCATCGCCTGCGGCTTTTTCGATGTGGCTGAACTGCCGCCGGACACGACGCGCGGGACCCGGCTCCGGATCGCTGAAGTTCTCGAGAACAAGCCGATCACGGAGGATTGGAGCAGGTGAACCGAAGCTCTTCCTGGTGGGGGCTCATGAGTAGGTGGACCCAGACTGCGCGAGATGCTATTCGCCACCTGTCATGTCCGACCTTTCCCTGACCATCCTGGCTGAAACCGCCAACGACGAACAAGCCATCGAGCGCCTTCACGAGCGCACGTTCGGGCCGGGACGTTATGCGCTCAGCGCCTATCGTCTTCGTGAGCATGTTGATCATCTGCTCGACCTGTCGTTCACGGCGCGGATCGGCACCCTGATGGTCGGTTCAGTCCGTCAATTGCCGATTTGCGTCGGCGATACACCGGCCCTGTTGCTGGGCCCGCTGACCGTCGAGCCGCCATTTCGTGACCGGGGCATCGGCCGTGCGTTGATGGACCGCGCGTTGGCTGACGCAAAGGCGGCAGGGCATCGGCTGATCGTGCTGGTCGGCGACGAAGCCTATTACAGCCGTGTCGGTTTCAAGCGCATCCCAAAAGGAATCACTGCGATGCCAGGGCCGGTCGATCCGGCACGGCTGCTGGTGTGCGAACTTGCAGACAATGCCTTTGAAGGCGTCAGCGGACCGATCCGTCCGGACTGGAATTTCGTCCGCACGTTCTGAGCAGAACGCACGCTCTTTTCATTCTACGCGATCACGCATCGTCAAAGATCCGCTCTTTCACCAAACCTGCTATCGCGGGATCAGATGAAAGAGCGGCGTTTCCGTATTTAGAACTTCACATTGGCGAACATCCGAACGCCAAGTCCTGGCATCAGCACCTCGTCCTTGTTGTAGGAAACGGAGTTGCGAATGTCTTCGTTGAGAAGATTGTCTCCGACGATGCCGACGATGAACTCGCGTGGTCCAAGCCAACTGTCCTTTGCGAGTTTCGTTGTGTAGCTCACTTCCGCTCTCAGGCGGTTGTATCCCGGGGTGGTGGTTTCGACCCCGCTGACGTCGTTTTGCGCGAAAGCGTGCAGCAGGTTGACACGGGCAAGCCAGTGATCATCCCGGTAGTAGAATCCGCCGCCGACGCGCTGCGGCGGAATGCGCGGAACATTGGTCCCGTCGGTGAAGGTGGCGCGTACGATGTCGTACTGGCCTTCGACACCGAATATTCCACCCCATACGCGTACCGCATCGTACTGGAACTGAAATTCGCCGCCACGGAAGGTCGCATTGCGTTGCGAGTAGATTGCCTGCTTCAGTTCCCCCGCCGGGTTGCCGCACGAGCCGAAATCTTCATCGCACATCACGCCGGTCAGGTTGCGGAAGATGAAGCCGTTGAAGCGTGTGTAGTATCCCGTCAGCTCAAAGCGGAAGGGGCCAGTGGCGCGCCGCAATCCGGCTTCGACGGTCTGGGCCGTTTCAATGCCGAGATTGGGATTGCCGATATCGAAGGTGCCGGTGGCATCATGTGCGCCGCGTGAGAACAACTCCGCGGGTTTAGGGGCACGCTCCACATACTGCGCTGTCAGGCTTGCGGCGAGATCAAGCGGTAGGTTTTGGATGAGGCCAATGCTTCCGCTCTTCGGCGTGAATTTCGGATTGCGCGCCATATTGGGCCCCACGGGATCGACGCCGAGGAAGCTTGCCGGAAACTCAGGTGTCACGCCGTCCAGATCAACATGTTCGATACGGCCGGCCACCTGCGCCTTGGTGGTCTCGCTGAACTTGAACTCGTTGAAGATGTAACCCGCGACCTTGGTATTGTGGTTCGGGTCCCACAAGCCATTGAACTGCGAGCCTGGATCATCGGGGCTCGGCGCGGTCAGTTCCTGATGCGACGCCTGTACGCCGACAGCTGTGGTGAGTGTCGCAAAGGGCAGGTTGTACGGTGCAAGCTGCACCTCGACGCGGCCTTCCTGCTCCTTGTTGGTAAAGGTCTGCCGAACCCCGTCGCTGGAGAAGTCCGCGGGATCGGCCAGACCGATCTCGTTGTGTTTGTAGTCGGTGGCGCCGAGCCAGAAGCGGATCGTATCAATGGCGGCTGTGTCCGGCCGATACTCGCCATGAACTGCGACCTTCGTTTGTTTGCCATCGATACGGGTCTGATGCTCTGCGCCATCGAGGCCCGGGATGTGATAGAGCGCATTGTTCTGCGTGACCGACGCACCAACAAAGCCGCCGGCGAAGAAGTAGGAACCTCCCACCGAGAAGCCATTGGCGCTTGCGGCCGAGTTGGGTTGTTTGCCGGTGTGGTTATTGGGCTGGCTGAGATAGGGCGCGCCGGGAATGCTGTAGTCTTCGGTCTTCCGGTCGAACGCGTCGACGTGGACGGCGACATTGTTGCCGCCGGCATCGAGCAGCACGCCGCCTTCGCGGCCTTGGTCGACACTGGAGATTGAGGTGCGCGTCTCAAAGCTTGCGCAGGGATTGGACGCGGAAAGTTGCGGCGCTTTGACGTTGTAGCCATAGGTCTGCATCGTCGGCAGCGCACTGCAAGGCGACGATTCCGGGATGCGGTTGTTGGTTGCACTGACCACGCCGCCGATCGATTGCGAGCCGTAGCGCAGTGTCGCCGGGCCACGGATGACCTCAACCTGATTGGTCGATAGCGGGTCGATCGGCACGAAGTGATCCTCGCCGAGATCCGATGCGCCGCTGCTGCCGAGGCCGTTCTCGACGATGCCGACGCGGTTGACGTCGAGGCCGCGGATGATCGGCCGGCTGGATGCGCCCGGCGCGAACGATGATCCGGTGATGCCGGGTTTGTTGTTGAGCAGATCGCCGAGCGTTGCCGCGCCGCTGCGGCGGATCTCTTCATTCGGCACCACTGTGACGGTGGCGAACTGATCGGTGACGATGGGTAGCGTGCCGGGAAGGGCGGCCGTGTCTTGTGCGGGTTCCGGCGCGGGATTGGTGGCGGGTGTAGTGCCCCCGGCTGCGGCGCGGTGCGGGCGGCGCCGCACGATTGGGCTGGGTGCGCGGACGACGACCTCCGGCAGTGCGGTGGTGCCGGCCTCAGCCGATGACGGCTGATCGGCTTTTTGCGCGCGTGCGGGGACGCTCACGCAGAGCGCCAATACGATGACCGAGCAACCGGCCAGCGAGGCGCGAATGAAATGATTCGACATGACGTTTTGATCCTGATGCCGCCTCTGTCTTCGCTGTGTTGGACAGGCGGCGTGCCGCCGGAGGGGCGGGCTTGAACCTCGAGTGCCCCGACGGTCACCGCGGTGCGGCTGGCGTCAGGTTTTGGAATGGTGTTCGAGTCAGGATCGGGGAGGTGCGCGGGAGTGGAATGCGACGCGGCGAGTTGCCGTGACATGGTGCGCGAAGTCAGCGGAAATTTCCGCAGCGTTTGCGTCGAGCGGGACGGGCAGAACCGGTGGGGTCGCATCCACCAACGCGTTTGCCATCGCGACGGTGACGCAGATGGCGCAGATGTCCGCGGGGTCGTCTTGATGGTGTCCGTTGCCGTCCGCGCTGGACGCGGAGGCCTGATCGGAGACCGCCGTTGGCGCGGCAAGGGCATGATCAACGTGGATGTGGCCGAACGACAATCCGAACTGGAGAGCCAGCGCGAACAACGCCAGCATCGACAGCCGTTTTGCGTTTGACCGAAGCCACTTCATACCAACAGACGCCCCACACATCCGGCCGAACGCTGACGGTCGATCTCAGATGTTATAATATAACATCTATGGTTGGGGTTCCGGTGTCAACCGGGGAGGCGGCTTTTTTGACAGCGGCGGGGCAGGCGCGTTTACCGGCCCTCGCGCAGCCAGGTCGCGGCGAATGCGCCGAGCAACAGCAGCAATCCGACCAGTCCGGCGAAGACCGGCAGCACTCCGATGCCGCGCACCACGCTGGCGTCGCGCATCTTCACGCCGAGCCAGCCGTCGCCACGGAACACCGATGAGGCTCGCACGGGCAGAACGCGTGGAAGATCGACGCTGCCGTTGTCGGCGATACGGCGGGAATCTCCGCCTGTCGCCTGGGCCAGAGGGCGCAGCGCTTCGGTGGTGGATGTGACTTCCGAAAACTCCTTTGGATTGACCGGGCCGACATTGATCAGCGCCTTCAGCGTGCCGTCGGTCGCCTGCCACAGGCCAAGTTCGTCGGCATTCGTGGTCGCACGCCATTCGCCGGGCTCGCCTGCGCTAAGCGTGATCTGACGGGTGGCGCCGGACGGTGAGGTGACCGTGATCGGTTGGACACTGTCCGCCATGGTCTGCCGCACCACCACCAGATCGCGGCCCTCGACCTTGAGGCGAAGCGCTTCTTCGTCAAGCTCGGGTTGCTTCATCAGCCAGTGCGACAGGCGGCGAAGAAGGTCGAGATGTGGCCCGCCGCCTTCATAGCCACGAGCCCACAGCCAGATGTGATCCGACAACAGCAGTGCAACGCGGCCTTCACCCTGCCGCGACAACAGCAGCAGCGGCTTGCCGTCAGCGCCTTCCATCACCGGCGGGTTGATCGGATTGCGAGTATCGACGAGGCGGAAGAAGCGGCTCCAGTGCGGCGGATCGCTGTTCGAGCCCTCGAGCCCGCGCGTCACCGGATGACGCTTTCCGGTCTCGCTGAGGCGAGCGGTGAATGCTTTCTCGCTGACACCTGTTGGCTCGGCCGGGAGCACCGAGTCCAACGGTGTGCGCCAGATGCTCGTCGGGCCCGCGTAATCGGGACCTGCCGAAACAAGCACGGCACCGCCGTTGCGGACATAGCGCGCGATGTTGTCGAAATACGAAATCGGCAGCACGCCTTGACGTGCATAGCGGTCGAAGATGATCAACTGGAATTCGTTGATCTTCTGCTGGAACAGCTCGCGTGTCGGAAATGCGATCAGCGACAATTCGTTGATCGGCGTGCCGTCCTGCTTCTCCGGTGGACGCAGGATGGTGAAGTGAACGAGATCGACGCTGGCATCGGATTTCAAGAGGTTGCGCCAGGTGCGTTCACCGGAATGGGGTTCTCCCGACACCAGCAGCACACGCAATTTGTCGCGCACTCCGTCGATCGACACCACGGCCCGGTTGTTGACGGGCGTCAGTTCATTCGCAAGCGGCGAGGCTTCGATCTCCACGATGTTCTGGCCGGCGTGGGGAATCTCGATCGTCACGCTGACTTGCTCGCCGCTGCGCACCGAACGCTCGCTCAGCACGTCACCGTCGCGCCGCACGGTCACCCGTGCGCGCTCACCGGTGACGCCCTGATCATCGAGGCGATACGTGATGGTCTGTGTCTGGCCGACGATGCCGAACCGCGGTGCGGCCACAATGGCAATGCGGCGATCGCGCTCGTCGCTGCGGCCGGTTACCAATGCGTGGACCGGCGCATTGAAGCCGACGCCGGCGGCACTCGCCGGTATATCGTGCACGCGCCCGTCGGTGATCAGAAACGCACCTGCAACGCGGTCTGTCGGCACATCCGACAGGGCCGATGTCACTGCCGAGAATAGTTTGGTGCCGTCGGTTTCGCCGTCCGCCTGTCCGGCCTCGACGACACGAACTTCGAGTCCCTTGATCTGCTTGAGTCGGTCGACGAGCGCATCGCGCGCTTCATTGGTTTCGCGTGTCCGGTCGCCAAAGCTCTGGCTCGGACTGCGGTCGACGACGACGGCCGCAACGGAGCTGAGCGGTTCGCGCTCTTCCCGCGTGAACGATGGATTGGCCAGCGCCAGAAGGATCAAAGCGAGCGCCCCAACGCGGATCGCTGTGCCACGCGCACGCGCGAGCATGAGCACCGCGGCGATCACGACGATGGCGGCGAGGCCGATCCACAGCACGACGGCAGGAACGAGAGGGGCGAACGCGATACCGTATTGCATGGACTATTGCCCCAGCCGTTCGATGAGTGCGGGAGCGTGTACCTGATCGGCCTTGTAGTTGCCGGTCAGGGTGTACATCACGATGTTGACGCCGGCCCGGAAGGCGAATTCGCGTTGCCGCGGCTCACCCGGTGTCATCGGCAGCATCGGCTGGCCGTCCGGCTGCATCGCCCATGCACCGGCCAAATCGTTGGAGGTGATGATGATCGGTGAAACGCCGTCGCCGCCACGCGCCGGTCGCTCGGCTGAATCTTCATCTTCGTTGCGCGGCAAAGCCTCGACCCAGGTTTGACCGGAGGTAAAGCGGCCTGGAAAGTCGCGCAGCAGGTAGAACGTCTTGGTCAGCACATGCTCGCGTGGCACCGGCTCGAGCTCGGGGATGTCGAGCGAGGAGAGGATGTTACGGAGCGTCAACATGCCCGGCGTTTGAGAATCGCCACCGGGGCCAGGAGGCGCTTCGATGGCGTCGCGGGTATCGAACAGCACCGTGCCGCCCTGTTTCATATAGGCGTCGAGCTTGTTGATGGCTTCCTGCGACGGCTTCGGCGCGCCGGAAATCACCGGCCAGTACAGCAGCGGAAAGAACGACAGTTCGTCGCGCGCGGGATCGACGCCGATAGGGTCGCCGGCCTCCAGCGCCGTACGCTGCGCGAGAAACAGCGTCAGTCCGGACAGGCCTGCCTTGACGATGGAATCCACATCGTTGTTTCCGGTCACGACATAGGCCAGTCGTGTTTGCGCGGTGGCCTTGATGGCGAAGTCGTCACTGGCTGCGTTGTTCGTTGTCGCCGTCTTCGCGCTGTCGGCCTTCGGCGCCTGCGCGTAGGCCGAGAATGGTGAGCCGATCATCGAAGCGGCCACCAACGCCAGGACCAGCGCGGCGGTCGCCGCTCGCCGCCGCAACAAGGCGGCGATACCTCCGCCGAGGATCGCGACAATGATCGCGTCGATCAGGAAAAGGGCAAGTGCGGTGGAGAGCAGAATGCCGCGCAGATCGCGCGGCTCCGCATTGGTGTAGGTCGCGCGGCGCGCCTTGAGAGGCGAGGTGTCCAGTAGCGCCATGCGGTCTGCAGCCGCCAGCGTGTTCACCGCGAGTGGGCCGTCTACCGGTCCATACAGACCAGGCGGATGATCGAGCGTGGCGCGATCGCGGTAATCCGCACGCAGCGGTTTGGCCGTGGCCGGCGGCGGGCCGAAAGCGCCGAAGCCATCCAGCGTTCGCAGCGGTGCGACAGTCTCGATGCTCGCGTCGGCAGCGACGCCTGCACCGGGATTCGCTGTGTAGCCGGACATGTCGACAATCCGGCGCAGCATCTCAACGAAGACCCCTGACATCGGCAGATCCGACCAACGCATGTCCGCGCTGACATGGAACAGCGCGACAACGCCTTTATCTCTGCGCTCGCCTGTAACCAGCGGCGTGCCGTCCTGCAACGAGGCCCAGGTGCGCGAGGCGAGTGCAGCGCTCGGGTCAGCCAAAACCTGACGGGTGACGGTCACATCCTTCGGCACCGGCAGGCCCGCGAATGGGCCATCTGCGGCGAACGATGCGAGCGGTTGCGGTTTCTCCCAGGTGAGGCTGCCGCCAAGGCTGCGATTGCCGCGGCGCAATTTGACCGGGACCAGATCGTCGTCGCCGGCAGCAAGCCGGGGGCCCGCGAAACGCACCAGCACACCGCCTTGCGCAATCCATTTATTGAGACGGTCGTAAATCTCAGGCGACAGTGTGCCCACATCCGCCAGCACGATCATCGGCAGCTTCTGATCGAGGAACTGTCCGATGGCGACGGCGGGGGCGGTGCGCTCGCCAAGTCGAACATCGGCGAACGGAGCCAGCGCGCGCGTGAGGTAGAAGGTCGAGGCCAGCAGGGGTTGCGCGGTGTCGTTGGTCGCGCCACTGACGATGCCGACGGCGCGCCGCCGCCAGCGCTTGTCGAGCAGTTGCACGGCACCAGCAGACCGTTCGCCGGCCACTTCAAGCCGCGTAATGTCGTTGCGCAGTTCCACGGGCAGATCGAAGCTCGCTTCGGTTTCCTGATCCCGCGCCCCGAAAGCGAAACGCGCTTCGCCGATCGGTGATCCCTTCTGGTCGAGGGCGCGAACGAGGCCGACGTCGCCATTGCCGCTGGTTGCGCGCAGGACCTTCACGGTCATCTTTGCGGCGGCGTTTTCAGCGGCTGCCAAAGCGTGTGCCGGTGGTGTGCCGCCTTCAAAGATGGTCAGAGCCCGATTCTGGATCGTCTTGGTGAGATTTTCCACGAATTCGCTGCCGCGTCCCGTATCGACACCGTCGCTGAGCCAGACGACCTCTGCATCGCCGGTTTTTTCCAGAAGGCGCCCGAGTGCAGGCAACGTCTCGACACGTTCAACGGAGTACGGCTTGGGGGACAGCTGACGCAGCGCCACGCGAGCAGTGCCCGCAGGCATCAGCGAGAAGTCACGCGTGCTTTCCGAGAGCGGCACGATGGCAACCGCACGTCGATCGGCTTCCGCATTGGCGATCAGTTCATCCGCCGTCTTGACGCGGGCATCCCAGCTCGCGGCTGCACTCCAGCCATCGTCGAGCAACATGACAAGCGGCGCATTCGACCGTGCAACGCCTTCACTCGGATTCCACACCGGGCCGGCGGCTGCCAAAATCACCAGCGCGGCGGCCAGCAACCGCAGGGCGGTCAGCCACCACGGCGTGCGTGAAGGCGTTTCTTCCCTTGGCACGATGTCGAACAGTAATCGCGTCGGTGGAAAATCGATCCGGCGCGGACGCGGTGGCATCACACGCAATAGCCACCACAGCGCCGGCAGGCTCAGCAAGCCGACCAGCAGCCACGGTTCAGCAAAGGAAAGCGGAAGACCCATCATGCGCTGCGCCCCGCAAGACCTGAGGCCCGTGCGCCGCTCTTGGCAGCGGTCATGCCGTTATGAAGGAAAAGAAGCAATTCCGCCGCCGAGCGATCCGTTGTGTGGGTCGAGAACAGCCAGCCGAGCTTGTTGGTTTCGTGACGAATGGCGTCGCGATGCGCGGCAACGCGCGCTGTATAGTCCTGCGCCCAGGTTTCAGCGCGGCCTGCCGTGATCACGCCGGCGCCCTCGGGCTCCACGAATTCGATGCGGCCGGAATAAGGAAAAGTTTCTTCCGCGGGATCGACGACTTGCAGCAATGTTCCATGCGCTCCCGAGGCCGACAGGCCGCCGAGCATGGTGCGGATGTCGCTGATCGGTGACCAGAAATCCGACAGCACCACGACTTCTGCCAGGGCTGCGGGCACGAACTGCGGCGGCAGGCTGCCGCGCGTTGCGCTATCGTGCAGGATTGCCTGCGCCATTTTGTCGACGATGTTGCGACTCGAGGTCGGATTCATCAGGCCGGGAATGCCGACGCGCTCGCCGCCCGACACCAGTAGTTCAGCCAGTGCAAACGTCACCACCAGCGCCCGTTCGAGCTTGCTGTCGCGCGCGGCCTTCGAGGCGAACGCCATGGACGGGGAGCGGTCAGGCCACAGCCAGATGGTGTGCGCCGCTTCCCATTCCTGTTCGCGCACATACAAATGGTCGTCGCGCGCCGAGCGGCGCCAATCGACGTTTTGCGAAGCTTCGCCGGAAACGAAGCGGCGGTATTGCCAAAAATTCTCACCAGTACCGGCACGGCGCCGTCCATGCAGGCCGTGAATGACGTTGGCCGAGATGCGGCGTGCTTCCAGCACGAGACGCGGCAGCGACGCTGCTAGCGAACGGCTTTCACCGTCCGCGCGTCGGACTGCTTCGATCTCCTGAAGAGCTGGCTGCACCCGCGTTGCCATCGTCAGCCGATCCGCGTTTTCAGTTGCGTGATGACGTCGGCAACGGTCTGGCCTTCGGCGCGGGCCGAGAAAGTGAGTGCCATGCGGTGTTTCAGGACCGGTTCGGCAAGATCGAGCACGTCATCGATGGATGGTGCGAGGCGACCGTCAAGCAGTGCGCGCGCGCGGACCGCAAGCATCAGCGCCTGGCTCGCGCGGGGACCGGGACCCCAGGCGATGGACTTGGCGCTCTCGCCGCCCTCTTGGCCGGGGCGCGCCGAGCGCACCAAAGACAGGATCGCCTCGACAACGGAATCGCCGACCGGCAGCCGGCGCACCAGCCGCTGTGCGGTGATCAGCGTTTCCGCCGTCATCGCGGCTTTGGCCGCGGTTTCTTCGGCGCCGGTGGTCTCGAACAGGATGCGCCGCTCGGCGTCACGGTCCGGATATTCGACGTCGATCTCCATCAGGAAGCGGTCGAGCTGGGCTTCCGGCAGCGGATAGGTGCCTTCCTGCTCCAGTGGGTTCTGGGTCGCGAGCACATGGAATGGCTTCGGCAGATCGTGACGGGCGCCAGCGACGGTGATGTGTTGCTCCTGCATCGCCTGCAACAGCGCCGACTGAGTGCGCGGGCTGGCACGATTAATTTCGTCCGCCATCAGCAGCTGCGCGAAGACAGGTCCTGCAATGAAGCGGAACGAACGCTTGCCGGTCGCGCTTTCGTCCAACACTTCGGCACCCAGAATGTCCGATGGCATCAGGTCAGGCGTAAATTGCACGCGCTTGGCATCAAGGCCGAGGGTAACGCCCAGGGTTTCGACGAGCTTGGTCTTGGCAAGGCCTGGCACGCCGACAAGTAGGGCATGTCCGCCCGACAAGATCGTGACCAGCGCGTTTTCGACGACGCGCTCCTGACCGAAGATGACAGTCGAAATCGCTTCCCGAGCGGCTCGGATATTGCCCGCGATCTGCTCTGCGGAGCGCACGATCACGTCTTCGAGTTTTTCAACACTGTCTGCCATACCATTCTCCTCGCGTGGACCGTCGTTGCGGACCGCCCGCATTCAGATCGTACCTATGCTAAACGGGTGCAAAGGCTAAGTATTCTCTTATTGTATTCGTCACGTCATGCTGTCCCCACCTTAACGGGTGGGGGGCTTGAACTTCATCACGATGTGGCGAGTATTCGGGCGAGCTTTCTTGCGAAGTCTCGGGAAATTCTCATCGTTCTGAACTAACACCATCCGTGCCAAATAAGGGCGTCAAACGTCGGGACAAACAATGGCGAACCAAGGGCAGAGGGAACCAAATGCCGCGCAGCGCCTTGACGGGCTGACCGACGCTGCGCGCCGTGCTGCGACAAAGGGTCTGCCACCGGTCCACATGTGGAATCCTCCCTTTTGCGGCGATCTCGACATGCGGATCGCCGGTGACGGCACGTGGTTTTATCTGGGCACGCCAATCGGGCGGCCGGCGCTGGTGAAATTATTTTCCACGATCCTTAAGCGCGCGGATGATAAATATTTTCTTGTCACTCCCGTCGAAAAAGTCGGCATCCGTGTCGACGACGCACCTTTCCTCGCTGTTGAGATGGCGGAGGGGGGCGAGGGAAGCGGACGGCAGCTGAGTTTTCGCACCAACGTGGACGAATGGGTGCCATGCGATGGCAATCATCGGTTGCGGTTTGAGGCGTCAGCCGATGGCGGGCTGACGCCCTATCTGCATGTGCGTTCGGAGCTATGGGCAAAAGTCACCCGTGCGCTCTATTATGACCTGGTGAAAATGGGTGAGGAACGAGTCGTCGATGGCCGCGAATTGTTTGGGGTCGTATCTGACGGTGTGTTCTTTTCGATGGCCGACGCGGCGCAGGCGAGGGATGTGGTTTGACTGACAGTATTGTGACGGATGCGTCCGCTCGCGCCGCGGCACCCGCCGATATGAGTTCGGATGAATTTTTCCGCCGGGCGCGGGAGCGCCTGTCCTTCGACGTTCCCGCAGGGCTGACGGACGCGAGTATTCTCGCGCCGACCGGTGATTTCGGCACCGACGCCATGCTGCAGATCATCGCGAAAGAGAGACCGGTTCGACCGGCGGCGGTGCTCGTTCCGATCGTTGAGCGCGAGCTTCCGACCGTGTTGCTGACCAAGCGCGCCGAGCACCTGAACGAGCACGCCGGACAAATCTCCTTTCCCGGTGGCAAGATCGACGCGACGGATGCATCGCCCCTGAATGCTGCACTGCGCGAAGCCGACGAGGAGATCGGCCTCAAGCCGTCCTTCATCGATCCGGTCGGTTATCTCGACGTTTATGCAACAAGTTTTGGATTCCGGATTTTGCCGACGCTTGCACGGGTTCGTCCGGGGTTCGAGCTCACGATCAGTCGCGACGAAGTCGACGATGTCTTCGAGGTGCCGCTGGCGTTTCTTATGGACCCGGGCAATCATAAGCTTGGGCACAAGGAATTTCGCGGTATGCAGCGGTCATTTTACGAAATGCCATTCGAGGAGCGCTACATCTGGGGCGCGACCGCTGGTATGCTGCGCGCGTTGTACGAGCGGATATATCTTGCATGATCCGTCCCGTTCTCACCGAGATCGGAATTTTTCTTATTCCCTTTGCCGTCTATGCGGTCATTCTGATTGCCAGACGCCACGGTATTTTCATCAAGACGTCGTGGCCGTCTCGCGTCGTCGTCAAATTGACTTTCCTGGCGCTGTTGCTTGTGATCGTAAGCCTCGTGTTGCTGGCGAATTTTTCGGGGGCGCCGCCCGGAACGACTTACACTCCCGCTCATATGGAGAATGGCAAACTGATTCGGGGATCCGAAAAATGAGCGCGATGCGCTCGCTGCGCGATGCAACCTGGCTGACATCGGGCCCGGCCGCTCGCGTGCTGGGAGTTCTCAATAGTGATGGCGAAGAGGCGCGTGTGGTCGGCGGGGCCGTCCGCAATGCGTTGCTCGGCCTTCCGGTCGGCGAGATCGACATCGCGACCACTGCGTTGCCCGAAGAGGTAATCAACCGCGCCAAGCGCGCGCGGATCAAGAGTGTGCCCACCGGGGTCGAGCACGGGACGGTCACCTTGGTGATCGAGAACAGGGCGTTTGAAGTGACGACCTTGCGCGAGGATGTCGAAACGTTTGGCCGCAAGGCCAAGGTTGCATTCGGGCGCGACTGGGTGCGGGACGCGCAGCGCCGCGATTTCACCATTAATGGACTGTCCTTGACCCCCGACGGTGTCGTGCATGACGACGTTGGCGGGCTAGCTGATATCGAGGTAAGGCGCGTGCGCTTTATCGGGGAGCCCGCGCGGCGGATCGCCGAAGATTATCTGCGTATTCTGCGGTTTTTCCGGATTCATGCCGCCTACGGTGAAGGCGAGCCGGATCCTGCAGGGTATGACGCCTGCATCGCTGGGCGGGACGGTCTGTGCATGCTTTCCGCTGAACGCATTCGCATGGAGATGCTGAAGCTGGTCGTGGCTCCTGGCGCCGGGCCGGCCCTAGTCGCGATGGACAATGCGGGCTTGCTCCGTTTCGCCGCCGGCGTGATCTATCATGGTGTCTTCGCCAGGATGGTCGAAGCGGAAGCCTTGCTGGGACTCGATCCCGATCCGATTCGTCGCCTCGGCGCCTTGGCAGTCGCAGTCACCGAAGATGCCAAGCGGCTGGCCCAGCGACTGCGCCTCTCCAACGTCGAAGCCAAGCGGCTGGATTCGATGGGGCATCGCTGGTGGCGGCTCAAGGATATGGATGAGGATATCGCGCAGCGCAGATTTTATCGGATCGGCGATGCTGGCCGTTATCGCGAACGCATCATGCTGGCCTGGGCACGAGCAGGGCGTGACGCCACGTCGTCATATTGGCAGAATTTCGTATCGCTGCCGGACCGCTGGACGCCGCCGGTGTTTCCGCTCAAGGGCGGTGATTTCATTGCACGCGGCATCGCGGAAGGCCCTGCGCTCGGTCATGTCCTGACGCTGGCGGAGGATGCGTGGCTTGCAGCGCAATTTCCGATGGATGAAGCCGCCCTGAAAGCGATCGCGGATGAAACCACGGTACGCTACACCCGCGATCACCTGCTCTGAGCCTCGAAACACACACCGCCAGTCATCCCGGCGGTGTGCCATCGCGAGATGAGATGGTCTCAGGCGACCTTCGCCTTTTCATGCTCGTCTTCGTCTTCATCCTCGTCATCTTCACTGTCATCTTCGTCTTCGTCGTGCTCGTCTTCATCGTCGAGCGGTTCGAAGTGAGCGACGTCGAGAACGACGGATGGAAGCTTTTCGCGAAACAAGTCGCCTTCTTCACCGATCCAGACGCATTCCACCATGTCGCCGTCGACCTCTGCAACGGTCAGGGGCTGGCCGCCTGATTTGAGAATAACGACATCACCTGCTTTCAGTCCCATGATCCGCTCCGTGTGTGATGCATGAATGCCCCGAAGAACGGTTCCGCCATTCGGGATCATGCGTTGGCAAAGTGGAATGGCGCTAACCTAACCGCGGGTCATGACACTCTGACAAAACGAAAAGCTCCGGACGAATTGTCCAGAGCTTTTCATTTCGCTTGCGACAGTTCTCTTTTTTCTTTCGGAGGAACTACGGCCACTTCACTTCTGGCGGCATCGACGACAGGATGGAATCGACGTTGCCGCCGGTCTTCAGGCCGAAGATCGTGCCGCGGTCATAGAGCAGGTTGAATTCGACATAGCGTCCCCGTCGCACAAGTTGTTCTTCGCGGTCTTGCGACGTCCATGCTGTTGCGAAATTCCGCCGCACCAGTTCCGGATAGACCTTGGCAAAGGTCTGACCGACTTCCTGAGTAAAGGCGAGGTCAGCATCCCAATCGCCGGAATCATGCCAGTCATAAAAGATGCCGCCGATGCCGCGTGCCTCCTTGCGATGCGGCAGGTAGAAATACTCATCACACCAGGTCTTGTATTTGTCGTAAGGCGCGATGGCCGCATGGGCATCGCAGGCGCGCTTCAAGGCCGCGTGAAATGTTTTCGTGTCTGGGTCGTCTTGGGTACGCCGCCGGTCGAGCACCGGGGTGAGGTCCGCGCCGCCGCCGAACCATGCCTTTGTCGTGACGACAAAGCGCGTGTTCATGTGGACCGCGGGGACATTCGGATTGCGCGGATGTGCGATCAGCGAAATTCCAGAGGCCCAGAATCGCGGGTCGTCAGCTGCGCCCGGGATTTGGGCGCGAAATTCCGGCGCGAATTCGCCATGCACGGTGGAGCAATGCACGCCGACCTTTTCAAAAAGACGGCCCCGCATCACCGACATCACGCCGCCGCCGCCGGGTTTGCCGGTATGATCGGTGCGTTCCCAAGCCGTTCGTACGAAACGGCCTGCTTCTCCCGGATAAAGCGAGGGAGAGGCTTCGGCCTCGAGTTCCTCGAGATCGAGACAAATATCGTCGCGCAGGCTCTCGAACCAGGCGCGGGCACGCTGCTTGCGGTGTTCGATCGTCGTGACTGGTTTTTCCAATCCGCGTCTCCCTTCTTGTTATGCGGGAAGTCAGTTCTATGAGTGAGGTCGGATCTGGGGACCGAAATAGGTGCAGCTTTCGTTGCAGCTGTCGCGGTGGACGCTGACGCGGGTCACGTGGCCGGCGTGCTGGACCCGCTCCCAGATGAAACGCGTCAGGTTCTCCAGTGTCGGTCGCCCGAGCGCCTCGATCTTGTTGAGGTATTTATGGTCGAGCATTTTTTGCACGTCGTCCATGCTGCGCTCGAGCAGGCCGAGATCCATCACCATCCCGGTGTTGGGGTCGGGCGTCCCGCGCACACTGACCTCGGCGCGAAACGAGTGGCCATGAATTTCCTCGCTGGTCTCACCCAGCGTCGTCCCCGCCAAGGAGTGGGCGGCTTCGAAACGGAAGGTTTTCGTCAATTCCCACATCGCGACTGTCCGGTCCTGCGTGATCTCGATTATCTGATGCCAAGGGCTTTGTGTGTCTGAACGCTCAGCCGCCACTGCGGATGACGCAGGCAATAGGCGACAGCGCTTTCCGTGCTTTGCGCTATGTCAGGTCCGTCCATCGGTTGCAGCGAGAACCGCTCGAAGGCGAGGCCGGCGAAGTTCTCCGGTGGCGCGCCGGCCTGTGGATAGACCAGCTTCAGTTCGTGCCCCTTGCGGATCACGAGCTCCGCGCCGGCCTTGGGGCTGACGCAAATCCAATCGAGCCCCGGCGGTGGTTCGACGGTGCCGTTGGTTTCCACCGCAATCAGGAATTCCCGGGCATGCAGCGCATCGATCAGTGCGGTGTCGATCTGCAAAAGCGGCTCGCCGCCGGTCAGCACGGCATAACGGTCGGAGGAGCCGGCCCACTGAGCGGCAATAGTGTCGGCGAGGGCGTCAGCGGACGGGTAGCGCCCACCCAGCGTTCCATCCATGCCGACGAAATCGGTGTCGCAGAACTGACACGTAGCGCCGGCGCGGTCCTCCTCGCGGCCCGTCCACAGGTTGCAGCCGCTGAACCGGCAAAACACCGCCGTGCGCCCGGCATGGGCGCCTTCGCCTTGCAATGTCAGGAAAATTTCCTTGACCGCGTAACTCAACTCAAAGTCCTCGCACTCTCTAAATGGTTGTACTTAGCGGACCTGCCTCAGGCCCGGCATCGCCCGGAGATATATGGCCTGTCTGCCGTAATGCCTCACCGAGCGCCATCGCCACGGTGACGGCGACGTTCAGGGACCGCATCCCTGGCGCGATCGGGATCACCAGCCGTTCGTCGGAAGCATCGACCACACCGTCCGGAACACCGGCGGACTCCCGGCCGAACAGCAGAATGTCATCGGTTTGATAGGTATGATCCAGGTAGGGCCGTGCCGCCTTGGTGGAGAACAATATCAGGCGGTAACCCTTTTCGGAGCGCCATTCCTTGAATTTTGTCCATGAATCGTGGCGGATGATCGTGACCTGGTCGAGGTAATCCATGCCTGCCCGGCGGAAATGCCGGTCGCTGACCGGAAACCCGGCCGGCTCGATGATGTGGGCCTCCACGCCCAGACAGGCGCAGAGCCGCAGAATCGTTCCGGTGTTTTGCGGAATGTCGGGCTGGTAGAGGGCTATGCGCATCGGAATCCGGCCTTCAGTCCGGTGGGAAAAGTGTGAAAAATTCTCTGCTGTGGGCGGTTTTAGTGCGTCGCACTCAACTGTGCCGATAGCGGGCTTGCGCTCTCCGGGCAAGGGTGCCAATAGATCGATTCTAGATCGTACGTTTTGCTCGCCTGAGCAGGACAATGTGGTCATTCTGCTACCGCGGGGCCCCGCGGGCTCCGGCTTCTGCTCCCAGGTGCGCCCGCACCAGAGGGGTGGTCCCGCCGGCTGCAGTTCGGAAAGGGTTTGCAAACGTGACGTCCTCCACCTCGGCTGAACCGACACGCCGTGATTTTCTTTATGTAGCGACAGGAGCGGCGGCCGCGGTCGGCGCCGCGGCGGTTGCCTGGCCGCTGATTTCGCAGATGAACCCGGACGCCTCGACCATCGCGGCCGGCGCCCCAATCGATGTCGACCTGGCGCCGATCGCCGAAGGTCAGGATATCAAGGTCTTCTGGCGCGGTAAGCCGATCTACATCATGAACCGCACCAAGAAACAGATCGAAGAGGCTCGCTCGGTCAATATGTCCAGCCTGCCCGATCCGCAGACTGACCAGTCCCGCGTCAAGGAAGGCCACGATCAGTGGCTCGTGGTCATCGGCATCTGCACCCATCTCGGCTGCATCCCGATCGCTCACGAAGGCAACTATGATGGCTTCTTCTGCCCGTGCCACGGTTCGCAGTACGACTCCTCCGGTCGTATTCGCCAGGGGCCCGCGCCGCTGAACCTGGCCGTGCCTCCGTACGCCTTCGTCTCCGATACCAAAATCAAGATTGGCTGAAGCCTCACTTAGCCGATTGCGTCGCTACTTCTTTTTCAGGATCGCATCATGAGCGGACCATCCAGCTACAACCCGCAAAATCCAGCCTTGAAGTGGATAGAGCGGCGTCTTCCCATCGGGGGACTGATCCACTCCTCCTTCATCGCTTATCCGACCCCCCGCAACCTGAACTACTGGTGGACGTTCGGTGCGATCCTCTCGATGATGCTCGCTGTGCAGATCATCACAGGCATCATCCTGGCGATGCACTACACGCCGCATGTCGATCTGGCGTTCAAGTCGGTCGAAGGCATCGTCCGTGACGTCAATTACGGCTGGTTGCTGCGTTACCTGCACTCCAACGGCGCTTCGATGTTCTTCATCGCCGTATACGTCCACATGCTCCGCGGTCTTTACTACGGCTCGTACAAGGAGCCGCGCGAGGTGCTCTGGATCCTCGGCGTAATCATCTACCTGCTGATGATGGCGACCGGTTTCATGGGCTACGTGCTGCCATGGGGCCAGATGAGCTTCTGGGGCGCCACCGTCATCACCAACCTGTTCTCCGCAATTCCTTATGTGGGCGACAGCATCGTGACGCTGCTGTGGGGTGGTTATTCGGTCGGTAACCCGACGCTGAACCGCTTCTTCTCGCTGCATTACCTGCTGCCGTTCGTGATCGCCGGCGTTGTCGTGCTCCACATCTGGGCGCTGCATGTTGCAGGTCAGAACAATCCGGCCGGCGTCGAGCCGAAGACCGAGAAGGACACCGTGCCGTTCACGCCCTACGCGACCGTCAAGGACGCATTCGGCATGGCCTGTTTCCTGCTGTTCTTCGCCTGGTTCGTGTTCTACATCCCGAACTATCTCGGCGATCCGGACAACTACATCCAGGCCAACCCCGGCGTGACCCCGGCGCACATCGTGCCCGAATGGTACTACCTGCCATTCTACGCGATCCTGCGTTCGATCCCGAGCAAGCTCGGCGGCGTTATCGCCATGTTCGGCGCGATCATCGTGCTGGCGTTCCTGCCCTGGCTCGACAGCGCCAAGACGCGCTCGTCCAAGTATCGTCCGCTGGCCAAGCAGTTCTTCTGGATCTTCGTGGCCGTTTGTCTTGGTCTGGGCTACCTCGGTGCGCAGCCGCCGGAAGGCATCTATGTGGTTGCCGGCCGTGTCCTGACCGTCTGCTACTTCGCGTACTTCCTCATCGTGCTGCCGCTCCTCAGCCGCATTGAAACGCCTCGTCCGCTGCCGAATTCGATCGCTGACGACGTGCTGTCAAAGGGACGTAAGGGAGCGGTTTCGGCTCTTGTGGCCCTCGCGGTCGGCGGTTCGCTGCTGGTTGGTGGCATGAACGACGCCAAGGCGGAAAACGCTCACGGTGGTACGACGCCTCCGTCCTTGAGCTGGTCGTTTGCCGGTCCTCTCGGCAAGTTCGATCAAGGCCAGCTGCAGCGCGGCTTGAAAGTCTACAAGGAAGTCTGCTCGGCATGTCATGCCCTGTCGATGGTCGCTTTCCGCAACCTGGCTGATCCTGGTGGTCCCGGCTACTCGGCGGCCCAAGCGGCGGCTTTTGCCTCGGACTACAAGATCAAGGACGGACCGAACGATGCCGGCGATATGTTCGAGCGTCCGGGCCGCCCGGCGGACTACTTCCCGTCGCCGTTCCCGAACGATCAGGCCGCTCGTGCGTCCAACGGCGGTGCGCTGCCGCCGGACCTGTCGCTGATTGCCAAGGCCCGTGGTTACGAGCGCGGTTTCCCGCAGTTCATCTTCGATGCATTCACGCAGTTCCAGGAAAAGGGACCGAACTACATCGATGCGCTGTTGCAGGGCTTTGAAGAGAAGCCGCCGGCCGGTTTCTCGCTGCCGGAAGGCTCGTACTACAACAAGATCTTCCCGGGTCACGCCATCAAGATGCCGAAGCCGCTCAGCGACGGTCAGGTGACGTTTGACGATGGCTCACCGGCCACCGTCCAGCAGTACGCCAAGGACGTGTCGGCGTTCCTGATGTGGACTGCGGAGCCGCATCTCGAGGCCCGCAAGCGCCTCGGCCTCCAGGTGATGATCTTCTTGGTCATCTTCAGCCTCTTGCTCTACTTCACCAAGCGCAAGGTGTGGGCCAACGCTCACTAAGCGGCGCGAGAAATATCTACCGATCTGCGAAAGGCCCCGTTTCGGGGCCTTTTTGCTGTCCAGATATACGGCCTAGTGGTCCGATTCTAACATTCGCATCCCGTTTCAGCAGACACTTCCTGCGAATGTTAGAATCAAAGGACCACTAGCAAATATGACTTTCTAGTGGAGTTTTGGATTTGACATTCGCTTGACGAACTCGCGGCCATGTGGGGAGCGAATGTCAAATCTACTCCACTAGCATCGTCGTTTCGTGATGCGAATGCGTTACTCGACGATTGCGGAACTCCCTTCGCAGCGGCATTGTGCCCCGCAGATTGAATTTCGGAGGTCACCATGGGTACTCACATCACATTCAAGCGTCCCGACGGCAAGGAAGCCAAGGGCTATCTCGCCAATGCCGCGCGGGGTAACGCGCCGGGGGTCGTGGTTATCCAGGAATGGTGGGGCCTGTCCGAAAACATCAAGGCGTTGACCGATCGCTTTGCGCTGGCCGGTTTCGATGCGCTGGCGCCCGACCTCTACAAGGGTGTCGTGGTGCCGTATCACGATGCGGATGCGGCGGGCAAAGAGATGAATTCGCTCAACTTCATCGAAGCGACCGAGCAGGATGTGCGGGGCGCTGCACAGTATCTCAAGCGTAACGGCGCTAAGGTGGGATTGACCGGCTTCTGTATGGGCGGCGCGGTGACCATTATCGGCGCAGCGAAAATTCCGGAACTGACCGCAGCCGTGTCGTTTTACGGCGTGCCCCCCGAGCAGGCGGCGAAACCTGCCGATGTCCAGGTGCCCTTGCAGGGACATTTTGCCAACAAGGACGATTATTTCTCGCCGCAGATGGTCGATGCGTTCGAGCAGGGCCTGAAAGCGGCCGGAAAGAATTATGAGTTCTTCCGCTACGATGCCGACCATGCCTTCGTGAACGAAGAGCGGGCTTCGGTCCACGACCGTGAGGCGGCGGAGCAGGCCTGGGGCCGCGCCACCGAGTTCTTCAAGAAGCATCTTGGGTGACGTTCACGGTCTCCGACCTGCGACAGCAGCCGGCGTTTTTTGACGCGGTTGCTGATCGCATCTGGCGGGCTTGGTGGAAGGAGCGAGGCCTTCCGATCGACTACATCACCGGTCGCCTGCGCGAGAACATGAACGTGGAGCCGATCCCGTTCGCTCTGGTCGCCCACGACGGTGAAACGTTCCTTGGGACCGCGTCGGTGATCGCGTCCGATCTGGAAGACCGTCAGCATTATACGCCGTGGGTGGCGGCCGTGTGGGTCGAACCCGAGCACCGGCAACAGCAGATCGGCCGGACATTGGTTGGGCGGGCAGCGGGCAACGCGTTCGACCTAGGAATAGGCCACGTTTATCTTTGCGCCCCGAAGATCCGCCGTAACTTCTACCTTCGGCAGGGCTGGACCCCGGTCGAGGAGGAGGTTGGGGAGCGACGCGTCACCGTCTTTGTCCAACATAAGTCTCAGCGGCCGGCCGAACCCGGGAGCCCAGAGCGGGGGCATCGATGACATGATCGGGAGGCGCTAGTGCCGCGAATTTGAAGTTCTTCCGAGTGACACCGCAAGCTCGATGAAGAACTTCAAATTCAAAAGCGGCACTAGAATCATAAACTTACTAGTGTCCCTTTGATTCCGAAGTTCGCATCCGAGCAAGCAGCAAGCCTGTGCGAACTTCGGAATCGGGACACTAGCCTCCCCCTTGACATCCCGCGTTCCGGGTGATGTTTTGCCAGCCATGAACACCGTGTCCCAGCCAGCCCGTCTTTGGTGGCCCACCTTCTAAGGTGGCCGGTGCGATCTGTTTTATTCAATCGTCGAGGCCGTCATCGCAGAGCGACGGCCTTTTTCGTTTGTCCTGTGTGGCGTTCCTCCAGCAAGTTTCGTAAGAGGACAGCATGAACAGGACACTTTTCTCGCTCCCCGCGCACAGTGATTATCAGACGGTTCGAGGCCTCGAGGTCTCGCGATCCGTCGAACATTTCACCGGCGGCGCGGCGCTCGACCGCTTGATCGAACGGCTGGATAGCCGGCGTGGCGTGGTGCTGTCATCCGGTACGACGGTCCCCGGCCGCTATGAAAGCTTCGATCTCGGATTTGCCGACCCGCCGCTGCGGCTGGAATCGGTTGGAACGGATTTCCTCATCGAGCCGCTTAACGAACGCGGCAAGGTGTTGTTGGCATTTCTCGCGGAAACCCTGAACGAGCCCAGCGCCGTCATCACTGAAAAGAGCGCGGCACGCCTCAAGGGGCATATCGTGCGCGGTGATGCGCCGGTGAATGAGGACCAGCGCACCCGCCGTGCTTCCATGATGTCGCTGGTGCGTGCGATCATCGCGAGCTTCAGCTCGAACAATGATCCGCTGCTTGGCCTGTTCGGCGCCTTTGCTTACGACCTCGTCTTCCAGTTCGAGGATCTGGTGCAGAAGCGCGCCCGCGACTCTGACCAGCGCGACATCGTGCTCTACGTGCCGGACCGGCTGCTGGCCTATGACCGCGCGACCGGCCGCGGCGTCATTCTCTCTTACGAATTCGGCTGGAAGGGACAGTCCACCAAGGACCTCCCGCGCGAGACACCGGACAGCGTTTACGCGAAAACCGGCCGCAAGGGCTTCGCCGATCACGCGCCGGGCGACTATCAGGCGACAGTCGAAGTCGCCCGTCAGGCCTTCGCACGTGGCGATCTGTTCGAGGCGGTGCCCGGCCAATTGTTCGCCGAGCCGTGTGAGCGTACGCCTGCGGAAGTGTTCCAGCGGTTGTGCAGGATCAACCCGTCGCCTTACGGCGCGCTGATCAACCTCGGTGACGGCGAATTCCTGGTGGCGGCGTCGCCGGAAATGTTCGTGCGCTCCGACGGCAAGCGGATCGAGACTTGTCCGATTTCAGGCACCATCGCGCGCGGCGCGGATGCCATCGGCGATGCGGAGCAGATTCGCGAACTCTTGAATTCGCAGAAGGACGAATTCGAGCTCAACATGTGCACGGACGTCGATCGCAACGACAAGGCGCGTGTTTGCGTGCCGGGGTCGATCAAGGTGCTGGCGCGCCGGCAGATCGAGACCTACTCGAAGCTGTTCCATACCGTCGATCATGTCGAGGGCATGCTGCGTCCCGGTTTCGATGCACTCGATGGTTTCCTCACCCATGCCTGGGCCGTCACCGTGACCGGTGCGCCGAAGCTGTGGGCGATGCAGTTCGTCGAAGATCACGAGCGGTCCTCGCGGCGCTGGTACGCCGGCGCCCTCGGCTTCCTCGGGTTCGATGGCAGCATCAATACCGGCCTGACCATCCGCACTATCCGCATGAAGGATGGGCTTGCTGAAGTGCGCGTCGGCGCGACGTTGCTGTTCGACTCCGATCCGGTGGCCGAAGAAAAGGAATGCCAGACCAAGGCTGCAGCGCTGTTCCATGCGCTGCGCGGCGATCCGCCGAAGCCGCTGTCGGCTTTCGCGCCCGATGCCACGGGTTCGGGTAAAAAAGTGTTGCTGATCGATCACGAAGATTCCTTCGTGCACATGCTTGCCGATTACTTCCGCCAGGTCGGTGCGGACGTCAGCGTCACGCGGCACACCCATGCGCTCGAGATGATGAAGAAGGAAAACTACGATCTCCTGGTGCTGTCGCCGGGGCCCGGCCGGCCGGAGGATTTCGGCATTTCCAACTTCATCGATGCGGCCATTCAGAAGAAGATGCCGGTGTTTGGCGTCTGTCTCGGTGTGCAGGCGATCGGCGAGTATTTTGGCGGCAAGCTCGGGCAGTTGGCTCAGCCTGCCCATGGCCGGCCTTCACGCGTTCAGGTGCGCGGCGGCACGCTGATGGGCAATCTGCCGAACGAGGTGGTGATCGGCCGCTATCACTCGCTCTATGTCGAGCGCGAGGGCATGCCGGATGTGCTGCAGGTCACCGCAAGCACCGATGACGGCATCGCCATGGCGATCGAGCATAAGACGCTGCCGGTCGGTGGTGTGCAATTCCATCCGGAATCGCTGATGTCGCTGGAAGGTAATATCGGGCTTCGGATTGTCGAGAACGCGTTCCGACTGGGTCAGTGAACTGACGCGTGAATGGATTGAAAGAAAAGATGATGACTCTCGAGACTGACTTGAAAGCCACCGTTCGCGCCATTCCGGACTACCCGAAGCCCGGCATCATCTTTCGCGATATCACCACGCTGCTCGGCAATGCGTGGGCGTTTCGCCGTGCGGTCGATGAATTGGTGCAGCCTTGGGCCGGATCGAAGATCGACAAGGTTGCCGGCATGGAAGCGCGCGGCTTTATCCTCGGCGGCGCGGTGGCGCATCAGGTGTCGGCCGGCTTCGTGCCGATCCGCAAGAAGGGCAAGCTGCCGCATACGACGGTGCGGATTGCCTACTCGCTCGAATATGGCATCGACGAAATGGAAATGCATGCCGATGCTGTCAAACCCGGCGAGCGCGTCATCCTGATCGATGATCTGATCGCGACCGGCGGCACGGCGGAGGGGGCAGTGAAGCTGCTGCGCCAGATTGGCGCGGAGGTCGTTGCTGCATGCTTCATCGTTGACCTGCCGGAGCTCGGCGGCGCGGCCAAGCTGCGGGCGATGAATGTGCCGGTGCGCACGCTGATGACGTTCGACGGGCACTAGTGGTCCAATTCTAACATTCGCATACCGTTTCAGCAGGCACCTCTTGCGAATGTTAGAATTAAAGGACCACTAGCAAATATAAGTTTCTAGTGGAGCTTTGGATTTGACATTCGCTTGACGAACTCGCTGCCGAGTAGCGAGCGAATGTCAAATCCACTCCACTACAGCGCCCGCGACATCGTCACAGTTTGTGCAGGATCAGATTCAGCTCGATCTCGCGGAAACGCGTGTAGTTGGTCTTGATCCACTGCGAGAGTTCGGAGGATGAACTCTGGTTGTCACGCAGGAAGCGCGTGAAGGAAAAGTTCATCCTGTTGATGATCGATTTGAGAAATGCGGGTAGCGCCGCGATCCGCAACATCCGCTGCCCTGCGTAAGTCTTTGGCACGTCGCCGTAGAGCACCTGCTCATTGTCCACGCCCATCAAGGCGCCCCTCGGCAGCTCTGACCGCAGCATGGCCCAGGCATTCTCCGAGGTGCGGTCGCGGTCGGCAACGAAGAGGACAATCGGCTCGACGCCGCGGCGATCGGCTTCCTTCATGAATCCGATTTGGCCGATCAGCCGGTAGAAGTCGTCGAAGGCGTGGAACCCGAGATCGACGACCTTGGCGATGCCGTCATTGGCAATCAACCGATCCATCAGCGCCATCTGGCCGAACGTGTCGTCGATCCGGGCGGTCTCCGTCACGTTCGGCAGGTAGTCGAGCAGCGACGGCTCACGCAGATTGATATCGAACGCCGCAACCGAACCGCGCTGCAGCAGCAGGAACTCCGTGAGCAGCCGCGCGATCATGGTCTTGCCTACAGCCGGTCGCGGGGAACAGACAATGTAGACAGGCGTGCGGCGCATCGGTGCGACGTCCGGTATCAGATCTCGCCGGTCGGCTTCATCGCGGGCTTGTCTTTGGAGCCGACGATCTCGGTCAGCTTGATGCGATCGAACTCGCCCCAGACGTTGCCAAGCCAGTGGCGAACATAGCCGCGCAACACGAACGAATAGTTCGCGGGCTCGTCACGCGTGCCCTTGTTGGCGACGAACTTGAGGAACGGCACCGACGCGACTTCGACCTGTTCGTAGGCCATCTCGTTCAGCTTCGGGATGGTCAGTTCGGTCGCGTTCTTGATCTTGTGGAAATAGGAGTTGTAGGTCGCCTGATCCCACTCGAAGAAGCTCGTGTTGTTGATGAAGTTCTTCACCAGGAAATAACGCGCACTGTCCATGAAGTTCGCGGTCTCGGCGATTTCATCGAGCGAGGCGATCGACGGTCCGAGTATATGAAACACGGCGAAGGTGATCTGGCCAGACTTGGCGGCGTCGAGAAAACCGATATCGCGCAGCGAGGCGAGGGTCGGCGACAGCAGACCTGCGCGGACGTCGATCACCGTGACGCTGTTCCCGGATGAGTTCAGCGTGTCGAAGATTTTCATCTGATCGGATGTGGTGGTCACATCGACGATCTCGGTGATGTCCGGGTGGAAACGCTTCAGCGTACCCCGCGGGGATTCCGTGTCGAACGCGCGCGTCGTCACGTTGTTTGCGTTGAAATAGTCCAAAACGGTGCGCGAGACGGTGGTCTTGCCAACCCCGCCCTTGTCTGCACCCACTACGATGACCGCCGGCTTCGCCATGATGTCCCTTTATGCGCTTAGTCGCCGCCGGTGGAGCCGGCGGAGTCAGATCACAATGAATTTGGAAGGAAGAACTCCAGACTCACGCGATGGTCGACTTCGAAACGTTTTTGAGTGTGTGACCGCCCAGATTCGGGTCGCCCCGTTCGGTCCATTCTCTTGCCCTGCTTTCAGCCGGAACATGGCAGAAACAAGGGATAATTCAATTCTTGACACCGGTAGTTCGTACAAATCCCACCGCTTTCCCCTGAGGGGCCCGGCAGCGGGGGAACACGGCGGGTTTTATTGCGTCAATGCGGTCCCCACGGGCCTGCAGGCGGGATTGAGGCGCTCGTCGTCGGGCCGGAACCCCAAGGTCCGGCAGGCGGGGACGTAGCCTGGTCCGGTTGGGAAGCAGTAGGCTCGGTGTCGGCTTCAATATCGGGAGCCGAAAGGGACAGTGGGCCCGGATCGTGGCCGCCGGCGTATTGCACCAGCGCCTTCACCCGCGCCTCGATGGAAGGATGGGTGGCAAACAGGTCAGCAAAGCCCTCACGCGGGTTGTCGACGCACATCTCCATCACGGCAGATGTCCCGCCCGGCAGCTCGCCGCGGCCTTCGATCTTGCGCAGCGCCGAAATCATGGCGTCCGGATCCTTGGTGAGTTCGACCGAACCCGCGTCCGCCAGAAATTCGCGCGAGCGGGAGAGGGCAAACCGAACCACAAGCGACAATCCCCAGGCAAGACCGATCAGGACGACCGCAAGCAGGATCACGGCGAAGGCGCCGCCGCCCTTGCGGTCGTTGTCGGACGAGGACGACGAGCGCCCGCCGCCGAAGCGCCAGCCGGAGTTGAAGAACATGCGGAAGAACAATTCCGCGAAAAAGCCGATGACACCGGCGATGATGACGGCGACGACCATGAGCTGCACGTCGCCGTTGCGGATGTGCGTGAGTTCGTGGCCCAGCACCGCCTCGATCTCATGATCGTTCAGAGCGCTCAATAGGCCGGTCGTCACCGTGATGGAATACTGCCGCCGGTTCAGGCCGCTCGCGAAAGCATTGAGCGCCGGAGTGTCGATCACCTTGAGCTTCGGCATTGGGATGCCGCGCGAGATGCACAGATTCTCAAGGGTGTTGTAGAGGCGGGGTTGATCCTGCCGCGTGACATCGCGGCCGCCGGTGACGGCGTCGATGATCTGCTGGTTGAAGAAATAGGCGATGACGATCCAGAGCCCGGCGCCGGCAGTTGCAAAGGGAAGGGCCTTGAGGAGGTCGCGGCCGGCCAGGATGATGTAGTCGTCAAACGGCCGGTTGCTGTTGACCACGACTTCCGCGATCAGGCCGCCGGCAAACACCATCACATAGACCAGCAGGAACAACCCGCCGAGCAACAGCATCGAACGAAACTTGTTCGATGCAATGTGCGTGTAGAGACCATACGCGGCCATGGTGAGCTGCCCGTGCGCGATCAGTTAACCGGCGGTCAGAACTTGACCGAGGGCGCCTGTTCGAGTTGCCCGCGCTGCTCGCCGAGGTCGAAGAAATCCTTGCGCGTGAAGCCGAGCGCGCCTGCAAACAAGGCGGCAGGGAGCTGCCGGATTCCGGTGTTGTATTCCTGGACGGCGTTGTTGAAGAAGCGGCGGCTGGCGGCGATCTTGTTTTCGATGTCGGAAAGTTCGGTCTGCAACTGCTGAAAATTGGTGTTGGCCTTGAGGTCGGGATAGGCCTCCGATAACGCGATCAGACGGCCGAGCGCGCCGCTGAGCTGGTTTTCCGCGGCGGACACCTGAGCGGGTCCTTGGGCTGACATGGCCGAATTGCGCGCCTTGATGACGTCATCCAGCGTGCCGCGTTCGTGCGAGGCATAACCCTTCACCGTTTCAACCAGGTTCGGGATCAGGTCATGGCGCTGCTTGAGTTGTACGTCGATATCAGCAAAGGCCTGCGAGACCCGCTGCGACAGGGCGACAAGGCGGTTGTAGGCGGCAAACACAAACAGTGCGAGGGCGACGACGATACCAAGTAAAATCCAGCCGGACGACATTGGGGAAAGCTCCTTGAAGGACAACTGACGGTCGCACCGTAGACGATTATTGCGACGGGCGGCAGGCTGTCTGTTCCCGATATGTCGGCTTCGAGGGCAAAAAGGTTCACGAACGGATAGCGTTTCGGGAACAGACAAAAACGCGTCAAAACAAGAATCTAAAGAAAATCCCGCCCCTTTTCCGGAGGGGGATTTGGAAGGCGAGTGCCGATCCAGAAATCAAGGCTTTCCGATTAAGGCTTGGCGATGTGCCATGCGCCGTTGAGGAAGCGGTCGCCGACGGTGTCACCCGGCTTGGTGTCCTGACGAAGGTGTAGAGCGGCTTGCCTTTGTGGGCCCACGTCTTGCTGTTAACGCGAGACGGCGTCGCCCCAGCGCCATCGCTTGGCTCGTTTGTAGGATTCTTTGTTCCGGTGCGGAATATTTGCGATGTCCACCCCTTCAGCCGTGCAGAGCTTTGCGGTCACCGCGATCTTCGTCACCTGCGGCTCCGCCAAGACGCGTGATGGACGTTGATGCAGAGGCGATCGTGACAGGACGACGTAGCTGAAGCGTTCGTCCTCGTAGGGAAGGTCTGCACCCTTGAGATGCTTGTGTGTGCGTGAGCGTGAGAGACGTTGGGAAAAGTGACACCAGTCCGGCGCAACCAGCGGACATGCAGCGTCATGCGGACACGGTGCGATGACATGCGCGCCTTGTGCGATCAATCGCGCGCGGACATCGATGATGCGCGCATATCCCGCCGGCGTGCCGGGCTCGACGATCAGAAGGGTGTCGCGTGCTTTGGACCACATGACGTCCGCAAGCGCTGCGCGTTCAGTGTCGCTGAGCTCGTTGATCACGTAGCTTGCAACGACAAAATCGGCCGGTTGCTGTTCATCGACCAGCTTGCGAGCGTCTCCCTTGTCGTAATGCATCGCGGACAGACGTGGATTTGATCGTGTCAGCTCGATTGCGAGGTCGCGCAGTGCCGCGTTGGCGTCCACCAAGGTGAATTGGCGAAGTGATGTGAAGGCTTCTGCAGCAGCCCACGTCGCCGTGCCCGGGCCCGCACCGATGTCGAGCAGGCTTTCGGGGGCGAATTCAGGCCGCACGTCTGCAAGTGCTGTCAGAGACGCGGCAACCGCTGCGTAAGTCGCAGGCATCCGCGCCAGCGCGTAGGCCAGTGCATCGGTCTCGCTTTTGATTGTGCTTGAGCCGCCGCCGCCGCGATAGGTCTGCGAGATGGCCGCCGATCGCTGCGCCGCGTCGTTGCGCGACAGGCCCTCGGCCTTTTGGTCGAGAGCGACTTTCAGCGTTGGCGGGAGATCAGGTGACATGAGAACCCTCAGGCCGGTCCTGGCCTGAATGGATTATGCCACGTTTTGATCGAGAACCTTCATCGCGCCGTCGAGGTCGACGGAGACCAGCTGCGACACGCCACGCTCGGCCATGGTGACGCCGAACAGCCGGTTCATGCGGGCCATGGTGATCGGGTTGTGGGTGATGATGATGAAGCGGGTATCGGTCGAGCCGGTCATCTCATGCAGCAGGTTGCAGAACCGCTCGACGTTGTGGTCGTCGAGCGGCGCGTCGACTTCGTCCAGCACGCAGATCGGTGAAGGATTGGTGAGGAACACCGCGAAGATCAACGCCAGCGCCGTCAGGGCCTGTTCACCGCCGGACAGCAGCGACAGCGACTGCGGCTTCTTGCCGGGCGGCTTGGCAATGATTTCAAGACCAGCCTCCAGCGGATCGTCGCTCTCGATCAGATGCAGTTCGGCCTGTCCGCCACCGAACAGTTCGGTGAACAGGCGCTTGAAATGGCCATTGACCACTTCGAACGACGTCAGCAGGCGTTCACGCGCTTCTTTGTTGAGGCTCTGGATGCCCTGGCGAAGCCGCTTGATGGCTTCGACGAGATCGTCGCGCTCGGTGGTCAGCGTCACATGCTGAGCCTCGACCTCGCGCAATTCTTCTTCGGCACGCAGGTTGACGGCGCCAAGACGCTCGCGGTCGCGGCGGAGCTTTTCCAGATCGGCTTCGATGTCTGCGACCGGCGGCAGCTCTGCGCCGGGCTCGATCTCGGCCATGGCGGCGACGCCATGCGGCTCAACTTCCAGCATGTCGCGAATTTCGCGCTCAATGTCTTCCAGCCGGCGTTGCGTGCCTTCCATGCGTTCTTCCGAACGCGCACAGGCCGCACGCGCCGAGGAGAGTGCCTCGAGCGATGCGCGGGCTTCGCGGTCGGTCTCCGCCATCATCGCTTCAGCGCTGGCGAGAGCTTCCGCGGCCACGCGCCGTTCGTCCTGAGCGGCTTCAATCTCGTTGATGATCGAGCGGCGCTTCTCGGCAAAGAATGCAGGCGCTTCCGCCAATTCTTCGCGCTCGTTCTTCAGTTCGACGATGCGGGCTTCAATGGTCGACGCCTGCGAGGCCGCATTCTCTTTGCGCTTTTGCCATTCGTTGCGCTCGGCGAGGATGGCCTGTACGCGACGGTCCGCGAGCTCAGCCTCACGCGCAAGGGCCTGGGCTTCAGCGCGAACCTGAGCGGCCATGCGGCGATGGCCTTCCATATCGGCGCGCGCGGCGCCGAGGCGTTCTTCGGTTTCGGCGCTCGCAGGCAGTTCATCCAGGGCGCTGACTGCGGTTTCGTGCGCGCCGTCCACTTCGGCGCGATCCGCTGCAAGGCGCGCGTGGGCTTCGTCGAGCGCGGAGCGGCGGGTGGCGTGACGGCTGATCTCACGCTCGGCCGCCGCGTGACGTTCCTTCGCGGCGTTGGCTTCGCGCTGCGCGGCCCGTGCGGCTTCACGCGATGCGCTTTCCGCGGCCGCTGCCGCCTTGAGTTCGGTTTCCGCGGTTTCCAGCGCCTGACGCTTGGCAACGACGTCTGCCCGGGCCTGGCCGAGTTCGGCTTCGATATCGACGAGACGTGCACGCTCCGCGAGACGCCGCGCGGCACCGGTCGGGGCGTGGGCTGCGGCGACGAAACCGTCCCAGCGCCACAGATCGCCCTCGGGCGACACCAGCCGCTGGCCGGTCTTCAACTTCGAGGCCAGCTGCGGACCACGTTCGCGGCTGACGACGCCGATTTGGGCGAGACGCCGTGCCAGTTCAGGCGGCGCGGTCACGTGGGAGGCAAGCGCTTCGACTCCATCCGGCAGCGAAGGATCGCCATGGACGACGCCGAGGTTCGACCAGCGCATGGGTGCGCTTTCGTCGACCGGCGCGTCGAGATCGTCGCCGAGGGCTGCGCCGAGGGCCTTTTCAAAGCCCTTCGAGACGCTGACACCATCAATGATCGGCGGCCACAGATTCTTGGTTTCGCCCATGACGAGCTTGGAGATCGTCTTGGCTTCAGTCTCGAGGCGCTGCACGCGCTTGTCCGCTTCAGCGAGCGGCGCACGCGAGGCCTCCAAGCGGGCTCGCGCATCCACGTGAGCGGTTTCGCTCGCCTGCGTGGTGGCCTCAGATTCCGCGAGATTTTGTTCGGCGGCTTCAACAGCAGCCACCAGCGCATCGATATCGCCAAGCCCGCCGGTTTCCGCAGCGAGCTTTTCGATCTCGCCTTCGACGTTGGCGATTTCCTGACCGAGCCGCGCCAGACGATCGCGGTGGGTGCGGACGTTGGCTTCGAGCTGGTTGCGCTTGGCGGTGGCGTCAGCCAGCGCAGTGGTCAATTCCGAGAAGGTGCGCTCGGCTGCGGCCAGAACGGCTTCCGCCTCGGAAACGCGCTCATCGGCGCCACTTCGCTTCTCGACGCGCGACTTGATCTCTTCCTTGAGCTCAACGTCTTCTGTTTCGAGACGGGCGAGCGCAACATCGGCGTCGGATAGTTGGCGCTGTTCGCGTTCGATATCGCCGGCGAACTGTGTCAAGCGGCGGTCCAGCTCGCTGCCGCGTTCCTTGGCGCGCGCTTCTTCGCGATCGAGCATTTCGCGGGCATTGGTCAGCCGCTGCAGACCCGCAGCCGCGCCCGCTTCCGCCTCGCGAAGGCTCGGCAGTTCAGATGCACGGATCGCCTGAATGCGTGCCGACTCGGCTTGTTCGCGTACGCGCTCCGCCTGTTCGCGGACATTCAGTTCATGTGTGCGGCCGGCTTCAGCCACGTCAGCGTGTGCCTGCATCCAACGCAGGTGAAACAACATCGCCTCGGCCTTGCGGACCTTGGCTGCGACCTCGCGATAGCGGATCGCCTGCCGCGCCTGCTTCTTCAGGCCTTCGACCTGACCGGCGAGCTGGCCGATCACGTCTTCGACGCGCAAGAGATTGGTTTCCGCGGCCTTGAGGCGCAGTTCGGCTTCATGCCGCCGTGCGTGAAGTCCGGCGACACCTGCTGCGTCTTCCAGCACGCGGCGGCGCTGTTCCGGCTTGGCCTGGATGATTTCGCCGATCTTGCCTTGGTGGACGAGCGCAGGAGAACGCGCACCGGTGGCGGCGTCCGCGAACATGATCTGCACGTCGCGAGCACGAACGTCCTTGCCGTTGATGCGATAGACCGAACCTGCTTCGCGCTCGATACGGCGCGAAATATCCAGCATGTCGAATTCGTTCATGGCCGCAGGTAGCGTATGGTCGGCATTGTCGACCGTCATCGTCACTTCGGCATGGTTGCGTGCAGCGCGGTTGCCCGATCCCGAAAAGATCACGGAATCCATATCGGTTGCGCGCAGTGATTTGTGCGAGGTTTCGCCCATGACCCAGCGCAGCGCCTCGACGAGGTTCGATTTGCCGCAGCCGTTCGGACCGACGACACCGGTGAGGCCGGGTTCGATCAGAAAGTCGGTTGGTTCAACGAAAGATTTGAAGCCATGGAGGCGAAGACGCGTCAGTTTCATGCTGTCGATGCTCGTTGGGCAGGGCGAAATTCACCCGCCGGGACAAGGCTGTAGCACGCCCATCCATCATATCTGAGTCGCGGTATGCGTCTCGAACTGTCCGCACAATGGCGAGGCTGGCCACGGAGGGCAACCTGGGCCAGGGGCTTTTCCCAAGGGATTTCGGCGAAAATAGTTTGCTTTAAAAGGATTTTCCCGCCCACGGTGCGGTTCCGTGGCCTAGTGTGGCGGCTCAGAAGTCCGCATCATTCGTGCAGCGAGCGCGAAACGCGGACTTCTGAGCCAAAGCCACACTAGCATTTTGATTTTGCTAGTGTCCTTTCGTCTCCGAATAACCGTGCGAAGACGCCGCAAATCGACCGGTTATTCGGAGACGGGACACTAGCTAGTTCCGGATCAGCTCTTGAGTAAAGGCTTGATCAGCTTTTCGAAACCTTCCAGCGAGGTCTCGCCCTTGACCAGGGTTCCATTGACGAAGAAGCTCGGTGTCGAATTGACCTTGAGCTTGCTGTAGGCGTGCTCGCGCACATCCAGGATGCCCTTCTGGATCTTTGGGTCGCCCTGAACACAATCCTTGATCATCTGTTCGCTGAACCCGGCCTGCTTGCCGACGCGGTTGATGGTGCCGAGTGCGTCAGATGCGAGATCGTTCTGTTGCTTGAACAGGATCTCGACCACCGTGAAATACTTCTGGGCATCATCCTTGGCGACGCAGCGCGCGAGGGCCGAGGCTGCCAGCGCAACCTGGTCCAGCGGGAATTCGCGGAAAATGAAGCGTACTTTGCCGGTATCGATGTATTCCGATTTCAGCTTGGGGAATACCTCATTGGTGAAAGCGGCGCAGTGCGGGCAGGTCATCGACGCGTATTCGATGATCGTGACGGGAGCGTCTTTCGAGCCCAGGGCCATGTCGCCCAGCGGGCTCGGCTGGTTGAGGTCCTCGGCGGATTGCGCGTTCGCCATGCTGACGAGCTGCCATGGCGACAGGCCGATCGCGGCGGCAAGGCCGGTGAAGGCAAGGGCGGCGTTAAAGGTGCGGCGCGTGATGTTCAACGGTCTGCTCCAGAAAAATATGGTGCACGGCGCTAGTGCGGTGGATCTGACGTTCGTATCGGTGTAACCGCGGATCCATTACACGAACGTCAGATCCAAAACCGCACTAGATTCCTATTTTTGCTAGTGTCCCTTAGGTTCTGACATTCGTAAACGAGCTAACCGCGAATCAATACGAATGTCAGAACCGGGACACTAGCTCACGCCTGATGCGGATGTTCGCTAGCTTGAAACGGCAAATGTGGCAATGGCGGGCCGCAATTTCAGGTGTTGGCTCACGCGTCAATTTCGCTTGATCGAGGCGCCGAGACGGGCCAGCGCCGCCCTCAGGTTGTCATCTTCGACCTCAGAAAGCGTAGATGCCACCTTGGCGACCGTAGCCCCGTCCGGTCCCTTTGCGGTCTTGCGCGGGCTCCTTCGGGTCAATGGCGCCTGCCGGAGCGCGATCCGGCCAATCGCGTTCCAGCCGAAAAACCGGTTTACGCGTTCAATAATCACGTCCGATGTGTGCTGGATTTCGAGTGCCATTGGCCCGTTGACCCGCAGCACCAATGTGGCGGGCTCCGGCGGCTGGTCCCCGACAGGACGGATCCATTGAATTTTCATCGGTTCGGAATTCGCACCGACGTGGGCGCCGACGATGTCCGACCAGCGCGTCACCAGTTCGCGCGACGCGAAGCCTTGCTTGGCGAACGCGTCTTTCAGGGCCGGGCCGAGAAGCACCGACAACGGTTTGGCGAAAAGGGGGCCGGGCTTGTTCATTGGCTATGGTCGTGCCTACAAGGATGCATGAGTGTAGCAGGCATGGCCGGACGGCGAAACAAACGAGTGTCCCGGTTCTGACATTCGTATGATGGACCAGCAGTGAATATTGATACGAACGTCAGAGCCACCGCACTAACGCTGGAAAAATCGCCGAACGGAAGCGGACGCGGGGCGTTGCTGCTTGCGTGGTACGATCGCCACCGCCGCCAGCTTCCCTGGCGCGCGCTGCCCGGCCAAACGCAAGATCCCTATCGGGTCTGGCTTTCGGAAATCATGCTGCAGCAAACCACGGTGAAAGCCGTGGGTCCGTACTTTCAAAAATTCACAGCACGCTGGCCGACCGTCGCCGCGCTTGGTGCCGCGTCGTTGGATGACGTGCTGCGGATGTGGGCTGGGCTTGGTTATTACTCACGGGCTCGCAATCTGCACGCCTGTGCCGCAACCGTGTTGCGGGATCATGGCGGTGTTTTCCCCGACACCGAAGAGGGCTTGCGGGCTCTCCCGGGCATCGGCCCTTACACCGCAGCCGCCATCGCGGCCATTGCGTTTGACCGGCACACCATGCCGGTGGACGGCAATATCGAGCGCGTGGTGTCGCGGCTGTTTGCGGTGGAAGAGCCGCTGCCGAAATCGAAACCGCAAATCCAGACGCTGGCCACGACATTGCTCTGGGAGTCACGCGCAGGTGACAGCGCGCAGGCTTTAATGGATTTGGGCGCGACGATCTGCACACCGAAGAAGCCGGCGTGTGCGCTATGCCCGCTCAATGACGATTGCGCCGCGCGCGAACGTGGCGATCAGGAGACGTTCCCGCGCAAGGCGCCGAAGAAAAGCGGCAACCTGCGGCGCGGAGCTGCATTCGTTGTCACGCGGGGCGACGAGATTCTTGTCCGCACGCGTCCTGAGAAAGGTTTGCTCGGCGGCATGACGGAAGTTCCGAACTCGGAATGGCTCGCCGGTCACGAGGATGAGGCCGCACTTGAACAGGCCCCCTTATTGAAAGGAGCCTCGCGCTGGCATCGCAAGGTAGGTGTGGTGACTCACGTGTTCACCCACTTTCCGCTGGAACTCGTCGTTTACACCGCCAGTGTACCGGCGCGAGCCCGCACACCCGAAGGCATGCGCTGGGTGCCGATCGCGACTCTGAAAGACGAGGCGTTGCCGAACGTCATGCGCAAAGTGATTGCGCATGGGCTCGGTGAATAGAGTTTGGTGGCTGACTATCCCGCGCTCGATAGCACTAGTGTGGCGGCTCTGACGTTCCTTTCAGTTTTGCCGCGCACTCTTCGAAGGAACGTCAGAGCCAAAAGCCACACTAGAGTTTTGGATTTGCTAGTGTTCCTTTGGTTCTGACATTCGTAAAGTGCCTGCTGCGAGGTGATACGAATGTCAGAACCGGAACACTAGCGCTTCCGGCGTCGGCACAATCGGTGGCTTTGCATTGAGTGCATCGACCTGAAAACCCGCCACGCGTTTGTAGGTGTTGGCGATGTCTTCCAGCTCCTGCTGCGACAGCACATCTGTCACCACATTGAAGCCGTCCGGCGCCCGCTCCTCGACCAGTTGCATCACCTGTTCCGGACCGTTGCGGCGGTTCAGCTTCACGAGTTCGGTGGTGGCTGGCCGGCGCTCGGCTTCATAAGCGTCAAGTGCCGCGGGCGTCTCGCCGTGATTGAGGATTTCGCGGGTGAGCACGCGGGCGTCGAGGATAGCTTGCGAGGCGCCATTGGAGCCGATCGGATACATCGGATGGGCAGCATCGCCCAGCAGGGTGACATTGCCAAACGTCCAGCGGTCGAGCGGGTCGCGATCGACCAGCGGATACTCATAGGCGTGCGCGCAGTTGCGGATCAGCGCCGGCACATCGAGCCAGTCGAACGTCCAGCCCTCGAACCACGGCAGAAACTCGTCGAGCTTGGCCGTGCGGTTGTAATCCTCGCGCCGCCATTGATAGGTCGGCGGCAGCAGACGCTCCGCAATCCAGTTGATCTTGAATTTTCCGTTCGGCAGCGGGGCGTTCGAAATCGGATAGCAGACGAATTTCAGGACCTCGTGCCCCGCCATGATCATCGTGCGGCCGGAGAGGAATGCGTCGCTCTCGGTGATGCCGCGCCACAGGATGCGGCCGTTCCAGATCGGCGCCCCTTCCGCCGGATAGAGCTTCTGCCGAACTGCGGAGTGGATGCCGTCCGCTGCTATCAGCAGCGAGCCCTGATACGTTCCGGCACTTTGTCCCGTCGCCTTGTCCAGAAATTCCGCACGTACGCCGTCCGGCGTGTCGGTGAATTCCGAAAGGTGATGACTGGTGAGAACGTTTTCCGCACCGAGACGCTCGATGACGGTGTCCAGCAAGATCTGCTGCAATACGCCGCGGTGAATCGAAATCTGCGGCCATTTGTATCCGGCGTCCAGCCCGCGCGACTCGGTCCAGATCGGCTTGCCGTGTTTCGAGAAGAACGACAGTTCCTTTGTCCGGACACCGGCGGCCTCCAGCTTGTCGAGCAGGCCAAGCTCGGTCAGTTCGCGAACGGCATGGGGCAGCACATTGATCCCGACGCCGAGGGGTTTCAATTCGCTCACGCTCTCAAAAATGCGGCACGGAATACCGATCTGGTGAAGACTGAGTGCGAGCGTCAGTCCGCCAATGCCGCCGCCTGCGATGAGAATTGTCATGTCCGGCCTCTATTTTCGAGGCGTGATGACACGGGAGCACGCCGACCGGCAATCGAAAACTTGCCGCAGCCCGGCGAGACATTCGCGCCGGGCCGCAATTTCATGAGTAGACGTGGATATCAGGCCGCGCGTGTTCCGAGATGCTTGAACATGTTGCCCCGCGCTTCGTCGTCCATTTCGGTCTTCCACTTGAAGCCGTCCTTCAGCGCGATGGCTTTCGCCGCCGCCGGACGCGCGGAAATTTCGTCGTGGAGGCGCTTGACGTGCGGGAATTTGGCGAAGCCTTCATCGCCAAGGATGAAATTCGTCATCCGCACCCAGCCCCAGACATCCATGTCGACGATGGTGTAGGTATCGCCAACCATATATTTGCGGTTCGAAAGCCGATCGTTCAGGACCGAGAGATGACGCTCGGCTTCGTACTGATAGCGATTGTGGGCGTAGTCGATCTTCTCCGGCGCAAAATGCTTGAAGTGAACCGCCTGGCCGAAGAACGGCCCGATGCCGGTCGCCACGAACATCAGCCAAGAGAGAAGTTCGGCGCGGTTAGCCGGCGTGTTCTCGGGGAGAAATTTTCCGGTCTTCTCGGCGAGATAGAGCAGGATGGCATTGCTGTCGAACACCTTCACGCCGCCGTCATCGATCGCAGGCACCTTGCCGTTTGGATTGAGTGCGAGATAGTCGGGCGCGAACTGCGCGCCGGTGCGGGTGTCCACGGCGACCGGTTCGTAGGCAATGCCGGCTTCCTCAAGGAAAAGGGCAACCTTGGTCGGATTGGGCGACCCGTTGAAATAGAATTTGAGCATCTAAAACTCTCCTTGAGTGTTTTTTAAGTCGGCGTGACGGGGCTGTTCATGCGTCGAATCTCAAGGTCATGCAACTGACGACTTTGTGCGGCCGGAAACGACAATGCCCGGCGCAGGTCCGGGCATGACGATCAATTTCAGTGAGGCGAGGGGCCGGCGAGGCTATCCAGCAGCCGCCATTTCGTTGCGGATCTCGGCGCGCAGTTCATCGATCAGCTTGAGGCCCTTTTTGGTCTCAACGTGCCAGAACGTCCAGCCATTGCAGGCTTCCGCTCCCTGCGCCAGCGCGCCCATGCGGTGGATCGAGCCCACCTTGTCACCCAGCATGATCGCGCCGTCTGCGCGCACCAGCGCGCCGTGTTTCTTCTTGGAATCGACCAGCTTGGTGCCGGGCATGATCATGCCGCGCTCAACCAGCTCGGAGAAAGCCACCCGCGGTGCACCGCGTGCGGTCATGAAGGGAGCAAGCGTGGCATCCGGCAGCGGCTCGATGGCTGCGATGCGGGCCTCGGCGGCTTTTGCGTAGTCACGGTCACGTTCGAAGCCGATATAGCTGCGGCCGAGCCGCTTGGCGACGGCACCGGTGGTCCCCGTGCCATTGAACGGATCGATCACCAGATCGCCGGGCTTCGATGAGGACAGCAGCACGCGCGCCAGCAGGCCCTCGGGCTTCTGGGTCGGATGAACTTTCTTGCCGTCCTTGCCCTTCAGGCGCTCGTCGCCTGTGCAGAGCGGAATCAGCCAGTCGGAGCGGGCCTGAACGTCTTCGTTGGCGGCCTTCAGCGCTTCGTAGTTGAAAGTGTAGCCCTTGGCGTTCTCGTCCCGCGCGGCCCAGATCATCGTTTCATGGGCATTGGTGAAACGGCGGCCGCGGAAATTCGGCATCGGATTGGTCTTGCGCCAGACGATATCGTTGAGAACCCAGAAGCCGAGGTCCTGCATGATGGCGCCGACGCGGAAAATGTTGTGATAGGAGCCGATCACCCACAGCGTTGCCGACGGCTTCATGATGCGGCGGCAGGCAAGCAGCCATGCGCGCGTGAAATCGTCATAGGCGGCGAAGGATGAAAACTTGTCCCAGTCGTTGTTGACCGCATCCACGTGGGATTCGTCGGGGCGTTTGAGCTCGCCCTTGAGCTGCAGATTGTAAGGCGGATCGGCAAAGACGAGATCGACCGAAGCTGCGGACAGCTTCGACATCTCGGCGACGCAATCGCCGACAATAATGCGTGACGATGGGGACGATTCAAATTGAGTGCGGGGCGCCCTTACAGACGCCCCGCGACGCGACACAACCATGACTCAAACTCTGACTCAGGCGACGCAGCCGGCGACGCGGGACTAACAAATCCGACTGTCATCACCATGATCGCACTAGGTAAAAATCGCCTTAATGGTAGGCACGTTCATGCTAGGCAATATTTGCCGGGCGCGGTATGAATCATAAGGTGGATCCGGTGTTGCATTCGCGCGTTATGATGAGCGCCCGCCGATCGAGGAGAGACTCCGATGCGTTACGATGACTTCCGCCGCAGCGACAACATCGATGATCGCCGCGATGATAGTGGCGGCGGATTCGGAGGAGGTGGTGGCGGCGGCTTCGGACTTCCGATGGGCGGCGGCGGTCTTGGCATCGGCACTGTCATTGTGCTTGGGCTGATCGGCTGGGCAGTGGGTATCGATCCACGCGTGCTGATCGGTGGTGCAGAAATTCTCACGGGCGGTCAGCAGGCGCCGACGTATCAGACCGATCGCAGATCAGCGCCGGCAAAGACCGGTGCGCCGACGGACGAAATGGGCAGCATGATTGCCGGTGTGCTCGGTGAGCTCGACGATCGCTGGAGCGAGATCTTCCAGGCGAGTGGTCAGACCTATCGCGGCCCACGCATCGTTCTCTTCCGCAATGCGACCAACGGCGGCCGCTGCGGCATGGCGCAATCGGCGATGGGCCCGTTCTATTGTCCGCCCGACAAACAAATCTTCCTCGACACCGGATTCTTCCGCGAAGTCGAAACACGCTTCCGCGGCTGCTCGGGCAGCGCGTGTAAGTTTACTGCCGCGTATATCATCGCGCATGAGGCGGGCCACCACATTCAGAACCTGCTCGGCATTCTGGACAAGGCGCGTCAGATGCAGGAGCGGGCGGGCAGCAAGGCGGAAGCCAATGCGATTCAGGTGCGCGTCGAGTTGCAGGCTGACTGCTTGTCCGGCGTATGGGTGAACCGTGAATCGAAGAAGCGGCCCGGATTCCTGGAAGAAGGCGATATCGACGCTGCGCTGACGACGGCAGCCGCGATCGGTGACGACACCTTGCAGCGCAAAGCCACTGGCCGCGTGGTGCCGGACTCGTTTACCCATGGTTCGGCGGCACAGCGTAAGCGCTGGTTCATGACCGGCTATCAGCAGGGCAGTGTCGCCGCGTGCAACACATTCGCGTCCGGCGTGCAGCTTTAGCCTCAGATGTCAGTGAACAGCGAACCGAAGCCATTTGTGCCGGTCAACATCGCGGTGTTGACCATCTCAGACACCCGCTCATTGAATGACGACAAGTCGGGCGCCACGCTGGCAGACCGCATCGTGGCGGCCGGTCATCATCTCGCGGCCCGTGACATCGTTACCGATGACGTGGACGGGATCCGTGCAAAGTTGAAAGCCTGGATCGCGGACGATGGTGTCGATGTCATCATCACCACGGGAGGCACCGGCTTTACCGGGCGAGATGTGACGCCCGAGGCGGCCGAAGCGCTGTTCGAGAAGCGCATGGACGGCTTCTCGATCGCCTTTCATATGATGAGTCATGCCAAGATTGGAATGTCGACGATCCAGAGCCGAGCGACAGCCGGGGTTGCGGGCGCGACGTTTATCTTCTGCCTGCCGGGATCGCCGGGAGCCTGCAAGGACGGCTGGGACGGTATTCTCGCCCATCAGCTCGATTACCGCACGCGGCCGTGTAATTTTGTCGAGATCATGCCGCGACTGGATGAGCACCTGAAGCGCGGCAAGGGCTGACTACCGCCTAGAGTGAAAGCTCCCAAGTCTCGCCCATCAGATCCTGTCCGAAGCTGTGATGTGGCTCGCTCGCCACGTGCACGAAGCCTGCATTTGCGTAGATGCCGCGGGCAGCCAGCAGTATGCTCTGGGTCCACAGCATGATCTTGCGGTATCCGCAGGCGCGCGCGAACGCCACAGATTCCTCCACGAGGCGTTTTCCCAGTCCGCGGCCTCGGCCAAGCGGATCGACCAACAGCAAACGCAGTTTTGCGACCTCGGCAGATTCCTTGACCAGAAAGAGCGAACCCACGCGGTGTCCATCGATTTCCGCGATCCAGCAACGTTCCTGTGCAGGATCGAACGTCTTGAGAAATTGCGCGGTAATGTCGGCAGCCAGCGCTTCGAACGACATGTCCCAGCCGTACTCCTGCGCGTACAGCAGCCCATGTTGCTGGATCACCCATCCCATATCTCCGGCTTGATGGGGCCGCAGAACGATCTTGGAGCCACCAGCTTCGCCATCGAGCAATTGCTCGATCGTTGTCATCGCATCGATCAAACTTTGTTTGCCGGTGATCGAGAGTGTTTGAAGCATTGCTCCGACATCGTCATGGGAACTTCGATTGAGCCGCCCAAATGCCTGCCGCCCCTTGGCTGTCAGTTTCAGCCGGAATTGACGTCGATCTTCAGGAATGGGCTTTCGCGTCACCAGCCCTTTGTCCATGAAAGACTGAATGATGCGGCTGAGATAGCCACGGTCGAGGCCAAGGTCGGCGCCGATCTCCCCGGCGGTCGGCTGATCGCGGTGAGCGAGTTCGAACAACACCCGCGCTTCAGTCAATGAGTAGGGACTTTCCAGAAGCTGCTGGTCCAGAACACCGATCTTGCGGGTGTAAAAGCGATTGAACCGCCGCACGGCATCGATGCCGCTGATTTGGTCTGCTTCATAAGTCCTGGTCATCGAGAGCCCCGCGCGATGATCCGATCTTTGCGAGGATTGTTGACGGAGTCAACAAATCAATGTGGCCGCCCCGCCACGAAAATCCTGGTCCGCAGTGTGGCTCTGCCCGCGCGGCCAAGCTTTGCGAGCAACTTGGCCTCGGCGCGGCGTGCGGCAGGGGCGTAGCCGCCGAGTCGTTCGTAGTGATCGCGGGAAATCAACAGTCCCTGGTCGGAGGACGGGCCCGAGATAAAACGTGCAAGCGACTTGACGCCGTTGCGGATGCCGGCGTGATCGTACGGTGAACGCGCGTAGCGAAACACGCCTGCGCGTTGATGGCCACTCAATGAAACGGCTTGCATGAATTGCGCAGCCTCATCGATCCAGCCGGTGTCCAGCACTGAGCCGGCGTGAAGAAACATCAACCAGGGTGAACGGGTCTGCTTCGCGCCGGCAGCGAGCGCTGCTGCTCTCGATCCATCGAATTTCAGAAACTGGCAGCCTGCAACATCAGCAACGCGCTCGATGGCGCTGGAGCCGGGGCGATCCACCAGCACGACGTCACGGATCACGCCCGCAGCCGCCCCCGGAACGAGGGCTGCAAGGGTCGCAACGACAGGTGGTTCGGCGCCTTCGGTGGGAATGATAACGCTGATCATGACCAGATGTTTGCAAATGCCTGTCACTCAGAAGCTCTGAACGGCATCGTTATCATCTTGTCACACTGGGAGCAGCCCCTTGCTATGCAGCTTTTTGCGGCATTCATTAACGCTGCGGGGCCTACCGCCGTCACGACAAACTCCGGCGCGCAGGCGCCGGAGTTTGGTGGTCTCTATCAAAGTCGACACAGATTAATCGATGCTGCCGCCGATATAGACGTCGACTCCCGGCCGCGTGTAGTAGCGCGGTCCCGGCGCATAATAGGTCTGCCCATAAGCTGGCCCGGGTGCGTAGGCATATGAATCCTCAACGGGGCCATAGCCCGCGAAATTCGGGTTTGCCTCACACATTCCGCCTGCGCCGCGGGTCGAGCGGACGCAACTGGCGTAAGTCATATAACCGCAACTCCGGGCGCTTTGGCCGTCAGGGTAGGTCGCGCAGAATGCGCCCGCGCTGGCCGGTGTTGAACTGATGGCTATGGCTGCCGGCGCTGTCACCAGGACAGCTGCGATTGCTAGCAATGATTTGCGCATGAGAAACTCTCCTTTCCATTCCGTCTTGGAAAGGCAACGCAGCACTCGCGCGAAAGCTCCCACGAATCTGCAGGCGGAACGGGGACAACAGGTCGCACTCGCTCCGGCGCGGGTGCGCCGGAGCGCTTTCTTGCCCCATCCTTCACGTATCAATCGATGTCGTCATCCACGTAGGCGCCGAATCCCGGCTGTGCATAATTGCGCCGCGATGGCCGATAATACGTTCGTCCATACGCCGGGCCGGGAGGATAAGCATACGGACTGTCGTAGCCGCCGTAACCGCGGTAAAACCGGTTCACGACGCACAGCCCTCCGACACCACTCGCCGTGCGGAGGCAACTGGCATAACTGTACGTGCAGGCCCGGTAGCCTCCACCGTCGCTTTGGATATTACAGAATGGCTCGGCGTTAGCCGGTATCGAACTAATCGCCGCGACCATCGGTCCCGCAACGATGACGGAGGCGACCGATAAAAATAATTTGTTCATGAGAAATCTCCTTCCACCGGTCAGCGGAGGCAACGCCGATTGGGCGGGAAAGCTCCAAAAACTTTTGCATGATGATCATTTGATATCTCATGAGTTCTTATTGGTTCTTGTTTTGTTCTCATTTGGTGCTATGTTGAGGGCATGAATCGAGCATCCGCCCTCAAGCATGTGCCGGCCTCAACGCCCTCCGAAGCGGCTGGCGTGCCTTCGCCGTTTCCGGACATCGAAGTCGCCATCGACAAACAGAGGCGGCGGGGACGCGGTGCGCAGTCCAACACGAGTGGACGTTACGAGGCAGAGGCGCGCGTCACATTTGACGATGGTTGGCAGAGCTTAGAGGAGCTTCCGCCGTTCAAGACAACGGTGGCGACCGACACCGCGCGGAAGGTGATCACCCGAAATGATTCGCCGGATATCGGCTTCGATCGTTCCATCAATCCCTACCGGGGATGTGAGCACGGCTGCGTTTACTGTTTCGCGCGGCCGACCCATGCTTACATGGGCCTGTCGCCCGGCCTTGATTTTGAAAGCAAGCTGTTCGTCAAACCTGACGCACCTGATCTGCTGGAGAAGGAGCTGTCGGCGACAGGCTATGAGCCACGCATGATTGCGATCGGCACCAACACCGACCCGTATCAGCCAATCGAGCGCGAGCGCAAAATCATGCGCGGGATTCTCGAGGTGCTGGAGCGGACGGCGCATCCGGTCGGCATCGTCACCAAATCCGCTCTGGTGGTCCGGGACATCGATATCCTTGCCAGGATGGCGCAACGAAATCTGGTCAAGGTCGCGCTGTCGGTGACGACGCTCGACCCAAAACTCGCACGCACGATGGAGCCGCGCGCGTCCACGCCGCCGAAGCGTCTGGAAGCCCTTCGCATGCTGGCTGATGCCGGCATTCCGACAACGGTGATGGTCGCGCCGGTGATACCTGCGCTGAATGATTCCGAGATCGAGCGCATTCTCGATGCAGCCGCTCATGCCGGAGTGAAGGAAGCGAGTTACGTGTTGCTGCGTTTGCCGCTCGAAGTGCGTGACCTGTTCCGCGAATGGCTGATGGCGAATTATCCCGATCGCTACCGGCACGTTTTCACGTTGATCCGGGATATGCGTGATGGTCGCGATTACGACTCGCAGTGGGGAACGCGTATGAAGGGCACCGGGCCGATGGCCTGGATGATCGGGCGGCGTTTCGAGATCGCGTGCGAAAAGCTGGGTCTGAACAAGCGGCGCTCGAAATTGACCACCGCTCATTTTGTGCGACCGAAGCGCGGCAGCGAACAGCTGGACCTGTTTTGATCTAAATGATCGGCTGGCTGGCTCGGGACGATTGGCCGCGCCGGGTGTATTGCATAATGGCGGAACAGTGGACGTCCGAAGCTCTGCTGAATAACGGGCATGGATGGAAGTTCCAGCTTGCGGCGCAGGCCCGATGTCCGCAAGCATCCGCGGATGATTCGAGCAAAGCCATCAGTTCCACGTTCCAAGGCGAAAGAGCGCGCGATCATCGTCGCTCCGACCTTCAGGCGCGAACGCGCCTTGATGAAGCGCGACGTGTGGCCTGTGGCGGGATGCGACGAGGCTGGCCGGGGCCCGCTCGCCGGGCCGGTGGTGGCGGCGGCGGTGATTCTCGACCCGAAGCGCGTCCCTAAAGGACTCGACGATTCGAAGCGTCTCACCCGCGAACGCCGCGAGGAGTTGTTCGAGGAGATCTGTGCCAAGGCGCTGGTGTCGGTGGCGGTCGCCCCGCCGTCCCGGATCGACCGCGACAATATCTTGCGCGCTTCACTGTGGGCGCTGGCACAGGCTGTGCGCGCGCTCCCGGAGTTGCCGAAGCATGTCTTTGTCGACGGCCGAGACAAGATAGACGTCCCGTGCGATTGCGAAGCGGTGATTGGCGGCGACGGGCTTGTCGCCTCAATCGCGGCGGCGTCCATTATCGCTAAAGTTTCGCGCGACCGCTTGATGTGCCGGCTGGCACAAGAGCACCCGGACTACGGCTTCGATTCTCATATGGGTTACGGCGTCCCCGCGCACCTGGCGGCGCTCGACCGCCTGGGACCGACCGTCCATCATCGCCGGTTTTTCGCGCCGGTGGTTGCTGCCCGCGAAAAGCATGAAGGCAAGTCAATCTCGGTCGATGCGTCGGTCAGGATTGCCATCAGCGAAACAACTGAAGAAGTCGCTGGCGGTTGACCAGCTTGGTTGCCTGATCGCGCGCTGGGCTTTATCAGTGACGTATCCTATCGCCCTATCGTAAGGCCGGTTCAGGCGTTTCATGCGTTTCACATCCCTGATCGTTGAACTGGTCCGTGCGCGCCCGCGGTTGATTTTCTGGATCGCGGTGCTGGCGCAGGCGGCGCTGTGGTTCATCGTACCGACCATTCTGTATGGAAGCCCGCCCGGTGACACGGCAACGGTTCTGGCCTTTGGCCGTGAATACCAGGTCGGCACCCAGCTCGGCCCGCCGGCGGCGTTCTGGCTGGCCGACATCGCTTTTCGTCTCTCCGGTAATCATATCTTCGGCGTCTACCTGCTGTCGCAGGTTTGCTTCGTCGTCACCTTCTGGGCGCTGTTTCAGCTGGGCCGGGCCATCGTCGGCGGACAGCAGGCAGTCCTGGCGGTGCTGCTCACTGCAACGATCACGGCGTTTTCGTTTCCCGGCATCGAGTTTGGCCCGCTGACCCTGGCAAGGCCGCTGTGGGCGCTCGTGCTGCTTCATTCATGGCAGGTCATTGGACAGGGTAAGCGCAGCGCGTGGTTCGCGCTGTCCATTGAGGCCGGCCTGCTGTTGCTGACCACGATGGCGGCGATTCCATTGCTGGTCATGCTGGCGATCTTTGCCTTGGCGACGAAAAAAGGCCGCCATGCACTGGCGTCGACGGATCCCGTGTTCGCCTTGATGGTCGTTATGGTGACCGTGTTGCCCTATGCGGTGTGGCTGGAGCGCGGGGCTGCCCTCATCATTCCGCCGTTGCCGCAGCTCTCGGATCTTGAGGAGCGCCTCATCCACTGGGGGCAAATGCTGGCCGGATTGGTGTTCGCGTTGTTCGGCGTCGCGCTGCTGCTGATCTTCAATTCGCGTAAGTTGAACGGCAAACCGGAAGACGCACCCGTCATTTATCGTCCCGGCGTCGCGCCATCGGGGCGACTGTTCGTCTATGTCTTCACCATCGCACCTGTCCTCGTGCTCAGCTTCGCCGCTGCATCCCTGGGAACGGACAAGGTCATCGGTGGTGACGGCCTTGCGCTCCTGCTGGTGGGACTGGCTGTCATCGTGACGGCGAGCGATCTGATTTATCTGCGGCGTCAGCATGTGCTGCGTTCGGTCTGGCTCGCGATCATGGCTGCCCCGGTGGTCGTTGTTCTTGCGGTGGCGTTCATTCAGCCTTGGACCGGCACCGGCGAAATCAAGACGGCTTTGCCGGCGACCGATATCGGTAAGTTCTTCGGTGAGAATTTCGAGCGGCGGACCGGACGTCCGCTGGCCGCTGTTGCCGGTGATCCGCAACTTGCGATGCTGATCGGCTTCGCCGCGCCAGGCCGGCCGCATGTGTTGCTCGATGCAACGCCGCAGCAGACGCCGTGGATCACATTTGCATCGTTTAATCAGACCGGCGGCGTTGTGGTCTGGCGCGCCGCGGATACGGTCGGAACACCGCCGGGTGACCTGGTGAAGCGCTTTCCCGGATTGGTGCCTGAAGTGCCGCGGACGTTTGAACGCTTGGTGACCGGACGTCAGCCGCAGTTGCGGATCGGCTGGGCTATCGTTCGCCCACAGGCGGCGCAAGTAACGCGCTGATGGTTCAGTCGGGTTTTGCTGCCCCGAGTGCTCTTTTTATCGCGCGTAAATCCTGCCAGGTGAGCCGTTTGTAGATCGGCTGACGCAGCAGGTAGGCCGGATGGAACGTCGCCATCGCGCGGATCTTCCGTGTCCCGGTGGTGTACTCAATCCACTTGCCGCGCGTTTTCATGATGCCGTCCTTCACGTCAAGGACTGCCTGCGATGACGGCTTGCCGAGGCACACCAGAATGTCGGGATCGACGAGTTCAATCTGCCGTCGAATGAAGGGCAGGCAGATCTGGGTTTCCTGCGGCGATGGATCGCGGTTTCCCGGCGGTCGCCACGGAATGATATTGGCGATGTAGGCGCTGGTCCGATCCAGGCCGATGGAGGCCATCATCAGATCGAGCAGCTTGCCGGAGCGCCCGACGAACGGCAGCCCTTCGAGATCTTCATCACGTCCGGGCGCTTCGCCGACGAACATGATTCGTGCTTGCGGATTTCCATCGGCGAACACCAGCCGTGTTGCGGTCGCTTTCAGCGCGCAGCCGTCGAAGCCCTCAAGGAGAGTGCGAAGGTCCTGAAGCGAGGCGGCTGTCGGCGCGATTTCGCGTGCGGACGCGATGGCTGCATCAGGGGGAGGCGCGGGCTCCGCAAGAATCCTCTGTGGTGGTGGTGCCACGTTCGCAGTGCGAAATTGAACCGGCTTTGCCGCCGGTTGTTCCGCGGCTGCAAGGTCTTCAGCGAGCCAATTCACGGGCTCATCGGACAGCGCGCAATCGACCCCTGCTTCGAGATAGAAGGCAAGGAGTTCGCGGGCTATGGGAGCGCGTTCGGGTGTCATGACCATTTCAATGTAGGATGGATTGCGCTGCAGCGAAACAGGGTTGTTCTTGCGCCGAAAATCGGGAAGAACGATGCTTAGAAGTATTCTGAAACGACAATTTTGAGATCACAGCATGAGCACCGAGCCGCTTCCTCCACGCGATTCCATGGAGTTCGACGTTGTCATCGTCGGCGCCGGGCCTTCCGGCCTGAGCGCGGCGATCCGGTTGAAGCAAATCAATCCTGATCTTTCGGTCGTTGTGGTCGAGAAAGGATCGGAAGTCGGCGCGCATATTTTGTCGGGTGCCGTGATCGATCCGATCTCGCTCGATAAGTTGATCCCGGATTGGCGCGAGGACGCCGATTGTCCGCTGAAGACCCAGGTCAAGGACGATCACTTCTATTGGATGACGGGCAGCGGCGCGATCCGGTTGCCGAATTTCATGATGCCGCCGCTGATGAACAATCATCATTGCTATATCGGCTCACTGGGCGACGTCTGTCGCTGGCTTGGCCCACGCGCCGAAGCGCTCGGCGTCGAAATCTATCCGGGCTTTGCGGCGGTCGAGGTTCTCTATGGCGAGAACGGCGAGGTGCGCGGCATTGCCACCGGCAACATGGGCGTGGCGCGCGATGGCTCGCATAAAGCGTCTTACACGCGCGGCATGGAGTTGCTCGGCAAGTACACCTTGTTCGCTGAAGGCGCGCGCGGCAGCCTGACCAAGCAACTGATCGCGAAGTTCGGGCTCGACAAGAATGCCGAGCCGCCGAAGTTCGGTATCGGACTCAAGGAAGTCTGGCAGATCGATCCGGCGAAGCACAAGAAGGGGCTGATCCAGCATTCGTTCGGCTGGCCGCTCGGCAATTCCACCGGCGGCGGATCGTTCCTCTATCACTACAACGAGAACCTCGTCGCAGTCGGCTTCGTGGTGCACCTGAACTACAACGATCCGTATTTGTCGCCGTTCGAGGAATTCCAGCGCTTCAAGACTCATCCGTCGGTGCGTGACGTGTTTGAGGGCGGCAAGCGTATTGCCTACGGCGCACGCGCCATCACCGAGGGCGGCTATCAGTCGGTGCCGCGCCTGACGTTCGCGGGCGGTGCGTTGGTCGGTTGCGCGGCGGGCTTCGTCAACGTTCCGCGCATCAAGGGCGTCCACAATGCCATGGGCACCGGCATGCAGGCGGCTGAGCACGTCGCTGCTGCGCTCGCGGCGGGCCGTGCCAACGACGAATTGGTCGAGTATGAAAACGCCTGGCGTGGATCGGCAGTCGGTCAGGACCTTTTCAGGGTCCGCAACGTCAAGCCACTGTGGTCGAAATTCGGCACCGTGCTCGGCGTGGCGCTGGGCGGCCTCGACATGTGGACCAACACGCTGTTCGGCTTTTCGCTGTTTGGAACACAGTCCCATGCGAAACCCGATCGCAAGACGCTGGATCCTGCCAAGGCCCATGCGCCAATTCCGGCGCCCAAGCCGGACGGCAAGCTGACCTTCGACAAACTATCGTCGGTATTTTTGTCCAATACGAACCACGAGGAGGATCAGCCGATTCACCTCAAGGTTGCCGACATGAACCTGCAGAAGACGTCCGAACACGATGTCTTTGCTGGTCCATCGAACCGGTATTGCCCGGCGGGCGTTTATGAGTGGGTCGACGAGGCGTCGGGTCCGCGCTTCCAGATCAACGCGCAGAACTGCGTCCACTGCAAGACCTGCGATGTTAAGGACCCTAACGGCAATATTACATGGGTTCCTCCCGAAGGCGGGGGCGGACCCAACTACCAGTCGATGTAAGCACGATTACGCGAGGATGGCGCGTGTTGCCACGATTGCGCCATAGTGACTATGGCTCCTCGCCCCATTCCCTCGTATCCTTGCGGATGAGGGCCGAACAAGCCATTCTTACAGTGCTGCTGGCCTGACCGGTCGCACTTACCCACTCATGGAGCCGGCGAGCGTGATGCTTTCACTTCGTTTCAATCGCGTGGCTGCAGCCACCCTCGCACTCGCTGCCGTGATGACGACAGCATCGCCCCTGTATGCGCAGGCGCGCACCACCGAGGCCAGCGAGGATGCCAAGCAGTCGACCTTCCCGACGGCACGTGATCTGGCCGGCCTGACTGTTTCCGGTAGCTACCTTGCCGCGCGCCACGCCAGTGTAGACCGCGATGCAGGGGCGGCCTCGGCCTTCTATCGGGCTGCGCTGCGCTCCGATCCGAAGAACTCCGAGCTTCTCGACCGCGCATTTATCTCGTCGCTGGCCGATGGCGACATGGACGAGGCCGTGAGGCTGGCTGAGAAAATTCTCACCGTCGACAAGAACAATCGGGTGGCGCGGCTGGTCATCGGCGTGCGGGCCCTGAAGCACAAGCAATATTCCTCGGCCCAGCAGAACATCAATCAGTCGATTCGCGGACCGATCACCGATCTCGTTGCCACTTTGTTGTCGGGCTGGGCGAGCTATGGTGCCGGAAACACCCAAGCTGCGATCTCGGGCATCGACAAGCTGGCCGGCCCTGAGTGGTATCCGATTTTCAAGGACCTGCACGCCGGCTTGATCCTGGAGCTTGCCAACAAGCAGAAGGAAGCAGGCGTGCGCTTCGATCGGGCCTACAAGCTCGATGATTCCGCCCTGCGCGTCGCGGACGCCTATGCGCGCTGGCTCTCGCGCAACAAGGACGCGGCGGCTGCAACCGCTGTTTATGAGGCATTCGACAAGAAGCTGGCGCGTCACCCGCTGGTGGTTGAGGGTCTGCGCGAGACAAAGGCCGGCAAGAAGCTGGCGCCGCTGGTGGACTCTGTCCAGCAGGGCGCTGCCGAAGCGCTCTACGGCATTGGTGCATCGCTGACCCGCCGCGGCGGCGAGGATCTCGCGTTGGTCTATCTTCAGCTCGCGCTTTACCTCAATCCCAACCACTCGCTGGCGCTGCTCTCGCTGGCCGATCTCTATGAGTCGGTGAAGAAGCCGCAGATGGCAATCAAAGTGTATGAGCGCGTCGCGGCGAATTCTCCGCTGAAGCGCAATGCCCAGATCCAGCTCGCGACCGACCTCGACGCGGTCGATCGGACGGATGAAGGCATCAAGATTCTAAAGACCGTCGTTGCGGAAGATCCGAAAGATCTCGAAGCGATCATGGCACTTGGCAATATCGAGCGCGCGCGCAAAAAGTTCGAGGATTGCAGCACGACCTACGGCAAGGGAATCGATGTCTCGGCCGAGAATGGCGATAAGCCGAACTGGGTTTTCTACTATTTCCGCGGCATCTGCAGCGAGCGGTCGAAGCAGTGGCCCCAGGCCGAAGCCGACTTGAAAAAGGCTCTGGAGCTGCAGCCCGAGCAGCCGCATGTGCTGAATTACCTCGGCTATTCGTGGATCGACCAGGGCATCAACCTGGACGAGGCGATGAAGATGATCCGCCGTGCGGTCGAGCAGCGCCCGGATGACGGCTACATCGTCGACTCTCTCGGTTGGGCTTACTATCGCATCGCTGACTATGACAACGCGGTGAAAAACCTCGAGCGTGCGATCGATCTGAAGCCGGAAGATCCGACCATCAATGATCACCTTGGTGATGCCTACTGGCGCGTTGGCCGCACGTTGGAAGCCAAATTCCAGTGGCAGCATGCGCGCGATCTGAAGCCCGATCCCGAAGAGCTGCCCAAGATCGATGCCAAGCTTAAGGATGGCTTGTCGGACGACACGTCCTCCGCAGCGGCTGCCGAAAAGAAGAAGGTCGACGGCAAGGGCGGCTGATCCCGATCGATCCGGGCTTGACCCGGCGCTCCATTCCTCGATAAACGGCGCGTTTTCTGGTGGATGCGCGGGTTAAGGCCCGCGCATCCACATGCCATTGCCCCGGAGCGGCTGACCTGAGATGACCCTCTTGACCGACACCGCCCGCGCCAAGGTCAACCTGACTTTGCGCGTTCTCGGCCGCCGCATGGATGGCTATCACGATCTCGAAAGCCTCGTGGCGTTCGCCGATTGCGCCGATATGCTGACCCTGGAGCCTGGTCCCCAGCTTGGTCTCACGACGACAGGCCCCGGCGCGCAAGACTGCGGCGATATGTCGGACAATCTGGTGGTGCGCGCGGCGCGTGCGCTCGCCGATCGCGTTCCAGGCCTCACCCTCGGGCAATTCACGTTGGACAAGCGGTTGCCGGTGGCGGCGGGAATCGGCGGTGGCTCTGCAGATGCCGCAGCTGCGTTACGACTGCTGGCCGGGGCGAACGGCCTCGAGAATGATGATCCGCGCGTGGTCGATGTCGCGCGCGAGACCGGTGCCGATATCCCGGTCTGTCTCGCCTCTCACGCCTGCACCATGACCGGCGTGGGGGAGAACCTGTCGATGCTCACTCTGCCGGAGTTGCCTTGCGTGATGGTCAATCCGCGCGTCGGCGTCGCGACCAAGGACGTGTTCACTGCGCTTGGCCTCGGCAAGGGTGAATTCCTCAGCGGCGTTGGCGATGTCATGCTGTCGCCGGGCTGGCCCGCCGATGCGTCCTTTGATCCATGGGTGGAAGCCATTGATGCTGGCACCAACGATCTTGAGCCGCCGGCGTTGAAGGTCGAGCCGGTGATCGGCGATGTCCTGTCCGCGCTACGCGCCACTGATGGCGTGCGCCTCGCACGTATGTCAGGTTCGGGCGCGACGTGTTTTGCGATTTACGGAAGCGGTGCGGAAGCGCGCGCCGCCGCGCAGACCATTGCCAAGGAAAATCCGAACTGGTGGGTGCACGCGGGCGTACTGAGCTAGGAGACCAACGCTCTTAGTGCGAGCGTGCCAGGCAGAACGCGACGACCTGCTCCAGCGCCGTCTTCATCGGCGACGATGGGAAAAGCGCCAATGCATCGACAGCCATCGCGCCATAGTGCTGTGCACGGCTCATGGTGTCTTCCAGCGCGCGATGCTTGGTCATCAGACCGATGGCGTGGTCGAGATCGTCGTCGTTGATCTCGCCCCGCTCCAGCGTGCGAATCCAGAACTCGCGTTCGACATCGCTGCCGCGGCGGAAGGCGAGCACCACGGGCAGGGTGATCTTGCCCTCACGGAAATCGTCGCCGACATTCTTGCCGAGCTTCGCGGCTTTGCCGCCGTAGTCGAGCACGTCGTCGACGAGCTGGAAGGCGATACCGAGGTTCATGCCGACCGAGCGGCATGCGGTCTGTTCGGCCTTGGGACGATTGGCAATAACCGGACCCACCTCGCAGGCGGCTGCAAACAGCTCAGCGGTCTTGCCACGGATCACGGCCAGATATTCGTCTTCGGTCGTGGCGGTATTCTTCGCGGCCGCCAGCTGCATCACTTCGCCTTCGGCGATGGTGGCCGCAGCCGACGAGAGGATATCGAGCGCGCGCAGCGAGCCGACTTCGACCATCATGCGGAACGCCTGGCCGAGCAGGAAATCGCCGACCAGCACGCTGGCCTCGTTCCCCCACAGCATCCGCGCGGAGAGCTTGCCCCGGCGCAGCTCGCTCTCGTCCACCACGTCGTCGTGAAGCAGCGTTGCGGTGTGCATGAATTCCACGGCCGCCGCGAGCTTGATATGCCCTTCGCCGCTGTAACCGGTCAGGTTCGCCATGGCGAGCGTCAGCATCGGGCGCAGGCGCTTGCCGCCGGAGGAAATCAAATGGTTGGCGACCTCCGGGATCATGGTGACTTCCGAGCCGGTCCGCGACAGGATGGTGGCGTTGACGCGTTCCATGTCGGAAGCGACAAGCGCAACCAATTGATCTATCGATGGTGTCGAGTGGCTCTCGAAGGGTACAATTACGGCCACGCCCGGTCTCCGGATGAAATTTTGGCCACCATAGAAACTGCCGCGCGGCGCGGCAAGAGGGGCCATATAGGCCGTTCTAGCAACAGGAGAAAGCTGCATTGCGCGAACTAATGCGGACCAACGATATGGTGCTGGTATCGGCCGTCGGCGCGCTGCTTGACGGTGCGAATATCCATCATCTCGTCCTCGACAATAACATGAGCGTTATCGAAGGATCGCTGGGCGTCCTGCCGCGGCGTATCCTCGTCCACGAGGACGATAATCTGGCCGCACGGCGCCTGCTGACCGAAGCCGGGCTGGCCCATGAGTTGCGGGACAATGGCTGAGCCGAAAGGCGATGTGACCGACGATCTGTTTCTGGGCGGACGGTTGCGGCTTCTCCAACCGAAGCGCGGCCATCGCGCCGGACATGATGCGATCCTGCTGGCCGCGGCAACGGCAGCCCGTGGGGGCGATCGTGTCGTCGATTTTGGCGCCGGGGTCGGCGCCGCTGGGCTGGCGGTCGCCACACGTGTACCCGGTATAAATTTGGTTCTCGTGGAGATCAACGAAGCGCTCGCCGCGCTGGCGCAGGCCAATGCCGATGCAAATCAGCTTCAGGCACAGGTCATCGTGCAGGACGTGACCGCAAAGGCTGCGGTTCTGGCCGCAGAAAGCCTCGGTGCGGACAGTGTCGACGTCGTGTTGATGAACCCGCCGTTCAACGACGCCGCGCGCCATCGCGCCTCGCCCGATGCGGGGCGGCAGGTCGCTCATATGGCGACACCGGAAACACTGCAAGAATGGGTGCATACTGCGCGCCGGGTTCTGAAACCCGGGGGCACGCTGACCGCGATCTGGCGGGCGGACGGGCTAGCCGGTGTGATCGAAGCGCTCGACCGTGGGTTTGGCAGTCTGGAAATCCAACCGGTGCATCCTGCAGCCGAAGCGGGGGCCATTCGGATCCTGGTGAAGGCGGTCAAGGGAGGACGCGCGCCGCTGGTTCTGCACCGGGGTCTTGTGCTGAGGAGCGAGACAGGGGCGGATGCCGGCGTTCAGGCCATTCTGGACGGCAGGGAGGTTCTGCCGCTGGCAAAGCCGTCTAAAGGGCCATAAATCGAGGCGCAGGGCGCCCGTGAGGGCTTATTGAGGAGCCGATTTCGACTTCACTTCCGGCGCGGATGTGAAGTGGATGGCCGTGAAAAGGGCGCCAATCAGCAGCATCAGGAGATAGATTTTCATCGGAGCACCTATTGGGCTGCGCCGGCAGCCAGATACTTCAAAAGCAACTTATGTTCCAGTTTGGGGCTCACCCGGTCGCGATGCCTGCAAACGCCGGGAAACCATCTCGACCGGCTGGGTAGCGCGAATTCCGACGCAAAGACAGTAAACCTTTGCTGAATGAACCGTGACTTCTTGATGCCAGTTGCCGAATAATAAACCGTAAATGTGAAGGACGTTCGATGTCTGACGAGAGTGGCCACAACGACGGATTTTGGAACCGGCTGAAGAGTGTCCTGCCCGCACGCTTGCGTGGCGGGGCGGTGGTGCCGGTGGTCCGGCTGTCCGGCGTGATCGGTGCGGTGACGCCGCTCAGATCCGGAATGACCCTTGCAGGCGTTGCCAAGACACTTGAGCGCGCGTTCGCGACCAAGGGCGCCAAGGCGGTTGCCCTGCTCGTGAATTCGCCCGGCGGGTCGCCGGTGCAGTCGCGTCAGATCTATCAGCGCATTCGTGCGCTCGCTGCCGAGAAGAAACTTCCGGTGCTGGTGTTTGTCGAGGATGTCGCGGCATCGGGCGGCTACATGATCGCATGCGCGGGGGATGAAATTTTCTGCGACCCCTCGTCCATCGTCGGATCGATCGGCGTTGTCGGCGGCAGCTTCGGGTTCCAGGAATTGATCAAGAAGGTCGGCATCGAGCGCAGGCTCTATACGTCGGGCGAGCACAAGGCGACGCTCGATCCGTTCTTGCCGGAGAACCCCGATGACGTGGCGCGCCTGAAGGCAATCCAGCGTGAAATCCATGACACTTTCATCGATCTGGTGAAGCAGAGCCGTGGCGCGCGGTTGCGGGGCGAAGACGGCTATCTGTTCACGGGCGAATACTGGGCTGGCGAACGTGCTGTGAAGCTTGGTCTCACCGATGCCATTGGCGATATCCGCACCGTTTTGCGGGTGCGCTATGGCGACAAGGTGCGGACGCCTGTGATCGCGCCCTCGGCAGGACTGTTGTCGGGAGCGCTCGGACGCAAGCCCGGTGCGGGTTCACTGAACGTACATAGTCTGCCGGAGGATTTGATTTCGGCGTTAGAGGCCCGCGCGATCTGGGCTCGCTACGGGCTTTGACGAATGTCCGTCTGGACTGGAAGTTGGTTGCTTGGTTGTCAAACCTGATGGGAGATAGTTCGTGCCGCCGCTGATTCTCATCGTCGCCGGAATTCTTGGCGGGGCGGCTCTGGTGCGTCTCGCGACGCGCGAGAGCCGACGCATCAACCGCGAGCTCGACGAAGCGCGCCAGGCCCATGTTGACGTTCGTGACGATGCGCCAACGCTGCGGCCTGATCCCGACACTGGGACATACCGGCCGGGCTAATGTTCCGTATCGAGCTGTCGCTTTAGCGATAGGGACGGAGATCTTCGGACATCATCGTGCCGATCCCGATGATGATGACAATGGCCGCCATGATTTCAGACACGAACATGATACGCCCCGGTACTGTTATATTTGGCCGGTTATCCGGCTTTTTGTTCATGGGCAGATTTAGCGGCGAGTTCCTAACGAAGGCCACATCGCCGTCCGGCTTTTGCCATGGCAGTTAAGGGGACGTTTCGCCGGCGCGCGATGTTTGAGCGATTTTCCGGCTAATCTGCAGTGGCGTTGACCGCCAAACCGGCGGGGAAGACGCGTCCGCGGACGACGGGTTTCCCGGTTTCCTTGCCTTGATTCCAGTCGCCTGCGCCGATACGGTCCGCGCGCAAATCAGGCCTCACCAATCCTTAAAGCGATCTTAGAAACCACCTCATGGACTCAACCCCGCCGCATATGCGCCCCGAACGCTCTTTCCAGGGCCTGATCTTGACGCTGCAGCGCTATTGGGCGGACTACGGCTGCGTCATCCTGCAGCCCTATGACATGGAAGTGGGAGCGGGCACGTTCCATCCGGCGACGACATTGCGCGCGCTGGGGCCGAAGCGCTGGAACGCTGCCTATGTGCAGCCGTCGCGCAGACCGAAAGACGGCCGTTACGGCGAAAATCCAAACCGGCTGCAGCACTATTATCAGTTCCAGGTGATCCTGAAGCCGTCGCCGCCGGATATCCAGGAGCTTTACCTGAAATCGCTCGCTGCCATCGGCGTCGATTCCCACCTGCACGACATTCGCTTTGTCGAGGACGACTGGGAGAGCCCGACGCTGGGCGCGTGGGGCCTCGGCTGGGAATGCTGGTGCGACGGCATGGAAGTGTCGCAGTTCACTTACTTCCAGCAGGTCGCGGGCGTCGAATGTGCGCCGGTCGCCGGCGAACTCACCTACGGCCTCGAGCGGCTTGCGATGTATGTGCAGGGCGTCGACCGCGTGTACGACCTCAATTTCAACGGCCGCGAGGGCGCCGACAAGGTGACCTATGGTGACGTGTTCTTGCAGGCAGAGCAGGAATATTCGCGGCACAATTTCGAGCATTCCGATACGGCGATGCTGTTCGAGCAATTCAAAATGGCTGAGAGCGCGTGCAAGACCTATCTCGAAGCGGGTTGGGAAGGCGGCAAGAAAGAGCGTCACCTGATGGCGCTGCCGGCCTATGACCAGTGCATCAAGGCGAGTCATGTCTTCAATCTGCTCGATGCGCGTGGTGTGATCTCCGTGACCGAGCGCCAGAGCTACATTTTGCGTGTTCGCGAGCTTGCCAAGGCGTGCGGCGAGGCGTGGGTTCATACCGAAGCAGGTGGAGCATAAGCGATGCCTGATCTTTTGCTTGAACTGTTCTCCGAAGAAATTCCCGCGCGCATGCAGGCGAAGGCGGCGGACGATCTGCGCCGCCTGGTCACCGACAAGCTGGTTGCCGAAGGCCTTGTCTATGAAGGCGCGAAGGCATTCGTAACACCGCGCCGCCTCGCGCTCACCGTTCACGGCATTCCCGTACGCCAGCCCGATCTCAAGGAAGAGCGTAAAGGACCCAAGGTCGGTGCGCCCGACGCGGCGGTCCAGGGCTTCCTGAAGGCGACTGGACTGAAGTCGCTGGATGAAGCGCAGCTTCAGAAAGATCCGAAGAAGGGCGACTTCTACGTCGCTCTCCTCGAAAAACCGGGTCGTCCGGCGATCGATGTGATCGCAGAAATTCTGCCCGTGATCATTCGCACCTTCCCGTGGCCGAAGCAGATGCGCTGGGGCGAACGCTCGGCGAAGCCCGGCGCGTTGACCTGGGTGCGGCCGCTGCATTCGATCATCGCCACTTTCGGTCCCGAGACCGAAGAGCCGGATGTCGTGAAGTTCGATATCGCCGGCATCGAGGCCGGACAGACCACCCGTGGCCATCGCTTCATGGCGCCGGGTGAATTCACCGTGCGTCGTTTCGACGACTATGTCTCGAAGCTGGAAGAGGCGAAGGTCATTCTCGATCCGCAGCGCCGCAAGGACATCATCCTGGCGGATGCCAAGCAGCTTGCGTTCGCGCAGGGCTATGAGCTGGTCGAGGATCAGGTGTTGCTCGACGAGGTGTCGGGTCTGGTCGAGTGGCCGGTGGTGCTGATGGGGTCGTTCGATGAGGATTTCCTCTCGATCCCGGGCGAGGTGATCCGCGCCACCATTCGCAACAACCAGAAATGCTTTGTGGTGCGCGATCCGAAGACCGGCAAGCTCGCCAACAAGTTCATCTTGACCGCGAATATCGAGGCCACCGATGGTGGCAAGGCGATCATCGACGGCAACGAGCGCGTGATCCGCGCGCGGCTGAGCGATGCGAAGTTCTTCTACGAAACCGACTTGAAGACGAAGCTGGAAGACCGGCTGCCGAAGTTCGCGCAGATCGTGTTCCACGAAAAGATCGGGACACAGGCCGAGCGCATTGCGCGCATCGAGCAGCTTGCGGCTGACATCGCGCCGCTCGTTGGTGCCGATGTCGAGAAGACCAAGCGCGCCGCGCATCTCGCCAAGGCTGACCTGCTCACCGAAGTGGTGGGTGAATTCCCCGAGGTGCAGGGCCTGATGGGGAAATACTACGCCCAGGCTGCAGGTGAAGATCCGAGCGTTGCGGCTGCCATCGAGGATCACTACAAGCCGCAGGGCCCAAATGATCGCGTGCCAAACGATCCGGTATCGATTGCGGTCGCGCTCGCTGACAAGATCGACATTCTAGCGAGCTTTTGGCTGATCGATGAAAAGCCAACAGGATCAAAGGATCCGTTTGCGCTCCGCCGTGCGGCGCTCGGCGTGATCCGGCTGCTGCTCGACAACTCGTTGAAGTTCAGCCTTGCGAAGGTTGCGTCGTCGCAGTTCGGCGCACAGAGCGACAAGATCACGGATCTGCTCGCCTTCTTCGCCGATCGCCTCAAAGTGCAGCTTCGCGACCAGGGCGCGCGGCATGACCTTGTCGATGCTGTGTTTGCGCTCGAAGGGCAGGACGATCTGTTGATGATCGTGCGCCGTGTCGAAGCCCTGGGGAAATTCCTCGACACCGATGACGGCAAGAACCTGCTTGCCGGCACCAAGCGTGCCGCGAACATCCTGCGCATCGAGGAAAAGAAGGACGGCAAATCGTTCGAAGGCGCGCCGAATGCGTCGCTCTATCAGCTCGATGAAGAAAAGGCGCTGGCGAGCGCTATCGGCCAGGTGAAGGCTGATGCAGGTGCCGCTGTTGCCAAGGAGGACTACGCCGCGGCCATGACGGCTATGGCCAAGCTCCGTCCTGCGGTCGATTCGTTTTTCGACAAGGTGAAGGTCAACGACGACGACCCATCCGTGCGCGAAAATCGCCTCAAGCTGCTCAACGAGATCCGGGCCGCGACCCGCGCCGTGGCGGATTTCTCCAAGATTCAGGACTGACGACGAGGTCTGCCCCACACTAGGGGCAGCTCTGTCCGGATTCGGGACGGAATTTACCGTTCGTTAACCATGATCTGAAAGGTTCCGTTCGCATAACGGTTTTTTAACCGAGGCTGTTTTTCGGCCCGCGCGAGGACCTTTAGATGACATCGATAGCTGCCTTTACCAACAACGCGTATGCCCAGTTCGGCTCGGCCTATGCGAGGGCTGCTGCGATTCAACCTTCGCTGGCCAACATTCTGAATGCAGCCGACACCGGAAGTTCTGTTGATCCGAATGCTGCGACGAATCTGACACTGTCGGACGCCGCCCGCGCCCGGCTCGCGAGTGCGGCGACGACCCCTGACCATGCCACTGTCGTGAGCAATGCGCGGAAGTCGCTCGACGATCTCTACGCTGCCGCACAGGTCACCCGGCCACTCACCAATGACGGCAAGCAGACAATCGATCTGTCGAAACTGGATCGCCGCTCGCTGTTCGCCATTTCAAGCAATGCCGGCGGAAAATTCACGGGGGATGAGCAAAGTGTTGCCTCCAACGAGCTGAAAAGCCGTCTCGACGCTGCGCTTGCGCCCGCAGCCGCAACCGCGGCGATGACGAACAATTACACTGTCGTCTACAAGGCCGCGCTCAATTATCTCGATGCCGCTGGCAGCGAGGAGAAAGCGACCTCGACATGGGCCGCGCAGCACGCGGCGGTTCAAAAGGGATATCAGGCCGCGCAACAGAAGCCGGATGCGATCCCCTCTGGCATTCCGAGTGATCCGGTTGCGGCTTATCTGGCGAAAAATCCTCACGGTACACCCGCGAAAGTTCAAAAGGATTTTGGCACTGTCGCAAAGGACGTGCGTACCGCGCTGGATACGCAGGCGCAGGACGCGAACCAGAATGGGCGGGAACTGGTGTACGAGCCTGGCCGCAAGACCGGCCAGCTGGTCGATTTCTCGACCATGGATGGCCGCGCGCTGTCGGCGATTGCCCTGAACCAGAACAACCTGTTCTCCTTGCAGGAAGTGATCGCGGCCAAGAAGGAATTGAACTCGCGGACGCGCAACAGCATGCTCTCGTCGATGAAGCAAAGCCAATCGAGCGGAGATCCCTTACAATTTAGCCTGGGCGTTCTGCAAAGCTATTCGGCGATGAGCGACGAAGAGCGCCTGGCGGTTGGTTGGACTCCGGCATTCCGCGACACGCTGGTCCAGAATTACAGGTCCACCAGCAGTATGATGTCCATGATGCAGGCTGCATAACGCGGCACAATAAAACCCGCCCAGATGACTGGGCGGGTTTTATGCCGTCTTAGCTGCTACTCGATCACCTGCATGACGCGTCGGGTGCGCGGCTCCACCAACAACGGACGATCGTTCACGACAGTATAGCGATAGCTTGTCGCGCCGAAGCGTTGCGGCACGTCGTAATAGGTCACGCCTGCTTCAGGAAGAATGGTGCCCACCCTCACCGGCGTATTGACGGAGTAGGAAGGCACGCGCTCTTCCACGACATACCGCCTGAACTGCGGGCGTTCGTCTTCGTCGATAAACCCGACGCCGGGACCGCTAAGCCCCGTCGTCACGCCTTCCTCGACGATAATGCGCTGCTGGGCCTGCGCGGCGAGCGGCATCGCTGCGGCGCTGGCCAGCAAGGCAACTGCGAGAATCGGTTTACGCATGGCTGTCGTCTCCTGAGAAAAATTGGGGCCTCTCGGCAATCATGCCGTCGGGTCAATACTTCCCACTGGGCATCGTTCCTGCGCCATGCGTGGCTTCATTGCGGCATTTTCGGGATCAACAGGAACTCGTATGGCGTTCAAAATCACCTGCTATCGTCACTGCGCACGCGAGGATAAATTTCTCAGCGATTCGCTTTGTCATTCCTGATTGCCGGAGACTCTTGATGCATCTCTCAACTCATCTTCAGCCGATCGTTGCCCTGGTTGCCGGCATTCTGATTCTCGTCATGCCCCGGCTGTTGAATTTCATCGTCGCGATTTATCTGATTTTGGTCGGGATTATCGGCCTGGGGATCATCAAGTAACGGCTTGGGGCGGTTAGTCGGAGACGGCACCTAGCCCTAAAAGTCACCACATTGACGTTGAGAATAGCCCTCGCGCGGCTTGCGCGGGGGCTTCAAACCGTGGTGTAACCCGCCTGCCGTTTCCCTCACGCAGCGTCTGGAAGCCATGGCCAAAGCCTCATCTAAGCCCAAAAAGCCCCTCGTTAAGTCTTCTGCCAAATCCAAGCCTTCTGCATCGAAGCCCTCTGCATCGCCTGCCGCTGCGAAATCAGCGCGCAAGGCTGTGAAAGCCGCGCCAGTTGCGGCCAAGAAAGCCGCGAAGGCGCCGGCCAAGTCGGCAGCCAAGCCAGCCGTCAAATCGACTGTGAAATCCAAGCCTCCGGTCAAAGCCGCGGCCAAGAGCAGCCCGAAAGCGGCTCCGGCGCCGAAGGCAGGGAAGTGGGTCTACACGTTTGGCGACGGCCGTGCTGAAGGCAAGGCTGACATGCGCGACCTGCTCGGCGGCAAGGGAGCGAATCTCGCCGAAATGGCCAATCTCGGCCTGCCGGTGCCTCCCGGCTTCACGATCCCGACCTCGGTCTGCACGTACTTCTACGCCAACGACAAGACCTACCCGAAGGAATTGAAAGCGCAGGTTGAAAAGGCGCTGGAAGCGGTCGGCAAGATCGCGGGCAAGACCTTCGGTGATGCCAAGAATCCGCTGCTGGTGTCGGTGCGCTCCGGTGCGCGTGCGTCGATGCCGGGCATGATGGACACGGTCCTCAATCTCGGCCTGAATGACAAAACCGTTGAAGCGCTGGCATCGCTCTCCGGCGATCGCCGCTTTGCCTATGACAGCTATCGTCGCTTCATCACCATGTATTCGGATGTCGTGCTCGGTTTCGAGCATCATCACTTCGAAGATATCCTTGACACCTACAAGGACAGCAAGGGCTACTCGCTGGACACCGAACTGACCGCCGAAGACTGGGTTGATCTCGTCGGGAAGTACAAGAACGCTGTGGCTGAAGAGACCGGCAGCGAGTTCCCGCAGGATCCGCATGATCAGCTCTGGGGCGCGATTGGTGCCGTGTTCTCCTCGTGGATGAATGCGCGCGCGGTCACTTATCGCCGCCTGCACGACATTCCTGAATCCTGGGGCACCGCCGTCAACATCCAGTCCATGGTGTTCGGCAATATGGGCGACACCTCGGCAACGGGTGTGGCCTTCACGCGTAATCCGTCCACCGGCGAAAAGCTGCTGTACGGCGAGTTCCTCATCAACGCTCAGGGCGAAGACGTCGTCGCCGGCATCCGTACGCCGCAGGACATCACCGAGCATGCGCGCAAGGAATCCGGATCCGACAAGGCGTCCATGGAAGTTGCGATGCCGGAGGCATTCAAGGAACTGACGCGCATCTACACGCTGCTCGAAAAGCACTACCGCGACATGCAGGACCTGGAATTCACGGTGGAGCAGGGCAAGCTCTGGATGCTGCAGACCCGCAACGGCAAGCGAACCACCAAGGCGGCGCTGCGCATTGCTGTCGATCTCGCCAATGAAGGGCTGATCTCGAAGAAGGATGCGATCTCACGGATCGACCCGGCGTCGCTCGATCAGTTGCTCCATCCGACCATCGATCCTGGCGCCAATCGTGACGTGATCGCGACGGGGTTGCCGGCGTCTCCGGGTGCCGCGGCCGGCGAAATCGTGTTCTCATCGGACGAGGCTGCCAAGCTGCAGGCCGATGGCCGCAAAGTCATTCTGGTCCGCGTCGAGACCTCGCCGGAAGACATTCACGGCATGCACGCTGCTGAAGGCATTCTCACGACGCGTGGCGGCATGACCTCTCACGCGGCGGTCGTGGCGCGCGGCATGGGTAAGCCTTGCGTTTCGGGCTGCGGTACGATCCGGGTCGATTACGGCCGCGGTCTCATGACCGTCGGCGACCGCACCTTCAAGGCGGGCGACGTTATCACCATCGACGGCGCGCTGGGCCAGGTGCTGGCCGGCCGCATGCCGATGATCGAACCTGAACTGTCGGGTGATTTCAACACGCTGATGGGCTGGGCCGATCAGGTGCGCAAGCTGAAGGTCCGTACCAACGCCGACACGCCGGCTGATGCGCGCACCGCGCTGAAGTTCGGCACGGAAGGCATCGGGCTTTGCCGCACCGAGCACATGTTCTTCGAAGAGACGCGCATTCGCACCGTCCGCGAAATGATCCTGGCTGAAGACGAGCAGGCCCGCCGCGCGGCACTGGCCAAGCTTCTGCCGATGCAGCGCGCGGACTTCGTTGATCTGTTCGAGATCATGCAGGGCCTGCCGGTCACCATCCGGTTGCTCGATCCGCCGTTGCACGAGTTCCTTCCGCACTCCCAGAGCGAGATCGAGGAAGTCGCGCGTGTCATGCACGCAGATCCACGCAGGATCGCGGATCGCGTGCGTGAACTGGCGGAGTTCAATCCGATGCTCGGATTCCGCGGTTGCCGTCTCGCGATCGCCTATCCGGAAATCGCCGAGATGCAGGCGCGCGCCATTTTCGAGGCGGCGGCGGAAGCTGCCAAGCGCACCGGAAAGCCGGTGGGTCTTGAGGTGATGGTGCCGCTGATTGCAACCCGCGTTGAGTTCGATCTGATCAAGGCGCGTATCGATGCGACAGCACAGTCGGTGATGCGTGAGACCGGTGCGAAGCTCGATTATCAGACCGGCACGATGATCGAACTGCCACGCGCCTGTCTGCTGGCGGACGAGATCGCCAAGACCGCGGAGTTCTTCTCGTTCGGAACCAACGACCTCACGCAGACGACGTACGGCATCAGCCGTGACGATGCGGCAAGCTTCCTCGGCACCTACGTCGCGCGCGGCATTCTCGATATCGATCCGTTCATTTCGGTCGATCGTGATGGCGTCGGCGAACTGGTGAAGATCGGCGTGCAGCGTGGCCGCAAAACACGCCCCGGCCTCAAGATGGGCATCTGCGGTGAACACGGCGGCGATCCAGCCTCCGTCGCTTTCTGTCACGAGGTTGGGCTCGACTATGTGTCGTGCTCGCCGTATCGCGTGCCGATCGCTCGCCTTGCTGCAGCACAGGCCGCCCTTGGCAAGGCCGTCGCCAGCCAGGCGTAAGGTTCACTCGTTCATTGAACGACATGTTGTCTGCCCGGGCTTGTCCCGGGCAGATTTTTTTTGTGCGGTGCTTGCTGCTTGAGCCGCGAACGATTCATTTACTTTGTCAATTGACGCGCCGTTTACGATCTTGCTCGACGCGATATTTACCAGCGCATTCGAAACGACTGCCCGGAATGAAGGCTTCACTTGCGTGTGGCGCGCGTGACGCAGTGATTAACTCCGCAGCAACTTTAATTCGATACGAACGCAATCGATCGAATTGTATCGGTTGTGCATTCGATCTCGTGAATATGTGTAAGTGTTAGTTGCGTGAGCGTATCGATGCCTGTGTTGCGTAACAGGTCGAAGGGTGCGCAGTTTGCGCCCTTCGGCCTTGTCCTCTGTCTGTTGACAGTGACACCGACCCAAATCGGCTATCAGGATCTCGCAGCTTTGCTCGCCCGTCAGCCTGGTGTGGCGGAGCGGCTGCAGCAGTACCTGTTTGCGTCGTCGCGCCGCATGCTGCAGGTCGCGTCGTTCAATCTTCCGCGTCCGATCGGGACGCAGACACCCGAAGTCGCCCTTTATCGTCTGGCCAGCCTTGAGGGCGATAGCAGCGATATTGCCAGTTCGATCAGCCAGCATCCGCTGGGGCGCGCGCTACGGCCGCAGCAGCGATCTGATTTTCCGAAGGTGGTTCGCTCCTCGAAAGGAGATCGCCTTCCTCTTCCGGTGCCTGAGCCTGAAGTTCCACAGGAGAGCTCACCGCAGCTAGGTCAGTTCGCTCCGAACGTGCGTGGCGCGAAGACCGCTGAAGTCACCGTGCCTGCGGAGAGTGAGAAGCCACCATCCGCATCCGCACACGAGCCGCTCGATGCAGAATTGGCGGATGCGCTGAACGCGCCGCATCTGCCACAATATGAAGCCTCGTCATCGCTGCAGAACCTGCCGCCCGATCATCCGCTCAACGCCGCGCCGGAGCAGTCCTCTGAGATGGTCGCCGCAGCGTCGACATCGCCGGACCGGGATGGCTTCTCGTTCAAGACGTCGAGCCTGTTCTTTGGAAACTCCTCTCTTGGATCGTCTGCTGAGTCGCTTGAACGCTGGCAGGCAGGCGAGGAGCCGATGATTGTCACGCCGGGCGCGGACCCCGAGATGAAAGTGACGGCTTCATTGCCTGCCGATCCATCCGCTGTGGCCGGTGGCGAGAGCGTCGCAAACAAGGGGCAAGTGAATGCGGAGACGCCGCGGCAACGCACGCCTGCGGAGCGCCTCGGCCTCGATGCCAAGTCGCGTCCGAAAGCCGAGAAGTGCCTGACGGACGCGATCTATTTCGAGGCCCGGGGTGAAGCGGTGCGTGGCCAGATCGCGGTGGCGCAGGTTGTCGTCAACCGTGCGTTCTCCGGCTACTACCCGACCACCATCTGCGGCGTCGTCTACCAGAACGCAAACCGTCATCTCGCGTGCCAGTTCACGTTTGCATGTGACGGTATCCGCGATGTGGTCAAGGAACCCGACATGTGGGAGCGCGCCAAGAAGATCGCGAAGGAAACGCTCGACGGCCGTCTGTGGCTGCCGGAGGTCGGGAAATCGACGCATTACCACGCGTACTGGGTGCGTCCGTCCTGGGTCAGCGAGATGAAGAAGATGTACAGGTTCGGCGTGCACACCTTCTATCGCCCGCGCGCCTGGGGTGACGGCAGCGACGCGCCGTCGTGGGGCTCCGCTGCGCAAACCGCGGAAATCTCGAAAGAGCTGTCGGCTGAGAAGCCCTAAAGTTACGCGTCGATATCCAGGGCGACATCGAAGTTCGGTGCGGAGTGCGTGAGTGCACCGGCGGACGCATAGTCGACGCCGGTTCTGGCGATGTCTGCGATCGAGGACAACGAGACGCCGCCGGAGACCTCTAACACAACGCGCCCGTCGGCGATCTTCACGGCCTCGCGCAATGCGATGAGGTTCATGTTGTCGAGCATCACGACATCCGCGAGCCCCGTCTCCAGCACTTCGCGCAACTGATCAAGCGTATCGACCTCGATCTCGATCTTCACCAGATGACCGGCGTGTGCGCGCGCGCGTTGCAGGACGGCCTTCACACCGCCTGCGACTGCAATGTGGTTGTCCTTGATCAGGATCGCGTCATCGAGCCCGAAGCGGTGATTAAATCCGCCGCCGCAGCGCACGGCGTATTTCTCCAGCGCACGCAAGCCCGGTGTGGTCTTTCGCGTGCAGCAGATACGCAGCTTGGTGCCGCTGGTATGGCGCACATAATCCGACGTCAGCGTCGCGATGCCTGACATCCGGCCGACGAAGTTCAGAGCCGTGCGCTCGCCGGCCAGCACGGCCCGCGCCGGGCCGGAGATCGTCAACACATGGACGCCTTTGGCGACGGCGCCGCCGTCATGCACGTGCGCCTGAATGTTGATGTCAGCCGAAAGCCGCTGAAAGGTTGCGACCGCGAGCGGCAATCCCGCAATCACGCCGGCCTGCCGGGCCACAAGGACGGCGTGGGCATGGACGTCCGGCGGAATGGTCGCGATCGAGGTGACGTCGCCGGCGCGCCCAAGGTCTTCCTCAAGCGCGCGTTTAACCGCGTCATCGATGGCCAGCGGTGAGAGAAAGGCATCCGGATGCAACAGTTCGGCGGGATCGAGCACTTCGGTCACGTCAGGCTCCCATCGAGCGTTTTTTGATGGAGGGGGCAATCATTCCAGCGGCGACCTGACGCGCATCATCGAGGGTCGTCATGGTTCGCTTCTTCTGCGCGGGATCTTCAGCCGGATAGTCTGAACGGAAATGCGCGCCACGGCTTTCCCGCCGTGCCCAAGCCGAGGCTGCAACGATCAGGGCGGTGGTTGCCATGTTCCGCAGCGAGGTGTTGGTGGCGGTTTGTTCAAGCGCTGCAAACGTCTGGATCGCGTCGGCAAGATGATCGGCATCGCGGATCACGCCGACATGGGACGACATCATCGCGCGGAGATCCGCTTCGGCAGACGCCGGCATGGCGCTATTTTCGGACAATACCGGTTTAGTGTGCGATACGCGCGGCGTGTTGAACGTCTGGCCATCGATGTCTTCCGCGATGCGTGCGGCATAGACGACCGCCTCGAGCAGCGAGTTGGAGGCGAGGCGATTGGCGCCGTGCGCGCCGGTGCTTGACACTTCGCCGCCGGCCCAGAGCCCCTTGATCGATGTCCGGCCGCGCTTGTCCACGGCGATGCCACCCATGTGGTAGTGCGCGGCTGGCGCAATCGGGATCGGTTGTTGAGCGGGATCGATACCGGCCGCCAGGCAGCTCGCGTAGACCGTCGGGAATTTCTGGGCGAAACGAGCGCCCAAAGCCTGTGTCGCGTCGAGAAAGGCGCCACGTCCGGCGGCGATTTCAGCGAACACACCGCGCGCCACGATGTCCCGGGGGGCGAGTTCGGCGAGCGGGTTCAGCGCCACCATGAAGCGCTCGCCTTTGCTGTTGACCAACGTCGCGCCTTCGCCGCGCAACGCTTCGGTGGCGAGCGGAGCGGGGTCTTTGCCGACCATGATGGCGGTGGGATGAAACTGCACGAATTCGGGATCCGCGATGATCGCTCCGGCGCGCGCCGCAATGGCAAGGCCAAGGCCGCTGGCCTCAACTGGGTTCGTCGTGACCGCGTAAAGGTGTCCGATGCCGCCCGTCGCGAGCACAATAGCCGAGGAGGCGATCGTGACCGGCTTCGACGCAGCATCTCCGGTCTTGCGCACCTGCAGGCCGGCGACTTCGCTGTTTTCCGTCAACAGCGCTTCGGCGGCATACCCTTCGATGACGCGGATCGATGGCGTCTTGCGCACGCCTTCAACCAGCGCCGCGATGATGGCCTTGCCGGCCATGTCGCCCTGAACGTGGACGATGCGGCGCGCGGAGTGAGCGGCTTCACGGCCGACCGCAAGCCGTCCTTCCAGGTCGCGGTCGAACGGTACGCCATAGGCGAGCAGATCATGGATGCGCGCGCCGGCTTCCCGTGCCAGCCCAAGCGCAATCTCCTCATCGACAATGCCGCCGCCGACAGCGACCGTGTCGGCTGCGTGAGATTCTGCGCTGTCGCCTTCGGCCACCGCTGCGGCGATGCCGCCCTGAGCCCAGGCGCTGGAAGCGCCTTCGCCCAGCGGCGCCGCCGAGATCACAGTCACAGGCCGCGGAGCGAGCTTCAGCGCGCAAAAAAGACCGGCCAAACCACCGCCAACGATGACGACGTTGTTTGCCGAAGGCGAAAAAGCATTTTCGAGTGTTGTCATGGCTGAGCGCCTTCGAAGGGGCGAACAACTGACCGGCTTTTGACGGTGGTGGCCGGAGACGTCCGGCCACTCATGTCTCGATGGCGATCAGGCCTTTGTTGTTATCGCGTATTCGCGCGATCAATTCTTCAGGTTGATCATTCGCTCGACCGAGCGACGCGCCTTGTCGATGATCATCGGGTCGATGGTCACTTCCTCACGCATGTAAACCAGACTGTCGAGGATCTTCGGCAGCGTGATGCGCTTCATGTGCGGGCACAGATTGCACGGACGCACGAAGTCGACATTCGGCAGCTCGGCCTGCACGTTGTCGGCCATCGAGCATTCGGTGACCATCACGATGCGCTTGGGCTGATGCTTGCGCACCCAGTCGATCATGTGTGCGGTCGAGCCGGTGAAATCCGCCTCTGCGATCACGTCCGGCGGACACTCCGGGTGTGCGATGATCTGCACGCTCGGATCGGATTCGCGATAGGTGCGCAGTTCGTCGCCTGTGAAGCGCTCATGCACTTCGCAGGCGCCCTTCCAGGCGATGATCTTCACGTCGGTCTTCGAGGCGACATACTTCGCCAGATACTGGTCGGGCAGGAAGATCACGGTGTCGCTGTTGAGGCTTTCCACCACCTGCACGGCGTTGGACGACGTGCAGCAGATGTCGACCTCGGCCTTCACGTCGGCAGATGTGTTGACGTAGGCGACGACCGGTACGCCCGGAAAGCGTTCGCGCAACAGGCGGACATCCGCACCGGTGATCGACGACGCCAGCGAACAGCCGGCACGTGAATCCGGAATGAGGATTGTCTTGTCCGGGTTCAGGATCTTCGAGGTCTCGGCCATGAAATGCACGCCGCACTGGACGATGACCTTTTCCTTCACCTTGGTGGCTTCGCGCGCAAGCTGCAGCGAATCGCCGCCGATGTCGGAGACGCAGTGGAAGATCTCCGGCGTCTGATAATTGTGCGCCAGGATCACCGCGTTGCGTTGTTTCTTGAGGTCGTTGATGGCCTTCACATAAGGCGCCATGAACGGCCATTCGATTTCAGGAACGACGTTCTTCACCCGCTCGTAGAGGTGTGCGGTTTCGCGTTCGACTTCCGGCGTCCATTCCAGTGACGGCATCGGCAGCGCACGTGCACGCTCTGCATCAGAGATGGGCGCACGGCCTTGTCCGCCGGCCGGCAAATGGGGCGAATTGCCAAAATCGTTAGGGCCGTAAATTCCAGAGATAGGCATCGCAGCCTCCCAGTCCCAGTCTTTCATATGCTCAATTTGAGCATATTTGGGTATTGAGAAATCCGGCCTTTCGGGCCGGTTCCAAACTCAGCGGATACTCAAGAACGACGTCGCGAGGGAGTCATCGTTCCTGGCTCGATCATTACGGATTACTTATCCTCATTACGAGCAAAACAAATATAACAGGTCTTTGACGGTTGCGCCAGATGGCATACCAAATAATTCCGCATCGCTGAATTGCATCGAGCCGGCGAAAGGTCACGGGTTGGAATTGAAGCGAGCTGCCTCTAAGACGGTCTCATAAGGATACAAGCACGGGAGCGCGTCGTGGGAACGTTCAAAGCAATCAGAATCGACAAGGCTGAAAAGGGCACCACGGCGGCGCTGACGCAGTTCGACGAAGCGGAGCTGATGGACGGCGACGTGACCGTTGCCGTCGAATGGTCGACCGTCAATTACAAGGATGGCCTTGCACTCACCGGCAAGTCACCGGTGGTCCGCCGCTTTCCGATGATCGCAGGCGTGGATTTCGCCGGCACCGTTCTGCAGTCCTCGCATCCGGCCTGGAAGGCAGGCGACAAGGTCGTCTCCACGGGATGGGGCTTGGGTGAAACGCATCTGGGCGCCTATGCCGAGAAGGCCCGCGTGAAAGGCGACTGGCTCGTGCGCCTGCCGGACGGCATGACGACGCAGCAAGCCATGGCGATCGGCACCGCAGGCTTCACCGCGATGCTGTCCGTGCTGGCTCTGGAAAAGCACGGCCTCACGCCGAAAGACGGACCGATCGTGGTCACAGGCGCTGCAGGCGGGGTGGGATCGGTCGCGGTCGCGCTGCTGGCGAAGCTCGGTTTTCACGTCATCGCCTCGACCGGCCGTTCAGCTGAGAGCGGTTACTTGAAGGATTTGGGCGCAGCCGAGATCATCGATCGGAATGAACTGTCGGCACCCGGAAAGCCGCTTGCGAAGGAGCGCTGGGCAGGCGGCATCGACAGCGTTGGCTCGACCACGCTGGCCAACCTGCTCTCCATGACGAAGTATCGTGGTGCGATTGCCGCGTGTGGTCTTGCTGGCGGCATGGACCTGCCGTCGTCCGTCGCCCCCTTCATTTTGCGTGGAGTGTGCCTTTTGGGCATCGATTCCGTGATGTGCCCGATCGGCCCCCGCAGGGAGGCCTGGGGACGCCTTGCGACGGATCTCGATCACGCCAAACTTGCTGAAATCACTCAGGAAGTTGGTCTTGAGGATGTCTTCGATATCGGCCCGAAGATCCTTGCCGGCCAGGTGCGCGGCCGACTTGTGGTGAAAATTTCCTGAGGACGTTCAGATTTTACAAACCATACTGCGCCAATGTTGCCATGGTTAGTATGGTAATCAGTGGGTTAAGGGGTAAACCGGCCAGGATTGATCTTGGACGGCTTGCCGTACTCGCAAGTTTAGTCAGTGGAGTCGCCGTATGCTCACGCGTATCGTTTTGGGAGCCCTTCTTGCTGGGGCGGTGACGGTTCCTGCTCTCGCCGAAACCATGAATGCGGATGAAGCCCGTAAATTCGTCGCCGGCAAATTGTTTTCCTTCAACTGCTTCGATGGCACGAAGGGCATGGGCAAGATCCTCGACGACGGTTCGGCCCAGGGTGCGGTTCAGTTCGGCGGCGCGGGCGCAATGCGCCACATGCGTCTGCCAGTCAACACGATCCAGGTGCGAGGCCAGCAGATCTGCGCCTCCATCAAGGGGATGCCGTTCGACCCGTGTTTCAATCTGAACAAGAATGACAATGTGAGTTTCCGCGGCTCCGTGTCTGGCCTGGGCTTCGCATATTGCGATTTCCGCCGTCAGGGCAATGGCCGCGTATTTCTTGCGCGCGCGATCTCTCGCCCGCGCTCGCTGCGTCCGCCGTCTCCGACACGATCGGCCGATGCCACGCGTCCGGAGCCTGCGCACACGCCTTCGGTCCGGCATGAGCCTGAGCTCGAGTTGCGTCGTTCGTCTGCCGAGTAAGCCCGGCAGACCTACAGCATCATCTCGTCAAATCGAACAGCACCGTAAGGTTGTCTGAAGAAAATGACTCATGAACCGGCGGCAGGTGTCGCCGGTGGAGTTGCGCGCGTCTGCTTGAACAGGAGGCGCTGATACAGCCAGCCGATGGCAACGAGCACCAGGCCCAGACCGATGAAGGAGAACGCGCGATAGGCGCCGGTCAAGTTCGACATATCGATCAGAAACACTTTCAAGACCGTAAGCGCGATGATCACTGCCGAGGCAAGTCTCGCCCGCTGTGAAGGCAGCAGCAGCCCTGCACCGAGCAGGATCACTCCCAGCGCTAGCCACGCGACGGAATAGGTATACTGCTCCACATCCAAGGTCGCTCCATAACTCATCAGCGGGCCATGATAGAGACGGCGGATCTGGAACGTCACGTATGCCAACGCTAAGACCAGTGCGCCTGCCGCAATGGTATGGGCATAAGCGGCCGGCCGTCGTCCGGCGACCGCATAAGACAACAGCAACGCCAGGATCGCGGGCATCGCATAACCGAGCAGGAGCACATTGACGAATGCTCCCTCGACGCGGATCGGCCAGATCATCGGATTTTCCAGCACGAACAGGCCGCCGACGATCGCGACGCCTGCGAGCACGGTGAGCAATATCGCGGAGACGTTGTGAACGATGCTGCCAGACCGAACACGCAGCCGCTCAGGCCGAGTGCCATGGCCAGGGCGACACACACCTGCAATGCGACTTCTGTCAGTCCGGATGATGCACGATAGATGTCGCCGTTGTTGATGAAGTGACGAATCTCCACGAACGCCAGCAGCACGGTGAAGAGGATCGCCGCGGATTCCACCGCACGGAGTGGAGCATCGTCAGCGCGGCGGCGCATGAAGATACTCGCCAACCAGAACGACAGCGCGGGTATCCCGTAGCCGAGCAGGAGCCAGTTGAAGATCGGCGTGGTGCCGACGTCGTTGCCGACGATCCGAGGCTCGTATCCGATGCGCAGCACAACAATGCCGGCGAGAATGGCTGCGAGCGAACGCAGGAAAGGGATCGGACGCTGCATCGAGATCCAGGCGGTGCCCAGCGACATCAGCGCGAGTGCAATCGTCAACCACCCCTTTTCAAGCGCGAAGGTGAAGGCCAGGGCCAGTGCCGCAAGGGTGCCTGTTGCGAACAGCGCGGTCGAGATCATCTGACCGGGACGCGCGTCGCGTTTGGCCAGAAGTTCGGTTGCCGCCGCAAATGCCGCAGCTAGTGCGACAGCGACAACCGCGAAGGGAATAGAGCGGTCGAGGTGGGCAATGCGGGCATAAAGAGCAACCAGCAAGGCCAGCGGCGTGAACACACCCGCGGCAGACCAGACGACCGGAACGATCGCGCTGATGGAGCGGCCCTGTGCGAGAAACCCGGCAATCCCGAAGGCTGCGGCAAAGCCCGCCGCAGTGGTCAGATGGAGACTGATGGACCCGTCATCTGCACGAGAGCCGATTCCGGGCATCGCACCGCCGGGAACGACGGCAAGATCAGGATTGGCACGGATCGCCCATTCCGCAAACACGACGAAGACAAAGAGGGCTGCTGCTCCAATGGAACTGGTGGCGGACTCAGCACGCCAGACGATGGCAATGGTCGCAGCGACCAGCAACGCAAAGACAATCATCGCGGCACTGGCATGATTGGTGGTCAGTACCAGCGCCATTGCGCCAAACAGGAACGCCGTCAGCGAAATGGACGAGACCGGTTCGATGCGTCCGGGCTCACGGGAAGGCCCGAACATGAATCCGGTCACCACAAGCAAAGCGGCGAGCGCAAAACTCACGATGATGTCGAAGGCGTGGGGCGCAAGCGTTTCCGGGTCCGAAATGTCGAACATCATCCACGCGACGCCGAACGCAATGGTCGTCAGGGCAAGCCATCGCCACAAGCGGATGCGGGCGAGGCCAAAGGCGGCGGCGGTGACAATTGCGATGTAAATGTAAAGCGCCCAGTGATCCGGCGCGTCCGATGACACCAGAACCGGCGTGATGAATGCGCCGATCACGCCGAGGCCTGCCAGCGCCGGCCCGTGCAACAACGCTGCAGCCAGTGTTCCCAGTGCGACAAGTCCGAGAAGTCCGAACGCGACGGGAGGTGCGAGAAATCCGTAGAGCGCGTAAGCGGCATAGACCGTCGCAAATGCTACGGCCGTGCCCGCTGCTGTGAGAATGGCTGGGATGTTGGCGATGGTTGATGGGGATGCTGACGATGCGTTTTCTTTGCGGCGCGTAAATTCGCCGCCGCCAAGTAACCCCAATGCGAACAGGCCACCGAGCAAGACGCGCACGCCGGGGCCGAGCAGGCCAGCCTCGATGGAATACTTGACCAGGAACAAGCCACCCAGTGCGAGCGTCAAGCCACCGATCCAGACCACCCAGCGCGTCCCGAGCCGTTCCTCCAACCCGGGTCGTGTCGCAACCGCTTGTTCGGGCGACGTGCCGGACGAGGAAACGTCGGGCTGAGCGGGTTGTGCGGGTGTCTCGACAGAGTCAGCCGGAGCTGCAGAAGTGAACGGTGGTGGTGACACCGTTGCGGCCGTTTCTGCGGGCTCTGGAGAGATCGGTGGTGCAGCCGGAGTATCCAAGATCGACGTCGCAGATGTGCGCGGAATCCCGCCGGCGATCGATGCTTCCAGTTGGCTGAGCCGTGCCGTGAGCTCGAGAGATCTTTTGTTGGCCTTGCGGGCGACGAAGACAGCAAAGAGCGCAATGAGAAAAGCAATGGTTTCCATCAATCCCCCCTGCGTCATCCGACCCGGTCTGTGCGCCGAGATCCGGTGACGCAATGCTTAAGCGGCCCCGACAGGCCGCCCCTTGAAATGTCTATCGGCGTCCCCGCACGCGCAAACCTGGCGCGGGGCGTTCCTGCAAAACTTCGCGTCGGAAACGAAATAGCGCGGCAGGCCGCCCGCCCGTCTGGGTGGACATTTCACCGGTCGGCTCGACCAGCGCACCTGCATCCACCAGCCGGCGGAAGTTTTGCTTGTGCAAATGACGCCCCGAGATGGCTTCGACGGTGCGCTGCAGATCTGTGAGTGTGAATTCGGAGGGAAGAAGTTCAAAAACGACGGGGCGATATTTCAGCTTGGCGCGCAGCCGCGCGATGGCGGTCGCAAGAATCCGCCGGTGATCGAACCGCATCGCGATACCGAGCGGCGGCAATACATCTCGCGCCAACGCCGCGGGCCGGCCGTCGCGCCGGGATTCCTCGATCAGTCCCGCCTCGTAGAGCAGTTCGTAGCGGTCGAGGACCCGCTCTTCATCCCAGTGCGCGCCGTCGATACCGAAATAAAGCCTGACACGGTCGCCGCGCGCCAAGGCACGCTCGGCATTTGATGTTTCAGATTGCGCGGCCCAGTCGCGCAGCGCCGGAAGGATGTCCTTCTCGATGAGGGCGGGGCGCTCCTCACGCCAATCTTCCCAGGGAAAATATCGATACCAGGGCTCAAACGTGGCTCCCGCCACCTGCGGTTTCGATGTGTTGTCCGCCGCACGCGTCAGTGCCAGATAGCCGACGGAGGCGACATGCGCGTCGGTGTCGCCGCGCTGGGCGTGACGTCCACGATCGCCAAATGTGTAAAGCTGTTCCGCGTAACCCAGCCGCAAACCCGTCTGTTCCTGCACCCACGCACGCAGGCCGATTTCGAACGTGCGATGAGTCACGGCATCGAATGGGCCGAAAGGTAACCCTGCGAGTTTCTCGCCATCGCCGCCCGGTGCCGTCAGAATGAGCGGCTCATTGCCATCGAAGGAGACGATAGCGGCCGTCAATCCGATCTCGATCGGAATGAGAACTTTGTCGATCATGGCACCTCGGTCATTCGCATGGGACCGTGCGCTTATTCAAGATCGACGCGAAACGGCCGGCCTTCGACACTCATGTTGCCTGGCCCCATCTCATCCAGTGCGCGGATCATGCGGCCGTCCCGGCCGAGCACGCGATCGGCGAGCGTCACAATCAGCCGATTGGGAAAGGCGCTCGGTGATGCCGTGCGGATCTGCCGGGCGATCGCAGCTTCATCGCGATGCGGATTGAGGGCGCACGCGGCCATGAACGCACTTGCGGACGAACGGCTGATCCCGGCATAGCAGTGGATCACCATCGGCGCCGCGCGATCCCATCCGCGAATGAAGGTCAAAGCTCGCATGATGTGAGCTTCGGACGGCACGACGAAACCTTCCGCAGGTTCGGTGATGTCGTCCATCGAGATCAGCAGGTGATTGGCCTCCTGCACCGAAGCCGGACGCACCACCTTGCTGACATTGCCCATGACGGTGAGGATATGGCGTGCGCCGGTGGCTTCAACAGTTGCGGGCAGGGCAGCGAGCGAACAAACGTGGATCATGGCAGGCCTTCTGACTAGTGACGGCAATTATAGGCATCCGCGCCGCAAACCGCCACCGCGAAGGCTATTTGAACAATGTCTTGAAGCGGGCCAGGAACTGCTTTTCGGCCCGGCCGGCTGACCACGGTGTCACATAGTCGCGCTCGCTCGCCGCCGGCAATTTGGGGTCACGGCCGAACAGGCGTTTTGCTTCCGCCTCCGAGAAGCCCGCAATGTGAGTGGCTTCAAGATAGGCTGCGCCTATGTCGGCGGCTTTGATCTGCTGCTCGATCTCATCGGGCAGCACAGCGGGCAATCCGAACCGGATGTGGATAGCGGCGAGCAGGCGCTTTTCCACGACCTTGTAGGAGCCGCCGATCACAGCCTTGAACGGCGAAATCATGTCGCCGATCACATATTCCGGCGCATCGTGCAGCATCGCTGCGAGCCGTATCTCATGATCGATGCGCGGATTCTGGGTGCGCAACACCGCTTCGACAAGCAGCGTATGCTGCGCCACCGAGAAAATGTGCGCGCCATGCGTTTGGCCGTTCCAGCGGGCGACACGCGCCAGACCATGCGCGATATCCTCGACCTCGATATCGAGCGGCGAGGGATCAAGCAGATCAAGACGGCGTCCGGACAGCATTCGTTGCCATGCCCGTGCCGTTGAGCTGGAAGATTTTCGGGAGCTCATTTCACTTTCAGGCGCGCCGGGCGCTTCGCCTTGCCGCACGATTCGTGGCAATGACACGTGACAAGATGATCGTTGACCATGCCGGTGGCCTGCATGAAGGCGTAGACGATCGTTGGCCCGACGAATTTGAAACCGCGGGCGACAAGTTCTTTCGACATCTTCGTTGAGATCGGCGTCGCCGCGGGCACGGATGCGGTGGTCTTGAAATTGTTGATCTTGGGCTTGCCGTCGACGAAATCCCACAGAAAGGCTGAAAAGCCGGGACCTTCCTCCATGATTTTCAGGTAGGCCTTCGCGCTGTTGACCGTGCCCTCGATCTTGGCGCGGTTCCGCACGATACCGGCGTCATTCATCAGCGCTGCGATTTTCTTGTCGCTGTAGCGCACGATCTTGGCAGGCTCGAAATCGTCGAACGCTTTGCGGAAGTTGTCGCGCTTGCGCAAGATGGTGATCCACGACAATCCGGCCTGGAAGCCGTCGAGAATGAGTTTCTCGAACAGCGCCCGGTCATCCCATTCCGGAACGCCCCATTCGGTGTCGTGATAGGCAATGTAGAGCGGATCCTCACCGGGCCATGGACAGCGATGCAGGCCATCGTCGTGCAGACGCGCGCGGGTCATGCGGAGGCTTTCTTCGGTGTGGTGCGGACATCGTCGGGAGCAACAAGGCTAACGGGAGCGGCGCCCGCGACCAAGGGCAATCCTGCATCAAGAGCGTCGGTCACGCGATCTGTGCGCAACAGTGCCAATCCAAGTCCTTCCGCCGACGAGCCCATGGTGCCGACCGGTTTATCACCCGCGAGGATGCTGACGCCAACACCGGGTGCCGGTCCATCGAATTTCACGCGAATGGTGCGCGTTCGTGCAGTGCCGCGATGCTCCATGCGCGAGACAACTTCCTGTCCGACATAACATCCCTTGTCGAAGTCGACGCCATGCAGGCGGTCCATGTTTGCCTCGTGTGGGAACGCATCCCCATAGATGAAATCGGTGCCGCCATTCGGTACGCCGCAGGCGATGCGATGCGCCTCATAGGCCTCGTTGCTCACGAGCTCAGCACCAATCGCTGCCGCTGTCGCGCCTGCAAGATCATCAGGCACAAGAATGCGCCACCCGATTTCCGAGCTGCGTGGGTCTGCGAAGGCGAGGTCCGGCTTTGTGGCCGGTTCACCGCCCCAGACGGCGAGGACGCCGAGTTGGGAGGAGAGATTTTCGACGGTGACCTTGGCGCGCAATTTGTAGAAGCCGAGACGGTCGGCAAGAGATTGTGCCAGCGCCAGAGGGCAGTCGAACACAAAGCCGCCGCCGTGGGCGGCGGGTGCTTCCGTCACCAGAAAGTCCGCGATGATCTTTCCCTGCGGCGTCAGCAGCGCGCCAAATCGGCCAATTCCGGGCTGAACCGGCTCGATATTGGTGGTGACAAGACCATCGAGAAAGCGGCGCGCATCGTCTCCGCTGACCTTGATGACGCCGCGATTCGGCAGAAACGCTGCTTTCATGGAGAATTTTCCGAAGTTCTTTGGGGAAATGCACCCGGTCGATATTACATCCCAACGTAAGGCGCTAAGGTGCCGGCAACAAGGCCCGCCGAAAAGCCGGGCGTCAACATAAGACGAGCTTTGAGCGTGGCCCAGACATTTGATGTGATTCTAAAATCCGGCACCGTCGTCAACCAGGATGGCGAGGGCATACGCGATATCGGTATATCCGGCGGGCGTATCGCCGCGATCGGCGCGCTGGGAACCGCCAGTGCCGCCGAAGTGATCGACTGCAAAGGCCTGCACGTTCTGCCCGGCGTGATGGACACCCAGGTGCATTTCCGTGAGCCGGGGCTGACCCACAAGGAAGATCTCGAAACCGGTTCGCGCAGCGCTGTCATGGGCGGTGTCACGGCCGTGTTCGAGATGCCGAACACCAATCCGCTCACGGTCACGGAAGAAGCCTTCACAGCCAAGGTGAAAGCCGGCCATCACCGCATGCATTGCGACTACGCGTTCTTCATCGGTGGGACGCGTGAGAACGTGCAGGACCTGCCGGAGCTCGAGCGCGCGCCGGGCTGCGCCGGAGTCAAGGTTTTCATCGGCTCTTCGACCGGCACGCTGCTGGTCGAAGACGATGAGAGTTTGCGGCGCATTTTCAAGGTCATTCGGCGCCGTGCCGCGTTTCACGCCGAAGACGAGTACCGGCTCAACGATCGCAAAGGACATCGCATCGAAGGCGATGCCCGCTCACATCCAGTGTGGCGCGATGAGATAGCGGCGCTGATGGCGACGCAGCGATTGGTAAATCTTGCGCGCGAGACCGGCAAGCGCATCCATGTTCTGCACATCTCGACCAAGGAAGAGATCGAGTATCTGCGCGATCACAAGGATGTCGCCTCATGCGAGGCCACGCCGCATCACCTGACATTGGCAGCTCCCGAAGCTTATGAACGGCTCGGGACCTTGGCGCAGATGAATCCGCCGGTGCGCGATGCCAGCCACCGCGACGGGATTTGGCGCGGCATCGAACAGGGCATCGTGGATGTTCTCGGATCCGATCATGCGCCGCATACGCTCGAGGAGAAATCCAAGACCTATCCGGCTTCGCCATCCGGCATGACCGGTGTGCAGACACTGGTACCGGTGATGCTCGATCACGTGAATGCAGGACGGCTGTCGCTGGCGCGTTTTGTCGATCTCACCAGTGCCGGTCCGGCGCGGCTGTTCAACATCGCCTGCAAGGGACGGATCGCGGCGGGTTACGATGCCGACTTCACCATCGTTGATCTCAAGCGTGAGGAGACGATCACCAACAAATGGGTGGCGTCGCGGGCGGGCTGGACGCCGTATGACGGTGTGAAGGTGAAGGGTTGGCCCGTCGGCACATTCGTGCGCGGACGGCGCGTGATGTGGCAGGGCGAACTGGCAACGCCGTCGACGGGCGAGACGATGCGCTTCCTGGAAACGCTGAAGCCCTGAGGTCTTCAGGGTTGCGATTTACTGCTTGAACGAGACGATGGAAAACTCGCCGCTGCGAACACGGCCGGCGAGACCTTCCACGAATGTCGCAACAGCGTCCTCGCCATAGGTGCCGACCAGTTCGGCAAATGCGGCGAACAGGCTTGCTTGCGCGAGGCAATCGCCGTCTACGCCGTCATGGCGGGCTTCCGCCCATGCCTCGTTGAGATAACTCAGTGCAGCCTGCTTCTGCTCGTGATCGGGCAAAAGGTCGCGACCGGACGTTAAATAAGAACGGTAGGTCATGAATTTTTGAAACCTGTAACGGGCGTCCGGTGGGATTTAGGTAACTTGAAACTGCACAAGCATTAGCACGCGGGCGAGAGCCGCCTAGAGCAGTTCTTTAGGAAAGGTTAACGGCAAGCAATCAGTTTATCAGAAAGTTCCCCCTTTGGGGGCAGGCGCGCAACCGTCTGAAGAAATGGAATTAATTCGCGTAGCGGGCCGTCAGATCGCGCGAAATTTTCGAGCCTTCTTCCAGATAACGGCGGATTGCGACCGTCGCCGCCGGGGTGCAGGTCCGATAAGTCTGTTGAAAACCATTATAGCCGCGGTTGAAGCTTGCGATCATGCGCGACCGCCGGGCGCCGGACGGCGTTTCGGCATCGACCAGAGCCTGCATCTCAGCACGCCATTTCTGGCCTTCGTTGGCGCCGCAAATGCCGCGCAGGTAATGCAGCGTTCCGAGAATTTCAGCGAGCCGCAGCAGATCGCCGTCGAACGGCGCAGCCGCATCCTGCGCCCGGACGGATACCGGAACAGTCAGGGCGGCGATCAGGAAAATTGCGAAAATGCGGCTGAGCATGAAGGCAGCCATATGCCTGTTCAAAGGGCCGGAAGCAAGGCGAAGAGCTCGCTTCGATCAGACGCCGACCATCTTGCGTGCGGAGGCGATCACGGTTTCCAGCCCTGTGGTAATCGCGAGGCCACCCAGATCATCGGGCGGCAGCCAGCGGGCGTCGTCCAGCTCATCATTGAGCATGATCTCGCCGGAGACCCAGCGCGCGGCAAACGGCAGGATCACGAAGTGGCCGAGGCCGCCGGTTCTTGCAGGAAGCGCCTCGCGCCAGCCCGCAAGGCCGACGATATCGATCACGAGGCCGGTTTCTTCGCGGACCTCGCGGGCCACGGCTTCGGTCAGGCTCTCGCCGAATTCCACGCGCCCGCCGGGGAAGGTGTAGATGCCTTTGGCCGGCTCGCGGGCGCGGCGGACCAGGAGAACCTTGCCGTCGCGGAAGATGCCGGCGCTGACGGCGAGTTGAGGTCTGTTCGCTGGTGTGGCGTCTCGCAATTGTCGATCCCCCTTGCTGCCAGGCTCTTATCGACAATTGCGAGACAAAGCCACACCAGCATTTTTATCTTGCTGGTGTCCCTTCGTCTCTGAATAACCGTGCGGGCGCGCTGCAAATGGGGCGGTTATTCGGAGACGGGACACCAGGGTCTGCGTGGTCATTGGGTCATGATGGTGTCGACGTCGGCCTCATCGCTCGGACCGTTGATGACCCCACCGGCATGTGTCACCAGCGGCTTCACCCAGCCGATCGCCTGTTCCGCCAGGGTCACCCTGGTTTTGTCCGATTTGGCTTGCCGCATGGCGTCTCCGACGGCCGTCAGGATCGACGTCATTGCAGCCGTGATGCCGTCGAATTTATCCCGGATCGTTGGATTAGCCGAATCATACACGCTGATGGCGAGGTCGCGGCCCTTGAGGTTCGAGGCCGCGAAATGCTCACGGTAGCTCAGGGGACGCCACTCGAGGAAATCGTCCGCGCATTCCGGCATATCCGGAATCATTTCCAGGAGCATGATGGCTTCATTAAAATGATTCAGGTAATCGGTCGCAAGGCCCGTGCGTGGATTGATGTTCGCATCCCGCAGAATTTGGTCGCGATCGGCCGCATCGAGGTGCGCCATGGAAAGAACATCGGGGGCAGGGCAAGACATTGCGGGAGCCAAATGAGACATCACACCAACTGTCCAATACGGCGAGTTAAAAGCGACTGAACAAGTTCCACCGTTGTGTAATTTTCCGCATCAAAATCCCCTTTCCGAGTCTTTTTATGTGCGGCCGATACATCATTGCATCACCTCCTGACGCCCTTCGTCGCCTGTTTGCCTACGGTGAGCAGCCGAACATGCCGGCCCGGTTCAATGTCGCACCAACCCAGCCGGTGCCTGTCGTCATTTTAGAGAACGGTGCCCGGCACTTTCACCTGATGCGCTGGGCTTTCATGCCGGCCTGGGTCAAGGACCCGCGCCAGTTCGCAGTCGTCATCAACGCGCGGTCGGAAACCGTGTTTGAAAAGCCGTCCTTCCGGAACGCGATCAAACGTCGCCGCTGCCTGTTGCCCGCGGACGGCTATTACGAATGGCAGACGGCGCGTGCCGGCAAGCAGCCGTTCTTTATCCATCGCGCCGATGGCCGGCCGGTTGCGTTTGCAGGCGTCGCGGAAACCTGGAGCGGGCCGAACGGCGAAGAGGTCGATACAGTCGCGATCGTCACTGCCGCTGCGAGGCCGGACATGGCTGTGCTCCATGACCGGGTCCCGGTCACGATCGATCCTGACGATTTCGAACGCTGGCTCGACAGCAACGCGACTGAAAATGAAATCTTATCGTTGATGGTCGCGCCTGCGGAAGGCACTTTTATCTGGCACGCGGTGTCGCGCGCCGTGAACAGTGTCGCCAACGATGGTCCGGGACTGATCGTGCCGCTCAGCGCCGAAGAGATCGCCGCGTCCGAGGCTGTGGCGGATGCGCCACCCAAAAAGCCTCGCAACAGTGCGGCTCAACCCAAGTCATCGAGCAAACCCGCACCGCCTCCGAAGGAAGACGATGCGCAGGGATCGTTGTTCTAATCTTTGAAGATGTTCAGCGCTGCATATTGCAGCAGCATGATCGTCTTGCCGTCGACGATCCGGCCATCCTTGATCATGGCGAGTGCCTCGTTGAACGGCAGTTCGAGGACATGGATGTCCTCGCCCTCGTGACTTAGGCCGCCGCCGTTCCCGATCTGCATATGTGGTTCGTACGCAGCCACGAAGAAATGCACCTTCTCGGTGACGGCGCCCGGACTCATAAACGCCTCGAACACCTTCTCGACCTTATCGATGCGGTATCCGGTTTCTTCTTCTGCTTCCGCCTTGATCCGCACCTCGGGTGTTTCATCGTCGAGAAGCCCGGCGGCGGTCTCGATCAGCAGGTCATCATAGCCGTTGACGTAGGCGGGATAACGAAATTGTTTGACAAGCAGCACGGTGCGTTGGGCGAGATTATAGGGCAGCAGTGTCGCGCCGTTACCGCGGTCATAGGTTTCGCGATGCTGGGTCTGCCATTCCCCGTTTGAGTGCAGCCAGTCGAACGTCGTTGTCTTCAGGATGTACCAGTTGTCCGACAACAGACGAACATCCTTGACGCGGATGCGGTCACTCACACTCATACGGGGCCTCAATGGAAAGTGGATCAGGGGGTCGGCTCGCGCCCATCGAGCCATCTCGCATACATGAGACGCGGCTGTTCATCGTAATCGAGCGTCTCATAGAACGCCTGGGCCTGGGTATTTTCCGGGCGTATCAACAGTTGAACCTTCTCAACACCGCGTGTGCGGAGCCAGTCTTCCGCCGCGGTGACGATGGCGCGTCCGTAGCCGTTTTTGCGGTGGTCGGGATCGACCGCAACATAATAGAGCCAGCCGCGATGGCCGTCGTGTCCGACCATGACCGTCGCAAGGACGGACTGCTGGTCGCGTCCGACCAGCACCGCGGACTCCGGGCCTTTGCGGGCTCTGGCAAGATCGTCCCTGGGATCATTCCAGGGACGTGTCAGTTCGCATCGTTCCCACAAGGCGACGATGCCGGCTTCGTCTGCGTCCTCGGCGGTGGTGATGTCGAGGTTGCTTGAGGGCATCGTCAAAGACTCGATTTAGAGGACCTTGCCAGGGTTCATGATGTTGAGCGGGTCGAGGTTGGCCTTGATCGACCGCATGATGGCGAGCGCCACCGGATCCTTCACGTGCGGAAGCTCCTCGCGCTTCAGGATCCCGATGCCATGCTCGGCGGAGATCGATCCGCCGTGTTTGGCAACGATGCCGTGCACGAGATCGTTCACATCGTGCCAGCGCGCCAGGAACCCCGCCGTGTCGGCTCCGACCGGCTGGCTGATGTTGTAGTGGATGTTTCCGTCACCAAGATGACCGAATGCGAAGGGACGCGCGCCGGGAATCAGGTTGGTGACGGCGGCGTCCGCCTCGATCAGGAAATCCGGCACCGCGGCCACCGGCACCGAGACGTCGTGCTTGATCGAGCCGCCCTCGGGCTTCTGCGCCGGCGAGACGATTTCGCGCAGTTTCCAGAATCCGTTACGCTGGTCGAGATTTGCCGCCAACACTGCGTCCAGCACAATGCCGTCTTCCATCCCTTGAGCAAGAATGGCTTCGATGGTGTCGCGCGCATCGTCGCGCGGCGATGAAATCTCCATCAGCACGTACCACGGATACGGGCCTGTCATCGGGGCGCGGACGGATGAATTGTAGTTGACCGCCCAATCGATGGCGATCTGCGGCAGCAGTTCGAAGCTGGTCAGGGCACCGGCAGCGGTGTTGCGCGAGGTGTCGAGCAGCTTGAGCGCGTCCTCCGGAGACTCGATTGCCGCGAACGCGGTTTCAACCGAGCGCGGCTTGGGAAACATCTTCAGCGTCGCTGCGGTGATGATGCCGAGCGTTCCTTCTGCGCCGACGAACAGGTCGCGCAGGTCGTAGCCGGTGTTGTCCTTCTTCAGGCTGGAGAGACCATGCATGATGCGGCCGTCCGCCAGCACCACCTCCAGACCGAGCACGAGATCGCGCGCGACGCCGTAAGCCAGTGCTGCGATGCCGCCGGCGTTGGTCGAGAGGTTGCCGCCGATGGTGCAGCTTCCCTCAGAGCCGAGCGATAGCGGGAAAATCCGGTCAGCGTTCACGGCCGCCTGCTGCGCGTTGGCAAGGATCACGCCGGCTTCGACGGTCATGGCGTTGGATTTCGTATCGACGGACCGAATCTTGTCCAGCCGGCGCAGCGACACCACGACTTCGCCGTGATGCGGCGTCTGCCCGCCGACGAGACCGGTATTGCCGCCTTGCGGGACGATCGCCGTCTTCGTCTCGGTCGCAAGCTTGCAGATGGCGGAGACTTCCTCCGTGGAGCCCGGCCGAAGGACGAGAGGTGAGCGGCCTTGATAGAGATTTCGCTCCTCGACAAGATAAGGAGCCACTTCATGCGGGTCGGTGACCGCGTATTTTTCGCCCACGATGGCCGCGAAGCGCGCAAGCAGTTCAGGTGAAAGTGTGGACGGCGGTGTCTGCACGATGTTCATGTCTCGGTTCGTCTCTGCGGATCTGCATTCAAGTTGGAACGGCTGCGCGCCGCAGCCGGTCATTGATGGCTTCGCCAAGTCCTTCGTCCGGAACCGGCATCACGGCGATGGTGCGGGCTCCCTTGGTATCGAGCGCGCGAAGATAACTGAAAAGGTTGGCCGCCGCTTCCACGAGATCGCCCGCCGGGGACAAATTCATGGCTGCTGCGCCCCCGGGGATTTCCTCGGGACCAAATGCCAGCAGTGCCTCATCGGCGTCCAAATGCTTTGCGTTGAGACGCACCGTGGTTCGCGGCGCATAGTGCGAGGCCAGCATCCCCGGCGCCAATGGACTCGTTTCTGTCGCGTGGGTTTCCGCGGTGATGCGGCCAAGCGGTTCGCCAAGCACACGTTCGATGTCTTCACGCGGCAGGCCACCCGGCCGCAGCAAGAGCGGTATTTCAAAGCCCCCGACGATGGTGGATTCGACACCGACCGAGACCGGGCCGCCATCGATGATGAGATCGATGCGTCCAGCCAGATCGCTGAAGACATGCGCGGCGGTCGTGGGTGACACGTGCCCCGAAATATTGGCTGACGGCGCGACCACCGGGCGGCCGAATGCGCGCAGAATATCATGCGCAACCGGATGAGCCGGCACACGGACGGCAATGCTATCCAGGCCGGCGGTTGCGAGGTCGGAGACCGGGCAGTCGGGGGCCTTCGGCAGAACCAGCGTCAGCGGCCCCGGCCAGAAAGTTTCGGCCAGACGCAGGCTTCGTTGATCGAACCGGGCGATGTCCTGCGCGGCCTTCAGGTCGCAGACATGGGCAATCAGCGGATTGAACGACGGCCGGCCCTTGGCCTCGTACAGGCGGGCGACCGCGCGCGCGTTGGTTGCGTCGGCGCCGAGGCCGTAGACGGTCTCGGTCGGGAACGCGATCAGCCCGCCGCCGGCGAGGCAGTCTGCGGCGGCCTCTGCCGCGGTGCCATCTGCGGGGAGAATTGTCGTGGTCAGGCTGGGTTTCATTGGGAAAGCCGGGCGGGTCACTTTTACTGTCTTGATCCTTATACCGCTTCTTGCGGTTTGCGGGAGCCGACGCTATACCGGCCACCCATGTCGGAGTGTGGCTCAGCCCGGTAGAGCACTGCGTTCGGGACGCAGGGGTCGCAGGTTCGAATCCTGCCACTCCGACCATGATTTCAATAACTTACAGGCTTTTCGAAGGTTGCGCGCAACGAAATGCGCAACGGAATGGTGTTTTGATGTCTGAATTCGATGATGCCTTGAACGCTTTTGCGACGCGGCTTGCAGAGGTTAAGGCGGAGACGCCGCCAGTCCAGACAGCTGATGAGGCCCTCGCAGAAGCATACAAGCGCTTCCCTTGGTTGCAGCCCTTCGTGGGAGCGCTGGACGCCGAGGTGAAGAAGCTTGACGCAGGCAATCGTGTTTTCATTGTTGCCCCGTCATACGACGTTAACGACCGGAAGGTGAGTGGCCGAATATTCCTGCAGGCTCCGAAGTACGGTGAAAAAGTCGTTCACTTCATCGTTCAAGGATCACGGATGCGCCTCAGCGGCGTTGGACCGGGCGATAGTAACCTTTTTGCCCCCGAAGACAAAAAGGCCGTAACAGACCTGATAGCGCGCGCAGCCGCCGAATTCTTCGGAAAGACTTAACGTCGCCCGCCGAACGCCGTGGCGGCCTCTTCCTGAAAATCCGGGTGGTGATGGCCGTAATTGGCCTGAAGCTGCTCGAGTGTCATGGCCAGCCAACCAGCTGCCTGCCAGGGGTCAGTACCGCGCTGCATCAGCCAGGTTGCCGCGGTGTGCCGAAGAATGTGCCGCACGACGTCGGCGCCAAGACCAGCATCATCAACAATGCTGTCCCACGCCGTCTTGATCTTCTCATGATACTGCGAGCCGTCTGGACGGTGGATGATGAACCGAACAGCCGATGCCAACTTGGCTGAAAGCTCCGTATCCATTCGGTACCATCGTTCAAGGTGTGGCCGCAATCGGCTGGCGACCTTCGCTGGCGGGCGTCGCTTGTTGGTTTTGCGCTCTTCACTTCCTCGGCCGTGATATGTCCAGCTTGCGATATCCATCCACGGGTGTGTCGTGGTTGCGATCCACTGCGTTCGGCGGATCGTTTCTTCGCGGCGGGCGCTGTACAGTCCCATCAAGATAAAGCGCGCCGATGACCGACGTACTGTGACAGTGCGCTTGTCACGGCGGTACAGACGTCCTTCGGCCGTGCGCTTCCAGTTTCCGCTGTCATTGTCCCAGACAAAGCCGAGAGCAGCTCCCAGAAGTCGGGCCGCCTCAGAGCGCAACAACCATCGCTCGCGGCCCTGGCGCTTCTCCGGAAGTACGATCTTCGGGATGACCGACAGCTTATATTCTTCATGATAGGCATGGATCGCGGATCGAAGATCTTCGAGATGTCGCCGTGCGGTCTGATCAGAAATCTTGCGACGCTTCGGTAGTCGCGCGTTTCGATCGTTTGGCGTCCCGGTGCACCAATCAACGTAGTCGCGGCAAGGCTCGCCCTTGATGAACGACAGTCTCTTGTCACCGAAGAATGTATTGACGCTGTCGAGCCGGATCAACAACTCATCGTGGCGGCGAACGATCTTGCGCTGATCAGGCGTCACGCGATCGCCTCGCGCAATGCAGTCTCGCAGGTCTATATAGGGTTTGGGTCGCTTTAGCTCCTCGTAAAAAGTGATGATGTCGGCGATGGCAAGTTCAGCGGGGTCGTTGCCGCCAGCTATCGGCGTGTGCCGCCTTCCGATGTATTCCGCGAGCGCGTTCGAAGCTGCTTGAACTTGTTCGCGACGAAAGCCTGTGCGGATTTGCCTGCGACGTCCTCCGGTCTGGTCGAGGATGACCCAGGTCTGGTCGTCCTCTCTGAACCAGAGCCGTGGTGGCTTTGCTTTTCGGCCAGGCATGGTGTCACCAATTTCTTTATTGCGCGTGGCGTCGTCAGGTCCTTGCCGGCCACGTTTACGAATTCGAGTTTGCCGCCTCGCTTCGCGGTTCGAAGCGAGGCAACGGTGAGGGGACCGTCCGGGAAAAAGACGGCGGCCGCTTCTGAAAAGGTCATGGGTTCGTCATCGCGCCAGTCCTCGGGACTGGGGCGGAGTTTAGCGCGAGCCAGATAGTCACGACGTCGCGTCATCGCCGATCGGCAGACCGGCTGAATATCGGGGATGACATGCCAAGAGATAAGGTCGATTCTAACGCGCAATTGATCGCGTTCAAGCCATAATGTGGCGTGCCGGGAACGGGTGGAGGCGATTTGCCGTCTCTAACCCATGGGGAGAATCCAGAGACGAAAATCGAGCAGTATCGAGCGTCCTCTTGCTTGGTAAGAAGTCGCGGGAATGGTTGTCCGGTTGAGTTTAGCTTGGCGGTCATTGCGGTACAGCATTATCGTCCTTGAAAACAGATCTTTATGATACTGAATGGGGATGCCCCGCCAACAAAACCGTGTCGCAGCAAGAGATCTAGCTACGCGCGACTAAATGCGACGTTTCTCGTGTCGTCGTTTCGGCAGAGTTACATTCCTAGATTGACTGCTAGACGTGTCGAGGTTGAATCCTCGCTTTGGATTTTATCCGCGTTTGGATTTTGCGTATGGATGTGATTGCATTCGCGGTTGTTGATTTTGGGTCAATTATTTGCAGGCCCAGCCGTACAAACTCAGTTGATGGTTGAATAGCGCCTGATCCGTCTTTCGCCGCTCCCTTAGGAGATGCGACGTTCCGGCCTGTAAGCATCACCCAAAGTTTCATGAGCGCCGCAGTCGCCTCATCGTATTTAAGCTGCGGCCGTGACCGCCCAATCTGCCGAGCGTCATTTCCAAGCGCATCAATAATCGCGCGTCGAAGGACCTTAAGATCCGAGCTGGACCGTTCCAGTATGCCCAGCATTGACGGGGCATCTACAGGTCCATCGATTTGATAATGATTAAATTCGATGTTTACTTTCTCAAGAAAGCTGTGGCCGGAGCAATCGAGGGTGTCTCGTATCTCATCAATAACAGCAATTGCGGGTCCAAGGCCTTCGGTTGCCCTCTCCAGGTCTAAGTTTTTCTCTGAGCTTTCAATTCGAACGAGTTCAGGGAGAAGTATCTCACCAAGCAACGAACATAGCTCTTCGTCAGCGATTTTTGCACTGATCGGGGCGCGACGGAGTACGGTGCACATTTGATCGAATTCGCTTTTAAAATCTATGCTGACGCAACCTTCCTGTAAATTGGGATGCAATTGCTGTCGGCGACATGGTTGTTGCACCCTTCAGTCCTGACGATGGCTGGTGGTCGAGTATCGTGACGGCGCGCGAGGGCGACCTGCTGACGCTCCGTTATCGCGACTATCCGAAAAAGCCAATCTTCGTTCGGCACATCAGTACGGTCGCTCGGGTTCATCCCGCGTCGGCGAAATCCTGACCGGCATCAGCTCGGTCTCTTCAAACCACTTTCAATCAACTCATTCTGGAAAGCACTAGCCATATCGTGCTTATTGACGCGAGGAACGACAACAAGCCGTCTGGGTCCAAAGCTTAGCCTCGGGTTAGCTGCGTTTGCTGTTGGCAACAACAGAAATGGAGTTAGTGCTAACTGGCAAAACCGACTGATATAGAGACCGCGAAAATGGAGTCAGTCCGTAAACTGAAAAAGCACAGATTTGGGCAGTCCGCCGACTGATAAAAAATCTTCGCAATGCTTGTCAGTCTTCGTTCCTGGATTACAGGAAAGCTCGCCGGCAATCTTGTAAATTACTCGGTCGCAATCACGCGGCGAATAGCGGTTAATTCCGCAGTATTGGGTCCGAGGAGATAGTTAAGATGAGTGATGGATGGCGTGACGACTTCAACGGAACAACGATGGTTTACCGTCTGTCGCCCGGCGAGGACATAGACTCTTCGCAATGTGACTATGACGTTGCGATGCAGTGCATCTCGCGGCCTAAAGATGTCCGAGCAATTCGCGAAGAGCTGCGCGATAAGGGGCAAAAGCGAGCAAAGCCAAGGTTTACTGAGTTGCACAATGAGCTTTTGATCATATTGGGCCCAGGCATGTCTGCAAACGACGCAGTGAGCGAGCTGGAGCGCCTAATCAAACATTTCAAGGGGTACGGGATGTGTTGTGGTCGAGATAGTACAGAGGAATACGTAATAGAGACAGTAGGCAAAAATTCACGTCGATTTCGTGAATGACCGCCAATTGGTTGCTGATAAGCTTTCCGCGAAAAGCTTGCCAGTCGTCATGACTGATCTTCTTGTGATCGGAAGCGGGCACTAGAGTCTTCGGTCTGAGCTTTCAGGCTCATACCGTTAAGGTCATAGGTTCAAATCTTAACCCCGCAACCAGCTCTCCGCCCCTTGCAATCAGATAGCATTGATGTCGTCCGCTGGGAGCGATGGAGCGACCTTCTTGCATTCCGCAACGAACACGCGCCTGATCCCGAAATTCGTAGCCTGCGTTCGTTAGACCATACCCACGTGTGTTCGGAGTTTCGACTATAGTCGAGTATACGGCAAGGGCCATTAGATTGTCGTCAGGCGTCTAAGGTTAGCCGCGATCACTTCGGCTAAATCTGCAGTTGTCATTGAACGTAAGCGAGCGAGCTCTTGGACCGTGATGGTTACATCGCCTGGATGGGCATCGCGGCCGTCTACCTTGACGAAGGGACCGTCTGTCTCCGTCAGAAGCCGATCTAAAGGTAATGACACCACCATGGATCGGTGCCGCTCGTTCCGGAGCATTTCGCGGTTAATCGAAAAATACATTCCCAGCTTGGCTGCGCGTGCTGCGTCCGCTTTGCTCCCGGTAAACCAGTGCAGGACTGGTACTCCGCGCGTTAGAGGAAGCAGCGCTTCGATCATGTCGATGACGGCCTTCGCAGCTCGCACGCTATGAATTGTCAGAATCTTTTCGCCTTGCACAGCACAATCACGGAGAATAGTTTCAAAAACCTTCTTTTGACTTTCGAACGAGGCATAGAAGGCTGGCCCCGCGTCGAGGCCGACTTCGCCGACGTACCGCGCCCGTGCTAGGTATTCGCGCCAAATTGGCAATTCATGCGCGCGTTCCTTTACCAATTGGGGGTGGAGACCTAGCGCTGCACGGACGTACTTTGTAGAGGCGGCAAGTTCTTGATTGCGTGGCCAAGCGAGCGGCGTGGTGGTCACCGCGAGCGTGAATATCTTCAGGCGTTCACTCTCGGCGACAGCCGCAGCGTGGTCGCGATAGAGATCGAGATGGCAGTGGAAGTCGACAAGATTGGATATCACAAGGTCCTCAAGAGGGGCGCGTTCGAACGCCGGCCAACAGAGACCCGACTTCTTCAAGCCCGCGCTTGTAGACCGCGGCCAGTTCGCCGAGTGCCGCGGGATTGTCGTTCAACGGACCCGGTTTGTGAATGAGGAAGTTTTCGACGCCCGGGCGCGCGGTCAACCGGTCAAAAGCATATTGGAAGGAGCGAATTTGCTCGCCAGCCGCCGTCAGAGGATCCCACTCCTGCGCCCGAAGGTCGGAGACGGTGTAGGTCGTCTCATCCTGAATCGATGCGACCGATGCCCGCCGGATCAGACATGGCAGACAATAGCCGCAATGCTGGGTCGGGTGTCCCTGCCATCGCCCCTTCGTCGGTGACGCGCATGACAGCGTCTTGGGTACGAGCTCTTCCAATAACTTTGGATTACTACATCTGCGGACCATCTCACCTTTGGTTTTGTTCCAATATGGGTTCTCGATCTGTCCTTGAATGCCCAAAATACCCAGCAGCTCATTCCAGCGGGCGATGTAGAACGGGTGGGTCGTTCGGGTGCTTAACGCGCCGAGGCGAAGGGTATCGAGAGGAACATTTAGGGCGATGAGGCCGTTCTCGGGCGCATGCATCACGAAATTGGTGCGCAATCCAGTACCGGCGAATACACCGAGCGCGAAGAAAAGGAAGGAACGGCCCCGCGTGCTGTCCTCGGATCCGACGTTTCGAACGAGCCGTTTCGGGAACGTCATCCAGGTACGGAGCCGCTCGAAAGGAAGCGATTTGTATTGCTTCTTAAGGCGATCGAAGCAGTCATCCTGTGCCTTGCTGACAGCGGGCTCGCCCGCGTGGCTGACGAGCAGTGGGATGCGCTTGGCCTCGAGTTGATCTATGGCTCCGATCAAGCTGTCCAGACCACCTGAGAAGAGACTCACGCCCGTGAAGGGCGGCACGATCAGGTCGGCTTGCGGGACGATTTGCGCGAACTTCAACGGGCGCGGCCGAAATTGAATCGTCCAACGATCACCTGTGAGGAAACTCAGCATACGTTGTAGGACCGGGACGGCGGCATCCCAGCGCGTGACGTCGCTCACAGGGACGACGACGCGGATTTCGCGAGTCCATGCATCCTGAGATTCAGTTGCACGTGAGATGCGCGTATCCGCAGCATGAATCTGCGCGGCAAGTACCGCGAGATCTAGTGCGACCTCGCTCGGAAAGACATGTTTTGCCTTCAGGTCAGTGAGTGCCGCGCCAATCCCGAAATCGAGGACCTTGTCGTAGGCCACGAGATCGAAATGCGTCGGTTTCTCACCCGGCTCGACGGCAGCCAGATTTGCGCGATCTGCCGGACCAAAATGCCCTTGGATGAGATGCCGGGTCATCGTTCGCTCTCCGCATCGCCAAGCGTTTGTAGGAAGTCGTAGGCAGCTTCATAGACGGCGTCGACGTGTTGGAGGGCTTGCTGCGGCGTCAGAGCGCCTGCCGTCGGGCGCGCCGCACCCAGTGCATCGCTCACGGCGCGTTGCACGAAATCGTACAATTGTGCCTGAACCCGTTCGACGGCAGCGGTGTCCGTCGGCAGTTTGATGCTGTTGTTTCCGATGTCGTTGCAGAGGCGCGCCTCGATGGCGTGGGCGGCGAACATCTCGAAAACCGTCTGCATCTGATCAGGGGTCAAGGCGTTGAAATCGGTGATGCCTTGATCCGCAAGATCGGCAATCGTATCGATGAAAGCATCACGCGCGATCCCTTCATCGACGGAACCGCCGGGCGGACAGATGTATTCGGCGAGCCCGAGGAAGACTTCTTCGATGGGCCGGCCCGCGAGTGCCTGAAGATTTAGGGCGCGTAGCGCCTCGACCGGTCCGCGCGCCTGTGCGTCAGCGAGGAATGAGTACAGACGCGCGCCAGCATGTCGCGATGAACCCATGCGACGAGCGGCTTGCCGTGCGCCTCCGGCTGCGGTTGACACGTACCCTGAAACGGCGCGACCGAGAGCCGCGCGATCGGTCCCACCCGAGCGCGCAAATCTGGAGAAATTGGTACGCGGTGCCGTGAAACGTGCCGGCATCGGCGCCTGCTGCGGTGGTACAGTCGGCGGCAGCGTGGGCGGTGCTCCCGGTGCGGCGCCCGGCTCGGCAGCTGGCGGGGGTATGACCGGTGCAGATGCTGGCGCCGGATCGCTCAGCCAGCTCGGCACGAGGGGCGAGCCGTTGCCTGCGCCGCCATAGGAACCGGAAGTCCCCATCAGGCGCTCCGGCTCTTCATCTTGCGCGCGGCAATGGCTGCATTGGCTAAGGGCGATTTCTTCCCGCTGGTCGCCCATTCTTCGATGAGGTTGGTGAGCCGCGTGGACGCCGCCTGATCGGTCACCACACCTTGCCATCCTGACACGGGCCAGGCGCCGCACCGCTCGACGGGAAGCGCGCCGAGGAAGTCGAGCAGATTTGTCTGAAGCGCGGGATGCGTCTTGACGAGGACGCTGAGCCCATCGATCCCGGGCGGGACGGTCATGAACGAGTCCTCGCCCATGATCCGGCTGCGCAGCGCCTCAAAGACTTGGGACGCTTCCGGCTCTTTCAGGAGTTTCAGATCAACATCGAGGCTCTGGACCGCCAATTTCGGTCCGAGCAGCTTCTCGACCACGCCGGCGAGATGGCCGAGCGCTGAAGCCGCGCCGAAATAATCCTTCCGGTCCTTGGTCACGAACAGGTAGGGACGCAGATCGACGTTGGCCAACGGAGGAGGAACCTGCGACCAAGCCCTGATCTGCGGTGACGCGAGCCATTCGGTGACGAGGGCGCTCTCTGCCACATCGCCGGTTTCCTTGGTCTTGCTTGCCTTCGTATCGGCCGTGGCTTTCTCGCCGGTCGCCGCCTCGAGCGCGGCGAGGTCGTCGCTATAGCCTTTCGGGTGAGCGGCGGCGGCGAATGCGATCTGATCGAATAGGCGCGGGATGAAGCGCTCCGCGAGCATCAATCGGGCAAGCACCGGCAGCTTGACGTCATTGCCATAGCCACGGGCGGTGGCGGTTTGCTGCCGTAGTAGCAGCGTGTTGAGAAAACGTTTGATCTGTCGCGGATTGCCCTTGGCGCCGCTGGCGAGGATCGGCCCAATCTGGTCGCTGAGCGTGACCGCGTTCTGGACGGCAGGCTTTACGTCGCCGAGCGCGGCCTTGATCGCGGCGAAGTCGAGCGGCGCGCTTTCCCAAGGTCGTTTCAACCGCTCGCGCGCTACCGCGATCAGCTTTGCGTATTGTTCATCGGTTTCGCCCTGTTCCGCGCCGATCAGCAGCATCGTCACGTAGATGCGAGTCTCGGTCTCGCCGAGGGCCGGGATACGGAAGGGAATCTGAATCAGCTTCTCGAGATAGTTTCGCGCGTAATCGCGAGGCCCGGTGGTTTCCGGCAATTCGGGGAAATGCTTGCGCACCGAATACTCGATCATCGCCTCGTCGGCTGCGACCACGAAGGCCGTTCCGGCGGTAAAGACGAACAAACGGATGGCCTCGAGCGTCTCGATCGCGGTATCAGGCAGGCAGCGATCGAGGTCGTCGACGAGGACGACGAGCTGCTTGATCCCGGCATCCTTCAGTAGTTTGTCAAACGCCTTGCGGAACTCAGCGATCTCCTCAGGGACATTCTTTGCCTCGGCGGGCTTGATGACAGATTTCACGCCCTCGATCGCTGCGGAAATGTTTTCCTTCGTCGCAAGTTTGGCGGGATCGGCGAGGATATGCTGAAGACCGTTGGTGATGGCCGATAGCTGATCAGGGGTCGGCATGCCGGTAAAGGCAGTGAACGCAAGACCGCCAGCATGCTTGGCGACTTTCAGCCAATCGAGCCTCGCAAACAGGTCCTTGACGCCTTCCGTGGCGCGCGTGAGCACGCGACGTTTTTCGAGAAGGCCGGTGACGACGCCCTCGATCAACGCGATCTTGGCATCTTCGAAGCCCTGGAAACGCCAGCTGTTGAACTTGAGGCACAACACATCGCCGCTGCCGCCGAGCCCGGCCTCGATCATCTCGAGGACACTGGATTTGCCCGCGCCCCAGTCGCCATGAACGCCGACGGTTACAGGATGCGCGCATTGTGCCTTAAGCAACGCGATGATCGTCGCCGCGATGGCCTCGTTGTTGAGCAGGTCTATCCGCGTTTCATTGTCGGGAAGGATCATCTTTGGCCCTGGAAAATGGTCAAAGGGAAATATGGAGCGCCGCTCCATCTAAGGAGAAAATTTGCCCGTGAAGAGGTGGTGCCTTCTCATGGAGGCTGAAAGCGAAAGCCGACGCAATGAAAAGATGCTGCATGCGAGGAAGTGAGCCATAAGTGATTAGTGTAAGGTGTTAATTGAGGTCCGGGTGGCGATGCGATCTGACTTCAGCGAAGCTGTTTGTACAACCTTTCTGCGACTCAGGGACCGATCCGCTCGATGAGCGGACCGTCTTCGCCTATGGAGCGGAAACGGTAGAAGCGAACGCTGTCCTGCAGATAGTTGAATTTCTGGCGCGCGAGTTGGAAGAATTTCTCATCACACGTCGAGATAATGAATTGCCGGGTGCCAAAGTCTGACCGCAACAGGCCCATGATCAGATCCAACAGAGCATAAATGTTGAGATCGTCGAAATGCGTGACGGGATCATCGAGAAAGACCGGCGCCAGCGACGACCAATTTTGTCCACTGCAGGCCGTCAGGAAGAGACCGAGCTGCAGTGTTTGCTTTTGGGATTCGCTGAAATAGTCGACGGGCCGCAGCTCGACACCATGCCGCTTGACCATGACCGAAATCTCGGACCTGCGGTTGATGATCTCTACGTCGTCGAATCCGTAGACCGACCGGAGTCGGCGCTGAATAACCGACGTCCGCGGGCCATATTGGCGTGTGAAGTTGGCGATGGCCGCGGCCTGTTCATCGGACAGAATCTTCTCAATCGCTGCGAAGTATTCCCGCCAGGGCCTGCGCGCGTCGCGCGATGCTTTCTTCTCGGCGATGAGTTTTTCTTTCGCCGCGAAGGTTGCTTCAAGTCGGGCAAGCGCGGCAGCGGTCGTCGCGGCATCTAGGCCGATTTCGGCGCTTGCGACACGTTGATGCAGCGCGCGCAGGCGGGCAAGCGCCTGAGTCTCTTCACCCAGTTTGCCAATCAATTCCTGCTCGTCGGAATCTTCCGGCAAATCGGCGTCGGCAAGCCGCGCGACGATGGCCTTGCGTACTTGTTCGTTCTCATTCGCTCGCCTGCGAAGGACCGGGAGTTGGCCTGCGAGTTCCGCGATGATGTGTGACTCCGCATCGAGCAGTCCCTGCAGCCTTGTCTGCTCTTTTGTTGCGGCATCGTGAGATTGGCGAAGCTCGTCGAGCAGTCCCGAGCGATCTTGCTCCGCTTCATTCAACTCATCATTGCTCGAATCTAACGTCACGCCACTCAAGCGCGGGTCGCTACGTAATGTCGTGAGCCCCTTCCGAACTCGCTCCAGTTCCGTATTCACCGTGGTCCTTGCCGACTCTTGCTGAGCGATCGACTTGGTGAGCGCGTCGAGGGCGGTCTTTGCTGCATCGGTGGCATCCGCGGCCGCCTTCACGGCAGTATTGCTGTCTTCGATGTCCTTGCGCGCTTCAGTAGAATTGGCCGCGATCTGTCGGGTCAGCTCAGTCAAACCTCCAGATGCATTCAGGCCGAGGTCATCTGCAGTGTTCGCCCAGACATTGATCTCGCGATCACGGGTGATGCGATCGTTCGCGAGTTGGCTCATTTGCACTTGAGCTGACTTTTGGGCCTCACGATTTCCTGCCAGCTGACGGGATATTTCCTGGATACGCTGCCGCAGCGCGGCGAGTTCCGTACGTGCCGTTCCCGCGCTGTCGAGCGTTATCTGCTCTTGGATGTGACGGACCAGCTCATCCTGACTTCCGTGATCGACGCCGCACAGAGGGCAATTGCTGTCCGTGATATGTCTTTGCAGCTGGGAGAGTAGTTGTCGAAGCTCGGACTGGCTGCGATCGGCATCAGCGATCACCCGTTCGAGCGCTGCCTGGTGCGGGGCACTCGAATCCAGTTGCGCTTGAAGCGTTGCCTCTGCTGTGCGCAATTCACGCAAGGTCTCGTTGAGGGCCGCTTCCAATTGCCTGATTTCGGCGAGACGGTCGATACTTGCCTTCCACGGGCCCAAGACTGCACGAAGTGCGTCCAGATCGGCGGAACGCTTTCTCGCCGCAGCCTGCCGTTCAACAGACATCGCGAGCTGATTAGATTTTTGCTGAAGATCGGTCGAGGCGGTTGCTGAACGCCTGCGATCAGCGGTAATCGCCTCCGTCGCTCGATTGAGCCGCTCGGTTTGCGCGTCGAGCGTATTGAGCGCGGTCGCGTAGCCCGGGCTCTGATCGCGCACCCATTTGAGATTGTCGAGCGCAGATTGAGCTTGCCGGATCTGGGCGGCGATCTCTGCAACGCGCTTATGGACAGCATCCAGTTGCTGCTGAACGGACGCCTTCGCCTGCTCGGCAGCCATCCGGCGGGCATCGCCCGATCCGATCTGCGCACGCAGATCCTTCCCTTCCTGGATCAGGGGCGGGAGCCGGACGACTTCTTTGGCAATCTCGGAAAGCAGCGCGATCCTGCCGTCGCTTTCAGCGAGGCGGGCCTCCAGCGTTGCGCGCCAGCCACGCGCCGCCGTGGCGTCGACTGGACCGGAGCCGGCGTCGACGTCGATATCCTTCAACGCAGCGCGCAAATTGCGCAGCTCGGCATTGAGGGCGCCGATGTTCGACCTATCCTTGATGGTCCGGCGAAGCCCGTCAAGCTCGGACTTGTCCGCCTTCAAGGAAGCCGTGGTTTCCGATATCTCGGAAGAAAGCACATCGAGGCTGTTCTTGAGTATCGTCACGATGTTGGCGGATTTTTTCAACGCGTTTTCGTAATCCTCGAACGCCAGCATGCGCGAGACAATCTCGCGCGGCAGGGTGCAATGATCTTTGAAACTTTGCGTTAACGCCTGATTGTCCTGACTGAACAGGTGGGAGGCACGAAACAAGCTGATGAGATTGTCGACCCGCTCGGCGACGGCCTCTCCACTCTTGGTCAGCTGCTTGAGGATCGGCTTTCTCTCTTCTTGCGCCCCATCCAGTGTCGCATACGCTGGGTCGGCTACTGTCCTTTCGATCGTGTGCGATTTCCCGTCCGATCGATAAGTCAGGGCGACGCGGGCATCTTCCGGCTTGCTGTCGAGATGGGCTGCGACTTTGCTGAAGCGGTTCTTATCGGCAATTCTGAGCCGGCCGATCGAGCCGGTGATACCGAAGTCGATCGCATCGAAGAACGAGGTCTTACCGAACCCATTCGGACCAAAGAGCACGGTGATCTCGCTGCCGATCTCGAACGTCGTCGGAGCGCGGTATGCCCGGAAATTCTCGATCGTAACGGATTCCAGCGACACAGGCGCGCTGATCTGCTCTTCGGAAACTGCGGATAACGTCGCGACACGTGTCGGCATTTTCGGGCTTCCATACTCATTGGCCAGACACGCTTCGACGATCCGTTCGGCGCCCCGTTCATGCTGAGCGACGATCTGCCTGGCCAAGGTATACGGAACGTCAGACTGTTGAAGGAATGTTTGGGCCGATGCGGGACGAAGGGCCGGGCCGTCAAGCTGCGTCAATGGAAGAAAGGGAAGCCGCGCGAGCGCGTTCCCGACGTGCTCGGTGAGCGGCACCACGAACTTGCGGCAAAAATAGACGTCGGTTTCGATGTACGATGCGAGCTGGTCGAGCTTGTCGGTGTCCGTCGCAATGCAGAGCACGTAGGAGAGATCGTATCGATCCCATTCCTTCAATCGCTCGGCCTCATCCTTGAACGCCTCGTAGGTTTCCTCGAATGTTGCGTGCGGGTCGGAACCTGCAAAGGCAAAGGCGGCGATGACTCGATCGGTTTGCAGGATGGTGACCGGGAGACCTTTTCCTGCCTCCAACACCGACAGGGTACCTCCCGGCACTTGACCGAGGCAAGCCTTGACCGCCTCCGCGTGACCTTCGTTAAGCGCCGACATGGGCAGCTACTTTTTGTGAAAGTTCTTGCACGGTGGCCGCATCAATGAAGGCGGCGATCAATCCTTGATAGTCCACGTGGATGATCGCGCTTTCCGGGTCCGTGATCTCGCGCTCCGCACCGAGCTTCGGAGCGGTGGTTTGAAGGATGCTGCCAGCCCGGCGTTTGCGCGGCGAGTTGTCACGATCGCGCGTGACCAGGATCGTCTGCCGGCGGGTATTCGGCGTGAACTTGGCCTTTGCGTATTTGTGGCATTGGTCATGCGTCTTGCCCCGTACGGCGAGCAGGTCGAGTGTCTTTCCGCTGACCGACACGGTCGCATGTCCGGTGTCTTGATCGCTTGCAGCAGCCTTGCCGCACATAGCAAGCAGATTGAGCGTGTGCACCACATGACCGAGGGCGTCGCGTTCATCGGCGGCCCATGTATCGGCGTCGTCTTCGGTCGCGCCGCGCCCGTTTCTCTGACTGTCGCGCGCGGTGGCCAACCGTATAACCTTGTCGCAAGAAGGCGCGGAGAGAGCGCGCAATTCCTGGATCGACGTCGCATGTGCAGCGTCGGCGAGGGTACCGAGGTCACCCGCAGGTTGAAAATCGCTGAGGCTTGTTACATCGTCGAGCTCATCGTTGATCCATTTCACGCAGGCCGGGACCAAATTGGACGGCGCACGTGGATCGGGAGGAGCGGCCAGCGGGAAGACGAACGGCCTATCGACGGCGAACGAGCGGCTTGCCGCACCAGCAGTGACAGAGTCGGGATTGATCTGGGCGAACGAATGGATGCACGCGCCCTTCTCACGGAAATATGTATCGCGGAAGGCATTCAACAGCGCATTGCCTCTGAAGCGTGGACCGCCGCGCGCGACGGTAGGCCGCGAAGCTGTTTCCTGAAACAGAGTTTTCGGTGAAAAAACCACGCTGGTACCGCCGTAGAGTTCCGATCGCCCGGGTGCAGACTTGCCCGCGGTGTTGGCGAACACGAGGCATGTGCGATCCCGTTGGACCTTCGGCACGATTGTCCCATCGAAGAAAGATACCGCCGCGTCCATGAATGTTGGATGCGAAGGGCGTGCGTTGTACTGAATGACGAACATCCATGAAAGCGACAGCTCGCCTTCACCGGCTTGGACGCCAAGATCATCGAGGGCCCATCGCCACGAGGGCTTGGAGCTGATCGTCGCGATCCAGTCGAAACAGATCAGCGAGGAGAAGCGGTACCTCGAGCCATTGGACAAATCTCCCTTGAAGGAAAAGATCGATTTGCCGCGATACATACTCTGGTAGCTGATGTCTTGCTCTTCCCAAGCCGGCCAAAGCTTGGGCTGCAACCAGCGCTCGACCGTACCATTTGCCGCCTTGATCCAGGTGATCGCGCAATTGATCCATTCGTTGGTGTCGATCTTGCCCAGCCCGTTATGCTCGGTGTCGAGGTGGCTACCCGAGCGACCGGCCAGATTTTCGAAATCGGCCTTCGAGAGCGCATCCACCCCGCCGATCACGATCGTTCCCGTCGGCCACTGCTGGTCCGCGATCGCCGCGTCGATCAGGTCGATCCCATCCAGACCGGGGATGCTGTATTCCGGGAAGATCGTAAAATGAGTTTTTTCGGCGTGATGCGGCGCTGCCCGCGAGACAGCCAGCGTCGCGGTCAGGTTTGCCAAGAGTCCGGGTTTATCGGCAGGTGCAGTCCTATATGGCTCCTGCTGCGTCAATGTCAGATGGGGCTGGGCGATCACCATGCCTACGCGGTCGTGCGGCAGCAGGATTCCCCGCTCGGTTAAGTCTACGCGTGAGATGTGGATCATGGCGGAACGAACGCGACCTTCGGCTTAGGTTAGACCACGAGAATTGGGCTCTGCCAGGAGGTGTGGCCGCCGCTTCTACAACTTATAGGCTAAGCGGCAAAACCCGCACAAGCGCGTTCCTCGGACGGACACGCCTACCTTCAAAAAACGTGGCAGGCCACCGATCCCGGTCGCGGCCCGATTGCCTCCGTACGGTCGGTAAGACGGCAGCCTGTCCCAACCACACACGTGCAACGGCGCATTGACGGTAAATTATTGAAAAAAGTCAGCTTGTTTGCCCCAAGGGCTTGAGACGCCGGCTCTTTAACGGAAGCATCCCTTGGGCCGGATTGTAAGAATCGGCTATTTTCAAAACATCATTTTCCGCGTTTCCACGGGTTGTGTGGCGTCTGGTCCAGGAATTGGAGTTGCCGATGCCGGTTTACGTCGATGTTGCGAATAAGGCCGAAAGACCGGACGGATTCCGGCCCGAGTCAAATTGGACCTGAGAGGAAAACATCTGGCTCCCGGCCGCTGCGTTACGGCAAGAGCTCTATGAACAGAGAGGCGCGAGAAGCTCGCAGAACTGTGCTGGCTGGGTTGATGGACCGGTATGATAACGGTGCCGAAAATGGTGTCTGCGTGCATGCGCACCAAGCCCACCATTCCGAATCCTACAGCGATGCGCCGCGAGTTTTGGCAGTTGGCACGGCTATGCACGTCTGCGGGGCATCGATATGCGCGCTGCCTGAAGGCGATGTATAGCGTGTTTCGCTGCTGTCGGAGGAGCGGTGTTGCATGATAATTTTTTGGTCGTGGCAGTCAGACATCCCGAAGGAGATTGGCCGCTTTTTTGTTCGTGACGCGCTGCGCGAGGCGATTGAGGCGCTAAAGACCGACCAGGAATTAGTTGAGCCGATCGAGCGCGAGGCAGCTGCACGCCTTCAGGTAGATTCAGACCGGCAGGGTGTGCCGGGAAGCCCCGATCTCGCGGCAACGATATTCGAGAAGATCGAAAAGGCCGATGTGTTCGTTGCCGACGTAACCCTCGTGGGCGCGACACCCGACGGGAAGAAGCTCATCAACTCCAACGTCGCGATCGAATATGGGCACGCACACCGCGCGCTCGGCGCGCGGCGCGTGCTGATGGTGCAGAACCTTCATTACGGTGATGGCGATGCTTTGCCGTTCGACTTGCGGCAGAAATCCTGGCCGCTGCACTACACCATCGCGCCCGGCGCCTCCAAGGCGGAGATCAAGACGGAGCGTGACAAGCTGAAGGCCCAGTTCGTAGTAGCGCTCCGCCCCTACCTCACGATGACGGCGGCTGCACCGCCGGAGCATGTTCCGACCCCCGCAACGTTTACCAAGGCCGTGTTCTTCCAGCCAAACGAGATCCTTGCGCAGAACCATGCGCCGCCGCCGGATGCGATCGATTATCATTTCAGCCAGCGAAGCGCGCTCTATCTACGTCTAATGCCGGTACGGACACGTGCAACACCGATCAAACTGACCCGCCTTTACGACGACGTGCTCAACCGCCGCGTCGATCTCCTCTTGCGCAATCTCTATATGGGCGTCGGCGACCGCAACACGTATGGCGCCATCACCTACGAACCGCACGGCGCTGCAACCGAACCGCGTGCCTTCACACAAGTCTTCCCAAACGGCGAGTTCTGGGCCGTGACAACGGAGATGTTCGTCCGCCACCAAAGCGACGATCTCATCCCGACCACAAATGTGCGAAACATCTTCGGGCGCGTGCTGGAGAACTTCGTGGGGCTGTCCAACGGCTACGGCAACGGTACGCCACTACGCGCGATCATCGGCGGCGTCGGTCTACGCGGAAAACGCCTCGGCATCGGCCCCCATAGCATGAGCCAACCGATCCATGTTGACGAGCGGCAGATCGAGATCGACTTGGTGGCGGGATCACAGGATGAACGTGACGCCGCCATCGCGACGTGGCTAGCCGAGCTGTATGACATCGCCGGCGTGCGTCACGATGACGAAGGATAGCGGACACAAATCCGCTGCCCGGTAAGAGAAGAGGCAGTCGTTAGTGATGACGCGAAGGTACCGAAACAAAAACATTCGAAATAGAGACAGTTCGCAGACTGATAATCAAATATGCAAAAGCGTATCAGCCAGTTTTGCTTGGTAGTTGGCGCGTTTCAGCATTAGCCTTGGGTTAAGAACCCTCAAGTAATGGCATATCAAGGTTAGGTATCTCAGGCAGCGACTTTCCGGCAATGCCCTGCAAGTCACCATACATGCCTACAGTCGTTTCAATTACACCTTGAATCTGTCCCTCGCGTTTGGCCCAAATTCGATTCATGAATTTGCGCTCTTTATCGAGATCGTCTTTTAACTCTTCGAACTTCTCAACGATGCCTTCTAGTCGCTGCCGAAAGCGTGGTCCGGTCAGATAGTGATAGATTTGCTCCATCTTGGACTGCTGACCGACCTGGGCGCTGCGAGAGGTGGCAAGTTCGATCAACGAATGGCGCAGGGCGACCGCAACCGGTATCGCGCAGCGCGGGTGGGCGACCCACACACCATCTACCAGGTCAAAGTTCTCGACGTTTTTGGGCAATGTCTGCGAAACGATAAGCGCGATGTCGGCTTTCGCGCTGCGTTGATCATCTCTCAGCTTTGCCAGCCAGGCATCGGCCCAGTTTTTCGTCTGCTTTAGTTCCCATAAGATCACGCCAGCAGGCGCGCCAAGCTGGGCATTGACTCGTTGGACGATATCGCCGCCAAACTCACCTTTGCCGACCGGCTCAACGAGATCGAGAGGGAAGCGGCTTCGTAGAAGCGCTTCGAGCTCAAGCTCTAGCGCTTCACCTTGCGTCTGCTGAGAACCTTGGTCGGCCTTTCTCTTCAATTCTTCTATGGTTCGCGACATCGACTCGATCTGCGCGTCCTTCTGTGAGACCTGCATTTTGAGCGTGTCTTCAGCGTCTTGTCGTGCCTTAGCAATAATTTGAGCCTGACTTTCTTGAACTCGTTTTTCGATCGTAACCTCGAGTTCTCGTTTCTGATCGTCCAATTCACGCTGTTTCCGCAAGGCCTCAGCTTGAGAAGCCTGAGCCTCGGCAAGCTTCGTGTTGTTCTGCTTCAGCGCTTCGCGCAACCCTGCCAATTCGGCGCCTGACGCCGCCAAATCTGCTGCCACGGCTTCACGTGCTGCTTTCGCTTCGGCTGCGACAATCTCAACGCGCTCCGTCTTTAGGCGCTGCCTGATCTGATCCTCGATGCCATCGCGCGCGCGGCTAAGCTCCTCCTGTTGCTTGCGCAATTCCTCCTTCTTTTTCAGAAACTCCGTGTCCTTTGCGGTGAGCTGGTCTCGAAATGACTTGCGCTCTGCCTCGAGCAATGGTGCGGCCAAAGACTCTGTAAGGGGGATCTGATGACTGCACTTGGGGCAGATAACGTAGGGGTCATGCGCGTGGCGGTCTGTCATAAACTCGGCCTTGTTCTCTATTTGTTTCAAAGTGAGCCACGGCCCGTCGGCCGTCAACTAAGATGTGATCGTCGTCCACAATTCAGGATTGTGGCGTGCCACGCATCCGGTAAATTCAGAGGGGGACTGAGATCCGAGGAGGAAAAAATTAGTTGAAATACTGCGAATTATTCTCCCGCCACTTGCGCGCAACGTACCCGTCATGGTTGTTTTCAGCACTTTAGAGTGGCCGATGGCCGATTTTTCGGCGGAGAGCCCATGTCGGATATTGAGTTTGGACGGTGGGGGGACCGAGGACTTCTATATCTCCGATGATCTTTAAGATCTTGGAGAACCAGGCACGCAGTATCTTAGGTAATTAATCCTCATGTACAATCTTGCTGTTTCTTTTGACGAGAGTGCCTGGAAAAAGCCGCAGGGCTTCCACGACTTCGAGACTGGCCGCGTCGGCGTCGAATACACGACCAACACTCTGCAAGAGAAATACAGAGGAAATCTCCAGGCTCTGACCGAGAATCCGACTCTGTTCGCTTACGAGTACGGCAACGCCTCTCCCGCACAGGTCGGATGGATCACAAAAGTCGAGCAGCGCCAGGGTAGCGTACGCATACACTACGAAATGCAGCCTGACTTCCCCACCGTGTCCGTTGAAAAACTAGCGGAGTTGAGCTGGGAATTAGATCTCGGTCGGTTGGAAATCTATCGGACACATGTCGCTGTAAAGGACGTGAACCTGCTGTCCGTTTTAATTGCAGCGAAGATTGTTGAGAAGAAGCAGACCGATAAGGGGCGCGCCGCTGAAGCAGCTAAGGAGGAGCCTCCACGGTACATCGAGGTTAAGCCGGAGGTGTTCCGAGTCCCTGCCGGCGATCCTGACCCTAAGCTCGCGTCCGTCATGATGCCATTCGGAAAGGAATTCAATAACGTTCACATAGCGCTCAAGCAGGCGTGCAAGGATGCCGGGATTACGCTCGAACGCGTGGATAATATCTGGCAAGAAGACGCTATCATCGACGACATTTTTTCGTTGCTGTATCGATCCACTTACGTCATTTGCGACTTCACAGGTAAAAATCCGAACGTCTTCTATGAAGCTGGCATCGCTCATACGCTGGGCCGGGCTGTCATTCCGATTGTCCAAAAGGAGGACCACGTTCCCTTCGATTTGCGGCACCGTCGCTATCAGCTCTACGAGGACAGCAAGGATGGTCTGACTTCTCTACAGGCGGCCATTACTAACAGGCTTAAAACGCTAATCGTGCTGAAGGGCTAACGCTAGCAGCCTATGCTGTGTCTTTGAGTAGCCGAGCTGTCTGAGAGTGTGTGTGGAGTATCGTTGCATAGTTAGATTCGGAGTTTGGAAGATTGCTGATCAGAATTGATCACCAAAGTGCGTGCGGAGTGGCAAAGATGGCCGCAGAGGCGACGATCGGCGCCGCTATTATCAGAAAGCGATAATTTCAACATCTTGATGTAAGGCTTTTGAATCTGAGATGTGGGCATATGAGTCTCGCCGAGCAAAGCAACCGCCCGGGTCATGCAGCCGCAGTGATGTGGACTAAGACGTGGCCTCTAAGGGCAGGATAGAATTTTCATGATGTCCGGCGTCAAAACAGATGAATCTACAAACGCAGGAAAAATCGCCGCGTCGGTCGCAACCGTAAATTCGGCCAGCGAGGTGGCTCGAAAATCCTGGCTAGGCTTGTCCAGTCTACTTGTCTTCTTGCTTGTGACAGTTGCTGGAATAACCCACATCGACCTGCTATTGGACTCGCCGGCAAAATTGCCGCTGGTGTCGATTCCGGTGCCGCTTGTTGGATTTTACATTGTTGGTCCGGCGCTCCTAGTTATCGCGCACTTCTCTTTACTGCTTCAGCACGAGCTGTTGCATCAGAAAATTCGATCGCTCCAAGTAGCGATCAACTCCCAAGTTGGAAGAGCGCGGCGGGAGGCTATCGGATACTGGTCACAGGTTGATACTTATTTCTTTACTCAAGCTCTTTCGAGAGGACAGTTATCTCTTCCTGTGAGCCTGTCACTAGCGGTTGTTACGTCAATGTCGGTGGTTCTATTTCCGGCTGCTGTTCTGTTTTATTTTCAAGTCACTTTTTTGCCGTATCACAAGATCTCGGTTACCTGGTGGCATCGTATTTGTCTGTTGTGTGACGTCGCTCTGCTACTCTTTTACGCGGAATCGGTGTGGAGTGTCATGCGGGCTAATCCCCGACGGGGCGCGTCGAGGTCGCTTAGGCCCGGCGTTTTTCCTTTAAGTTTGCGGTCTTCTCTTGTTGTCATATCGAACCGCATAAGATCTCGAAGATTGATACGTGCGGCACGCTTATTAGGTCACTTCGGAATAATTAAGCTGGCGCTTTCGTTGCTGTGTCTATTTTCAATTGCTATCGCCACGGTACCTGACGAATTTTTGGATAGGATAGGTCGCCGGCTGTGGCCAGTGAGAGTGCCTCTTTATGCTCCGGACCGAATGCAAGATCCTCTGGCGGGACAAAGCCAGCGTTTGGTCTTTTATCCCACGGCGTTCTTTTTTGAGAGATATTGGAATCAATCATCGAATGAAGGGCCCGGCTTTTTGGGTTTGAGTCGCAACCTTGTAATAGTGGGTAGCGACCTAAGCGGGCGCAGCTTTCGTTACAGAAACTTGGATTATGTTACTTTCTCGCGCGTGAAATTAGAAGGTGCCGATTTTCGCTTTGCTTCGTTGTCCGGCGGTCGTTTCTTGGCAAGTCAAGCTCAAAAGACAGATTTTTATGGTGCAACAATGCGCGCGGCACAGTTCATTGTTACTCAGGCACAAGAGGCGCAATTCGGTAGGGGACGTCTGGAGCGAATCTTAACAATCGGATCGCGATTTAATGGAGCGAATTTCGATAATGCCGTCCTTAGTTTAGCGGAATTGGATAATAGCGATTTTGACGGCGCCTCATTCGACGGCGTCGATCTCGAAGCTGCTTACGTCTATCAAAGTAAAATGCGTGGAGTGATTTTTGATGCCGCATGTCTTCAAGGAATGGTTTTTACAGATAGGGGGGCGATCGATGATGGCTTTTCGTATGAAGACTCGGGGCGGATGAATGATTTCCGCGGCAGCAGTTTTCGCGGTGCGGGCGTTTGGCAATCTGTTCCCCCTTTCAAGCAGGCCGTTCAATACGTTGACTTCGAAAACGTTGGGCTATCGGCGGTAGGTACGAGCCAAAAAGAGAGGCTGTCCACGCTCTTCGAAAGTCTTACCTTCGTTGCTATTCCAGAAGTGGTGGAGAGACGTATTTACGATTTGCTCTCTCCGGACTCTCCAAATTGGAAATCGTCATCTGAATCCAAAATATGGAGCAATTTTCTGAAGTCGGTTGAAAATACTGCGGCGACGAAGGACAGGGGACAGTTTTTGGGAAAACTTATCTGTAACGACGATAGCAACGAGGGATGGACAGCCAAAGCGATTGCAAGGCACCTCGATGCTCCGTCTACAGCTAAGGAAATTCTTCAGGGCGCTATCGGCGCACTCGATCAACTTGATTGTGCTGGGTCGCGTAAAATCGATGAGAGCCTCAAGGCGAGGCTTAAGCGCCACGCGCAAACGACGTTTGCCTGGGCAGATGAAAGCCTTACCGAGAAGAGGCGCGACGCGCGGTGGGGGGGCGGAAAAACAATGCGAACCTCGATCTGCTCAGTTGATTGATGCTGAATACCTCTGCTGATGTGCGAGAAGTGTCGCATATTACTAGTAAGTGATAATGCGGAGTTTTCTCGCCTGCTCGCAGGCGTAATTCGGACTGGCTGCGTGCATCTCGCCTAAAAGCCATTCGCTCTTAGCGCGAAAGTAAGCAGGCTTCTTCTGCCACGACAGCTTGGTTAGGTCGGCTGGTCGCTCTGTCCTAGGGACTGATTATGCATGAGCTTTACTCTGTCTCCCTCTTTACAATGCTGCGGCCCGAAGATTTCTCACGCTAGTTTCAATATTTTGGTTCCTACGGATGTGTTTGAGAGAAGCCCCGCAAAATGCGTGGTCCCATTTCTAGTTCCGTTCCAGTATCGCAAGTTGAGGGCCGACTGAGGCGTGATGATCGGATCGAGGTTCGCAAGTTAGATTTCCGGATTGCTGGCGGCACCGCTATTGGCGCACTTCAACCGAATGTTGCGATCGCTAGCAAAAACACAAAATGAAGTCAGTTGGCCGGCTGATAGGGAAATACTCGAAATGGAGTTAGTCCGCGGACTGATAAAGAAATTCGCGAAATGGAGTCAGTTGGCTGACTGATAAGCAAAGACGAGAAAACTTATCAGTTGTTCTGTGCGCTCGCGTAGGGATGCGGTGCCTTGCGGGCGGCGTGCGGTCGGGCCTGTACTTTCGGCTTGTTAGCCGAGTGTACATCACGACGTTTGAATCCGAGGCTAGGGTTCATTGCCTCGCTTTCCGGCGGCAAAGTTTGACAACATTGATTTTCGGGGGGCCGCGGAAAAACTTTACACAGCGACAACGGTCGGGCTGCAGGATTCGGAAGGGTCGCGCCAGTTCAAACTGTTTAGCAAAGTCCGAGCCGCCTCAAGCCGCGCTACGTCGAGTCAGGCGAGCTGCTTCAGCAGCGGCTTTCCGGCAATGGATGGTGTTACTGAGCGTGCTTGCAGCGCCGTTACTTCAAGGTGATCCATGCGCTTTCAGGAAGAATCCGGACTAGGCGTCTGGACGCGGCTTGGGCGTCCGGGAGAAATCTGGGCACGAGGGCGATTCCCAAACCTGCGCATACTGCGTCGTAAGTGACGGACATGTTGCCGGTGCTGATGTGCTACTGGCCGCGGATTGACTGATCGTCGATCGTCCAATAATTGAGTCGCTGATTGTCAGGATCCCACGATGGTTCGCAAGGTCGAATACCTTCTGCGGTGTGCCGGCACGCTTAAGATAATCCGGTGAGGCCACCAGCCACATGTCGGTGGGTTCAAGCAGCCGGCTCACGTCGCGAGCTTCGCATTAATCAAAAAGCGGCGCCCAATTATGGAGCGCGGCGACTGTCTGATATGAGGTCCCAATAAACGGCGACTGTGCGCCTTATTGCCGGGTTTCCCGCTCAGTGTTTGTCCGTGCCCGTGGGATCCAGGTCATTCGCGGCTATTGTCACCCACTTCATTGGCTCCTTCGAGGAGGACAATTTCCTCCGCGCCAGCGATTCGATCATGCGATGATGTTTCAAGAAAAGTCGCGTGGCTTGTTCAAGTTGCGCACTGATCGGGCATGTTCCGTCCAAGGTAGCCAGAACACGTAGCGACACGCGACATCGTTGCGGCAGTCCGCTGGTCACCTTTACGAGGAAATGGACATATCGTTCGCTTGTCATCGCAATACCTCTCGCCGAAATGGAGGTAAAAGTCAGGACAAGCTGAACGCCCGCGTTGAGGCTCGGGAACGAATTACTTCTCAGCCTTCTCCAACTTTTGTGCCATCTCCAAATGATGCTTTAGCGCAGGCAGAGTCTTTGAGGCCCAACTTTTCAGGTCGGCGTTGTCGCCACCTTTGCCATATCGCTCAAAGAGGGATACAGCATCTTTGTGCGCGTCGACTTGCATATCAGTGAAGCTTGCACTGAAGTCCTTGCCTGTAAGGCCTTTAAGTTTATCCAGTTTGCTCTTGTGTGCGCTGTCTAATTCGGTAGGAATTTGCGCGCTGACTTTTCCGCCAGAGACAAGTGACTTCAATTCCGAGCTGGTTTTGGTGTGATCTGTCACCATTTGAGCGGCGAACGTCTTCTCTGCAGCCGTTCCTTTGTTTTGAGCGAGCTTATTCGACTCGATCTCGAACATGTCGCTGATAGCGACTTCCTTAACAAAGTCTGCGGTTGCCGGAGTAACGCCCAGTGCGGAATTTACACCCGTCTTCTCCCCAACAGATTGTGCGAGTGCTGGTGTAGCTACAAGCAGGCAGGCAAAGATGAAAGCAGTACGTTTCATGGTGCTCTCCCGAAATTGTCTCTTGGGCGGAAACCCGCTGATTTCGCAACAACGGAAATGATCTTGGTGGGTTCCGTTAGTGACAAGTCGTCCGACGGCCGATTTCCGCAGATTCCGAAGGCAGGCTTAGCCCGGCCTAAGCCGAGCTGAGACGCAACCCCTGCAAGGATCACCGCGCGTGGACAACAGGACGATCGATCCCAATCGCCCATGGAAGAGACCTAGTCGCCGCGCTTCTTGTTTTGGATATAATCCTCAACTGCCGATACACTTACACCAACCGCGCGCACAGCTTTTTGTAGCTCTTCCTCCGTGCACCGCAGACGATCGGTCCAGTACCTTACTTCATAGGGATCATCCACGCTGACCTTACTCCGATCCGGTTCTCCTCGATTATCTCGATCGTCTGCCATTGTGAATCCTCCTCGGACGAGCCCTGACAGTACTCCAACAGGCAGTGGTCGCTCGGAAGCTCAGAAGTTAGAAGTGATTACTGCGCGCCGTCAGAATACCCTGGGCGTTGTCGTGCAGTGGCACGAAGAGCGAAACGGTAGTAGGGCACGCCAGCGCGGCTCACGAATCATTTTCGATCTTCGTGGACAGGCCGCGACTTAGGCTTCTTGTTTCGCTTCTCGTTTCTTGCCTTCTCTTCGACAGAGGTCACGTCCTGAGCGCGTTCCTTATCAGCCGGTTGATCTTCACCCCTGTTGTCGCGGACGATGCCTTGTTGGTCCTTGGCGGTCATGATTGGCTCCTTGGCGGGGCCAACGCGCGACATCATCAAGTGTTCAACGGATACGGTTATTGAGTTGATGGCTTGTCTCCGGACGGTCTTCTCCCGCCAGCAAACACTAGGCACTGATGCCTGCGACCTAAAGAAACGGCAGTGCGGCTTTGACGGGAAGAAACGTATAATCCAATTGACGGCGCGGACGTGATTTTCAGGAATCATCTTAAGCAGGAAGAGTTTGGGGCGCGAGGCCGCCCCGAAAATAAAGCCTAACCAAACGACGTGTCAGTGCGATTACTCCGCACCTACCGACGTTCACAATTTGCGGTAGAATAGCTGCCGCCCGAACCGGCGACAGCGTTTGAGTTTTATGATGTCGATAGAAGCATGGTCACGGCGGACGGAGTGACGGCCGCGAGTTTCCCTCGAGCGCCCTATTGTCGACCGACAAAAAACTCGCACCCAATTTAGCCCACGTTGGCCATCTGTCATTCACCTATGTGAATCATTCCTGGAATCATCGTTTGAGATCCGGGCAAAAGATTGTTGAGGGGTGCACCGAAAACAAAGCGATTATTAACGGGTGTTAAAGCCGGAACCTGTTCGGCACGGTACGCTGTAAAAAAGAGAGTGGTGAATGCAGGCGGCATCCTTTGTGTTGCGTCCACTCGACACTTGTTCACATGCACGTCTGACCTGCCGCGTCCGTTGCGATAAATCTTCGAAAGGAAGAGACAATTGGGAGTCAATCTCATAACCCGTGAGTTGCTTGACGAGCAGGAGTTTCAGAGGTTTCGCAAACGGGAAGAGGAGCTGGCCAGGGTGACTTTTTGTATTCTGAATGCTTGCCCCGTTCATATGCGTGATTTTATCATCCTAAAAAAGATCGTCGAAGGGAAAGCTCCGGAGGAATCTAAAGGGCAGTGCTCCAAAGGTAGATCAACTAGGCTGAAATACCGATGAGTATTAAAAGGGTGGGCCACGCGATATCTGCCGCGCCCGGATTACCAGAGCTTGTTCAATCCCCACATGTCGCGGACCTTCAGGAGCAGAACAGCTCCCGATAGTGTTGCTCCCACGAAATTGGCGGCCACGAGCACCCAATCCCCTTTCATCAGTCCGTACCCAATCCAGCCCATTAGGCCCGCGGTGAGGACAACAAGCGTTCTCCAGGACAAGCCGTCAGTTGCGCCAGCTGGCCAAGCTTTACAGACCTGCGGAAGGTAAGAGAGAGACGTAAGCCCAGCTGCAGCGGTCCCTACGAGTGTTGCTAAATCCAAGGCGTTGCCTCCGTTGAGATGCAGCCATGGCTAACGTGGAGATCCTCACGATGTTGCACCGAAAGAAACGGCTTAATGTCTGAACTGTGCAGAAGGAATTTTCCGGTCTTTCACCCTTCCGAGCCGGCGACGGTTTATGCATCCGCTTAGACGTGATGTCATTTTTACCTTACGGGAAACGATAAGTAGTGAGCGACCTTCCGGAACAAGCTCATAAGCCGAAATTTGTGGTCAAGGAGATTGAACCGGAGGGATGATATGAAGGCATTAACCTGGCACGGGAAGAGCGACATCCGCTGCGAAAGCGTTCCAGATCCGAAGATCGAGGACGGTCACGACGCGATTATCAAAGTGACAGCCTGCGCGATCTGTGGCTCGGACCTACATATCTTCGATGGCGTAATCCCTTCGATGGAATCTGGCGATGTGCTCGGCCACGAGACGATGGGCGAGGTGGTCGAGGTTGGAGCAGAAAACAAAGCGCTAGAGGTCGGCGATCGGGTAGTAGTCCCCTTCACGATCTCTTGCGGCCAGTGCTTCTTTTGCAAGCGTGGCTTCTATTCAGGATGTGAGCGCTCTAACCCGGACGCCAAGAAGGCCGAAAAGATGTGGGGTCATTCCCCCGCAGGCCTTTTCGGTTATTCGCATCTGCTCGGCGGATACGCGGGCGGACAAGCCGAATTTCTTCGCATCCCCTACGCGGATGTAGGTCCCCTCAAGGTGCCCTCCGGGCTCAGCGATGAGCAGGTTCTTTTTCTGTCGGACATTTTTCCGACCGGATACATGGCCGCCGAATTCTGTGATCTGAAGGGTGGCGAGACAGTTGCCATCTGGGGCTGCGGGCCGGTCGGCCAATTTGCGATTAGAAGTGCCTTTTTGCTTGGCGCTGAGCGTGTCATTGCAATCGATACGGTACCGGAACGTCTCGAAATGGCCCGGACTGCGGGTGCCCAGACAATCGATTTCAGACAAGATGACGTTTACGACCGCATCCAAGATATGACGAGCGGCCGCGGCGCCGATGCTTGTATCGACGCGGTCGGAACCGAGCCGTCTACAGCATCCGGTTTTGATGCCGTCGTCGATCGCATCAAAGTCGCCACCTTCATGGGTACAGATCGACCACACGTTCTGCGACAGGCAATTCACTGCTGCCGCAATTTTGGGACCGTGTCGATCGTGGGCGTTTACGGTGGCTTCCTGGACAAGATACCCATGGGGTCAGCAATCAATCGAGGCCTGACGTTTCGCATGGCTCAAACGCCGGTGCAACGCTACCTGCCCCTGCTCCTCGAACGAATTGAGAAAGGTGAAATCGACCCTTCATTTGTAATCACGCATCGAGCGCCTCTGGAGGATGGCCCCGAGCTGTACAAGACCTTTCGAGAGAAAAAAGACGGATGCGTAAAAGTAGTCCTGCGGCCTTAGCTATATAGCTCGAGTTCACGTCCGGCTGGCACTACCGGACGCCAGACTCTCCGGCCCATTGTCGATTGCGGTGGACAATTCAATGCGGAACCCACGCAGAAATGGAACGTTGCCGCCGCAGTCACTCAGCGTCAGGAGCTACACATGTCACGCGGTTTCCCATCGATGACGGCGTTGTTGGGTTTGCTCGCTCTGGCGGGTTATCAGAACAGGGACAAGCTCGCGGAGTTGCTGAAGGGCGCGGGCAATACCCAGCCCGGTGCGAGCAACGAGAAGGGACCGTTGGACGGAGTGCTTGGTAATTTGAGTGGCGGGCTCGCGGGTACTGGGATCGGAGGGCTCTTGGGCGGCGGGCTCCAAGAACTACGCGAGCGTTTCAAACAGAACGGTCAGGGAGATGCCGCAGAGTCTTGGATAAATAAGGGACCTAATAAAGAGCTTCCGGCCCCTCAGCTGAAACAGGCCATCGGACCAGACGTGTTAGCTGCGCTGGAGCAGCAAACCGGCCTGTCGCAAGAGGAGCTTTTGGCGCGACTGTCGCGTGAGCTTCCTACGGCTGTCGATCAATATACGCCTGACGGCCGGCTCCCCCACTAGACAACCAATAGCGAAGGATCTGCACATGGGCATTATATGGACGATCATCATTGGGTTCATTGCCGGCGTCATTGCGAAGTTCATAATGCCGGGAGACAACGAGCCGACTGGCTTCATTCTCACGGCCATTTTGGGAATCGTGGGAGCGTTTGTTGCGACGTTTCTTGGCCAGACGCTCGGTTGGTATCGCCCCGGCGAGGGGGCAGGGCTGATCGGCGCCGTGGTTGGCGCCATTGTCGTTTTGCTGGCTTATGGCATGATCGCAGGACGTCGACGTGTTGTCTAATGGAGCGCAAGTCGACAATGGGTTATCTGCAAAACGGGATTGAACCCCTGGATCAACTGGCGTCGCTACTCTCGATGGCGGTACCTTTTCTCATCGGGAGTATTGCCGGTTGGTACATGGGCGATTTGATCCATTGCTTCCGCCGATAATCACCCAGCGATGGCTCGTTCCTTGTTCCATCGCGGCGAGGTCCTATCTTCGGCGCAGATACTGCGCAGAGATTTCCCGAAAGTTGCGCGCAGTTGGCGCCGCCCATTCAGCGATCGGAGTAGTCGCGCGAGGTACGGTGCAATGGCGGTCTGTTGAGCACCAGTGCCAGCACGAAGCCAATGGCGCCGGCAACGAGCAATGAGCCGAGAGGTTGCTCCTTCACAGTCGAGGCGAGTGCGCGGCTACCTTCGCGATAGTATTCGCTACCGGTGTCCATCGCGTCCTTCGCGATGTTACCTGCGGCTTCGCCAGCGTCGACGCGACATCTTTGGCCTGACCATAGAGGTTCTGCGCAACAGTCGACGCTTGTCGTACGCGCCCGGTAGCTTCGCCTGCGGCAACGCCCTTTGCACTCTCGACTTTGCCCGCTGCATCATTTGCAGCGCCTGCAATTCTATCGTTGTCCATTGAACATCCTCCTGATGTGCTTGCCAACTGCGGTCATTTCTGTGGGGTCCGTCGACCGGCTCGGATCACCAATTCTGCGGAGATTCATGAGACCGCTCCGCCAGTATGCTCGCTGCCTTGGCGTTTGCTTGGTGCGGCGCCGTAGTTGCAGGCGATGTCAGCTGAGTCCGCCTAATGCAGGGTGGCTTTCGTAGCGCCATGGGATGCGCCGCTCACAGCTTCCTGTGTGATCCGCAGGATGCGCCGCGGTTCCTCGATATACTGGGTAAATGCGTTCTGCCAAAACTCGCTGTAGGCCTGCTGCAAATCTGGCAATGACCGGCAGTCCTGAATCGCCTTCATCAGAAGCATTTGCTGTCGCGACCGCTCGCCAAAGAACTCGAACCACTCATGGGCGAAATCTTGGACAATCATGCTTTCCTGCAGTTTCGCTCTTTCCGTCAGCGCGTTCTCGTTCAACTCGCTCGCATTCGCGAGGCCATTTTCCGCGGATGCGGGGGGAGTGCCATGACTAACGGTTTCTGCAGGCGCATCGAGGGTAACCGGTGTGATCTTTTTCGTAAATTTGTCGAGAGAGTCCTTTCTCATCGTTTTTCGAGCGTCCCTATCGCTCGCTCTCGAAGCTGCGGTGAGAGTTCGCTTCTTCATCGTTCTTCGAGCGTCCTTATTGCTCTTTCTCTTTGATTTGGTTGTCATCTATCTTATCCCCAATCCTAGATCGCGGGCGCGGGGAAGGCCGGTAACGAAAATGTCTCTGACCTTTGCCATCGTGTTTCTCCTCGGATTCCTTCGAATCTTGATCTCGTCCGCCGGACGATTGGCGGCCCTTGGTTGCGTGGCGGCAACGCTCACGATCAGATTGTTCAGCGATCGATACCGCTGCGCTTCTTTGGTACCGCCGACTCCGACAACGAGTTGCCACCATCGCAATCGAAAGCTAATTGTTCTGTTCCCTTAGAGGACGATCGGTCGCGCCTTTCTATTACGGCCGGCGCCGGCTCACCTGGTCGCTTAAGGCTGACCCCAGGCCTGGATAGGCAATGCTCCTGCTTCAACGAGTTTCGTCGGCGCGCTGCGGTTTCCGGCGAGAGGAACAAGCAGTCATGTGGATCGTTCGCAGTCACGTGTAAACAAGGAGCGAATCCATGAAGACCATTCTTAGTGCTATCGTTGCGGCTGGACTTCTCACCACCGGTGCAATTGCCCAGACGAGCCAGCCCCAAGGTGGGGCGAACCAAAGTCCAACCAGCCCGACCTCGGAAACGTCCAAAGAGGGGATGCGAGGCGGCGCGATGAACAGCCCGACTGCTCCATCAACCACGGGAGCAGGGACCTCACCCAGGGGGTCGGCGACTTCACCGTCACCGACAACGCAAGACCGGAATCCAGCGACTGGAAATGCCGGGACATCGGGAGGAGAAGGCGGTAGCGGACGCTGACGATCACTTAGCGGAACGCCGGGACCCACGGGCTAGACCATGTCTGGCCCGTGGTCGGATAATCGATCTAAGGAGCGCATATTGGGTCCCGGGTTAACCGCCTGTGGCGATTGGAAGCTAATACGTCGTTGTCTTATTATACCGGAGCCGTTTGTTCTACCGCTTCCGGCATCTTTGCAACCGACATCAAACTGCGGGCAATCTGGTTTAGCAGTTGGTCGGCGTTCTCTTCTTCAGCCAGTGACTTTGAAAGGAGCGCAACGATGGCGCTGTGTCGGGCTTGCTGTGCTAAGTTTTTTGCGGTGGTGTAGCCCGAGATCTCGTAGTGTTCGACGCGCTGTGCTGCGCCGATAAGGGCTAGGTCAGCAAACGCATCCTCTTTGCGCTCCCCTTTCTCCATTACTTCCTGTCCTTCCTCGACTAGGCCCATCATTCCTTTGCAGGGCTTCGCTCGAGCAGTAACATCGAGCAGCGAAAAACACTCGTTTAGCCTTTCGATCTGTTCCTCGGTCTCGAGAAGATGCTGCTCGAAGCATTCGCGCAAGCGATCAAATCGAGCGGATTTAGCCATTTGTGGTAGCGCCTTCGTCAGCTGCTTCTCGGCGTGAAGGATGTCGCGAAGTTCGTCTATCAAGAGTTCCTGGATACCCTCCGGAACGACTTGAGGCGCGCTCTCAGTCTTTATTGCTGCGTCAGGTGCCGATCCATTCGGCGAGAGAGCTGGCGATGTTACGATCTCCCATTCTCCCCCCTCATTCCATGGGCCCCTCGTATCAATCTCACCTTCGTCTCCCACTCCTGTCGAATCGTTGAAAAACTGGTTCACGAGGCCGGGAGTCGGTGCGATCTTGCCGATCGAGAAAGCAGGCTTCTTCATACTTTCGAGCGCCGCGGAAAATGCTTTCATGTGTGTGATTTCGCGAGTCATCAAGAATTGCAAAGCATCCTTGCTGCCAGCGTCATCGCAAAAATTGATGAGTCGCTCGTAGACGATCTTGGCGCGCGCTTCTGCTGCAATGTTGCTACGGAGATCGACGTCGAGTTCGCCGGTAATCTTCAGATAGTCGGCCGTCCAGGGATTGCCCTGAGAGTTGAAGAGATTAACACCTCCGCCCCCGGCAATCGCGATTAGCGGATCAGCTTCGGCCTTCTCCCGATCAAACTTCATCGGCTTGAGATGCATCCGCGCGAGGCATCCTACGATTTCTAAATGACTCAGTTCTTCAGTGCCGATATCCATAAGAAGATCTTTGCGGTCCGGATCTTCGCAATTCAGTCCTTGGATGGAGTACTGCATGGCTGCAGCGAGCTCCCCGTTAGCGCCGCCGAATTGTTCAAGCAGCATATTCCCGAAACGCGGATCGGGCTCATCTACTCTAACGGTGTACATAAGCTTTTTGACATGGTGGTACATTGGCTGCCTCTCTGAGACGAGGGATGATGACTACCAAGCAAACGTTTTTGGGTATGTTCCGGTGGCGCAGTCTATGATTCACATCTCTGAGCAATCCATCCTTCTCGCAACGCGAATTCGGGAGCGAAGCAACGGTCGGCACGGCTATCGTGAGAGCTGGCCCATGTGTTGGGAGCCGAAGGAGAGTAAAAGACGAGCCAAACCGGGTGCTCATGGCGAGACGTGGGCAGGTTACAGATTGTGATGGCCTGCGCATCGGGGCGATCGAAAAAGGAGGCCGGCTGGCATTAAATGAGCACCAGCCGGCCGCTGCCGCGCCGACTTTCAGCAGGAGACTTCGGTCAACGCGACTCTTATCGAACCTCCATCAGTCAGGCCCGTTCCCAATTGGACAGTGTGGAGGGAAAAACATAAACGGGTCGCGGCGCGCGGGATCGCATGTCAGAGATCTTCGCCGCCACTTTCGGTCGGTTCCCACTGCTCTTGAACTAACAGAACCATCGCCGCGTGCGCAGCTGAAATCGCTCCAACGCCGGACGCCGCCGCGATCAACGCGTCTGCCGCAGTCCGTGCGCTTTGTGAATCTCTCACTTCGGCCGAAAGCTTTAGAATATACGTGCGCGCATCGGCGAGTGTGAACAGGGGATGTCCATTGGGCAGCTCCACAACGGCATCGAATTGCGTATCCCAAGGCATTCCAGGGGCTCCTACGCGATACACCCGGTCGCTGACAAAACGCGAATTAATTTTTTAGGTTCCTGCTTCGCTTCGCCAGCGCCGGCACGCGCGAGCAGTGTCATGCTCGGGACGGAATCTCCGACGTTTGTAGATCTTCGTCGGGCAGCCCGGCCGGTGATAAAGGGGGAAACCGGCCGGGTGCCGGTGATCTCTGAAACTCAGAGACCGTAGCGAAGTTGAGCGGGAGATGGAGAGCTTTCTTCGCCTTACGATGAAAGCCAATCTTCTCGGCTCGTTCCCAGAGAAATAGGTCACCTCGTGACCGAACACATCGAAAAGACCCCAAAGCATATCGCGCCAGAGGAGAAACGTTACCGTTTATCCCAGCCCACGACGCGATTCAGCCTCGAGTTTGCGCTGCTGTCGCTTGACTATGCGTCGATCTACAAATGGAAAGCCCTCGTCCTTAGCCTTTATTTGAACGGAGGCGATCGATCGTTTTAGCCGAGCCGCGGCGCGCGCTGGAGATGCTCCAGCAGTGACGAGAGCCCTTAGTTCCTCGAGTTGTTCAGGCATCCAGGTGCGGCTAGTGATGTGGGTTCGCATTAAGTGTTTCCTTGAGCTGCTGGGGTGGGACGCGGACCATCTCGATGGCAGATAACCCTTCGATTCTTCGACCCTGTCGCAGCAACCCTTCGCAGCCGTGAGGAGTGTCTCCGCTTCTTGCAGAAGTGGGGACGTTGGGCACTTGATAGAGCAATGTGTGGGTCATTCTGGCCGCTCCACTACTGGTGGCATTGGCCTATTCTCCCAAGTGCATATAGATGCGCACCCTCATATGTTAAAAACCCCGGCTAAACTGCGGTCTCCTGACAGTTTTATTTCAATTTCGGCGCTGCAAAGGGGGCGTTCTGAAGGAACCTGTCAGGATTAATTACCCAACTGCGTCGAATGCCGGGAGAAAATCGCTGGATTTTGAGGAGCAGCCGCGGTCGGTGCCTTTTGGTTCAGGAAGGCACTGAGACGCTGTGATGCAGTTTGGCAACCATTAGCTCTCCACGGCGTTTGAGTCGTGGGAGATCAGATCATGAAGCATCCCATACTGATCGTCGAAGACGAATATTTCATCGCTGACGATTGCGCTCGGTTCGTCGAAAAGGCGGGCTATCGAGTAGTCGGCCCCTTTCACAATGTAGACGAGGCGAAGGCGAATTTGCCCGATTTTCTCTCTGGAGCGGTGCTGGACGTAAATGTCGACGGCATTTTAGTGTACCAGCTTCTCGACGAACTACTTAAGCGAAATGTCCCTGTCGCAATTTACACTGGATACGATGGCAACGTCATTCCCGCGAGATACTCCCACCTCTCAATAGTTACTAAACCCCGGGAATGCCGGGACGTAGTGGAGCTCCTCTGTCGGCAAATAGAGCGTACGGCAATTGGGGAAACATCCAGAAGTCTTTGAATACGGAATTCTCGGTATCAATGCTTCTGGTAGAGATACAAATAAGTCGGCGAGAACAACGCAATTCGTTTAAGCCCGTTTAAGTCTTCGATCCTTAGGATTCTTTCGCGCAACGATATTAACTTGGCGCTCCGTAGCTCCTGGAGCGTCCGGTTGAGATGGACAACTGACAACCCCGTCGCATCTGCCAAATCCATTTGCGTCAAAGGAAAACTGCAAGTATTTCCGTCTAGTAAACCAACCGGACGAAGACGCTCGAAGAGTTCGCACAAGATGTGCGCCACTCGCTCCAAAGCCATACGGCGACCGAGGTTTACCGCCCACTCTCGCTGGATCGTTCCCATCAAGAGGGTTTCGCACCAGAATGCTTCGCCAAGCGACGTGTGAGTTTTTATAAGTTGTTCGAAGCGCGCTCGCTTAATGTCTGCGTAGACAACAGGTGTAATCGCTCCGATGGAGTGGTCCGTTCGCGATAAGAGGTAAGCGTATGCGTCGCATGTTTCTCCGGGCAGGACAAAATTAAGAATTTGCCGACGGCCATTTTCCAAAGCCTTGTAACGACAGAGCCAACCCGACAAAATAATCCGCACGCTGTCGATACAGTCTCCCTCGCAAATCAAATCTTCCCCTGCACGTCCCCGCCGTATGGCTTCACGAATGGCCTGCTCAAGGGCGACGACTTCGTCATCAGCAAGTTGACGCATTACCTTGAGCCGCTGGATTACAGGTCGCGCTGGGCTTTGATCGAGCAGCGACGTCATTAGTCGCTCACTATCGGCGTGTGCAGGATCCTTTGGCTGAGCGGAACACTAATCGTACAGTGAAGACCCGAGATATCGAAAATCATGGTGGTCTGCCCTTTGAACTCAAAAGCCAGTGTCCTCTCCAGCAATTCAGTCCCAAACCCCCTTCGAGTAGGAGGGCTCACTGGCGGACCAAGTTTCTCGTGCCATACGAAAACGAGCCGTGGCGGAACAGCCGATTCTTCCAAGTTCCAGTTAACTTCGATACGTCCCGATGGGTCGCTTAGTGCTCCGTATTTTAGGGCGTTCGTGGCCAGCTCGTGTACAGCGAGCGCGAAAGTCTCCGCGGCCTTCGGCTGTAGGCGGACAACCGGCCCCGAAACAAGCAGCTGTTCCCCCTCTGTTGCATTGTAGCCGAGCAATTCCTCGACGACCAAATATTCAAGATCGACACCTCCTTCCGGATCACGTGTCACCAGAGCTTGCGTTCTGGCAAATGCGTTGAGCCGGCCATCGAGGTGAGACGCGTATTCCTCCACGTTCAAGCTTGTTTCTGCAGAGCGTCTGGCTATGGAACGAACCACACCAAGGGTATTTCGAACGCGATGTTGAAGTTCAGCCAGCAGCAAGCGTTGCCGTTCCTCCGCCCGAATAAGAGCGGTGACGTCTACAAACGTGATAACCACGCCCGCGGCAAAATTATCGATACTTCGATAAGGCGAGATGCGAACGATGTATCGCCTTCCAGTATCATTCGAGGTCAACTCTCGTTCTGCACCCTCGAGTGTGCGCATCACTCGTAGCGCATCGTCATACAGTTCCTCGACTGGAATGCGAGCTTTGATATGAGCGATTGGTCTGCCGATGTCCGTTTCAACGAGATGAAAAAGTTGAGTAATCGCCGGCGTAAAATTCGTGATTTGAAAATCGCTATCAAGAAAAACAGTCGCGATCTCCGTGCTCTCAAAGAAATTCTTGAGGTCGCTGCTGGCCCGGGTCAATTCCTGGACACGGTGAGAAAGCTCTCCATTCACAGTCGTCAACTCTTCGTTCACAGACTGGAGTTCTTCGCGGGATGTCTCTAACTCCTCGTTTGCGGATTGAAGCTCTTCATTTAGGGATTGATACTCCTCATTTGAGGATTTTAACTCCTCGTTCGTGCTCTCAAGCTCCTCGATCGCTGCCTCTAAGCGCTCCCTAGTGGCATGTAGTTCACTTTCTAACTGCGCGACGTGCTCGGTTCCGACAACTACATTCAACGCGCGATCGTTGTTGGGTACCGCGCGCACCGGTCCATTTTTAAATAGGACAACAAAGTTGCGCGCACCGACCCCGTCCGAAAGCGGTTCTACGGTTATGTCGACTGGCACCAACTTTCCATAAAGCTCAAGCTCGATTTGTTCGATGACAGCGGGTTCGTTGGCTCCAGCAGCTTGAATGAGCGCGTTTCGTAGTTCTAAACGCAAATCTCGATGCACAAGACTTAACAGATCCAGCGTCGCGGCCCCGGGAGTTGGCTCAATATAGCGGCCGGTGTGACCGGAAAAATGAAGTATTTGGAAGTTGGCATCTACTATGACGTAAGCGGGGGAATAGCGCTCCGCAATCCGCTGCGCGCGACGTTCTAGGCCTACATTCTGACCGAGAGATCGTGCGGACGGTATTTCTGCGGTTGTCCGGCCTGAGGTCGTCGTGATGGGAAACTCTGGAGGAACTCTCGTGCCAGTATCGAGCCGCTTAAAAACTCGCGCTCGACGATCCACCGGCGTGAAAAGGGTAGGTTGGCGAGTAACGTTCTCTGAATTTCCGAGAAAAAGAAAGCGTTCAGGCAGAAGTGCAAAATGAAACAGTGGAATGACGCGATTTTGCAGCTCTGCGTTTAAGTAGATGAGGAGGTTGCGGCAAGAGACCAAATCGAGCTTTGAGAATGGCGCATCTTTGATGAGATTGTGTTGCGAGAAGATACACATCTCCCGAAGTTCTTTGACCACACAATACGTGTCGCCTTCGCGGACAAACCATCGCCGCAGTCGCTCCGGCGTCATGTTGGTCTCAATGTTTGTGCGATAACGTCCCGCTCTGGCCGCCGCGAGCGCTCGACCATCAATATCGGTTGCAAAGACTTGCGCTTGCCTAGGCGAGTCGATGCGAGCCATGTGCTCGCGGATTAAGATACCGATCGAGTATGCCTCTTCACCGGTAGCGCAACCCAGCACCCATATACGTACCTGTTGGCCATCAGCCTTATCCTCGAAAAGTTTTGGGATGACTTGCGTTTCTAAAACCTCGAATTCCCGCTTGTCCCTAAAAAATTCGGTGACGCCGATAAGGAGGTCATTAAAAAGCTGTTTGGGCTCTTCTTTATCGCTTCTTAGAAAATCTGCGTACGTAGAAATATCCTCAATCTGAACGACCTGCATGCGCCGCTGTACGCGGCGAAGAAAGGTGTTTTGCTTGTAACCGTGGAAGTCGTTGCCTGTTCGAATGCGCAGGACATCGGCAATGCGAGACAAAGATGTCGAGGCAGCGGCGAGAACTTCATCGTATCCTTGCTTGTCCTCCAAGCGTCCAAGATGTCGAACGTAATCCTCAATATGGCTAGGAATTTCGACTGCCGAGAGCACGAAATCCGCGATGGCGGCCGCCGAGTTACTGTCCTCCAGTCCCGCCGAACTCTCGATCGCGGGCTTTTCCGCTATCGCAAGTCCTCCATGATCCTTGAGCGTAGCAACCCCTAACGTTCCATCGGCGCCCGTCCCGGCTAGGATAACGCCGATTGATCTTTCAGCTCGCTGTTCCGCGAGCGAGATGAGAAAGCTGTCGATCGTAGCTCTCTCGCCGGCTCGTTGCTCAGCTGCTCTCACCGCGAACTGATCGCCTATGACAGTAGTGATCATTCCGGGAGGGCAAACGTAGATCGCGCCGCCCTGTATCGAAGAACCGTCGCGAGGTTCCGCAGGTGCGAATCCTTTAGACGCCCCCAATAACTCTCCTACTTGCGCCGAATTGATTGTCTCTCGATGCTGTAAGGCCAGAACGATCGTCACGTTAGGATCGGGGTCGAGCTTTGACAAAAATCGCTCGATACTCGACTTCTCAATCGCTGAGGCGCCAACCCCGACAATCAAAGGCAAACCTGCCTTTCGCACTGAGTCCGGTGCACGAGGTTCTTGACTCTCCATATGCCGCGCGCCCTTGATAAATGAAAGCAATGCTCCAGTACCAGACTTTGCACCTTTCTGGCGTAGAAATCCATGGCGCCCGTGGGCAGGCATCCCTAACACGTTTCGAAATCGTTGCGTCGGCTACTGTTGCAAGCCCCCTTGAACTTCGCCGATGACGCGCTCGAGATAAGAGATTCGGTGTTTGATTAGCTCGCAATGACGCTCCCATTCCTGTTGGGTTTGTCTGAGCAGAAGCAACAGGTGTTCCGCTTGCTTGGTGTCGTGCCCTGCGACTTGGAGATTTGACAAAAGCCCCACTTGAGTCTGTATACGCTTCCAGCCCTCCTCAATGTCCTTGGCCGCCCTGGACAATACTGCTCGCTCCCTTCTCAGCTCTTCCGCTCGATCATTGAATGGATCTCGCATCCGTTGTCCTATTTCTTTAACCGACGATCGAGCGAACGGAGCACTGTCTGGCGGAGAAGGTCCCCGTGAGCCCGATATTCCTCCGAGCGTTCCTGATATATTTCCGCCAGGGAGGCTCTTCCGCTATCGCAAGCGCTGTCGCGCATTCGTGAAACGAGCTCGGCTCTCTCTTCAATAATACGCAGCGCAATGCGTAGGGCCTCGTCGACGCGGCCTTCCTGTTCTCCCGCTAAAGCATCTGCCGTATATCCGTGACCGACTTGACAGCGAAAGCGAAGAGGCCCGCCAAATTTGACCTGCGAAAGAACCCCACCGCAGCTGGGACAAGTCAATGGAGCCGGATCGGCGAGCGGGAGGAGCGTGTCACTTCCGATACGCTCCCCAGCTGCTATTTCGACCTCAAGTCTGATCTCAGGCGGTATGGGCTTAGGAGCATCGGGAATCTCCTGAACCAACTCGGAAAGAACATCACCAAGCTTGGCGCCCGATACACAAAGATCGACCACCGTCGCCTCTAATGCTCGGCGGGGCATCTCATCAGAGATAGCGTCCGCAGGATCTTGCACTAAGGTGATGCCGCCGCACCGTTTGATCGCGTTCAGGCCAGCCGCCCCGTCGGATAAAAACCCACTTAACACGACGCCGATCACTCGAGGTCCATAGTGGAGCGCTGCAGAGCGGAAGAGCGGATCTATTGCTGGCCGCGACATATTTTCCCGCGGGCCTCGGCCCAAAATCATCCTATCTTTGAACACCAACAGATGGTGATCGGGTGCCGCCAGATAAATGTGCCCATTCTCGATTGCCATGCCACTTTCGGCCTGGCGAACCGGCAGCTTCGATGCGGCGCTCGCTACAGTCGAGAGAATGCCGATGCCTCGGGCAGGTATGTGCAACACAACGAACACAGCCGCCTGTAAAGAGGCCGGCAACCGGCTCAAGACATCCTTCAGCGGCGCAGATGCTCCTGCAGAGCCGCCAATGACGACAATATCGCGGTTACGCATGGAACCTGCCATGTTATTAGCCCGTTAGAAAAAGTTGAAACTTCTCTGGATGTTCCGGGGCGAGAGGTGACTAAAGGGGGAGTACCTCGATGCAGACGCCGACACCTGGAAGTAACTCACTCTCGGGACACTGCGTCCTTATTGTAGAAGATGAATATTTTCTGGCGGAAGATCTCGTCGACGCGTGTCGTCGGTTGGGTGCTGAGATTGAAGGCCCGTTCAACAACCTCCAAGAGGCGCTGGACACGTTGAGTAACCACGAAATCAGCGGAGCCGTCCTCGACGTGAATCTGAAAAATGAGAGGACTTTCCCCCTCGCGCATGCGTTACGAGAGCGAGAGATCCCATTTGTCTTCACCACGGGCTACGACCGCAGCTTCATTGCGGCAGAATTCCAAGATGTACCTTTGTGGGGAAAGCCATTCGATATCGGGGCGATGACCAATGAGCTTGTCGATTTGATTTTGAAGAGCCAGAAGATCTAAAGCGCGTATCTCGCTGATGTTGACTAGCCGCAACAGGAGTTGCCGAAACCTAGTCGACCTTCAGTTGTTCAAAGAGGCATTCATTGCCTGGTAGGGATCGTGCGTGACGACCGATCCACGAGTTGGATTAAATCCATGTATAGGCAAAGGCGTGGGAAAATCCGTCTCGCTTGGTTCACAATTGGCTCACGTCCAAGAACATTTCTTTTTACGTGGCTCTGCTACGCGTTGAGTCGACCACCAACCCGGCTGCGCCCATCATGAAAGCGCGGGAACAGTGCCAGATCATCACGGTTGGAATGAGGGCTCCATGAGCCTTCTAAAGGTCGATCGTTGGGTAAGCGATTGCGCGATTGTAGACACAACGCGGGATTTTTGATGCGATGAGCCGCTCAGTCTTCCTTGGATTTATGATGTTAATTTTTGTTGGTGCGACGAATTCAACGGCGGCAAATCGAGCCCCCGAGCTTCCTCCCGGCGTGACATGTGGCTTGGTCCGAGATCAAGTTGCCCAGCATGGGAAAATTGTCGCTTATACTTGGGCTAAGTTGAACGGGTACTCGAGAAGGGAGATAGCTGAAGCGCGGAAGTGTTTACGCACTTAACTTGCGCAAGCTGGCATCTGCATTGGCGAGAGCCGTTCCCGCGCGAGCTACGCCTGCTCCTATTTCGAACGAAGTGTTGTTGCTGGGCTTCGCCGCTTGCGAGCCGGTGCGCCAAATTGATGTAGCGTTTAGCCTCGCCCTTCCGAACCACTATGAGTTGGGGGCGTTCCGGCTTGCGACGCAATCATCCGCCTCCTACGAATTCCCATCCATCGCGCCGAGAGCGTGACCGGCGATTGAGACGACGCATTCCTGAGAAAACCGAGTGGGTATGTATTTCTTTGCTGTGTTTGCCGTTCCCCCTACGCGAGTAGAGATCGGCATGTCCAATCCGGGTCGATAGAGCCCCGAGGTATACCTCAAAGCCGACGCGCTGCCCCCACCGCAGACGAGCTCTTTAATTCGCCCTGGGGACACCTGGCGCGCACATCCGCTATGTTCTGAAAAACACAAACCAAACGCCTGCTAACAAGATTATAGATCCGACTGTACTCGCAGTTAATAGAGCTAGGATCGTCGGTCCGCGCTCTCCTTGTCTCGCTTCCGTTGCTGTTTCGACTGTCCGGGTGTGTTCGTCGATTGGTTCTGTTTTCGGCATTCTGATCTCGCTGGGCAGCATCAGGCATTTTTGTAAAGAGCCAACACTACGGCGGTGCCGGTGTTCCGTTTTTAGTGGTATCGTCAGTGGCAAATGCTTCGCCGTTGGCCAGCCGAGCTAGATGGGAAGCGGGCGGGCCAAAAAACTTTCGGCTGGCTCAGGTGCGACTAGCCGGGAAGTTCATCTTGCCCTCAAACCAACATCAGAAACGAAGCAGCCCTACGGCCAGCTTAGCTCGAACAGTAATCTTTCGTGAGCGTTCCGGAAAAAGTAACAGTTGGCCACTAAGCCACATGTCTGTCGTGTATCCGACACAATCAGTGCCTCTCTCCTCCGAAAAAATCGCGCCGTCACAACTATCCGCGGCGCGCTAAGTCTTCTTGGGCCTGCCCCTGGGTGGAAACACGATAGCGTAATCGTCCGCAGTTTTGCGCAACTGTCCTGCGCGCTTCAACGCTTCCGAGCGCTCGGGCCCGGGCGGCAATCGACGGGCTTCCTCTAGCGCATCGTCTGCAATCGCCGACAACTTGACAGCCTTCCCGGGCAGAAGAGGTTTAGCGCCGGCACTCTCATTTGGCATTGAACTTCGCAATTGGATTGAATGGTCCCGGCCGGCGGAGTGCTGATCGCCAGAGATACGACCGGGCCGATGCTGCTTGGCAGGGTTCAGCGGCGGGCTAAAAACGCGGAGCCCTCGAAAAAAGTTCCCAACAAAAAAAACCGGCCGTCCGGTCCAGCTGGCTCGACTTTGTCCGCCGATTGTCCCGTCGTCCGCGGCCGTCATCCACTCCGATACGTATGCTATGACGACAGCACACAAGACACTGCCATTGGTATCGCATATCCCTGTGACCAATGTCGCAAGTGGTCGAAGCACCGCACTTCGGATCAACGACCGTCTCCGTTCGTGCGTGGACGCGTCCGTTCGTGCGGGTGGCTGTCCAGTGATCAACCCCTCACACGCTCGCGACGCCGCCATGGAGTTGTTTCTATCGGTCTGATCGCGTGGTGATCTGGGGGCGACGAGCATGCGGCGCTTCCCGGCGCTTAATCGGAACAGCCGCGCAAGTTGCAGCTTGACGCAACGCAAGCAAGCATGACGGAGTAAAACAGTGAAAATCTTAATGACGGTTACGGTTTTGGCCGCGTTCGCGGCTGGTGGCGCTGCGAACGCCACGAACTATAAGTATTGTCTCAAATCGTCCCCCGGACCAGGGGATTGCAAATACCAAACCTATAAGCAATGCCAGGCGGCCATGTCCGGAATAAACGCCACGTGCGTTAGAAACTACGGACCACGGTAAGTATTTAGATGAACAGCCGCGATCCCATTCGGGACGCGGCTTTCGCTATTATAGATGATCCCCTTCGAACTTCCGCCCCACGCCGCCGTCGCAACCTCTTGATTGCATCAACCTTCGTAGCGAAAGCTGAGCATTTACCTTTAGGTTCTTGTCACCGAGCTATTCGCATTCGTTTAAGACGGCCAGATGTTCCGACTCTACGGCGTACGCCTCAGCCCGTGCTGGCGCACACTATGCGGACCAGCCCGGTATTTTTCAATTTGGACCAGTTAATGATCATGCAGAGGCCGCTGGAACACCCCTAAAAGAAACCGGTTAGCCGTGAAAACGAACCGAGGGAGAATGAAAATGAAGATGTTGATCACGGTTGCTGCTTGCGCCCTGCTCGTTACGACGTCGTCCTTCGGACAATCATCTGGGATGAGTCAAAAGGAGAAGGAAGGCATGGCACGCCGGAATCCCATACCGGGTAATCTGAATGCGGGGGGAAGCTCGGCAGCGGCACCTTCGACGGCCTCTCCTGGCGCATCGACAACTGGTGCGGGCGCAGGGGGTGCGGGTGGTGGAGCTGGTGGTGCGGGAGGCGGAGCTGGTGGCGGAGCAGGCGGAGGCGCAGGTGGCGGCGGCGGAGGTCGCTGACTGCAACTGGCACTAGACGTTGTCCGCGCTCGTTTAGGCCGCGGCTTTATTAGCTTCGAACGGTCAGTCAAAGGCGTCCGCCCAACAACAGCAGCGCTGATGGTTGGATGTATATCTCAGCGTGGGGCCTCGTCGCAGGAGCGACGGGGCCTCGGTGTTTTAGGAGCTATAGTTGCGTCGCGTAGCGAGGGAAAAGCTCGGCAAGAAGGCTGTATTCCCCGGTTTCGTTAAACCGGCACTTGCGGAGCAGTTATCACGGCCGCCCAAGGGCGAAGGATGGATTCACGAGGTCAAGTTTGATGGCTATCGTGTCCAGATCCACATCGCGAACGATGCGGTGAAGGTCTTTACCAGACGCGGCCATGACTGGACTTCTCGTTTGAAGAAGATCTCGACGGACGCTTGGCACATCAACGCGCGTTCAGCAATCATAGATGGTGAAGTCGTCGCGCCAGCAGCTGACGGGGTGTCCGATTTTTCAGTGTTACAAAAGGAGATCAGAGCGAAGCGATCGGACAAGCTCGTTATGTATGCGTTCGACCTCTTGTATCTCAATGGCAACGACCTTCGAGCCATCCCCATAGAAGACCGGAAAGAGCGACTGCATGGTCTGATCCGTAAAACCAACATTCTTTTCAGCGAGAGTTTCGAAGCTGATGGAGCAATTATGTTTGCTCGTGCTTGTGAAATGGGAATTGAGGGTATCGTTTCAAAGCGCAAGGGCAGTAGGTATCGCTCGGACAGAAATAATGATTGGATCAAATCGACCTGTCGCCAGCGGGAGACGCTTGTCATCGTCGGCTATGCGCTGAAGGAAAATCGCTTTGATGGGCTTTACGTCGGACGTCGTGACGGCGAGGTCCTTGAGTATGCAGGCAAGGTGGACCATGGATTTTCGAGCGAACAGGTGGCCGATCTTCAAGAGAAGTTCAAAGGCCTCGTTCAGAATACGCAGGCCTATACGAAAAAGATAGCGAAGCCGAAGGCTGTTTGGCTCAAGCCTATGTTGTTGGCTGAAATTGAGTATCGAGCCAGGTCAGCTCACGGAAAGCTGCGGCATCCGTCATTCAAAGGGCTCAGGGAGGATCTCTAGCGCTACCCGAAAGCGACCCAACCGAGGATCGCTAGGAGGGGAAGTGATAAAGCCCCCAGCATAATGATCGGAGAGAGGTCGATAAGGTTCTTGGAGGGTTGCTGGGTATTATCATTGTCGTTCATAACAATTCCTTTGACGCACCGGCCTTCTCAATTCAACGCTCGTCTCGCCACGACGCGCGCCTTTCGAAGCAAAACCAGGACCTCTTGTTCGCGCAGGAGAAGTTCCTGCGCAGGAAGATCGCGTGAACCATAGCCATCCCTGATCATGTCGCGAAGCTGAAGGCAATGCCGCAAGATATCTCGTCGTCGGACGGCCAGGGATTGCAGCGGCGACAGTGAGCGAAGCCACTCGATGTGAGCGACTGTCTTTTTGGCGTATCGGTCTGCTATTTCTTGTTCGCGTGACGCCATTAATTCCTCCGCATCGACGCTCCCCATATTTCGATAATCTCAATCTCGCGGTTATGAAAGTGCGACATCACATCGTCCAAGTCGCGGCAATCAAAAACGTCCCCACAGACCGTACACCGGCCCAAATGCTCTCGCACCATTTTGGTTGTCCAACCTGTGGGTGAACCCTTGCTTGGTCGGTCCATCGAGGGCCTTTCGCGCGCGGACGTGTGCGGTGCTGCTCGGGCGCTTTCGTAGTGTTCTTTCGCGACACAAGCGTGGTTCAATCGGCAAGAATGAGTGGTGTTCCCTCTCATCGTTGAGGTCCGATCGACTCGGAGGTCGGCTGAACACACGGCTTAGCCCGCGCGCCGCTCCGTACCGGTCTCATAACCGCGTCATGGCGCCGCAGGTCGGAACACCCCTGACAGTCGCAGCTCCCTTTACTGAAGCGTGTTTGCAAGCACGCTTAATTTGAGCGGAGGCCAACATGACATCAGTTCCAAGCGACAGAGACACACGCCGCGTATCGGCGGTTTCGGCGTCGGACGATATCCGAACAATTATGGTGCACGAGATTTCGTGGGGTGCAGTGTTCGCGGGAGCGGTAATGGCTCTCGTGCTGCAACTGATTTTGAACATGATCGGACTAGGTATCGGTTTGGGAACGGTAGACGCTACGGCCCGTGGCACGCCAAGTGCATCGACACTGTCTATGGGAGCCGGGCTTTGGTGGATAATTTCCGGGGTAATAGCGTCGGCTGTCGGCGGATATATCGCGGGCCGACTTTCGGGTAAGCCATCAGATTCCACCACGGCTTATCATGGTTTAATAGCATGGGCTGTCGCGACATTAATCGTGGTCTATCTTGTGTCGTCCGCAGCCGCAAACATGTTCGGCGGGGCGTTCAATTCCGTCTCCTCCGCAATGGGCGGCGCGGGTAAAGCTGCGAGTGAAACTGTTCAAACAGCAGTACAATCAGTTGCGCCTTCATTGGATAGCGTTGGTGACCCGTTCTCACGAATTGAAAATCAAATTCGGAGCGCCGCAGGTGGGCAAGATCCCGCCGCCCTGCGCGACGCAGCGACCTCGGCAATGCGGGCTGTGATCACCGACGATCCATCGCAGCAAGCGGCGGCACGGGAGCGGGCGGCTGAGGCCTTCGCGAAGGCCCAGAATATTTCGTCCGACGAAGCTAAGGCTCGCGTGAATCAACTAGAGAAGCAGTACACGGAGGCGGTCGCACGGGCCAAAGAGACCGCGCGCCAAGCAGCTGATAAAACTGCTTCGGCCGTCTCCCGCGGTGCGCTCTTCGGTGCTATTGCCCTATTGTTGGGAGCGTTAGCTGCTTATTTTGCAGGCCGGGCAAGCGCTGTGAATCCGACAGTGACCGGCTCGCTCGGAGCCCGGGCGAGAATGTAGCGAATCCTTATCCGAGCTTCGAAGGGAAACAATGCGTGTCTTCTCTAAGCGTCTGCTTGGTTGCTTAAATGCTGCCGATGTTTAGGAAGTCGTCATCAAAGAGCGAGAGCGCCGGCATTCTCCTCTTTAGGCAGAGCAACGGGCTCGTCGAGGTCTGGCTCGGTCATCCCGGTGGAGCCTTCTGGCAAAATAGGGATCTTGGTTTTTGAAGTATTGATCGGTGCGGGAGAAGAGGCGCTCGCTGCCCTAGGCTTGCCGACGATACCTGCCGACAAAAATCCCATCACGCTCATCTGGGTAGTGAGTAAGAAGAATAAATTGAGAGCGGTCCGAACGTCATGACCTCAGGGATCAGGCAAAAGGCGCACAAGGCCGCGGGTATCGCAGAGGTTGTGCAAAGTCCCCCCAAGATTCTTGAGGAAATCGAATGACAAGCCGTTGGTAGAACGACGTCTGAGTAGCTTCGAGTAGTCGGGTCGTCCTTTGTAATCGATCGCGTTGGCATCGAAATACTTCCAGCGTCAATGAGCATCGGCCGCGGCAATCGCGGTGACGTCGCATCTCTGGGCTTTTGAGGTGGCCCAGTCGGTGCGTTACACACAGGTGTTTTCCGACCGGGCCTGTCGCTGCTCGACACCCAACGACACCTCTCGAACTAGGCAGATTTCGTTGCGTTCCTAGCTCTTTAGAAAGTTGATTTCGGCCGGTAGGCATCTCTTGCCTGCTTCCAGTACGGAATTCCGGTAGTGCGGATAACTACGACCGGGCGAAGTCTTCGCGGACAGGACACTCTCTATAAAAACGGCTTCCACTTCACAAACTCCGACGGTCCAGGCGGAGATGGCTAGGCATCTCGTAGTGCGAGGTAAATGACCGCACGATGCATGCGCTTTGACCCAAGTGACGGCTCCGATGGAACGATTGCGGGAACTCGGCATTGGTAAGCGCAAATTTTAGGCAACGCTGGGAAGGCGCAAATGCAAATCGCAGAAAATCGACTCACGGGAGTTGGAATTAGTTGGGCATCGGTCGTAGCGGGCGCTGTTGCGTCTCTTGCGATCACCCTAATTCTGCTCTGGTTCGGGATTGGAATGGGCTTTTCGGTCGTCTCGCCATGGAGCGGCTCCGGTGTTTCGGCCGGAACATTTAAGGTTGGCACTGGCCTTTATCTCATAGTGGTCGCAATGATCTCCTCTGCAATCGGGGGCCACATCGCCGGTCGCTTGAGGAGTGGCTGGGAAGCGGTGCACCCGAATGAGGTGTTTTTTCGTGACACAGCAAACGGGTTTGCCGCGTGGGCCCTGGCCACCGTTGTGGGCGCGATTCTTCTGGCATCGGCTGCAAGCACTGTTGTCGGCGGCGCAACAAGCGGCCTCGGGCAAGCCGTCGGTGCAGCGACTGCGCAATCCGCTGGGCCAATGGATGGTTATGTCGATCAATTATTGAGATCGGACGCGACTAGCCCCCCACCTGCTGGCGACACCGACCAAGCTCGTGGAGAGTTGACTCGTCTATTCACCTCGGCGTTCCGCTCGGGAGGGAATTTCAAGCCGGCAGACCGTACATATGTCGCGCAAGTCGTCGCGCGGCGAACCGGATTGAGTCAGGCGGATGCGGAAAAGCGCGTCAACGATGTGATCACCGATGCTAAAACCTCGCTCGATAACGCCAGAAAGGCGGCCGCACAACTTGCTTTCTGGATGGTGGCTTCACTCTTGGTCGGTGCGTTCTCGGCCAGCATCGCAGCCGCCGAAGCGGGCGGTATCCGCGATCGCAATTGGGCAACGGATACGACGGAGCCAAAAGCCGTCACCCCCGTAGCGACAAGATAAGGAGAGAGAAATGCCAATCCTACTTTGGTTGCTCGGAATTCCGCTGCCGCTAATCCTACTCATCCTTCTCCTTCGATAAGAAGGTTGGCTGTTGCGGCCTTTTCATTCGAGAGGCCGCAACAGTATGAGAACGATTTCATACACCGTAATGGGTGTCGATCGACTTTGTTCGAGACGGGTCCCCCAATTCCAATCGTTCTCAGAAGCGTACTTGGGGGTGCCTTTGAGTTGCTGTTCGGTCACGTTCGTCTTGTGTCCACCTAGATTGGTGTCGTACTTCAATGAAGAGGATAGAAATCTTCTCCCATTTTAAGAAAACCTCCGTATGCCAACACAGCATATGAAGCTTGGCCGCTTGTCTTCAATCATCACGCGCTTAACGGTCCTGTTTTTTTCGTTGTTGGCGCCATGGACATCGGTGCGTTCGACTTTGTAGCTGCCGATTAGCACTGTCTGGACGTTCGGCTGTTAGTCAAATTTCATTTTAGCTCCTCGCCCTGTGCCAATGCGCTCGAAAAGCTGAGGGTTCCTTTTCGGTAGGGCGCGAATGGCCTCCATTCGTCCTTTACCCGGATCCCGTCTGAGCGAACGAGGGATGAACGTAAGAGACAATGCGGGAAGAACGGGCGGATATGAATATCGGAGCGAACGACGTGGGAAGAGTCATGTCCCGACTGCGAAAAGTGATCGAAGGAGCAGCATCAACAGTTGAGGAACGACGCGAGCGACGCCAGCTTCGGCGGGAGCTGCAGCGCAGCGGCAACATAAAGCGCGCCGCGAAGATGCGTGTTGCACGACGGAGGATGGAAGCGGTTGAGGACCGGAAAATCTCGAGCAGGTTGAACAGACCTGTATATGTCGGGTGCTCAGGCTGGCGTTATTGGAAATGGCGAGACTCGTTTTACGCGAACCTCGCACAAGAAAAATGGTTTGAGCACTATTCTCAAGTGTTCGATACTGTTGAAATCAACGCCTCTTTCTATTCCTGGCCCACAGTAGCGAATGTGCAAGCCTGGAGGCGCCAAGCGCGCGACAGAGATTTCGTTTATACGGTCAAGGTTTGCGAACTCATAACTCACGTGAAGCGCTTCAAGGGCACTAAAACTCTTATTCGCGACTTCGGCATGATCGCTGACATTCTTGGCGATAGGATGGGTTGTTTTCTTTTTCAATTGCCTCCGAGCTATCACTTTACGGAAGCGCGGCTCAGATCAATAGTGCGCCAACTCGATCCGGCACGACGAAATGTAGTGGAATTCCGGCACAAAACGTGGTGGAACGCCCAGGTTTTTCGCGCCTTCCGGAAAGCTGGGATCGTGTTCTGTTCCTGCAGCGGCCCGCGGCTTCCTGATGATCTTGTTCGGACCGCGGATGAAATATATCTGCGCCTGCACGGCCCTTTGCGCTGGTACAGGCACGATTATTCGGACGACGAATTGAAGCAGTGGGCCGACAGGATTAAGGCAAGTGGCGCAAAGAGAGCCTGGATCTATTTCAACAACGACTACGAGGCTAAGGCGACGACTAACGCTCTAAGTCTCCTCGGCTTGATTAGTCCCGCTCAAAAAACGAGGCATCGTCGGACTCGGATAGAGGAATAACAGAACTGGTCGGAAGACTAGTGGCCTGTTCAGATACCTGACCGTCAATCCAAGTCATGGTTTGTGTGCATGTGTAACGACTACGAGCAACATATCCGCTGGAAGCAGTACTGCGATATGATGCAGGCGTTGGAGCTCGGGATTCCAACAAAGCAAACCGAACTTGATCTGCCGGTGGCTGATGACATCAAGATCAATGATCTCGGACCGGTGATGCGTGCTGCGGGGAACGGTGTAGAGCTCGTTCCTATGAACTTCAGCTTTCCTCCATCCAGCCCGCGAGGCGGTCCGGTATTCAATTTTCGCAGCGAGGGCCGTAATTTCGAGAAGTCCAATCGATGCCTAATTCCGGCTTCAGCGTTCTTTGAATTCACTGGAAAGAAATACCCGAAAGCCAAGCATCGTTTTACGCTCAACGGAGCGTCGTTTATGGCGATCGCAGGAATCTGGCGGGATGGCAAGAACGGTGGAGCTCCGGCCTTTACCATGCTGACGACGGAGCCGAGTTCCGATGTCGCGCCCTATCATAACCGACAAGTTGTTGTGCTGAAGCCAGAGGATTGGGCGCACTGGATATATCTCACAAGGTCGCAAACGGAGCTGTTGCGTCCCCTTCCCGAGGGATCCTTAGAAGCGGAAACGGTCCGCGAAGGCAGCGACTAATTAAAGGATTAGAAAAAGCGCCCGCGGCTTACCTGCCGCGCTGTTGGCCCCAAGCCTTCGCCTAAACGCCGAGCAGAGCGCCTGGCCTGAAAGCGCGCCCCCCTGGGGTTTGCTTGCCATGGCGCTCTCATTACGCGGCTTCTTTGATGGATGCGACAATATCGGCCACAGCGAGATGGACATATCCGAGTACGTCATCTGGCTTGCGGCCACTCTTCGGCATCATGTGTACTGCCAGCGACTTGATGAGGGGCGCATCCTTTTGTGCTGCTGCGGCTTCGGAAAGTTCGCTACCCAAGCCACCGACATAGCTATCCTCTACCGTCAAGATGGTTCCGCCGCTGCCCGCGAAAGCTAGGATCGGCGCCGTGTCCAGCGGCAGTGCATAGGCGTCGACAACGGCAACATCGATCCCGCCTTCAGCAACTTCGTCAGCAGCTTTGAGACAGCTATGGACCATGTATCCACATGCGACGAGGACGAGCCGTCGAGTCGAAGCACCCCGCCGCAGAACCTTATGTCCGCCGAATGGAAAGTCGGTATTCGCATCGTATAACAAGGGCAAGTCCGCGCGAACGGCGCGCAGGTAGCAGGCGCTCGGGAAGGCAGCCATAGCCAGGACCAGCGAATAGGTGCTCACAGCATCGCTCGGGGTGAGGACCGTTACGGCCGGATTTCCTCGATGGTCCGTGCTGTGCGCGAACGCGCGCATGAAGGCAATATCCGCGAGCGCCATCTGACTCGGGCCATCGGATGCCAGCGTTACTCCAACGTGGGTTCCCACCAGTTTGAGGTTGGCTCCTCCGACAATCGCCATCTCGATCTGATCGAACGCACGTTCAAGGAAGCGGCCGAAAGTGCTCGCGAACGGGATCATGCCGCCGCTGGACAGACCCGCGGCTACGGAGATCATATTCTGCTCTGCAATTCGCGCCTCGAAGTAGCGGTCTGGATAGGCTTCGGCGAAGTCGAGTGCGTATGTGGAATTCTTGACGTCGGCATCGAGCGCAGCGACATTGGGGTATGCTGCTCCTAATGCCTCCAGTGCCAAACCAAACGCGCGCCGCGGCGACAGCACATTCTTCTCGGACAGAGTTGCTGCAACCTTTGGGTTGGCAGCTACTGCCGTGTCCATATCGACCGGTATCGACTTGGCTTGGCCCGCTGAGACACTTGGAGGCCGGTTGATCCGGAGCGCGTCTTCATTCGTTGCTCGATCATCAACGTGAAGCCCGAGTTCCTCGGCTTTCCGATCAAGGTCGCCTAGCGCTGCATTGAGATGTTCCCGGGTAACCGGCGTCCCATGATGACCCATCCCAGCGAGGCTCGGCACACCCCAACCCTTGATCGTCCGCGCGATGACGCAGAGGGGTTTGCCTGCCCCGAGCTCCGCCCGACGCCGGAGTGTGTCCTCGATCTGGCTCGGATCGTGGCCATCGATAACGATTGCCGACCAGTTGAACGCTTCGGCTTTGCGCTGCAGTCCTCGCCACTGCTGTGCCTCGGCGACGAAGTCGCTCTGTCCGAGGGTATTGCAGTTCATGATGGCGACGACATTGGTCAGCGCGTGGTCGGCGATGAAATCCATTGCCTCCCATATCTGGCCCTCGCGCGACTCGCCGTCGCCGATGATGCAGTAAATCGATTTGTCCAAAGTGTTAACCCGGGCGGCCGCGGCAAGTCCGGCTGCCACCGATAGGCCTTGGCCGAGGGACCCCGTAGCAGCGTCAAAGAAGGGGAAGCCGAGCATCGGGTTGGGGTGGCCGTCTATCGGACTGTCGATGCTCCGTAGCGCCATCAGGTCGTCCATCGTCATCGGCCGGGGCGCGCCTCCCGGCGTGATCGTGACTCTGAGATCGGCGCACGCCGCATAGATGATTGGGACGGCATGACCTTCGGATAGAACGAGCCTGTCCGATCCTAGGGCATCAGGATGTGCGGGATCCCAGCGCATCATCCGATACATCAACACGGTCGTCAGATGGGCTAGTGAGAGCGCGGTCGTAGGATGACCGCTGCCGGCAGAAGTCGTAGCCTTTATCGCTAGTTTGCCTAGTTCGATGGCCTTGGCATGTACCGCTTGTGTAACCGGGGTCATGCCAAGGCTCCTTTGCTGGTTTCGGCTGGTGCCGCGGCGGCGGGTGCTGAGAAACCGGTCCCGGTCCCGCTGCCATTGGCGGGCCTAACTGCGCCGGCAAGGATTACTTCAGCGCCTGCGCTTTTCAGTTGCTGTTCGACCGAAGCAATCAGTTCATTCCAGCTCTGAATGAATGACGCGATGCCGTCATGCTCCAGAACATCAGCAACATTAACAAGATCGATGCCAAGTTCCGCCAGATCGTGCACGATCGTTCGAGCTTCTGTGTAGCGGCGACTGATGGTGTCCGGCGTGGTGGCTTCAAGATGGCTGAGTGCCTGCAGAGTAGCCTCTGGCATGGTATTGACGGTGTTGGGAGCGACTAGTTCGGTTACGTAGCGCGTCGCAGCAAAGGCCTTGTCTTTTACCCCTGTCGACGCCCACAGTAGGCGCTGCATCGATCCGCCTTCTGCGGCGAGCGCGCGCCATCGATCAGAACGGGTAGCATCTTCGTACACCTCATAGGCAAGACGTGCGTTAGCGAGGGCCGCTTGCCCATGCAACTCCTTCGCCTTTGCGTTCGCCAATTTCGCGAGGCGCTGGTCCACTTCGGTATCAACCCTGCTGATAAAGAACGACGCGACACTTTCAATGCCAGTCAACTCTTCACGGCTGGCTGTGCGTTGCTCCAGACCGGTCATGTACGCGTTGAGGACTGCGCGGTAGCGATCAATTGAGAAAATCAGCGTGACGTTGACGCTAATGCCCGCGGCGGTACACGCGGTGATGGCCGGCAATGCTGCCTGGGTTGCCGGAATTTTGATAAACAGGTTCGGGCGATCAACCAGCCACCACAGGCCGCGAGCCTCGGCAGCCGTGCGCTCCGGATCGGCCGAAATCCGCGGATCGACCTCAATAGAAACCCGGCCGTCCTTCGTCCCACTTTGATCAAACAGAGGTCGCAACAGGTCGCACGCTGCGCGGACGTCCCAAGCAGTCAGCAGCCGCACGGCTTCCCCAATCGCCGTGCCACGCAGGGCAAGTTCTCGAATCTGATCGTTGTAGCCCGAGCCGTCGCTGATTGATCTCGCAAAGATGGTGGGGTTTGTCGTGATACCAACGACCTGCCCGGATTTGACACTCTGTCTTAAATCACCAGAGGCGATTCTTGCCCGGCTCAAATCATCCAGCCAGATGGAGACGCCAGCCATCTGCAGGTTTTCGAAAACATTGGCCATATCGTCTCATCCCGGCGGTTGCGTGAGCACATCCTATTTGGGAGTGCTCGGTGTCCCGGGCTTTGAACGAGTTCAATGGCCTCGAGAATACACTGCAACGCCTCAGAAGCTGATATGGCACCAAACTAACGGGCTTGCTTGTATGACAACGCGTTAACTTCGAACCCTCCAGTTCGCGTGGCATGAACGCGTGAATAGGCGAAAGACATCGATTACGGAGCGCAATGAACGCTGCGCCACCCCGCGTGGGGAGGATGATTCCCTCCAATCTGTAAGCAAGCACAGATGCGAACGGCGAGGCTTATCTCAAGTTAAGTTTGAACACGATTTTTCTCGCTCTTGTGAAGGCTGAACTTGGACACATCTTTGTCTAAGTTCCTCATGCACGCAGCGCGGTGACATTAAAGTGCGATTTCAAAAAAGTTCTCGGAACAGGAGTAGGTGTCGCCACTTAAGCCCGTATGTAACTGATCTCCAGCACTCAGTCATCGAAGCGCGTCTGAACATGCTTTTTGGCGTCGATGAATATGACCGACTTTTTGCAGGACTTTCGGTCAGGAATATCAAGGACGGCATTGCGGATGTCTACGTGAACGAAGAGTTGTCGAGTCTGGAAATTGAAATGCTCTATCTGCCGTTACTCGCACGGTTGGTTGAATTCTGTTGCAATACAATCATCAAAGAAATCAACGTTGTCCCGCGGCTGCTGCGCTACCGAAAAATGACGTAGCGACTGAATACGAATAGTGAGGTTGAATGACGGAATGTCCGATGGGCATTGACGATGCTGAAGCTTTTCGTGAATTGGTGAGGTCGTCCGCATTTCCTTGCGTGGGCGCGAAGTCCGCGTTGTCAAAAGGTCAGATGCGGATCCTTGTGGCTCGCGACATCCGTTCAAACTGGGACGATGTACGTATTTACGATGGCATTAAGGAGATCGTAGACAACTATCGCCGCGATCGTGAACTTTTCCAGACATTCATCGTCATTTTCCGCGAGCCCACTAGGTTGAGCGAGGAGACATTTGAAAGATTTTTATGGGAGCGGGTGGAATCGCTTACAAATAAAGATGCTTGGCATGGCCAGCGACACGATGCGCGGGTAAGTTCAGATCCAGAAGATCCTCATTTTTCGCTGAGCTTTGAGGAAGAAGCGTTTTTTGTCGTCGGCCTCCACCCAAACGCGAGTCGCCAGGCTCGGCGTTTTAAATTGCCTTCATTGGTTTTCAACCTGCACGACCAGTTTGAACGGTTGCGCGATGAGGGTCGTTACGAAAAGCTTCGCGAAGTCATTTTAGAACGAGACGTGACGCTATCTGGATCGGAAAATCCGATGCTAGCTCGACACGGGGTAAATTCTGAGGCGAGACAGTACAGCGGGCGATCGGTTGATGAAGACTGGAAATGTCCATTCAATCCGGTAGTTCGCTCATGAGAATAGCGCCGCGAAGTGGCACCGCCTTCGTTCTACAGAAGGGGCAGGTTCTCACGATCAGCGATCCCTTTGGAGAGCAGGTAGCGGATCTGGTGGCTTTTTCTCAAGATGATTCCCGGGAAGCCATTTCGTCCGGCAGGAGCTTGGATTACGCGAGCAAATTGTTTCTCACTAGCGGGGACTTGATTTACTCTAACCGCAGCAATGTTTTTCTTGAGATCGTGGAAGATACGGTTGGTCGTCACGACTTTCTTCTGACCCCCTGCTCAAAGGATACGTTCCGCATCATCTACGGAGACCAGGATCCCCATCAAGGCTGTTTCGGGAATTTGGAAAACGCTTTAGCACCATTTGGAATAGGGCCGGATCAGATTCCAGTAGCGTTTAATTGTTTCATGAACGTGAATGTTGACACCACAACAGGAGTCATCCGAGTTGATCCACCACTAAGCAAAGCGGGGGATTTCATCAAGTTCAGAGCCAGTTCGGATCTTGTTATCGGACTCACAGCGTGCTCGGCGCTGCAGTCTAATAACTTCTCGTTCAAACCAATCGACTTTGCGATCGATTGAGCGGCCGAAGCTTATCGCGTGTGTTGCGATGATCGATGCTGAATATCCTGAATCGTCTCATCTCAAGGTGGTGCAACTCTTCGTTTCGCTTGTGAGTAGGGAACAACCAGAGCTCTGCGAGCTTAGCCAAGCTGTGAGGACAAATGAAAAAACCCTTTTATCTCATGGCCGGCATTGTTGCCGCACTGTTTGTGATATTGGCGGTGACAGTACCGCTGGTCACTCCCAAGGATCAGAAAAAGGCGATAAGCGAAACGATTTCCCGCGGGGCTGATGAACGCACTATTTTCAAAAAAGAACGTGAGCCAGCAAAGCCCGCGTTCTAGGCAAGAGGAGCCAACAGATGGACCGAGAGAAACCAAACGATGATCCGCGACAGCGGACCGACAAGGAAAGCTTTGAGCAAACAAGGCAACCTTGGAAGCAGCCGGTGGAAAAGGAGCAAGCCCCTGGCGAACTTTCACCAGACGACCTCGAACGGTGGCAGAGAACCAATACTCATTGATTCTCGCTAAAGCTCGCCTCAGCGCTTCGCCCGGCGCAGAGCGTTATCCAATTTTTCTTTCTGCTTCTCCCAACGCGCATCCTCCGTCCGGGATCGTTTTTCAAGTGCAGTTCGTTCGATTTCCATTTCGCGCACCGTCTCCTCGTGGTTAATCCTGGCTTCTTCCAACGCTGCTTCGGCTTTTGCGATTGCATGCTCTCGGCGAATGCGCTCGGCATCTTCTTTTCGACGTTCGCTTTCGCGCTTGCGCTGCTCCCGCTCATAATCCAGCGCGGCTTTGCGGGCCGACGCTTCATCAATAGCCAGATGCCGCCCCTTTCGGGGGCTTCGCTTTGCGCTTCCCTTCCCTGATCGGTTCTTTCCAGTGAGGTCGGTAGGCAACTCGGATTGTTCTTTAAAAGCTCCGGCCGATCCGACAGGGCGCTTCATAACAACACCCGGTTTGGATATCGTGGCAGCGACGACCTCGGGATCGTCAACCTCGTTTGCCAAGCCTTGATGGAACAGGTTGCTCTTTGAACCCCAGGCTTCCAAGGCCGCTTTCATCGAAGGGGCCGCTATGGCCAAATCGAAGAAACCCATCGACGTTTGATAGGTTTTAAGTTTGCGTGCCATTAAGTCGCGCCATCCGATGAAAGGGTGCACCGCTCGCTCTATGTGAGATCGTAACGAGCTCAATCATATTAGAGATTGTGGGCACGTCACCGAAAATCGCGCGTCTTTAACTTGATCGTGTCGATGTGCAGATCCGGGATGTAGATGTCCCGCGTTCGCCAGCCTTTTGGCAACCCGCGGGGATCGGGGGTAGGCGAACCATGATGGAAGTTGTCGCCACGGCCGTGCGGCAGTGGAAACGAGGCGTCTCGCTCGCCGACGCTTGAAAGATCTGCAGATAAGTCTGCCAGCTGTTGCGCTACCAGATGGACGACTTCGCCCTCTCGCTGGATGCGACCGCGCACGGCCAGCATGCCGGCTGAGAGCACAGTGCGGCGGAAGGTCTCAAATACTTTGGGCCACACTACGAGGTTGGCGATCCCTGTTTCGTCTTCAATGGTGATAAACATAACGCCTTTGGCGCTACCTGGTCGTTGTCGGACGAGAACCAGCCCGGCGGCCTCGAGGTGTCGACCATCGCGCGCTTCCATGGCATCGGCGCAGGTCACGATGCGACGTTCTTGAAGATCTTGCCGCAGGAATGAAACCGGATGGGTGCGGAGAGTAAGGCCAACGTGGCCGTAGTCCTCGACGACCTCACTGCCGGCTGTCATCGGCTTGAGCGATACGGCTGGCTCAATGACCTCCGGAACGATTGCATCGGTTCTTGCTGCCGCAGCAGCAAACAGAGGCAGCGGCTCATCCCGCAGCGCGTTGATGGCCCAGAGCGCCTCCCGCCGAGCGAGCTCGAGCGATGGCCGAAACGCGTCCGCCTCAGCCAATTGCACAAGCGCTGCGGAAGGAACACCAGCCCGCCGCCAGAGATCATCAACGGAGGTGAAAGCCCGGTCGGCTCTGGCACCGACGATGGTTGCCGCATGCGCATTGGCCAATCCTTTGACCATACGAAGACCAAGACGGACAGCGAAGTGAGATTCGTCGTCCGTCAGCTCCAGTGTACAATCCCAGCGGGAGGCGTTGACGCAGACTGGTCGAACGACGATACCATGTGCCTGGGCGTCACGTACAATCTGCGCTGGCGCGTAGAAGCCCATTGGTTGCGAATTCAGGAGCGCAGCGCAAAAGACGTCCGGATGCCAGCATTTCAGCCAGGACGATGCGTAGGCGATCAGAGCAAATGAGGCCGCGTGCGACTCTGGAAATCCGTAACTGCCGAAACCCTCAATCTGGGTGAAAGTGCGCTCTGCGAACCCCGGTTCAAAGCCATTGGCGACCATGCCGTCGATCAGCTTGGTCTTAAACTTTGAGACGCCGCCCGAGAATTTGAAGGTCGCCATCGATTTACGAAGCATATCGGCTTCGCCCGGCGTAAAGCCTGCGCACTCGATGGCAACCCGCATGGCCTGTTCCTGGAAGAGGGGGACGCCAAGGGTCTTACCAAGCACCTTTTCGAGTTCGGGCTTTGGGTAATGCACCGGTTCAAGGCCATCGCGGCGCCTGAGATAGGGATGAACCATGTCGCCTTGTATTGGACCGGGGCGCACGATCGCGACCTGGATGACAAGGTCGTAATACGTACGCGGCTTAAGGCGGGGCAGCATAGACATCTGCGCCCGTGACTCGATCTGGAAGGTCCCAAGCGTGTCGGCCTTCCGGATCATGGAATAGGTCCGCGGATCCTCGGCAGGGATCGAGGCAAGGTCGAGGTTGATGCCCTTGTAGTCGGCTAACATATCGAAGCCGCGCTTCATCGCCGTCAGCATTCCTAGCGCAAGGACATCGACTTTCATGAAGCGAAGCGCGTCGATGTCGTCCTTGTCCCACTCGATGATCTGCCGCTGATCCATTCGGGCAGGTTCGATCGGCACCAACTCATCAAGGCGATCGTGAGTAAGGACAAAGCCGCCCGGATGCTGGCCGAAGTGGCGGGGCACATTCAGGAGTTGACGAGCAAGATCGAGAGCCAGACGAAGCCGCCGGTCGCCCAAATTGAGATTGAGCTCCCGCACGTGCTTTGCATCGACGCCGGTCTCCGACCAGGCCCAGACTTGCGACGAGAGGGTTTTAATAAGGTCTTCGGTCAGACCGAGAGCCTTGCCGACGTCGCGGAGCGCTCCTTTGGTGTGATAGCGCACGACTGTAGCGCACAGCGCAGCATGGTCGCGGCCGTAGGTGTCGAAGACCCACTGCATGACGATCTCGCGCCGCTCGTGCTCGAAATCAACGTCGATATCCGGTGGTTCGCGCCGCTCTTCGGATACGAAACGTTCGAAGAGCAGGTCGTTACGGCCGGGATCAATCGAGGTAATGCCGAGCACGTAACAAACAGCCGAATTAGCGGCTGAACCTCGTCCTTGGCAAAGGATGCCTTTCGAACGCGCAAAGCGCACGATCGAGTTCACGGTGAGGAAATAAGGGGCGTATTGGAGCTTAGCGATGAGCGATAGTTCGTGATTGAGCGCCGCACTCACCTCATCAGGCAGACCTTCCGGATAGCGTTGGTCGGCGCCTTCCCAGGTTAGCTTTGCCAAAGTCTCCTGAGGCGAGAGCGTTGGGTCGTTGCGCTCCTCAGGATATTGATAGGCAAGTTCCTCCAAATTGAAGCGGCATCTGTCCACGATCTCGATGGTCCGCGCGAGCGCCTCGGGATATTGCGGAAACAAGCGGCGCATTTCCTCTGGCGGCTTCATATGGCGATCGGCGTGCCGTTCGCGGCGGTCGCCAAGCTCGTCGATGGTGACGTTGTGCCGGATGCAGGTGACGACGTCCTGCAGAATGCGACGGCTTGGCTCGTGGAAGAGTACATCATTGGTGACCACGGCTGGCACGCGAGCTTGAGTCGCCAAATTCGCGAGTTCAAACAGCCGAAGCTGGTCATTCGGTCGCCGCCGCAGCGTCAGCGCCATATAGGCGCGATTGCCGAAGCACTCCCGCATGCGCCTAAGCCGCAGAGCGCAAAGATCATTAGCGATGTCCGGAGCGAGGATGGCGATCAACCCGTCGCTATAAAGAGAAACGTCATTCCATTCGATCTGGCACTTGCCCTTGCCCCCTCGTTGCTTGCCAAGCGACAGCAGACGGCACAATCGGCCGTAGGCGGCGCGGTCGGTGGGGTAAACCAGGAGCGACATGCCATCGGCGAGATCAAGGCGGCAGCCAACAACAAGTCGGACCCCAGTGACTTTCGCGGCCTCATGAGCCCGCACGATACCAGCGAGACTGTTGCGATCGACAACCGCCAGCGCTTCGATCCCAAGGTTTGCAGCGTGGGCGAAGAGGTCCTCGCAGGAGGACGCGCCACGCAGAAACGAGAAGTGTGAGGTGACTTGCAGCTCGGCATATCGCGGTTGTTCGCTCATCCGAACACCCCGTGCATAAACCAGCGATGCGATCCGGTCGCCGCGTTTTCTCCATCACCAGCGCGAAAGATCCAATAGCGTTCGCCGGCCTCATCCTCGACCCGGAAATAGTCTCGCACCGCAATCATCTCCGGATCTCGCGTCCACCATTCGCCATAAACCCGTTCGGGACCGTCCGCGCGCCGCACACGTCGGCGTACTCCTCGCCAGGTGAAGGACACAGGTGGATGGTCAGGAAGGAGAGCCACTGTCTCGATCGGCTCGGGCTGCGAAAAGAGCCGCGCTGGACGCGGCCAGTCGCTTGTCCACGTTGTCCCGGTGGCGGGTGACATTGGCCCGATGCGGCGCACCGACCGTTCCGGCACATCACTCTGAAAAGGAATTGCGCGGTAAAGTGCGCGCTCACCTACGCGGTTCATGAGAGTATCGACGAGATCGGAGACATCTGGGGCCGCATCATCAACGAGCGATGTGATGGTCTGCCTGGCGTTCAACGGTTCGGCGATCGTTGCGGTGATCGACATCAGTTCGATGCCAAAGTCCGGCTCAATGGTTTCGATCTTGTCGCAGAGGAGACGAGTGAGCCGTTTAACGTCGCGTACGGGCGTTGCTGTCCCGACTCGTGAGGCTTGGGCCCGGCTATCGACGCGGTGACAGATCAGATCGAGGCGTCTGGCGCCCAGTCCTTTGGCTTCGAGTTCTTCGCAGAGTTGAACGACGAGCTTTTCGATATAGCGAGCAATCGTCTCCGCTGCGCCAATCGGTTCGGCGAAGGCGCGACGCACTTCCACGAGTTCGGGCAAACGGATCGGCACAATGACCTCGACACCCTGACCGATCGCTTGGTCAAGGCGGCGTCCCAGCTCGGGACCAAAACGCAAAGTCAGGGGGGCACGAGGCTGGGTTGCGATCTCGATGATGCGCTCAAAGCCGAGCACATGCAGGCTCTCAACGAGGTCAGCCGGCAGACGCAAAGCTGCGATTGGTAAATTGGCGACAGCCGTGTGAGACGCACCCGGCGGAGAAATAAGCATTGGTCGCGCGGCGTAGCGTGCGAGCGCGTGTGCTGCGCCCCATGTATCGGCGATAGCTGCCCGCGCGGTAATGTTCGATGCGGCAAGTCGAGCGATCAGTCCATCGAGCATCGCGGCTTCACCACCATGGAGGTGATCGGCACCAGTAGTGTCGACGACGATCCCATCAGGCGGATCCGAAGCAACGATCGGGGCGTAGCGCTGAAGCACCCATAGAGCGAGGCGTTCAAGCGCTTCGTTGTCCGCCTCGGGATCAGCATCTTGAACGATGAGATCTGGGACCAGCACCTGTGCCTTGGTCGCGGGCATGCCGATGCGCAGGCCTGAGGCTTGAGCTGCGGCATCCGCAGCCAGCACGGCCCTTCGTTTTCCGTCATGGCCAACGAGGACGAGCGGGGCCTCACGCGGAGGCGCCGCGTCGCCCGACTTCCTTCGCACCCGGTCGGTCGGCCAGGTTGGAAGGAAGAGCGAGACGACCCGTGTCATCACAGGCCTCCAATTCGAAATCCGCACTTTCACCCGCGCGACAGCGAATGAGTTCAACAAGCCAGCGATGCCGGCCAACACCAGGAACGGGGAGGGTCTCCGATGGCAGGACGGAAATACGCCAGCGCGTGGTTGCTGCTGTCGGCTGTCCGAAATCTGCTGCCTCCGTCTGTCGCCGCCATCGGCGTAGGGCAAGACCAACGGTACCGCTGCCTTCCGCGCAATGTGCAAGGCGGCGCGATGACGTCATCGATAGTCGTGCGATCTCAGCGACAACGGCGCCAAGACCGCCGTGCCGGAGGCCTTCTTCCACGCAGGCGAGCACGGTCTTGTCGTCGCCCACTTCGACATAAAGCACACGATCAGGTGCGAGGCCGGACTGAGCGAGCGCAGGAGCAAAAAGATCGGGCCGGGTGATACACCACAGCACCTTTCCTCTCGTACGGGCGGCGATCCCAGCGGCAAAGAGTGCCGCTGCGGCACCGTCAATGGCGCCATTACCTCCGCCGGCGACTTCATGGAGGGCGCCTAGCGCCAAGCCGCCAGCGGGAAGGCGCGCGTCAACTTCATCGATCCCAAACGGAAGCACCGATTTTACACGCCGGTTCTTGCTCCCGATTCTCTCGATCTCGGCGCGCAGCGATTCAATCGCGGACACCATAGGCATGCGCGGCACTAGCCTCATCTAATAGATTTGCACGAACCCGCCGGCTTCGTTCTGCCGTCAAAGGCGGGAAGACACAGCGTCTTTGTTCACTTGACTTGATGAGAACAAAATAAGAACATTCTGTAGCGGCCGTCAATCCGGAACTTGGACTTTTTGCCGGGCCAGGGGGGGCAAAACACAATTCAATGGCCGTTGTGATCAATGATATCGCGGGCCGTGTTCTTGCGCGGTTTCGTTGGTCATCGCGTCCTGCATCAACGGTGTCGGAGTTCGCGTCATGAAAAATTTTGCCGACGACCTCAAAGAATGTTTTGAAGGCGCAAGCTTTTTTTTACAAAGGCGCGTGGGAGTACGACCCTAACGGAAAGAAAGAAGACGGGACCGCCCGCGATTGCACGGAGTTGGAGTCGAAGATGATCGATATTTTCGACCGGTTATCAGAAATGGTTGGGACGATTCCGCCAGATAGATGTCGTTGCTTGAATTGATGCGTCGAGAAATTGGGTACAGAAGTCCGCAACGAAATCGCAACGAAATAGGCGATTTTGACGTGAACAAAGCGAGACGAGGCGGCTGCCGTTGCCAATATAATCAACCGCTTAACGCAAATGTACTGCGTTCGGGACGCAGGGGTCGCAGGTTCGAATCCTGCCACTCCGACCATCTAAGGTATTGAGATAATTTAGATTTGTGTATTGCTTCCTTGCTCAACCTGGGCGCGGGGTACAGGTTAGGGTACGGATTTGGCAGACCTTGACCTTCTCACTAAAAATTAGAGCTGAACGGCGTGTTTCTGGCCGCATTCGGTGTGTGTCGCATCTTTTGGGCGCGGGTTTCCGACATGCAGTACGTGTTGCATGCAGGGCGCTCAGATATTGCGCCTACCTATCTCGTAGATGTCGCACAGGCCGCGTTTGCATTTTCCCCGAGCGCACTACCGCGACTACTTTTGCTTGAATTCGAGCAAGCGGTTTATTTTCGCTTTGCCCACGTGCGACACGTATTAGACGAGTGTAGGGCCTTGTAACGCGCTGGTTGTGCCGGCTTCGGTCAGACTCGACGCATTTTCTGACGAGACTACTGTGCCGTGCGGTGGGCCATGAATGTTGCTCTGAAACCGGTCAAACATTCCGCACAAGGACCTTATCTTGGGTTTGGCCTTCAGCCTGTACGCATGTGCAGGCATCTTTTGCTTTGTCCAGCCGGCGCTCGGGTGTCGGTTGAGTTTCTCGACGACGTCGCCGTTCATCATCCCGATGGCTCGGTGGATGTAGAGCAGACGAAAAGCGCGATCCGAAAAAATCCTGTATCGGACTGGTCGATAGAACTCTGGAAGACCTTTTCCAACTGGGCGGAAGGACTTGCGGCTGGCGAGCTTCCCGTGAACAAGACGCGCTTCACGCTATACGTCACTCCACCAAGGACCGGAAACTTTGTTCAGGCATTGCATGCAGCAACCACCGCCGAAGAGGTTACCGCTGCCCTCGACAACATAAAAAGCAAGGTGGCGCGGCTGAAAGTGTCGCGCGAGTGCGACACATATCTCAATAATTTCTTGAATGCTCCGCCGGAGCACCAGCAGACAATTATCTCAAATTTCGGCTTCATCTCGGATACCGATGATCCAGTAGCGGAAATTCGCGCTCTTATCGCGGCCACGGTAGATCCAGCTCTGTGGGACGACATCTGTGCCTATGGCATCGGCTTAGCTAAGGAGCGAGCGGATCGGAGAATTCGTGATAAGCTGCAGCCGGTCCTCGATGGTGATCAGTTCAAAAATGATTTTCGTCTGTTTGTTCAGAAGACCAATACTCCTGGGCTCTTGACCTCATTCACCACCGCTCCAGCACCTGCCGAGCTGAAGGCTCTCATAGAGTCGCGCCCTGTTTTCATCCAGCAACTGGAATTGATCGGTGTTGAAACCCCAGAAATGGTGAGAGCGGTTAGCGACTATCTTCGCACCTCCGCTGATAAAACGACTTGGGCTGAGGCCGGTCTCATTTTCGAAGAGAATCTTTCAGATTGGGATGACTTCCTGATAGCGCGCCATGGGTCGATTGCAGGCGAAGTGACTGATCTTCACAGCGAAAAAGATGTCAAGGTTCGTGGGCGGTTGCTTTATCGGCAGTGCGCGTGGATCGAAGCGACCCTCGACGCTCGCAGTGTGCCAAGTCATTTTGTGCATGGATCGTTTAATGACCTTGCCAACCTATTGAGGGTCGGATGGCATCCCGACTACGCAGCCTTGCTTGGCGACACAGGTCATGAATAGACCGCTTTCAGAATTGGAAATTATTCAGAATCCCGCGCTTGGGGCGTATCTTCTTTGGCGCTTCGGGATAGGCTACCAATCGAACGACGGGCACCAAGCTCCGTTCCACCTTTTTTTTCTCGTCCTGCCACTTGTATTACACCGGCATACGCTCAGCAAAATCTCATCAACGCAGCGTGCATCCGGACTGGCATTGTTCGCCGCTAAGCTGGCCGAAGAGCGCGAAAATCTGATGGCAATACATAGCCGTACACTCTTGTTGCGTCGGCTAAGCTTGCAGTCCCTCGCCATGGGCACCGAGCACCGCTTGTTCTCGATCAGCACCAGCAACGCGACCGTGCGCGCTAACACGGCGGATGAACAGTTCTGCGTCCCGCCATTACCTGACCGCATCACGCCGCTCGCCCGCGCTCCCGAGAAGCTCGGCTATTGGTGCTCACAATTTTCGCTGCACCAGATCTCCACTACGCTGATGGTAGACTTTTAATGTATTTCCAATTGAGCAAACTCATCCTTTGGCCCCGCCTGGATGCTGAACCCCGGGTCGTCGATTTTGAGCTCGGCGTCGTCAACGTCATCAGCGGCGCTTCAAAGACGGGTAAGTCGGCCGTCATTCCCATCATCGATTATTGCCTTGGCTCTGAAAAATGCACAGTGCCGGTCGGCGTTATTCGCGAAAATTGCACGTGGTTCGGGATCGTCATCAATACCATTGAGGGGCAGAAACTTCTGGCCCGACGAGCACCGGGGGATCAGCAAAGCACAGGTGATATGTATTTCATCGAGGGACCGAACGTTGATGTGCCCCGTCGTATCGAGGGGAAAAACTATAACCTCGACAGTGTGAAGGCATCGCTGAATCGGCTGGCCGGCTTGACGAACCTCGGTTTCGATCCATCGTCGGAAGACGGTTTCAAGTCGAGGCCCAGCTTCCGCGATTTGATGGCCTTTACTTTTCAGCCTCAGAACATCGTAGCAAATCCAGACGTGATGTTTTTTAAGGCCGATACAAATGAGCATCGGGAGAAGCTTAAGACCATTTTTCCTTATGTCTTGAACGCGGTAACCGCCGAAGTGCTGCAAGCGCGCTTCGAGCTTGACCAGCTGAACAGGAACCTGCGCCGGAAGGAAAGCGAACTACGCGCTCTCGTAGCCGCGAACACGGCTTGGCAGGCCGAGGCGCAAGCATGGGCTCGCCAAGCGATCGAGCTGGGTGTTCTCGACGCGGATCGCGTGCTGCCCGCCGAATGGTCTGATGTTCTCGATCTCCTCCGTGAAATTGCAAAATCGAAGGGATCGAATGCTCGACCGTCGCTGCGGGGACTCGATACGACTCTTGGGCGGCTCGACGATCTCAGGACACAGGAGACCGCCCAGGCGGCAGCACTCGCCGAACATCGGCAGCGGCTCAACGAATTGCGTCGGCTCCGAGAAAGCGCGGATGCATTTGGGTCGTCTATTCATATTCAACGTGACAGGCTTGCTCTTGCCAAATGGCTAAAGGAGCTCACGGTTGCCGCTCCGTCCGAGAGTCTCGTCGCGGTCGGGCGTGGTAGTCGAGATGAATTGCTTTTGCTGTGCGACAATCTGGAGGAAATTGAGGTCAAGCTCCGGGCGCAGCCGACTTTGTCGGATACGCTTGACAAGGAAACGCATCGCGTCCGGGTTGCCACGGAAGAAGCTCTCAATGCTCTCAACGAGACCCGGGCGGAGATTGCAAACTTGGAACGTCGCTCCGAGGCCGCCCAGGCGGCAGCCGATCATTTCGACCGGACGGAGAGGTTCCTTGGGCGCGTGGAGCAGGCCCTCGTGCTGTATGACCGCGCGGATCAATCCTCCACTTTGCGAGATGAAATCGCCAAGCTACGGGCGCGCGCCGACGAATTACAGCGGACCATCGCAGAGGCAGGCGTTCATCGGAAATTGCGAAATGCCACTACACGTGTCGAAAGTGCGGTCAACCGCTTCGTTCCTCAGCTCGACGCAGAGTGGAAGGAAGCGCCTGTGCAGCTTGCGATCGACGATTTGACGATAAAGGTCGTTCGCGGAACACGCAGCGACTTCCTCTGGGAAATCGGTAGCGGCGCCAACTGGCTTGCTTATCATATTGCAACGACCCTCGCGCTGCAGGAGTTCTTTCTATCGGAGACCAATCACTGCGTGCCCTACCTCCTCGTCTATGACCAGCCCAGTCAGGTCTATTTTCCAAAGCGTGCTGCCATCCGGGATGACGACCAGAACATTGACCCACAATTTCGCGATGAAGAGGACATCCAAGCGGTACGCAAGGTTTTTGCCCTCTTAGGACAGCAAGCGGTCGCGCACAAGGGGCGCTTGCAGATCGTTATTCTTGATCATGCAGGCGAAGACGTTTGGGGTAGTCTGCCGGGCGTGCGGCTTATCGAGGAATGGCGCGGACCCTACGCGCTCGTGCCGCGTGAATGGTACCAGTCGCAAGCATGATAAGGCCGTCCACGCATCTTCGTGTGCCGCTCACGCTCGACCATTTCGACCGACATCCGGGAAAGCCTGCTGCTTCCCACCTATCAACGCCGCCTGCACCAGCCAGGTTGCCGCCGCAGCCGTTGAATAAGCCGTCTCGCCCTTCCGAGCGAGCGTCTCACTCAGATGACGATCGTCCGATCCATGTTCTCGAGTGCATGCAGGATACTGTATGCGGTCACCGCGCTGGTCTTGGCGTTGCTCGACATGCTTGGTCCAGCGAGCTCGACGGTCAGACGCCCGAGTTCGCCTTCAGCCTCGAACCAACCGCGATTGCCCGACGCGTTCGGATCGGCAACAAGTTCGACGGTCGTCCGTTGCAGGCCGGCTCCCGCGATGGCGATGGTCGCGGCGAGGTTCGCGTTGCGGGGAAATCGGGTTGCCGCTTCCGCTGCGGAGCCTCGAAAAAAAGTCACCGGACTGCGGACTGCGTCAAGATCGATCGCCGCTTCGGCCGGTGTCCCGCGCCAGGCGTTCGGTGGTTTCACAGAGACATATCGCACGCGCAGGTCGCGGCTGTATCGCAATGCCCCCAATCCATCGAGACCTGCGATGGCACCGGCTGGAATAAGCATTCGTGCCCCGGAGGAGGATGCTGTTGCTGTCAAGCGCGCTTTCAGCTCCTCGTCGACCAGAGCTCCGGTGGAGACCAGCATCAGATCGTGTCCCGCGGCCAGGATTGGCTCCGCAAGTTCGCGGACGGCAGGCTGACCAGCTGCTTCAACGACGACCTTGGGAGCAAAGGAGATCACTTCGTCGAGCGATGTTGTCAACTGAATGCGTTTTGCGTAGCGCGCTCTCAGCTCGTCGATCCGATGAGCCTTGACGTAGACGAGGAGCGAAAGATTCGTTCCAAAAGTGACGCTGTCCAGCAAACGATCAACCAGCGTTTGACCGATCGCACCATGTCCAAGCACCGCAACGCGAGACAACGCGGGCCGTGAGCGGACGTGCAACATGCATCTAACTCCAGGATCGTGGTGCGAGGAGGGTGCTCTGTATCGGCCGAGGCCGCAAGTCATCTCATGACGACAGCAGTGTCGTCTGTCAATTCAGGCGCGGTTTGAGGGCTATTGCGGGCGGGTGCGGGAGTTTAGTCAGTGAAGGTCGTTTACCTTAGGGCGAGGATCGTGTTGTTGAGAGGCGCCGGCGGTGACATGATCGTTCCATGGCCCGGTGGCGGAATGTCTACGCGGGAGCGCGGCAAACGCTTCTTATCCTGGTTCAAATCCAGGCTGGGCCTCCAAGTTTGAAGAGTTCGTGGAAAGGTGGCTGAGTGGCTTAAGGCACCGCTTACGCGGAACACGGGTAACCGTGTCGAAGGTTCGAATCCTCTCCCTTTCCTCCATGCTTTTTGGACCCGGCTCAGCCCTGATAGGCTTGGCCGGGTTTTTAGCTTCCGCTTTCCGGTTGTGATGTCGGCCGAGAGAACTCTGTATGGAAGCCAATCCGGGCAAACGTCTCCCCGCTATTCCAATGGATCCTTGTTCTCGTCGATGAGCTTCGGCGGTTCGTCGTAGCCACGTCGACTGCTGTAAAACAGCAAGACCATCAATCCCACGCCGATCAGCAGCGAGAAAAAGATCCCGAGGCCCATCGCGATGTAGGCGTGGTTTGATACCGGTGTTTCGTCACCCACGGTCAGCCCGTCATAGGCAAACCAAGCCGACGCTCCGAGAAGGACGAGCAGAATGACAGTAAGCAGCATAGTTCCGATACGCATGAAGAGCTCCTGTCTTCGTCCAACGTGCCGTTCCACCAGGGGTTCTGTCGTGCGCGACTCTTGAACTGATGGATGGTAGGTCGGTCAGCAATTCTGCCACATTAATTTTTCCAGGAAAGCGGTGCAGCACGCAACTCGCGAAGCTCACGGCGATTATTTGCGCAGAAGGAGTTCGCTATGATCGACCAAGTCTTCGAGCCAAAACTGGCAGCGGCGATGAGGTTCGCCCTGGACGAAGCGTGCCGCAATCTTCCGGCGCGCTACAATTGTCACGATTGCCGGAGTTTTGTCGCTACCAAAATTATCGAACGCGTAAGATCGGGTGAGGAAAGCACTGAGAGCCTTCTGAATGCCGGGCGTGCAGCTGTCGCTGAGATGATCACGCTGCATGGCCGTCAGGCTGCTTGAGCATTCAGAGTCCGCGGCACCACCACGCAGATTTTCGCCTGTCTATGTTCACGGGCCGGTGAGACGGCCCGCGTTAATGGCATCAACGCGTCCCGAGCATTCTTAGATCAAGTATTCTTGAGATGATGTGCGGTCTTATGGTCTTCTGATCAGCCAGCGCAATAAATCTATAAATTGCGGACTGGATATACAGGCTTCCTTTACTCACGGCGCCTGTCGCAAGACTTGCCGCGTGTCGCGCGTCTTCATAAGTCTTGCCATGCATCTCAATATAACCTAGCCTTGACCGATAAGCTGCTCTGCAATCGTGGAATGTCCTTCGTGTGATGCGGTTTCCGCAGGAAGAAGGTGGCGATGCGGCAAATCACTTTATCTCAAGACGTTTGATTGCCTCCGCCTTTGAGCGGAGTGAAATGATTCTGTTCAGCCGTTGTAGGGCTGATGCACGCTTTCAGGTTGCTGAAGATATCTGCTGCGCGCTGCATGATAGCGCGGAGCATTTATGCGTCGGCTCTATCAGGCGAAGGGATAGGCATCACGTTAATTATTTAGTGAAGTCGGGGAGTAGCGTTCATGACGGAGTTCAGGCTTCCAAAAGTGTTGGTTCAAAAATCATCACAGCTTGCGATTGCTTTCACTGCCTTAAGTTTCTCGATCATGTTGAGTGTGTCCGCCGAGCGAGCACACGCGGTACCGCTCCTCCAGAAAAATCAAACTTCAGACCGCGTCGCCGGAAACGCGCCTGTTATCGACGTTCGGGCTGTCGTCCGTAGAGGCGGTGCAGTCGTCGGGCCACGCGGCGGTGTCGCTTATCGCAGCAGAACCGTTGTCCGCGGCGGAGGGGCCGTTGTTCGGGGCGGTGCGGTTGTTCGGCGCGGTGCCTGGGTGCGTCCGTCCCGCTATTGGTGGCGTCCAGGTGGGGCCGTCGCTGCCGGTGCAGCCATTGGCTTTGTGACTGCGGCGACCGCAGTGGCATGGGCCGGATCGCCGCCGGCACCCGGCTATTGCTGGTATTACACCGATGCGTCGCGCCAGCAGGGATTCTGGGATGCTTGTCCTTGACGATGAATCGTAGCGATGGTGACAGGCTATGACGATGTTGCGCGCAAACATCGAGCAAAGCGATCAGCGGGCGGAAAGTCGCCAAAGGGATGACATGGTCTGGATTCCAGGCGGCACGTTCCGCATGGGATCCGACAGTCATTATCCCGAGGAAGCGCCTGTTCATCGGGTTTCAGTGGACGGCTTCTGGATGGACCGCACGCCGGTGACGAACCGGCAGTTCAAGACGTTCGTCAAAGAAACGGGGCATATCACCTTCGCGGAGATTCCCCCCGATCCAAAGGACTATCCCGGCGCATTGCCGCACATGCTCTATGCGGGTTCGCTCGTGTTCGTACCGCCACGCCATCCAGTCGATCTGCGCGACTGGAGTCAGTGGTGGTCGTTCATGAAAGGGGCGGACTGGCGTCATCCCTACGGACCGAAGAGTAACATCAACGTGCACGACAATCATCCTGTGGTGCACATCTCATTCTCAGATGCGCTCGCCTATGCAAGATGGGCTGGAAAGGACCTGCCGACCGAAGCGGAGTGGGAGTTCGCTGCGCGCGGTGGCTTCGATGGTGCCGAGTTCGCATGGGGTGACGAATTCACGCCCGGCAACGTTCACATGGCGAATACCTGGCAGGGCGAGTTTCCTCGTCAGAATCTCAGCCAGGACGGCTTTGAGCGGACTTCGCCGGTCTCCGCGTTTCCACCGAACGGCTACGGCCTCCACGACATGATCGGCAATGTGTGGGAATGGACCAGCGACTGGTACGTCCCCCGTCACGAAGCGGATGCGCCGAAAGCCTGTTGCATTCCGGAAAATCCGCGCGGACCGCGCGAGTCCGAAAGCTATGATCCGTGCCAATCGAATGTGCGCATTCCGCGCAAGGTGCTGAAAGGCGGCTCGCATCTGTGCGCGCCGAACTACTGCCGCCGCTACCGGCCCGCTGCACGTCATCCGGAGCCCATTGACACGTCGACAAGTCATGTCGGGTTTCGGTGCGTGATTCGAGAACGGCCTCCGGAATAGGAATTCAGGAAGGAGCGGGCAACATGACATCCGATACTCCTTCCCGCGGCGCCGTGACCTTGACCTGGCTCGTGCTGGTTCTCGCTGTCCTGCTGCTGGTGTGGGGCGCGATCAAGTACGGCATCTCACTCGATATTCAGCAGAGGTTCTGGAGCGACATCTTCGCCCGCTTCGGTGGGCCGATGACGTTCCGCTTCTTTTTGCAGCCGACCATGGCGGCCATCGCGGCGGTTCACGACGGCCTGAAGGATGCGCGCGAGGGCCACAAATCCTTCTTCTGGACCGGATGGCGGCATCCGTCAGAGCAGACCGGCCGGCTGCGCGAAGGTCTCATCTCCACCGCGCGCATCATGCTGCTCGGTATCAGCATGGATGTCATCTACCAGTTCAAAGAGCTCGATCAGTTCTACCCGGCGGAAGCGGTCGTGATCGCGATCCTGCTCGCGGTCATTCCGTACTTCATTTTCCGCTGGATTATCGAATGGATCGCGCGCCGCTGGATGCATCATGGAAGGCCCGCACAATGACTCAACCGGTCACCCGACAATCGGACCCTGATCAGATTTCCGTCGAGCTGTCGTCGCGCCGGACCGGGATGTCGTTCCAGCGGACGCGGATGAGCGCGGACCGCACGTTGATGTCGGTCATCCGGACCTCGCTCTCGCTCATTTCGTTCGGGTTCACAATCTTTCAGGTCTTCCAGAAGCTGCGCGACCAGAATGTCGTGACACATGCGGCGTCCGCGCGGAATTTCGGCGTCGCTTTGGTTGCGCTGGGCATTTTGATGTTGATCGGCGGCATCGTTTATCACGGCCAGTTCATGAATCATCTGCGAGTAGAACGTAAGGCGATGACCGAGGCTGGCCTTATTCACGGTGAGAGCAGCTTCCCGGTGTCGCTGACATTGATCACCGCGATCGTTCTTCTGTTCGTCGGTATCGCGGCCATTGTCAGCATGCTGTTTCAGGTTGGCCCGTTCGGGTGAGGAGGTCGTATGGCCAAGCGTCCTGCAAAGAAATCATCGGCAAAACAGGTCAAGAAGTCTCCGGCCAAGGCGACAAAGAAAGCTGCGGCCAAACCAAGCGAAGGAAAGACGACAAAAGCGACGGAGTATTCAGCATCGAAGAAAGGGAGTGCGCGTATGGCCAAGACTGACAAGCCAAATATTCTCGTCATTTGGGGCGATGACATCGGCATCTCAAATCTAAGCTGCTATTCGCATGGGTTGATGGGCTACAAGACGCCCAATATCGATCGCATCGCCAAGGAAGGCATGATGTTCATCGACTCCTACGGCGAACAGTCGTGCACCGCAGGCCGCTCATCCTTCATCACAGGCCAGAGCGTGCTTCGCACGGGTCTGTCCAAGGTCGGCATTCCGGCTGCACCTGTCGGCATGAATGACAAGATCCTCACGATCGCCGGGGCCCTCAAAAACCAAGGCTATGCCACCGGCCAATTCGGCAAGAACCATCTCGGCGATCTCAACCACATGCTGCCGACCAATCATGGCTTCGATGAATTCTTCGGTAATCTCTACCACCTCAATGCCGAGGAAGAGCCGGAGATGTACGACTACTATTCCGAGAAGGATTTCCCGCATCTCGTAAAGAGCATCAAGCCGCGCGGCGTCATTCACTCCTGGGCGACTGACAAGGATGATACGACCGAGATGGAACGCTGGGGGAAGGTCGGAAAGCAGAAGATCGAGGACACCGGCCCGCTGAATACCAAGCGCATGGAAACCTGCGACGATGAATTCGTTGCGGCTGCCAGCGATTTCATCAAACGGCAGAACAAGGACGGCAAGCCGTTCTTCGTCTGGCTGAACACCACGCATATGCATTTCATGACGCATACGAAGAAGGAGAGTCTTCGCCAGGCGGGGCGCTGGCAATCGCCGTATCACGACACCATGATCGATCATGACAAGAATGTCGGCCAGATGCTTGATCTGCTCGACAAACTCGGCATCGCGGACAACACGTTCGTGATGTATTCGACCGATAATGGTCCGCATCGGAATTCATGGCCTGATGGCGGCATGACGCCATTCCGCAGCGAGAAGAACACGAATTGGGAAGGCGCCTTCCGGGTCCCGATGATGGTACGGTGGCCGGGCAAAATCGCACCGGGCTCCGTGTCCACAGAGATCGTCCAGCATCACGACTGGTTCCCGACGTTTCTTGCCATGGCCGGCGAGCCCGACATCGTCGAAAAAGCCAAGAAGGGCTATCAGGCGTGCGGCCGCACTTACAAGAACCATATCGATGGCTTCAATCTCTTACCTTACCTGACCGGCAAGGAGAAGGAGAGCCCGCGAAAGTTGTTCATGTACATCAGCGACGACGGCGACATCCTCGCCGTGCGCTATGACAACTGGAAGGTTGTCTTCATGGAACAACGCCTCGCCGGCACCATGGGCGTGTGGGCCGAACCCTTCGTGCGCCTGCGTCTCGCGAAGTTCTTCAATCTACGGACCGACCCCTACGAGTTCGCCGATATTACGTCGAACTCCTACTACGAGTGGTTGCTCTATCACGCCTACATTCTGTATGGCGCAATGTTCATTGCTCAGAAATTCGCGGAAACTTTCAAGGAGTTTCCCATTATTCAGAAGCCCAACACGTTTACGATCGATGATGCGATCAAGACCATGGAAAACACCATGGGCGGCGCGTCGCACTAAAGCGAGCGAAGTCAGGCGGTGGGAGGTTTGCCGCCTGACTTCAATTCTTTAAAGTCTTTTGAAGTTTATGAGGAAGAATCATGACGAGTGATGTGCTTCCTTCCTGGAGCGATTGTCCCGCACGCACCGCGATCATTGATTTTGTCTCCAAGGTGACCAACAAAGGTGGTCCGGACTACGTGCCGCCATCTGAGCGCATCGCAACCTTCGACAACGATGGAACGCTGTGGTGTGAACAGCCGATGCAGGTCCAGTTGTTCTTCCTGCTGGAGCGGGTGAAGCACCTTGCGGAGAAGTATCCCGACATCAAGGATCGGCAGCCATTTAAGGCATTTCTCGCACACGACATGGCGACGCTCCATTCGCTGGGGAAGCGGGCCTTGATGGAGCTGGCATTCGCGACCCACGCCGGCATGACGGAAGACGATTTCGAAAAGATCGCCCGTGCCTGGCTTGAAACCGCGACCCACCCGAAGTTTCAACGACTGTTCAAGCATTGTACTTATCAGCCGCAGATCGAATTGCTCGACTACCTGCGAGAACATGATTTCAAGATATTTATCGTCTCCGGAGGAGGCATCGATTTCATTCGTGCCTTTGCCGAAGAAGCCTACGGAATTCCGCGCGAATGCGTGGTTGGGTCGAGCGCCAAGCTGCACTTCGAAATGCAGAGCGGTCAGGCCGTTCTGATGAAGGTTGCTGAACTCAACAGCTTCGATGATCGGGATGTGAAGCCGCAGAATATCGGTCTCCATATCGGGCGCCGGCCCATTCTGGCGTTCGGAAATTCCGACGGCGATCTCGCGATGCTCAGATACGTGAAGACAGGTCCCGGCGCGCGACTAGCGCTGCTTCTGCATCACGACGACGGCGTGCGCGAAACCGCCTATGGACCCGAATTCAAACTCAGCCCCCTGATGGAAGCGCTCGAGCGCGCAGCGGAGTACGGAATCACAGTCGTCAGCATGAGAAATGACTGGAGGGCGGTCTTTGGAGACGCTTAGCCTGATGAAGGAGTGGCTTGTTTTCTGGACCGAGGTCTCGGCGACGCTTATCGACGCCATCGCGCTGGTGATCGTTGTCGTTGGGACTATCGAGGCCGCGATTGGTGGCTTTCTCTTGATGTTCGGCTCGCCGGATGGACACGAGAAACGTGCCGTTTGGCTGCGTTATGCCCGCTGGCTCGTTGCCGCGCTGACCTTTCAGCTGGCCGCAGATATCATCGAGACATCGATCGCACCGAGCTGGGATGACGTCGGACGCCTTGCGGTGATCGCTGTGATTCGAACTTTGCTGAATTACTTTCTGGAACGGGATCTCGAAGATGTCCGCGGCCGGCAACGTGAGAGCGTGACCCCATAGCGAGGAGAAGACATGTCGACGCTCGATGTTTTTGCATGGATCGTTCTCGTCATTCTGGTGGCCAGCGCCTTTGCGATCTTCTTCATTGCGGGCTGGTTGCCGGGCCACATCGCCCAGATACGAAATCATCCCTACGCACACGCAGTCAAAGTCGCAGGCTGGGTCACATTGATCTGCGGCTTTGCGTTGTGGCCGCTCACTCTGATCTGGGCCTATGTGGATGTCCCGTCTCGCAGGACGGAGCAGACTCCATGATCGTCGCGATCCTGAACGTCTATCTCGTTCTTCTCTTCCTCATGGTGCGGATGAAGATCGTTCCTTTCAATGTATTCTGGAAGGTCTCGCCGCTGATCGTGTTGCTCTTGCTGTTGATCGGCCTGTTCATTCCCATGAATTGGGGGGCGCCACAGGGGCCGGCACTGGTTGTCCGAAACTCCGTGTCGGTTGTGCCGGATGTCGCGGGTGAAGTGATCGATGTTCCGGTGAAGGCCAACTCACCACTCAAGGCTGGTGACGTCCTGTTTCGCATCGATCCGGTGCCGTTTCAGGCGCAGGTCAACGCCATTGAAGCTCAGCTCAAGCTCGCCTCGTTGCGTTTGGCCCAGATGACCCAGTTGCTTGAGCGCGATTCGGGGCGCGCTTTCGATGTCCAACAGCGGCAATCGGAGGTCGATCATCTGAAAGCCCAACTTGAAAGCGCGCAATGGAATCTCGACAAGACGACAGTTCTCGCTCCCGCCGATGGCTACGTCACCAATCTGGCCCTCCGGAAGGGGGCTCGCGTGGCCAGCCTCCCATTGTCGCCGGTCATGGCGTTCATCGATACGGCGGATACCATTATCGGAGTCGAGATCGCGCAGATCAATGCCCGCTACCTCAGGCCCAACCAGCCGGTCGAAGCAACATTCAAATTCGCCCCGGGCCGAATCTATAGCGGCAAGGTTGAAAGCATTCTGCAGGCTATTGCCCCGGGCCAAGTGCAGGCTTCGGGGCTTGCGGTGACGCCGAAAGAAATTCAATCTGCTCCGTTCGTAGTGCGTGTCAGACTTCAGGATGCAGGTTTTGCCGCATCGTTGCCCGCCGGCGCCACGGGAGAAGCCACAATATTCACTGATCGCGTCAAGGTGGCTCACGTTATCCGAAAAGTGCTGCTGCGCCAGATTGCGATCCTTAATTATATCAATCCATTTTAGTTGAGCAGGAGCGCGAAGACGATTTGATGCTCAAACGGTTGGGGGCGCACGAACCGGATATTCGGAGCAAGTTGATGGCAGCAAACCCGGCAAAAAACGTTCGGCTTGGGTTTAAAGCGTCCATTATCGCGCTGTTCGTCGCCCTTGTTCTCGCGATTGGGTTGACGCTCGTCTACTTAAGTTTCTCGCGTATCTCCGCCATCACTGAAGCGGCTGCCAGCAAGTTCATCGACAAGGTGGCTGAGCTTTCCGCTGACCGGATCGGTTCGCAGCTCAAGCTGATCAAGGACAATCTGGAGATCTTGCGGGACCTTCCTTCGATCCAGGGCGGAGCCATCAACAACGCTCAGCAATTGAATCCGCTGCTCGCGGCGATGCTGGAGAACAACCAGGAGCTGTTCAATCTCTATATCGGGTATGAAGACGGCTCGTTTATCGAATTGGATGCTGTCGATCGTGCAGGGACCGGTGCTCGCGCCAAACTAGGCATGCCGGATGAAGCGGTGTTCCGTCTGGTCCATATCTCGAGATCGAACAACTCCGAACAGATCGAATCGAAACGGACTTTTCTTTCGAGAAAGCTTCAAGTTGTAGCGGAGGCGCCGGGGCCCCGCGATTACGATCCGCGCGATCGGCCCTGGTATCAGGACGCCAACCGGAATGACGGAAGTCTCTTGACCGGCCCTTACATTTTCTTTGCAACGGGCAAGCACGGCTACACGATCCGATTGCCTTTGAAGGCCGGAAAGCAGGGCGTCGTCGCCGGTGACGTGCTGCTTGACGCCACAGAAGAGCTTTTGACCAAGGAGAAGCTGACGGAGTCGGGCGTTGTGTTCCTGTTTGACGACGCCAACCGAATTCTTGCACACCCGCAGATGTCTGAGCTCTTGAAGCGCGAGACCGCCGTTCATGGCGAAGGCACGCTTCCCCGCATCCGCGCTGACGATATGGGCGGTGTCATCAACGCAGTTCACGCCTGGCGGGCGAGCGGCGTCGCACAGCAGTTCTTTCGTGATTCTGGCGGACGGCTCTATGCCGCAGCCTTCCGGGAAATACCGATCGCCGGCAATGCAAATATGCGATTGGCGGTCCTCGCGCCCGTCGATGAATTCTTCGCCAATATCTTGTCCGAGCGAAATCGTCTCTTTGCGATTGCCATCGGATTTGTCCTCCTGATGCTCCCGCTGGTGTTCTTTATTGGGGTCTTGTTATCGCGGTCGCTTCGTGCATTGGCGATTGAAACAGACAAGATCCAGAAATTTGAACTGGTTTCCACGCCGCCTGTGCGGTCGATGATCCGCGAGATTGACGATCTTGGCCGTTCGGTGTCGACCATGCGTACCGTGACGCAGACCTTTTCCAATTTTGTGCCGAAGCGCCTTGTCGAGCAGCTGATCAGAACAGGAACTCCGCTCCAGCTCGGAGGAACGCGCAGGGAGGTTTCCCTGCTGTTTACGGACGTCGAGAATTTCACCGCCATCACCGAGAAGGCGGATCCCAGTCAGGTGATGCAATACACGTCTCGCTACTTCGCCGTTGTTTCAGACGAAGTGATGAAGCGTTCCGGGACGGTGGATAAATTCATCGGCGATGCGATCATGGCGATCTGGAATGCGCCAGCCGATGATCCCGATCATGTGTCTCACGCCTGCGCCGCTGCGCTTGCCATGTTACGGGCCAATGAACGGCTGAATGCAGAGTTCGAGCAGGAGGGATGGCCGGCCTATAAGACCCGGTTTGGTCTTCATATCGGAGAGGCCGTTGTCGGCAACATCGGCTCTGAGGACCGCATGAATTACACCGCGCTTGGTGCCGCGGTTAATCTGGCCGCGCGTCTGGAAGGTCTCAACAAGAGCTATGGCACGTCGATCCTGGTCAGTTCAGCCGTGCGCGAACGTGTAGCCTCTGAATTTATATTCAGGAGTGTCGATCAAATATCGCCAAAGGGCTTTGCAGAATCGTTCGATATTTTCGAGTTGCGATGCGAGCGGGGCAGCAACAGCGACGAACATCTCTCTCAGGATTGGGAGATCATCTACGCAGCCCTCAAAAACAAGCCTTCTGCGGAGGCGGAAGGTTCACTTATCCTGTTTATGAAAAAGTATCCGGACGACCGGGTCGCCCGTTACTATCATCGGAAGCTGTTCTGCGGCCAAGAGGCAAGTTTATAATTCACGCCCGGCAGTCTGGGCATGTGTGCAGTGAAGAGCGAGATTGGCCGCCGTGATTGTCTGGCCTGTCGTGTCAACAGGTCGAGGATTTGGGATTTTTCAGCGGCTGCCGACCTTCCTCCAGTTCTCGCCACCGCAAATTGCGCCAACGCATCCTTCGACACGAAGCGAGTTCGGCCCCGTCCATGCAATCTTGCTGTCATACATGCCGCCATCGTCGGCATTGTAGATGCGACCCGTCCAGGTCCCGGGTCCGCTTGGACGCATTCCAACGAACAGCTGCACACCGATCATTGGACGTGATGAAAGAGATGCGTTGGGGTTCTTGGAATCGGTCTGAGGTTTGCCGGTGGCGGGATCGATCGGCTCGCGCAGCCACACCACCTTGCCGCAAAGGGTGTTGCCACACTGGCTGATCTGAATTCGGGCATCGCCTTTTTCCGTCAGCCAAACGCCTGCGGGGACCTCTTCCTCAGCCTTTACAGTGGAAAATGCGCACGTGAAAAATAAGAGTGCTAAAATAAGATTCAACTTCGACGTCATGATCAGCCTTTGTTATTCGCGTTGTTACTCGCGTTTTAGCGGTTGCGCAGAACCTACACGGCCCCGCCGCACGTTTCAAACAGCATTGCCGTTCTGATCCTTGCGCCTTTTGACGACCGTCACGTCGCGAACGCCGTCCAATTCCTTCAACTGGTCGGGAAAGGACGCAATATCGTGCGACGAGACCTTGCTTAAAAGAACCAGCAGTTCGTCACCTCCTTCGGCGTTCCTGTTTTCAACAAGAAAGCGTTTGACTTGGCTGGGCCTTAGCCCAAGCGCCTCCCTCAAATCCTCTGGCGTCAACCCGCCGTGATCAACCTCGATCTTGAGCTGGCACGTCTGGTTTCGCGAGCGATAGGCTTCTTCCAGCGGCTTCATGCCGGCGAGGATCAGAAGAATGATGATGGTGGATGCTCCGGCGGCAAGGTAGAGGCCGCCGCCGACGGCAAGCCCGATAGCGGCGACCGCCCAAATGCTCGCCGCCGTGGTCAGACCTTTGACAATCTCGCCGCGGGCAAGAATCGACCCGGCTCCGAGAAATCCGATGCCCGACACGACCTGCGCCGCGATGCGCGACGGATCCAGCACGACGTGCTCCTTGGACAGCACATCCGCGAATCCGAATGCAGATACGATCATGATGAGACACGACCCGACGCACACGAGCATATGGGTGCGGATGCCCGCAGCCCACAATAGGCGTTCGCGCTCGAATCCAACGAGGCTTCCGAGTGTGGCAGCGGCCAGCAGGCGAAGCAGCATCTCCGAGTTAGATAGCATCGTGCCTCCCATCACAGCAAAAGGGGCAAAAAGGTACCATCATCCGCAGGATATGCACCCCCTGACCGGTGTCACACACAGCCGATCAGGTGCGGGCTCCAGTGGTTGAAGGGTTCTACGAAGGCAGAGCTGAAAGCCCAAACAACGTGAGGAAGGCCGGGAACAGCTCTGAAGTTATTGCTTTTGTGCTGCTTTTGTCCCCCTTATAACGAGGGACATAATTCAACTTGGTGGGATGCGGCCGGCAAGGCTGAGGGCATGCACGAACTTATTCACGACATCACCTTCTGCATCTTGTTCGCCTGGGTGCTTGGTCTTGCGGCGCATTTCTTTCAGCAGCCGCTGATTCTCGCCTATCTGGTGGCGGGGTTCGCCATCGGGCCGTACGGGATGGAATGGGTCAAGTCGCAGGACTCGATCAGCATCATCTCTGAACTCGGCCTGATTTTCATGCTGTTCATGATCGGGCTCGAAATCGATCTGAAGAAGATCATTCGTGCAGGGCGGGTGATTCTGTTCGCCGCGAGCGGCCAACTGATAGGCGCCTGCGTTCTCGGCGTCGCCTTTTTCGTCGCGATCGGCCTCTCGATCGGCGGCGGCAAGTTCGATGCGGTCTACCTGACGGTCGCCTGTGCGCTGTCCAGCACCGTGATCATCGTCAAAGTGCTGTACGAGAAGCGCGAGCTCGACACCCTCCCAGGCCGAATCACGCTCGGCGTGCTGGTGCTGCAGGATATTTTCGCGATCCTGTTCCTGGCGATTCAACCGAGCCTCGCGGATTTGCAATTCAGCATCGTTCTGATGTCGATTGGCCGCGTCTGCCTTCTGGTCGTGACAGCGCTGGTCCTCAGCCGTTTTGTGTTGCCGAAACTGTTTCATCAAGTGGCGCGGCGGCCGGAACTTGTCATGCTGGGGGCGCTGGCCTGGTGTTTCCTGATTGGCGAGATCGCGGAACGCCTGCATCTATCTCGTGAAATGGGATCGCTCGTTGCCGGCGTGTCGCTCTCGACATTCCCCTATGCGCTCGATGTGACCGCCAAGGTCACAACGCTGCGGGATTTCTTCATCACGCTGTTCTTTGTCGGCCTTGGCATGACGATCCCGGTTCCGAATGGGGCGACCATCGGCCTCGCGCTCGTCATCGCGGCGTTTACGGTGGTGAGCCGATTGGTGACGACATTCCTGCCGCTGTATTTCATGAAGCAGGGTTTGCGGGCCAGCCTGCTGCCGGCGATCAATCTCGCGCAGATCAGCGAATTCTCCTTGGTCGTGATTCAGGTCGGTCTTGCCGCGGGTCACATCGGAACGGAGACGTCCAGCGCCGCATCGTTCGCTTTTGCGATCCTTGCGGTGCTCAGTACATTTGCCATGACGCGCAGCGACCAGATCACCCGTTGGGCGATCGCCGTGTTGAAGAAACTGGGAATCCGCGACCTGGACGACGGCGGCAAAGTCAGTGCCGAAGGGCATGAAGGGGGACACGGCGAGGCACGGCGTGTCGTCATTCTCGGCTTTTTCCGGGCCGCAAGCGCCCTGGTCAGCGAGATCGAGCAGCAGAACAAATCCCTGCTGGATCAGATCAGCGTCGTCGACTTCAATCCGAATGTCTTCCGCACCCTCACGGCGCGCGGTATCCACGTGATCTACGGCGACATCAGCAATATCGATACGCTGATCCACGCCGGCGTCAGCAAGGCCGAGATCATCATCCTGAGCGTGCCCGATTCCCTTCTCAAAGGCGCCAACAACGAGAAGCTGGTTCGCCATGTGCGATCGCTCAATCCGGAGGCAAAGATCATTTCGACAGCGGACCTGTTGGGCGATGTTCCCGATCTCTACGCCGCCGGGGCGGACTATGTGACGGTCACTCGCATTACCGATGCGCAGGAGCTCTATAAAGTCATTGACGCCGCGGATCAGGGCTTGATCGAGAGCAAGCGCGCAGAGCTAGATGCGGTGTTGCGCGAGCGCAAGGAAGTCCTGCCCTGATCTGACGTGGGTTTGATCGCCGCGAAGTCCCAGCTGTGATAAATCGCGGTGTGAATTCACGCGATCCAGGGGAATACATGCGCGACCATAGTGAAGAGACACTCACCCAGGCCGTTCTTGATCGCGTTCAGCATGCAGCCGATCCACGCACTCGGGACATGTTGCAGGCATTCGTGCGCCACATGCATGCCTTTGTGCGCGAAGTCCGTCCGACCGAGGCGGAATGGAAGCAGGCGATCGATTTTCTCACCCGCACAGGTCAGATGTGCGACGACAGGCGGCAGGAGTTCATCCTGTTGTCGGATACGCTCGGCGTATCGATGCTGGTCGATACGATCAATCATGCGCGCGGTGGCGGCACGACCGAGACCACGGTGCTCGGACCCTTCTATGTCGACCATGCGCCGATGGTTGAGCTTGGCGCGGACATTTCCGGAGGGTTGAAAGGCGATCCGCTTTTTGTCGAAGGCATCGTCCGCTCGGAAAATGGAACCGCTTTGTCCAATGCCGTCGTCGATGTCTGGCAATCCGACGATGAAGGGCACTACGACCTGCAGTTCAACGATCCAAACCTGTTCTTTCTGCGCGGGCGGTTACAAACGGACGAGGAGGGACGTTTCCGGTTCTGGTCGATCATGCCGCGCAGCTATCCCATACCGACCGACGGTCCGGTCGGAGCGCTGCTGGCGGCTGCGGGCCGGCATCCGTTTCGCCCGGCACATCTTCATTTCATGATCGCCGCGCCGGGGCATAACAAGCTCATCACTCATATTTTTGTAAAAGGTGACGATTACCTCGATTCCGACGTGGTGTTCGGGGTCAAGGACTCGCTCATCGCAGATTTCGAAACGCGCACAAAAACCACGAGCCTGAACGGCGCGCATATCGATCGCCCGCATCGCTACCTGCGCTACGATTTCAGCCTTCAGAAGGGCCCCGGAGCTTCCGCCGCCTGATCGATTGTTTCGCCCTGCGGAAGCCGCGTCCACCGAAATCGGTCTCCGGTGAGCAAACGGGGACCTTGCCGCGGGTTTTGCCAGTCATATCTGCTATTTGGGGCGAACAAAGTCCGGCAGACGACCCGCTATGTAAACGGCGCAGTTGCGCGCGCCCCCGCCCTGCGCCATACGATCTGCACCATATTTGAAGGTACGAGCGCGTTTATGGCCCATTCCATTCCTGAAGTCCTGAAAGCTTTCGCGGCCGGCGAGATTGTCGTGGTCACGGATGATGATGATCGTGAAGGCGAGGGCGATCTGATCGTCGCGGCGACGCTTTGCACCGCGGAGAAAATGGCGTTCATCATCCGCCATACCTCGGGCATCGTCTGCGCGCCGATCACCTCGGACAACGCCCGCCGGCTGCGGCTCGACCCGATGGTGGCGCAAAACGATTCCAACCACACCACCGCTTTCACGGTCTCGATCGACTACAAGCCGGGCATGACCACCGGCATCTCCGCTGACGAACGCACCGCGTGCTGCCGCGCCCTTGCCAATCCCAATGCCGGCCCCAGCGATTTCGCCCGCCCCGGACATATCTTCCCGCTGATCGCACGCGACGGCGGTGTGTTGCTCCGTTCAGGCCATACCGAGGCGGCGGTGGATCTGTGCAAGCTTTGTGATCTGCCGCCCGTCGGCGTCATCAGCGAACTGATGAACGACGACGGCACGGTGATGAAGGGCGAGCAGGTCGTGAAATTCGCGGCGGCTCATAACCTCAAGCATGTCACCATCGCTGACATGATCTCGTACCGTCAGGCGCGCGAGAAACTCATCGAGCGTGTTTCGACCTTCACCGTCGACAGCCCGATCGGCACGCTCGATGGTTATGCCTATCGCTCGCCGTTCGATCCGATCCACCATGTTGCCTTCGTCTATCAGGGTGTCGGCAACGGCCAGAACGTGCTGACGCGATTTCACAAGCCGAATATCGTGAAGGATATCTTCTTCGGCTCGGGCCGCGTTCTTGCTGCGCTGGAGCATTTCAAGAAGAACGGCAGCGGCGTCCTGGTTTATCTGCGCGATGGTGCTGCAGGCGTTCCTGTGGCGCCGCTTGACGACGATCATTCCGCCGAGGCCGATCGCAATCGGCAATGGCGTGAGGTCGGTGTCGGTGCGCAAATCCTGCGCGACCTCGGTGTCACCTCGATCCGCCATCTGACGTCGTCCGCTCATGACTACAAAGGCCTGTCAGGGTTCGGCATCGAAATCGTTGCAAACGAACCATTCGAAGGGTGAACGTCGTCGAACCGGGGAACTGGTTTAACGCTTGCAACCTGACACTGACGATTTATCGTAACCAAAACCAGCAGACATAAAGCTGAAAGGACTATTCCATGAGTTCGCGTCCGCAGACCAAGGACAAGCCGGCGAAGGCAACGTTCCAGTGGGACGATCCGTTCTTGCTCGACGATCAGTTGACCGAAGACGAGCGCATGATCCGTGACACCGCGCGCGCTTATGCTCAGGACAAGTTGCTGCCGCGCGTCTCGCAGGCCTATCTGGAAGAGAAGACCGACCGCGCCATCTTCAACGAAATGGGTGAGTTGGGTCTGATCGGCGTGACGTTGCCGGAGGAATATGGCTGCGCCAACGCGAGCTATGTTGCTTACGGCCTGATCGCGCGCGAGATCGAGCGCGTCGATTCCGGCTATCGCTCGATGAACAGCGTGCAGTCGTCGCTGGTGATGTACCCGATCTACGCCTACGGCGATGAATCGCAGCGCAAGAAATATTTGCCCAAGCTCGCCTCAGGCGAATGGGTCGGTTGCTTCGGCCTGACCGAGCCGGATGCCGGCTCCGATCCGGACGGCATGAAGACCCGCGCGGAGAAGGTCGCCGATGGCTATCGGCTGACCGGCAGCAAAATGTGGATCTCGAATGCGCCGATCGCTGACGTCTTCGTGGTGTGGGCGAAGTCCGCTGCGCACGACAATCAAATCCGTGGCTTCATCCTCGAGAAGGGCATGAAGGGCCTCTCGGCCCCGAAGATCGGCGGCAAGCTGTCGCTGCGGGCATCGATCACCGGTGAAGTGGTGATGGACGGCGTCGTCGTCCCGGAAAGTGCACTGTTGCCGAACGTGTCGGGCCTGAAGGGGCCGTTCGGCTGCCTTAACCGCGCGCGTTACGGCATTTCGTGGGGCGCAATGGGCGCTGCGGAAGACTGCTTCGCCCGCGCACGGCAATACGTGCTTGACCGCAAGCAGTTCGGCCGTCCCCTCGCGGCGACCCAGTTGGTGCAGAAGAAGCTCGCCGACATGGAGACTGAGATTACGCTCGGTCTGCAAGGCTCGCTGCGTCTGGGCCGCTTGATGGACGAAGGCAAGCTGGCGCCGGAAATGATCTCGATCATGAAGCGCAACAATTGCGGCAAGGCGCTCGATATCGCTCGTATGGCGCGCGATATGCACGGCGGCAACGGCATTTCGAGCGAGTTCCACGTGATGCGTCACGCGCAGAACTTGGAGACGGTCAACACCTATGAGGGCACCCACGACATTCACGCCCTCATCCTCGGCCGTGCCATCACCGGCATCCAGGCGTTTATGTAAAGATGCGCCGCGATTGATCTTTCGTTCCACAATGTCATGGCCGGGTTATTCCCGGCCATGAACGTGTTTGCAGTTGATCAGACGAATATGGACACAGACACATGAGCGATAACGAGGACATGCCATTCAACCGGGATTTTCCGCTTGCCCCAGGGGTAGTGGAAGAAGTCGTCCCCGGCGTGCGCCGTGTGCTGTGTAACAATCCCAGTGCTTTTACGTTTACCGGCTCGGTGACCTACATCGTCGGCCGTGGCAATGTGGCGATCATCGATCCGGGTCCGGTCAATGAAGACCACGCCCGCGCGGTGCTCGATGCCGTGCGCGGCGAAACTGTTACCCATATTCTTCTGACGCACACCCATAATGATCATTCTCCCGGCACCGCGCGGCTCAAGGAAGCAACCGGCGCAACGGTCTATGCTGAAGGACCGCATCGCGCCTCGCGGCCGGCTTATGCGAGCGAGACACGTGCGACAGAGTCCGGCGGCGACTGGGACTTCCGGCCGGATGTGACGCTCAAGGATGGCGACATCATCGAGGGGGATGGCTGGCGGCTGGAAGCGGTCACCACGCCCGGTCACACCGCTAACCACATGGCTTTCGCATGGCCGGAACGTAAGCTGATGTTCATCGGCGACCATGTGATGGGTTGGTCGACGTCGATCGTAGCTCCGCCCGATGGCTCGATGGTCGATTACATGGCGTCACTTGAAAAGCTGACGCACCGTGACGAGCAGCTCTATTTCTCCGGGCACGGACCTGAGATTCCCGACGCAGTACGTTTCGTGAAATTTCTTATTCGCCACCGCAAGGCGCGAGAAGCATCGATCCTGCATCGGCTGTCCAAGGGGCAGGCGGACATCCCGACGATCGTCCGCGCGAGCTATATCGGGCTTGCTCCAAATCTGGTTGGTGCCGCTGGCTATTCAGTGCTGGCTCACCTTGAAGACCTCGTTGCGCGCAAGGTCGTGGCAACCGATGGCGACCCGGTCATCGGGGGGACTTATCGTTTGGTCGCGCCCTTGGCCTGAGGCTTGGCGGGCGTCATCAGTTTCTTGACCGGTGCCGCATTGTCGACGGCCGTATTGAGATCTTCCGTGAACTTGGTGATGCGGGCGGCGTTGCTGCCGAGATCGTGCTCGAAGTAGCGCGACGATGAGCGGATATCGACGCGCGAGCCATCGCCATCCGGCGCGACGCGGATCGAGATGTCCTCACGGAATCCCATGACCGGCGTGCGGGCCACCGCCTCGATGCGTCCCGGGCGCTGCGGCGGTTGCGGCGGACGCTCGTCGATGATCAGCCACTTACGCCGGTTGACGATGCGCAGGACGAGCTCATAGGCCCGCTGCGGCGGGACGTCGATACTGATCGGTTCGATGTCCGGATAGGCGGCGCGCTGTTGCTCCGCTGAGTAAAGGCCGGCGTACACCGCCGAATTCGCCCCATCCGTGGCTCTCAATGGTGCCAGCGTGTCGAAGCGCGGCGGGTTGATCGCGTCGGTGGTGATATCGTGAATGGCCGGGAGTTTGCGATACTGATAGGCGAGGTAAGCCGGGTAGGCCAGGATCGCAGCACTGATCAGGAAGGCCAGAAGAATGAGGCTCATGCCGCGTGAGCCGTTCTGCCAGATCGCGGCGAACGCAGCGAGGCCAACGAGAATCGAAAGTCCGGCAAGGGCGAGGGCACCGAAGAACGTGGCCAGCGCGGGTCTCAGCTCAAGAAATCCGAAGCGGATCACGATGATCGAGGTGACGGTCGCCAGCAGCGAAAACACCGCGAGGCGCCGCGACCACACGGCGAGGGCGGAAAGCGGCTCTGTTTGATAGGCAGCTGAGAAGCGGCGTCGCATGCCTTGAATATCCGTTGGTACGCCGGCCGGAAGGGCTGCGTTGATGCGAACGTTAGAAGCGGACCACTAGCGCATTTGCGGGGCGGCTGTGAAGCGCTCTCGGCGGGAAAATTATTGATAAGCAAAGGATTTTTGGCTTGGCGTGGCTTAATCAGTCGCCCGGTTGCCTCAAAAATGTGATGCCCGGGATTAACCCGGGCATCATCAATATGAGCGGCCGAAGACGCCGGTCTTACGCCGCGGCGGTCGGGAACTTGTAGGCCTTGAATTGGTCCCGCAGCGCCGTCTTGAGGATCTTGCCGGTGGCGGTGTGCGGGATGGCGTCAACAAACTGAACGTCGTCCGGCATCCACCACTTGGCGATCTTGCCCTCCATGAACTTCAGGATCTCGTCGGGCGTGGCACTCTGATCCGGCTTCAGCTGCACGACGAGCAGCGGCCGTTCGTCCCACTTCGGATGATGCACGCCGATCACGGCGGCCTCGAGGACCTTCGGATGACCAACCGCGAGGTTTTCCAGGTCGATCGAGGAAATCCATTCGCCGCCGGACTTGATGACGTCCTTCGAGCGGTCGGTGATCCGCATGTAGCCATCCTCGTCGATGGTCGCGACGTCACCTGTATCGAAGAAGCCGTCATCGTCCAGAATATTGGTGTCGACGCGGTAGTAGGCTTTCGCGACTGCAGGACCGCTGACCTTGAGGCGACCGAAGGTCTTGCCGTCCCACGGCAGAAGCTTGCCGGTATCGTCGGTGATCTTCATCTGAACCGCGAACGGCGCGTAGCCCTGAGTTTGAAGGACATCGAGCGCAGCTTCGCCGGCGAGCTCCGTGAAAGGCGGCTTGAGCGCGCCCACGCTGCCGATCGGGCTCATCTCGGTCATGCCCCAGGCGTGGCGGGCTTCGACACCCATATCCATGAAGGCCTTGATCATGGAGCGCGGCATCGCCGAACCGCCGCAGATCAGAACCTTGAGATCGGGCAGGGTCTTCTTCTCGGTGGCCATGTATTGCAGCAGCATCAGCCAGACCGTCGGCACCCCGGCGGTGTAGGTCACCTTTTCGGTCGAGAGCAGCTCGTACACCGAAGCGCCATCGAGCTTCGGTCCGGGCATCACCAGCTTGGTGCCCATGCTCGGTGCTGAGAACGCGATGCCCCAGCTGTTGGCATGAAACAGCGGCACCACCGGCAGCATCACATCCTTGGCCCGCGTGCCGAGCGCATCGGAGTTGTTGGCCATCAAGGCATGCAGCACGTTGGAGCGGTGCGAATAGAGCACGCCCTTCGGGTCGCCGGTCGTGCCCGAGGTGTAGCACATGGCAGCAGCGGTGTTCTCGTCGAACTCCCTCCACTGGAAATCGCCGTCGACTTCCGCGATCCAGTCTTCATAGGCGATCGCGTTTTTCAGGGTAGTCTGCGGCATGTGGGCCTTGTCCGTGAGCACGATGTAGCGTTCGACGGTCGGCATCTTGTCCGCAATTTTTTCCAGAATGGGCACGAAGGTCAGGTCCGTCATCATGATGCGGTCTTGCGCATGATTGACGATCCAGACGATCTGATCCGGGAACAGACGTGGGTTGACGGTATGGCAGATGGCGCCGATGCCCATGATGCCGTACCAAGCTTCTAGATGGCGCCAGGTATTCCAGGCGATGGTCGCGACGCGGTCGCCGAGCTTGATGCCCTCGCGGTCCAGCCGCTGTCCGACCTTCAACGCGCGGGCGCGGATTTCGGCATAGTTGGTGCGATGAATTGGCCCTTCAACCGATCGAGTCACGACTTCTTGCTTGCCGTGAATCGCTGCTGCGTGATCGATAATTCGATGACACAACAAGGGCCAATTTTGCATCAATCCAAGCATCCGGTGTTTCCTCCTCAGCGTAGCTTTTTGTCTTTGTCCGGTGATCGTTTTGCTCCCCGAAGGGATTTGTATGAACTGTAGCGCGGACGACGCGGGCCGCAAATGGTCTTCTGTTTGGCATGCCAGCGGCATGATGTCTGTTGCCCAAACGTTCATATTGGTCGCCTGTGTCGCTTTCGCGGGGCAGGTGCATGCCGCTGTGCCGTTGCCGCGCCCGCGGCCTGCTGAGGCACCGCGGATTGACGATGCGCCGGAGAAGGCCGGACAGGGTGCTCAACAGGCGCCGGAGATTGAAGCCGGGAATCCGGAGGCAGCACAGGCCAAACCGGCCGCGCCTTCGGCGTGCCGTCTCGCCTTGACCGAAAGCATCGCCATCGCACCGACCATCCCGCCGATCAGAGGGCCGGGCGGATGCGGGGGTGAAGACCTTGTACGGCTTGAAGCCATCGTGCTGCCGTCGAACCAGCGTGTGGCGGTGAAGCCTGCCGCTATCCTTCGCTGTACCATGGCGACAGCTGTGGCCGACTGGATCCGAACCGACATGGTGCCGCTCGCAGCGGGCCTCGGCACCACGCTCAGCGAGCTGGATAATTTCGACTCGTTCGAATGCCGTGGCCGCAACCGCGTCAGGGGCGCAAAACTATCTGAACATGGCCTTGCCAACGCGCTCGATGTGCGCGGGCTCAGGCTGTCAAATGGCGTCACGCTCTCGCTGACGGACCGGACCCTGGCGCGTGACACACGGGAGAAGGTGCTCGCGTCGGTCTGTACGCGGTTCACCACCGTGCTGGGGCCGGGGTCGGACTGGTATCACGAGGATCATGTCCATCTCGATCTCGCCGAGCGGCGCAACAACTACAAACTTTGCCACTGGAACGTCTATGATCCGCTGCCGGCTGTCGCCCCGCTGCTGCCAGCCGAACGCCCGACAGAGGCCCCGCCGCGCGAGATGCCAGCCATCAGCGAGCGGAAATAAAAAAGCGCCGAATTGCTTCGGCGCCTTCGTGCATTTGATGTGTTCGCGAACTGTCAGGTACCGCCGGAGCCGCCCTGCAACGCCATTTTGGAGTTGAAGGGCGAGTCACCCTGCTTGGGATCGAGCACAACCACCACTGTGCCTTGCTTGGCACGGCTGTAGAGGTCGATCACGTCCTCATTGGTGAGCCGGATGCAGCCGGAGGAAATCGACGCGCCGATGTATTCCGGCTGGTTGGTGCCGTGAATGCGGAACAGCGTGTCCTTGTTGCCCTGATAGAGGTACAGCGCGCGCGCGCCGAGCGGATTGTCCGGACCGCCGGCGACTGACTGCGGTAAGCCTTCGATGCGCTTGTGAATGTCGGCTGTCGGCGTCCACTTTGGCCATTCCTGCATGTTGCCAACACGGGCGATACCGGAGAACGCCAGAGCCTCTTCGCCGACGGTGATGCCGTAGCGGATCGCCTTGCCGCCTTCCAGCACGTAGTAGAGGTAGTGGTTGTCGGAATCGACGACGATCGAGCCCGGCAATTCCTTGCGGTGATAGTTGACGATGGCGCGGCGGAAGGGCTCGGCGACCGCGACCTTCTCGTAGCGCGCCTTGGCAAGGTATTCCTTGTCGCGCGGCTTCAGAGTCGCTTCGGGCGATTTTTCATACGTCGTAGACGTGGCCTGTATGCAGCCGGCAAGCATTGCGCTTGCGAGCAGAACGGCAATTTTTGAAGTAAACGAAGACATTCCTGAGTTCCAATGGATACTGGGGCGTGTCGTCACCCCTTAATCTAGCCGGACGAAGCTTCCGATTCCGTTACCAATCTTTCTGCGTTGAATCGGCCGGTTTTTCCAGCTTTTCGGCGGACGTTTTGCTACGCAGCACGTGCTGTGTGGCTTTCCGGGTTCATGTGGCGAGTTGACGCATCCCCGCCGCCCGCGCGACACGCGAGATCAAAAGAAAAAGCGCCGCGTTTAGCGGCGCTTTTCAGATCGAGAACCAGCGCTTGGCGAGGTTAGTTACCGCCGCTGCCGCCCTGCATTGCCATCTTCGAGTTGAATGGCGAATCGCCCTGCTTGGGATCGAGCACCACGACGACGCTGCCCATTTTGACCCGGTTATAGAGGTCGATGACGTCCTCATTGGTCAGGCGGATGCAGCCGGAGGAAATGGAGGCGCCGATGTATTCCGGCTGATTGGTGCCGTGAATACGGAACAGCGTGTCCTTGCCGCCCGAGTAGAGATAAATCGCGCGCGATCCCATAGGATTGTCAGGTCCGCCCTTCACAAAGGTCGGGACGCCGAGGCGGGAAATCTCGCCCTTGGTGGGATGCCAATCGGGCCATTCGCTCATGGCGCCGACCTTGGCGATACCAGACCAGGCCATCGCTTCTTCGCCGACAGTGATGCCGTAGCGGATCGCCTTGCCACCATCCAGCACGTAGTAGAGGTAGTGGTTGTCGGAATCGACGACGATGGAGCCCGGCAGCTCCTTGCGATGGAAATCGACGATGGCGCGCCGGAATGGCTGTGCTACGGGCACCTTGTCGTAGCTGACTTTCGACAGATACTCTTTGTCGCGCGGCTTGAGGCTGGCTTCCGGTGCGGCCTCAAAATGGGTCGCCTGCATGCAGCCGGCCAGCATGGCGCCTGCGGCGAGAAGAACAAGTTTCGAAGCAAAAGAGGGCATTGACGAATTTCCGATCACGAGGCGCTGCGCGTCACTCAGTCACATGTTTTTTGCGACGCGCTTCTGTTTAGCGCACCGCCATATAAACGACGTCTCTTGCCATATTTCCAGTCATTCTCTGGTGATCTTGCCACGCGGCATCCGAGTGTGACTTTGATGCCGCACTCGCTGGCAGATCGGGCTAAATATTGGCCTTGTCAGCACTTTTAGGACCTCTCCCAGCCCCGTCCCAACGCTCCCAACCCCCCGGCGCCCGGCGGCGTTTGTGACATCGGGATGTCGCGGCCATGTGCCAGAAGGCTTGCCAGAATCGAATCAATTTGCGCTTTGACACCTCATGGCGGTCTCGGTTACCGCAGCCATCCAGCCTTCGCGTTCCGGAGATGCCCATGCTCACAGCCTATGTTCCCAGCGCGTCCGGTCTGAGGAAGTTCGATGGTCTTCAGCCAGAAGCGTTGCCTGGTGAAGCGATCTGGATCGATATGAAGACGCCGTCACCGGGCGAGGACAAGGCGGTCGAAAAACTGGTTGGCATCGAAATCCCGACCCGTGAAGACATGCAGGAAATCGAGATTTCCAGCCGCCTCTATACCGAGAATGGCGCGCGCTACATGACCGCGACTTTGATGTGCGGGGCCGACTCGCTGGCGCCGCGCACCACCCCCGTCACCTTCATCCTGACGGACCACCGGCTGGTGACCGTCCGGTACGATGAGCCCAGGCCATTCGCGTTGATCGCCGCCAAGCTGGGGCGCAGCTGTTCGCCGAATATCACGGGCGACGGCCTTCTGTTGGAAATTCTCGACGCTGTGATCGACCGCTGCGCCGACATTCTTGAGCGCGCCGGCGCGGACGTCGACAGCGTGTCCTCTCAAATATTCGAACCGTCGGCCGAGAAGGGCCATGCGCGAAGCTATTCCCAGATTTTGCTCGCCATCGGCAAGAAGGGCGACATTACGTCGAAAGTACGTGAGAGCCTGGTGTCGATCGGACGCCTGATCTCCTTCGTCACGGTCGAAACCGATGCGGGCCGCTGGAACAAGGAACAGAAAGCCCAGTTCAAGACCCTGCAGCGGGACGTCTCGTCCCTGACGGATCACGCATCCTATCTGTCGAGCAAGATCACCTTCGTGCTCGATGCGATGCTCGGGGTGGTCAACCTCGAGCAGAACAACATCATCAAGCTGTTCTCGGTGATGGCGGTGGTGCTGATGCCGCCGACCCTGATCGCGTCCATCTATGGCATGAACTTCAAGCTGATGCCTGAACTTGACTGGCCGCACGGATATCCGATTGCATTGGTGATGATGCTGATCGCCGCCATACTTCCCTACATGTTCTTCAAATGGAAGCGGTGGCTCTAGTGTTCCGGTTCTGACGTTCGTATCACGGACTCGCGGCTGATACTGATACGAACATCAGATCCACCGCACGAGCTATTTGGCGAGCTTCGCAATCGCGGCCTTGATCGAGCGTCCGCCGTCATCGTAGTCGGACCAGGCCTTCGTCTTGCGTAAAAGGGACGGTACCGTCCGCAAGGTATATTTCTTCGGATCAAGATCACTGCGCACTTGAGCCCATGTCACCGGCATCGAGACGGGCGCACCCTCGCGTGCGCGCGGTGACAACGGGGCGACTGCCGTCGACATCCGGTCGTTGCGCAGGTAGTCGAGAAAGATCTTACCGTTGCGCTGCTGCTTCGACATGTTGAGCAGGTAAAGCTCGGGATTGTCGGCTGCCATCTGTTGGCACACCTGCTGGGCGAAGGCTTTCGCTGTTTTCCAATCGATCTTGTCTTTCTTCGCGTCCTTCAGCGGCGTGACGACGTGAAGGCCTTTGCCTCCCGTCGTCTTGCAGAAACTTTCCAGGCCCAGTTCCGTCAAACGGTTGCGCATCTCACGTGCGGCGTCGATCACGGCGGTGAATTCAACGTTGGGCGCGGGATCCAGGTCGAAGACCAACCGCCCAGGCACATCAGGCTCATCGGGTGCGCAATTCCACGGATGCAGTTCGAGACCGCCAATTTGCGCCACGGCAATGAGGCCTTCGATCCGATCGATCTGAAGATAAGGTTTTCGATCGCCTGAGACTTTTACTTCCTCAAGCAGGTTCGACATGCCCGCCATGGCATGGCGCTGGAAGAATGTCTCGCCGTTGATGCCGTCCGGCGCGCGGATGATTGAGCAAGGGCGCCCCTTGATGTGCGCGATCAGCCAGTCGCCGACGCTTTCCATGTAGTGAGCGAGGTCAAGCTTGGTAATGGGCTCACCGTCGCCGCCATCGGGCCACATCGCTTTGTCGGGGTTTGAAATCGTCACGCCCAAGACGACTGCGGTGCCCTTGGACGGTTTTGCGCTCGCCTTGGATGCCTTCGCTTTTGCGGCTTTTGCCGATGCAGGTTTCGAAGGCTCCGCGACCTCGGTCTTGACCGGCTCATCCGCCGTGACCTCGCTGGCCGATTTGTCTTTTCGCAGTCCCTTGAAAGCGGCCTGCCGGACCATGCCGTCGCCGGTGAAGCCGGCGAACTCGATCTCCGCAACCAGTTCGGGCTTGAGCCAGTGCACCTCGGATGCTTTCTTCGGCACATTCGCGCCGCCAAACGGATTTTCCTTGGCGGCATTGGCTTTGAGTTCAGGCATGATCTGTTTGACGACCGCTTGTCCGTAGCCGGTGCCGACAATTCCGACGTAAGCGAGATGATCGCCGCGCGGCACGCCGACCATCAGCGAACGGAATTTGCCCGCGGTGGTTTTCCAGCCGCCGATCACGACCTCATGCCCGGCGCGGCACTTGGCCTTGCTCCAGCTTTCCGTGCGGCCAGACCGGTAGGGCGCCGACGTCATCTTTGAGACGATGCCTTCGAGCGACATCTTGCAGGCGGACTCCAGGATGGCATCGCCGCCGGTCTCGAAATGATCCACGTATTGGATGACGCCTTTGTCGCGCTTGCGCCGGCCATCGAGCAGCGCCTGCAGCCGCGCTTTGCGTTCGGACAACGGCAGCTTGCGCAGATCCGCGCGATCCGAGAACAGCAGGTCGAAAGCGTAGAAGATCAGTTCATCGGTCTTGCCGTCCGATAGGGCTGCCTGCAGCGAAGCGAAGCTTGGATGCTTCGCATGGTCGAGCGCAACGACTTCGCCGTCGATAATGCCGTCGGGAAGCTTCGCTGCTTCCTTGGCGATGGCGGAGAACTTACCGGTCCAGTCCAGTCCCTTGCGGGTCTTGAGTGAAACCTCGCCGTCCGCGATCCGCATCTGAATGCGGTAGCCGTCGAACTTGATCTCATGGACCCAACCTTCACCGGACGGCGGCCGGCTCACCGAAGCGCAGAGTTGCGGAGAAATAAAATCCGGCAGCTTGGAGACGGGCTTCGCGCCGGACGTTTTCAGCGGGGCGCTTTTGGAAGGCGACTTGCTCCGCAGTCGTGCCACGGTCTTCTTTTTTGTCCCGCGCGCGGGTCGCTTGGCGGGGCGGCTCTTGCTTTCACGCCGATCTGCAGCGAGACCTTTATTTGAATTCCAGATCTGATTGGCTTTTGCAGAGCTGGATTTGGTCATGAATGGTTTGGGGGCACGGCCTTTGCCTTCGGCGATCTGCGCCATGGTCCGGCGGGAGGCTACGGACTTGTCTTCTTCCAGGATGTCATTCTCCGCACCTTCGCGGGAATAGTCGTCACGATGCTTGATCAGCAGCCAGTTGGTGCGCTTGCCGCCCGTCCGATCGTTCTTCATGCGCACCAGCACCCATTCGCCATGCAGCTTGTCGCCTTCGAGCGCGAATTTGAGGTCGCCTTTCTTGAAACCTTTGTCAGCATCGTCCGACAGCCAATAGCCACGGTCCCACAGCATCACCGTGCCGCCCCCATATTGCCCCTTGGGAATTGTGCCTTCGAAGTCGCCGTAATCCAGCGGATGATCTTCGACCTCAACCGCCAGGCGCTTGTCTTTCGGATCGAGCGAGGGGCCACGCGTCACGGCCCATGATTTGAACACACCATCGAACTCGAGCCGCAGGTCGTAGTGCAGGCGGGTCGCATCGTGTTTCTGGATGACGAAGCGGCGGACCTTCGATGGCGCCACGGTTGTCTTGCCGCTCGGCTCTGATGTCTTCGTGAAATCGCGCTTCGTGCGGTAAGTCTTGAGGCTTTTACGGGCCACGATGTTTCCCCACCTGCAGGATCAGAGCTTCCCGGAACGAAAACCCGTGAGCTCCGTTGAGGTTCCATTCCCGCCGAACTTCGTGCCTGGAGGTTACCGATGCCGCGCCCGTACTGGAAAGGGACGTTGAAGCTGTCACTCGTGATGTGCCCGGTGGCGCTTTATCCGGCCTCCAGCACCATGGAGCGCACCCGATTTCACATGATCAACACCGAGACCGGCAATCGCCTCAAACAGCAGATGGTTGATGCCGAGACCGGCGATGTCGTGGAAGGAGAGCAGAAGGGGCGCGGTTACGAAGTCAGCAAAGGGTCGTACGTGCCGGTCGACAAGGACGAACTGGACGCTGTTCAGCTTGAGAGCAATCACACCATCGATATCGATAACTTCGTGCCGCGCGACGAAATCGACCGCCGTTATCTCGATCATCCTTATTACATGGTGCCCGACGGCAAGGCCGGCATCGAGGCTTTCGCGGTAATCCGCGATGCCATGAAGGATCAGGACCGCGTGGCGCTGGGGCGCGTGGTGCTCGCGAACCGCGAGCGTACTGTGACGATAGAGCCGCTCGGCAAAGGCCTGCTGGCGACGACGCTGAGATACGCCGGTGAAGTGCGCGATGAGGCGGACTACTTCGACAAGATCAAGACGCCGAGAACGTCCAAGGACATGATCGATCTTGCGGTGCATATTCTCGATAGCAAGGCCTCTCACTTCAATCCCGAAAAATTCAAGGACAAGTACGAGACCGCACTGCGAGCGCTGGTCAAGCGCAAGGCATCGGGCAAGACCATCAAGCAGCCCGAGCCCGAAGAGAGGCCGGACAACGTCATCAACCTGATGGATGCTTTGAAGCAGAGCCTCAAAGGGAGAGCATCGTCTTCACGCGCGACGCGCCGGTCTCGCACAACATCTTCGCGCCGGACCGCGAAGAAGTCCGGTCGTGCGACGGCGCGGCACAGGAAGGCGAGTTAAGTTGCGTGGCTGGCCGGCGCGTTCGCCTGCGCATCGATGAGCTTGTCGCGCAGCGCTTTAATCTCAGTGGTCAGGTTGATGATGTCGGGCACAGTGAGACCGGTGGCGCAGCCGATGGCTTCAGGGATGCCGCCGGCTTTTTCTTTTAACGCGCGTCCCTCGGGCGTGAGCTGGATACGGACCACGCGCTCGTCCTCACGGTCACGGGTGCGACGGATCAATTGCGCGGCTTCCAGTCGTTTCAGAAGCGGCGTGAGCGTGCTCGATTCCAGCAGCAGCGTGTCGCCGATGTCTCCGACAGTGCGGTCGTCTTTCTCCCATAAGGCGACCATGACCAGGAATTGCGGGTAGGTGAGGCCGAGCGGCTCCAGCAAAGGCTTGTAGAGCCGCGTCATCGCATGCCCCGCGGAGTACAGCGCGAAACAGATGAAATTGTCGATCTTCAAAAGCTCGGCCGTCTTCGGGGTTGCCATGGCCCATCTCCCTCATGACGGATTTAGGACGTGCGCGATTGAATCGCGCGATCGTTTTCTGAAGAGCAGCTATGCAAATTTGTATATTGCGCGATTAGATCGTGCGCGATACAAATTACCTATCCGGTTCCGATGAATGGAACCGAGCCGAGCTTCGAAACCAACGGAGATGACGATGTCTGTAAATGTTCTCTATCGCACCCAAGCAACTGCCACCGGCGGTCGTGACGGCAAAGCCGCGACCAAGGATGGTGCATTCCAGGTCAGCCTCTCGACCCCGAAGGAGCTCGGCGGTGCCGGCGGTGCGGGTAACAATCCGGAACAGCTGTTCGCGGCGGGATATGCGGCCTGCTTCATCGGCGCCATGAAGGCTGTGGCGTCACAGGGCGGTCCGAAGGTGCCGGCGGATGCGACGGTGACGGCGGATGTCGGAATCGGCCCGCGCTCAGAGGGCGGGTTTGGTCTCGATATCGCGCTCGCGGTGTCGCTCCCGGGTCTTGATCGCGCGGCAGCGGAGGACCTTGTCGCCAAGGCCCATCAGGTGTGCCCGTACTCGAACGCGACCCGCAACAACGTCGACGTCAAGCTGACGGTCGTCTGATGACATCACGAAGGTCGGTCGGTCAGTGGCCGACCGACCTGTCGATTCCAGCGCTCTTCAGACGTGCTGTCCGCCGTTGATGTGAATTTCTGCGCCATTCACATACGACGACGTCTCGGTGCACAGCACGTAGATGATCTTGGCGACCTCATCGGGGGTGCCGAGCCGGTGCATCGGGATCTGGCTGTCGACGATCTTCTCGGTGCCAGGGGACAGGATCGAGGTGTCGATCTCACCCGGGGCAATGGCGTTGACGCGGACACCGACCCGGCCGAAATCCGCCGCCATCTCACGGGTCAGCGCGGCGAGCGCAGCTTTTGACGTTGCGTAGGCGGCGCCGGCAAACGGATGCACGCGCGAGCCGGCGATCGACGTCACATTCACGACCGAACCCTTCACGGCCTTCAGCTCTTCGATCAACCCGCGCGCGAGCATGATCGGCGCGAAGAAATTCACGCGAAACACATGGCTCCAGACATCGACATCGGTGTCCACCGAGCCCATGCGCGTGCCACCAGCACCCTTCGGCGAAATAGCCGCATTGTTGACCAGCGCGTGAAGGTGGCCGCCATTGAGCCGTTCGCGGATTTCATCGATGGCGCGCGCGGTGTCCTTGTGATCGGACAGGTCAACCTGGATGTGGTCTTCCGGACCGGCGTCCCACGGGCACTGCTCGGGAAACGGATGGCGCGAACAGGTGATCACGCGCCAGCCGGCGCTGGAAAACCGGATGACGGTGGCATGGCCGATGCCGCGGCTCGCGCCGGTCAGAAGCAGCGTGCGCTTCGGCGCGTTGGAATCGGCTGGCGTGGAATTTGGCATGGGAAAGGGTCTCGGCTGCGGGCTGTCGCGTTGAAGGACTGTCTATCACGGATAGAGGCGCGTTTTCTCCCATGCGGCGTCTGAAGCTGCGCGACGAAATTCAATCCGGTCGTGCAAGCGGAATGGGCGATCGTGCCAGAACTCGAATGCCTGGGGGATGATCCGCCAGCCGCTCCAGCCGGGCGGGCGAGGCACTTCGCCGATGGTATATCTCGCGGCGTTGAGCGCGATCGCTTTTTCAAACGCCATGCGGCTTTCCAGCGGCTGGCTTTGCTTGCTCGCCCAGGCTCCGATTTGCGCCTGTTTCGGCCGGGTCGCGAAATAGGCATCCGCCTCGGCGTCGGTCACAGTTTCAACCTTGCCGCGGATACGGACCTGCCGGCGCAGGGATTTCCAGTGAAACAGCAGTGCCGCCTTGGGATTCGCGGCGAGCTCGCGGCCCTTGGCGCTGGCGATGTGGCTGTAAAAGACGAATCCGTCGGCGTCGTAGCCCTTGAGCAGAACCATTCGCAGATCCGGCAGTCCATCGGCGTCGACGGTCGCCAGCGCCATCGCATTGGGATCGTTCGGCTCGGATTTGACCGCCTCGGCAAACCACGTGGCAAAAAGCCCGAAAGGTTCCTCCGCGGCGGTGAAATCACCGGAAATTAACTCACTTGGGCTTTTGATGGTGTCTGGACCGTTCATGTTTGGAGTACCGGTTTGCGTCCCGCCGCGCCACTCAGCGCCGAGCCTTTGTTGTGCGACCGTTCCCTATATAGGGCACGCGGCGCCCGTGGCCTATCGCCGATCCGCAAGCTTTTGCTTGCCACGGCCCTTGTGATCATCGGTGTATCGACCGGGGGATGCAGCTTCCGGCTGGGCAACATGTTTGCCAAGAACGACAAGAAAGAAGATCTCTCCGACGTTACGGGCTCGATTGGTCCGATTGTGCGTGTGAAGGACGATACGGAGCTCACCGATGCCGACCTCGCGCTTGCCCGCAATGCGGCGTCCGACATCCTGACGCGCGGCGGTAAAAATGCCAGCCAGCCTTGGGAAAATCCTGAAACCGGCGCGCGGGGCTCGGTCACGCCTCTGGCCTCAACCTATACCAACGAGGGACGCACTTGCCGTGATTTTCTCGCCAGTTACGTCCGCGGCAGCAACGAGGGCTGGCTGCAGGGCGAAGCCTGTCAGGACGGCAGGGGACAGGCCTGGGAAATTCGCAATATGAAGCCCTGGAAGCGGAGTTGAATGATTTCGAAATCGCCGCTGTGGGATGGACCCGTTGCGGAAATGTGACGAAAACCCCAAATAACCCCCAATTGCTGGGTAAAGGCCAACCGGCCTCACTTGAATTCCAAGGAGATTCAACGAATGCGCGACCCCTATGAGGTCCTGGGGGTGCAGCGGGGTGCCACTGCGGCGGCGATCAAGAGCGCTTATCGCAAGCTCGCCAAGAAGCACCATCCCGATGCCAACAAGGACGACCCGAAAGCGGCCGACCGCTTTTCCGAACTGAACATGGCGAATGAGATTCTCGGCGACGAGAGCAAGCGCAAGCAGTTCGATCGCGGTGAAATCGACGCCGAGGGCAAACCGAAGTTTCAGGGTTTTGAAGGCGGCTTTCCTGGCGGCGGCGGTGCGCGTCGTGCCGGGCCGGGCGGCTTTGAATACACCTTCCGTCAGGGCGGAGCGGGAGCAGGACCCGGCGGTGCCGGCTTCGGCGGCGGTGGTGGTTTCGAGGATATTCTCAAGAGCATGTTCGGTGGGCAGGCGGGCGCTGCAGGTGCGCGCGGCGGAGCCGATACGTTTGAGTATGAAACGCCGTTCGCGGCCGATCTTGATCTGAACGTCACCATGAACGTTGCCCTTGAGGAAGCTGTGCAAGGCGCGACGCGCCGCGTGCGGCTGCCCACCGGCAAGGAACTGAACGTCAAGATTCCGGCGGGCGTCGAATCCGGTCAGCAGATCCGGCTCAAGGGTCAGGGACAGGAAGCACCGGGGCATCGTCCCGGTGATGTGCTGATTACGGTGAACGTTGCGCCGCACCCGTATTTCAAGGTCGATGGCACCAATTTGCGGCTCGATCTGTCGATCACGCTGTATGAAGCTGTGCTTGGGGCAAAGGTGCGCGTGCCGACGCTTGACGGCGCGGTGCAGTTGTCGATCCCGAAGAACACGTCGAGCGGGCGAACCTTCCGCCTGAAAGGTAAGGGGCTTCCCAACAAGGGCGAGCCGGGCGATCTGCTTGTGACCGCGCGGATCGTACTGCCCAACGGCAATGACGCGGAGCTCGAGGCGCTGATGGAAAAATGGCGCACCGATCATCCCTATAATCCGCGCACCGATCTCGAATAACGCTGCCGATGCAATGCCGTCTCCGCGAATGCGGCGACGGCATTTTTTTTTCAAAGTCATGCGTGCTGTTCGTAGCGCTTCGCGCGACGGCTTACCGAGCCTCCTCTTCCAAAACATTCGATCGTCCCTGTCCTGACGCGACAGATGATCCTGGATGGCCTCACCCACGGCTGTCCCGGCGCGAACATCTGCGTTGACTCATATATAAGTATGTACTTATATATCAAAGATGGCTGCCGCGGCACCGAAACTTGACCTCGTCTTAAAGACGCTCGCCGATCCAACGCGCCGGGCGATGTATCAGCGCATCGTTCAAGCAGGTGAGGTGACGGCGACGTCATTGGTGAAGGGCGCCCGTGTCTCGCAGCCAGCGGTTTCGCAGCATCTGCGTGCGTTGCATGGGGCGGGGTTGGTGAGCGAGCGGCGCGAAGGCCGCAACGTGCATTACAGCGCAACTCTGAGGGGACTTGCGCCGCTGGTGGATTGGCTCGGCCATTACGGTCAGTTCTGGCGAGAGCGCTTTGACGAACTGGAAAAGCTACTTGGAGAGTTGAGTGATGAGTGAAACCCAATCGATCATCGTGGAGAAGACAGTGGCGCACGCGCCTGAGAAAATCTGGCGCACGCTGACCCAGAGCGCGTTGATCGCGAAGTGGCTGATGCCCAACGATTTTGAGGCGACAGTTGGACATCGCTTCACCTTCACGACCAAGCCGATGGGAGATTGGGACGGCATCGTGCGTTGCGAGGTGCTCGACTGCGATCCGCCGCGTCTGCTTCGCTATTCGTGGAAAGGTGGCTCGGATGCAAATCCGAGATATGGCTCGCGGCTCGACACCATCGTGACGTGGACACTCACGCTCGCGGATGGCGGCACCCATGTTCGCATGGAGCATTCCGGTTTCCGCCTGCCGCAAAACCAGTCCGCATGGGATGCGATGACCCCAGGTTGGGGACACGTGCTGGATGGTATCGCGCGCGTGACGGCGGAAAATATCTAGTGTTCCGATTCCGAAGTTCGCATCATTGCGCGGCACCTTCGTTTGCGAACTTCGGAATCGAAGGACACTAGCAAGTTATTGTTGTCGTGTGGCTTTGATTCAGAAGTCCGCATTCCGGGCTCGCCGCACAAATGATGCGGTCTTCTGAACCGCCACACGAGCAGCTCAGATTGAGCGACGCGGCCGCGTGCGCTGCGCAGAGCTGCATGGCCCACATGAAGCAGGTGCGGTGGTCGCCGGAATCCCTCGAAGCTATAAGCGGCGCATCGCGAAATAGCAGGATTTCAAGGCCGCAACATTCGATGGATAGATCAAGATGGATCGGCTTTGCCTGTTTGGGTGTGACCGCGCTGGGATGGGGATTTAACTGGCCCGCCATCAAGCTGTTGCTGCGCGAGTTGCCACCGTTGTTCTCACGGGGCGCGGCCGGCGTGACAGCTGCACTTATTCTCGCCTGCATCGTGCTTGCACGCGGTGAACGATTGAGCGTACCGCGCGAAGCCGTGCCGCGATTGCTGTTTGCAACGTTCACCAACGTTTTCGCATGGATGGGCTTCACGACCATTGCCATGAAATGGGTCAGCGTCAGCGAGGGCGCACTGCTGGTCTACACCATGCCGATCTGGGCGACGCTGTTCGCGTGGCCGATTCGCGGCATGCGCCCGATGCCGCGCGACGTCATCGCTTTGGTTCTTGGGCTCGCCGGACTTGTTGTTCTGTTCAGCGGTCAGGGCTTCGCGTTCAGCCACGACAAGCTGGTGGGCATTGTTCTCGCGCTGGCAGCGGCCATTCTGTTCGCGCTGGGCAATGTCCTGAACCGATCGCAGATTCCGTTGTCACCGATCGCGCTTGTCGCCTGGCAGGTCGGCCTGGGATGTTTTGTGATGCTCGTGCTCGGGCTGGCGTTCGAAAAACTCGATTTCAGCGCCCTGTCTCCAACCGGCTGGACGGTCATGATCTATATGACGCTCATCCCGATGGGCGTGTGCTACCTGACCTGGTTCGAGACCCTGCGCCGTCTTCCGCCGGCATCCGCGTCGACGGGAATGCTGCTGGCGCCTGTGATTGGCGTGGTGTCGGCAGCGTTCGTGTTGGGTGAACCGCTGGGTGTGAGGGAGATCATTGCGATGGTGCTGACGCTCAGCGGCGTCACGATCGCGTTGCAGAAATCGTGACGCCTTCGCTTGGCAAGGAAATAGAGCTTACAGTCCCGTCTTCTCAGTCTGGTCATAGACCAGCCGCGCGACGTGTTGCAGCCGGGTACGGTCTGTCGGTCCCGATACCACGTAGCCGACGCCACGGTCGGCCCAGAACATGGCGCCGTTGCCGTCGTTAGCCGCGTAGCGCATCTGCGTGGCTTCGGTCGTGGCGCGTGAGGCGTAAATCGTAAACCGCTCACCCGAGGCGTTCTCGTACATCAGGAACGATGCGGGGCCGCTGGGGCCGGGCAGCAGCCGACCGCCGACAAGCTTCAGTCCGTTCGCGTCGAGTTCGGGCGCGCGAACCTGATATCCGCATCGCTTGGACAACCATTGCTGCAGATGGGCGCGTTCGTTGCCTGCTACTTCCACGGGATGCCGAACCTCGACCACATACAGTTTGTGGGCGTCGAGCGCGTCGTCGGTGAAATTCGCGAACATGGATTGCTTTGTGTTGGCGCCGTGCGCGATCCAGCCAACGCTGCCGCCGGCAACGAATGCCACGAGCGTTGCGGCGATGGCGCCCATCATCCAGCGCCGGGGTGGCCGCGCCAATGCGTCGAGAGACAGGCGAGGCGGCACGGGCTCATCAGCCACCGCGCCATATTTAGCCTGCAGTGTGTCGCTCATCGCCCGCCACGACGCCACCCGCGCCGAGTCGTCAGGATGGGTCGCTAGCCATGCCTCGACGGCGGCGAGGCGCTCTCCCGGCAATTCATTGTCCACATAGGCGTGGAGTTCGTCTTCCGTGACGGGAATGTTGCTGTCGGTCATCAGAATATCTTTTCCGTCTTCAATCCGATTTCATTTAACACGCCGCAACGCCGGGCGCTCGCCTTCCAGGCTCGCCTTCACGTGCGCTCTCGCCCGGGCGAGCCGTGACATCACGGTACCGATCGGCACTGCTTGGATGTCAGCGACATCGCGGTAGCTCAGTCCTTCCAGCACCACGAGCAGCAGCACGGCGCGCTGGTCCTCGGGGAGCGTGGCCAGTGCCCGGGAAATGTCGCGCCCCTCGGCTTCCGTGCCGCTGGCATCCGCCGTGGTATCGTAGAGTTCCGTCATCGTCGGTTGCCGGGCCAGCGAACGGCGGCGGTTCCGATTGAGATTGGTCAGGATCGTGTACAGCCACGCCCGCAGGTCGCCGCCGATAAACAACCGCTCCGAGCGCAACGCACGGACCAGCGTATCCTGCACCAGATCGTCGGCGAGATCGGTATCCCGGGTCAGCGCCCGCGCATAGCGCCTCAAGGCCGGAATCAGGGTTTCGACATTGTGGCGAAAATCGTGGTTCATCAGGGGCTCTGTGCGGGCCGGCACTTCCGCCCCGTTCTACAGGTAAAACACCGAAAAGACGGCACTATTCCGCGGTCTTGAGTGGATAAGGTTAGTGATCCCCGACCCTTGTCTAATGTCCCGGTTCTAACGTTCGCATCACTTTGCAGCACTCTCTTTGAGAACGTTAGAACCAGAAGGGACACTAGCATCTTGATGAAACTAGTGCGCTTTTGGATTTGACGTTCGTAATAAGGACTCGCTGCGATACTGATACGAACGTCAAATCCAGCGCACTAGCTTGAACGGCTATTGCGGCTATGCCATGAGGTGGCTCGGTTCTCCAGCAATGGACATGAGTTAAATGGCTGAAAATATGGGCCTGATGCGCGGCAAGCGTGGTGTGATCCTGGGGGTCGCCAACAATCGGTCGATTGCTTACGGAATTGCGAAGTCTTGCCGCGACCAGGGCGCAGAGCTCGCTTTCACCTGGCAGGGCGACGCACTGAAGAAGCGTGTGGAACCGTTGGCCAAGGAACTCGGCGCCATTACGCTCGGCCATTGCGACGTCACCGATTTCTCGACCATCGATGCGGTGTTCGACGAGGTGAAGAAGCAGTGGGGCAAGATCGATTTCGTTGTCCATGCCATCGCGTTCGCCGACAAGGACCAGCTCGATGGCCGCTATATCGAGACCACGGCGGACAACTTCTCCAAATCGATGCTGATCTCGTGCTACTCGCTAACCGCGATCGCGCAGCGCGCTGAGCATTTGATGACCGATGGCGGCTCGATCCTGACGCTGTCCTATTACGGTGCTGAGAAGTGGATGCCCCATTACAACGTGATGGGCGTTGCCAAGGCTGCGCTTGAAGCCAGCGTCCGCTATCTGGCCGCAGACCTCGGCGAGAAAAACATCCGCGTCAATGCAATTTCGGCCGGGCCGATCAAGACGCTCGCCGCGTCAGGCATCGGCGATTTCCGCTACATCCTGAAGTGGAATGAATACAACGCGCCATTACGCCGGAACGTTACGCAGGAAGACGTTGGCGATAGCGCCATGTATCTCCTGTCCGACCTGTCCCGCGGTGTGACCGGCGAGGTGCATCACGTCGATTCCGGTTATCACATCGCGGGCATGAAGCGCCCCGATGCGCCGGATATCTCCCTGTCGAAAGAATAAGTCTGCACGCGCATGCCCACTATTTATTTTGTCCGCCACGGCCAGACCGAATGGAATGCCGCCGGCCGTTTCCAGGGTTCGCAGGACATCCCGCTGAACGATATCGGCAAGGGGCAGGCGGTTCGCTCCGGCGAACTGCTGACAGACATCCTTGCCAACGATTCCCACGATCTGGCGAAGATGCCATTCGTGTCCTCCCCGCTCGGCCGCGCGCGCAATACGATGGAATTGTTGCGCGGAGCGCTCGGCGTCCCGCCGCACGGTTACGAGCTCGACGATCGCTTGCGCGAAATTGGTTACGGGCACTGGGAGGGTTCGACCCTGGCGCAGATGGAAGTCTCCCATCCGGAGCTGTTCGCGGAACGTCAGGCCGACAAATGGGGCGTGCCGCCGCCGGGCGGCGAGAGCTATGCTTCCGTCACCATTCGCGTGCGTGATTGGTACGACTCGCTGTTGCAGGACACCGTGACCGTCTCCCACGGCGGAACGATGCGCGCGCTGATGGTGGCGCTCGACGTCGAAACGCCGGTGAGCGCGGTCGATACGCTGGTGGAGCAGGGCGTGGTCTACGTATTCCGGGGCGGCCAGGTCACGAAACATAGTTAATGCTTCGTTAAAGTGGCACTTTAAGCGTATTTGACGCTCCCGACCCCGCGCGTTACGACATCGGATCAAAATCGCTGTTTAGCGGTTTCTCCGAGGTCGGGTAATTCACCATGTCTTTCAATACGTTCGGCCATCTGTTTCGCGTCACGACCTTCGGCGAAAGCCATGGGGTCGCGATCGGCTGCGTCGTCGACGGTTGCCCGCCCCGCATTCCCATTACGGTTGAAGAGATCCAGCGCGACCTCGATCGCCGCCGTCCGGGCCAGTCGCGGTTCACCACCCAGCGGCAGGAAGCCGATCAGGTGAAAATCCTGTCCGGCGTGATGGACACCGAGAACGGGCAGATCACGACCGGCACGCCGATTGCGCTCCTGATCGAGAACACCGACCAGCGCTCAAAAGACTATTCCGAGATCAAGGACAAGTTTCGCCCGGGCCACGCCGACTTCACCTATGAGGCCAAGTACGGCCTGCGTGATTATCGCGGAGGCGGGCGCTCGAGCGCGCGCGAGACCGCCACGCGTGTTGCGGCCGGCGCCATTGCCCGCAAGGTTCTGCCCGGCTTGAACGTGCGCGGTGCGCTGGTGCAGATGGGGCCGCACAAGATCGACCGCGCCAACTGGGACTGGGACGAGGTGGATCGCAATCCGTTCTTTTGTCCGGACAAGGCCAAGGCGGAGTTCTTCGCCGAGTATCTCGATGACATCCGCAAGAGCGGCTCGTCCATCGGTGCGGTGATCGAAGTGGTCGCCGAGGGCGTGCCCGCGGGGCTCGGCGCGCCGATCTACGGCAAGCTCGACAGCGATCTCGCCAGTGCCCTGATGAGCATCAATGCCGTCAAAGGCGTGGAGATCGGTGCGGGCTTCGGTGCTGCCGAATTGCACGGTGAGGAGAACGCCGACGAAATGCGCATGGGCAATGATGGCCCGGTGTTTCTGTCCAACCATGCCGGGGGCATTCTTGGCGGCATTTCCACCGGGCAGGCCGTGGTGGCGCGCTTCGCGGTGAAACCGACATCTTCGATCCTCACGCCACGCCGCACCATCGACAGGTCCGGTGCGGATACCGACATTATGACAAAGGGCCGTCACGATCCGTGTGTCGGAATTCGTGCAGTTCCAGTCGGTGAAGCGATGATGGCCTGTGTGATCGCGGATCACGTCCTGCGTCACCGCGGTCAGGTCGGTAATTAGCGCCGGGCTTGACCCCACGCCGCCAGGTAAAGCAAAACTGGCGCATGGTGGCCGCTGAACTTCAAAGCGTTGCAGACTGGTTGATCGATGGTGCGCGCTCGGCGTCACGCGTTGACCAGTTCATGGCTCAGGCCTGCGAGCGGATGGTCGATTGCGGCATTCCGCTGTCGCGGGTCGGCGTGTTCGTCAGCATGCTTCATCCCAATCTGATCGGCCGCAGCTTCATTTGGCGCCAGGGTTCCGGCGTCAGCATGGGAGGCATGGCCCATGGCTCTGAGGCGTCTGACGATTATCTGTCGAGCCCGCTATCGATCGTATTCGAGCAGGGGCTCGAGGTGCGGCGGCGTCTCCTGGATTCGAGCGTCGGCAACTCGCCGTTTCTGGCCGAAATGCGCGCCTCCGGTGCGACGGACTATATCGCTCTTCCGCTTCACATGTCCGACGGCGAGGTCCATGCGTCGAGCTGGCTGACCAAGGATCCCGACGGCTTCAGCGATGCTCACATCGATGGCATGCGATCGCTCCTGCCGCCGCTGACGCGCATGATCGAAATCTGGCTGTTGCGCCGGACCGCTGCGGGCCTGCTCGACAACTATGTCGGCCCGCGGGCAGGGGCGCGGATTCTGGCCGGACAAATTCGCCGGGGTCACACCGAAGCCATGCACGCCGCGATCTGGCTTTCGGATCTGCGGGGCTTCACACCGCTGTCGGATCGCCTGTCGCCGGAAACGGTGGTGAATGTCTTGAATACGTACTTCGATTGCCAGGTCGCACCGATCCTGAAGCATGGCGGCGAAGTCCTCAAATTCATGGGCGACGGGTTGCTGGCGATTTTTCCCATCGCCGAGAATGAGGGGGACGCGGCCACGGTTTGCAGCCGGGTCCTTGAAGCCGCCCGCGAATGCCGGACCAACGTCGAAGCCATGCGCTGCGAGGCGGGGGCGGAGATCCTCGACGGTTTCCGTTTTGGCCTGGCCTTGCACACGGGGAAGGTGCTGTACGGCAACATCGGCGGTGGAGATCGTCTCGACTTCACCTGCATTGGCCCTGCGGTGAACCTGGCTGCCCGGATCGAAAAAATCACCAGCCGGCTCAATCGCACGGTCTTGGCGTCCGCCGATTTTGTCCGCCATACGGACTGCCCGTGGACAGATCTTGGGCTGTTTTCGGTGGCGGGGTTTTCGGCCGACGAACGGGTTTACGGCTTGCCGGAAGAGCCAAGCGCTGCAGGTTGATGGGCATACGATACAACCCGAGAAGGATGGCGATGCCTGGTCATCCATTTGTGATTGGCCACTGAACAAAAGCTGCGGAATGAATAAAGCTTTTAGGGGCATCGCGCCGCCGTCGGCGCGGATGTTTCGGGCCTTATTTCATGACCAGTATTATTTCAGACGCGACCAGCGCCTCGTTTTCACTGCGCATCGTCACCCGCGCGGAGCTGCAAGATTGCGATGCGTGGAAATCCGCGTTCAGGGACTCCAGGAAAGATCATCGCTACTACGAAATTGTCGAAGACACCCTGCGCGACCGGTTCGAGTACGGCTATCTCGCCATTGTCGATGCGGTGGGGATCATCCGCGCGGTACAGCCGTTTTTCCTTCTGGATCAGGATCTGCTGGAAGGGCTAGGGTCCGAGTGGCGTCTGGTCTCGTTCGTGCGGCGACGTTATCCCCGCTTGTTCAAACTGCGAACGATGATGGTGGGGTGCTCCGCAGGTGAGGGACATCTTGCGGAGGCAGGCGATCTGCCGCCCGCACTGATCGCCAAAGTTCTCTCCGACGGAATCGTGCAGATCGCGCGCTCCATCCGCGCTTATATGATCGTTCTGAAGGAGTTTCCGGCAGAGTATCGCAAACCGTTCGGTTGCTTTCTCGAAAAGGGTTTTACCCGTATCCCCAGCATGCCGATGACCATCATGGATACCGGTGGCTTTCCCGATTTCGATGCCTACGCACTCGCCAAACTGAGTGGCCAGACCCGACGGCAGTTGCGGAAGAATTTCAAGGCGACCGAGGGCATTGAGATCAGCATGAGAGTCACCGACGATGTCGGCGGCTCCGTCGGTGAAATATACCGGCTTTATTTGCAGGTGTTTGAGCGATCAAAACTTCGCTTCGAAGAATTGACCGAAGACTACTTCCGCGCACTCGGAAAACGGATGAGCGACAAGACCCGGTTCTTCTCCTGGCGCCGTGATAATGCGCTGGTCGCTTTTGCCCTGTGTATGGTGGAGAGCGACCAGCTCTTTTACGAATATGTAGGGTTGGACTACGCCGTTGCGCTCGACTTCCATCTCTATCACTACGTGACGCGCGATCTTTTTAACTGGGCTGTTGCAAATCGTTACACCTGCATCCGCAGTACCGGGCTAAACTACGAGCCGAAACTGCGATTTCGCCATCGCCTCGATCCGATCGATCTCTATGTCCGCCACACCTCATTGCTTGCCAACGCCGTGCTCAGACGGGTGCTCCCCCGCATTGTCCCGGCGCGTTACGACCCGGTGCTGCAGAGATTTCCCGACTACAATTCGCTGTGGTGAGCCGTTGTCATGTACTGTTTCCGGTACAGGGCTACGGTCACATAAGGTTCATACGACCGGAGTGGCTGCATGATCCCGATGCATTTTTGAACCGCGAAATCGGCTGATTTTCTGGGTAGCATTCTCCGTTGGGAGGCGTAAAAGCCCGCCCTAAATCCCCCTGTCGCTCATGTTGCAAACCTAGCTCGATGGTCCCTTCCGGCTTTTATCTCGAAGCTCCGCGACGACTGCGGGCGCTCGTCAGAGCGCGTGAATCCACACTGATCGTCATTGCCGCTCTGATCGGCGCCATCTCCGGTCTGCTGGTGGCTGCCATGAGCGCCGCGGTGGAAGTGCTCCATGTCGCACTGTTCAACATTCCGATCGGCGCGCGCCTGTCCGGCCAGACCTCGATTGACCCGGTGCGTGCCATCGCCGTGCCTGCGCTTGGCGGGCTGGTGCTGGGGTTAGCTCTGCTAGTGCTGCTGCGGTGGCGTCCGGGACGAGAGATCGACCCGATTGAGGCGAACGCGTTGCACGGCGGCTATATGTCGTTTCGGGGCAGTATCATCGTCGCCCTGCAAACGATCTGGTCGAGCGGTGTTGGCGGCTCGGTCGGGCTCGAGGCGGGCTATACGCAGCTTGCGAGCGGCGTGGCGTCGTCCGTTGGTCGCGGCTTTCATCTCCGGCGTGTCGACCAGCGCGTGATGGTTGGCTGCGGTGCTGCCGCGGCAATTGCGGGGGCGTTCGGGGCTCCTCTCGCCGGCTCCTTCTATGCCTTTGAGCTTGTGCTCGGCAGCTATGCTCCGGCCAGCCTTGCTCCCATCGGTATCGCAGCCGTGACCGGATACGCGGTGACACACGCGTTCGCCCCGCTGTCTTTAGGAATCGTGGTGCGGCAGGTCGGTGAGGTGATGGGGCAGGATCTCGCCATCGCGTGCGTTCTCGGACTGCTCGCAGCGCTGACCGGCATCGCCATCATGCGCGGTGTCGCGCTATTCGATACGCTGCTGTCCAAAATCAATCTGTGGTCTCCGCTGCGCCCCGCGCTCGGCGGATTTATTGTCGGGCTTATGGCGCTTATCACACCGCAGGTCCTCGCCTCGGGCCACGGAGCGCTGCATGTCAACAGCATGATCGTGCTGCCCGTCACGACGATCGCCATTATTTTCGTGTTGAAGGCTTTCGCCTCCATCGTCTCGCTTGGCTCCGGCTTTCGCGGAGGATTGTTCTTCGCGTCATTGCTGCTTGGGTCACTCGGCGGGCACTTGTTCGCCGCAGGCCTTTCCGTCGTTTTCCCGCATCTGAATTTCGATCCCAATGTCTACGCCATCATCGGAATGAGCGCGTTGTCGGCTTCGATCATTGGTGGCCCGCTCACCATGTCCTTCATCGCCCTTGAGGCAACGGGCAATTTCTGGCTGACGACCGCGGTGCTGATCGCGGTGATTATTTCAATGCAGGTCACGCGCGAGCTGTTCGGCTATTCGTTCGCGACGTGGCGTTTTCATTTGCGCGGTGAGACCATTCGCAGCGCTGCGGATGTCGGCTGGATCAGAGATTTGACAGTGAAGACCATGATGCGGGCCGATGCAGTAACGGTCGATGCTGATATGCCGATCAACGATTTCATCGCCAAATTCCCCCTCGGATCGAAAACGCAGGTGGTGGGTATCGACGCTAGCGGTAGCTATGCGGGCGTGATTTTTGTCGCGGAAGCGCAAGGATTGAAGGATACGCCCGGAGCAGGCGTAAAAGACATTCTGCGCTATCGCGATGCAACATTGTCGCCGGAGATGAATGTGAAACAGGCGGTCGCTGCATTCGACGCTGCAGAAGCGGAATCGCTCGCGGTGGTTGATTCAGCACATCAACGGCGAGTGATCGGAATTCTCACCGAAGCGCATACGCTGCGACGGTACGCCGAAGAATTCGACAAGCATCGGCGCGACGTCCTTGGCGAAATATAACCTTCGCTACGTGCAGTTCCAGTTATGCGCGCCTTGGTTGCCGACTTTAGCAAATCATTAACAGCGACTTGTCTGAGTTCGATGCTGTGTAGCTCCGTAGACGTCCGATTAGCAAAATAAGAGCAGGTTGACGCTGCCCTTTGTTCGATTTTGGAGCGGCGGAGTTGGAATTCCTGCGGTCGATGCTGATGCATTCCAGCCGGACGTTTGTCTGGTCAGCGACCGCATGTGGACTCGTGGTCCTGCTCTCGTTCTTTTCTGCGATCGGTTACGACTTCTATCGCTCGACCATTCAGATGAACGAGCAGGCGGCGATGAACATCGCGTCTCTCACCAGTCAAAGGATCGCGCGCGACATCGAACTTTACGACCTGTCGCTGCAGTCGGTTCTCGAGGGCGTAACTGATCCCGATATTCTGTATCAGGAGCCGGAACTGCGGCAGAAAATCCTGTTCGACAGGTCAGCAACAGCCCCCGGATTGGGATCCCTCGTTGCGATCGACGAAAAGGGAGAATTTTTTCTGGACTCGCACGGCGTTTCGCCACGGGCTGGAAATTTTTCCGATCGGGAATATTTCAATGTCCATCGTAATCCCGGCGTCGGGTTTTACATCAGCAAGCCGTTCAGGGCTCGCTTGCAGGAAGGCATCTGGAGCATCTCGGTCAGCCGTCGCATCAACAAGCCCGATGGCGGGTTTGGCGGCATCGTTTCCGGCACGATACGGCTCAGCTATTTCGAGCGCATCTTCGACAAGGTTTCCATGGGGTCGCGGGATTCGATCGTGTTGCTCCGGGATGATGGCACGCTGGTCGCGCGCAATCTGAACGTCATGGATCCTATTGGCGCCGACTGGCACGCCGCGCCGGTCTTTACGCATTTGCGGAACCAGCCAGAAGGAACGTTCGCCAGCGATCAGTCGATGGATGGTACCGCACGTCACTTTGCATTCCATCGGGTTGGTGAGTTGCCATTTGCCGTGGTCGTTGGCCTGTCCACCGATCAGATCCTTGCGCCCTGGCGATCGAAAATGCTGGTGCTGGCCGGCATATTTGCAATCATGACGAGCAGCGTGCTCATGCTGGTGTGGATGTTGGAGAGCGAGCTTCGACGGCGTGCCACCGCGGAAAAGGCGGCTGAGCTGCTGGCCCGCACGGATGGCCTCACCAAACTCGCCAATCGCCGCTGGTTTGATCGTGGATTGGCGCGCAAATGGAGCCGTGCCGCGCGCGATGCTCGACCGATGTCGCTGCTGATGATCGATGTCGATCATTTCAAGTCGTTCAACGACACTTATGGCCACCAGGGTGGTGATCGCGTCCTGCGGGCCATCGCTGGCGTGATCAGCGATTCCATCAGGCGACCCGACGATCTCGCGGCCCGCTACGGCGGCGAGGAGTTTGCAGTGGTGCTGCCAAACACCGACAGCCGAGGGGCAAGGCAGGTTGCAGCTTCTATTCGCGATGGCGTGCATGCCCTGCAGATCGGTCACGGCGGCAGTGAACACAGCATCGTGACGGTCAGCATCGGGTTGGCGACAGCGATGCCCGGTTCCGAGACGGCAAAACCGCTGCTTCTGGTTCGAGAAGCGGATGCGGCGCTTTATCGCGCGAAGGACAATGGCAGAGACAGCATCTGCGCAGGCGATGCAACGCCGCCCAACGCTGAGGCCCTTATCAGCCGTGCGGGCTAATGTCCCGAATCCGAACTCGCCTCATGATGCAGCGCGCCTCGCAGCGAACTTCGGATTCGAAAGGACACTAGCAACCTATGATTCTAGTGTGGCTCAGGTTCAGAAGTTCGCTTGAAGGATGCGCGGAAAAATGAAGCGAACTTCTGAACCACCACACTAGTGGTCGCAAAATTCAATTGCCGCCTGCATCAATTCTCTCTCAATAAAATTTTAGCTCTGCGATACGCAATAAAACCCCGCATGCAACGTTATGATTCTGGGGGTGCACACCTTTGGTGGGAGTGAGCCATGCTCAGAAAATTCATGATTGCAGTCGCTGCCGTTGCGGCAGTTGCTGCGTATTCACCAATTGATGCCTATGCGCGCGGCGGCGGGGGCGGCGGCCACGGTGGAGGCGGCTTCGGCGGGGGCGGCGGTTTCCACGGCGGCGGGTTCGGGGGCGGCGGCTTCCATGGCGGAGGCTTCGGCGGAGGCGGTGGCTTTCGCGGCGGAGGGATGATGGGTGGCGGCTTCCGCGGCGGCGGCTTTGCCGGCGCGCCGGCTTTCCGTGGTGGTGGCTTTGGCGCCGGGCCGGGCTTTCGGGGCGGAAGTTTTGCTGCGATGCGCGGAGGCGGCTTCGGTGGCCCCCGCTTTGCGACGGTGCCGAGGGGCGCGCGTTTTGCCGCCGTTCGCGGTGGAGGATTCCGCCACGGCTTCCATCATCGCGGCCATTTCCGCCGCTTCGCTCCGTTCGCAGTCGGCTTCGGCTTTGGTTGGCCGTATTACGACGACTACGGGTACTACGACAATTACGACAACTACGATTACGGATGTTACGATCTGCAACAGGTCCGGACGCGTTATGGCTGGCGCTGGCAACGCGTCTATGTCTGTGGCTGAGACGACCCCTCAAAAAAAATCGGCGGCTGCGAAGCCGCCGATTTTGCTTTGATCGGGGGATTTGATCAGGCGGCGCGAACCGTCGTCAGGAATTTTTCAACTTCAGTCTTGAGCCGGCTGCTGTCGCTGGACAGCATCTGCGCGGACGACAGCACCTGACCGGACGCGGCACCGGTTTCCCCGGCACCGCGGCTGACATCGGCAATGCTGGTGGCGACTTCGCCGCTGCGTTGAGCGGCGTACTGCACGTTGCGGGCGATTTCCTGCGTTGCCGCGCCTTGTTCCTCCACCGCCGCAGCGATGCTCGAGGAGATTTCCGAGATCATATTGATGGTTGTGCCGATTTCCTTGATCGTGGCGACCGACTCCTGGGTCGCCGACTGCATCCCGGCGATCTGGGTGCTGATCTCGTCGGTGGCTTTTGCGGTCTGGGCTGCCAGCGCTTTCACCTCCGAAGCAACGACGGCGAAACCGCGCCCGGCTTCGCCGGCGCGGGCGGCTTCGATCGTGGCATTGAGTGCAAGCAGGTTGGTCTGTTCGGCAACGGCGGTGATCAGTTTGACCACATCGCCGATGCGGGCCGCGGCCTGCGAGAGTTCCGCGATGCTGGTGTCGGTCTTCTGTGCCTGACGCACGGCCTCGTTGGCGATGCGGCTGGATTCCTGGACCTGACGGCCGATTTCGGCGACCGACGAGGTGATTTCCTCGGTCGCAATGGCAACCGATTGAACGTTGCTGGAGACTTCCTGCGATGCGGTTGCGGCGGAGCCGGAGGTTCTGCCGGTGGTTTCCGCGGTTGAGGTCAGCGTATTGGCCGCAGCCTCGAGCTCTGTCGAGGAGGATGAGAGCGACTCGACCATTTCGCCGATCAGCTTTTCGAAGTCGCTTGTGATCCGGTCCACCCGCTGGCCGCGCTGGATCTTGGCTTCTGCATCGGCTGCCGCGGCTTCGTCAGCCGCCTTTTTGGCGACGAGGGCTTCCTTGAAGACTTGAAGCGTGTCCGCCATGGTTCCGATTTCGGTTTTTTCGCCCCGATGCGGGACCTCGGCGGTGAGATCACCTTCGCCGAGTGCCTTCATTGGAGCCACGATGGATCCAATGCCGCGCGACACGTCGCGGATCAGGTAGAAGCCGATGCCGATACCCAACAGAACCGAGAAACCGAGGGAGATCATCACAATCTTCAGTGCCGTAGCGTAGCTGTCGCTAGCCCGCTTGCTGGCGGCTGCCGAACCGGCGTTGTTGAGGTCGATGTCCTGCTTCAGGATCTGGTCAGCCTTGACGCCGATCAGATTGACGGTGGTGGTGTTCAGTTCGTGCGCTTCATGGGTGGAGGTCGAAGTCGCCTTGCGCGAGAGTTCGAGCACTTCCTTGGCCGCATTTTTATAGCGAACCCACTGCTTCAACCACTCGTCGTACAGCGCCTTTTCCTCTGGCGACGCGATCAGCGGTTCGTAGGTGGCCCGAAGCTTGTCGTTGCCCTCCACGATGGTGACCAGCAGCTGTTCCTGCGCTTGTTTCTCTTCGACGGTCTCCGCCAGCATATGTTCGCGAACCACGTTACGATAGTTGATCGTACCGGCGCGCAGGTCACCCAATGCGCGGACGCTGGGCAGCCAGCTGGTCTGGATTTCGGTCGCGTTGGCATTGATGTCTTGCATCTGCCGAAGAGCGAGCAGGCCCATCGCCGCCATGGCGACGAGCAGGAGCGCGATCACAGCCGTGATCTTGGCGCGGATGGAGACCTTGGAAAACATGATGACATTCCTTGGGCTTTTCAAACCCGTTGCGACGAAGCAGACGCCGTAGCCGTTTGGGGGAGGCGATGGATGAACAGAGCAAGCCTTCGGATTCCATGGCCTTGTTTGGCTGCTGGAATCCGTTAACGCATTTTCGCCACATTGGGTGAAGGCTTGGTAAAGGCGCGCAACCGTGAGACTACGGGCGCCCGGATTTTCGCGCCGTTTCTGCCGGGCAGCTCCGCATTTTACGAAAACACCGGGTTTGTCGAAAGAGAACGGCGGCCTATTCGCCGCCGCTTATGCCGCGCGGATGGTTGCCAGGAAGTTCTGGACCTCAAGCTGAAGGTGATTGCTCTCTTTCGAGAGCGATTGGGCAGCGGTCAGGACTTGAACGGAGGCTGCGCCCGTTTCGCTGTTGCCGCGATCGACATCCGAGATGTTCGCAGCCACCTGGGCGCTGAGTTCAGCCGCCTGCTGGACGTTACGGGCGATTTCCTGAGTCGCCGCTCCCTGTTCTTCGACGGCGGCAGCGATGGTCGAGGAAATCTCGGACATCAGGTCGATGGTAGCGCTGATTTCCTTGATGGTCGCAACCGAGTCCGTCGTCGCGGCCTGCATCCCGGCGATCTGTGCGCTGATCTCGTCGGTCGCCTTGGCGGTCTGGGAAGCCAGGGCCTTCACTTCAGAGGCTACCACGGCGAACCCACGGCCTGCCTCGCCCGCGCGGGCGGCCTCGATGGTCGCATTGAGCGCAAGCAGATTGGTCTGTTCGGCAACGGCCGTGATCAACTTGATGACATCGCCAATTCGGGTCGCGGCGTGGGACAGCTCGCCAACGCTGGCATCCGTCTTCTGGGCCTGTTGGACAGCCAGTCTGCCCACACGGCTCGATTCCTGAACTTGCCGGCTGATTTCATTGACCGACGAGGTGAGTTCCTCGCTGGCGGTCGCGGTCGATTGGATGTTTTCAGAGACGTTCTGCGACGCGCTTGCAGCCGAATTGGAGAGCTGCCGGGTCAGGTCGGCGGCATTGGTCAGGGTACCGGCGGTGGCTTCCATTTCTGTGGAGGCTGACGACAGGGACGAGATCATTTCACCGATCATGGATTCGAATTTGCGGGTGGCATTGTCCACGGTCTCGGCCCGGCGCATTTTGGCGTCGGCGTCCTGCGCTGCAGCCTCGTCCGCCGCGGACTTTGCGATCATGGCATCCTTGAAGACTTGCACGGCATCGGCGATCTGGCCGATTTCGGTAGCCTCGCGCTGATGAGGGACTTCGACACTCAGATCGCCGGTGGCCAGCGTGCGCATCGGCTGAAGGATGGAGCCGATTCCGCGGGCGATGTCGCGAACAATGGTGACGGCTGCACAGAGTCCGATCACGACCATGATGGCGAGAACGCCGAGCACGATGCGAAATGCAAGAGCGTAGTCGCTCTTGGCTGTTTCCCCGGATCTTGCTCCGCCCTTTTCATTCAGATCGACCAACTTGAGCAGCGTATCGTCCATGGCGCGGCCCGGCGGGGTTGCCTTGTCGGTATTGATCTCTACGGCCTTGGCAAAATCGCCCTTGGCGGAGGCCGCAATCACGTCGTTTGCGGCACTGCGATAATTCTGCCAGAGGGTACCCAACTGATTGAAGAGTGCTCGTTCCTCCGGCGAGGAAATGAGCGGCTCGTACTTACTGATCGCAAGATCGTATGCCTTGACGCGATCAGCGAGAGCCTTGTTGACGCTGGCTTTCTTTTTCTCATCGGTGATCAGGATGTGGTCGCGCAAAATCGCCCGATAGCGCGCCGCCTGAACCCGCAGTTCGCTGATCTGACGGATACTAGGCAGCCAGGTCACCCGGATGTCCTGCGCGGATTCATTGATCGCCCGCATCTCGTAGATGGCAAAGGCGCCGAGGGAAATTGGAGCGATCAGCAGAAGGGAAACGAGGGCAATCAACTTGGTCCGAATTGAGAACTTCGAAAACATCTACGGTCATCCCTTGGGCGGTTTGATCCCCGCGCGAGCGAAAACGGTCAGTCGAATGGAATTCGACTGCCGGGGCAGTGTGGTCGTGTTGCAAGTTCCAGTCGGACAATGACGCAAAATGTGCGCAATCCGCATAGATTAGCTTAAGGAAATTGCGTGAACCGTTGGTAAACGGCCACCGTTGGCCCTGCCGGAGCGATTGAAGACCAGGCAAGCCGCTCGAGGCGGCAGCGATCACCTCGCGGTTTGGGTGGTCTCCTGTCAGACGGGAATAGCCGCACACAGATGCGTGCGTAATGCAGGTTCCCGCTTTTCCGCTTCCGTCGGTCGTGACACGATCTGATGTGGAGTCCACGGGAGGGTCGCCATGCGATGGTCTGTCTCGATCGGAGGGGTTTTCGCCGCCGGCGCGCTGTTGGCGGGGGATGCAGCCAGCCTGGCGGCGCCGAACACGACACCGGTGCAGACTCAGAAGATCGACGAGTCCAAGCGCGTCGATGTCGAACTTATCCTCGCTGTTGATGTGTCCTATTCAATGGACATGGACGAACTGGCTCTCCAGCGCGAAGGCTACGCCGGCGCCATCACCTCCACGGAATTCCTGCAGGCGTTGAAGACCGGTCCGACCGGAAAGGTCGCTGTGACCTACTTCGAGTGGGCGGCCTCCAACGACCAGAAAGTCGTTATGTCCTGGCGCATCATTGACGGTCCGGAATCCGCCGATGCCGTCGCCGAGGAAATTTTGAAGGCGCCATTGCGCCGTGCCTCGCGAACCTCGATCTCCGGCGCGATCAATTTCGCGATGCCGTTGTTCGAAGCAAACGAATATCACGGCCTTCGCCGCGTGATCGATGTCTCCGGAGATGGTCCCAACAACAACGGCGAGCCGGTGACCTTGGCGCGTGATGCCGCGCTCGCCAAGGGCGTGACCATCAACGGCCTGCCGATCATGGCCAAGGAAACCAACTACGCGACGATGGATATCGAAAACCTCGATTTCTACTATGAGGATTGCGTGGTCGGCGGTGCCGGATCGTTCGTGGTGCCGATCAAGAGCAAGGAAAAGTTCAAGGAAGCCATCCGCACCAAATTGGTGATGGAAGTTGCTGGCCGCGTGCCGGAGCCACGGGTCATTCCTGCTGCGGCACGCGAGCCTCGCGTGTCGTGCCTGATCGGCGAGAAGATCTGGCAGGAGCGGTGGGGGCGTTGATATCCCGACTCTTATTTTGACGCGTTTTCTTCACGCGAACTCGTGTCTCGATTCCGAAGTTCGCACAGACGTGCGGCTTGTTCGGATGAAGCTCTCCATCGAGCTTGCGGTTTCATTCGGAGGAACTTCAAATCCGCGGCACTGGGGCGTGTACCCATAAAGCCGGATTGTTCGCTTCCAGGGGTGGAGCACGCATGGCCTGACCGGCCGGGAATCTCTGCAAATGACCCGAAAGGGACATTCCGCCTGGTCGGCACACACGCTTTTCACGACGCCCGCGCTCCGGATAACCCGACCACGGCGTTCATTTCGCTTTGCCACTCCGCGAGCCATTCAGGGATCCGCGCCGCCGCACGGGTTGCAGTTTTCCTTGTCCAGGCCGCGATCACCTGTCCTTCCTCTGAGAACATGAACACACCGTCCATGCCCTTCGCGCGGCGCAGAGTATCAAGCGCCTGGATGGGGGTTTGCGCGATAGGTCCCCCGACGTTGAAGGATGTATTCACCGCGACCTCGACGCCGATTCTCCTTCCGAGCGCTTTCAAATAGGCGTGCGTTACGGCATCGGTATCCTCGCGTACGATCTGCAGCCGCGCGGTCCCATCGACGTGAATGACGGCGGGCACTTGGGCGCGCGCTTGAGGCTTGGCTCTCGCGGTCAGCACCATGTAGTTATAGGCGTTGTAGTCATCGTCCGAGGCGCCCTCGGACAAATCGAACAAAGCCTTTGCCGCCGAAAGCGTCACCATGGGCGCGAGCGGCCGGATCGCTTCGCGATATTTGACGCGCTCGTTAAGCAGTTCGCGCGTGCGCGGGTTGCAAGGGTTGGCCAAGATCGATCTGTGACCCAGCGCTCGGGGTCCCGTCTCTGCCGGCCCCTGGAACAGCGCAATAATCCCGTCTCTCGCGGTGATGAACGCCATCAAGTCGGCGATGGCCTCCATCCCGGGTCCGTGCGACGCATCGCCGACGCCAATCCAGGCCACATCGGCGGCACCGTCCAGAGCGACGTGGATATCGGACATGCGGGGGGCGCGACCGCAATAAAAAGCGTGCTGGAGCGACGACCCAAGACTCACCGGCTCAAGACACACGCCGGCGGCGGCGGCGAATGCGTAAGCTGCTCCTATCGTGACCCCGGCGTCGTTCGGTACAGGCGGCGTCCACAAATGAAGCTGCGTCGATTGCTTGACGACGCGACCGTAGTAGCCGGCGTCGAAATGCTCCAGCACGCGCATGTTCGCGGCTGCGTTAAGCGCTGCGCCGCCGGTCAGCACCAGCCGGTCGCTGCCCGTTATCCGGATCAGACCATCAATGATGTGGACGAGACCATCCTCGAAAACCATCTGGGTGGCCGCCGCCTTGTCGAGCCTTTCCTGCGTATTCGGCCGGTGATGGATGTCTTCGACACGCAGGACGGCATCGGGATTCCACATCTCCTCAGGCGCGATGGGCCGGCCCAGGATCCGGGAGAGATCCTCGGTATAGGGCTGACGAAGCATACGCCGGGGCCAATTCGCGAGCGAACGGTTGAGATACACGTCGCCGTCCACCCGAAGATCAAAGATGTCTTGCAGCTGCCGATAGAAAGTGTTGGTCGAACGATCCATGTCGCCATAGGCCGCGGCGCCCATATATCGGCCTTCGCTGCTGAGCGCTGTCCAGCCGCCCTGCGTCGAGCTGATGATGCCGTAAAACATTCCGAGCGAGTCGAATAAGCTGGCGTTGCTCCGGATTTGCCCAACCACGCCGTTCTCGCCGAGATAGAGCGTCGTCGAGGCGAAGTCGCCCGAACCATCGACAACGACGATCATCGTCTTTTGCCGCTCTCTGGCAAAAGGCGAGGCCAAATATGAGAACCATGCGTGATTGTCGTGGTGCGGCATGCCAATGATCGGCATTCTGCAATCGAGGCCGAAGAGCTGACCCAACCGGGCTGGGGCTTTAAATCCCTCCTTCAATTGGTCGCCATCGAAGAGCACAGCGTTACCCTGGAATGGCAGGTGCAGGCTTGCGGGAAATTCCTCCAGAACGGACCGAAGCGCCGAGGCCATAAGCAGAGAGTAATCGTAGGTCGCGAGACAAGCGACGATCCGCTCGGGGCCAATGCCCAAACCTTTCATGATTTCAGTCAACACTTCGAGCGATGCGTGAGGATAGGCGTTGGTATGCTTTCGGCCCGAGAAGCGCTCTTCCTCATTGTTGCAGATGATCCGGAGACCGCCAGCAGGCGTCACCTCGACGAGCGCAACTCCCGTGTTGTGGAATCCGCCGATACTTATGCCAACGAGATAAGCCGTTTCGCCGCGCGCCAGTCTTGCGACCAAATCTCGCGCCCGCTCGGCGGCGAATTGGCTGTTCGGACGATGAATGCCTTTGTGCCGCAAGAACCGCTCCGCAAGGGGGAGGGCGGCCCTGAACCCGGCTGCAGCAAGCCGCGGATGGAGTGGTGTGAAGCGCCCGGCTCGACTTGTATTTCGCACTACAAAACTCCTGGGCAAACGCGAAGCGGGCTCAGGCGCCACTGCTACCATATCTCGAAAATCGGCATCTTTGCGCTCCTCGAAAGGATTAACCCGTGCGACTGAAAAGCAGAGACGTGCCTTCTGTGAATGTCCGTTCCTGGCCCTTAGCGGACATGGCCATCTTGGTTGCTGATCAAGTGCGGATGGACGAGAAAGTTGATCGACCGATCGTCCTCGCGGCACTAATGGCAAGCGAGTTGTCTGTCGGATACGGCTACCAGACGCTCGACAATCTCGCCGGCTACTTGGCGACCCACTTGGCCACCCACTTGGCCACCCACTTGGCCGCGCGCAACTCGTAAGCGCGCGACGGGTCTGGGGAGCCTCCGGCGTCTCAAATGATCGCGCGTTTTGATCTACATCAAGACGGCTGTTGTGCGAGCTTCTCAGGGTGATGTCCGCAAATGCCTGTTCGCGACGGGAGCTGCAAGATGGGCATCATCTGGACGATTATCATCGGCTTTATCGTTGGCGTCGTCGCCAAGTTCATTATGCCTGGCGACAAAACGGAGCCGCAGGGCTTCATCCTGACGACCATTCTGGGGATCGTCGGCGCGTTCGTCGCGACCTACCTGGGCCAGGCCGTCGGCTGGTACAGGGCCGGTGAGTCCGCGGGGTTCATTGGGGCCGTCGTGGGCGCAGTCATCCTGCTTTTCCTCTATGGCTTGATCACCGGCCGCCAAAGTCGCCCGACCTGACGGTGCTGAAGTCTGCGTCGCGTCAGTCCGCGCGGCGGGCGAGATAGAGACTTGTCGTCATATTCCGGACAACGCGATTTCCAAAGTCCTCGCGGGCGATGCGGCCGAGTTCGGCCAGCACCGTCTCGCGGTCGGAACGGGCGTTGACGTTCGAGTAGGTCGCATACAACGCCACGGTTTGCTCGGCATCGAGCACATGAGGCCATCGGCTCGCTTTGTGTTCCACGAGATCGAACGCACCGGTGCGCTTCAGCGCTGCCAATCGCGCTACAGAATCCAGCGCGAAAGGGATGCCGCTTTCGCCGGCTGAGGGGCTGGCAGGGGCCTCCAGCAATTCCTTGGTCGCGTCGTGAAACGGATCCGGCCGGCTGTCATCGCCGAACACGTTCCATACTGCGGCCCACCAGCCCCCTCGGCGAAGCAGGCTCGCGATCTTCACGAGAGCGGAATCTTCATCCAGCCAATGAAAGGCTGTGGCGCTCACGCCCAGGTCGAAGGTTTCACTTTCCAGGGCTGCGTCCTCGAATGAGGACACCATGACGCTCAACGTTTTACCGGGATGGGCGTCGCGCAGGAAATCGGCAAGGCGCTGGTCCGGCTCGATGGCCACCAACGGGTCAGCGCCGTGTTCGAGCAGCCGATGCGTCGCGGTGCCGGTGCCCGCTCCGATCTCGAACACCGCAGCGTCGCGGCGCAAACCGCATCGTGAGGTCAGGGTGTCATACACCCATTCAGGATAGGGCGGTCGCGCGCGGTGGTAGCCCGCGGGATTGTCGCCGAAAGCCTGACGGCCGAACGCCTTGCTCAGTCTGTTCGGAGTCATGTGCATCCCAACTTTCGCAAAAATCCCCAAATTCCCGGCGTCGAAGGTGTTCACAGATCAAAAAAAAACCGCTGCATGAAAGCGGGGATGAAGCGGACACCGTTGGCGCTGTTCTCGACTGCCGCTCGTGAGCTGGACAATCTCGAACGGCCTGAGCCCTTCCTTGATCAAACCGCCGCCGCGAAAGACTTTGATCAACCTCAACAACGATTGCGGGAAACGTTATAGTTAGCACGTTTACTCCGTACTCAGCGGGGAGAGCATCCGATGGCGGTGATACTTCCTCCCAAAGGCCGTGACCTAAGGCTCGACCTATTTCGCGGCGTCGCCAACTGGCAGGTTTTCATCAATCACATTCCAAACAACATCTTCAATTGGCTTACGACCCTGTACTACGGATTTAGCGACGCGGCTGATCTGTTCGTCTTTATCTCGGGTTTTACGGCGTCATTTGTGTACGCCAGAATTATGATCGATCGCGGCACGGTGGTGGGCGGAGCCCGGATATTGAGGCGCACCTGGCAAATCTTTGTCGCTCAGGTGTTTCTGTTTTGCGTCTACGCCTCAGGGATCGGATACTTGGCTCTGGAATATCACGACCCTAATTTGGATAATATATACAACATCCACTTGTTCTTCGAGAATCCGGTTCACATGCTTCTTGGCGTGCTCACGCTAAGATACAAGCCTCTCAACATGGATGTGCTTCCACTGTATGTCGTCCTGATGTTGGTGTTTCCGGTTGTGTTGTGGGCAATGATCCGAAAACCAAATCTGGTGGCAATCGCATCGATTTTATTGTACTTGGCCGCGCGCCATTTTGATTGGAATGCTCCCTCCTATCCCTCCGGAACCTGGTACTTCAACCCATTCTGCTGGCAACTGCTGTTCGTACTCGGCGCATGGTTTGCATTGGGTGGGGCGGCCGTATCGATGCCAATCATCAGGTCGCGCAGCCTGCTGATTTTTGGGACAGCGTATCTGATTTTCGCTCTCATCATGACCTTGGCCGGCTGGGTCCCTTCGCTTCGAGCGGCGCTTCCAGATTGGCTCTATGATGCCTTCAATCCGAATGACAAGACCAATCTCGCTCCATATCGGGTTCTGCATTTGGCAATCATCGTATTGCTGGTCACGCGGTTCTTGCCCCGTGACTGGTCCGGCCTTCACTGGCGTATCTTCAGGCCCGCTATTCTGTGTGGCCAGCAATCGCTGCAAACCTTCTGTGTCGGCATTTTTCTTTCATTCGTCGGTTACTTCGTTCTGATCCAGGTCAGTGATGCGATCTGGATGCAAATCCTGGTCAACATCGTGGGTCTTACGATCTTGACGCTCATGGCCTGGTACAAGGTTTGGATAACGAGCATGGATAAACCGACGTCACGATTGCCAACGGAGGCTTCGCCTTCAACCGGGAGTTCGAGCGCAAACCCGCCTCACGCGTAACCAAGCTTATAGAAGAACTCAGGCGTGTGCTCATAGATCCGGGCGAGAACTGATCAAGTGCGGATGGGGCGGCGAAGTCGCCTTTTGACCCATAGCAGAAATTAGACCCACGCCGGAAGTCATTCACTTAATCCAATATTATCAATCGGTATGTGAGGTTGATGGAAAAAGGAGCCTACAAACTAATTGGCCATGCAGCCTCTTGTGAACTATTTGGGGACACCGGCGGAAGCCCAAGCTGCGCACAGCGGCGGCTAAGAAGAAACAGGGATGCATTTTGGAATCCTTCGTATCCTTCGCAATCTTGTTTCACCTAGCAGCCATCATTATCGCTGCTGTCTTTCTGGTAACCGGCATCAAAAATCGGGCATTCAGCCCGTGGCTGGTGTTCTTCGTCGGGCTGATCGTACATGCAGGACCATCCCTTTTTTTGCTTGGGACGTATTCTGGTGCCATAGGCTACATCGTTGCATTCATCGCCGCGCCCTTGGCGGGAGTTGGAGCTATTTTATGGATCATTGTTGCATCATGTATTGCACTCCTGATCTGGAGCCGGGACGATCGTCGGGAATAGGCACTGAATGTCTGCTGATGGCCCTTAGCGGACATGCCTACGTCCCCGCGGATGTCCGATTTCGGGGGCAAAATGGACATCAGCTGTCCTGCATCGCTCTATGCGTACAGGCCTTAGTCACCGCTTCGCTTGAAAACGCTTTTCTAGCGGCGGAAACGCGCCACCAACTCCACATGCGGCGTGTGGCGGAATTGGTCCACGGGTGTGACGCTGTCGATTTTAAAGCCGCCGTCGAGGAGGATGCGCGCGTCACGGGCGAATGTTGCCGGATTGCACGACACGGCCACCACCTGAGCGACTTTGCTCGCAGCAAGCTGCTGCGATTGCGCTTGCGCGCCCTGCCGCGGCGGATCGAACACGACGCAGTCGATGTCCCGCAACTCTTGCGGCATCAGCGGACGACGAAACAGATCGCGGGCTTCAGCTTTGATCGGCTTTAGACCCTGAGTGTTCCTCACTGCGTTTTGCAAGGCTGCCACCGCACCGGCGTCGCTGTCGAACGCAGCCACCTTGAATTTCTCCGCAAGTCTCAGCGCAAACGGGCCGAAGCCGCAGAAGAGATCCGCGACATGTTTTGCGCCCTTGCACAGCGTGATGGCGAGACTGGCCAACGCGTCTTCACCCGCCAGCGTTGGTTGCATGAAGGAGCCCGGCGGCAGCGACACTTCGGCCTTGCCGATGCGAATGACGGGCGGCCTGCGCATAATGACGAGCTCACCGTGTCGCGTAAGCCGCGCCAGATCATGTTTCGCTGCGAGCTTCGATAGCGCAGAGAGCATTGCTGTATTCAGCGGGCCGGAGCCGCGGACATCAATATCCAGGCCGTTGGCCGCCGCGGTGATTTGGATATCGAGCGGCTTGCTCACAGGCTTGAGCAGTTCGGCGATGTCGTTGGCCGCCTCGACGGCGCCGCGCATGGCGGGATCAAGGATCGGGCAGTGGTCGATCGCGATGATCTCGTGCCGTCCCGCCGCGGCGAAACCGACGCGCAACACGCCTTGCTGGCTTTGGCGGGCGTGCATGGTCATTCGCCGCCGGCCGGTGCCATGGGCGTCGATCAGATCTTCGACCTCACAGGCGAGGCCGGCATGGGTGAGCGTGTCAACGACAAGCTGCCGTTTCCAGTTTCGGTAGGCGCTGTCCTGCCAGTGCTGGATTGCACATCCGCCGCAGGTACCGAAATGCGGACAGAACGGATCGATGCGCTCAGGGCTCGGTTCGATGACATGGGCGAGCAATCGCCGATCCCCGTGGCCGGGCGAGGGAAGGACGTCGACCGTCTCTCCGCCCAATGCATAGGGCACGTAGACGCTCATGCCATCGGTGAGGGCCACGCCGTCGCCGAAATGACCGACATGATCGATGGTGAGGCGTTCAGACATTCAAAGCCATTCCAGTCGCAAGGCCATCTTATCGCGTGCTCAACCGCGCCGCGCGCCGAGAAAAAATTCCGTGTTACCATCACCACCTGTAATGGATGACGGAAACACCTTGATGTCGGTGCAACCGAGCGAAGCCGCGAACTCGGAAATATCGCCGCACACCGCGCGATGCACGGCCTCGTCGCGAATGATGCCTTTTTTGGAGTGCTTACGATCCGCTTCGAATTGCGGTTTGATCAGCGCGAGAAGATGCATCGGCGCTGCGGCCAGCGGCAGCACTGCGGGCAGCACGTGCTTGAGGGAAATGAAACTGACATCGATCACCACGATATCAGGACGCTTCTCCAGACGCTTGCCTGCCAGCGAACGAATGTCGGTTTCTTCCATCGAGATGATTTTCGAATTGCCGCGCAGACTGGGATGAAGCTGTTCCCGGCCGACATCGATGGCATAGACGAGGCTTGCGCCATAGTTCAACAGCACCTCTGTGAAGCCGCCGGTCGACGCACCGACATCGACGCAGACGTGATCTTCAACGTCGATGGGATATTGCTCCAGTGCGCCGGCGAGTTTGACGCCGCCACGCGATACCCATGGATGGGCCGGCTCGGCATCGATCACAGCGTCGTCCGGTATCGTCTCGGACGGCTTTACGATTGGCTTTCCGTTGGCCGCCACCCGGCCTGCTTCGATCGCAGCCTGCGCTTTCGCGCGGCTCTCAAACAAGCCACGCTCAACCAGCAACAGGTCTGCGCGCTTGCGTTCGCCCATATCTTCCTTCGGATATTAAAGCCGTTCTTTCGAATATCAGGCCAGTTTCACCGTCTCGGACTTGGCGTCCTTGCCGAGCGCCTCGAACACCTTGGTCACGATGCCCTTGGCGTCGAGACCCGCCTGCGCGTACATCGTCGCTGGTGAATCATGTTCGATGAAAATATCCGGCAGGACGAGCGTGCGGACCTTCAGGCCGCGATCAAGCGCGCCATGATCGGCTAGCGTCTGCAGGACGTGAGTGCCGAAACCGCCGATCGAGCCTTCTTCGATGGTGATCAGGACTTCGTGCTCGCGTGCCAGCTTGAGCACCATATCGAGGTCGAGCGGCTTCATGAACCGGGCGTCGGCAACCGTTGCGGATATGCCAAGCGCTTCCAGGTCGTCGGCGGCCTTGAGGCACTCGCCGAGACGGGCGCCGAACGACAGCAGGGCGACCTTGGAGCCTTCACGCATGATCCGGCCTTTGCCGATCTCCAGTGGAATGCCGACTTCCGGCATCTCGACGCCGCGACCTTCACCGCGTGGATAGCGCAATGCGCTCGGCGCGTCGTTGAGGGCCACCTGGGTTGCGATCATGTGCACGAGATCGGCTTCGTCACCCGCTGCCATGATCACCATTCCCGGAAGGCATCCGAGATAGGCATTGTCGAAGGCGCCTGCGTGGGTCGGACCGTCGGCGCCGACGAGACCGGCGCGGTCGATGGCGAAGCGCACCGGAAGACGCTGGATGGCCACGTCGTGCACGACCTGGTCATAGCCGCGCTGCAGGAAGGTCGAGTAGATCGCACAAAACGGCTTGAAGCCTTCGGTGGCGAGACCCGCTGCAAAGGTCACGGCGTGCTGTTCGGCGATGCCGACGTCGAAGGTGCGCTTCGGGAACGCTTGACCGAACATATCGATGCCGGTGCCGCTCGGCATGGCGGCGGTGATGGCGACGATCTTTTCGTCCTTCTGCGCTTCCTTGATCAGGCTTTGCCCGAACACCGACGTATAAGACGGCGCGTTGGATTTGGCCTTGGCCTGGGCGCCGGTGGCGACATCGAACTTCACCACGCCATGGTACTTGTCGGGCGCTGCTTCAGCGGGCGCATAGCCTTTGCCCTTTTGCGTCACGACGTGAATCAGGACCGGACCATTGCCGGCATCGCGCACGTTGGTGAAGACGGGCAGGAGATGGTCGAGGTTATGACCGTCGATCGGGCCGACATAGAAGAAGCCGAGTTCTTCGAACAGCGCGCCGCCGGTGACCATGCCGCGTGCATATTCCTCCGCGCGCAGAGCGCGATCTTCAAAAAATTTCGGCAGGCGATGGGCGAGGTTTTTCAGGGCCTCACGGGCGGAGCCGTAGGTGTGGCTCGAGATCAGCCGCGCGAGATAAGCCGACATCGCTCCGACGGGCGGCGCGATCGACATGTCGTTGTCATTGAGAATGACGATCAGGCGCGAGTGCATTGCGCCGGCGTTGTTCATGGCTTCATACGCCATGCCCGCAGACATCGAGCCGTCGCCAATCACCGCAATGACGTTGTTCTTGCCGCCGGTGAGATCGCGCGCGACGGCCATGCCGAGACCGGCTGAAATCGAGGTCGAGGAGTGCGCCGCGCCGAACGGGTCGTATTCGCTCTCGGCGCGCTTGGTGAATCCGGATAGACCATTGCCCATGCGCAGCGTACGAATGCGATCACGGCGACCGGTGAGAATCTTGTGCGGATAGGCCTGATGGCCGACGTCCCAGATGATGCGGTCATCGGGGGTGTTGAACACATAGTGCAAGGCCGTGGTCAACTCGACGACGCCGAGACCGGCGCCGAGGTGTCCGCCCGTCACCGATACTGCGTCGACTGTTTCCTGACGCAGTTCGTCGGCGAACTGGCGCAACTGCTCGGGCTTGAGCTTGCGCAGCAGGTCCGGCGTCGGCGCGGCATCAAGAAGGGGAGTCTTGCTCGAATGTGACACGTCAATCTTCCGCAATGAGGTAAAAGGGAGAACGCCCGGCGAGGCAATACACAGGCCATCAAAGGTCCGAAGCGGACCCGTGGCTTATACCAATTCCAAAGTCATGCCAATCCGTTAGGTGTGCGCAGGCTGGCTCACATCTTGGTCATTTCAGACTGGAAACGGGTTCAAATGGCCGGATTTTGACCGATTTCAGCGATCGAGAGGCCGCTGATCGCGTTCATAGGTATGTTCCATAAGCGCCCATTCCTCTCTCGAGGACATGCCCGGGAAGGTAAGCCTGACAGGGAGCCCACGGCTTCCTGCTCACCGGGGCAGGGCGGGAAGCGAGGTAGAAGCCCTCTTACTGCACGTCGAGTGGCTCGGTCCCCACAGCATTGCCGTTGGCATCGGTGGTGATCTTGTCGACGCGCGCTTCCGCCTGCCGCAGCAGCTCTTCACAACGCCGTTTCAGGCTTTCGCCGCGCTCATAGATCGCAACCGATTCCTCAAGCGGCACCTTGCCGTCTTCGAGCCGCTTCACGATCGATTCAAGCTCCTCGATCGCGCGCTCAAAGCTCAGCGTCTTGACATCCGCATGAGTGTTATCGGCCATTCAGTATCCTCACGTTCAGTTCCACACCGCGAAATCTAGAAATGATTTACGAGTGCAATATGGCGGCTGTTTAGCCTGATTTGCCGTGTGCTGGAAGCTGACGATCAACCTTAGTTGTTCATCAGCGCTGCGACATGCACGGCAACGGAATCACGCAATCCCTGCAGATCGTAGCCGCCTTCGAGCACCGAGACGATACGCCCCTGCGCGGACTTGTCGGCGATTTCCATCAGCTTGCGGGTCACCCACGCATAGTCTTCTTCCTTGAGTTCAAGGCTGCCGAGCGGATCGCGCCAGTGCGCGTCAAAGCCTGCGGAAATCACGATCAGCTCCGGCGCGAACTGCTCCAGCCGCGGCAGGATCGCCAGGTCGAAGGCTTCGCGGAATTCGCGGCCGCCGTTTCCGGCCCGCAGCGGCGCGTTGACGACGGTATCTTCCTCGCCGCGTTCGGAGGTCGAACCGGTGCCCGGAAACAACGGCATCTGATGGGTCGAGGCGTACATCACGGTCGGATCAGACCAGAAAATTTCCTGGCTGCCGTTGCCGTGATGGACGTCGAAATCGACCACCGCTGCGCGGGTGATGCCGTATTTGCGCTGGGCGTAGCGCGCGGCAATCGCTGCGCTGTCGAAAAAGCAGAAGCCCATCGGCTTTGCGGTTTCGGCGTGATGGCCCGGCGGACGCGTCCCGACGAACGCGTTGGTCTTGGTGTTGGTCATGACAGCATCGACTGCCGCAACGGCGCCGCCCGTGGCGCGCAGCGCGGCTTCCAGCGTGCCCGGAGACATCGAGGTATCGCCGTCGAGGTAGATCATCCCCTCTTTCGGCGAGATGTGACGCAGCTCGTCGATGTATTCGTTGCTATGGCACAGCGCGACGGTGTCGAAATCGGCCACCGGTGCATCAATGCGAACTAGCGGCTTGAAGAGATCTGCGGCCAATCCCTGCTCGATGGCGCGCATGCGATCCGGACGCTCGGGATGACCGGGGGCGGTGTCGTGATCGATGCAGGCAGTGTGGTGATAGTAGAGTGTCGGCATGGACAGTGTCCCCTGTTCAGGTTCCACGAATAGAAGGCGGGGATACCCAGCACAAGGCCGGGCAGGACGATTCATATAGGCCTTGGTTCTGACGTTTAAATATCACGCTTTCTTGCGGGCAAAGAAGGCCTTGAAAGCGGCCATCGCCTCTTTCGAGCTCATCCGCTCGCTGAAAAGGTGGCTTTCCTGTTCAATGCGGCGAACCAGTTCGTCCGGCGGCTGCTTGAGCAGCTTGCGCGACAAGGCAACCGCTTCCGCGGGAAGCGCGCAGATTTCGCGGGCGACCTTGCGTGCTTCGACCTCGGTATGGCCCGGCGCGACCACGGCATTCACGAACCCAGCCTCCTTGGCGTCCTGCGCACTGACAGGGCGCCCCATCACCAGCATTTCGAAAGCGCGCTGATGGCCCATGGTCATCGGCACCAGCAGGCTCGAAGCCCCTTCGGGCACGAGACCGAGATGGATGAACGGGGTTGAGAACGTTGCCGCGGTGCTGGCGAGAACGTAGTCGCAATGGAAGGTGAGAGTGGTGCCGATGCCGATGGCAATGCCGTCCACCGCCGCGATGATCGGCTTGGTGTTGTGCACCAGTGAATGCAGGAACTTCACCGCGTTCATCGGGCGCGCTTCGCCCTGTGCTGCACTGCTCGCTTTCATAAAATCGTCAAGGTCATTGCCGGCGGTAAATACGCCGGAGCCGCCGGTGATGATCAGGCAGCGAATCTCGGGATTGTTCTGCGCCGTGTCGATGGCGTTGCTCATCGCTGCGTACATTTCCTGCGTCAGCGCATTCTTCTTTTCTGGCCGTCGCAGCGTGATGACGCGTGTGGCGTCTTCGTCGGTCACCAGTACGTGCTCTGTCATGATCAATCCTCGAAATACGCTGCTGGAATTAAGTGTCTGGCGCGGCCTGAAAACTCGTCCTACATCATCTGCTAGAATGACCACGTTGGCCAATTGATTTCCGGTTTCCGTCCACAAAGGGAGAGTCCGATGCAACTCACCGGCATTCACCATCTCACCGCGATCTCCGCCCACGCCAAGGGCAATCTCGCATTTTATACCGGCGTTCTTGGTATGCGGCTGGTGAAGAAAACCGTCAATCAGGACGATGTGAGCGCATATCACCTATTCTACGCGGATGGAAAAGCCTCGCCCGGTACCGACTTGACCTTCTTCGACTGGCCGACGGCGCGGGAGCATCGTGGCACGCACAGCGTGGCGCGCACCGGGCTGCGGGTCAACGGCGAAAAGGCACTCGGTTTCTGGCAGGATCGTTTGCTTAAGCTCGGCGTGCACACCGGCAAGGTGACGGAGGTGGATGGCCGCCTGACACTGCCGTTCGAGGACCCGGAAGGGCAGCGTCTGGTGCTGGTGGATGACGGCGGCACAGGCGAGGCAAACCCTTGGGAAAAAAGCCCGGTGCAGGCCGAGCACCAGATTCGCGGACTTGGCCCCATCGTGCTGAACGTGCCCGAGCTGTCGCGAACCGAGCGCGCCTTGGTTGACGTGATGAACATGAAGCGGGTTCGCGATTATGCATCGCCCGACGGAGAACACCGCATCCACGTCTATGCGATGGGGGCAGGCGGGCCGGCGGCGGAAATCCATGTGATCGAGCAGAAAGACCTGCCGCCCGCGCGGCAAGGCGCCGGCGGGGTGCATCACGTCGCGTTCCGCACGCCGGATGAGGCGAGCTATCATGCGTGGACGAAACGACTGTCGGAATTCGGCATCAACCACAGCGGGGAGATCGACCGCTTCTATTTCCGTAGTTTGTATTTCCGCGAGCCGAACGGAATCCTGTTCGAGATCGCAACCGATGGTCCCGGCTTTGCGACCGACGAGGCGATGGAAACCCTCGGCGAAAAGCTGGCGCTGCCGCCATTCCTCGAACCGCGCCGCAAGGAAATCGAGGCGGGACTAAAGCCGTTGAAATAGGCAAGCCCATGAAGCGGGCTGTTCTGTTTGAGCGTCTCTCACCTCTGCGTGACCGTGCAAGGTCGAATCTTGCGATCCGAACTTAATGACGTATGTGGAGTGGCATCCGACCTTCCGCCGGACCGCTACGTCGGAAAGGAGACGATCATGACGAGGTTTGCGCTTGCGGCCTCTGCGGCGATCTCACTGTTTGCCGCGTCAGGAATTGCCCATGCTGGGGAGGTGATTTCGGATCAGCGTTACTGGCCGAATGAGGTGACCTCAGACCAACGCTACTGGCCGAGTGAAACCTACGGCTATGGATATTACGCCGGCAGGACACGCCCGCCCTTCAACGCTATGGCCAGCATGAACACCGCCCCGAACACAGGAAGTTCGTTCATCTATCGGGGCGGCCCAAAGACGGGTACGCGCGATTACAATTACACACGCGAATGGTGAACTCGTAGATTCATCGAAAAGCCCGACACACGGCAGTTGGTGCTATCGGGCTTTCAGACTTTGGCTCCGCGCTTAGGCGCTTAGCACAACATCCGCGCCGTTGACGGCATCGGCGCTGTCAATCACGGCGCGTTCCAGCGCACCGGATTGAACGGTGACGTTCTCGGCGAAGAAACGGGCGAGGGTGACGTAGCGGCCCGCGTCGCCTTGAACCGCATCGTCGCTACGCGCGGCCAATGCCTCACTCGCCAGCATGCAGCCGCCGAGCGTGCTCGAGAACAACCGCAGATACGGCGTCGCACCGGCCAACGCGTCGTTCGGTGCGGTCGCAATCTTCTCCAGCAACCACTTGCTGGTGCGCTCGACGGAGGCCACTGCATCGCGCAGTTTCGCCCCGGTGGTGCCGAAAGCCGGATCGTTCGAGGCTTCGACCTTCGTGACAATCTCGGACAGCTCGCCGAGCAAATCCCACACCGCTTCACCGCCGGACATCGCCAGCTTGCGCATGACAAGGTCGTTGGCCTGCACGCCGTTGGTGCCTTCATAGATGGTGAGGATGCGGGAATCGCGGACATATTGTGCCGCGCCGGTTTCCTCCATGAAGCCCATGCCGCCGTGCACCTGCACGCCGATGGCCGCGACTTCATTGCCGATGTCAGTCGAGAAAGCCTTCGCCATCGGGGTCAGCAATGCACCACGCGCGGCAGCCTTGGCGCGCACTTTTGCATCGGTGGCGCGATGGGAGATATCGATGGCGACCGCAGTGGCGTAACAAATCGTGCGGGCGGCAGCCGTCAGACCGCGCATCAGCATCAGGTTACGCTTCACGTCCGGGTACATAATGATCGGGTCGGAGCCGTCACTCTTGCTGCCGCGCGCTTTGCCTTGCTTGCGTTCCTGCGCATAGGCGAGCGCACGTTGATAAGCGCGGTCGGAGATGCCGACGCCTTGAAGGCCGACGCCGAGCCGCGCCTGATTCATCATCGTGAACATCGCGGCCATGCCGCCGTTCTCCGAGCCGACGAGATAAGCCACCGCGCCGCCTTTGTCGCCCATGGTCATGGTGCAGGTTGGCGAGGCATGGATGCCGAGCTTGTGCTCGATGCCGCTGGCGTAGATGTCATTGCGCGCACCCAGCGAGCCGTCGGCGTTGACGAGATACTTCGGCACCAGGAACAGCGTGATGCCTTTGGAGCCAGCCGGAGAGCCGGGCAGGCGCGCCAGCACGAAATGAACGATGTTGTCGCTCATGTCGTGGTCGCCGTAGGTAATGAAGATCTTGGTGCCGAACAGGCGATAGGTGCCGTCAGGTTGCTTCTCGGCGCGCGTGCGCAGCGCGCCGACATCGGTGCCGGCCTGCGGTTCGGTGAGTTGCATGGTGCCGGGCCAGACGCCGGAGATCAGTTTTTCGAGATAGATCTGTTTCAGTTCCTCGCTGCCGTGGGCCTCGAGGGCGTCGATGGCGCTCAAAGTCAGCAGGGGGCACAGCCCGAATGACATGTTGGCTGCGCTCCAGATTTCATTGACGGCGGAATGCACCGCGAGCGGCAGCCCCTGACCGCCCCACTGTTCCGGACCGGATACCGCGTTCCAGCCGCCGTCGCACCAGCGCTTGTAGGCGTCCGGCCAGCCGGAGGCGGTGATGACGCCCTTGTCGGTAAGCTTGATGCCCTCGCGGTCGCCGACCTGGTTCAGCGGTTCCAAAATCTCGGTGGCGAACTTGCCGGCTTCCTCGATCACCGAGGCGGAAAAATCGGCCTCATAGCCATTATAATGGCCGGCCTCGATGGCGGCCAAAAGCCCGGCGCCGTGGTTGAGGGAGAGCAGGATGTCGTTAATGGGAGCGCGATAGGTCATAACCTTGAACTTTCCTCTGCGGGCAGGGCCGGGCACGCCTTTGAAAAAATGGCGGATTCTCAAAGCCTGCGGGCTGTGTTTACGCTAAGGTTAGCGGCGAAACCGATTTCGCGAAATGGCTGATTTGCCTGTTGAAACTCCCGAATCCGGTCTATAGACCTGCGTAGCCACAGGGTATGGGCGCGGCTATGGTCCCGCCACTTCCCGGACAGAGCGGATTTCGGCAGGGGCGGCGACGCCTCCGGTATTTGCTGAAGCGCTCGGCGCTGTTGGGGCGTCGCCAAGTGGTAAGGCAGTGGATTTTGATTCCACCATGCGGAGGTTCGAACCCTCCCGCCCCAGCCAGACAGTCCGGATTTCAGAGAATTTAGCTCTTACGCGCGAAAAATGCCGCTAATGGCCGGCTTTTTCAGCGAGGCTCTTCTCTATGGAGACCGATTTTGCGGCAACGCGACGGTAATCGACCAGTATTCTCCGACCGTGTGATAAGATATTCCCGTTTTCAGAGGATCCAGGCTTGAGACGGGTTCGATCGCGCACTGCCCGGGGGGGGGGACGGATCTGGCAATTTCTCTGTGCTGTTTCGACCAGATTGAAACTAAGCGGTGTTTTCCTCGCACATTGACCAAGCGCATAGGCCGTTCCGAAAGCTACCGCTGCAACATTGACGGCAACAATGCGCCAATACGAGAGGTGCCTTCACGCGTCGATGAAGGGCCTGTTTCGAGCCCATCGCGGTCGGAGAACTGCAAGGAAGCGAGCCTGTAAGCAGCCGATAGACAAGCACTGGCGCCGTCGTGGCTAAGCAACGGCGCCTGCGCATCTTCAGGGCTGCGCATTCACTGGCAGCCGAAATGGAGCGCCTAGCCGGTTGAAGGCGTTCATAGCCGCGATTGTGATTGTAAGATCTACCAGATCTTTAGGCTCGAAAACTGCTGAAACAGCAGCATAGGCTTGGTCAGAAGCATGAGTCTCGCTGACAAGCGTCACCTCCTCGGCCCAGGCCAGCGCCGCGCGGTACTGTTCGGAGAAAAGGTGCGGCACCTCTTCCCATACTGGGACCAGAGTGACCTTGTCCGCCGCCATGGTCTTCAGTAGATCGCGGGTGTGCATGTCGATACAATGTGCGCAGCCGTTGATCTGCGATACGCGCAGGAACACTAGATGGATAAGTTCCTCAGGCAGATTCGTGTTGTGTGTGACGTAGTGATGGACGCCGAACAGGGCCTTGGCTCCAGCGGGTGCTACCTCGTACCAGTTGAGGCGCGTGGTCTCATTATTCATGATGGTCTCCTTGAATTTGCGCCAACAGCCGGCGCTGCTCGGTTGACGACGCAGCAATAGGAGGCGTGACATCTCGACCTGTTTTTTTTGGCAGGTGCCATGTCACACTCGCGCGAACTCGCGCGTCCATAAGGCAGGCGGTCAAATGCGAGGAAAGTTGGCATGAGGCAGTACGGCAGGAACAAGACGGACCGGGCTCATAACATCCGTGAGGGGGCGATGGCCGCTGAAGCGAGCGCTGGTGTGTCGCTTGGCGGCCAAAGGATTGTAGAATTCACACTGGAGCGCAAACGCTTGCTGCGCCTGAGCTACCGGATGCTAGGGTCGATCACCGAGGCGGAAGATGTCGTGCAGGATGCGTGGTTGCGTTGGGCACGCGTTGAAGACGAGGTTCGCACTTCGACCGCCTATCTCACCCGCATCGTCACCCGATTATGCCTTGATCGGATGAAGTCGGCGCGAGCGCGCCGCGAGATCTATGTCGGCCCATGGCTGCCAGAGCCGTTGGTTGAGCCTGTTGACACGCACGAAACCATTACTGACGATGTCACTGTGACGCTGATGTTAGCGTTGGAGCGACTTTCGCCGCTAGAACGGGCGGCCTTCCTGCTCCACGATGTGTTCGACGTAGCGCTGACCGAGGTCGCGGTCGTGCTTGATCGTGAACCTGCCGCCGTTCGACAACTTGCTTCTCGCGCACGCAAGAATGTTCAGGACGCTCGACCACGATACAGCGTCCGGGCGGCAGAGGCTGATAGAATTGCTCGCGCTTTTTTTGCTGCGTCTCGTGACGGCGATATCACCGCGCTTTCGGCGTTGCTCGCGCGCGATGTAGAGATACATAGTGACGGCGGCGGCAAGGTGCTGGCGTTCCGAAAAGTTATTCGCGGCCTGGAGCGCGCACTGCGACTCTTCGTTTCCGCTCAGCGGAAGGCCGCGACTCCGCCCATCTTGCTGCGAACCGCGACTATTGACGGCTTATCGGGGTATGTAAGCCTTGATCCAAATGGCGTGTTCCAAACAACAGCTCTCGGTATTCGCGACGGTAAGATCTTCGCGATCTATATTGTCAAAAACCCGGATAAGCTGAGGCATGTTGACGTTTAGGAACGCCGCTGGGGTCATTCGAGCGCTCGACGGCACAGCGTTCTTCTAGGCGGTTGATGCCGCGATCGAAGCCTAAGCGCCAGCTTCATCCATTTGCGGCTGGAAACGAATGGTCGCGCTTCCACCCACGTGAGACTGAGTAGATCACTCCTGGAATGGCCGCTTTGGGCCGACTGCAGACTTTAGCCGTTTGTCCGCCGCGAATAAATCCACGGCATCAGCACGTCGATCTGGCTCTGCCTGTGGCCGTGGACGATGGCGGTGAGTGTGGCGGACAGGTAGCCGCTGAACACCTGGACGCGATTTCGCGCGAAGTTTCCGCGCGGTTTGGCGCGCATGCAATGAAGCTGCCTTACGAAGACAGGCTTTCTCCAGAGAGTTTACGGAAGCTACTCGGTATGGCAGAAGGCGATAAATCCAGCGGCTAGCAAGGCGCGCATTCTTTCCATGCCAGCCAGACACTCAAATGAAAGGCTTTGATCGGCGCCACACACGGTTTCTTACGCGCACCCGAGAATAATGGAAAGCTTATCAGCAATATCAGCTAAATAACCATTTACCAAAGGGCTTACAGGCTTCCGCAGCATCTTTGATTTCTTTTCCGTATCAACGATCGACGATGTGCGGATTTCCTTACCCAAACGCACTAGCAATACACGCTCCTCTACCACGAAATCTCGCGCAAATATGGATACACAAGCGTGCATCCATTGGATACACTGCGCCTATGACAACAAAAGATGTCGGACTTAGGATTCGGGTCGACCGAGAGCTGCGCGAGCAGTTTCTTGTTGCGTGTCGAGACCAGGACAAGCCTGCTGCGCAGGTGCTCCGCGCATTCATGCGGGACTATGTTGACCGCCAGACACCCGGGGAGCCCCGCCAACAAAAATCCAGGAAGCCAGCTGTCAAGGGTAGGGGTCGTTGAGCACAGTTACAGACAAGTTTGAAGCATTTCTGGAGTACGCGTGTCTTCTCAAGGGAGATGAAAAGGGCGAAGCGCAAGTTTTCTGTGACCGTCTGTTCCAGGCCTTCGGCCATAAGGGCTACAAGGAGGCAGGAGCGGAACTGGAATTTCGCATCAAGAAGCAGTCCACGAAAGGAACCAGCTTCGCCGACTTGATTTGGAAGCCGCGAGTTCTCATTGAGATGAAGAAACGTGGCGAGAACCTGTACCATCACTACCAGCAAGCGTTTGACTATTGGGTTCACGCGATCCCCAACAGGCCCCGATACGTGGTTCTCTGTAACTTTGACGAGTTCCGCATTTACGATTTCGACAAGCAGATTGATGAGCCCGTTGATACTGTCGCACTCGAAGATCTGCCGCGCAGGTACCCGGCTCTCAACTTCCTGTTTCCCGACGACCCGGACCCAGTGTTCGGGAATGATCGTGAGGAAGTGTCACGGGAGGCCGCCGACAAGGTGGCGATGCTCTTCAATTCGCTTATAGCACGCGGTGTCGACCGAAGCCAGGCGCAGCGGTTTGTCCTGCAGATTGTCGTAGCAATGTTCGCCGAAGACATCGGGCTACTGCCCGCCAGCATTGTTTTCAACCTTGCCGACGATTGTTTACGCAAGAAGCAGAGCTCATTCGATCAGTTTGGGGCACTCTTCCGACAGATGGACAGTCAAGTGCCCGCCAAAGGAGGGCGGTTCCAGAACGTCCCATACTTCAATGGCGGCATTTTCCACACTGTGAATGCAATCGATCTTCAACCCGCAGAACTTGAATTGTTGGCAGGAGAAGAAGGCGCCGCCACTAAGAATTGGTCGAAGGTCAATCCCGCAATCTTCGGGACCATTTTTCAACAGAGCATGGACGCTGAGGAGCGTCACGCGTACGGCGCTCACTTCACTTCGGAAGTCGACATTCTTCGGATCGTAACTCCGACGATATCCCGGCCTTGGCGCGAACAGATCGCCAAGGCCAATACGATGAAAGAGTTGTTGGCTCTTCGAAGCGAGCTCATGACCTACAAGGTTCTTGATCCAGCATGCGGCAGCGGTAATTTCCTATATGTGTCTTACCGCGAGCTTGTGCGCGTCGAGATCGCACTCATGGCGAAGCTAAAGGCTTCTGTAAGCGATAAGAACTTTCAAGAGCAGGCGAAGACGATCTCGCTGGTAAGCCCTCGTCAATTCTACGGTATTGACCGTGACTCATTCGGAGTCGAACTGGCGAAGGTAACCTTGATGCTCGCCAAGAAGCTGGCGCTCGATGAGGCGATCGAGGTCCTAGAGCGTGAACAAATAGAACTACCGCTGAACCAGGACGACGCGCTGCCGCTCGATAATCTCGATGCTAATTTTATGTGCGAGGACGCCCTCTTCGCGAAGTGGCCGCAAACCGATGTCATTGTAGGCAACCCGCCGTACCTCGACGCCCGCAAAATCACCATGGAACATGGCCGTGAGTACGTAGACTCCATTCGCGCGGCACACGCCGAGATACCTGGCCGCGCCGATTATTGCGTGTATTGGTTTAGGAAGGCGCATGACCACCTGCCCCCCAACACCGAGGAGCGACCGTTCGTAGGAAGGGCTGGTATGGTCGGTACCAACACAATCAGGCAGAACTACTCTCGCCAAGGAGGCCTAGACTACATAGTAGGTTCAGGAGGAACGATCATTGACGCCGTAGCTTCCCAAGTTTGGTCGGGAGAAGCAGTCGTGAATGTTTCAATCGTGAATTGGGTAAAGGGGCCTTACGAAGGCAGGAAGGTGCTTCACGAGCAGCTGGGCGATCGCCGCGACTCAGACTGGCGGCGCGAAGAGGTTGACACGATCACAAGCGCGCTCACCTCGGGAGCCGACGCGTCGGTAGCCCGCGAGCTCAATGCTATAACCGAGAAAAAACTGTGTTTTGAGGGTCAACAGCCAGGTCACAAAGGGTTCCGCGTCGATCTTTCTGAAGGTCGAGAACTTCTGCAAAGCGATCCGAATGCAGAGGCAATTCTCTTCCCATATCTGAACGGCAACGCACTTCTGTCTGGCAAGTTCGAAGAACAGCCCGAGTTTATTATCGACTTTGGCGACACTTCGATCTTCGAGGCGTCCAAGCATCCGAAAGCGTTGCAGATCGTGAAGGATCGGGTCTTACCCGACTGGCAAAAGAATGCCGAAGAAGAGAAGAAGGAAACTGGAAAAGAGGGGGGCGAGCATCAGAACCGCTTAAAGACATGGTGGCAGCTCAAGCGTCGCCGAGCGGATATGTTGAGCGCCATCGCTCCCCTTTCGCGCTACGCGGTTTGTGTCCGCCACACTAAGCGTCCGTTGTTCACGTTCGTTGACAAACGATATCGCCCGGACTCGGCTCTTACAGTCTTTGCATTTGAAGACGATTACTCGTTTGGAATTTTGCAGTCTAACGTCCATTGGAGCTGGTTTTTGGCCCGCTGCTCTACAATCAAGCGAGATTTTCGTTATACTAATGACACCGTGTTCACATCCTTCCCGTGGCCACAAACACTTAAGCCGAGCCAAGTTCTGGCGGTGGCCAGGGCCGCGCGTGATTTGAGGTTGTTGCGAGCAAAGCTTGCCGAAGATCACGGCATGTCATTCCGTGAGCTGTACCGTATGCTTGATCTTCCGGGTAAATCACCCTTGAAGGACGCTCACGACGAGCTCGATAAGGCTGTCCGCGATGCATACGGTATGAAAAAATCAGACGATGCCCTCTCGTTCCTTCTTAGCTTAAACAAGCTGCTGGCTGATAGAGAAGCGAACGGTGAGACGGTATTAGGCCCGGGAGTTCCGCCAAATCTTGTCGAGAAATCGGCACTGCTGACAACTGACAGCTTAGCTGCGCCCAAGATCGTCACCTAGCTTTGATGCCCGTGCAACCCGAGCGGCGCCCTTGATCGCCGCAAATATTGCAAGTGCTGCTGCAGGATCAGTTCTGGGCGCGCCGCATGGCCGAGCCCCCAGGCGTAAGCGTACCGAACCGCCGTCGGTCGGCGCGGCAGCAAGGACGTTTACGATTAGCGTACCGATCATCCTTTGATAACGGACGGAAGGCTATTATGCTGGTCTAAGATCTGTGCGGTTGGGTCGCAGAGGCCTTATTTTTCAGCTAGATTCAGCACACCGAAGCGTCAAACTGCACTGCGATTTCGTTTCGTAGTTCTTCGAAAATCGAATTCGGTCAGATTACGAGGTTTCGCCCTCTAGTAATTGAAATTGCCTTGGCACAGGAAGATGGTCCTCAACGGGGTGTTCATGCCTTCGTAAAATTGAGGTCTATTACGGGCTAGGATATTTCGCCTTCGTTGCACCGGCCGACGTTGGCCGGCACAGAGTCGGCGGTGAACAAAGATGGACTACAAAGGAAAATATCGAATGCGGGGTCAGTTAGCCGACTGATAAGCAAAGATCAAAAACGGAGTCAGTTGCCTAACTGGCAAAGAAAGATGCAAAAAGGAGTCAGTTCGCGAACTGATAAGCAAAATGCAAAAGCTTATCAGTTGGTGTGCTTCAAAGCGGCGCGTGTTCAGCTTCGGACATTGAAGGTCAGGAACCCTCAAGCAGTGGCACATCAAGGCTAGGTATCTCAGGCAGCGATTTGCCTGCAATGCCCTGGAGGTCACCATACATGCCTACGGTCGTTTCAATCACACCTTGAATCTGTCCCTCGCGTTTGGCCCAAACTCGATTCATGAACTTGCGCTCTTTATCGAGATCTTCCTTTAGTTCTTCGAATTTCTCGACGATACCTTCCAGTCGCTGCCGAAAGCGGGGTCCTGTCAGATAGTGATAGATTTGCTCCATCTTGGACTGCTGACCCACCTGGGCATTGCGAGAGCCGGCAAGTTCGATCAGCGAATGGCGTAACGCAACCGCAACCGGTATCGCGCATCGAGGATGGGCAACCCACACACCGTCTATCAAGTCAAAGTTTTCGACGTTTTTGGGCAAGGTTTGCGAGATGATAAGCGCGACGTCGGCTTTCGCGTGGCGTTGGTCATCTCTTAGCTTTGCCAGCCAGGCATCGGCCCAGTTCTTGGTTTGCTTTAGTTCCCACAAGATTACGCCAGCAGGTGCTCCAAGCTGCGCGTTAACTCGCTGTACGATATCACCGCCAAATTCACCTTTGCCGACCGGCTCAACTAGATCGAGTGGGAAGCGGTTTCGTAGAAGCGCTTCAAGCTCAAGCTCTAGCGCTTCACCTTGTGTTTGCTGAGAGCCTTGGTCAGCCTTTCTCTTCAATTCTTCTATGGTTCGCGACATTGACTCAATTTGCGCGTCTTTTTGTGAGACCTGCATTTTGAGAGTGTCTTCAGCGTCTTGTCGCGCCTTGGCAATAATTTGAGCCTGACTCGCTTGAACTCGTTTTTCGATCGTAACTTCAAGCTCTCTTTTCTGATCGTCCAATTCACGCTGTTTGCGCAACGCCTCGGCTTGAGAAGCCTGGGCTTCGGCAAGCTTGGTGGAGTTCTGCTTCAGAGCTGCACGCAACTCGGCCAGTTCGGCGCCTGATGCCGCCAAGTCCGCCGCCACGGCTTCGCGTGCTGCCTTCGCTTCAGTCGCGACAATTTGGGTGCGCTCTGTCTGAAGGCGCTGCTTGATTTGATCCTCGATGGCGTCGCGAGCGCGATTAAGCTCTTCCTTTTCCTTGCGTAGTTCTTCCTGTTTTTTGAAGAACTCAGCGTCTTTTGCGGTTAGCTGGTCTCGAAATGCTTTGCGCTCTGCCTCCAGCAACGGTGCGGCCAACGACTCCGTAAGAGGGATCTGATGGCTGCACTTCGGACAGATGACGTATGGATCATGTGCGTGACGGTTGGTCATCAACTTGGCCTGTTCTCTATTTGTTTCACTGTGGGCTACGGTTCTTCGGCGGTCAACCGCGCACGATATTGTCCACAATTGAAGATTGTAGCGCGCCACATCCCGGATGACGCCGTGGGCAAACCCTAGTTCAGTGGAGGAAAAGCGGTTGAAATGATAAGAATTCTCTCTCCCGCCCTTGCGCCTTCTGTGCGCGCTATGGTTGTTTTCGATACTTTTTTATAAGGGCGGCTGGTATGGATACGAAAAGTGCGGCAGAGATCGCACGGGAATTTGCACAAGCAGCTTTAAGCGCTGCGCCGGTAATTATTTTGGGTAGCGGCGCCTCGGCTGCGCATGGCGTGCCTGGAATGGCTGCCTTGGCATCGCACCTTTCTGGAATGGTGCCGCCTGTAGTTTGGTCGGCTGGCGAAAGAACCGAATGGGGTATGTTTCTCGCACGGCTTACAGCGGGAGACGATCTTGAGAGCGCGCTCCAAGCGATCCGCCCGACTGAGCGACAAACCCAGTACATCGCTACTGAGACCCGCGCCTTCCTGCTACCGCATGACCTTCGAGCTTTTCAAGAGCTGTTAACAGATCGACGCAATCTCCCGCTCTCACGGTTATATCGGCATCTTTTCGACAGCACACACAACACCATAAATGTCGTTACTCCAAACTATGATCGGCTTGCAGAATACGCAGCTGATGCCGTGGACATTAGCACGTTTACCGGTTTCAACTATGGCTATCTGCAGTCGCGCGCACGAGATGCAAACACGCGCATCTTCGTCAACCAGCAAGTCACACGTACTGTTGCAATATGGAAAGTACATGGGTCGCTTGATTGGTTTCAAGATGCTGCTGGGCAAATCGTCGGTGTTCGCGGTGTTTTCGATGTACCGGGCGGTTATACGCCTTTGATGATTACGCCGGGCATCGATAAGTATCGGTTGACGCACGGTGAGCCCTTTCGAACGATCCTAAGCTGTAGCGATAGGGCGCTAGAGAATGCTAGTGCTTATTTTTGCGTCGGATACGGTTTTAACGATGAACATCTCCAAACTAAGTTGATCGAGCGTTGCGATCGCAATTCCATTCCTCTTGTCGTCATCACCAAAGAACTAACGGCGACCGCCAGAGCATTTCTCAGCGGTGGACGCTGTCGCCGTTATCTCGCGATCGAGGACGGACCAAAAGGGTCGAAAGCCTTTATGCACGACGCGCCCCGTGGATTCGACCTTGACCAACCTATTTGGCGCCTTGACCACTTTCTGGACGAAATAACGGGAGTACCTGCGTGACCGCTCTGATTTTCAAGGACGAAGAGGCTTTGGGGCGGGTTCAATCGGTAGACACCGCCACAGTTATCGTACGCGTTGATGACGTGAAGGCGCTGCGAGCACTTCAGGTAAACCGTCTCGTCGCACTTCAGAGCAGTCTCGCGGGACACAAATTGATAGGGGTGATCCACAAGATCACCCGCAACGCGCTTGAAGAGTCTAAAGTCGCTGACGTCGAATTTGGCGAATTCTCAAATTCTGAAGTAAATCTCGTGCGGATCATGCTGATCGGTACATTGCTCGACCGCGACGGGACACGTGCAAATGTCTTTCGCCGAACTCTCGAAACAGTGCCAGAGATCGATGCCTGCTGCTTTGCGCTTGAAGGCGACCGACTTACGCGATTCATGGGCGTGATTTCCGATGTAATAGGCGGAGCGCAGCGTCTATCACTCGGCGTCTATACACTGGACCCGAATGCCCATGCGTTTGTGAATGGCAATCGATTATTTCAACGTCATGCGCTTGTAGTTGGTAGTACAGGCTCTGGGAAATCATGGACAACTGCTCGCCTGCTAGAGCAAATTTCTGAGCTCGATAGTGCCAATGCGATTGTATTCGACATGCATGGGGAATACGCGTCGATGGCGGGCGACGGCTTCGTCCATCTTCGTGTTGCTGGTCCCGGCGACATCGAAGTAGGTAGAGGTCTAAAAGACGGCGTGTTACACCTGCCATACTGGCTCATGAGCTACGAAGCGCTCAACTCTATGTTCGTCGATCGCTCTGATCAAAATGCCCCCAATCAGGCGATGATCATGTCGCGAGCCATCGTCGACGCTAAGACCAGCTTTTTGAAAAGCGGCGGTCACAAGGAAGTGCTGGCTAATTTCACGATTGATAGTCCGGTTCCTTTCGCGATTGAAACTGTACTCGAAGAGCTGAATCGGCTGAACAGTGAGATGGTGCCGGGAGCCAAGTCGGGTACTGAGAAGCAGGGCGATTTCCACGGTAAGCTGAGTCGGTTAGTCCAGCGCCTCGAAGGCAAACGTACTGACCGGAGGCTTGGGTTTTTGTTTCCTGGATCTGGCGTAGCGGACAGCTATGGTTGGCTTGATGAGGTGGTCAACCTCTTGCTGGCCGGACGCTCGGCCAAAGGGGGGCGCGGTGGCGTCAAAATTATTGATTTTTCCGAAGTTCCTTCAGACATCCTGCCGCTGATCGTCGGCATGGTGGCGCGATTGGCCTTTCATGTGCAGCAATGGAGTACGCAGGGTCTTCGTCATCCGGTAGCTCTCTTCTGCGATGAGGCTCATCTTTACGTGCCGCAAGATCCGACCTCCAGCGCGGCGGAGAATGCAATCGCGACGTTTGAGCGCATTGCAAAGGAGGGACGGAAATATGGAGTTGGGCTGGTTGTGATTAGCCAGCGTCCTGCCGAAGTGAACCGGACTGTCGTCAGCCAGTGCAACAATCTCATCGCAATGCGGCTAACCAACGGTGATGACCAAACCGTCGTACGAAGGCTTCTGCCCGATAGCCTCGGAAGTTTCGGTGACCTTCTGCCAGTTCTCGACACAGGTGAGGCTCTGGTTGTCGGTGACGCGATCCTGTTGCCCACGCGCATTCGCATTGCGAAGCCTCTTAATAAGCCACTAAGCGGCACAATCGAGTTCTGGGATCGCTGGGCAGACGCAACGGCAGCATCTTCGCTCGACAAGGCGGTCGAAAGCTGGAGACGGCAGACTCTCATCAAATAGCGAGCGCGCTGCGAACAGGTCAAAGAAAACACAAATAACTAAGGTGCCGGCATAGCCTGGCTTAAGAGCAGAATCGGGGAGAGGGACGTGCTTGAAGAAGTGCAGATTGAGTTCGAGGCACCACTCGAAAAAGATGAAGATACGCTCGACATCAGTGACGAGCAGCGAGCTGTCCATACCGACAAGCTCGACTCTCCCGTGGAATCTCTCCATCGAAAATTCAAACAAGGTAAGCTGACCGTGCAGCCCGACTTTCAGCGTGATTTTGTTTGGGATCCAGTCCGGGCTAGCCGACTCATAGAGTCCGCGCTCCTCAGTATACCAATCCCCACAATCTATACATCCATTGAGCCCGACGGCAAAGAATACGTTATCGACGGCCAGCAGCGGCTAACCTCATTCTTTTCATTCATCGATGGAAAATTTCCTGATGGTAATGAATTTAAGCTTCGCGGCTTGAAGGTTTTCCAGGAGCTGAACGACAAATATTACGAGGATTTGCTGGAGAGTCAGCAATCTACCATCAATGACTTCACGCTTCGCGTTATCACGTTTAAGCGTGGCTCCGACGAAAATCTCAAATTTGAAATCTTTGAACGTCTGAATACTGGATCGGTGCCTCTCAACGATCAGGAACTTCGTAACTGTATCTATCGCGGATCCTACAATGTGCTTGTTCGTGAATTGGCGGAATATAGCGAGTTTCGCCAGATTATGGGCTTAGCAAAGCCCGACAAACGTCGCAAAGATGAAGAGTTGGTGCTGCGCTTCTGTGCCTTCTACAACGCTACGTATCTGAATTACAAACCGCCGATGAAGGCCTTCTTGAACAATGAGGCCTCAAAACGTCGTAACCTGTCGATTGAAGCGGCTGACGAGATTCGAGATGCCTTTAAGAAGGCATGTCAGGTCACGCGATCGATGTTCGGCGAGCACGCCTTTAAACGCTTCTATCGCGGTACAGAAAAGCATCCGGATGGTTATTGGGAGCCAAAGAAGTTCAACGCGTCATTGTTTGACGTTGTCATGTACACCTTCGCACGTGAAGACAAAAACATCTTGCAGCAAAATCTCGACTCTATTCGTGAGGCGCTGATATGTTTGATGACCGAGAACGGGGAATTTATCAATTCGATCGAGCTGTCCACCAGTTCGTACAAGGCTGTCACTAAACGGTTTGACCTGTGGCGGAATGCACTTGAGAAAGTCATCGGTGTTGGTCGCAGGGAGCCGAGGTGCTTCAGCCGTAAGCTAAAGGACGAGCTTTTCAAAAAAGATCCAACCTGTTCGCTATGCAATCAACGCATCGCGGATGTTGACGATTCTGCAGTTGACCATATTGAGCAGTATTGGACAGGTGGCAAAACAATAGATGAGAACGCGCGCCTAACGCACCGATACTGCAATTGTGCACGGTCAAGAAACGATAAGCCGACCGTCGCGGCCGGCTGATAGGGTTTTACGGAAATAAAGACAGTTGGCTGACCGATGAAGAAATTGTAATCAGCCCGCTAACTGACAAGCAAAGACTGCAAATGGAGTCAGTCAGCAGACTGATAAGCAATGATTGCAAATGGAGTCAGTCAGCCAACCGATAAGCAAAGGTCACAAAGCTTACCAGTCGGCCTGAAATGTCGGCTTCTCGCCCAGAGCGGGCTCTCACATTCCATAAAGTCGGAGTTACGAACCCGACGTCGATCAAAATCCGAGGGCGCGACGCTGGTCGGACCAGGCGAGGGGCAGAGTCTTTCGAATCCGGGCAAGTGTTAGCGTCTGCGGTTGACCGCCGGTCAGAATAGCTTCCGTGATGACTGGCGCCAGAAAGGCATAGCGCAGTTCCTGCCGAACTACCTTCGGATGCAGTTTGGCTGAAGCCGCCAGCGTCTCAACCGTCTCAAACTTGTTATTCTGTAGGTCGCGCAGCCAGGCATGGGCGCGAACAACGGCTTGCACCAGCTTTGGATCAGGTTGGCGTTGGCCGGTTGGTTCAACGACCCGCGCTGGGTTGCGTTCGCGCGGTTGCCACAGGATAGAGAGTTCGTTCGCGCGAATTTGTGCCGATGCCGGCGTGGTGATTTTGACGGCCCGGCTGCTGAGTTCGGCGCGCGCGACGTAGGTGGCAATGAGTTCAGCGTCGGTGATCGCGTTGTCGATAGTCAGCCGCTCGCGTAACGCATTGATAATGGTCAATTCGATCTCAGTTGCCGAGACCCGCGAGATGGACCCAGCCTCAGGTTTGCGTCCTCGCAATAGAGCTGAACTGACATAGAAGCGATAGCGCACGCCCTTTTTGCTCGAAAAGCTCGGGCTCATCAGGTTGCCGCGGTCGTCGAACAGTTTCCCTGTCAGCAACGCGCCGCTTTCGCTCCGCTTTGCTTTGCGGTCAATAGCATTCGCGGCGAGTTGTCGTTGGACCTGCTCGAATAATGTGCGGTCAATAATCGGCTCGTGTTCGCCCGGATACCACTTATCTTTATGGCCGATCTCGCCAATGTAGATGCGGTTCTTCAAGAGATAGGCGAGAGGGCCGTAGGTGAAGGCAACACCGCCGCCGTCGGGCTGTTTGATCGTTGAGCGTTTCTTGCTTACGATTTTTTGGCGATCGAGGTCGTCCACCAGGCGCTGGAAGCTACCTAGCTCCAGGTAACGTTTGAAGATGAGATTGACCGTCTCACGTTCCTTTGGATTGGGAATGAGCTTCTTGTCCTTGACGTCATAGCCGAGGGGGACGCTGCCTCCGGTCCATTTGCCCTTGGCGCGCGAGGCGGCAATCTTGTCACGGACCCGCTCGGAGGATAGCTCACGTTCGAATTGGGCGAAGGACAGCAGCACGTTCAATGTGAGGCGGCCCATTGAGGTCGTGGTGTTGAACTGCTGGGTGACGGCCACGAAGGAAATCGATCTGGCGTCAAACACCTCCACCAGTTTGGCGAAGTCCGCTAGCGAGCGGGTTAGCCGGTCAATCTTGTAAACCACCACGACGTCGATCTTGCCAGCCTCGACATCGTTAAGAAGTCGCTTGAGGGCAGGGCGGTCAAGGTTGCCGCCGGAGAAAGCTGGGTCATCATAGGGTTGAGGCAGCACCTTCCAGCCGAGCGATGCCTGGCTCTTGATGTATGCCTCGCAGGCCTCGCGCTGAGCATCAAGCGAGTTGAATTCGAGTTCAAGACCGTGCTCGGTCGACTTGCGGGTGTAGATGGCGCAGCGCAGGATTGTCGGAGGGTTACCGGCCATCAGCGGCCCCCTTGCCAGCGTTCGACCGGAGGCCGAAAAACCGAGGACCGTTCCAGTTCGTGCCAGCGATCAGGGAAGCGATCTCTGATAGGCTTGCATAGATCTGCCCATCGAAAGCAAAGCCGTCCTGTTGAACCACGACGCGATAACTCTTGCCCTTCCAGGTCCGCACCAGCTCCGAACCCGGTTTGATCCGGCGAGGCAGCACGAGCTGCCCGCTCGGTTTGGCTGCCATGGACTTCACGAGTTGATCGAGCAGGCGTTGGGTCGAGCGGGACAGTCTCCCGCAAGCCTTTTCCTGAATCTGTTGGGCGATGCTCCGGCGGAGCAGATCAGGGCCGAAGGCCTTTGGCGGATCGCTTCGGAGAAGCTCTCGGTAACGTAGGCGGAGTTCAACGATCGGGAGTGTCGCGAGCCGCTTCAGCTCGGATTCGACCGTAGGCGTGGCTGGTTTAATGGGTGAGGGGACGTGGGTCATTTCGCGGGCGTCGATTTTACAACCCGATAGGGCCGTCCATCTTCTCTGAGGTCAGGTTCAGTTTGAGTTTCTTGCGCACTGTCCCGGCGAAAAATCCTCGCACGGAATGTTGCTGCCAGCCGGTCGTCTTCATGATGGCGGCGATCGTGGCGCCGGAGGGCGTACGTAGCATCTCGAGGACCTTGTCCTGTTTGGACTTGGCCACGTCTGACGCTTTTGGTTGGGCAAATTCTGTGCGTGACGTGGCTGAGTGAGTCCGCCGACCGCGCTGGGTGGCGCGCTTCACAGGATCTGCTGATTTGCGAGAGGTTCTAGGTTTGTGCTTTCGGGGTTTAGAGGTCATCTGATGCTCCTTATGGAAAAGACAGCATCATGAGCTGCCACTGCCACGAGCCCGCCTTCTACCGACGGGCATAAGAACCATCAGGTTGGCGGGATCCCTCAGGCGCGCGAGAGGCGATCGAGCAGCGAGGCCGCGTTGTGCAGGCGGCCCGCTTCGTAGATCGGTTGTTCGATATCCAATGAGACCGTCACACCTTCGGACGTGCTACCGGTTCGGGCACAAGCCTCTGCGGCTTTTGCGATCCGCGAACCATCGCCAAGGCGAGCCGCCATCTCGGTTGGAATCAGAAATACTGCCTGTTCCGTAATTTTGCGATCCATCATTGCCTCCGTTGTTGCGACAGTGATGCTCCACACACCCGCGAAGTCGAGCGGAAATCACAGCAATCTTGTGGCTCTTATTGGCCAGTCACGATCATGGAATGATCCCCCCAAAGGGCCCTGTCCGGCCTTCACGGGCCTATTTGGACACGGGCTTAACCGATGTCGGCGCAGCTTTGCCGGCGACATAGTCGCGGAATAGCTTCACGGGGTCGGCACCAAGCGCTCGGGTGATCGCGATAAATTCGATCACGTCGATGCGTCGTTCGCCGCCCTCATACTTGGCGACAAAGGATTGGGGCACGTTAAGCGCCTCGGCAAGGGCGCGTTGGCGAATTCCGGCCTTCTCCCGGGCGGCCACCAGAAGGCCGATGAGACGGGCGTATTCCGCGGATGTGAGAGTCTTTTGCATGCGCCGCCAAGGCCGTGAATCGGCGGCGGGCAATTTGATCCTGAAAAGGGATTATCCCAAAATAGGATCGTATTAACTCTGTTCTGCTTCCATTGCGGCGAAGGCGACTTTCGCACTGGATATAGCTGCGGAACGAAGCGACCAGCGGTCAGCGCCTCGCATATGTGGGCGCTGAATAGAGGACCGATATGTCAACAGTTAAAAATGTGACGCAGCCTAGCCGACGAAAGAAAAGGGAGCACGAAGCGGCAGTGCAAATCCGCGACGTTCTTGCGTCGAGCTTTCCCCATTACGTGGTCGAGACGGGCAAAAGCCTGCTGTATAAGATCGAGGTGGATCCTTCCGGTCAACTCAGCCACGAAGGCACGGCAAGCCCGATGCGGGGTAAATACGCATTTCAGACGGACATTCTGATCTCGAAAGGCGTAACTCCGCTCGTCGTTATCGAATTGAAAGCCGATTCTTTCTCGTCACATGACGTGATCAATTACAGCAGCAAAGCCGCGCGTCATAAACAGATATATCCCTATCTCCGCTATGGGTTTGTCGTTGCGGGACTGCACGGCCTCGGGCGCCGGCTCATGACCCATAACGAAGCCTTTGATTTCGCATTGGTCCTTCCTGATGCTGCGGCGATTGAGAACGATCTCGTTGCGCTGGCTCGCCGACAAATCAAGGCCGCGGAGACGCTTTGCGAATTGATGCGGTCTAATCGGACGAAGATTGTCCGCTACGAGCAAACCGTCCACATCGATCAACTGTCGGCAGTACTTTAACTCACCCAGGACAGTGTCGTATCATAGCCTCCCTTGTATGAGAGTGCTTGGCTGAGGCTGTCGACTTGATCGTCATGTTTGCCTTGTGGGAAGGTTAGGAGCTCGGTTTCGAGCTCAGCCAGAAATGGCGCCTTCCGGGGAAAGAGTACAAGACCGCCTTCAAATTTGGCCTGATGCACAAACAGGCGGCCATTCTTGTCGCGCTCGATTGGAACAGGTTTGACTGTATAGATGCCTTCTTGTCGAAGCTCCTGAGCCAGAGCAATACCGGTCGATGCGTCCTCGACCAGGATTTTGAGTGGATCATATCGCTGTGCAAGCGCGATGGCGGTGGCACGAAGCTGAGGGTATTCGTATCGCCCCCTTGTGACGTTCATCAAATAGAAGTGCTTGTCCACGAGAAGCCAGGTCGTGCAGACAGACCAATCGTTTTGGCTACCTATTTTTGCGGCCGTATCCCACGATTGGATCACCTTAGTGCGATAGGTGCGCTCGGGCAGTTGATCGTAGTAGCGTAGCCAATCTCGGCGGATCATCGCGCCGCCATCGGGTACTGGGGATTGCTGATATTGGGCGCTGAAAATGGCCGAACCCATTTCCGTGCGAAGCTTCTCCAATGTCGAGATACTCTCATACTGGGGGTGCAGGGCGTCACCGGCCCGGCGCGTGTGATATTCACCGCCTCCGACCTCGATCTTCTCATCCCTCTCGGCAATCGCAGGCAAGCTCAAGACGGTCCAGTCGCTGGAATTATCGACCAGAAAGCCGGTTAGATCATGAAGATGCACTCTCTGCATGACCAGAATGATCGCACCCTTGGCTTTGTTATCCAGCCGCGAGAGCAAAGTGTTCGTGAACCATTGGTTCAGTGAGTTGCGCAAAGTATCGGATTGAGCATCGACAGGCTTTTGCGGGTCATCGAGGATAATCATATCGCCGCCTAGCCCGGTCAGAGTTGCAGACACGGACGTTGATCGGCGAAAGCCCCGCATCGTAGTGAAGACGTCGGAGCTTGCTACCCGCGCGACCCGCATGCTCGGAAATGTCCTTTGGTACCATTCGGACTGCACGATCGCGCGAAAGTCTGCGGCATGCTTGGCGGATAGGTCCGTGCTGTAACTGACGCCGAAGATCTTCAAGCGGGGATCGTGCCCAAGTAGGAATGCTGGGAGAATCACCGACACCGTCAACGACTTCAGATAGCGTGGGGGCATATTGATTATTAAGCGATTGATCTCACCATTTCGAACGAGTTGCAACTGATGCGCAATCGCCTTGATGTGCCAGTTAGGAAGATACTTTGCGCCCGGATTGAGCATCCGGAAGCAGCGATGGACAAAGCTCTCAAAGTCGTTGCGCAGAAGGGCCTTGAGCAACTTCCGGTCTTTCACAGCTAGGTTCCTTTCTTGTCGAGCTTGGACTGGAGGTCCCGGAGGTAAGCGTCGAGCACTGCCTTGTCGTCTGCATCGATCTCGGATTCCACGCTTTCCGTCGATGCCATTGCTGCTAAACGGTTCAATATGAATGCCGCAGTTTTGGTGTTGCCCTTTAAGGCTTCCTCGGCAAGCTTGTGGAAAATGGCTTCCAAGATGGTGATCTTGCGAACTTTGCTGCCCTGACGCATTTCGATTCTCCGATTGAGCAGTTCGGTCAAAATTGCTGCCTCGCTCTTGGCGCCCTTCGGACGGCCTTTGGGATTGCCACTCTGCCCAGGTTTGAATTGGTGGGCGCGCGGCGGTTTCCCGTAGCCGACGTCCTCCTCGCCAGGTGAGAGCCGCACGCGCTTCCTAATGATGCGTTGCATTTTTTGACTGGAGGCCATCACACCCTCACGCGCGCGCGAGCACACGATCTTTCAGCAGCTACCTCGTGAAACGTCTGTCCGGTGCTTTCCAATATCGCATCTCGTTTGGTGAAATCCTGCCAGCGCTTGATGGCGACATCGACATACAGAGGGTCGATTTCGATTCCATACCCGCGCCGGCCGACTTTTTCAGCGGCAAGAATGGTTGTGCCGGAGCCGATGAAAGGATCGAGCACGATATCGCCTCGGCGCGAACAATCCCGCATCGCGTCGGCCACCAAAGCAACAGGCTTCACCGTTGGATGAACCGCGAGGTCTGCAAGACGACCTTTACGAAACGTATTCACCCCGGGGTATTGCCAGACATTCGATCTTGATCGGCCGTGTTTGCCGAGTTCGATATTATTTCGATGCGGCGCATCCCCATTCTTGAAAACTAGGATGAGCTCGTGTTGAGAGCGATAGAAGCTGCCTTGACCAGCATTTGTCTTGACCCAGGCAATAACATTCTTGAGTTCAGTGAAAGCCCGTTCGCCAGCAGCAAGACACTCGGTCAGATGTCTCCAGTCCATGCAGCAGAACACTATCGAACCCTCTTCTAAGTACCGAGCTGCTAAAGTCATCCACTCGGTGAGGAAGTCAGTGAATTGGATAGGGGTCATCTCACCCGAGGCTGCGGCAAATTCTCGGTGTTTGATCTTGCCTCGCCCCTGCACTGAACTGATCCGGACATTGTATGGCGGGTCGGCGAACGCCATGATGGCGGAGTTACCGCTCATAAGCCCTTTAATGTGGTCTGGATCTCTGGAATCGCCGCACAAGAGGCGGTGATTCCCGAGAACCCATTGATCTTTGATGCGGCTCACGGCTCGCGGTTGAATTTGCGGGACGATGTCGACAGGCTGACTTTCGAGGTCAACCAAATCGCCCAAAAGGTTGTCGACCTCGGCTGGTTCAAAACCCGTAATTTCAAGACTTAGATCAAATTCCGGAAGCGAAACCGCGAGTTCGCCCAGTTCTGCAGCGAGAATTTTGTGATCCCAGCCGGCATTCGCTGCGATCTTGTTGTCTGCAAGCGCCAGCGCGCGTTTTTCAGTTTCGCTAAGTTCTCTTAGAATGCTGACCGGTATTTTGGCTAAGCCCAATGCCTGCGCTGCGCGCCATCTTCCGACGCCACAGTAGATGATGCCACGCTCATCAACGAGGATAGGGTACCTGAATCCGAAACGCCGAATACTATTGGCGATTTGCTCAAGTTGCTTCTTTGAGTGCGTTCGGGCATTGCGCTTGTAAGGTCGAAGCTGGTCGACCTGCATTTCTTCGATTGAACTCAAGTACACTTCAGGGCTCCATTCTGTTCGAATGAAGCCGTTATATTGATCATTAACGCGCGATTCGCATCAACGTCGATCCAAGTCAGAATGTGGCAAATCCACGGCAAATGGGGCGGCAGAACGAGGCCGGCGCTCGGGCGAACGGAGGCCCGCTTTTGCCAGCGCATCAGAAATTTTCTGCTCGGAAGGCGTTTTCTCTCCAGGATAGCGGTTGCTATATTCTGCTTTGATTTGTTTCAGGAGGGGAATTGGAAGCGGCGGTCGACCGTTCGTGGGGAGGAGCGTTGAGAAATCCAAGAAACGAAGGTCGGGGACTGATGCCTGGTGCGCCTCCGGAACGCCGGATCTGAGTGATCGGTAACAGCGATCTTCAGCATCCATCATTGAAATCGTCAGTTGGATGATCCTCAGATCGAGGTCACTGAGTTCGTAAGGCAATGGTTCAGGAATAACTTCAACAGCCCTGACCCACCGGCCATCGCGCAGAAAGGTGGTGCCTCTGCCATCGACTTTAGCGCCATCCAGAAGTTCTATCTGAAACGTCTGCTTCTCTAGGGATTGCTGTTCAAATGCTTGGAAGTAGTTCGCGGATCGTAGGCGAACGACGAATGGCTTGCTACCAGATTGCCCTTCAAAAATAACGCACACCAATCCGGCGGTACGTCCGGACGGCAATCGAATAAATTCAATTTGGATTGTGGCGCTGTCACTCTCTAACAGATCGATTGCTTCTGCAATCGTTGTTCGTACAACAGGCTGACCATCATCTCGCAAAGTTTTGTAGTGCATCATAACATTATCATTAGGCCGCTCGAAACTCGAGCCGATCATGGCATGGACGCTAATGCGGTCAACTCGCACGTGCGATGATCACGTGCTTTTTCACGGTATAAGTGGGAGGTTCGGGTCTCTGGCTAGGTAGCCGTTATGGAATGTCCGCTCCTGAGTTTGGCGGACATGGTCTGCCGCCTAAACCAATAGTGGCGCTGCCACAGACGTCCATTGAATTAGCCAGGGTCCTCGTTCAATCACAAGGAACGAATGACCGCTTCTGGCCCATAGCTGGCATGTGGCCGGTGCCGCCAGCGTCCGCTTTTGGAAGTTAGCAGACGTTTATAAGTCCCCGTCGATATCCGGATCTCGGGGGCCAAACGGGCGCATCGGGATGGCCGATTGTTTGCTCGCTATTGCGCTCGATTTCGACGGCGCGAATTCTGTGAACCGCCGCTTTTGCCGATTCCGCATTCAAGCTAGGGGCGGGCATCAGCGGCGACGTTCAGTTCTCCGCTCCGCTGCCGGGCGTTGCGGATTGGAAGAAGGCTCGTCTGCAATTACCACTTCTGTCTTCCTTGAGCACAAGCGGATTCAGATTTAATCAGTACGACGCGGAATGAAGCCGTTTACGAAGGTAACAAATGGATGTTGAGTGGATTGTGCAGGACCCCTAGCCCGCGCAAGGGTCGCCACGAACGCGCGATTGCGGGAACAACCCGGCTTGTTCGGAGAAGGAAAATATCGCAACATTCGCGTCCAGCGGAGAAGTGCTCCAATGAGTTCCTCGGGTAAGATGACAGGGCGGCTGATCGCGGCGGCGCGCGGCTTGATCGGAGTGAGCCGCGAGGATTTCGGCGGCGCCGTGGGCATTTCGGCTGAGAGCTTAGCCCAGATGGAGGCGAACGGCAGTGCCTGGATCCATTCCGAAGCAGATGCCGAAGCGCTGAGGCGCGCCTTTGAGACGTTTGGTGTCGTCGTCATCGACGAGGACGGCAATATGGGAGCTGGTGGTCGATTAAAATTCACCCGCCAGGATGTGAAGCAAATCAATCGATTAGAAAACGAAGGCGGCATAGTCCGTTCTGATGATGCTCCGTAATGAGTTCCGCGGTCCGATAGGCAGGTAGAGATCCAATCCGCCGGAGTCGAGACTGTTTACTGCGGCAGCGCGCTAGGCGCATAGTGCTTTCCTGTCCCCTCAACGTCCATCGGTTGATCGACATCGGCATTCTATCTACGAGGAAATGACGTTTTTATTCGCGAATATGATTTTTGGGGTTTCGCAACCATTAAAGCTGATAGGTTTTTGGCGCTTTCTTTCATTATCCGCGGCCGCGCAAAACAGCGACAACGCGCCGCTTCTCTCGGTTCCGTTTGCGACTGGCATTCCGAATTGAAAGAGCAAGTGATACCCTGAGCACTCAGAAACGCTCGGCGACCCTTGCCTGGAGTTTAGGATGTATATCCTGGCAGCTACGGATTTTTCCACACGGTCTCAACGCGCAGTACGTCGAGCTGGCCAGTTGGCGCGGTCTGCCGCGGCAGAGCTCGCACTAGTCCACGTGGTGGATGATGATCAACCGTTGCGGCTTGTCGAGATGGAGATGCGAGAGAGCGAGCGTATGCTTGCAGAACTGATCAGCGCAGTAAGAGAATTGCAGGACCTGCGCTGCCATCCGATGGTCGTCAAAGGGGACCCGTTTGATGCCATCCTTCGGACAGCCGCAGATCACACAGCCGATCTCATCGTCATGGGAGCACATCGCAAACAGCTTCTGCGCGATATCTTTGTAGGCACAACGATCGAGCGCGTAATTCGTACCGGATGCCATCCCGTCCTTATGGTGAACAACGAAGTGAACTCAGCGTATGAATCCGTTCTCGCTCCTGTCGATTTCTCGGACGCGTCGGCGAACGCGATCAAGGCTGCCCGAAACCTTGGTCTGATGAATGAAATACGGCTTGAGATCCTTCATGGGTTTTTGCCCTTCGGAAAGGGCAAGATAGCAATGGCGGGTCTCGGTCAAACAGACATTGACAACTACGTCTCAAGTGAGCGCCAAGAGGTGACTGAAGAGTTGACAACATTTCTGCGTCAGAATGACCTTGCCAGCCTGAGAGCTGCCTTGCGCGTTGTGGAAGGAGCCTCGTTCGAAGCAATCTCGGCGAGGGTCGACAGGATGCGGCCGGATCTTCTGGTTATTGGCACGCACGGGCGTTCTGGATTGCTGAAGGTGCTGCTCGGAAGCGTTACCGAAGAGGCCCTTCGTTCTCTGGACGTTGACATTTTGGCCGTGCCAGCGAGCAAACGGCACTAAGGGCCGTCTCCTCCTTAATCGCGATCGACAGCGTCGGTCAGATTTTCGGCTGTGTCCCGAAACCGAGCGGCCCCGACCAAAATGGTTAGGGCGACGGGCGTCGTCACGATACCCAACCCGATGATCAAGAGTTCATGCAGCACTGGGCGGGTTTGGAGAACCGAGAAGTAAACCATTGAAGCAAGCGCGATGAAGCCGGTTCCCAGCGTAGTCCCGAGAGTTGGCGCATGGACGCGCTCATAGAACGTTCGGAGTCGTAGGAGGCCGAGCGAGCCAATGAGGGTAACAATGGCTCCCGCCAGAATGAGAACTGCTGTTAGCGCCGCGGCCCAGCCTGGAACATCCTCAGTGCCATTCATTCGATAACCTCGCCACGGAGCAGGAATTTTGCCAGTGCTACCGTGCCAACAAAACCCAATAGGCTCATTGCAATAGCCGCCTCAAAATAGAGCGTGCTGCCGGATCGAATGCCATAGGTGAGAAGCAACAGCATTGCATTCACATACAACGTATCGAATCCAAGCACGCGATCCTGAGCTCTCGGACCGCGAAAAATGCGGAAAATTGCACAACCCATCGCCATCACCAGAATTATCTGCGCCATTATGACTGAGTATTTTAGAACCAGCAGGCTCATGGAAAAATCTCCAGCAAGCGACGTTCGTAGCGGCCTTTTATCGTGCGGATCCAGTCGTCTTCATCGATCAAGTCGAGAACATGGATCATCAACAAGCCCTTCGGTTGATTGAAGTTCACCCACAGTGTTCCTGGCGTGGCAGTGATGATGCACGCTAATGCCGCCAACCCGTAGGGATTGCGGAGGTCGAGGGGAATGCGGACGAACCCGGAAGTTCGATGTTGCCGATCCTGGCCAAGAATGATGCGACCGACCGCGATATTAGAGTGGAGGATGTCTATCAGCACCAAGAAGGACAATTGAAGGAGGGCAGCCGGCCGTCGAACAGGGGCTCTTGGCAACTGCAGCGCCATGAGAATCCATCCGCCCACAAGCGCGAGCACGGAACCGAGAAGGATGTGTCCTAATGAAGTTGTTTGGTTAAGCAGCAACCACAGGACAAGAAGCCCGAGACTGAGAAACGGAAAAGGTAACAGCCGAGTCATATGTCGCCTGCCTTTCTGATACGTGTTCTACTCGTCGCGAGGACATCACCGATATAGGTCGAGGGCGCGTGCAGTGATTGAGCCGTCGCTTGTATGAATCGCATGACAGGTCCAGCTTGTAAGGTCTGCAGAACACAAATGGACAAGAGAAAAAAAACCGGTGCCATCTCGATCATTCGGACGCGCGGCACGGCGCGGTCCGGCGACGCCCAGAAGATGCGGATTCCCGCTCGCGTCATCGCGATCAAGCTGGCAAAACCCGACAAAATTAATAGTACGAGCATCGCCCACCCATCACTAGGAATTGGACCGCCATGATGTATTCCTGATGGATTAAGGGCGGCGGTGAGGAGGGCGAATTTCGCTATGAAACCAGACAGCGGTGGCAGGCCGGCGATAACCAGAGCGCACCCGATAAACGCGATGCCAAGCAGACCCATTGTCGCTACAATTGTTATGCCAACTTCCTCTTGCTCATGCTCCTCGTCATCTTCGCCATAAGCTTCGCGCGTGACGGCGATCATGTCCGCCCCTGGTTCGCGCCCACGCTCGACTAATTCGACAAGAAGAAAGAACGCGCTGATGCCGAGCGTCGAGCTAACCAAGTAAAAGAGCGCTCCACTGGTAACACCGACCTGAGTCATCCCGGCAGCCGCCAATAAGGTGCCTGAGGACACAAGCACCGAAAATGCGGCCAGACGGGCCATGTCCTGAGAGGCCAAGGTCCCTATTGCGCCGAATGAGATCGTCGCCAACCCGCCCAAGAACAACCAGTTGCTGCCGAAGCCTGCCGATGCGCCAGCGTCAGCGCCAAAAAGCAATAACGATAGTCGCAGCACGATATAGACGCCGACTTTCGTCATGATCGAAAAAATTGAGGCCACGGGCGGACTCGCCGCCGCGTATGCCGAGGGCAGCCAGAAACATAAGGGCCACATGCCTGCTTTGACCAGGAATGCAATGGCGAGGATGCCAGCACCTGCCTCGAACAATCCGCGGTTCTCCGGAGCGATGACCGGTATTCGCGTAGCGAGATCAGCCATATTGAGCGTGCCGGTCACACCGTAGATGAGACTGACGCCGATCAAAAACAGCAGGGATGCGACCAGGTTCACTACGATGTAGTGCAACCCGACCTTCACCCGGGCCAAGCCCGAGCCGTGCAGCAGAAGCCCGTATGATGCCGCCAGCAATAACTCAAAGAAGACGAACAGGTTGAAGAGATCACCAGTTAGAAAGGCGCCATTGAGCCCCATCAGCAGAAACTGAAACAGCGGATGGAAATGGGCGCCTGCACGATGCCAACGAGCCAGCGAGAATACCACCGCGGCTAAGGCCAAGAGGCTCGTTAGAAGCAGCATAAGGGCGGAGAGACGATCTAGAACAAGCACAATCGCGAATGGAGATGGCCAGTCGCCTACACGATAAATTTGGCTACCATTAGCCGCGTCCGATTCCCCGACCAAGGCAACCGCCGTGAAAAGGAGTGCGACAGTCACGGCCACATTGATGATAGCGATAGTGTCGCGGTGACGTTCTCCGCTGAGAAGGAGCATGCCGCCGCAAGCGAGGAGGGGCATAGCGATCGGCATAATCATAAGGTTTGTGGCGCTGCTCATGCGTCGGGCTCTTGACCGTCCACGTGGTCGGTACCGGCGAGGCCCCGCGACGCCAGCAGGACAACCAAGAAAAGCGCGGTCGTCGCGAAGCTAATAACAATCGCCGTCAGGACGAGCGCTTGTGGGAGCGGGTCGGCATATCGCGATGCATCTCCGGTTTCCGGCGCCACGAGCACTGGTGCTCCAACCCGCAGCCGTCCCATCGCCACGATAAAAAGATTGATCGCGTAGGATAGGAGGGACAGGCCGACGATGACCTGGAACGTGCGCGGTCGCAGGATCAGCCACACACCAGAGCCCGCAAGTGCACCTATAGCAACGGCGAGGATCACCTCCATCATTTCACCTCGTCCTTCGGGCGCGGGGCAGACAAACCGTGTTCTCTCGGGAGGAGCGTGTTGGACCGCCGGAGAGATTGATGTGCGATTGCGATCAGCATCAGCACTGTCGCCCCCGTAACGAGCGAGAATACGCCGATGTCAAAGGCGAGCGCGCTGGCAACCGGTACGCGCCCGATCAAAGGTATTTCCGCGTAAGCAAAGTAGGAGGTGAGGAACGGGTGACCGAGAATGCAGGCGACAATGCCGGCGCCACCCCCCAACAGAAGACCAACGCCCATCCAACGAACAGGCAGAATCCGCAGACGCGTCTCCACCCAAAGGGTGCCGCGCGCCATGTACTGCAGAATGAAAGCCGCCGCCATGGTAACTCCAGCGACGAAGCCCCCACCCGGAAGGTCATGCCCCCGCAAAAGCAGAAAGATGGCGGCCACGCCGATAACCGGAAACAGCAGTCCCATTATCAGCGCTGCGGTTGCCATTGTCTCTTTTTCAATGTCGCCCTTCCGGCGGTCCGGATGCACGTGATCGTAGACGTCTTGGGCTTGCTGCTGCTCGGGGAGGGGAATGCTTTCGGACGCCGGACGGAAGCGGCGTAGCAACGCGTAAACGGTCAGCGCGACGACAGCGAGCACGGTGATCTCGCCTAATGTGTCGAAACCACGGAAATCCACGAGGATGACGTTCACCACATTGGTTCCACCGCCCTTTGTATAACCATTTTCTACGAAATAACCTGAAATGCTGTGGGGTGCCGGGCTCTTCATTGCCGCCAATGCGAGCGTCGCCAATCCTAAGCCTGTGAGAAGTGCCATGGTGAAGTCGCGACCTCGGTGCCACCGAAAGCCCGCCGCCTTGCGTGGTCCTATTCCGGCGAACCGTTTTGGAAGCCATCTCAAACCGAGCAGGAGAAGTACCGTGGTTACGGTCTCAACCACTATCTGCGTCAGTGCGAGATCAGGAGCAGATAGCCAAACAAAACTGACGCAAGTAACCAGGCCCGCGCCGCTGAGCAGTATCAGCGCAGCCAAGCGGTGAAATTTAGCCTGAAAGGCCGCACCCAACGCGCACGCAATTCCGACTGTCCAGAGCAGTCCAAAAGCGACGTCGAGTTGGCCACGGGGCAAGATGTCGATCATCAATCCACGTGCGTAAAGCGGCATAAGTGCAGCCACGAAGGCAATTCCCGCCAAAAGCCTCAACTGTGGCTGTAGTCGCCTTGTCCCGAGATTGACCTCAAGCCATCGTGCAAGTCGCCAGGACAACGTAACAAGCACCCAGTCAAAGATCCGCTTGCCATTGACCCGGCGCAGCAGTGGTGGCCCCTCATGGGTTAGTAGATGTGGGCGAAGCATTAGATAAACGGCGAGCCCGCCGACCATGGCTACCAAGCTCATCAGAAGCTCAGGCGTAAAGCCATGCCAGACAGCCAGGCTGTATTCGGGCAATGAAGGGCCGAGAACGGCCCGAGCGGCCGTCTCGAGGATCGGCGCTACTGTAAACGAGGGGGCAATGCCAACGATGACGCAGGCCAGGACAAGAAGTTCGGCTGGAAGTCGCATGAGTAGGGGAGGCTCGTGCGGAATCCGCGGTAATTCGGTAGGCGGCGGACCAAAGAATACATCTCGAATAAATCGCAGCGAATAAGCAACGGTGAAGGTGCTCGCGAGGGTGACGATGTATGGGAGTGCACGATCGACGAATGAATTGTCGTGGATTTCGATCGTTTCGGCAAAAAACATCTCCTTCGAAAGGAAACCATTCAGCAAGGGTACGCCCGCCATCGCTGCCGCTGCCACCATAGCCAGCGTCGCGGTGATCGGCATGAAAGCGTATAGCCCGCTAAGACGGCGAATATCCCGAGTGCCTGTTTCATGATCGATGATTCCCGCAGCCATGAACAGTGACGCCTTGAAAGTGGCGTGGTTGACGATATGGAAGATCGCCGCGATCTGTCCGAATGGCGTGTCGAGGCCCGTCAAAAGTGTGATCAGTCCGAGGTGACTGATGGTCGAATAGGCCAATAGCCCTTTCAGATCCTGCTGGAATACAGCGAGAAACGCGCCCAGAAAAAAAGTGACCAGGCCAACCGATCCGACTAGCCATAACCATTCATTGGTCCCACCCATCGTCGGCCACAGCCGAACCAGAAGGAACACTCCGGCTTTCACCATTGTTGCGGAGTGGAGGTAAGCTGAGACAGGGGTCGGGGCGGCCATCGCGTGCGGCAGCCAGAAATGGAAAGGAAACTGGGCGCTCTTCGTGAACGCGCCAAGAAGCATCAGAATGAGTATGGGAAGGTAGAGCTGATGTGAGCGGATTACACTGCCTGATGCAAGCACTCGATCCAGGTCGTAACTGCCAACAATGTGTCCAATTAGCAGTACGCTGGCAAAGAGACAGAGGCCGCCAGCCGACGTAACAGTCAGTGCTATCCGTGCCCCATCGCGAGCGGCTGCATTCTGATGCCAGTAGCTGATCAATAGAAACGAAAACAGGCTCGTGAGCTCCCAGAAGAAGATCATCTGCAGCAAATTGCCGGATAACACGATGCCCAGCATCGCGCCCATAAACGCGAGCAGAAACGAAAAGAAGCGAGGAACAGGATCATTTGGAGGCATGTAGTAGCGAGCATACAGCACGACCAAGAAGCCGATTCCTGTGATCAGGACGGCGAACGTCCATGCGAAGCCGTCTGCTCTCAGTACAAATTCCAGACCAAGGTCTTTGACCCAAGATGCCCTCATCTGGATCACGCCACCAGCCTCGATGCTGGGATACGCAGCAACCATGAGGCTCAACGCAACAAGAGCGATTGTGCCCGCAAGCCATGCCTCCATGTTACGGGCATTGACCGGCAGGATGGCGGCGATGCAGCTTCCAGCAAAAGGAAGAACCAGGGTGGCAAGGAGGAGCATCTGCGTTCGTTTACTCCTTACTGAGACGGCTGGTACGTTCGTCCCATAATCATCGCACAGCTGAATGATACGGACACCTGGATTCGCACCGCTCTAACGCAACCTCTTTGCGAGAAATATTGAGAATCACGGAGCCGCTCAGCAAAGCCATTATCGAACTGGCCAAGCCCAGTAGGGAAACGTACCGATCGCTGCTGATAGTGCGGCTGCGAGAGAGCCGAGCAAGGTATAAAGTGCCAGCTTGCCAATCATACGCCAACCGCTTTTCGCGACCGGTGAGTGTTCCCGTTGGCTGAAACTTCGGGTATCTCGTACCATCAGAACCCGCCTTAGCTCCAAGTTCACAGCGTCCGGACAGGAGACTAGAATTCAGATCCGGCAGAAACACGGCGCGACTGAATTACCAACTCGGCTCTCGCCTATAGCGCTGTAGACAATGGAAATAGTGTGCGCTTTCGTCGCAATGTTGACGACGCCCTACGATACTATCTTCTAGATTATGATGACCTTCTTCGACATCGATCCGCGCATAGCACGGTTATGTCTGCACGCCGGGCGCCTGCAAGATCGTATTTTGCCGGGCGGTTGATCGGCGCCGTCCGGGATTCTCTTCTGAACAATAATTGGTGTGGCTTCCCTGAAGAGCCTTTTCACCTTCGACAGAGGGAACGCGCTATCGTGTCTCTTCCCAAGATCTTTCTATCTGCATCGGATTATCCCCGCCTCAAGCAACTTGCGCGTCTTGCGTCACAACGCGGGGAACTTGGTGGGATATTTCTAATGGCGGAGATCAACCGAGCTGTGGTTGTTCCTAGGGATGCGGAAAGTATTCAATGGACTGCTACTATTGGGTCGTGGATCACGTATTCGGCGGATTTTGAGGGCCTCCGTAAGACGGTGCAGTTGGTCTGGCCGGAACACCGCAGATCACATCGTTTCCAGATATCGATTTTGTCTCCCTTAGGAGCCGCATTGATCGGTCTTCATGTCGGCGACAAAATGCCTTACCTCGATGACGGCCGCTTGCAAATTGTTCGGATTGAAAGAGTGACGCGGCCGGAGTGGAAGATCATACCGCTGCCTAGTGTTCCTGTGTTTGCTGGTCATCACCCGATCGATGACGATCCGGGACCAACCGCTGCCTGATGAGGATTGCTATGAGCAACATGAGTTACAATACCGAATTCGAACTGCCGCCGATCGAAATTGCAGGCGAAGAGATTAGCCGTCTGCAATCGCTTGTGAACTCCAGCATGGATCATTTGCCGCACGTTTCCGAGTACCTCGCGCGCGAATTGGAACGGGCGCGCGTGATTCAAGACGGGGAAATGCCGAGCGTGGTGCGAATGGGATCGCAGGTCAGTTATCGTGATGAAAAGACGGGCGAGATCCGTGAGGTCGTGCTGGTTTATCCCCACGAAGCTGACATATCGCAACGGCGGATTTCAGTCCTCACTCCTGTCGGGGCAGCGTTGATTGGTCTTCGGGTTGGACGTGTAATCGAATTCCAGACACCGGATCAAGAAACTCGAAAACTGACAGTTCTACAGGTGTCCGAATTTGCACCATGAGTTGTTTGTGAAGCTCAAGGCAAAGGGGAGGCACGGAACAACGATCTGATCTGCGGAGGGTCTCTCAACGCCAGAACCCAGAGGGGATTTGGGTTCGACCGAGCGCCGTTGGACAGCGCCTCACCGTCTAAAAGATTGTGAGGCCTCGTTCCTGCGACAAATCGTTCAAGCAAAAGAATCTTAGCCCTCCACGTTCAAAGCTGGCCGGGCAAGTTTCGCTACCAACAGGTGACGAGCGGCAGCGGATCGAGAAAGCAAAGGAGCCCGACCGGATGGGGCGAAAGGAGGTGTCCGATCGGACTCCAATCGTTGCACCGACTGCGGCAGACGCAACGATCTCTTCAGCCGCGAACCAGGGAGCTGTTAGGCGCGTTCCAATGGGAGAAGAAGTTAATCTTGGAGCCGCCGGTTATCCGCACCAGAGCGCTCACAAAGAAAACCAGCCCGATCTCTTCCGGACGACGGGCTGGGTCTGAGTTTGGCTAGCCATGAGGACTAGCGGCACGCGATTTTTGCAAAGGTAACGGCTGGATCACGCATCAGCGCGACAGCATCGAAGGGCAGTATCCATGCGGCGATTGTGCCGCCATCAGCCCAGACCAGCTAGCGTGATCTTGGATCAACGCTAACCGGCCCGGAGGTTCACCGACGGCGAGCTAACCCGCTCAAAAGCGGAAGCTAGGGTCAGCGAAAGTCATCGCGATTCTTTTCAATCTGTTCCGACAGACCACCACACAAAAGGTCACTGAATATTTCGCACTATTTTCGCGGTCGCACTGCTGTGCGCGCCGTCGCTTTCCTATGACGAAACCTGAATCGCGTCTCACTATGCAGTGGGCACGGCTCAGATCGCGGCGGACTGCCAATGGTGAGCAGAAGAATGCGGGCGCCATGACGGCGGCGCATCGAACGTGCCGTTGGCTCGCGCGTCAGAGTGACGCATCTCGGCTCCGACCAGCATCATAGTTCGGATCAATGATTAAGGTCACCGCCGCTTGATTCATTGAACTATTGCTCAGCCCGTGCACTGACTTCGCATCGATGCAGTGACACATCGCAGGATGGGCGCCTTCTTAAGGTTAAGAAGTTCAGAATGCTTTTGCGATTACGTTCGATAGCGCTGCATAGGGCAGCGTTTGAGAGGTGTCTTGGATGAACAACCTTCGTATGTCCATCAAACTTACGGTTGCATTTTCCGCAATCTGCCTGGTGATTGCTGTAAGCAGCTTCACCATCTATCGGTCTCTGGGCGTGATCGCAGCAGCCGAAAAGTCGACCGTCCACACCTACGTCGTGATTGAGCAACTCAGTAAGCTGGTCAGCGGAATGGTGAATTCGGAAACCGGCCTTCGCGGCTATTTGATCGGTGGCGATACGGCATTCCTCGCGCCCCTCGAAAGTGGACAGAAGGATTATCAGGCCGCGGTGACAGAGGTTGGCCGGCTCACGTCGGACAATCCGCGACAGCAGGCTCGCCTTGAAAAGGTGAAATCCCTTGGGAAGGACTGGTTCACAAACGTTGCCCAGGAAGAAATAGCTTTCATGAAGGATCCCTCCACCCAGGCGAAAGCGCGCGAGATGGAGTCCTCCGGCGCTGGTAAGAAGTTCATGGACGGCCTGCGAGCGCTCGTTGCAGAGATGGACAGCGAGGAACGATCGCTTCTGACCACGCGGGCCGCGGAGTCTCAGGCCGCCACCGACGCCGCAAACATGACTACGATAGTAAGCGCGGGTGCCACCTTGGTGCTCTCAATCCTCTGCGCGGTTGGTTTGACGTTGGTCATCACGCGACCGATTCAGCGGATGACCAATGTGATGAATCGTCTCGCTACGGTGACAAGACGGTGCAGATCGAGGGCGCAAAGCGTCGCGATGAGATTGGCAAGATGGCGCAAGCGGTTCAGGTATTCAAGGACAATGCCATCGAGGTAGATCGCCTGGCAGCCGAGCAGAGAGACGCGGAACAGTGCGCTGTTGAGCTGCGCAGGGCCGATATGCAGAAGCTTGCCAACGATTTCGAAAGCGCTGTCGGCGATATCATTCACACCGTATCTTCTGCTTCGACCGAGCTGGAAGCTTCAGCCGGTACGATGAGTGCGACTGCAGCTAAGACTCAGGAACTTTCAACAGCAGTAGCTGCTGCTTCCGAACAAGCTTCAGCCAACGTTCAGTCAGTCTGGATAGCGAGCGAGGAAATGTCCTCCTCAATTAGCGAGATCAGCCGTCAGGTGCAGGAGTCGGCTCGAATATCGACCGAGGCCGTCCATCAGGCGCAAAAGACCAGCGAGCGCGTAAATGAGCTTTCGGAAGCCGCAGACCGCATCGGCGATGTTGTCAACCTGATCAACACAATCGCTGGCCAGTCTAATTTGCTTGCTCTGAATGCAACAATTGAAGCGGCCCGCGCCGGAGAGGCCGGACGAGGATTCGCCGTAGTCGCGACTGAGGTGAAGGCGCTGGCTGAACAGACCTCTAAGGCAACCGGTGAAATCGGCGAGCAGATCAAGAGTATTCAGACCGCCACGCAGGACTCGGTCGATGCGATCAAACAGATTAGTCTGACGATTAATAGAATCTCCGAGATCGCGTCGACGATTGCCGCTGCGGTCGAGGAACAGGGCGCGGCGACCCAAGAGATTTCTCGCAATGTTCAGCAGGCGGCGCAGGGTACCACACAGGTGGCTTTGAATATTGTCGATGTCCAACATGGTTCGAGCGAGACCGGATCGGCTTCATCGCAGGTGCTATCGTCCGCTCAGGCACTTTCCTCTGAAAGCAACCGCCTCAAGCTAGAGGTTGGGAAATTTCTGAACACGGTACGTGCTGCATAGAAAGTTAAGTTTGCTTACAGTCGGCCGCGCTCCTTAACCGGGGCGCGGCTTGTCAATGCAGCAAAACGTACCGCCCGGCGACCGGCCACCCATTGCCGCAGTCCGAGAGACGCGCCGACGTCGAAATGGGCTTTCACTAGGTCATCCAACCTTCTACAGCATTGCCTTTTTTGAAGGTCTCAGAGGAGGCTATCGTCCTACCTCGATGCCGAGATAGCGTACCGTGCTTTCGATCTTGGTATGGCCGAGCAAGAGCTGCACTGCTCGTAAATTCCCGGTGCGCCGGTAGATCAGCGTCGCCTTGATCCGGCGCAGGGAGGGGGGCCATACACCCTTGGGTCAAGCCCGATGCTTGCCACCCAGACGGCGAGCAGGCGAGCATATTGGAGTCTCATTGGCCGATCGTACCCACGGCGCCCAGTGGACAAATGCTCACTTGGCCGCGGTAATCACGCGTGCGCTTACAGGGGCTGGCTTGATGAAGTGATGCCAGCAGCGTCACTGCGCGATGCACTGCCTGCGCTCCTCGGCGGTTTGCATGGTGATGAACGAAATGTCCTGCTCACCCTTGCGCGGATGTGGCATACGCCAATCACGGGGAAGTTCATTGCCAAGGACGCGGCCGCTACACGGGCGATCCCTCATTTGCCAGCGCCAATGAAGGAAGTGTTAGCCTATGCGCGCGAGAACTATCTTGGCAGAGCCAAGGATAAGCGGGAGAACAGGCTGCTTGATGGGCGGCAGACGGCAAGTCACCTACACCAACAGGTAATTGCACTTCTTATAAGGTACGAGGAGCCTCATTTGAGCTCAACGTAGACCAATTCCGTTCTGAAATGAACGTGATGTTTGTTGTTCATCGACGTCAGGAGACGATCAAATTCGAAAGGACCATGAAAAGGCTTGGGGCCGTTGCACTGAGGGGAAGTTGCCACGGTATTCCAGAACGCGAGTTTCCCTTGGTGGATCGCAGGCGGCTACGCGATCGAGCATTTCGTCGCGAAACAACTTCGATTGTTCTCATGCTTCACAAGGATCACTCGACGCTGAGGTACCATCTTTCGATTGGGTCGCTACGCGTCTTACGGCATGACCAAGCTTTTCTTCGGACGGAAACGAGAGCTGGACGATCGATGATGTTGAGCGGCTCTGTCACGACTTAAGAGGGATGCGTCGGCTCCCCATGTCGATTTCGAGCGGAACTGTCGCGTATTTGACAGTTTGCATCGCGCGCCTCCGTCTGTAATGGCCGAGCGCCTTCAATCTTCCGCACCATGCCGATTGGGAATAGACGACGATGCCGCTCAAAGACACGGTCCCCTTTTTGAAGGAAGTCGGAAACACCGTCGGCTGTTTCGTCTGTATTCCGCACCCCTGCGCGGTAGAGGCATGCGCGCTGCAGGATCTCGACTTTGTGTGTATCGACACCGAGCACAGTATGGTCGATCGGAGCATGGTCGAGCAAATGGTACGGGCAGCTGACGTTGCCGGAGCCCGCTGCATGGTGCGGGTCCCCGGTGTTCTGCCCGAATGGATCGCCACGGTGCTGGATGCGGGCGCCGGTGCGGTGCTGGTCCCGCGCGTTTCCACGGCCGAGGATGCACGAGCGGTTGTCGCCGCGTCGCGGTTTCCGCCGCAGGGCGAGCGTGGTGCGGGCCCTGGCCGCGCGGCAGGTTTCGGGCTGCGAATCAATGATTACGTTTCTAGCGCAAATGAGCGCGTCCTGGTCGCGGTGCAGATCGAGACCGCGGCGGGCCTCGCAAATGTCGACGCCATCGCGGCGGTCGACGGTGTCGATATGCTGTTTGTCGGGCCGTACGATCTCGAGCTGGCGATTCGTGCGGGCGAACTCGGAACGCTCGATCAGGCAATCGACGATATTGCACACGCAGCAAAGCGCCACGGCAAAAGACTCGGCATCTTCACGCGCAGCATCGACGAGGTCGCACAACTCAGCAGCCGAACGTACAGTTGTTTTATCATTGGCGGCGACATCATGTTCGTCGGGATGGGCATTCGTGCCATCACCTCCGGGCTCCGGAGCGGAACCGTCCATGACCGCTAACCGTCAAGACGTGGAAGCGTTGGTCGCTATTGTCGGTGCGTCGAACGTCCTGACCGGGGCCGATCTTGCCGCTCGCAGAGACGATTACCACGCGACAGGGCCGATGCAGGGACAGTGTCTCATTCGTCCCCGATCCACGCAGGAAGTATCCGCGATACTGGCCTATTGCAATGCCCATGGCATCAAGATCGTGCCGCAAGGCGGCTGTACCGGCCTCGTGCATGGCGCTCGCACCGACGTAACAGACGTTGCGTTATCGCTCGAACGGATGCGACAGATCGAAGAGATCGACGTCATCGGCGGCACGGTACTGGTGCAGGCCGGCACCACTCTGCAGGCGGTGCAGGAGGCAGCCGCAGCCGAGGGCCTCTATTATCCGGTCGGTCTCGGTGCGCGAGGTACGGCAACCATCGGCGGCACGATCTCCACAAATGCCGGCGGCAACAGCGTGTTTCGCTACGGGATGACACGCGATCAGGTTCTCGGCCTCGAGGTTGTGCTCGCCGATGGCACCGTGCTGTCGTCGCTGAATCGCCTGGTGAAGAACAATGCCGGCTATGATCTGAAACACATGTTCATCGGCGCCGAAGGTACCCTCGGCGTCATCACACGAGCAGTGCTGCGTCTGCGCTCCGATCCCGGCGAGCGTGTCACCGTCTTCCTCGGCCTCGACGCGTTCGACGATGTGATCGCGCTTCTGCAAAATCTGTCGTCCGCGTTCGGTCCTTCACTCACCAGCTTCGAGGTGATGTGGTCGGAATTCATCGAAATTGTTCTCTCCGTGCGGAAGCATCCATGGCCGCTTTCAGGCCGTTATGGGTTCTACGTCATCGTCGAAACTTCCGGACGAAGCCGGGCGGATGTTGAGGATTGCATGGTAAAGGTGATGGAACAAGGACTCATCGCCGATGCCGTTGTTGCGCAAGATGGATCGCAGGCGAGCGCGATCTGGGCAATCCGCGACGACGTCGAAAGTCTCGGCAAGGTCGGCGACGCTCGCTTCCTTTACGATATCAGTCTGCCGCAGGTTACGATGGCGCGCTATGTCGAGGACGTGCGGCAGCTTTTGCGGCGGCGTCGGGCGGATGCCCGCCTGGTCGTGTTCGGCCATATTGCCGATAACAATCTTCATGTCCTGGTTTATGCGGAACATGATGATCAGGCGGCTGTCGATGGCATCGTCTATGGCCTGCTCAAGTCGCTGAACGGATCGGTTTCCGCCGAGCACGGAATAGGTCTCGAGAAACGCCGGCACCTGCCGATCTCACGTAGCGAAGCGGAGATCGAGATGATGCGTCGCCTGAAAGAGATGCTCGATCCAAACTACACACTGAATAACGGAAAAGTTCTCGAAGGTTCCCGCGCTTCTCAGGGGCATTAACGTAGGGAGGGGGAGTATGAAGGTTTCCGATTTTCTCGATACCAGAGAGATAAACACGAGACAGATTTTGATCGTCGCCTTGGCTGTCACGATCCTCGTTCTCGATTCCGCCGATCTTTCGCTGCTATCCTATGTCTCGCCGGTGATGATCGAGGAATGGAAGGTCACGAAGGGAATGTTCGGCATCGCTTTGTCGGCGGCATTCTTCAGCATGGGGATCGGCTCCCTTCTCGGCGGATGGATTGGTGATCGCGTCGGGCGCAAGAAGGCGCTGATGTTCATGGTGCTCATCTTTGGCTCTGGATCGGTGCTGACGGCCTTCGTGACCGATATCACATCGCTGACAATCATCCGCCTGATCAGTGGTTTCGGCTTCGGTGCCGCGACGCCGAACGCGCTCGCGCTCGCAACCGAATGGGTTCCGACGCGGGCACGCAGCCGCGTGGCCTCCATCATCTATATTGGCGTTAGCGGGGGTGCGGCGCTCGCCGGTGTGCTCGCGACATTCTTGCTCGCGGTGGTCGGCTGGCAGGGTCTCTTCATCATCTGCGGCATCATCACGATGGTCACCGGCCTTCTGATATGGGTCGCCGCGCCGGAGTCGCCGCAATATCTGCAGGTCAAGGGTCGGCTCGATGACGCAACGGCCGCGCTCAAGCAGATTTTCGGCAAGAAGGACGAAGCGTTATTCACCAGCAAGCTGACGCGTCTCGAAATTGACGAGAAATCGGTTTCGACCAAAGAAGGTATCCTGAGCCCGGCCTATCGTCGCTTCACGATCGGCACTTGTTTTTCATTCGTGGCCCAAGCGTCGTTCTTCTATTCGCTCGCGACTTGGCTTCCGATCATCCTGCTCAGCTTCGGCTTCACGCTGAAGGCATCGATAGTGAGCCTGCTCATCCTCAGCTTCATCGCCATCAGCGGTGGCCTGATCGTCGAGCCGATCATCAGGCGCTTCGGCACTAAGTCGGTGATGCTATGGCTCATCGGTTTCAACGCGGTGATGACCGTCATCATGATCGGCTTCTCGATCGTCAATCGCGATACGATGGGCGCTATCTCCGGCCTGCTCGTGCTAGTCATTCTCTACGCCACGTCATTTGCTCAGGCGGCCTTGTCGTCGAGCGAGTATATTCTGATGTCGCACGGTTATCCCGTATCATCGCGCGCTGCGGGCTTTGGCGCCAATCTGATGTGCGCTCGGTTCGCGGGCATGGCAGGTATCTCGCTCGGCGGTTTCCTACTCGGGCTGCGCGAGCATGATACGACGCCTTACTTTTCGATGAATCTCGTGTTGCTCGCTTTGCTTGCGATCTCGATATTCGTCATCGATCGCCATGTGCGCCCGCGCAAGCATCTCGAGCGCATGGCGGCCGCCGGCGCGCCCGCGGAGTGATCCACGTCAACCGTGCGGCTGCTGCTAAAGACGCAGGCGGCCAATCGCTTTCCCAGCAACAGCAATGAGCCGAGGCGGCCGTCATGCTCAAAATATCAAATCCAGATTTGAATGCTGCAACGTCCAACATGTGCGCGATCCTGGAGCGGCAGAAGCGCGCCCATCTTGCGCATGGGCCGTTGTCCCTTGACGAACGGACGGAATGGATCGGTCGCCTGATCGCGCTGTTGGTGAATAACAGCGATGCGATCGCAGACACCATTTCAATGGATTTCGGCAATCGCACGCGGGAATTGTCGCTGTTGGGCGACGTGGCCGGAAGCATCGGGAGTCTGAAATATGCCCGCGCGCATCTCGAAGAGTGGATGCAGCCCGCGATTCATGATGGCGGCTTCCCGGACGCAAAAGCCAGCGTGGAATATACGCCTGTCGGCGTGGTCGGTGTTCTCAGCCCTTGGAATTTTCCGGTCAATCTGACCTTCGCGCCGCTGGCCAGCATCATTGCGGCGGGGAACCGAGCGATGATCAAGCCGTCGGAGCTAACGCCGCGGACATCGTTGTTGATCGCGCGTCTTATCGGTGAAGCGTTCGATGAGAGTGAAATCGCAGTGGTTCTGGGCGACACGGAGGTCGCGGTCGAATTCTCCAAGCTGCGTTTCGATCACATGCTTTATACGGGCAGTACATCCGTGGGGCGGCAGGTCATGCGCGCCGCCGCGGATGAATTGGTGCCGGTGACGCTCGAACTAGGCGGCAAGTGCCCGGTCATCGTTTCGGCCACTGCGCCCATCGCAGATGCCGCCGCGCGAATAATGACCATTAAGACGTTGAATGCAGGCCAGATCTGTCTTGCGCCCGATTACGCAATGCTGCCCGAAGAGCACGTCGAACCGTTCGTCACGGCCGCCAGGCTCGCGACCAGCGCAATGTTTCCAACATTGTTGGACAATCCCGACTATACGTCCATCATCAACGAACGGCACGAGCTGCGCTTGCGCGGTTTGTTGGAGGATGCAAAAGCGCGAGGCGCACGTGTTGTCGAGATCAATCCGGCCAGGGAAACCTTCGGTGCCCATCGGCTGGGGTATCGCATGGCGCCGGCTCTTGTCGTCGATCCGCCCGCAGATTGTAAATTGCTCGCGGACGAGATTTTCGGGCCGATCCTTCCGATCCTCACCTACAAGACCGTCGGTGACGCAATTGCCTATGTGAACGGCCGCGAGCGGCCGCTTGCCCTGTATTATTTCGGAACCGATGCCGCTGAGGAACGCCATGTGCTCGATCGCACCCAGTCCGGCGGGGTGACGGTGAACGACATCATGGCCCATGCGTTATGCGAGTCCCTGCCGTTCGGCGGCGTCGGGGCATCCGGCATCGGCGCATATCACGGAAAATCGGGTTTCATCAATTTCAGCCATGCCCGCGCGATCTTTCATCAGAGCAAGGCGCCGGAGGCGGAATATGCGCTGCGCGCACCGTTCGGCGAACCGACCAGGCAATATCTTGCATTAGCGATCAGCAAGTAACGTGTTTCGGAGGAGCAGGGATTGACGAAATGTTTGCGGCTTGAACGGCGTTGGCCGAAACTCAGCGATCTCAAGCCATTTCTGACGCTGAAAGCGCGAGAGGGCGATCGTGTCGCGCGGCGCCTCAGCACGGCTCATACTATCGCCGATCTACGCGCAATCGCGAATCGCCGCACGCCCGCGGGGCCGTTTCACTATGTTGATGGTGGTTGAGACGCCGAGATCAGTATGCACCGGGCCCGAGAAGCGTTCGACGACCTGCAGTTCAATCCCTAGATTCTCAGGGATTGATCTGTCGATCAATGTGCCGGGCCAGCGCAGTGCGCTGCCGTTCGGCCTGGCGCCCACTGGCGGCACGCGCATGATGCATGCGCGGGTGAACGGGCGGTCGGCCGCGCCGCCGCTCGCGCCGATATTCCTCATGCGCTCTCCACGGCCGGAACCACGACACTTTCGGACCTTGCTGCTGCTGTGCCGAATTCGCGCCGCTGGTTTCAGCTCTATCTGCTAGAGGACCGCGATCTTTGCGCACGTATCTCGATGAAGCACGTAGCCAGGTTACGACACGCTGATGCTTACCGTGGATGTCGCGGCGCCCGGCAACCGGCTGCGCGATCTGCGCACCGATATGACCTATCCGCCTAGATTGATCCTGAAGTCATTTCTTGATGCATCCTATCGCGTCGAGTGGTGGTTCAATCGACTCACCACGGAGCCCTATCGCTTTACGTTCCAGGACGATACATTCTCGCGCGGCGCGTTATCCGACCCTTCGGCGCCATTTGATGCGCTGCGTTGGCTGAAAGAAATCTGGAAAGGCCCTATCGTGGTAAAAGGCACCCAGGCGCTGGATGAGGCCAAACGCGCGTCCGACTTCGGCGCGGACGGTATCGTGTTGTCATCACGGCGGAAGCAGCTCGATCGGACGCGGCCGCCGCTGCATTTGCTGCCCGATGCGGTCGCGGCTGTCGGGGCGCGCACCGATATCACGATCGACACCGGAATTCGCGCGGGTCCCGATATCGTTGTGTGCATCGCCCTTGGAGCAAAATTCACATGGGTCGGGCGCGCCTATCTCTATGGTCTGATGGCCGGCGGAGAAGCGGGCGTCGATCGCGACATTGCCATCCTGCGCTCCGAGGTCAAACGGATGATGCTATTGCTTGGCGTCGCTCGGACCGCGGACCTCAACCCCGGCCATGTGCAATTGCTGGCGCGGGCGTTCCCGCTGGCCCGATTGTCTCCGATCCCCACGCGATAGAACAGGCCGAAATCCCCGCAACTACTGCAGTGGGATGAAGGTTGCATCTTTCCAGCAACGCCAGTCGGATATAGCCTCTCGTTCAATGCACAGGCATGTGGTCACTTGACGGCTGTTGCGTGGCCCGATTCTTGTTTCGGCATTTACTTTTGCCACCGCACCGGAATGAAGGGTTGGCGACAAAGCGGATCGGAAACGGAGCCGGATCCGGCTGCTCCGCCGAAAAAAATTGAGGGACAAATCCGATGGGCGCCTGCTTGATTGAATCGGTGATGAGCCCGTGGCTGGCGGCCATGCCCGAGCAGCGGCGCGAGCGGCTGTTTTCGGTCGGGCGCATCCGCCGCTACAACGGGGGACAGCGGATCTATTCGATCGGAGACATAGCCGACGGATTCTACATGATAATGTCGGGCGGCGTGAACTTGATCAGTTATCCCGCGCCCGGACGCCAGATTCTCGGGCAAGCTATGAAGTCTGGTTCATGGTTCGGAGAGGTCTCGTTCATGGATAACAAGCCGCGCTACTACGACGCCGTGGCTGTGGGCAGCACCAAGTTGATGATGATTTCATCGAGCAGCTGGAAAAGGATTGCACAACAGGATTCACTGTTCATCGGAGATCTTGCATTGTTGTGTTGTGAACGCGTACGCATGGCATCCGAAAACATGGGTATTTTCTCAATTTCGGACAGTCGTTCGCGACTTATCAGGTTGCTCCTTAATTTGAGCGAGGATCGGGAGCGCGCCGCGCGCGGCATCCACATGTCGCAAGCCGAAATCGCAGACATGATGGGCATCACGCGGCAAACGGTGAACAGAATCCTACGCGGCCTCGAAGCTGAAGGCTTCCTCTCGTTGCTTTATTCATCCATTACCGTGACTGATCGTCGAGGTCTCGAGGCGTTGCTGCTAGTTCACAAACCCGAGCGCGTGTGAGCGCCGCCGTACGATCGCTGGATCGCGTTGTGATTTCCAAGCCCGGTCCTCCCGACAGGGGGCTATCACCCCAGATGCTCGAGCGCGGGATCGGTCGGCGATGGCCTTCTCTGCGTATGGCTACGGGGAATGGGAAGGCTTGATGTCTCCGCTGACGCACTCCTCGCGGGTTCATCTGGAAAGCGGGCTGGTTTGCGATCGTCACGCGTGTCTGCACGAGGTGGAGACACATGATGCGAAGACAAATACATTGCGCCGCCGAGAGCGGGCAATTGTTGGGGCGCATCAAGGGCGGGCCAATGCGGCTGCGGTGGATGATGCAAACGCCAGCGCCGCGTCTGATTGAGCGTTGAGGGGCCTGAGGGATAGTCATGCCGTCTATGCCGGCAGGAGCCCCGTCGCCCATCGAGGAGGAGATCAATGGCGTCGATTCCGTCGGTGTCCATGAATCATCCTCCTGCGTGAGTGTCCGCTGCGTGTGGTTCAGCGCGCCTAGTGCAAAGTGGCTTGCATAGCGCCATTCCCTTGCGCACCCCGGGACGCGTCGGCCACCGCTCCCCGTGTGACCCGCAACATGCGCCGCGGTTCCTCGACATACTGGGTAAATGCGTTCTGCCAGAACTCGCTGTACGCCCGCTGCAAATCCGGCAACGACCGGCAGCCTTGAAGGGTCTTAATCAGATGCATGTGCTCTCGCGTCCGCTTGCCAAAAAACTCGAACCATTCGTGGACGAAATTCTGGAGAAACATGCTCTCCGGCGCATTCAATTTCGTGCTTTCCGTAAGTCCGTTCTCGTTCGACTCGCCGACATTTCTGCGGGCACCGGGAACACCCTGGCTCATCGCTTCGCCAGCTGCCCGGAGCGCACCGTGAAGTATCTTTTCTGCAGATGCGCCGGGAGTACCCCCGCTCACCGATTCGGCAGGTGGCTCGAGTGCACCGTGACTGACAGATGCGTAGAGAGTGCCCTTCCTCGTCTTCCGAGCGCCCTTATTGCTCTTCCTCTTTGATTTGGCTGTCATCTCAGCCTCCGGGCGGAGGTTTCCATCGCGTCGGCGTTGCCGGCAACAAACAGGTCTTTGATTGCTTGCATTTGTCTTTTCTCCTGGGAGGTACCGAACTCTCGCTTGCGGGGTGGGGCGTCCCGCTTCTGCAGAGTACTCTTTCCGCGACAAGAGGAGGCTTTTCGATCTGTTCCTCTGCAAGCGTTTCGTCCAGCAACTAATTATAGGAGTGCCGACCTTCACGACCGGCCACGCGATTGCATCCTTGCGTCGGCGGCAGGAAGGTCCCGACCATCTCAATCTTTCCTTCCATCCGTCGGCCGAACTTGCGCAATCGAAAAACTTGGCGCATGCCGGGCATTGCATAAAGTACGTGCGCTAGCTCGCCCTTGGGCCAGCCTGTCGGGACGCCATCGTTCAGCTTGTCCATCTAGCCAGCCTTTCGCGAGCGGGTAGGCGAGCGCGCGGCCTTTGCTGCCGTCTTCCGCTCGGCTTGAACTCGCCACAGTATTCCGGATGGCTTTTGATCAGAGGGAAGATTGCCGACTGAGTGGTTCCCTCTGCCAATGCCTGAGCGGCAATAGCGATGGCGAACGTCCAATCTTCGGCTGCGCTGCGCGGCCAAGGTTGCCGCACAACTCTTCAGCGTCGACCAATCGCCGATGATCTCACAGAGGGGGCTCAGGAGCACATTCGATCCGACAGCGGCGCGGGAGATGACGGCCAAGATCGTGCGCAACGGGTTCGCGAATCTGGGTGCGAAGGCACTCTACATTGCACCCGGCAGTCCATGGGAAAACGGCTACTGCAAGTCCTTCAACGGCAAACCGCGCGACGAGCGCCTGAAGGATGAAATCTTTTACAGCCTGACGAGGCCACTGCTGCTATCAAGCAATGGCGCAAGCACTTCAAAACGATTTGACCGCACTCGTCCTTGGGCTACCGGCCGCCCGCACCACAGGCCACGGCGCCGGAAGGCCCCATCTGGATCGGAGCGCAGCAATTCAGTAGTCTCTGTCCCGCTGGTCCCAAATTTCTGTCAGGTCAGATTTGGCTTAATGCCTAAGAAAGAGAAGTAGATATGTCACGCTCTCCGGCACCCACGCCGACACCTTTAAAGCGACTTACCAAGCCTATGACTCGAGCCGAGAAGAGCATCGATACTCGCAGGAAGCTTATTTCTGCGACGGCCGAATTAGTTGGGAGAATTGGGTATGCCGAAGCGAATATCGCGCGTATCGCGGATGCGGCGAACGTAGCCCAAGGCACGATCTACAATTACTTCAGCAATAGGCAGGAGATTTTCGATATTTTGCTCCCCGCTTACGCTGCCGAGCTTCTCGATTTCATGCGTGCAGAAGTGGACCCGCAGAGCGCAGGCGTGGATCGGGATGTGGAACGTCTACGCGTATTTCTGGAGTTTGTTCGCGAAAAACCTTGGTTTGTGCGTCTGGTCGTCGAGTCACAGGCCCTCGCACCCGTTGCCTACAAAACTTATGCCAAGCTCATGACAGATGGATACGTTCGCGCACTCAAGCGTAGCGTGGCAAGGGGTGAAATTGTTGGCTATGAACCGGGAGAAATTAAAGCGATTGCGACTGCGCTTCTTGCCGTGAGAACGTATTACGCAGAGGAATACGTCGTTCAAGCGGATCGAACGAAGCCTGTTCCTAAGAAGGTCTTTGACGCTTATCGAAAACTAGTGAAACGAGCTTTGTTCAGTCCGATAAATGAGAAATGAGGCAATCCTCATTTTTCTTGACGCGAGCTGAGGGCTGAGGCAGTCTGCTCCCAATAAAAAACATGGGAGGGATGTCATGCGATCGCTGTTTTTTGGGATAATCTGCCTTTTCTACGTGCCGTCTTCAGCCTTTGCCCAAATATCTGATGATGTCGTGCGGATCGGAGTGATTAACGATCAGAGCGGGCAATTTGCTTATGGCACCGGGCAAGCCTCTGTCCTGGCTGCAAAAATGGCGGTGGAGGATTTTGGAGGGAAGGTTCTCGGAAAGCCGATCGAGATCTTGTCGGCGGATCACCAGCACAAGCCTGATATCGGCTCCTCCATTGCTCGCAGATGGGCCGATACCGAGAAAGTCGATGCCTTCGCAGATGGCGCGAGCTCAAGCGTGGCACTCGCGGTCCAGCAAATCGCGCGTGAAAAGAACAAAACGTTTCTAATCGCAAGCGCCGCCACATCTGAGCTCACAGGCAAATCCTGCAACGAGACCTCGACGCAGTGGACATACGATACATACGCGCTGTCGAATGTCCTTGCCCGCGAAATTGTTCGCGGCGGTGGGAAAGAATGGTTCTTCGTCACGGCCGACTTTGCGTTCGGTCATGCCATGCAACGTGACGCAACCAAATTCATAACGGATGCTGGAGGTACGGTGCTGGGCGGCGTTAAAGCACCTCTTAACTCGCCTGACTTCTCGTCATTTCTTCTGCAAGCTTCGTCTAAACCCTTTACCGTCCTTGCGCTCGCCACTGCAGGTGGTGACACAATCAATCTTATCAAGCAGGTTAAAGAATTTAGAATTTTGAAGCCGGGCCAGAGTCTGGCGAGCATGCTGTTCTATATCAACGACATTGATAGCCTCGGGTTAGAGGCAGCCCAAGGTCTTCGACTTGTCACGTCTTTTTACTGGGATTTGAACGACGAAACGCGAGCTTGGACAAAGCGCTTTATGGCTTATTCAGGTGGAAAGCTTCCTAATATGATGCAGGCTGGTCTCTACACGGCAGTTACGCACTATCTGAAGTCTATCCAGGCAGCGGGCACCGATGAGGCGAAGGCAGTAGCCCGCAAGATGCGCGAGACGCGCGTAAATGATTTTTACAATAAGAACGTAGAGATTCGTGCGGATGGCAGTGTTTTGCACAAAATGCTTTTGATGCAGGTCAAGGCTCCCTCCGAGTCGAAGTACCCAAATGATTTCTACAAGTTAATCGGTGAACTGCCCGGATCTGAAGCTTACCGCGCAATGTCCGATGGAGGGTGTGCTCTGGTTAATCAGAGCGCAAGATGAGTTCAGTACACCAAGCTCGACCATCATTCGACGACTGAAAGTCTTTTGAAGCGCTCGTGCTTGCAAAGCGTCTCGACACTCAGGGAGCAAAGCCGCAACCTTGCGGCGATGCACTCGAATGCGCAAACGCCTTCGAAGGAATGACTCAATGAGCACAGCCGTCAATCGGCAGATAATGCTGGTCGAGAAGCCTGCAGGTAAGCTAATTCCGCAGAACTTTAGGATGGCGGAAGCTGCAATCCCTGAACCAAAGGTCGGGGAGGTGCTCGTCCGCGTTCTTTACATTTCTCTCGATGCGGCCAACCGGGCGTGGATGCAGGGCGTTACCTATCGCGGGGCTGTCGAGGCAAATGCTGTGATGGCCGGCGGCGCGATTGCAGAGGTTGTGGAATCGAAGGTGCCGGGCTTCTTTGCAGGCGATCTGGTGTTGGGTGACGCCGGCTGGCAGGACTATGCTGTCTTGAGCGCGGATGACCTTATAAAAGTGCCGCGCGCCGAACCCATAACGCATTCTTTGAGTGTCTATGGCATTGCGGGCCTCACCGCTTATTTTGGGTTGTTGTACGTCGGTAAACCGAAGCCCGGGGATACAGTTGTAGTTTCGGCCGCCGCTGGTTCGGTTGGTGCCTTTGCAGGCCAGATTGCAAAATTGAAGGGCTGCCGTGTCATCGGGATCGCTGGCGGTAAGGAGAAATGTGACTGGCTACTTTCGGAACTGGGTTTTGACGTTGCAATCAATTACAAGGCGGAGTCTGTGCTCAAGGCGCTGAAGGCCGCGGCGCCAAACGGCATCAACGTCTATTTTGACAACGTCGGCGGAGATATTTTCGAAGCCTGCCTGCCGCAAATGGGCAAGTACGGCCGCATAGTCTGCTGCGGAGCTGTTTCGGCTTATGACGGCGCGGCTCCAGCGACTGGCCCCCGCGGTGTGCCGGGATTGATCGTGATCAAGCGTCTCACAGTGCAGGGCTTTATATTTACTGACTTCAGCGCGGAGCGCGAGACCGCGCTGGCGGAGCTTCGCTCGTGGGTAAACGCCGGCAAGCTTCAAGTGCGCGAAGAAATCATTGATGGCCTCGAAAACACGCCGGATGGGCTGATCGGACTGCTCGCGGGAGAGAACCGCGGCAAACGTCTGATAAGGGTTTCGGCGCCCAAACTTTGACGGGAGCCATAAAGTCTCGTTTAGAAGTCTCAACACAACGCTGCTTTGCATAAGAGATTATCAAGTCAACGCTCTAAAAGCAGCCGTCCGATACCGAGGCTTCTCTGTTCAGCGTATGCAAAATCTCACGCCGCAGAGCAGGCCACGTCTGTTTCGAAGGGCGTGGTCGCTGACTGATCAACAGTCCACAAGTTGCTTCGAACATAGGCGGAAGACATCGTCGAGAAGACAGCTGACGTAAAGGCGTTGATCTGAAAATCGGTCTTGCGGTTGGGCGCATCACGAATGCTGGATCGCAGTGACCTTTATCGGAAGCTCAGCTCAATGAAACTGTCCGTATCCCGCCTTGGCTTCCTAATCCCACCTGCATGCAGCGCACAAGGAACAGCAAGCGGCATACCAATACGACAACTTTGTGCAGCGACTGAGATATTCGATCGGCAGAATGCCTGGTGGCAACAAACACGGAGACTCTGGCGAGCTCGAGCCAATGCACCTGCGACATCAGTTCCTCCATCCGCCATATCCAATCTCAAAATAGATGAGAAATGAGCCAATTCTCATTTTTATCTTGTGCTTTCTTGGCAAAGGGGATAGATCTGCAAGAATGATGCTTTCGCGTTCCAGCGATCAAGTTCAAGAACGTACAAACATGATGGATTCGGAAGAGGGATTGATCTCGGTACGGTATGACGGCCAAGTCGCTCGGCTCGTGATTGATCGCCCTGGGAAACGAAACGCAATCTCGCTCTCGATGTGGCTTTCTGTTCCGGTCATCTTGCGTGAAATTCGTGCGCAGCGATCAATTCAACTGCTTGTCGTTGAAGGGCGGGGTAACGAGGCCTTTTCTGCGGGAGCAGATATCGAAGAACTTCTGTCAGCTTCAGAATGTAGGCAGGCTGCTGAGAACTACGTGGATGCGATCCGATCCGCCGAGGCGGCGCTCGGTGATTTCGACCTCCCGACACTGGCGTGTATTCGAGGGTTTTGTGTGGGTGGCGGCCTCGAACTCGCGATGGCTTGCGACCTTCGCGTGGCGACAAGCCACAGCCGCTTTGCGGCGCCCCCAGCGCGGCTCGGGGTCACGTACAGCACCAGCTCAACGAGACGGTTAGCATCGCTGGTGGGTGAAAGTCGTGCCAAGGAGCTCCTGTTTAGTGCTCGAGAGATTGACGCTTTTGAAGCGTGCCGGATCGGACTAATCAATCAAGCATACATGACTGCAGATTTCGAAGAACGCTCCGCGGCTTACATCGAGCGGATTTTGCGAAATTCGCAGCGGTCAATTCACAATGCTAAGCTGATATTCGATGCAATCCGCCAGGGCGCTCAATTCGATCCGCCGGAGGTTCGAGAGCTTCGAGTCCGCGATTTCAGCGAGGCCGATTTCATCGAGGGTGTTGACGCCTTTCATGCCCGTCGACCGGCAAATTTCACATGGCGTCGAGGGTAATCGGGGAAATCACTTATGTCAGAGGAAAGCGATAAAACCAGGATGCTTGGAGATATTCGCATCGACCGAGTACTGGAAAGCGAGGAGCCGGAGTTTCCGATCTTCTCGTTCTTTCCAGACGCGATGGTTGAAGCGTTAGCGCCGCACCGAAGCTGGATGGAGCCGCGATTTCTTGAGCCTGGCACGGACAAGATCATTGCCGCTGTTCAGAGCTACGTCGTGAGAACTAAGCACCACACAATCTTGATTGACACTTGCGTAGGCAATCACAAGCAGCGGCGGTTCTGGCCTGCCTGGAACATGCGCGAGAGTGAACGCTACCTAAAGGGGCTTGCAGATATCGGAGTTTCTGTCGAGCAGATCGATTTTGTGATGTGCACTCATTTGCACACTGATCACGTTGGCTGGAATACGCGGCTGATGAACGGGCAGTGGGTGCCGACTTTTCCGAATGCCCGCTATATTTTTGCCAAAGACGAGTTCGCCTTCTGGGAGGAGCTGAACAAAAAGGGAGCAAAATATAGCGATGGTTGCATCAACGACAGTGTTTTGCCTGTCGTAGCTGCTGGACAGGCAGATCTTGTCTCAAGTGACTTTTCGTTAGACGACAATTTATGGATCGAGCCGACACCCGGCCATACCCCTGGCCACATCAGCATTCGTCTGTCTTCCTGCGGGTGTGATGGCGTCCTTACGGGCGACGTAATGCATAGTCCAATTCAATGCACGTTCCCTGATTGGGGCGTCGCCGGCGACGGGGATAAGGACCTCGCGCGACAGACTCGAAAGAAGTTCCTTGATCGCTATGCCGAAACCAGCACGCGAATTTTGACCTCGCATTTTCCCTCGCCTTCTGCGGGTTTCATCCGGCGTGCGGGAGAGGCATTCAAGTTTGTGTTCGATGGCGAGACCTGAGGGGTTTATCGATTATGAGTCTGACAGACTTACTGACCAAAACAGCGAAGCGCGAGGCTGATAAACCCTGCGTCATCTCCCGCGGTCAGCAATATAGCTACTCAACGATCGATCTATACGCGCGCCGTATCGCTGCATCATTGATCAGGCGAGGTGTCAGGCCTGGCGACAGGGTCGTGCTTTTAGCATCTAATCGAGCGGAATGGATAGCCGCATTCTTCGGGATCGTGGGAAGTGGAGCGGTACTGGTCCCGATCAACACAGCGCTGACGACCTCAGAAATTTCTTTCATCATCGCAGACAGCGAAGCAGCAGTCATCATCGTCGATGAAGCGCTCCTGGATAGAGTTGCCGGAGCGAGTCTTGAGTCCGTGCTTCTGCTTAAAGAGTTTGGAGATTCATATTCTGAAAGCCCGCTCGCAGACTGGATCGTTCGCGCTGACAGCGATGCCTCGACTATCTTCTATACGTCAGGAACCACGGGCCGTCCCAAGGGAGCAGTCCTCAGTCATGCGGCCAATCTAGCAACCGTTGTTCGGGTTCGAGACGTTTTCGCATTCAAAGAGAACGACAGGATCTTCATCGCTGGATCACTATCGTTTATTTACAATTCGGTCATCAACGCATGTAGCGCCATTTCAGTTGGCGCAACCATCATCCTGCACGAAAGGTTTCACCCTGGAGAAGCTCTCGACGCTATCGCAAAGGAAAGAGTAACTGTTCTAATGAGCGTGCCCACGGCCTACGTAATGATGACCGAGTGGGCAAGCCAGCATACAATCGATACGTCGTCCGTTCGGATAGCTGTCGCGTCCGGCTCGAGTCTTGCACCTACGGTCATAACACGGGCGCGGGAGCGGCTTGGGATTGAGTTGTTTGAAGCGTGGGGAATGACCGAAGGGACGCCGATCACGGGGTACGACGCCCGCGAGTTCAAGCACGGCGTTCCAGAGTCGGCTGGAAAGGCATTGCCAGGCTGTTCTGTTCGAATAGTAGGAGATGATGGCCTGGATGTAGCCCCCAACGACGTCGGGGAATTGGTGTTCAGAAGCCAAAGCAACATGACGGGCTATTTCAGGCGCGAGAAAGAAACTGCTGAAACGATCCGTGATGGATGGATCTACAGCGGAGACCTCGCTCGCCGCGATGTGAACGATTTCATCTTCATCGTTGGCCGCAAGAAAGACATGATAATTCGCGGTGGCGCAAACATTTATCCGGCGGAGTTGGAAGATGTTATTTTAGGACTTTCTGAAGTCGCGGAATGCGCAGTTGTCGGTATCCCCGACGAACGTTATGGCGAAACAGTGAAGGCAGTGATCGTTCTATCTCCCGATCATAAGCTTACTGAAGATAAGATAATTGCTTTCTGCGAAGCAAAGCTCGCGAAGTACAAAGTGCCGTCGGTGGTTGAATTTAGAGAAGCGCTTCCGAAAGGGCCTACCGGAAAAATTCTCAAGCGGCTTCTTGTCGAAAGTCCTGCACAGGTGCGGGCGGAAGGATACCAAGCATCATGTTGACGGTAGATCAAATAGCTATTCGCGATATGACCAGAAAGTTCGTGCGTTCCGAGATTGTGCCCAACATCATGCAGTGGGAAGAACAGGGGGCCGTGCCAAAGCATATCTGGCAAAAAATTGGAAGTCTTGGACTGCACGGTGTTTGCGTCCCGACGATGTGGGGTGGATCGGACAGTGGCGTAGTCAGCTGGGCCCTTATGGTGGAAGAGCTATCGTATGGTGATTGCGCAATCGGTAACCAAATTGGCGGGATATCGTATCCGTTCGCGGCAAAGCTTCTGGAGTTCGGAACCGATAAGCAGAAAGAGCAGTACCTGCGACCAGTTGTAGAGGGAGCTCACTACGTTGCCCTTCTGTTGAGTGAAGCTCATGCAGGATCGGATCTCTCTAAGGTTCGGACAACTGCCGCCCGAAAGGATGGCCGTTGGATCATCAATGGAGAGAAAGTCTTTATCTCAGGAGGGAGCACGGCGGGAGTCGCGATCCTTCTCGCTTCGACCGATCAGAGTGCTGGAAAAAATGGACTGACGGCTTTTCTCATCGAACCAAACACACCCGGTTACAACGTGGTTCGAAAGGAGAAGAAGCTCGGCCATCGCGTTATGGACATTTGTCAGATCGCTCTCGATAACTTTGAGGTGGCAGACGATGCAGTGCTGGGATCAGTTGGAAGTGGCTACAAAACCATTCTCGAGGGTCTTGAGACCAATCGTATTGGAGTTGCAGCGCAAGCAGTTGGTGTAGCTCAAGCTGCGTATGATGCGGCCGCAGCCTATGCACTTGAACGGCACAGTTTTGGAAAGCCCATTGCGGACCATCAGGCGGTCGGATTTCGGCTCGCTGATATGGCGACACGAATTGAGGCTGCTCGCCAGCTTTATCTGCGAGCTGCTCGGCTTAAGGAGGAGGGTCAACAGCGCGTCGTGGAGGCATCCATGGCAAAACTATTCGCATCCGAGATGGCAGAGTGGGTGTGCAGTAGTGCAGTCCAGATTTTCGGAGGAGCTGGCTACCTTCAAGGCTCAATCGTTGAAAAATTGTATCGGGATCAGCGCGTGCTGCAGATTTACGAAGGCACGAGCGAGGTCTTGAAGATGATCATTCAACGGCACGTGGCGCGAGCTGCTTAGAGACGTCAAATTGATGCAACGCGGAGAGCCATACATGCGAGGTCTGAAAGGTCGTACTGCAATCGTAACTGGAGGCGGCAGCGGTATAGGCGAGGCGATCTGTCACCGGCTGGCGGAAGCAGGCGTTAATATTGCCATTTTTGACCGGGACCGAGACGGCGCAGATCGAGTAGCGGAAGGTCTTCTTGAGTATGGCGTGAGCACCCACGTGGAGCATCTCGATATATCAGACTTAGCCGCGGTTACACTCGCGGTTGCCCGAACAGAGAAGGTGCTTGGTTCTGTCGAGGTGCTGGTGAACAATGCTGGTTGGGACAAGATGACCAGCTTCCTCGCGACGGATGAAGATCTTCGAGACAAGGTCATCGCGACCAACCTTAAGGGACCGATCAACGTGATTCATGTCGTCGCAACGAATATGGAGCGACGAAAATTCGGACGAATCGTCTCGATTTCATCGGATGCGGGACGCGTCGGTTCGTCCGGCCAAGGTGTTTACTCTGCTTGTAAGGCCGGTGTCATTGCCCTGTCTAAGACCCTGGCTCGCGAGCTTGCGCGATCAGGCATTCTTCTGAATGTGGTATGTCCTGGACCGACAAAAACGCCGATGATGAGTGAAGGGATCGCGGGGGAAGGTGAAGCTCGCGACATACTCGATCGTATGGCTCGCGTCATCCCCTTGCGGCGCATGGGCGAGCCGCAGGACATGGCGGGGATCGTTGCGTTTCTTGCGAGCGACGAGGCTAGCTACATCACGGGACAAGTGATCAGTGTTTCCGGCGGCCTCACGATGCACGGTTGATGCGCGCCTGAGCCAGAGCGTTCAGTGCGGCTTGCTTCGCATAAGTAGAATTGTCAGGAGTCCGAAATAGTGTCTGTACAGTCGCAGATGACCAGATCAGCATCATGTTCTGCGAGCGGCCCTCTCAAAGGGCTGCGCATTGTGGAATTCGAGGCCATCGGCCCTGTGCCATTCGCGGGAATGCTGCTTTCGGACATGGGGGCAGACATCATTCGAGTGGATAGACCAGGTACCGCAGTCGGTGAAATGGATTTTCTTAACCGAGGGCGTCATCGCGTTGAAGCGGATCTTAAAGATCCTGCGAGTGTCAGTGAGGTGGTTCGTCTCTGCGAGTTGGCAGATGTGGTAATCGAAGGGTTTCGACCTGGTGTGATGGAGCGTCTGGGATTTGGCCCGGACATTCTTTGTGCCCGTAATCCTAAGTTGGTTTACGGGCGTATGACCGGATGGGGTCAGCACGGGCCATTGGCAACGGCAGCAGGTCACGACATCAATTACATCGCATTATCCGGAGCGCTTGCTGCGATCGGCGGTTCCAATGGGAGGCCCGTCGCCCCTCTCAACCTCGTTGGCGACTACGGGGGCGGTGCAATGTATCTCGTGATGGGCGTTCTCGCGGCACTGCTTGAGGTGCATAGTTCAGGTAAGGGGCAAGTGGTGGACGCAGCAATGTGCGACGGCTCAACCTCTCTGATGTCACTTTTCTATTCACTTCTCGCGCAGGGCAAGTGGACGGCGGAACGGGAAGTAAACATTATAGATGGAGCAGCGCCGTTCTACGGTTCATACGAATGCGCGGATGGAAAGTATGTAGCGGTGGGAGCACTTGAGTCGAAGTTTTATGCAGTCCTTTTGAAGGGCCTCCAGTTGGACGGGATCGACGTTGACTCCCAGAATGATCAATCGAAGTGGCCCGCGCTCAAAATCACTTTTGCGAAGACTTTCAAAACAAAGTCTCAAGGGGAGTGGATAAAAGTGTTTGAAGGGCTCGATGCTTGCTTCGCACCCATACTAAATATGCAGGACGCGCCATTCCATCCTCATTTCTCCGCTCGAGAAACATTTGTGAGCGTCGAAGGCGTTGTTCAACCAGGTCCGGCACCACGCTTCTCGCGAACCGTATCACAGGTACAGTTCAATGCGTCGGCATTGAACAATAAACTTTGCGATTTAACCGAAAGATGGTCTCGGTGAGATGGTCGGCGCAGAACGATTGCTCCGGCGATTGAAGGCATGAACGTTATTCGGCGGCTTGCAATGGCCCTCAGTCGGATCTTTGAGGCTTTCGTTTTTGTCGCACTATCGGCCGCAACGACCTGTTCGAATGCAGGCGAGCGTATCAATCGTACGAGGGCGAGTCTTGGTCGATCAGTCGGACGTAGGTCGTAGTTTTGCACCTGTAATAGCGTATGTTGAGCCTCGTCGGCTTCGCTACTTCCTCGATGCGCTCAACGAGAAAAATCGTATCTATCGCGAAGAAACAGCGGCGTATGACGCCGGCTACTTGGCTGTTCCTGTACCTCCTACTTACTTGTTTTGCCTTCAGATGCTGGACAATGAGTCGCCATATGAATTCCTTGCCAAACTACGGATAGATCCAGTCCGCGTGTTGCACGGCGAACAGAGCTTTAGCTATTACGCGCCCGTCCTGGTCAACGATACGCTAACGATCGAGTCGACCGTTATAGATGTCGCTGCGAAAAGTGCAGGTTCGCTGACTTTAGTTGTGATCGAGAGCAATATCAGAAATCAACATGACGTACTTGTCGCAAGTACGCTTTGTACGATTATCGTGCAAAATGGAGAAGCACTATGAAGTGTTCAAGCGGCGCTGCGTTGATAGGAGAGCGCATTGTTTATAAAGTCTTCCCTCCGATAACGCGGCATAGATTGGCGTTGTACTGTGGTGCCTCCGGCGATCTCAATCCAATCCATGTAGACAGCGATTTCGCAAAGTCAGCTGGCTTTCCCGATGTATTTGCTCATGGGATGCTTGTCATGGCTTTTGCCGGCCAGGCCCTGACGGACGCGTTGCCGCCGCATCGAATCCGCCAATTCTCAAGTCGTTTCACAGCGATTACTGAGGTGGGCTCCTGTCTGACTTGCGAGGGGCATATGCTCGAGTTGTTCGAACAGTCTGGTGACACGCTAATGAAACTTGCACTGCGAATGAAAGACCAGAGAGAGGATATCAAATTGGTCGGCGACGCGGTTGTTTTGATCGATCGACCCAGTCAATGCAATCTTGACCAACTGTCAAACGGCTGATCTTCGTCTCCTGCGTGCTGACCATCAGGCGCGGCATCATCGGCGAAATTACCATTAGTTTAAGCACTCGCTCTGAATTCTGAGAATTACTCTGGGAAGTCAATACATGATTGAGAAGAGACACACTAGCTGCATCGAATCGTCACTGGAAGTTTGGCATCAATTTATCAGAACAAATCTGGCCGATGATCTGCGCCCGTTGCTTTCAGATGAGATCGTATTTCGATCTCCGGTAGCGCATGAACCCTATCCTGGACGGGAGGCTGCAATTCTTGTTCTGACGACTGCGAACTCTGTGTTCCGCGATTTCCGTTATCACCGCGAGTGCGTAAGCGCCGACGGTCTCAACGTCGTTCTTGAGTTTGAAGCGAAGGTGAATGGACGTGAGTTGAAGGGTATCGATTTCATCCGGTTCGATGCGGCGGGTAAAATTACCGAGTTCGAGGTCATGGTAAGACCACTCAGCGGTCTAAAGGAGCTTGCATCCGCGATGAATGAACGACTCGCGTCTAAGAAGAAGTTGTTGTCCGGTTAGGCTCGCTCTTGGGGAAGAGCTTAAAACACAAGCTTGCGGACTCGGTGAACGGCGTCTGACGTTCACGTCGACGTTCCCTCGGCCATTTTTTATCGATGCGATCAAACCTTTGCGCGGAGAGACTCAGTGAAAAAGAGAAATGCGACGGTAGCCGTGATCGGCGCCGGCTTTATTGGAGGCGAAATCGCCAAGAAGTTAGATTCAGAAGGGTTTGATGTGTTTGTCAGGCGGCGACAGGGCGAAAAACTCGCGCCGCTAGTGAAGGAAATCGAAGCGGCGGTCGGTACGTGTTCGGGCGCTCGCTCGATGTCGGCGGGGAGGCTGAAATCGTCTCTTTTCTCGGTGACGCCGACAAACGCGCGCGCTGGGCAGCCGCGCGATGCCTGGACGTTTGAGACTGAAATCCGACCGTTCGGCGAGAAGTGGTAACAGGAGCGGGCGATGGAACTGAGCCTGTCGAAAGAAGATGCGGCATTTCGCGATGAGGTGCGCACCTTCATCACCGAAAGCTACCCGAAGGAGATGCGGGTCCCCAACAACGAGACGGACCTGACCAAGGAGCAGTCGTTGCTCTGGCACAGGATCCTCTATAAGAAGGGCTGGATCGCGCCGCTTTGGCCGAAGGAATACGGCGGGCCCGGTTGGTCGATCACTCAGCGCTTCATCTTCGAACAGGAAACGACCCGCGCCGGCACGCTGCCGCCTTTGGCCTTCAGCGTCACGATGGTCGGTCCTGTCATTTATACGTTCGGCAATGACGCCCAGAAGAAGAAATATCTGCCGCGAATCCTGTCGGGTGAAGACTGGTGGTGTCAGGGTTATTCCGAGCCGGGATCGGGCTCCGATCTCGCCTCAGTGCGGACCAAGGCGGTGCGGGATGGTGACCATTACATCGTCAACGGCCACAAGACCTGGACCACGCTGGCCCAGCACGCCGACTGGATTTTCTGTCTGGTCCGAACCGATCCAACCGCGAAACCTCAGTCAGGAATCTCGTTCCTATTGATCGACATGACGTCGCCGGGCGTCACCGTGCGCCCGATCATTACCATCGACGGTTCGCATGAAGTCAACGACGTGTTTCTCGAGAACGTGCGGGTGCCGGTCGAAAATCTGATCGGCGAGGAAAACAAGGGCTGGACCTACGCCAAGTTTCTGCTGGGCAACGAACGCACCAGCATGGCGAGCATTGGCCGCTCGACGCGTTACCTGAACAAGCTGAAGGACATCGTCAAAGCGGAAATCGCCGAGGACGATCCCGTGTACAACGAATTTGTTACGGACATCGCGCGCGTCGAATTGGATGTTCTTGCCCTCGAGGCCACCGAGCTTCGCGTGGTGGCACAGATGTCCCGGGGCATCGATCCAGGGCCGGCTGCGTCATTGTTCAAGATTCGCGGTACGGAAATCTTCCAGCGCATCACCGAGCTGACTCACCGGGCGATGGGAAACAACGGCCTGGCGCTTCGCGAACATCCGACAAGCGCAAACATCTTCGTTCCGGGCCCGGACTATGGGCACACCGCGTCGGAAAAATATTTCAACGCGCGCAAGCTCAGCATTTACGGCGGATCGAACGAGATCCAGCGCAACATCATCGCCAAAGCCGTGCTCGGTCTTTAGTCCAACCTTACGAGGCATCCCGTGGATATCCAATTGACGGAAGAGCAGGAACTCCTGCGAAGCAGCCTCCAGCGATTGCTGCGTGCTCAGTATGACTTCGAGACGCGGCGCAAGATCGTCGCCACGGAAGAGGGCTGGAGCCGCGCTCATTGGAACAGCTTTGCCGAGATGGGACTGCTCGCAGCGCCATTCTCGGAGACTGTCGGCGGTCTCGGTGGTGGCGCGGTCGCGACCATGATCGTGATGCAGGAGTTCGGGCGAAATCTCGTGGTCGAGCCGTTCCTTGAGACGATCGTGCTGGCCGGTGGCCTGATCGAGGATGTTGGCACGGACGCGCAGCGCGAAGAATACCTTCCGCCGATCATGGCCGGTGAATCCATCTGGGCGCTTGCTTGGACCGAGGGGCATTCGCGCTACGATCTCAACAACGTCGGCACCCGCGCGATAAGCACAGGAGAGGGCTATGTGCTGAACGGTGCCAAGGCCGCCGTGATTGGTGCGCCTTGGGCGGACAAACTGATCGTCTCGGCGCGAACATCTGGCAAGCAGCGCGATCGTGAAGGCATCAGCCTGTTCGTCGTAGACCGCCAATCGGCGGGCGTTCACCTGCAAAGCTTCAAAACCATCGATGGCCGGCGCGCGGCGGAGATCCTGCTCAAGGATGTTCATGTTGCATCCGGCGCGTTGCTCGGCGCGAAGGACGAGGGCCTTGTCGCGCTCGAGGCCTGCCGGGACCGCGCCATTGCAGCGCTGTGCGCCGAGGCCACCGGGGCGATGACGGAGCTGAATGCGTCGACGCTTGAATATTCCAAAACCCGCAAGCAGTTCGGTGTTCCGCTTGGCACGTTCCAGGTGCTGCAGCACCGGATGGTCGACATGTTCATCGCGCTCGAGGAGGCGACATCGCTGATGCAGCATCTCAACCTGACGTTTGCAGGAAACGAGCCGCACAGGTCAAAGCTGGCGTCGGGTGCAAAGTCGAAAATCGGCAACGCCGCAAAGTTCATCGGCGAACAGGCGATCCAGCTCCACGGCGGCATGGGCATGAGCGACGAGCTGAACGTCGGCCATTACTTCAAGCGTATTTCTTCCATCAACATCCAGTTCGGCGACCCGACCTATCACCTCATGCGATATGCGCGGGCGAGCTAAGGAGACCAGCATGAACGAGGCAGTCATTGTATCGACGGCGCGGATCGGGACGCACGCCTTGCAGGACACGTCCTGATCGAAGGTCAGTGCCGCAAGTGAAATATAGCGTGGTCACCATGTGCATCGGTGGCGGCATGGGAGCAGCAGGACTGTTCGAAGTCGTCAACTGAGCCAACATGACCGAGTGTTTCAAATTCGACGTGAGATCGATGTTGCGAGGGGAGGAAACAGGTGTGTGTGCCGGAATATGTTTATGGAATGATCCTGGTCGAAAGTCAGGAGACAAGAATGTCGCGCCAGCAAGGTCATCACGAGTCGCAGTGTTGGAGGTTGGCGAGCGTTTTGGTCAAGTTGCTCGAAATGATCACGGATACGATCGCCTGCTCCTGGATGGTCCAGCGGGAATGCAAGCGTGAACTACATCTTCAACGCTGGACATTGAATTCGGAGGTCACGTGAAAACTGCCATCACAGAATTGTTCGGTATCGAACACCCCATCATTCAGGGTGGAATGCATTATGTCGGGTTCGCTGAACTTGCGGCGGCCGTGTCCAACGCAGGTGGCCTCGGGCTCATTACCGGTCTCACGCAAAAGACGCCGGAGCTGTTGGCCAAGGAGATTGCCCGCTGCAACGACATGACGGATAAGCCGTTCGGCGTGAACCTGACGTTCCTGCCGGCGTTCACATCCCCGCCTTATCCGGAATACATCGCCGCGATCAAGGAAGGCGGTGTCAGGATTGTTGAAACCGCCGGGCGCAATCCCGAGCAATACATGCCGGCCCTCAAGGCAGCCGGGATCAAAGTCATCCATAAATGCACCTCGGTCCGGCACTCGTTGAAGGCTGAGGCGATCGGCTGTGATGCGGTCAGCGTCGATGGATTTGAATGCGGTGGTCATCCCGGTGAGGACGACATGCCGAACATGATTCTGTTGCCCCGCGCCGCCGACGAGTTAAAGATTCCGTTCATTGCATCCGGCGGCATGGCCGATGCGCGCAGCCTCGTGGCTGCGCTTGCGATGGGAGCGCAGGGAATAAATATGGGCACGCGGTTCATCGCGACCAAGGAAGCTCCGGTGCACGAGAACGTCAAGAATGCCATTGTCGCTGCGACAGAGCTCGATACGCGGCTGGTGATGCGCGGTCTTCGCAATACCGAACGCGTCCTGAACAATAAAGGCGTCGAAAAGCTGATCGAGATCGAACGCGAGAAGGGCGGCGAGATCCAGATCGCCGACATCATGGAGCAGGTCGCGGGCGTCTATCCGAAGGTCATGGTGAACGGCGAAATGGATGCCGGCGCCTGGAGCTGCGGCATGGTGGTCGGTCTGATCAACGATATTCCGACGGTGAAGGAGTTGATCGATCGCATCATGTCGGAGGCGGAGCAGATCATTCAGGAACGCCTTGCCGGCTTTCTCAGCGCATCGGCAGGCGCCGCTGCCCGCCAGGTCGCGTGATCGGCCGCTTGACTGAATCGTGAGTTCAGAAAAGAAATAAGATAAGGAGAGGGTCGCCGGCGGCGGCCCTTTTTTCTTTTCGTATGTGGAAGGAGAAATGTGCTTCTAGCGCGGCGCACAGAAAAATAATTGTCACCGAAGAACTGTTCTTTCCGTGTTTCGTTTGACCAGCTCTAGGTAAACCGATCGGCACGCGTCTCTTCAACGGTTTAGACACTTCAGCACATCGTCCCTCTACCATAAGGGTGCCTAACCAGGTCGATGTCGAGAGCGGTTAAGCCCGCAATCACGAAAACAGGAACGGTCTTAAGGTCAAGGTCTACCGCGGCCATCAAGCGAGCATGCCCAGCAATCGCGTTTCCATGCTCATCTGCAAGACGTGGGTGGGTGCATTTCCCCGGACGCAGCATGCGGCCGATTATCTGCCGAATTTGTTTTTTGGAATGCGTCCGCGCATTCTGCTTTGAAGGTTTGAGGCTTGGGGTAGACGGCCAGTTCCAGCTAACGTTCAATAATTCCTACATGATGGTGGATGCTGTCCTTAATGGGTTTGGCATTGCCTATGTGTCAAAGGATATCGTCCGCCGACATATCGATGCTGGACGCCTTACCTTGGTTCTAGATGATTAGTCGCCGTATTTTGATGGCTACTACTTGTTTTATTCGAGCAAAGGCTCACCGGCGTTCAAGATCATCATCGAGGCACTTCGGTATCGCGAATGACTAGCGTTGGTTGCGTCGTTGTTTCGCGCTCAAGCTCAACGTCTTCGGCGCGCTTGTCGTCACGAAGGTCGAGATAGACGCGATGGAGCATTTCGTGGAGCTCGTCCGCTCTGTGAACTTTACCTCCGCGACCAACTGTGGCTTTACCACACGTGGTGACGGCTTCGTCTTTTTACTTTTTTACCGAAGGACGACTTTGCGATTTTGCGGTCAGCGAGCGAAATTGTTCCATCACTTCCGGGTTTGCCGGACTGTAGACCATCATGCTGAGGTCGGACCGGCCTTCAACCGAGAAGGTTGAGAATTCCAAGTCGATCGGTCCGAGGGCAGGATGGTGAAGGCTCTTGATGCCTTCGCGCGTGCTTGTGATCTCATTGTCGTCCCACATCGCTTTGAATTCCGGGCTGCTGGCGGAGAGTTCTTCGACCAACTTTCGGATTTCCACGCCCGCCCCGGCACGCGCGGCGTCAGCCCGGAATGCGCCAACGACATAACGAGCGACGGTGCGCCAGTCGTCCTGCGCAGCGCGCATGCGCTCATCGGAGAAAATCATGCGAAGAATGTTACGGCGCTCCTTCGGCAACTTGGCATAGTCCGTCAGGATCACGGCTGCGGCACTGTTCCACGCCACCACATCCCACGTCGCCGTCCTGATGATGGCAGGGCTGAATGGCATCGAGTCCAGCACGTGCTGCAGCCGAGGCGTGATGCCTTCCTGTTGGCGGTAACGCGGCTCGGGAGGATGGCCGAAGGCGAGAATATGGAGATGATCACGCTCAGGCTCGGTCAGCATCAGGCCCCTTGCGATGCGATCGAGCACATGGGCGGACGGCGCTCCGCCGCGCCCCTGCTCCAACCAAGTGTACCAGGTCGGACTTATATTGGCGCGCTGGGCAACTTCCTCGCGACGCAAGCCCGGCGTGCGGCGCCGTCCGGCCTGAAAGCCGAACGAAGCCGGATCGAGGCGCATGCGCCGGTCGCGTAGGAATGTGCCAAGGGCATTTTCAGGGGCGTTCTCGCTCATGCGAGCCTATTGATATTTATACCATGATAAAGTCATTACTTTAACAGGACAATTTTCCATGAGATCACCCAGCACGTCAATGCAGGAGATTTCATATGCGTGTTTTTCTGACAGGTGCCACCGGGTTCATCGGGTCCCGTGTCCTTCGCGAATTGCTGGACGCTGGCCATGAGGTGATCGGCCTCACTCGTTCCGCCTCTGGAGCGAAAGTACTGGCAGATGCGGGTGCGTCCGCTCACTTCGGAACGCTGGAGGATCCCGCAGGCTTGGCGAAAGGCGCCGAGAATGCGGACGCGGTCATCCATACGGCATTCGACCATGACTTCTCGAATTTCGTGGCCAACTGCGAAAAGGATCGCCGCGTCATTGCCGCGCTCGGGTCCATTCTGAAGGAATCGGACCGGCCGCTGCTCATCACGTCTGGTGTCGGCATCGGCGATCCGGGCAATGGCGAACCCGCGCGCGAGGATGTGTTCGACGCCCATCATTTCAATCCGCGCATAGCCTCGGAACTGGCCGGCCAAGAACAACTCGCGGCGGGCGTCAACCTGGGCGTCGTTCGACTTCCGCAGGTGCACGACACCGTCAGGCAGGGCATGATCTCGCCCTATATCGACATGGCTCGCGAAAAGGGCGTCGTCGCCTATGTGGACCGAGGCGCCAATCGCTGGGCTGCAGGTCACGTGGAGGATGTGGCGAAGCTCTATGTTCTGGCGCTCGATCGCGCCGAGCCTGGCGCCCGCTACCATGCAGTGGCCGAAGAAGGCATTGCCGTGCGCGATATCGCCGAAACGGTTGCCATCGGGCTTGGACTCCCGGCCGTCTCGCTCTCAAAAGAAGAAGCGGAAGGCCATTTCGGCTGGTTCGCCATGTTTGCTACGGCGGACATAAAGGCTTCGAGCGCACTGACCCGGCAGAAACTGAGTTGGCTGCCGACGGGGCCAAGCTTGCTCGGCGACCTGAGAGACAGGGACTATTCGGCGACGCAGGTCTGAAGTCGGGTAATCCAGACTCGGATGGACTGCGTGCGGGCAACCGCGCCCCGAACGTCTCGATCTAGGGTGCCGCGGGCCAACTCTCGCGGCTATTCCAGTTGTTCAAGGAACGCATTGTGCTCGCCGATGGCGCACGCCAGTCCACGCCTTCGATCAGCAGCGACAATTGCGCCGAGGTCACTCACGCCGGCCGCGCCGCGTCATCGAAAAACTGCTGCTGATCTGCTGCGCTGAACCGCCGCGATGATCCTCGCGTGGCCGCGGAACGATTCTGTCGCCGAGGAGGGGGATTAAGCCACGTGACCTAGGGGTGACTTAAGAGAAGGACTAAGGGATGACTTAAGCCTCTACGCCGGTAGAGCAGCCTGTGTTCGGGCTCGCTAAGCTTCTACGCCTCGTGGTGCGCGCGCCGGAAACCTTCGCCCTGACGCGTCCACGCGCCGTTCCCGCCAACCATCTCGCTCTCCTCATTTGTAATCGAGAGCAAGAACAGTTCGTGTTTACGGGAGGCTGCAGGAAAGGTGTGTGAGAAATGGACGGCGACCAAAATGCAGTAAATTTCCCTGCTCCTAAATTTTTGATTCCTGTTCTCTCTAAGGTATTCCCTGTTAAACTGCGTAGGGAATTTGCAGGAAGTGGCTGCGAACAACGGTTTTCCTCTTGGAAAGCAGTATTAAGCAGGCTTGAAATTGCGGATTTCCCTGTAAAATTCCCTGTTAGCGGGGAATTTGATTGGAGCCCGGTGCGATTACCACTGGGTCGCCAGCCATTTAAGCCAACGTAATCAGCGACTTCGCAAACCGATTATTCCATTCCGGTTCTCGGTTCATTCAAACGAACCCGTTGTGAACTCGCTTGCGCGGAGGTGGGCGAAGGAAATGCCTCCGGCGCAGAGAATAAGCGCATCCAGGATTCGCCAGTGCCGGCGTTGACGTGCGGCTGCTCGCAGGTCGTCTCATGCTGGCGGAAGGGAAGGAAGGGGAATAGCGGAATTGAAAACGTTGTCCGGATCGTATTGCCGTTTGGCCTTCATCAGCCGGTCCGCGTTGCGTCCAAAACTCTTGGCGGCACGCTCCTGGTCTGTCCTGGAGAGGAGGTTCGGGTATCCGCCGGGAAGCGCCATCGGAATTAAGCGGCTTAGGGTTGCGTGCGCCCACTGTTGATGTCGCTGCTCTTCAAGCGGGTCGGAAGGATCGGGAAATGCTGCGAGGATCTCGACGAGCACATGGTCATGGCGAAGACGAAACGCCGTGGCGTCCGGCGCTATGCGTGAGGCGGCTCCTTTAAATTCATGAGTGAGAATTGCACATCCCGGAGAGACGGCGTTTGCCATTGCCTGGATCAGAATGTCGATACTATCGCTGCCAAGCGCGGGTAACCAGCACGTCTCGATGAGGACCCGTTGTCCGCCAACGATAAATGGATCGAACAGTTTTAAGCAGGTCGCCAAGGACATCACGTCCACTGTATTGGCGAGGACGTTTCCGATCGTCAGAAGCGATCCGATCTGTGCTTCGCCCTCCGCCGCCGTTCCGCTCCAAGTCGGCGCAACGATGACAACCGGGACGCCGTCCGGACCGACAGCGATTGCGAGTTGAACCGTCAGTTCATCGGGCGCGGATGCGGTGATCTCGGCGTACCCTTCAAGAACGGACTCTGCTTCGGCGAACGGAAAAATCAGCATGCCCGAGCGCACGTTGGCGAGATCGTGCAAGCGATGCTGCATTGACGTGATGACGCCGAAGTTTCCGCCGCCCCCTCGCAAGGCCCAGAAGAGGTCCGGCTCATTGTCGTGCCTGGCAGTCACAATGCGCCCGTCTGCGAGAACCACCTCCGCCGCGAGTAGATTGTCCAGTGCCAGTCCGAAGCGGCCGGTTAATGGGCCATAGCCTCCGCCCACTGTCAGTCCCGCCATACCGACGCCGCCGCAGGCGCCTGTGACTGCGGCGAGACCGAGCAGATCGCTGACAGCCAAGACTTCTGATGCGCAGGCACCTCCCGAAATTTGTGCAGTCCTGAGTTTCGAGTTGGCGATGACTCCATTCATGCTGCGAAGGTCGATCACGAGTCCGCCGCATAAAGCGCGACCTGCCCAGTCGTGTCCCCCGCCGCGCACGGATAGAGGAAAATCGGCGTCGCGTGCGGCACGAATGACGGCTTGCACATCCTTGGATGTCCGGCAGTGGACAATGACCTGGGGCTGAGGACCGATCGACTTCGCCCAAGTTGCGGTGGCTGCATTGTATTCGCTGTCGCCGCGCTGTGAAATTCCGCCGGACAATTGCTGGCGCAGCCGGCTGATTGTTCTTTCCATAAGGTCCATCGTTTCACCCTCGCTTACGAGCAGCGCGAACCTGCGATGAGGCCTAGCCACAGATCCTGTCCGTCGGGATTGCGCGGTGGTGACGATGGGGCGGCGATATAACCGCCGGATTTCACTGACGAAGGATTCCATTACGACTGTAACGCCAAGCCATCGCTCTCCTTCGTCTCGTTCCAGGTTTTCGCGGGCGGCTTGTCAGACAGCGCGAGGCGCGTCATAGTGTTCGTAAGGCGACAATAAAGTTCGTCCAGCGAACAATAGCGAAGAGGATGGAAATGGCGCAAGCGCAAGCCTTTGAGACCGACTTCTGGAAAGACGCGAACTTGCGAAAGGTCTGGGACGAAATCGTCCCCGGCGAACCGCGCAAGACAATCCCGTATGTGTTGACCAAGGAAGCCATTCAACTTTACTGCCGGTCGGTCGGTGAAGACCACCCGCTCTACTTCGACGAGGTTTATGCGAAGAAGACGGTGTATGGCGGTCTGATTGCGCCGCCGTCGATCCACATCCTGCTGATGTTCGCATGCACGCCGACGGACGACTGGATGCGCTCGCCGGGCACGGTGAATGCAGGCCAATCGTGGAGTTACAATATTCCTGCGCGCCCCGGCGATACCATCACGCTGCAGGCCCGGGCGCTCGACAAGTTCATCAAGCGTGATCGCCTGTTCGTGGTCCACGATAACGTCTTCTTCAATCAGCACGGCGAAGTGATCTGCTCCGGCCGTGGCCAGACCATTCGCCCGGCGTGATGCGACAGGAGTTCAGGACATGACCACAACGTTCGACGGCATCACCATCGGCGACACCATCAACGGTCCGACATTCTCGGTTTCGCGCGAATCCATCCGCCTCTTCTGCGACGGCTCGCTCGACTACAATCCGTTGCACCTCGATGATAATTATATGAAGGGCAACTTCGGAAAGACCAACTTCGGCGGGATCATCATGCACGGCATGAACAACTTCGGGCTGATCACCCGGATGCTGACGGATTGGGCCTATCCTGCCGGCGCCATCCATCGCCGCCTGGAGACGCGCTGGCTCAAGCCGGTGAAGCCTGGCGACACCATCAAGCCGACTGGTATCATCAAGGCGAAGCAAGTCACGGCAAAGTCCCGCTGGGTCCTTATCGACGTGATGGTTCTCAACCAAAATGACGAAAAGGTCGCCATGGGCGAAGCGATGGTGGAATTCCCCACCGCCGCCAAGGCTGCCTGATACGCCGGGTGCAGCATATGCGAGTTGTCATCGTCGGAGCGGGAATCGGCGGCTTGACGGCAGCGCTCAGTCTGCACGCCGCCGGCTGCCACGATGTCGTCGTCATCGAAGCTGCACGCGAGATCCGTGATGTTGGTGTCGGAATCAACCTGCCTCCCCACGCAGTTCGCGAACTCACCGAGCTTGGCCTCGGCGATGTGCTCGCCCGTGCGGGCGTCCTGACCAAAGAGCTTGCCTATTACGATCCGGCGGGGCGGCTGATCTGGGCCGAACCGCGTGGTGTCGATGCGGGATATCGCTGGCCGCAATACTCGATCCATCGAGGTCGCTTGCAACAGTTGCTGGCCGACGCTGTTCGCATGCGTCTTGGAGCATCGTCCGTGATCACCGGACAACGCGTCACCGGCGTCGACACGGCGAGCAGCAAGACCTCGGTTACGGCGATCGATCAAGCCAACGACACTACTATGTCGCACGAGGCCGACGTTATTATCGCAGCGGACGGCATCCGTTCGGTGGTGCGAAATGGGCTTTGTGGCAAGACGATCCCGCTCGCGTCGAACGGCTGGGTGATGTACCGCGGTACTGCAAAATCATCGCCGTTCCTGACCGGTCATTCGATGGTGATCATCGGCGATGAGACCCAGCGCATCGTGGTGTACCCGATCGCCGAGGGCGTGCTGAACTGGCTGTTGGTGCGTCCAAAGGACGATGAAAACCAGCAATCGGAGCTTGGCAACTGGAACGCGCGCATGGAGCCGTCCGCGATCGCGCGGTTTGCCGAGGACTATCGCTTCGACTGGCTCGACGTTCATCGGCTCGTCGCATCCGCGTCAGAAGCCTACGAATATCCTATGGCGGATATCGATCCGTTGCCGCAATGGGTGTTTGGGTCCTGCGTGCTGCTCGGGGATGCTGCGCATGCCATGTATCCGTTCGGATCGAACGGTGCATCGCAGGCCATTCTCGATGCCCGTGTGCTCGCCTATCAGCTCGCGACGGCATCTGATATCGATGCGGCGCTCAGCGCATATGAAGCCGATCGCAGACCGGTCACGAGCGAAGTTCAACTCGCCAATCGCCGGCAGGCCGGTGACGTCATGGCGCGCGTCAGCGCGCTGGCGCGACGGGGTGCTCACAGCGATGCCGCGACCGAGCTCAAGGATGTCGAGCGCCGCTACAAGCAACTTGCCGGTTTCGACGTCGATGCTTTGAACACTCGCAAATCGTGGAGCGTATCAACCGCGTCCTAATCGGCAAAAACAGCCGGAGCCAATTCGGCGGCGGGGAGGGAGGAGACGACAATGAACTGGTCGAAGAAAATCATCGCCTGCGCGGGCGTCGTGCTCGGATTAGCAAGCTTTGCATGGCATTCCGCGTTTGCAGAGCCGAACTATCCAGATCGGCCTATCAAGTTGCTGGTCGGATTTTCCGCCGGCGGCGCGACCGACACGACGTTCCGTAAGCTCGGCGAGCTTGCCTCGAAACAGCTTGGCCAACCCATCATTATCGAGAACAAGGCTGGAGCAGGTGCGACGCTAGCTCCCTCGACAATGGCGAAGAACGATGCGCCGGATGGCTATACTATCGCTGCGGCCACGGCAGGTCTTTTGCGCTATCCCTACATGCAGAAGGTCGACTGGGATCCGATGAAGGATTTCACCTGGATCGCCGGGCTTGGCGGCTATTCTTTCGGCCTCGCTGTCAATTCGGATTCGCCTTTCAAGACCATTGGCGATCTGATCGATTATGCGAAGAAGAACCCGGGTCATCTCACGGTAGCGACGGCGGGCGCCGGCACCACCATGCATCTCCTGGCGGAAGCGCTCGCCGGCATGGCGGGCGCCGAGATCACCCACGTTGGATACCGCGGCAGCGCTGAGGCCGGCACCGCCGTGCTGGGTGGGCATGCTATGGCGACGCTAGATGCGGTTGGAACGATCCTGCCGTATTCGGAAGCCGGCAAGATGCGCGTCCTGCTGTCATTCGATGGGCAACCATCGGCGTGGATGCCCGGCGTGCCGACGGCCAAGAGCCTGGGTTACGATCTCGTCTATCCGGCGCCGTACGGATTGGTCGGTCCTAAAGACATGCCGCCGGCTGTGGTGGACAAGCTCTATCAAGCCTTCAAGGCCGCAGCTGACAGCGACGAATACAAGAAATTACTCGAGACGTTAAAACAGACGGAATGGCAGAAAGCGCCGGCCGATTATCAGCAATGGGCGCGCGAGTTTTACGTATCCGAGCGCTCGCTGGTCGAGCGCGCCAAGTTGCTACGCTAGCGTTCCGAATCCGAAGTTCGCCTCACACTGCAGCACATCTCGTAGCGAACTTCGGATTCAGGTGGAGAAGTTCGCTTGCAAGATCTGCTGAGAAAGTGAAACGAATTTCTAAACCACCACACGAGTTGAATTGACACTCATCCACCGGCGCAAATGCCATCGGGCCGTTCGGAGTGGAAGATCATGAAGGTTGTTTTTTCCGCGCTTTTTTCAATAGTGATGCTGATCGCCACCTCGGCGGGTGTACCTGCCGCCGAGAAGTTCCCGATAGAGACGGTGAAAATCGTCGTGCCGTTTCCTGCAGGTGGTACGACCGATATTCTGGCGCGCTTCGTCGCCCAGTATCTCGGCGAAAAGCTGAAGACCACAGTCATGGTCGAGAACCGTCCGGGCGCATCCGGCACCATCGGTTCCGAGATGGTGGCGAAGTCACCCCCAGATGGCAGTGTGCTTTTGCTCACCGCGACGCATCACGTCATCAATCCCAGCCTCTATCGCAAGCTGCCGTACAACACCGAGAAGGATTTTTCCCCCATCGCGGTGGTGGCGAGTGCGCCGAATGCACTGGTGGTGACGAAGGATTTCCCGGCCAAGACTGTCGCTGAATTGATCGCGATCGCCAAGAAAGAGCCGGGCAAACTTTCATTCGGTTCCGCAGGCGTTGGGGGCGCCAATCACCTTTCGGGTGAACTGTTCAAACAGATGGCCGGCATCGACATCGTGCACATCCCCTATAAAGGCGCCGCGCCGGCGATGAACGATCTGATCGGCGGTCATATCCCGATGATGTTCGATACGCTGCCGACGGTGCTGCCGGCAGCGGCTGCGGGCAACATCCGCGTTCTTGCGGTGACGAGCCTGACGCGTGCAGCTTCGCTGCCCGATACGCCGACCCTGAACGAGGCGGGTGTGAAGGGGTTCGAGGCGACAGCCTGGTTTGGACTTTATATGCCAGCCGCCAACGGCAATCCCGCCTACACCGAGCTTGTAGCGGCGATGAAAGAGATACTGACGGCGCCAGAAACGCGTGCAAAGTTTGCGACCCAGGGAGTCGAGCCCGGCAAGTTGGTCGGTGCGGATTTCGGCAAGTTCGTTGATGATGAAATAAAGAAGTGGGCCACGGTAGTGAAGGCAGCAAACGTGCCTCAACAGGACTGAGTAACAAAAGCCGCCGTCGCTCGAGCAACGGCGGCCCTCGCTTTTTGCCGAGCAACACCGGCTACCGCCAGCCGAGCGCTGGGGCGACGTGGGTCAGGATCGATTCGATGATGTGGGCATTGTAGGCAACGCCGAGCTGGTTAGGCACGGTCAGCAATAGTGTATCGGCCTCGGTGATCGCCTCATCCTTCTTGAGCTGCTCGATAAGGATATCCGGCTCGGCGGCGTAGCCACGCCCAAAGATCGCGCGGGTCCTCTCGTCGAGAAATCCGATCTGGTCTTGATCGTCGCCACCTCGTCCGAAGTATGCGCGATCGCGATCATCCATCAGCGCGATGATGCTGCGGCTCACCGAGACCTGTGGCTCGCGTGGGTGGCCTGCTTCCTTCCAGGCGGCGCGATAGGCTCTGATCTGTGCGGCCTGCTGCACATGGAAAGCCTCGCCGGTTTCGTCGTTCTTGAGCGTCGAACTCTGCAGGTTCATGCCGAGCTTGGCTGCCCATATTGCGGTGGCGTTCGAGCCGGCTCCCCACCAGATCCTATCGCGAAGTCCTTCGGAATGCGGTTCAAGCCGCAGCAGTCCCGGTGGATTCGGAAACATGGGGCGTGGATTTGGCTGCGCAAAGCCTTTGCCCTGCAGCACGCTGAGAAATACTTCGGCATGACGCCGCCCCATGTCGGAATCGGTCGCGCCCTCCGCCGGCTGATAACCGAAATGCCGCCATCCATCGATCACCTGTTCGGGCGAGCCTCGGCTGATGCCAAGCTGCAGGCGGCCGCCGGCAATGAGATCGGCTGCGCCGGCGTCTTCGGCCATATAGAGCGGATTCTCATAGCGCATGTCTATGACCGCGGTGCCGATCTCGATGCGGCTCGTTTTCGCGCCGACGGCTGCCAGCAAGGGAAAGGGCGACGCGAGCTGGCGTGCAAAATGATGAACACGGAAGTACGCTCCATCAGCGCCCAGCTCTTCAGCTGCGACGGCGAGGTCGATGGATTGCAGGAGCGCATCTCCCGCCGAGCGGGTCTGCGATTGCGGCGAGGGCGTCCAGTGCCCGAATGATAGAAATCCGATTTTTTTCATACTGACAATCTATCGACGCTGCGGCCGATTTGCGAGCCTCGCTGTGAGCAAAACTATTACTGCCGAGATCAAGCGAATTGCACAATGTTCATTGTCAAGCTGAGCCGGCTTCACCCTGTTGCCATGGCGTGCTCTTATTCAGCCGTGTGCGCTGCAGTCCTTCCGAGGTTGCAAGCCATTCATTCCGATTTTCAACTCAGTTAAGCTGGATTGTGGCTGAGGTTTCGGTTTAAGAGGATGCGCGGTGGTCGCTACTGCTTCGCTAAAGGCGGCTGTTCGCTAATCGAACCGTCTCACTTGATCGTCCTATGAGATTGGCCCATGACCCTCATATACCCACGCGAAAGTAATGCAGCACACGCGCCGCGGCTGTCACCGGAATATAAGAGCTCTGTGAAGCGCTCGCCGACCAAGCCGCTGATCATCATGCCTCATACGTTGTCGGAATTGACCGGCCCCGTTTACGGCCACGAGACCGTGCGGGCGAACGATCACGACCTCACGACCCAGCATCAGGGGGAGCCGCTCGGCGAGCGGATCATCGTGCACGGACATGTCCGTGACGAAGACGGCCGTGGCGTTGCCAATGAACTGGTGGAGGTGTGGCAAGCCAACGCCTGCGGACGCTACGTCCATGTGGTCGACCAGCATCCGGCGCCACTCGACCCGAATTTTACCGGAGCAGGGCGAACCAAGACCGACGCCAGCGGCTATTACAGGTTCATCACCATCAAGCCCGGCGCGTATCCGTGGGGCAATCATCCGAACGCCTGGCGTCCGGCTCACATCCACTTCTCGCTGTTCGGGCATTCGTTCGTTTCGCGCATTGTGACGCAGATGTATTTCCCCGGCGATCCGCTGTTCGCCTACGATCCGATTTTCAATTCGGTCACCGATGAGAAGGCGCGGATGCGGATGGTTTCGAGTTTCGATCTCGAAAACACCAAGCCCGATTGGGCTCTTTGCTATCGCTTCGACATCGTCTTGCGCGGACGCAACGCCACACCTTTGGATGACGACTGATGAGCGGCATTACTCCATCACAGACTGTCGGCCCTTATTTTAAATACGGGCTGACGCCGGGCAACGACTATCAGTGGAACGATGCCTTCGGCAACGATCTGGTGACTCCAGATGTTTCGGGCGAACGCATCCGCATCGTCGGACGCGTGTTCGATGGCGACGGCAAGGAGATCACCGACTCGATGCTGGAGATCTGGCAGGCGGACGGCCAAGGCCGCTTTGCCGATCCTCAGGATGCGCGTTCGCTTCCCAACGCGGCTTTCAGAGGCTTCGGCCGCTGCGGGACGGACAGCAAGGGCGCTTATTCATTTCACACCATCAAGCCAGGGCCGGTTGCGGGGCCTCGCGAGCAACAGGCGCCGCATATTCTGCTCGCGGTTTTTGCCAGAGGCATGACCCGGCAGGCGCAGACCCGGATTTATTTCGAAGACGAGGCTGCGAACGCCAAAGATCCGATCCTTGCGCTTGTTCCTGCGGAACGCCGTACGACATTGATCGCGGTTCGCGAGCCGGGGGACATCGCAACCTATCGGTTCGATGTCCATCTGCAGGGCGATCTGGAGACTGTGTTTTTCGACCTGTGAGCGGTTCACAGCCGCGTCTTTCAGATCTTTGCTCATACTTCGCGATAGTTAAGAATGCCCCATATTGTCTGTCACTATTCAACGGGCCAGGAGATGCCTCCGATCAGCGAGGTGATGATGGCGCTTCATCTCGCTGCCGCTTCCACGGGTGTGGTCAAGGCGGAAGATCTCAAGATCCGCGCTCAAGCCTTTGATGACTATCTGGTCGCTGGGAAGGCTCAATCATTCTTCCACGTGTCGCTTTATCTGCTTGCAGGAAGAACGCCGCAGCAGAAGGAGATGCTGAGCGTCGAGTTGAGAAGTACCTTATCGAAACTGCTCGAGAACACGCACAGCATCAGTATCGACATCCGTGACATGGACCCGGATGCCTACAAGAAGCGTCTGAAATAGCGAGCCTCTAGAAGCTTCTCGCCGGTTTCCGCTTGGTTACTGAAGTCTTCAATGAGGGCAGGCTTTATCCGTAAGCCCGATACTGCCGTCGATATATTACACGATTCACAAGCATTCTTCGGTACGCCCGTTGTTCTGCCTCATTTCCGGGCGGACATCGCGCAAACTTGATGTTAGACGGAAGGCGAAGTTCGGCGTGGGAGTGATGAGTTTTAAGTCGCTCCGATCTTACTCGCAGGTTTCAAATGAAAAAAACAAACGGCAGCCGGGCCGCTTCTGCGGAGCAATCGGCGCGACGACGGGGCAGGGAGAAGATCCATGACGATATTGAGGCAGCCTGGCTGATCGAGCGGCCTGATCTTGATCTCAAGGTCGCCTGTACGCTGCTCCGGATGGCGCGAGCGAATCTGATGCACGAAGCCCGCGTGCAGGCGATTTCGAAAGCGATCGGGCTGGTGACCGGCGATCTTCACGTCTTGCTGGCGTTGCGACGTTGCGGAAAACCTTATGAACTGCGGCCGACTGACCTGTTCCGCACCTTGCTGGTGACCTCGGGCGCGATGACGAAGCGTGTCACGCGACTTCAGGAGGCAAGGCTCATTTCGCGCGTATCGGCGAACGATGATGGACGATCGGAATTGGTGCGTTTGACCGCCAAGGGGCTGAACATCGCTGACCGAGCCATTTCCGACATCGCGCGGACCGTCAGGTGCGTCACGGCTGAGGGCCAGCTTACGGAGCATGAAATAGACGTGATGGATCGCGCTTTCCGAAAGCTTCTGACTGTGAAGGCGATCAGCTTTGAGGAGACGCTGGGCAAGAAGAGCGCTTCCAGGCGACGCGTCAGAGCATAGAACGCTAGACCAGGAGCGGTTTGGCCGCGGCTGCCATTTGCTTCAAGAGCGGCAGGAAGCGATCGATCATTTCGCCGGTCGATATGCGATCGACATGAGCTCCGATATTGGCGGCAGCAATGATGCCGCCGTCATATCTGTGGATCGGAACGGAGATGGAGCGGAAACCTCCCTCGGCCTCAAGGTCCACCAGGGAATAGCCCTTGCTGCGATCTGTGATGATCGTGGCGATGACGAGAGACTTGTCGGTGATCGTCTCAGGTGTCTGGGGCTTCAGCGTCATGCCGTTGATCGCCTCAGTCAGCTCGTCGTTTGAGAGCCGGCCGAGCAGAACACGCCCAACCGACGTGCAGAAAGCCGGAAGTCGGTAGCCGATATCAACCCCCGCAGGGAAAACGCGGGCGGGGCTCGCTCGGGCAACGAACACAACCTCGTCGCCGTCCAGCACGGCCAGCGAGCAAATCTCCTTCGCTTTGGCAGAGACCTCGTCCATGAGAGGCTGCATCACCGTGCTGATCTGGTTGGATGCGAGATATGTCGATGCGAGGGTGAGAATGCGCGGTGTCAGCGTGAAAAGCCGATCGTCCCCGGCTACGAAGCCCGACTTCTGCAGCGTCATGAGAATTCTGCGCACCGTCGCGCGCGGCAGATTGGACGCCTTGGCGATGTCGCTGAGCGTCATAGGCCGATGATCGACCGCGAACGACTGAATAACGCGCAAGCCGCGATCCAGGCTTTCAATGAATTCAGTCCCGTCGGGCCTGCCTTCCTTGTCCTCTGCCGTGCGCTTGAGTTTGGGCATGCCGCCTGTCGGTCCATTGATCGGATTGGCTGATTCACCAAAGGGAATAACGAATCAGCCGATGGTGCACTAGAGTCCTGATTCCGAAGTTCGCATCATTTCGCTGCTCGTTCGTCTGCGAACTTCGGAATCGAAGGACTCTAGCAAGTTATTGTTCTAGTGTGGCTTTGGTTCTGAAGTCCGCATTCCGGACTCGCCGCACGAATAATGCGGACTTCAGAACCGCCACACTAGTGTCCCGATTCCGAAGTCCGCATTCTAGACTGGCCGCTCAAGTGGTTCGGACTTCTGAGCCGCCACACTAGCACTGTCCGCAGCCTTCAGGAGAGATTTGAAGTCGAACGACAGGTCCATAACCTCTTCTGGCGATGGCGAAATTCCGCCGGCGATCAGGCGCCTTGCAGCCATCTGGTCGCCCGCGCGATTGACGCTGTCGACCGCAATCAGCTTTTTCTGCCTGTAATAAAACACCGAGAATTTTCCGTCCTCGATCGATCCGCGGACAGCCTGGGTATCGAAGTTGCGTGAGATTCCGACGATCTGAAGCTTGGCGTCATACTGGTCGGACCAGAACCGGGGCACGCTTTCGTAGGGTCCCGTGTCTCCGGCGATCGCCAGCCCAGCGGCTTTGGCCTGATCCTGAGCATTCTGCACGGATTCAAGGCGAAGCCACTCCTGCGCAAAAATATTGAAATGCGACGTGCAATCGCCCGCCGCAAAGATGTTGGAATCGCTGGTGCGGCCATGATCGTCCACGACGATGCCGTTGGTGCATTTTAAGCCAACGCTCTTGGCCAACTGGTCGTTAGGCAGGCCGCCTACGCCGATCAGGACAAGGTCTGCCGGAATGCGCCTATTGTTTCCGCAGAGCACCGCCGCAACTCGCCCGTGTCGTCCCTCGATCGAAGCGGCTGTTTCCTCAAGCAACACGTCGGCCCCGTGCTGCACATGCGTATCGAGCAGGAATTCGGACACAAGGGGCGATACGGCTCGTTCGAGCAGGCGAGACGCGCTCTCGAGAACAGTGACTTTCTTGCCGAGCTTGGTCGCCGATGCCGCGACTTCCAGGCCGATAAAGCCGCCGCCAATGACGACAATCTCGGACGCATCGTGGAGTCGCGCTTTGAGATCGACGGCATCGTGAAGCGATCTGAGATAGCAGACGCCGTCCAGATCCGCGCCCTGGATCGGCAGCTGTCGCGCATGGGAGCCCGTTGCAATCACGACTTTGTCGAAGGCCAATTCCGAACCGCCGCCGAGCAGGACTTTCCGCGATCGCTTGTCGATTTCGAGCGCGCGAGTCCCAAGCACGAGGTCGATGGCCTTTTTCTCGAAGAACGCGCCGTCGCGCAGGATCAGGCTTTCCTTGCTCTCAAGACCGAGAAGAAAGCCTTTGGAGAGTGGTGGCCGCTGATAGGGCAGGCTGTGCTCATCCGCGACAATGGTGATGCGCTCGGCATAGCCGGAATCCCGCGCAGTCAGGCAGGCCTGGACGCCGGCATATGATGCGCCAATAACGACGAGGCCGCTCATCTCTCGGTCTCCGGTACGTAGACTGTGAGGGGGTCAACGGGGAAGGGGGCTTTCAGCTGGCAGCTCAATCGGCTGTTTGGCTTCCTCGTGGCTGTCACTGCGCCCAGCAATTCAAGCTCGTCTTCCATTGGGGCCGGAAGATGACTCAGTTGCGCCTCGTCGACGTAGACGTGACATGTCGCGCAGTCGAGACAGCCGCCGCACTCGCCGTCGATGCCAGCAATTCCATTGCGGACCGCGGCAAGCATCACGCTCACACCTGAACCGATCTCGACCACGTTCTCAGCGCCATTGCGTTCAACGAACTTGATGTGAGCCACTCGTCACCTCTCATCTTTAACCGTTAAACGAACATAAGTTCGTCTATTGAACGTAGCAAGATCGAATATGGCGGAGCTTCCCAGACCTAAAATCCACAATCGCAGCATTTGTTAGCAGCCGCAGCATGCAAAATAGGCTTGCGGGCGATCAGAATTAGAGGCAATCTAAGAATGTATCGAACTTATGTTCGTCTATTGAACAAAATATAAAAAGGGGGGCGTCATGAGGTGGTCGGCAGGATTGTTGGTGATTGGTGGCATCATCGCAGGGTCCGCTGCTTCTCCTGTGTTCGCGCAACAGCCTGACTTGAATGCGCCTGACCTCATTTTGACGAACGGCAAGATCCTGACCATGGACAGTCAGTCGAGAGTGGTCGACGCGCTGGCGATTCGGGACGGCAAGATCCTCGCGCTCGGAAGCACGGCGGCGATGAAGCCGTTGGCGGGCGCGCAGACCAAGGTGATCGACCTCGGCGGAAAGTCTGTTGTGCCGGGATTGATCGACACCCACGCACACTTCAAGGCCGCGGGGCTCGGCGAGTACGTGGTTAACATGAGTCGGGCGAAGACGGTCGCGGAGGCTCTGGATGCCATCAAGGCATTCGTCGCGAACAAGAAGTCTGGCGAATGGATTATCGGCAGTGCCTGGCATCCCCCGTCACAGCTTGCGGAAAAGCGCTATCTCACCCGGCAGGAAATCGACAGCGTTGCTCCGAACAACCCGGTCTATCTGCGCACTGTTGGGCATTTTTCGATGGCCAACAGTCTCGCTCTGCAGAAGGCCGGCGTCGAGAAGAACACGCCAGATCCGAGCGGGGGATCGTTCGAGAAGGATAAGTCCGGCGAGTTGACGGGCGTTCTGGTTGAGACGGCCATCGATCGCGTCGAGAAGGCGGTGCCTGCCTGGACCGAGCAGGATCAGATCCGACAGTTCAAGATCGCCGAAAATGCCCTGAACAGCTACGGAATTACAAGCGTCGTCGAAGGAGCCACTGAGGCGAAGGACATTGCTACACTTCAGAAGATTTCGCTGTCCGGAGAAGCTACCCTTCGCGTCGGCGTGATGTACCGCCCGGAACCGCCGAAGGAGATGGCGGCTTGGGAAGCCCTCATGAGCGGTAACGGCGCGTCCTCCGGCTTCGGCGATGATTGGCTGAAGTTCGCAGGCATCAAGATTTTCTACGACGGCGGCATGACGCTGAAGACGGCGTTGATGCGTGACGAATATCCCGACTCGCACGACCATTATCATGGCATCACGCAGCAGACGCCGGAGCGGCTGAAGCAACTGATTTCGATTTGCAATCGATACAACTGGCGCGTTGGCGTTCACGTCGTTGGCGATTTGGGCATCGACCAGGTGCTCGATGCATTCGAGGCTGCCGACAAGGAAAAGTCGATCAAGGACCGGCGTTTCGTTCTGATCCATGCGAGCCTGATCACGCCCGAGCAAATGGAGCGGGCTCACCGTCTTGGCGTGCGAGCCGATTTCCAGAACGTCTTCATGTGGGACAAGGCCGCGACTGTTGAGCGCTTCCTCGGCAAGGCTGTTGCGGATCGCGCTGTTCCCACGAAGACGCTGATCAAAATCATGGGGATCGACAATCTCGGTGCAGGCACCGATTTTCCGGTTAATCCCATCAACCCGTTCCTCAACATGTACATCATGGTGACGAGGAAGGACCCCAATGGGCACGTCTATGGTGCTTCAGAAGCGATCAGCCGCGAGGAAGCCTTGCGGCTCTACACCAGTGCTGCATCGCGATACATGTTCGACGAAGGTCGAAAGGGCACTTTGCAGCCTGGAAAGTTGGCCGATCTTGTAGTCCTCTCTGCAGACTTCATGATGGTGCCCGAAGAGGACATCAAGAACATTAAGGCCGACATGACGTTGGTTGGCGGCAAAGTCGTATTTCAGCGTTGAGCCGCAGGGCGACTGACGGCTTCAGATTCGAAGGAGAACCTCATCATGATGAGCCAACAGCAAAACGATCTGATCACCAGGATAGGTCCGAAGGATCCTGCTGGAAAATTGATGCGGATGTATTGGCAGCCCGCTGCGCTCGTCGATGAGCTTGAGGGTGATCGGCCGATCCGAGCCGTGAAACTGCTCGGCGAAAACTTCGTGCTGTTCCGCGACGAAACCGGCCGCTACGGACTGATGGATCGCGACTGCCCGCACCGCGGGGCTGACCTCGCGTTCGGCCGGCTTGAGAATGGCGGCCTGCGTTGCGCTTTCCATGGCTGGCTGTTCGACGTTAACGGTCAGTGTCTTGAGACGCCGGCCGAGCCTGTCGGATCGTCGCTGTGCAAGAATATCAAGCAGCGCGCTTATCCGGTTGTGGAGAAGGGCGGCATATTGTGGGCGTATCTCGGAGAGGGCGAGCCGCCGGCATTCCCCGAGATCGACTGCTTCGCGGCGCCGGATGCCTACACGTTCGCGTTCAAGGGGCTGATCAATTGCAATTGGCTGCAGGCCCTTGAGGTCGGCATCGATCCTGCTCACGCCTCTTTCCTGCATCGTTTCTTCGAAGACGAAGATACGTCGACGGCGTACGGCAAGCAGTTCCGCGGCGCATCCGCCGACAGCGAAATGCCGATGACGAAAATTCTGCGCGAATACGATCGTCCGATCATCAACGTGGAGCAGACCGAATATGGCATGCGTCTGATTGCCTTGCGAGAGATCGATGATCAGCGCACCCATGTTCGCGTGACCAATCAGCTGTTTCCGCATGCCTTCGTGATTCCGATGAGCACGGAGATGACGATTACGCAGTGGCATGTGCCGGTGGACGACGAGAACTGCTATTGGTACGCGATCTTCACCAGCTTCGCGAAGCCGGTCGACAAGAAGAAGATGCGCGAGCAGCGGCTCGAGCTCTATGAGCTTCCCGACTATGTATCGCGCAAGAACAAGTCGAACGATTACGGTTTCGACCCGCATGAGCAGGCGACGTCGACCTACACCGGCATGGGCGTCGACATCAATGTCCACGACCAGTGGGCGGTGGAATCCATGGGCGCGATCCAGGACCGCACCCGTGAGCATCTCGGCCAATCGGATAAAGCCATCATCCAATACCGCCGCCTCCTGCGGCAGGAAATCGAGAAGGTGGCGTCCGGTGGTAAGCCGTTTATGTTCCTCGATGAGGCGCATGCGCGGAGCATTCAGGGGCCAGGGACGATGGACGGCATCGGTCCCACCAAGGGCTGGGAAATTTATTGGATGGAAGTCGACGTGAAACGGCGGCGAGGAGCGCCTTGGGCGGCGCCCGTGCCGGCCGACATTGCACAAAAGGCGCCCCATCTGACGGCTGCCGAGTAAGGCCGTAGCGGAGGGCATCGTTTTGAGTTTCGTCAAGAAGCACGGCCTCTGGTCCGATGAACAACAGGAGGCGGCGACTCGTCTGCGACGCGTCGCCGAGGAAAAGAAGCTGGACACAATCCGGCTGTCGTTTCCGGATCAGCACGGCATTTTGCGTGGGAAGACGCTGATCGCTGGTGAAGCGTTGAAATCGCTCGAAAGCGGCTGCTCGATCACCACGACGATGCTCGCCAAGGATACGTCGCATCGTACGGTGTTCCCGGTGTTCACCGCAGGCGGCGGTTTCGGCATGACCGAGATGCAGGGCGCCAGCGATTGCCTGATGATCCCGGATCCAACAACCTTCAAGGTGTTGCCCTGGGCGCCGACGACGGGCTGGCTGTTGTGCGACGTATATTTCGCGGATGGTCGTCCTGTGCCGTTCGCCACCCGCGGACTTTACAAATCGGTTTTGAACCGGCTGGCCGAGCGTGGCTATGACTTCATGGCGGGGCTCGAGGTCGAATTCCACATCTTCAAAGTCAACGACCCCAAGATGGCGCCGGAGCATGCCGGCCAGCCGGGTGAACCGCCGGACGTCTCGCTTCTGTCCCACGGATATCAATATCTGACCGAGCAGCGTTACGATCAGATCGAACCTGCCCTCGAATTGATCCGGCGAGACGTCATGGCGCTTGGCTTGCCCCTGCGCTCGATGGAAGTCGAGTTCGGACCGAGCCAGGCGGAATTTACGTTTCAGCCGACGGTCGGTCTCGCTCCCGCGGATACCATGGTGCTTTTCCGCAGCGCCGTGAAGCAGATCGCGCATCGTCACGGTTATCATGCGACCTTCATGTGCCGGCCCCGCATCCCCAACGTGGTGTCGTCGGGTTGGCATTTGCACCAATCACTCATATCGCGCGCCAGCGGTGAAAATGCCTTCATGTCGAAGGTTGAGACCGAAGGCATGTCAGAGCTCGCCAAGGGGTATCTCGGCGGATTGCTTGAACATGCGCGGGCGTCGACAGTATTCACCACGCCGACGATCAACGGATATAAGCGTTATCGATCCTATTCCCTCGCGCCTGACCGGGCGATCTGGGGCAGGGATAACCGTGGCGTCATGATCCGCGTGCTGGGCGGCCCGAACGATCCCGCGACGCGCCTGGAGAACCGGGTCGGCGAGCCGGCCGCAAACCCCTATCTTTACATGGCCTCGCAAATCCTGTCGGGCTTGGACGGGGTGGACCGTAAGCTCGATCCAGGCCCCTCGGCCGACACGCCCTATGAGACGAAGGCCAGTCTGCTGCCAAAAACGCTACGCGAGGCGGTATTTGCTCTGCATGATGACCCATTCTTCCGCGACGCGATGGGGAAAGAATTGGTAGACTATTACGTCCACATCAAAAATGCGGAAATCGAGCGCTTCCAAAGTGAAGTGACCGAATGGGAGCAGCGCGAATATTTCGAGATGTTCTGATTGAAATTCAATAAAGTCACCCGCAGCCAGGCGCTGTGTCAGGCGACAGGATAAGGGGAGTGGAATGAGGAATTCAGCGAAGTTGCTTTTGGCGTTGGCTGCTTTGGGTCTGACGAGCGGGGGCGCATCGGCAGATGTCATCAAGGTCGGCGTCATCGGGACAATGTCTGGGCCGTACGCGCTGTTCGGCGCCAATTTCAAGCGGGGGATCGAGGCATGGGTTTCCCAGAACGGAAACAAGGTCGGTAATCACGAGATCCAGTTCATTTATCGTGATGAAGAATCCCCCAATCCTGCGAAATCCAAGGCGCTTGCTCAGGAACTGATCGTCAAAGACAAGGTCCAGTATCTGGCGGGCGTTTATTTCACGCCCGATGCCATGGCGATTGCGCCGCTGCTGGACGAATCGAAGACGCCGCTCGTCGTCATGAATGCTGCAACGTCGGCGATCGTCGAAAAGAGCCCCTATATCGTGCGCACATCCTTCACGATGTGGCAGAACACTGTTCCCGCTGCTCAGGTCGCCAAAAAGAACGGCGCGAAGAAAGTCGCGATCGCAGTGAGTGATTACGGCCCCGGCATCGATGCCGAGGCTGCATTCAAAAAGACGTTCGAGGCAGCCGGCGGTACGGTGACGGAAGCGATCCGCATGCCGCTCAACACCACGGACTTCAGCCCGATCATGCAGCGGATCAAGGACTCCGGTGCCGACACGATCTTCACGTTCCTGCCGGCAGGACCGCCGACTCTTGGCTTCGTCAAGGCCTATATCGACAACGGTCTGAAGGCTGCCGGCGTCAAGCTGATGTCGACCGGTGACGTTGTGACCGAGCCGGATCTGCCGAATATCGGCGACAGCGGCATCGGCATTCTCTCGACCTATCACTATGCCGTCTCGCATAATTCGCCGGAGAACAAGGCTTTCCTCGATCAGATGGTGAAGGATGGCGGCAAGCTCGACGAAGTGACCATGACGTCGGTTGCGGCGTATGACGGTGCGCGTCTGATCTACAAGATGATTGAAGCGACCAACGGTCAGCGTGACCCCGCGAAGGCGATCGCTGCCGTCAAGGGCATGAAATGGGTGAGCCCGCGTGGCCCGGTGTCGATCGATCCGGACACTCGGCACATTCGCCAGAATGTCTATCTCCGCGAGGTCAAAAAGGTCGATGGCAAACTCATCAACCAGGAAATCCAGACGTTCGATGCGCAGCCTGATTGGGCTCTGAGCAAGAACTAAGGTTCACCAGAGGTCTCCGTGGCTGTGCGCTGCGGAGACCTTTTATATTTTTTAGAGCGGCATCGGCAGGGACGACGGGATGACGGAAAGTTCGGCTTCTCTTCGCTTGCTCAATGGACGCATCTATCGCTCGGCTTACGACCAATCTCCTGCCAAGGCGCTTCTGGTTCGAAACGGAAAGGTCGCCTGGGTTGGGGAGGAAGATGATGTTCCCGCAGTGGACGTGACCATCGACTTGAAGGGGACGACTGTCATCCCCGGTCTCACCGATCCGCATATCCACCTCTTTGCGATTGCCAATGCCCGGCTGTTGGTCCCGCTGGGACAGCAGCATGCTTCGTCGGTCGATGATGTCCTGAGGGGGCTAGCGACGCGTGCGCGCACCGAGCAAAAAGGCAGTTGGATTCAGGGCGTGGATTTCGATGAGAACAATCTCACCGAACATCGCTATCCAACGCGCGATGAAATCGACGCTGTTATTCCCGATCACCCCGTGATGATCCGCCGCTTCTGTGGCCACATCGCCATTCTCAACAGCGCGGCATTGCGGCAGCTTGGTTTCGACGAGGGACTGTCGAATCCCGAGGGTGGCGTCTTCGGCCGCTTTGCCGATGGCCGCCTGGACGGCAGTGCGATCGAAAGCGCTGCCGAGATGGCGTTTCGCGCCATGCCGCGAACGGATCGGGCCGTTCTGGCTGAGGCGCTTGGTCTCACCATCGATGACTGCCTGCGGACGGGAATGACGGCTGCCGTGGAAGCTGCGGTGGGATTTACGAGCGGTTTCGATGAGGAGTTCGCGATCTGGAACCTCCTCCGGCGCGATCAGCAACGCCTGCCGATGCGGCTCGGCTTCATGCTTCAGCTTGATCCGGATGAAGCCGTCGAACGGGGACTGATGCCGGGCCTCGATCCCGATTGGCAGTGTGCGACATTGAAATACTTCGCCGATGGCATTGTCGGCGGACGCACGGCGGCCGTGAGCGAAGAGTATTCCGATACGCCGACGCGCGGGTTTTTCATGCGCGACGAGGCGGATCTTGAGCGCGTGATCATCGAGGCGCATCGCCAGGGTTGGCAGGTGGCTGTGCACTCGGTGGGAGATCGGGCTATCTCTCATGTCATCAGCTCTTACGAAAAGGCGCAGCAGGCTGCTCCCCGCCACGACGCTCGCCACCGCATCGAGCATTTCTTTTGCCCGCCGGTTGATGGCTTTGAGCGAATGAAACGGCTCGGCGGCGTCATCGTTATGCAACCGAGCTTTCTGACGCGCATGCGCCGTTCAATTCTCAACGCGTTCGGCGATCGCGCCCATCGCAATTATCCCGGCCGTTCAGCCCTCGATGCCGGTGTGAATTATGCCGGCAGCTCCGATGCCCCCACGGGACTTGTCTCGCCGTGGGCCGGAATCGCGGATGCGGTCGACCGGGGCGCTCCGGGCGGCGATCCGATCGGTCCAAACGAGGCGCTGACCGTGCGGCAGGCGATAGCGAGTTACACCCGAGGCGGTGCCTACGCCATGAAACATGAAGGCTGGCGGGGCGCCCTCGAGCCGGGGATGGCAGCGGACCTGATCGCGCTTGACTGCGATCCATTTACTGCCATCAATCCCGATCTTCGAAACATCAATGTGTTGATGACGATGGTTCGCGGTGAAATCCATCACGATGCGATCGGTCGGACCTCCGCGGCAGCCGCGACGATGTCAGCATAAGGAACGTGATGCAGACAATCCTGAGTATCGCATTCGACGGCATTGCCTACGGAATGGTGCTGTTTATCATTTCGATCGGGCTGTCGATCATGATGGGCCTCATGCGGGTGGTGAATCTCGCGCATGGGGCCTTCGCGATGATCGGCGGCTATCTCGCGTCTTATGCGATGCACGATCTCGGCATGAATTACGCCGTTGCGATCATTGCCGCGGTGGTCGGCACCATCATCATCTCGATTCCGTTTGAGATTCTGCTCTATCGCCGCATTTACCGGAAGTCCGACGCTTTAACGCAGTTGCTGCTGACGATCGGCATCACGTTCTTCATTATTGGAATAGCCAATTTTCTCCTGGGGCCGACGCTGAAGTCGATTCCATTGCCAGCCGCATTGAGTGGACCGATGGACATCGGCTTTCGCATGGTGCCGACACACCGCATCTTCGTGATCATCTGCGGTGTGATCGCGGCGCTCGCACTTTGGCTGCTGATCGACAGAACCGAGTTCGGCGTTCGGCTGCGCGCGTCCGTCGACAACAGCGACATGGCTGATTCTCTCGGCATCCGGACCGAGTGGATTTACGCGACGACTTTTGCACTGGCAGTCGGGCTTGGCGCGTTCGGCGGCGTCCTGGGGGCGGAGTTGATGCCGATCGAGCCGTTTTATGCACTCCGCTACATGGTAACTTTCCTCGTTGTCGTCTCCGTGGGCGGTGCGGGATCAATCACAGGCGCCATTGCGGCATCGTTGTTGCTTGGGTTCGCTGATACGACAGGAAAGTATCTTGCGCCGGAATACGGCGAGTTCTTTTTCTATCTTGTCGTTATCCTCGTCGTTTTTCTATTCCCCCGAGGGCTGTTCGGGCGGGCCCACTAGATGAATGCTTTTTCCAGATCGACAGTGATGCGGCTAGAGTCCTTTTCCTTTACGCAGGAAATGCTGGGTGTGGTGTCCATCGGCCTGCTTGGCCTGGTGGGCTATCTGCTCTTCCCTGATGATCTCGCGTTCCTGACTCGGTTGATCAGCATCACGTTGCTGGTTCTCTCGCTCGATTTGGTGACGGGATACTGCGGGGTCGCCACCCTTGGACAGGCTGTTCTCTACGGCGTGAGCGCGTATGTAGTCGGAAATGCCGCCATTGCGGGTATTGGTGATCCGATCCTGTTGCTCCTTGTCGGTATCGGTGCCGGCGTTCTGATGGGACTTGTTTCGGGACTCCTGATCACGCGGTTTCGCGGTCTCCCGCAGCTTGTGCTGTCAATTGCGTTCGGTCAGCTCGTGGCCGCACTTTGTAACAAGCTCTCGACGCTCACCGGCGGAAGCGATGGTTTGGCGGGCATCACACCGGCTCCGGTGTTTGGTGTCTTTCACTTTGATATGTACAGCCGCACGGCGTTCATCTTCTCTCTGGTCGTTCTCGCGATTGTATTCGTCGTGCTGTTGCGCTTTGTCCGTTCACCATTCGGCTTGTTGTGCCGCGGCATCAGGGATGACGATTTACGGGTGCAGATGATCGGCGCGAAGGTGTATCCACGGCTGATCATCATGTACGGCGTGTCGGGTGCCGTTGCCGGCGTCGGTGGCGCGTTGAATGCGATCACAGCCGGTGTTGTCGGATTGGACAGTGTGGGCTTTGAGCGTTCGGCGGAAGCGCTGGTGATGCTCGTGCTCGGCGGCGCCGGAAATCTGTGGGGCGCGCTGTTCGGTTCGATCATCTTCCAGATCTTCGGACACTATGTGTCATCGACCAATCCGTTCCATTGGATGACATTGGTCGGTTTGCTGTTGATCCTTGTGGTGGTCTTCCTGCCGCGTGGCTTGTCCCACGGCATTGCAGTTCTATGGTCAAGGTTGATCAAGCGGGAGACACGTCCATGACGGATCTTCTCAAGCTCGAGGGATTGTCAAAGTCGTTTGGCGGCCTTCACGTCAGCCGGGACATTTCATTTGGTCTCTCGGCTGGCGATCGCGTCGCATTGATCGGACCGAACGGCGCGGGGAAGACCACGCTTGTCAACGTGATCTCGGGGGACCTTGAACCAACGGAAGGGCGTCTCTTCCTCCAGGGAGAAGACATCACACACCTCGGTATCACCGAACGGGTACAGCGCGGCCTGGTTCGCACATTCCAGGTCACTCGGCTGTTCAACAGCCTCACCGCGGCGGAAAACGTGGCGCTGGCGATCATGCAGCGCAGAGGGCTTACGCGACGCGTGTTCTCAACTGCAGCGAACAGGCCTGACGTCCGCGAAGAATGGGAGCGACTCTTGGGCTCCTTGGGTATTGCCCATCTGGCGAGATTACCTGTGTCGAAGCTCGCTTACGGCCAGCAGCGACTTCTTGAACTCGCGATTGGTCTTGCGCTGAAGCCGAAGGTCTTGCTGCTCGATGAACCGGCGGCCGGTGTGCCTCATGACGAAGCGCCGAAGATTCTAGAGGCCATCGATCGTCTGCCGCCCGACATTGCGGTGCTGATGATCGAACATGATATGGACCTCGTCTTCCGGTTCGCCAAACGCGTTCTTGTTCTCGCCAATGGGCGGCTCATTTTCGAGGGAACACCCGAGGCCGTGACGATCGATGCAGAGGTGCGCCGCGCCTATCTAGGGAGCTACGCCGATGCCCGCCGCACGGCTTGACGTCGAAGGTTTGAGCGCGGGCTATGGGCCAACGCGCATTATTCAGGGCCTCTCTTTTCATGTGGAGGCCGGGGACAGGTTGGCCATCCTCGGCCGCAATGGAATGGGAAAGACGACGCTATTGGCAACGCTGATGGGGCTGTCCACGCGCCATCACGGGACCGTCAAGGTCGGCGACGTCGACGTGACGGCGCGCCGGACATCGGCCCGCGCCCATCTTGGTGTCGGCTATGTGCCGCAAACGCGGGATATCTTCCGTTCGCTGACCGTTGAGGAAAACCTGTCGGCGGGTCTGAAGGGACGGCCGCGCGCCGCGCTGGAAGAGGCCTATGAGATGTTTCCGCGGCTTGGCGAGCGGCGGCGGAATCTTGGCGGCCAATTGTCAGGCGGCGAGCAACAGATGCTGTCAATGGCAAGGACGCTTCTCGGTCGACCGTCGATCTTGCTGCTTGACGAACCGCTGGAAGGCCTCGCCCCGGTGATCTGCGATGAACTCATGACCATGATCTCCGACCTCGCGGCATCAGGGAAGATGACCATTCTTCTGGTGGAGCAACAGATCGAACGCGCTCTGGACTTTGCGAGCCGCGTGATGATTCTGGAGCGTGGACGATTGGCGTGGCAGGGCGCTTCAAGCGAGTTGAAATCGGATCGCGCGCTGGTGGAACGGCTGCTCGGCGTGGGTATCCATTAGACGCAACTGCGCTTAGCTCTTGCGATCCTTCATTCGCTCGATGAGCATCTGCGTCGTCAAGAAGCTTGAGGGAGAGTTGCCCTTGGTGGCCAATTGAACCAATGTCACTTGGGTTGCCTCGAGCCTTTTGTCTCGCAAGGGAATGGCTACCAGCGTTCCCGCAAGCAATTCCGGCATGGCCGCGTCGCGTGGAAGAAATGTGCCGAGTTCGGCTTTCCCGACAATGCTGCGGGCAAAGGCGAGAGAGTTCGTTTCGCCATAGAGTTCGAGTTGTATGTTGGCCTGTGCGCAGGCGCGGTCGATCTCCTGCCGGATGCCGAACGACGGATCGGGTACGATTACCCGCAGGCCAGCCAGATCCTTCGTCGTGCAGACGTCTCGATCGGCCATCGGATGATCCGGCGAGACGATCAGACAAAGCGATTGGCGCATGCGCGCCAGTTCCACGAGATCGCGCCTTGGCGCTCGACCGAAAACAAGCCCGAGGTCGACCTCGTGCCGGCTCACCATTTCGGCGACATCCCGTGAGCCAACCGCCGTAATGGCGATCGAAATACCTGGATACTCTTTGGCCAGATCCGCGACAAAGTCTGACAGGAAGCTCGCGAGCAAGCCCTCGACGGTTGCAATCTTCACGTGACCGCGCTGCAGCGAACCGAATTCCTCGACCTGATCCCGGACGCGTTCAAGCTTTTTCTGGCTCTCGATTGCATAGCGGTAAAGCACCTGGCCCGCGCTTGTCAGAGTCATGCCGCGCGCGCCGCGCTCGAACAGCTTGACCGCCAGTTCTTCTTCCAGGCCCTGCACCTGCCGGCTGATGGCGCTGGGCGCGATATTCAGGGATTCCGCGGCCTGCTTGACCGAGCCACGCAGGGTGACTTCCCGAAAATATCGGATGGCAGTGGATTCAAGCATGTGTTCCGGCTCGGCGGGGAATGCATCAGAACCAGGCGCAAGGCGCCTAGCGTTCGAATTTTGAGACTGCTCGCTTCTAAATTCAATGCTTTTATTCGATCCCTTGTTTTGTCATGCTTTCGTCAAGTTATTCGCTCGGTCTCGGCCCTGATGGAGAAATTAGATGGCTCGTTCTCGGTTCATTGCGCGTTGCCTGAGTTCACTTTTGCTAGCCGCCACTGTGGGATCGTACGCGACCGCGGCCTCTGCTGAGGATGTGATCCGCTTCGGCGCGCCGCTGCCGCTGACGGGGCCCCTGGCGCCCGAAGCCATCAAGCAACAACAGGGCTACGATCTCTGGGCTGAACAGGCCAACAAGGCGGGCGGCATTTCGGTCGGCGGCAAGAAGTACAAGGTTGAGATTGTCTACGCGGACTATCAATCGAATACACCGCGTGCAGTGCAAACATCCGAGCAGATGATCACGCAGAACAACGTCAACTTCCTGTTTGGCGCGTTCGGATCGGGTGCTGCGAAGGCGGCCAGCAGCGTCTCCGAGAAATACAAGGTGCCCACGATTGCTGCGACTGCGTCATCGGCGCAGGTCTACGATCAAGGCTACAAGTATCTGTTCGGCACCTTCACCCCGAACGACACGCTGACCACGCCGCTGACGCAGATCGTGAAGGCGAAGGCTCCGGACGTTAAGAAGGTGGCCATTCTCGCCCGCAACGATCTTTTCCCGCTGGCAATCGCGCAGGAAATGGAGAAGTCAGCCAAGGCGAACGGGATCGAGGTTGTCTACTTCGAGAAGTACGCCATCAACACGCTGGATCATTCGGCGACGCTGTCGCAGATCAAGTCCCTGGCCCCGCAGTGGATCTTCGTCACCGGCTACATCAACGATCTGTTGCTGGTCCGAAAGCAGATGGCTGATCAACAGATCAAGGCGACCGTCGTCTCGATGATCGCCGGTCCGGCTTATCAGGAGTTCATTGACGCCGCGGGGCAGACCGCTGAAAACGTGACCAGCGCGGCGTGGTGGCATCCGGCTGCGCAATATAGCGGCAAGGACATCTTTGGCACGACGGCCAATTATGTGAAGCTGTTCCGCGAGAAGTACAAATCCGATCCGGATTACGCACAGGCATCCGCGTCCGTCTCCGGCGCCCTCTTCCAGATGGCGATTGAGCGGGCAGGATCGATCGATCGGGACAAGGTGCGTGATGAATTGGCCAAGATGAACGAGATGACATTCTGGGGACCCGTCAAGTTTGGTCCAACCGGACAGATCAACTCGCTTGAGCCGCCGGTTTTCCAGATCCAGGGCGGGAAAGCGATCGTTCTGTCCCCACAGATCATCAAGCAGGGCGAATTCAAGCTCGGCGTGAATTGATAGCTTTCAACAGCAGCGCAGGCGGGGAGCGATATGCTGGCAGCTCAGGTTCTGATCAATGCATTGGTGCTGGGCTGCCTCTACGCGTGTATCGCAATTGGCTTCTCGCTGGTGTGGGGCGTTCTCAACGTCATTAATCTGATTCACGGCTCCTTCATCGTTCTTGGAGCCTACCTCGCGTGGGGACTGTATCAGTCGCTCCACCTCTCGCCGTGGTACGCGCTTGTTATTGCAGCCCCGCTGTTCTTCTGTCTCGGGTACATCATTCAAAGAATTGTTCTGAACCGGGTGATCACCGCGCCGGTTCTGGTCACGCTGACGCTGACGTTCGGGCTCGACCTGATCCTGAACAATGCGATGATCTATTTCTTCAAGGCGGATTACCGAAAGCTGACCCTGTCGCCGCCCATGGGCTCGGTCTCCTTGTTCGGGGTGGTCGTTCCGGTCGATCGCCTCCTTGCAACGGCCTTTGCGCTGGCTTTGACCGCAATTTTGTACCTGATCCTGCGCCGCCTGAAGGTAGGGCGCGCCATCGTTGCGGTCAGACTCGATCGTGATGCCGCGGTGTTGATGGGCGTCAACGTCAACTCGATCTACTCCATCGCCTTTGGGCTCGGCACTGCTCTGGCCGGCTGCGCAGGTGTGCTGATGGCGTTGATTTTTCCGATCTCGCCGTTGACCTCCACAGCCTATCTCGGAAAAGCCTTCGTGGTCTGTGTGCTCGGAGGTCTCGGCAGCGTGTCCGGTGCGCTTGCCGGCGGAATTCTGCTTGCCCTCATCGAGGGTGTTGGCTCCGCAACCATTGGACCGGCGCATGCTACGACGTTGTCGTTCGTATTGCTGATCGTCTTCCTGATCCTGAGGCCGCAAGGCTTGCTCGGCCGGAAAGGATTCGAATGACGCGTTCAAACATCATTTTGCTCGCGATCGTCGCGGTCATTGCAGCGCTGCCGCTGTTCGGCGGAGCCTACGCGCTACGACTTGGCACCATGGCCTGCATGTACGCCATTCTTGCGCTGTCCTGGAACGTGGTGGGTGGCCTCGCCGGCTACCCCTCATTCGCCACGGCGGCTTTCTTCGGTTTCGGCGCGTATACCTGCGGTGTCTTGCTCTCGCGCGGTGCATCCATGGCATTTGCTGTGCCTGTTGCGGGAATTGCGTCTTTTGCCGTGGCCGCTTTGCTGGGTGCGGCGCTGCTGCGCCTGCGCGGGCATTACTTCGCTATCGCGAGTCTGTCCCTCATCGAGGTGTTCCGTGAGCTCGTGAACAACGCAACGGACCTGACCGGCGGCGGCATGGGCTTGAATATTCCGTTGGGCGCCGGATCCGGTGTGATGAGCGACGCCACATTCTATTTCTTTTCGATGTGGGGGATACTGCTCGCCACCGCGTTGATGGTCATCATTGTCGGCGGATCGAAGTTAGGATTCGGCCTGGCCTGTATCCGGCAGAACGAGACCGCAGCCAACATGATCGGCCTCAATGCCACTCTTTATAAGAGCGTCGCATTTGGATTGTCGGCTTGTTTCGTTGGCGCCGCCGGAGGCATCTATGCGGCCTGGGTCCACTATATCGATCCGTCCGACGTGTTCGATATCCTCTATTCGGTCAAGCCGATCGTCATGGCCCTGATCGGCGGTCTCGGTTCACCGCTTGGCGTGCTCCTCGGCGCATTCGTCTACCTGGGATTGGAAGAAGTCGTCTGGCGCAACTACATCCAGATCCACAGCGGCGTGCTCGGTGTCCTGATCGTCGTCCTGCTGCTGTTCCTGCCCCATGGCCTGATGTCGTTGCGTTCCCGTCTGCTTGCGTGGAGGCCGAAGCATGTCTGAGATTCTCAGGCTTGAATCGGTCTCGCGCCGTTTCAGCGGTTTGCAGGCGCTGCGCGACGTGTCGCTCAAGGTGAACAGGGGAGAGGTTCTCGGTCTGATCGGGCCGAACGGTGCCGGCAAGACGACCCTCGTCAACGTTGTGACTGGCGTGACGCCCGCAAGTTCCGGAACTGTGACGTTCATGAACCAGGACATCACGCGGGTGAAAACCTATCAATCGGCGCGGCTTGGTCTGTCCCGCACGTTCCAGATCGTTCAGCCGTTCGCCGAATTCACGGCGTTGGACAACGTTGCCGCCGCAGCGCTTTTCTCGCAACCTGGGCAATCGTTGAAGTCTGCCCGGGACGAAGCGCGCGCGCATCTCGCCTTTGTTGGCCTTGAACCGCAGTCGGCGCAATCCGCTGCCACGCTGACGCTGGCGATGCGCAAGCGATTGGAACTCGCCAAGGCGCTGGCGATGCGCCCGAAGCTTTTGTTTCTGGATGAGGTCAATGCCGGCCTGAACAGCGCGGAAGTTGAGCGGGCGACAAAATTGATCCACCAACTTGCAGCGGATGGCATTACGATTGTGATGATCGAGCATCTGATGAAGGTGGTCCTGAACGTCTGCACGAGAATCGTGGTGCTGCATAACGGCAGCTTGATCGCAGACGGTGCGCCGCGGGACGTCATCAAGAATCCTGCGGTCGTGGAGGCCTACCTCGGTCAGCAATACGCACAGAGGACTGCCGCTCATGGCTGATGCCTCCATCCTCGAACTGAAGGGGCTGCGCGCCGGCTATGGCGAGGTGCAGGTGCTGTGGGGGATCGATCTTTCGCTCCGGAAGGGGGAAATCACCGCACTGATCGGCTCAAATGGCGCAGGCAAGACGACGCTGATGCGGGCCGTGTCGGGTCTTATTCCTGTGCAGTCCGGCAGCTATCGGTCCGAGGGTGAAGATCTCAGCCGCGCATCCGCCGCGCATATTCTGTCGCGCGGCATCGTCCATGTTCCGGAAGGCCGGCGGTTGTTCGGCGCGATGAGCATCGAGGACAACCTGCTGATGGGAGCCTATTCGCGAACGATCTCCAGCGCCGAGACCAAGCGCGAGATGGATCGGGTCTACACGACCTTTCCAAAACTTCGCGAGCGCCGTCATCAGGCCGCAGCCACGTTGTCCGGCGGCGAGCAGCAAATGTGCGCCATCGGCCGCGGACTGATGAGTGCGCCGAAGCTTTTGATGATCGATGAACTGTCCCTCGGCTTGTCGCCGTTGCTTGTGGAGCAGCTTGTAGCGGCGCTGCGTTCATTGAACGCGGAGGGAATGTCAATTCTGCTGGTGGAGCAGGATGTCACCATCGCGTTGGATCTCTGTGATTCAGCGTTCGTGATGGACATGGGACGGATCGTGAGGACGGGTTCTGGTCCAGAACTCCTCGCAGATCCGATCATCCGGGACGCCTATCTCGGCGTGCTCGAAGACTGACTTTCAATTCTGTTTCCAACTCAAGAAAAAGAGGCAACATGATCAAGACTGTCGATGCGCCCAATGGTGGCTACAGATTCATGCCCGGCGTCAGTCAGTATTCTGCAGGTGTCGCCGCATTGCCGGGATTTGCTCTGGAGCGTGTCCGTTTTTCGAAACCCGTGCCGTTGCGTCAGGGCTTTGAGCGCATCGCGCAGATTCTGAAGGACGCAGGCCGGCCGCTCACGGCGTTCGCTGCATGCGAATTGCGATCGCCGGCGCCGTTTACGGAAAGCGGATTTGTCAGCTTCAATGAAGAGTATATCGGCTTCCTGAAAGCGTGGGGCCTGATGCCGGATGGTGTCAATCCGGTGGCGCGCAGCAACGTCTGTCCGAAGGTCGATCCGCCGTCAGAGCCGGGCTTTTATGCTTTCTCCTATACGGTTCCTGCGTCCAATGCGCCGGCGTCGTTCGTCATCGCGGGAAGTGGCGAGGCGCCGGAAGGGAAGGCGAATTACCGCGATCATGCCATTCGGCTGGGTGACACGTCACCGGCTGCCATGCAGGAAAAAGCCAAGTTTGTTCTTGGCGAGATGGAGCGGCGCATGAGTGCGTTCGGCGGAGACTGGAGCCAGACCACCGGCGTCCAGCTCTATACCGTCCACGACGTCTATCCCTTCCTGGAAAGCGAGCTCGGCAAGCGCGGCGTGCTGCGGCACGGTCTCACCTGGCACTTTAACCGTCCGCCAGTCGTCGATCTCGAGTACGAGATGGATTGCCGATGCGTGTACACCGAGAGAGTTGTTCAGGCTTGATCATGTCCTGATGGAGCGGGTTCGCACGGCCGAACCCGCTCGCGATAACCTGCGTTCGATCGGAAAAGCTGCGCCGCGTAGGAATACGTGCGGCGCAGGGATGATCATAGTTCGCGCGGGTTGTGTCATCCCGAAAAGTATGTCGTCATTCATGGGAAAATCTTGACCCAGGATGAATCGATGGCTTTTCAGTGCAATACCCCCGCGATCCCCACCGTTCAGGAAGAAAACGATACGCTGCGTATCACACGCTGGGATTTCCAGCCTGGCGCGGTGACGGGATGGCATCGGCATGGATGGCCGTACTTCGTGGTCATGCTGGTCGATGGGACGTTGCGGATCCACAACGGCAAAGACGTCACCGATGTGCCGCTCGTTGCCGGCCAATCCTACATGCGGCAGTCCGGCGTTGAGCACGATGTCATGAACGGCTCGCCGCATCCGATCGCGTTCATTGAGATTGAAGTCAAGCGGCCCGAAGCCCTGGCCTGAAAACAAGCGAAGCGTTCTCGTTTCGCGCAAAAAATTTGACAGGGGAGAGACTTCGTGAAGGCCGTCTATACCGAACGTCACCGCAGCCATGATCCGCAATTCTATCTTGTTCGCGGTGTGGTGAAGCGCACGACCGAACAGCCCGAACGCGCCGACCGATTGCTTAAAGGTTTGGCCGCAGGCAAGCACACGCTGGTTGAGCCGACGGTCTTCGGACAAGGTCCACGTGCTCGCATCCATAGTCCTGAATATCTTCGCTTTCTCGCCGATGCCTGGGAAGAATGGACCGCGATTGGCGACGCCGGTACTGAGATGATCCCTAACATGCATCCAGTGCGGCAAGCAGCGACATACCCGACTCACATTGTCGGCAAGCTCGGATGGCATACGGTCGACACGTCAGCGCCAATTGGACCGGGTACATGGGACGCGGCCTGCGCTGCAACAGATGTGGCTGCTACAGCTGCTCAGCTCGTGATGGATGGCGAAGACACGGCTTACGCGCTTTGTCGCCCGCCGGGACATCACGCCTACCGCGATCAGGCCGGTGGCTTTTGTTTCCTGAACAACAGCGCCATTGCGGCGGCTCATCTTCGCCAGAAACATGAGCGCGTGGCGATTTTGGACGTTGACGTTCATCACGGCAACGGCACGCAGGGCATTTTCTATGAATCCCCAGACGTGCTGACGGTCTCAATTCATGCTGATCCCACGCGGTACTATCCGTTCGTTTGGGGATATGCACACGAACGCGGTGCGGGTCCGGGTTTGGGTACCAATCTCAACATTCCGCTGCCGCTGGGCACCAAGGATGATGGTTATCTCCAGGCACTTGGCATTGCGGAGAAGACCATTGCGGCGTTTGCGCCGACCGCGCTGGTCGTAGCCCTCGGTCTCGATGCCTCGGAGCACGATCCGCTCGCCGGTCTTGCTGTGACGACCGATGGTTTTCGCCGCATCGGGGCAGCCATCGCGAAGATAGGTCTGCCAACCGTCTTCGTTCAGGAGGGCGGATACCTCTCGGATCTGCTTGGCACAAACCTGACGGCCGTTCTCGCAGGCTTCGAAGGGGCACGCTGATCAAACAACGCATGGGCAAATGCCCGTCGTCTCTCTCAGAACTCGCGAAGAAGAAACAAGGATATCATCCATGAGCCTGGATCCCGCCCTCCGTGATCGCATCATTGCGTCTGTCGATCAGGGATTTGATCAGCAGATTGCTCTAAGTCAGGATCTCATCCGGTTTCCCTCAACGCGGGCGCAAGAGCATGCCGTGCAGGATTTCGTCTTTCAGACGCTGCGCAAGCGTGGATATGCCATGGACCGCTTCGAAATGGACCAAAAGGCGCTCGAGCGCCATCCGGGCAGTGGTGCGTTCAGCGAGGAGCATTCGCGTGCGCCGATCGTCGTCGGCATCCACCGTCCTCGCAACGAGACCGGACGGTCCCTCATTCTGCAGGGGCACGTCGATGTGGTGCCGACCGGCCCGACGGAGATGTGGACGCATCCGCCGTTCGAACCCGTGATCGAGGGCGATTGGCTCTACGGCCGCGGTGGTGCGGACATGAAGGTTGGGTTAGCTGCGAATATCTCCGCGCTTGATGCTTTGCGTCGGATCGGTGTGCAGCCGGCGGCGACCATCTATGTGCAGTCGGTGGTCGAGGAGGAGTCGACCGGCAACGGCGCGCTGATGGCGCACCTGCGGGGTTACAAGGCTGATGCCGCCCTGATCTCCGAACCCGAGGCTGAACGGCTCGTGCGCGCCAATGTCGGCGTGCTGTGGTTTCAAATCGAGGTTCGTGGCTTCCCGGTGCATGTGCGACAGATGGGCACCGGCGCCAACGCGATTGACGCGGCTTACCGTGTCATCGGCGAACTGCGGCGCCTTGAAGACGAGTGGAATGCGGAGAAGGTCAAGCACGAGCACTTCAAGGACGAGAACCATCCGATCAACCTGAACATCGGCAAGATCGAGGGTGGGGATTGGGCGTCATCCGTGCCCTGCTGGTGCAAGATCGATTGCCGTGTCTCGGTTTATCCCGGGACGTCGGCAGAAGAGGCGATGCGCAAGATCACCGATCGCATTGCCGCCTTTGCAAGGTCCGATACTTTCCTTGCCAATATGCCGCCGATGACGACCTTCAACGGTTTCCAGGCGGAAGGCTATGTCCTTCAGCCGGGCTCGGAAGCGGAGGCCGTTCTTGGGCGCGCCCACACGGCAGCAACCGGCAAGCCGCTCGGGACCTTCATGACAGCGGCTTATCTCGATGCGCGCGTCTATGCGTTGTACGACAAGATTCCGACGCTGTGTTACGGCGGTCTTGGCGAGAACATTCATGGCTTCGATGAGCGCGCCAGTCTTGCCTCCACCAAGCGCATCACCAAGGCCATCGCCTTGTTCATCGCGGAATGGTGCGGCACCGAACCTGTCAATCCGTGATCAGTTAGAGCGGCGGGATGATTGGATCGGAAGCCAATTATCCCGCTGCAGATATGGTGATCATGAACCTCGACACGATTGATTATGGCATCGCCGGAATCTTGTCGTGGAAGTCGGTTGCCCGCTGGAAGCCGGCGCCGATGCGCAGGATGGTCGCCTCGTCGAACGGCCGGCCCACCAGTTGCAGACCGATCGGCAATCCAGTGCGCGAGAATCCCGAAGGAATCGCGAGTGCGGGCAGGCCAAGATAATTGATCGGGCGCGTGAAACGCGTGAGGTTTTGGATCACGGCCTCGGCTCCTGGCGCGCCACCCACATCGCTCTCCTTAATGGTGGGCGCCGGCACGGGCGCAATCGGTGCGAGCACCGCGTCGACGCCCTTTGTTGCCGCGAGGTGTTCAGCGAGCGCCTGGCCGCGCCAGCGCATCACTTCCAGATAGGTGACGGCAGGGACGGAGAGGCCGTTCTGCAAGCGCATCAACACCTGCGGACTGTAATCCTGTGGCCGTTCGGCCATCCACACGTTGTGGAACGCCGCCGCTTCGACGGCCAACACGAGCTGGCTCGCTGAGGAGAGCTGACGCTGATCCGGCAGATCGACCTCTACAACATGCGCACCTTCTTTTTTGAAGACGGCGAGCGTCTCATCCAAAACGCGCGCGACGTCCGGGTCGAGATCGTCGACATAGAAGGACTTCGGCACGCCGATGGTGATCTTCTTCAGTGAGAGATGTAAGCTTGCGATATAGTTCGGAACATCGCCGCCGATCGCCGTTGGATCGGCTGGATCTGCACCGGCCATCAGGTCAAGCAGAAGTGCGCAATCCTCCGCGGTGCGTGCCAGCGGTCCGACCGTGTCGAGCGACTGTGATAGTGGCATCGCACCGGCACGACTGACGCGGCCCACTGTGGTTTTTAATCCGGTGACGCCGCAGAAATGAGCGGGCATTCGTACCGAGCCGCCGGTATCGGACCCGAGTGCTGCAAAGGTCAGGCGCGCCGCAACGGCTGCGCCGGATCCCGATGACGAGCCGCCGGTGATGTGATCGAAGCTCCATGGATTATGGACGGCGCCATAGTGAGCGTTGTGGCCGGTCGGGCCGTAGGCAAACTCTGCCATGTGCAGGGAGCCGGTGCGGATGGTGCCGGCATCCTTCAGGCGCTGCAATGCGGTGGAGGTTGTTGTGGCGACCCAGTCCTTGCGGATGATCGAGCCGCAGGTGACGACCTTTCCGGCCTCGTAATACATATCCTTGTGCGCCAGCGGCACGCCATGCAACGGACCCGAACTGTTCCCGGCCGCGAAGGCGGCGTCCGCCGCATCGGCAGCTTTCAAAGCTTCCTCGGCCTCGATGGACATGAAGGCATTGAGCCCCGGCTCGTATCGCGCGATGCGATCAAGGCATGATTGCGTGACTTCACGGGATGAAAACTGCTTCTCTGCGATTGCTTTCGCAACTGCGGTCAGTGTCATCAGGGCTGGTTCAGTCGTGGTGCCGGGGGCCTGATCGTTCATTTGCGATCTCCAGCCAGTTGGACAACGACGTATGTCGAAGGCTCAAGGTCAAACGGCAGCGTGCCGGAGATGGGCGCGAAACCTTCAAACGCGGGCCCAATGGAATTGGCAATGCGTGTCGCAATGTCCGCTGTGACGGGAATGCCAGCGACTTTGGCTGTAGCCGTGATGTCTTCGGCGGTGGGTCTTTTGCTCACGAAAATCGTCCTTGGGTTATTGGGGCCTGACTGTGGCCCGGATCCGGTGTCGCTATATAAGGCGGCCCGATGATCTATGTTATCGATCTCTGTCAGCTTTGGTCCCGCTTGGGAGCATAGCGGCTCTGCGAATGGGCAACGTGTATGACGGCGCATCCCGGATGGCGGATCGATGGGGTGGGCCCTTGAGCCGATGCCGATGGAGGTCCAGACTATCGCGGTGCGATAGCGCGAATACATCGCCTTGCGTGTTGCACGCGCTCTCGAACAATCCGGCGCGGTTGTCGCGCCGTGCCCGAAAGGATTCTGAAGTGACAGTTGAAATTGACCAGCCGGATGTCGTTGCCGAGGTCAGCGCAGCCTTTGCGCGGTATGAAAACGCATTGACGACGAACGACATCGCCACGCTCGATGAATTGTTCCGCGATGATCCGAAGACCATCCGCTACGGGATCGGAGAGAACCTTTACGGCTACGATGCGATCGCGGCGTTTCGCTCCGCGCGAAGCCCTGTCGGGCTGATGCGGCAGTTGGCGAAGACTGTGATTACGGCGTATGGTTGGGACACCGCTGTCGCATCGACGCTTTTTCTACGAGAGACAGCGCCCGGCAAGGTGGGACGGCAAATGCAGACCTGGGTGCGCTTCCCGGAAGGATGGCGCATCGTTGCTGCCCATGTGAGCGTCATCGACGAGCCCAAGCATTAAGATGTGACTGTGCTGGCCCGGCGTGCTCCGTTGGATCGCCGGGCCCGATGCGCGCAACGATACCGGCAATGATCCAATGAACGGTTATCCCTGTCGCCTCAGTGCGAGCAGCTAACGGCGTATCGCGCCATCGCCGACCCTGACCTCAACTCGTTACGTCAGTAAACCTGACCTGAAATTTCCTGAGGGATTGCCGACTTCACCCGCTAAAGAAATACGTTTCAGCATCTGGATTTATTGGCTGGGTGATTAATTTCCAAATTTAACTTATGAGCCATTTTCAGCATCATATTTAATTTTAAAATGCGGAATTGACTCGGCTGATAATGTACTTTTAAATCGTTTTAATCTCCGGCTGGGCAGGCTCTCAATAAATTATCACCCCACCCGCTGTTTTGTTTCGCTGATAACCGCAGCGAAAGAGAGGTCTTTTTGGTGGCAAGGCGTATCCGCATTTGGTGTACGCCTGAATATTTCGACTAAAAAATCTTTCCTGCTGGCAAAAATGCGGGAGCGTTAAATGGGTATTGCAACGACGGCTGATACATCAAGCAATTCAAATTCCGCGATCGAAGATTGGGCTGAACAATGGCGTAGCCAAGCCCAAGATACGATCTGCGGCTCCTGCAACGGTGGAGCCTGCTATATCTGTTCAATCCGCGTTGGCGGTGAAGGCAAAGCCGATGGCACGCCCACGGGGTACGTTCCTCGCGCACTGCAACTCTACAAACCAGAAGAGCAATCCGTCAGCTCGACTAATAATTTTGGTACGGCCAGTTTCGCCCTGGACGCCGTCAATCCGGCACTGATCCCTAACGCTGTAACAGGACCTGGCTCATCTTTCGCCGCTGCAGCGGTGCCGAACGCCATTGTTCTGGAGAACATGAAGCAAGGTACGCCCGAGAGCGAGTGGCTCATCGATAAGGGCGATCCAAGTATTGAGGGATATGCGGCGCAGTTTACCATCGACCATGGTCAGCGCGTCGATTTCAAAATCAACACTGATTCCACTCATTACAAGATCGAAATCTATCGCCTGGGTTACTATGGTGGAGATGGCGCGCGCTTAGTTAAAACCATCGAGCAAAACCTTTCGACGGCGCAGGTTCAGCCCGTTCCTCTTTTTGATCCGACTCTGAAACTGGTCGATGCCGGCAACTGGTCGGTGTCGGCGTCATGGGATATCCCCGCCGATGCAGTGTCGGGCGTCTATATCGCCAAGCTGACGCGCCTCGATGGCGGCGGCGATGAGGGCGGCGAGAATATGATTCCCTTCATCGTCCGCGACGATGAAGCGCCGAGCGATATTACGTTCCAGACGTCGGATACGACCTGGCAGGCCTACAATTGGTGGGGTGGTTATAATTTCTACGGTGGTATCGACGACGACAAACGGACTGGTCGTTCGTCAGCCGTCAGCTACAACCGGCCCATCATTACACGTGACGGTGGCTTTGCTGCCGGCCCGCAGGACTTCATTTTCGGTGCCGAGTATCCCGCAATCCGCTGGCTCGAAGAGAATGGCTATGACGTCAATTATATCTCCGGCATTGATACCGCCAGAGATGGGGCGCAACTTCTCAACAGCCAGGTATTTCTGTCCGTCGGTCACGACGAGTATTGGTCGGCCGATCAGCGTGCCAATGTGGAAGCCGCACGCGATGCCGGCGTCAATCTGGCGTTTCTCAGCGGAAACGAGGTTTATTGGCAGACCCGTTGGGAATCGAGCATTGATGGCACCGGCACGCCATACAAGACCCTCGTGTCGTATAAGGAGCGCTGGGACAACGCCAACAGCGATGTGGACGGCACCACGTCCACGTGGCGCGATCCCGAATTTGGATCTGGTCAGCCGGAGAACGCGCTGACGGGTACGATATTCACTGTCGACGGCTATGTCCTCGATACCATCCAGATTCCTTACGACCTTTCGAATTTCCGCTTCTGGAGCAATACGGCTGTCGCCGACATCCAGCCGGGGCAGGTGTATTCGCTCGTACCAAATTTGCTCGGCTATGAATGGGATTCCGATCTGGACAACGGTTCCCGCCCGGACGGGTTAATCGCTTTGTCCTCCACCACGGCGGATGTCAGCACGCTGCTGCTTGACTACGGCAACACAACGGGAAATGGCACGGCAACCCACAGCCTGACGTTGTATCGCGCACCCAGCGGAGCGCTGGTTTTCGGTGCAGGCACCGTCTATTGGGTGTGGGGACTCGACGACCATCACGACAACGAAGTCACGCCCACCGATCCGAACGTTCAGCAGGCGATGGTGAATTTGTTCGCTGAAATGGGCGTGCAACCCCAGACGTTGATGACGAGTCTGCTCGTTGCATCGCAGACGACCGATCATGCCGCGCCGACATCGACCATTACGTCCCCGACATCATCGACCGGAAACCTGACCGCGATGGATCCCATCATCATCAGCGGGACCGCCACCGATGCGGGAGGCGGATTGATCGCGGTGGTCGAGGTCTCGACGGATGGCGGCACGACCTGGCATCGCGCAACCGGGTTCGCAAACTGGACATATACCTGGACGCCGCTTGCGGGCGGCACCTACACAATTTTGTCGCGGGCGGTCGATGACAGTGTCAATCTTGAAACGCCCGGCGTTGGCAGAACGGTCACCGTCGATTCATTGCCGACAGCAAGTCTGTTCTCGTCGTCAGAAACGCCGGCGGTGGGTTCTGTCGTTGACTCGTTCGTCAATGTGGGCGTGAAATTCTCGTCGTCCCAGTCGGGGACAATTCTGGGCATCAAGTTCTACAAAGGGCTCGGTGACGGCGGCACGCACGTTGGTGCCTTGTGGAGCAGCAGCGGCACGTTGCTCGCGAGTGCGACATTCCAGAATGAGACGGACAGCGGCTGGCAGACCGTCACCTTCAGCAATCCGATCTCGATTGCTGCCGGCGTGTCCTATATGGCCAGCTATCGCAGCAGCGGCCATTATGCGACCACTGACGACTATTTCGTCATGGCGAAAACAAATGGACCGCTCACTGCGCCGGCCGACAACGGCTACTACACCTACGGCGTCGATACTCTCTTCCCGACCACCGAATCCAACGGCGCCAATTATTGGGTCGATGTTATTTTCAGCCCGACGAATACGGCCAACGAACAGCCGGTTGCGACCAATGACGACGGTTATATCGCTACCCGAAATACGCCGTTGACGTTCCTGGCATCGACACTTCTTGCCAACGACTCCGATCCAAACGGCGATCTTCTCACGATCACAGGCGTGGGGAGTGCGGTCGGCGGCACGGTCAGTTTCGATGCTCAGACCAATATCGTCACGTTCGTCCCGACGTCGGGATACACCGGCACAGCCAGCTTCGGCTATGCAGTTTCCGACGGACGCGGCGGAATTGGCTCCGCGTTCGTTCACCTGACGGTTGTTCCGCCGTCAACGAGCGTCAGCCTGTTCTCGCTCTCGGACACACCGGAGCAGCCGTCGGTTGTCGACGATCCAGCCAATCTCGGCGTGCGATTTGTGGCGTCTGCGGGCGGCACCATTTCAGGAATCAAATTCTATAAAGCCGCGGGCGAAACCGGCACGCACGTCGGTTCGCTCTGGAGCAGCACCGGTGCGCTGTTGGCAACGGCAACGTTCGCCAATGAATCCGCAAGTGGCTGGCAAACTGTAACGTTCAGCAGCCCGGTCGCGATCACCGCAGGCACGACATACATCGCCAGTTATCACAGCAATGGCCGCTATGCGGTCGATGGGGGCTATTTCAACACCGACCACGTCAGCGGTTCGTTGACCGCGTCGGCGGGGGACAACGGTCTCTATACCTACAGCGCGGGTAATGCTTTTCCCACCAGTTCGTTCGGTGGGTCGAACTACTGGGTCGACGTTCTGTTCAATCCTGTTCTCGGCGCGAACGATGCGCCGGATGCGAACGATGACGGTGATTACAGCGTTACGCGGAACATGGCCCTGATCATCTCGGGATCGACGCTGCTCGCTAACGACACCGATCCGAACAATGACACCCTGACCATCACCGGCGTCAGTAACGCCGTGAACGGCACGGTGAGCTTCAATGCGCAATCCAACTCGATCACCTTCACGCCCAATGCCGGTTATACGGGGACGGCATCTTTCGATTACGCGATCTCGGATGGCCGCGAGGGGACAGCCACCGCAACTGTCGGCTTGATCGTGAGTGCGCCGATCACGAGCGTGGGCCTGTTTTCGAGCCAGGACATCCCCGACAATCCATCGGTCACCGATAGCGCCGTGAATCTTGGTATGCGCTTCGTGTCCTCGGCAGCCGGAACCATTTCCGGTGTCAGGTTCTACAAAGCGGCCGGCGAAACCGGCACGCATACCGGATCGCTCTGGAGCAGCAACGGCACACTGCTTGCGAACGCGACATTCGTGAACGAAACGGCGAGTGGTTGGCAGACTGTCACATTCAGCTCCCCGGTCTCCATCACGGCGGGTACCAGCTACATCGTCAGTTATCACAGCAACGGCCGCTACGCGGCGGACAGCGACTACTTCAGCACGGCGCATGTGAATGGCGCGCTGACTGCGCCTGCCAGCAATAACGGCCTCTATACTTACGGCACCGGCAACGCACTCCCGGCCAGCACATATAGCGGGTCGAATTATTGGGTCGACGTTCTGTTCGATCCGACGGTGGTCACTGACCAGCCGGTTGCCAATAATGACAATGGCTTTGTCGCGACGACCGGAAGTGCGTTCACCATTTCCGCGTCAACGCTCCTCGGTAACGACACCGATCCTCAGAGCGCCGCGTTGTCGATCTCCGGCGTCAGCAATGCGACCAATGGGACGGTCAGCTACAATGCCGGCACCCAGACCGTCACCTATACGCCGAATGCGGGTTACAGCGGAAATGCGACGTTCTCGTATGCGATCAGCAACGGGCAGGGCGGCACGGCTTCGGCCAATGTCGGGCTGCTGGTCAACGATCCGTCGATCGCGAGCTTGTTCGGCCCAAGCTACGTGCCCCCGATGGCGCATGTGGAAGATCCCGATTCCGTTGAGGTCGGCATGAAATTCCAGGCTTCCGCGGACGGAGACGTCCTCGGCGTCAGATTTTACAAGTCCGCGGACAACATGGGTTCTCACGTCGCCAATCTGTGGAGTTCGACGGGAACGTTGCTCGCCACTGCAAATTTCACCAACGAGACCCAAAGCGGCTGGCAGCAAGTGAACTTCGCGAACGCTGTGGCGATCACCGCAGGCGACACCTACACCGTGTCCTATCACACGACGGGAGGTTACGCGGCCGATCCCAACTACTTCACTGATCCGCACAGCAATGGGCCGTTGACCGCGCCGGCGAACAGCAGCGGTGGCAACGGCGTGTTTGCCTACGGCGGATCAAGCCTGTTACCGACCAATAGCTTCGGTTCGACCAACTACGGTGTTGACGTTCTCTTCCGGGCCCAGCTGGCAGCGTAACGTGCAACCACGGCATCTAACTTGAAACAGGGGCGGCTTATGACGACACTTTCAAGAACCATCAAGGCTCCAGCCGCCGTGGCCAGCCGCATCATGCCGACGTCGGTGCGGAATGCTCTCATCGCCGGTTATGACATCGCCTCGTTCAAGGCATCGGGATTGCCGCCGCGGCAATTGCGCGCCTGGATCTCGCCGTTGTGGTTCGATTTCCGGGACACCGGACGCAGTCAACTTGAGTATTTCATCGATGTCGCCGGACTGCAGCCGTCTCATCGGGTGCTGGACATTGCCTGCGGCGTAGGCCGGATTGCCATTCCGCTTTCGACATATTTGAACGACGAAGGCGGCTATGAAGGCTTCGACATCAAGAAAGAGCTGATTGAGTGGTGTCAGAACAACATCTCGGCTCGCAGGAAGAATTTCCAGTTCCGGGTTGCTGATGTTGCGACGACCTGGAATCCGGAAGGACGTTCCTCGGTAGAGGATTATCGCTTTCCTTATCCGGACAGCACTTTCAACCTCGCTTACGCGGGTTCAATCTTCACGCATATTCTGCCCAATGGCGCAAAAAACTATCTGCAGCAAACCGCACGTGTGCTCAAGCCGGGGGCGCCGCTCGCAGCGACATGGCTGGTCTACAACGAGCGGAGTATGCGCCTGACGTCCACAGCCGCAGCTGTGCAACGACACTGGAGCTACGATTGCGGCGATTTCCGCATCAAGTCCAAAGAGCAGCCCGAAGCGTCGGTGGCGCATGAGGAAGCTGCTGTCCGAAAGATGTACAACGACGCCGGGTTCGAGATCCTTGAGCCGTTCCGCGCTGACGCATCCTACAACGCCGGCAGAATTCCGCGGGATCGATCGGCAGGGATGCACCTTCATTACTCATTGAGCATTCTTGCCGTCCGTCGCCAGCCTGCAGATGAGCCGCGGGACGTCGCTAATCCGGACTGAAACGTAACCTTCGTGTCAAGGACCAGGACGATGCATGCAGAAATTTATACGGATGGTGTCGACGAGATCATGGTCAGCGGCACGGTGGTGAGAGTTGATCTGTTCAGCTTGTCGCCGACCGAGCGGGATGCCAACAATTTCCCGAAAAAGGCGTTCCGGCAAAGACTGATTTTCTCCGCGGAGGGATTCGCGAACTCCGTGGAAGTGATGCAGAACGCACTTCAGGGGCTGGTTGACGCCGGCGTCATCAAGCGTAATCAGCCGAGAGGTGCGTCTGGAAATCCCGAAACAGGTTCGGGAGGTGAGCGCGGTAATACGACCACCTCCAGTGCTCAGCGATCGCCAAATGCATCAACAAATTTCCGCTGATTTGGAGCACGGCACCGAAGTCGCCGGAATTGATCAGCAAGAAACCGCTCCACCGATACATACGGCTCTCGAATGCCTGGTGAAAGTCGCCAGACATCACGGCGTTGATCTCTCCGTCGATCGCCTGAGCCACACCCATGCTGTCGGCGATGCTGCGATCTCGCAGACCCAGCTCTTGCGAATAGCAAAGGAAGCTGGGTTTCGTGCGCGCAGGGCTAATCTCTCCTGGGACGAGTTGTTCCAATTGCGCGACGCTTATCCAGCGCTCGTTCAACTCGCAAATCTGAACTGGATCGTTGTGCTGGGAGCAGGTGAGGATTCCAGCGGCGAAGCGCTGCTGATCTTTGATCCGCTGGCGGATCGGCCTGAGCCCTTCCTCGTTGACAAAGAGAGCTTCAGCCAGAACTGGCGGGGCGATACGATTCTGCTCAAGCGGGGCCAAGCCCACTCCTCAGGGCCACGGCCGTTCGGATTCAGGTGGTTCGTTCCGGAATTGATCCGCGAGCGCAGGCTCTTTGCCGATGTCGCGATCGCCGCCATCCTCCTTTACGGCCTCGGCCTGATCACTCCGATCTTCTTTCAGTTGGTGATCGACAAAGTGCTGGTGCACGAAAGCTTCAGCACACTTTATGTATTGGCGGCGGGTGCCATCGTCGCGCTGGTGTTCGACTCGATATTCACCTTCTTGCGGCGATATTTGCTGCTCTATGCCACCAACAAGATCGATATCCGCATTGCGACCAAGACATTCGGCCATCTTTTAGGGCTACCCATCACTTTTTTTGAGCACATATCGGCAGGTGTGCTCGTCAAGCACATGCAGCAGGCAACACGCGTCCGGGAGTTTCTGACCGGCCGGCTCTTTGTTACGGCGCTGGATGCGTTGTCGCTGTTTGTATTCCTGCCCGTTCTCGCTCTTTACAGTGTGAAGCTGACGGGTCTTGTGCTGGCCTTTACCGCCTTGAGCGGCGTGGTGGTTGCCCTGCTGGTGGGGCCGTTCCGGCGCAGGCTGTTCAATCTTTATCAGGCCGAGGGCGAGCGACAGGCCATGCTCGTCGAGACCGTGCATGGCATGCGAACGGTCAAGTCACTGGCCATGGAGCCGCTGCAGAGCAGGGCATGGGATGATCGATGTGCGCAGTCGGTGTCGATGCGGTTCGATGTCGAGAAAATATCGGCTGCCGCGCAATCGGTAACGGGCTTTCTCGAGAAGATGATGACGCTGGGCATCATCTGTCTGGGCGCGCTCGATGTCTTCAGCGGTGCAATGACGATCGGTGCGCTCGTTGCCTTCAACATGCTCGCCGGGCGCGTGTCCGGGCCGCTCGTCCAGATGGTGACGATGGTGCACGAGTATCAGGAGGTCGCCCTGTCGGTGAAAATGCTGGGCGAAGTCATGAACCAGCAGCAGGAGCGTGGCGGCAAGCGCGATGGTCTGCGTCCGGAACTGAACGGGCTGATCGAATTCGAGGGCGTATCATTTCGCTATGGTCCCGATGGTCCGCCTGCACTGGACGATGTGTCCTTCACGATTCCAGCTGGAACGGTGTTCGGCATTGTCGGCAGGAGCGGATCCGGCAAGACGACACTGACGCGGCTGATTTCAGGGCTGTATCCCATTCAGCAGGGGTTATTGCGGATTGACGGTTTTGACGCGCGAGAGCTCGACCTTGTTCATTTGCGCAAGAGCTTGGGCTTCGTGCTGCAGGACAATTTCCTGTTCCGGGGAACCGTCCGGGAGAACATTGCCTGCGTGAAGCGCGGGGCCACTCTTGATGAGGTCGCGCAAGCCGCGAGGCTCGCCGGTGCGGATGAATTCATCGAACGGCTGCCGCGTGGCTTCGACACCATGCTGGAAGAGAACGCCGAAAACCTCTCCGGAGGCCAAAGGCAGCGGCTTGCGATCGCGCGCGCACTGATCACCAATCCGCGCCTTCTCATTCTCGATGAAGCGACGAGCGCTTTGGACTCCGAGAGCGAAATGATCATCCGCCGCAATCTCAAGCGCATCGCCGAAGGACGCACCGTCATTATCGTCTCGCATCGCTTGTCGATGTTGTCGGATGCGGACGCCATTCTTGTGATTGATCGCGGCCGTATTGTCGACATCGGTCGCCATGACAAGCTTTTGACCCAGTGCACGACGTATCGGCATCTCTGGAACCAGCAAACGAAGCAGATCGCATGACCGGCGTGGATCGAAGATCGCCTGACGCGAAGAACGAAAAGCCAGCCAGTCCGCCGACTGCTCGGCGGCGTTCGTCAAAACGCGACACTGCGCGACAGCGGGTGGTTACTGAATTTCAACCCGATGCAGTCGAGATCGAGGAGCGCGCGCCGCCGCGCGTTGCCCGCATCACCCTTTATTGTATCGTTGCGCTGATTGCAGCTGCGATCGCCTGGGCTTCCGTTTCCCGCGTGGATACGATCGTGACCGCGCAGGGCAAGCTCATTGCGACAAGTCCCAATGTCGTGTTGCAGCCGCTCGAAACCTCGGTCGTCCGCCAGATCCACGTCAAGGTTGGCGATCTGGTGCGCCAGGGACAACCGCTCGCGACGCTGGACCCGACATTTTCACAGGCGGATGTTGATCAACTGCGAACGCGGGTGATCGCGCTGGATGCCAATATCAATCGTCTGAACGCAGAGCTGAATGGCGAGGAATTCACCGCGGGGGAATCGACGAACCCGGATGAGATTTTGCAGGCTAAACTCTTCGTGCAGCGCAAGGCCCATTACCAGGCGTCCCTGCGCAACTATGATGCCCAGATTGCCAGCGCACAGGCGAATCTGAAGACCAGTCGGGACGAAGAGGTGATGCTGCGGCAGCGGCTCGAGACGTTGCGGGCGATCGAGACCATGCGCGGAACGTTGATGGATAAGGAAGTCGGCTCCAAGCTCAATTTCCTGCTGTCGCGCGACGCGCGCCTTGATGTGGATGGCAATCTGTCGCGGAATCAAGGTAACCAGGTCGATTTTCAACATCGCATTGAAAAAGCGTGGGCTGAGCAGCAGACATTCATCGAGGATTTTCGCCGCAATGCCTATCAGGATCTGGTCGATACGCTGGCGAAACGAAACAGCGTGAGAGAAGATCTCAAGAAGGCGGAACTCCGCCGGCAACTGATCGTGCTGAGCGCACCGGTCGATGCAGTGGTGCTGGAGATCGCAAGCCGCACAGTGGGATCAGTCGTTCGCGAAGCTGAAACGCTGTTTGTGCTGGTACCGCAGGATGTGAAGCTTCAGGCAGAGGTGAACGTTGACGGCAAGGACATCGGACGGGTGGCCGTGGGTCAATCCGTGCGGATCAAGTTCGACGCGTTCCCGTTCCAGAAGCACGGGACGGGATCGGGCACCGTGCGCATCGTCAGCCGGGACTCGTTTACGCCGGATCCGAAAACCGACCCGATCCAACGGATGTCGGCGCCGTACTATCGGGTCCTCGTCGATATCACCGACGCTCACTTACGCTCACTGCCCGATCAATTCCAGATGACGCCGGGAATGGCGGTGACCACGGAGATGAAAGTCGGGAACCGCAGCGTAATCTCGTATTTCCTCTACCCTCTGCTCAGGGGATTGGACGAGAGCATACGCGAACCATAGCCGCGTCGTTTATCGGGCCTCATTAAAGAACATAGAAAGTCGCAAGGCTGTCCGGCCGTCGCGTTGCTGCGGGTCCAGACAGCCACGGTCGCTCATTCGTGCGGGACGATGGTGTAGGGAGTCTTGTAGGGTTCGATCCGAAGTGATGTGTTGGAGATCAGTCCGATCTTCGCAGTTGGCGCCTGCTGAGGTTCACCGTTCGGGCCACGACGGACGCCGTATTGCCAAACCGTGACGTCACCCTTTTGGGCGAGCGCGTGCGCGACGGCGCCGGCATCGGTGCCGCCGAGCGCTCTCATTTCGACGTCGGAAAACCCGATAACGATTTCGTCCTTGACGGTGATGACCTTGAACAGATTCACTTTGGTCTCCTGTGCCCATGCACCTTGCGCTGCGGCAAGAGCGAGGGCCGTCAGAGCGATACGTGTTGAAAATTTGCGGCGGGAAAGCATTCGGCTGTCCTTAAACTCTGTGATGCGTGAGCGGCCACGGCATGCAGAAGTTCTTTTTCAGAACTGCATGGACCGGAGCCGCACGATGCATCTGTCGCACCGCTTCCCAACAAGGTTCACGACAATCTAAGGACAGTTGACGAGCACTCGTTACAGGGGCCTGAGTGTCGGCTTCAGACCTAGGGGGCGGCCGATGCTCGCGCAGACCGATACATTGGACGGATTCTTCCCTCGTCGGGATGAGACAACGCAAGACGGGAGGGACAGGAGGTTCAGGGCTTCAGGCGTTTGTCTCGCTCCTGCAGCAAAGCATCGAGCTCCTCTGTTTGCTGGGCGATGCGATTTGAATTTCGTTCTTCGTCGGCCGCGCCCGAGGTTGCTGCGGCTTGTTCGGTGAGTTGCCGAATATTATCGCGAAGGACTGCAATCCGATCTTCGATTTCCGGCGTCGAAAGAGCGCTGTAATTGCTCATGACAATTATTCCGTCATTGGATCTCGCTTCAACTCACTATGACACATTTTGCAGCCGCACAAAAATGACAAAGAGTGACACGCAGACAACTGCGCGCCGTGCGGCGATGCACAAAATATTTTCTGTTTGAAACACGTATCGCATGCATCGACGGCGAGGCGCGCGCATGACTATCGTACAACGATAGTATTACTATTTTGTCATGTGGGATTCAGGCCGTTTCACTTGCTGGCGAAATCGCCGTGGGTACAATCCGCTTAAGGCTGATCCATACAGCTTTGCTCGAAGATTGAGGAAAACCCATGTCGATTTTGTCCACCCTGCGTGATTGCAGGCAGTTGAAAGCTGTATCCGGATTGACCGCGTTGTGTCTGCCGATCACGTTGGCGGGACATGCGCTGGCCGCTGATCCGGCTCCGATTAAGATTGGTGTGATTGCAGAGGCACAAGCGATCGCAGGTGCTTCAATTCCGCAGGCCGCACAAATGGCCGCCGATGAAATCAACGCCAAGGGCGGCGTCGATGGGCGCAAGATTCAGATCGTCACCTACGACAACCACAGTTCGTCGGCAGATTCCGTCCGTGCGTTTCAGCGCGCCGTCAACGAAGATAAAGTCAACGCCGTTATCGCGAGCTTTATCAGTGAAGTGGTTCTTGCGCTTGAACCTTGGGCCTCTCGTCTGAAGACGCCGCTGATCACGCCGGGCGCGGCGTCCAACGAGATCAGCAAGAGCGTCCACAAGGATTATGAAAAGAACAAGTATACGTTCCACGGTTATTTGACTTCGGCGGCTTTGGCTTTGTCAGTTTGCGACGCTGCAAAAGAATTGCTTGTCGACGGCAAGAAGATGAAGACCGCGGTGATCATGAGCGAGGACGCCGCCTGGACCAAGCCGCTTGACGTCGGCTATGAGGAATGTCTGCCGAAGATCGGCCTGAAGGTTCTCGATCACATCCGCTTCTCGCCCGACACCACTGACTTCACGCCTATTTTCAACAAGATTGAAGCCGCGAAGCCGGACGTCATTATTACGGGCATTTCGCACGTGGGCGTGCAGCCGACTGTGCAATGGAAGAACCAGCAGGTGCCGATTCCCATGCTCGGGATCAGCTCTCAGGCGACCAACAGCACCTTCGGCAGCGACACCAATAATGCCGCCGATGGCGTGATCTATCAGAGCGTGTCTGGCCCAAATGTTGCCGTGACGCCCAAGTCGGTCCCGTTCACCGACAATTTCAAGAAGAAGTACGGCAACTATCCGGGCTATGCCGGCTATACGGCATATGATGAAGTCTATTTTATCGCGGATGCAGTGAAGCGGGCCGGATCGACCGATGCCGACAAGATGGTCACAGCGCTTGAAAAGACCGATTGGGAAGGCACCATCGGTCGCGTCCAGTTCTACGGTAAGGACGATGAGTTCACCCATTCGATCAAGTACGGCAAAGGCTTGATCACGGGCCTGATCCTGCAGTGGCAGGACGGCAAGCAGGTCAGCGTGTGGCCGAAGGAAGTTGCCAAGGGGCAGCTGAAGTTCCCGGACTTCATCAAAACCACCACGCATTAAGTCGAAGTGAAACGCTCCCGGGTTTCCGGGAGCGTTTTGCATCAGTTGTCCTCGAACGAGACGGCTTCCGCCGTCGCGGAGCCTGAATGCTTGTCCTACAGATTCTGATCGATGGCTTTGCCATCAGTTCGCTTTATGCGCTGGGCGCGACCGGATTTACACTGATCTTCGGCGTCTCCGGCGTTTTGAACCTTTCTCATGGTGCATTGATGGTGACCGCTGCCGTTGCGGCATGGGCAGCGTCCAGCGTTCTGCAGCTCAATACTTACGCCGGGGCGTTGGTTGGGGTTTTTACGGCATTGATTGCTGCACTCGCGACTTACTTTGTCGTGGTGCTGCCGATCCAGCGCTCCCGCAGCATCCCGTCAGAAGAGAAGGAAATCTTCGTTCTGACGGCCACGCTGCTCTGGGGCATCATGCTCCAGGAACTGATCGCCTATCTTTTCACCAATAACGCGAAAACGGTGCTGCCCATTGTGGCGGGTGTCGTCGATATCGTTGGTGTTCGTACACCGCGGAACGAAATCTTCACTGCGATCGTCTGTTGTGTGGTGATCGGGCTTTTGTGGTTGCTTGTGAACCGCACGCGTACCGGCAAGGCCGTGCTGGCCGCTTCGATGAACCCGCGGGGCGTGACACTGCTCGGGCTCGAACTGAACAACATCTACATCGCGGTCTGGGCGATCTACGGAATTCTGGCCGGCATTGCCGGCGTGTTGCTCGGAATGTTCCTCGGCGTCAGCTCCTATAGTGTGGGTCCGTTGACCGCGAGTGCATTTTCGATCGTCGTGCTCGGCGGCCTTGGCAGCGTGTCGGGGTCGTTGATCGCGGCTTTCGTGGTCGGATATCTCGAAACTTTCACCGCCTATGTTGTTTCCCCAGCCTACCGGACGATTCCCGCGCTGCTTCTCCTGGTCGCTGTGATGTACGTCCGCCCGCAGGGCCTTCTGGGGAGGAGATAAGCAATGCGTCTCTTTACTTCGCGTCTCTTCTGGATCGCGGTCGCGGTCATCGTCATCGCGTCCACCCTGCCGCTGTATGTTTCAGGCTACATTCTAGGTTTGCTGACGGTCGCCTATTATTTCGGCGTCTTCGCCATGTCCTGGGATCTGCTGTTCGGGTTTGCCGGCGAGGTGAACTTCGGGCCGACATTCCTGATCGGTGTCGGTGCCTACACGGCGGGTATTCTCAATAACCAATATGGTTGGTCGCCCTACCTCTGCATTGTGCTTGGTGCGGCGGCGTCCGTTCTCGCCGGTCTTGTGCTGGCGTTACCCGCGTTGCGGGTACGCGGACCTTACTTTGGTCTCACCACGCTCGTTGCAGTGCTGATGCTGCAAAACTTCATCGTCGTGTTCGCGGAACTGACCGGCGGTGAGATCGGCCTGACCATTCCGGACGTGATCTCGATCGATGCCAACACGAACTACTGGATCGCGCTCGGATTCATGACGATTAGCGGTGCCATTCTGTTCGGGCTGTCGCGCTCTCCCGTCGGCCTCGTTCTTCAGGCTAGTGGACAGGATCCTGTGCAAGCCGGTGCGCTGGGCTTCAACATCATCAAGCACAAGCTGGCCGCCTTTATCGTCAGCGCATTCTTCTCCGGTCTCTCAGGCGCTCTGCTCGTGTTCTACTTCGGCACGGCGTCTGTCGGCACGGTTGTTGACGTCGGCGTCGGCGTGCAAGTGATCGTGGCAGCAGTGCTGGGCGGCCGGCGAACCGTTCTCGGAGCGGCCCTCGGCGCTGTGTTTCTGATTTGCGCCGGCGAGCTTCTCAGGCCGCTCGGCGAGCTCGCCACGTTCGTCGTATCCGCCGTCGCGCTTGTCGTCATTCTGTTCTTCCCGAATGGATTTTTGGGATCAATTCTGTCTCGGGGAGCACGCGCATGAGCGCCGCGGAGGGCAAAGCACCGATCCTTCAAGTTCGTGGCCTGACGAAACGCTTTGGCGGCCTGACGGCGGTCAAGAATCTCAGTTTCGATCTGAGGGAAGGAGAGATCTTCGGGCTGATCGGTCCGAACGGATCGGGAAAATCGACTGCGATGAAGTCGATCATGGGCATCGAGCGGCCGACCGCCGGCAATGTCCTTTTGGACGGCGAAGATCTTGCAGGCAAGCCGTCGCACGAAATCGCGCGCCGCGGCTTCGGCATGGTCTTCCAGCATTCGCGGCCACTAAACCGGCAGACTGTTCTCGAAAACATCATGGTCGCCCTGCTGCCGGACAGCCTGTTCAAGCTGTTCGCCGACCGTGCGCTGGTCGACCGCGCCCGCTGGATTGCAGAGCGTGTCGGGCTTGAGAAAGTCATCGACCGCAAGCCGCCGACGCTGCCGTTCGCGGATTTGCGCCGTCTCGAGCTTGCCAAAGCCATCGCCCGGGATCCGAAGCTCGTTCTCGTGGACGAACCTTTTGCGGGATTAACGTCGGCAGAGGTCGGGGTCTTCTCGGATCTGATCCGCAGTTTCCGCGACGAAGGCCGCGCGGTGATGCTGGTCGATCACAACGTCAAAAGCGTCGCGGCTCTCGTCGATCGGGTGCTCGCCATGTATCTCGGCGAGGAGATCGTCACGGGGCGCGCCGAAGACGTGATGAAAAATGAAACCGTCCGCCGCGTTTATCTCGGCGGTACGATCCAGACCTCGGCGCGGCCGGAATCAAGCTTTGCCGATAAGCAGCCGCTGCTTCAGGTCGAGAATGTCAGCGTTCACTATGGCAAGGCTCAGGCGCTGGAAAACGTCTCGATCCATGTCCATGAGGGTGAGTTCGTTTCTGTTGTCGGACTTAACGGCGCCGGAAAAACCACCTTGTTCAACACCATTTCCGGGCTGTTGCCGTACACCGGCAGCGTGGTCTGCAGCGGCGAAAACCTGCGGAGCAGGTCGCCGGCGAAGATTGCGCGCGGTGGCGTGGTGCATTGCCCGGAGACGCGGGAGTTGTTCGGAGAGATGACGGTTCGCGAGAATCTCGACCTCGGCGGACAGCACCTGGAGAGGGCGGCACAGGAGAAGCAACTCGCCTGGCTGTTCGATCTGTTCCCGATTTTGAAGCAGCGCCAAGGTCAGATGGCACAGACCTTGAGTGGTGGTGAACAGCAAATGCTCGCCATCGGTCGCGCCTTGATGATGCAGCCAAGAATTCTCATCCTGGATGAACCGACGCTCGGTCTGGCTCCCATTATTCTGGAACAACTTTCCAAAGCACTTGAGAAGTTACGGCAAACCACGCCGATCACGGTGCTGCTCGGCGAGCAGAACGTCACCTTCGCACTTCCTCACGCGGACCGTGTGTATGTCCTTGAACATGCGCGGATCGTCTGGGAAGGCGGTCCGAAGGAGTTTGCTGAAACGGCAGGAGCAAACTTCCTGTAAGCTCGCCTGCAAACTGAAGCGGATCATCTGCATGGATTCATGTGGAACGGTTCTTCTCAGAGCCGTTCCGCATCCATGAGATCGGATGGCAGGTTAGGTCCATGCTCTTCAGTTGAAGGAGAAGACGAGCGGCTTTGGCCCACCAATTCGAAGGTCGGCGCTCAAAATCGCAGCTTGAGTGGAAATTTCTCTCCCCGAGAGTTTCCGGAGGACAAAGGTGTCGACTTGGCCTTAAAGAAGCAATGCCCAAGCCATTGTTATTGAAGGACTTTGAGGGCACATTTTGAGGGTGTCCACACACCCCAGATGCCTCATGCGAGAACAACTTTACGATCCGTTTGGCGACGAAACTATCGAAGCGACAACGCGCGCTCCGATAGCGAATGCACCATCGTATGTCGGCATAGCGACATTCTGGTGCATTGTGATTGCCCTGGTGGTTGTGCGGGTCTTTTATTTCGGCTGATGAGCCGTGGCGAGTTGGCCGTTGGAGCGTCGTGCGCCTTTGGACGGTGGCGAAATCAGATCTTCGAAAGCTGTCGCAGCGGGAATGTGAATTCGGCCGGGGACGCTGAGTTTCCACAATGTGCGCTCGATGCGCAGACCGCGCATCGGCACGATTTTCAAACGATTCAGCGCAAGCTGATCCTTTACGCTGGCACGTGAGACGATTGAGACTCCAAGCCCCGCAGCGACAAGCTGTTTGATGGCCTCGGTGCTGCCGATTTCGAAGCTTTTTGCCGGCTGAATGTTGTGATGGGCGAGAGCCTGCATCACGACTTCACGTGATCCTGAACCTGCTTCGCGAAAAATGAGAACTTCGCCCGCGATGTCCATCGGGTTGATTGGTTCTTTCGCCGACGCAAATGGATGGCCAGGGCCAACGATCAGTTCCATCACGTCGGTCTGCCAAGCCTCTGATTCCAGCCCATCGTCATCGACCGGTCCCTCGACAAGGGCGACTTCGATCTCGTGCCGCAGCATGAGATCCGCGATGTCGCGCGTATTCGCGCTGATGAGCTGAAGGTCGATCCCCGGATAGGCCGTGTGGAACGCGCCCAGGAAATCGGGAAGTAAATACGTCGCGATGGTCGTGCTGGCACCGATCCGCAATGAACCGCTGTCGAGGCTTCTCAGTGCGCGAAGTTCCTCTTCCGCCGATCGCTCGGCCGCAAACAGAATATCGGCGTGGCGCATCAGGGCAGCGCCTTCACGTGTTGGTGTGACGCCCTTGGAGGTGCGGTCAAGCAGGCGGCATCCCAGCTGCAGCTCGAAATCGCGTACGCCTTTCGAGATCGACGGCTGGCTGACGGATAGGGCGTCGGCAGCCCTCGAGAAGCTGCCGGTCCGGACCACGGTCGCAAACAGACGAAAAAGGTGCAGGTTCAGCGGCATAACTTTTCTCTATAGGCCTAAAGAGAAAGGATATTATCCGTCTCGGCGCGATCGATGTACAATTTTCTTCTCTTTTGGAGGGGCAAAGTGCTTCATCGAGTTATCGCCGCCACAGACAAAACGCGAAAAACCCTGATCGAGGCGGGACTCGAGCGGGCGCCGGGCATCATTCTCTGCCTTGGTATCTCGGTGATCGCCCTCGGCATTCAGAGCGTGGAAGCCGCCAAATTCGGTCACCCCTACGTTGAGGGGCTGGTGGTTGCCATTCTTTTGGGGATGATCGTCCGCACTTTCTGGCAGCCTGGCAAACGCTGGCTGGTCGGGATCGCGTTCTGTGCGAAACAGATGCTCGAAGTGGCGGTGGTCCTGCTTGGCGCCTCGCTGAGTTTCGCGGCGATCGGTGCATCCGGTCCGCTGCTGCTGGCGACAGTGGTAATGACCGTCGTGGTCGCATTGGCATTCAGCTTCGGTGTCAGCCGCGTGCTGGGCCTGTCCACCAAAATGTCCATTCTGATCGCCTGCGGAAATTCGATTTGCGGCAACTCCGCAATCGCGGCGGTTGCGCCGGTGATTGGCGCCAACAGCGATGATGTCGGCGCAGCAATCTCGTTCACGGCCATTCTCGGCGTTCTCACCGTGCTCGGTCTGCCGCTGCTCGTGCCGATATTCGGCCTGTCGTCGTCGCAATATGGAATTCTGGCCGGCCTGACGGTGTATGCGGTTCCGCAGGTTCTGGCGGCGACTGTTCCACTCGGCATTGTGAGCACGCAGGTCGGCACCCTCGTCAAGCTGCTGCGCGTGTTGTTGCTTGGGCCTGTGGTGATTGGGCTGTCGTTGCTCTCGCACAAGATTCAGGGAAAAGAAGCCGCAACGGGCGGGAAGCGCGGTCCTATGACATGGGTGCCGTGGTTCATTCCAGGCTTCATTCTGTTCGCGATTTTGCGCTCTTTCGATGTCATCCCGACCATGGCAGTCGGACCGCTGGCCACGATCGCGACCATCCTGACGGTGGTATCGATGGCGGCGTTAGGATTAGGCGTGGACGTGAGGGTGATCGGCCGTGTTGGCGGACGCGTCACCGCCGCCGTGACAATGTCGCTGGTTGTCTTGATCGTGATCAGTCTCGCGTTGATCCGTTTGTTCTGATCCCTCGCAGCATTCAGCAGCACAAAAGAAATGCGCCTGACCGGTGTCGATCAGGCGCATTCGGCTTTCAAAAGCAATCGATGACGAGAGCCTCGTTGTGATCGAATCAGAAACGAGGCTCTAGATCCTCATTTTGACGCGTTTTCTTCACGCGAACCGGTAGCCACTTCGCTCGAAAACGGTCTACGCCGCTTGGCCGCTGGCTTTTTTGGCTGTCCGGGTCTTGGCAACTTTTGCCGGCTTATCGATCTCGGCGACAACTCTCTTGCCAGGACCGTCATGGACGTGCACTTCCTTCGCCAGCAAGGGCTCTCCGCACTCGGAGCAGACCATCACCGGGTTGAAGTGCTTGTGGCACTTCTGATGCTCATGCAGCAGCGGACGGCCACGTTCGTCGACCATGTGGGTGTCGCCCCAATGCACGATCGCCATCATGATCGGGTAGAGATCGAGACCCTTCTGGGTCAGGATGTATTCGAAGCGCTTGGGCGATTCCTGATAAGGAATCCGGCGCAGCACGCCGAGACGTACCAGCTTCTTCAGCCGTTCGGCAAGAAGGTGGCGGGTAATTCCCAGCGCAGACTGAAACGCCTCAAACCGCCGTGTGCGCAGGAAGCATTCCCGCAGGATCAACAACGTCCAGCGATCGCCGATCACACCGATGGTGCGGGCCATCGAACATGGCTCTTCCTCAAGGGCATCCCATCTCATGATAGTCTCCAGTCAGCGTCTGCGGTTTGTCTGGTTCCCGGGCACATTCACCCCGCGATTCTGCATTCTAAATAGGTACTGAGATCGATTAAAGGCCTAAATTGGCAGGCCAAACGGCAGAATTCGCCTCAAAAAATCGTTCCGAATTGACAGTTCAAAAATAGAACTTTAAAACTCCCTTATCGTTCGAGCCGGGGCGGGCCGGCGGCCCTGAATACCCCAAGATGATAACGAGCGCCTGAGGAGAAGTCCGGTGGTAAATCCCTTAAAGGTCGAATTCCAGTTCGATTTTGGCAGTCCCAATGCCTATCTCGCGGAGAAAGCCATCCCAGCGATCGAAAAACGGACTGGGGTCAAGTTCGAGTATGTCCCGGTTCTGCTCGGCGGCATCTACAAGGCGACCAACAATATGTCGCCCTTCGATTCGCTCCGCGGCATCAAGAACAAGCCGGAATATCAGGCGCTTGAGACTGAGCGCTTCATCCGCCGGCATAACATCACGACATTTAAGTCGAACCCGTTTTTCCCGGTCAACACACTGATGCTGATGCGCGGCGCTGTCGCGGCCAAGTTTGAGAACGTCTTCGATGAGTATTTCCGGGCTGCTTACCACCATATGTGGGAAGAGCCGAAGAAGATGGATGATGTCGAGACCTTTCGGACTGCCTTCAAGGCGTCAGGTATCGACGTCGACAAGCTGTTCGTGCGTGCTCAGCAGGACGACGTCAAGAAGAAGCTGATCGATCTCACCACCGACGCTGTCAATCGGGGCGCATTCGGTTCGCCGACGTTCTTTGTCGGCAGCGAGATGTTCTTCGGCAAGGATCAACTCCGCGACGTCGAGGATTCGATTGTCGAGCAGCTCAGCGCCGCCAAGGTCAAAACGGCCTGACCTTGGGAACGCATTACCCGCGGGCGTAAAGGCCCGCGCTCGGTAAGCAATTCGAAATACAAGCAGCCTCGCCAAACAACAGGGAAGAAGCAGATGTCAGGCCCCCTCAAAGGCGTTCGCGTACTGGATCTGACCGGAGTCGTGTCGGGGCCTTTCGCGACGATGTTTCTCGCGGATCAAGGTGCGGATGTGCTCAAGATCGAGCCGATCGGCGGCGATATCACCCGCCGCAGCCGCGCGCCCATCGATAAGGCCGGCGAGTTCTCGGCTTTGTTCATTTCCTCCAACCGCGGCAAGCGGTCTCTGTCGATCGACATGAAGACCGATGCCGGGCGCGAGGTTCTCGCCAAGCTGGTGGCGCAGAGCGACGTGCTGGTGCAGAACTTCCGGCCGGGCACCATGGAGCGTCTCGGTCTCGGCGCGGAAGAGCTGCGAAAGAAGCATCCGCGGCTGATCTATGTATCGATCAGCGGCGTCGGTGACAGCGGGCCTTACGTCAAGAAGCGCGTTTACGACCCGATCGTGCAAGGCTTGTCGGGCTTTGCCGATATCCAGTCCCAGCCGGTGACAAACCGGCCGCAGATGATCCGCACCATCGTGGCTGACAAAACCACGGCGGTGTTCACGGCGCAGGCGGTCGCTGCAGCCCTCTACGCCCGCGAAAAGACCGGGCAGGGCGACCACATTCAGGTCGCGATGCTCGATACGATGATTTCGTATCTGTGGCCTGAAGGCATGATGCAGTACACGGTGGTTGGCGCTGAAGCGAGCACTATGGATCCAAACGATCGGCCCGATCTCGTGTTCAAGACCGTGGACGGCTACATCACCGCCGGAACGATTTCGGATTCGGAGTGGCAGGGATTCTGCAAAGCCACCGGCGATCCCGAACTGGCCAAGGACGAGCGCTTTGCAACGCCGGGTGGCCGCTTCATCAATGCGACTGCCCGCATCAACAAGATGCAGGAGTATATCGGCCAGCGTACCACGGCAGAATGGCTGGAACGGCTCGACGCGGCTGATGTGCCGTGCGCACCGATCCTCCGTCGTGGCGAGATCATCCACAACGAGCAGGTAGTGGCGCGTGGTCTCATCCAGGAGTTTGAGCAGCCGTCAGTCGGCCGTGTACGTCAGCCGAAGCCTGCCGCACGCTTCGCAGTCAATGAGGCGGTGATCGGTGGTCCGGCGCCTCGTGTGGGCGAGCATTCCCGTGCGGTGCTGGAAGAGCTGGGTTACGACACTGCCGCCATCGACAAGATGGTCGCGGACAAGGCCGTGCGGGTGATGAAGTAACTTCCTGAAGCAAACTTAAAAGCGCCGGTTTACGGCGCTTTTTTTGTGCCCGATGTACGCAGCATGGATGAACCAAGGCGTAGAAGTCCTGCGAAGCCGCCCGGCATCACCAGCATGAGAAGGATCAGAATCAGGCCGTAGGTTGCGCCTGACAATCCCTTGGAGAAGTGCTCCGCGACGTTCGGTACAACGAGGATGAAAGCTGCGCCGAACAATGCGCCGGGCAGCCAGCCCACGCCGCCGACCACCAGTCCCACCAGCAATGCGACGGACAGATAGATCGTGAAGCTGTCTGGGGCGACGAACTGCACCACGATCGCACCCAAGGCACCGGCGACACCAGTGTACAGTCCGCTGACGCCGAAGGTCACAGCCTTGTAGATCGGGTTGTTGATGCCCATGGAGCGGGCCGCGAGGGGATTGTCGCGGATCGCCATCATGGCGCGGCCAGTTCGCGTCCGGATCAAATTCTTGGCGAGGAGGTACATCAATCCGGTGACAATGAGCGTGAAGACATACAGCCATTGATCCGATGTCAGCGGTAATCCCGCCGGCGCATTCGGTTTCATGATCACGAGGCCCTGGACGCCGCCGGTCCAATCCTCGAACAGCGAAAACTTCAGGATCTGCGGCGTCGCGACCGAGAGCGCGAATGTCGCAAGTGCCAGGTATATGCCTTCGAGCCGGAGCGCGGGCAGGCCGAACAGGAATCCGAAGATGAAGCAGATGACGGCCGCGACCGGGAGTGTCCAGACATAACTAATGCCGAACTTCTCCATCATGATGGCGGCAGTGTATGCGCCGATCGCATAGAACGCGGCATGTCCGAGCGAGAACTGGCCGTTGAACCCGGTCAGCAGATTGAGGCCCATGATCGCGATGGCGTAGATCAGGATCATCGTCAGCTGGAAGATATAAAACGAGCTCAGCGCGAAGGGCAGCGCGGCAGCGGCTGCAAGAAGGCAGAGACCGGCGACGATGGATATCATCCGTTTGCGATCGACGGCGATGTTGCTCGCGTCGCCAGGGACATCGTTGAAGTTCGAGATCGCTTCGTTCAGATCGGTCATTTGCTAAACTCTCTGCGCGTGGCGGACACCGAAGAGTCCGCTCGGTTTCACCACGAGAACGCTGATTATGATCAGAAGGGCGATGGTCAGCTTCAATTCGCCGCCAACGCCCGGAATGTAGGTCCCTGATAAATTTTCGATGATGCCGACGGCAAAGCCGCCGAATACTGCGCCCACAGGGCTCGACAGCCCGCCGAGGACGGCGGCTGCAAATCCATAGAGCAGGATGCCGAGCATCATGTTTGGCTCGAGGAAGACAACGGGGGCGATCAACAGTCCGGCGATCGCGCCGATCGAGGACGCCAGACCCCAGCCGAGCGCGATCATCCATTCGACCCGGATACCGACAAGCTTGGCGGATGCCGGGTTTTCAGCGGCGGACTGCATCGCAAGCCCGACGCGCGTGTAACGAAAGAAAACATACAATAGCACCAGCAGAAGAAAGCAGATCGCGACCATGGCTGCCTGGTGGGTGCTGACCAGACGCGATCCAAACAGTGGATCGGCGCCGAACGGGGCAGGGAATGGCTTGCTGGTAAAGTCCCAGATGAATCCCGCAGCGCTGTTGAGAACTGCGAGCAGACCGACGAACATGACGATCTGACTCAAGACAGCAGCGGTACGTATGGGTTTGAACACCAGCCGATCAATCAGGACGCCGCCGGCAAAGGAGATGACGACGGCGCCGATGAAGGCGGCCCAATAGGGGAGACCCCATTGCATCAATTGCCATGCGATGAAGGTCGAGAACATCGCCATCTCGCCCTGGGCGAAGTTTACGTGGCCGATGGCCTGATAGATCATCACCAGCGCCAGGGCGACGCAGGCGTAAATAGCGCCGTTGGCGATACCGGCCATGATTTGCTGCCCGAACAGTTCCATGACGTGATCCTTCAATAACCGAGATAGGAGCGGCGGAGCTTTTCGTCGTTCTTGATGTCCTGCGCGCAGCCGGCAAAGACGATGCGGCCGGTTTCGATCAGGTAGGCGTGATCGGCCAGTTCGAGTGCAATCGAGGCGTTTTGCTCGACCAGCAGGATGCTGACTTTCTCGTCCTTGTTCAGCCGCCGGAAGATGTCGAAGATTTCGCGGACGACCAGGGGGGCGAGGCCAAAGGAAGGCTCGTCAAGCAGGAGGAGCTTTGGCCGCAGCATCAGTGCGCGGCCGACCGCGAGCATTTGCTGCTCGCCGCCGGACAAAAGCCCAGCCTGCTGCGTTCTGCGCTTTTTTAGAATTGGAAAGTAACCATAGACCATTTCGATATCGGCGGCGATGCCGGCCTTGTCGCGTCGGGTCATCGCGCCGAGTTGAAGATTGTTCTCGACTGTCTGCTGCATGAACGTGCCCCGGCCGTCCGGCACATGGGCGACACCTTTGCGAACGATGTCTTCGGTGGCGAGCTTCATCAGCGACTGGTCGCAGAGCTTGATGTCGCCCGTGCGTTTGATCATACCGGAGATCGCGCGAAGGGTCGTGCTCTTGCCGGCACCATTGGCGCCCAGCAAGGCGGTGACACTGCCTTCATCGATGTTGAAGTCGATGCCGTGCAGGGCAGCCGTCTTGCCGTAGAACGCGCGCAGATCGTTGACTTCGAGGAGCTTGGTCATGCTGCTTGTGCTCCGAGATACGCCGCGATGACATCGGGATGCTTCTGGATATCGCGCGGACAGCCTTCGCCGATCTTTTTGCCGAAGTTCAGCGCCACGACCTTGTCCGAGATGGACATCACAAGGCTCATGTGGTGCTCGACAAGCAGGATCGAAATTCCGCGCTCATCCCGGATCTGGCGAATAATGCCGCCGAGCTCATCGACCTCCTCATGGTTCAGGCCGCATGCGGGCTCATCGAGCAGGAGAAGTTTAGGATTCGTGGCCAGGGCGCGCGCGAGTTCGACGCGCTTCTGCGTGCCGAAGGGGAGATCGGACACCCTGCTGTTCGCAGCGCCACGCAGGCCAAGATATGCGATCATCTCGTGCGCGGTTTGATCCGCGAACTTCTCGTTGCGATTGGTCCACGGCAGATAAAGCGCGTCGCTGAGATAGTCGCTCCATATTCGCGAGTGCGTCCCGATCCGAACGTTGTCAAGCACGGAGAGGCTTGGGAACAGGGCAAGATTCTGGAATGTCCGCCCGATACCGATCTCCGCAATGCGGTGGGCGGGACGATCCAGAATCGATTGACCGTCAAAGAGGATGTCGCCGCAGTTCGGCGTGTAGAGCCGGCTCAGGCAGTTGAAGAGCGTGGTTTTACCGGCACCGTTCGGGCCGATCAGGCCGAGGATGGTGCGCGGCGACATGTCAAAGTTGATGCCATTCAGCGCGACAATGCCGCCGAATTTGATTCCCACATCGCGAACCGAGAGGATTGAACCTGTCACTGACTGATCTCCCTGTATTGAACGAAGGGAACGGGTCGTGCCGCTTACGCAGGGCGATAGATGGGCTCGCCTGGTTGCGGTGGGACGTTGGCGGCCTGGCCACGCTGATAACCCGGCCGCGTCTTGATGCGTTCGAGATAGGGATGAGCGTTGTCGCAAATGCCGACGCCGTATGCGATCGCCCACTCAAGACAAGTCGTCAGCAGAATATCTGCGCTGGTGAAGCGATCACCCATCAGGAACGTGCGCCCATCAGCCAACGCGACTTCGACATGGCGCAACTGCTCGCGGAAATATTCGCCGGCTTTGGCAACGACTTCCGGCGCGATGCCATAGATCGGGCCGAGCGCGTCGGCGCTGTGCCGTCGCATCACATAGAGGCTGGTCGAGTCCAGTTCCGTGACGATGAAGAAGCACCATTCCAGCCAAGCGGCATAGTCCCGCTGCGCGTCAGGAATCAGGGCTTTGTCGGGCGTGGAATACATCCGGGACACATAGGCGACGATCGCGGCGCTTTCGCCGATGCAGAAATCGCCGTCCTGAAGCAGCGGCACTTTCTGTCGCGGATTAAGCTTGGTGTAATCCTGCGTCTTGGTTTCGCCGGTGCGCGGGCCGATCGCTTGCGTATCGTACTTCAGACCGAGTTCATGCAGTGCCCAATGTGGCCGTACGGTACGACTTGTCCCGACGCCCCAGAGGGTCAATTTCGGGGCCGAGTTCATCACCACTTCTCCACAGAGGGGCGAAGATCCAGTTCGTGGGTCCAGCCGTCCCGGGTTTGCTGGTGAGCGAACCAGTAAGCCTCTGCAATGGACGACGTCTTGGCGAGGCTATCCGGTGCGATGTCAGCAACGTCGATGCCTTTTTGGGCTTTCAAACGCTGATGAATGGCTTCGCTGTCCACGGCGGAGTCGATCAGCAGATGAACCACGTGAATGTTCTTGGGGCCGAGTTCGCGGGCCATCGCCTGAGCAACTGCGCGCAGTCCGAATTTCGCGGACGCGAATGCCGCGAATCCAACGCCGCCGCGGACGCTGGCGGTGGCGCCGGTGAATAGAATCGTACCGCGGCCACGCTCCATCATGTAGCGCGCAGCTTCGCGGCCGACTAAAAAGCCGCCGTAGCAGGCGAGCTCCCAAGCCTTGAAGAACAGCTTTTCTGTTGTGTCCAGCAGCGGCTTATTGACGTTCGAGCCGGCGTTATAGAGGCAGACCTCGATGGGGCCGGCGTCCTTTTCGACTTGCGCGAAGAGGGCCTGCACATCCGATTCCTGCCGCGCGTCGACGCTGAAGGCGCGTACATCGCAGCCTTCGGCTTTCAAGTTGTCGACCACCTGTTGTGATTTCGCAGCGTCGCGTCGCGCGATGCAGACTTTGTAGCCACCCCTTGCGAAACGCTGGGCAACTGCTGCGCCAATGGCATCGCCCGCACCCACGAGCAAAACTACGCCGCTGTTCTGAGCCAACTTGGCCTCCCTCGCTTATAAGTTCTTATTTGGCACTTTGATCATAATCTGACGTCATCGCGATTGTAAATGACCATTCACAGAGAAAACGATTGTTCCGTATTTGCACCTGCGAAGAACGCATCACGCGAGCGCATGATCTTCCCGTTGATGAATGTGATTGACGAGTTCTAAAAAAGAACGTTAACTCGTCACCGAACCAGCCGCCATGGAAGCGGCGGATGAATTTGACGGAGGGAAGTGTGGCGCAGCCGGTGGATGCGACCGAAGTCGCTGAAATTCTTCAAGGCATTCCGCAGCGTCTTCATCAGGTTGTGGATCGTGGCGCGGCGGAGACGCCCGACCATCCGGCGTTGATCGAAGACGGCGTGACGTGGTCTTACCGTCAGCTTTCCGAGTATTTGCCGCAGGTTGCCTCGTCCCTTGAATCGCTCGGCGTTCGCCCCGGCGACCGGTTGATGATCGTCAGCGAGAACTCCATCGCGATGGCGGCACTCTTGCTGGCTGCAAGTCGGATTGGTGCCTGGGCCATTGTCGTCAATCCGAGACTATCTCCGCGCGAACTCGACCAGATTCGCGATCATAGCGGTGCACGCCGGATGTTTTTTACGGCCGGAGTGTCCAAGGAAGCGGCCGCTCATGGATCGCGGGTCAACGCGACCATCCACGAGGTGGGCCCTCTCATGGAGATTGCTGTCAGCCCACTGAATGAATCGGCAAGCGTCGAGCCGCCGGAAGAGAGTTCCGCCAAACAGGTGGCGGTGTTGATCTACACGTCGGGCACAACCGGCACGCCGAAGGGCGTGATGTTGACCCATGAGAATCTGCTCTTCAGCGCCAAGACCACGGCGCGATTCCGTCGGCTGGATCACAACGACAAAGTTTATGTCGTTCTGCCGATCTCACACATCGTCGGCATCTCGCTTCTTCTGATGACCTTGATGTCTGGTGGCACGGTTCAGCTGGTCAGCCGCTACGACCCGGAAAATCTAGCCAGAGCCATGGCGGAGGAGGGGATCACCGTCCTCAACGGCGTGCCGGCCACCTATCAGAGATTGCTGGAGTACAAGGCGACGGCTCGTCTTTCCAAGCTGGATAAGGGCAAGCTGCGCCTGATCGCCGTTGCAGGAGCGCCGCTCGACCTCAGTCTGAAAGCGCGGGTCGAGGAGGAACTTGGGTTGTCGCTTCTGAACGGCTACGGCATCACCGAATGCGCGCCAGGAATCTCCGGCGTGCGCTTTGATGCCCCTCGCAGCGATCAGGCGGTCGGCCGGCTGTTACCGGGCATCGAGGCGCGGATCGTTGGTCGCGACGGCGCTATCGTTACTGAAGGGACGGTGGGCGAGCTCCATGTGCGGGGCCGCAACGTGATGCGGGGCTACTACCGCGCGCCGGATCTGACGGCAAAAGCGATCGATAGTGACGGCTGGTTCAACACCGGCGACCTCGCGCGATTCGAGGGCGATTGTCTGTTCATTGCCGGCCGAACCAAGGAAATGATCATCCGCTCGGGCTTCAATGTCTATCCGGCGGAAGTCGAGGCGGTGCTCAATTCTCATCAGGCGGTAGTTCAGTCCGCCGTTGTTGGTCGCTCGGCCGGCAGCAACGAGGAAGTCGTGGCCTTTGTGCAGTTGCTGAAAGGGGCGTCCGTCACGCCGTCGGAGTTGATGACTTACGCAGGCGGACAGCTCACGTCCTACAAGCGACCATCGCAGATCATCGTGCTGGATGCGCTGCCGGCGACATCTACGGGAAAAATTCTCAAACACAAGCTCGCGGAGTCGGTGAACGGCGTCTGACGTTCCCTTCCCTTGGCTCATTTTTTTAACGACGCGATCAACCCTTTGCTCGGAGAGGACCAATGAAAAAGAGAAACGCGACGGTGGCGGTGATCGGCGCCGGGGACTTCATTGGCGGCGAAATTGCCAAGAAGTTTGCATCCGAGGGGTTTGATGTTTTCGTTGGCCGGCGCCAGGGCGAAAAGCTCGCGCCGCTCGTTAAGGAGATTGAAGATGCCGGCGGCACGGTGTTCGGGCGTGCGCTCGATGCGCGCAAGGAAGAGGAAATCGTCTCCTTCCTGGGCGATGCCGACAAGCACGCGCCGCTGGACCTGTGCGTCTTTAACATCGGCGCCAACGTCAATTTTCCCATTCTCGACACGACGGAGCGGGTGTTCCGCAAGGTCTGGGAGATGGCGTGTTACTCGGGCTTCCTGGCCGGGCGCGAGGCGGCTCGCCTGATGTTGCCGCGAGGCCGCGGGAATATCTTCTTCACGGGAGCTACCGCCAGTCTGCGCGGCGGACCCGGCTTCGCCGCCTTCGCCAGCGCCAAATTCGGACTGCGCGCTGTCGCCCAGTCGATCGCGCGTGAGCTCGGACCGAAGAACATCCACGTCGCGCATCTCATTATCGACTCGAGTGTCGATACCGAATGGGTGCGCCAGCTGATCGCACAGCGTGAGGGGAAGGAGGCGATCGAGAATCTCGATCCCAATCGCTTGATGCGTCCTGCAGCGGTGGCGGAAACCTATTGGCAGCTCTACCAGCAGCCGCGCGATGCCTGGATGTTTGAGACAGAAATCCGTCCGTTCGGCGAGAAGTGGTAACAGGAGCGGTCGATGGAGCTGAGTCTGTCGAAGGAAGATGCGGCATTCCGCGATGAGGTTCGCGCCTTCATCACGGAGAACTATCCGCAGGAGATGCGGGTCCCCAATAACGAGACGGACCTGACCAAGGAGCAGTCACTGCTCTGGCACAAGATCCTCTACAAGAAGGGATGGATCGCGCCGCTTTGGCCGAAGGAATATGGCGGGCCCGGTTGGTCGATCACCCAACGCTTCATCTTCGAGCAGGAAACGACGCGCGCCGGCACGCTGCCGCCGCTGGCCTTCAGCGTGACGATGGTTGGCCCCGTCATTTATACGTTTGGCAATGATGCGCAGAAGAAGACCTTTTTGCCGCGGATTTTGTCAGGCGAGGATTGGTGGTGTCAGGGCTATTCCGAGCCGGGATCGGGGTCGGATCTCGCCTCCGTTCGAACCAAGGCGGTGCGCGACGGTGACCACTACATCGTCAACGGGCACAAGACATGGACTACACTGGCCCAGCACGCCGACTGGATTTTCTGCCTGGTCCGGACCGATCCGACGGCCAAGCCTCAGTCGGGAATCTCATTCCTGCTGATCGATATGAAGTCGCCGGGCGTCACCGTGCGGCCCATCATCACCATCGACGGTTCGCACGAAATCAACGATGTGTTTCTCGAGAACGTGCGGGTGCCGGCCGAAAATCTGATCGGCGAGGAAAACAAGGGCTGGACCTATGCCAAGTTTCTGCTGGGCAACGAACGGACCAGCATGGCGAGCATTGGCCGCTCCACGCGTTACTTGAACAAGCTGAAGGACATCGTCAAAGCGGAAGTCGCCGAAGACGATCCGGTGTACAACGAGTTCATTGCGGACATCGCACGCGTCGAGCTGGATGTTCTCGCGCTCGAGGCCACCGAGCTTCGCGTGGTGGCGCAGATGTCGCGCGGCATCGATCCAGGCCCGGCCGCGTCGCTGTTCAAGATCCGTGGCACGGAAATCTTCCAGCGCATCACCGAGCTGACACATCGAGCGATGGGAAACTATGGTCTTGCGCTTCGCGAGCATCCCACCAGCGCGAACGTCTTCGTGCCGGGTCCGGATTATGGGCACACCGCTTCGGAGAAATACTTCAACTCGCGCAAGCTCAGCATTTACGGCGGATCGAACGAGATCCAACGCAACATCATCGCAAAAGCCGTGCTCGGCCTTTAACCGACCTCACGAGGCATCCCGTGGATATTCAATTGACGGAAGAGCAGGAACTCCTGCGAAGCAGCCTCCAGCGATTGCTGCGTGATCAATACGACTTCGAAGCCCGGCGCAAGATTGTCGCCTCGGAAGAGGGCTGGAGTCGCACCCATTGGAATAGCTTCGCCGAAATGGGGCTGCTCGCTGCGCCATTCTCGGAGGCTGTTGGCGGTCTCGGTGGTGGTGCTGTCGCGACCATGATTGTGATGCAGGAGTTCGGCCGCAACCTCGTGGTCGAGCCCTTTCTTGAAACCGTGGTGCTTGCCGGTGGTCTGATCGAAGACGCCGGATCAGAAGCCCAGCGAGAAGACTACCTGCCGCCGATCATGGCCGGCGAATCGATCTGGGCACTTGCGTGGACCGAAGGACATTCGCGCTACGACCTTAACAACGTCGGAACTACCGCGAAAAATGCAGAGGGCGGTTATGTACTGAACGGCGCCAAAGCGGCCGTGATCGGCGCCCCGTGGGCCGACAAGCTGATCGTCTCGGCGCGGACGTCAGGCCATCAGCGGGATCGTGAAGGCATCAGCCTGTTCGTTGTGGACCGCCAATCGGCAGGGGTTCACCTGCAAAGTTTCCAGACCATCGATGGACGCCGCGCGGCGGAAATTCTGCTCAAGGATGTTCATGTCCTCGCGAGTGCGTTGCTGGGCGAGAGGGGCAAGGGCCTTGCCGCGCTTGAGGCTTGCCGGGATCGCGCCATTGCAGCGCTATGCGCCGAGGCCACCGGCGCCATGACCGAGCTGAACGCGGCGACCCTCGAATACACCAAGACCCGCAAGCAGTTCGGCGTTCCGCTCGGGACGTTCCAGGTGCTGCAGCACCGCATGGTCGACATGTTCATCGCGCTCGAAGAAGCGACATCCCTGATGCAGCACCTCAACCTGACGCTGGCTGCTAACGAGCCGAACGGTTCGAAATTGGCCTCGGGCGCCAAATCGAAAATCGGCAATGCTGCAAAGTTTGTCGGCGAACAGGCGATCCAGCTTCATGGCGGCATGGGTATGAGCGATGAGCTGAATGTCGGCCATTACTTCAAACGAATTTCCTCCATCAACATCCAGTTCGGCGACCCGACCTATCACCTCATGCGATATGCGCGGGCGAGCTAAGGAGACCAACATGAACGAGGCAGTGATCGTATCGACAGCACGTACCGGAATCGGCAAGGCCTATCGTGGCGCTCTGAACACCACCGAGGGGCCGACCATGGCTGGCCACGTCATCGCGGAAGCGGTGAAACGGGCGAAGATCGAGCCGGGTGAAGTCGAAGACGTGGTGATGGGTTGCGCCATGCAACAGGGCACCATGGTCATGAACGTCGCGCGCAAGGGCGCGATCCGGGCCGGACTTCCTGTCACGGTCGCCGGCACAACGATCGATCGCCAATGCGCGTCCGGACTGCAATCGATCGCTGTTGCCGCACGCTCGGTGATGCTCGATGGCGTGGATGTCGCCGTCGCCGGCGGCGTCGAGTCGATCAGCCTCGTTCAGAACGAGCACATGAACAAGTTTCATGCTGTCGATGACGACCTGATGGCGATGAAGCCCGACATGTACATGTCGATGCTGGAAACTGCCGAAGTGGTTGCGGCGCGTTACAAGATTTCGCGCGACCGGCAGGATGAATACAGCCTGGAATGTCAACGCCGCACGGCGGCGGCGCTTCAAGGCGGCCGCTTCAATGACGAGATCGTTCCCTTCAGCACCAAGATGGCCGTGATGGACAAGGAGACCAAGCAGGTTTCCTTCAAGGACGTCACGCTGACGAAAGACGAAGGCCCTCGTCCAGAGACCACGGCGGAAGGGCTCGCCAGCATCAAGCCGGTGTTCGAAGGCAAGACGATCAGCGCCGGTAATGCCAGCCAGTTGTCGGACGGCGCATCCGCCTGCGTCATCATGAGCGACAAAGTTGCCGCAAAGAAAGGCCTGAAGCCGCTCGGCATCTTCCGCGGCTTTGTTGCCGCCGGCGTGGAGCCCGATGAAATGGGTGTCGGCCCTGTCGCCGCCATTCCACGGCTGCTGAAGCGTCACGGCCTCAAGATCGATGACATCGACCTCTGGGAACTGAACGAAGCCTACGCGGTGCAGGTGATCTACTGCCGCGACAAGCTCGGCATCGATCCTGACAAGCTGAACGTCAACGGTGGGTCGATCTCCATGGGACATCCTTACGGCATGACGGGCGCACGTCTCGCTGGACACCTCCTGATCGAAGGGGGGCGCCGGAAAGCGAAATATGGCGTTGTGACGATGTGCATCGGTGGCGGCATGGGAGCAGCAGGACTGTTCGAAATCGTCAACTGAGCGCTGCACGCCCGACCGTTCAAAATCGACATGAGATCGATGTTGCAAAGGGAGAAAACAGGTGTGTGTACCGGACTATGTTTACGGAATGATCGTGGTCGAAAGTTGGGGGCCAAGGATGTCACGCCAGCAAGTCCGCCAGGTGTCGCCTTGGCAGTGGCTGGCTGGTGTTCTGGTCCAGTTGCTCGAAATTGATCACGGATACGATCGCCTGCTCCTGGATGATCCAGCGGGAATGCAAGCGTAAATCACCGAGCCAACGCTGGACGTTAAATTTCGGAGGTCATGTGAAAACAGCCATCACAGAATTGTTCGGCATCGAACATCCCATCATTCAGGGCGGCATGCACTATGTTGGATTCGCGGAGCTCGCTTCGGCAGTCTCAAATGCCGGCGGGCTCGGGGTCATCACGGGGCTCACGCAGAAGACGCCGGAACTCCTCGCCAAGGAGATCGCCCGTTGTAACGACATGACGGACAAGCCGTTCGGCGTGAACCTAACCTTCCTGCCGACATTCACTTCACCTCCATATCCGGAGTACATCGCCGCGATCAAAGAAGGCGGTGTTCGGATTGTCGAAACGGCCGGGCGCAGTCCCGAGCAGTACATGCCGGCGCTCAAGGCTGCCGATATCAAGGTCATCCACAAATGCACCTCGGTCCGGCATTCGCTGAAGGCCGAGGCGATCGGCTGCGATGCTGTCAGCGTCGACGGGTTTGAATGCGGTGGTCATCCCGGCGAGGACGACATGCCGAACATGATCCTGCTGCCGCGCGCCGCCGAGGAGTTGAAGATCCCGTTTGTTGCATCCGGCGGCATGGCTGACGCCCGCAGTCTCGTGGCTGCGCTCGCGATGGGTGCGCAAGGCATGAACATGGGCACGCGGTTCGTCGCGACCAAGGAAGCCCCGGTGCATGACAACGTCAAGAACGCCATCGTCGCGGCAACCGAACTCGACACGCGGCTGGTGATGCGCGGCCTCCGGAACACCGAACGCGTTCTGAATAACAAGGGCGTTGAGAAGCTGATCGAGATCGAGCGCGAGAAGGGCGGGAAGATCCAGATCTCCGACATCATGGAGCAGGTCGCGGGCGTCTATCCGAAGGTGATGGTGAACGGCGAGATGGATGCCGGCGCTTGGAGCTGCGGCATGGTGGTCGGCCTGATCCGCGATATTCCGACGGTGAAGGAGTTGATCGATCGCATCATGTTGGAGGCGGAACAGCTGATTCAGGAACGGCTTGTCGGCTTCCTCGGCGCGTCACGAGATGAGGCTGCCCGCAAGGTGGCCTGATCAGATCCTTAATTGAACAATGGGTTCAGAAAAGGAATTTAATAATCAGGGTCGCCGGTTGGCGGCCCTTTTGTATTTTGGAAGCGATTTTCCTATGCCCTTGAAGCGCGACAAAACAAAATAGTTCTCATCTTCGACCGGTTCCTTCCGCGTTTCGCTTGACCAGTTCAAAAAAAGAACTTTAAATCTCCCGCAACGAAACAAGCTCCTGTCTCAGCGCAACAGCGAATCAACCGCTGGGCTGACACCGCTGCAACAGCAGATGGCCGATTGGGAGCGATATGGATGGAAACGCGGCAGAGGAGGAAACAATGTTCAAAAAGCTGCAGCTGGCGTCGGCACTTGTGTTCGCGCTCTCGACGACAGCATTCGGTGCGGATGCGCCCGGTGTCACCGCAACGGAAATCAAGATCGGCGGCGTGTTTCCGTTCAGCGGACCGGCCTCGTCGATCGGCGTGGTCGGCAAGGGTCTGCTTGCCTACGTTCAAGCTCTCAACGATCGCGGCGGAGTGAACGGCCGCAAGATCAATTATATCGCGTATGACGACGCCTATAGCCCGCCGAAATCGGTGGAGCACGTGCGCAAGTTGATCGAGAGCGACGAAGTCGCATTCATGTTTGGCCAACTTGGCACGCCTGGCGTATCTGCCACTGCGAAACTCTTGATGAGCCGCGGCATTCCCGACCTCGCGGTGATCACCGGCTCGGCCAAGTTCACCGAGGTTGCCAACTATCCTGCGTTGACCACTGGCCTGGTCAGCTACGACGTCGAAGGAAAGATTTACGCCAAGTACCTCAAGAAGGTCCTGCCGAACGCGAAGTACGCAATCCTCTACCAGAACGATGATCTGGGTAAGGATTACGTCAAGGCGTTCAAATCGTATTTCAAGGATGACTTCGACAAGAAGGTGACGGCAGCGGCTTATGAGATCACCGATCCAACGGTTGATTCGCAGGTCGTTAATCTCAAGAGCTCGGGCGCGGAAGCGCTTCTTGTGGCGGGCACGCCGAAGTTTTCGGCCCAGGCGATCCGCAAGGCGGCGGAGATCGGCTGGAAACCCACCTTGATCGTTAACTTCCCCTCAAGTTCGGTGTCGTCGACACTCAAGCCTGCTGGCTTCGACAAATCGGTCGGCGTCATCGTCGGCTCAATTGTGAAGGATCCGACGGATTCGCGCTGGAATGATGATCCGGGGATGAAGGGCTATCGGGCCTTTTTCGAGAAGTACATTCCCGGTGGTGACATTGGCGATACCAACTATCTCACGGGATATCAGCAGGGCCTGGTGCTTGAGCAAATTCTCAAGCAGTGCGGCAGTGATCTGTCGCGTGAGAACATCATCAAGCAGGCCAAGAACCTGAAGAATGTGACCCTCCCGACGTCCATGCCCGGCATCAAGATCAATACCAGCGACAAGGTCAATCAGCTCTGGACGCAGTTGCAGCTTCAGCGCTGGACTGGGGAGAGCTGGGAGCAATTCGGCGACGTGCTCGACGGTTCATCGGACTGACGTTCCGATCGTCGGATTTCCGGCTGGCGCAAGCCGGCCGGAGCCAAGCGTCTAACGGATCGTCCGAAGTAAGGAGAGTCCCGTGAAAGGTCTGATGCAAAATCAGCCATTATTGCTCTCGTCGTTGTTAGCACACGCCGATCGTTTCCATTCTGCGACCGAGATCGTATCGCGTACGGTGGAAGGACCCATCCATCGCCACACCTACAGCGATGCGGCGCGGCGCGCCCGTAAGCTCGCCGATGCGCTGGCCCGACGGGGTATCACGCAGAGCGATCGCGTGGCGACGCTGGCATGGAATAACTTTCGGCACTTCGAGATTGAGCATGCTGTCACCGGCATGGGCGCCGTTTGGCATGCGATCAATCCACGATTAATTCCGGCGCAGATCGCCTACATCGCCAACCACGCCGAAGACCGGGTGTTGTTCCTTGAAAGTTCGTTTCTTCCGCTGGTCGAGAAGCTGGCAGCGGATCTCAAGACCGTCGGCTTGTTCGTCTTGATGGTGGACAAGGCGGCGATGCCATCCAGCGGGCTGCCGAACCTGCAGTGCTATGAGGATTTCATCGAGAGCGGAGACGAGAATTTCGTCTGGCCGGAGTTCGACGAATTATCGGCTTCGTCGCTGTTCTACACGTCCGGGACGACAGGAAATCCCAAGGGGGTGCTGTATTCGCACCGCTCGGACATCCTTTACAGCCTTTCCTTCAGCACCGCGCACTCGGTCGGGTTTTCGGCGCAGGACACGATTCTGCCGATGACGCCGATGTTTCACGCCAATGGTGCCTGGGGGCTGACCTATGTGGCGCCAATGGTCGGCGCCAAGCTCGTATTGCCCGGACCGATGCTCGATCCAGCAAGCGTCACGGCGCTGATTGACGGGGAGGGCGTCACGATAGCGGCCGGTGTGCCAGTTCTCTACGGCAAGCTGTTGCAGTACCTCGAAGAGCGAGGGCGCGGCGCCGGTTCATTGAAACGCATCATCGTGGCAGGGTCTGCGCCCGCGCCAAGCATGATCGAGGGATTTGAACGGTTGGGCGTTTCGGTCAATCACGTCTGGGGAATGACGGAGACGAGTCCCGGCGGGACGTCGCCGCAGCCGCCGCGCAGGTTTGTCCATCTCACCCCAGAGGAACAGCTCCAGCGCAAGACGATGCAGGGACAGCCGACTTACGGAATGGACCTCAAAATCGTTGATGAGACTGGTGCGGAGTTGCCGCGCGATGGGAAAAGCAGCGGCCGCTTCATGGTGCGCGGACCTTGGGTGATTTCCGCGTATTACCGCGATGACAAGCCATTGCTGAACGATGGGTGGTTCGATACCGGCGATCTCGCGGTTTTCGATCAGGACAATTACCTGCAACTGACCGATCGTGCGAAGGACGTCATCAAATCCGGCGGCGAGTGGATCAGTTCGGTGGACGTCGAAAACATCGCCATGGGATGTCCTGGCGTGGCTGAGGCGGCCGTTATCGGTATTCCGCATCCCAAATGGGAAGAGCGGCCCTTGCTGATCGTCGTGCCGTCCGCAGGTGCCCCGGCGAATCCGTCAGCAATTTTGTCCTTTCTCGACGGGAAGATTGCCAAGTGGTGGATGCCGGACGACGTCGTCTTCGTCGAAGCTCTCACCTACGGCGCGACCGGGAAGGTCCAAAAGATGGAGCTACGGCGCCGCTTTGCCGATCATTATTCGGCAAAGCGAATCGCCTGACACGGCCCAAAGGCAACGCTATATCGACGCCTTGAAGGCCAGCGCAGCTTCACACCATTTGGCGACCCTGAGCAGTTTCAGGTTTTCGCCGAATGGAGCGATGAGCTGAATGCCCAAGGGCAATCCGCGCGGACCAATGCCGGCGGGCAGGGCAATCGCCGGCACACCCAGCGTTGTCCATGGCACGCACAAGCCAGGATCGCCGGTCTGAGAGAGTCCTTCCGGTGCTTCACCGGTGGCTGCCGTGGTGAGAACAGCGTCAAATCCCGCGATGGCGTCGGTAAAGGCCGCGCGAAGCGCAAGCTGAGCACTGCGTGCTGCGATGTAGTCCGTTGCCGATATGGCGAGGCCGCTTTCAACAAGCGCTTTCAGACGATCGCTCGTTTTATCCGGAAATCTTGCGACGAGATCGCTGAAGTTCGCTGCGCCTTCTGCACCGTAAAGCGTTGCGGCGATCTCCGGCAGCGCATCGAACTCAGTCGGCAGCACAAACGATTCCACGATCGCGCCCGCTTCGGTGAAGCGCTTCGCTGCGCCCGCGAGCAGAGCGCTTTGGCTCTCCTCCAGGGCTGGCGACGCGGCAGGTTTCAGCCACGCGATGCGCGGCGCAGGGAAGGGCGTAAGACCATCAGAAGCAACTTGAAACGGCGCGTGGCGTGCGGCACCAGGACCGCCCATCAGTAGCGACAAGGCATAGGCGACATCGTCGACGCGGCGTGCGAAGACGCCCAGATGATCGAGCGATTGCGAAAGAGCACGTACGCCTTTCAGGCTGATGGTGCCGAAGCTCGGTTTCAGGCCAACGATTCCGCAGAACGCCGCCGGTCGAAGAATCGACCCGAGCGTCTGGGTGCCAAGCGCGAGTTGGACCGATCCGCTCGCCATAGATGCGGCCGAACCGGACGATGATCCACCCGGCGTGTGGTTGCGATTCCATGGATTGCGCGTCGGACCGGGATGGCGCCAGGCAAATTCGGTCGTTACCGTTTTGCCAAGGATGGTCGCGGAAAGATCCTTGAGGCGAGCGACGATCCAGGCGTCGTCGCTCGGCTGATGGTCGGCATAGATCGGCGAGCCATAGGCTGTCGGCATGTCAGCCGTATCAACGAGATCCTTTGCGGCCACCGCAATGCCCGCGAGGGGACCATATCCCGCGGTGGCTATTGGCGGCTGAGCCGGAAGATAGCTGAAGGCCTGAAGGTTCGGCTCCAGCGCTGCAGCACGCGCGTGACTTTCGTTAATTAAATCCTGGGGCTGTACCGAGCCGGCTTGAACCATGGTGACGGTGTCGAGAAGGCCCCGGCGGGTCTGGGCAGTATTCATGTCTGATGCATCCTTTGCGGAACGTCATACTGAAACACAAATTGCCTCGGGCCAACCCCGAAGCCGTTTGGATTTCTTTTTCATCCATGCGAGCCCGTTCGGGGCGGTGCAACACTCAGGTATCCTCGGGCGGAATCTCTTGTCGCAACAAAGGTCACACGAAGTCAGGAGAATTCGGATAGGGTGCGTATCAGAGCTTGAGAGAATGGATCCTTTATCCTGTCATGATGTGGCGTAATCCGTGGCTGTACACAGCCTCTCTGATCTTTTTCGGCGTTGTGTTGAACCCACGCCTCGGAGCTGCCGAGGAAACCATTCAATTAAAGATGCCGGTTGCCTGTGACATCGGGCGCACCTGCTACATTCAGAATTATGTCGATATCGATCCCGCGCCTTCCGCAAAAGATTACCGGTGCGGCACGCTGAGTTACGACGCCCACAATGGCACTGATTTCCGATTGCCAACGATGAAGGCGCGGCGCGCAGGGGTTGATGTGATTGCCGCGGCTGCCGGCCGGGTTGCGCGTGTCCGGGATGGCGTTCCGGAAGGGGTCTTCCTTAAGTCCGGGCGCGACGCCGTGAAGGACATGGAATGCGGTAACGGCGTGGTCATCGAACATCCCGGTCGTTGGGAGACACAATATTGTCACATGGCCAAGGGGAGTATTCGCGTCAAGCCGGGAGACGATGTCAGTGTCGGTCAGCCGCTTGGCCAGATCGGTCTCTCGGGATTGACCGAATACCCACACCTTCATTTGACGGTCCGCCACGAGAGCAAGATCGTCGATCCGTTCGCATATGGCGCTCCGGAGAATTCATGCAGCGGCGGTAAATCGCTTTGGGACGCGTCACTTCAGGGTCAGCTGACCTATCGGGAGCGCGAAGTCCTGAATGCCGGCTTCTCGACCGGTGCCGTGACGATGGACATGATCGAAAACGGTGAGGCGGAAAAGGACCTGTTCTCTCGTGATGCGCCTGCATTGGTGGTGTTTGTCCGGGCCATTGGCCTGAAGACGGGCGACATTCAGAAGTTGGTATTGCACAGTCCTTCCGGACAAGTCGTCGCGGAAAACCGTGCTGCAGCGCTGGCAACGAATAAAGCGCAAGTGATGCTGTTTGCCGGACGAAAGCGGCTACCAAACGGGTGGGATGCAGGAGTTTATCGCGCGAAGTATACCGTTGAGCGCGATGGGCACGTTGTCCTCGAAAAGGACATCGTTCATACCCTTCCGTGAAGGCTTCCGCCGTGAAGACGCGTCGCCGATAGCTTAGAAACAATATCGCTAGAAGAAGTCCTTGGTGAGGACTGCGACTTCCGTTCTGTTTCTGGCATTCAGCTTCCGCATGATGTGGCGCAGGTGGACCTTCACTGTATGCTCGCTCATGCTGAGCTCGTACGCGATCTGTTTATTCGCCATTCCCTGGCAAAGCGCTTCGACAACCATCAGTTGACGTTGAGTCAGAAGATCATTCGCCCTGGTCGTCGTCGCTCCAAGCTTGTCGCGATTGAGGTCCAGACTTGTGACGGGTACGAATGTGCCGCCTGCCTCCACCAGCCGCACAGCCTCCACGGCCACGTTAAATGGCAGACTCGTCGGGATGTAACCGCGCGCACCGCCTTTAAGTGCACGGGTGACATAGTTCACGTCATCACTGTCCGACATGATCACAACAGGGATGCCGGCAGCGACTGCTTCAAGAGACTGAAGATCGATGCTGCAGGATGGATTATTGCTTTCCGCGAAAAAAACAATGATCGCGGGCTCAACGGCATCCTGATCGCCGGCCTCTTGCCAGGTTGAAATAGTCTCGAACGCGAAAACCTCGTGGGTCTTGTACGAGATCTCGAGACAGCGAACAAAACAATCGCGGAAAAATGCGCGTGGATGAATCACAACGATTGCGGGCCGCTTGATCGTCTGGGACAGATGTGAGTGTCCGTTGGTGCGGCTCGAGTCTTGAACCCTTGATATTTCCGGAATCGCGATGTTCGCGTGTTGAGCATTCGTTTCAGCGTCGCGAGGCTGCATCAAGTGATGCTGAATTTTTGCCGGCAACGATTGCTTCAACGACGATTGCTTCGCGGAAAACCGATGTGTGCCGTCTGCGGAATGAGCGGATCGGGTGAGCACGTTTTGAGAAAATGTCTCAGTCACGTTGTCAGGAGTCCGTCGCTTGCCGCGAAAGGAATTCGAGTGGCCTGTGATACTCATGGAACGCCCCTGGTGAATGATTTTCTGAAATGCTCTTGAAGTGTCTTCCTGCTCCCTGCGAAATAATTTGGAATGATGTAAATCAATAGAGGTAGTGAGATTAGCTGAAAGTTGCCCAAGGCGACAATGTCTTTTTCTTGAACGTCAAACAGCGGTCGCCACAATTGAAGAGCGATTAAGTTCCTTCGTGCGCCTGATGAACGTCCCGTCGTTAAGTATATTTACGGTTGTGCTTTGATGGAGCGACACGGGCTCTGGCGGCTTAATGCTGACAAAGTAAGGCAACGTGTTCGAGTGGTGTCTGAGAAGCGGCTGTAAGCAAGTGTCTGAAAAGATCAGGCGACTACCTTGCGATAGAGGTGCCAGGTCGCGTGACCAAGGACCGGCACAACAACCGCGAGCCCAACAAAAAAAGGCAACGAGCCGATCACCAGGAGAATTGCGACGATGAGACCCCAGACCGTCATAGGGACAGGATTCGTCACGACGGCCTTTAACGACACCCGCATGGCCTGACGTGCAGACCCATGACGATCGAGTATGAACGGAAATGACACCACGCTGATGCAGAGCGCGGCCATGGCAAAAAGAAATCCGATGCCGCATCCGACGATAATCAGGACATAGCCGGCGTGTGTCGTGAGGATGCGAGAGATGAAGTCAGGGATATTTCCCGCGGGCTCATCTCCAAATGTGGCAATGTAGAGTTCGTTCGCAACTGTGACCCAGATGACGAACAGTCCGAGCAAGATTGTCCCAAGTCCCAGCATGGCGCTGAAGGCCGGAGCGCCGAAAACACGAAGGACATGCCACGCCGTGACATCTTCGCCACGCTCACGGATGCGACTCAGTTCATAGAGACCGAGTGCAGCAAAGGGGCCGATGAGTGCGAACCCGGCCGAGAGTGGGAAGAGAAGCGGTAGCACCGAATAGCCAAGGACCATCCTCACCAGGATCAGCCCGACAACAGGGTAGATGACGCATAGGATGATGGCGTGGCTTGGGATTGCGTTGAAATCCTGCCACCCGAGACGCAGCGCCTCGTGCACGTCAGACAAAGTGATGCTTCGAATCTGCGGCGGCTTGGCGATGGGCGGTACGTAGGACCGGATCCGTGTTGCCTTACTGGAATAGGGTGTTGCCATGGCACAGCCTTCCTTGCGATTGCAAAGAGCTGGATACGCCGAACCGGCAGTCACTCTGATCGCGCCCGCGGGGTCAACGCGACAAGACTTCCGTAGGCAAGTAACATGAAGCCGATATCGGCTCGCGGCGGACTTTAACTCTGTTGCGATTGAGAAGCGACCGGACAAATTGTGCATCTGCACAGGATCATTGTGCGCCGCATCGGCACACCCGCGGTGGGCAACCACCTTCCTCTATTGACGATTTCGTCAGTCGGGATCATCTTGAAATGGCAAGATGGCCGTTGGTCAGATAAGACCCGCGGTCGAAGTGACTGTGTCATACCTTTTTTAATGTCGCGGCCGATGAATTGGGCGGGGCAAAGGACACAGCGCTGGCAAACACGAAGCAGGCCAACGCTACATTGTAGAAGCTCTGCCCTTTAAATCGCGTCCGTCGCCTTCGAGGCAAGGACGAACAAGGGATGGCTGTCGCATTTATATTGCTTCTGGTTGCAGTGGCATCGGTGCTCTTCCATTTCATGAGCCCGTGGTGGTGGACGCCCATTGCCTCGAACTGGCATTACATTGACAACACAATCATTATCACGTTCTGGATCACAGGCGTCGTCTTCGTCGCCATCGTTGCATTCATGGCGTACTGCGTGTTTCGATTCCGCCACAAGGAAGGGCAGCGGGCCGCTTACGAACCAGAGAACAGAAAGCTGGAGTGGTGGCTCACCGTCGGGACCGCGGTGGGTGTCGCAGCCATGCTGGCTCCGGGGCTGATCGTCTGGCATCAGTTCGTCACTGTGCCGGCAAATGCGACAGAGGTTGAAGTGATGGGGCAGCAGTGGCGCTGGAGCTATCGCTTGCCCGGCAAGGATGGTCGCCTGGGAACGGTCGATGCCAGATTCATCAGCCCGGATAATCCGCTTGGATTGAATCCGCAGGACCCAAATGGCCAGGACGACGTGATCCTCGAAAATGATGATCTGCATCTGCCGATCGGCAAGCCGGTGAAAGTGCTGCTCCGATCGATCGACGTGCTGCACGATTTCTACGTGCCCGAATTCCGCTCCAAGATGGATATGGTGCCGGGGTCCGTCACCTATTTCTGGTTTACCCCGACACGCACCGGTTCCTTCGAAGTCCTGTGCGCGGAGCTATGCGGCATCGCCCATGCCCAGATGCGCAGCAAGGTCATTGTGCAGGAAGAGCGAGATTACCATGCGTGGCTGGAAACGAAGCAAACGTTCGCCGAACTCGCGAGCAAACGAACTGCGATGAGATCGACGTCCACATCGGACGGCGAGGTGTCGGCGCCCCGGCCATGAACTTTGAGGTGGAAATACCTCGTTGAGTGCCGTGCAGAGGATAGACCAGGAGATGCTCGATGGTCGACGTCCCGTCTGGAACAATCATTGGTGTACCGCCTGCTGAAGTCGGCGATCTCGAACTTTATCATCCGCGAAGCTGGTGGACCAAATACGTCTTCTCGCAAGACGCCAAAGTCATCGCGGTTCAATATTCGGTCACGGCGATGTCGATCGGCATGGTCGCGCTGGTGCTGTCATGGCTGATGCGCCTGCAACTGGGATTCCCGGGCACGTTCTCCTTCATTGATCCAAGCCAGTATCTTCAGTTCATCACCATGCACGGCATGATCATGGTGATCTACCTGCTGACGGCGCTGTTCCTGGGCGGCTTTGGAAATTACCTCATTCCGCTGATGGTGGGGGCGCGGGACATGGTCTTCCCGTACGCCAACATGCTGAGCTACTGGATCTACCTGCTCGCCGTTCTGGTCCTGCTGTCGACCTTTTTTGTACCCGGTGGTCCGACAGGTGCGGGCTGGACGCTCTATCCGCCTCAGGCGATCCTGTCCGGAAGTCCGGGGCAAGAAGTCGGGATCATTTTGATGCTGGTGTCCCTGATCCTGTTCATCATCGGCTTCACCATGGGTGGCCTGAACTACGTGGTGACGGTGCTGCAGGGCCGGACGCGTGGGATGACCTTGATGCGGATGCCCCTGACCGTGTGGGGCATCTTCACCGCGACGGTGATGGCGCTGCTGGCTTTCCCCGCTTTGTTTGTCGCTTCCGTCATGATGCTGCTCGATCGCCTTCTCGGCACCAGCTTCTTCATGCCCTCGCTGGTGGAAATGGGTCAGCACCTGAAATACGGCGGCGGCAGCCCGATCCTGTTTCAGCATCTCTTCTGGTTCTTCGGACACCCCGAAGTTTACATCGTTGCATTGCCGGCGTTCGGCATCGTGTCGGATCTCATCAGCACGCACGCGCGGAAGAACATCTTCGGCTATCGTATGATGGTGTGGGCGATCGTGGGAATCGGCGCCATGAGCTTCGTGGTCTGGGCGCACCACATGTATGTGAGCGGCATGAATCCGCGCTTTGGATTCTTCTTTGCCACCACGACCCTGATCATCGCGGTCCCGACGGCGATCAAGGTCTATAACTGGGTTCTGACGCTGTGGCGCGGCGATATCCATCTCACGGTGCCGATGCTGTTCGCGCTCGGATTCATCGTGACCTTCGTGAACGGTGGATTGACGGGACTGTTCCTCGGGAATGTCGTCGTTGACGTTCCTTTGTCGGATACGATGTTTGTTGTGGCTCATTTCCATATGGTGATGGGCGTTGCGCCGATCATGGTCGTGTTCGGTGCCATCTATCATTGGTATCCGAAAGTCACCGGGCGGATGCTGAATGAGGCGCTCGGGAAATTCCACTTCTGGGTCACATTTCTCGGCGCTTACGCCGTCTTTTTCCCCATGCACTACCTCGGTCTTCTGGGAATGCCGCGCCGCTATCATGATATCGGAGACACGGCCTTTATCCCGGCTTCTGCCCATGATTTGAATATGTTCATGAGCGTCGCCGCACTCATCGTCGGCGCGGCGCAGCTCGTTTTTGTGTTTAATCTGATCTGGAGTCTCTCCAAAGGAAAAGAGGCGGGCGGCAATCCCTGGAATGCGACCACGCTGGAGTGGCAGACACCCGAAACGCCGCCGTCCCATGGCAATTGGGGCAAGGAGCTTCCGGTCGTCTATCGATGGGCTTACGACTACAGCGTCCCGGGTGCAGCGCGTGACTTCATCCCGCAGAACCAGCCGCCATTGGCATCAGCCGCAGCAGGGCATTCACCATGAGTGCAGTTGTCCTGTTCATGGCCGGGGTGGCGCTGATCGCCGGATGGTGGCTCTCGCAGCAGCGCCTCGCGTCGAAGCCGTGGCTGGAAGAAGGCGTGATCGGCGATCTTCCTGACAGGTCCGCCCCGCTGCCGGCAGCCAAGATCGGACTTGGCGTGTTTCTCGCCGTTGTTGGTTCGCTGTTCGCGCTGCTGATCAGTGCCTATGGCATGCGCATGGACCTGATCGACTGGCGGCCGCTGCCGGTCCCGAAGCTGTTGTGGTTCAACACCGGGGTGCTGATCCTGAGCAGCATCGCGCTGCATTGGGCGCTGGTATCGGCGCGACGGGGATTTGACGATAGCACGCTGCTTGGCTTGATCGCTGCGGACATTACGGCGATCGTCTTCCTGATCGGCCAGGCCCTTGTGTGCTGGGAGCTCGTCAAAGCCGGCTATTTCCTCGCGAGCAATCCAGCCAACGCATTCTTTTACCTGATCACGGCAACTCACGGGCTGCATATTCTCGGCGGTCTTCTCGTTTTGAGCAGAACGCTGACAAGGGCTTGGCGCGATGGAGCGACACCGCAATTGTGCCTGAGCATCGAACTGTGCGCGATCTATTGGCACTTCCTGCTGTTGATCTGGCTGGTGCTGCTTGGGCTGCTGACCGGGTGGACTGCCGGCTTCCTCGCAATTTGCCGTCAACTACTAACTTAAGAAGGCGGAGCGAATGGCTGACACCGTATTGGCTGGTCCAAGAACGACATTAAAACCCGGTTTGCGCGGCATCATTGCCGACTGGTCCTCTGACCAGCGCGCATTCAAGAATGTTTCCTGGGGGAAGGCCATGATGTGGATCTTCCTTCTCAGCGACACCTTTATATTTGGCTGTTTCCTGCTCTCGTATATGACCGCCCGGATGTCGACGACGGTGCCTTGGCCGAATCCAAGCGAAGTTTTTGCATTGAATATTGCCGGTCATGATGTCCCGCTCCTGCTAATTGCGATCATGACCTTCGTTCTGATCAGCAGCAGCGGAACCATGGCAATGGCGGTCAATTTTGGTTATCGCCGGGATCGCGTGAAGACCGCAATCCTGATGCTGGTGACAGCGGCGTTCGGCGCCACATTCGTCAGCATGCAGGCCTTCGAATGGACAAAGCTGATCATGGAAGGCGTGCGGCCATGGGGAAATCCTTGGGGCGCGGAGCAGTTTGGCGCGGCGTTTTTCATGATCACGGGATTCCACGGGACACACGTGACGATCGGTGTGATCTTCCTGCTCATCATTGCGCGAAAAGTCTGGCGCGGGGACTTTGACCATGAGCGCCGAGGCTTCTTTACCAGCAGAAAGGGAAACTACGAGGTCGTGGAAATTACCGGCCTGTACTGGCATTTCGTCGATCTCGTATGGGTCTTTATCTTCGCCTTCTTTTATCTGTGGTGAGGTGAAACATGGCTGAAGTCGCATTATCGTCAGTTCAGGCGCCCGCGAAAGCCCATGCTGAAGGACAGCATCACCCGATCAAGCTTTATCTCGTGGTGTGGGGATGGCTCTTCGTTCTCAGCACGGCGTCCTATCTCGTCGATTACTTTCAGGTGCAAGGGCATCTCAGGTGGTTTCTCATCCTGCTGTTCATGATCCTTAAGGCCGGCCTGATTATCGCCGTCTTCATGCATATGGCCTGGGAGCGGCTGGCGCTGGCCTATGCGATCCTTGTCCCACCGGTCTTTGTGGTGGTGTTTGCTGTTCTGATGGTCTTCGAATCCGATTACACGCTGCTTTCGCGGATGATATTTTTTGGAGGCGGGCACTAGTGTCCCGAATCGAAAGTTCACCCTGATGCCAAATGGAGGAGTGTCATGACCACGTATGTGATGCTTGCAAATTGGACCGATCAGGGAATGCGCAGTGTGAAAGATTCCACAAAGCGCCTCGACACGGCGAAAAAGGCACTCAAGGCCATGGATGGAGAGTTCAAGTTCTTCTTCATGACCATGGGCGATTTCGACATGGTCGCCATCTACGAAGCGCCGGACGATGCCGTTGCGGCGCGGTTCAACCTGCAGCTCGGCATGCTTGGAAATATTCGCACGCGCACCCTGAAAGCTTTCCCGGAAGCGGCCTATCGGGAAATCATTTCTTCCCTGGGCTAGCGGTAGCTTGCCCTTGAAGAGCTGCAGATTCTCAGATTTGATTGACGTGAGGGGGATACGTTCGCTGATCGGCGTCCGAGCCCTTCAATCGTCGGAATATGCATGGCTTTCAGGGCAAGGATATTTTCAGTCGTTGTCTTGTGCCTTCCGGGATCGCTTCCCGCCGTGGGATATGCCGCGGAGGTCGACACCGAGCATATGTTCGGATTCATGATAGGATCCGATGTTGGCGATCCCGGCGAACGTGAAGTTCAAAGTAAGACCACAGCGAGACTTTCCAAGAGCGGTGGCACATATCAGGGCATCTCGCAGGCGCTTGAACTGGAGTTCGTGCCGGCGAAAAATTTCCGGGTGGAGTTGGGCGGGACATTGGCCGCTTATAATATCAATAATGTCTCAGGGTTCTCCGACACCCGCCGGTCTGACTTCCAGGGTGGATCGGCCGAATTCCGTTACCGTTTTCTGGATCGAGAGACCGCGCCCTTTGGTCTTACATTCGGCGTCGAGCTTCACGCAGATCGGCTCGACGAAAACACCGCCGCGCGCGTTCGAGCTTATGGCACCGAGTTCGTGCTCGCGGTTGATCGGGAGCTCATTCCGGATCGCGTCGTCGCGGCTTTTAATCTGCTTTATCAGCCGGAATGGACAAGCCTCGCCATCCCCGGCGCTCCAATTCAACGGGAATCGACCATAGGAGCCGCCGCCGCTCTCATGGTTCAGGTGGTCCCTGGGGTTTTCCTCGGTAGCGAGGCCCGCTACCTTCGCCAGTATGATGGTATTGGTCTCGGCGATTTTTCAGGAGACGCCGTGTTCATCGGACCGACGGCGTTCGTGAAATTGTCAGAGCGCTCACGGTTAACTGCGGCCTGGAGCTTTCAGGTGTCTGGAAGCTCCACGGAGGCGGCAGGTCACCTCAACCTTGCCGACTTCGAGCGGCATCAGGCACGGTTGATTTTCGGCGTGAATTTCTGATCCAAACCGCCGGAATGATTGCCTCCGGCCATCATGAGCCGGATAGTCGCTTAGCCTCACCAACGGAATTCATGCAGTCGGCTTCGTTGCCTTGACGGTCGAATTCCCGCGCGCGGTCAAGTGCCAAGCTGGCTTCCGGCATATTGACGGCCGACGTATCGCGTGGCGGCATCTGGCTTTCGGTCGCCGCGCTCATGGCCGCTGTTGCCGGCTGACCGCCGGGGGGCGCGGCCTGGCTTCGCGTGGCCTGATCCATCGCCGCAGTCGGTGGATGTTCCGTTGCGGTTCCTGTCGTCTGTTGCTGAGCGGCGGGGGGCAGTCCTGCTGTCTGACGGCGAACATCTTCGGGCGAGGTTGCAATGCCTTTCGTTTGTTCACTCATCGCAGTTGTCGGTGGATGCTGGCCAGCCTCACCGGTCGCGGTTCGAGCTGAACCGGCGCCTGACGTCGGGCCCGTTCCAGCGTCCTTCGAGGCAAAAAGCTTTGTTAGGCTGCCGATCTGTTCGGAGCAGGGACCTGCCTGAGCGGCACCGTCTAGCGCCAGCACTGCGCAGCCTGCAAAAATGAGAGCTTTTGCGTTCATCTGATTGTCCTCCATCAGAGAAGTGCCATTGCGGCCTGCTGTGGACGCAACTCCAAGCAAGCTGATGGTGTTCCCGGAAAAGAGAACGTGAACGCGGGAACTTTCTGAAACCTGGATACAGGACTATCCGTCTTATGTATGATCGGTTGTTCACGGCGAGGCGACCGAGATGATCGAGCTGATTGTGACTGTCTGTGCTATTGCCTCTCCCTCAATGTGCGAAGAGGCTCACCTTCAATTCGCCTGGAGCGGATCGCCCCAGCAATGCGCGATGGCTGCACCGCCCTATATCGCTCAATGGGTCGGCGAGCATCCAAAGTGGAATGCGGTGAAATGGCGCTGCGAATATCCGGGCAAGAACGACAAGGCGGATGCGACAGCTCCGTCGCGTCCTCTTTGACGCCAAACGCTGACTGTTATCGGTTGCAGTCCTTCAGATCCTTGTCTTCTATTGTGAAGACGGCGTCAGCCTTGATCTCGATGGCGCGAGCGAAGCATACGCGTCCGTTGGGATAGCCGATCTTGGCATCATAGCGTCCAGGCTCCACACCGGTGATGCGCAGCCGTTCGTCGTGGTCCACTTCCTTGTCTTTATCGTTCAAGGTTAGATTCGATCCCCAGGCATCCTTTCCCACCGGCGATAGTTGAAAGCTGCTCACTGTCGCAGTTGTCAGATTCCAGAATCGGACGCCTTTGCCTTGCGCTTTCAGTTCAGCAGAACCCGCCAAGACGAGCGCGATCAGAATGAGCAATCTTTGCATCGATGACGTCTCCCCAACGCAAGACCAGTGTCGAAGCTTAACACTGGAGGCAGGCCTCGCCTATGAACCATCCTGCGGTATGGCGTTTTCTTTCATTCGTTGACCGACCTCGAACTGGATGGCCTCGATATCCCGTTCTGTCCGGACCTTCCGGGGAATCGGGATCGGTATTTGTGCTGCGATGCACATGGGGTGAGCCGAGAGAATGAAGATGCGGTCCCCAAGGCGCGCGGCGTCGCTGATATCGTGGGTGACCAACAGCGTTGTCAGAAGGCGGCTATCGACCAGCGCGATGAGTTCGTTTCGCAGGCGCGCAGCAAGGATCTTGTCCAACGATGCCAGAGGCTCGTCGAGAATGAGGATATCCGGGGCGATGGCAAAAGCGCGCGCAAGTGCAACGCGGCGGGCCAGACCGAGCGAAAGTTCGCCGGGATAGTGGGTTCGATGCTCCGCCAACTCAAGAGCCGAGAACAGGTCTGAGAGCCTTGTCTCGTCGACATCGCGCATGACGAGCCGCACGTTGTCTTCGACGGATCGCCATGGAAGAAGCCGCGGCTCCTCAAAGACCATTCCTAGCCGGATGCCGGAGGGGTGGTTGATGTGTCCGCGATAGTCGCGTTCGAGGCCGGCGATGATCCGCAGCATTGTCGTCTTGCCGCAGCCGGACGGGCCGACAAATGCCGCAACGTCACCCCGCTCAAGCGCGAAGTGCACATCGCGCAAGACTTCCAGCCGTTCGCCAGCGGCTGTGACAAAAAACTTCTGATCGATCTTGACCTCAAGCAGCGCGCTGCCGCCAGCGGGATGCACGTCTTTCAAAGGGTTGCACCAGAAACGTTTCGATCATCATGACAACGGCAGCGAAGGCCAGGGCGTATGCAAGGATATGGGTAATGTCGAACAGTTGAAAGGCTGTGCCGATTTCAAAGCCGACACCGTTTGGGCGCCCCAGCAGTTCGGCAACGAGAACGATCTTCCAGACCAGCGACAGGCCGGACCGGGCCGCAGCCGCAATGTAGGGCGCCAACTGGGGGATCACCACGTGGCGAAACGTCCGCCCACGCGGCATTGCAAAGACCGTCGCCATTTCATCGAGGCGATGATCGAGTGCACGCGTGCCTTCGCGCACCGTCACGACAGCGTTTGGCAGCTTGTTGATGGCAATGGCGGCAATAGCGGCGACTTCGGTCAATCCCGCCCAGATGTAAGCGAGGATGATGACCACCAGCGCCGGCAGATTGAGAAGCAGGATCAGCCAGGGGTCACCGAGGCGATCCGCCGTCCTGACGCGGCCCATGAAATAGCCGATGGCGGTCCCGAGCGTCATGGCGAGGGTAAAGGCCAGCGCAACGCGGGCGAGCGTTGCGCTGAGATGAAACAGCAGTGCGCCGGAGCGGGCTTCCTCGATAATTGCGCCGATGACGGCTGGAGGCGGCGGAAGCATCTGCGGGCCGATTGCCAAGGATGCAATCCACCACGTGCACAGGAAGATCAAAAGGGACAGCAGTCGCGCCATCGTCAGCTGCCCGGGATGGCACGATAGAATGTACCGGGGTCGAGCTCCCGCGCTGGTCCGACCAGATCCGTGCCACCGGTTTCCGCCAGGACCTTATACAGCACGCGGGCATCCTCTTGTTCTTCGGCGATCGACCGGCGCGGAATTCCCTCGCGGTAGCGATCACGATAGGTACGTAATGTTGCCCTATCTGGTGCGGCGGTTATGGGGGCGATCTTCTCCCATTCCTCATCGGAGGTCGCCAGGATCTCCTTTGCCTGGCGCGTCACGGCAATATAACGGGCAATCAGGTCGCGGTTCTTGTCAGCCCAACGCTCATTGAAGACATAACCAATCATGGCTGTCGGTCCTTTGGCACCGAGCTTCGGCAGAATATTTTCTATACCACCGATGCGGCGGAAGCCTTTGGCTTCGAGCGCAGCGGAGAAGTTCCAGTAATTCAGCGCGGCGTCCATTTCGCCGCTGGCGGTTTTCGCGGCCAGCAGGGGCGGGGCGCCAAAGACGACATTCGCTTCAGATTTGATGTCGATGCCATCCAGCTTCATGGCGGCCTGAAGCAGGATCCAGTTCTTGTCGATGGCACCGCCCGCAACAGCGAGTTTGCGGCCTTTTAGGTCATCGAAAGTGCGGATGGACGACGAAGCGGGCACCATTACCGCGCCAAGCGCGCTGGAGTAGGGATAGAATACGAGCTTGGTTCCGAGTTGCCGCTCGCGTGACACCCAGAGCCAATCGGCGATGATGACGTCCGCGGAGCCGCCGCGCAGAGCGATCTTGCCCGCTTCGGGACTGGCAAGCTCGGTCACGGCGATATTTAGGTCAGCCCTCTTGTCCAATCCGTGGGTGCGAATGACGGCGAGCTCCCATGCGACGGTGCCGGTCTTCTGAATCGCGAGACGCACCGTCCCGGTCGCGCGCGCGGGGGAGCTCAGCCAAAGTAACGGCAGGACAATGAGCAAGCAACGCATGAGACTGGAAAGCATGCCTTTCACGCCTAAGCCTTTCGACAGCGAACATCATCATGGGAATGGCAAGCAGACAACGATCTTGACGATTTCCTGTTCAACCATTTCAACTAGCATCAAAGTCAATCTGATGAGTGAGGCCGCGGAATGACGATCGTCAAACAGATATGTGTGCTTGCGGTCGCGCTGCTTGCAACAGCGTCAATGTCGCACGCGGAAGATCTGAACGATTATCCGACATCAGCCCGGGCGGATTATGTCTTTGGTTGCATGAAGGCTAACGGAGAGACGCGGCAGTCGCTCGAACAGTGCTCATGCTCCATTGATGTGGTCGCGAGTCTGTTGCCTTATGACCGCTATATCAGCGCCGAGACCGTGTTGAGCATGGCCCAAGTACCGGGTGAGATGGGGGGGCAGTTCCGATCCACCGAGCAGGCGAAAACCGCGACGAATGATTTGCGGCGGGCGCAGGCCGAAGCGGAAGTGCGCTGCTTCTAGAAACAGTAAAAAGTCATTCAAGCTTACATGGCCGAGGATTCGGCTGGCCATTCTCCTTTAAATACCCGGCCGTCCGTATCCTTTGCCTCGACGCGGAATTGTTGCGCGCCGTTTGAAATGTAGGAGAAGCGGATATTGGGGTCTTCCGAGATCGAGATGCCTCCCTCCATGGCGAGCACAAGCTTGTCGCCCTGCCAAATGCGCAGTTCATTGATGAAGAGGGCAGGAACATAGAGATGCGTCACCTGATCCATCTGCAGTCCCGAGTTGTTGGGATGCCCGATCATCAATTGCGCCTCGCGCGCGCCGCTTGCCGGAGCGTCGGTTGATTTCGCGAATTGCCTGAATCGCATTTGCCCGAGACGCTTTGAGGCCTCATCTGCCGTTTTTGCCGCAGGGGCCGAGCAGCCGCCGGACGCTTTGACATAGGTTTTGACCATCAAAAGTTTGCCGTCATCCAACTCGGCGACTGCATGAACCATCGTGTAATTGTTGACGCGGACGCGCGTCGATATCTCCGATACGCCGGCTGCTTCACCAAGCTTAAATTTCGCCGCCATTGGTGCGGGATTTTCGTCGATCACCAGCGTGATCGACTTCACATGCCGCGTATCGCCGGATGGCAAAGTCGTGCGCAACGTGACAGGCACGATCGCAGCATCCTCGGCGCGTGATGGCATCTCGATCGAAATCACGCCGGTACCATCGTCCATCGTGCGATTGTTAAAAATGTCCTGAACCAGACCGGGCCATGGGTCTGTGCGTTGCGGAGGATCCGCATAGGACAAGGGCGCGGCGAACGTGACGGCGAGAGCAACACCTACCAGGCCAAGAAACTGACTCGTCATTCCGCGCATGATCAGGATCCCTTCTGCGATCAAGCCAGACTTAAGGAGATTACACCCGTTGCTTCGGTATTCCCACTATTCCCACTCAAGCTCTGAAAATGCTGCAGTTGCGTTGCGTGAATTATAGTCATCGAACAACTGCCACCGCGACTTTTCGGAAGTTCCGTTCGTCTTCGCAGCTGACGCCAGCGGAACTCCCTGTTTGATGGATGCCCGAGTATCTGTTGCGAGCTTCTCGAGATAACGCTGTTCGTCAGTAATCGCGTCTGGCCAATCAGCAACGGAGCCATGACCTGGGACGACACGCTTCGCCGCTACGCCGGACATTGTCTTCAGAACATTGAGCCAGCTGATGATGCTGCCATCGAGTACCGGCACGTGGTCGCGGAAAATGAGGTCTCCGGCAAAGAAAGTTCCCGTCTTGCTGTCGAGCAACGTGAGATCGTTGTCGGTATGAGCCGCGGGCCAAGCTTGAAGTGTTAGATTCCTGTTTCCAAGATTGAGCGTGAGTTGATCGTCGACCAGAAGCGTCGGGGAGATAATTCTGACATCGGAAATCAATTCTTCACCCATCAAGCGGCGAAAAGCGTCGATGTAGAATTGACCGTGTGTCGCCAGTGCTCTTGGCAGATTTCGATGACCCACAAAGGTAATTTGATCGTTGGCGAATGCTGCGTTGCCAAAGACATGGTCAGGATGGCCGTGCGTATTGATGACATATCGGATCGGCTTTTGAGTGCGCGTGCGAATTGCTGCGAGGAGGCAGCGTCCTTCCTGAACGCTTCCACCCGTATCGATCACGGCAACGGCGTCATCACCAATGATAAAGCCGACATTGGCTGTCGCGCCTTCATTCCCGCGCGTCATCAGCGAGATTTCGCCAATATGAACGAAGACGCCCGGCGCGATCTCATCTGTTTTTAAAGGGGAGACGGCGGGCTGCGCGCGCGTTGTCGTCATCGTTGTCGCGATCACTATGGTGAAGAATGTCAGTATCGCGATGGCGCGGATCATGAGCTTCATCGTTCTTTGAGCGTTGTCTTGCGGCGGTGCACTCGACTGTTTCACCGAGCAAGCAATGAATGTGTAATGCGAGAGCGCGACAGCGTGACGCTTTGCAGTGTTAATAAGCGCAACGGTACATTTCTGTTGCACGCTCTGAGTGACCAGCATAGCATTTGCCTGTTTCCGACTCTAACTTGACTTCGGTTGACTGGGATCGCCGATGTTTTCATCGGAAGCTGATGCGAGGAGACGAATGTCTCAGGACGCTCGCCTTTGTCGCTGATGCTATGACGCGCTGCCAACCTGACACGCTGCCACGATAACCCCGGTCTACAGGGAAGTTGCAATAAAAACGTGGGAGGATACGTGATGCGCAAGGTCATAACTGCGACCTGTCTTGCGAGTTGTCTTGGCATTGTAGCGGTATGGACCGCAGGTGCCGCGTATGCCAATGACGAATTGATCAAGATGCAGCAGAACCCAAAAGATTGGGTTATGCCAACTGGTAACTACGCCAACCACCGGTACTCTCAACTCAAACAAATCAACGCAGATAACGTCGGAAAGCTGCAAGTCGCTTGGACGTTCTCAACCGGCGTGCTGCGCGGCCATGAAGGTGGACCGCTTGTGATCGGCGACATGATGTATCTTCATACGCCGTTCCCGAACGTCGTTTATGCGATGAACCTGAAGGACGAGAACAAGATCGTCTGGAAGTATGAACCGAAACAAGATCCGAACGTCATTCCCGTGATGTGCTGCGATACAGTCAATCGCGGTGTGTCATATGCGGATGGCAAGATTTTCCTTTATCAGGCTGACACCACACTCGTTGCTCTTGATGCCAAGGACGGAAAAGTCGTCTGGTCGGTGAAGAACGGCGATCCTGGCAAGGGAGAGACGGGCACATCGGCGCCGATGATCGTCAAGGATAAAGTCTATGTCGGCATTTCCGGCGGCGAATTCGGTGTTCGAGGGTCTCTCACCGCCTACAATATTAAAGACGGCAAACAGGCGTGGCGCGGCTATTCGATGGGTCCTGACAGCGACACATTGATGGATCCGGTCAAGACAACACACCTTGGCAAGCCGGTGGGCAAAGACTCCGGCATCAATACCTGGCAAGGCGATCAATGGAAGATCGGCGGAGGAACGACGTGGGGATGGTATGCCTACGATCCCGAATTGAACCTGATCTACTATGGATCGGGCAACCCTTCGACGTGGAATCCAAAGCAGCGGCCCGGTGACAATCGCTGGTCGATGGCGATCTGGGCGCGTGATCCCGATACCGGCATGGCGAAGTGGGTGTATCAGATGACACCTCATGACGAGTGGGATTACGACGGCGTCAACGAAATGATTCTGGCCGACCAGAATATCGGCGGGACCAACCGCAAGACACTGGTGCATTTCGATCGTAACGGCTTTGCTTACACGCTCGATCGCACCAATGGCGAACTGCTTGTTGCTGAAAAGTATGACCCGAAGGTCAATTGGGCCACCAAGGTCGACATGGACAAGAACTCACCGACCTATGGACGTCCGCTCGTGGTCAAGCAGTACTCGACCGACCAGCAGGGTGAGGATGTCAACGTGAAGGGCATCTGTCCGGCAGCTCTTGGTACCAAGGATCAGCAGCCGGCCGCGTTCTCACCCGAAACCGGTTTGTTCTACGTGCCGACCAACCACGTCTGCATGGACTACGAACCGTTCCGCGTGCGTTACACTGCGGGTCAGCCGTATGTCGGCGCGACGCTGTCCATGTATCCACCTCCGGGTGAAAGCCACATGGGCAACTTCATCGCCTGGGATGCCAAGACCGGAAAGATCGTTTGGTCCGATAAGGAGCAATTCTCGGTCTGGTCTGGTGCACTCGCGACAGCCGGTGGCGTGGTGTTCTACGGAACGCTCGAAGGTTACCTGAAGGCTGTAGACGCCAAGACGGGTAAGGAACTTTACAAGTTCAAGAATCCGTCCGGCATCATCGGCAACGTCACCACCTACGAGCAGGGCGGCAAGCAATACATTGCGATCCTGTCCGGTGTCGGTGGATGGGCGGGCATTGGCCTCGCGGCTGGTCTGACCGATCCGACCGCCGGCCTCGGTGCGGTGGGTGGCTACGCTGGCTTGCGCAACTACACGGCGCTTGGCGGCTCGCTCACAGTGTTTGCGTTGCCGAACTAGTCGCAGCGCAGGATGCAATCAACCGGCGCGTGGAACCTTTCCTCGCGCCGGTTCGTTTGACCCATCAACCAGAACAATAATCAAAAATGAGGAAAGCCCGTGCACAACGGTTTTATCGCCGCAGCGTTGTTTGTTGTCCTCTTGGGAGGAGGCGTGGCTCTAGCCGATGGCAGTGGAGACCCGGCTGCTGTCAAAAATGAAAACGGAAAGTACTTCGACAAGGACGGTAATCCGACCTACAAGGTCCAGGCCGACGGAACAGTCGATTGGTACACTTATTCCGGCTATCGTCGCTATCATTCGGAGTGCCACGTTTGCCACGGGCCTGACGGCGAAGGCTCGACCTATGCGCCGGCTCTGAAGAATTCGCTGAAGACTATGAACTACACGGATTTCCTCACAGTGGTCGCGAGCGGGCGAAAAAACGTGACGACATCGCAGGAAAACGTGATGCCGGCGCTCGGCGACAATCCGAACGTCGCTTGTTTCATGGATGATATCTACGTCTATCTCCGGGCGCGTGCGAACGAGGCTGTAGGACGCGTACGACCGGCCAAACACGAGGATAAGCCGGAAGCAGCAAAGCAGGCGGAAGACTCCTGTATTGGAAAGTGACCTTCAACGATTAGCACAGCGTAGAACGAGCAAGTGAAAATCAAAAAGGAGGCCGCGATGGCAAGAGTCGTACCACGCGGGGCGTTTGCGTTTTCCGTAGGTGCCGCATTGGTCGGGCTTTTCCATTGTATGCCTGCATCGGCACAGGCCTTGCCCGAAGGCACCGATCTTTCCATTGAACTCGTCGACCCGAAAGTTCTTCGGGTCTGCGCCGATCCGCACAATCTCCCGTTCTCCAATGAGAAGGGAGAAGGCTTTGAAAACAAGCTTGCCGAGTTCATGGCGCAGAAGCTTGGCAAGAAGCTCGCTTATGCGTTCTTCCCGCAGGCCACGGGCTTTGTGCGGATGACGCTGGGCTCCCATCGCTGCGATGTGATCCTCGGCTTTCCGCAAGGCGACGACCTTGCGCAGGGCACGAACCCTTATTACCGCACGTCCTATGCGCTCATTACCAAAAGTGGTAGCGGGCTCGACGACGTGGCGACGTTGGCTGACGAGCGCCTTAAGGGCAAACGCATCGGCATCGTGGCAGGAACGCCACCGGGCACCGTTATGGCGGCCAACGGCCTTATGACAAGCGCGAAGCCTTATCCGCTGGTCATCGATACCCGTGTCGACTCGTCTGCTGAGGCGATGGTCAAGGATGTCAGCTCCGGCCAGATCGATGCCGGGGTTCTGTGGGGGCCGATGGCAGGCTATTACGCCAGGCAGGCCAACCCGCCGTTGCGCATTATTCCTCTCACCAAGGAGAAGTCGGGACCGCAGCTTGCTTACCGTATTGGCATGGGTGTGCGTCCGGCGGACCAGAACTGGAAGCGACTGCTCAACCGCTTCATCCAGGAGAACCAGCCGGAAATCAATAAAATCCTGCTCGACTTCGGCGTCCCGCTGCTCGATGAAAACGACCGGCCGATCACCGCCGAAGCGCTGACGAAGTAACCCCCGTGCGGTGGTTGCCGCGGGTGATCGCAATCGCGCTCCTGCTGTCATGTTCGTCTGCATTTCCGGAGAACGGTCCACCGGCTGAACCCGAGACTTATCGGACCGACGACTATCGCGCGCCGGTGCCTGCCACACTCAAGGGCGGCCGCGTGCTCACGACCGATGACGCGGAGACCATCTGGCGCAGCGGTTCAGCCGTGTTCATCGACGTCTTGCCGCACCCGCCGCGACCCAATCTCCCTGCCGGTACGGTCTGGCGGGAGACGCCGCGGCATAACATTCCCGGAAGCATCTGGCTGCCTGATACAGGATATGGCGAGCTTGCCGCCAGCACTGAGGATTACCTGCGGCAAGGCCTCAAGCGCGCCACCGACGGAAAGCTGAACAAGCTTCTCGTGTTCTACTGCCAAGCCAATTGCTGGATGTCATGGAACGCGGCGAAGCGGGCTTTGTCCTATGGATACACCAATGTCGCCTGGTATCCCGATGGGACTGATGGCTGGCAGCAATTCGATCTTCCCGTTGAGGATTCAAAGCCGGAGCCTCGTCCCGCGGAATAAGGACCCTCACTCCATTTCCTGCTGGATCGTGCGCCCCAGCGCGAATAGGCGCTGATCGATGATCGTCGGCACCTCGCACGCGAAGCGAATGACCTTGTTGCGGTCTTCAAAAATACGGGTCTCCCAGGTCAGTTGGTTGGAAAGTTGCTCGACCTTGGTCGCATCGGGTGTTGGCGAATCCTGAAGCTCGTGAAGCGCGAGGGTATCGGCCCGAACCTTGTCCGCGGCTGCCCGCTGTTTACGGGTGACGCGCTCAAGGCCGTTCATCACCGAGTTGCGCTGGGCATTGAGCGACTCGAATAGCCCGGCGAACAACATCTTTCCGTTTTGAGCTTTGTCTTTTGAGTTCGACAGGAACTCCGTAATCAGTTTCTCCGCGTCCTCCATTGAGGTGCGGCGCGCAGCAAGCCGGGCGACCAGCGAGTCAACCTTGTCGTCCGCTTTCCATTTGTCTTTAACGTCATCCAGCGAGGGTCCCGCCCACACCGCGGCCAGGGAAATCTCCGGCACCTTTGCCTGCGCGCATGGCCAGTCGGGGTAGCGGGGATCGGCGGCAACTGCTGGAGCCGCCGCCCCAACAAGTAAAAGCGCGATAATGACCAGGGTCCGTGTGCTCATGTTGCCTCACCTCCCGCAGGAGCTCGTCGCAAACCGCGCGAGGGATCATAAGCGATAACAGCGGCAATCATGAAGAGAAGCGTGCACCCGCTGACCACGGCCAAGGATATCCAGTTGACTTGTCCATAGAGCGCGAAGCGGATGAGTTCGACCGCATGGGTGAACGGGTTGAATTGGCAGACGTAATAAAGCATCGGGCTTCCTTCCCGCACACGCCATAGCGGATACAAGGCGGATGACGCGAAGAACATCGGGAAGATCACAAAGTTCATGACGCCGGCGAAGTTCTCCAGCTGCTTGATGCCGGATGAGATCAGCATGCCGAGAGCGCCGAGCATAAGGCCTGAGAGGATCAGCGCAGGAATGACCGTGAAATATCCGATTGTAGGTGGTTCGATTTCCCAGAACCACGCAATTAAAAGGAAGGCATAGACCTGCACGATGGAGACAGCCGTGCCCGCAAGCAGCTTGCAGGTCAGGAGATACCAGCGCGGCAACGGGCTCACGAGCAGCGTTCGCATGTTGCCCATCTCGCGATCGTACACCATGGAGAGCGACGACTGCATGCCGTTGAACAGCTGGATCATCGCCATCAATCCGGGCGTGATATAGACCTCATAGAGAATGTAGGTCTCATAAGGTGGAATGATGGATACCCCGAGCACCTGGCGGAAGCCGGCAGCGAAGATGAACAGCCAGACCAGGGGGCGCACCAGGGCGGAGATGAATCGTTCGCGCTGATGCAGGAAGCGCAATCCCTCGCGCCAGACAATGCCCTTCAGGCACGTCGCATATTGCGAAAAGGAAAGACCGGTCGGTCGTTCGGGAATGGTTGTGACGGTCATGGCGCGCTGCTCACTGTGTCCACGGCCGCTCCGGTAAGCTGCACGAATGCGGAGTGGAGGTTGGGCGCTCCGGCGTCCTTGATCACATGCGAGGCCACGCCATGGGCGCGCACCTTGCCGTGATGCAGGACGACGAGATCATCGTCGGGCGTGATCTCGTCGAACAGATGAGTGGCCCACAGCACGCTGATGCGGTCTTCGCTGACCAGACGCCGTACATAGGTCAGGATATCGAAGCGCGCTTTGACGTCGAGGCCGACGGTGGGCTCGTCGAGCAAGAGCAGGCGCGGCCGGTGCAGCAGCGCGCGGGCGATTTCGAGGCGCCGCATCTGCCCGCCGGAGAGCACGCGAACCTTATCTTTCGAACGGTCAGCGAGACCAAGACGCCGTAGCAGATCGTCCGCCCGCGCAAGTGCCTCGCGTCTACCGATGCCGTGCAAGGCGGCGTGATAGACCAGATTCTGTGTTACCGAGAGATCGAGATCGAGCGTGCGTGGTTGAAAGACGACGCCGAGCATGCGCAGCGCCTCGCTCGGGCGATGCCGGATGTCGTGATTGAATATCTCAATGCTTCCCGACTGCACGCCAAACAGCCGCGTGATCAGAGAGACGAGGGTGCTTTTTCCGGCACCGTTGAGGCCCAGCAGAGCCAGAAACGTCGCCGGTGCGATCGAGAAACTGACATTGTCGAGCGCCCGGCGGCTGCCATAGGAATGGCTGACGCCGGCCACCGAGAGCGCAGCCGCCTGGTTTGACGAGGACGGGGGCTCGTCAGAGACTACTGTTTTGCTCATCGGTACATCTGTCACGGTCATTGCTGCGAAATCGTCACCCCCCACGGCAACTCGCCCACCTGAATGGTCTTAATGACCTTGAGCGCGGCAACATCGATGACGGAGACATCGTTGGAGACGCCATTCGTGGCGAGCAGATATTTTTCATCCGGTGTAAACGCCATGTGCCAGACCCGCTGGCCGACCAGCAGATATTTTGAGACCTGGTGGGTAGTGGCGTCGATAACGGCAATGCGATTGGCTGGACCAAGGGCAACGAAGGCGGTTTTGTTGTCGCGGGTGATTGCCATGCCCACGGGCTGGATCGCCTCGCTGCGCATGCCGGGAATATTGAATGAAATCTTCTTCATGATCGTCTGTTTCGCTGGATCGATGATCGATACCGTGCCGCCGATCTCCGAGGACACCCAGAGTTCCGAGCTGTCGCTCTTGTATTCGGCATAACGCGGCCGCGAGTCGACCAGCACATTCGCGACAATCTCCCGGGTCTGGGTGTCGATAAAATGCGCCATGTTGGTGGTCTCGGATGTGTTGATCAGGATCTTTCCATCCGGACTGAGCGTCATTCCTTCCGGTTCGACACCGACCTGAACGTCACCGACGCGCGCGCGCTTTGCGATGTCGATAATGGTGACGGTGTTGTCATTCTCGTTGGCGACGTAGAGGATTTTGCCGGCGGCATCCTGGGTAAAGAGCTCGGGGTCCGGTCCGGAGGGGAGGCTGTCGACCACCTTTTGCGTCGCGGTGTCGATCATCTCGATCTTGTCGTCATCTCCCACGGCGACCAAGACGAACTTACCGTCCCTGGTGAGTTCGATGCCGCGCGGGCGCTGGCCGACTTTGATGGTGTTGACGACAGCCCATTTCCCGGTATCGATCACGGAGACCGTGTTGCTCTTTTCGTTTGAGATATAAGCAAGGTAGGCATTTGCCGGCGTCGCGGCCGCGAGCAACAGGAGCGCTCCGAGCAGAAGGCAGTGTCGCCGCATGCATTCCCTCCAGTGTGTCACTTCAGTTTGCACTTGGTCTCGGGACGATCGTACCCAAGCGTATCGAGTTCCGACGTCTGATGCAGAAAACCTTCCTGCGGCGAGACGGACACCACCATGCGGCCGTCCGCCAGCAGGATGGGTTGGCGCAACTGCAAATTCCAGTCGCGCAGTGTCAGCCGCTGCCCTTTGAAGGCGGCGAGCGAGAAGTCCTTGCTTTTGAGAAAGTCGGTGACGGTCTTCGGATCGCCGGAGCGGGTCCGCGAGGTGGCTTCGCCGATCATGCGAACGGCCGTCCAGGCCTGCATGTCGAGTGCCGTCATCAGCCTTGAATTGAGCTTGATGAAGCGGTTTTGCATCTGAACGGCGCCCCATTGATCGTGCGACGCATCCCAGCTCTTGGGAACGAGCCCAGCCGATCCGGCCACCGGTCGCGGGTCCCACGTGCGGTAGGGCAGATAAGAAGCGAACACTTCGCTTTCATCCGCGGCAACCAGAACATCATAGGCTGGCGCCTGTTGGGTGAATACCGGCATCTGCCGTTGGATCTGGGTCACGCCACTATCAGTCCGGCGCGCACCGCCGGTATCCTCGAAAACACGCTCCTGGACGATCTTGGCGCCGAAGCGTGTCGCCGCCCGCCGCAGGGCAGCGGCATAGAGCTTGTCTTCGGGATGCGATCCCAGCACGAGAAGCCAGCGTTTCCACTGTTTCCAGACCAGATACTGCGCAAGGCCATCGGCAAGCATCGAGCGGGTCGGCGCGGTGTGGATCACATTGCTGCGGCAATCTTCCTCTCTGAGCCGATCATCGATCGCTCCAGCATTGAAGAGCACGGTTCCGCGATCGCGGACGGCATCGGCGGCTTTCAAAAGAGCGTCGGGCGGAAGATCGGCGACGACAAATGCGACTTGTTGATCGGCGAGCTTGGAGGCTGCGGCGGCGGGATCATCTCCGTCCTTGAGGCGGACTTCCTCCAGCGTAAAGCGCTGGTTCAGGAACTTGCCCGTGGTGTTGTTATCGTCGATCGCAAGGCGGGCTCCAGCCACGCCATCATCCTTTGTCGGCAGATCGATCAGCGAAAGCGTGGGCTTGATCTCGTCACGGGTCAGATAGCCGATTTTGATTGTGGTCGGATCGGCCGCATGCGCAACCGAAACAAAGGCACCGAAGGCAATCAAACTGCACGCCAGTCGATTCAACGCGGTCTCCGTGGTCGAGCCCCCAACAAATGATAAAGCCTTTCTGTCCGGAAGATATGGCTGATCGGCTTGTAGCGGGTATGATATTTTGCCGCCGTGTGCAGTGCAGCTATCGAAAGGACGCCGCATGAAGGTGCTGTCGTTTGCAGGTGCGTTGCTGTCCGTCGCGTTATTTGCAGGGCCCGCTCTTGCCGATCCACCTAAAGCGGCTGTCTTTGATTTCGAGCTTGTCGATACCAGCCTGCAGGGCGAAACCAATGGTGCGCGGGCCGATGAGCAGGCGCGATTGAAGAGCGCCGGCGATCAGCTTCGTAAGGGTCTCGCCGATTCCGCCAAGTTCCAGTTGGTGGATATCGCACCCGTTAGCGCTGCGGCGCACAACAGCAATCTTCAATCGTGCGGCGGATGCGATGTGCAGCTCGCTCAAAAGGTCGGTGCAGATCTTTCCGTCACGGGTGTGGTGCAGAAGGTGTCCAACCTGATCCTGAACATGAACGTCTATATTCGAGACACCCACACCGGGCAGATGGTCGCTGCCGCGAGCGTGGATATGCGCGGCAACACGGATGAATCCTGGTCGCGCGCGGTGAGTTATCTGCTGCGAAACCGGCTGCTCGCTCCGAAGCCTGAGACGCCGAAGTAGATCTCAGGCGGTCATCCGCTTGGCATGCCAGCGCAGGTGATCTTCCATGAAGGTGGAAATGAAATAGTAGCTGTGATCGTAACCGCTTTGGCGGCGCAGGGTGAGGGGAATGCCTGCTTTCGCGCAGGCTTCCTGGAGAAGTTCGGGGCGAAGCTGCTCGTTCAGGAACTGGTCGGCGTCGCCGTAGTCGACGAGAAATTCCGGAAAGCGTGCGCCGTCCTCGATCAGTGCGACGGTATCGTGTTTACGCCACAGCTTGTGATCGTCTCCGAAATAGCCACCCAGAGCCTTTTTGCCCCACGGCACCTGCGATGGCGCAACGATCGGCGCGAAAGCGCTCGCAGCGCGGAAGCGGTTGGGATTGCTCAGCGCAATGGTCAGTGCGCCATGGCCTCCCATCGAGTGGCCCATGATCGATTGGCGATCCATGTCAGTCGGAAATTCGGCTCTAACCAGTTCGGGAAGCTCACGGGTGACGTAATTCAGCATCCGATAATTCTTCGCGAACGGCTCTCTTGTCGCATCGACATAAAAGCCGGCGCCAAGGCCGAAGTCATAGGCGCCCGCGGGATCATCGGGGACACCTTCGCCGCGCGGGCTGGTATCGGGGGCGACAAAGATCAATCCGAGCTCGGCGCACGCTTTTCGATATTCACCCTTTTCCGTGACGTTGGCATGGGTGCAGGTCAGGCCTGACAGGTACCAGACCACGGGCATCTTCACGTCGGATGCTTGCTGCGGAACGAAGACCGAAAAGGTCATGTCCGTTCCGGTCGCTTCGCTCGGATGTTTGTAGACGCCTTGCCATCCACCATGCGATCGATTGAGGGAAACAGTTTCGATCGTCATGTGTCTCTGCCTGGTCAAGAGGTGATCAGTCTAAAATAGTTCAGCCGGTCTGGTGGCTACGCGTGACGTGCCATCAGACCGACGGATAGGTCAAGCCGCCATTCGTGCTTTCGCTGTATGGGCTGCGATCGCGTCCATCAGCGCCGGCGACAGGCAGTCATAGGGTTCGAGCCCGATCTCCTTGAGGCGCGCACGTATGCCGTCCATTTCACCTGGGTCGACACCCGATTCAATGACGGATGACACGAAGGCGGCAAAGCCTGGCGCAGCCGAACCTTGTTCCTCGAATAGTTCGGGATGGATGAAGTCGAGGCCGTAAAACGGATGGTTCTTGTTTTCGATCCGACCATACATGTGCGTGCCGCAGACAGTGCATGCATGTCGCTGAATCGTTGCGGATGCGTCGACCACCTTCAGCTTATCGCCGTTCTCCAGCACAGTCACACTGCTGCTGGGCACAACGGCGACGACCGAGAACGTTGCGCCTTCCGGCTTCCAGCATTTGGTGCATCCACAGGCGTGGTTATGTGCGACATCGCCCTTGATGCCGACTTTGACAGGCCTGTCCTTGCATTTGCAGACAAGAGTGCCTCCGGCGAAGGTGCCGGAGCCTTTGCGGACCCCATTATCGATGGATGGGTGAAGACTGACAGCCATGACTCAACCTCCCTTACATTTGCATTTTGCCTTGTTGATTTAATAGACGACGACCGAGCGGATGGACTTTCCCTCGTGCATGAGATCGAAGCCCTTGTTGATATCCTCCAGTTTCAGCACATGAGTAATCATCGGATCGATTTCGATTTTGCCGGTCATGTACCAGTCGACGATCTTCGGCACGTCGGTGCGGCCGCGGGCGCCCCCGAAAGCCGAGCCTTTCCACACCCGACCGGTCACCAGCTGGAAGGGGCGTGTGGAAATCTCCTTGCCGGCTTCCGCCACGCCGATCACCACGGAGACACCCCAGCCGCGATGGCAGGCCTCTAACGCCTGTCGCATCACATTGGTGTTCCCGGTGCAGTCGAAGGTGTAGTCCGCTCCGCCATCGGTCAGGTTAACGAGGTGTTGGACGATGTCCCCGCTGACTTTCGACGGGTTGACGAAATGGGTCATGCCGAAACGGCGGCCCCATTCCTCTTTCGCGTCATTGAGGTCCACGCCGATGATCTTGTCGGCGCCGATCATCTTGGCGCCCTGGATGACGTTCAATCCGATGCCGCCGAGGCCAAAGACGACAACGTTCGAACCAGGCTCGACCTTCGCGGTATTGACCACGGCACCGACGCCGGTGGTGACGCCGCAGCCGATGTAGCACGTAGACTGGAACGGCGCGTCCTCGCGGATTTTCGCCACTGCGATCTCGGGCAGCACGGTGAAGTTGGAGAAGGTCGAGCACCCCATATAGTGATAGATTGTTTCGCCCTTGTAGCTGAAGCGCGATGTTCCATCGGGCATGACGCCCTTGCCTTGGGTGGCACGGATTTTCGTGCACAAATTGGTCTTACGGCTGAGGCAGCTCTTACATTCACGGCATTCCGGCGTGTACAGCGGGATGACGTGATCGCCGGGTTTGACGGATGTCACGCCGGGGCCGACCTCGCGCACGATCCCTGCGCCTTCGTGTCCGAGGATGGAGGGAAAGATGCCTTCACTGTCGAAGCCATCGAGGGTGTAGGCATCGGTGTGGCAGATGCCCGTCGCCATGATTTCGACGAGTACTTCTCCGGCTTTGGGACCTTCCAGATCAAGTTCGACGATCTCAAGAGGGCGCTTTGCTGCAAAGGCAACAGCGGCGCGTGTCTTCATTGGTTCGGTCTCCTCTCAAACGTTCTTGCCTGAGCCTAGACTTCCAAATTTTTTGACCTGCAGTCCTGTATCGCGCTGAAATAAACGTCGCCGTTCTGATCGTCCTAATCTCGAAAGGTGCGTCAAAATGCCGGATGTCGCCAGTCCGGCATCACTCCTTCAGTGAGTGCTGTTTTTGCACTCAAGCCATCCGCGGAAGAGGAGCGGTGGCCTTTTCGAAAATCCCTTCCGCAACGCAAAAAGCATCGGGAAGTCTTGCTCAGCAGTATGAAGCATTGCATGCCCATACCGAACGTCAAGATATGTGATTGCATAATTTAAAAGGACGCGTGCTCGTTTTGGCACGCCGTGAAATTTCGCGATCATCACCAAATGATGAATCTGGTGACCAGAACTGCCAGCCAACTGAATGGCGGTGTCGCTTTTTGATAGCCGTCATCTCATCGCGGTAGAAGCGATACTTCAATCTGTCGCAAATCCGACAGTGCCGGCTCGTTACGTCAGTTTGCTTTCCATCGCCAACCGGACCAGTTCAGCCGATGAGCGGACGCCGAGCTTCTGGCGCATCAGAGAGCACGTGTTTGCGATGGTCTTGTAAGAGGCGCGGATCAGCCAGGCAATTTCCGACAGGCTTTTGCCGGCGCTGAGAAGCCTGAGAATTTCGACTTCGCGAGGTGTAAGTTTTGCGAGGGGATTCTGGCTGAATTCCGGGCCGGAGAATGCGAGGCTTTTCGCCACGTCCGCCGGAAGAAACAGGCCGCCTTCGCTGACCTCTCGGATGGCCTCAACGAGATCACTAGGTTCGCCGGATTTGGAGACAAATCCTTTTGCGCCGGCATCAATCGCACGTGCGGCGAAAACCGGGTCGTCATTCATACTGAACATGATGAGGCGCGCGCTTGCGTCGCGCGCCAGAATTCGTCGCGCCACCTCGAAACCGGAAACGCCAGGAAGGTTGATGTCAATCACACAGATATCAGGGCGTTCGCTGGTAAACATACGTTCGCCAGCTTCTGCATCCATGGCCTGGAGGATGACAACGCTAGGGTCACCGGCGAACAGAGCGCGGCAGCCGGATCCAACAATCGGATGATCGTCGACAATCAAAATGCGCATGGCAAGTGCATATCCCTTTGCGCTGCAGCATGTGTGAGGTCGCTTAAGTTCGATATCTTTCCTCAGGCTCGATAGGGCCGATACTCTATACGTCAATTAAATAGTCGGTATTTTTTCCTGTCAACGTTGCCTTGCCGGGATGTGCCTTATGTGGACGAACGCCTCACTGCGCTTCCGCCTGAATCTTCTTATCGCGTTTGTTCTTATCACGGGGTTGATCATCAATATTGGGCGGGTTGCCCTCGAGGCCGGACCGCGCGTGGCCGCTGAAGACCAAAGCGTCACGCGGCTTGCAAAGGGGCTGATCGAGGCTTTCATCTCCGATCTCGGAGAAGCGTCGAATCCTGAACTCAAGCTTGAAGAGATTGCGCGAGACTTGAGACGGCTGCGACATGTCGCCATCTCGCACGTGAGCGATGGTGGCAATCGCGATTTAACCGATCTGCCCTCAGACACGCACGACGACATCAATGAACCACCGGCGTGGTTTGTCAGATTCGTTCATCCAACGCAGACGAAGGTCATCATGCCCATTAACGTTGGGGGGCGTTCGTTTGGATCGCTTATGATCAAGTCTGATCCAAGAGATGAAATTGCGGAAATCTGGCAAGGGATCGTCACCCAGCTGATCGTTGGAACTGTCGTGACAATCGCGCTGCTCCTCATCACGATGCTTGTGGTCGATCGATCGTTGGGGCCCGTGAATGAACTTGCGCAAGCCATGGGCAAGATCGGTGCCGGCGAGTACGGAATCCGCGTCAAACCGGGTGGTTCGCCGGAAATCGCCGCGATGTGCACCGAGCTGAATCACCTCGCCGCCGCATTAAAGCGAGCCGACGACGACAAGCGAAATCTGGCAGCGCGCGTTGTTTCATTGCAGGATACAGAGCGTAAAGACATTGCTGCGGAATTGCACGATGAGTTCGGGCCGCATCTTTTTGCGTTGCGTGCTCATGCGTCATCGCTGGCGAATCTTGCCCGGAACGACGAACCCGACCTCTCGGCAGTGAGGGCTGCCGGGCAGGCGATTCATCAACAAATCAACGCGTTGCAGCAATCCAACCGAAACGTTCTCGCCCGTCTGCGTCCGGTCGGCTTAGCCGAGCTTGGCCTGCGCACGGCCCTTGAGGCTTTGTTCCGGCGTTGGCGAGAGATCGAGCCACAGGTTGAGGTTGCGACAACCGTATCACCCGAGATCGGCGGTGGAGATGAGACCACGGATCTGACGATCTATAGAATTGTGCAGGAGGCGCTCACCAATGCTTTCAGGCATTCAAAGGCAACGCGGATCAACGTCGTCATAGATTCAGATCACGATCGGCGCGCCATTCAGATCCGGGTGGAGGACAACGGTGTTGGATTGAGTTCAGATGACGCCAACGGCTTTGGCTTAACCGGTATGCGGGAACGGGCGATGGCGCTTGGCGGGCGGCTGATGGTCGCATCAACAAACAAAGGTGTCAGCGTAGAGGCGACGGTCCCGCTCCCGGCATAGTTGGCGGCATGCTCGGTTAGAGTTGTTCGGGAATTTTTCCCGACCAAGCCGGGACCTTTTGAAGATGTAGCATGGACGGTCGAGCCTCTAATGTTCATCATATCCTCAAAGCTCGTGCTCTCGGGCCGAGGATAATAGGGGGACAGATGGACGCTCGGGTTGTGGGCCTATCGATTTGTTTGGCCTCTGTTTCTTGTACCGCGAACGCGCAAAGTCAGCCGGCAGGCAGCAGCACAACTGCTCTCCCAACGATTGATGTCTTCGCGCCCACACCGCTCGCGGGGGCCGGCACCAATCTTGACGTCAATAAGTTCCCTGCCGCAGTCTCGATAGTCACGCCGACTGACATCCAGCGCACGGAATCGCTCAGCGTAACTGATGCGCTGCAGCAACGGGTCCCTGGCATTATCGCCATCGATGTGGCGGGCAATCCGTTCCAGCCTGACATTCAATTTCGCGGCTTTACAGCGTCGCCGGTCGCGGGCACGCCCCAAGGTCTCGCGGTCTACCAGAACGGTATGCGCATCAACGAGGCCTTCGGCGACACGGTCAATTGGGATTTCATCCCGACGACGGCCATCAAATACATCGATGTGATCTCGAACAATCCGGCATTTGGTCTGAATGCCATCGGCGGTGCGCTGAACATCCAGATGAAAGACGGCTTCACCTATCAAGGAGCCGAGGTGAGCGTGATGGGGGGCTCGTTCGGCCGAGCCCAGGGATCGGCGCAATGGGGCGTTCAGGCGGACAAGTTCGCGATCTACGGCGCGCTTGAGGGCGCGCGCGAAGATGGCTACCGCGATTTCTCCGGATCGGTCATCCGCCGCTTCTACGGCGATGTCGGCTACAAGACCGACAGCAGCGAATTCCATGTGAATATGGGCGCAGCCCATAACTGGTTCGGTGCGGCGGCTGCCGTGCCGGTCGAATTGCTCCAGGCACGAGGGTGGGGCGCGACTTATACGACGCCACAAACCATGGAAAACCGCGTCGGTTATCTCAATTTCACCGGGAAGGCCGATGTCTCTCCGACATGGACGGTGGAAGGATCTGCCCGCGTCCGGGTGTTTGACCAGCGGACGCAGGACGGCAATCCGACCGAAGTGGAACGGTGTGGCGCGAATCTGCTGTGTTTTGGTGACAACGGCGCACCGGCCAACGGACTTAACGGAATGCAGCTCACCGATACGTTCCCGGGCAGCGCGGTCCTCGGTGAAAACGACCGGACGACGACACGTTCGACATCGACGGGTTTGACGCTGCAGGCAACCAACACGGACCAGCTCTTCGGATTCAACAACCGCTTCGTCGTCGGCGGCAGCCTCGACTACGGCGTCACGCACTTTGGCGCGAGCGCCGAGCTCGGCACTATCGGTTCGGATTACGTCGTCTCTGGTTCCGGCGTCTTCCTCGGTCGATCAGGCGATCCAATCGCGATCGGTCCGGTGTCGTTGCGTACCACGAACCTCTACACCGGCCTCTACGCCCTCGATACGCTGGACCTGACGGATCGTTTTTCCGTGACAGCCGGAGGACGTTTTAACACGGCAAACATCAAGCTGGAGGATCAGCTCGGCGGCGATCTGAACGGCAACAACAACTTTGCGCGGTTCAATCCGTTGGCGGGTGCGACTTACAAGATTAACTCCGACATCAGCATCTATGGCGGCTATTCGGAAGCCAACCGCGCGCCGACGCCACTGGAGCTCGGCTGCGCTGATCCGAACCGTCCCTGTATCATTGGCGCCTTCCTCATTGCTGATCCACCGCTCAAGCAAGTGGTGTCCCACACCGTTGAAGCCGGGTTCAAGGGCAATCATGATTTCGGCGCCGGATACGGAACGCTCAACTGGAAGCTCGGCGTGTTCCGCACCGACAACAAGGATGACATCCTCGCCATCCCTAGCCCCGACCTGCAGGGCTTTGGCTTTTTTCAGAACGTAGGCGCTACGCGGCGGGAAGGTGTTGAGGCGCAGATCAACATCAAATCCGGTCCTCTGCAGTTGTTTGCGAGCTACGCCTATGTCGATGCGCGCTTCCGCGACCCGCTGACGCTTGCCTCAAATAGTCCATCTGCGGACGATGATGGCAATATTTTCGTGATCCCTGGTAATCATATCCCGGGCATCCCGAAGCATCGGATCAAGGCCAGCATCGACTATGCCGTGACCGATGCATTTAAGCTCGGCGCCGATATGCTGTTTGTCAGCAATCAGTTTTTCATCGGCGACGATTCAAACCAGCAGCCCGAGCTTCCGGGCTACGCGACCTTCAACCTGCGTGGGACGTATCAGATCGACAAGACATTCCAGATATTCGCGCGTGTCGACAATCTCTTCGATCGCCGCTACGCGACCCTCGGAACGTTCTTCGAGAAGGATGATCTTCCCAATTTCGCGAACGGTGGAGCAGACTTCACCAGCGCCAGCACCGTCACTCCGGCTCGACCACGGGCGTTCTATGCCGGCCTGAGGGCGAAGTTTTAGCTGGAACCAAGTCGTAACTGGAACTCGGTTGCGCGGATTTGTCCGGAGGGAACCGGCAACTTTCCGCAGCGGGCTATGTTATACGGGTGGCTGTTGTCGCAGAGATTGGGCGAGATCGCACCGATCTCGTGGAGGAGCGAAAGATGACTTGGAAAACCCCTAAGATTGCTGAAGTTTCGGTCGGCATGGAAATCAACATGTACGCTTGCGCAGCGCGCAAGTAGTCGATCAGAACCCTTAGTTCGCTTTGTGACGGCTCGTTTGCGATTTATCGGCTGTGGCTAATAAATCGCAGGTGGGCCGTTGCATTTTTCAATATGCAGAAATGAGAAGGATCGCGCCGGTCACGGAGAGCGCGAGGACCCAGATCAGGTCCAAATTGATCCAGGCGCTGCGCAGAATCGCAACGCCTATCCATTCATAGACCAGAATTGCGATTGCGCCGGTCACGACAAGCATCGCGGTTGTGTGAACTCCGACGGCGGTCAGCATCGTCGCGAACGAATTTTCAGGCGTGATGTTCTTCATGGCGGAAGAGGCCAGGCACAGCGGAATCAGGACCGGCAGCAGCATGAGGCCCGCGCCATGAGCGGTTGCCATGAGGAAGGACCAGACAGTCAGCCCCGCCAGACCTGTCTTCATGCCGAAACGCACGCGGTGCCGGTGGCCGTAGATCTGGTGATAGATCGCCCATCCGATCAGCAACAAGCCTGACGCAATGAGTACGGCGCGCTCATTGATGAAGAAGCCGACGAGGACCACGGCACTGACAATGATGGCGACCGAGAGGGCATGCCCAAGTGCGATTGAGGGCAATGCCTCAAGGATGATGGTTCGATTTTTCCGGTGCAGCCCGAGCGCCACGGCAAACAGCCATCCCATTGCCGGATTAAGGCCGTGAAAGGCCCCAAGCCCGGCAATCGTCAGCCAGGCCCAGGCATTGTTCATTCAGACCGTCCGCGCATCGCGGTGACCCTTAAGGGTAACAGTAGGAATCCGAGGAGCAGTCACCACCCTCGAGGCGAACCTGATGCGGGCGATGCGACTTCGGCCATTCGACGAAGAAGTTTTTGTCGAATGCAATGCCGCCATTTGGGTTGACGTCGAGCTTCACCATCCAGCCTTCAATCCCTTCGGGATAGAACTGCTCGTCAATGACGCCATAGAGCGAGTTGGTGAAATAGACCCGTTGTCCGTCGCGGCTGATTTCGACCATTTGCGGGCCACCGTTGAGGGCGCCGTTCTTCGCTCCCGGATGGGAGGCGCGCGAGACGATGCCGCCGATCCGGACTTTACCAGTGAGTTTCGGTTTGAACGGATCGGACACATCGTATTGGTGCAGGTCACCCGTTCCCCAGCAGGCCACATATAAAAACTTGTCGTCCATGGAGAGATCGATATCCGTAACCAGCGGCGGCACTGCCTTGAATCCCTTGAGCATCGGCGGGAGCTGATCTTCGGTGGCGGGCTCGGCAGGGATCTCGATGACCTTGGTCACCGCCCATTTGTCACCGTCGCGGTGCCACACCCAGATCGATGATGACAGGTTTTCAAGACTGAGCACGCAGTTGACGAAGCCATAAGCCTTTGTCGGGTCGTGCGCCGGACGTAGCTCGAATACGAGCTGGTATTTATCACCGAAATCGATGGTCTGCTGATGCTTGCGCGTGTGCAGATCCCAGAAGTGAAGCTTGCGGCCGTATTTGGCGCCGAGCAGGGCTTCCGGAACGAGGCCGTTCTCGAACATGTCAGGTGTGCCCCATTCGCTGCTGACGAGCGTATCGTGACCGAGATGCCACCAGGCGTCGTAAGCCAGTTGCTGCGGACCTCGATCGATCTCCCATTGCCCGCGAACATCGAAAGTCTCGTGATCCATCAGGAAGATGCCGCCCGGTGCTTCACCCTTCGCATTGCCGAGTGCCGCGACATAGATTCCTTCGGGACCGCAGTGAATGGTGTGAGGACGGGTATAGCCGGCCTTTTCCGCGACTTCAGACGGCTCGACTACCTTGACGATCTGCGGTTTGGCTGGATCCGGTTTGGTGTCGATAATGTGGATGCGGGACGATCGCAGCCCCGGAACGACAAGATAGCGCCGCTCGATATGCGGATGCGGCGCGTTCGGACACAGCGATGACGAGCACGCATTCCAGCCGAAATGGTGGAGTTCGTCTCCCACATTCGGCATCGCGACTGTATTGATGATTTGAGAATAGGTCTTCGATTTGGGATCGACATCGACAACGGCGATGCCATCCGGCGTTTTTTGCTTCGGATCGAAAGCTGCAACGTAAGCGAACTTTTCCGGAGGAGCCTTCATCGCCATGCGCGGTGAAGGATAGAACGTTGGGTCGGGTTTCCACGTCGCCATGTTGAGCCCTCCAATTTATGTCCCGACTGCGTCGGACACCGATCAATGAAGTATCAAAGTGGTATTGCCTTACTCTGGAGTTGGGTTGGTATTGCGTCGTGGTTGTTGCAGAAAACTCAATACGTCGTGATGGTTCCGTGAAGCTCAGTATGGAGGCGTCTTATGGGCGCGTTGCATCTTCACGGCCTGCGTCCACCAATCAAGGTCGTCGGCGAAGCGGCCAAAAGCCCGATCAAGTTGCTGTCCCGTGTCGCCGATGGGCTTGCCGTCAGCGGCCAATGTTTGTTCGATCGGGCCGACCGTGATCGTGCTTGAGATTACAACCATGCCCATTTCCGACAAGGTGCCGTGCCAAACAAAGTTGGAGCGGGCGCCTGCAATACGGCCGGCCGAATAACTGAGAATTGCGGCTGGGCGCCAGAACCACTCCTCCAGAAAATGATCGGTCAGATTTTTCAGGCCGGGTTGCATTCCCCAGTTGTACTCGCCGGTGACAAAGACGAACGCGTCCGCCGCCTTGATTTTCGATGCAAGTGCTTCCATCGCTTGCGGCGCTGAACCGGGTGCAAATTCCTTGTACATCCGGTCGAGCATCGGCAGATCGACGGCCTTCGCGTCGATGAGCTCGACATCGTTGCCGCGCGCACGCAGAGCGTCGACACTATACTGGGCCAGGCGAATTCCCTTTCGATCGGAGCGATACGAGCCGTAGAGAACGAGAATGCGGTGGGCCATGCATGGACTCCTGGAAAGCTGATTTATCAGCTTGAATGCTTCGGCTTGGAATTAGAGCCGTTTCCTTTGTTCGCTTCCAGCCGTTTCATGCCTGGAATTTGTGACGCCGATGCGTTGCTTTGGGGATAGGTAAGTTTTAGCTTGATGTGACCAGCGGCCGCACCGAAGCGGCGAGTTATTGCCCGCCCGCCCAGAGGACAGGTGCAATGGCTGACATGCCCGCAACTCGCTACGTCAAATGTGATGATGTCTACATCGCCTATCAGGTGATAGGCGATGGGCCCTTCGATCTGATGTTTGTGCCGGGCTTCGTTTCGAACGTTGAAGCGGTGTGGCAATCCCCCGATCGAAGTGCGTACTTCAAACGGCTTGCATCGTTTTCCCGGGTCATCCTGTTCGACAAGCGCGGCACCGGAATGTCCGACCGCGGCTCGCAGATCTTTACGCTTGAGCAGCGCATGCACGATATGCAGACCGTTCTGGATACGGTCGGGTCGAAACGCGCGGCGTTGATGGGAGTGTCGGAGGGTGGCCCGATGTCGCTGCTTTATGCCGCGACCTATCCTGAGAGAACATCGGCGCTCGTCATCTATGGCTCCTACGCCAAGCGTGCCTGGTCCGCAGACTACACGTTCGGATGGAAGGACGAACGATGGCGTATTGTCCTGGAGAACATCGAGCAACACTGGGGCACGCCGCTTGGAGTCAGTGCCGCGATGTGGGCACCCAGCATTGCCAATGATCATCACGCGGCAGAGCGTCTGGCTGCGTATTTCAGGGCAGCGGCAAGTCCGGGGGCCGCGGCTGCCATCATGAAAATGAATCGTGAGATTGATGTTCGGCACATCCTGCCTGCGACGCGCGTGCCGACGCTTGTCGTCCACCGTGTGGGTGATCGCGTAATTGATCTGGAACACGCGCGCTACATGGCTGCGCATATTCCAGGTGCGAAACTTGTTGAGTTACCGGGTGAGGATCACATGCCGTGGTTTGGCGATCAGGCCGCGGTCCTTGACGAAGTCGAGCAGTTTCTGACGGGCCGACGGCATGTTTACGAACCGGACCGTGTGCTGGCGACCGTGCTGTTCGCCGATATCGTGGACTCGACCGCACAGGCGGCTGCGCTGGGCGACAGTTCGTGGCGGGAGTTGCGCAACGCATTCTACGTGAGGATTCGCCGGGTGCTGGAGCAATACCGTGGCCGCGAGATCAACACCTCGGGAGACGGGTTTTTGGCTGCGTTCGATGGTCCGGCGCGCGCGGTGCGCTGCGCCACCGCGATCCGCGATACGGTGCGTTCGCTTAATCTCGAAGTGCGTTGCGGTCTGCACACCGGGGAGTGCGAACTGGTGGGTAATGACATCGCCGGCATCGCGGTGCATACCGGTGCACGTGTTGCCGCGCTCGCGGCTCCGGGCGAAGTCCTGGTTTCGCAAACAGTTTGTGATCTCGTCGCTGGTTCAGGGCTAACCTTCGAAGAAGGTGGCACTTACAAGCTGAAGGGCGTGCCCAATGAGTGGCGCCTGTTCAGAGCGGTCGCGAATTGAGCCGCCTCATTTTCCCGATGGATCGAACCTGATCTCAGCACTGCATGGTCGCGACTTATTCGATGATTCTCGAACGGAACGCGTGGCGGGTCGATGACATCAGTGTTATCGGCGGTCCGATGGATCGAACGATACCTTGCGTAACGAGCTGAAGGGACGATGACGGCTAGCGCCGTATAGCTTGAATGATGTGCCGCCTTTCGGACGGCGGGCCGACCAAATATCTATCGTAATTTCAATGAATTACGATGGATCTGGCGTGCGTACTCGGGATCCGGCGGCGTGATGCCACACCATTATAGAGTCCCAGATTTGCCCGATCAGACGCCGGCCCTGAAAACTGGGTTTCCCTCCGGGGCATGCGCTTCCCTTGCGATTTTGATATGCACCATCGCGGGCTTCTCGAAGAAGAAGGCGAGGGAGGGGGCAGATCTTGACTGGACCAACAACGGAGCTGTCGGCTCCACACGCAGCGGTCGCGCTCACAAACGTCGATGTCACATTCCGGCTGACAGATGGCGGCAGCTATCGCGCCGTGGAAGGTGCGACTTTGAACGTCGCCGACGGCGAATTCGTGGCCATCGTTGGCCCGACCGGATGCGGCAAGTCGACACTGCTCAACATTGCTGCCGGACTCATCGCCCCTGCTGCTGGGCGTGTCGAGATTTTCGGATCTCCCATTGTGGGCCTGAATCCTCAGGCCGGCTATCTGTTTCAGGCTGATGCGCTGTTTCCCTGGAAGACCGCCATCGAGAATGTGGCCATCGGTCTCGAAACGGCGGGAATGCGTTCTTCGGAAGCGCGGTCAAAAGCGCAAAGCTGGCTGGGACGTGTCGGCCTTGGCAATTTCGCCAACCATTATCCGCACATGCTGTCAGGCGGACAGCGCAAGCGCGTCGGTCTGGCCCAGGTTTTGATCCGTGATCCCAAAATTCTTCTGATGGACGAGCCATTCGGTCCGCTCGATGCGCAAACGCGTCAGATCATGGGCAATCAGCTGCTGGACCTCTGGAGCGCGGACCGCAAGGCGGTGATTTTCGTCACGCACGATCTTGAAGAGGCGATTGCGCTCTCAGACCGTGTGGTCATCATGTCGGCAGGTCCATCGGCGCGCATTCTCGGCGATTGGAAAGTGACGCTGCCGCGTCCGCGCGACATCGCCGAAGTGCGGTTGGATGCTGCCTTTCACGACATCCACCGTGACATTTGGCGAACGCTCAAGGCCGAAGTCCTGAAAAGCTACGAACAAACGGCGGCGGTGTGATGCAGCGATTCAAACTCGGTCTCCTCCAAACTCTCGTCGCCGTCATCTGCGTCGTCGTGTGGCATCTGGCGACGACCGTCCTGATCAGCGGAAAGCCGTTATTTCCGCCGTTCTTCTTTTCCACGCCCGGCGATGTCGTCTCGCGCATCATCACGTGGTTCGCTGAGGGCACCATCTGGCGCCATCTCTGGATCACACTCTCGGAATCCATGCTGGCATTCGTCGTGGGCTCCATCGGCGGTGTGCTGGTCGGGTTTTGGTTTGCACGTCAGCCGCTGGTGGCCGCAATTTTCGATCCCTACGTGAAAATGGCGAACGCTCTGCCGCGCATCGTGCTGGCTCCGATCTTCACCCTGTGGTTCGGGCTCGGCATCTGGTCGAAAGTGGCGCTCGGTGTCACGCTGGTCTTCTTCATCGTGTTTTTCAACGTCTACCAGGGCGTCAAGGAGGTCAGCCCCACGGTGCTCGCCAATGCCCGCATGCTCGGAATGAATGAGCGGCAGCTCATGCGCCATGTCTATTGGCCGTCAGCGATGTCGTGGATGTTTTCGTCGCTGCACACATCGGTCGGGTTTGCGGTGGTGGGCGCTGTCGTGGGCGAGTATCTCGGCTCCGCTGCGGGGTTAGGCTATCTCATTCTGCAAGCGGAAGGCACCTTCGACATTGCCGGGGTCTTCGCGGGAATGTTTGTGCTGGCGGCCTTTGTCCTTGTCATCGACGCTGTCGTGACGATGGTGGAGCGTCGGCTTCTGGTCTGGCGGCCGACACAGGCTGATGGGCGAACCTGAACGCTTTCCAGAGCAAGGTTCGTCGCTTAGTGTTCAATCCAATGGTGGCCAGACAGAATGGATCACCAATCGTGTGGAGAAAACGATCATGATGGCGCTCTTTCTGCGGCGAGTGATGTCAGGCTTGGTATCTTGCCTGGCCGTCCTTGTTCTGATGTCCGGTGCTGCGTTTGCACAGGCGAAGGTGACGATCGCTGTCGGCGGCGCCGCCTGCCTTTGTTATCTGCCAACGGTGTTGGCAAAGCAGCTCGGCGAATACGACAAGGCCGGTCTCAATGTCGAGATCGTGGACTTTAAAGGCGGTTCGCAGGCCTTGACGGCTGTCCTTGGCGGAAGCGCGGATGTGGTCTCCGGCTATTTCGATCACTGTGTCAATCTCGCCGCCAAGAAGCAGAACCTTCAGGCCTTTGTGGTCTATGACCGGTATCCGGGGCTCGCGCTCGTCGTCGCACCGAAAAATAGCGGTAGCATCAAGTCGATCAAGGACCTTGCCGGAAAACGGATTGGTGTCAGCGCACCGGGATCATCCACCGACTTCTTCCTGAAGTATCTGCTGAACAAGCATGGCGTCGACCCGAACTCGATCGGTGTGATCGGCATCGGACTTGGCGCCACCGCAGTCGCTGCGATGGAGCAGGGGAGTGTCGATGCGGCCGTCATGCTCGATCCGTCGGTCACCCTGCTTCAGGGCAAGAACAAAGACCTCAAAATTCTCAGCGATACCCGCACGCAGCACGACACGCTTGAGGTGTTCGGTGGCGAATATCCTGGCGGCGCGCTCTACACGCGAGGGGACTGGATCGTCGCGCATCAAAAGGAAACGCAGGGGCTGACCAACGCGATCCTGGCGACATTGAAGTGGATCCATGCGCACACGCCAGAAGAAATCATGGCCATGATGCCTCCAGAACTCGTTGGTGCGGACAAGGCGCTCTATCTTGCGGCGCTGAAGAACACGATTCCGATGTATTCGCTGACCGGGAAAATGGACCCCAAGGGCGCCCAGGCGGTGCTCGACGTCTTCAGCCAGTCGTCGCAGGAAGTGAAGAACGCCAAGATCGACCTCACCAAGACTTATACCAACGCATTTATCGAAAAAGCCAACTAGCAGTTGGACCGGTCTCCGCAGGCGCTCACGCATGGTCGCCCGCGGACCCGGATGATTTCCATTCATCGCAAAACCGTCGCAATCGCCGCACGTAGCGTTCTGAGCAGATCCGCGGGAAACCGGGGTGCCACCATTCCGTGCTTTCGTTTCGCCAGACGCGGAAAGAAAACTATTTCCGTCCGGACAGAACCGGGGAATAATCCGTTCGAATACGAAGTTCGCTACGGGGTGCGCTGCACTATGAGGCGAACCTTGGATTCGGGACACTAGATCTGATCGCCTGCAAGATAATTGCCTTACGGTTCTTTATTCGTGCGGAGATGGTCGTGAATGGTTTGCTAAGTTCGTCCGGCGTTTCAACTCAGGCGGCAGCATCTTCACCTCGGCGCCTTCAGGTTTTTCCACTTCTTGCTTTGCTGGCGCTTGGGGCGTGCGGGGAAAAGAAGGAGCAGGCGGCAGCTCCACCCCCTCCGGTTACCGTTGCTCAACCCACAAGGCGGGTGGTGACGGATTGGGACGAATTCACCGGCCGCTTCGATGCGATCGAGCAGGTCCAGATTCGCGCGCGCGTGACGGGGTTCGTCATGACCGTGGACTTCAAGGACGGCGCCATCGTCAAGGAGGGAGACCTTCTCTACACCATCGATCCCCGCCAGTATGAAGCCACCGCCGAACAGGCGCAGGGCCAGCTCAATGACGCCAAAGCGAAGATCGATTTCGCGCAGCGCGAGCTGGAGCGTGCTGAAGCCTTGGTCAAGACCTCGGCGGTGTCCGAGTCTATTGTCGATCAGCGGCGGCAGGCCCTTCAGGTGGCGCAGGCCGCATCACTCCAAGCCGAAGGTGTATTGAAGCGCGCCCAGCTCGATCTCGAATACTGCAAGGTTCGCGCACCGATTGATGGGCGCATCAGCCGCCACCTCGTGACCATCGGAAATCTGGTGCAGGGCAGCGAAACCGGCGCGACGCTGCTGACCTCGATCGTCTCGATGGACCCGATCCATGTTTATTTCGACATGGACGAGTCGATTTATCTCAAGAACAGCCGGCTCTGGTTTGAGGGCAAACGGCCGAGTTCACGCGACACGCCAAATCCGGTGCAAGTCATGCTCGCCGGCGAGACCAAGCCTTCGCACGAAGGCCGAATGGACTTCCTCGACAACCGGCTGGACATCGGAACCGGCACGTTGCGCGGCCGCGCTTTGGTCGACAATCACGACCTGTCGATTCTGCCTGGGCAGTTTGCCCGCGTCCGCGTGCTTGGCAGCGCGCCGTATGAAGCGCTGCTGCTCCCGGATACGGCTATTGCCACCGATCAGTCACGCAAGATCGTTTTCGTGGTCAAGAGCGACGACACCGTCGACGCCAAACCGGTCACGCTTGGTCCGCTGGACGATGGGCTGCGGGTGATCAGGGAGGGACTGAAGCCTGACGACAGGGTCATTGTCGAGGGCCTGCAACGCGCGCGCATCGGCGCAAAAGTTGCGCCCCATGCACCGACAACCACCAGCACAAGCAGTGCAAAGCCATGAACCTCGGCCGCCTGTCCATCAACCAGCCGATTCTTGCGATGGTGTTGTCCATCGTCCTGCTGATCGTTGGCGCGATCGCCTATACGACATTGCCCGTTGCTGAATATCCGCCAATTGCGCCGCCGACAGTCGTCGTGACCACGCAATACCCCGGCGCATCCGCGCAAACGGTCTCGGATACCGTTGCGACACCGATTGAGCAGCAGATCAACGGTGTCGAGGACATGCTGTACCTCTACAGCCAGGCAACCTCCAACGGCCAATTGAACATCACGGTCACCTTCAAGCTCGGGACTGATCTCGACAAGGCGCAGGTCCTGGTCCAAAACCGCGTAGCTATTGCTCTGCCTCAATTGCCCGAAGAGGTACGGCGAAACGGCGTTGTGACGGAGAAGAACAGTCCCGACCTGCTGATGGTCGTCTTCATGCTGTCGCCGGATGATACCTATGATCAGCTTTACATCAGCAATTATGCCCTGCGGCAGGTGCGCGATCAGTTACTGCGTCTCGATGGCATCGGTGACATCCAGATTTTCGGTGCGCGTGACTATTCGATGCGGCTCTGGCTCGATCCGGAGAAGATCGCAAATTTGGGAATGACTGCGGGCGATGTACTGACCGCCATCCGCGCCCAGAATCTGCAGATCACCGGTGGTGTGATCGCGGAGCCGCCGATATCGGACCGAGCATTCCAGCCCAGCCTCACGTTCACCGGCCGGTTGAAAGATCCGCAGCAGTTCGAAAACATCGTTATTAAAGCGGGTGCTGATGGCCGGACCGTGCGGCTGCGCGATGTTGCGCGCACCGAACTCGGGGCTTTGGCTTATAGCACCAACAGCTTCCTGCTTCGCAAGCCCGCCGTCGCGATGCTGGTTTCGCAGCGTCCCGGCTCGAACGCGTTGGCCACTGCGAAGCAGATTTCCGACGCGATGGTCAAACTGAAGGCCGATTTCCCTCCCGGTCTCGAGTACAACATCGGCTACAACCCGACCGAATTCATCGCACAGTCGGTTCACGAATTGATCAAGACGATCTATGAGGCGATGATTCTTGTCGTCATCGTGGTGTTGGTGTTTCTGCAGGGCTGGCGGCCGGCGATCATTCCTATTATTGCAATTCCAGTATCCCTGGTCGGAACCTTTGCGGTCATGGCCGCGCTCGGATATTCGGTCAATAATCTGACGCTGTTTGGTCTTGTGCTGGCGGTGGGCATCGTGGTCGATGACGCGATCGTCGTCGTGGAGAACGTCGAGCGGCATCTCGGCGCTGGAATGAGCCGCCGCGACGCGGCGCTCTTGACGATGCAGGAAGTCGGCGGCGCGCTGGTATCTATTGCACTTGTTCTTTGCGCGGTGTTCGTCCCGACAGCCTTTCTGGGAGGCATCTCCGGCCAATTCTTCCAGCAATTCGCAGTGACGATTGCTGTTGCGACCGCAATCTCCTGCTTCTGTTCGCTGACGCTGTCGCCAGCGCTGGCTTCCTTGATTCTAAGACCGCACGAACACGCCCGTCCACCGGCGAGCTGGAATTTCATCGCGCGCGGATGGGAGACGTTCACGGGGGCTTTCAATCGGCTGTTCGATCGCTTGTCCCATGGCTATGCGGCGACGGCCGAATTCGTCATCCGGCACTCGGTGGTGATGTTGCTGCTTTATGCCGTCCTGATCGGCAGCGCGGGTTGGCTGCTGGTCACCACGCCGCAAGGCTTCATTCCGGCGCAAGATCGCGGCTACGTGATTGTCTCGGTGCAATTGCCGGGAGCCGCGTCCTTGGCGCGCACGACCGAAGTGGTGAGGCAGATCGAAAAGATTGCGCTTGAGACGCCCGGTGTTGTCCGTGTGCCGTCCTTCGCGGGTCTGTCGGGCGCTACGCGCACGCAGGCCAGCAACGCGGCAGCGCTTTTTCCGGTGTTCGACGAGCCGGAGGCGCGCGTCAAGAAAGGCCTGACCGCCGCCGTAATCACCGCGGAATTGCGCAAGCGTCTGTCGGCGATCGAAAACGCGTTTATCATTGTGGTGCCACCACCGGCCGTTCCTGGCATCGGCACCGGCGGCGGGTTCGCCATGCGGGTGCAGGATCGCCAGGGGCGGGGGCCTGAACTGCTCGCCGCCGCGACCGATGAGCTCGTGAACGCGGCGCGCAAGGCGCCCGGGCTGACGGCGGTGTTCTCGCCGTTCACAGCGAACACACCGCAGGTCTTCGTCGGTATCGATCGCCAGAAGGCGCAGATGTTGAGCGTGCCGATCCAGAATATCACGGATGCGATCGAGACCTACTTCGGATCCGCTTATGTCAACGACTTCAATATTCTCGGGCGAACGTATCACGTCACAGCCCAAGCCGACTTGCCGTTCCGTAAGGAAACCGCCGACCTTGCGCGCTTGCAGACGCGCAACTCGGCCGGACAAATGGTGCTGCTTGGAAGCATGGTCGACTTCCGCGACATATCGGGACCTGATCGCGTGGCCCGCTACAATCTCTATCCGGCCGCGGAGCTGCAGGGCGATACGCTGCCGGGCACGAGTTCCGCAACGGCCCTCAATATCATGCAGAAACTGGCGCACGAAACGCTGCCGACTGGTTTCTCATTCGAGTGGACTGACCTGTCCTACCAACAGGCGACCGGTGGTCAAACCGGCCTCTATGTCTTCCCGATTTGCGTGCTGTTCGTCTACCTGGTGCTGGCGGCCCAGTACGGCAGTTGGAGTCTGCCGTTCGCTGTGATCCTGATCGTGCCGATGTGCCTGCTTGCGGCCACGATCGGTGTGCGCGTCATGGGGCAGGATATCAACATCCTGACTCAAATCGGCTTTGTCGTGCTGGTGGGACTTGCGGCAAAGAACGCCATTCTGATCGTCGAGTTCGCGCGTGACATCGAACGCGAAGGCCGCAATCAACTCGAAGCCGTGATTGAGGCTTGCCGGCTCCGCTTGCGCCCCATTCTAATGACGTCCTTCGCCTTCATCCTTGGCGTGCTGCCGCTGGTTATCTCGACGGGATCGGGCTCGGAAATGCGTCAGGCGGTAGGCGTCGCGGTGTTCTTCGGAATGCTGGGCGTGACGTTGTTCGGCCTGATCTTCACGCCGATCTTCTACATCCTGGTGCGGCGCCTGGCAGGCGGCAAGTTCGAGCCGGTCGAGAAGACCTGATCTCGCGCCTGGCTGGCTCGGGAAGACGTAAATCAGGAAGACGTAAGATCACCGGAGCGAGGGTTTCTCGGCGGCGGGGTTCGCTTTGCCGGATTCCTTCCGTCCCTGTGCCTGCAGACTGTTCTGCATTCGTCGCAGCGTCCCTTCGAGCACGCTCCTCACGGCAATCCGGGCGCGGCGCTTATCGCCGGCCGCGATGGCGTTGTAGATTTCGAGATGCTCCTCGTAAGCTGCGGCCGCGGTATCGGCTTTCTTTGCGGACGTGGCCCTTGCCGAAGCGATGGCATCGTACAAATGCGGCTGCAGAAATTCCACAAAGCCGATGATGAGGGGATTTTGCGTGGCCGCCGCCACCGCGCGATGAAATTCGATATCAGCCGACAAAGCTTCATCGAATGACTTCCGCGACGGCTCCATGGCCTTTAGGCACCTCTCCATTTTCTTGAGGTCGCCGGGCCTTCGCCGTTCGGCTGCCAGACTGGCGGCCTGAACTTCAACGCCCATACGCAGCTCCAGCACCTCCAGAATGGCGCGTGCCTTTTCATTGGATTTGGTCAGCCGGAACGGGCGATCGATGGTGTCCTTGGCAACGAACACGCCTTTGCCCTGGCGCGAGTCCACGAGCCCATCGGCCTTGAGGCGTGACAACGCCTCGCGAATGACGGTGATGCTGACGCCGTAGTTTTGAGCCAGGTCTTTGCCCGCAGGCAGTTGCTCACCCAGTGCGTACTCACCGCTCACGATCGTCTCCCGCAGCGCGACAGTGATGCGATCCGCAAGACTCTGCGGCGCAAGGGTTTGCTCAATTCGTCTGGAAGGCATGATTGCTTTCGAGTGCGCGTGTCATTTACCGAGGGAACGTGCTTTGCCGGAATTGCCTTAACGAAAAGAAATACAGCATAATGCTTACTTCAATACCTAGGAAATTCGCAAACGACCTTCAATGCGTCTCTCAATAGGAAGTTCCTGATGGTTGGCCCCAGCTCATCGTTCTGGGAGTTTTCGCTCACCGTCTACTCAAAGTCTGGTGTTCCGGATGCCTGCCTGGAGCTTCAGGATAAGCACGGGGCTGACGTCAACATCGTGCTCTTCATGCTGTGGGTTGCAGTGCAGGGGCGCCGCCTGAATGCCGAAGATATCGGCGGAATCGTCAGCCTGACAGCAGATTGGCAAAAAGACGTCGTGAGGCCGCTTCGCCTCGCGCGCCGCTTTTTGAAAGCGCCGGCCGCGGAATGGCAGCTTCAGGAAACCGCCGCGCTTCGCGCGCGCATCAAGGCCGATGAGCTGGAGGCAGAGCGTGTGCAGCACAGCGTCATGGCGAATTTTTTTCATGGTCATTCCATAGGGCAGGCGGATGAGTTCGATACCGCTGCGTTTGCCAATCTCGAAGCTTATGCAATGTCGCTCCGTGTTGTCTTCCCCGCGCAGATTGTCTTGTTGCTGACGAAAGCGGCACGTCACGAAATGTGAGACGCGCCGTGTGCAGCGTGCTGTGCGACAACAATTTGTCTTTTCAACTCTGTTGTTTGCATCGCATTTTGCGCTGCTGTCACGTGCGAAGTGTGCTGCTTGAATCTCATTGTGTGCTGCAGAAGAGCTTGCGCGGTGCATCATATGTAATCAGTCGTTGCCTTTGATTTGGCGTTGCCCCGGTCAACTTATCATATAAGCTGATAACATGGACGTCAGCCGGGGAGACCTTCAGGTGTCGGACAATCAGAGTTTGCGGGGCTTCGTCGAAAACACCGAGAGGCAGTTTCCGGATGAAGTTCTCAGGATCAAGGAGCCGGTCAGCAAGCGGCTCGAGATGACGTCGGTGGTGTTTGAGCTCGACCGCCTGAACAAGAGCCCGGTGGTGATCTTCGAAAATGTCGAAGGCTCCGATATGCCGGTCGTCACCAACATCGCAGGCAACCGAAGTTTGCTGGCACACTGCCTGAACACAACCCCTGCTGATCTGCCAACGACATTCCGCGATCGGTGCCAGAACTACATTCCTTGTGAGGTCGTTTCCAAAGGCGCGTGGGATGAAGTCGTGCTCGAAGGCGATCAGGTCGATCTCACGAAACTGCCGATTCCATTTCAGTTCACCGTGGATGCCGCACCCTATATTACCGCTGGCCAGATCACGGCGCGCGACCCGGAAACCGGCGTGGACACAACCGGATTTCATCGCCTGATGTTGAAAGGCAAGAACAGGCTCGGCGTGTCGCTCCATTCGCGCCGGCGCATGTATGAATTTCATCGCCGCGCCGAGGCGCTCGGGCAATCGCTGCCGGCCGCGATCGTGATCGGCAATCATCCTCTGCATTACATGGGGTCGATGGTCTACGCCTATCCGCCGAATGTCCGGAAGTATGAAATCATCGGTGGCCTGTTTGGCGAGCCATACCGTGTCGCGCGCTGCGGGGTGGGCGATCTGGAGGTTCCCGCAGGCGCGGAAATCATCATCGAAGGGGAGATTCTGGCGAACGTCCACGAACCGGAAGGTCCGTTTGGCGAGTTCACCGGATACGCATCTTACCGCAGCACACAAAATGTTTTCGTTGCACATCGCGTGCGGATGAAGCGTGATGCGTTCTTCCACAGCGTGGTGTCCGGAATGTCGCGCGACCACATCCTGATTTCGTGCATCACGCGTGAGGGCGAGATCCTCAACGCGCTTCGCCGCAACCTGCCGAACGTGCGCGCTGTTCACGTACCGCACAAGACCTGCGGTGCCTTCCTTGCTATCGTCTCGATGAAGAAGATCGCGGACGGCGAGCCGAAGATGGCCATGCTGACGGCGCTCGGAACCGAGCTCTACACCAAGCACGTCATCGTGGTCGACGACGATGTCGATATCTTCGACATGGAAGACGTGATGTGGGCTGTGGCCACGCGCGTGCGTGCGGAGAAGGACGTTTTCATGGTCCCCGGCGTGAAGTCGGCGATTATCGATCCAACATCGGATCCCAAGAACTTCACGGTGACCAAGATGGGAATCGATGCGACGGCACCGCTGGAAGACGGCTTCGCTGAGCGGTTGGTCATCTCGGATGAGCAGCGTGCGCGTGCACGGGAAATTCTCGCGAAAGCTAACGTCACGGTGTGACGCGCTTAGCAGGGATCGCGACTAACTGACGATCGACTTTAAGAAGGAAGATTCAAGAAGCCCTGAGAATTGGCCCGATTTGTGCAGCAAGCACCAGCGACTGACACACATCTCCATGGAGCAGAATGATGAAACGACGTTATATTGCGTGGCTTTCCTTAGCTCTTGCACTCGTCGCTGCGCCGCACACCGCGAGTGCGCAGACGAAGGTGAAATTCACCCTCGACTGGATTCCCGGAGCGACACACGGTGCTTTCTTCGTTGCGCTTCAGAAGGGTTACTACAAGGCAGAGGGCCTCGACGTCACGATCGACCGCGGTAAGGGATCGGCAGAAGTCGTGCGTCAGCTTGCTGCTGGTAGCTACGATATGGGATTTCCCGACATCAACGTCGTGATGGATTTCAATTCAAAGAATCCCGATCAAGGCTTCCCTGTCTTGATGAGCGGATACGAGGAGGCGCCCGCCGCGATCTTCGTGTTGAAGTCGAGCGGCATCACCGACCCCAAACAGTTGAACGGCAAGAAGCTCGGTTCGGCGGCGAATGATTCGACCTTCAAGCTGTTCCCGATCTTTGCCAGCAAGACCGGCATCGATCCGGCCTCGATGCAGATTCAGTACATCGAGCCAAGTCTGCGTGAGGTGCTTCTGGCACAGGGCAAGGTGGATGCCATCCCGGGACAGGTCTTTAACTCCTTGCTTGAACTGCAGGCCAAGGGTGTCAAGAAAGACGACATCAAGTACTTCATGTACAAGGATTATGGCCTCGAGCTGTACGGCAATTCCATTGCGGCATCGCGTAAATTCCTCAAGGAGCATCCTGATGCGGTGAAGGGATTCCTTCGTGCCACGATGAAGGGGCTCAAAGACGTCGCGAAGGACCCTGAGGTCGCGGTGAAGGCTGCGCTGGCTTACGAGCCTTTGCTGAATGCCGACATCGAACGCGAACGTCTTCGCGTCGCGCTGGATTGCTGCATTCTGACCGAGCACGTCAAGAAGGATGGGTTCGGCGACGTCAATCGCGAGCGGCTGCAGAACATCATTACGCTGATTACCAAGGCCTACAATCTGCCGCGCCAGCCTTCCTTGGAGGAAGTGTTCGATCCATCCTATCTGCCGCCCAAAAGCGAGCGGATGATCAACTGACCAAAGAGCGTTCTGGCCGAAAGGGACTCCCGCCGATGTCGTTTATCCAACTGACTGACGTTGATTTGGTCTATGGATCTTCCGGCGGGAAGGCCTCCGGCGATCAGACGCTCGCCGTCTCCGGAGCCAATATCAGCATCGCGCATGGTGAGTTCATCGCCATCGTCGGTCCGAGCGGCTGCGGAAAGTCGACACTGCTGAAGCTGATTGCGGGACTGGTCAAGCCAAATCGCGGGACCGTTCGCGTCGATGGCGCGGACGTTTGCCGGCCCCAAAAGGTCGGAATGGCGTTTCAAAATGCGACGCTGCTTCCGTGGCGAAACGTCCGTGACAACGTGATGTTGCCGCTGGAAATCGTCGAGCCTTACCGCAGCCGGCAGAAGGCAGATCACGACAAGAACTGCGCGCGGGCGGAGGAACTGCTGGCAACAGTTGGCCTGTCGGGTTTCGCCGACCGGATGCCATGGCAACTGTCTGGAGGTATGCAACAGCGCGCGCAGCTCTGCCGCGCTCTTATTCACGAGCCTTCGATCCTGCTGTTGGATGAGCCCTTCGCGGCCCTGGATACCTTCACGCGTGAAGAGCTCTGGAGTGTGTTGCAGGATCTGTGGTCTTCGCGGAAGTGCACAATCATCCTGGTGACGCATGAGCTGCGCGAAGCAGTTTACCTCGCGCAAACGGTCCATGTGATGAGTGCACGTCCCGGGCGGATCGTCAAAACCAGCAGCGTCGATATCGCGCGTCCGCGTACGCTGGACTCCACTTTTCAGCCTGACTTCGTTGGACTGGTTCACGATCTGCGGGATCACATCGGTCGGGGGAAGAAGTCTTGACGAACGAATCGATAGGGCGCCTTGCGCCGTGGCTGACAGCGCTGGCCTGTATCATTCTGTGGTGGCTGATCATCGTCGCATTCGGGATCAAGAGCTTTATTCTCCCAACACCGTGGGAGACCATGAAGGCGCTTTACACCTACCGCGGTCCGCTTTTCACCAATGGAATGGCGACGCTTCTCACAACCTTGCTGGGGTTCGGCATCGCCGTCGGTGTCGGCTTGATCCTCGGTATTCTGGTGGGTTCCTCACGCCTTGCCTATCAGGCGCTCTATCCGCTGCTTGTTGCCTTCAACAGCGTGCCGAAGGCTGCGCTGGTGCCGATTTTTGTCATCTGGTTTGGGACGGGAACGGTGCCGGCGGTCGTCACGGCCTTCATGCTCTCGTTCTTCCCGGTCGTTGCGAACGTCGCCACCGCATTCGCGACCATCGAACCTGAATTGCTCGAGGTGATGCGGTCGCTCGGCGCCTCGCAGCGGGACATGACAATCAAGATCGGGATTCCGCGATCTTTGCCGTACTTTTTCGCATCCTTGAAAATCGCGATCACGCTGGCATTTGTCGGTTCGGTGATCGCTGAGATCGTGGCCGGCAATAACGGCATTGGCAACGTCATGCTGGTCGCGGGATCGAACTTCAATGTGCCGCTCGTTTTCGCTGCGCTGTTCGTGGTTGGAGCAATGGGGGCCGGAATGTATGCGATCTTCGACGTCCTGGAACGCAGGCTGACGAGCTGGTCTGTGCGCGGTGCCAGCATGGCACAGCACGCAACTGGCGGCTGAGTTGTAGAAAAATGCGCAGGGAGATCATGGGCAATCAGGCCAACACGCGGAAAGCAAAAGAGACGAACGCTCCGCGGATCATCGTGGGCATCACTGGAGCGTCGGGGGCTATCTACGGTCTGGCCGCGCTGAAGGCGCTACGTGCTGCCGGGGTCGAAACCCATCTTGTCGTGTCGCGGTCGGGGCAGATCACCATGGCCCATGAGACGGAGACCAAGTTTTCGGATCTGCCAGCGTTGGCTGACGTGGTGTATCGGGTCGACGACATCGCAGCGGCCATTTCGAGTGGGTCGTTTCAGACCATGGGCATGATCATCGCGCCGTGCTCGGTGCGCTCACTGGCGGAGATCGCCAGCGGCGTAACATCAAGTCTCCTGACGCGCGCTGCCGATGTGGTTCTGAAGGAGCGTCGCAAGCTGATTTTGATGGTGCGTGAGACGCCGTTCCACCTCGGCCATCTGCGGTCGATGACACAGGTTACCGAGATGGGCGCTATTGTCATGCCGCCGGTGCCGGCGTTCTACGCCCGTCCCGCGACGCTCGACGACATGGTCAATCATTCAGTGGGCCGCGCCCTCGATCTGTTCGGGATCAACAACGATCTGGTACGGCGCTGGGGCGAGAGCGTTGGAATCGGGGGCGGGCGTTAGTTCCCCAGCCAACTTCCAACGGCGTATGAACATCCTGTATGATGAGGGTGAGCGATTTCTCTCACTGGATGTTCAAATGGACGTTGAATTGAAAACCATCGACCATGAGAACCTGAGTCGAACGGTCTACCTCGCGCTCTGCGATGCGATTACCAAGGGCCAGTTTCGGTCGGGTGATCGGCTGAAGATTCGCGATATCGCGGCTCAACTCGGCACAAGTGTCACGCCGGTGCGAGACGCTATTCTGCGGCTAGCGCATGATGATGCGGTGGTCTTTCGCTCGGCGCGCGATATCCGCATCCCGCATCTGAGCAAAGCGCGTTATCTCGAGATCCGCTCGATCCGTCTGAAGCTCGAAGGACTGGCGGCCGAAAATGCGGCACGCCTGGTGACAGACGAGGATATCGCCGAGCTGGAAGCTATCGTGAAGAGTAATGAAGAGGCGCTTGCCCGCGCTGATTTCATCCACGGCGCAGAACTCAATCAGGCCTTTCACTTCCGCATCATGCAGATCGCCAGAATGCCGGTGCTGTCCGGTGTCATCCAGCGGATCTGGCTGCAGATGGGTCCGGTCATCGCGGATGCTTATATCGATGGGGGGCGCTCAATGATCCAGCATCATTATCCGGTGATTGAAGCGCTGAAGCGGAAAGATCCCGACGCTGCGGCTGCGGCCATCATGAACGATCTCATCAAAGGTGGGCAGGCGGTCTACGACCGCGTATCTACGCTGGACCAGGACAGCGAAGGCGACGGGACATTGAAATAGCTTTCCCAGCGCGAGGTGAGAAAGCTCGCCAGATATGATGAGGGAAGGAAGCTCGCCGTTAATATAAAGGCTTGCCGACATCGCTATTATGATGCATCATACATCAAATGGAATTGAGAGGCTTAGTAGCCCCGGTTAAGGGCCTTTATTTGTGGGAGTTTTTCGTTCGATGACGGCTGATGCGAACCGGCGCGGAGAGCTGGTGTCAAACAGCGATCCCCACGGCAGTGCGACGCTTGAGAAGCTTGGAGAGCTGCTCGAGATTGCCGCACCGCCTGTATCCAACGCTGAGGCCGAAGAGCTGGCGCGCGTGCATTTCGGTCTCGATGTCACCGTCGAGCTACTCGTCGGTGAGCGCGACCGAAATTTCCATCTGCGCGCCCGCAACGGCGACGAATATGTTTTGAAAGTGATCCATCCCGCTGAAGATGATGCGGTGACGGACTTTCATAGCAGGCTGCTGTTGCACATCCAGGCCACCGATCCAGGGCTGGCCGTGCCGCTGCTCATTCGTCCACGAAACAGCGATGCGAATGAAGCGGTGTGGCGAACGGACAAACATCCCCCGCGCCGCGTGCGATGCCTCACTTATCTTGCGGGGTGTCCGCTCCATCGGGCGGAACGAAGCGCAGCTCAAAAACGAAACATCGGCACGTTTCTCGCGCGCCTCAATCTCGCGTTGCGGGGTTTTCGCCACCCGGCGGATGGTCATGAGTTGCTGTGGGATACGAAGCACGCCAACCGGGCGCGCTCGCTGCTGAGCAATCTGGATGAGGCGCGCAAGACCCTGGCCACGCGTGCGCTCGACCGCTTCGCCGCGAATGTCCTGCCGCGGCTGCCGCAGTTGCGCACGCAAGTCATTCATAACGATTTCAATCCGCACAACGTCCTTGCGGGCATCCCGCGCAATGACGAGATCGCGGGCGTCATCGACTTCGGAGATTCGGTGCACTCGCCGATCGTGCAGGACCTTGCAGTTGCGGCAGCTTATCAATTCGAGCCAACCGGGCATCCGCTTGAAGGCCCCGCCGAAGTCGCTGCGGCCTTTCACGAACTGCATCCGCTGTTGCCGGAAGAAGTCGAGATTCTGCCCGACTTCATCGGGGCACGGTTTGCACTCGCCATTGCGATCAGCTTTTGGCGCGCTGCAAGGCATCCCGACAATGCGAGCTACATCATGCGGAATCAAAATGCCGCATGGTCCGGACTTCAGCGTTTGAACGAAATCTCCCGCACCGAGGCCATCGAATGGCTTCACAAGCGTATCGGAACGAGGTGACCAGATGACGATGATCAATGCCTTCGATGCGTCGGCCGCAACCAACATGACCGAACAGGAGCGCGCCTTGATTGCGCGCCGCGAACGTCTGCTTGGGCCGGCTTATCGTTTGTTTTACGCCAACCCCGTGCATCTGGTGCGCGGAGAGGGCGTCTGGCTGTACGATCCTGACGGCAATGCCTATCTCGATGTGTACAACAATGTCGCCTGTGTCGGTCATTGCCATCCGCATGTCACGGCGGCGCTCAGCAAGCAGGCAGCGACCCTCAATACGCATACGCGCTATCTGACCGATGGCATTCTCGATTACGCCGAGCGGCTGCTGTCATCTTTCCCGAAGGAGCTGTCCAATGTGATGTTCGCCTGCACGGGCAGTGAGGCGAATGACCTCGCTTATCGTGCAGCGCGGACTTTCACCGGTGGAACGGGCGTGATCGTCACGCAGCTCGCTTATCACGGCGTCACCATCGCGATTTCGGAGATGTCTCCCTCGCTTGGCAGCAGTGTCACGCTGGGCTCTCACGTCCGCACCGTGCCGGCTCCGGATCTCTACCGCAGCGGCGGCAAGGATGTCGGCGAAACCTTCGCCGACAATGTGCGCAAGGCCATCGCGGATATGCAGGCCCATGGCATCAAGCCCGCGGCATTGCTGGTGGATTCGATTTTCGCCAGCGACGGTGTCTACTCCGATCCGGCAGGCTTCCTCGCGCCGGCTGTGGATGTGATCCGCGAAGCTGGAGGGGTGCTGATCGCCGATGAGGTGCAGCCCGGCTTCGGGCGGACCGGCGAGGGGATGTGGGGCTTTGCCCGCCATGGTCTGATCCCCGAGATCGTGACCATGGGCAAGCCCATGGGGAATGGCCACCCCATGTCAGCCATGGTCGCTCAGCCGCACATTCTGGACGTCTTCGGCAAGAGCACGCGTTACTTCAACACATTCGGCGGCAATCCGGTGTCCTGTGCAGCGGGCCTGGCGGTGCTTGAAGTGATCGAGCAGGAAGGGCTGATCGCGAACGCAAAGGATGTCGGCTCATACATGCGCGACGGCCTGCGCGCGCTGGCGCAGCGTCATGAACTGATCGGCGATGTGCGCGGAGCGGGGCTCTTCGTCGGCGTTGAGCTCGTCAGCGATCGCGCCACGCGCAAACCAGCGACAGCGGAAACGTCCCGCCTTGTGAACGGCCTGCGCGAGAAGCGCGTGCTGATCAGCGCCTGCGGCCCGGGCGCGAACGTTCTCAAAATCAGGCCGCCGCTCGTCTTTTCGCGTGCAAATGCCGATATTTTCCTGAACGCTATGGATGAGGTGCTGACGGATATTGCCCAAGGCAAATGACCGACGCATAGTACCAGCCGTCCAAAAAGGATGATCCAAAAAGGAGACAGGGATGACGTCTGGTGGCAATGAGCTGATCCGTGCAACGGCCTGCGCGATCGTTGATAAGTTGAACGCAGGCGATGTCACGCCGCTCGAACTGCTGGACGCGCTGGAAGCGCGCATTGCCGAGGTGGACGGCAAGGTCAATGCGTTACCGACCCTGTGCTTTGATCGGGCGCGTGCGAATGCCAAGGCCCTGATGGCGAAGCCGCGCGGCCAGCGCGGCCGTCTCGCGGGCCTTCCGGTGCCGATCAAGGATCTGACGGACGTGGCCGGGGTGCTGACCACCCAGGGCTCGCCGATCTTCAAGGATCGCGTCCCTGAACAATCCGGCACCGCTGTGCTGCAGCTGGAGTCGAGCGGTGGCACCGTCTATGCGAAGTCCAACACGCCGGAGTTCGGCGCCGGTGCCAACACCTTCAACGAAGTTTTCGGCCCGACGCTGAACCCGTGGGATCTGTCGAAATCCGCAGCCGGATCGTCCGGCGGCGCTGCCGCGGCGCTTGCCAGCGGCACGGCGTGGATCGCACACGGTTCGGATATGGGCGGCTCGCTGCGCAATCCGGCAAGCTTCTGCGGCGTCGTTGGCATGCGGCCGAGCATTGGCCGCGTTGCCGTGACGCCGGCGGCAGCGATCGCCCGGACGCTGAACGTCAACGGACCGATGGCGCGCAACGTCGAAGATCTGGCGCTGATGCTGGATGCCATGTGCGGCGAGCACATCGGCGATCCGGTGTCGTTGCCCGCGTTGCCGATTTCCTATCTCGATGCGGCGCGATCGGGCCGCAAGCCGAAGAAGGTTGCCTATTCGCCTGATTTCGGAATTACCCCCGTCGATCCGGAAGTCAAAGCGCTTACGCGCAAGGCCGCCGAGCGTTTCGCGGAAGCAGGCGTGATCGTCGAGGAAGCACATCCCGATATGAAGGAGGCGCACGAGTGCTTCCAGACCCTGCGTGCCTATGACTTCGCGATCAGCAAGGCTCAGCTGCTTCGCACCAAGCGGGATCAGCTCAAGCCGGAAGTGATCTGGAACATCGAGAAGGGATTGAAGCTCACGGTCGAGGATCTGGAGCGTGCCGAAGCCCAGCGCCTTGCGATGATGAACCGCGCGATCGAGTTCTTCAAAACGTACGATCTGCTGCTGGCGCCCGCCACCATCGTGCAGCCGTTCCCGATTGAGAATCGCTATGCCGCCGAATGCGACGGTGTGAAGTTCGACAACTACGTCCAGTGGCTGGCGATCGTGTATGCCATCACCTTGATCTGCAGCCCGGCAATGTCGATTCCCTGCGGATTTACAAAGTCCGGCCTGCCGGTCGGACTTCAGGTCATTGCCGCGCCGCGCGGCGAGGCGCAGCTTCTGGCCGGTGCGAAAGTGCTGGAAGACATTCTTGGGCTGCGCGGAACGACGCCGATCGATCCCCGGCCGGCGCGCTGAGGTCGTTCGTCGACTACGTTACGGCGGGTGCCAATGGCGCCCGCCGTTTTCGTCAGATATCGCGAGACCAGAGATAGAAATCCTGGCCGTGCCAATGGTTCTTGAGCTCGCAGAGTTGTTCGAACCCAAGTTCTTTGAGCAACGCGATCGAGCCGACATTGGCCGTTCGTGTGTCGCACCAGATTCGTGTTCCTCCGCGTTCAGGCCCGGAGGTGATCATATGCTGCAGGATCACGCGCCCGACACCGTGTCCACGATGGTCAGGATTCACGCCATACCAATGAATCCAGATGGGCCCTCGCTGGTCCTCGGTGATCGCGAACCCGGCAAGTGTGTCGTTCACAAACGCGAGAGAGATGGCGCGAGCGTCGTCCGCAATCCGCCGCTGAACTTCAGCTTGTGAAAATTTGCGGATTTCATCCGACCGGGCCGCCTGTGAATAGATCTCGAGCGGCTCGACCACGCGAGCAAACAGCGTCACGATGTCGGGAGCGTCTTTCGCAGTTGCGTACCGCACATCGATTGCAGAGTTCATGGGCCGCTCCTGATGTTGAGAAGCCTAAACCTGGATTTACATGGATGCAATATCGTATACAATATTGATCTCAATCCCCCGAGCTATGGGCTCATTCCAGGAATTCGCGGAGCAATATCATGGGTATACGTCCAAATTCGATCGAAGCGCGCGACGTTGCTCATGTTCTGCATCCCTATACGAATGCCATAGCTCACGAGAAGGAAGGTCCGCTCGTCATTTCGCACGGTGATGGCATCTACGTCGTCGACAATGATGGCAATCGCTACATTGAGGGGCTTGGCGGATTGTTCTGTGCGTCACTCGGTTTCAGCGAGAAGCGGCTGGTGGATGCCGCCATCCGGCAGATGCAGAAGCTGCCATTCTATCATTCATTCGGCGGCAAGTCGCATGAGACCGCGGTGGAATTGGCCGAGCGGCTGATCGCGCTCGCGCCTGTTCCGATGTCGAAAGTGTTCTTTGCAAACTCGGGATCGGAAGCGAACGACACAGCGATCAAGATCGTTTGGTACTACCACAACGCGATCGGAAAGCCCGCCAAGAAGAAGATCATTTCGCGCATGCGCGCCTATCACGGCGTGACGATTGCTGCAGCAAGTCTTACGGGACTGCCGAACAATCATCGCTCGTTCGATCTGCCGATCGACCGCATCCTGCACACGGATTGCCCGCATCACTATCGCTATGCCAATCCGGGCGAGACGGAAGAGGAGTTTGCGACGCGATGCGCAGAGTCGCTCGAGCAACTGATTCTGCGTGAAGGTCCAGACACGGTCGGCGCGTTCTTCGCCGAGCCGCTGATGGCTTCCGGCGGCTGTGTCGTGCCGCCGCCGACCTATTACGAAAAGATCCAGGCTGTCCTGCGCAAATACGACGTTTTGTTCATTGCCGATGAGGTGATCTGCGGTTTTGGGCGCACAGGCAACATGTTCGGTTGTGAAACCTTCGGCATCAAGCCGGACATGATCTCGATGGCGAAGCAGCTTTCGGCGGCGTATCAGCCGATCTCGGCGCTGATGATCAACGAGAAGCTCTACCGCGCCATCGCGTCGGAGAGCGGGACGATCGGGACCTTTGGTCACGGCTTTACCTATGGTGGACATCCCGTCGCAACAGCTGTGGCAGTCGAAACCCTGAAAATCTACGAGGAGCGCGACATCGTCGGCCACGTTCGCTCGATCGCGCCGGCCTTCCAGGCTGGGATGCGCGAGCTCGGTAATCATCCGCTGATCGGCGAAGCGCGCGGAACGGGCCTGATCGCTACCCTGGAAGTCGTTCGCGACAAGGGGACCAAGGAGCCGTTCGATCCCTCATTAGGTGTAGCGCTCTACGCCGGCAAGCGGGCGCAGGCGAACGGCGTGATCACGCGGGCGCTGGGAGACACCGTGAACCTTTGTCCGCCCCTGATTATTACCGCAGCGCAAATCGAAGACCTGCTAGGACGTATTAAGCTGTCACTTGACGAAACGCTGGCGTGGTTGAAAAACAGCGGTCTTAAGTAGCGAAGCGGCTTCGCCGGACAATCGCGAGTCGCCGATAAAAGACTTTTAGAAGGGTTGGATACGAATGCGGAATTTTGAGGCCCCGGGCCGGTCCCTGGCTGTTGCGCGAAACGGCATGGCCGCGACATCTCACCCGGCATCAACCCTTGTCGCGGTGGATATTCTGCGGGCAGGTGGCAATGCGATGGACGCCGCGATCGCGGCCTGTGCGGTTCAGTGCGTTGTCGAAGCAGGATCGACCGGCATCGGTGGTGATTGCTTCATGCTTTCGTCGCGCAACGGCTCGAGCGACATCGTGGCCTACAACGGCTCGGGCAAGACGCCGGCGGCAGCGACGCTCGACTGGTATCGCAACAAGGGCATCACGACGATTGACAGGCAGACGCCCCACGCTGTCACCGTGCCGGGCTCGGTGGAGGCGTGGTGCCGTCTCAACAAAGATCACGGCCGCATGCCGATGGCGGATATTCTGGCCCCCGCGGTGGAATTGGCGCGGGGCGGTTATCCTATCACGCCGCGGGTGTCATCCGACATCGCAAACCAGCTCGATCTTTTGAAGGCTGATCCGTCGTCGCGGCGTACCTTCCTGGCCGGTGATCAGGCGCCGCCGATCGGTCACATCCAATATCAGCGTGAACTCGCAGCAACGATGGAATTGATCGGCCGCGAGGGCCCGGATGCGTTCTATCGCGGCGATGTCGCCGATGACATGGTGAGCTATCTGCAGAGTATTGGCGGACTGCACACGAAGGAAGATTTCGCGGAAGCCAAAGGCGAATACGTCACGCCCATCAAGACGAATTTCCGCGGACGGACGGTTTACGAATGCCCTCCGAACGGCCAGGGCATCATCGCGCTGATGATCCTCAACATTCTGTCACGCTTCAAGGTGAAGCCTGATCCCCTCAATGTGGATAATCTCCATATCGAGGTCGAAGCGACGCGGCTTGCCTATGCGGCGCGTGACGCGTTCGTGGCCGACATGGCGAAGGCGCACGTCCCGGTTGATTATCTTCTGTCCGAAAAGCTCGCCGATGAGCTCGCCGCCAAGATTGACCTCTCCAAAGCGATCCAGCCGATGCCGGCTTTCGACGCCGCCGAACACAAGGACACGGTTTACATCTCCGTGGTGGACAAGGATCGAAACGTCGTCAGCTTCATCAACTCGCTGTTCCATCCGTACGGCACCGGACTCATGGCGCCGAAGTCGGGCGTGCTGTTCCACAACCGCGGCATCAGCTTCGTCGTGGAGGAGGGGCATCCGAACGCGGTCGGGCCACGCAAGCGCCCCATGCACACGATCATTCCGGGAATGGTTGTGGAAGGTGGCAAGGTCTGCATGTCGTTTGGTGTCATGGGCGGACATTATCAGTCCATGGGTCATGCTCATTTCCTGTCGAAGGTGTTCGACCACGGCCTCGATATCCAGAGCGCAATTGATCAGCCGCGGCTTTTTCCCTTGCCCGGAACGGTCAATGTGGAAGCGGAAAAGATTATCCGTGATGCGGTGGGACCCGAACTCACGAAGCGCGGCTTTCATGTCCAGCCGCCGCGATGGCCGATCGGCGGTGCGCAGGCGATCTGGATCGACTGGGACAACGGCACGCTATTCGGCGGCTCGGATCACCGCAAGGACGGCTGTGCGCTGGGGTTCTGATCCCGGCGTACAATTGTGCTTGCTGGGTTAAGCCGATAAGGATGATGGGCTTGAATTGGCAAGCCTGAGAACGTTGATGAGCAAAGCGGCGATCGTCAAAAAGCAGTCGCGTCAGTCGGTGCGGCATTCGACTTATGACCGTCTCAAGGAGATGATCCTGACGGGCCGGTTGCGCCCGTCGGAACGCTTGTCGGAAAGCCGCCTTGCTGAGCGTATCGGCGTCAGCCGCACGCCGTTACGCGAAGCCTTGATGAAGCTCGAGGAAGAGGGGCTCGTCATCGGGCAGCGGAACGTCGGCTACACCGTCGTCGACCTCAATGTTGAAGCCGTTTGCGATCTTCTTGTGGTGCGCGAAGCCCTCGACGCGTGCGCCGCTGAACTGGCCTGCAAGACGGCGACGGACGACGATCTCGATGTTATCCGCGAAATTGTCGCGCAGATGGCGGAGCTTCACAAAAGCAAGAAGACGACGCCGGCAGATGTCGCGCGCGATCTCGAACTTGGAATCAAAATCCATAAGGTGATCGCGGAATCGACGCGTAACATTGCGCTCATCAAGATGACCGAGCAGGTCTACCAGCAACTGCAGCTTGCGTTGTGGCTGGAAGTGCTGTGGGTCGATCTCGAAGACACCGGCCTCGACGAACACCGTGCTATTGCGGATGCGATTTATGCGCGCGACGGCGCCGCGGCGGCCAAGGCGGCGCGGCGCCATGTGCGCAGCTCGCTGCAGAACATGACCAAGGTGCAGGAGGTCTATCGCTATCGCCGGATGGGTATTGATGAGGACACCGCAAGCGCGGTGGTCGCGGCGCGACCTCGACGGGTACGGAACGGCGCGAAAGCAAAAGCGGTCTAATTAAACCGGGAGCGCAGGCCGGTCGATCACCTGGCGTAGTGCAAAGCTTGATTGAATACGAAATACGTGCGGCAGACGAGACAACTGGCTCTTGTGGATGTGTTCGTAGTCTTCGATGTCGCGCGCCGCGACGGTGACCAGATAGTCGTCCGGGCCTGACATCAGAAAACAACGCACCACGGATGGGCATCGTTCGATGGCCTGTTCGAAGCTGCGAAGCACGTCTTCGCTTTGGCTGTCGAGGGTGATGCGGACGATGACATGGACGCCGAGGCCGAGAGCCTTGTCGCCGAGGATGGCCTGATAGCCGGTGATCACGCCCTCCTGTTCGAGCGATTTTTGACGGCGGGCGCAGGCGGTGGGAGACAGGCCTATCTTCTGTGAAAGCTCTACGTGACTCGCGCGTCCGTCCTTCACCAGCTCCTTCAGGAGCGCGACGGAAAAACGATCTAGGTCACTCATGTTGGTTTCGATCTTGAATTTGCAGATCTGCGTCTGAATCGAGCGCATTTAATCTAGTGTTCATCGTTATAGCCCGAAAGGAGCGCGAACGTCGCGATAAAATTGCGCCATCGAACAGGAGATGTCTGCAATGCTGATCGGCGTTCCTAAAGAAATCAAAGTCCATGAATACCGCGTCGGCCTGACACCGGAGGCGGTCCGTGAATACACCGCTGCCGGTCACTCGGTGCTGGTGCAAAGCGGAGCGGGGGCCGGCATCGGCGCCTCTGATGCTGCCTATGAAACGGCCGGCGCATCGATCGCATCATCGGCCGCGGACGTGTTTGCGAAAGCGCAAATGATCGTCAAGGTGAAGGAGCCCCAGCCATCCGAATGGAAGCAGCTCCGCAAGGGCCAGATCCTTTTCACCTATCTTCACCTTGCGCCTGATCCCGATCAGGCACGCGGACTGGTTGAATCCGGCTGCACGGCGGTCGCCTATGAGACGGTGACCGACAAGGCCGGTGGCCTTCCGTTGCTGGCACCGATGAGTGAAGTGGCCGGGCGTCTCGCCATTGAGGCTGCAGGGCTGGCGCTGCAACGTCACGCCGGTGGCCGCGGCCTTTTGCTGGGCGGCGTTCCCGGTGTCTTGCCGGCGCGCGTGGCCGTGATCGGCGGTGGTGTCGTCGGCACACATGCGGCGCGAATGGCCGTGGGCCTTGGCACGGATGTCGTGGTGCTCGACAGGTCCCTGCCGCGTCTGCGTGAACTTGATGAGCTGTTTGAGGGCCGGGTCCGCACGCGGTTTTCGACTCTGCAGGCGATCGAGGACGAGGTCGTGGCCGCGGATGTTGTCATCGGCGCGGTGCTTGTGCCCGGTGCGAGCGCACCGCGGCTGGTCTCCCGCGCCATGCTGAGCCGGATGAAACGCGGTGCAGTTCTGGTGGATGTGGCCATCGACCAGGGTGGTTGCTTCGAGACATCGCACGCAACGACCCACGCGGAGCCGACCTATGAGATTGACGGCGTCATTCACTATTGCGTTGCGAATATGCCGGGTGCGGTTCCGCTGACGTCAAGCTATGCGCTCAACAACGCGACGTTGCCGTTCGGACTGGCGCTCGCGGCAGGTGGCATCGATGCAGTGATGTCTAATCCCCATCTGGCAGCCGGCCTGAACGTGCATCGCGGCGCCATCACCAACCAGGCCGTCGCGGAAAGCCTTGGTGTGTCGTTCGTGGCGCCTCACACGGCGCTCGCCGCCTAACGCTGAAAATATTTTTCGACGTCGGTATCCGTTGCTGCTTCTTTGATCATCGCATGCTGACGCTTTGCTCGTTGCCCGCAGGGTCTTTGGTCCTGCGGGCTTTTTTCTTGTTCCGTTGCCTCCAAGATGGTCACACAGACCGAAGCGGTTCACGCGCGAGGTCTCTATCTCGCTGATGCACAATGGCTTTCAGGGTTGACAGGCAACTGGCTACGATTTTGTATACAATCTAGGATTCAAATTGCAGCGCCGGTTGCTTGATGCCAATATGTCGGCATCAACCGCCACAAAAAATAAGGCGGAGCGAGGGAGTTGAGTTGCCGATGCCCACACAGGCTGCCGTAGCGGTCGATCGACCGTTTGCTCATCACAGCGCCGATGGTCAGGCCATTGTCGTCAACCAATTGTCGAAGCGCTTTCGCGTCGACGATGGTGTCGTCACGGCGCTCGACAAGGTCTCGCTCGATGTTCGCCAGGGCGAATTCGTTGCGATCGTCGGGCCGTCAGGTTGCGGAAAGTCCACGCTGCTGAAAATTCTCACCGGGCTCTTAACCCCGAGCGCTGGTGAAACGCGTATTGGTGGCATCGTCACCAAGGGGCCGCGCCGCGATATTGGCACGGTGTTTCAGGCGCCGCTGCTGTTTGCATGGCGCACAGTGCTTGAGAACGTCATGCTTCCCGCTGACGTGCAAAAGCTCGATCGTGAGCGCTCGGTGCAACGTGCGCATTCGCTTCTCGATCTTGTCGGGTTGACTGATTTCAAGCGCCGTTATCCCAATGAGTTGTCGGGCGGTATGCAGCAGCGCGTCTCCATCGCGCGCGCATTGCTGCATGATCCGGCGATCCTGTTGATGGACGAGCCGTTCGGCGCGCTCGATGCGATGACGCGCGAGCGCATGAACCTCGAGCTTCAGCGGCTCTGGCTCGAAAGCAACAAGAGCATTCTGTTTATCACGCACTCGATTCCGGAAGCTGTGTTCATGGCGAACCGCGTTGTGGTGATGACGCCGCGCCCGGGACGCGTTGCCGAAATCATGGATATCGACCTGCCTGCCGGGCGGGGTCTCGAGATCATGAACTCCCCCGAATTCGGCGCCTATGTCAGCCGCATCCGGGCCCATTTTGGTTCGAGCGGAGTGATCGACTGATGAACAGTGACAGCCCGATTCGTCCAACGTTTCTCAATCGCTCTATCAGCGTCGCGCTGTTCTTTATCCTTCTCGGACTCTGGGAATTTACGGTCCGGTACTTCAACGTTCCGGCCTTCGTGATCCCGAAGCCCTCGTCGGTTGTGATCGCGCTTTATAACGGCCTCTCCAGCGGTCTCTATCTCTGGCACATGGGAATTACACTCGCTGAGGTCCTCGCGGGTTTCGCCATCGGATCGAGCATCGGTTTTCTGCTCGGTGTCGGCATCGCCACCAACCGCTACGTCGAATATTTCGTTTATCCCTATGCGATCGTGCTGCAGTCGCTGCCCAAGGTCGCGCTTGCACCGCTCATCGTGCTCTGGTTTGGTCTCGGCATCACATCGAAAGTGATCGCGGCCGCCCTGATCTGCTTCTTCGCGGTGATGGTGAACACCGTCGCGGGCCTGCGGTCGGTCGATCAGGATCGCGTGGATCTCGTGCGCTCGCTCGATGGATCGAACTTCCAGGTATTCTGGATGCTGCGTCTGCCTGCCGCGTTGCCGTTCATCATGGCGGGGCTTGAAATCGCGCTGACCTTCGCCTTGATCGGCGCGGTGGTTGCGGAATTCATCGGCGCCGAAAACGGCCTCGGCATGCTCGTTCAGAGCATGAATTTCTCGATGGACGTCGCGGGCTCGTTCTCTGTTCTCGTCGTGCTTGCCGCGGTGGGCCTCGTGCTGAACCAACTCATCGCGCAGATCCGCAAACGATTGATCTACTGGGAGCGGCGACCGGACACGGCCGCGCCTGAGCCTGAAGACGCGGACGCCCACAACGTCGTCCAGACGCCATCCCGCGTGACATCCTAAAAAACAAACGCCTTATCATTCCAAAGGAGACGTTGATGCATTTTCGAACGATGTTGGCGCTTGCTGCCGGTATGGCCATCGCCGTTTCAACAAGTCCCGCCAGCGCGCAAAACAAGATCCGGCTTGGCTGGTGCTCGAACACATACAGTGTTGCGATTGCCCAGTTCGCCGTTGCCCAGAAGAAGGGCTGGTTCAAGGACAACAACATCGACTTCGATCTGTTCACGTTCGGCGGATCGAACGATTGCATGCGCAATCTGGCGACCGGCGAGCTCGATGTCGCGCTGGCGTCTCCCGAGCCGCTGGGAATCCTCTCGCTGCAAGGCGTGAAGGCGAAGGTGTTCTATTCTCTCTATCGCCGCAACATCTTCGGTCTGGCGGTCGCCGCGGACAGCAATTTCAAGACCTATGCCGACCTGAAGGGACAGTCGATCGGTGTCACCTCGATGGCGTCCGTCGGCGTGACCGTCGCCCGCGCTTTGGCAGCCAATGCGGGGCTCAATCCGCAAACCGATATCAGGGTCGTGGTGACGGGAGAGCCGGCCCAGACCGCAACGCTTATGCGCCGCGGTGACGTGAAGATCCTGAGCCAGTTTGATACTTATTACACTCAGGTTGAGCGTGCGGGTATCAAGCTGCGTCGGATTCAGGATCCGGAGATCAAGACCTTCCCCAGCAATGCCATGGTCGCGATGGACACCACCATCGAGAAACGCCGGACCGATCTCGTGAATTTCGCCCGCGCGCTTTCCATGGGAACGGCTTACTGCATTGCTCACCCGCGCGAGGCGATCAAGATCAGCTATGAGATGTATCCGCGTCTCAAGCCTTCGAGCGGCGATATTGAGGAGGCGATCACCAAAGACGAGGCGATCCTCAATGATCGCATCGAGTCATGGCGGCTCGACAACCCGAAGACGGACCAATGGGGCGCAGTCGATGTCAAGGCCTTCCAATCCTATTTCGACTGGCTTCAGAAAAACGAACTGCTGAAGGGCAAGGTTGATGCCGCTCAGGTGACCACGAATGACCTGATCGCGGACATCAATAAGTTCGACAGAAAGATCGTTGAAGCGAAATAGGCGGAAGTACTTGCTTCCTGGCGGGGCGTCTCGACTTGCCGACCTGCTTGGCGAAGGGCGTCCCGTCGATCGGGTCTCAGGAGCCGCGGGGCGGTTGCCCCCGCGAGCGCATGCAGATCTGCCCCTTCATCGACAATCAGAATAAAATTACTTACACCGATGCTCTGACACTTCATGGAGCATCGCTGTGACGGAACGTCCAAAGCCGGAGACCCGTGCGTCCTTTGCGCATTTCCAGATGATTACGACGCGCTGGATGGACAACGATGTCTTTCATCACATCAATAATGTGACTTACTATTCCTTCTTCGATACGGCGGTTTGCCAATACCTGATCGAGGCGGGATTTCTCGACATCTCAAAAAGCGAGGTGATTGGACTGGTGGTGGAAACCACCTGCCGGTACTTCCAATCGATTGCATTTCCGTCACGGATTTACGCCGGTCTGCGTGTGGCGCACCAGGGCAACAGCAGCATTCGATACGAGATCGGATTGTTCAAGGACGATGAAGATGTCGCATCTGCTCAGGGGCACTTCGTGCACGTTTATGTCAATCGCGCGACCAACAAGCCCGTTCCGCTGCCCGACGCACTCAAGGCTGCAATTGCGCCGTTGAAGATGTGAAAATTTGAATGTGCGTGAGAGGCCGAGGTCTCGTTGCGGGAAGCAGAGCTGCCATCGGTTTGAATGATGGCGGGAGGATTGCCGCGGCCGAATATCGGCATATACATTGTTGTGGTTGGTCCATTTGCGACCGAAAAATTTCACACACCGGCTCCGGGAAGATCATCCGTTTCTAGCTGCGGAAGCGCTTGCCGCTCCGGTCAACAGGGCTTCATAAGATGGCTGCAAAACTGACACTCAAGGATTCGACGTTGCTTCGGGACGCCTGCTACGTGGGCGGCGAATGGGTCGCGGCCGACGGCGGCGGTACCCTCAAGGTCGATAATCCGGCAACGGGTGAGATCGTCGGCTCGGTGCCGAATATGGGGGCCGCCGAGACCAAGCGGGCTATTGAACTCGCCAATGCGGCACTGCCGGCCTGGCGCGCCAAGACCGCGAAGGAACGCTCGGCCATTCTGCGCAAGTGGTTCGAGCTGATGATGGCCAATCAGGACGACCTGGCGGCGATCATGACCGCGGAGCAGGGCAAGCCGCTCACCGAGAGCAAGGGTGAGATCGCGTATGCCGGGAGCTTCTTCGAGTGGTTCGCCGAAGAGGGCAAGCGCATCTATGGCGACACCATTCCGCCGTTTACCGCCGACCGTCGCATCGTGGTGCTGAAGCAACCGATCGGCGTTTGCGCCGCCATCACGCCATGGAACTTCCCCTCCGCGATGATCACCCGCAAAGCGGGACCGGCATTGTCGGCCGGCTGCACCATGGTGGTGAAACCCGCGAGCCAGACGCCGCTGTCGGCGCTGGCGCTGGCGGTGCTGGCGGAACGCGCTGGTCTGCCGAAGGGCGTGTTCTCGGTGATCACCGGATCCGCGACCGCCATCGGCGGCGAGATGACGTCGAACCCGATCGTGCGCAAGCTGACGTTCACCGGCTCCACCGAGATCGGCAAGAAGCTGATGGAGCAGTCGGCCGCCACCGTGAAGCGGACCTCGATGGAGCTCGGCGGCAACGCGCCGTTCATCGTGTTCGATGATGCCGATATCGACGCGGCGGTAAAGGGCGCGATGGCGTCGAAGTACCGCAATGCCGGCCAGACCTGCGTCTGCGCCAATCGCCTGCTGGCGCAGGAAGGCATCTATGACAAGTTCGTCAAGGCGCTGTCGCAGGCGGTGAGCGAACTCAAGGTCGGCGACGGCTTCGAGTCCGGCGTCACCATCGGCCCGCTGATCAACATGGCGGCGGTGGAAAAGGTCGAAGAGCATATCGCGGATGCCACCGCCAAGGGCGCCAAGATCGCCATCGGCGGTAAGCGTCACGCGCTCGGCCACTCGTTCTACCAGCCGACCATATTGACCGACACCACGCCGGACATGCTGATCTTCCGCGAGGAAACATTCGGGCCGGTAGCACCCGTATTCAAGTTCAAGACCGAGGAGGAGGCCATCCGGTTGGCCAACGACACCGAGTTTGGGCTTGCAGCCTACTTCTACGGCCGCGACATCGGCCGGGTGTGGCGCGTGGCCGAGGCACTCGAATACGGCATGGTCGGCATCAACGAGGGCATCATCTCCACCGAGGTGGCGCCATTCGGCGGCGTAAAGGAGAGCGGCAACGGCCGCGAGGGCTCCAAGTACGGGATCGAGGATTACCTCGAGGTCAAGTACCTTTGCATGGGCGGGATTTGATCACTCGTTGTCGATGAAATCAGGATGATGCGCTCATGCGCATCATCCTCCCTTTCAGGTCCGGAACCGGTTCAATTCCCGCTGCTCCATTTCGCTGCAAGCTTTGCATAGATGTCGGTGGCCTCGCGAATGCGCTGGACCGAACAGTACTCGTCCGTCTGATGCGCCTTGGCGGCTTCGCCAGGTCCGAGAATGATGGTCGGAGGATTACCGAAAGCCGGCGTCAGCGCCGATGCATCGGTGAAGTAAGGAGCGGTTTTGGGCTCGTTACCATGGTCCTCGCCAGTGACGTCGCGAACGACCGCATAAACATCCTTGAACCACGTTGCCGACGGATCGGTCCAGACCGCGCCGACGTCAACGGTCGGCTCCAGCGTGATATCGTCGCCCAGTTCCGCTCTTAGATGCTCCTGAATGCGCGCATGGTCGAGTTCGGGAATGCTGCGAATATCGATTCCGATCTCGGTGCGATCGGGAACCGAGTTGACGTTCAGCCCACCGTGTATCGTGCCGACGTTGAGCGTCGGCGCGCCGAGAGAGGGATGCGGCGCCACGTTGAACTGAAATTTCTCGAGCACCAGCAAGGCGCGCGCGGCCTTGTAGGCAGCGTTGACGCCGAGATGCGGCATCGAACCGTGGGCGGTTACGCCCTTCAACGTCAGCTTGAGCCACAACGCGCCCTTGTGGCCAACGAGCGGTACATTCGATGTCGGCTCAGCAACGACGATCGCACCGGCGCGGCCGAGCTGGCCGCCGCGCGCCAGATGGAACGCGCCTTCGCATCCGATTTCCTCGCCAGCGGTGATGACGAGTACGGCGCCGCTGGTGTCGCGCAATTGCTCCGTCATGTTCCCGATCGCCGCAACGAAGGCGGCAACCGCGCATTTCATGTCGCTGGCGCCGCGGCCGTGCATCTTGCCATCCACGATCTCGGCGCCGAACGGGTCGACGCTCCACGGTGCGTTGCCAAGCGGGACAGTATCGACATGACCCGTGAAGCACAGCGGGGCTTTGCCGTTCGCACCACCGATCCGCGCAATGAGATTTGCGCGATCGGGAGCGAAGCTATGGATGGAGGTCTCCAGTCCCGCGCTGGCCAGAATCTTTTCCAGATGCGTGATGCAGGCCAGTTCGTTTCCAGGAGGATTGATGGTGTTGAAAGCGATCAGTTCACGGGAGAGTTCGACGGGATCAATGGGCATGAGACCTACAACGTTTGAGAATTTCACTCTGCGGTATTTCTATCTGCTAAACGCCGCTCGGGCCACTTGCACGGCAGCGCTGCAGATTTTTTGCTGTGCAACGTAAATTCCCGCGGATCTCGTTCGCCATGCGAGCGAGATTAATTATCAGACGATTATCCAATGGTTGGCTTGCCAAGGTGCATGCACTTTGCGAAAACGAGGTTCCAAGGCGCGGTCATAAAATAAAAAATGCGCCACCAACCGGGAGAAGACGAATGCCAATCGGATCGATCCGTACGGCCCTGCGGGCCGGTTTTATTGCATCAGCATCGATGTTGCTGATTTCCGCTGCACAGGCGGCTGACCCCATCAAGATCGGCGTCACCGTTACGCAGTCTCCGCCGGGATCGGTCGTTCAAGGCACACAGGTGAAGGACGGCCTCGAGGTCGCCGCCAAGATCATCAACGACGCCGGTGGGGTGAACGGTCGCCCGATCCAGTTGGTGGTCGAAGACACGCAGGGTCTGCCTGAGAAGGCACGCGCCGCGGTCGAGAAGCTCATCACGCGCGACAAGGTTGTCGCGGTCACTGGTGAACACCAGAGTTCGGCGGCGCTTGCCGGTATGGAAGTCGCCAAGCGGTATCATATTCCGTATGTCAACACGAACGGCTGGTCGGATGCGATCCGCGAGAAGGGTTACGCGGAAGTCTTCAATCCCGGCAACTACAACAATCGTGTCGGTGATGCTGTCGCAGCATCGATGAAGTCGCTCGGCGCCAAGCGTGTCGTCGCTTTCGCCGAGAACACCGACTACGGCATTGGCCTTGCGAAGGTGATTGGTGCCAAGCTCAAGGAGCAGGCGCCGCAGATCGACTACAAATTCGAGACGCTCGATCGCGCATCGAAGGACTTCCTGCCTGCCATTCTTCCGCTGCGCGCCAATCCGCCGGATGTCGTCATCGATATCATGCTGCCGCCCGCAGCTTACATCATGATGAATCAGGTTTACGAGCAGGGTATCGCGCCGTCAGCAAAGACGTATTTCTACGATGCCTCCGGCCTCGCCGATTATCCGGACTTCTGGCAAAACGTGAAGGAAGCCGGCAAGGGCCTGCTGGTGTTCGGGCTCTACCATCCGAAGATGAGCCAGCCGCCGCTGGGTAAGCAGGTGGGTGATGCCTACACCGCGAAGACCAAGCACGAGCCGAACCGGCTGCTGTTCCAGGCTGCTGACTCGCTCTTTGTGATCGCCGATGCCATCAAGCGCGCGAACTCAACCGATGCTGATGCCATGATCAAGGCGCTGGAAGATACCAAGCTGGTCGGCACCCGTGGTGAAATCACCTTCTCGAAAGAAGGTGGTTACAAGAACCACCAGTGGCTGCAGGTTCCTTACGTCACGTTCCAGATGACGGAGATCAACCAGAAGGTCGGCGACTCGGTGCTGGTTGAAGAGCCGGGTAAACCGCTCGATCCGTCGAAGCTCTGGAAGCCAACCAAGTAACGATAGCTGGCATTTACGATGACTGGAGCGCTTGCCGTTGACCTCGCGGTCAACGGCCTCATCACAGGTCTGTTCTATGCGCTGATGGCGATCGGTCTGTCGCTCATCTTCGGCATTCTGCGCATTGTGAATTTCGCCCACGGCGAATTCTACATGGTGGGTGCGTACGCCTACACGATTGTGGCGCTGGCATTGGGTGTGCCGGTCTGGATGTCGCTGCCGATCGCCTTTGTGGTCGGTGCCGCGTTCGGCTGGCTGACCGAGCGGCTGCTGATGCGTCCGCTTTATGCGGGATATGCATCGTGGGGACTGATGCGTGACGAATACGCCGTCATCGTCACGTTCGGCCTGTCGTTGTTCCTGATTAACCTCGTCGACAAGGTGATTGGTCCTTATGCCATGCGCGGCCCGACGCTCGTGGACGTCAGCCGCGTCACAATCGGCCCAATCCTGATCAGCGGTCACCGGCTTGCGGCTGCGGGCATCGCGATCGTTGTGATTGGAATTACGGCGGCGCTGATCAAATGGTCGTTCTGGGGCAAGCAGATCCGCGCGGTGGCGCAAAACCGCCTCGGGGCATCGCTGGCCGGCATCGATACCGCGCGGGCCAGCAGCATCGTCTTCATGCTGTCGGGCGGATTGGCCGCGTTTGCAGGCGCATTGCTGTCACCGGTGATCAACGCGTCACCGGATGTCGGCGCGTTCCCGGCGATCAAGTCCTACATCATCGTGGTGCTCGGCGGCATGGGCTCCGTGCCCGGCAGCATCATCGCCAGCCTTCTGCTCGGCGTGATTGAAAGTTTTGGCGCCGTGTATTTGTCCTACGACTACCGCGACGCATTCGGTCTTGGACTGCTCATGCTGTTCCTCCTGTTTCGTCCGCAAGGCCTGTTCGGCGAGAAGGGGAGGGAGGTCTAATGTCAAACGAAGCCTCCGTCCCCAACAAGCCCTCATCGTCGAAGCTCTCCAACGCGAAAACGGAGACAGAATTTCGCGTCGCCCTGGTCGTGCTGGCTGTGGTGGCGCTCATCCCGGCCGTCGTCACCAACGCCTACTGGCTCGGCGTCCTCATCGTGTCGATGTACTTCGCGATCCTCGCTGGCGCATGGAATCTGCTGGCGGGCTACACCGGCCAGTTCTCGCTCGCACCGGCGACCTTCGGGATGATCGGCGCTTACGCGACCGGCCTTCTGGCCGCTAATTTTGGCGTGCCGCCGCTATTTGGCATCATCGCCGCCATTCTGATTGCGGGCGTGATTGGACTTGTCCTGGGCCGCATCGTGCTGCGTCTCAAGGGACCTTACCTCGCCCTCACAACGCTGAGCTTTGCAGAAATCCTGCGGCTGATCGCATCGAATTCCATCAACGTCACGCGCGGTGATCTGGGCTTAAGCGTTCCCGCGCTCTTCAATAGCCGCCTCGGCTGGTACTATCTCTTTCTTGCTGTACTCGCGGCGCTCTTGGTCGGGCTCTATGCACTGCTGCGCTCCAAAGCCGGTCTCTTCTTGCAGGCCATCCGCGACGATGAGGTTGCGGCTGCGCGCAGCGGCGTCGACGTGGTGTTCTGGAAAACGGCAGCGTTCGCGATCTCAGCGGCAGCCTCCGGTTTCGCCGGTGCACTCTATGCGCACTTCGCGGAGCTGGTGACGCCGGAACTGGGGCTGATCGGGCAGACCGGATTGATCGTCAGCATGACGGTGATCGGCGGCATTGGAACGCTGGTCGGTCCAGTTGTCGGTGCGTTCCTTGTCTATGTGCTGTCCGAGTGGCTGCGCGATATCGGCGGGTATCAGCTCGTGGTCTTTGCGGCTCTGGTCGTCATCTTCGCGCGCTTCTTCCGCGACGGTCTGTGGGGAATTGCAAAGCTCGCGGTGCAGCGCTGGAGGTCAGCATGAGCCTGCTGTCAATTCGCGGCGTTGAGAAGCGCTACGGCGGCCTGATCGCCGTCAACAATGTCAGCTTCGAAGTCGAGGCCGGCGAACTGGTGGGCCTGATCGGTCCCAACGGATCGGGCAAGACGACGCTCTTGAATATCTTGAGCGGTCACGCTGTGCCCAATTCAGGCGACATCCTGCTCGATGGGCAAAGCTGCATCGGGCTGAAGCCGGAGCAGCTGGCGCACCGCGGCGTGATGCGCATGTTCCAGCTCACGCGTGTGTTCCGCCGCATGAATGTGGTCGACAATTTGCTGGTGGCCGGTCGCGCCCAGGGTCTGGATTCTGCGACTGCGACGGCACGTGCCAACGAGTTGATCGAGGAACTGCGCCTCGGCGTGGTTCGCGATCTCGATGCGGGACAATTGTCCGGTGGCCAGATGAAGCTGCTCGAATTCGGTGTGTGCTTCATGGTGCCGCCGAAGGTGGCGCTGCTCGACGAGCCATTCGCGGCCGTGCATCCGATCATGAAGGAGATCATGAGCACGTTCATCCGCTCGCGGCATGCCAGCGGGCAGACCTTCATTCTGGTGAGCCACGACATGCCGGTGGTGGTCGAGCTGTGTCCGCGCTCGGTGTGCATGAATGCCGGAGCGGTGATTGCCGATGCATCGACCCGCCACGTGCTCAGCGATGCCCACGTCATCGAAGCCTATCTCGGAGGGCATGCGGCGTGAGCAGCGTTCTCGTTCTTGACAACGTCACGGCCGGTTATGTCGGCGATATCGATGTGTTGCGGTCGCTGAGCCTCAATGTCGAAGCAGGCTCCATCACGGGTCTGATCGGCCTGAACGGTGCCGGAAAATCCACCGTGATGAAGGCGATCTGCGGATTTCTGGCGCCAAAGTCCGGCCATGTGGTTTACGATGGCAACGACATCACCGGTCTCGCGCCTCATCATCTGTCCGCGCGCGGCATCTGGTACATCCCGCAGGAATCCAGCCTCTTTCCCTTCATGACGGTCACCGAGAATCTGCGGCTGCCGATGGAAGGTCTTGGACGAGCGACAGGGAGCCCGAACCGCGCGGAAATCGATCGGCGCTTCGAGGAAATGCTCACCAAGTTTCCGGGCCTTAGGCCGAAGCTCAAAGCGCAGGCGGGCGATCTGTCCGGCGGCCAGCAAAAGATGGTCGAGTTTGCCAAGGCCTGGTTGATGCGGCCGCGTCTTTGCCTGATCGATGAGCCGTCGATCGGTCTGTCACCGAAAATTGTCGAAGAAGTCTTCGAATGGATCCGCCTGTTCGCGTCCGAGCAGATGGCGATCCTGCTGGTGGATCATAACGTGCGCCGCGTGATTGCCATGTCCCAGCGGATCTACGTGCTGAGCCTCGGCGAGATCACGGCGTCCGGTGCACCGGAAGACTTCCAGGGCAACCTCCACGAGCAGGTGAAATCCTGGCTTGGAATTAATTTCTAGCAGCGCACTTGCTGTTCGCTATAGGCTCCGGTGGCCATCCGCCGGAGCCGCTTGCATCGATGTCTATGTCGCCTTCTGTCACTTCCCGCATCATCCGTGCTGAGCCACTTACCGCGGCCGGCTTTGCTGCATTTGGCACCGTGCTGGAAGCGGGAGATCAGGCCGGCAGATTGGTCAATCAGGGACGAGCGCGGCGTCTCGAAGGTGTTCGAGCGTTTTCGCACGAGCAGGGCACCGCGCCAGTCGTCGATCTGTACCAGGTCGATCGCTCCGAACTTCCGTTCAAGGTCAATTGCTTTGAACGCCATCCGTTGTCGGACCAGCTTTTCACACCAATGGATTGCGCGCGTTATCTCGTGATCGTGGCGCCTGATGATGCTAACGGCCAGCCCGATCTGTCCCATGTGTCAGCATTCGTGGCAGAGTCGACGCAAGGTATTTGCTATCGCATAGGGACGTGGCATGCCCCGATGATCGCGCTCGATGCTCCGGCCCTGATGACTATGCTGATGTGGGAAACAAAAGACAGCCGGGACTGCGAGGAGTTCTGGCTTGACCCAGGTGCGGATCTGTTTGTCGAGGCGTAAGCGGCGAGAGCGCAGCTTGCTTTTTCAAGCCATCCACTTGTGATGTTCAGCAAATCGGTCAGCCAGCAAGTCGATGAAGATGCGCACCTTGCTCGACAGGTGGCTGCGGTGTGGATAGATCGCATTGATGGCGAATTCGGTCGGCCGATGATCCGGCAGCAGCCGAACGAGGCTGCCGTCGGCGAGTTCATCGGCGACAAGGAAGCTCGGCGCGAGAAACAATCCGTGTCCCTTCAGCGTCAGAAAGCGTAACAGCTCGCCATTGGTTGAGGTCACATTGCCGGTGATGCGCACCGTGACCATCTGCTTGTCCGGTCCTTCGAAGCGCCATTCGTCCCCATAAGGATGAAACGTGTATTGTAGGCAATTGTGGTGAGCGAGGTCAGACGGATGCTTGGGCTCTGGATGGCTCTCAAGATATGCAGGCGTGCAGCACAGGAGGAGACGCCACGGCGAGAGCTTGCGGATGATCAGACTGGAATCTGGTGGCGCGATCGTACGGATCGCGAGGTCATATCCCTCCTCGATCATGTCGATCATCCGTTCACCGGTGGCGAGATCAATCGAGACGCCGGGATAGAGCGAGAGATATTCATCGAAGACTGGCGACAGGAAACGCACGATGTGAGTATTGGTATGCACGCGCAGCGTGCCGCGCGGGGTCGAGTGCAGGGCATTGGCAATCCGATCCGCCTCGTCGAGGTCCATGAGGATCTGACGCGACCGCTCGTAATACGCCTTGCCGATTTCCGTCAGGCTCACCTTGCGTGTTGTCCGGTTCAGGAGCCGCGCGCCGAGTCGGTCTTCCAGTGACTGAATGTGGTTGCTGACCATGGTGACCGACATGTTCAGTCTCCGGGCAGCGGCGGAAAATCCACCATTTTCAACGACTTGTCCGAATACCGTCAAACTTGTCAGTCGGTCCATCGTCGCGCCGGATTATCCGCTCCTGGTTGATGATCCTTTCGGATTTTCCAAGATTATCAGATTGAGCAACCCGCTGCATCTTCCTGTCAGCAGATCAGGCGACGGCGAGCGCGTTAGCAGCAATTGCTCTTCAATCGAAATCAATCGCTCTGGCGCAGTCGTCCATCCGTTTCGCTAATGAGTCGCTGTGGCGACAGGAGGATGACATGGTTGAGATGCCCCGCACTGAAAGCTTCCAGCAGGTTGCGGCAGTAAATCCCGATGGGATCCCCGCGTCAGAGCAACCAGAGGGGCCAGCACAGGTACCGTTGCGCGTACGGATCAAGCGTGGCGCGCTGGTTTTCGCGCTCCTCGCTGGTACGGCACTTGCTGGCTACTACGGCCATGATTACTGGACAACGGGCCGTTATCTCGAATCCACCGACGACGCCTATGTGAAGGCGGATTACACAACGGTCGCACCCAAGGTTGCGGGGTACATCGCTGACGTGCTGGTGCAGGACAACCAGCCGGTGACGGCAGGGCAGGTGCTGGCCCGGATCGATGATCGTGATTTCCGCGCAGCGCTCGCGCAAGCCAACGCTGACGTCAGTGCCGCGGCTGCCGCGGTCCGCAATCTCGACGCGCAAATCAGTTTGCAGCACGCATTGATCGAGCAGGCACAGGCGGCGATTGATGCCTCCAAAGCGACGCTCGATTTCGCCGATGCGGATGCCGTGCGCTATCGGGACCTGATGAAGACCGGATCGGGCACCACCCAGCGCGCGCAGCAGACGGAGTCCATTCGCGGTCAGGCAGCCGCTCAACTGCAGCGCGATCAGGCTGGATTGATCGCTGCGCAGAAGAAAATCGCTGTGCTCACCACGGAACGTGAGCAGGCGCAGGCGCAGCTTGAGCGCAGCCGCGCGCTGGCACAGCAGGCAACGTTGAATCTGTCTTACACGACGATCACCGCACCGGTGAACGGAACGGTGGGTGCGCGTTCTCTGCGCGTCGGTCAGTTCGTGGCAGCAGGAACGCAACTGATGGCGGTGGTGCCGCTGCATGCCACTTACGTGGTCGCGAACTTCAAGGAAACCCAGCTCACTTATGTGCGCGGCGGCCAGCCGGTCGAACTGCGGGTCGATGGGTATCCCGACGTCAAGCTCACGGGACATGTGGATAGCCTCTCACCGGCCAGCGGCCTGGAATTCGCGTTGCTGCCGCCGGATAATGCCACGGGAAACTTCACCAAGATCGTGCAGCGGATTCCCGTGAGGATCTCACTGGATGATTCCAGTCTGAATGGAATGCTGCGGGCTGGAATGTCGGTCGAGCCGACTGTCAACACCAAGCAGACAGTGATTGCCGAACGAACCCGACGCCAAGGCGCGAAGCCGACGGCCGTGGGGGCGATGATCCACGGTGCGCCGCCCATGGTCGCCAGTAACTAAGGAGGTTGTCCGGCCGATCTTCAATTCCGGCCGGATAGTCCTTTCCCATTTTGCTCGATTATCGCTCGCCGGCGCATCCGGCATTGTGTCTGGCATCAGCCGGATGGAGTTCAGCCATGTCTGCTCAAGCTATTTCTTCTCATATCTCAGCCGCAGGAACTGCGAGCACCGCGGCGCAGACTCCTAACCACAGCGCCCTCAAGATGTGGGTCGCGGTGGTGGGATCGACCCTCGGCGCGTTCATGGCGGTGCTCAACATCCAGATCGTCAACGCCTCGCTCGCGGACATTCAAGGAGCGATCGGCGCCGGCATCGATGATGGCGGCTGGATCTCCACGTCCTATCTCATCGCCGAGATCGTTGTTATTCCGCTTTCGGCGTGGTTGGCACGCATTTTTTCTGTGCGGATTTATCTGCTAACCAACGCTGTGTTGTTTCTTGTCTTCTCCCTGGCTTGCGCACATGCGGCCAATCTCGGGCAAATGATCGTCCTGCGTGCCATTCAGGGCTTCACCGGCGGTGTGCTGATCCCGATGGCTTTCACCATCATCATCACGCAGTTGCCCAAGGCGAAGCAGCCGGTCGGTATGGCACTGTTCGCTCTCTCAGCGACCTTCGCGCCTGCCATCGGGCCGACCATTGGCGGTTACCTCACCGAGAATTGGGGTTGGCAGTACATCTTCTACGTCAACCTTGTGCCCGGTGCGATCATGATCGCGATGCTGTGGGCATCACTGGAACGCGCACCCATGCAGCTCGATCTGCTGCGTGAAGGTGACTGGCCTGGCATCATCACCATGGCGATCGGCCTCGGTGCACTGCAGACCGTGCTTGAGGAAGGCAACAAAGACGACTGGTTCGGTTCTCCGTTTATCGTGCGCTTATCAGTCATTGCTGCGATCGCATTGTCGCTGTTCCTTGTGATTGAACTCACTACCAAGAAGCCACTGTTGAATCTACGTCTGTTGGTTCGCCGCAATTTTGGCTTCGGCATTCTCGCCAACTTCCTGCTCGGCATCGCGCTGTACGGATCGGTGTTTATCCTGCCGCTCTATCTCGCTCGCATCCAGGGTTACAATTCCGAACAGATCGGCATGGTGCTGGCATGGACCGGATTACCTCAATTGATACTGATCCCGCTGGTACCCCGGCTGATGCAGCGCTTCGACGCACGGTATGTCATCGCCATCGGCTTCGCCCTGTTCGCAGCCAGCAACTTCATGAACGTGCAGATGACGATCAACACCGCGGCAGACCAGCTCCTTTGGCCGAATATCGTCCGCGCCGTCGGTCAGGCTCTGGTATTTGCACCGCTCTCGGCCGTCGCAACTGCGGGAATCGAGCACGAGAATGCGGGCTCGGCCTCCGCTCTGTTCAACATGATGCGCAATCTTGGCGGTGCCATCGGCATTGCCGCGCTGCAGACGTTTGTTTCCAAGCGCGAGCAGTATCACTCGAATATCCTGACCAACTCGATCTCGTTGTTTGAGGAAGCCACCCGCAGCCGCATTCAGAAACTGACATCCTATTTCCTCACCCACGGGATTTCGGATTTGGCCACGGCTCAACACAAGGCGATCATTGCGGTCGGCGCCCGCGTCAAGCAACAGGCGAACATCATGGCATTCAGCGACACGTTCTATCTGCTCGGTATAGCCCTTATCGTCGCACTCGCCGCTACACTTCTGCTGAAGAAGCCAGGACACCTAAGTGGCGGCGGGGCGCACTAGGTGGAAGCGTTATCGAACTTCAATAGCTACTGCTGCATGCAAGGAGAGTGATCATGAAAGCTCACCATCGGCCCGGCATCGCCATTTCCTCTCCATCGGAACGGGCATCGCCATCAGCGTCCGCGCTCGCGATCATCGAATGGCTTGGCGGAAACGAATGTCACGACCTTGATGACGCCGCGTTGGTTGGAGAGTTAGGGCGTCGCCTCAGTCTTGCCGGATTGCCGCTGGATCGCCTGTCGCTTCATTTTCGAACCCTGCATCCCGCGCTTGCCGGCCGCACCATCGCATGGGCACCGGATGAACCGGTCGAGGTCTATGAGGCGGGACACGCTGCGGCTGCATCCATGACCTTCCGGGAAAATCCGGTCGCTCAAGTGATGGATGCGGGAGAGTGTCTCGTTGTTCGCGCCGGTGATCCATCCTTCCCAAGCTGGAATGGAATCGGGCTCTTCAAGGGCCGGGCGTTGCGTGAGTTTTTCGTTGCGCCGCTGAGCACTGGCGAGGGGCCGATTGGCATCGCGGTATTCGGCACGCTGCGGGTGAAGGGATTCAGTGCAATGGAGCACGCCCTTTTGGAGCGCATTTTGCCATGCCTGCGAACGGCGTATGAATTTCGGGCGCTGCGGCGGCTCGAATTGCCACTTCTCGATCGATTTTCCGGCGCACGGACGGCTGAGCGAATGCTCGCCTCCGGGCTTTTGAGCTACAAAACTGAATCGACCGACGCCGCGCTCATGCTGGTGAAATTCGAACCCCATGTCGCGGACTTGGAACCCTCGCTCATGGAAGAGACGATCAGGACCACAGCGTCGATCGTTTCGAGACTTGGAGGTTTTGTCCTCAGCATCGACGACGAATCGATGCTCGCGATGTTTCCGCAGGAGGCAAAAGCGGCTTGCTTGGCAGCGGTGGCGGCTGCCGAACACATCACGGAAAAATCCAAGGATGAAGATTCTTCATCTAGAATGTCGCCTGGCGTTGTCCTGCATTATGGAGAACTGACGTACGGTCAGATCGCGACGCCATTCGGAGCGCGTCTGGCCACAAGTGGCCGTGATGTCCATCATCTCAAGAAGCTGGGACATGTTGCCTCGCACGGCATCAGGTTGTCCCAACATTTTTCCGCACTGGTAGGGATGACGAAGGATGCTGGCTTGGTGAGCGCTTAGTTCTGCATGCCCCAGCGCTGGACCGTTCGCTTTGCGATCACGCGGAAGATCAGATTTTCCACCGCAAGGCCGATGAGAATGACCATCAAAAGACCCGCAAATACCTCGGGGACCTGAATCAGGTTCTTGTTCTCGAAGATGTACCAGCCCAAGCCGCCGGATCCGGACGAGACGCCGAACACCAGTTCGGCCGCGATTAGCGTGCGCCAAGCGAAGGCCCAACCGATCTTGAGACCGGCGAGGATGCTGGGGAAGGCGGCGGGCAGCAAGATCTTGCTAACGAGCGAGATGCCGCTGAGCCCATAGTTGCGGCCGACCATGCGCATGGTGTTGGAGACTGAGCGGAAGCCGGAATGGGCATTGAGCGCGACCGGCCACAGCACCGAATGAATCAGTACGAAGACCAGGCTTTCCGTGCCAAGTCCAAACCACAACAGCGCCAGCGGCAGCAGCGCGATAGCCGGCAGGGGGTTGAGCATGGAGGTCAGGGTCTCGAGCAGGTCATTACCAATACGCGATGTGATGGCAAGCACCGCAAAAGCGAACGCCAAGACTAGCCCGAGGCTATATCCGATCAGCAGGACCTTGATCGAAGCCCAACTGCGCAGGATCAGGTCACCGCTGCTGATGCCTTTCCACAGCGCTTTGATGGTTTCTTCGAAGGTCGGGAATAGCAGCGAATTATCCAGCCAGCTGGCATAGACCTGCCAGATCACGCAGAGCAGAACGACGATCACCGTCTTGCGGATGAAACCGTTGTTATAGAGGTGCTCCCAGAATGGCAGCGGTTTGTGTAGGATGGTATCGTCGCTGGCGCGCACCACCTCGACGATGAAATCCTCGCGTCGATCCGCAGCTTGCATCGCGTTCATGAGTGCATGTCCTCTTGCTCGGAGGCGGTTTGCCCGAACAGCAGGTGATCGATCGTGTCGGAGAGCTTGCGGCCGGACAGCGGATGAACCGAGTCCTCGCCGTTACTGCTCAGCTCGGCTTTCACCTGACCTGGATGCGGTGACAGCAGAAGGATGCGGCTGCCGATCTTGATTGCCTCCGGAATCGAGTGAGTGACGAACAGAACCGTGAAGCGGGTGTCGTCCCATAGCCGCAGCAGATCGTCCTGCATCTTGCGCCGGGTCAGCGCGTCGAGCGCCGCGAACGGCTCGTCCATCAGCAGGATGTCCGGCTCCATCGCCATGCCGCGTGCGATGGCGACGCGGGCCTTCATGCCGCCGGACAGCATGTGCGGATAGGAATCGGCGAATTTCGCGAGCCCAACCTTCTCGATGTAGTGCATCGCTTTGTCTTCGGCCGGCTTGCCCGATAGACGTCCGCTGGCAGTCAACGCAAAGACCACGTTCTGCTTCACGGTTTTCCAGGGCAGCAACTGATCGAATTCCTGAAACACCATCATGCGATCGGGCCCCGGTCGCGACACCGGGTTTCCCTTGAGGCGAATTTCACCTTCAACTGGCGAAAGATAGCCGCCAACTGCCTTGAGCAGCGTAGACTTGCCACATCCCGATGGCCCAAGCAGCACGTATCGATCCGACCGATGCACCGTGAAATCGACGCGGTATGTCGCGGTGATCAGGATCTCGGTTGTCTTGTACTGAAGCGTGACGCCCTTGACCTCAAGCAGCGGGGTCGAGGATGAACTCGCTTCGCCTCGGGGAGAGGACATGTGCATCAATCGCCTTTGAGGCCGGCTGCTTCCGGAAAGAACAAGTCCTCGACGGATTTCGGCGCTTGCTTGATGGTGCCGACTTTGGCCATGAATTCGGCTGTCTTCACGACTTTCGCAGGCTTGAGTGTATATTCGTAGTCCTTGTCGGAAATCATTTTGTAGATGTCGTCGACGGAATTCTTGGTGTCCTTCGCGACATCGAGATAGAGCTGTGCGGCCTTCCGCTTGTCCTTGTTGATGATGTTGATTGCCTCGCTCAGGGCGTCATAGAAGGCGCGGTAGACTTTAGGATTGGCATCACGGAACTTGGTACTAGTGGAGAGCACGACAGCGGTTGCAGGGCCACCCAGCGCTTCATAATTCGTTGTGACGAGATGGGCGCCCGGCAGTTTCATTTCCTGTTCGTAGAACGGTGACGACGTATAGTGCGCATTCACACCTGCGGTGTTGTTGGTCAATGCGAGCAGTCCATCGGGATGCGCCAGCGAGATCGTGAGGGGGTCGAGCTTGGTGTATTCTTTTTCGCCGAATGCCGCCGCTGCAGCGATCTGCAGCATGATTGCCTGCGTCGAGATCTTCACGGATGGAACGGCGATCTTGTCCTTCGATGTGAAGTCCTTGATTGTTTTCACATCCGGATTGCGGCTGACGAGGTACAGTGGATAGGTCGTCATTGCCGCGACGCCCTTGATGCCGACATTGTTGCGGGTCTTGTCCCACAGCGTGATCAAGGACGGCGCACCCTGCGCCGCGAAATGAATGGTGTTCGAGATCAACCCGTCATTCATGACGCTCGGGCCTGCGACCTTGGCCCAGTTCACTTTCAGGTCTGAAAGCCCGGCGGCCTTTGCATTCTTCTCCACAAGCTTCTCGCGCTCCATCACCATGAGCGGCAGGAAGCTCACGCCATATTGCTGAGCGACGACGAGTTCGCTGACTTCCGCGCGTGCCCCCGTTGTAACGGAAAGCGCGGCGACAGCCGCGATGACAAGGCTTGTGAATCTGCGCATAAATTCCTCCGGATGTGCATTGTGTCGCGCGCCCTTGTTGAAGCCGGACGCTGTTTGTGATGTCGGACGAAGCAAAAAAGCATAGCTCGCAGCAGGCATCTTGACCGATGATTATCGATAATCTAATCGATATTCAAGGTCGAAGTTGGCAGGTATTCTTTGCCTGTAAGGCCGCAAAAATAACGGGCCGTCACAACATGAAAAAAGTCAGAATAGGGTCGGGAGCGGGCTTCGCCGGGGATCGTATCGAGCCTGCGCTTGAACTCGCTGAACGCGGCGACATCCAATATCTTTCATTCGAATGCCTCGCGGAACGCACCATTGCGCTGGCGCAGCAAGCGCGCCGCAAAGACGCGGACTCCGGCTTCGATCCGTTGTTGATCGATCGCTTCAATGCGGTGCTGCCGGCGTGTCACAAGCGCGGCATCAAGATCATCACCAACATGGGTGCGGCGAACCCGCACAGTGCTGCAAAAGCCGTCGCGGCCATCGCCAAAAAGCATGGCATTTCCGGATTGAAGATTGCCGCCGTTCACGGCGACGATGTGATGGATCAGATTGTTGGCAGCGATCTTCCGCTGATCGAACGCAAGGGACGCGTCTCGGACCTCGAGGGCAAGATCGTTTCAGCCAATGCGTATCTCGGTGTCGAGTCGATTGTCGAAGCCTTGCGGAACGGCGCGGACGTGGTGATCACCGGGCGGGTGAGCGATCCGGCGTTGTTCGCGGCCCCCTTGGTCCACGAGTTCAACTGGAGTCTCCACGACTGGCATCACGTTGGTCAGGGCATTTTGGTCGGACACCTGCTCGAATGCGCGGCCCAGGTCACGGGCGGTTACTTCGCGGACCCCGGCTATAAGAACGTCGCAAACCTGGTGCGGATTGGTTTTCCGTTCGCCGACGTCTGCGAGGACGGCTCTGCCGTGATCAGCAAGGTGGATGGCTCGGGCGGTCAGGTCAGCGTCAGAACCTGCAAAGAGCAATTGCTCTACGAGGTGCATGATCCTTCCTCCTACATTCAGCCGGATGTGGTGGCGGATTTCTCCGGCGTCTCGTTCACGCAGGAGGGGCCTGATCGCGTGGCGGTGCGCGGCGGTAGCGGACGGCAGCGCACCGATACGCTGAAGGTGACGATCGGTTATCTCGACAGCTATGTCGGCGAGGGACAGATTTCCTACGCCGGTCCGGGTGCGCTGGCGCGCGGTCAACTGGCCCTGGATATCGTCAGAGAGCGCCTGAAGATGACGGGCGTTGCCACCACGGAAACCCGCTTCGATCTGATCGGAGTCAACTCCGTCCACCGCGGCGCTGCTGTCGGCACCGGTCCCGAACCTGAAGAAGTGCGCCTTCGCGTTGTCGGACGAACGGAGACGATGTCGGAAGCGATCAAGATCGGCAATGAGGTCGAATCGCTTTGGCTGAATGGTCCGTCCGGTGGGGCCGGCGCCTGGAAGTCGGCACGCGAGGTGATTGCGGCGGCCTCTACTCTGTTGCCTCGCTCAGGCATCAAGACCCATGTCACCTATGAGGTTGTCTGATGAAGTTGCGGGAGCTTGCCCACGCACGAGCGGGCGATAAGGGAAACGTCTCCAATCTGGCGATTTTCGCCTATGAAGCCGGGGATTATGCCTACCTCGCGGAACATGTGACCGCAGAGCGTGTGAAGGCCCACTTTTCCGATATCGTCGGCGGAGATGTGGTGCGTTACGAGCTGCCGAACCTCGCGTGCTTGAATTTCGTCATGCAGGAAGCGTTGGGTGGCGGTGTGACGCGCTCGCTGTCGCTCGACGCGCACGGCAAGGCGCTGAGTTCCGCACTGCTCGAAATGGAGATCCCGGATAAGCAGTCTGAACCGTCACACTAGAAGTCGCGCTTACGTCGCGACGTCCTCGTACAGCGACAGATAAAAGTCTTTAGGATGCCGAATATGGTCGAGGCACAGGGCGGCGAGCGCCTTGCTGTCCTTGCCCGAAAGAAGTTTGATCATCGCCCAGTGCTGGCGCACCGCCTCCTTGCGCCATGCCTTGTCCGACATATTGCGCATCCGGATAGGGTGGGTGAGCAACGAGTACATGCGGATGGCATCGGCGAGCACTGTGTTTCCGCAGGCCTGATAGAACGTCTCGTGGAAAAGATTATTGGTCTCGAATAACTCGACCACGTTGCCCTTGTCGCTGGCGCGTTCATGCTTGGTCTGGATAGCCGTCAGGCGCGCGATGAGATCTTTAGAGACCGGAAGGCGAATGCCGGCTGCAGCCCTGGTTTCGAGGATTCCGCGGACTTCATACAGATCCTCGACCTCCTTGCGCGTGTAGCTTCGCACGCGAACACCTTTGTTGGGCTGGCGGATCACCAGGCCATTGCGCTCCATCTCCTCGAAAGCCCGGCGGACCGCGTGCCGCGATGTCTTCGCCCGCTCCATGATCTCGTCTTCGATGAGATGCTCTCGGGGTTGAAGTCGTCCGAAAATGATGTCGCGCTGCAGCGTGTTGGCAATCTCAAGCCATGCGCCCGTCGAGCGGGCTGGTGTTCGCGCTGCTGATTTTGTTTCGGATGGCATCGATCTGAATTCGGGCGAATGCGTCGGTTGAGAAGATGATTTGAATCGGGAGCTCTGGCAATGCCGACCTGCTTGGCACGCAAACTGGGTATGACGCAACAGGCATGCCTGCAACAGTCGCGGCGCTGGCAAGGCCATAAAAGGAATGTCTATAGTGCCCTCAAAAAGGGGAGGGATCTGGATGGCATATGTCGAGGCGTCCGGCGCGAGACTTTATTACGAAGAGACGGGGCGTGGATATCCCATCATTTTCGTCCATGAATTCGGGTCGGACTGCCGGGAATGGGAAACGCAGGTCCGCTACTTTTCCCGGTCCTATCGGTGCATTGCCTATAATGCGCGAGGCTATCCGCCGAGCGACGTGCCTGACGATCTCAAGCAATACGGTTGGGAGTTTTCCGTTGATGACATCGCCGCGGTCATGAACGGCGCCGGCATTGAGCGCGCGCACATCGTCGGTCTGAGCATGGGCGGCTATGCGGCGCTTCAGTTCGGATTGCGGTATCCCGGAAAAGCGTCCGCAATCGTTGCTGCCGGCGCAGGCTCGGGATCGCCGCCCTCTCACCGTGAAGCCTGGCTGCGGGATACGCTCGTGACAGCGCGCGGCTTCCTCGAGCGCGGCATGGATGCCATGGCCGAGGAAATGGGCAACAGTCCGACGCGCATCCAGCTCAAATACAAGGACCCTCGCGGATGGCAGGATTTCGTCGATCACCTTCGCCAGCACTCCGCGCAAGGGATGTCGAACACCATGGCGCGGTATCAGACACTGCGCCCATCGCTTCATGATTTTCAGGAGCGATTCGCGAAAATGACGACGCCGGTGCTGCTGGCCGTCGGCGATGAAGATGCGCCGTGCATTGAAACAAATCTGATGCTGAAGGCGGCCATTCCGACGGCGGGTTTGTGGATGTGCCCGAACACCGGGCATGCCATCAATCTGGAAGAGCCCGCCGCATTTAATGCGGAATTGGAGCGCTTCTTCAGTGCAGTTGAGCGCGGAAGCTGGCGCGCGGGCTGGTCGCGGTCGTGATCAGTCGGACGATCGGAATATCATTCACAGGCCTTGGTCAGGAGTTGTCATGGATCTAAACCTTCGCGGTAAGCGTGCACTGATCACCGGCGCGTCTAAGGGCATTGGTGCGGCGGTCGCTGAAAGTCTTGCGGAAGAGGGGTGCAACCTTCGTCTGGCTGCGCGCAACAAGGATCAGCTTGAAAAGGTCGCGGAGAGACTGCGAGCAGCATACGGGGTCGAGGTCGATGTTCATCCCTCGGATCTGCGTAAGCCGGAGGATATCGAGGCACTTGCATCGGTTGCCTCAGACGTCGACATCCTGGTCAACAATGCGGGCGATATCCCCGGCGGATCGCTGGAGAAGATCTCGGAGGAGACCTGGCGCCATGGCTGGGAGCTCAAGGTGTTCGGCTATATCAATCTGACACGGCGCGTTTATCAGAAGATGAAGACGCGCGGCCATGGTGTGGTCGTCAACATCATTGGCGCGGCCGGTGAGAAATTCGACTTCAACTATATCGCGGGGACTGCCGGCAACGCAGCGTTGATGGCTTTCACCCGTGCGCTCGGAAGCCGCAGCCTCGATGACAATATCCGTGTTGTCGGCATCAATCCGGGTCCGGTCCAGACCGATCGTATCATCACGCTGATGAAAACCCAGGCGAAGAACGTGCTTGGTGACGAAAGCAAGTACAATGAGCTGCTGGCGCGTTTTCCGATGGGACGTGCCGCCAAGCCGCGTGAGATCGGCGACATGGCTGCATTTCTTGCGTCCGACCGTTCTGGCTATACAACCGGAGTTGTGCTCACCATTGACGGTGGCATCAGCGCGAAGCAGGGATAGGATTGGTTTCGTTCTTTGCCAACATTTGAGACGTGCGCGATCCTGCTGAGGCGGGAGCGTTCGATTGTTCGAATTGGAAGATAATTTATGGAATATTCGGAGCGTCAGCTTGAACGCGCTCAATCGATTTCGGATCTACGGTTGCTGGCGCGGCGGCGATTGCCGAAAGCCGTGTTTGATTTCATCGACGGCGGCGCCGCGGATGAACGGACCCTGCGCGGCAACGAAGCTGCATTCGATGACTGGTTCCTGGTGCCGCGCGTGGCCGTTAACGTCAGCAACCGCAGCCTTGAGCATCGTTTTCTAGGGGCGGCATCGGCCATGCCGATCATGCTGTCGCCGACCGGGCTCGCGGGATTTTTCCGGCGCAACGGCGAGGTATTGGCGGCACAGGCTGCTGCGCGCAGCGGCTTGCCGTTTTGCCTCTCGACCAATTCCATCGCTTCCATTGAAGAGGTGGCCCGGGCAGTTCCTGACGGCGATCGCTGGTTTCAGCTCTACTTCCTGCGCGATCGCGAGTGGATGGATGGACTGCTTCGGCGCGCAGCCGATGCGCACTACCGCGTGTTGTGCCTGACCGTCGATCTTCCACTGACCGGCAAGCGCGAACGGGATGTGCGAAACGGCTTCACATTGCCGCTTCGTCCCACGCTGACGTCCGTGTTCGATATGGCTTGCCGCCCGGGCTGGCTGCTCGATGCAATGAAGTCGCCGCCGAAATTTGGAAATTTCGAAATGGCGTCGTCGGGCAGCTTTACCAGCGTCGCGCAACATGTCGCCTCGCTGTTCGATCCGAGCGCAAACTGGGATGATGTTGCACGCATCCGCGAGCGATGGAAGGGGCCGCTGGTGATCAAAGGAATCCTTCATCCCGCGGACGCGGCGAAGGCCGTTGAGTTGGGCGCCGAGGCGGTGATGGTTTCCAATCACGGTGGCCGGCAACTGGATCATTCTCCTCCAGCCTTGACGGCGCTGCCGGAGATTGCTCAGGCTATCGCCGGCCGCGCGGAAATTATTCTCGACGGCGGCGTACGACGGGGAACTGATGTTCTTAAAGCAATTGCGCTCGGAGCGACCGCTTGCGCGAGCGGCCGATCTTTTTTGTGGGGGCTTTCTGCTGGCGGAGAAGCCGGCGTCAGGCGCGCTGTCGAGATATTCCGGCAGGAAATGGACAACGCCATGGCGTTGCTCGGAACGCCGAATATTGCCGGCATCACGCGGGATCATGTCCGCAGATGTTCGAGTTTTTGAGAGAGGTGCATGATGATGCGACGTGTTGCACTGGCCTGCCAATTGCCATCCGAAGTTCTGGAAAAATTTTCCGAGCAGTTCCACCTGGAGTTGATCGCGGGCGCGGGTCCGGGCCAGCGTCCAAGTCGCTCGGAAATTCTCACGGCGCTCGATGGATGTGACGCGCTGGTCATTGCGCCGCCCATCTTGGTCGATCAACCGCTTCTCGATGGGTGCCCTGAATCGGTGAAAGCGATCGGCACGTATTCCGTAGGCCACGATCACATCGATCTCGCGGCGTGCCGGGCCAAGGGAATGCCTGTTCTTTATACGCCGGATGTGCTGACGGACGCAGTTGCGGAAATCGCGATGCTGCTAATGCTTGGCGCAGCACGGCGTGTGACGGAATCCGAAGCGTTGGTGAGGTCGGGGCAGTGGGCGGGCTGGACCCCGACGCAACTGGTCGGACATGGTCTGACTGGAAAGGCTTTCGGCATTTACGGCATGGGACGTATCGGACGCGCGGTTGCGATGCTGGCTAAGGCGTTTGGCATGAATATCCACACGTTCGATCCGCGAAAGAAGGATAACCGCAACGCCGACATTGCCGTGGTGCATCAGGATCTTGATGGGTTTCTTTCGACCGTCGATGTCCTGCTTCTCGCATCGCCGCTGAACGACGAGACGCGCTATTTTCTCGACAAAGACAAGATCAATCTGATGAAGCGTTCGGCCATCGTGGTCAATGTCGGCAGAGGCGACCTGATCAAGGATGATGATCTCATTGATGCTTTGCGCAATCAAAGACTGTTCGCGGCGGGTCTAGACGTCTTCAGCAACGAGCCGAAGCTCGATGCGCGATACCTGGATTTGTCCAACGTGTTCATGTTGCCGCACATCGGGAGCTCGACCATCGAGACGCGTGTGATGATGGGACAGGCCTTGATCAGCGGTCTACAGGAGTTGTTCGCCGGACGCGAACCGGTGAACAGGCTGGCCTAGCAAACAAGAAAATGCCGCGGCGCAGACCGCTTGATGGGAAACGCGACACCGGGTTTCCGATGTCAAACGAGGACAGGATCATAACAATGAAGAAAAATATCAAGGCATCGCTGCTGATAATCGGACTTTTGATGGGATCAGCAGGGCTCGCCATCGCCGCGGAGCCGCTCAAGATCGGCGTCATGAACGATCAAACCGGCATCTTTTCGGATCTCGCTGGACCAGGCTCTGTCATCGCGGCGCAGATGGCCGTTGAAGATGCCGGCGGCGAGGTGCTTGGCCGCAAGATTGAAGTCCTCGTGGCGGATCACCAAAACAAGCCCGACATCGGCGCGACCATCGCGCGCCGCTGGTATGAGGCGGATCATGTGCAGGCAATCTTCGACATTCCCGTGTCGTCGGTCGGCTTGGCGGTTCAGAACGTCGCGCGCAACCTGAAGCGGATCGTGGCATTCTCGGGCTCGACCAGTTCGGAGCTGATCGGCAAGGCTTGTTCGCCGACCGGCTTCCAGTGGACGTTCAACACGGTGTCGGCCGCCAAGGGTACGGCGTCTGCTATCCTCAAGGATGGCGGTGATACCTGGTTCTTCGTCTCCACCGATTATGCGTTCGGTCATGCGCTCGAGCGCGACGCGTCGGCTGTGGTTGAGGAGCACAAGGGAAAAGTGCTGGGGACGGTTCGTCATCCTCTCGGAACCACGGACTTTGCCTCGTATCTTCTGGCAGCGCAGGCCTCGAAGGCCAAAGTGATTGCATTGGCGTCGTCGGGATCGGACCTGATCAACGTGATTAAGCAGGCCGATGAATTCGGAATTTCTGCCGGCGGCCAGAAGGTCGCAGCCCTTCAGACCTTCATCACCGATACGCACAGCCTTGGTCTGGAAAAAGCAAAAGGATTACTCCTGACGTCGGCGTTTTACTGGGATCTGAATGATGAAACGCGGGCCTGGTCTCGGCGTTTCGCCGAGCGCAACAAGGGGCGCATGCCGACCATGGTTCAGGCCGGCGTCTATAGCGCCGTCGCGCATTACATCAAATCTGTCGCCAAGGCCGGCACTGATGACGGCGTGACGGTTGCGAAGATGATGCATGAAATCCCGGTCAACGATTTCATGACGCACAACGCACGCGTCCGGAACGACGGCTGGGTGCTTCGCGATCTTTACCTGTTTCAGGTCAAGACGCCTGCGGAGTCCAAGGCGCCGTGGGACTACTATCGTCTAATCCGGGCTATTCCCGCAGTTGACGCGGCGCCGCCCGAGACCATGGATTGTAAGGGAGCGCAGTGATCAATCGTTGAAAACTGTTTAAGAAAGGCCTGCCATCGGAAAAGATGGCGGGCTTTTTTACTTTGAGATCAAGAATGAGCGAAATCTGCTCACTTGTAACTCAAGAGCGCTGCTTATTTTTCTTCGAAAATTTACTCTAATTATCAACCCCGGTTTAGGCCGTAACGCGTAATTTCGTTCGGCTTCTGGGCGTGGGGTTGTTATGGGACCATCAACAGGTATCGCGCAAATGTTCGCCGCACTAAATGCGACGAATGAGGCGATTCTTCGTACGACCTCGCAGGACGATCTCTATCAACGGGTCTGCGACGCCGCGGTCCACGAAGGACGATTTGTTCTCGCAGGCGCTCTTCTGGCGAACGGAGAAAATCTGCAGCTTGTTGCCGGGACGGGTGGTGATGAACTCATCGCGCTCCGCGACTGTGTGATTTCGACGCGAGAAGACACTGTCGAGGGGCGGGGCCTCGCGGGAATTGCATTCCGGACAGCACGATCGAGCGTCACAAGCGATTACCAGAACGATGAGCGGCTGAAGCCGTGGTTGGAAAAGGGGAAGTACCTCGATATCAAAGCCGCGGTCGCTGTTCCTATTCTGAAGAATGGCGCGAGTATCGGTGTCTTCCTTTTCTACCTCAGCGAAGTCAACACGCTGAACCATCAGATCGTCGCGCTCATGGAGCGCATGGTCGAGAATGTGTCCTTTGCGCTCGCTAATTTCGAACGGGAGCGGCAGCGCGAGCGTCTTGCACTGATGTTCGGCGCGCTGAGCGCGACCAATGAGGCGATCCTGCGCTCGCGGTCCGCGAAAGAGATGTTCAAGCAGGTTTGCGATGCGGTCGCGGGTCCGGGTAAGGCCCTCGGCGTCGGCATCTTCCTCAAGCAACCTGCTTCGTCGTGGCTCAAGCTGGAAGCGGGATCGGGGGGGCTTATCAAATTTGTTAGCCAGATGCGCGTTTCCTGTGACCCCGATATTCCGGAAGGACAGGGGCTGACAGGAACATCTTTCCGGACAGGAACTCCTTGCATCAAGGCCGATATCACCGCGGATCAGACCGTCGATCATTGGAAGTCATTGGCAATTGCCGCCGAAGTCAATGGTGCTGCTGTATTTCCATTGCGGAATGCGAGCACCGTCGTCGGCACGATTACCTTTTTCTTCCATCGCGACGCAGGTACGCTTGACGATGAGATGGTCGATCTTCTGCAGCGGATTGCGGCGAATATTTCTTTTGCACTTGAGAACTTCGACATCGCCGAGGAAAAGATGCGTGCCGAGCAGCGTATCAAATACCTCGCGTCTTTCGATACGCTGACCGGCCTTCCCAATCGCGTGACATTCAATGACAGCCTGAAGTCCGCCATTCAGATGGCGAAATCCCGGAACGAGAAGCTGGCAATCCTGTTCGTCGATCTCGACCGTTTCAAGCTGATAAACGATTCTCTGGGGCATGCCGCAGGCGACGCGCTTTTGATCGAGATTGCCGATCGTCTTTCGACGATCTCTCAGATCAACAACCGGATTGCGAGGCTCGGCGGCGACGAGTTCGTCATTACGCTGGAGGGAATTGCCGACAGGGAACATGCATTACTTGTCGCCCAATTGGTCCTCGGCTGCTTCCACCATCCATTTTACTTGAGCGGACAGGAATGCCGCGTCACCGCAAGCATCGGCATCGCCCTTTATCCTGAAGACAGCAGTGACGGTGAAGCGCTGATCCGCAATGCTGATATCGCAATGTACCGCGCCAAAGAAGCCGGGAAGAACTGCATCCAGTTCTTCGATCGGGCCATGGATGTCCGGTCCATCGAACACCTTGCGCTGGAATCATGCCTGAGCCATGCACTGGAGCGTCAGGAACTCAGCCTGCATTACCAGCCCAAGCGCAACGTGTTCACGCAAAAGATCACAGGCGTAGAAGCGCTGCTGCGATGGCATCATCCGACCCGCGGGCCGATTTCACCGGCCGAATTCATTCCGCTTGCGGAAGAGACCGGTCTGATCGTCCCGATCGGCATCTGGGTGCTCAGAAAGGCATGTGCGCAAAGCGTGGCATGGCAGCGCGAGGGGTTGCCGCCGATCCCGGTGGCCGTCAACCTGTCGCCTCGTCAATTCGCCGACGAAAATCTGCTGAAGGACATTGACGACGCGCTCGCGGACAGCGGGCTGGCATCCGAACATCTGCAGATTGAAATCACCGAAAGCATGGTGATGCATAACGTGGTCAAGGCCAGCGCGACACTGACCGAAATCCGCAAGCGCGGAATCACGATTGCCATCGACGATTTCGGCACCGGCTATTCGTCAATGTCGCTGATGAAGAAGTTTCCCATCGATACCATCAAGATCGATCGCTCGTTCGTCCGCGATATCCCGCAGGACGAGGAGGACAAGGCGATCACCAAGGCCATCATCGGCATGGGGAAGGCACTGGGTCTGAAGCTCGTGGCCGAGGGCGTGGAAACTGCCGCTCAGGAGAGATTCCTGATGGCCCATGGCTGCGACGAGATTCAAGGTTATCTCTTGAGCAAGCCGGTGCCGCCGGAAGCGCTCGTGGAGCTGTTCGCGGATTGGACCGCCGATGCGCCACCGCTGGAGCCGGATCTCGAGCCTTCCAAGACGCCTGCTTTCTTCAGAGCGTCAGCGCAATGATGGCGGAGCTTGTCGCTCCGGCATGATCAGGCCACCTTTGCCGACGCGCTGAACATCGATTCCATCTCCTTGCGAAGCTTGTAGGCATGCGTGGAGGTATCCATGGCAACGTCCGCCCAGCTCAGACTTTGTCCTTTCTTGACCGGCCGTGTGACTTTTACGTCGTGCGCGAGGCCGAGCGGCAAACCGCCAAGCTCGACGGATTTCGTCGCCGGCAACAGCTTGCCCCAGACGGTATAGCCGCCCTCGCCATCGAGATTATCGCCCGGAGCGAGATCGCGCTTGGCGGTTGCGACCACGTCAGCGTTCCAATGTTTCGCCACGCCGGTGGCTTCGCCGCGCAGTGCAACGCTCGCCACCGACATACCGACTTCAAGGCCGATCAGGTGCCAGCGCTTGTACAGGGTGAAGTAGCGGCCTGAGGAATCCGTATGAGCGTTGTATTCCTCGAAGCAATTCTTGATGTAGTCGGTCTCGGCCTCCACGGTCACCCACACACCCATGCGGATGTCGTAAGGGATTACACGCCCGTCCGCCTCAAGCGAGGAGATCACCTCCACCAGGCCCTTGCGTTCGAGCTTGCCGCCGTCGCTGATCGGCCGGGTGACGGATGGAATATCCGCAATGCTGGCGGGAGGATACAGCAAGCCATTCGACGGCACGCCGAGGCCGGTCGCATTGGCGACTGCCGTGCATTCGATCGACGGTTTCGAGCCATCGAGGAAGCTGTTGAACATTTTGGGATTGAGCCCGCCGCGTTTCGCTTGCTCGGGGGTGAGGCCATAATTGTCCCAGACGGTTTCCGGTGTCGAATCGCAGAAATGCGGGAGCCACTTGTGGCCGCGTCCGGCCGCCACCACGGGAAAACCGCAGGTGCGCGCCCAATCGACGAGATCGCAGATCAGCGCCGGCTGGTCGCCGAAGGCCTGGGAATAGATCACGCTGGCCTCGCTGGCCTTGCGCGCGAGCAGAGGGCCGCAGAACGCATCGGCTTCCACAGTCACGTTCACGACATGCTTGCCGTTGGCAAAGGCCTTCAGGCAGTGATCGACCGCCGCAACCGGGTAGCCGGTGCATTCCACAATCACATCGATGGCTGGATGCTGCACAAGAGCCTGCCAGTCATCCCCGATGTGGGTTGTGCGAGTCTTGAGGGCATCGTCGATCGAGTTCGCGGCAAACTGCGGCGCCGGCCATCCCACACGCGCGAGGTTCGTGCGTGCCCCGTCGGGAGACAGATCGGCGATGCCGGCAAGGTGCACGCCGGGCGTTCGCGGGATTTGCGCCAGATACATCGAGCCGAATTTTCCCGCACCGATGAGGCCGACAGTAATCGGCTTGCCCTGGCTCTCGCGCTGCTGGAGTTTCGCGTAAAGGCTCATCGGGCTTCCTTTCCTGTTATCTGTTCACCGGCTGCAGCGGCCTATCCGGTACAATAGTCTCGCAGACCGGAGAAGGAATCCCAACTGTCAAATTCCGAGATAGGCGCTCCGAACGCGATCATTTGTCTTCAGGTCCGCGCTGTCAGCGCTCAGCACGACGCGTCCGGACTCGAGCACATAGCCGCGGCTGGCCACGGAGAGGGCGAGCGCGGTGTTCTGCTCGACCAGCAGGATCGCGGTGCCGGCCTTGTTGATCGTGGCGAATGTCTCGTGGAGTTCATCGACGATCTTGGGCGCGAGCCCATGGCTCGGTTCGTCGAGCAGGAGCAGCTTGGGAGACATCATCAAGGCGCGGGACAGCACCAGCATTTGCTGTTCGCCGCCGGACAACGTTCCGGCGAACTGCGACAGGCGCTCCCGCAATCTTGGAAACATGATCAGCATCTGTTCACGGCGCTGCGCCAGATCCTGCGCGTGTCGTGTCGAGAATCCGCCCAGCATGAGGTTCTCCTCAACCGTCATGCCGGGAAATACGTGGCGACCCTCCGGCACATGGGCGATACCGAGGCCGGGAATCTCATGCGCACTCATTTGCCGCAAATGACGGCCATCAAACACGATGTCGCCGCTGGAATTGGGGACAAGGCCCGAAATCGACCTGAGCAGCGTGCTCTTTCCAGCGGTATTCGCGCCGATGACGCAGACAAATTCGCCGGGATTGACGTCGATATCGATGCCGTGAAGCACGTTGCCGGCATCATACCCTGCGGAGAAGTTCTTGATCTGGAGCAGAGGTGTCGTCATGGCGCCGCACTCTCGGCAAAGGATTTTCCAAGATAAGCGGCAACCACTTCGGGATGCCGGGCGACCTCGGCGGGAGCGCCTTCCGCAATGATTCTCCCGAAATTGAGGACGATGATGCGGTCGCACAGCGACATGATCGCGCGCATGTGGTGTTCGATGATCACGATCGTCAAACCCTCGCTTCGCAAGTTGCGCACGAGGTTCATGAAGTCGTCCATCTCGGCATGGTTGAGCGCCGCCATGGCTTCGTCGAGCAGGAGAATTTTCGGCTCGGTGCAAAGCGCGCGGGCAACTTCGACGCGCGCACGCTCCGGAAAGGACAGGTCCTTGGCGATCTTGTCCGCGATGGACAGCATGCCGACGCGTTCAAGGCAGGTTCTGGCGAGATCTCGTGCATGCGGAATGTCGTGCCGCATCAATCCGCCGATCAGCACGTTGTCGAGCACCGTCTCCTCGAGGAACAGGGCAACGTTCTGAAACGTCTTCACCATTCCGGCTGCCGCAATGCGATGCGGCTTGAGGCCAACGATGTTGCTGCCATCGAAAATAATCCGGCCGGAGGTGGGTTTGTGGAGTCCGACCAGATGGCTGAACAGCGTGGTCTTGCCGGCGCCGTTCGGGCCGATCACGCCGACGATCTCGCCCTGGTTGATCGACAGGGTGAGGTCCGACAGTGCGCGGAGACCGCCAAAGTTTTTCGTGAGGTCCTGCACCTGGAGGAGAGGGGCGGTCATGTCGCTTTCCTCCGCGACAATTTCGTCATGAAGGTCTTGCCGAGGGCGATGAGGCCGCGCGGCTCCAACAGGATGACGGCAATGAGCAGCAGGCCATAGACGATCTGCGAAACACCGGCGGCCTTGTTCGACAACAGCGAGTTGGTCAGCTCTTCAAACGGGATGATGAAGAAAGCGCCGACGATCGGGCCCGCCACCGTACCGACGCCTCCGATGATGGCGATCAGGGCCGCGCGAACTGAGATGGATGCAAGTCCGAAAGCGGTGTCCGGATCGAAAAAGAACTGGAATTGAGCATAAAGCGTGCCGAGGCTTGCGGTGAGTGCGCCGGACACGACCGCAGCGATGATTTTTGTCCCGGCGGTATCGATGCCGATGGTCTCGGCGGCGTCCGCGTTCTCGCGAATGGCGCGAAGCCGATAGCCGATCTTGCTGGAGCGGATGGCCATGAAAGTCAGGGTCACCACCACAAGCGCGCCCAGCATGATCCAGAAATAGGGCCGGGGGGTCTTGAACTGGAGCATCAAGAGCGAGTCTGGCCTGAACGGTACCGACAGGCCGACGGGGCCGCCGGTGACGCTGCTCCACGAGTTGCCGATCACGCGCATGACCTCGGCGAAGGCGAGGGTGGCCAGTGCGAAATAATGTCCGCGCAGCCGCATCGTAGGGAGCGCGATCAGCAGCGCCATCACGGCGCCGATGATCGCCGCCGCGATCAGGCCGATCCACGGCGAGATTCCGAAGTTGATGAGCAGCAGCGTTGATGTATAGGCCCCGGTCCCGAAAAACGCGGCATGGCCCAGCGAGATCTGCCGTGCCAGGCCGCCAACGATGTTCCAGGCCTGCGCCAGCGCGGCAAAGAGCAACGTGATGCACAGCACCCGGACAACGTAGCCCTTTGGCGCAAGGAAAAACGGAACGCAGGCCGCAGCGGCAACGATGGCAGCTCCGATGAGAAAGCGCTTCACCGCACGTCTCCCAGCAATCCCTGGGGCCGGACGACGAGCACCGCAATGAATACGACGAACAGGACGAGGTTCTGCAATTGGATCGGAAATGCGAGCGCTGATAGCGACTGGATCACGCCCACGGCAAGTCCACCGACCACGGCGCCGGCGACCGATCCCAATCCGCCGAGTACCACAACAGTGAACATGAGGATGACAAACTGTCCACCGACAGTCGGTGACGCAGTGAGATAGGGCAGGATCACGGCGCCGCCGAAGGCGGTCAGTCCGACGCCCAGTCCGAACGCCAGCATGTGCATGCGGTCCGCATTAATGCCCATCAGTGTCGATGCCATCGGGTCCTGGGCCGTGGCGCGCATCGCCCGGCCAAACCAGCTCAGCCGAAGAAACAGCCACAACGCCGTTCCGCAGACCGCCGACATCAGGAAAGCGAGGAGATACGGCACGTTGATGAAAATCGGACCGAGGCTGAGCGATAAGGTCTGATACGGCGTCGTGACGGAGCGAAAGTTCGATCCGAACATCCAGAGCGCCGCATTCTCCAGCACGATGAGCAGTCCGACCGTGAGAAAGATCTGGGAGATTTCCGGCGCCCGAAGGATGCGGCGGAACAGGAGCCGCTGAAGACCGCAGCCGAGACCAAACACAACGATAAAGGACAATGGTGCGGCCAGGAGCGGATCTAGGCCAAGCCAGGCCCACGCATAATAGGCAATGAACATCCCGAGCATCAGGAACTCTGCGTGCGCAAAGTTCACGATGCCCATGATGCCGAATACGAGGGTGAGACCGATGGAGATCATGGCGTAAACGCCGCCGATCATGATCCCATCGATCAAGGCCTGAATAAAAGCCATTGCAGTGCGCGCTTTGACTTAGAGCTTCCAGACGGGTTTCGATTTGGCGAACGAATCCGGCCAGACGGTCACAAGATCCTTGCCGCGCCACTGCACCATCACCGGAACGGAGAGCGTGTTCAGGCCCGTTTTGTCGAACTGAACGGCGCCGCCGGTCATGGCTTTGGTCCAGCCACCGGTGAACTTGGTGCCATGCAGGACCTTGCGCAGCGCATCGAGGTCCGTCGACTTGGTCATTTCAAGCGCCTGGGCCAGCACGTCTACTGCGGCTGCAAACTCCACGGCTTCATGCACCATGAAGTAGCCGAAACGCTTGCGGAAGCGCTCGGTGAACTCAGGCGCAAGATCGTAGGTCGCCGGAGAAATCGACAGGACGTTTTCCGCAGATGCGCCAAGGCCCTTTTCGAAATCTGGAATAATGTACCCCGCAGCGCCGCCGATGGTCGGAATCTCGAGTTTCTGCTGACGCATGCCGCGGACAATCTGAAGACTGTCATTCAGATACGAGACCGGGAATACGGCCTGCGCATTCGATGCGCGCAGTTTGTTGATCAGCGGCGTGACGTCGGTAATGCCGAGCGGATAGCCTTCGTCCATGACGATTTCGATGCCCGCCGCCTTGGCACCCGCGCGCAGACCGCCAGCCTGCGATGTGCCATAGGCCGTGTCTTCAAACATGATCGCGATGCGATCGAGCTTTTGGCCGGCCGCCTTGGCGATCTCGATACATCCATCGAGCTGGGCCTTGCCGAGGACGGAGCCTTTGGCCACGACCTGGAAGATGTTCTCGAAGCCGCGGCCGGTGAGCTGGTCGGAGAAGGACTGGGTGAACAGCGGAATGCCTGCGCGTTCCGTGACTTCCGACACCGCAAGCGTGAGCGCGGACGCAAAGCATCCGAAAGCGGCGACGATCTCGTTTTGCGACACAAGGCGTTGGGCCACGCTGGCGGCGGTGGTCGGCGTCGAGGTTGCGTCTGCGACGATCAGATTGAACTTCGCGCCGCCGAGCGCCTTGATGCCTCCTGCAGCATTGATCTCGTCGACAACGAGTTCAATGGCATTGCGTGAGTTGATGCCGAACTGCGCATTCGCGCCGGACAGCGGCAGGATGGCGCCGATATTGATGGCTTTTCCTTGCGCATGACCAACGCCGGAAAAACCTGATGCCATCGCAAGGCCTGCAGCGGAAGCGAGCAGGCTTCGGCGCGTGAGAGCCGTTTTGCCGCCAAATGCGGAATGCGCGGTCTTCTTCAAATCCATTTCAGTCCTCCCTTTTGATGTTTTGTTTTTTGTGACCTTTGACCGAACAGCTTTCGCAGTCAAGCAGATTGACAGATTGTCTAATAAAGACGAAGTTAGATGAATGAGCGAGATGGATCTCAATGTCAGCAGAGAAGCGGTCACGCTGCGCATGCGCGTGGAAGACAAGCTTCGTGGCGCGATTGCCAGCGGCATTTTCAAGCCGGGACAACGTCTTATCGAGCGTGAGTTGTGCGAGCTGACCGGGGTTGGACGCACGTCAATCCGCGAAGCGGTGCGGCAACTTGAGGCAGAGGGGCTGATCACATCCGTGCCGCACCGTGGTCCGGTGGTGGCGCGAATCTCAGTCGACGAAGCCCAACAACTCTATGCCGTGCGCGCGCTGCTCGAGGGAGCAGCCGGCCGCGCGTTTGCGGAACGGCGTCCGCCGGACATGCTCGCGCAGATGTTCGCGGCGGTGAGTGAACTCGAAAGCGCGGCCATATCCGGTGACCGGGATGCGCTGATCAAGGCTAAGACGCGTTTCTATGATGCGCTGATGCGGGGATGCGGAAACATCTACATCCAGCAGATGCTGACCAATTTGCACAATCGCGTCACCATGCTGCGCGCGACATCGATGACGCATCCCGGCCGGCTTCCGCAAAGTCTCAAAGAAATTCGCAACATCGCGGAGCTGATCCGCGCTGGAGATGCACAGGGCGCTGAGCGCGCATGCATCGAGCACATTCACGCCGCAGCCGCGATTGCGCTCGCGGTGCTCTCGGATACCGAACAAGAAACAAAAACGGAGACTATGCATGTCCGCAAAGCGACCCCGCTCGGAAAAATTTGAAAAAGGCTTGAAGACCCGCACGGCGGTGCTCGGCTCGGACTATGTCGAGAAATCGCTAGCGAGTGCCGATGATTTCAGCTGGTCGATGCAGCAGCTCAGCACGGAATATTGCTGGGACGAAATCTGGAATCGTCCAGGTCTCGACCGTCGCAGCCGCAGCATCCTCAATCTGGGAATGATCGCTGCGCTGAACCGGCCGCATGAGTTGAAGCTCCATATTCGCGGCGCGATTCAGAATGGCCTTACCAAGGACGAATTGAAGGAGATTTTTCTTCAGATCGCCTGTTACTGCGGTATTCCCGCTGGCATCGACAGTTTCCGGCTGGCGCGCGAAGCTTTCAAGGATATGGGCATTGACTAAGGTCATCACTCCTCCCGACGTCGTTGTTTTTCTCGGCCTTGGCCAGATGGGTCTGCCGATGGCGAAGCGTTGCCTCGCCGCAGGCTTCGAGGTCCGCGGTGCGGATCCGTCCGCATCGGCGCGTGAAGCTTTCGCGGCGGCGGGTGGCAAGGTCTTTGAGACGGGAAGAGAAGCTGCAAAAGGCGCCTCCCTTCTGATCACAATGCTGCCTGACAGCAAGGTGGTGCGTGACGCAGTGCTCGGTCCTCAAGGCGTGGCGGACGCTCTCGCCAAGGATGCGCTGATCATCGACATGAGTTCGTCCGTTCCGGTGGACACCCAGTCGCTGGGGAAGGAATTGGCCGGGCGCGGCATCGGTTTGATCGACGCGCCGGTCTCCGGTGGTGTTCGGCGCGCGATCGACGGCACGCTGTCGATCATGGCCGGTGGTGACGCCGAATTGGTGGAGCGCGCGGGGCCTGTGTTGCAGGCGATGGCCAAGTCGGTGTTCGCCACCGGACCGCTCGGTTCCGGTCACGCCATGAAGGCCCTCAACAACTATGTCTCGGCAGCGGGCCTCGTCGCTGCATGTGAGGCGCTGCTCGTGGGACGGCGGTTCGGCCTTCAGCCCGATACGATCATTGATGTTCTCAACGCATCGACCGGCAAGAACAACTCCACCGACGTCAAGATGAAGCAGTTCGTGATTTCCGAGAGCTTCGCTTCCGGCTTCTCGTTGGCCTTGATGGCCAAGGATCTCCGCATCGCTGCAGATCTGTCGAAATTCGTCGGACTGGATGCATCGAACGCCGAGACTGTCGCCAAAATCTGGGAGCAGGCGAAGGGGACGTTGGATAAGAGCGCTGACCACACCGCGATCTATCGCTACATCGCATCGGCAGTCGAAGATTGAGGTCGCCGCGGTGGTGAGCACGGTCGAACGTCTCAAGGCGAGATTGGCATCTGCTCTGGATGATGCGGAGTATGTACGTCTTGGTCCGAGCCTGTCGTTCAACGTTGCTTTCCAGGCGGGTGAAGCGAATGTGCGGCTGGTGTTCGAGAATGGACGCTTCTCATTCGTGGATCAGATCGGACATACGCAGATCCGCGTGAAGGCTGCGGCGGAGGCCTGGGACAAGGTTCTTCAAACTCCGCCGCCGCCGACGTTCCATTCGTTCACGGCTCTCGACCTCGTCAATCCGGAATTCAGCATCGACGCCGAGCCTCTGCTCCTTGCTCAGGCTCGCCCCGTGCTGGAAAGACTTGTCGAGCGGCTCATTGACGCGCAGCCCGCAACGCGTGCGTCGCCTCCGCGAAACTTGTCTCAGATCGAAGGGCGATGGCACGAGGTCACAATTCGCGGCGTTGCTCATGAGATCTATGCCGAGACAGCAGGCGAGGGCACGCCGATCCTGTTCCTGCACACGGCCGGAGCAGATTCACGGCAGTTCATCGCGCAACTGAGCGATACGGAACTCGCGGGACGCTTTCAGATGATCGCAGCAGATCTGCCGTTTCATGGGCGATCGATGCCGCCACGCACGTGGGACGGCGGTGACTACAAGCTTGATCTTGCCACCTACCGCGATTGGTGCGCTGCAATCCTCGAACAGGTCGTTGGCCGGCGGGCGATCGTGGTCGGGGGCTCGATGGGGGCCGCGATGACGATGGTGCTTGCAGCGGAGAGACCGGAGCTGCTGCTCGGTGTCGTTGCCGTCGAACCGCCGCTGTTGTCGAAGGGGCGACGTAATCCGTTCCAGCATCATGTCGCGGTCCACGGCGCCCTGCACAACGCAAGCTATGTGCGGGGCCTGATGAGCCCGCTCAGTCCGGAAAGCGATCGCCGCCGCTCAGCCTGGATCTACAGCCAGGGGGCTCCCGGTATCTATGGCGGCGACCTCGCCTTCTATTCCGACGAGTTTGATGGCGCTCTTACTGCAGGCAGGATCGACGCCGGCCAAACGCCGGTTGCACTGCTGTCCGGCGGTTACGACTATTCGGCAACCCCGAAGGATGGTCGCAAGCTCGCGGAGCTGATTCCGGGATCGTTCTTCAAGGAGATGCCGGGCTTGGGCCATTTTCCGATGTGCGAGAATCCCGATCTCTTCAGGCCTTATCTGCAGGACGCGCTCGATCACGTCACGACCAATAAGTAGCCGCGGTCGGAATCGTCAGGACAGATTGCCCTTGATCTTCTTGCAGGGCGTCGATGCTGTCGACGACATCTGGATGATGCGGGAGACTGTGGGCGTCGTGGCGAGGTCCTTGCGTGTCAGAAAGCGCAGCGTCCCGGTCGGATAAGCGTCGCAAAATGCGGAGAGCGTGGCTGCGGTCGCAGCTATGCCATCCTGCTTTGGAATCACCGCGATGCCGCCGTCCTTCAGGATATAGGCATCCTTGACGTTCGACATCGAGGTCGTGGCGAGGCACGTCTTGAACAGGCTTTGATAGGCCTGCGGCGGTAGGAGGAGATCTCCGCCGAGACTGCCAAGCAGGTAATCGCGACTCTTGCTGCAGCTCTCCGCGTGCGCCGAGGAGACGCCAAGCGTCACTAGAAAGATCGCGGCGGCGAGCGATTTCACGTCAGTGGCCTATCGGCATCACGGGCTGCGCGCGGCTCGCATTCAATGATTCGATCACCGCCGCAATACGATCCTCCGGACGGGACAGGCCGTAAGTCTCCGCGGCACAACGCTCCCACGACAGCGCACGGGCGTGTGAGGATGCCCCGGCAGCGAGGATCGAACGCGTATCACTGTCGTCAACCATTTCCACGATCGCCTGCGCAACGGCTTCAACATTCGGTTCGACAAGCAATCCCGTCTCGTCGGCGAGCACGGCATCGGGAACGCCTCCGATCGCAGTGGCGACGCTGGGCAGTCCGCCGGCGCCGGCTTCGAGATAGACGAGACCAAATCCTTCCACGCGGCCTGAGGGATCAGGCACGCCGGTCAGGCAGAAGAAATCGCTCGCGCCATAGATGTCGCGAATCTGTTCATTGGTGAGCGAGCCGAGAAGATGGATTTCGCAATCCGACTTCTCCACCATCTCGCGCATCTCCGCGACATAGTCCGACTCACCTTTCGGGCCGATCACCAGCCATGTGATGCGCTGACGCAACTCCCGGGGCAAACGCTCCAATGCCGCCAGTGTCAAATGATGCCCTTTGCGGCGGGTCAGGCGAGCGACGGTGACCATGACGATCTTGTCCTGATCGATGCCGTAAGCTTTGCGCACGTCTTTCCGCCTGCCGCGCGGTTTAAACCAGAACTCCGAAACGCCGAGCGGAATGGCATTGACGCGCTCTTCATCAATGGCAAAGCGTTCGCGGAACAGTTCGCGGGTAAATCTACTGTTGGCGGCGACTTCAGTTCTTGGACCGAACACACCCGCGGCGCGGATGGCCGCGCGTTTGAGCGGGGTCTGGGTCTCGTTGATCTCGGTGCCGTGTACCGTCATCAGGAGACGGGCCTGTGTCCGATGCCGCGCGAGCGCGAGGGGAATGAAGAACGGCCAATCCGCGGCGTGAATAATGTCAAAGTCTTCGATCCGGACCTTGCTGTGGGCCAGCAGGATTTTCGCGGGCAGATTTTTCATTGAATGCAGGCCACCGTGAAACCGAACAAGCCGGAACGGGAGCGCTCGATCTTCCGCGGTCGAATCCGCCGCATAGTCCGGCGCGATGACTGTGACGCGCGCCCCAAGCTGCGAGGCGGCAAACGCGATTTCGCGCGCATAAGTTCCGATCCCGCCGGTTGCGGGCGCGAATTCGCTGGTCAACATGAGGATATTCATTGGCAGCCTCAGTGAATGGGCGGGCTGACCATGCCGCGCATGTTCTGGATTTCCTGGTGATAGCGGTATACGCGCGCGAGCTGCGTCCCGGGCGTGAACGTTCTGATATTGCTGGCGATGCGGGAGGGGTCCATCTCGCCGGTCGCAATCGCATTTCGCGCGTCGATGAACCGATGGGCGAGCCGCTCGACCATGTCCATACGCGAGTCGCTGCGCTGAACAAGGAACCCGCTTTCGCCATCACGAACGGCTGACTCGAGTTGCGGAAGGTGCATCGCCACTACGGGGCGTCCGACGGCCAGGGTTTCCAGCACGAACCTCGGCATGCCCTCGAACTCAGATGTGAGAATGCCGGCATGTACTGAGGCAATTGTCGCGGCCATGCCGGCAGCGTCTTTGAAGCCGTGGCGAATGGTGATGTCTTCGATCTTGGCGAATTCCTCAAACCGGTGCGGGTCGCTGGTGCCGATATAGTTGAATTCGACGCCGCCCGGCATCAACTGCTTGAGGCGGTTGATCGTCTCGAACATCAGCGGCGGATCTTTGAATTCATCCAGCCGGCCTGCGAAGACAATCCGGAATGGCGACATGTCGACAGGCAATGGTTGCGGCTTGAAGATGTCCGTATTGACCCACGTCCACAGGGTATCGATCTTTTCCTTCTGTCGCGGATAGGTCTTCTGAAGACGTTCGGTGATGAATGGATTGACGCAAAGAAACTTCGCGCTTGCGGCCACCGCGAAGCGCTCGCCAGCGTTGTGAACGAACGCATATTTGCGCAGAAGGGAATCCATCTGAAGTTTCGGCGCGCCCTCACCATGAAGCATCTGGATGAAAGGCAGGCGCAGGATGACTGGCAGCCAGGAAAACTCTACACGCCGGAGGTCAATGGAACATCGCCGCTCGCGGATATGCTTGGAAATGGTGCCGAAGTGTCGCAACAGAGCGACAAAGAATTGCCCGGTCAAGGACGAGCGAATGGTGCGCGCCGCTTCGCGGGCCTGCTGATCGGTATAATGAAGGATCGGTAGGAAATCGAAGGTGCGCCCCCTGAATGTAAGCTTGTGAATTTCACCGAGCGCGAGGTCGCCAATGGAGTCCACTCCGATAAAGAGCAGATCCGTGTCAGTCGGATGAAACGTGATGAAGTCGCGAATATAGGTCTCAAGCCCGCCCACCTTCTGACCGCGAGGGTCGAACGGATGAAGCAAGCAGATTTGATATCTCTGCCGGCCAGGCGCCGCATTTCTTGCGCGCTGCGCGAGTGTCACTGTTGAAGTCATGCCACTTTCCTCATCCGTGCACTCACGATTTGGGGGATATTGCGGAATACCAGACTGGGAATTACCGCCATGCATCGCGCGTAACGTGGCCCCATGCGCCGCGGGTTACTCAGCATGCGCCATGCCCATTCAAGACCAACCTTCTGAGTGAACGATGGAGCGCGCGATTGCGTGTTCGCAACGAAATCGAGACCTGCTCCGATGCAGAGCAGGCCGGTTCCCGACAATTCATCGAGACAGCGAGCCGAGAATATCTCCTGGCGCGGAGCACCCAGTGCGACAAAGCAAAGTTTGGCGCCTGAAGCGCGTATTTTTGCAATTGCTTCGTCGGCTTCCTCCGAGTGCGGATCGAAGTTCGGACCAGGGGCGTGTGAGCCGACGATCTCAAGGCCCTCGTATCTCTTCGACAAGCGTCTCGCTGCGCGGTGAAGCGAGAGATCGCTCGATCCCAGCAGAAAGACCGGAACTCTTCGCTGCCCTGCCTGCTGGCAGATCGGCGCGACGAGGTCGGCGCCGGTTGTTCGCTGGATTCGCGTGCCGGCGAGCCGGCCGAGAATCACAATGGGGAAGCCGTCAGCGGTAACGAAGCGCGCGCGACGGTAAGCCGCACGAAAATCGGGGCGGCGCTGAAGTTGCACCACATGATCCAGATTCAGCGTGCAGACGGAGAAATTCTCGCCTCGTTCAGCGGCCGACACGATTGAAGATACGGCCTCTGACATCGAGTACATGTTGATGGTGATGCCATCAACGACGAGATCGTTAGTTGGTAGCGTGTGCGGATCCAGCACGTCCATCCCCATGGCGATTTGCTCGGAATTACGTCTGCACAAATTTCAATCGCGTCGCGATGAAATGACGTCGAACGATTTTGTGTTCGACGAGCATGGTCACGAAATCGCACTATTGCGTCGCAACGATGGCGTCATGCCTGCACAATGATGAAATAAGAAAAGTGCTTCAGTTTTCTCGATGGAGATCTGCCATGCATGTGATGCGGACACGACGACAGATGATGTCGATGATTGCAGGAGCAACCATCGCAACCCAGAGCAAAATTGCGCGCGCCGCTGCAACTGAAAGTCTCGGTGCAATTGCTGCATCAAATGGATTCGTCTTCGGAGCAGCAGCAGGCCCTGTCGTCTTCAACGATCTCGCGTATCGCGAGCTCTATCAAAAGCATACGCGAATCATCACGACTGATGTCGCCATGAAAATGGGCACTATTGCGCCTCAAGATGGGCCGAAGCGTTTCGAAAGCGCGGACCGTTTGTTGCAATTTTGTGCAAGCAATAAGATCCCCATGCGCGGACACTGCCTCATTTGGAATGAGTGGGTGCCTGCTTGGATCAAGAACAAGAGTAAGTCCGAACGGCAAGCCTTCTTCGACGGCTACATCGAAGATGTTGTGGGTCGTTACGTCGGAAAGCTCCAGTCATGGGATGTCGTCAATGAGCCGTTCTGGCCGGGACATAAGGCGCCCGGTGGCTATCGATTGGGGCCTTGGTACGACGCATTCGGAACCGACTATATCAAGCGCGCGTTCCAGCGCGCCGGTGCCGTGGACAAGACGACAAAATTTGTTCTCAACGAAGCGCAAACAGAACGCGATGATGATGTTGGTCGCGCTGTTCGCGAAGGTCTGCTGCGTCTCGTCGATGAGTTGAAACACGCAGGCGTTCGTCTTGATGTCGTCGGGCTACAAGGCCATCTGCAGCCGCGCTATCCGCATGATCCTGCGCGGTTCGCTGATTTCGTTCATGCACTCGCGGAACGCAAGGTCGACATCTACATCACCGAATTCGACGTCCGTGACGATACGTTCCCCGACGACATCAAGACGCGCGACGCCATGATTGCGGACACGGCTGAGAAATTTCTCACCAATGTCCTGCGTATTCCGGCTGTGAAGACCGTGATCGCGTGGGAGCTCGCCGACAACTATTCCTTCTACACCGACGCCGCGCGGAAGAAGAATCCACTCGCCGAGCGGCTTCCCCGGCCGTTGCCGTTCGATCAGGACATGAAGCCAAAGCCGCTCTGGTTCGCGATGGCGCGCGCATTCGAGAAGGCAAGGAAGGCTTAGCCCGTCTGCTGGGGGCGCGCGCTGAGCAGCCTTAAGATCGACGGTGCATAAAGAATAGCCAGAGTGATCATGTAGACACAGGCACCGCCCGCGATGTGGGTGGCCAGTGCGACGAAGTTGCTGGCTTCCGGCAGGGTCTGGAGCACCGCGCCCATGGCGACCGTTGCAATCGCGATGCGGACGAGGTGCGTGAGCGGCAGCGTCAATCCGAATTTCGTGAAGCCGATCGCGAAGCTTGCGATGGCAGCACAGGATGCAGCGGCAACCGTTGCGACCGCGCCGCCCACAATGCCCCAATACCAGATGCCCGCGAAGCTGAGTGCAATAGTGACGGCCGCATCGATGCTCGCAACCACGATCATCAGGCGGGTGCGGCTATGGAGCAGAAAGACCTGATCGCCGAAATGCGCGCGCAGATTGCGGATGGCACCGGCGAGAACTGACAGCGGCAAGACGGCGAGGGTGACCTGCTGGAACGGCCCGGCGATCAGCAGGTGGACGATGTCCGTTCGCAACATAAAGATTCCGACGATACTCGGCGCGAGAATGGCGATCAGCAGCGCGCTGTTCTCGGAGAGTTGCTGCATCGCGGCTTTGCTGCCGCTTTCTTCCATCTGCTTGACGGCAATGGGAAACGCGGCCGCTGTCACCAGCATGGCCGCCACGGCTGCGGCCCGCTGGCCGAGGCCGTAACCAACCGCGAACAGACCGGCAGCAGCGACACCGAGCATGTCGTTGACGATGAAGCGGGAGGCATTCAGGCCAACCCAGCCCAACGCCCCTCCAACAATGAGCGGGATGCCGTAGTGCAGGGCATGCCTGACGATTTCACGATCCATTGGCCACAGGCTGCGACCATAGCGGATCCTCGGCAACACAATCAGTGTTGCAAGAAGCTGTGCGACGGCATAGCCGGCAAGCGGCCACTCCGGGTCCTGTCCCAGCAGCTTGATCATCAGGAGGCCGATGAGGAAGCCGACGGCCGGACCGATCACCTGCTGGATCGAATAGACGGCGATCTGCTGCTGCACGCGGGCGCGTTCGCCAATATAGAGATTGAGAGAGCGGGTAATGACATAGGCGACCGTGGCAACGATAAGTCCGGTGTGGGCATCCGGGGCGATGACGAAAAAGAGTGTCGCGATAACAGCTGCACTCTGAAGCACGATGGACGTCAGCAGGATCGCATTTTCGGTCCGATGGAAGCGGTTTGCTTCCTCCCCATTCTGGAATCGGCCGAAGAAGCGCAGGGCGTATTGCGACCACCAGGCGAGGAAGCCGATCTGCAGAAGTTCGTGGGTTGCGGTGACCAATGTAATGATGCCGAGCGTGTGCTCGTTCACCACATGGGTCCACACGACCATGGCGATCAGCTGAAACAGCGGGCCTATGAGCTGCGCCGGCATATAGAGAAGTGTATGTCGCAGCAGCATGGTCAGGCTCCCAACCAATGCGATACGCGCGCGGATGCGACACGGCGGATAATCATCAAGGCGAAGATACTGATCACGGCAGTTGTGACATAGGTGATTGCAAAGTCGGTGACAGCGCCGGACTCGTGCAATGAAAAATGGTCTCTCAGGATCATGATCACGAAGATGTGCCAGAGGTAGATGAAGTAGCTGCCCGATCCGATGGACGCCAGAAATTGGCTTCGCGGGTGAAGACCAAGCAGCAGAATGGAGAGAAGCGCGGCATAGGCAAAGAATGCGGTTGAATCATAGTCGGCCGCATCGCCGATTCCGGCAACGCGGACCGCGGCATAGGTCACGTAAGCGATCAGCGTCGCAGTCGTGATCAGGAGCCGGCTATCTCTCAGCGCCAGTCCCGCGCTGGAGGTTCCAACAAGCGCGCCAAGTGCAACGAAGGAGAACCAGAACGGGATGTCGCGCAGGCGGACTTCCTGCACGAAGGACTCTGAGAACCCTCTGTGAAGGAGCAACGGATCGAGATAGCTGCCGACCACAAGGCCGGCCAAAATCGAGAGCGCCAGCAGAATGGCCAGGCGCTGCTGGGTCTGGTGAGAGTTTGCATCGGATATGCGGAAGACCAGCCAGAGGCAAATCGTGCAGCCGACATAGACGAAGACGTAATAGTAGACGAACACATAGGCGAGAACAAAACGGGCGACGGTTGTCGTGATGCGATGATCCATCGCCGGATTGTGCCAAGCCATATAGACATATGCCGCAACGAACGCGATCGCATACGGAATCACGGCTGTCTTGACCCGTCTTCCGAGCGCAACGCGCCCCGATAGGGCGGTAAGGTAGCCAGAGGCAAACAAGAAGATGGGAACGCAGGGGCGCAACGCCGCATCAACGATCTTTCCCCAGAACGGGTCGAGCGGCTGCGGCATCGAGTGGATCCCGATCACCATGAGAATTGCGATTCCGCGCATGGTGTCGATGCCGATATCGCGGCCGGCGACCCGGGTCTGCGCATGTGAATTCTGGATCCAATCCGCGGAGATTTGCGTCTGCGTCGCGGTTATCATCGCAATCTCTCCTGCTGGAGAGCCGCCGTGGCCGGAATATCACGCGTGACGTTGCGATCGAAAACGCCGTTGAAATATCGGCGCAGGGGCGTTTCGAAGTAGTGATAGGACAGGATGCTGGCGACAGCGAGGACCGATACTGCGACAGGAAGCAATGCTAGTTTTCCGCCCGGAAATGCATGCGCGTCCGCAAAGCGCGCGCCGAACGTCAGTACGACGGTCGCAATCGGGATATGCAACATGTAGCAGGAGTAAGTGTAGGCGGCGCCGCGATCAAGGCGGAGTCGGGTGAGGAGGCTGGAGCGTCGTGCACTGTCGTACTGAACCGCGAGAACGGCGATCGCATACACCGCAATCAAGCCTGCCATCTCAGGCAGCAACCAGCCAAACAGCATAAATCCGACAAGCGCAACAACGAGCAGACCTGGAACGGCCGGCCAGCGCGCGATTTCGTGGCGGTAGAGATAACATACAATCCCAAGGCTAAACCCCGGCAACGCGCGGAAGACGCCACCCTTATTGATCCACTCTGCCCAGGGGCCGGTACCCGTCGCGGAAGCGTAGATGGTGTTGGCAAGCATCAACAGAATGACAAGCGCGGCAACTAGCCGACGGCGCGGGGCAAGAAACAGCGCAACGATCGGGAATGCCAGATAACAGAACATTTCCGCGGACAAGGACCAACTGGGGAAATTGAACGTCAGCCGCTCTCCGTCCAGCGCATGAAGTAATAGAAGCTGAGCCGGGATGTCGTGCAGGGGATAGCGCGCGGGATTGTCGGACTTGGCTAGTCCAAGATACAGCGCGAGTGCGATCACGACATAGAACGCAAGCGTGGCCAGATGCAGCGGGTAGATCCGCGCGAGCCGGCGCCAGAGAAAGAGCATCACAGCGCCCGGCGTATCGACTTTGCCGAGATACTGGCTGGCGATCACGAAGCCTGACACCACGAAGAACAGGTCGACAAACAGATTGAGGTGCTGGGTATGCGCAACCATGAAGCGCCCGGGCGGATGGTCTTTGACGTAGTCGGCATAATGCAGAACCACGACGGCGCAGGCGGCGATGATCCGCAAGCTGTCGAGATTGTCCATCGTGTCCTTGTTGGTCTGCAAGAAACGTGTCCTTGGCTTCTATTTCGACTGAGGCGGTCAACAAGAATTGGTGGAGAGGCGAGGAGCGCATCAAAAGCGGTCAGGATGCACTCCGATCGCCAGAGCTTGCTTGTGAAGATTGGCTCGTTTGTGCAGATATCTGTGGCATCTGTGTGGGAGATCGGGCCAATCGTCCGATCAGATCGATGGCCGTTCTGCGGTCGGCCGCCGCGAGCGAGTTCCATCGTGAAAGATTGTGCTCACCGCGCTCGATATGCGACCTGCGCCAGTCGCTCGCACCGATGGCATGACAAATTTCGGCCGCAGCCCGGGCGGGATCGGTCGGATCGATGAAGATACCTGAATCACCAAGGACTTCGCGGAAGATGGAATCGTCCGGTGCCACAACCGGAAGGCCGGCATATTGTGCTTCGAGCAAAGGTAATCCGAGACCTTCTTCGTGCGACGTGCAGATAAAAACATCTGCGTCGCGAATGATTTGGTTGGCCCGTTCCGTGGATTGATAACCGTGAAGAACGACGCCGGGACACTGTTCGAGCGTTTGCCAGTCATCGCTCCAGCCGCGCCGGCCGATGATTTCGAGCGTCGTATCGATAAATCCCTGTTCGCGCAGAGCGGACACGATTCGCGCCGCGGCCACGAAGTTCTTGCGAGGTTCGACTGTGCCGAGCGTCACAAGGCGAAGAGAGGAACTCCTCGCCTTTCGTCCGGCGCGGTCGCCGGGCTCCAAATCGAAGACGTTGCGTACCGGAGGCCGATATAGCGTGATTTCGGCATCGGATCGGCAATAGTCGAGCAGTTTCCGCTTGGTATCGGCGGAGTTTACGAAGAAGCGCGGATAATTCTGCACGGCGAGCTTGAAGGGCGCTGCCATGTAGAGCTTTGCTCGAACATTCAGGTCCTGCCGCCGCGATAGCAGGAAAACGTCATGGATATAAGGCAGAACGCGTGATGCAAAGGGGCGCAAGAGCGGGCTCGGGGGAAAGCCGGGACATAACAAGACGGACGGTGATCCGGCCATACGCCACGGCAAGCCAAATGTCTGGGTTGTGATCATGCCGCCGGTGCCGGTCGCTTCCACAGGAACGATATCCAGCGGGGCAAGCGAGGCCGGTGAAAACAATTCGAGGGTGATGCGCTCAAGGCCGGTCACATGACGCCCCAGATGCGTATGATCAACATAGATAGGCATGAGTGTCCGGCCTCACGTCACAGGTGCAAACTTGATCGCGGAGCGAAGCTGCGTCGGTTTTGTAGTGAATGCCCGTTCTCTCGGCAGAAGCAGCGTGATCAGAATAATGAATTGTGCGAGCTGGATGTTTTTCGACGAGAAGCTCACCGAGCTCGCGGCGATCATCAGGATCAGCAGGATAATCGCCCAGATCGCTGGAACCGAACGTTTGATGATTTCGGTAAACAGGCCCAATAGTCCCAGGGTCAGCACCGTCGTGTGAATGATGCCGAACTGGGCGATCGACGAAATCCAGAAGTTTTCGATGCCGTAGTTGAGCCCGAGCTGCATCTGCAGCGCGTTCACCCGAGCCACGTTAGGTCCGAGCAAAAGCTCGTGCCAATCAAAGTGCGAGAGAAGATCGAAGGTTGCAAAGCGTGCCAATGCGCTGCCTTTGTCGGAAGAGAACCGCAGCAACATCTTGTCGAAGATACCAGCATCGAGGGCGGCAAATATGACGGCGCCGGCGGCGGCCAAGAGGCACATGGCGCCGATGACGGCGAGGAGCGGTGCCTGGCCGCCACGCAGCATCCGCAACAATTCCCGTGCGGCAAGCAAACCGATCACCGCCAGCACTGTCACCAGTGCAGTCCGGCCGCCGAATGCCATCAACGATCCCAGGCTGAACCCAATGAGCGGGACGCGTACAACGAGGGGAGGGCAAAGTGACGGACGCAGAACGAGTGCAAGAATATAGCCGGCGATCAGGCCGGACGCGGTCAGCGGGTGGCCGAGCAGGGCCGAGGAACGCCACTCTCCCACAACAACAATGTCGCCGAGGGTAAGTGGAATCAGCCGATGACCGGAAAAATACTCATAATAGCCGATGACGATATTGAGCAGGATCATGAGATGAAACGCCCAGACCAATGGCTTTTTTTGCTGCGGGGTCAGTTGCCACATGACGAGGCAGAGCAGGACCGGCAATAAGAACGTGTCAATGATCACTGTGAAGGGGCGCTTCAGGACCACCACCTGCACGAACAGGAAAGCCCAGCACAAAAGGTAGGCAATTAGCAGCTTCGATCGCGAAAACATGCGATCGAGCTCCCCGATCGGATTGCCATGTCGGATCAGCAACAGGAAAAACGCAAGTACGGTAAAGTACGTCGTCGGATGCAGCTTTTCGTAAAAGCCGCCGCCGTTGGTCAGATAGTGAATCTTCCAGTGGGCCAGCATGCCCGCTGAGAGCGTCAACGTCGAAATCACCGCGAGCAGCATCAATCCAACGATCAGCGTATTGATGGAGAGGCCGGTCCGCACAGATGTCCCGTGGATAGGCGGTGCCCGGCGATATGGCTTCAGCGCCGGATATTTCACGCGCGGCGGCAACGCGCGCGGATTACCGGGAAACGCGCGCGCGCGTCCCATAGCTGGCGGATAGTATCTCATTCCGCCGCCCCGGGATTCAGTGCCGCTGAGCCGTAAGGCTTGAGATACGCCGAACTGCGGTAATAGTCGTAGAAACGCAAGCGATTGAGATCGACGCGAGTCAGAACCGTTCCGAGGATGCGGTCGTACACCGGTCCCAGCAGATCGATAGTGTGCGAGACGACTTCTTCGGGCGTCTGGTCCCAGGAAAGTGCGAGCACGATCCGATCAGAAATCTCGGCAAGCGCGCGACCGTCGACCAATGGCACCAGAGGCGGCGAGTCGATGATGATCAACTCATACCGTTGGCGCAGATGATCCAGCGTATCGACGATCTGCTCCGAGAACATCAACTCGGTAATGATATCGACATTTCTGATGGCTGGTGACGGCAAAATCGAGAGGCCAGTGCTACGGTCAAGCAACAGCGCGCGCTCCACTGATACCTGCCCGGTGGCGACTTCAAGCAGCCCCGCATCGGCATGCGGACACAGCGCGCGGGTCAGCGCAGGATTGCGAAGGTCGCCGTCAATGAGAAGTGTCTTGATCCCCAAGGTGGCGAGCGACAGGGCGAGGTTCGCAGCTAGCGTCGTCTTTCCCTCACCATCGAGTGCCGAGGTGACAAGCACGACTTTGACCGGCTGCATTCTCAATGTGCGCTGCAGGGCCAAGCGGACGGAGCGGATCGCCTCAGCGAAGAAGGTGCCAGGCTCTTCGAGGGCATAGCGCATCAGGGGAGGTTGTAGGGCGGGAGGCAGAAGCTTCGTACTGCGCGGATCATAATGATCCAACTCGCGATGTCCGCGCTTGGCGCGCGCAGCGAGTTCGCGGGCTCCGATCAACGGCACGGCCGCGAGGGCAGGCACGCCGGAAATGGATTCCGCTTGCTCCAAGGTCTTAATGCGGCGATCGAGATAATCCATAAGGAAGGCGATCACACATCCGCCGCCGAGACCCAGCATCAGCGCAAGACCCAGGATCAGCATCGTCTTGGGAGACGACGGACGGATCGGAATGCCGGCGCGGGTCACGACCCGTGAATCCGGCATCTCCAGACTCTCTTGCGATGAAGTCTCCTTGTAGCGCGCGAGATAGGACTCGTAGAGGGTCCGATTGGCTTCGGCCTCGCGCTGCAATTCGTGCAAACGGACCTGTGCCTCACCGGACGTTGTCGAGACGCCCTGTAACTGATCCAGGCTCTGCTTCAATGAGGCTTCCCGTGACTTGGCAACATCGTAATCGTGCTGCGTGCTGCCGACGATACGCTTGATCTCTTCATTGATCAGGCGCTGAGTGTCCTGCAGCTGCGCCCGAACATTGGTCACCAGGGGATGACGCGGGCCGTATTTGCTGGTCAGGTCAGCTTCGTTCTTCGCAATATCGGCGTATTGCGTGCGAAGTTTGGTGATCATGTCCGAGGAAATCGCAGCCGTGATGCTGCCGGGGTCGCCGCCTGACTTCGCCAGTTGCTTGACCTGATCGTATTTCGCCCCTGCCTCGGCCGTCTGCACGCGCGCAGAGATGAGCTTGTTGTTGAGATCGGTGATCTGCTGATCGTTGACGGTCACGCCCTGGGCAACCGAGAGGTTGTTGTCGGCGCGGAACTTCTCCACCGCCTGTTCGGAGGCAACGACGCGCGACTTCAGTCCTTCGATCTGGCTGTTCAGCCAGCTCGCGGCGATCTTGGTGGCGTCGTATTTGGCGCGAACCTGCTCCTCGAAATAACTATCGGCGATGGCGTTGGCGATCTTGGCGGCCTTTTGAGGCTCTTCCGAGCTGATATTGATATCGACAAGGAAAGTTGTTCCCTGCCGCAGCACCTTCATGCGTTTCTGAAGGATTTCAATGGATCTCGCCATCGCGGCATCTTCGGCGCTTGCGCCGGACGATGGAGCGCTGCCGGCGAGCAGCAGTCTGATCGGATAGAGGATCGGATCGAGCAAGCTGGCGTGCGGAATGAACTCCGGATCGGCGGTCAATTTTAGTTTCTCGACGACACGCCGCAAAATCGCGACCGACTGTATGAGAAGCGCCTGGCTCTCGATGGTGGCATCGTCGGTGCCGAAGTTCGTCAGCACCTGCTGGTTGCTGTTGTCAACGACATTCGCGCGGCGCGGATCTACCAGCACCGTCGATGTTGCCGTATAGCGCGTGGTGGCAACCGTCACATAGGCGAGCGCAAGAGCAAGCAGCACCGCCGGCACCGCCGCAAGGACCCTCCAGCGCCGCCGCAGGATACGGACGAGCTCCCGTAGATCTACCGTGGGCTGTTGCCAGCCTCCGACAGTTGATCCGATAGGATTATCCGGGAGCTGATGATCGTAATCAGAATTGCGCTGTAACATTTATTCCGACCTGATGTTTGTCGTAGCTGAAGGTGGGAATATTGCTGTTGCGTTCTGAATATCTGTGGAAGAGCGAAATCGCTCCGTATCGATTGATAAGATACTTGATACGCGCATCGGTAGTTGTGACCTTGTCTATGCGCGGTTGTCCAAAAAAGCGGTCATTCTCATAACCGGCTGCGAGAGAAACAATAACATTGCGACGCAACTCGTAATCGGTGCCGACCTGCACTGCGTTCGCTAGCACACCCGTTGCACTCGTGTCTGACGTTTGGGTGACGAGTTGTTCTGCCTTCAAGTGCACGTCGACAAGCCGCGTCGGCCGCCAGGTCAGCATCGCGCGATAAGTCGGTCCCTGGATCGTTCCGATCGTGGGATCGATAAAGCGTTGGTTGACATAGCCGCCGCCGATTTCGCCGGTGATCAGATTGCTGAACCCGATCGTGAAGCCCGAAAGCGCCCGATACCCCTGTGAGTCGAGCGGCTGGCCGGGATTGCCGCGGACGTTGCGCTGATTCCCCTCGACGGAGGTAAACCAGCCGAGGTTCGACGAGAATGCGTAATCGACGCGGCCGTGGACCGCGTAAATCTGACCGTCACGGCTGTCCTGGTTGATGACAGCACCATTCTGCGCGCGGGTCGATCCGTAGTCGTAGGAATCGACGCTGGTGCCGAGCGAAGTGGTGAGGCGATTGAATTGTTTCCGGATGGTGACATCACCGGACAGCAGGTCATATGGCGTTGGTGCGATCGCATTCGCCGGCGAGCTGACCGTCCCAACGCCTTCGTTGAGGTGGGCAATCTGGAAATTCGTAAGAACGGCGAGATCGTGAGCGATATCAAACCAGGAGTTGCCCTTGATACTGGCATTGGTCTGATTCAGGCTCGAATTCTCTTTATATACGGTCGACTGTGCATCGAGCTTCAGATCGACGCCATGCCGCTCCCAAAGCGTATGTGCACGCAAGCTCGGCTCGAAGACGGCAGCGAAGTCGGACTGCGGGTTGGTGTTCGATGAGAAGACGTTGCTGTCGAAGAAGCCGCCGGAGATCAGAGACGGGTTGAACATCCACGATCCGGCGCGGACTCCCACTGGTTCGTATCCGGGCTGCTGTCGGCTTTTCACAGGCATATCCTCGGGTTGAACTGGTTCGCGTGTCGTCGGATCGGTCAGGTCGGGCATCGCGTTCGGTTCGAACACTTGCTGCGCGTTCCAGGGTGGTGCGACTCGATCAGTCGTGGATTGGATCACCTGTGCGTTTGCTGGTGACGCAAGGCCGAGCACAAGCGCCGTCGCCGGCCAGCTTGCGACCTTTAACTTTCGCAGCAGAGGAGAATCCGCAGCTGCTGCTGATGGTCGTTCTCGTGTCAAATCCAACATCACTAACGCGGTACGCTTCATTACTTGTCCCTTGCGGGAGACGCATATGTTGGATGGAAACAGCGAACGTCCGATACCTCTCCGTTGCCTCCAAAATCATCACTCTCGCCGATAGAGTCAGCAGCATCAGACTTCTTGCGAGTCAGTCGCTTCGCGCACCTTCATCGTGACTTGTGCATCAGATGTAGATTTGCGTTTAAGAACGCGCGGTGTTGCGATTTGTTTCCGCGTCGCAAAATATTACGCATTCCAAAGAGACGAGACTATGGCGGAACAAGCAAGATGAGATGTCACAGCTTCAGCTGTGTGTGAGAGGCATCGTGTTGCTGTATTAAAACCATCGCTCCGGGATTCGAATGTTGTCACCCGGAAAAACCAGAACCGGCGCGTCAAGCGCAAACGTCTCTTCAACAGTGCTTCCGGAACGACGGAGGAACACTTTATCTTCGTTAGCGCGGTAGGTGAATCCGCCGGCGCTTGCAATCGCATCAAGCACCGTCATGCCGACGCGATAAGGGTATTCGCCGCTCTTCTTGACCTCGCCAAGAATGTAGAATGGGCGATAGAGTGCAACTTCAACGTTTACGCGCGGATCCTTCACGATGCCTTTTGCAAGAGCACTTGTGATCGCTCGTTCGAGTTGCTGCGTCGTCAGGCCGGAGGCTTTAACTCTCCCTGCAAGCGGGATTGAGACATATCCGTTGCTATCGACTTCATACTCGCCGGTCACGTCGCCTTCGCCGTAAACCTTGACGCGAACTCTGTCCGTCGGTCCGAGGATATAAGTGCGCGCGGCGGAACCGACTGAAGTGCTTTTCGTTTGTGCGTTTGCACTTATAAGCGTGCCAGATACGCCGTTGAAGGCGACAATTGCACATACGGCGATCGCAGCAGATTTGCGATGAAGGAAATACGACATGAGTCTCACCCCGCGTGAGTAATAAGATCTTTGCATGAACCGAATGTCGCGGTCATGCCCCCAGTTTTCGGGCGGGATGATAGTCGGGCAAAGAAGGCAAAAGAATGTGAGGCGAGTTCCAGTGTGTCGTTAGTGTCGATTTCGCGCGTCGAAAAAGTGTCAAACCAACATTAAAGTATGATGATGCGATCACCTTCGATGGCGATGCACGTCAGAACTCCGGTTCTCCAAGCGCCTGTATCGATGTTGATTCTGTTCGTTAGAATTTCGACGTGCTCGATCGGCGTGTGACCGTGCACGACAACCTTGCCGTGATTCAGTGTCGAGTTGAGGAATTCATCACGAATCCAGAATAGATCCTCTGTCTGCTGATGCTCGATGGAAATCCCTGGCCTGATGCCGGCGTGCACAAATAGAAAGTCTCCGCATGTGAAACTGTTGCGAAGACATCGGAGAAACAACTCATGCGTGCGCGGAAAGGCGTGTAGCAGTGCCTGCTGCAAATCGTAGGGCGAGGTTTTGAATTGAGAGTAGCCGATGCCGTAAGATGCAAGAGTGTGTAACGCTCCTAATTGTATCCAGTGGTCGATAACGGCGGGTTCGTAGAAGAATGTTTCGAGAAATGTCTCGTGGTTGCCGCGCAGGCAGATGGCGTGTTGTCTCACCATGCGGACTGCAAGTTGATCGATTACGCCCTTTGAGTCGGGGCCACGGTCGATGTAATCGCCAAGATAGATCTCCTGCGCGTATTTGACCGGCCTGCGCCGAAGGTCGTCATCGATGCGTTCGGTGATTTCGGCCAACAAGTCTGCACGGCCATGAATATCGCCGATTGCATAGATGCGCGTATCCGGTGGCGCCGAGGCAGATACAAATTCCTGGAGGTGAGTGGGACGGGGGCGCATGGGCTCTGAGAGCTGAGTGGCGGTTCCACGACCGTGCGGGACGTCGCGGACCTAAACCGTCAGAGCATACCCGTGATTATTGCAGCGGGCAAAGACGCCGGTTTCAGTAAATCTTAGAAGAAAATCGCCCGGATTGCGATGATAATAGCAATCCATGCCGCCACATTCACAAGGATGAGTCCATTTCTGAGCCGACGATTTGGACCCTCGGCTCGCAGCGGTGATGGAAGGATGTTCGCGTCATCAGCGATCATCGATGGCTCCGCCGAAGGCTGACGTGACGAGAATGAGTCGTCGCGCGCCGTATTGTCGATCTTGTGTAGTCTGACAATCATTTGGTGGCTCGATAGAGCTGATGCACTAATGCTCGGAAAACGAGCTTACAAGTTGTGGTTTAGTTTTTAGTGAACAGCACCGCCAAAAATTTCATCGCCAGCTGGCGTATTTTCATCCACTCAACCATGCACCTCTTGAATTCGATAAGCGACTCTAAATTTCAGAGTTGCGACCGTTTGTGATCTTGCATGGCTGCAGTCACAAAAGCGCAGCGCATAATTGCAGCAATCAGTCTAAGCGCTTTTGATTTCGAAGCTATTCCGCGTTGCACAATCGTTGCATCACTGTCTCGCTATCTACATGCGCGAACTTTCCTTTTTCGCGCCCAAATTCGTACAAAACTTTAGGAAAAGTTTAGCGACGGAGTACGGATGGCGTCTTGATAGTGGTTTGAATCTCGCTGACGCGAGATAGCAGATTGCTCGCGTGAATGCTGATTGCTCCGAATGTGCGTTGGTTCCATCCGGCGGAATGCCGCAATTCAGCAGAGAGCAAAAGCTATGGCTTCAGTGACAGCGCGTTTTGTTCAGGACAACAACGCATCTTTGTGGAAGGGCTCGAGGTTCATTTCGGTCCGCCCTGTCGAGAATGCGGGAAGCAGCACTGTCTATCGCAATCGCCGCGCTGTCCGGGTTCCGCATGGCGAGCCGGCTTCGTCTATCGGCAAGCGCGTGTTCGACATCGCTGCCGCAGGCGGGGCGTTGCTATTTTTCGCACCGCTCTTCATCGCAATCGCTGTGGCGATCAAGACGACCTCGCGAGGGCCGGTGCTCTTCCGGCAGAAGCGATACGGATATCGCAACCAGACTTTCACAATCTATAAGTTCCGCTCGATGTACGCGTCTCTGGGTGACGCGTCAGGCGTCCAGCAGACGGTGCAAGGCGACGCGCGTATCACGCGTGTCGGTCGCATTCTTCGCAGCACGAGCCTCGATGAGATCCCCCAGCTTATCAATGTTGTGAAAGGCGATATGTCCCTCGTCGGGCCTCGCCCGCATGTTCCGGGAATGCTGGCCGCGAACATGATTTATGAAGATCTAGTGCCCTATTACTTCCAGCGCCATGCTGCCCGGCCGGGCATTACGGGGCTGGCACAAGTGAGTGGTTGCCGTGGCAGCACGGCGGAAGCTCGGCTGGCGGTTGCGCGCATCAACTACGATCTTGAGTATATCGAGAAGTGGTCGCTGCGGACGGACATTGCCATCATCATGAAAACCGTGCGGCGTGAATTTCTGTCCGGCAACGGGTCCTAGTTTCCAAGATCTGCCTTATCGTGCAGCGCGCTCCGTAGCGAACTTTGGAATGGAGCGAACCAGGCTGTCTTTTTCCTTCTGAAATTTCCCGAATTTTCGATCGTCATCAGGGAGGACAGCCATGAATGCTGTGCGACAAGCCAAGAACATGCTCAAAGAGGCGTTTCCGTCACTCTGGTTGCAGTGGCATCTCATGCATCGACCGAAAACGGCGGAAATCGAGCTGTCATTCCTGCACAAGATCATTGCGAAAGATGCGCTGACGATCGATGTCGGTGCCAATTGCGGACTCTATACCCGCGAATTGGCGCGTCTTTCAAAGAACGTCCATGCGTTCGAGCCGTCGCGGCAGATGGCGGATGTGCTGCGGCAGACATCAGCCGCGAATGTGGAGGTTCATGAGGTCGCCTTGTCCGATCACGAAGGACGGGCGGATCTTCTTATCCCGCAAGGAGAGCAGGGAGCCGTTCATGGGCTTGCGTCGCTTGAGCCACAAGTTGCGCAGGCGGCTGAATCATGCGTCGCTCTCAATGTCCCCATGGCGCGTCTTGATGCCGTGGTCCAGGAGGATGTCGCTTTTGTCAAAGTCGACGTCGAAGGGCACGAACTCAATGTTCTCAATGGCGCGGTTGATCTGATCGAGCGATGCCGCCCGGTGTTCCTGGTTGAAGCAGAAGACCGGCACCGGGAGGGGGCCACAAGATCTGTTTTCGAGTTCTTCGATGACCACGGCTACGATGGCTTCTTTATCGAGGACGGCGACATCATGGCTGTCGACGAGTTCGACGCCAGGATCTTCCAGGATCCAACGTCGCTCCTGCCCAATGGCGGGCGCAAAGCAGGCCGCGCCTATATCAACAATTTCTTTTTCTTCCCGGCAAATATGGATGGATTGGCGATTCTCAGCGCCTAATTCACTTCTTTTGTCGGCCAGTCGCGGACGTGCGCAAGGCACGTCCGCATGCGTGTATGTGCGTTAGCCGCCTGCGACCGACTTCGCGATCATGCAGTGAATGCCCTTCGAGCCATTCACAGTCTGTGTCACGCGAAGGTCGGCGGCAAGGCTGCACAACATATATGCATCCTCGCGAGAGAGCTTGGAGGTTTCCCCCAACAGCACGATCATGTCGCGGAGCGCCCGGATCGCGCATTGATCGAGGTCGGGGTCCATCGCCATCGTAATATAATGCGTCGGTGTTTCCGCCCGTGGATAGGTAAAACGCAAATCCTTGCGCACCTTGAATGCGAAGCGCCCCTGCAGGGCGGTCTCGATCGCGGTGACGCAGACTTCGCCGTCGCCCTGAACCGCATGACCGTCGCCGCAGGAGAACAGCGCGCCGGGAACGAAGACCGGAAGATAAAGCTTCGCGCCGGGGAGCAGCTCCTTGTTGTCGAGATTTCCACCCATGGCACGGGGAATGAGCGACGTGATCCGGCCCCAAGCTGGCGGAGGCGCGACTCCCATCACGCCGAAAAATGGCGAAAGCGGCAGATCGAGGCCCCACGGCATACGGCCGACCATGCGCTTTCGATCAAGCGGAATGTTGAGCAACCGCATTTCGTGGAAATCATCTGGCAGCGTGCCGCTGAGAGGACGGATCATATTCCATCCCCAGTCCGTGAGCAGCTTGATGTCGAGAATTTCAATCTCCAGCACGTCGCCGGGCTCGGCACCTTCCACTGCAATCGGGCCGGTCAGAATATGGCCGGGCAACATCCGCTCGTTCTTCTCGTGGATTTCATGCATTTCCGGCGGAATGAAAAACTTGGTTTTGTCCGGCAGCATGTCCGGTCCGCCACTCACTGTATCGACGGTAACTTCGTCGCCGCTTGCGATGGTAAGAATTGGTTTCAGTTTGGATTCGAAAAAGCCCCAGTGACAGTTTTCAGAACCGGCGCGAAGATGATGGTGAGCCACGATGAACTTCCGTTGGAATGAGGAACGCGAGTCTAGGAATCGGTTTTGTATAAGCTGGACGTCAGCCTTCTAGCATCGCGATACGGATTTGCCGAGGGATGTGAAGGCCGGCACCGTTAATCAGCCGGCGTGCCGGCACTTGCAAGTCTGGCCGCGCGTGCGTCCGCATAACGCGCCATCTCACGCAGACGCGGCTCGGGATGGTCCGACAGCACCTTTGTCATCTCGCGGCAGAGCTCGATGTGTGATTGATTGATGGCGAGGCGAAGCCAGGGTAGGGCATCGTCGAGCCTGCCCTGTTCAATGAGAATTTGTGCGTGGCTGTATTGTCCTCGGAAATCGCCGGCTTCGGCTGAGCGGCGAAACCATTGGACCGCCTCGGCCGGATCTCGTGTGCAGCCCCAGCCGTTTTCGTAGCAGCGTCCGACCATGTTGAGTGATTTGATGTGGCCTTGCTCGACGGCGCTCATAAAGAGGCGGAATGCCTCATCGGTATCACGCGCCACGCCTTTTCCTTCAAGCAACAGACATCCGAGATTGAACCGGGCCCAATCGGACGATTTCGCCGCGGACTCGCGGTAGTGCTCAGCGGCCTTTTCGAAATCGGGCGGCGTGCCCCATCCAAGCTCGTGGCATCGCCCCAGCATATTGATGGCGTCGGCACGCTTGCTGCGCGCGGCAATACCGAACCAGCGGAATGCTGCCTCGGGATCGCGCTCGGTGCCGATACCGTCCAGCAGCATTTGAGCCCAGTGAAGCTGTGCATCGAGATGGCCATAGGTGGCGGCCGCATAGATCCATCGCGCGGCTTCACGCGGCTCCTTGGAGAGAATCGCGTCCCATTCTTCCTTACTCAGGTTCTCGAGCTGGCTGAGATAAATCGTCTCATCAAAATTTTTTTTCTGACGCTTTCGCTTTGCAAAAAATTTTGAGGGCAAAGAAAGCAAGGATCGGATGACGCGCATAAGGTCCTTTATCTTGGCTCAGGCCAGTCACGCTGGCGATGCTTTAACACGTTGAGCGTGTGAGTGATTGTCGAAATCCAAGTTCGTACTTTTCAAATCAGACCACTTGGTCATTCCATGCTTCTTACGGTGTTCGTTGTCTCTCGTCGCTACTGCATTGCACGATATTTGATGCATTGCCTCTAAACTCACCGTTGGTTGCACAACCTTTCCGCGCACAGTTAACTAGGTAACTGGTAGACTAGTTATGCCGGATTTACTGGAGGGGTTGCTATGGCGATCTTCGGCCGACATCTGTGTCTGTTGCTGCTGTTTGTTCTGTTCAGTGTGCTGCCTGCGTCCGCGCAAACCAAAATTCGATACCTGCTGACCTCACCAACGCCGAATGTCGCGGAAGCCGCGCATTCTTCCGTGCCCGACAAGCTTGGTTACTGGAAAGACGCCGGGCTCGACGTCGAGGTTAAACCTTTCGCCGGTTCAACCGGCGCCACGCAGGTGGTGATCTCCGGCAGTGCCGAGTTCACCATGGCAAGTCCTGAGGCTTTGCTTGTTGGCCGCCAGGAAGGCGCAAACATCAAGGGCGTCTACAACCACACGCGGGAATCGATCTATACGATCGCCGTTCTCAAAGACAGCCCGATCAAGAAGCTCGAGGACCTCAAGGGCAAGACCATCGGCGTCGTCAGCCTTTCCAGCGGTGCGACGGCGGTCGCAAAAGCCATGCTGCGTGGTGTCGGCTTCGATCCGGAGAAGGATGTGAAGTGGTTGCCGATCGGCCTTGGTCCGCAATCGGCCAATGCCCTGAAGTCCAATCAGGTCGATGCAATCGCGATGTGGGACTGGGCTTACGCCGTTCTCGAAAACTCCGGTTTTCAGTTCAGGCAGTTTGAAACGCCGACCACGTCCAAGCTTCTGGCGCTCATGCTGATTACCAATGGTGATTTCCTGAAAGCCAACCCCGGGGCGGACATGAAGTTCGCGCAAGGCATCGCCAAGGGTGTGTTGTTCACGCTGACTAATCCCGAGGCCGCCGTGCGCATTCATTGGGAGAAGTATCCGGCGTCCAAGCCGACGAATATTCCCGAAGCGCAGGCATTGAAGGAGGCGGTGCACGTGCTGCAGGCGCGTCTTGCCAAGTATCGCCTTGAAGGCCGGGCTGATCCTCGCTTTGGCGCATTTACCGCCGACGAATGGAACCTGACGCAGAACTTCTTCTTCGATGTCGGTGTCATCAAGAAGAAATTGGATGTGGGTGATTACTACACCAACGACCTGATCGACCAGGTGAATAACTTCGACAAGGCGGCGATCATCAAGCAGGCAGAGTCCTACAAATGAGCGCGTCCGTGCGTCCGCTCATTGATGTCTGCGATGTTCAGAAGCAGTTCCGCTCCCGGTCCGGGACATTCCTGCAAGCGCTCTCGGATACGTCGCTGGCGGTTCAACCCAAGCAATTTGTCTGCATTGTTGGGCCATCCGGCTGCGGCAAGAGTACGTTGTTACGTATGATTGCCGGTTTGGAGACGGCATCAAGCGGAAAGATCCTGATTGACGGTGTTCCGGTGTCGAGTCCGCGCCGGGATATCGGGCTGGTGTTTCAAAGTCCGGTCATGCTGCCGTGGCGAACCATCCTCAAGAATGTTCTCGTGCCAGCCGAGGTGATGAAGAGCGATCGGGCGGCGTCCTTGCAGCGCGCGCACGACTTGCTCAAGCTGGTCGGCCTTGAAGGCTTCGGTGACCGCTATCCGGATGAGTTGTCAGGCGGCATGCGTCAGCGTGCGGCGATTGCCCGCGCACTGATGCATGATCCCGAGATTCTGTTGATGGATGAACCGTTCGGCGCGTTGGATGCTCTGACGCGAGAGGCCATGAATCTCGAGCTACTGCGCATCTGGCAGTCCAGCATGAAGACCGTGGTTCTTGTTACGCATTCGATCGAGGAAGCGTTGTTGCTTTCCGACAAGGTTGCGGTGTTCGCGCCGCGGCCGGGATTCGTCCGCGACTTGCTCGACGTGCCGATCGCGCGGCCGCGATCCGCAGCCACACGGTCCGATCCGACGTTCATCAGCCTTGCTGAAAGACTACGCGGCTACTTCGAGGCAGAGACGGCACATGCAGGTTGAGAAGGACAGCGAGAAAAACGCACGAATGGTAACGCTGTTTGCAAGGTACGCGCCCCCCTTTGTCGGCGGTGTCGTTCTTTTGCTGGCGTGGGAGTTCATTCCCGCGTTCTTCAACGTCTCGAAGCTGCTGTTGCCTCCGCCGTCGGCCATCGTCCGATCCCTCTGGGTGATCTACGACAGGGGGCTGCTCGTCGATAACTTCCTTATCACGCTGGCCGAGGCTCTGTTGGGCTTCGCCTTTGGATCGGTTACAGCGATTTTTTTCGCCTTCGTGGTGACGCGTTCGCTGATCCTCGAGCGCACGCTGATGCCGTATCTGGTGGGCCTTCAGGCGCTTCCGAAGGTCGCGCTGGCGCCGCTGATCGTGGTTTGGGTCGGGATCGGTATCGAATCGAAGATCCTGATCGCCGCGATCATTTCCTTCTTTCCCGTGCTCATCAATGCGATCGTCGGTTTTTCGACGGTCGAGGCGGAGAAGCTCGATTTGATGCGCTCGCTGGTCGCCTCCGGCTGGCAGAAATTCCGCATCGTGATTTTCCCGAACTCGCTGCCTTTCATTTTTGCCGGTTTGAACGTCGCGATCGTGCTCAGCATCACCGGTGCACTGGTCGGTGAATTCATCGGCGCCGATCGCGGGCTCGGCAATCTTCTGATGCAGCTCAACTACAACATGGATATCTCCGGCATGTTCGCGGTGCTCGTCGTGCTCGCGCTGCTCGGCATTATTCTCTACGCGCTCGTACGCTTTCTCCACGTTCGTTTCGTGTTCTGGGCCAAGCCGGACAATCTACGTTCCGGCTCCAACTAACCTGTTTCCAACTGGAAGGAGTCAACCTTGTCAGAGTCTCTCGTCCGTCTTGAAAAGCACGGTGCCATTTCTATCGTCACGCTTGACAATCCTCCGGTCAACGCAGCATCCACGAAGCTGATGAACGCGCTGCATGCGCGTCTCGACGAAGTCGAGCGGGACAAAGAAGCGCGTTGCGTGATCCTGACCGGGGCTGGCGAGAGAGCATTCTGCGCCGGCGGCGATCTGCGAGAAGAGAAGGATTTCGGCAGCCCGGAAGCCTCCAAAGCGTTCCGCGCGTTGGGGCGGAAAACGCTCAATCGCCTCGAACTGTTTCCGATTCCAATCGTTGCGGCGATCCATGGCTACTGCATCGGCGGCGGTACAGCGATTGGATGGGCCTGCGATATTCGTCTTGCGGCGGACAATACCGTGTTCCGCGCAGGCGATGCGTATATCGGAATGGTGCCGAGTTGGGGCATGGGCCTGACGCGTTTGCCGCGTTATGTCGGCCGTAACCGTGCGCTGGACATCTTGCTGCTGGGACAGGATTTCGATGCGAAGACCGCCCATGAATTCGGCCTGGTCACCCGCGTGGTGAAGAAAGAAGACCTCGCGAACGAAGCAATGAAAGTCGCCGAGCGTATCGCCACCGCCTCGCCAACGGCAATCAAGGCCACGCGCGATGCCATTGCCTTCAACTCGCGCGAGACCTGGAAGGACATGGTCGATTTCGAAATCGAGATCTGCGAGAAGGTCTTCGCTCATCCCGACGCGCATGAGGGACCAAAGGCATTCTCCGAAAAGCGTAAGCCAAAGTTCGGAGCCCTTTGATGGGTGTTCAAAGCCTGCTCAAGCCAAAATCAATTGCCATTGTCGGAGCCTCGGAGAAGGTCGGTCCGGGGTTCAACGCGGTCAAGGCGCTTGAATTCGTGGGCTATGACGGCGAAGTCCATCTCGTCAATCCACGCTCACCGGAGCTGTTCGGCCGCCGCACCTACGCGTCGCTCGACGACATCCCGGGAAGCGTTGACGCTGTTTTCGTTGCCGTAGGAGCCGAGGCGGTCGTCGACGTTGCCAGGCAGTCCGTCCGAAAGGGTGCGGGCGCCATGGCGATCTTGTCGAGCGGTTTCGGCGAGACAGAGGATGGCAAAGCGGCCCAGCAGGCTTTGGTGGACATCGCAGAAGCAAATGACATCGCCGTGTGCGGGCCGAATTGTCTTGGGCTTCTGAATTTCGTTGGACGCGCCGCGCTGTTCGGCACGTCCTTGCCTGATCATGTCGGTCGCGGCGGCGTCGCCGCGATCGTGCAGAGCGGGTCGGTCGGCATTGCGCTGCTCAATTCCGCCAGGGGCATCGGCTTCAGCTATCTGATCACCACGGGGAATGAGGCCGTTACGGCCGCGGCGGATTATATCGACGCGGTGATCGACGATCCGAATGTCACGACGATTCTGGTATTTGCCGAGCAGATCAAGAAGCCGGCGGCGTTCATGAGCGCGCTACGTCGGGCGCGCGATGTCGGCAAGCCGGTCATCGTCCTCAAGAGCGGCCGCTCGCAGTCGGGCAAGGCGGCGGTGATGGCACACACCGGTGCGATTGCCGGAAGTGATGAGGCCTGTGATGCTGCGCTGCTTGCTGCCGGCGCGATGCAGGTTCATTCGATCGATGAACTGATCGAGACGGCGCTGCTCGCGTCGAGTATTCGCGTACGCCCGATAGGTGCGCAGATCGGCGGATTGTCTCTCTCCGGGGGCGAGATTGCGCTGGTGCTCGATGCTGCCGAAGAGCTCGGCGTTGAATTTGCGCCGCTCGGTTCATCACAGCCGAAGGTGAAGGAATTGCTTCCGCCCTTTGCGCATCTCTCCAATCCGTTGGATCTGACTTGGGCAGGCCTATACGACCCAGCCGTCGCTAGGGATTGCGCACATGCGATCGCGTCGCAGTCGGACGTCGGGATGCTCGTCCTGATCCAGGATGCGCCCAGCCGGCTTGGCGTTCAGCAGGCAACTCGTTACTCGAAGCTGCTTGAAGCGGTTGCGAACGGCGCCGCAGCGGCCAACACGCCCGTCGTGGCGTTGTCGAATGTGTCGGACCAGCCGCATTCGGCGCTTCAGGAGGTCGCTGACAAGGTCGGGATTCCCTATCTGCGCGGGACGCGCGTCGCGCTGTCCGCGATCTCTCATTACCTGAAATGGTCGGCGCATTCGAAGCCGAATCTGGCTGCGGATTCAGCGAGCGCGGCGCGCCTGGCTAAATCCGGTCTCGACATGGTGCCGTCGCATCGTTTGGCCGCGGAGCACGAGGCGCGCGATGTGCTCAAGAGTTACGGCGTCGAAGGACCGCGGGAGACATTTGCAACCTCGGTGAATGACGCAGTTGTTGCCGCGGAGGAGATCGGTTTCCCGATTGTGCTGAAGGGGCTCGTCGAAAACATGGTGCACAAGTCCGATGCAGGACTTGTGAAGGTCGGCCTCACATCGGCTGACGCCGTGAGAAGCGCTGCCGAAGCGATGCTGGTATCTGCCGCCAAGGTGGAAGGCAAATTTCTTGGCTTCCTGGTTCAGCGCAAGGTCTCTTCGCTCGGCGAGATCTTCGTCGGCGCAAGGGTCGATGCGGATTTCGGTCCGTTGATCGTCGTTGGTGCAGGCGGCGTTCAAGTCGAACTCTACAAAGATGTCGCCATTCGGCTTGCGCCAATTGATGAAGATGCGGCGAGAGAAGCGATCGCCTCGACCAAGGTCGCCCAGCTTCTGGGCGGTTTTCGTGGGGCACCTGCTGGCGACATCCAGGCGGTGGCACGAACGGTGAGTGCACTGTCGCGATTTATGGCGGATTTTTCCGATCGCATTCATGAGATCGAAATCAATCCGCTTGCTGTGCTCGAAAATGGGAAGGGTTGTCTCGCGCTGGACTGCGTGCTGATTCCGAAAGGACACGCGCACTAGAGCTTCGGTTCTGATTGCATCAGAATCGAAGCTTTAGATTCTTGTTTTGACGCGTTTTTCTTCAAGCGAAAACGCTCTAGACCGGACTCGAAGAATGATAGGCAGCACTCTGAACAACGATCTCGGGAGAGCAGGACTGGCATATCGCGAGATCAAGCGTCGCATTACCGAGTTGGTTTACAATCCGGGCGACAAATTGTCTGAAGTCCGGATCGCCAACGAACTCGGGTTTGGCCGCTCGCCGGTGCGAACCGCATTCTCTCGCCTCCAGAGCGAAGGCTGGATCGAGATCTCGCCGCAAAGCGGTACCTTCGTTCGCGGTCTTTCAGACATCGAGATCACGGAAATTCTCGAAACTCGGCTTGTTCTGGAAGCCTATCTTGCGGGCCGTGCGGCGAAGAAGATCACGGATGCCGAGCTGGCGAATCTTCGCGCCGCCTTTGCGGCTTTTGGCGAAAGGGTCGCCAGCGACAAGCTGGACGACTACCTCGAGCTCGATCTGCAGTTTCATCTCGCGATCTATAAAGCGGCCGGCAATCAATTGATCACCGGTATTCTCACCAATCTGATCGACAAGATCTGTTGGATCAGGCGTGGCAGCGCCAATTCGCCGAACCGGATTCAGGATGCGTTTGGTGAAATTCTCGCAGTACTCAAGGCGCTCGAATCGCGCAACGAGAAGGCAGCTTCTGCTGCGATGCGGACACACATCCAGTCAACGCTCGATTTCAGAAGACGTGGCGAAACGTCGAACGACAACAAGCGTGCTTTGAGCGCGGGGCAAGAGTCTCCAACGACGCTGAAAGGGATCGCAAGGTCTCGAAAGTAAGGAGCATGATGACGACGCTTCCAAGTACAGCAGAAATTTTCCTTCGTTCGCTAGGTCGGCTCGGCGTCGAATATATCTTCGGGAACGCTGGTACCGATGCGGCGCCGATCATCGAAGCGTATGCACGGTGTGGGATGGACGGCGGCGAGAGTTTGCCGCTTCCTGTTCTGGCAACTCACGAAAATCTAGCGCTTACGATGGCTCACGGCTACGCGATGGTCTCAGGGAAGCTTCCTGCCGCCTTTGTCCATGTGAGCGTAGGTACTGCGAACGCTGTTTGCCCGATCATGAACGCAGCGCGGGAGAATGTTCCCATCCTCCTCAGCGCAGGGAGGACGCCGATATATGAGGACGATCGCGTCGGATCGCGGGACTCCTATATCCATTGGGGGCAGGAGATGTTCGATCAGGCATCCTTGCTGCGCGAGTTCGTCAAGTGGGATTACGAACTGCGTGGACCAGCCCAAGTCGAAACCGTTGTGCAGCGGGCCGTGAGCATCGCGATGTCCGAGCCGCGCGGACCGGTTTACCTCTCCCTGCCTCGCGAGGTTCTGGCAGAGCCGATGCCTGAGACGTACGACGCTGCCAAGGCTTCGCTGCTTACCCCAGCGCTTCCGTCACGCCCCTCCGCCGAAGGCGTGAGAGCTGCCGCGGAAATACTCTCCACTGCGCAAAAGCCACTGATCATTGCGGGGAATAGCGGCCGCGATCCAAGCGCGGTCTCTGAACTCGTGATGTTCACGGAACGCTTTCAAATTCCTGTCGTCCAGCATCGCCCCCGCTATATGCAGTTCCCGACGGGGCATTCGTTGCATCTCGGCTTCGAGCCAGCGGGCCTTGTGGAGCAAGCCGACGCGATTTTGGTGCTTGATTGCGATGTGCCATGGATCCCGAAGCTGTCGCCGCTGCGGCCAGACTGTCGAGTCATTCACGCAGGCCCGGATCCGCTGTTTGGAGCAATTCCGATCCGTGGTTTTCAGTGCGACCTTGCACTGACTTCCAATATCGCTGCGCTTCTGGTCGACCTCACGTCAGAGATGGAAGGACGTACCGCTGACCTCTCGGCCCGGCGAGCATGGGTGCAGGGAGAACACAGGAAGCGGATCGAAAATCGCGCGGCCAAACTCGCAAGCGCGCGCGGAATGCACCCGATACACCCGGCCTGGGTCAGCCATTGTATCGAACAGATCAAAGGCGATGCGGTCGTCATCAACGAGTATACGCTGATGCTGGATCACTGCGGCTTTAGCAAACCAGGAAGCTATTTTGGATCGAGCTCCGCTTCAGGTCTCGGTTGGGGGATGGGGGCTGCACTGGGAGCCAAGCTCGCGAAACCCGACAGTCTGGTGATCGCCACGCTGGGCGATGGCGCCTATCTCTTCGCCAACCCCGTGGCCGGGCACTATGCCGCGCATCAACACAAGCTGCCGGTGCTCTTCGTCATCTTCAACAACGGCATGTGGGATGCGGTTCGCCAAGCCACTCTTAAGGTCTACCCGGATGGTGTGGCCTCCACAGCCAACAGCCACGTCCTGACCGAGCTCGACGGCCTGCCCGCATTCGAGCAGGTCTGCATCGCGGCAGGAGGATATGGTGAGCGCGTCGAGCATGCCGCGGATCTGCCCGCTGCGCTCGAACGGGCGCTGAATGCGGTGCGAAATGAGAAGCGTCAGGCCTTACTGAACATCATCTGTCAACCTCGCTGAAACTGGACGCCAAGCTGGAAGAGAGGGAGCTTAAATGAAACTGTCGCGTCGCCATTTTCTTGTGTCAGGTGCAGCGCTGCCTTTCGCGGTCCAATCAAAACCTGCGCGGGCAGCAACGACCAAGATTCGCTATCTTCTGACCTCGCCGGTGCCGGACGTGGCATCGGCCGTTCATGCGTCGATTCCGAAAGTCCTTGGATACTGGAACGCGTCGGGAATCGATGTGGAGGTTGCGCCGTTCAGTGGATCGAGCGGGGCGACCCAGGTCGTGCTTTCCGGTCGCGCAGACTTTACTATGGCGAGCCCCGAGCCGCTGTTGGCCGCCAAACAGGAGGGGGGAGAGCTCCTCGCTGTCTACAATCATACGCGGGAGGCCATCTATGACGTCGCCGTAGAGGAATCTTCGCCAATCCAAAAGCTTGAAGACCTTAAGGGCAAAACGATTGGTGTCACGAACCTCAGCAGTGGTGCATATCCATTCTCGAAAGCGATGCTATCGACAGTTGGTATTGATCCCGACAAAGACGTGAAATGGCTTCCCGTCGGATTGGGGCCGCAAACCGCCAATTTTTTGCAATCCAAGCAGGTCGATGCGCTCGCCTTGTGGGATTATGCTTACGCCATTCTTGAAAATCTCGGATTCAAGTTTCGTCATTTCACGACACCCGAAATGTCGTCGCTGCTCTCCTTTATGTTGATTGGGAATGAGGGCTTCGTAGCCAAAAATCCGGAAGCGACCATGAGGATGGCGCAAGGCATAGCGAAGGCCGTGATCTTCACGCGGACGAACCCGGAAGCCGCTGTACGGCTGCACTGGAAGGTGTTTCCAGCAACAAAGCCGACGAACGTTCCCGAAGACGTGGCCCTCAAGCACGCTGTGCATGTCTCGAATTCGCGGCTCGACAAGTATCGCATCGAAGGCCGAAAGACGCCGAAATGGGGCTTCTTTGAAAAGGAGGATTGGGAGAATACGCAGAATTTTTATGAGAAAAACGGCCTCATCAAAAAGAAGATCGACGTGAGTCTCTATTACACCAATCGCTTCGTTGAGCAGATCGCCGATTTCGATCCCAATGAAATTATTGCCAGCGCAAAATCTTTCAAGTGACCTTCATGGATGGACCAACTGAATGTCTTGAAAGCCCGGACGAGCATGATCGAATACTTTAGCTCGCCTACACGATGTGCTCCGGCGCCAACGCGCATTCCGACGACGGATCGATTTCAACCTGAATCGTCGTGTGGTGAATCCCGAAATTGTCCTTGAGCTGCTGGGAAATTTCGAACAGGAATGCATCGCCCGGCTGGCCGCTCGGCATGACCAGATGACACGTCAACGCAATCTCTGTCGTGCTCATCGGCCAGATGTGAAGATCGTGAACCTGAACGACGCCGGCGCGTTTTCCGAGAAAGTCTCTAACGGCAGCCGGATCGATGGCCGCAGGCACGGCGCTCAGCGACATCGCCATGCTCTCGCGCAACAGGCCCCATGTGCCCCAGACGATGACCGCAACGATCACGAGGCTTGTCACAGGGTCGAGCCAGAGCCAGCCGGTCGCCATGATGGCGAGGCCCGCGACAACAACCCCTGCTGACACGGCCGCGTCGGCGGCCATATGCAGATAAGCTCCGCGGATGTTGAGGTCATCCTTGCGGCCAGACGCGAACAGCCAGGCGGTGATGCCATTGACCACGATGCCTGTTGTTGCAACTGCGATGACTGTGAGTTCGGCCACAGGCTCCGGATTGAAAAGGCGCAAGATAGCTTCCCAGGCAATTGCGCCGACGGCCAGCAGCAGAAAGACGGCATTGAAAAGAGCAGCGAGGATGGAAGAGCCGCGCAGTCCATAAGTATAACGCGGGGAGGGCGGCCGTTTCGACAGGATCACGGCGATCCACGCCACCACCAGCCCAAGCACGTCGGACAAGTTATGGCCGGCATCGGCGATCAAGGCCATCGAATTGCTGGCGTAGCCGAAGATCGCTTCGGCCACGACAAAGGCGGTATTCAAGCCGATTCCAACCGCGAAGGCCGTACCGAAATCGGCAGGCGCATGGACGTGGCCGCCCGGGCCATGAGCATGGCCCGCGTGGCTGTGTCCGGCGTGGTCATGCGAATGCGTCATAGTGTCTCTGGGGGCGGCTTTTTAAGTAACGTTGCCAATGAGGATATGCCCCGCCGGTAAGCTGAATACTATCACGCCCGGTCAAAGCGCTGCCTTTGTCAGCGCTCTTCATGACTATCCAGGGTTTAGTCATGAAAGAGTAGCAATTTACGCGACGTTATCCATTTCCCGGTATGGAGTTGCCCAAGGCCGGAGCATCCCGGTCGTTTTTGTATGGGCGGTTGCTTAGGGGGATTGCAATGGGCTGGTTCAAGGGCGCTGAGGCACCGAAGCAGACGAAAGCGGGCTTCCTTTCAAACCTGAGATTCCGGGCAAAAATCATGCTCGGCTTTGCCATCGTGCTCGGCATTTCCGCCATCAACATGGGCGTGGCTTATTTCGGCTTCGAGCGCGTCTCAGCCGGCATACAATCTTACCAGAATATCGTTTCGGAGACGGACGGCGCCCGCGATATCGATCGCGAACTGACGTCCTACCAGCTTCTTGCAAGATACTTTGCCGTCACCGGCGCTGAGACGGATGAGAAAGCGGCCCGCGCTGCGGAAGCACAGCTCGGCAAGGCGATCGAACGCGCGGCAAAGGTTGCCAGCAGCGAAAACCGCGAAAAGATCCAGAGGCTGTCCGAAAAGTTCAACGAGTTCGCCAAGCTCTTCGCAAACGTCGTTCAGCTCAAGAGCGAGAATGCGGCACTGGCGTCGAACCAGTTGCTGCGGGTCGGAAACACTTTGCGTTACAAGTTTGACGACCTCGGGGATACGGCGGTCCTCGCCGGCCTCGATGTGCTGCAATCGACCGTGAAAGAGCTTGCGACACAGTCGGCAGCCATCACGGCGGCCGTCAGCAATTTCGTGGCCAGACCCGACAAGGCTGTTGCCAGCAGTGCGACCGCTCGGATGCAGATGCTCAAAAACAGCATCACGTCCCTGAATGTGGGGGATGAGAAGCTCGCTCCAAAGGTCAAGGAGATTACCGACCAGCTCGGTGCCTATCAGGCCAATTTCGGCAAGTTCGTTCAGAACTCGACAACGGTCGAGCAGCTCACGGCGAAGATGAACGATGCAGCCGGGGCCATCACTCAGGAAGCGCAGACCGTCAAGGAAGGGTTGCTTGCCCGGCAGACCACGCTCGCAAGTGAATCAGCGTCAGCTGCGCACAAGACCGGAAGCTTCGTGACGTATCTCGGTCTTGGCGGGCTCGTTCTCGGTGCCATTCTTGCGATGACATTAGGAACCGGTATCTCGCGTCCGATGGTCGGCATGTGCGCTGCGATGCGCGAGCTGGCAGGCGGCAATTTCGACGTGGTACTGCCGGGACTCGGCCGCAAGGATGAGATCGGGGAAATGGCCAGCGCCGTGGAAGAATTCAAGACGCGCGCGATCGAGCGGGCAGAGCGTGATGCCGCGGAGCGTGAAGCGCAAAACAAGGCGGCGAGCGATGTCCGCGGCGCGGAGCTCCGTCGCTTTGCCGACGATTTCGAACAGGCCGTCGGCGGCATCGTGTCGAGCGTGTCGTCATCGGCCGGCCAGCTCGAAGCGTCCGCCACGACGATGACGCGGACAGTCGAAGCCGCGCAGGAGCTGTCGGGCCGAGTGGCCGGCGCCTCCGAGGAAGCCTCGGCTAACGTTCAGTCGGTTGCGGCAGCAACGGAGGAGTTGTCGGCGTCGGTTCATGAGATCGGACGTCAGGTCAAGGAATCCAGCCGCATCGCCGCAGATGCTGTGAGCCAGGCCGAGCAAACCGATGCGCGCATCATGAAGTTGTCGCATGCCGCCCAGCAGATCGGCGACGTGGTCAAGCTGATCACCGCCATCGCTGAGCAGACCAATCTGCTGGCCTTGAACGCAACCATCGAAGCTGCCAGAGCCGGTGAAGCCGGGCGCGGGTTCGCCGTCGTGGCGTCGGAGGTCAAATCGCTTGCGAGCCAGACCGCGAAAGCAACCGACGAGATTTCGTCTCACATCGCCGGGATGCAGGACGCGACACAGGAGTCGGTCGCGGCGATCAAGGAGATCGGACAGACGATCGGCCAGATTTCGAAGATCGCGGGCAATATCGCAGCGTCCATCGAGCAGCAAAGCTCGGCCACGCACGAGATCTCCAAGAATGTGCAAAGCGCCGCCGCCGGCACCCACGAGATTGCCGAAAGCATTTCTGAGGTCAATCGCGGCACCAGCGAAACCGGCATGGCGTCGGGCGAGGTGCTGAATTCGGCCCAGACATTGGCCGTCGAGAGCACGCGGCTTCGTCAGGAGTTGGATCGTTTCATGGCGAACATCCGCGCCGCCTGATGACGCGTGGCTTGCCCAGCTTGACCGGCGTTCTGCCGGTGGATGCAGCAAAATAAATGTGCTTATACCTGAAACGTCGCCGGCCTCCGGCGGCGTTTCGGGCGTTTGCGGTTTGGCTCCCAGCCTCTGACTGGCGTCCCTCACCAAGAGAGTGAAATCACATGGATAAGGTCGTCGGTGTCGTTGGCATTGGGATTATGGGCACCGCCATGGCGCGCAATTTGCGTCAAGCGGGTTTCACGGTTGTAGGATACGACCCTGTTCCCGCCGCGTGCGCGCGGTTGCAGGACATGGGTGGGCAAGTGGCTGCCTCCCCACGCGCGGTGGCGGAAGCCGCGCCCATTATTCTGATGTCGCTCCCCAATGCGGGGGCCCTGACGGACACCATCAGTGGTGCTGACGGCATCGCCGGTGCGGCCGGGACCGGCCAGATCGTCATCGAATGTTCGACGCTTCCGATGGATATCAAGCGCGCCGCGTTTGACGCGATGGCGAATGGCGGCAAGATCCTGCTCGATTGCCCGATCAGCGGCACCGGCGCGCAGGCCGTCAACAAGGATCTCGTTATTCTCGGCAGTGGCGACAAGGCAGCCTTCGACCGCTGCGCCGATGTCTTTACCGGCATGTCACGTGTTCAGCACTACCTCGGGCCGTTCGGCAATGGCAGCGTGATGAAGTACATCGCCAATCATCTGGTCACGATCAATAATGTCGCCGCGGCCGAAGCGATGATGCTGGGCATGAAGGCCGGGATTGATCCAGGCGTCGTCTACAACACGCTCGCCGACAGCGCGGGGACGTCGCGCATGTTCCAGATGCGTGGGCCTTTGATGCGCGATGAAAATTACGACACGCCGACAGCGACGATCCGGATGCAGCTCAAGGACATTTCCATCATCGATGCGTTTGCAGCCGATCTTGGTTGCGCCTTGCCGGTCTACGCCGCGGCATCGCAGATCTATCACGCCGGTAAAGCCCTGGGGCGCAAGGAGCAGGACACCGCTGCTGTCTGCGCCGTGCTCGAGACCATGCACGGGTTTGAGCGCAAGAAGCCCGCGTAACGCGCGGGCATTCTTGATCGATCCATCCTGACTTTTTATCTTACGGAGACAAGCCAACATGGCTGATCTGGCGATCATGGTGGCGCCGAACGGCGCCCGCAAAGGCCACGCCGACCATCCCAACCTTCCAATCACGATCGAAGCCACCGTGAAGGATGCGCTCGAATGCCAGGCCGCCGGCGCGCAAGCCATTCACCTGCATGTACGTGACGATCAGGGCAAGCATACACTCGATGCATCGCTTTACCTCGCGGCGACGGATGCTGTGCGGAAAGCGGCGGGGCCGGATTTTCCCATTCAAATTACGACTGAGGCCGTAGGTATGTTCAAGCCGCACGAGCAGATCGCTGTGGTGAGGGCCGTGAAGCCGGAAGCCGTCAGCATCGCCACGAAGGAATTGATTCCGGATGCGGGCGAAGAGGCTGCAGCTGCAGAGCTCTATCGCTGGGCCTATAACAACAAAATCGCCGTGCAGCACATTGTCTATGCTCCAAAGGAATTCGATCACCTGCTTGATCTGATCAAGCGCGGCATCGTTCCGGGAGAGCGTCATTCGGTCATCTTTCCGCTCGGTCGCTATGCGAACGATCAGGAAAGCGATCCGGCAGAACTGGTGCCGTTCGTGTCCAGGGTTCAGGACAATGGCGGCGCCGCGCGGTTCGACTGGTGGGTGTGCGCCTTCGGTGCCTCGGAAACGGCGTCACTGGTTGCGACCGCCGCGCTCGGCGGGCATTGCCGCATCGGGTTTGAGAACAGCTTTATCAACTCTGACGGCAGCCGTGCGGCAAGCAATTCTGAGCGCATCAAGGACCTGCGGGCAGGGCTCCATGGCATCCGCCGTCCACGTTCCGCACGGGCTGACATCATGCGGGCGCTCGGCAAGCCCGAGTAGGGTGAATCAAGCCTTTCTGAACATGCACGAAAATTGAGCTGACGGCCGGCGACGTGCTGCACGAAGTTTGTGCGGTGCATCGTCGGCCATTTTGCTTGCATTCCGGCCCGGATCGAATTATTTATCGGGTGATAAAATAAGTAATGCCCGCTAACGTCTGGGAGTGCAGGTATGAAAGTCCTCGGCTTCAACCATCTGTCCATTGGTGCCAAAGATCTCGAAGAGTCGGCGCGCTTTTATCAGGCCGTGCTGGGCATGGAGCTGATTCCGACCTACAATTTCGGCTTCAAAACCAAGTATCTTCGCTGCGGTAATTTGCAGCTTCATCTGTTCGAGCTTGAAGACAGTATTCCCCTGTATCAGCATTTCGCGGTCGACGTAGACGATTTTCACGCGGTGTACGAGAAGGCAAAGGCCCTCGGGGTGCTTGATGCCAAGGCTTTCCGCAATCCGGTGAACGAACTGCCGGATGGTTGTGTGCAAATGTATCTGCGTGATCCCGCGGGTAACCTGGTCGAGGTCGATTGGCCCGATGTGACTACGCTGGACCGGTCGCGGATTCCGGAGATGAAGCTGTTGTCGGAGTTCGCGACACAGGACGATGAGGGGCTGAAGGCGTCCTTGTATCTTGATCGTCCGCATATGAAGCCCGACCTTACCAAAAAGTCCGCAGCGAGCTAAGGCCCAGGGAGAGACTGATGTCAGGGACCATCCACAAGCTCGATGCTGATCGGCGCGCGAGCGGTCAAGATGCCGCTTACACCGAAATGCTTGAGCGCGCTCACGCCCTCGTTCCGAAGCTGCGCGAACGGGCGTCCGTCACCGAAGAGATGCGGCGGCTGCCGCCCGAAACCGAGCGCGAGCTTCATGAGGCGGGTCTGTTTCGCATTCTTCAGCCGAAGCGCGTTGGCGGATCGGAACTCGATTACGTGGCACTGGTGGATTTCGCGGACGTCATCGCGCTGGCCGATGCGTCGGTGGCCTGGAACCTCGTCAACCTTGCGAGCCATCACTGGATGCTCGGCATGTTCGACAAGCGGGCGCAGGACTTGATCTGGAATGAAGACGTCAATGCGCTGATCGCATCGTCCTTCATCTTCCCGGCAGGCCGCGCCAGGAAGGTCGCGGGCGGCTACACCTTGTCGGGCCGCTGGCCGTTCTCGTCGGGTGTGAACTCCAGCACGTGGAATATGCTCGCCGGCATTGTGTCTTCCGATGACGACGCCGATGGCGTCGAGTATCGCATCTTTCTGCTCAAGCAGGACGATTACCGGATCATCGACACCTGGAATTCAACGGGCCTGAAAGGCACAGGGTCAAACGACGTCGAAGCCAAGGATGTGTTCGTGCCTGATCACATGACTCTGGCGGTGCGTGATGTCGCCGGCGGTCCGACGCCGGGAAGCACTGTCAATCCCGGTGCGCTCTATTCATTGCCGGTGTTCGCGCTGTTCGCCTTCGTTCTGTCCGGCGCGGGACTCGGCAACGCCCAGGCTTGCCTGGATGACTATGTCGATATCGCGAAGCACCGCGCTTCGACCTACAACCGCGCCAAGCTCGGCGACCTGCAGACGACGCAGATCAAGATCGCGGAAGCTTCCGCAAAGATCGATGCAGCTCGGATGATCATGCGCCGCACCTGCATCGACGCCATGGCGGATGCACGCCGAGGCATCATCCCCAAGCTGCCTGAGAAGACCCGCTATCGGCGCGACGGCGCCTTCAGTGTCAATCTCTGCACGGAAGCGGTCTCCTTGCTGTTCGCGGCCAGCGGCGCGCGTGGGCTTTACACAACCGGCGTGCTCCAGCGTCAATTCCGTGACGCGCATGCCATCAACGCGCACATCGCCTTCAGCTTCGATGCTGCAGGCACCAATTACGGCCGCGTGGCGCTCGATCTTCCGTCCGAAAACCTGACATTGTGAGGAGCGGATGGCAGTTAAACCGCAACATCCGACCGAGCACGGGAACGAACTGGCGAGCGACAGCTCGTCGATCGATCCGCGGGATTTCCGCAATGCGCTCGGGTCTTATGCGACCGGCGTGACGGTGATTACGGCTGCGGCGGAGGATGGCACGCTGGCGGGGCTGACTTGCAATTCCTTCGCCTCAGTGTCGCTCAACCCGCCGTTAGTGCTGTGGAGTCTTGTGACCTATTCGCCCAGCATGAGCATCTTCCAGAATGCGAGTCATTTTGCGATCAATGTCCTTGGCGCGTCTCAGCAGGCGCTGGCCAAGCAGTTCGCGACCCCGTCCGATGACAAGTTCGCCGGGGTGAATTGGCGGCCGGGGCTGGGGAATGCGCCGGTGCTGGCCCATGCGGTTGCCACATTTGAATGCCGCAGCGCCGACCGGTATTACGGGGGTGACCACGTAATTTTTCTTGGTGCCGTCGAAAGCTATGCTTACAACCGTACCGAACCGCTGCTCTTCGCGCAGGGGAGATTCGGTCGCTTCGTTCCCGAGGCATAACTCCAACGGGTCTTCATGAAAAAGAAACCATCGTCGACAGTTGCGCGGGTCAAACAGAAACGACTGTCGCCGGAAGACCGGCGTCAGGAGTTCGTGCGCAAAGCGACGGAGTTCTTTTCGGAAGAGGGCTTTAACGGCGGCACCCGCGAACTGGCCCGCCGGCTGGGCGTGACGCAACCGCTCCTCTATCGCTACTTCCCGAGCAAGGAAGAGCTGATCAAGGAAGTGTACAACAAGGTCTACCTTGAGCCGCTCGAGAACGGCTGGGAAAAGCTTCTCACCGACCGGTCTCGCCCTGTCAGGGATCGGCTTTTACAATTCTACGAGAACTACACCGACGTGATTTTCAGCCGGAAGTGGCTGCGGATCTATCTGTTCTCAGGTTTGAAGGGCCTGGACATCAACCGTTGGTATGTCGGCGTGGTGCGGGACAAGATTCTCAGCCGCATCATCAAGGAATGCCGGCACGAAGCGGGGCTTCCAGCCCAGAGCAAGCCTTCCGCAGCCGAGCTGGAAATGGCGTGGGTTTTCCACGGCGGTATCTTCTATTACGGCGTGCGCCGATTCATCTACGAGATGCCCGCGCTGCAGGACAAGCATGAGGTTATCGCCAACGCGGTCGATGGCTATCTGGCCTCGTTTCCGCGCATGAACGGAAACGGGACCAAACGCTCTGTTGCGAAATCAAATCGCCTCAATGCGGCCGCTGACCGCTGATTTCTGAATAGCCTCGAACGTCCGAACATTCGCAAGCATCTGCTCATAAGGTACGGGATATTGCCCTTTGCCTTGGGCTGCACGACTGAAAGCTTCCAGATTGTCGCGTACCGCCGGATGCGGCTGATAGTACGCCGTCTCCGGAGCCTGGTCGCGGCGAACGCGTGTCACATCCCATCCGGTCGGATTTTCGGGATGGGTCCGGTCGCGGATTTCCATCCAGCCCTTCGAGCCCAATAGCGCCAGCCGCCCCATGAACGGCGTCGCCAGCACGGCGTTCAGCGTGGCGGTGGCGCCGCTCTGGAAGCCGATGGTGATCGAGAGCGTGTCGCCGTTGGCGAAGTGGCTGCCGAGGGTGGCGAGCCGTGCCCAGACGTGGGTGGGCGTGCCTAGCATCGAGATCGACAAATCGACGAGGTGAATGCCGGTGGCGGACAGGGGGCCGGCTGGATTCACATCCTTCGACAACCGCCAGTTATCAGCCGGCAGGTTGAGGAATTTGTCCTGGCTGAAGTTTCCTTCCAGCACGAGTGCGTTACCGAACTCACCGTCCGCGAGTCGCTTCTGCATCTCTATGACGGCTGGCTCGAAGCGACGTTCATGGCCGATGCCGAGCTGCACCTTCGCCTGCCGAACGGCAGCGATGGCACGTTCAGCGTCGGCCGCCGTAGTGCATAGCGGCTTTTCGCAGAACACGTGGCGTCCGGCTTTCGCCGCAGCTTCGATCTGTCCCGCGTGGTGATCTTGCGGGGTGCACAGGATGACAGCCTCGATGTCCTGACGCGCCAGCGCGTCTTCGAAGTTCGGCGCGGTCTCGAGGCCAAGTTCTGCAGCCTTGGCGCGCATCGGTTCGAGAGGATCGATGCCTAGCACAGGCTTGATGACGTCGCTTGAGGCGAGGCTGCGGGCAATGATTTGTCCCCACCAGCCCAGCCCGACGATAGCGGCCCGGATCATGTACTCATACTCCACAGAAAGATTAGAACTTGAGATCAGACCTTGGCCATCTGGCCGCGATACCAATCGCCGATCTCGCTCGCAGTCATCAGCGCAACGCCCTCATGGCTGACGACGTAGTCGAGAAGTTGTTCGAGATACTTGATCCGGTGCGGGACGCCCGTGATGTAGGGGTGGATCGAGATCGCCATCACGCGGGCGTTGTCGTTGCCTTCGAGATAGAGCCGGTCGAACTGATCCATGCTCCGTCGCAGGAATTGATCCGACGGCATGTGGTGCAGGGCATGCACGACGATATCGTTGGTCTCGACGGTATAAGGAATGGTGGTGATCGTGCCGTGCGGCGTCGCGATGTCCTGCGGGAGATCGTCGATCACCCAGTCCGCGACATATTCAACGCCGTTGAGACGCAGCAGATCGAGCGTCTCTTCGGTCTCGGTGAGGCCGGGGCTTTCCCATGACCGTACGGGCTTGCCTGCGAACTTCGCGATGGTATCGATGGCGCGTTTGATGGCGTCGCCCTGATTTTCCACCTTGTGCATGGGGCCCTGCAGGAAGCCGTGTCCCATGAACTCGAAACCCGCCTCCCGGGCGGCCTCCGCGACACGTGGATAGGAGTTGCAGACGTTGCCGTTGATGGCGAGTGTAGTCGGAATGTTTCTGTCGGTCAGCGCCTTCATCTGACGCCAGAAGCCGGCGCGCATTCCGTATTCATGCCACGACCAGTTCGGCACGTCGGGCAGCAGCGGCTGTCCCATCGGCGGACTAAGCACGGTGCGCGGCATGTTGTTTTCGATCCGCCATTCCTCGACATTGAGGATGACCCAGACGGCAAGCTTTTTGCCGCCTGGAAGCGTCAACTTGGGACGATCGATCAGGGCTTGATAGGGAACGCGATCAGAGAGAGCCACGGGAAATTCCTGTTGTTCTTGTCGTTACTCTGCGGCTTTCTGCTGAGGCGAACTGGCATTAACCAGCGGCAGAACCTTTTCTGCCGCCAGAATCATGGATTTGCGTCCAAGATCCCGGTCTTTCCAATCCTTGCCGGCGTAAAGCAGCGTGCCAAATGTGCCGACTTCTTCCTGGAAGGCAAGTATCTGATCTGCGACGCTGTCCGGCGTTCCGTAGATGATCAGCTTTTCGCAGATCATATCCAACGTCACTTCGTCGTCAGGCTGATCGCGGCGCGTCTTGAACAGTTCGATGCGTCCGTTCTTTTTCAGTTTTGTGAACAGCGAGCGGTAGTAGTTCACATAAGGACCATTCGGGTCCAGCGCATAGGCTTTGGCGGTGGCGGCATCGTCCGCCACGAACACGCTTTTGGCGACGCGCCAGTTGGCGGGGTCCGCAGCGCGGTTGCCGCGTTCACAGCCTTCGACATATTTCGGCCAGTGGCTCTTCACCCATGCGGGCATCAGGAAGTTCGCCGAGATCGGGTCCCAGCCGCGGATGGCTGCTTCAGTGACGCCCTTGGAGAAGGGCGCGACGGCGGTGACGACAATCGGGGGATGCGGGCGCTGCAACGGCCGAGGAATGTAGCCCTGGCCGATCTCCGGCATCTGCGTCCGCTCGGTCGACACCGTCCAGTATTTGCCCTGCAGGTTATAGGGCGGCTCGCCCGACCAGATGTTGAGCACGTGATTGATGGCCTCGACGAACATCTCATTGCGGTTGGCATCGAGGTTGCCGAACAGTTCCGCGTCCGACAGCAATCCGCCGGGGCTGATGCCGAAAATGAATCGCCCGTCCAGCATGTGATCGAGCATCGCGATATTGGCGGCGATGGCAGCCGGATGTTGGTTCGGCATGTTCACCGTGCCGGTTCCAAGCTTGATCTGCTTGGTGGCCGCGGCAATCCAGGCGAGGAAGGTCACGCAGGACGTGATGTTCTCGGCTTTGTCGGTGACGTGTTCGCCGACATAGGCCTCGGAGAAACCCAGCTCGTCCGCCAGCAAAAAGGCTTCGCGATCTTCCGCCAGGGTCTGGCGCCAGTCCTTATCGAGAGGGTGGATCGGCATGGTGAAGAAGCCAAGTTTCATAATGTATTTCCCACGGTAAGAGCTTGTTGCCCCAAGACTAGCGATTGTGAGCTATTAGAAAAATGATTATTCCTACTTGTTCGCATTATAAAAGTTGATGGGAAAAATGGTCTCGCTGCGCCAGATCAATTCGTTCGTCGCCGTGTATGAGGAGGGCTCGTTCACCGCCGCGGCCGCGCGGGAAGGGGCGACGCAGTCCGGGATCTCCCAGCACATCAAGCAGCTGGAGTCCGAACTCGCGGTGCTGCTGTTCGAGCGCAATGGGAGAGACGTCGAGCCGACACTGGCGGGCAAGACCTATTATCGTGAATGCGTCGAGGTGCTGAAGAAACTCGAAGCCGCGCACCAAAGCGTCGCCGTCAATCGGATTCACGGTGCTATCCGGGTCGGCCTGATGCCGACCTTTACCCGGTCGATCCTGGCGTCGGCTTTGGACAGGTTTCTCAATTCCGCGCCGGGGTCGGAGATCAGCGTCACCGAGGCCTACTCCGGTGTTCTCACCGACATGATCCTGAAAGGGGACCTGGACTTTGCGGTGGTACCCGCTTTCGAGGGCGCGGTCGGCATATCGCACCGTCTTCTCGCGCGGGATCGGGAGATGCTTGTCCGTGCCAGGAAGGGCAGGCGAAGCCGCCAGGACTTAACGCCGGTGCGGTTGGCTGAAGCCGGGCCGCTGAAGGTGGTGCTTCCGGGCCTCCAGAACACACGCCGCCGCAACATCGAGACCTACTTCGCCACCAACGGCGTCACCGTCGCGCAAAGGCTGGAGCTCGACGCCATGATGGGCACGCTGCAATTTGTCGCAGCGAGCGATTGGGTTGCCATTCTTCCGTTCCTGATGATGGTGTCTGACTTCGACAGTGGTGAGTTCGACGTCAGGCCGCTGGAAGATCCGCCTTTCTTTTCCGAGTTCGTTTTGATTGAACCCGCGCGCAAGGTGATGTCGCCGGCCGCAGCGCTCTTTGCCGACATCCTGAAAACCGAAGCGGAGCAGGCGCAACGGATCTTTCGCGAGCGCTTTGGTGCATCTGGCATGGCCCGAAAGTAGGGTCTTTAAAAAAAAGACCGATGGGTCTCTTTTCATGTTGCAGTGCGACAAATTTCAAATTGGTAATTTGTCGCAGAGCAATCATGCGGATAATTTGCTTTGAATCCCTGCGAGTTGCGCGGTGCGGGCAATGCGGCAAAGCGTTCATTTGTCATTCGTGATTCATTCATCGTGTTGGCGCTTGGAGCCGAAACACGAAATAATCGTTCGATAAACAAGCTTGACCTTTTGAGGCCGGCACCGTCTAATCCGCGCCGAAGCCCTGAGAGTGAAAACGAGGCGAGGGAGGCCTGCCGGAATGAAAGCTGCGGCTTTCAGCTATACGCGTGCATCGAGCGTGACCGACGCTTTGAACTTGCTTGCACAGTATGGCGATGACGCGAAGGTTCTGTCCGGCGGGCAGAGCCTGATGCCGGCATTGAACCTGCGGCTCTCTTCCCCTGCCTGGATTGTCGATATCGGTGCGATCCCGGAATTGCGGGGTGTCTCGGTCGCCGGCCAGATCCTGCGGATCGGCGCGCTGACGCGCCACGTCGACATCCTCAAATCGTCCGAGATTGCTCAGCATGCGCCGCTTCTGAACGAGGCGATGGCGCATGTCGCGCATCCGGCTATTCGCAACAAGGGCACGCTCGGCGGAAATCTGGCGCACGCCGATCCTGCTTCCGAAATGCCCGCCTGCGCCATCGCGCTCGATGCAACGATCGTGGTTCAGGGCCAATCCGGCGAGCGGCGCATCCCTGCAACGGATTTCTTCACCGGGATTTACGAGACGGTTCTTGCGCCCGGTGAGCTGCTGGTCGCAGTCGAGTTGCCAGTGAAACGGCCGCACTCCGCGCACTTCTTTCATGAATACGCACGGCGAAAAGGCGATTACGCCATGGTTGGCCTCGCGGCAGCCGCCGTCCTTGATGGAGATCAATTTGCCGAGCTTCGCCTCGGCTTCTTTGCAGTTGGCGAGAAGCCGTTGTTGGCGACAGCGTCAAAGCATCTCATCGGCAAGCCGGTCACGGCCGCCGTGCTGGCGGAAGCGCAGTCTGCACTCGATGACGAGCTTGATCCGCAGGAGGATCAGCAAGCAACCGCCGGCATGCGCCGTTATCTTGCACGTCAGCTGATGGCGCGATGCGTTGCCGATCTGCTGGGCCGTCCGGAACTCAATGCGGGAACGGCCGCATGACAGCTCCGGTGGCGATCTCGCTCACGGTGAACGGCGAGCGCGTGGATACGCATGTGCTTCCACGGCTCAATCTTGCGGATTTCCTGCGCGAGCAGTTGAGTCTCACGGGCACCCATGTCGGTTGCGAACACGGCGTGTGCGGCGCGTGTACCGTCCGCGTCAACGGCGACATCGTGCGCGCCTGCCTGTTGCTGGCCGTGCAGACTGAGAACGCCACCGTGGAGACCATCGAAGGTTTGTCCGACAGCGGCGAGATTGCAGACCTTCAGGCGGCGTTTCGAGAGCGCAACGCGCTGCAGTGCGGCTACTGCACACCCGGGATGTTGATGGCGGCGCAGGATATCCTGGCGCAGGACCTCGATGCGGATCGCGACCAGATTCGCGAGCATCTGTCGGGCAACTACTGCCGCTGCACCGGCTATCATGCGATTGTCGACGCTGTGGAAGCGACGGCGAAGGCGAGAAAGGAGTTGCGGCGATGAGCAATTCCGATCGCACACCGGGCCTGTCAGTCTTGGACCGTCCGAATTCCTACATCGGCAAGACGGTTCCCCGGCCCAATCTCGAGCGGCTGACACAGGGACGTGGTGAATACGTAACCGACTTGGTGCTTCCGCGGATGGCGCATGTCGTTTATCTGCGTTCTCCCTATGCGCATGCGAAGATCCTCGGCATCGACGCGACTGAAGCAAAGGCGATGCCGGGCGTCATCGCGGTGGTGACCGGCGCGGAACTCGCCAAGGTGATCTCACCGTGGGTTGGTGTCCTGTCGCATCTGAAGGGACTGAAGTCCGCGCCGCAGCACGCCATCGCCATCGATCGTGCGTGCTGGCAGGGTGAGGCGGTGGCCGCCATCATCGCGACAACCCGTGCGCTGGCTGAAGACGCGGCTGAACGGGTCATCGTCGATTACGAAGAACTCGCGCCGGTCACGGACATGCGCACCGCGCTCGATCCCGAGACGCCGGTGATCCATGACGGTCTTGGCGACAATCTCGCCTTCGAGCGCAGCCTCGATGCAGGCGCCGTCGATCAGGCGTTCGCGGATTCGGACGAGGTGATCGAAACGGAGTTCGTCTTCGGTCGCCACACTGGCGTGACGCTCGAACCGCGCGCCGTGCTTGCGGATTGGAATCCCGGCAACGGGCGCCTGACGGTCTATCTCGGCACCCAGGCGCCGCACATGGTGCAGAACCTCGTTGCCAAGCATCTGGAGCTCGACGAAGCTCAGGTTCGAGTGCTCTGTAAGGATGTCGGCGGATCGTTCGGCATCAAGGTCCATATCTATGCCGACGAAATGGCGACCTGCGCGCTGTCGAAATTGCTGCGCCGTCCCATCAAGTTCGTTGCGGACCGCGTTGAGAGCTTCAACACCGACATCCATGCGCGCGATCACGTCTGCAAGGGCCGCATCGGCGTCAGCAAGGATGGCACGATCAACGCATTCGAGATCGATGACCTGACCGGTATCGGTCCGTATTCGATGTATCCGCGCACCAGCGCGATCGAGGCCAATCAGGTCGTCAATCTGGTGGGCGGTCAATATACGACGCCGAACTATCGCGCCCGCACCCGCGTTGTGTTCCAGAACAAGAACGTCACGTGTCAGTATCGCGCCGTCGGTCATCCGATCGCCTGTTCGGTCACCGAAGGGCTGGTGGATCTGGCCGCGCGGCGGATCGGCATGGACCCGATCGAAATTCGCCGCCGCAATTTGATCCGCGACGATGCCTATCCCTGCGGTTCGCCGTCAGGTTTGAAATTCGAGGCGCTCTCACATCACGCATCTCTCGACAAGCTGATATCCATGATGGATTACGGCGCGCTGCGCGCCGAGCAGGCGGAATTGCGCAAGCGCGGCATCTATCGCGGGATCGGAATTGCCAGCTTCATCGAAGTGACCAATCCGAGCGCTGCATTCTACGGTGTCGGTGGCGCGCGGATTTCGTCACAGGATGGCGTTGCAGTCCGGATGGATTCCACCGGCCGCGTCATTTGCCAGACCAGCCTCACCGAGCAGGGCCAGGGTTCGGAATCGCTGACGGCACAGATCGTCGGCAGCGTACTCGGCGTCTCGATGGAGCGTGTGCGCGTTATCCTGGGCGATACCGACAACACACCTTACGGCGGCGGCACCTGGGCCTCGCGCGGCGCGGGCATCGGCGGTGAAGCGGCGCTGCAGGCCGCCAAGGTTTTGCGCAGAAACATTCTCGATGTGGCCGCGGCTATCCTGCAATCGAAGCCCGAAGCACTGGACATCGTCGACAACTCTGTCGTCGATCTCGAGGGTGGCCAGCAGCGCATCGAATTGAACGAACTGGCGCGGATCGTTTACTTCAGGCCCGACACGCTGCCGCCCGGTTTCCAACCTGAAATGATGGCGACGCGTCACTATGTGCCGCGTGACTACGGATTCGCTTTCACCAACGGTATTCAGGCCTCATGGCTCGAAGTTGATGTGCAGTCGGGCTTCGTCAAGTTGCTCAAGCATTGGGTGGTGGAAGATTGCGGCACAGTCATCAACCCACAGCTCGTGGATGAACAAATCCGCGGCGGCGTGGTACAGGGATTGGGCGCCGCGCTCTATGAACACTGCATTTACGACGAGCGCGGGCAGCTGACCAACGCCAACATGGCGGATTACCTGGTGCCGATGGCCGGCGAGATGCCGGATATCGCGGTGGGCCATGTCATTTCCCCTACGCTCGAATCAGAGTTAGGTGCGAAGGGAGCTGGAGAGGCGGGGACGGCTGGCGCTGCTGCGGTGGTGACCAACGGCGTCAACGATGCGCTATCGCCATTCGGCGTCGAAATCACGGAAATCCCGTTGACACCACGGGTCATTCTAACTGCGCTCGGGCGCATCTGAGCGAAGTTTCACAGGACAACAAGCGATCACTTACGGAGGAAGATGTATGACTAAAAGAAACGGTTCTAAGCTTATCTCGCGCCGCCGCCTGCTGACGACCGCCAGCGCCGGTGCTGTCCTTGCGGCATCGCCGTTCCGCATCAATCTGCTTCAGGCGCAGGAAGCCACCATCAAGGTTGGTTTCCCTGTTCCGCTGACGGGCCCATACGGCACCGAAGCGCAGGATCAGGTGCGCGCTGCGGAAGTCGCGATTGCCGAATTCAACGAAAACGGCGGTTTGAAGGGCCGCAAGGCTGAGCTGCTCGTCCGCGACGACAAGCTCAATCCGGGCGAAGCCGCGACCCGCACGCTTGAACTGATCGAAAAGGAAAAGGTCAGCTTCGTCGTCGGCAGCCTCTCGGCCGCCGTGCAGCTCGCGGTGAACAACATCACCAAAGAGCGCAAGGTCATTTTCAATTCGATCAGCCAGTCCGACACCATCAACGAAGCTTCGGACTTCAGCCGCTACACCTTCCATGAAGCGCTCAACCCGCACCTCACCGCAGGCGCGGTTGGCCGCTACGCTTTCCCGAAGTTCGGCAAGAAGGTTGCGTTCCTCACCGCTGACTACGCCTACGGCCACGAAATGGTCCGCGGCTTCCAGGCGGCAGGCAAGGCCTTCGGCGTAGAAACGCTGGTCGACATCCGTCACCCGCTCGGCATGACTGACTTCTCGGCGCTGTTGCCGCGCATCCAGGCACTCAAGCCGGACATTCTCTGCATCAGCAACTTCGGCCGCGACCAGCAGATCGCGCTGAAGCAGGCCACCGACTTCGGCATGAAGAAGTCGATGAAGATCGTCGCGCCGATCCTGCTCTACACCGGCCGCATCGCAGCCGGCGCGCAGGCGTTCGATGGCGTCATCGGCGGTACCTCGTACTATTGGGGGATGGAAGACAAGGTGGCCTCGGCGAAGGCGTTCAACGACCGCTTCCGCAAGATGCACAACGGCAAGGTTCCGTCGGACTACGGTGCACTCGGCTACGGTGGCGTGCGGACGCTGCTGGAAGGCGCGAAGGCGGCCGGCAGCCTCGACGCGGACAAGGTGATCGAAGCGGTGGAAGCCCTGAAGTACGACTACTACAAGGGCCCGCAGTACTATCGCAAATGCGATCACCAGTCGGTGCAGTCCGTCCTCATCATCGAGTCGAAGGCGACCCCGCAAAAGGGCGATGCCGACGTGTTCAACGTTATCGAGACCGAAGCTCCGAACGACGCCAATCTGCGTTCGTGCGAAGAGCTGGGTCACAAAGCCTAAAGCTGAAAAACGCGCGTCCCTTGCGGACGCGCGTTCCATTTGGAGATATCTATGGCCGGCCTGAGTTTTGATCTTATTGCACTGCAGCTGTTCACGGGGGTGGCGCTTGGTGCGATCTACGTGCTGTTTGCGATCGGCTTGTCGCTGATCTTCGGCATGTTGACCGTGGTGAACTTCGCACACGGTGCGTTTTATATGGTCGGAGCTTACGTCGGCCTTTTCCTCCTTTCTATGGGAGGTAATTTCTGGCTCTGTCTCGTCGGCGTTCCGCTGATCGTCGGCACCATCGGCCTCGTGGTCGAACGATTCCTGATCCGGCCGTTGTATGGACGGGGGATCGACTATCCTTTGCTGCTGACGTTCGGTCTCAGCTACGTGATGGTGGAGCTTGTACGTATCGCATTCGGCAAGACCGGTTATCCGTTCGATACTCCGGAATTGCTGCAAGGTGCCGTCAATATCGGCATCGGTTATTTCCCGCTTTATCGCTTGTTCGTCATCGGCGTGGCGGTGGCGGTGCTTCTCGGGCTCTGGCTGTTCCTTGAGCGCACCAGCTTCGGCCTCATCATCCGCGCCGGCGCCCGCGATCCGCAGATCGTGCGCGTGCTGGGCGTTAACGTTTCGCGGGTCTGGCTGTTCGTTTTCGGAATTGGCACCGGCATCGCGGGATTGGCGGGACTGCTCGCGGCGCCGCTGCAGGGTGTTATTCCGGAGATGGGATCGACCATTTTGGCTGAAGCCTTCGTCGTCACCGTGGTTGGCGGCATGGGTTCGATCGGTGGTGCGGTGATCGCAGGCCTTCTGGTGGGCGTGGTCGTCAGCATGACCTCGCTCTTCGCACCGGAAATGGCCAAGGTTTCAATCTTTGCCTTGATGGCAATTGTTCTCCTCATTCGTCCGCAAGGCTTTTTCGGCCGCGCCGGCCTGATGAGCTGAGGCGAGTATCTGACAATGAACGACGTCTCTCAGACTTTGACGCAGCCCGGCGCCGCGCAGGCCAACTGGTTCGAGTTCGCCAAGCGCCACCGCTCGCTGCTGGCCAGCATTTTTGTGCTGATCTTTCCGCTGATCATGCCATTCACCGCCTTGGCGGTGAACATCCTGATCTATGGGCTCTATGCGCTCGGCTTCAATCTGCTGTTCGGTTATCTGGGCCTGCTGTCGTTTGGGCACGCGGCTCTGTTCGGAACGGGGGCGTATCTCTGCGGCATCGCGATCGTGCACTTCGCGCTGCCATGGTACCTGGCTATCGTCATCGGTGTTCTCGGTGGCATCGTGATGGCCGCAGTCATCGGTGGCCTGGCCATTCGCACCCGCGGCATTTACTTCGCCATGGTGACGATGGCGCTTTCGCAGTGCGTTTACTACTTGTTCTACCAAGCGGTGGACTGGACCGGCGGTGAAAACGGCCTGCGCGGCATCAACGTGCGCGACATCAACATATTCGGGCTGAAGTTCGACTTTATCGACCCGATGACACGTTATTATGTCGTCGCGGCATTCGTCATTCTCGCCTTCTTCGTGCTGTCGCGCATTCTGGCGTCGCCATTCGGCGCCGTGATCGAGGCTGTGCGCGAAAACGAGGCGAGGGCACGAGCGTCAGGTTACAATGTGACGTTGACCCGTCTCGTGACCTTCATTCTGTCAGGCGCATTCTGCGGTCTTGCGGGCGCTCTGGCGGCCTTGCACCTCTCCATCGTTCCAATCGAGATCATGCACTACGAGACGTCGGGTATGGCCGTGATGATGTCACTGTTGGGTGGCATGGGCACGTTCTTCGGTCCGTTCGTCGGCGCTGCGGTGTACCTGCTTTTGGAAAACCTGGTCTCGCTGTGGACCGTGCATTGGCAGTTGATCGTCGGCGCGATCTTCGTGATCTGCGTCCTGTTCTTCCCAGCCGGAATCTGGGGAACCATTTTGAAGCGGATGAAGCAATGACGGCCTCGGCAAATCAGTCCTCGCAGGTGATCCTGCGAACCAACGGCGTGAGCAAGTCGTTCGGCAAGTTCAAGGCTCTGTCCAACGTCTCCGCGGAGTTCAACCGTGGAGCGATCACCTCGATCATTGGCCCGAACGGTGCCGGCAAGAGCACCTATTTCAACGTGTTGTCGGGTGCCTTTGCTCCGTCAGCCGGAAGGGTCGAATTCGAAGGGCGTGACGTGACCAACGTCCCACAGCATCAGTTCGCGCATATGGGCATCGCCAAGTCGTTCCAGATCACGAACGTCTTTCCGCTTCTGACGACGCGGGAAAACGTCCGCGTCGGTCTGCAGGCGTTTGTCTCGCGCTTCGACATGTGGCGCCCGCGCGCGAAGTTACCCGGGCTGGTCGAGAAGGCCGACGAACTGCTTGCGCTGGTCGGTCTTTGGGATCGGCGCGAACGGCTCGCCAAGGAACTGGCGCACGGCGAACAGCGTGCATTGGAAATCGGGATGGCGCTGGCCGCCAACCCTCGGCTGTTGCTGCTGGATGAGCCGACGGCGGGCATGAGCCCCGAAGAGACGCGCGTGATGATGGATCTCATCGTCAAGCTCGCAAAGGAGCGGACCGTCATTCTGGTGGAGCACAAAATGAAACTGGTGATGGGAATCAGTGATCGCATCCTGGTTCTTCATCACGGGGAATTGCTTGCGCAAGGTACACCGGCCGAAGTACGTCAGAACGACCAGGTCAAGCGCGTCTATCTTGGCCAGCGGGAGCATTGAAGCAATGTTGCGCGTCGAAAACCTCAATGCCTGGTACGGTGCCAGCCATGTGCTCCAGGACATCAGCTTCGAAGTCAAACAGGGCGAGATCGTCTGTCTGATCGGCCGCAACGGTGCCGGCAAGACCACGACATTGCGCTCCATCATCGGCCTGCTCGACAAGACGAGCGGGAAGGTGGAGTTCAAAGGACAGCAGGTGCTGGGCCAGCCCGCCCACATTCGCTTTGGTCTCGGACTTGCATACGTGCCCGAAGAGCGCCGCATCGTACAGGGACTGACCGTGCGCGAGAACCTGCGCCTCGGTCTTGTCGCTTCGCCTGACAAGAAGAACGAAGCCCGGTTGATCGATGAGATCGCGGAAATCTTCCCGCGCCTGAAGGAGCGTCTCGATCAGGAAGCGGTCACGATGTCCGGCGGCGAGCAACAGATGCTGGCTATTGCACGCGCCACGATCGCGAAGCCAAGCCTCATCATGCTCGACGAACCGTCGGAAGGCATCATGCCGGTGCTTGTCGATGAAATGTTCGAGCTGTTCCGCAAGATGAAGTCGCAGGGCACGACCATTCTTCTGGTGGAACAGAACGTCGAATTGGCGCTCGGTATCGCCGACCGCGCCTATGTGCTGGATCAGGGCTCTATCGTTCACCATGACACCGCGACCGCGTTGCTTGCCGACGAGGAAGTCAAGGAGCGCTACTGCTCGGTCTGATAAAAAGGGGCGGTTAGTGTCCCGATTCCGAAGTTCGCCTCGTTTCGCATCAGTTTCGTTTGCGAACTTCGGAATCGAAGGACACTAGCGGTTATTAATCTAGTGTGGCTTGGGTTCAGAAGTCCGCATGCCAGACTCGCCGCAGGAATGATGCGGACTTCTGAACCGCCACACTAGCGCCGCCTTGCGCCGTTTAAGTTATCGTTCGATAAATACAGAAGGATCGAAAATGAAAGTCGACAGAGCTGCAATCTATGAGGCCGCCAAGAAGCTCTCCAACTGGGGACGCTGGGGCGCGGATGACCAGATCGGAACGCTCAACAATGTGTCGCCGGAAGACGTCATCAACGCTGGTAAGCTGATCAAGAAGGGCAAGGTGTTCGCCCTCGGCCTCGATCTGAAGCAGCCGATCCAGTCCGGTCTGTTCGGCGGCCGCTGGAATCCGATCCACACCATGCTGGCGACCGGCACCGACGCCGCAGCCGGCAACCAGGACGTTCCATCGCCATATCTGCGTTACGCGGATGATGCGATCAACATGCCTTGCCAGGCATCGACCCAATGGGACGCGCTCTGCCATATCTTCCTCGACGACAAGATGTATAATGGCTACGACGCGAAGCTGGTCGATGCGCGCGGCGCCAAGAAGCTCGGTATCGAGCACGTCCGCAACAAGATGGCCGGCCGCGGTGTCCTCTTGGACATCGCACGCTTCAAGGGCGTCGAGTCGCTCGATGACGGTTACGCGATCACCAATGCCGACCTCGATGCCTGCGCCAAGCAGCAGGGCGTCGAAATCCGCAAGGGCGACTTCGTCATCGTCCGCACCGGCCATCAGGAGCGTTGCCTGAAGAAGAAGGACTGGAGCGGGTATGCCGGCGGCGATGCGCCGGGTCTCGGCTTCGAGACCTGCTACTGGATCCGCGAACACGACATCGCCGCGATCTGCTCGGACACTTGGGGCTGCGAAGTTCGTCCGAACGAAACCAACGAAGCCAACCAGCCATGGCACTGGGTCGTAATTCCTGCAATCGGCATCTCAATGGGTGAAATCTTCTACCTTAAGGAGCTCGCCGAAGACTGCGCCCAGGATAAGGTCTACGAATTCTTCTTTACGGCTCCGCCGCTGCACCTGCCGGGTGCTGCCGGTTCGCCGATCAATCCTCAGGCCATCAAGTAATCGCGGAGAACAACAACAATGGCGAAATTTCTGAAGCGCGGCCGCGACGCCGCACAGCGGGCCGAGGACGACACCAAAGTCCGCAACACAGTGGAAGGCATTCTTGCCGACATTGAAAAGCGCGGCGATGCCGTGGTGCGCGAACTCTCGGTCAAGTTCGACCAGTGGGACCGCAAGGACTATCGGCTCACCGACGCCGAGATCAAGGACTGCGTGTCCCAGCTCTCGCAGCGGAACATCGACGACATCAAGTTCGCGCAGGAGCAGGTGCGTAACTTCGCGCAGCACCAGCGCGAGTCCATGAAGGACATCGAGGTTGAGACGCTGCCGGGCGTCGTGCTCGGCCACAAGAACATTCCGGTCAACTCCGTCGGCTGCTACGTCCCGGGCGGCAAGTATCCGCTGCTCGCGTCGGCGCATATGTCGGTGATCACCGCGAAGGTGGCGGGTGTTCCACGCATCATCACCTGTGCACCTCCGTTCCAGGGCAAGGCGGCCCCGGCCATCGTCGCCGCCCAGCATCTTGCCGGTGCCGACGTGATCTACTGTCTCGGCGGCATCCAGGCGGTCGGCGCGATGGCGCTCGGCACCGAGACGATCGCGCCGGTCGACATGCTTGTCGGCCCGGGCAATGCCTTCGTCGCTGAAGCCAAGCGTCAGCTCTATGGCCGCGTCGGTATCGACCTGTTCGCAGGACCGACCGAAACGCTGGTGATCGCGGACGAGACCGTGGACGGCGAAATGTGTGCGACGGATCTGCTGGGGCAGGCTGAACACGGCGCCAACTCTCCGGCAATCCTGCTGACCAACTCCGAGAAGCTCGCGCGCGACACCATGGCCGAGATCGAGCGGTTGCTGAAGATCCTGCCGACCGGTGCGACCGCCGCCAAGGCGTGGGAAGATTACGGCGAAGTCATCGTCTGCGATTCCGAAGAGGAGATGGTGAAGGAAGCCGACCGCATTGCCTCCGAGCACGTGCAGGTCATGACCCGCGATCCGGATTACTTCTTGAAGAACATGACCAACTACGGTGCATTGTTCCTCGGACCGCGTACAAACGTCGCTTACGGCGACAAGGTCATCGGCACCAACCACACGCTGCCGACCAACAAGGCGGCGCGTTACACCGGCGGTCTCTGGGTCGGCAAGTTCCTCAAGACCGTGACCTATCAGCGCGTGTTGACCGACGAGGCGTCCGCCAAGATCGGTGAATACTGCTCGCGGCTCTGCATGCTCGAAGGTTTCGCCGGCCATGCCGAGCAGGCCAACGTTCGCGTGCGCCGCTATGGTGGACGCAACGTGCCATACGCGAGCGCCGCAGAATGAGCGTACAGCCGCTACCGAAAACGCCGGCCTTCCGGCTCGACGGGCGGCGCGCTCTTGTCACGGGGGCGGGCCGGGGAATCGGTTTCGCCGCCGCGGCGGCGCTGGCGGAGGCGGGGGCGCATGTCACGCTTTGCGCCCGCACGGCCAACGAAATTGAGGAAGGGTCCGCGGCCTTGCGGGCCAAGAACTTCTCGTCCGACACGCTTGCACTCGACGTCACTGACGTCGCGGCGTTCCGCGCGGCGATCGACAGACGCGAAGCTTACGATATCTTCCTCAACAACGCCGGCACCAACAAGCCGAATCCCTTCACCGACGTGCCGGTGGAGGATTTCGATCTGGTCATGAACCTCAACGTTCGCGCGGCTTACTTCGCGGCACAGTCGATCGCCCGGCGGATGATCGCCGCCGGAAAACCCGGATCGATCATTAATATGTCCTCACAGATGGGGCACGTTGGCGGCGTGAACCGGTCGCTCTATTGCGCATCCAAATGGGCGATGGAGGGATTCTCGAAGGCCATGGCGATTGACCTTGCGCCGAAAGGTATCCGCGTCAACACGCTGGCCCCGACTTTCATCGAAACGCCGATGACAAAGCCGTTTTTCGAGAACGTAGCGTTCAAGGAAAGCGTTCTGTCGAAGATCAAGCTCGGGCGTCTTGGCACCGTTGAGGATCTGATGGGGGCGATCGTCTTCCTTGCCAGCGATGCGTCGTCATTGATGACGGGATCGTCGCTGGTGATGGACGGCGGCTGGACCGCCGACTGATAACATTGGAGCTTCGGTTCTGATCGGATCAGAACCGAAGCTCTCAATTTTTCACGCCTTGGCGTTCGCTAGAGGCGTACGCGTTTTCTTCAGGTTGAGCAGGTTGCCGGTCAGGATGAGCGCTGCACCAGCGACGGTGGCGAGGTCGATCCGCTCTGCGTAGAGCAGCCATCCGACTGTCGCGCTCAGCGGAACGCGCAGGAAATCCATCGGCACGACCACGGTGGCATCCGCAAAGCGCATCGCCTGCGCCATGCAATAGTGTGAATAGCTGCCGAAGAATGCAATCACGAGGATCCACGGCCAAAGATGAGCCGAAGGCCAATGCCACGTATAGAGGGCGGGCAGCAGGCCGATAGCCGATTGGATAATCAACATCCAGAACGTGATGGCGACACCGGAGTCGGTTCGGGTCAGTGATTTGATCATAACGACGGATGCGCCGAAGCCGACCGCCACGACGAGCATCAGCAATTGACCTGGATTGACCTGTGCGGTGCCGGGCTGGACGATGATCACCACGCCGACCAATCCAAGAGCGATGGCAAGAATCTTGAACGCATTCAGGCGCTCGCCGATGAAGGAGACCGCAAGCAGAGCGGTCCAGATCGGCATGGTGAATTCGATGGCGACCACCTGCGCGAGCGGAATGAGCGTCAATGCCAGAAACCAGCCGTACTGTGCGGCGTAGTGCACCGTGTTGCGGCTGATATGCAGCAGCGGGCGTGCCGTCTTCATGGCCGCAAAACCGCCATTCCACCGGATCAGCGGGTAGAGCATGACAAGGCCGATAGTCGAGCGCATCTCCATAAGTTGGAAAACAGAGAGCTCACGCGTGATCGCGCGGCCGGCAACCATCAGAACCAGCATCGACAGAAGCCAGCCGGACATCCAGGCAGCCGCCTTCACGTTGGAAGGAGGCAATGTCACGATTTGAGTCAATGGCGCACCTGTAACGTGGCGCACCGTAGAACGGACTGCGCAAACAGCGCGGCGATTGCTCCATCGGAGCAAAGCGGGAGAGCCACGCAGTATCTCGATAGAGCGCTGAACATATCCGTCGCCGATAGTCGGGCCCACATCAGGACCAATGGGTGAACGTTCAGGCCCTTCCGAAACGGAAACAGGCCCCTCATTGCTGAGGGGCCTGCTTACGAAATGTGCATGTTCTCCGCAACCGGAGGTTTTTCGTATCAGCTATCGCTTTTGAAGCGATCAGTCGGCCTTGTCGATGTTCCAGAACACCGGCGTCGCAGGGCCATCCAGCACGCCAGTCAGCTCCTTTCGCCAGGCGGAAGGTGTGACGTACTGACCCAGCGGCAGGTAGAACACCTGATCGTAGGTGTATTTCTGGATTTCGACGGCCAGCTTTTTCTGCTCTTCAGGCGACGTCGAACGGGCAAACGCATCGCGCATCTGCTCCATTTTGGCGTCTTCCGGCCAGCCGAACCAGCCGCCGTTCTTGCCCTTGCCGTTGAGGGTCACGTGAGCGATCGGATTCAGGATTTCCGGTCCGGCCCAGTTCGTGAAGAACATATTCCAGCCGCCGTCCTTCGGTGGCTTCTGGCTCGCGCGACGGGTCACAACAGTTTGCCAATCGGTCGACTGCAGGTCGACCTTGAAGCCGGCCTCGCGCAGCAACTGAGCGGCCACAATCGGTTGAGCCTTGAGGGTGATGACGTCTGTCGGCCCCATGATGACGACGGGCGTGCCATCGTAACCGGATGCGGCCAACAGCTTCTTAGCTTCCGCCATCCCGTTGCCCTTGACCAGCGATTCTGAGCCGACATCAGTTTCGAACGGACCGCCGCAGCCGAAAACCGCGCCGCAAACCTTGTAGTATTTCGGATTGCCGACAAGCGCGTCGAGCACGTCCTTCTGACGCATCGCCATCAGGGCCGCCCGCCGCACCTTCAAATTGTCGAAGGGCGGATAAAGGAAATTCATCCGGCCAAGAGTCTGGTAGCCGAGATCGCTCAGGACCTTGATCTGGATATCTTTGTCATTTTCGAGCATCGGGAGAAGATCGAAAGATGGATGCTCCATGAAGTCGATGTCGCCGGACTGCAGCGCGTTCATTGCGGTTTGCGCATCGGGCATCGTCACCCATTCGACGCGATCGACCTTGACGACCTTACCGCCCGAGGTCCAGTTCGCGGGCTCCTTGCGTGGAACATAGTCCGTGTTCTTGACATAGACGGCTTTCACGCCGGGCTGGAATTCGGACTGCACGAACTTGAATGGACCGGAGCCGATTTGCTCAGGGATAGCTTGGCCTTTAGGCGTTTCTGCGAGACGCTTCGGCATCATGAACGGAACGAGCGACGATGGCTTGCCGATCGATTCCAGAACGAGACCGTAGGGCTCCTTGAGCTTGAGCGTGATGGTCTTCGCATCGGTCGCCACCAGGCTCGCGGTGAAGTCCATGAGCTTCTGGCCCATGCCGTCGCTTGCGCCCCATCGCTTCAGCGAGGCCACGCAGTCTTCCGCGGTGACGGGTTTTCCGTCATGCCATTTCAGACCGTCGCGAAGCGTAAATGTATAAGTGAGTTTGTCGTCGGAGACTTTCCAGTCCGCCATCTGCGGCTGGATCTTGAAGTTGGAGTCGGTGGCCAGCAGCGTGTCGTAAACCATATAGCCATGGTCACGCGTAATGTACGCCGTGGTAATGAGCGGATCGATCACGCGCAGATCGGAGTGCATGACAGCGGTGATCGTCTTGGTCTTGGCCAGCGCCATTGTTGGAAGCACTGCTGCAGCGGCGAGAAGAACGCCGGGCAGAACCCGTTTGAGCAGCGCTGTGGAAGACCATCCACGCGAATTAACCGCCATCATGTCTCTCCTGACTTTAAACCGATCATCACGCGATGATTGCTTGTGCATTCCGATGGATAATTAGGCGTCGTTCGACGAATTAAACCTTTGTGAGCTTGTTGATTTTTGAGAGTTGCATCAAGTGATCGAGCCGTCAACGTGGTTTTCGTTTTGACTTCACGGCCGAACTTGCATCAGATGCGTTGTCCGCATGTCGTGATGCGGTGAGAACAAGAAACGCTAGTGTCCCGATTCCGAAGTTCGCATTATTTTCGCTGCACCTTCGGTTGCGAACTTCGGAATCGAAGGACACTAGCAAATTATTGATCTAGTGTGGCTTTGGTTCAGAAGTCCGCATTCCAGACTCGCTGCACGAACGACGCGGACTTCTGAACCGCCACACTAGGAAGGAATATCCCTTGATCAATGCCGCTTCACTCCCGTTCGACGTTGAAACGATGTTGCAGGGCCTGCGCCCATGGATCGAATGCGAAAGCCCGACATGGGATGCCGCTGCCGTCGATCGCATGCTCGCACTTGCAGCACGCGACATGGCCATCGCAGGAGCCTCGATCGAATTCATTGCAGGTCGCCAGGGCTTCGGCGGGTGTGTCCGCGCGCGGTTTCCTCATCCACGGCAGGGCGAACCCGGCATTCTGATCGCGGGTCATATGGATACGGTGCATCCGGTCGGCACGCTGCAGAAGCTGCCGTGGCGCCGCGAGGGCAACAAGTGCTACGGGCCCGGCATTCTCGACATGAAGGGCGGCAATTTCATTTCGCTCGAAGCCATTCGCCAACTGCAAAAGGCCGCGGTTGCGACGCCGTTGCCGATTACCGTTCTGTTCACGCCGGATGAAGAAGTCGGTACGCCGAGCACCCGCGACATTATCGAAGCTGAAGCCGCGCGTAACAAGTATGTCCTCGTCCCCGAACCTGCCTTCAAGAACGCCGGTGTGACGACCGGCCGCTATGCGATTGCCCGGTTCAATCTGGAAGCGGTCGGCAAGCCGAGCCATGCGGGCGCCACGCTCGCCGCCGGACGATCGGCCATTCGCGAGATGGCGCGGCAGATCCTGACCATCGACGGCATGACCAGCGAAGATTGCACCTTCAGCGTCGGCATCGTTCACGGCGGACAATGGGTGAACTGCGTGTCGTCGGTTTGTCGTGGCGAAGCGCTCAGCATGGCGAAGCGTCAGGAGGATCTCGACCGCGGCGTCGAGCGCATGCTCGCGCTGTCCGGTACCTCCAACGATGTCACGTTCAACGTGACGCGCGGTGTGACGCGTCCGGTGTGGGAGCCGAGCGCCGGCACCATGGCTCTTTATGAGAAGGCACGTGCGATCGGAAAGTCCCTCGGTCTCGACCTGATCCAGGGCAGCTCGGGCGGTGGTTCCGATGGCAACTTCACCGGTGCGATGGGAATCCCGACTCTCGACAGTCTGGGTGTTCGCGGGGCCGACTACCACACGCTCAACGAACACATCGAGGTCGATAGCCTTGTTGAACGTGGCCGCCTGATGGCCGGTCTTCTGGCCACGCTTGATTAAGCTGGCCGATTAAGGGGAAACCAACAAACCGGCCCGCGGGCCGGTCTGTGCGCCGCATGTCTGGCATCTGCGCCCTACGAAATTGGGGCGCTGGCATGGGTTTTGCTCACAATCTGGCGGAGTTCGCAAATTAAGAGCAGGTGCTAAGGTGAGCGAAGACGGGCAGAGTCAAATTCATTGGCCTTGGCTAATAGCTGTTCCTATTGTGGGCGAATAAACGAAGAGGTCCAATGTTCGGATATCTTGTCCGCCGCGTACTTGCAGCCATCCCCGTCATGGGCGTGGTTGCGGTGTTTGTGTTCCTGTTGTTGCGTCTGACACCAGGAGATCCCGCAGCCATTATCGCCGGCGATAATGCGACAGCCGAACAGCTTGAAAAAATACGCATCTCGCTCGGGTTGAACGAGCCGATCTATACCCAGTTCATCACTTGGATCGGCAAGGTGCTGCATGGCGATTTCGGGGCTTCGCTGATTTCCAACGTCCCCGTGATGACCATGATCAGTCACCGCATCGAGCCGACGATCAGCATCGCGCTGTCGACGATTACGCTTGCGATTATCGTCGCGGTGCCGCTCGGCGTCATTGCCGCGTGGAAGCACGGCACCTGGATCGATCGTTTTGTGATGGGCCTTTCGGTTATCGGATTTTCCGTGCCTGTGTTCGTCGTCGGCTATGTCCTGATTCAGGTTTTTGCCATCGATCTGCGATGGGTGCCGGTGCAGGGTTTCCGCAGCATCACGCGCGGGTTTGGGCCGTTCTTCGAGCGCGCGATCCTGCCGACGCTTGCGCTCTCATTCATCTATATCGCGCTGATCGCGCGCATGACGCGGGCGTCAATGCTGGATGTGCTCGGCGAAGACTATGTGCGGACCGCGCGGGCGAAAGGCATCGCGGAGCGTGCGGTACTGTTGAAGCACGCGCTGCGGAATGCAGCCGTTCCGATCATCACGGTGATCGGCACCGGATTCGCACTTTTGATCTCCGGTGTTGTGGTGACGGAGAGTGTCTTCAATTTACCGGGTATCGGGCGATTGACGGTGGATGCGGTGTTGGCGCGTGACTATCCCGTCATTCAAGCGATGATCCTTTTGACGAGCGGGCTTTACGTTGCGATCAATCTCCTGATCGACGTCGCCTATACAATCCTTGATCCGAGGATCCGTTACTGATGGCGATGGAATCCCTTGAACAGTCCGCGATCGCCTTTGAAACCCGGAAACCGGGCTCAAAGCTCAAGCATTTGACGTCCAACCCCATTATTGCCGTCGCGGCCATCTGTCTGGCAGTGGTGATTGCTTCAGCGATCTTCGCACCATGGCTTGCGCCGCATGATCCGCAGCAGCTTGCGCCTGCGTTGCGGCTGAAGCCGCCCAGCGAGACGTTCCCGCTCGGCACGGATGCGTATGGCCGGGATCTGCTGTCCCGCGTTCTCTACGGCGGCCGGATCTCGCTGGTCATTGGTTTAGGGTCTGCCATCATCAGCATCGCGATCGGCTTGCTGATTGGGCTTGTGTCCGGCTTCTTCAAATGGGTCGACGCCATCGTCATGCGGATCATGGATGGTTTGATGGCGATCCCGAGCATCCTGCTTGCGATTGCAGTGGTCTCGCTGTCGGGGGCAAGCCTCAAGACGGTGATGACTGCAATCGTTATTCCGGAGATTCCGCGCGTCGTCCGTCTTGTGCGCTCCGTGGTTCTCTCTGCCCGCGAGGAGCCCTATGTGGAGGCGGCCATCGCCATGGGATCGAGCCTGCCGAAAATCCTGTGGCGCCATGTGATGCCGAACACCATCGCGCCGCTGATCGTGCAGGGGACTTACATCTGCGCGTCGGCGATCTTGATCGAAGCCATTCTGTCGTTCCTTGGCGCAGGCATCAGCCCCGAAATCGCGACGTGGGGCAACATCATGGCTGAGGGCAGGGCTTACTTTCAAATCAAACCGTCTCTGATCTTCTGGCCGGGATTGCTGTTGTCGATTTCCATCCTGTCCATCAACCTGATTGGTGACGCAACACGCGATGCGCTCGATCCGCGCATGAAGCAGCGGGAGAGCGGCAAGTGAGTGAAGTGTCTGGGACGGGGGACGTCGCTCTCGATATCCGCAACCTCGCTGTCGCACTGGGCAAAAAACCCGGCAGCCGGCGCATTCTCGACGATATTTCGCTGCAGGTGCGCGCCGGCGAGACGGTTTGCCTCGTCGGTGAAAGCGGATCGGGCAAGTCCGTCACCTCTCTGACCACGATGGGTCTGCTGCCGAAGAAAACGCTGTTTCCCGTCGGTGGCAGTATCAAGCTCGCGGGCGAGGAAATTCTCACCGCGAGCGACCGGCGTCTGCGTCATCTGCGCGCGACCACCATGGCGATGATCTTTCAGGAGCCGATGACGGCGCTGAATCCCGTCGTCCACGTCGGCCGCCAGATCGATGAAGTCCTGCGGACGCACACCTCGTTCGGTGCGCGGGAGAGGCGGCGCCGCATTCTGGACATGATGGAGCAGGTGCATTTGCCGGATGTGGAGCGCATCTTTGCATCCTATCCGCATCGGCTGTCCGGCGGTCAGCGCCAGCGCATCATGATTGCGATGGCGCTGATCCTGGAACCCAAGCTGCTCATCGCGGACGAGCCGACGACGGCGTTGGACGTGACGACGCAAAAGCAGATCCTGTCGCTGATCCGCGATCTGCAAAAGGATCACGGCACGGCAGTGCTCTTCATCACCCACGATATGGGCGTGGTTGCCGAGATTGCCGATCAGGTCGCGGTGATGCGGCACGGGCACATTGTCGAAAGCGGGACGCTCAAAGCGATCCTGGAAAAGCCGGCGCAGGATTACACGCGCAATCTCTTGTCCTCAGTGCCGAGTCTCGTTCCGCGTCCGCCGCGTCCGGAAGCCGATGCACCGGTGGTGCTGGATACGACCGAACTCGGGATGGTCTATCGCGAGAAGTCCATGTTCGGCGGCGGTCGTGAGGTCAAGGCGGCACAAGACGTGACGCTGACACTTCGCAAGGGGCGGACGCTGGGTATTGTCGGCGAAAGCGGTTCGGGTAAGTCGACCGTCGCGCGCTGCATCGTCCGGCTGATCGATCCGACATCGGGCGCGGTCCGGCTGATGGGACATGAAATCTCGTTCCTGTCACGCCGTTTGCTGCAGCCGCATCGCAAGCGCATCCAGATGATCTTCCAGGATCCGTATCGCTCGCTCAATCCACGCGTGACGGTCGGCGAAACCATCGCGGAAGGGCCGATCAATTTCGGCACGCCGCGCAAGGATGCGCTGAAGCGGGCCGGGGAGTTGCTCGAATTGGTCGATCTGCCGGCCGATGCCGTGTCGCGCTATCCGCACCAGTTCTCCGGCGGACAACGGCAGCGCATCGCCATTGCGCGCGCGCTGGCGATGGACCCGGACGTGCTGGTGGCTGACGAGGCCGTATCCGCACTCGACGTGTCCGTCCAGGCGCAGGTGCTTGATCTGTTGGACGATGTGCAGAAGCGTCTGGGCATCGCCATTCTGTTCATCACCCATGATCTGCGTGTGGCAGCGCAGATCTGTGACGACGTCATGGTGATGCAACATGGCAAGATCGTCGAACAGGGGCCAGCGGCGGCTATTCTGACCAATCCGCAGCAGGCCTATACGCGACAATTGTTGGAAGCAGCTCCCGGCAGGGACTGGGACTTTGCCAATTTCCGGCCTATTGTCGGCGCTTCCCTGCCGCAAGAACCATCTGCTCCCACGATGTGAATTCAGGCAAATAGAACGATGACCCGCATCGCTATTGGTGGATTTCTCCACGAGACCAATACATTTGCGCCGACGAAGGCGACGTACCAGGATTTCGTAAACGGCGGCGGCTGGCCCGCGATGTCCAGGGGCCCGGAGCTGCTCAAGGCGACGCACAATATCAATGTCGGCATGTCCGGCTTTGTCGCCGAGGCTGAGAAGGCCGGCTGGGAGCTGGTGCCGACCGTTTGGTGCGGTGCAAGTCCTTCGGCGCATGTGCGTGAAGACGCCTATGAGCGTGTCGCGGCGATGATTGTCGATGGCATTGCTGCGGCAGGCGATCTCGACGGCGTCTATCTCGATCTGCATGGCGCGATGGTGACTGAACATCTCGACGACGGCGAGGGCGAAATTCTGGCGCGGGTGCGCCGGGTCATCGGCAAGGATCTGCCGCTGGTGATCAGTCTCGATCTCCACGCCAACGTCACGCCGGCCATGATGGAGCACGCGGATGCGCTGATCGCCTACCGCACCTATCCACATATCGACATGGCCGACACCGGCCGCGCGGCTGCGCGCCATATGGGGTTATTGTTGGGATCGCATCAGCGTTTTGCGAAAGCTTTCCGGCAACTGCCGTTCCTGATTCCGATCAGCTGGCAATGCACCGACATCGAGCCCTGCAAGAGCATCTACCTCAAGCTGGCAGCGCTTGAGTCCGATGATGTGCCGACGCTCTCTTTCGCGCCGGGCTTTCCAGCGGCGGACTTCCCTGATTGCGCACCAGCGATCTTCGCGTACGGAAAAACGCAGGCAGATGCTGATGCGGCGGCCAACACGATTGCAGCGCTCATTGCGTCCCATGAGACGGAATTCGACGGGCGGATTTTTACGCCGGATGAAGGCGTGCGCCACGCCATGAGTGTTGCGGCGCGTGCAACCAAGCCTGTCGTCATTGCCGACACGCAGGACAATCCCGGCGCGGGCGGCGATTCGGATACCACCGGCATGCTGCGCGCGTTGCTTGCCAACGGCGCGACGAAAGCTGCGATCGGCGTCATCGTCGATCCGGTATCGGCGGATGCCGCACACGCGGCGGGGCAGGGTAAGACGATCACGCTCGCATTGGGCGGAAAGTCCGGCATTCCGGGCGATGCGCCGTTTCAAGGTGACTTCGTTGTCGAAACCCTGTCGGATGGCCGCTTCATTGCACCGGGGCCTTATTTCGGCGGCAGCCAGATGGATCTCGGTCCGTCGGCGTGCCTGCGCATTGGTGATGTTCGGGTTGTCGTCGGATCGCGCAAGGCGCAACTTGCCGATCAGGCGATGTTCCGTTTCGTCGGGATCGAGCCGACCGAGCAATCGATCCTCGTCAACAAGAGCTCGGTGCATTTCCGGGCCGACTTTGATCCGATCGCGGAGGAGATCATCGTCTGCGCCGCGCCCGGAGCGATGCCGGCCGACACCGCGGCTTTGCCGTGGACGCGGCTACGCGCGGATATGCGTATCAAGCCGAATGGTCCGACATTCGGTGACTTCAGCAAACCCTCAAAAACTTGAAACTCAAAACTGGATTGCTTAACCCATGCCCAATATCGAATTGATCGACAGCTACGCCGACGAACTCACCGCCATTCGCCGTGACATTCACGCGCATCCTGAGATCGGTTTCGAAGAACATCGGACATCGGGCATCGTGGCCGAGAAGCTTCAGCAGTGGGGCATTGAGGTGCATCGCGGTCTCGGCGGCACCGGTGTTGTCGGCCTGTTGAAGGGCAAGGGCAACGGCACCAAGCGCGTCGGCCTTCGCGCCGACATGGACGCGCTGCCGATGGAAGAGAATACCAACGTGAAATGGCGCTCGACGATTCCGAACCGCTTCCATGGTTGCGGCCATGACGGCCACACCACCATTCTGCTCGGCACCGCGCGTTATCTGGCCGAAACGCGCAATTTCGACGGAACCGTCGCCTTCATCTTCCAGCCGGCGGAAGAAGGTCTCGGCGGCGCCCGCGCCATGCTGAAGGATGGTTTGTTCGAAAAGTTTCCCTGCGATGAAGTGTACGGAATGCACAACGCGCCAGATCTCGATCCTCGTCAGGTTGCGATCTTTCCGGGGCCCGGCATGGCGGGTGCGGATTTCTTCGACATCACCATCACGGGCTATGGCAGCCACGGCGCGATGCCGGAGCGGTCAAAGGACCCGGTTGTGATCGCCATGACGCTGGGGCAAGCGCTGCAGTCGATCGTCAGCCGCAACGTCGATCCGCTGCAGTCGGCGGTGCTGTCGATCACGCAGATCCACGCGGGCTCCGCCTACAACGTGATTCCCAACGAGGCGAAGCTCGCGGGCACCGTGCGTGCGTTCTCGGATCAGGTGCGCAATCAGATCCGTGATCGCATGCGCACCATCGCTGCGGGGATCGCGGCGGCATTCCAGGTCGAAATCAATGTCGATATCCGCGACATCTTCTCGGTGCTGATCAATCACGAAGAGCATTCGGCCGCGGTGGCCGATGTCGCGCGCGAGATCGTCGGCAACGAGAACGTGCTGACCGCCTCGCGGCCCAAGATGGGCAGCGAGGATTTCGCCGACATGCTGCTTGCCGTGCCGGGCGCTTATCTCTGGCTCGGTCACGAAGGCTCCGTGCCTGTGCACAATCCGGGCTTCATTCTCGACGATGCCATCTTGCCGGTGGGCGCCAGCCTGTTCTCGCGGATCATCGAGACCCGGCTGCCGCTCGTGGCTTGATCGATTAACGCTAAACCCGGCGCTCGCGATCAGCGGGCGCCGGTGACCTGTTCCGCCAACTGCCGCGCCAGCGTCGTCATCCGGCCCGACGGTGAACTCAGCGTTTCCATGATCGTGAAGTGGTTCGCGCCCGGGATCTCCTCATAGACGACCGGCAGACCATGCCGGGCGCGATGGGCCGCAAAGTCCGCGGACTGTTTTCGCAGCAGAGGCAGTTCTCCACTTCCAACAACGATAGCGACAGGCTTGTTCGCGCCGCCCGGCTGTTTCATGGGCGAATTACGGTCCGCCATGGCTTTGTCGAGGCGAAGTTTCTCGTTGAGATAAGTGTATTGGATCGGCTCCAGATCGTAGATGCCGCTGATCAGGAGCCCGGCCTTGATGCGTGGATGGGCCAGCATCATGGACGACAGATGTCCGCCGGCCGACCAGCCTGACACGATCATCCGGTCGGGGTCGCCGCCGAGAGCAGTCAGTTCAGTGGCGAGATAATCGATGCTGGTGCGAACTTCGCTGACGATGTCGTCAAGTGTGGCATCGGGGGCAAGAGTATAGCCAACGAAGGCGACATTGATGCCGTGTGCCATCGGGCCTGCGGCGCAGAAGGTGAAAGTCTCTTTCGCGCGCGCCTGCCAGTAACCTCCATGAATAAAGACGAGCGTGGGGCCTTTGGCGCCGGCATTTAGAAAGTCGATGCGGTTGCGCTCGCGTGGGCCGTAGCGAAGATCGAGATGTTGCGGATAGGCCGCCCGCACCTCGGCCGACTGCAATTCCCACCCGGCCAGCATCGCGGGGGAATCCTTGACCGCAAGACTGTTGTTGAAACCGGCGTCGCGATCGTCCTGGGAGAGAGAGCGCCAGTCCGGCGCGTCGATGGGCGCACTCATGAGATCGCTCCAAGCAAGCGTGTGACTTTGTCGGATGATCGCAGTTGCCGCACCTCGCCGCAACGGGTGTCCGATCCCGAAGTTCACCCGATTTTTCCAGCGTGTGTCTACTCGCGCAGCGCAGGGATCACCAGAAACGGGATCATGCCCAGGATGACGCTGACCAGCGAAAAGGTCAGCAGGGCGTCGTAGCTGCCGGTGAGATCATGGATCAGGCCGCCGCACCACGAGCCCAGAGCCGTGCCCAGCCCGCTGCCGATCATGATCGTTCCGAAAATAGTGCCGACGCGCTTGCCGCGAAAGATCTTCATGGCGGTTGCGCTGATCAGCGGACCACGGGAACCGAGCATGCTGCCGAAGCAGACGACGAAGCCGGTCAGCAGCCAGATGTTGGGATGCCGCTGCAGCAGCCAGAGCAGGCCGATGCCGATGATCGAGATGGCATAGCTCAGCAACACCGAACGCCGCCGTCCGATCACGCCATCGAGCCAGGTGACGGAGAGCATGCCGAACAGAACGACAACCCCGCTGAAGCCCCACGCGGTCGCCGCTTGAAGGGGCTCGAACCCGGCGTCCACCAGATAGGCGACAACCTGCGTGGAAATGGAGAACATGCCAACGGAGGTGAAGAAGAATGTCGAGAACAGCGCCCAGAAGGCGTGATGGCGCATGGCGCCGAGCAGCGTCCAGCCTTCGTCGATCAGGTCCTCGGCCACGGTCCTGCGGAGGGTTGGCGACCCGGCGGAGAACAGTTTCCAGGGCAACAGCAGCAGCGGCACCAGTAAGACCAATGTCGTGCAGCCGAAGATTTCGTAGACTTTCTGCCAGCCCAGTCTATCGATCAGCCATTGTGACAGCGGCAACAGGATCAGGACGCCGGCGCCCATGGCTGAATAGACCACGGCCATGGCGGTCGAGAGTTTAGGGCCGAACCAGCGGCCGAGCATGATCGAATTGGATACGTTGCCGAGACAGGCTGCCCCCAATCCGACGCAAATCCCGAGGCTCACCTGAAACTGCCAGAGCCTTTGCGAGTAGGAGGCGGCGAGAAAGGCGCTGCCCAGCAGGAACAGTCCCAATGCATAAACAATGCGTGGGCCGGCATGATCGAACAGCCGCCCGACGAACGGGGCGGCAAGTCCGGTGGTCAGCGCGGCCAGGGAGTAGATCGAAATGACCTGGGCGCGATCCCAGCCGAACCCCTGCGAGATTGGCAGGAGAAATACCGTGAAGGTTTCATTTAAGCCCCGCCCGAGCATGGCGAACACGAAGCATATAGCGAGCACGTAAAGCGCAATGGTGACGTGCTTTTTCGCGTAGCTCTCTTGGGACATCTGATCCATAAGATCATGAACCCCAATTCCGATGCAAAGAGCAGGTGCAGTTTGCGAATGCGCCTATGCAGTCAGGTCGGGCTCGTGCCGTCAGAGATGCTTCATGCCGAATTGCTCCAGCAGGGGCAGCAGTTCGTCGCGGGCTCGCCGCCTGTGGAGTTGGGCATGGTTGCATGCCAGCGCCGCGTCGCCGCTCTTGATGGCTCCGACGATCGATTGATGTTCCTTGATGGATTTGGTCGGCTTGGCCCGCAGCCGGAGCGTCATCATGCGCGCGCGGTGGGACTGGTCCATGATGGTGTGGACGAGCCGGGCGAGGCGCGCATTGCCGCTGCGGTCGATCAGAAGCCGATGGAAGCGGTCATCGGCGCGCGCCCAGACGTCGAGTTCCTCACGCTGCAGGGCTGTCTTCATCTCGGCATTGATGGCTTCGAGTTCGGCAACGATCGGACGCCGCATGTGCGTGTCCATTGCCGCGATCAACTCGGCGGCCATGCCCTCGAGCGCGATGATGACGTCATAGACCTCGCGCATGTCGTCCGGCGACAACGCGAGCACGACGACGCCGCGCTTGGGGAGAATGCGGACCAGCCCTTCTTCCTGCAGCCGGATCAGCGCCTCGTGAACCGGGGTCCGGCTCATGCCGAGCCGCAGCGCGATTTCCTGTTCCGATCCCTGATAGCCGGGCGCAAAAACATTGTCGCGAATGGCGTCCTTCATCGCCCGATAGGCATCGGACACGAGCGAAGGAGTCTTGGGGATCAGCGAATCCGGCGATTTCAAGCGATTCATGCCTCACTCCTACCCGGATGCCGTCAAAGCGTAAATCGCCTGCGCGAGCCCTCGGGCGCTTGACATCCGTACATGCTTCCATGGAAGATCGCGCGCATCAAGGCCGCTGAGGCGGGATCGGGCAAAACCCGTTCTGCCTGACCGCGGGATTTCTGCTCTTTCGACTGATCGGACGGTTCAACGTGAAAACCTATCGAATTGCGGCCATTCCCGGCGATGGCATTGGCTCAGAAGTCATCTCCGCAGGCGTGGAGGCGCTGACCGCCTGCGCCAAGCGCGATGGCGGATTTGCCTTTACCTTCGACCATTTCGATTGGGGATCAGAGCGCTACAAGAAGACCGGTGCGTTCATGCCCGAGAATGGCCGCGACCTGATCAGGAACCACGACGCGATTCTGTTCGGCTCGGCCGGTGCGCCCGATGTGCCGGACCATGTGACGCTGTGGGGATTGCGGCTCGCGATCTGCCAGCCGTTCGACCAGTACGCCAATGTGCGCCCGACGCGCATCCTGCCGGGCATCACTAGCCCGCTTCGTAATGTCTCGGGTCCCGAACTCGACTGGGTCATCGTGCGCGAGAATTCGGAAGGCGAATATGCCGGCGTCGGTGGCCGGGTGCATCGCGGATTGCCCGAAGAGGTTGCGACCGATGTCTCGATGTTTACGCGGGCAGGCGTCGCGCGCGTCATGCGCTTCGCGTTCGGTTTGGCACGTTCGCGTCCACGCAAGTTCCTGACCGTTGTCACCAAGTCCAATGCACAACGGCATGCCATGGTGATGTGGGACGAGATCGCGGCTGAAGTGGCCACCGAATTCCCGGACGTCACCTGGGACAAGATGCTGGTCGACGCCATGACCATGCGCATGACGCTCAAGCCCGAGACGCTGGACACGATCGTCGCCACCAATCTGCATGCCGACATCCTGTCGGATCTTGCTGCGGCATTGGCCGGTTCGCTGGGCATTGCGCCGACCGCCAATCTCAATCCCGAGCGGCAGTTTCCGTCGATGTTCGAGCCGATCCATGGCTCGGCCTTCGACATCATCGGCAAGGGCATTGCCAATCCGATCGGCACATTCTGGTCGAGCGTGATGATGCTGGAACATCTCGGCGAAAAATCCGCCGCCAACCGCCTGATGCGCGTCATCGAACGCGTGACGGCGGACAAATCCCTGCACACGCCGGATCTCGGCGGCAAGGCGCGAACGGCAGACGTCACAAAGGCGGTGTGCGACGCGTTGGCTGGAGACAACCAAGAAAACTAGTTCGGAGGAGGAACGTGATGCGGAAGTGGTTTGTCGGACTCTCACTGACTGTTGCGGCAACGTTGTTATCCGTTGCCAATATCAAGCCGGCAACGGCGGATGACTTCCCGTCGCGTCCTATCACGCTGATCGTGCCGGCTGCCGCCGGTGGACCGACAGACGCCGTGTCCCGCCTGATTGCGGAATCGATGGGACGGACACTCGGCCAGCAGATCGTGGTCGAAAACGTCGGTGGTGCGGGCGGAACGATTGGCATGACGCGCGTCGCGAAGTCGCCAGCCGACGGCTACATGGTGACGGTCTGGCATATCGCGCAGGCGACCGCGCCGTCGCTCTATAATAATCTGCAATACGATGTGATCAGCGATTTCGATTCCATCGGCCGCATCGCCGATGTGCCGATGACGGTGGTCGGCAAGGCTGCCCTTGAAGTCAAGGACGCCAAGGAGCTGATTGCCTGGATCAAGCAGAAAAAGAACGACGTCACCTATGCGCATGCCGGCATCGGCTCGGCCTCGCATCTCTGCGCGCTGATGTTCATGAGCGCCATCGATACCCAGATGACCGGATTGTCGTATCGCGGCACTGGACCGGCAATGACGGACCTTCTCGGTGGTCAATTCGATGTGATGTGCGACCAGACCACGACCACCACGTCGCAGATCAAGGAAAGCAAGATCAAAGGCTATGCGGCGACGACGAAGGAGCGCCTCAAGGTGCTACCCAATTTGCCGACGCTCGATGAAGTCGGCCTGAAGGGCTTCGAAGTGACAGCCTGGCATGCCATGTGGGCGCCGAAAGGATTGCCGCCGGACGTCCACAAGAAGCTGAGCAATGCCCTGCAGGCTGCGTTGAAGGACCCAAAGGTGATCGAGCGTCTGGCGGCGCTTGGTACCGAACCGGTCAAACCGGAGCAGGCGACGCCGGAAGCACTTGCGGCGCATCTCAAGGCCGAAGTGGCCAAATGGGCACCGGTGATCAAGGCGGCGGGTGTCAAGGCAAACTGAGTTGTCATCCAGCAGATCAGCTAGCCGCACCCGCAATTGTCGGGTATGCGGACGGTGTTAAGGTACGGCCCGTCAACAGGGCTCAATGTTTGGAGAACGTCATGAGCGGCGAAAGCGAACAATTTAAAAAAGGTCTGGCTGTCCGACGGGACGTTCTGGGCGCGGAATACGTCGACGGCAGCATCGCCAAGGCCGACGATTTCATGATGGCGTTCCAGAACATCACCACCGAGTGGTGCTGGGGCTATGCCTGGACGCGTCCGGGTCTCGATCTCAAAACGCGCAGCATGCTCAATCTCGCCATGCTGACCGCACTGAGCAAGCCGTCCGAGCTGCGCCTGCACGTCAAGGGCGCTCTGAAGAACGGTGTCACGGTGGAAGAGATCAAGGAAATCCTGCTGCACGCCACCGTGTACAGCGGCATTCCGTCGGGTCTCGAAGCCTTCAAGGCTGCGCACGAAGTGCTGAAGGCCGAAGGCGCCCTGAAGTAAGAGCTGCTTGAGATTATAAAGGCGCGGCGGAAACGCCGCGCCTTATGTTTTGCGTCAGGATGGATTTACACGCCGAGATAAACTTGGCGGATGTGCTCGTCTCCGGCCAGGTCGCTCGACTTGCCCTCACGGATGGTGCGCCCGTGTTCGAGCACGTAAACCCGATCGGTGATGCGCAGTGTCGAGACGGCGTCCTGTTCGACAATCAGGATCGCCGTGCCATCCTTCCTGATCTGCTGGATCGAATCGAAGATCAGCCCCTTCAGCCGCGGCGCGATTCCGACCGACGGCTCGTCGAGCAGCAGCAGTTCGGGACGTCCCATCAATGCGCGCCCGATCGCCACCATCTGCTGTTCGCCGCCTGAGAGCGTGCTCGACTGTTGCCATTGCCGTTCCCGAAGCACGGGGAACAGCGTGAATACACGTTCGAGATCGGCATTGATCTCGGCGGTGTTCTTGCGCAGATAAGCTCCGAGCTGAAGGTTTTTCAGCACCGAGAGTTCGGAGAACAGCTTGCGTCCTTCCGGGCAGTGGCAGATACCGCGCGCCACCACATCGTAGGGCGCGACGCCGTCGAGCGACTGCCCCTTGAACATCAGCGTGCCCTGGGAGGGAATCGAGCGCGAGATGGCCTTCAGCAGCGTGGTCTTGCCCGCGCCGTTGGGACCGAGCACGCCGATTAGTTCGCCTTTCTCGACCTTGATCGAGACGGATTCGATGGCGAGCGCCTTGCCGTAGCTGGCGCGGAGGTTGGACACCTCAAGCAGGGGCATGGGCGTCCTCCGTCTTTCCGATATAGGCTTCGATCACCTTGGGGTTTTTGACGATTTCTGCGGGTGGCGCGATGTCGATGACCTCGCCGAAATTCATCGCAATCACGCGCGAGACCAGCGCCATGAATTCGCGCAGCTTGTGTTCGATCAGCAGGATCGTGAGGTGCTCCTCGCGATGCAGCCGCTTGATCAGTTGCGCAAGCGGTTCAATCTCGCTGCTGCCAAGGCCGGCGAAGGGTTCATCGAGCAGCAACAGATCGGGCCGTGTGGCCAGCGCACGCGCGATTTCGAGCCGGCGAAGGTCGCCGTAAGGCAATGTCTCCACCGGCTCGCGCTCGCGGCCGCCAAGTCCAACCTGTTCAAGCAGGTGCCGCGCCCGCTCTTCCTTGTCTGTATCATTGTGAGCCCGCGGCGAAAGGCATGCCACGAGCACGTTCTCGAGGAGGTTCATGCCGACGAACGGACGCGTCAGCTGAAACGTTCTCGCCATGCCGCGATTGACGACCTTGTACGGTGCGATGCCGGCGATCGGTTCACCGTTGAACTGGACCGTCCCCGAGGTGGGCGACATGAATCCAGTCAGCAGGTTGAACAGCGTGGTTTTGCCGGCGCCGTTGGGGCCGAGAATGCCGGTCAGTTCGCCTTTCTCCAGCGTGAAGGTTACGTTCTTGACGGCGGTGAGGCCGCCGAACCGCTTGGTGACGTCGTTGACTTCGAGAAGCGCTGTCATCGAAAACGCTCCGTCATGCGGCGCCAGAGCGGAGCGATCAGTCCGTTCGGCAGGAAGAACAGGATGAAGATGAGGGTCAGCGTGTAGATCCACAGCCGGTACTCGCCGAACCCGCGCAGCATCTCGGTCAGCAACGTCAGCAGGATCGCGGCCACGGCTGCGCCGTAGATCGAGCCGATGCCGCCGACATAGACCATGATGATGACCGTGATCGATACCACGACGGAGAACAGCGGCGGACTGACCTGGAGCTGGTAGTGCGCGTAGAGGGCGCCGCCGAGCCCCGCGAACGCCGCGCTGATCATTAGCGAGGCGATCTTGTAGAACGTGACGTTGATGCCCGCGGCCTGACAGGTGGCTTCATCGCCGCGGATCGCCCGCAGCAGCAGTCCCCAATGCGAGTGCGCCAGCAGCGTCAGCACGATCACCGTGACGACGAGGATCGCGAGCACAAACCAGTAGTAGTGCAGGGGCGAAGTCATCAGTGGATCGAGCCCGTACAGGCCTTCCTCGCCGCCGGTGTATTCCCAGAAGATCAGGCAAAGCCGCTGCAAAATCGCGGAGGCCGACAGCATCGCCAGCGCGAAATATGGCCCGCGCAGCCGCAGCGTTGGGAAGCCGACGAGCACGCTGAACAATACGGCGATCACAACCGCCATCGGCAGGCTGTACCACGGATTGGCGAACCAGACGGTGGCGAGAAAGCCCGCCGTATAGGCGCCCGCGCCGATGAAAAGCGAGTGTCCAAAGTTTTCGCGGCCGGTCAGGCCGGACATGAAATCCCAGCTCGACGCCCAGATTCCATAGATGACGCAGACGGTGAGGACGCCGGTGAGATAACTGCTCGCGATCAGCACCGGGGCCAGTGCGAGGATCGCCACCACGACGATGCCACCGGCGATATCGATCATTGAAATGGTGCGCATGTCAGAACGCCGCCCGCCGGCCGAGAATTCCGGACGGTCTGATCATGAGAGTGATGACAACCGCGACCAGCGACACCAGCTCGGTCCACGATGTGGAGATGAGATAGGCTACGATGGTCTCGGAATAGCCGAGGATGAGTGATGCGATGATGCTGCCCGGGATCGATCCGAGCCCGCCGACGATGACGATGGCAAAAGCCTTCACCATCGGCAGCAGCCCCATGGTCGGCTGCACGGTGAGGAACGGCGACACCAGAACGCCGGCAAGGGCCGCCGTGCCCGCCGAGATCGCCATCACGATCGAGAAAATGCGGTTGGTCGGAATGCCCATGTACTGCGCGGCTTCCGGGTCCTGCGACACTGCGAGAATGGCTGCGCCGAGCCGGGTGCGTTGAATGAATAGCCATAGGATCAGCAGCACCAGAACACCTGCGACAAGGGCCAGCAATCTTTGGCCACCGATATCGACGCCGCCGATCGAGACTTTGTCGGCCACGAAAGACGGCACGTTGCGGTATTCTGAACCGAAGATGATGAAGAGCGCCTGTTCGACCGCGAGCGAGACCGCCAGCGTGATCATCAGCACCGCGAGCTGCGAACTCCGCAGCGGGCGCACCAGAAACCGCTCCATCACCACGCCGAACAGTGCGACCAGCAGGACCGCGATCGGCGCTGCCAGGAACAGCGGTACGTTGAGCAGGGAGGTCAGCACATAGGCTGCATATGCGCCGAGCGCGTAGAATGAGCCGTGTGCAAGATTGAGGATGCGGGCGACCCCGAAGATGAGGGTGAAGCCCACCGCGAGCATCGCGTAGATCGCGCTCGAAACCGCGCCATAGATCAGAATTTGAAGCATGTCCGCCTGCTGTGCTCGCCCGGCCGGTGAAAACCGGGCATCGAAGCTCAGCGGCCGGTAAGGTGTTTACCGGCCGCGCATGGGCATCGCGACGATTAAGCTCAGTTGCTCATCCAGGGCGGGGGAATCATCTTCCCCGTCTCGGCTTCCTTCGGCCACACGACGACGCGCTGGCCATCCTTCTGCCACTGCACGAACAGCAGGTTTTGCAAGCCGGGGCCCGTCTTCACGTCGTGCATTTCGTCGAACACCATCTTGCCGGCAATGCCGGTGTGATCGGTCTTCTCCAGCTCCTTGATGACGGCGTCCGGCTCGATCGAGTTCGCACGCTTCACCGCATCCGCATAGACATAGACCGCGTCATAGGCGCCCACACCGGTGTAGACTGGAGCGGTGCCGTAGCGCTTCACGAATTCATCCCAGAACGGAATGGTCTTTTCCGTGAGAGCCGCGCGGATCGCGAACAGGCCAACGGTCTCTGCATTGGCCTTGCCGCCGACGCGGGTGAAGAAGTCCGCATCCTGGCTCTTCACGTCGATGCCGCCGATCGGAACGGGCACCTGTGCGTCATGCCACTGCTTGACGAAAATGTCCGAGGACGCATGAGACAGGATCACGATCAGATACTGCGCGCCGCTTTCCTTGACCTTGGCGAACAGCGGCGAGAAGTCGGAGGTGGAGGTGTCGAAGAACTCCGCCATGCGCACATCGGTGCCGCCATCGGTCGCGCCCTTCTTCAGGATCGGAACGAGGTCCTGCACCCACTTGGCGTTCTCGCCGACGATGGCGATCTTGGTGAGCTTCATCTCGCCTTTCAGCTTGCCGTTGATGAAGTCGACCAGCGCACGGGCCTGATGCGCGGCGTTAATCGGGAACGCGCGGAAGATGTACTTATAGTTGTTGTAGTCCGCCTTCACCTTCGCGGTAATCGCGGGCGATGCCGCGCCGACGCCGATGTAGATCGTTTTCGCCGCCGAGATGTGCGGCAACTGGGCGAGGGTGACGCCGCTGGTGTAGCCGCCGATCAGCACGTTCACCTTGTCGTCCGCGGTCAGCTTCTTGATCGCAGCAATGCCCTGTTCCGGGTTCTCGGTCTCGTCCGCGACCACCATCTCGAGCTTGCGTCCAAGCACGCCGCCCTTGCCGTTGATTTCCTCGATGGCGAGTTTGACGGCGTTCTGTGTATCGCGGCCGACCTGAAGCTGGATCGATGTCGGCACGCCGATCTTGATCGGTGCTTGCTGGGCAAATACTGGAGCGCTGGCGAGTGTCCCTGCGCTTACGATACTGGCAGCCGCCAGTAACCTCATAAATGAGTTCATCGACGTTCCTCCCTGAATGCATCTGGGTCGTTGCCCGATGCTTATTATTTGCGTTGACAGACTGCCTAAGGAGCCAAGAGCAAGTCAAGCAAAGATCGGATGAATGCGCCGAGGCGGCGCGTAATGTCGCACGCGTTGCCAGTGCTCCAGGAACGGCTCATCCATTGGGGAAAAATGCTGCGTCGCCACAGTGCGGCGTTTCAAACGCAATCGTTTTCGGGCGACGCCGCAAAGCAGCTGGCCGAGGTGGCTCATTATTATTTCGCTTCCGGCGCATCCAGCGGTTGATTATTACCAGAACAGGTGGTTTGACATGCATCGAAAGACGTTGATGCGCGGCATAGGCTTCTGATCAGGAAGCAACAAGAACAATGCCAATCAGGAGGAAAGCCCTATGACGATCTCACGTAGAACCTTGCTCAAAACCTCGGCAGCGGTCACCGCAATGGCAGGCGTCGGCGCGCCATTCGTGGCGCGTGCCCAGCAGGCCGAGTTCAATTACAAGTTTGCCAACAACCTTCCCGACACGCACCCGATCAACGTCCGGGGCCGGGAGATGGCAGCGGCGATCAAGAAGGAAACCAATGGCCGCGTCGACGTGCAGCTGTTTCCGAGCAGCCAGCTCGGCTCGGATACGGATACGCTGAGCCAGCTCCGTTCGGGCGGCGTGGAGTTCTTCACGCTGTCGGGCCTCATTCTCTCGACGCTGGTTCCGGCTGCCTCAATCAACGGCATCGGTTTCGCGTTCCCGGATTACCCGGCGGTGTGGAAAGCGATGGACGGCGACCTCGGCGCTTACATCCGCGGCCAGATCAGCAAGGCCAACCTCGTGGTGATGGAGAAGATCTGGGACAACGGCTTCCGCCAGACCACATCGTCCACCAAGCCGATCACAACGCCGGAAGATTATAAGGGCTTCAAAATCCGCGTGCCGGTGTCGCCGTTGTGGACCTCGATGTTCAAGGCGTTCGACGCATCGCCGGCCTCGATCAACTTCAATGAAGTCTATTCTGCGTTGCAGACCAAGATCGTCGAAGGGCAGGAGAACCCGCTGGCGCTGATCGCAACGGCCAAGCTTTACGAAGTGCAGAAGTACTGCTCGCTGACCAACCACATGTGGGACGGCTATTGGTTCCTCGCCAACCGCCGTGCATGGGAACGGATCCCGGCGGACATCCGCCCGATCGTTGAGCGGAACATCAATGCGGCCGGCATGAAGGCGCGCGAAGACACCGAGAAGCTCAACGCCAATCTGCAGACAGAGCTGACCACCAAGGGCTTCGTTTTCAACAAGCCGGATCTCAAGCCGTTCCGCGAGAAGCTGCGCCAGGCCGGCTTCTATGCCGAATGGAAGGCGAAATATGGTGAAGAAGCCTGGGCCATCCTCGAAAAGAACGCCGGCAAGCTGACGTAATCGTCATCATGAGCGAAGCCAGACTTGCGGGTGAGGTGGCGATGGGCGGGGACAGCGTTGCTGTTCCCCTGACGTCGCTTGGGCGGATCGAAGGCGTCCTCGGCCTTCTGGTCGAGATTCCGGCAGCGCTGCTAGTGGTCGCCGAGATCGTCATCCTCTTCGCCGGTGTGGTATCGCGCTATGTCTTTCATAGCCCGCTGATCTGGTCCGACGAGCTGGCCTCGATCCTCTTTCTTTGGCTCGCGATGTTCGGCGCGGTGGTTGCGTTCCGCCGCGCGGAGCATATGCGCATGACCGCTGTGGTCGCGAAGTGTTCACCACAGATGCGCGCGTTCTTGGAAGTGGTCGGTACCTGTGCTGCGCTCGCATTTCTGCTGATGATCGCCTTTCCCGCTTACGAATATGCGTATGAGGAAAGCTTCATCACCACGCCTGCGCTGCAGATTTCGAATTCCTGGCGCGCATCTGCGCTGCCGATTGGCATCGGCTTCATGGTGCTGTTCGCTGTGCTGCGGCTCGTCCGCGAGGCGGACAAGAAGCGCCTGCTGATGGCGGTGGTGACCGTCGGAGTCATTGTCACAGCCTTTTGGTTTATGCAGCCGGTGCTGCGGCCGCTCGGCAATCTCAACCTCGTCATCTTCTTTGTCGGGGTCGTCGCGCTGTGTGTCTTCGCCGGTGTGCCGATTGCTTTTGCGTTCGGACTATCGATCTTCAGCTATCTCGTACTGACGACGCATACACCGCCAATGGTGCTGGTCGGCCGCATGGACGAAGGCATGAGCCATTTGATCCTGTTGGCGGTGCCGCTGTTCGTCTTCCTTGGTTTGCTGATCGAGATGACGGGCATGGCGCGGGCCATGGTGGCGTTTCTCGCGAGCTTGCTCGGCCATGTGCGCGGCGGATTGCACTATGTTCTGATCGGAGCGATGTATCTCGTCTCCGGCATTTCCGGCTCGAAGGCCGCAGACATGGCAGCCATCGCTCCGGTGTTGTTCCCTGAAATGAAGGCACGCGGCGCCAAGCCCGGCGATCTCGTGGCCCTGCTGTCGGCCACCGGTGCGCAGACCGAAACCATTCCACCGAGCCTGGTGCTCATCACCATAGGCTCGGTCACGGGCGTCTCGATCGCGGCGCTGTTTACCGGCGGTCTGCTGCCAGGCTTGGTGTTGGCGGCGACATTGTCCGGACTGGTGTGGTGGCGCTATCGCGGTGAGGACCTCAGTCACGTCGAGCGCGCAACGCCGACGCAGATTCTTCGCACCTTCGTTATCGCGCTTCCGGCGCTCGCCTTGCCGTTCGTAATTCGCGCCGCGGTGGTGGAAGGCGTTGCGACCGCGACCGAAGTCTCCACCATCGGCATCGTATTCGCGATCTTCGCCGGTCTTCTGATCTATCGTCAGTTCGACTGGAGCAGGCTGCTGCCGATGCTGATCGACACGGCGTGCCTGTCGGGCGCGATTCTGCTGATCATCGGCACCGCCACCGGGATGGCATGGGGCCTGACGCAATCCGGATTCTCGCGTGCGCTGGCCACAATGATGACGGGGCTGCCGGGTGGACCGGCGATCTTTATCGCGGTCTCCATCATCGCCTTCATGATCCTCGGCAGCGTGCTCGAGGGCATTCCGGCCATCGTGCTGTTCGGCCCATTGCTCTTTCCGATCGCGCAGGCTGTCGGCGTGCATGAAGTGCACTACGCGATGATCGTTATCCTCGCCATGGGGATCGGCTTGTTCGCGCCTCCGTTCGGTGTCGGCTACTACGCCGCATGTGCCATCGGCCGCGTCGATCCTGCCGAGGGCATCAAGCCGATCTGGGGTTATATGCTGGCGCTGTTGATCGGGCTGATCGTCGTCGCGGCGTTCCCGTGGATCTCGATCGGATTCCTGCGTCAATAACAGGCATACGACACCGGACGTTGATTACGGTGTCTGCAGCTGTTCAGCCATGAAGGCTTCAAAGCGTGGATCGCCCACATGCGCAATGTTGACGCGCATGGCAGGTCGCGATGGTGATCCATCCGGGCTGAACGCCGAGCCCGGCGCCAGCAGGATGCTGCGCTCAGCGGCGGTGCGCGAAAGCTGCTTATCGTCGATGTGCTCGGGCAGTTCGCACCACATGTAGAAACCGCCGCGCGGCTGGCCGAACACCTGTAGCTTCTGCCGTGACAGGCTGTCGTAGGCGTGCCGCGTGGCGGCCTCGATGCGGCCGATCAGACGTTTGAGGTGGCCGCGGTAACGTCCGCTGGAAATAAGGTCGTAGATGATCTGCTCGATATAGCCCGAACTGTTGGCACGCGTGATCATCTTGAGATCGGCAAGGGCGCCCACGATATCGGCGCGTGCGGCGATGTATCCGGAGCGGAGGCTGGCAGACAGTGTCTTGGCGAAGGTGCCGACATAGATCACGCGGTCGAGTTGATCGAGCGCGGCAAGCCGGGGGCTTGTGACTGGAAGGACGTCGGCGAACGGATCGGAGTCCACGATCATCAGATTGTGCTCGGTCGCGATCCGCATCAAGCGATATGCCATCGGAAGCGTGATCGAACAGCCGGTCGGATTGTGCGCCAGGGACTGCGTGAAGAAAATGCGCGCGCCGATGCGGGCGGCTTGCGCTGCCAGATCGTCGAGGTCAGGGCCGTCAGGCGTGCGCCGAACGCCGACGAGTTGGGCCTTGGCGAGGCGCAGCTTGCCGAACAGTGGATAGTAGCCCGGATTGTCGACCAGCACCGGATCGCCGGGTTCGATGAAATGGCGCACGATCATGTCGAGCGCATCGTTGGCGCCTTGCGTCAGCAAGACCTGTCGCGGTTCAACGTTGATGGAGCGTTCCGCCAGCATCAGCGCGATGCGCTCGCGCAATAATGGAAGCCCAAAAGGACTGCCGTAGCTTTCGGGCAGGGTCCGCTTGCCGGGGCGGCTCACCGGTTTCAGGTATGGTCCGACTTCGGAGCCCTCCATCCACGCAGCAGGCGGGCGGCCATCACCTACGCGTACCTCGTAGCGCTTTTCCAGTTGCTCGCGCAGCAGCCACACGCTGTCCACCGCTCCCACTTTTGTGGGGGTGGTGCTCTCCGCGCGCTTGGGACGGTGCAGCGTGACGTAAAAGCCGGAACCCGGCCTACTCTCGATCTGCCCAGACGCCACCAGCCGCTCATAGGCCTCGACGATGGTGTTCTTCGAAACATCGAAAAGCTGCGAGGCGGTGCGGATCGATGACAGCCGCTCGCCGGGACGAATGAGCCCGCGTTCGATCCGCTCGATGATTGTGGCGACGACGGTTTCGACCCGGGAGCGGGAAGGACCGGTGTGGATCTGGTGAACTGTACCCATGAGGCGGATGGTACGGACCTTCCCGAAAATGTGCAAAGCGTTCCTTGTCCGTACCCTTCGCTTCAGACAGTTTCGCGACAGGACGGCCCGCAGAGGCTGGGTTTTGAAGCGCTTGATTCTGAAGAGCTTGGGTTCTGGAGACGCGTATGACTGAGCTAGGGCACGGGGCAAACCGCAGTTCGCGGATCGCCGGATTTCACCGCAAATCGCCGCAGGAACGGCTCGACCTCGTCGCTGCGTTTGCCGGGCTTGATCAGGGGACCGTCGATCACCTCGCCAACATGGGCAATCTGTCGCCGCAGCTGGCCGACAAGATGATCGAGAATGTCATCGGCACGATGAATATCCCGATCGGCATCGCCACCAATATGCGGGTGGACGGCGAAGACGTTCTCGTTCCGATGGCGACCGAAGAGAGTTCGGTGGTGGCAGCGGTCTGCAATGCCGCGCGCCAGAACTATGCCACGGGCTTCACAACCTCAGTCTCCGGCACGCTGATGATCGCGCAGGTGCAGGCTGTCGATGTGGCGGATCCGCACGCGGCGCGGCTACGTCTTCTCGACAAGCGCGATGAGATCAAGGGGATCTGCGACGCGTGCGATCCGCTGCTGGTCAAGCTCGGCGGCGGCTTTCGCGATCTCGAAGTGCGTCTGCTCGAAACGCTCGGCGGGACAATGGTTGTCACCCACCTGATCGTGGACACGCGCGACGCCATGGGTGCCAACGCCGTCAACACGATGGCCGAGAAGATCGCGCCGCATATCGCGACCTGGACCGGCGGGCGGGTGTTCCTGCGCATTCTGTCGAACCTTGCAGACAAGCGGGTTGCTCGTGCCCACACCGTGTGGAAGCTGGACGACATCGGCGGCGCCAGCGTGCGCGACGGCATCATCAGCGCCTATCAGTTCGCGGAGGCCGATCCCTATCGCGCGGCCACCCACAACAAAGGCATCATGAACGGCATCAGCGCCGTCATTCTCGCGACCGGCAATGACACGCGTGCAGTGGAAGCCGGTGCGCATGCCTATGCGGCGCGCAGCGGCCGTTACACCAGTCTGACGCGTTATGAGATCAACAAGGACGGCGATCTCAGCGCGTCGATCGAACTGCCGCTCGCTGTCGGCTTGATCGGCGGCGCGACCAAGATTCACCCCACGGCTCAGGCATGTCTCAAGGTTCTCGGCGTCACCACGGCTGAGCGGCTGGCGCGCGTCATCGCGGCCGTTGGGCTTGCGCAGAATTTCTCGGCGCTCAAGGCGCTGGCAACCGTCGGCATCCAGTCGGGTCACATGGCGCTGCATGCGCAGAACATCGCCATCATGGCCGGCGCCGTCGGCGATGAAGTCGATACGGTGGCGCGCGTGCTGGTCGAGCGCAAAACAGTCCGCATCGACGTGGCGCAGGAGGTTCTGGCCAAGCTGCGCGGCTAGAAGCGCTTTCAAGTCTTACAAACAGAAGAATTCAACGGGAGGACGACATGCTGTTCAAATCGAAAGGCCAATTGCTGGCGGGGGTTGCCGCACTGCTGCTGCTGGTCAGCCCTGTTCAGGCTGAAATTCCGAACAACACGATCAAGCTCGGCGTGCTGACGGACCTCAGCGGCTTCGCAGCCGACTCGACCGGCCCGGGATCGGTGGTCGCAGCCAAGCTCGCCATCGAGGATTTCAAAGCCGAGAAGCCCGACCTGAAGGTCGAGCTTATTCAGGCGGACCACCAGAACAAGGCCGACATCGGTGCCTCGCTCGCGCGACGTTGGGTGGACGTCGAGAAGGTCGATGCCATTCTCGATGTTCCATTTTCATCGGTTGCGCTCGCGGTACAGGAGGTGGTGCGCGGAACGAAGACCGCTTTTATCGCGTCAGGTCCCGGCACCTCGCTGCTGACCGGCGAGAAGTGCTCGCCGAACACTGTGCACTGGACCTACGACACCTGGGCGCTGGCGCACGGTACCGCGCTGGCCTTGCTGCGCGCCAAGAAGGACACGTGGTTCTTTGTCACCGCCGACTATGCATTCGGTCATGCGCTGGAGAAGGACGCCGCTGACGTCGTGAAGGCGGAGAACGGCAAGATCCTCGGCAGCGTACGTCATCCGACCGGCACGTCGGACTTCTCGTCCTTCCTGCTGCAGGCGCAGTCGAGCAAGGCGAAAATCGTCGCGCTCGCCAATGCGGTCGGCGATACGGTGAATTCCGTGAAGCAGGCCTCCGAGTTCGGTTTGCAGAAAGGCGGGCAGGAGCTTGCGGCGCTGCTCATGCAGGTCTCCGACGTCAACGCGATCGGACTGCAGGACGCGAAAGGTCTCTACCTGACCGAGGGATTCTACTGGGACACGAATGAGGGCACGCGGAAGTTTGCCGATCGCTTTGCTGCGCAGATGAACGGCAAGCGTCCGACGGCAAACCAGGCCGGGGTCTATGCAGGCGCCTTGCATTATTTGCGTGCGGCGGCCGCTGCGAACACATCCGATGGACAGGCCGTCGTTGCCAAGATGAAGGAGATGCCTTCAAAGGACCCGCTGTTCGGCGAGGGCCTCGTCCGACAGGACGGCCGCCACATCCACAATATGTATCTCTTCCAGGTGAAGACGCCGGCCGAGTCGAAGGGGCCATGGGACTTCTACAAGCTGGTGGAGACCATTCCGGCCAAGGAAGCCTTCCGCCCGATCGAGGAGGGCAACTGCCCCTTGGTCAAGAAATGAACCGAACCCCGTGGCCGGCAGGTCCCCGCCGGCCACGGACATAACCACAGCGACGGCATTTTCTTTCTCCCGCCGAGGGGTCGGCGGGAGAAAATTTCTCTCTCAGGGCCGAATTCTGGAATGCAGAGCGGTTCTAACGTGGAGGCATAACGCAAGCGCGGTATGTCATTGACCAGAAAAGAATATTCTACTATTTCAAGGCTCGTCATGAACGTAGCCAACGTCTGCGCCCACTAACGGGCAAATCAGCAAAATTCATTGGCTAGAGAAATTTTGCGTGAGGCATGATTGCCCGGCGTCCGGTCAACCATGCTGTCGCCAGTCGCGAGCATGGAACGGTAATGAGCAATTTCAATCAGGAACGTGTGCTGAGCGTCCATCACTGGACCGACAATCTGTTCAGCTTCACCACCACACGGGATTCATCGTTCCGTTTTCGCAATGGTGAGTTCACGATGATTGGCCTCAAGGTCAACGAGAAGCCGCTGCTGCGTGCTTACAGCGTTGCCAGCGCCAATTACGAAGAGAACCTCGAGTTCTTCTCGATCAAGGTTCAGGATGGTCCGCTGACCTCGCGTCTCCAGCACCTCAATGTGGGCGATGAAATCATCGTCAGCCGCAAGGCGACCGGCACTTTGGTGATCGACAACCTGAAGAGCGGGCGCAACCTTTACCTGATTGGCACTGGCACCGGCCTTGCGCCGTTCCTCAGCGTCATTAAGGACCCCGAGACCTATGAGCGTTTCGAGAAGGTGGTTTTGCTCCATGGCTGCCGCCGGGTTGCGGAACTCGCCTACGGTGAACTGATCACCGAGAAGCTTCCGCAGGACGAGATGATCGGTGAGATGGTGAGTTCGCAGCTCATCTACTATCCGACTGTGACGCGCGATCCATTCCGCAACCGCGGCCGGATCACCGACCTGATCAACTCCGGCAAGCTGTTTGAGGATATCTCGCTGCCGAGCCTCGAAGCCGACAAGGACCGCGTCATGATCTGCGGCAGCCCGGCGCTACTTCAGGACACCAAGGACCTGCTCGAGGAGCGTGGTTTCGTTGAAGGCAACCATGGTGAGCCGGCCGACTTCGTGGTCGAGAAGGCATTCGCCGAGCGCTGATCGCAGCTCATCATTACCTATAAAAAAATAGCGGCTGAGAATTCTCAGCCGCTATTTTTTTGCATCGATCAGATGAGGGTGCTGAGTGGACTATTCCGCCGCTTCCGACACCGGCTCCTGTGTGATGGCCGGCGGCTGGCCATGCGAGCCCTTGCCGCGTCCCTTGCCTGACAGGAAGTTCGAGAGCCTATCGAGATAGAGATAGACGATCGGCGTCGTGAACAGCGTGAGCGCCTGGCTGACGATCAGGCCGCCGACCATCGCGTAGCCGAGCGGCTGCCGGATTTCCGAACCGGTTCCGGTGCCGAGCATCAGCGGCACGCCGCCAAGCAAGGCCGCCATCGTCGTCATCATGATGGGACGGAAACGGATCAGCGCAGCTTTCCGGATCGCTTCTTCCGGCTCCAGGCCTTCGTCGCGCTCCGCCGCAATGGCGAAGTCGACGAGCATGATGCCGTTCTTCTTCACGATACCGATCAGCAGGATGATGCCGATCAGGCCGATCAGGCTGAAATCGAAGCCGAACAGCATCAGAGTTGCGAGCGCGCCGACGCCTGCGGAGGGCAGGGTCGAGATGATGGTGAGCGGATGGATGTAGCTCTCGTAGAGGATGCCGAGGATCAGATACACGACGATCAGCGCAGCGAGAATGAGCAGCGGCACGGTGCCCAGCGACTGCTGGAATGCCTGCGCCGTTCCCTGGAAGCTGCCATTGACCGTTGCCGGCACGCCGAGTTCGGTCACCGCCTGCTGAATGGCATTGGTTGCCTGGCCGAGCGCAACGCCCTGTGCCAGGTTGAAGCTGATCGTCGTCGCCGGGAATTGCCCCTGGTGGCTGATCGACAACGGCCGCACGGGAACGGTCGTCCACTTCACGAAGGTCGACAGCGGTACCTGATCGCCGGTGGTTGGCGATTTGACGTAAATCTTGTTTAGCGTGTCCACGTCGCCTTGCAGCTCAGGCAGGATTTCCAGAATCACGTGGTAGCTGTTCACCTGCGTGAAGTACTGCGCGACCTGACGCTGTCCGAAAGCATCGTTCAGCGTGTCATCGATCAGCTGCGGCTGGATGCCATAGCGTGACGCGGTGTCGCGATCGATCGTCAGCGTCAGCGTAGTGCCCGCTGTCTGCTGGTCGGTTGCGACGTCACGCAGTTCAGGCAACGTCTTCAGCTTTTCGAGGATCTTGGGCGCCCAGCTGTTCAATTCGTCGAGGTTGGCGTCCTGCAACGTGTATTCGAATTGCGTACGCGTTGCGCGGCCACCCAATCGCACGTCCTGTGCGGCCTGCATGAAGACGCGCGCGCCGACCAGCTTGTCGAACTGCGGCCGCAGGCGCGCGATGATCTGTTGCGCACTGACGTTGCGCTCGTCACGCGGCTTCAGCGTGATGTACATGCGTCCGTTGTTCAGTGCATTGCCGCCGCCACCGATCGCCATGGCGATGCTGGCCACCGCAGGATCCTTCTGAATGATCCCGCCGATTTCCGCCTGAAGGCGCGACATTTCCTTGAACGAAATGTCCTGTCCGCCTTCGGTGATGCCGGTGATCAGACCCACGTCCTGCTGCGGGAAGAAGCCCTTTGGAATGATCATGAACAGGTAGCAGGACAGCGCGACGGTGGCGAAGAACGTGCACAACGTCACGAAGCGCCAGCGCAGCACAAGATCGAGCCCACGCTGATAGATGGCGAGCATGCCGTCGAAGAAACGTTCGCTCATCTGATAGAGCTTGCCGTGATGAACCTCGCCGGTGTGCGCCTTCAGAAAGCGCGACGCCATCATCGGGGTCAGTGTCAGCGACACGATCAGCGACACGAAGATCGTCATGGCCAGCGTGATGGCGAACTCGCGGAACAGGCGGCCGATGATACCGCCCATCAGCAGCAGCGGAATGAGCACAGCCACCAGCGAAATACTGATCGACACAATGGTGAAGCCGATTTCGCCGGCGCCTTTGAGCGCGGCCGCGAACGGTTCTTCACCTTCCTCGATGTAACGGCTGATGTTTTCGAGCACGACGATGGCGTCGTCGACCACGAAGCCGACAGAGATCGTCAGCGCCATCAGCGACAGGTTGTCGAGGGTATAGCCGAACGCCCACATCAGGGCGCACGCGCCCAGCAGTGCGAGCGGAACAGTGATGCTCGGAATAATCGTGGCCCAGACGCTGCGCAGGAAGACGAAGATCACCATGACCACCAGGGCGATGGTCAACAGCAGGGTGAACTGGACGTCCTCGACGGCCGCACGAATGGTTTGCGTCCGGTCGCTGATGACATTGACCTTGATGGCAGGAGGAATTGCCGCAACAAGGCGCGGCAGCTTCGCCTTGATCTTGTCGACGGTGTCGATGACGTTGGCGCCGGGCTGCTTGAAGATAACGAGGAACACGCCGCGCTTGCCGTTCGCCCATGCCGCCTGCTTGGCGTCTTCGGGACCTGACACCGCCCGGCCGATGTCGCGGATGCGTAATGGACCGCCATTGCGATAGGCGATGATCACGTCGTTCCAGTCCTTGGATTTCGGCAACTGGTCGTTGGCGTAGATCGTGTAGCTGCGCGTATTGCCGTCGACGTTCCCCTTCGGGCTGTCGACGGTGGTGATCGCGATCTGGGCGCGGACATCCTCAAGAGAGATGCCCTTGGCGACGAGTTTCGCCGGATCGATCTGAATGCGGATCGCCGGCTTTTGCTGACCGCCGATGGTGACCTGAGCAACGCCGGAAATCTGGCTGATCTGCTGCGCCAATTGGGTGTCAGCGTAATCGTCGACATCAATCAGCGGGAGTGTATCGGAGGTCACCGACATTAGCAGAATGGGCGAGTCCGCCGGGTTCACTTTGCGATAAGTCGGCGGGTTTGGAAGCGTCTTCGGTAGCTGACCGCCTGCGGCGTTGATCGCGCCTTGCACGTCGTTGGCGGCGCCATCGATGTTGCGGTTGAGATCAAACTGAATGGTGATCGATGTCGACCCCAGCGAACTCGTCGAGGTCATCTGCGCCACGCCGGGAATTTGCGCGAACTGCCGTTCCAGCGGTTGCGCAACGGAGGACGCCATGGTTTCCGGGCTTGCGCCAGGAAGGCTGGTAGAAACCTGAATCGTCGGGAAGTCGACCTGCGGCAGCGGCGCCACCGGCAGCAGCGGATAAGCGACAAGACCCACAAAGAGAATCCCCGCCATCAGCAGGGAGGTTGCGATGGGAAACCGGATAAAGGGAGCTGAAATGCCGCCGTTGCTCATTTAGTCCGCCTTCACCGTGGTCTGTCCGGAACTTGCGACAGTGGTCGTCAGCAAGGAACCCGGCTGAACGCGGTACTGACCGCTGACGATCACATGCTCGCCGAGCTTCAATCCACCCTCGACGAGAGTATGGCCATCCGTGGATTGTCCAACTTTGACCTCACGAAACTCGGCCTTGTTGCCGTCTCCTACGGCATAAACGTAGAGCCCCTTCATGCCATGCTGGATGGCATCATCCGGGATCACGACCGCGTCTTTGACGGTGTTGACGAGAAGGCGCGTCGAAACCGAAAGGCCTGGCCACAAGGCATGATCCTTGTTGGCAAACTCGGCCTTCAGGCGGATGGTTCCGCTGGTGGTATCGACCTGATTGTTAATCAGCGACAGGGTTCCCTCAGAGAGCACCTTGCGTCCGTCCGTCGTCAGTGCCGTGACCTTCAATTCGTGTTGGCTGAGCGCCTGCTTGATTTCCGGCAACTGGTTTTCAGGTGCGGTGAAGATCACCGAGATCGGCTCGATCTGAGCAATGGTAACAATCCCGGTCTGCGTTGCCGCATTGACGATGTTGCCGACGTCGACCTGACGAATGCCGGTTACGCCTGAGATTGGGGCCCTGATGCTCGCGTAATCGAGCTGCGTGCGTGCATTGAAGATCGACGCGTCGTCAGCCGCGAGTTGCGCCGTGATCTGCTGAACATTCGCCGTCTGCGTATCGACGGTCTGCTTGGTCGCAAATTCGCCGAGCTTGGTGGAGCGTTGCAAATCGAGCTTGGCGTTGCCAAGGCTCGCTTCATCCTGATTCTTTTTCGCGATCGCTTGGTCGAGCACGGCCTGGAAGGGGCGGGGGTCGATCTGGGCAATCAGGTCGCCCTTCTGGACGATCTGGCCTTCCTTGAAGTTGATCGTATCGATTTGTCCGTCCACGCGGGTTCGTACGGTGACGGTGTTGAAACCCTGCACGGTTCCAAGCCCGGTGAGGTAGACCGGGAAGTCGGCTTTCGAAACCTGTGCAACCGTGACCGGCACGCTCTGCGCGGCAGCCTTCGGCTTCTCGTCCTTGTGCTTGGGCCAAACAGCATAGCCGCCGACAGCCACAACAGCTGCCAAGCCGAGATAACCCAAAAAAGAAATGCGACCCTTTGCCATGCCTAACCCAATTGCTTTTCGGACAACCGATCCAATATGTCGTTTATAGTTGATAAGCGTGCAAATAGTATGCAGGCTCACCATTAATTGTTTGAAAGGTCTCGGGACGGCCAGATCATGAGCCTGGATCTCAAACGGCAGTTTGTTGCGCAACTCATTGAAAGTTCTAGACTCTTGCGCAACTACATCGATCAACGTGCCAAAGCGCGCGGGACCACGCGTGCCCAGTGGATTGTACTCTTCCGATTGCGGCAGCAGGAGGGGTTATCGCAGGTCGATCTCGCAGATGTGCTTGAGCTTCAGCCGATTTCGCTGGTCCGGCTGCTGGACCGTCTTGTGGAATCGGAGCTGCTGGAACGAAAACCCGACCCCCATGACCGGCGTGCCAACCGGCTGTTCCTGACACCGAAGGGCCGCCAACTGGTCGACGATCTCGACAGCCTGCGTGACGCGATCGCCACGGATGTCCTGCACGATGTGCCTGATGATGCCATTGAATCAGGGATGGAGACGCTTGTCGCCATCAAGGCGCACGTCAAGTCCGGGACGGAGCCTGCCCCCGAAGCCGAGCAACATCCCAAGGTCCGCCGCGGCCGGGCAAAAGCCTGAAGCTTCCTGGAAGACACGCGATCTACAACATGTCGGGACACGAGACTTCTGTCGTCCCGCGATGATCGCTCAGCGGACATGTCGCGTGGCAAGAACCGCACACTCGCTTTCGGCAGTGCACCAGCCATACAGCTGCAGCGGTGGTGTCATTCAACCTTTAAGGTAAACAGTCATTAAAGGCGCCTCTCATTTATAAAGGGGGCGTTAATGAGTGATATTGCGATTAATCAAGGGGCCGACGGCGGGATTATTGAACCTGCGTCCAAACCTAACCTCGACAAAGGCTTCAACCCTTTGACGATGCTGATCTTCTTCGGCGTTCTCGCAGCGGGACTGCTGTTTGTCGCCTACAGCATCTACGAAGACGTCGAAGCCACCGGCGTGAAGACCACGACGTTTCTTCCCTATATTTTGCTCTTCGTTGCCCTGCTGATCGCCCTCGGCTTTGAATTCGTCAACGGCTTCCACGACACCGCGAACGCGGTTGCGACTGTGATTTATACGCACTCGCTTCCGGCTGAAGTCGCCGTGATGTGGTCCGGCTTCTTCAACTTCCTCGGCGTTCTCGTCTCATCCGGCGCGGTCGCATTCGGCATCGTCTCGTTGCTGCCAGTGGAGTTGATCCTGCAGGTCGGCAGCAGCGCCGGCTTTGCCATGGTGTTTGCGCTATTGATCGCGGCCATCGTCTGGAACCTCGGCACCTGGTACTTCGGCCTGCCGGCCTCCAGCTCGCACACGCTGATCGGTTCGATCATCGGTGTCGGTGTTGCCAACGCCATCATGCGCGGCCGCGACGGCACCTCGGGCGTTGACTGGAGCAAAGCGACCGAAATCGGTTATGCACTGCTGCTGTCGCCGCTGGTCGGCTTCGTCTGTGCTGCAGTCCTGCTGGTGGTGCTCAAGTTCGTCATACGTAACCCGGCACTTTACGCTGCGCCCGATGGTCAGAAGGCGCCCCCGCTCTGGATCCGCGGCCTTCTGATCCTGACCTGCACCGGCGTCAGCTTCGCGCATGGTTCGAACGACGGTCAGAAGGGCATGGGTCTCATCATGCTGATCCTGATCGGCACTGTGCCGACGGCTTACGCTCTGAACCGCACGCTGCCTGCTCAAATGGTGCAGCAGTTCCAGCAGACCTCGGAAGCGGCTTCGAAAGTGATCGCCGCCAAGGGCGCTGGCCATAGCATCATCGGCGATCCGCGTCCGGCTGTAACGCAGTATGTCTCCCTGCACACGCTGAACGAAGGCACTTACCCGTCGCTGGCCGTGCTGGTGAAGGACGTCGGCGATCAGGTGCAGAAGTACGGTTCGCTCAACAAGGTGCCTGCCGAGGCCGTCGGCAACACTCGTAACGATATGTACCTGACGTCCGAAGCGCTGCGTTTCCTGATGAAGGACAAGGAAAGCGAGCTCAACAAGGAAGAGGTCGCCACCCTGAACGCATACAAGGGCTCGCTCGATGCCGCCACGAAGTTCATCCCGACCTGGGTGAAGATCGCGGTTGCTCTCGCGCTCGGCCTCGGCACCATGATCGGTTGGAAGCGCATCGTCGTGACGGTCGGCGAGAAGATCGGCAAGACCCACCTGACCTATGCGCAGGGCGCGTCGGCTGAACTCGTTGCCGCGGCGACGATCGGTGCCGCCGACATGTTCGGCCTGCCGGTCTCGACTACGCACGTGCTGTCATCCGGTGTCGCCGGAACCATGGCGGCCAGCGGCTCGGGCCTGCAGATGTCGACCATCCGCAACATGGTGATGGCCTGGGTACTGACGCTTCCGGCGGCGATCGCGCTGTCGGCTGGCCTGTACGTCCTGTTCTCGCACCTGTTCTGATTGGGCGAGGGCGCACACGTCGCGTCCCTTGTTCACAGTCAGTCTATCGACACAATGCCCGCGCCAATGGCGCGGGCATTTGCTTTTGCCTCGCTGTCAGCTGTCGGCTCTCTCGCTGCTGTGAGCTGTCGCCATCGACGCTCATGGCATCGCACGTTGAGCGTCATGCATGTCGGTTGAAGAGATTTTTGGGAACGAGAGGGCCCGACATGGGCCTTGCCGATCACGTCGGCGATCGAGGGCCAGACTTTATCGCTGGGCCTGCTGAAGAGGCTTCCTCGGCGTCGGCTTATGCTGCGGCGGTTGGAAAAGATCGTGCACGGTCGTTGTGATTTTCGCCCATCCGCACGACAGAGCATCGGCCTTGCATACCGGTTCCTTGTGAGCACGGGAGGCAGCCGCAGGACGAGGTTTCGGTGTCGGCAAGGCAGCAACCGAGGCAACGCCCTTTGGTGGCGAGAGGATAGCCTTCGGCAGCTCAATGGGTGCGGGCGCCGGCTGTGTCACCGCAGCGACAATCGTCTCATGCCCGCGATCTCCCAGATAGCCAAGATACTCCTGATCCATCCTCTTCAATTCTTCCGGCGTCGGGTTGGGACCGGCGATATCGAAGCTGCGGTTCTGCATGAAGTCGAAATAGGTGTAGCCGCCACCCGGCTTGCGGCGGCCCGCGAACTTGGCGTCGCAGCCTGAAAGAATCTTCGCCTTGTCCTGCTTGCTGAGGCCCGGCTGCTCCGCGCTGGTGGCGCAGTCCTCATAATCCTTTGGCGCGTAAATCTTCCACCATTCAGCGCGTGATTGCGTCGGAGACAACGCAAGGCACAGGGCGAAAAGCGCCGTCAATGACGCGATCGTACGCGATTGAATCACTGGTGGAACCCTCATGCGCTGCATCGTATTTCCGACACTGAGTCCCTGCAACTGTCTGATTTTCCCCTGTGGATTGCGGGACATAGCGGGGACCGCCCTGTTGGGAACACGTTTGGGCGCACCGATTCTTGATTGTTGAGTCGTTTGGGATCCGGAGGCATGCTGACATTTTCAGGCGGGGGCAACTTCCGCGAGAACAGCGCACCGGAACCTGCAAGTAGAACTTTCGCGCGAGATTACCCACGGATCGTCACGATTGTATGAGGCCTTGATGACCTCGGCTCAGGTTTTTCTGATTTCGTTTGCAGCAATGAGTGCCGGAATTGCGTTCGGCAGATTGCTTCGCTCCTCTGTCCCGAACGGGAAGCTCGACGCAGACTCCAAGGAAGTCATCAAACTGGGGACAGGACTTGTCGGCACGCTGGCAGCATTGGTGCTCGGCCTGATGACGGCATCCGCCAAGACTTCCTACGACACGCAGAACACGAATATCAGAACGCTCGCAGCGCAACTGATCCTCGTCGATCAGTTGATGGTGCAGTATGGCCCCGAAGCAGACGACCTTCGCCGCTTCACGCGGGAAGCCGCCAATACAATGGTCGACAGGATCTGGCGGGAGGGAGCGACTTCGTCCTCGAAGATTTCGGCATTTTCGTCGAGTCATGTTGGAGGAAAATTCTATTCCGCGATCGATGCATTGTCTCCGAAGAATGACGAGCAACGGGCCTTGAAGTCGCGGATTATCGACACCAGCTTCGAAATCGCGCGTGTGCGGCTCGCCATCTTCACGCGTCTCGACAGTTCGATCCCGATACCATTTCTCGTTGTCCTGATGATCTGGGTGACGGTGATCTTCACGAGCTTTGGTCTGTTCGCCGAGCAGAGTACGTTGGTATTTGCGGCGCTGTTGGTGTTCGCACTATCGGTTTCGAGTAGTCTGTTTCTTATCTTGGAATTGACGCATCCGTTTGCGGGCCTGATGCAAATACCGAGCGAATATCTCAAGGATGTGCTTCCCGCGCTGAGCTCCTGACGGCGCTCAAACATACATCGCGATCCCCCTTCAGACAGCTTTGTCTGGAGGGAATGATTGTGAGGCGCAGGTTTAAGGAGTGATCTCAATAATCCCTTTCGCGATGCACGTCATGCACCACGATTCCCATGCCGTCTTCGGGTATCGCCAGCCAGTCGCGGCGCTTCAGCGTGCGGCGGGTGTCCTCTAAGCCGCTGGCCCAATGCTCGCGCATCGAGGTCGCCGAAAACTCGTGATCCTTTGAATCGCCTTCGTAGGATTTTTGCTGATAGATCATCTGCAGGATCGTGATCTCGGGCAGATCTGCGAACTTGTTGCGCAGCATACGCTCATGATCGGAGAGCTGATCATCCGGGATCTTCACGAGCGCTTTGTAGAAATCAGCCTTCAGGTTGTTCATGCGCTTGTAGACGTCGGTGTTGTAGCGCGTGCGCGAGGAATACATGATGTCTTTATGGCGGGCCATGACTTCCTGGATGTCACGCGGCAGCACGCCGCGCGCATTGAACAGGTCCACCTGAAACACCAGCGAATTCATTTTATCTTCCTGGTCGAGCAAGTGCTGCAGCGGGGTGTTGGAGACGATGCCGCCGTCCCAGAAGTGATCGGTGCCGATCTTCACCATGGGCAAAGCCGGCGGCAGCGCGCCGCTCGCCATGATGTGTTCGGGTTCGATGATTTCTTTCTTGTTGTCGAAGTAGAGGAAGTTGCCGGTCAGCACGTTCACGGCGCCGACGGCGAAGTGCATCTTCCGCGAATTGATCAGGTCGAAGTCAACCAGCTCGAGCAGTGTCTCGCGTAGCGGCGCGGTGTCGTAATAGCTCGTCGCAGTCTTCGCGCCGGCCGGGCTGAACCACGGATTGACCTCGTGCGGCTTGAAGAAGCCGGGTTGACCGAGTGTCGTGGTGAGGAACGAACTCGTGAGATTGCGCGCTTTGCGATAGACGTCGCCATCCGGCGTGTAGTGCCACACCTTGCGGCTGGTGATGCGATCCCAGAAGGTGCGCAGCCGTTCGAGGCGCCGCTCCGGTGGGTTGCCGGCGATGATCGCGGAATTGATCGCGCCGATCGAAACACCGCACACCCAGTCCGGCTCCATGCCGTCTTCGTGCAGTGCCTGGTAGACGCCGGCCTGGTAGGCGCCGAGCGCGCCGCCGCCCTGCAAAACAAGGGCGACGCGGTCGCAGCGGTCCGGCCGCCATCCGCGGCTTGCGAAGGTGTCGATCTCAGGTGTACGCGCGTCCATGACTTTTGCCCCACTGATCTTTGGTCTTCCGGTATCCGGTTGAGCCTCAGATTCCAGACAGGCAATGACGCTGTCGTGACAAAGGCCACGGGCGATGCGGTCGGCAGCTCATCTTCATGGCGATGATTAAAGTATTTGGACGCTTGTCATCGGTGTGAAGGAATTGTCTCACATCGCTGTCAAAGAGCCCCGCTAGCTGTCGTGCATCAACGTTACCGCTCCTTAACCGCGCTGCCGGTTGCGGAGATCGGTCCCGATCCCCGGCAGCCCAGAGTGGTCAGCATGTTGTCCGGAAAATCCGCCATCGTCACAGGCTCAACCAGCGGCATCGGCCTTGGTATTGCGCGCGGCCTTGCCGCCAGCGGCGCCAACATCATGCTGAATGGTTTTGGCAACGCCGACGAGATCGAAGCGATCCGCTCGGACCTCGCGGGAGAGCACAATATCAAGGTGCTCTACAGCCCCGCCGACATGACCAAACCGCAGGATATCGCCGACATGGTCGAACAGGCGGAAAGCGAATTCGGCTCCGTCGACATCATGGTCAACAACGCAGGGATTCAATATGTCGCGCCGATCGAGGAATTCCCGATTGAGAAGTGGGATGCGATCCTCGCGATCAACCTGTCGAGCGCGTTCCACACTACACGGCTGGCGCTGCCTGCGATGAAGAAGAATGCGTGGGGCCGCGTCGTGAATATCGCTTCGGCCCATGCGCTGGTGGCTTCGCCGTTCAAGTCAGCCTACGTATCCGCCAAACACGGCATCGCCGGTCTCACCAAGACGGCGGCGCTTGAAGTCGCCGAACACGGCATCACCGTCAACGCGGTATGCCCCGGCTACGTGATGACGCCGCTGGTCGAGAAGCAGATTCCGGAGCAGGCCAAGGCGCGCGGCATCACGGAGCAGCAGGTGATCTCCGATGTACTGCTCGCGGCCCAACCCAACAAGCGTTTCGTCACCGTGGAAGAACTGGCTGGGGTGGTGACGTTCCTCTGCACTGACAACGCGAAATCCATCACCGGCATCACGCTGCCTGTCGACGGCGGCTGGACCGCTCACTGAAAGGAAAAGCCCGATGCGCAAGGAAGACGTTCTAAGACTTCCCTCGATGCCGGCCGCCGGTCCCAGCTATCCGGCGGGGCCGTACCGTTTCATCGATCGCGAGTTTCTCGTCATCACTTATGAAACCGATCCGGATCTGATCCGCGCCGGCCTGCCTGAGCCGCTGGAGCCGATCGATCAGCCCATCGTGCACTATGAGTGGATCAAGATGCCGGATTCGTCCGGCTTCGGTTGCTATACGGAGTCGGGTCTTGTCATTCCCGCCCGGCTGCACGGCGAGGAGGTCAATTTCGTCTCCCAGATGTATCTCGATGATGATCCGCCGATTGCCGCGGGCCGCGAGATCTGGGGCTTCCCGAAGAAGTACGCGCATCCGAAACTGGACATCGTGAAGGACACGCTCACCGGCACGCTGGAATATGCCGGGCAGCAGGTGGCCGTGGGCACCATGGCCTACAAGCACGGTGCGATGGCGCATAACGGCGACGAGACGCTCAAGACACTGTCGAAGACCCAGATCAACCTCAAGCTGATCCCCGGCGTCGATGGCCGTGCCGAGGTCGCCCAACTGGTCGCGATCAATCTCACGGACATCACCGTGAAGGGCTCTTGGTTCGGGCCGGGCCGCCTGCACCTGGTTCCGCACGTGAATGCGCCGGTGGCTGATTTCCCGGTTCGACGCGTGATTGGCGCGAAGCATTTCGTGGCCGACCTGACGCTGCCCTATGGCCGCGTGGTGCACGACTACAACAAGGAGGCGGGGGATCTCGCCGAAGCCGCCGAATAAGGCCGGCTGACATCCGGCTGTAATAGAAGTGTCGTCATATCGGCCGGTATCCGGGTGGTATGGCGGCATGACTACCCGACGTGTCACGAGTCTTGGTTTGTCTGGGGCAGGCTGTGCAAGCGGAAGCATCGAGTACGAACGTGCCAGGCGGACATTCGGCGTCTTCCGCCGTCATTCCAGGCCTTGTCTGGGCATTCCGCATTCACGCCGATGGCCGGTCTGAACCGCTTGATGCCGAAAAGCCGATCGATGTCCGTGGCGATGGCCTGCTGTGGCTTCACTTCAATCTGGCAGATATCCGCGCCGAGCAGTGGGTTGCCGCGTCAACGCTAGATCTGCCGGGACCGGCAAAGGCGCTGTTTCTGTCGAAGGACAATTTCCAGCAGATGCACACCGCCGATGACACCGTTTACGGCGTCATCAGCGATCTCTTGCGCGCGATCGACCGCGTCACTGAAGAAACCGGCTATATGCGGTTCGTCATGACCGAGCGGCTCCTGGTCAGCGGCCGTCATCAGGCGCTGTGCGCTGTGGATGCCACGCGCCGCGTGCTGGAAAGCGGGCAGCGCATCGGGAGCGCAGCGGAACTGTTCGAGACCATCGTCGAGTATGTCGCCGAGACCATGGAGCGCATCGCCGATCGGGTCGAGCAGGATCTCGACACCATCGAGGAACGGGTGCTGTCCGACGACGTCGTCGACAAGCGCAAGGACCTCGGCCGCTTGCGGCGGACCTGCGTGCGGCTGCACCGGCAATTATCCGGCTTGCGGTTCACTTTTCATCGTCTCGAGCAGCAGGGCGGCGACGTGCTGAAACCGGCCCTGCGGCTGCGCGCGGGCAAGCTCGCGCAGCGACTCGATGCGCTGGATCACACCATCGTCGAGATGCGTGAACGCAGCCGCCTGCTTCAGGAAGAACTGCAGCTCAAGATCGAGGAACAGAGCAACAAGAGCCTGCATCTGCTGTCGGTGTTGACCGCACTGCTGCTGCCGCCGACATTGATCACCGGCGTCTTCGGCATGAACACCAAAGGGCTGCCGTTGACCGACGTCGATTCCGGATTCCTCTGGGCGGGAATCCTGATCATCGCGTCGTCCACGGCCGCCTACTACATCATGAAGCGCCTCGGGATCATGAGATAGTCCGGGGCTGTTGTGCAAAGCCGATTGTTCAAACTGCTGCGAACCGCCGCCGCCGTCGCTGCCGCGTTCGTGCTGTCGCAGCAGGTTGCGCTCGCCGCCGATCTTCCGGTGTCGGAACCAAAGCGGGCTGCAGAAGCGACGAAGACGAAAAATCCACGCGAGATTCTTGCTGACTGGGGCGTCCAGTTTAACGCGACCTATATCGCGGAAGTGTTCGGCAATCCGACAGGCGGTGTACGGCGAGGCACGATCTACACTGGCCGCCTCGATCTCGGCATGGATGTCGATCTCGAGAAAGTCATCGGCTGGACCGGCGCGACGTTTCACACAAATATGTACCAGATTCACGGGCAGGGGCTGTCGCGTGATTACGTCGGCAACCTGATGCTGGTCAGCGGTGTCGAAGCGTTGCCTGCCACGCGGCTTTATGAGTTGTGGATCGAGCAATCGCTGTTTGATGGCAAATTGCTGGTGAAGGTCGGGCAGCAGGCGTCGGATGTCGAGTTCATCGACAGCAAGTACGACGACATTTTCACCAATTCCGCGCTCGGTTGGCCGGGCATCACCGGCATCAATCTTTTGGCGGGCGGTCCGTCGCCGCCGCTCGCCGTGCCCGGCGTGCGCGTGAAAGCGCAGCTGTCGGACAGCATCACGGCTTACGCGGCGATTTTCGACGGCGATGCGGCCCCGCCGGACAGCCCGCTGGATCCGCAGCTTGCCAATCCGCACGGCGTTCTGTTTCGCGTCAATGATCCAGCCTGGATGATCGGGCAACTCAAATACAAGTTCGATCTCGGCGAGAGCAAATTGCCGGGAACGATCACCGGCGGTGCCTGGAAACACCTCGGCGAGTTCAACGACATGCGTTACTCCGTTGGCGGCTTTGCGCTGGCCGATCCGGCAGGTTCGGGCGAACCTCAGAAGCTGCGCGGTAATCAGGGCATCTTCGGCGTCTATGAGCAGATGTTTGTGCGCGCATCGTCAAGCCCGGACAAAGGAGCTGCCTTCTTCGCTCGTGCATCGGTCAGTCCGTCGGACCGCAACCTGATCAACTTCTATCTCGACGGTGGCTTTCAGTTCACCGGCTTCAGCGAGGCGCGGGCGAACGACAAGCTGGGTATCGCATTGACCTATGCAAAGATTTCGGACGCGGCGCGGCAGGCCGACCGCGATGCGAACACGTTCACCGGCATCGCAAGTCCGATACGCGACTACGAAGCGGTGTTTGAAATGACTTATGTCGCGGAAGTGCAAAGCAATTGGACAGTACAGCCGGTCTTTCAATATGTCTTCCATCCGGGCGGCGGCATCGTCGACCCTAACGATCCGACCCAGACCCACCGCATCAAGGATGCCGCGGTGTTCGGTGTTCGCTCGACGGTCACTTACTGAACGATATTGCTTTTGGAGTGATCGTCAGGTCCGCGGCACGCCCGCCGTCACCAGGCCGTCGCTCAGGCGCTCCATGAAGGCCGGCGTGAACGGCCACGCATCGCGCGCGGTGGTGACCGTGAGATCCTTGTCCTTATGCAGAAGCTTGAGGGCACAACGCCGCGCTTCGTCCCGCGCACCGGCATGAACGGCGGCCGCCACAAGCACCCGTTCAGCCCAGAAGGATTCCGGTCCCGCCACCATGCCGTCCTGAATCCATTTGAGCGCGGTCATAGCGTCCTGCGTTGAAATGGGCGCAGCCGATACCGATGAACACGAGGTGGCGTACGGGCTCGAACGGCATCAGGCGCAGCGTGATTTGGAGTTCACGCAGCGCGGCGTTGTCGTCGCCGAGATAGCCGGACAGCCAGCCGCGCCGCAGCCACGCCCATGGCGACCACGGCTCGATCGCCAGTGAACGTTCGATCAGATGATCAGCCGCGCCAAGCTTGCGGTTCAGCGTCAGAGCACCGCTGCACAGGCTCAAGACCAGCGCGTCGTGCGGCGCGAGCTTTTCTGCTTCGTCCGCGAATTGCTTTGACTGTGCGCGATCGAATTGGGAGGTCGTGTTGAAGTTATGTGCCGCGCGCTGGCCCCAGCACCAGGCGGCGATCGCTTTCGGCAAAGCGTAATGCGGTGCGAGCTCTTGCGCCTGTTCAGCGTCTTCCAGTGCCGCGCTACAGGATTGCGGTCCCACCATGAACGCCGAGCCCAGCGCCCGCCAGCTCAGGCGCATCGCTTCGTCGACAATGTCGTCATTGCCTGCCATCTGCCCGCGGATGGATTTGAGCGTGTCCGACGGCAGTTCGCCGAATTGCTCGCGATATTGCGCGGAAAAGCGGCCGAGCTGATTGAAGCCGTTGGCCGTGGCAATGTCGGTCACGCTCGCATGGGCGTCGGCCGACAACAGTTGCTGACGCGCGCGCGCCAGCCGCATGCGCCGCACCCAGCCAAGCGGCGTGGTGCCGAGATAAAGTCTGAAATGCGCTTCCAGCGTGCGCGGTCGAACGCCGGCGACCGCTGCGAGTGTTTCAAGTTGGATTGGCTCGTCCAATCGGCCGTTCAGCCAATGCAATGCATGGGAAACGCTCGCAGGCAATGCATGCCGCACGTGTAGCGTCGCGTCATCGGCCCCAGCGAACGTGTCTGACTTCACACTCATGGCACGCCTCCAATCCGGAATTGGGATCGGCGCAACCGGCGCTCAGGCCCGACAAAAAGTCTCAAAATAAAATTCGATGCGGATTCTGCACCATCCTGCGGAAGCTGCATAGCGGCACAGACAGCTCCGCGTCAGGGTGCCACACGCCCCGTGAGCGGGCGGTACAACTTTGAACAACTCTTTGGGAGCGAGTGCCATGACAATGACCATGACTGAAGTTCCACCCGGACCGGATCTCGTCGCTGTCAAGACGCGCCAGCATGGTGCGTGGTCGTCCGGCGATTATGCAGTGGTTGGTACAACCTTGCAGATCGTTGGCGAAGATCTGTGTGAAGCGATTGATTTGCGCGCCGGAAAACGTGTGCTCGATGTCGCAGCCGGTAACGGAAACGTGTCGCTCGCGGCTGCACGACGCTGGTGCGACGTCACGTCGACGGATTACGTGCCTGCGCTGCTCGAACGCGGCAAGGCGCGTGCCGCTGCGGAAGGTTTGAACATTGCATTTCAAGAGGCAGACGCGGAAGCCTTGCCGTTCAAGGACGCAAGCTTCGACGTGGTTGTGTCGACCTTTGGCGTGATGTTCACGCCCGACCAGAACAAGGCTGCCGCAGAGATGCTGCGTGTGTGCAAGCCCAAGGGAAAGATCGGGCTCGCGAACTGGACGCCGCAGGGTTTCATCGGACAGGTGTTCAAGACCCTCGGTCAATATCTGCCGCCACCGGCGGGTGTCAAATCGCCGGCGTTGTGGGGGACGCGCGACCGGCTTGGCGAACTGTTCGGCAATGGCGCAGCATCGATCCAGGCCCAGCCACGCCACTTCGCGTTCCGCTATCGCTCGCCTGAACACTTCCTTGAGGTGTTCAAGACCTATTATGGGCCGACCCTGAAGGCATTTGCCGCGCTCGACGAGACCAAGCAGCGTGGCTTGCAGGAGGATCTGGTCGCGTTGATTGGGCGTCTGAACACGGCTGACGACGGTACAATCGTGGTGCCGAGTGAATATCTTGAGATCGTGATCGTCAAGAAATGATCGGCGCAGCGGCTTGAGACATGAAAAGCCCGCCGACCCCGGCGGGCTTTTTCATCTAGTGTCCCGATTCCGAAGTTCGCACAGGCTCGCGGCTGGCTTGGATGCGAACTTCGGAATCTAAGGGACACTAGCAAGCCTACAACTCGAGTGTGGTTAGGTTCAGAAGTTCGCCGGAAGGACTCGCGGAAAAATGGAGCGAACTTCTGAACCACCACACTCGCGACGTTAGTGATGCATCGGCTTATGGGCCGAGACCACCAGCGCGGGCATCGGAACGGCGAAGCCGCCGTCGTGTTCAAAGCCCAAGATCATCTTGCGCAGATAATGTCTGATGTTTTCGAGGTTCGCTGGATTTTGCCGATTGAGAACAGCAGCGGCGCGGACGGTACCGGACGAAATCGCTTCGATGAAGGCTTCGGGAGAAGGGACGCGCCAGACCAATGGAAGTTCTGTTCCGGAGATATCTCTGAACCCCGCGCGGCCGAGCATGTCCGAGGCAAACTTCAGGTCGCCATAGCTGAAGAAATTGGGTCCCGGCGGCAGTCCGACATCGAGTGAACCGTGTTCGCGGATGGCGTCGTAGACCATCGATATGCCGATGCATTTGCTCGCTTCGCACCATGACGCATAAGCGAACCGTCCATCCGGCTTGAGCACGCGAAACGATTCTGTTGCGGCTCTTTGCGGATGTGGAACGTGAGGCATACCGAACGAGTTGACGACGGCGTCGAACTGCTTTTCAGCGAAGGGCAGGGCCTCGGCATCTCCTTCGATGAATCGGATGTGCGGATAGGTTTGTCTCGCCAGCCGGACCTGAGCCGCAGAGAAATCCAGTCCGATCGCTTCTGCGCTCACCTTGTGCGCGGCAGCTGCGACGTAACCCGCACCACATGCGACATCGAGAATCTTGTCGCCGGCCTTCAGCTTTACGGCCTGGAGGAGACCCGGGATACAGCCCGCTGTGACCTCTCCGAGATGCTGGTGATAGGAGGTCGCAAGGGCGTCCCTGTTCCAGCCCGCATGCTCGAAATCCCAGAACGTGTCGGATACGATCATGGCTTTTAACCCTCTGTTGCGTTTCCTCGATCGGCAAAGAGGCACGTGTGGCGGTTCTGAAGTCCGCATCATTCGAGTGGCGAGTCCGGAATGCGGACTTCAGAACCAAAGCCACACGAGAATAATAACCTACTAGAGTCCTTCGATTCCGAAGTTCGCAGACGAACGAGCAGCGCCATGATGCGAACTTCGGAATCGGGACTCTAGCGCGAGCGGCGAAACTCGCGCTGTCGAACATATAGACCGCAAAAACGTGCGCGGTAGCCTGGCCTATCGGATCGTGACGTTAATTTTCCTGGATACGACCGGCGGATCGAAGGGGTAGTGCTTGGCGTCTCCGAGGACCAATTGCAGCGTGTACCTTCCGGGCGGCAGTTCGATGCGCGCTTCCGTCTGGCCGGCACCGAAATGCAGGTGAGATTTGTCCTGCGGGATCGGTTCTTTGGGATTGAGCGGCTCGGTCACGTTGATGAGCAGATGATGATGGCCGGCATTGGCGAAAGTGTCGCCGGCGTGGGTGACGCCCATATTGCGCAAGCCGAACCGGGCCCAGAACGAGCCTTTGATCACCGCCCCATCCTGAGGCCAGACAAAATAAAGATAGGCATCTTTCGGCGCCGGTGTTCCCTGCGCGTAGGCTGCGAATGTCAGCAATGTCAGCGTCGTCGAGAGCATGATGATCCGGATGAGGCCCATTGCTGTCACGTCCTTTACGGCTTGTCCTCGCGAGAAAGGGCGACCCGGAAACCGTGGGTCGGATAGCGCACGACGGCGTCGTAACGGTCGCGGCTTGCGGGGCGGGCTGAGCGGGCGTCGTTGCGCCACGATCCTGATCTTATCACGCGTGAAGTACAATCGCCGTCGGAGGTCCATGCCGAACCATCGGATGGCGCCCCTTGATAATTCTTGTGCCAGCAATCCTCGACCCATTGATCGACGCCGCCGCCCATGTCGTGAAGGCCGAACGGATTGGGCTTGAGGCTTCCGACGTTCAACGGTTGTTCGGCTGTGGTATCAAGGCAATTTCGGCAATTGACGATGCCGTTCTGAAATTGGTCGCCCCACCAGTAGATGGTCTGCGTGCCGCCACGGGCGGCGTACTCCCACTCGGCTTCACTGGGCAGTCGGTATGGCTTCTTCGTCTCTTGCGAGAGCCAGGCAACGAATTGCTTGGCGTCGTTCCAGCTCACGTCCGTGATCGGCGCATCGTCGCGGCCCGTAGCGGTGAACGAACACGCCTTGGCCGCGGCGCAGGCGTTCCATTCGCGCACCGTGATCGGCGTTTTACTCATTGAAAACGGTTTCACCGACACGCGATGGATCGGCCGCTCCGACAGATCGTCGTTGCTCCCCATCGTGAAGCCGCCGCCGTTCAGCGGCACCATGTCGGGCTCCTTTGCCTTCGCTGCAGCGGGAGGCGGCGTGATCGCCGCTGGTGCAGTCGCTACCGCAGGCGGTGCTGCTGGAGCCGCTTGCGGGACCGGAGTTGCCTGCGGCACTGGAGCTGTCTGCATCGGCTTGGCTTGCGACAGCGGAGGCGTCACGGTGATGGCGGGCACCTTTGCCGTTTCCGAAGGTGGCAACGCGGGAGGCGCCTTGGCTGTCTCTGCAGGAGCCTGGAGTGGCGTTGGCACCGGCGCTTGCAGTGGCGCTGTCGCTGGTACTCGGCTCGCGATCATCTGATCACGAGGCTTGATCACGAAGTACCAGAATGCGCCGCCGGCAACGGACAGAAAGACAACCGTGGCGGCAACGAGCATCGCGGCGAGCGGCCGTATCCGGCTCTCGATCAGTGCCGATGGATCGGGCAAAACACGATAGACCCGCACTGGATCGGTGATGTTCTTCACCTGCTTGTCGCCGAGCGACTGATAGCCGCAGACGAGCTTGTGTTTGACCTGTTCGTAGATGCCGCCGGAAATGAAGATCTGCCCCGGATTGGCAATCCCTTCGAGGCGGGAGGCGACGTTGACGCCGTCGCCATAGACGTCTTCGCTCTCCACGATCACATCGCCGAGATTGACGCCGATCCGGTAGACGATCGAGCTTTCGCGCGGCTGCGATGCGTTGCGTCCCACCATGCTCTGCTGGATGACAATGGCGCAACGCACGGCTTCGACGGGACTGTCGAAGATCGCAATGAAGCCGTCGCCGGTGGTTTTCACCAGCCGGCCGTGATGCTCCAGGATCGTCGGCTCGATGAGATCACGCTCGATCCGCTTGACGCGGGCGTAAGTGCCGTCCTCGTCGAGCTGCATGAGGCGGCTGTAGCCTGCGATGTCGCCTGCGATGATTGCGGCAAGCCGGCGCGGCGACGCATCATGCGGATGCTCCCCATCATTCCCCGTTCGGAAGTGATGAATTTCACCGCGCATCGTCCAGCGCCTCACCGATCGGGAACACGCAACTTACAGGCGAGCGGTCAGATTTTTTCCGTGCAACGCACGGCCGGTTGCCGGAAGGCTACGCCGATTGGGCGATGCAGACAATTACCTCGTACGGTCGATAGGACAGGGAGGCTGTCGCGTGCGTGCGCCCATGCGTGAAACAATCAGGGCCGTTTAAGCGGCCAGTGCTCGATCACCGTGAACTGGGACGCAGCATCGTTTTGGCGCAGCAGTGCAAGGTGTTCCACTGCGATCGAACTGAGCTCAATAGCCGCGAAGCGCTTCTGCAAAGCTTCCAGCACGCCGTCGCGCCGCTCAGCCGGTAACGATCCGGTCAACGTCATGTGAAAACGAAATTCGTCGAACACATAAGGGTAGCCCCAGCGGTCGAGATACGCGACCTGCTGCTCTGACAAGGCGGCAACGTTGCGCCGGGCGCGATCCTCGGATGTCAGCGGCGTGCGAAAATCGTCGAACGTCGTCACGCAGTCGGCGGCGAACGTCTGCAAGTCTGGTGAAGGCGCGTGCGGCACAATGGCGATGAAGCTGCCGATGGCGCGAACAACCGGTGTGATGACCGGAACGGCGCGGGGCGTCTGCGCGAACCTTCCGATCGCCGAGATGAGCTCGCTCTCGGTCTTGCCCGATACCAGCGAGATCGGCGCCTTCAGTGTGGCATGAAAGCCGTACTTGCGTGGATCGACGGTGATTTGTTTCCAGTCCGCGATCTGCGCTTCGATGCCGTCGACAAAAGGCAGCGCCTTCCCTGTGAAAGAGTCATAGCCGAGCAGGCTCGCGCCGAAGCGATAAAGAACGCTGTCGGCGGAAGGCACGAAGTAGATGGCGTAGCGGGGATACTGCGGCATGCGATCTCTTGACTAGCGAAGCTTTCAGGCCGGTTCAACCCTGCGCGCAGCCACAGTTTTCGTTATTGTCATTCGCTGCGGTTCGGTGAGATAGACGAGCTGTCCGCCGGCAATCACCGCCACGATGCGTGGCCGCAGCGCCTCCTGCGCATCCACCAATATGATGTCCGCGCGCTTGCCGGGGGCGATCTCGCCGCGGTCGTGCAGGCCCGTCGCCGCCGCCGGTGCGCCGGAAACCAATGACCAGGCTTGTGGCAGTGGCACGATCCTGTCGGCCGCGAGACGGAACGCCGCGAGCAGCGGCGCCGGATAGTAATAGTCTGACGCGAGGATGGAGCAGAGACCCTTGTTCACCATCTCGGCTGCACTGGTCCAGCCGGTGTGGCTGCCGCCGCGCACGACGTTCGGCGCGCCGAACACGGTGAAGTCGCCGCCGTCGATCGCGGCGCGGGCGGTTTCCTCGTTGATCGGGAACTCCGCGATGTCGATGCCGAGCCCGCGGAAGTTCGCGCGCTGCTCCGGAGACTCGTCGTCATGGGAGAGCAACGGCACATCGTTGTCGCGGGCAATCGCGGCAAGCCGTTCGATTGATGCAGGCACGTCGTCCGCGCGCTTCATGACCCGGTCCACCAGCGCATCGAATTCGCTTTCGCTGAGGCCGGAGCGCTCGACCATGCGCGCGCGCTTCTTCGGATTGCTCATCGACGCAGTGGTCATGTGCATGTGATCGTTGAAGGCGAGCAGGCTGACGCGGCCCGTCGCCAGCCACTCGGCGATCATCGGCTCCGCATCGAGGTTGAAGGTCTCCTGCCGCAGATGGAACCGCGTGTCGGCCGCGAAGCGTGGATGCAATTCCTCGATGGCGTCGGCAAGACGGTGAGCGTTCTCGGTGCCGCGCAAGCCCGGCTCCCATGACCATGTCGCCGCATGAAAGACGGTGGTCATGCCGTTGGCGATGGCCTGGCGGTCGCTGTCCATCAGCGCAACGTCGATCGGGAAATCGACGCCGGGGCGCGGCATCATCTGCCGTTCGAAGGCATCGCCATGCATGTCCACAATACCGGGGAGGGCGATCAGGCCGCGGCTGTCGATGCGGAGCGAAGCAGGTTCGGCACGCGACGATGTTTCCGAGATGAGGCCATCCGCCACATGGATAGTTGCATCATCCACAAATTCGTTGCCGATCAGCGTCTGTCCGCCTTCGATCAAGATATCCGTCATGCTTCGTCCGATCCCGCGTTATGCCAGCGCGTTGTTGTTGTACTTCTCGACAAAGGCTTCCACCGGCAGTTTCCGGAAATCCGGCAGCGCGCTGCGAAGCTGGTCGTGGGTCCAGTCCCACCATGCCAGCGCCATCAATTGTTCTTCGATCTTTTCCGAGAACCGTCGCCGGATCGGTTTCGCCGGATTGCCGCCGACAATGGTGTAGGCAGGCACATCCTTGGTGACGACGGCGCCCGCTGCGACCACCGCGCCTGTGCCGATGTTGCGGCCCGGCAGCACGATGGCGCCGTGACCGATCCAGACGTCGTGGCCAAATGTCACATGATGGCTGCGTCGCCAGTCGAAGAACTCCGCGTCATCGCTCTCGCCCGGGAAATAGGCACTCGCGCGATAGGTGAAGTGAGCCTGCGTCGCGCGATGCATCGGATGATTGCCGGGGTTGATTCGCGTCATCGCCGCGATCGAGCAGAACTTTCCGATGGTGGCGTAGGTAATCTGGCTGTCGTTCACGACATAGGAATAATCGCCGAGCGTAACTTCAAGAAGTGTTGTTCGTGCGCCGATTTCGCAATAAGCGCCCGCCTTGCTGTCGCGGAGTGTTGCAGTCGGGTCGATGAAGGGTTCGACGGAAAGTGTCTTGCCAGCCATAGGCGGTGGAATCTCGTAGTGAGGTGAGGCAGGGATGAGGGTGTGCGTAGTGTCTTCGGTGTGTTTCGTGACAATGTCATGAAGTTCGGATGACGGCAAACCTCTTCCGCATTGCACACAGAAGTGCGCGGGAACAGTCCACGCTGTCACACAACTGTAGAATACCCGCGTTAGCGGTGGAGCTCTGTTAAGCACGGAGCCGACGAATGCTTGTAGTGGACGGATTGACGTGCCGGTTTGGTGCAAAGACGGCCGTTGATAATGCTTCTTTCTCGATCGAGCCGGGCCGGTTCGTCGGCGTGATTGGTCGTTCGGGCGCCGGCAAGTCCACCCTTCTGCGCATGATCAACCGCTTGGAAGAGCCAACCGGCGGACGCATCAGCTTCGAAGGCGTCGACGTGACGGCATTGAAGGGCCAAGAGTTGCGCCGCTGGCGTGCGCGATCGGCAATGATTTTCCAGCAGTTCAATCTGGTCGGTCGCCTCGACGTGCTGACCAACGTCTTGATGGGCCGCCTTGCAGGCGTGCCGCTGTGGCGCTCGATGAGTCAGATGTGGGCGCAGGATGACAAGGCGATTGCCATCTCCGCGCTCGAACAATTCGACATGATGCCGATGGCGGCGCAGCGCGCCGATCAGCTCTCCGGCGGACAGCAGCAGCGTGTGGCCATTGCACGCGCGCTGGTTCAGCAGCCGGATATCATTTTGGCGGACGAGCCGATTGCATCGCTCGATCCGCGCAACACCCGCATCGTGATGGACGCACTGCTGCGCATCAACAAGCACTTTGGCATCACGGTGATGTGCAACCTGCATTCACTCGATCTGGCAAGGACTTACTGTGACCGTCTGATCGGTATGTCCGCAGGCCGCGTTGTGTTCGATGGCGTGCCTGCGATGCTCACGGACTCGATCGCCCGCGAACTTTACGACCTCGAGGCTGGTGAAGTCATGGACGAAACGCCGGACTTCGTACCAGGAGCATTGGCACCCGCGCTCGGAAATGTCGCGGCTGCCTGATCTTTCTGCCGAAACTATCTGACATAACAGGGGGACTTTATGTTCAATCGTCGTACTATTCTCGCCGGCGCAGCAGCGCTTGCGTTCACTGCAACCACAGCTTCGGCTCAGGACTGGAAAGCCAAGTATCCCGAGCTCAACTTTGCCGTCGTTCCCGCCGAGAACGCCTCGGGCGTGACCGAGCGCTGGGCGCCGTTCATTGCTTACCTGAGCAAGGAACTGGGCGTGAAGGTGAACCTTCGCATTGCCAACGACTATGCGGCGGTGATCGAAGGTCAACGCAACGGCAATATCCACATTGCCAGCTATGGTTCGGCGTCGTTCTCGCGCGCCCGCCTCACCGGCGTGAAGACCGAAGCGTTCGCCAACGACCGCAACATCGACGGCAGCACCGGCTACTATTCGATGTTCTTCGTGCTGGCCAAGAGCCCCTACAAGAGCATTGACGACCTGAAGGGCAAGAACCTCGGCCTCGTCGATCCGAACTCGACCTCGGGCAACAACGTGCCGCGCTTCGAGCTGAACAAGATGCACATCGGCGATGCTGAATCCTATTTCAGCAAGGTGGTGTTCACCGGCAGCCACGAGAACGCGCTGCTCGCGCTCGCCCAGGGCACCGTCGATGTTGCCGCCAACCAGTGGACCAACGACAACGACTCGACGCTGCAGCAGATGCTCACCAAGACCATGCTGAAGAACGCCGACGGCACGCCGATGAAGAAGGAAGATTTCCGCAGCATCCACAAGTCGGCTGCGATCCTGAACGGACCTTATGCCGTTCTCGAAGACATGCCGGCTGACCTGAAGGCTTCGATTGAAAAGGCCTTCTTTGATGCACCGACCAAGGACAAGGCTGCATTCGAGCGTCTGTCGGATGGCCAGAAGCAGGGCTTCGCTCAGGCCAAGACGACCGACTGGAACGACACCATCGAACTGATCAAGTTCGTCGACAGCCTTCGCAAGAAGAAGGGCTCCTGATTGGGGCAGACGACCGGACTGCATTCGCAGTCCGGTCGTTTTCTTTGCGCTCATAGAGCTATCAACCTTTGACCATCAGCCTCACCAGCTATCCGCCCCAGCAGATCGCGGCGCTTGAAGCCGCGTATAACGCGTCGATTGCGCGCAAGCGCGTCCGCTTTCTCATCGGGCTTGTCGTTTTCGTGGCGCTGCTGATCGTCGCGGGCCTTGGCGCCGAGGTGGCGCCGGAGACATTGGTCGAGAAGATCGGAAACTTCGTCGGCTATTTCGACCGTATTCTTCATCTCGACAGCGGCGCGCGGGTCTGGACCGATCCGGCCGAGTGGTTCTGGGGATGGAAGGGCTGGCTCAAGCTGCTCGGTGAAACACTGCTGCTGAGTTACGTCGGCACCGTAATCGGCGCGCTCGGTGCGCTGTGCCTGAACTTCTTTGCCGCGGCCAATACGTCGCCGCATCCGGTGGTGCGCTTCGTCACGCGCCGCTTTTTAGAATTCTGTCGCACCGTTCCGGGCATCGTGTTCGCGCTGATTTTCGTGATCGCCTTTGGTCTCGGGCCGATGGCGGGCATGCTTGCGATTGCGATCCACTGCATCGGTGCGCTCGGCAAGCTCTATTACGAGATTGTCGAGAACATCGACATGAAGCCGTTGGAGGGCCTGCGCTCGACCGGCGCCAACTGGCTGTCGTGCATCCGTTTCGCGGTACTACCGCAGGTGATGCCGGGTTTTGCCAGCTACACGCTGCTGCGCTTCGAGATTAATGTGCGCGAAGCTTCCATCATGGGCTTTGTGGGTGCTGGCGGCATCGGGCAAGAACTCGTGGTCGCGGTGCGCAAGTTCTTTTATTCGGACGTCAGCGCGATCCTGGTGATGATCATCGTCACCGTGTTCATTATCGACATCCTCACCGGCTGGCTGCGCGGACGCCTGCTCAGCACGGGAGAGCGGGCATGATCGCGGCGGATCGCAGCCCGGCGGAACTGGCGGCGCAGTATCCCGACCTGTTTCGCGGATCGAATGCAGGCCGCGTGAAAGCACTCCTGGTTGCCGCGGCGGCGATCGCGCTGTTCTTTTTCGGCTGCTGGTATCTGGAGATTTCGATCCACCGGCTGGTGACCGGCTTCAAGCAACTCGGCTGGTTCGTCATGCTGATGATCCCGCCGGATCCCGGCACATCGTTCCCGACCTATCTCCACGCCATGGGAGAAACCCTGTCGATCGCGTTTCTCGGCACGCTATTGGCGGCGCTCATGGCGCTTCCCGTCAGCATGCTGGCGGCGAAGAACATCATTCCATCCATTTTTCTGCGCTTTCCAGTGCGGCGGTTTCTGGATTCGGTTCGCGGCATCGATACGCTGATCTGGGCTCTTGTATGGATCAACGTTGTCGGGCTCGGCCCATTCGCGGGCGTGCTGGCGATTGCGACATCGGACTTCGGTGCGTTCGGCAAACTGTTCTCGGAAGCGATGGAAGGTGCCGACCGCAAGCAGGTCGAGGGCATCCGCGCGGCGGGCGGCAGCAAGCTGCATGAGATCCGGTTCGGACTGCTGCCGCAGGTGCTGCCTGTGCTCGCAGGGCAGATTCTCTATTTCATCGAGTCGAACACGCGTTCGGCCACCATCATTGGCATCGTCGGTGCAGGCGGCATCGGCCTTCAGCTTGCCGAGCAGATCCGTGTGCTGGAATGGCAGAAGGTCTCGACGCTGATTCTGATGATCCTCGTCGCGGTGGCCGCGATTGATTTCGTCTCGAACCGGCTCCGCCGTGCAATCATCGGCCGGGCAGGCGAAGCCCGGCACTAATTTCCACCGCTAGTTTTCGATGACGAACTGAACGCGTTCAGCGGCAAAGCGCGAACGCGATATGATCAACGGCTTGCCGTTCATTTCCGTGTCGAGCTTTTCGACCACCAGCACCGGGCGGCCGAGCGCGAGATCGAGGCGTGCGGCATCGGCGGCATCGGCAATGGCAGCCGTAACGTTGGTCCACTCGCGGCGATAGTCGCGGATGCCGAAATGGGCCAGCACCTTGGTGATGGACTGCATTTTTTCATAGAGTTTGCCGCCGTCGGGAAAGCGGTCCGCATCGACCCACGTGGAGCCGACGCAGATTGGCATCCGGTCTGCTGTGCGCAGTGCATCGATCCGCAGCAAGGGCGCGCCGGTCTTGAGGCCCAGGTGTTTGGCAAGATCCTGCGGCGCATCTTCGATCGATGCACTCAGCAGCTTGCCGCTGGCTTCGTGGCCGCCGGCACTGACGATTTCGGAAAACCGCGTGCGTGAGCGCAGCGGATAGGCGATGCGCGGTGCTTCGACATAGGTGCCGCTACCACGTTCGGCGCGCACCAGTCCGCGCTCGGCGAGCGCAGCCAGCGCACGGCGTACGGTGTGGCGGTTGACCCGATGGAGTTCCGCGATTTCGGTTTCGCCGGGCAGCTTGGAGTTGCGCGGATAGGTTCCATCGGCGATCGATTGCTCGATGGAATCCGCGACGCGCCGCCACAGCGCAACGCCGGTGCTCGTTTCAGCCAAACTCATAGATGCGACAACCTTTCGCGGAGCGAGAGCCGCAACATACCGAAAATCATGCCGTCGTCACCAGATTGTCATAGCGCTGCGTTACGAAGTTGTCTATTAACATAGACAACTTGGAATCAGCAAGCTGGACATCATGACCCGATCCGAACTCAGTCCGCAGCAGAACCAACGTCAGCGGGCGATGGCTGTCCTCGCGCATATGCCGACGCAGCGGATCGCGGCGTGCCTGGGCGATGTCGATGTTCCGCCGCACGAGGCGCTGCGCCAGCCGGAGAACGGCCTCGTGATGGTGCGCGGCCGGATCGGCGGTGACGGTGCGCCGTTCAACCTCGGTGAGGCCTCGGTGTCGCGCGCGGCCGTGCGGCTGTCCTCGGGTGAAGTCGGCTTTGGCTATGTGCTGGGGCGCGATGGCGAAAAGGCGCGGCTGATCGCGCTGTGTGACGCGCTGATCCAGAGCGACGTCTTCAAAGAGCGTATTGAAGACAAGGTTCTCGCGCCCCTGCGTCAGGAACTGGAGAAAGCCCGCGCGCAGCAGGATGCGGAGACGGCAGCGACACGGGTCGATTTCTACACACTGGTACGAGGCGAGGGCTGAGATCATGACACTTGCCACTCTCCAGTCCGGCCTCGGGACAGGCTTCGCCAATCCGGTGCAGTCGTCGCAGGTGGTGTTCCGCAGCGTGATGGATGCCATGGCGCGGCCGGGAACAGTTCATACGATTGCGGAGCCGGTCAAGGCGCCATCGCTCATGATGCCCGCAACCGCTGCAGTCGCACTGGCGCTGTTCGATCACGATACATCCGTCTGGCTCGATCAGGATTTCGCACACGAGACCGACATGGCGTCGTGGCTGCGCTTCCAGACCGGAGCGCCGCTGACGGCTGAGGCCTCGCAAGCTGCCTTCGCGCTAATCGCGAAGGGCTCGGCCTTGCCGGATTTCGAAACATTTGCGCCGGGAACGCCGGAATATCCGGACCGCTCCACCACGTTGGTGGTTCAGGTGGAGACGCTGACTGCGGGCGAGGAGATCATGCTGAGCGGACCGGGCATTCAAGGCACGTCCAGTTTGCGGGCTGGCCCATTACCGCAGGATTTCGTCGCGCGCATGCAGGCCAACCGCGCGCTGTTTCCGCTCGGCGTCGATCTGCTGCTGGTCAGCGGCAATGATCTCGTCGCGCTGCCGCGCAGTATCCACGTTGCGGCGAAGGAGGCGTGAGCCATGTACGTTGCAGTCAAGGGCGGCGAACGCGCCATCGAGAATGCACACCGGCTGATGGCGCATGAGCGCCGCGGCGATCCGGCGGTGCCGGATCTGTCCCTGTCGCAGATCTCTGAACAGCTCACCCTCGCGGTCGACCGCGTGATGACCGAAGGCTCGCTCTATGACCGCGAGCTGGCGGCGCTGGCGATCAAGCAGGCGCGCGGCGATATGATCGAAGCGATCTTCCTGCTGCGCGCATTCCGCGCCACGCTGCCGCGTTTCGGTGTCACCGAGCCGCTCGACACCGCTGAGATGCAGGTGCGCCGCCGCGTGTCGTCCACTTTCAAGGACATTCCGGGCGGGCAAATCCTGGGGCCGACGTTCGACTATACCCATCGCCTGCTCGATCCGGCGCTAGCGGCGAGTGAACCTGTCGCCGCACCGGCACAGGGCACCCCGAGTAACGAGCCGATGCCGCGCGTCACCGATATCCTCGGCGCAGACGGCTTGATTGAATCCTCGCCGAAGGGAGATCCGGATCAGCCGGTCGGCGATCTGACCCGTGAGCCGCTCAACTTCCCGGCGGATCGCGATCTGCGCCTGCAAAATCTCGCGCGTGGCGATGAGGGGTTTCTGTTGGCGCTGGGCTATGCGACGCAGCGCGGCTTCGGCCGCACCCATCCGTTCGCCGGTGAAATTCGCTTTGGCGATGTCGAGGTAGAGTTCTTTGCCGAAGAGGTCGGCTTCGCGGTGCCGCTCGGCTCGATCGAATTGACCGAATGCCAGATGGTGAACCAATTCAAGGGATCGGCCACGGAAGCGCCGTGCTTCACCCGCGGTTATGGCCTCGCCTTCGGCCAGAGCGAGCGCAAGACCATGTCGATGGCGTTGGTGGATCGCTCCTTGCGCGCGCGCGAATTGGGCGAGGAGGTGCGCGCACCGACCCAGGACGAAGAATTTGTCATGTCACATTCCGACAACGTGCAGGCGACGGGCTTCGTCGAGCACCTTAAACTGCCGCATTATGTGGACTTCCAGTCCGAGCTTGGGCTGCTGCGCAAGCTGCGCAAGGAATTCGAGGCGGCGAAAGACAGTGACGGTAACCTTGCGGAGGCCGCCGAATGAACGCGCCGGTTTACAACTTCGCTTACCTCGACGAGCAGACCAAGCGGATGATCCGCCGCGCGATCCTGAAGGCGATCGCGATCCCCGGTTATCAGGTGCCGTTCGCCAGCCGTGAAATGCCGATGCCGTATGGTTGGGGCACGGGCGGCGTGCAGGTGACGGCGGCCATCCTCGGGGCGGACGATACGCTGAAAGTTATCGACCAGGGCTCCGACGACACCACCAACGCCATTTCGATCCGCAAGTTCTTCGAAAAGACCGCGAATGTTGCGACGACAACCGTCACATCGGATGCCAGTGTGATCCAGACGCGGCATCGTATTCCGGAAACGGCGCTGACCGAGGATCAGGTGCTGGTCTATCAGGTGCCGATCCCTGAGCCGCTGCGCTTTCTTGAGCCGCGCGAGACCGAGACACGCCGGATGCATGCGCTTGCCGAATACGGGCTGATGCACGTGAAGCTCTACGAGGACATCGCGCGCCACGGCCACATCGCGACGACTTACGCTTATCCAGTGAAGGTCGACGACCGTTACGTGATGGACCCGTCGCCGACGCCGAAATTCGACAATCCAAAGATGGATGATTGCGCCGCGCTGCAGTTGTTTGGTGCCGGCCGTGAGAAACGCATCTACGCCATCCCACCGCACACCAAGGTGCGCTCGCTGGATTTTGAGGATCATCCGTTCGAGACCTATCGCTTCAGCGCGCCATGCGCGCTGTGCGGTTCGAACGAATCCTATCTCGACGAAGTCGTGGTCGATGACAAGGGCGGGCGGATGTTCGTCTGCTCCGACACGGATTATTGCGAAACGCGCCGCGCGGACGGCCATCAGGGTGCTGGCTTCGGCGCCGACCATCAGGTGACATGATGCGTGACGACGATCAGCCACTGCTCATTTGCGACAGCCTCAGCAAGTCCTACGGCCGCCACCTCGGCTGTCGCAACGTGTCGTTCGAATTGTATCCGGGCGAGGTGCTGGCCATCGTCGGTGAGTCGGGCTCGGGCAAATCGACGCTGTTGCAGATGTTGTCGACGCAGCTGCAGCCGACCGGCGGGCGGGTACTTTATCGCATGCGCGATGGCGTCACGCGTGATCTCGCAACACTCGGTGAAGCCGAGCGGCGCTTCCTGTTCCGGACCGACTGGGGCTATGTGCACCAGGATCCGGCCATGGGCCTGCGCATGGCGGTGTCGGCCGGTGCCAATGTCGGCGAACGGCTGATGGCGGTCGGCTGGAATCACTACGGCAACATCCGCGATACCGCGGCGTCTTGGCTCGAGCGGGTGGAAATTCCGACCCTCCGCATCGACGATGCGCCGAAGACCTATTCCGGCGGCATGCGGCAGCGTCTGCAGATTGCGCGCAATCTCGTCACCGAGCCGCGCCTGGTGTTCATGGACGAGCCAACGGGCGGCCTCGACGTGTCGGTCCAGGCGCGTTTGCTCGATCTGGTGCGCGGGCTGGTCAACGAGCTCGGGCTTGCGGTCGTGATCGTCACCCACGATCTCGCGGTGGCGCGTCTGTTGTCGCACCGCGTGATGGTGATGAAGGGCGGCGAAGTGATCGAGACCGGTCTGACGGATCAGGTGCTCGATGATCCGCATGAGCCTTATACCCAGCTTCTCGTTTCCTCGATCCTGCCGGCGTGAGGTGCAGATGTCTCCGATGATCGAAATTTCCGGCGCGGCCAAGACTTTCACCATGCACCTGCAGAACGGCGTGCGGCTGCCGGTGATTTCCGGCGTGTCGATGCATGTGAATGCCGGCGAATGCGTCGTGCTGGCAGGGCCATCCGGCGCGGGAAAGTCGTCGATTCTGAAGATGATCTTCGGCAATTACCGCTGCGATCAAGGCCGCATTGCGGTTCGCCATGCAGGCAATGTGATTGACATCGCAAGCGCGGAGCCGCGCGACGTGCTGCGTGTCCGCAGATACACCATCGGCTATGTCAGCCAGTTCCTGCGCGCCGTGCCACGCGTGGCGACCATCGATGTGGTGGCAGAACCTCTGATCGCGAACGGTGTCGCGCGCGACGATGCCAAAGCCCGCGCCGGCGCACTGCTGCGCCGGCTCAACATTGCCGAGCGGCTCTGGACGCTGCCGCCCTCGACGTTCTCCGGCGGCGAGCAGCAGCGCGTGAATATCGCGCGCGGGTTCATCTCGGACATGCCGATCCTGTTGCTGGACGAGCCCACAGCATCACTCGATGCAACCAATCGCCAGATCGTCGTCGATCTGGTTGGAGAAAAGAAAGCCCGCGGCGTCGCCATGGTGGCGATCGTGCACGATGACGACGTGCGCAATCTGATCGCGGATCGAATTGTCGACGTGACGTCGTTCGCGGCGGCAGCGTGAAGGGGGAAAAATGAGTTCTGAAAGAAACGAAACAATTCTCAGTAATGCCCGTGTGGTGCTGCATGACCGTGTCATCGAGCGCGGCTGGGTGGCGATCGGGGGTGGCGTGATCGCAGAGGTCGGCGAGGGCGATGCGCCCGAGCGCGGCGAAGACATGGGCGGCGATCTGGTGATGCCGGGCTTGATCGAGCTGCATACGGATCACCTCGAGGCGCACTATGTGCCGCGTCCAAAGGTCTACTGGGACCCGGTCGCTGCCGTCGTCTCCTACGATGGCCAGCTTGCCACCAGCGGCATCACCACGGTTCTCGATTCGTTGCGTCTCTGGAGCGAGGAAGGCGTCGAGGACGTGGACGGCCAGGCGAATGTTCTGGCAAAAGCGATCAGCAGCGCGCGCGATGCCAATCTGCTGCGCGCCGACCACTTTCTGCACCTGCGCTGTGAAATTCCGACCCCGCGCGTCGTCGAAGAGGCTCAGGAGTTGATTGAGCGCCCGGATATTCGGCTAATGTCGCTGATGGACCATACCCCGGGTCAACGGCAATTCCGCGATGAGGGCAAACTGCGCGACTATTACCGCGGCAAGAGCGGCGGCCTCACCGATGCGCAGCTCGACGTGATGTTCGCCCAGCGTTTGGACTACCAGAAGAAATACGCCGCGAAGAACATGCGTGAGATCGTCGCATTGGCGCATAGCCATAACGTCCCGCTCGCCAGCCACGACGATACCACGGAGGAGAACGTCGGCGAGGCGATCCGTGATCGCGTGTCGGTGGCTGAATTCCCGACCACGATGGAAGCCGCACGCGGGCTGCATCAGGCGGGCGTTCGCGTGCTGATGGGCGCGCCGAACGTCGTGCGCGGCGGATCGCACTCCGGCAACATCGCAGCAGTCGATCTCGCCCGTGAAGGCCTGCTCGACATCATGTCGTCGGACTACGTGCCGTCCAGCCTGCTGATGGCGGCGATGCAACTGCCGAAACATGCTCCGGTGATCGATCTTGCCGCAGCCGTGCGGACCGTCACCAAAACGGCGGCGGAAGCCGTCGGCCTCAGCGACCGAGGAGAGATCGTTGCAGGCAAGCGAGCCGACGTGATCCGCGTGCATATGGCCAGGGATATTCCCATCGTACGCAGCGTCTGGCGTGAAGGGATTCGGGTCGCATGATCGATACAGCCACACTTTCAGATCCTCGCATCGGTCTGATCGGACCCGGCCGCCTGGTTCTCGTTGTCGGCCCAAGCGGCGCTGGTAAGGATACGCTGATCGGGCTTGCGCAGGCTGCGTGCGCGGACGATCCTGGCGTCGTGTTTCCGCAACGCGTGGTGACACGCGAGGCGTCCACATTCGAAAACAACACAGCCGTCAGCCAGACGATGTTCGGGCAGATGCTTGCCCATGGCGAATTTGCCTTCCAATGGGAAGCGCATGGCCTGCGCTATGGCGTGCCGCACGCGATCGTCGACGATATCCGTGGCGGGCGGGCGGTGGTGGTCAATGTCTCACGCACCATCGTCGAACTCGCGCGCCGGTCCTATGCCAATGTGACGGTGGTCTCGATCACCGCGCCGGCGGATATCCTGGCACAGCGTATCGCCGATCGCGGACGCGCCAGCGACGGTCAGGTCGAGGGCAGGATCCGGCGTATGGTCGTTGCCGCCGAACCGGATGTCGTCATCAACAATATCGGACCGGCCAAAGATCACGCTGCCCAGTTGTTGCGGACCATCAGAGGGCATTAGGGGCTGAATGCAACCAGCCGATCTGAACAGGGGGCACGGCAACATGGTGAGCGATATGAAGGTCCGGGCTGGCCAGTGCCATTGCGGTGCGGTGCGTTTCGAGGTGTCGCTCACCAAGGGCTTCAATTCGATCCGCCGCTGCACCTGCTCTTACTGCCGGATGCGAGGCGCCGTCATGGTCATGGTGGAAAAGGACGAGATCAAGGTCCTGCAGGGCGAGGATATGTTAACAAGCTATCGCTTCCATACCGGAGCAGCGCAGCACTTCTTCTGCTCTCGCTGCGGAATCTACACGCATCATCAGCGACGATCTGACCAGAACCTGTACGCCGTCAATGTGGCTTGCCTGGACGGGGCGAGCCCATTCGATTTCTCTGAGGTGCCTGTCATGGATGGCGTCAATCATACGAACGACACCGGCAGACCAACCCGTCAGGCGGGAACGCTCCGCTTCATCCCGGCTGGCTGACGATCGAGGGAGCCCGACAGCTGCCCGGCAGTGGTCGCGCTTAGACGGCTGACCGTCTCCAACCAGGCCGCTTAAGGACTTGCGCTGGGGTGGTTCTCTGACCCAGCTCGTTTACCTCCCGTTAACCATAATTGAGGCACCTTGCCGCAAAGGTTCCTGGGGAGCGGGCAACCAAACTATGTCTTTTGAACCATCTGTCATCACAGCGGGTCTTGATGCTGCGCGCACCAAGATCGCGAACACCATTAAAAGTGCCGCAAGCGCCACCGGCGCGAGCTTCGAATATCTCGTCTCTGCGGCGAAGATGGAATCGAATCTCGACCCGTCCGCGCAGGCGTCGACGTCATCCGCGCGCGGGCTTTATCAATTCATCGAGCAGACCTGGCTCGGCACCGTCAAAGAGGCGGGAGCCGCATTCGGCTTTGGTAAATATGCCGACGCCATTTCAAAGTCGCCATCCGGCACCTATTCGGTCAGTGATCCGGCCGCCCGCGAAGAAATTCTCAAGTTGCGCGATGATCCTGCGGCCAATGCCGCAATGGCGGGCGTGCTGACGCAGTCCAACAGTTTCAAGCTCACCGGCTCGATTGGCCGCAGGCCGACCGACGGCGAACTTTATATGGCGCACTTCATGGGCGTCGGTGGCGCGTCCAAGCTCATCACCAGTGCGCAGGAGAATCCGTACGCATCGGCGCCTGCGATGTTTCCCAACGCCGCAGCCGCAAACCGCCCGATCTTCTATAATCGCGACGGCAGTGCGCGAAGCGTCTCGCAGGTTTATTCCGTGCTGACGTCGCGTTACGACAGCGCGGCGAATTCGCAGACGACGCGCATGGCCATGGCATCGGCTGGCGAGGCACCCGGGCAATCGCGGATGGCGAACGTACCGGGTAACGCCGCGTTTCTTGCGAACTTCCCACAAGCTCGGACGCCGGGGACGTCTTCACCCCAGCTCGAGGAACTGCAGACCCCGATCTCGCCGACCTTCCGCTCGCTGTTCCAAGCCGGCGTCCGGCAGGAACCGGTGTCGAACACCGTCCGCGAACTGTGGGGTAACAAGACCACGGCGAGCAATGCGGGAGTTCCGAACGACCCGCCTAAGGATGAGGGGCCGCGTGGCATCGGCCTGTTCAGCGATCCGACCGGACGTTACAGCGGCTGATCTCTTCCGAAGATTGTTTTGATCGGCTTCGCGAGCCCCGACCGGGGATTCCCCATCGCGTGTGAACCGCCTATCTTTGCTCGTGTCCCGAATCCAAAGTTCGCCCCATCATCACTGGATGCGGGAGGGCGCGGTCGCGCGCATCTCCCGACGACGAAAAGCCGGAGGCTGCTCTTGAACTTCGTGTTCGTCCTTGCTGTCGGGCTCGTTGCCGGAGTGATTAGCGGCATCGTCGGCACAGGCTCGTCGATCATGCTGCTGCCTGTTCTCGTCTACGAGTTCGGGCCGAAGGAAGCCGTGCCGATCATGGCGATCGCTTCCATCATGGCGAACCTGTCGCGCATTCTGGCGTGGTGGCGCGAGGTCGACTGGCGCGTGGCAGGCGCTTATGTGGTCACCGGCGCTCCAGCTGCAGCACTCGGCGCGCGAACATTGCTTGCTCTGCCATCGCATGTGGTCGATGCCGCGATCGGCGTGTTTCTTATTGCCGCGATCCCGTTGCGGCGCTGGTTCGTCGCGCGTGAGTTCACGCTGTCGCTCTGGCACCTCGCCATCGTTGGTGCGGTCGTGGGGTATGTCACGGGTATCGTGGCGTCGACAGGGCCGATCACGATTCCGATCTTCATGTCGTTCGGCCTGATCAAAGGTGCACTGCTTGGCACGGAAGCCGCCGGTTCGCTCGCGCTCTACATCAGCAAGGCGCTGACGTTTCAGCGCTTCGATGCAATGCCGCCAGCAATTGCGCTGAAAGGCCTGATTGCCGGATCGTCGTTGATGGCAGGTGCTTTCATCGCCAAGCGCTTTGTGATGCGGCTCGATGCGGAATCCTTCCGTCTCATGATGGAAGGAATGATGCTGGTCGCGGGCCTCTCCATGCTCTGGACCGCGCTGCATCACTGATCCATCTGCGGACTTGCCGCGGATTTCCGGTTAATAAAAGCTCAATAAACACAGCCGTTTATGGTGAACCGTTTATTAAGTGTCATGGTTTACATTTCCTGACAGTCGGCATCGAGCCCCGATGCCTTGCAAGTTGCGTAAGCCGGTACCCATGATTGTTCGGCAGTTTATTAGTTGGGTTCGTACTGCTCCCGCAGGGGAGCGCGCAGAGGCGACACGGGCACTGGCCCGGGCCTGGTTGATTTCCGATTTATCGGATGACGACCGAGCCGCCGCCGAAGGCGCGTTGTTGATGCTCCTTGACGATGCATCGCCGCTGGTCCGCAAAGCGATGGCGGATGTTTTCGCCCGCTCAGTGGATGCGCCGCCGGCCATCGTCGCAGCACTTGCGGTGGACCAGGCGTCCGTCGCGGTGCCGATCCTCGAACATTCTCCCTTGTTGTTCGATGCTGATCTGGTTGACATCGTCGCGACCGGCAATTGCGAGATCCAGTGCGCCATTGCGCGCCGTACCGATCTTCCACCGTCGGTCTGCGCTGCGATCGCGGAAGTCGGCAGCCCCTCATCGGCGCTCGAGCTGATCGAAAATCCGCGTGCAGAGCTGGCGGCGTTCTCGCTGGAACGCATCGTCGAACGTCATGGACATTTCGCAGCCATCCGCGAGTCGCTTCTGGAATTACCGGACCTTCCGGTGAAGCTCCGGCTGATCCTCGCTGAGAAACTCTCCAGCACGCTGACTCATTTCGTCACCGCGCGTGACTGGATGAGCGCGGAACACGCCCGGCGCGTCGCGGGCGAAGCGTTGGAGCGCTCGACCATCAACATCGCCTCGCATACGCGCGGCGCGGACCTCGTCGCCTTGGTCAGCCACCTGCGTTCGGCCGGTCAACTCAATGCGGCCCTGATCCTGCGTGCGCTGCTGTCCGGCAATTTTGAGCTGTTCCAGGAAGCGTTGGTGCAACTGTCGAGCCTGCCGCGCAACCGTGTCGCAGCGCTGGTTTACGATCGCGGCGGCGCGAGCCTGAACGCTTTGCTTGCCAAGGCACAATTGCCGAAATCGACCTTCGCGGCATTCCGTGTCGCCCTCGAGGCCAGCCACGAGGTCGGCTACATCGGCACGGTCAACGGCGCCACGCGGCTGCGGCGGCGCATGGTCGAGCGTGTGTTGACACAGTGCGAGACTGCGCCCACGCCGGAGACCGAACCGCTGCTGATCATGCTGCGGCGCTTCGCAACGGAATCGGCGCGTGACGAAGCACGGATGTTCTGCGACGAAATGCTCGCGGATGATTTCGTCCACATGCTGGACGCGCACGCGACCGTCGATGCGATCCAGAGTGCGGATCAGTTTGCCGCGTATGATGATGAACTGATCGCGGCCTGAGTTCGTTAAATCCATCTCACACTGGTGATAATGCCCGGGCCTCGATCCGGGCATTCTTATTTCGGGGCACGCCTTGTCGAATGTTCGCGGGGCTAGCGGCAATCATGCGCAAAACAAAACCGCCCGGGCCAGCCGCGGGCGGTTTGCTTGTCTCTATGAGAAGTCTGCTGTTATTCGGTCGGCGCGATACTCGGAGCCAACACAGCTTCGAGATGTTCGGGGCGATCCTGGTTGACAGCGATAAGATATTCGTCGGCAACGCTGCGCAGACGCTTGCTGAGCTCGTCCGCCGTTTCCGCCTTGCTTTCGTCGCGGCGCTTCTGCTCGCGGAAGATCGCCAGAATGGCATTGATATGATGCGTGATGATCTCTTCGGGGACTTTTGCGAGATCCGGCGCATGTTCGATGATGCGGGTCAGGCTCTCGGCGGCGGCAGCGGCCGTCGGATAACCGAAGGTCGCGGCGTGGCCCTTGACATCATGGGCGGCGCGGAACATTTCGTCCTGCCGCTCCTTGTTGACGCCGTCACGTTTGATGGCGGCGTGGGCGGCATGGAGGCGGTCGCATTCGATACGCATCCATTCCTTGAACTCGCCGGAGAGATCGGCAAGCGCTTGCTCGGCGCGCGCGACAGGGTCGTCGAAATCCTTCTCCTCCACGTAGTGCACCATGGCGCGCAGGGGATTCGGCTGGGTAATGACAAGATGATCGCTGAAAGTCTCGACGTTGATATCAGAAGGCTTCTTGGGGGCCATAATGTTTCCTAGCCGGGAGCACGCGCTTTTTCGAGCAGTGAAGGCTGCTGCATAACTTCAGCCTTGCCGCCACTGCGCCGCTCGACACCAATGTAATTGGTGATGTTGTTGCGGCGGCGGTCCGGACCAAAGTAATTCTTGGTCTTGATGAAGGGGCGCGGGTTGGCCACGCAATTGAGGATGCGTTGGTAAAAGCCCTTCGCGGAGATCGGCTTGACCAGAAATTCCGTGACGCCGGCGTCGCGCGCAATCATGACGCGGCGCTTTTCCGAATGTCCGGTCAGCATGATGATCGGGGCGTAGGGATTTCCCGCGCCTTCCGGCTGCCGGATCATCTGCGCTAGTTCGAGGCCGTCGAAGATCGGCATCGCCCAGTCACAGATCACAATGTCCGGAATATAATGGGTGAACATTTCGAGGGCGGTCGCGCCATCCTCGGCTTCGTACACTTCGCGTGCGCCGAACGAGTGCAGCAGCGTGCGTATGATGCGCCGCATGTGCGGGTTGTCGTCGCAGACAAGGAAACGGAGCTTATTGAAATCGATGCGAAACATGCAGGGATCCGATGATACACTCGAAAAGGGAGTGCACCTTGCGTTAACTGTAGTTCGCTGGTGTTAACGAATGGTTATCCACGTTCGGCAAAACGCCGGTAAATTAGACGCCAAACTGCTCGCGCAGGATGCGTTCTTCGAGGCTGTGGCCGGGATCGAACAGCATGCGGATCGCAATTGTCCGGTCGGCGATGATTTCCACGCGGCAGACATCACGCGCTTCGTCGTGATCTGCCACGGCCGCTACGGGGCGTTTCTCGCTCTCGAGCACTTCGAAAACGACAAAGGCCGTGTTGGGGAGGAGCGCGCCGCGCCAGCGGCGGGGGCGGAACGCGCTGATTGGCGTCAAGGCGAGCAACGCGGCGTTGATCGGCAGGATGGGGCCCTGCGCGGATAGATTGTAAGCGGTCGAGCCGGCAGGGGTCGCCAGCAGGATGCCGTCGGCAGCCAGTTCGGCCATGCGCTCGCGTTCATCGACGAGAATCCGCAAGCGGGCGGCCTGATGGGTCTGGCGGAACAGTGCGACCTCATTGATGGCGTGGTGGATATGCACCTTGCCGTGCACGTCGGTCGCCCGCATCAGCAGTGGATTGATGACAGTGACCTTTGCCGCCTCCAGCCGTTCAATCAGCGAGTGCGGGCTGAACTCGTTCATCAGGAAGCCCACGGTGCCGCGATGCATGCCGTAGATCGGAATGCCCGAACGCATGTGCTGGTGCAGGGTCTGCAGCATCAGCCCGTCGCCGCCGAGTGCCACCACGACATCGGCGTCGTCCGGCGCGCGGTTGCCGTAAATCCCGATGAGTTGCGCGAGCGCCTGCTGGGCTTCCGCGCTGGGCCCCGCCACGAAGGCAATCCGCTCATATTTCTTTGGCGTAGTCATCTGCCGCCGTCAGCCTCAAGCCGTGTTCTGGGCCTCGTCTATACGAGGTATCCGGGCGTTGTCGAGGCGGCAGCGGGGGCTAGTGTCCCGAATCCAAAGTCCGCCTCATCGTGCTGCGCGCTCCGTAGCGGGCTTTGGATTCGAAAGGACACTAGTAAATCTATGATTCTAGTGTGGTTTAGGTTCAGAAGTTCGCTGGAAGGACTCGCAGGAAAAATCAGGCGAACTTCTGAACCACCACGCTAGTTGGCAGCCCTGCACGCGGAAATGGTAAAAGACGGCCGTGTGACCGGTGTGAATTAACTAAAAAAGGCGCCCCCGCCGGATAGCGGGGTGCCTTTTGTCTTGGTGAAAGACATTCAGTAAGCGGAGCCGGGCGTGCCGCTGGCCAGCGCTGCAGCCAGGTTGCGGTAGTCCTCGTTATCCTTGCCCGCGAGTTCTTCGATCTTCTTCAGGTGATATTCCGCACGTTCGCGGTTGCCCTGTTCGACCTGCCACAGGCCGTAATATTGCCAGGTGCGGACGTGTTTCGGGTCAGCCTTGAGCGCGCGCTCGTACCATTCCTGGGATTGATCGTATTGGCCGAGCTTGCGGTAGGAATAGCCGATCAGATTGGCGACGTCGGCGCGGTCATCCTGATTGAGTGCCCTGAGTTGCGGAATCGCGGCTGCATAGTCATGGTGGTCGTAGATGGTCGCGTAGGCCGCGCGATAACCGGCGATGAAAGCCGGATCATCCAAGGACGATTTTTTATCGCGCTTTTGGGACTTCGAGCCTTTTGAGGAGTCGGATTTGGTACCTGAAGCCGGAGGTGCGGGAGTGTCGCTGCCTGCAGGAAAAGCCCGGTCGAGGACGGGGGCCTCGATGAAGGCCGAGAGAACAACCGCCGAGAAAATCTGCTTGAAGGATATCTGCCCGATCGCCAAACCGCTCATGACAAGCCTCCTGATGATCTGAGTGAGATGATAAACTCCATCTGGCCCGTTAACCCCTGCCTCTCGGAAACATTCCGCGCGGCGCCTATAGGCGACATGACAAAAATGTCATCCAGATGAACGCCAGCCATCACGCAGCTTCAGATTGAGTTCAGCGCCCGGCGGCTAGCTTGTTCCCATGATCGAAACCCGGTCACTCGACCGGCCCCGCCTCGATCACATGAACAGGAGACGACCATGTTGAAGACGATTTCCGCCGCTCTGGTTGCGGCCTCGATGCTTGCTGCACCGGCGATGGCGACGACTGTCGTCAAGACCAAAATCGGGCACGGCGTGATCACGAAGAAAGTGGTGATCAAGCCGTCAGTCGCCAACGCGCAGGCGCGCTTCGTCAAGAAGATCCATCACAATCGTCATCATGCCCATAAGCATGTGGTCGTCGTGAAGAAGAAGTTCTGAGACATCAGAACGGATATTTCTTGAGGGCCGCTATGCAACGCCCCCGCATCTAAGCAGCTCTCGGGAAAGAAGACCGGCCTGTGATCATCGTTTTCACGATGACCGCAGGCCGAGCTGTTTCTATAACTAATGGAAGACCGGCGCGCTGGCGAAGCGGACACCGCCGAAGACACCGAAGCCGGGGCGCAGGAAGCCGTCCGGGTTGACGTATTGCTCGTTGAGCAGGTTATCGATCCGCGCAAACGCGGTCACCCCTTCAGCGACTTTATAGTTCGCGGCCAGATTGACGATGGTGTAGCCCGGCGTGACCACATTGACGGCTCCAAAGCGTGGTACGTCGAGAAAGCTGCTGAAGCTGATCGCGGTTGCCGAAAGCGTCAGGTCGTCAATCGGCGTCCAGATCGCCGTGTAGCTCATCTTGTTGCGCGGTCGGCGGGTCAGCTCCAAGCCCGTTTGAGTATCAACCGCATCCGTGTAGGTGTGATCGAAGCGAATCTTGAAACGCTCGTTGAACGTAATCGCGGCGAAAGTTTCGAAACCAGAGGTCTTCGCGGCCTGAACGTTGAAGTATTTTTGGGCTGGAAAGGTTCCGGCCGTGTTGATCAGGTTCGTGATGTCGTTGTTGAAGTAGGTGGTACCAAAACGAACACGGTCGTTGGCTATCGGCTGTTCGAATCCGACATCATAGCCTCTGCTTTCCTCGGGCTTCAGGTTCGGATTGTCGAGGCCGAAAGACGTATCGTAGAGCTGGCTCAGCGTCGGCGCCTTGAAGCCGGTGCCATAAGTTGCCTTCAGCTTCGTCTCAGTCCCCGGCACGATGAAGGCGGGCGCAATGCGATAAGTCGTATGATCGCCGAATGCGTCGTTGTCATCGACGCGAATATTGCTGACCACAAAGAAGCGATCAGCGAACTGCGATTGGAGTTCGACATAGGCGCCACGATTGCCGTTTTCCTTGGTCTGGACTGTATTCGAGTTGAAGCGCTCGATCTCATAGTCAGCGCCTGTCACAAGAGTTTGGCCCGGTAGGAAGGTGGCAACGCTGCGCCAGTCGTATTTATTGCGTTCGCCGTTGTTAGTGGAGAAGGGGGCCGGGAGGAAGGTGGTGAAGTCCTGGCCGTAGGGGTCGAAATTGTTGCGCCTCAGCTCGGTAAAGTTGGCGCCGAAATAGTTTTTCAAGCGGCCGTCAAATCCCGTGACGACGGCTTCACTACGCGTAAAGAGCTGCGTGGAGGCTGTCGTGCTCTGTTTGTCTGCCGGCTCGCCGAACGGAAATGCCGGCATGAATGGGCCAAACCCGGTAAAACCAAGAAGCGCTTCCGTGTACCGGCCCGTGAAATTGAGAGCCAGATTCTCGGAAACATCGACACCGACCTTGGTCGAGAACGTCTTGTTATCGTAAGGATTGGGGAAGCGCTGTTGGCCGGGAGGCAGCAACTCTAAGGGGGTAACCTGTGCGCCCGATGTGTGGAGTTGTTCGACGTTGAAGTTGTAGCTGACGGGTCCTTGCGAGCCGCTGACTCCGCCGGAGCTGTTGATCGTGCCGAAGCTGCCGCCTTCGACCCGAGCCCGGACAGTGGCGGGACCTTTTCCTGCCTTTGTAGTGATCGAGATCACGCCTCCGATCGCATCGGAGCCGTAAAGGCCGCTTTGCGGGCCGCGCAGGACTTCGATCTGCTCGATATCTCCAGTCAGCATGTTGCCGAGGTCGGCAGCGCCATTCGGGCTGCTTGGATCGCTGACATCGATACCGTCGAGCAGGACTTTCGTATGATTTGAGTTCGTGCCGCGGATAAAGATTGCGGTGACACCACCGGGACCACCGTTTTGCACGACGTTGAGGCCGGGCACAGCTTGGAGCGCGTCGACAACGGTGCGGCGCTGATCGCGCTCGATGTCGGCGGCTGTAATCACTGTCACCGAGCTCGCAATCTGGCCGATCGGTGTCGGGACACGGGTCGGCGATGTCACCTCAACCGTCGGAAGCGCATTTGCTTCTTGTGCAAGTGCAGAGCTCGATGCTGCCGCGCCTGCGACACATGCCGCGAGTGGAAGCGCGAGCCGCGCCGTGGTGGAAAGATATTTCGAAACAAAAGTCACGTTGTTGCCCCGCCGATGCTTGAAATCGCGGAGCCGGTGACAACACGCGCAGACACAACGATGCGCGGCGCGCGAACGCGGCCGTATGTCTCGTCGTGACTGAGGACGCGGGCCATTGGCCAAACCTCCGCAACAGTTACGTCAAGTCACCGCTGCGGAACACCGCTCCTTCGCACGCCCCGTACGACGGAAGGATGACCGGTACAGGCAGGTCTCCTGGCTCACGGATCATCGCCGTTGTCCGCCTTCCCAAGCTTTTGGCGCGTGGCCGTGGCTCAGTGGCATTGTGGACAACGGCTCACCGCTGACAGTTGCGGGGGCAGCTTCGGAATGGCCGTGAAGTCGTGTTTGCGTTATGTTGCCAACAACTGCACGGCGGCACCGAATTCCCTATTCGCCAGCTTGCGCTGGCACCTGTGCCGTAGCTGCAATCAATCTGCCGGAGCATGCCTTGTCAATGCCACAATGTCCAAGAAACCCAAGGCGTTGGACTTCCACACAATGAGTTGCAATTCGGTGACATACGCAAAGCAGATGGGATTGCTTCTGTTGGCTGCCGCGCTGGCAGGTTGTGCGTGGGCGGGCGGCAATGACGGATTGTCATATACCGCCGATCGCGGCGTCGAGAATCAGCCCTATCCCACGAATTATCGGTCCGAATTGCTCGCATTTCTGCGCACCTACATCAACGATCCGCGCGGCGTACGCGATGGAGCCATCGCTCAACCTGCCCAACGCAAGGTGGGCGGGCGGCTGCGCTACGTGACATGTCTTCGCTACAGCACGCGCAAGGCTGACGGCTCCTACACGGCGCCGAAGGAGCGCGCGGTGATGTATATCGATGGCCGCCTCGATCGCATGATCGAGGAGGTTGACGACATTTGCGCGGGCTCGACCTACGCGGCATTTCCGGAGATGGAAAAGCTGGCGCCCTGAGCCTGCGACGCATACGGAACCACGGCTCATGCCGGCTGTTAGGGAGCCATGCCGGATTATGTTTTGCCGTCGATCGGGTTGTTCGCCGCGGGCCTGACCAGCCTTGCCTATATTCCGCAGCTTTATAAGGCGTGGCCCCGCGGCGCCACCGGCGACCTCTCACTGAATATGCTGATCGTGCTGTGGCTCGGGCTTTTGCTCTGGATCGTGTACGGCCTGCTCAAACCCGATTGGGTCGTGGTGGTGGCAAACACCATCGCTCTTGCGCTTGTGGGGGCGGTGCTGGTCTGTAAGATTCGCGATCTGCGTGCAGCAGAGGGTGCGGCATGACGTTGAAATCGACGGGGCGATTGGTTCTGTGCCTGATTCTGTGTCTGGGCGTGGGCATCCTGCAGTCGATCGCCACGCGGCCTGAGATCCCGACCTGGTACGCTGAACTGGCGAAGCCTTCCTGGACGCCGCCGCCGATTGCCTTCCCGGTGGTGTGGACTGTTCTCTATATCCTGATGGCTGTCAGCCTGTGGCGGCTGTGGGACAGGGCGCCCCCATCGCGTGCCCGCTTGATCGCGATGGGATGGTTCTTTCTCCAGCTCGCGCTCAACGCCGCCTGGTCGCCGGTGTTCTTCGGCTGGCATGGCATCCAGACGGCGCTCGCCATCATCGTCGCTCTCCTGATCGCCATCGCGATGACGATTCTCTCAAGCTCGCGCGTGGACCACCCCTCGGCGTGGCTATTGGTGCCGTATCTGATCTGGGTCGGCTATGCGACCACGATCAACGCCGGGGTGGTGGCCATGAACGATTTCAGCTAGTGCGGTGGATCTGACGTTCGTATCAGTATTCACTGCAGGTCCATCATACGAGCGTCAGATCCAAAACCGCACTAGATTTATATTTGCTAGTGTTCCTTTGGTTCTGACATTCGTAAAGTGCCTGCTGCGAGGTAATACGAATGTCAGAACCGGAACACTAGCGATTTCAGTTCATGAGAAATGCTGCGCGATGGCTTCGGATGCTCGCCGCCACGCGCGGACGTTCTCGACCTCGAGCGGGACCGGCTCGGACGCGACGCGGACGATCACGAGTTCACTCACTGGATCGATGAAGACCCACTGGCCGTGGATGCCGACGCAGGCGAGCGTGCGCCGCTTTCTGTCGATCTGATAGAATTTGCTGCGATAGACCCCATCCGCGAACAGCTCGGCGAAGTCGCCGCGCGCCCATGCTTCAGGATCGCCGTTGTCGTTGATGTCGTCGATCCACCAGCCCGGCACCACCTGCCGGCCGTTCGCGACACCGCGCTGCCGGATCATCTCGCCAAAGCGGCCGAGATCGCGCACTCCGACGCAGATGCCGCCGGCGGCCCGCATTGCGCCTTCCGAATCAAGCGTAATGTAGGCGTCGGTCTCTGCGCCCAGCGGTGTCCAGAGGTATTCGCCGAGCAGATCGGAGAGGGCACGGCCTGCCGCGCGCTCATAGACCCAGCCGAGCATGTCGGTGTTGGTCGACACGTAATGGAACGTTTCGCCGTGTTTCTTGCCATCTCCCTTCTGCGTGGCGAGGAACGCGCGCAGCGGCATGACGTCCTGTCCCGGCTTGAGCGCATCCCAACCCACTGCGCGGCGATAACGCGCCACGTCGCCGTTCGGATCGTTGTAGTCTTCCGTGAACGAGATGCCGACAGACATGTCGAGCAGGTGGCGCACCGTGCAGCCGCCGTAAACAGATGCTGACACTTCCGGTACGTAATCAGTGACCGGGCGGTTCGGATTCAACAGTCCTTTGTCGGTGAGAATGCCGCCGAGCGCACCGCAGATCGATTTGCTGACGGAGAAGACGATGTGCGGCGTTGCCGCGTCCATGCCCTGCGAATACCATTCCGCGGCGATCCGCCCGCGCCGCAGCACGAGGAAGCCTTTGGTGTAAGTGTTGCGTAGCGCCTCGCGCAGTGTGGTGGGACCTTGCGCGCCGTTGAACGCCACGTGTCCGATCTCGGACAAGTCTTGTTCCAGCGGCGTTGGATTCTTTGACGCCGCGATATTTGCCGTCGGCAGCAGACGGCGGACGTTATGATAGCTCCAGCTGTTGTACGGCTGCGTGCGCCAATTTGCGAGCGTGACCAGCTTGTCCTGTGCAGGCGGAAATTCGTTCATCAGACTCTTGACGGTCGTTGCGGTGCTCATCGTGCTTGCTTGCTCTTTCGTTGAGATGAAATCTTCAATCTAAGTCGCGTCGAAAATGCGCGCCCCGCATTCTGCGGGTAAATCCGCGCAACGCAACAGACACTGCACCGCACTTGTGTCCCGAATGCAAAGTCCGCCTGATCGTGAAGCGCGCTCGGTAGAATGACCCGCAGGAAAAATCGGACGAACTTCTGAACCGGCACGCTCGTGCCAAAACGGGCAGAGAATCGGACTCGGAAAGGGAAAAACGGCAAGGGGGTTCGCGAAAAACAATGTGCGAGACTCTTAAGCTGTGCATGGTTCAAATCAGGCCATGACAAACGATGATTCTCGAGAGAACGAATCGGGGCCGATGAACACACTGCTGGTGATGACGCTGACCCTTGCGGCCGCAGTCAACGCCTGGTGTCTCTACATCTATCTCTAGTCGCTCGAGGAGCAGAATGCTCCAAACGCCAGCGGCCGGGCTCGACATTCGTCAAGCCCAGCCGCTTATACTCAACGCTACAGTACGCGTAGATTACTGATAGTCAGAGTACTTGAACTGAGGTAGCGCCTTCAGTTGCTCCTTGGTGCCGCTCATGACCGCATGGTCGGGATACCAGTTGTCCTTGCTGCTATCCTTGGTGGCTGCGGTGGATGACATTCCGCCGCCAGCTGCGCCCGTCGTCGTTGTCGACGAACCGGTGGTCGATGTGCTCGACGACGAAGCCGAGCGAACCGGCTCGTTTACGAATTTGAGCTTGTCCATGCTGACCGCGATGTCGTGCTGACCGACACCGAGGAAGCCGCCGATACCGATCACCACCGCATTGACCTTGCCGCTTTGATCCAGCAGGATTTCGCTGATATCGCCCAGCTTCTCATTGGACTCGTTGTAAATGTCGAGGCCCATAAGCTTCGAGGCGCGCCAGTTACCCTTCAGGTTCTGCTGCACGCTCGTCGATGACGATGAAGCACTCGGCGAAGGTGCAGTCGAAGTGGTGCTCTCTTGAGCAAACGCGGCGCCACCCATCAGCGCGGTGCCCACCAGAGCCGTCGCCAGATATTTCGCAATCATCGTAGATCCTCCTTCCAATATCTATTGAAATGGAAGAACCCGAAGTTGCAGCTTATGTTCCGGGAACTGAGGTGGAACGCGCCGACAAGATCAGTTCAGAAGATTGCGTCGTGAGGGGTCGCGCTGAAACGGAATTTCACCGCTTTCGATCGCGGCGTGCAGGTTCGACAATTCCGTTTCAAGATACTCATTCGCGGCAAGGAGAGCCTTCAGTGCGCCGCGAATGTCTCCGTCGCATTGAGCGATGACGTCGTCGAGGGCATTCTCATAACGGTCTTCCGGGAAGTTCTCGAAACTCATGATCGTCCTCGCTTTGTGATGCGTGGAATTCGTGGGCATAAACTGAGGCTTCAATGGTGACGGAGCCTTAACGGATCCATGAGCCGGTCGGTTGTCCACGTTATTCACAGGTAAAATGATCAAAAGGGCGCGCTTCAACTCTCGAAATCACGTCCGTGCTTTGAGGGGACGTCCAGATTGCCTGGAACCGCGCGCTTTATGACCTTCCCATGAATGTCGCTCTATCTCCCGACCCCAGCCCATCAGGGTTCCATAGAGGGGGGAAGACGGGGCAGACCGAGCCCCACCGGCCCGGCGGTGCGCCGGCACAGCGGCTGCGAACAGATGATTCAATCTTGAAGAAACTGATCGCGTTTTCGGTTCATAATGCCGCACCAAGCCTTTGCATCCGTTCCTGCTTCAGGCTTGAGATTTTTGCGGCGGTGGTATTCAATTCCTTCCAGCTCTAAACGCCCCTCCTGGACAAGGATGCGGTGATGGCTTCGGTCTCGAAGGATTCCGACCTTAGAGAAGCAACGCGCCCCCGCCGCCGGCGCGACGAACTCATCGTATTTCTCATCATCGCAGCCTTTATCTGGCCCGTCGTCTCTGTCGGCATCGTGGGCGGATTCGGCTTTCTGGTTTGGATGTCTCAACTGGTGTTGGGGCCGCCGGGCCCTCCGCATTGAGAGGCGATCATGGACGCGCAGGAGATCTCGCGGCGCAAGTTCCTGACGGGCGGGATGCACGACACGGTGCACATCTCCAGCGCCGTCATCTCGGTGCTTCCGAATCGCCGCGACGCCGTGCTGCAGGCGCTGGCAGCGCTTCCCGAGGTTGAGGTGCATCAAAGCAATGCCTCGAAGATCGTGATCGTGCTCGAGGGGCCGGACAGCGGAGCCCTTGGAGCGCGTCTTGCGGAGATATCCTCGTGGAGGGGGGTGTTATCCGCGAACATGGTTTTTGAACAGACGGAGCGTGCCGCCGACCTTGAGGAGTGACAGATGACCTTGTCTCGCCGTGACGTTCTCAAGGCGCAGGCCGCTGCCATTGCTGCGGCCGCCGCAAACATCAACATTCCGGCGGCTGCACAGCCGATCGCGCAGGGCATCGGATCGCTCGAGATCAAATGGTCGAAAGCGCCCTGCCGGTTTTGCGGAACCGGATGCGGCGTGATGGTGGGCGTGAAGGGTGACAGGGTCGTCGCGACCCACGGCGACACGCTGGCTGAAGTCAATCGCGGGCTGAACTGCATCAAGGGATATTTCCTCTCCAAGATCATGTACGGCGAGGACCGCCTGACAACGCCGCTGATGCGGAAGAAGAACGGCGTCTACGACAAGACCGGTGAACTCACGCCCGTGAACTGGGACGAAGCCTTCGGCGTGATGGCCGCGCAGGCCAAGAAGGTGCTCAAGGAGAAGGGGCCCACCGCGCTTGGCATGTTCGGTTCAGGTCAATGGACGATCTGGGAAGGCTACGCCGCCACCAAGCTGATGCGCGCGGGCTTCCGCTCCAACAATCTCGATCCGAATGCGCGTCACTGCATGGCGTCGGCGGCCTACGCGTTCATGCGCACCTTCGGCGCGGATGAGCCGATGGGCTGCTACGACGACTTCGAGGCTGCGGATGCATTCGTGCTGTGGGGCTCGAATATGGCGGAGATGCATCCCATTCTCTGGACGCGGCTGACGGACCGTCGCCTCAGCCATCCGCATGTGAAGGTGGCAGTGCTCTCCACCTTCACCAACCGCAGCTCCGACCTCGCCGACATTCCGATCGTGTTCAAACCGGGGACGGATCTCGCGATCCTCAACTACATCGCCAATCACATCATCTCGACAGGACGGGTGAACCAGGACTTCGTCACCAAGCACACCAATTTCGTGAAAGGCGCCGTGGACATCGGCTATGGGCGGCGGCCGGACGATCCGATGGAAACGAAGGCCAAGGGCGCGGCCAATCCGGGAGCGACGCAGCCCATCGACTTCGATACCTACGCGAGGTTCGTCAAGGATTACACGCTCGAGAAGGTTTCGGCGTTGGCAGGCGTTGAGCGCGGTTTCCTGCAAGAGCTGGCAGAACTGTATGCCGATCCGTCACGCAAGGTGATGTCGCTCTGGACCATGGGCTTCAACCAGCACGTCCGCGGTGTGTGGGCCAATCAGCTCGTCTACAACATCCATCTGCTAACCGGAAAAATCTCCGAGCCGGGAAATTCGCCGTTCTCATTGACGGGGCAACCCTCGGCCTGCGGCACCGCGCGCGAGGTGGGGACGTTCGCACACAGGCTGCCGGCGGATATGACCGTCACCAATCCAGAGCATCGCAAACATGCGGAAGAGATCTGGCGCGTTCCGTCCGGCTTGATCCCGGAGAAGCCGGGTTATCACGCCGTTGAACAAGATCGCATGCTGCACGATGGAAAGCTCAATTTCTATTGGGTGCAGGTGAATAACAATGTCCAGGCTGGACCCAATAACAGCAACGAGACGTATCCCGGCTACCGGAATCCCGACAACTTCATCGTGGTGTCGGATGTTTATCCGACGGTGACGGCGATGTCCGCCGACGTCGTGCTGCCGGCGGCCATGTGGGTGGAGAAGGAAGGGGGCTATGGCAACGCCGAGCGCCGCACACACTTCTGGCATCAGTTGGTGAAGGCGCCCGGCGATGCGCGTTCTGATCTGTGGCAACTGATGGAATTCTCCAAACGCTTCACCACAGACGAGGTGTGGCCGCAGAACATTCTCGACGCCAATCCGAACTACCGCGGCAAGACCCTTTTCGAGGTTCTGTATCGCAATGGAAATGTCGACCGCTTCCCGGCGAGCCAGACATCTCCGGACTACGAGAACTTCGAATCCAAGGCCTTCGGCTTCTACGTGCAGAAGGGATTGTTCGAGGAGTACGCATCGTTCGGGCGCGGCCATGGTCATGACCTCGCGCCCTTCGATACGTATCACGAGGTGCGCGGGTTGCGCTGGCCTGTGGTCGGCGGCAAGGAAACACGCTGGCGCTATCGCGAGGGATTGGACCCCTACGTCAAGCCCGGCGAAGGGATCAGATTTTACGGTAATCCTGACGGCAAGGCCAAGATCATTGCTGTGCCTTACGAGCCGCCAGCGGAATCCCCCGATAAAGAATACGACATCTGGCTCGTCACGGGACGCGTGCTCGAGCACTGGCATTCAGGCTCCATGACCATGCGCGTGCCGGAGCTCTACAAGGCGTTTCCCGGCGCACGTTGTTTCATGCATCCGGAGGACGCCCGCGCGCGCGGCATCAATCAGGGTGCCGAGATCAAATTGGCATCGCGGCGCGGCGCAATCCGAACCCGCGTCGACATCCGCGGCCGTAATCATATGCCGCGCGGCGTCGTGTTCGTGCCGTGGTTTGACGCCAGCCAGCTCATCAACAAAGCCACTCTCGACGCGACAGATCCGATTTCGAAACAGACGGATTTCAAAAAATGCGCGGTCAAGATCACTCCGGTGTGACGGCAATCGTCCGGACTCTGCTCGGAGCCGCGTTAGCCGGCTCTCTTGTTCTTGTGGCGGGCGCGATCTACGCACAGGGCGCGCCGGAGATCGTGCCGCGGCTGACAGGAGCCAGTCCGCCCATGAGCGAGGTGCCGGCACCGCCGCTCGCCCGTCCGATCACCGACGACAAGCGCGTCATGCGCAATTACCCCGAGCAGCCGCCGGTCATTCCGCATTCGATCGACAATTATCAGCTCACGCTGAAGACCAATCGCTGTCTCGATTGTCACCGGCGGCAATTCACCGAAGGTTCCGGCGCGCCGATGATCAGCGTGACGCACTTTATGGACCGTGACGGCCAGGTGCTCGCCGACGTGACGCCGCGTCGATATTTCTGCACGGAGTGCCACGTGCAGCAGACCGACGCTGCGCCGCTGGTGCCAAATGATTTTCAGGACATGATTCGGGTACGGGAGCAGAAGCCGTGAGCGCGCGGCAGTGAGCGGGTGAGGGGCAGATGATCGCCAGACTGAAATCCTTATTGCTGTGGTTCTGGCACATTGCGAGCCGGCCCAGCACATATTTCAGTCTGGGATTTCTCACGCTCGGCGGCTTCATCTGCGGTGTTTTGTTCTGGGGCGCCTTCAACACGGCGCTCGAAGTCACCAACACCGAGAAGTTCTGCACATCCTGCCATGAAATGCACGACAACGTGTTTCAGGAATTGCAGCACACCGTTCATTTCTCCAACCGCTCGGGCGTCCGCGCCACCTGTCCGGACTGCCACGTTCCCCATGACTGGACCGACAAGATCGCGCGCAAGATGCAGGCATCAAAGGAGGTGTGGGGCAAGATCTTTGGCACCATTTCGACGCGGCAGAAATTTCTCGATCACCGGCTTGAACTCGCCAAGCACGAATGGGCGCGGCTGAAGGCCAATGACTCGCTTGAATGCCGCAATTGCCATTCCGCCATCGCCATGGACTTCACCAAGCAGACCAACCGGGCCGCGGAAATTCACACCCGCTATCTGCTGTCCAAACAGCGCACCTGCATCGATTGCCACAAGGGCATCGCGCATGAATTGCCGGATATGACGGGCGTCGAGCCGGGGTGGAGCGCGCCGCCGGAGCTCCGGCAGAGTTTCCACGATGGGGATATCGAGTCGCTGCGGGAGTTTCTCGCTTCGAACAGGCTTTAGTCCGCGCCATCATCCGCCGACTGCGGGGGTATCTCCAGCCAGATCCCGATGACGCGCAAGCGCTTCATCCGGTTCCGGAAAACAGAAGTTCCCAAAGGGGCACGACGGGTCTTGTCCCGAAGCGCCGGCGCTGGTAGCTGTTCGCCGTGCGCCGGTTTAGCTCAGCGGTAGAGCAGCGGTTTTGTAAACCGAAGGTCGGGAGTTCAATCCTCTCAACCGGCACCAGTAAAATCAAACACTTAAGCGGTTTTTTTCTTTGTGAACCGCTGCTTCTGTGCCTGTTTTTGTGCCTGGTCTTGTCGCTGCAGCGTGACCCGAAGCTTCTCTTCGTGCGTCAAAAACTCAAGATACTTTTCAGTCATCTGAATCGTCGTGTGGCCCAGCCGCTGCTGTAAAACATAGATCGAACGGCCACTTTTCAGCCAATCCACCGCGGCCCGGTGGCGCAGATGATGGAAGGTAAATGGCCTGAAATCCTGTGCCTGAATTTGTGCCTGTCGGGCGACGCTACGGACAAGCCGCGCGAAGTTGCTCGACACCTGCATGTAGGGCGTCACAGGCTGCTCTTTTCGGCCGCGCGCCTCGTCCCGGTGCCAGAAAAGGAAGTCCCCCTCCAGGCTCGCCGGAAGGCCAGCAAACACCTGATAGCCGAAATCCTCCCCGCCGTCCTCGAGGTCAATGGTGCGTCGCTTGTTGCGCTTGCCGATGATGGTGTATTGGCGCGCGGTACTGTTGAACTGCGTCCGTCTGCCGAACTGCAACTCCTGCTGTCGGGCGCCGGTTTTGAGCGCGGCCAAGATCAGCTTCGCGAATAGACCGGGCGCGGCGTCGATGACCATCTGGATGTGCGCGTGCTCGGGAAGGACGATCGGGTCCCGTCGTTCCTTAAGCCGGGATTTCTTGCGCCGGCCCGGGCGGAGCCACGTCATCACCGGGTTGTCGTCGCGCCATTCCTCGTCGACGGCATAATCGAGCACGCTCGACAACGCCGTCAGGTCGCGCTTGATCGTTGCATTGGTGGCGACGATCGCTTTTTTCTTCCCCTTCGGAATCATCGGCGTCGTCTGGCGCCACGTGACGATCTCGCCAATCAGGGCTTTATTGACCTCGTCGAGATATAGGCCCTCCAGCTTCGGCTGCAGGACCGTCAGCGAGCTCGCATAGCGCTCAGCCGTCCTCGCTCCGACTTCACGCTGAATGAACGGGACCCACGCCTCCATCACCTCTTGGAAAGTCCGACGGTGATCGCCGAACTTCGCAATAGCTATCTGTCGGACGCGCTCGGCGTTGCGCCGGTTCTTCGCAATCGCTGGATCGCTTGTTCGTAGCGACCACCTGACGTCGTCGCCGTCGGCCTGAATGCGCCCCCAGAGCGTGTTGCCACGCCAGAAACAACCCTTTGGAGCCCTGCGCTTCGGCATGCTTCCCGTTCCTTGAGTTCGACGAAGGCCCGCAACTTAGCAAGGTCGAAGGTCCAAGCGCCACCAATTCGAGCGGCCCCCGGCAGTTTACCCGTTGCGGCCATCGCCCGGACGGTTCGGTCTTTCTTGCCGAGAATCGAGCAGGCGTCCTGAATCGGGACACGCTCTGGTACGGGGGCGCGCCGCTGTTTCACGATGCCGGCCCTGTCCAGCCGAACAGCTGAGGCCATATCGGGTCAAAGTGATCACATAGCGCCTGAAACGATTTCTGCGCTTCGACAGCAACCCGATCGATTTGATCGCGAGGCAGCACCGACTGCGCGAGAGCTTCTTCGCTCCAATGGGACGTCATGAAGCCTGTCCGGGCTTCCTCAATCGTCTCGTGGTAATATTCGTCGCATTGTCCGATGGTCCCAAATCTGACCACCAGCAGTCCGATCTCGCGCTGCTGCTCGGGCGATAGCCGGTCCCACGCCGCTGCCGCGTCGAATTTTTCGATCTCTTCAAATGTTGGAATCCGATCATCTAAGGGTAGCGCATCCTGAGATAGGGGTGATTGTGCTGCGTCCATCATCAAGATGCGTCTTTCGTTCAATCCCAGAGATCGCGCGTGATGGTGTCGCCGAGCGTCGTGGTGCCATCATCGAACAGCACGGCATCGAGACTTCGGTGGCCCCACTTCGATGCCAGATCGTAGGAGGAGTACTGGCTTCTCAGGAGTTTCTTGGCCATCGCGGGAATGGCATCGAGAGCGATCTCGCCGGCCCACACCATCGTCATTAATTCCTGCCGGATATCGTCGCGTATGAAAAACGGCACGTTCTGCGCCACAGCTTTTTGAATGGCGGGAATCGCATGCTCATCCATCCAGGAGTTTGTGCAGGTGATGTATTTGCTGGGAATTGCCGTGGAGCGGATGATCTGATCGGACCTACACGGCTTTTTGATGCTCCTGGGTCTGTTGAGAAGGATCATCCCCACGATCGTATCGTTTATGTCCGGGTTGATCTTTCGGAACGACTTCAAACGTTCCAAGCTTAAAATGCGATCTTTCTTGGTGTGGCCCTGGGTGCCGGTGATGCTGGCGAGAGATCGCCCGGACTTCAGCGCCTGCATCAGGCTGTCGGTCTCATCGGTCGTTAGAATGCCGGAGCACCGCATGTAGCGCCCCTCACGGCGCGCTATAGCCCGCGATTTTCGCTCGGCCGCCCTCTTGCATTCCCGGCATGTAACGCCGTTACTCAGGCAAAAATAGGTATTCTCCGGCGTCATCAGGTGCAGCTCGCGTTTGCAGAATTCGCGAGGCTCCCGCTTTAACTTGGCACCAGCCGCGATGCGCGCGCGCCAGCGCAGAGTGGCTGCCCGGCGGCAGGCTCGGCATTCCGTTTTCCCATTTGGCAAAGGGAATGTGTTTTCAGGCGTAAGCTCGTGACCGTGCTTGCAGTAGGTGTTGATTGCAGCCGGCATCCCAAATCCTCCTTTAATCAGCGCCAGCATTGGCGCAGGAGGAGGCTCAACCTGATTCGCGGCTCCATAGAGTCGCACCGGTCGGGTTCCAAAAAGGATAGACGCGGCGGCTTGAGGGGCAATGCCGCCGCGTCCCTTCTTGCCGATGTCTGAGAGGAAAAGTGACATCGGGATCACGCTGCAGCCCGATTCCGATTTCGAGAGATCAGGAAAGAGCGAGCTCGCTTTATGATGCGGGCGATGTTGTCTCCGTCGTCGTAGAGGTTGGGGCCCTCAATCCGGATCTCGGCGTACTGAAGCATCGCCAGCGCACCGTCCGTGGTCAGTGGTTTCGCCTTTGCAATCTTCTCAGACAACCGTGCGAGCTTGAGGAGGGCGGCTCGGCTCTCAGCGCGCGCGTCGGCGAGGCCAACCGCCTCACCAAGGCCGATCTGCTGAGGAAATACGGGCCGAAGTTCGGCATCGGGGCGCCGCCTGCGGCCATCGCGGATGCGGCAACGAAGCCGCGACAGTCGATGACCGTTGAGCAGATTACTGCACACTACGCGGCCCATGGTCTCGGGTTCAAACCAAAGCCGAAACGTGACGACGACCGTTACGAGGGTGTTACGTCAGACGACGGCGAGGCGGCGTAACAGCATGGCCGCGCGCAAAAGGGTTAAGCCCAAGGATAAGGCCCGGGATATCCCGGCCGTCAAATTCGACGACACCGGCAAGCTGACGATGTTGGCCGTCGGCGGTGGCTACGTCATGTGCCGGCGCCCGTGGTGCGCGCCGACGACCCGAACGATCAAGGAATGGAAGTCGCTAAGTGACAAGCCTTGGTACGAGGCGCGGACATGAAGCGTGTTTTGGCCTCATCGGTTTTGAAATTCCCGCAAGTCGTTGAGAAGCCGCTCGGCCGTGCTCGCGATTTCTTGGATCGTTTCTCGGTCGTTTTTAAGGATTTCTCCGTCGCCAGCTTTCACGACGAGCGGACCTGAATGACGAGATCTAAAATTCTCAAAATTGTACAGGCAGGCACGGAGCAAGTTGAATTGCTTGGCAGTTTTTCGAGGAAAGATTTCGAGGCTCATCCACGCCTCGTTCAAATCCGGTTCTGTGGAAAGTTTCCAAGTGCTCGGGCTGACGGTTCGTTGTTCGGTCCCCGAGGGCTCCTCAAGCCAGGCACTTACCGACTTTGCTTCATGAGCCATTACTCGAAGCGCGTGATCAAGTCGCAAACTTATCCCGAGTTCTTTGCGCCTTCGCTGGGTGACTGCCAATTCTCTGTCAAGGTCTACCTTCGCCATTGCGCCGCGGTACGCAAGGATTGCGCCACGATAAACAATGCACGCCCCGCCAGAAGGTGTCTCTACCGATCCCGAGCGCGTTCACAACTCTGGCGGGGAAGATCGGGACCATCGCCGGCAAGAACGTCGAGGTGTTGCTCGAGATGGAGTTCATGGGCAGAAACACCATCACCGTCGACGATCGCGTATTGATTGCTGCAGAGCAGTCCCAGCGGTGATTTCGATAACAGAAATCTTCTGCAATGTGCAGCACACTTATCACGAAGCACCGTATGTTGCGCATGTGTCTGCATCGACACGCTTGATGCAGGAGCTTGGCGGACCTGAGAAGGGACACGTCGAGCACGCCTTCTTAGAAGGCCACGAACCGAAAACATAACTTTCGGTACGCGCGGAGCGCCTTCGATCGTAAAGCAAGGAAAACGGCCTCACCATCGTTCAAGCCTAGTTGCCGTTGTATTGTTTTACAGCAAGCGATCGGTACCAGTCTAAAACCGCCTCGGAATAATCGGCCAAAGGGTGGGAATTGCAATATTGGCGTATTCTCGACATTTGCGCTTTTGTATCGCCATTCATATCTCTGTAGTTCTTGTCGGCGCCGATCGCGGCCGATACACAGGACGTCAACTTCCCAGCATCGAATCTGGCGAATCCAGCGACGCACCTTGAATGGCGCGCGGCGGACAGCACGGAGCAATATCTTACCGTTACGGTCAACGAGGTCGACCCCATCGATTATGTCGGCGTGGCGCGTCACAATTTCGGGACGGCTGCAATTGCGGTATCGGTCGAAGGGTTGATCGATGGGGTTTGGATAGAACTCGTCCCGCCGCGCATCCTTTCAGACGACTCGCCCCTGATGCTTCGCTTCGTTGCGCAGTCTTTGGCTCAGATCAGGTTGAAGATGGCTTCGGGTTCGGATGCTGCGCGCGCTGCCGTTCTCTACGTCGGCAAGTTGTTGGACCTCGAGCGGAAAGTTTACGTCGGACACACGCCGCTGCCGCACGGACGAAAGTCAAACATCGCAAACGGCATGAGCGAGTCCGGGAATTTCCTAGGCCGCATCGTGCTTGGTGAATGGCGAGAGTCTACCGTTCCCTTATCGCTGATCTCGCCAGCGTGGTTCCGCACATACATGGATCCATTTCTCAAGGTCGCCAAAGAAGTGCCTTTCTTCTTCGCATGGCGCCCGAGCACGTATCCGAATGAGGTCGGCTATGTGTGGTTCACCGATGACCCGAAGCCGGCGCCAGCAGGGCCAAGCAACCTCATTGCGCTTGATTGGGCGTTGAGCGGTATCACATGATGAAGTCGCTGAGCTATATAGAAATCGATATCCCGTTTTGCGGGCTGACTTATGGCGAGTCGCCATGCGCCGCGGTCCTCGGCACGACAGGCGATATCAAGTGCTTCAACACTCCGAAAACCTGTCAGGACAGAGAAAATTTCGAGGAAACCACGGTAACGCTGCGGTTCGCAGTATCGACCGAGTATCTACCTCGCGACATCGACGCGTTTCCATTCATCAAGGAGGTGTCGTTCTCGCCGGCAACAGTTTCTCTTGGTGAAAATCTTGGAACACGCGCGAGTTTGAATGTTACCCTGGTCGACGCGCCGCATTCCGATACAGGCGATGGTTTCGATAAGTATCGCTCTGAACGAGGTTACGACCCATTCAAACAAGGGACGTTTTGGGGGAAGTTCCGCGCGCGCCAGCCGTTCTTGCGTGGCCGTGCAGTGCGGTGGATCACCGGTCTTGTCGGCCAGGCACTCTCCGAAATGGAGGCCCGACATTTTGTCATCGATAGTTTCGACGGCCCGACGCCGGACGGAAAATACACGCTGGTCGCCAAAGACATTCTGAAATTAGCCGATGGCGATCGCTCGCAAGCCCCGTTGATGAACAACGGATTCCTGTCCGCCGACATCACGAGCGGCGCCACCAGCGCGACCATGTCGCCGGCCGGCATTGGCGACGCCGAGTACCCCGCATCCGGATTAGCTGCGATAGGCGGCCAAGAAATTGTATCGTTTACCCGGTCGGGCGATACACTGACCCTCACGGGTGGGCGCGCACAGCTCAATACCGAAGCGCAGAGCCATAGGGCGCAAGATCGCGTTCAGGTAATCAAACAGTACGAGTCAGAGGACGCGGCGGATATCATCAGCGACTTGATGGTGAACTACGCAGGCATCCCCTCAGAGTTCATCCCGCTCTCGGATTGGAAGACCGAAACGTCCACGTTCCTGGCGAGGCTCTACACCGCGAACATCTGCGAGCCTACCTCGGTTGCAACTCTGATCTCGGAATTGATCCAGCAGGCCTGCTTGGTCGTCTGGTGGGATGACATTTCGCGCACCATCAAGCTTCAGGTCCTTCGTAGCGTCGTGACAGACGCTCTAACTGTTACGCCCGATAACGCATTGCAGAGCTCCCTGACGGTCAAAGAGCAGCCCGACAAGCGCATTTCGCGGGTACAGGTGTATTTCGGTCAAATCAATCCGCTGAAGCAGCTTTACGATACCGAAAATTATCGATCGACTTCTGTCACGACTGACGAGCAGGCCGAGCTTGATTATGGCGGAGCGGTTATCAAAGTCATTAATTCGCGCTGGATTCCACCGCTCGGACGGACTGTTAGCGATCGGCTGGGCGCGATCACGCTCAGCCGCTATCGTGATCCGCCCCGAAAGCTGACATTCGATCTCTTTCGATATTCCTTGCCCGATCTTGCCCCCGGAGGCGGGTGCCAGGTTTCGTCTCGGTGCTTACAGGATGCGACCGGCGCGCTCGTCAATATTCCGGTGCAGGTCACGAGGTTGAACCCATCAGCCGATCGCCTTCGTTACGAGGCTGAGGAGGTTCTCTACAATCCGCCGCCGGATGAATCTCTCACGCATCTGATCGTAATCGATACCAGCATCGCAAATATCAATCTGCGATCGGCTCATGATCTGATCTATGCGGTTCCCGAAAGCGGCGTAACGGTCATTTGCCGCATCTTGTCATCCGCGAAGGTCTTTTCGAATTCAACCGGGTTGCCTTCTCTCAATGTCGGGACATGGCCCGCTGGTGTAACGCTCAAGCTCATAATCGAAGGGCATATCCGTGGCGCAGGGGGAAGCGGGGCGGACGCGCAGTCGGCCGCAGTGCCGGGAGGCGTAGGACAGGGGGGCGGCCCGGCGCTCTTTACTCGGCAAGCGATCTCTGTGGAATTTCCTCCCGGAGCAACGATTTGGGGCGGTGGTGGCGGCGGCGGCGGCGGCGGCGCTGGTGGTGGTGGCGGCGGTGGCGCCGGCATTGCTGCGGGTGCGGGTGGTGCAGGAGGCCGTGGCGGTGGACCGGGGTTCAGTGGTTCAGAATTTGGCGGCGGCGGCGGGGGTGGCGGCAGCGTCGGCGGCAGCGGTGGTGGCGGTAGTGGCGGCGGTCCCGGCTCTCTTGGCGGTGACGGCGGTAGCAGCCTCTCCGGCATACCAGGCGGTGGTGGTGGCGCTGCCGGGCGCGCGATAGATGGCCTCTCCTTCATCACATTCACGGTCACGGGCGGAAGTATCGCCGGACCCCAGGTCAACTGATCAGCTAATTTTTTAGGGTGCCACAATGACGATGGCGAGACATCAGTTTTCCGTCACGGATGATGCAGGGAACGTTATTCCGTTTGCGAACGTCGAGGTCCGCGCTGAAATACCCGGGCAGCCCTTGGTGCAATTGTACAGCGATCGCGCTGGAACCGTAGCGATGGGAAATCCAGTACAAGCGGATGAGAAGGGGTTTGTCTTCTTCCACGCTGTCGGCGGCGCGTATCAAGTCCGTGTCTATCTCGGCGATATGGAGCGCACTTGGCGATACGTTGGGATCGGCCTAGGGGCAGAGACGGACGTTGTCGCCAGCGGTCTCTTACAGTGGACAGTAACCGAGGCGGGCGATGTGACTGTCGAATCCGACGACGCGGATATCATCATCATTGAGAAGACGACGGGTGAACCGACGAACGTAATTCTCCCGGATTCGCAGACCCGGTCCCGGCCCATCCAGATCGTGGACGGCAAGTTCGACGCCGCGACCAACAACATCACACTGACGGTCGATAGTGATGACGGCCAGACCATTATGGGCGGACCCAGCTACATCATCGACTCCAACGGCGCATCGATACGCTTGACGCCGCGCACCGACGGTCGGGGCTACTTCTGATCTTTCTGCATCTCTCGAGGAAATCGAAATGAAAACGGTTCGCATGATTGCGGCTGCGCTGTCGGTTGCATTCTCGACTTCGGCGTTCGCCCAGGTCAGTCCCGGCACATCGCCACTCTCGGGTCCGAAAGGCGGCACTGGCAACGCGTTCATGCAGTTCAGTGGTCCGGCGACGCCGCTCAAGACCTATACGCTGCCGAATGCCAGCGACACCATCGCAACTCTTGCGGCGGTCCAAACGATCACTGGCGCTAAGACGTTCGCATCGGCGAAGCTGCTCCTGGCGGGCTCCACATCAGGTGCGGGGACACTCAATGCGCCGGCTGCGGCGTCGTCCTACGTTTGGACGCTACCGGCAGCGACGGACACCCTGGTCGGGAAAGCAACGGCAGACACATTCACAAACAAGACGTTCGACACGGCCGCGGCGGGCAATAGCTTCAGCATCGACGGGCTCGCGGCGATAGCGAATACTGGGACCGGATCTGTTGTGCGGGCTACGGCGCCGACGCTGGTGACGCCAACGTTAGGCGCAGCGACTGCGACCAGCATCAATAAGATCACGTTCACCGCGCCTGCGACCTCGGCGACGTTGACCATTCCTGATGGTGTGACGCTGACCGGCCCGGCGGCGTCGGGCACTGCCATGACCCTTGGCAACGCTGAAACCGTAACGGGCGCGAAGTCGTTCAATGATGCTACAGTGATCCTGAAGGGCGCGACGTCGGGCCTCACGACTGTGAAGGCTGCAGCAGCAGCAGGAACTACCACGTTGACGCTGCCGGCAGCGACAGACACGCTTGTCGGCAAGGCGACGACTGACACGCTCACGAATAAGACGTTCGACACCGCAGGAGTTGGCAACTCATTCTCGATCAACGGCCTCGCAGCCACCGCGAACACCGGGACGGGGTCAGTCGTGAGAGCGACGTCGCCGAGTCTCACAACGCCGTCGTTCTCGTCGATCGTCAATACCGGCACCCTGACGCTACCGACATCGACCGATACACTGGTGGGCCGGGGCACAACCGACACGCTCACCAACAAAAGCTTCAACACCGGCGGCACCGGCAACGTGTTCACTTTGAATGGGGCCGCGTTCGGAACAGCGACACAAGCCACGGCGGCGCTGAATACAATGATCGGCGATAGCGGCATGGGCGGCACGAAGGGGCTTGTTCCTGCGCCTGGCGCTGGTGATGCCGCCGCCGCCAAATACCTGAAGGCCGACGGATCGTGGGACGCCCCGGCTGGTGGTGGGGGTAGCGGCGGGCTGACAAACTCCGAACGTCAGAACTTTGGGCTTTCAATGATCTATCAGTCCAAGTCGTTTCCAGAGTATCGACGGACGGTGAACAGCTTCGCGACGGGCTTCAAAGGAGCGAGCGATACGGCGAACGGCATTCTCACGGCATCGTCATCGAATTACACCGTGACGGCGGGATCGGCGGGGGCTACGACGGGGAATGTCGCGCCGAGTATGGTTGGTCCCATTGATGGAAACTTTGCGCAGGCTTCAAAGGCATCTATTACCCTTGGCGGCTCGTCGATTGGAACGGGAACCAGCGTCTTTCACGGCTTCCGATGGGTTGCGACAGGGACCGGCACGATTGCGACTGTCACCATCAATATCACAAGCGTCGCAGCAAGTGGGAATGTCACCGCTCGCCTGTACAGCAATGGGAGCGGGCACCCAGGCACACAGATCGGGACGGCCAGCAACACTGTAAACATAACAGGCGCCGGGAACGTTACATTCACCTTCTCTTCGCCCCCGTCCGTCACAAGCGGCACGACGTATTGGATTGTCCTCGACTGCTCAATAAGCTCAACCGCGAATATGGCTCTCACTACAGCGGCGGCAATCGCGGGGTACGACTCCGGCCGCAACTCGACGGCTGTCGGTGTTTCGCCTGATAACTACGGGTCGAGCGATACCATTAAGGTCCAAATCAACTATACGACGACAACAAGCAATATGACGCTTGTGACAGCGATGCAGACAGCAGACGCGAGCGTAAGCAGCGGTCGTGTTCTAATTGAGTTTGATAACGTCGCGTCTCCGACGCTCAACACGGATTTGACCGTAGAGGTTACATGTGACGGCGGCTCGAATTGGTCGAGCGCGTCCATATCGTCGGTCACATCAAATAGTCAAGGCGGACGGAAGGTGGTCGAGAGCGTTGATCAGGCTTGTACGAGCGGCACTTCGTTTGCGGCTCGGGTGAAAACACTCAACAGCAAGAATGTCCCGATCTACGGGCTAAGCCTAGCCGTTCACTAAATCCCACAAATCGGAGATTTCCCATGCCCGACCTCGCATCCCTGCGGGAGCGATTACCGCTGCCCGCTGAATACGCCTGGCTGTCGAAGGAGCCGGGTCCGAAAATGCTTCTTGAGGCCCTGTCTTTGTTTGGGACGCTGGAAGGGCCTGGGGCTAAGGATAACCCGACGATCATGGCATGGGCTGCAGAGCTCGCCCTGTCGAAGACCTACAGCCACGACTCGATTCCGTGGTGCGGCTTGTTCATGGCTATCGTCGCCAAGCGGGCAGGGAAGCAGCCGGTTGATAGCTCGCTGTGGGCGCTGTCCTGGGCGGACTTTGGCAAGCTCGCGCCAGTCCCGATGCTGGGTGACGTGCTGACCTTCAAGCGCAATGGAGGCGGCCACGTCGCCCTGTACGTCGGGGAGGATTTCGGCGCCTATCATTGTCTCGGCGGCAACCAATCCGACAAGGTCTGCATCACGCGAATTGCGAAGTCGCGCCTCTACCGCGCGCGCCGGCCGGATTATCAGGCCCAGCCCGACAACGTTCGCAAGGTCATGCTGGCCTCGAGCGGCAAACTTTCGACCAACGAGGCCTAGCTACCGATCGTTTTGAGGTGCTTGCTGTTTCGCCGTCGGCGGCGGGCTGCGGTTCCAAACATCGAAATACCGAGGAAACAAAAGGAATATCGCCAGCGCGGCCGCGGTCAAAAGCAGAAGGCCGCCCGCTATGCCGGAACCGATCCCAACAAATAAGTCAGATTTCCTCAAGTCCTTCATCGGTTCTTTTACCGCGGCAAGGGCTACGGGGCAAATCTCATGGCTCGGAAGCCGGCGACACCCGTCATAGCCGCCATCCCCTTCGGGGCGAGACGCGCGATTGATCTATGTTCCTATACATACCTTCCCTGAAGATCAGAAAAAGAAATCCATCGGCTTCAAGTCGCCGACTGCAAGATAGTAGATCAGGCACAGGCAAGTAATGGCTGTGATCGAGAGAGTAAGCAGGTCAACAGCGAAAATGGCCTTAAGTGCACCGGCTTTCCTCTCTGTGTTCACAAGCTCCTCGGACATCTTTCTCATCTTAATCCTATCCGCGACCGGCACTTCGAATGCCGATGCTAATCAGTGTTCCCGCGCGTAGGCGGGTTACCTGCGCATCTTTCAAAAACTAAAGGTGAACTATGAACCGTCTCTTTAAGGCGGCGCTTTGCGCTGCCGTGCTCTGCGTTGCCGTCAGTTCCGCAGCGCGTGCCGACACCACGATTGCCGTTGGCGACATCTGGTCGGACGTTGTTCCGTACATCGTCGCCGCGATCGGCGCCGTCATCACGTTCCTCGTCGGCTGGGTGCTGAACCTGCTCAAGACGAAGCTTGGTGTCTCGATTGACGACAGCATGCGGGCAAGCCTGCAGACCGCGGCGACCAATGCAGCCGGCCTGGTTCTGAACCAGCTCGGCAATCAGCTACAGGGCGTCAAGGTCGACGTAAAAAGCGCATTGATCGCGGATGCCGTGAACTACGTTATCAAGGCCGCTCCTGATGCGATTGCACACTTCGGCCTGACACCCGACGCCATCGCCCAGAAGATCCTCGCGCTTCTGCCGCAGGTCGCGAACACGACCACTACGGCTGCGACCCCGAGCGCGTAACGTGGCGACGCTCACAACATGGCTGGCCTCGCAAGGGGCCAGTCTTCTGCTCGGGTGGCTGGCTCAGTTCCTGCTCAGCGCATGGGACAAATACACCGCGAACAAGAACACGTCGGACCTAGCTGCTGCGAACGCTACGGTCGCAAGCCAGCAAGCTACCATCGATGCTCAGCAGGCCGAACTTCAGGCGCAGGCCGATGCGCCGAAGTCTGCGGCGGATGCGATATCGCGCCTCAGGGAAGGCTCGGCATGACCTCGATCACGTGCACGGGCTTCGCGCTCGGCTTTGCCATGCTGACTTGCGAAATGCCGGCGACGGTGCCGCCGGCTGTCTGCCCTCCAGTCCGAACTTGGACGCAGGAGTTTCAAAACCAGGTCGCTGCTGAAATCGAGGCCGCGCCCAACAGTGCCTTAGCTCAAGTGGCCGTTCAATCGATCGGTGACCGCGACGTTGCGCGCGCGTGCGCGGTCACGAGGCGAAAAAAGAAACCTTCAAAATAGGATTGGGCTGATGGACCCTGTATGGAATGTCGTCACGGTGGGCACGGTTACGCTCGCGTTCAATGTCATCATGCGCGCGTTCGGCGGTGGCTGGGGATTATCCGGGCGTCTCACGAAAATAGAAACCAGCATGACGGCCATGCAGGCCGAAATCAAAAAGCTGGTCGAGGTGCTAAAGGAAGTGGCGAACATGAACACATCGATCCGCGTCGGAGAGCAACGACAGATCGACACCGATCGGCGGGTTACGGCGCTGGAAGACGACTTCCGCGAATTGCGGAAGGGCAACGGCTGGATCACCCATCCGCGGTCCAGTGTCGAGGGACAATATGGATGACGTTGGCTGAGCCGAAGTTACTCAAAGGTCCGCCGCACCCGTGAGGACTGAGAGGCACTCTTTTTGCTTAAGCACTCTGACGTCAGGCGGGCATCTGCCAAAGCAATAACAGGCAGATCGCTGCGACTATCCACCAAGCAACGATCGAGAGATTGATCTGCACGAGCCGACTCCTAAGACCGATCATCGCAAGTGCCAACAAACGAGAAGCACCACGGATAGGGCAGCCACTGCACCGATGAATGTTCGATCCTTCAGTGTCGAAGTTGTTGCCGGCGCGGAAGTCGCCAAGCATAGCCCTAAGACGAACCAGAATATGCGCTGGTAACTGAAATCTTGCACTAGTCCGCCGATGCCCATCAGGGTCAGGCACCCCAGCGCAGTGAAGCCCCATCGAGCGTCGTCAGTCGGCAACAGCTTAAACGCGCTGAACGTGAGTAGCCCGGCGCTTGCGAGAAGGGCGATCAGGCCAACCATCCCCATTTCAGAAAGGAACCATACATAGATCGAATGGATGCTTTTGGGGTTCAGGTCCACCTTCTTTGATGTCTCGAAGTATCGGCCTATTCCGGCGCCAAAGATGGGGCTCTCCTTCCATGAAGTTAGGCCGCCCACGATTGTATCGGCTCGTTCCAGGTCTGCATAAGGATGGTTTAAACGCGTGGTCTTGGTCTTCGCCGACTCTGAAGGAGAGATGTTGTGTGTTGGCGGTGGGAGCTGGTTCGCTGTGTGCAGCGAAACAGGCGCAGAGAAGCTAAGCGCCAGAAATATCGCGGCCACCCCAATCGTAGAAGTTGGCAGAGGAACTGCAAATCTCGACCGGAAATAAGCATAGGAAGCGACGTCGAGGGCGGCGAGCAAGAACACAAATACTATGGCGGTTCGAGACTCGGTTAAGAACATCGCGGCTGAGAGAGCCGAGAACAGCAGTGCTGATAATGCGCGGCGGTTTCTAAGCGGCCCCCAATTTTTTGCAGCGATTAACAAAACGCCCGTTACCGCAAGGTCAAACGCGAATGCGTTCTGATTCCGGGCGAATCCTTGCAGGGGTATGAAAACGACATAGGTGGGAAGTGGGTAGATCGAGTTGAACAACAAGCCAATCAACTGCAATGCGCAAATCGTTACAGTTGCGCATATTAGAGCCCCAGCGATCTTCTCACGCCCGGTTTCGCCTGCGAGCTTCACAGTGGCAGCTCCCAGCGACGCATATCCGAGGATTACAACCCATCCCCATCCGCGGGTGAAGACCGCCCAACTTCCAAGATGCCCATACGCAAATGCGTCGATTATCCCGACCGCGATGGAGCCGGTCAGTAGGATCAGCGAGGACCACAATCTTGAGGGGAAAAGCTCTCGAATACGTCCTGCTGCAACCGTCAAAGCAATGACGGTAAATGCAACGATGACGACAATATCCGCGACGTTGATATTGATCAGTAGATCGCGGTCAGAAACAGGCACGCGAACCCGGAAGAAAATCAGGACCGCGCACGTCAGCGCGAGAAACTGAATGGTGATCGAGTCGGTGAGGAGTTTTCGTCCGGTTGACGGTGTTGACTCTTCAGGGGCGGGTGCCTCGGTTCTTGCTGTCAGTGGCAGCGCAGCCAATCCAAAAAGTCCGGCCACACCTATGTAAATCACGCCTACGAGGACGGAGGCTGCGACCGCGACCGATGGTTCGATACCCACGATGGACAACGTCGCCGCTGCACTCAGCTCGCGCAATCCGAAGCCCGCGAAGCTGATAGGCAGACTTGTAGCGAGCATTACAATCGTCAGTGCGGAGACCAGCTCGATCGATGCGGTGGTGTGATCGAGCGCATCAAACAAAACGAGATAGGCGGCAAGTCCTGCACCGAATCCAAGGATGGTCCAAAAAGAACTCGGCCCCAACCTCGCAATGAGCCTCAACGTCTCCGCGGCTCCTTCCATCGCGCGGCCGCGAAGCACGGTGGCTAGGACTGTGACACTAACAATGACAATGCCGACGGCGGAAAAGATCAGGTCGCCTACGCCTTGAATGAAGTCGACCTGGATACCGCGGTACAAAATGAATACGGCTATCAGGCTGAGAAGAAAGAGGATGCCAGCGGCGAGAACGCGCTCGATGTAGGTGGCCACCACCGTGATGCCGAACGGCACGCCCGATCGCTGGAGAATTGCAGCGCGGGAAAGGCTCTGACCGAAAACGTTAAATGCCAAGGTGGCGAGGTTGCCAGCGGCGAACGCCAGGAAGATGTCGCGCCAGCTTGCGGTAAAACGGAGCGCTCGAATGGCGCTCCGTGACCGGATCAAGGCGAATAAGTTGGCAAGGATCGCGAGCCCAGACACCCATGCCAGCGTTCCGGGTGAGATCTTGGAGCTGAGTGCGAAGACGTCTTTGAGATCAACCAGCCAGAGGATTCCGGCGAGGTAAATCAAGGTCAGAGCCGCGATGGCCCAACGCTTTTTCATCTTAACGGCTGCTCCCCGTGGAACTCCATAATACCACAGGTTGAATCCGGCGGAAGCCCTCCGTCATAATTGCGGCGAACAGTTGAAAGCTTTGTTACAAACCCAAGGAATTTGAATGTTTCGCATCATCTTTGCGGCCGCACTCCCCTGTGCGCGCCGACGATTGCCTATGCCGAAACCTGCATCGCGTCGGTGATGCCTACGGCGGCCAGCGAACGGCTTCCGACGAAATCATGAACCCGCGCGCGATGACGGCGGCGCATCGGACGCTCCCCGTTGGCTCACGAGTTACCGTGACCGATCTGCACACCGGTCGGAGCATTGAGGTCCGCATCAACGATCGCGGCCCGTTCATCCGTGGCCGCTGGATCGACCTCAGTTATGGCGCTGCCCGCGCGCCCGGCATGGGCGGGACGGCGAGGGTGACGGTGCAGTGATTAACCCCAACATGGTCGTCAACACGATTGCCGTCCTGGTGCTGATCGGGCTCGTCGCGTGGCTCCTGGTGGAGTGGCGGTCGTGGTCAACCTCGAATTGCGGAAGCGTAACGGCTGGATCACACACTTACGCGCGAATATCGAGGGGCAGTACGGATAGAAAAAAGACCCGACCGGGCAATCAACAAACCGGCCGGGCCGAAAGTTGAGCGCTACCCCGTGCGAGCAGGGTAAGCGGCACTCAAATACCAGAAGTTGCATATCCCAACAAGAAGGCCGGCCGGATGGGGGATCCTGACCGGCCAAGTTAGGCCATCGAGAGCATCACCAACTCGACGGCAGAAGCCTCGCTATCTCATAACCATCAGGAAAATCGAATGTTCCTTCGCATCACCGCTTTCGCGGGCGCTTTGCGGTGCCTGCTGTTGCTGCCTGCGCGTGCCGAGATCGTGTCTCATCCATCCGGTTGCCCGACGCGGGCGTTTTGCGGCTGCGGTGCGGCTGTCCGGGTATTCGGGCGGCCAGTGCGTGATCTGTGGCTGGCGAGGAATTGGTATCGCTTTCCGCGCTCGGTGCCTGCGCCGGGGATGGTCGCCGTTCGGCGTCACCACGTCTTTGTGCTCGAGCATCACATCAGCGGTTCAACGTGGATGGCCTACGACGCGAACAGTGGGGGCAGGCGGACACGCATTCACGCCAGATCGATCGCAGGCTTTGCCATCGTGAACCCGCACGGGAGCCGATGGGCCAATGCTGATTAACCCGCGCACGCTCGTGAATACCGTCGTGAGCCTACTGCTTATCGGCCTGATCGCCTGGCTAATCTGGGAGCATCGCCATGATTAACGCGCGCGGCTGAGTCGTTTTCGGTCTGGCGGCGGCGGTGCTTCTATGTGTCTCGGGCTTCGGGCCGTCCTAAACAGCAGCACGGTGTGAATCTTCGAAATGTATTAGAAAAATCAATGCATTAATCTTTGTTTACATCTCGATGAAGAATCCTGGTGAGGACTACTCTTAACTATATTAGCCCGTTTAAAGCTCGTCATGGTTGTGACATTCTCCCGGCGACGTGGCCGGGGGACTATTGTGGCGGACGACGATTTTCAGCGGTTTGTAATTCTCAATCGTTTGGCGAGTGCTTCTACATCGCATGCACCTCCAGAATATAAGCCGCCGCTGGTCGGGGGCGAGGCCCTTCTGTCTGTTTTGCAAGACAGGAAAAATGCTGGCCACGCCATCGAGTTTATCGGCGGCGCCGATGCTGAACGGGATGCGGATGAGACAGAGGATGCACGAATTGCGCGATGCAGCGGGCTCAATTTCATTTGGCTCCGCGATATCAAAGTTAAAAAGTCAGGTCAGTATTCGTATGCGAAGCTGCTGCTGGAATACGTAGATCAAGGAAAACGGACATTTTCTGTCGTCGACACTGAAAGTCTGGAAGGGAGAGATATTGCAGGTAGGAAGAACGAACGTGGTGGCGTCTCCGCTCATATTGTCGTTCGCCTTCCAACTACACAGCATGATGATGGGCAATATCGCTGCGCTATAGAGGTTGCACACTCAATCAATCGATCAATGATCGAGAGCTTCATTAACCGGCAATTGCGACGTTGGGCACGCGCGGACGAACTCACTTACGAAGTCCATTCTCCTGATAAGAAAAAACCTGGGAGGATGAACACCAAGACATACAAATATACACCGCGGCTTGAGTTGCTCGCGGATGTCGGTAGGTCGCTGTCCTTCGCCACGGCGGGCGGGCGAGAGCTTGCTCATATGATCTTTTCGAAGCGCTCGGCTAAGCAATCAATCGGCGGCAAGGACCATGTACTGGATGAAGAAATCATTGCCGACGTTGTTCTCAAGATAAACGCACATCGCGGACCGAATGATCCAGTTGAGCGCATAAAGTGGCTCACTGGCCTGCGAACCCTCTATGAAACGAATGGGTATAAGACCAAGCTGACATACCGTCAGATAAATGGCGGGACGATCACGGGAAAGGTACATCAAGCTTTGGCCGGCGCTACCGACCTATTGATGTGTCAAAAAGAGCTGATGTCGCTAAAGCATGACTACCGCGACTGGTATTCCGAAATAGATGATCAAGTAGCCGATCAAATGGCCACATTCGTGGACAAGGATGAGCTATGGGAACGCGGCAAATAAAGCTTCTGGACGTACAGCAAGGAGGTAAGCAGTCACGCCTGCGCTTGCTTGCGCCATTGCGATATCTCGAAATTCGTCATCCGGAAAAGTTCAAATACGACGTCATCATACCCGTCGTCGTCGGAATACTTTGTTGGGCCATCTATATGGTCATTGATCCTCGCCCCGCCCTTTTTGGGGAGGGAGGTCTCCTGAGATTTGCCCGAGATCTGCTCGTAATGGCGGTCCCCTTCATGATCGGCGCACTTGCAGCCGTGTCAATGGGAGCGCCAGGTCCGAATATAGACAAACGCCCGATCGGTGCAGAGCTGTGGCTCGACAATGATGCGCTTACGATGCGCCAATTTCTATGCTTTCTGCTTGGCTATCTCAGTTTCCTTGGACTTGTGACGCTCTTCGCTGTTGTAGGAGCAGGTTTGATGAAGGATGCGGTGCTGGCTTGGACAGCCAAATTGCCGTACTTGCGTTTTGCCCTTCATGCAGGGGGCGCTTTAACGCTATCGATGTTGCTTTCCTTGCTTTCAGTGACAGTGCTGTGGTCGCTTTACTTTCTGACGGATGTGGCGAACCGCAAAGGCATATAACCGTTGCTCTGTCTGGCGTTATGTAAAGCCGCGCTCCTCAACTGGGGCGCGGCTTTTTTATTGTTCATCGTCTGAAGAGAGCGAAGGCGAGAAGCGCTATCGGTAGAACGCCCAGTATCACCACAGCAATTCGGAAGCGAGTTTCTTTGTCCATGGAAGGAATTTCGCGCCAGGAAATCCCGAACCGCATACCCCAGAGAGGGTATTGCAATCGCTCTAATCTCGCGGGCTGCGATTCGTGGGAGCGAGAGATAGGCCTTCCGCTGCGACTTTGTCGCGAATTGAATCCTCGGTCCGCCCGAGCTTCATTGCAATCAGGCTGGTGGGCGTATTCTCTGTGATGAGCGTCTTCAGGGTCTGAAGATCGTCGCCGCTCCACGGCTTGCCATCGTTTTCTGCTGCCATTGTGCACCTCCATTATGGTGCCAACATCGAAGCGACAATCCGGTTCCTCTCACATTCTCCGCCGCGTAGGCGAACCGAAAATCTCCACAAGCTCGAGACCGCTTGCGTCGTGCAGATGCTTGCCGATGTTCTCCGGCATACGCATGTCGAACTTGACGCCGCACACGGTGCACGTCATCGAGTGTTCGTCCTCATTGTAGGCTTTCCACCCGGAGAGACCGCCGCCGTCGCTATCGTCGATCATCTGAAGCGCGCCCATTCCGTAGCATTGACGCCCGCCGATCGCCGGTCGCGCTTCAAATGCCTCTCATCTGGAAATGGGCAACCAAGTTTCTTGGCCTGCGCTTTCACGCCGGTGACGCTGCGGCGGAACGCGACGGAGGCTCGTGCGGCGGAGATGCCGGCCGCCACCATATTTCTTAAGCGCTCGATATCTTCAGCCTTCCATGTCCGGCTTGTGACGTGTTTCGGCATTGAGTTCAGGCTCGATCTGGGAAGTTGACCGTAAACGCTCAAGCTCCACCTGATGTTCCATGGCGACCTCTCGGAGAGCCGCGGCTGTCGTGGGATCGACCGCCGCGGCGAGTCGAAAGCATCTTTCGATTTGGTCCAATAGATATAAGCGGCGGTCAGCGGGATCTGGCGACATTGCAATCGAATCGATAATTTCGACGAGACGCTTAGTTAACTCCCTTGACCATCATCGTTCCTATGAAAAGGATCGGCCGGGCTCGTGGAACCTCAATTAGCCCGGCCGGCCTTTGCCACCTGCCTGTGAAACCAGGCGGCAAACCTACACGGGAGGCTTTAGCGGACTGTGAGCCCAAGCCTGTGCATCTTCGCTCTTGAGTGGGTCTGTCGGCGCATCGCATTTCGGACATTGCCAGCTCTTCCGCCGTCCTTGGATGACGCGGGTCATAGGCGAACCACAGTTGGGGCAAACCGCTTCGTCGGTCACGACACCGCTCAAAATAAAGGAAACTGCTCGACGTGATATTAGCAGTTCCGATCCCCGCTAGGTAGCCTGTTGAGCGAGGCTGTCACGTCCCGGGTGCCAGTTTCATTGCAGGGTAATCTTGCCGGTCTTTCGGAAGTCGTCCAGAGCACTCACTGCCTCCGCGTTGGCGGCCCGAACGTCTCGATCATTTCGATCTTACCGCCGTGGACATGTTTCAGAACCTCGTCCAGCTTTCGCATGTCGTAACCTTTGCCGCAGGTCGAACAGATCGTCAGATGATCGATATCAGCTTTCGGCTCCCAGCCTGTTGGAATGCCATCGCTCGGTTTGTCGTCGCTCATCTCGCCAGCCGCTTCCCGATCTTCAGGACCTTTTTCTCACGCTTCAGCGCTCCGTCCGGTTTTCCATAAATTAGCTGGGACATTCCCCACTGAGCATGCTGTATCGGACCGGTTCGTGTTGCGGCCAGCAAAAGCGCTTCAGTCGCGGTAAGAACAGGACGTGTTTTTTGCTGCGCTTCAGGGAGGGCAAGAATGTAGTCGCGGGCATCCGCTAACGTTTCTAGTGGTCTACCAGATGGCACCTGCACCGGTTGATGGAACCGATCTTCCCAGGACACAACGCAACTCCGGCACGCTACTAACTGCATTCAAGATCATCTGATTATTTATGTTCCACAAATTCTTATTCGTGCCTCCTGCGGCCCAGCAAGCCGATTCGAAGGCATGATTACGGGCACTGTTGCTGCGGCTTCCGGGGGACGGGCTTCTTCGAATTTCATGCTGGAACATGATCCGATGACGGGCACTGGGCGCTTCTCGGTTGATCGGGTCGGCTTAATCACCTCGCGCGGCAAATATCCCAGAGAGCGCGATAGAGAACAGAACTGCGGAAGCTAGAAGAAACAGCCCGCCAGCGATGAATGCGTACCCTATGACGCCGGCGACACCGCCTAGTAGAAACGCGATAACAGTTTGAACGTGGAGCAGCAGTTTGGATCGGTCGTTGCTTGCCTGGTCAAAGGCTTCCCTTCCGCGCGCGACGTCCAAGAGATTGCCCAGTTCAATTCCAATGTCAGTGGCCATTCCTGACACGTGGGTGGTCCGCACACGGGCATTTGATATCCTGGTCACCACAGCATTTTGAAGCCCCATAAGAAAGCTGAGCGCCATCACGATAAGGGGAACGCGCCAGGCCTCACGCAACCAGATGTCCGCCAACCCAAGCGGTGCCAAAAGGACCGCTTCGGCCAAAATGCTGTACGCAAATATCCCTGGTATTTTCCTCCGCCTACCTGCGTTAATCAGCAGGCTTGAGACAGTAGCACCGCTAATGAACGCGATGACGATCGCGAAGAAACCGAAGGCCGGCAGGAGGTGGCCAGAAGCAACCCGATCCGAGAATATTGAAACGTTGCCCGTCATATTCGCGGAAAAGAAGCCGACCGCATGAAACGCGGCAGCGTTGAGCGCACCAGCAATTGTTGCGAGACTTACAGCTAGCCGGCGGTCGAACGCTTCGGTCCGGCCTGAGCCCTGATGTACGAGCATGTTGTCAGATCAGTCGGTAGGAGTTGTACCGTCCTATCACGGTGGCCAGCGATTTGTCACTGGCATGGGCGGCCTAGTAACTCGGGACGCGATGAGTCCGGCAATCGAAGGCGGCCCATCTTTGCCTGAGCCCCCCGATGCTGCCCCATTGACGACGCGTTTAGGAACGCGGTCAACGTCGCTTTGGGCAATTCGCAGTAGTGATAATAGACGGTCTGAAGCTGGACGATCATGTACTGATTGCAGTCGTCGTAGCACACGCGATTGATGAAGCTGCTGCGTGTGATGTCCTGGCAGGTGAATTCCTTTAGGTCGATCGCGCCGCGATACTTCACTTGGACCGTCTCGGCGCCCGCCCAAGAGGCAGATAACAGAGCGGCAGCGATCAGGGAGAACAGCCTCAGCATTGGACAATCACGGGGGAAATACCGCACCAGTTTCGCGCCAGAAACGATGCGCTTGAAGGGGGAAAATTCAAATACAACAAGAACACTATGCGAACAAACTGTGCCTGTTTTTGTGCCTGACAAAACCGCTTCTGTTCACCGTTTAGGCCGGGTTTGCCGTGGCCTAGAAAGTGCAAAAACCCCGCATAAACACCGTATTTATTGGTGTTCTCCATGCTCAAACCGGCGGTAGAGCAGCGGTTTTGTAAACCGAAGGTCGGGAGTTCAATCCTCTCAACCGGCACCACGTTTCCCTGACTTTTCATTCCTTATGGTGTGGCGGCAACGCGCGGTTTCGCGCGGCCGGGACCGTGCAGCCACCCGCAACCCTCCATTAACCTCAACTTTCCAAAACCTTATCGCAATTCTTCAACATTGAACGTCTGCCAAGGCTTGCGCATTAGCCTTACCGGACGATTAGGGCCCGCCTTTAACCCCTGCCGCGAAGGGCTGGATTAGGGTTGGCCGTCATTTGAAAGGCTGCCCTGGAATGCGCGTGTCAGTGACTTTGGCGATTTTGCTCGGAACGATGGCCTCGGCGATGGCCGACAGCGGTGCGCTTATCGTGATTCCCGGACGGCCGGGCGTCCCCGTGATGATCAATGGCCGCGATGCGTCGTACGGTGTCGTCGAATACGAGTGGGGTCTCGCGCATCACTTCAAGCCGCAGACCATCGTCTATGGCGGCTGGGATGAGTACATCGCCCCGGAAGTCGGTCATTATTATCCGAGTGCGGGCCGCACGCCGGGCTATGGCCGCCTCGAAATCGAACCGCCGGCCAACCGTCGCCTGCCGCAACCGGCGGAAAGCTATCGCCAGTCGTGGTCGGCGCAATCGCCGCAGCCCGCACAGCAGAATATTCCGTATGATCCACCGCCGGTGATCGTTGCGCCGGAAATCCGTGGCGGTCGTCCGAATCGGTTTCAGCAGTTCCGAAATTAAACATCGCTGATCAACAGCGGGTTTTTGAACAGGAGAGTGTCAATGCGTCAGAAAATTGCGGGGTTGATCGCGGGCTTGGTCCTTGCGGCGACCATGTCGGCGGCGCCAGTGCAGGCATGTACGGCGACCGATCCATGCGGCAGCTATGGCTATTATGGTTATGGCAACGGATGCGGCAGTGGCTTGGGATGTGGCTCCAGCTACGGTTATGGCGGTTACCGCTATGGCTACGGTTACAGCGTGCGTGAGCGCCTGCCGGATCCGACCGCGGGATTTCCTTATCAGAGCCCGCAATACTACTACGTCAATCAGGGGCCGACCTACACCGGTCCCGGCAACTACGCTCCGTTCCCGACCTATCAGGAACGTGCGGTGAGCGGTTGGGGGGCTTACAGCCGTCCTTACTATTACGGCTACTATGGCGGGCCGTACGCGAATGCGACCCATCACTATTACGACGGCGCGCCGGGCATCAGCGGAGCGAGGGTTTACACCTATCGCTGGGGCCGCCGCCACTACGCGCATCGCGGCTATCGTCCGCACCGCGCGCCGAAGTATTACTACGCAACGCGTTCCGGCGTCCGGTACGGACACGCCAGCCGGCATGGCTATCCGCATTTCCGTCAGGTGCCGCGCGACAGCCTGGCGCGCGGCGCGCACGTGCCGATGAAGCCGCACACTTACAAGTTCTGATCGCACGTTCTGACCGCGAGCTCTGATCGCTCGCGATCCGCAAACGAACAACGCCCGCTTGCAAGTTAAGCGGGCGTTTTGTTTTGTGTTGAACGAGCGTTAGCTCATCAGGCCGAGACGCGTACTGCCGATGTAGAGTGCAAGCGCCGCCGCATTCGAGACGTTGAGGCTCTTGATCGCGCCGGGCATGTCCATGCGCGCAACCACCTTGCAGGTCTGACGCGTCAACTGGCGCAACCCTTTGCCTTCGGCACCGAGCACCAGCGCGAGCGGCGCCTGCAGCGCGACGCCGGCGAGATTTTCGGTGCCTTCGCTGTCGAGGCCGACAGTCATGAAGCCGAGGTCGTTCATTTGGGTCAGCGCCCGTGCCAGATTCTGCACGCTGACGATGGGAACGAGTTCGAGGGCGCCGGAGGCGGACTTCGCCAGCACGCCGGTGGCTTCCGGGCTGTGCCGGGCCGTGGTCACGATGGCCTTGACGTCGAACGCTGCGGCCGAGCGCAGGATCGCGCCGACATTGTGCGGATCGGTGATCTGGTCGAGCACCAGCACGATGCCCTCGCGCGCAAGCGTATCGAGATCCGGTGAGGGCAGGGCATCGGTCTCCGCCAGCAGACCCTGATGGACGGCATCCGGGCTCAGGCGGCGGTCGATCTCCTGGGGCCGGACCATCTCCGGCGTCACGCGGGTGTCGATGTTCTCCTCCGCAAGGCGCCGGGCGGCGTTCTCGGTGAGGAACAATTTGCGGATGCGGCGGGCAGGGTTGGCCAGTGCGGCCGTCACCGTGTGCCAGCCATAAAGAATCACTGGGCCATCGGCCTGGTCGTCGCGGTCGCGCCAGGCCGGCCGGCCGCCAGGGCCGCGGTTCTGGCCCCGGTCTTTACCGCGGCCTTGCTGATTTGCGCCCCGAAAGCGCGGTTTTCGCGTGGAATCGCTCATGCCGGGGTTGTCCCACGCGGTTGGAATAATGGCAATTTCCGGCGTGGCGCCGGGCGTGAAAATGCCGTCATAATTCTCCCCGCCTTGGTTGACTTTACCCCACGCCTTCGCCCATAAACGCGCCGACCGGGCGCCCGTTTTCGGGCTCGCTTTTTACCGTCATCCATGGCCGTCCAGCCGCCCAATTCGGGTGTGTGAAGGGCCGACGACGTTAAGCGGGGGAGTGTCCCGAGTGGCAAAGGGAGCTGACTGTAAATCAGCCGCCGTATGGCTTCGAAGGTTCGAGTCCTTCTTCCCCCACCATCTTGAAAACGCTCGCGGAATTGATTTTCCGCGGGCGTTTTTATTTGGCCTCGTCTGATCTCGTCTGATCCAGGAACAGTCGTCCGCGCGATCCGTTGCCATTGGGGGAAAACGGAGGTCGCCATGAAGATCGCAGCAACCGCTCTCGCGCTCACGCTCGCATGGATGGTTGGTCCGCTCGCGCATGCTGTCGCCGATGACCCCGGTCCGGATTGGATGCCGCGCGAGCAGATCAGACAAAAGTTGATCGAGGCGGGTTACACTGAGATCACCGAACTCGAAGCCGATGATGGCCACTGGGAAGGTGAGGGTGTGAAAGGCGGCAAGCGGGTGGAATTTCATCTCGATCCCAACTCCGGCGCGGTTCTCTCTGAAAAGGTGAAGAAGCCTAAGAAAGAGTGACGCGCTTCGACGCGGAGTCGTTGCAAGAGACGACGTTCGGTATTGCTGACGCGAAGGCGACTCGCACTCTCGACCTCAAGATATGCTTCGATCTACCAGCGATGCAGCGCTCTTCGATTGTGGTTTGAGAACGCAACGTCTCATTTGAAAAAGAAGTGTTCTGAGTCGCGCATGGAGTTGTTCTCCGCGCAAATGAATTTTCTTCTTCTTGCTCGCGCCTTCAGCAAATCTCGCACTGCGAGATTTGAATCAACATCGCGCGCCACGATCGCGTGGCGTTGTGAACAGGACATTCGTGTCAAATCACGACCTGGTTAATATGGTTAAGAATTCGTCACCAAGTTGTTATGCGTCGCCTCTATAGGATGGAACCAAGCGACGGACGTGCGTCTCAACAGGCGCGCGTGCGTATTTGGCGGCGCGCCAGCGCCATTGATTTGAGGGTTGATCGGCTATCTCGGTCCCGCATGCGTCGGGTGAGATGTCCGGCTGGAGTTTGACGACGATGATGACGACGGCGGTTCCGTTTTCTCACCGACACCACACGATCCAATCTGAAACCGTGCCGGGCACACCGCTGGTTTATTCAATTCACTGATCTGCGAATTTCTCGTTGCCCGGTTTTTGATCGGGCAGCGTCTCACCTCACCAAACGCTCATCGCTTCGCTTTTGAAGCCACCCTTTTGTGCGCCTAAATTTCCGGAGAATTTTCATGGCTACCAATCTCAGCGCAGGTTCGATCGCTTTCACCGGTTACAACGGCAGCGGCAACGACAATCTTTCTTTTGTCGTTCTGACAGACATCGCGAGCGGTACGGTCATTAATTTTACTGACAATACGTGGAACGGAACCAGCTTCGTAAATAGCGAAAGCATCTTCACCTGGACTGCGACTGATAATGTTGCTGCGGGTACGGTGATCGATCTGGACAATCTCAAGAACGGTAATGCCAGCGCTTCAGCCTCCATTGGCACATTAAACTTCACGGACAGCAGCAATCTTGGTCTCTCGAACGATAATGAGACCGTATACGCTTACACCGAGTCCGCAGGTTCGCCCAAGTTCCTCGCCGCTATCTCCAATGTCGGATTCACCGGCAACAACGGCGACAAGTACGGTACTTTGACCGGCACGGGACTTACGGAGGGGGTCAACGCGATCGCCTTCTCGGGTGGTGTTGATACCGTGGGCTATAGCGGTTCACTCAGCGGAATGGGAAGCTTCGCTGACTATCTGAGCGCGATTAACAATTCGGCGAATTGGGCTGCGGTCGCAGCCGGAGCGTTCCCCACAACGCCTTTCACCGTCGCACCCCCGGCAGCTGCGCAGACCGTTTCATTTACGGGCACCACATCCATTACTGTTAATGAAGGCGATGCTGGCGCGCAGACGGTCACCTTCACTGTCCAGCGCACCGGCGGTACGGCAGGTGATTTCCATTTCACCGTCAAGGTTGTCGGATCCTCCGGACTCGTCAATGGCGACGACTTTGGTGGAACGATGCCGGGCTTGATCGAGGGTGTAATCCTTGATGGACAGACCACGGCCACGTTTACACTGACCTACACTGGCGATACGCGCTACGAGGCAAAGGACGGCATTACCGTTCAGCTTATTGCGGCCAGCAACGACGAAGCCCCCGCTAGTGTCGCTACCGGCAGCAAGGGACTCGGCCGCCTCACTCTGACCAACGACGATCCTGTTCCGACCAAGATCGCGGCAGGCGACATCGTCGAAGGTTCGGTGTCGTTGACCGGCGACCAGACGTTCGTGATCGAAAAGGGCGGACTGATGATCGGCAGCACGGGCACCGTGCCGATCACCTGGGCCGGCACCAATTCTCACGTGACGATCGACAACTCCGGAACGATCCAGGCCGGAGCGGGCGGAAGCGCCATCAGTCTTAGCTCGTCGGCCACCGGAACCATGGAAATCGACAACCATCTTGATGGCCAGATTCTCGGATTGCTCAATCTGAACTCGCGTCCCGGGGCAACCGTGACCATCAATAACGACGGTCTGATCAATGGCGGTATCGGTTTTGCCAATAAGATCGGCGGGGGCGGAGGCACCATCAACAATAGTGCCACCGGCATCGTCACGGCGGATACGGCGGATGGCACCGCGATAGGCAATGGCGGCAACGTCGAGATCAACAACTGGGGCAAGATCGTTGTGCCGGCCGATACCGCGGCGTTGAGCGGCGGCGATGCCATCGACTTCAAGGAAACCCAGAACAATAGCGTGCATAACTATAACGGTGGCCTGATCGAGGGCTCCCATCACGCGATCACCGGCAGCCTCGGCGTCACGGTTATCAACGATGCGGGCGGCACCATCATTGGCCGCAACGGCTCGGCGGTGAACATCGACAATAGTGAGGATCCAGCCAACACGGTTTATGTGACCAATCGCGGCGCGATGGAGGGGCGTTCCGCGGGATACGCGGACAGCGACGGCGACGCGATTGACAACGATGGTCTGTTGCGCCTCGACAATTACGGCACGATCAAGGGTCTTGGCGCGAACGGTACGCACGACGGCGGAGCCAACGTTTCCGAAGGCGTGGCCATCGGCGGCGGTGTGATCAACAACTACGCGGGTGCAACGATCTACGGCTATGGCCGTGCGATCCAGGCTGACGACTCAGCAAATGGCGGGGCGCTAGCCGCGACCACGATCACCAACGAAGGTACCATTCAGGGGGACGGCAACGGCCCGCAGAACTTCGATCCGGGTTCGGATGCTGGCATCGTCATTGCTAACCGTGAGGCAATCGACATCCTCGGCACCTTCGCCGACACCATCACCAACAGGGGCACGATCATTGGCGGCGTCTTCACCGACGGCGGCGATGATACGCTGACCAACAGCGGCACGATGACGGCGCTGAAGACCGTCGCCATCGACATGGGCGACGGCAACGACAAGGTGGTCCTGCAGGCCGGCTCGAACATCACCGGCAGCATTCTGCTCGGCGCGGGCGACGACAGCTTCACCGCTATCGGTGTCACGAAGCAGGCCAACGTCGACGGTGGCGACGGCAACGATACCATCGTCGGCACCGATGCCGGGGATATCATTGCCGGCGGTGCGGGTAACGACACCATCACCGGCGGCAAGGGGGCTGACCAGCTGAGCGGCGGTGACGGTGACGACACCTTCAAGCTCGGCTTGGACATGCTCGGATCGGGCACCCGCACCATCGTGCTGGGCGACGGCACCACGGCGACGGTGTCCATCGACGGCCTTGCTGGAACACAGGACGTGATTTCCGGCGGCGCGGGCTACGACAAGATTGTACTGGATAAGGCGGGCACCTCTGGTTACGTGTTCGATACGACGCCTGCCGCTGGTTCGTATACCGGCATCGAGGAAATCGACGGAACATCCGGTAACGACGTCATCATGGTGACGGCGACATACCAGAGCGACGCGGTCGGCGGCGGCATCAAGCTCGATGGCGGTGCGGGTAACGATACGCTCGGCGGCGGTGCCGGCAATGACACCCTTCTCGGTGGCGACGGCAACGATCTGATCTCCGGTCTCGGCGGTAACGACACTCTCCAGGGTGCGGCGGGCAACGATACGATCTATGGTGGCGATGGCGATGATTACATCAATGGCGGCAGCGGCGCGGACGTGCTGTACGGCGATGCCGGTGTCGACACCATCTACGGCAGCGACGGCAACGACGAGATCCATGGCGGCGACGGCAACGATCAGCTGCAGGGCGAGGGCGGCGACGATACGATCTACGGCGATGCCGGCAGTGACTTCGTAGTCGGCGGCGACGGCAACGACACCATCCATGGCGGTGACGGCAACGATCAGCTGTTCGGCCAGAACGGCAACGACACCATCGAAGGCGGTGCAGGTGCTGACAAACTCAGCGGCGACGGCGGCAACGACACGCTGATTGCGGGCGCCGGCGATACGGTGCTTGGCGGCACGGGCGACGACGCCATCTACGTGTCCATCCAGGACGGCAATCCGGCATCGATCGATGGCGGAGACGGCAGCGACACCGTGCACCTAGGTGGTGTGGGCGTCGGCGCATTCGGCAAGACCGCCAATGTCGAGACGCTGGACGTCGATGCCGGCATCTGGACGGCGGATGGCACCGCCAACTACGACGCGATCACCATCGCGGCCGGTGCGGCGCTCATGAATACCATATCGGTCGAGCACAGCATGACCATCACGGTTGGCGGCACGCTGAACTCTGGCGATGACCGCGCCATCACCGCCGACGATGGGCTCGACGACGGCTCGACATTGATCGTCAATGTGCTGGAAGGCGGCGTCATCACCTCGGGTGACGATGCGATCCGCATCAAGGACAACTTCAAGAACGGCACTGTCACCATCGACAATGCTGGAACGATCACAGCGACAGGCGGCCAGGCCATCGACCTGACGGATGTCACTGCGAAGAGCACCGCGATCACCATCACCAACGAAGCCAGCGGCATCATCACGGCGATCGATGCTGACGCAATCCGTGGCGGCGGCAATACCACCATCGACAACTTCGGTTCCATCACCTCGATAGCCACTGGTGACGACGTCAACGACGCCATCGACTTCCAGGATGACGGCGGCGGCACGGTCCACAACCATGCCGGTGGCAGCATCATCGGTGCGCACCACGGCATTACCGGCTCGAAAGCTGTCACCGTCATTAATGACCTGGGCGGCACGATCATCGGCCAGAGCGGCAGCGCGGTGAACATCGACAATGATGTGACCAGCATCGTGACCGTGACCAACTATGGCACCATGCTCGGTATGGCCAATCCAGAGCAGGCGGACAGCGACGGCGACGCGGTCGATGTCGACGGTCTGCTAAACCTGGACAATTACGGCCAGATCCGCGGCATGGGCGCGAACGGTTATCACGACGGTACAAAGGCCACGGACGCCAATATCTCCGAGGGCATTGCGGCCGGTGGCGGCACGATCAACAACTACGCCGGTGCGACGATCTATGGCTACGGCCGTGCGATCCAGATCGACGACTCCGCCAATGGTGGAGCGCTGGCTTCGACTACGATCTACAATGAAGGCACCATCCAGGGTGATGGTCACGGCCCGAGCGGCGTTTCGCCGGAAGACGCTGCGACCATGCAGGCGAGCATCACCGGTCGCGAGGCGATCGACATCCTCGGCACCTTCGCCGACACCATCACCAACAAGGGACAGATCATCGGCGGCGTCTTCACTGACGGCGGCGGCGACACCTTCAATGCTTATGTCGGTTCGACCGTCACCGGCAAGATCGACCTCGGCGACGGCAACGATACGGTCAACCTGCTCGCGACCGATGGCAACACTGCCACCGGCATCCTCGGCAGCGTGACGAACGCCGAGAACCTGATCGTGGAGGGCGGCTCCTGGGCTGTCACCGACGCTTCGTCCTTCAGCAATATCGATGTGAAGGGCGGCGCCAAAATCCGGAACGTTCAGGGCGTAGCTGATTCGTTAGCACTGACCGGCGGCCAGCATTTGACGGTCGAGCAGGGTGGTTCGGTCGAATCCTATTCGATCGGCTTCGATAACGACGGCAATCCGGAGGAAGTGCTCGGGACTTCGCTTCTGCTGAAGGGGGATTTGAACGCGATCATCGACAACTCCGGTACTATCAAGGGTATCGCCGAGGTTGGAACGATGGACGGCGTGATCTTTGTGCCTCCCACGGGCCACGTGACGATCAACAATCACGAGACCGGTGTTATTTCGGGTGGAATGGTTCTGCTAGGAGCCGCGAACACGGTCGATAACTTCGGCCAGATCATCGGAGCCGATGACAACAACACCATCGCGATTAATGCCACCATTGGAGAGACGGTCACCACGATCGTTAATCACACTGGTGGTTTGATCACCACGCGTGCTGATCAGAATGTGATTCAAGCTGGCGACGGGACGACCATCGACAACGCGGGCACGATCCGCAGCATGGACGATTACACCGACAGCGAGGGCAATCTGATTGCAGGCAAGGACGCCATTGCTTTCAAGAGTTCCGATGCGGGTGGTTCGGTGCACAACGAAGATGGCGGTCTCATCGAAGGCTCGCATCACGCGGTGTCCGGCAAGGGCTCGCTGACGGTTGTCAACGATGAAGGCGGCACGATGATCGGCCGCAACGGCTCGGCGGTGAACGTCGACAACAAGTCAGGTGTCGCAAACACCGTTTTCGTGACCAACCACGGCACCATGCTCGGCCAGTCGATGGGCTACGACGATAGCGACGGCGACGCGGTCGATGTCGACGCTCTGATAAAGCTCGATAACTACGGCACGATCCGTGGTGAGGGCGCCAACGGCACGCACGACGGCGGTGCAAATGTTTCCGAAGGCGTGGCAATCGGCGGAGGCGTGATCAACAACTACGCCGGTGCAACGATCTACGGCTATGGCCGCGCGATCCAGGTCGACGACTCCGCCAATGGAGCCGCGAAGGCCGCGACCACGATCACCAACGAAGGCACTATCCAGGGTGATGGTCACGGTCCTCAGAACTTCGAACCAGGTTCTGACGCCGGTATCGTGATCGCAGGTCGCGAGGCGATCGACATCCTCGGGACCTTCGCAGATACCATCACCAACAAGGGAACAGGTAAGATCATCGGCGGCATCTTCACCGATGGTGGCGACGACATCTTCAACGCTTATGTCGGTTCGAGTGTCACCGGCAAGATCGATCTCGGTGACGGCAACGACACCGTCAATCTGTTCGCGACCGTTGGCAGCTCGGCCACCGGCAACCTCGGCACCGTGGTCAATGCCGAAAACCTGAACGTCAAGAGCGGCAGCTGGACGATTGCCAACAGCCAGAACTACAAGACCATCGACGTCGCCACTGATGCGACGGTTGCTGCGGCATTGATCCTGGGGGCCGGTGAGACCCTGACAATCGAGCAGGGCGGTACCGTTCAAGGACCGACAAGCGCGGTGGTGGTCAATGGCGGTACGTCGGATACCCTCGTTATCAACGACGGCAACATCAAGGTCTTGGCAGCCGCCGGCCAGAAGGACGACGCGATCACGGTCAACAGCGGGACGGTGACCGTCCACAACACCGGACACGGTGTGATCGAAGGTGCGCGTCATGCCATCACCGGTCCGGGTGCCATCACCGTCATCAACGATGCGGGCGGTCTGATCGTCGGCCATAACGGCTCGGCGGTGAACATGGACAATGGTTCGTCCGAGGCGGAGGCGGCTCACGTTACCAACTACGGCACGATGCTGGGAGACTCGGCTGAGATCGCCGACAGCGACGGCGATGCGGTCGATGTCGACGGTATCGTCTATCTCGACAACTACGGCATGATCCGTGGCGAAGGTGCCAACGGCACGCACAAGGGCGAAGCCAATGTGTCCGAAGGCGTGGCAGCCGGTGGCGGTACCATCCACAACTATGCCGGCGCGACGATCTACGGCTACGGCCGTGCGATCCAGATCGACAACTCCAGCAATGCTGCGGCTTTTACCTCGACGACGATCATTAACGACGGCACCATCCAAGGTGACGGTCACGGCCCGAAGAACTACGAGACAGGTTCGGCCAACAACATCAACGTCGATAACCGGGAGGCGATCGATATCCTGGGCAGCTTTGCCGACACCATCACCAACACCGCGACGGGTAAGATCCTCGGTGGCGTCTTCACGGACGGCGGCGCCGACACCCTGACCAACAGCGGCACGATGACGGCGCTGAAGGACATGGCGATTGACATGGGCGCTGGGGACGACACGGTAACGAACAACGCGACGGGGACCATCACCGGCAGCGTTGCCCTGGGTGACGGCGACGATCACCTCAGCAATGACGGTACGATCACCGTCACCAGCGGCAACGCCGTGTCCATGGGCGCCGGCGATGACTATATGGGCCTCAGCGGCACCATCACCGGCAATGTGGATGGCGGGGCTGGCAACGACGAGGTGAACATTCAGTCGACTGCTCACATCAACGGCACGGTCTCTCTGGGTGACGGCAACGATCACTTCCAGAGCTTGGGTGAGATCAAAGCCGCTGACGCCAGCGCTGTTGCGATCGACATGGGAGCAGGCGACGACACGGTCAACCTGTATACCGGCACGACAGTGCAGGGCACGATCGAGCTCGGGACCGGAAATGATATCCTGAACTCGACCGCGAACGGCAGCTATGTCGTCGATGGCGGTGACGGTAACGACTCCATCGCCATGTCATCGTCCCCTGGCGGCGGCGATGACGTCCTCAACGGCGGGGCCGGCAACGACTCGCTCGATGGCGGTATCGGCAACGACACGCTCAGCGGCGGCGAAGGCGACGATACGTTGCTCGGAAGCGCCGGCAACGACACGCTGATCGGCGGAAACGGGTCGGACCTCTACTACTACTGGTCCGGCGGCGGCGACGACACCATCATCGAAGGTGCCGGTAATGCGGGTGACTTCGATACGCTCAGCCTCCGCGACTTCAATATCAACGACGTGACGTTGGCGCGGAGCGGTGATGACCTCGTCGTCACCATGCAGGATGGTAGCAAGGTCGTCGTCTCTGATCAGTTCGCAGGCGGCGGTGTCGAAAACATCGTCTTCAAGGATGGTGCGATCGATCGCAACGGTGTCATCGACGCGACCAATCACGCACCGACGGTCGACGCGACGGTGGTCACCGTCGACGAAGATCACAGCATCGCTGGTCAGATTTCTGCAACCGACCCGGATGGCGATAAGCTGACCTACTCGACGGCTAACGACCACGGCCAGCATCATGGCTCGCTCTTCCTCGGGTCGAACGGTAAGTGGACCTACACGCCTGACCATGACTTCAACGGTCATGACACCTTCACGATCACGGTGAACGACGGTCACACCTCGGTGGATACGACGATCGATGTGACGGTTAATCCCGTCAACGACGCACCGGTCGCGGTGGACGACACCGGGCGTGTCGGCGAGCACGACACGGCGACGTTCGACCTCACCGCCAATGACACCGATGTTGATGCCGGCGACGGCCATCCGAACCTCGTTCATTTCGAGGTTGATGGTGTGGATGGCATCAACGTGAGCAAGGAAGCTGCAGCCGGCGCCTTCCAGATTGTGGACGGCAAGCTGGTGTTCCATGGCGGCGACATTTTCGGCGCTCTCAACGATGGAGAACACGCAACCGTCACTATCAGCTACACCGCTGAAGACAGCAGCGGCGCGCCGACGACGGGCGAGTTCGTGCTCACCATCGATGGCGTGACGGACATGCATCAGGTCAACGGAACCGACGGATCGGATGTGCTGTTCGACACTGCCGCCGACGATCACATCATCGGCGGTAATGGTGCCGACGTGATCTTCACGGCGTCCGGCTCGGATATCGTCGATGCAGGTGCCGGCAATGACACCGTGATGGCCTTGACCGGCAATGCGACGGTTAACGGCGGCGACGGCAATGATACCATTGTCGGCGGCACCGGCAACACGGTGCTCAATGGTGATGGTGGCAACGACACGATCACCGGCGGCTCCGGAAATGAAACCCTGAATGGCGGCGCCGGCAACGACACGCTGATCGCCAACAGTGGAAACGATCGGCTCATCGGCGGGCAGGGCAACGACCTGCTCATCGGAGGAACGGGCAGCGATACGTTCGTCTTCAAGCCCGGCGACGGTCAGGACAGCGTGGCCAACTTCAAGGCCGGCAACGGTTCGGTTCACGATGTGATCGAGGTCGACTCGCACACCTTCGCGAACTTCGATGCGGTCATGGCTGCAATTCATGACACCGCCTCGGGGGCTCAGATTCAGTACGGCGACGGATCGACACTGACTCTGAGCGGCATCACGAAGGATCATCTGGTCGTGGATGATTTCCACTTCGCCTGAGAATTCGGGACGCTCGCCGATAAAACAGATGTGGAAACGAGGCGCCAAAAAGCGCCTCGTTTTTCTTTGTCAGAGGACTGTTACAATTCTGATTTATGTCACTGGGGAAATGGCGTGAATTTCATGCCGTTGCGTTTGTTGAGTGTCGCCCGGCGTGCTGCGCGTGCAATGTCGTCAGGCTTTTTGTGTTCGGCCACGCCATGGTTTTTCCAAATATGTCCGGTTCCTCAGTGACGGCTGCGCGCGGATCTCTCGCTGCTTCCGCGAAATCCGAATTGGGGCGGGCGCTCTCAGCCTGCCGCAGCGCATTCATTGCATTCGGTCTGTTCAGCGCGGTTCTTAATCTCCTCGCGCTGACCGGCTCGTTGTTCATGCTCGAAGTGTACGACCGCGTGATCCCGAGCCGGAGCGTGCCAACCCTCGTTGGTCTCCTGTCGCTTGTTGTTGTGCTTTACCTGTTCCAGGGACTGCTCGATGCAATTCGAGGCAGGCTATTGAGCCGGATCGGAATGCGTCTTGATGCAACGCTGACGGAGCGTGTTTATCGCCTTGTCGTGCGACTGCCGTTGCAGGCCCCATCGGGGGGTGAAGGCATTCAGCCCGTTCGCGATCTCGATACGATCCGCAGCTATCTCTCCGGACGCGGAATGACAGCCTTGTTCGATATTCCATGGCTGCCGTTCTATCTCGTCATCTGTTTCGCCTTCCATGTCTGGATTGGCGTCACCGTTCTCGTTGGCGCCATCGTCCTGGTCGCGCTGACGTTGCTCACCGAGATGTATTCCAAGAACAGCGTGCGGGAAGCCACCCAGGCCGGCGCCGAACGTTCCCGCCTTGCGGAATTGAGCCGCCGGAACGCGGAAGTGATCACTGCGCTTGGTATGACGGATCGTCTGCACACTCGCTGGCAGGCCATGAATCGGGGTTACGTCGTCAAGCAATTGAAGGCGAGCGACGTCACCGACGGTCTCGGCTCGATCAGCAAAGTCTTCCGGATGCTGCTGCAGTCTGTGGTGCTCGCGGTCGGCGCTTATCTCGTCATCAACCAGCAGGCGACCGCGGGCATCATCATTGCGTCGTCCATTCTTTCGGCGCGGGCGTTGGCGCCGGTCGATCTCGCGATCTCGCAGTGGAAAAGCCTGGTCGCTGCCCGCCAGGCACGCGCGCGGCTGGAGAAGCTGTTCAACACCTTGCCCGTCACTCCCGAGCCGACGCCGCTTCCGGCCCCATCGAATACCCTCTCTGTCGAAGGTGTGTCAGTCACGCCACCGCAGTCGACGCGGACGATCGTTCAGGACATCACCTTCGCGCTGAAAAGCGGAAGCGGTGTTGGAATCATCGGTCCGAGCGCATCGGGCAAGTCGTCGCTGATCCGGGCTCTGATCGGCGTGTGGCCCGCCGCACGCGGCAGCGTACGGCTCGATGCCGCCGCACTTGATCAGTGGTCACCCGAGAGCCGAGGACGCTACATCGGCTTTCTGCCGCAAAATGTTGAACTGATCGAAGGTACGGTCGGCGAGAACATCGCGCGCTTCGATCCGCAAGCCGATCCAGCCACCGTGGTCAGTGCGGCGAAGGCTGCGGGCGTTCACGAACTGATCGTGCGCCTGCCGCAGGGATACGACACGCCGGTGGGCGAGCAGGGCCGCAATCTGTCGGGCGGTCAGCAGCAGCGTATTGCACTAGCGCGCGCGCTTTACGGCGATCCGTTCCTTCTCGTGCTCGACGAGCCGAACTCAAATCTTGATTCCGAGGGCGACGAGGCTTTGACGCAAGCCATCCTCGGCGTTCGCGCGCGCGGCGGCATCGTCGTTGTCGTGGCACATCGTCCGAGTGCGCTGGCTGGTGTGGATCACGTGCTGGCGTTGACCAGTGGCCGCCAGCAGGCGTTCGGTCCAAAGGATGAAGTGCTGTCGCAAATTCTCCGGCCCCATCCGGCTCCGATGCCGGGCAAAGTCGTAGCAGTTGCGGGAGGCCAGCGATGACCGCCACAACAATCGCGGCTGAATTCGACCCGATCCGGTCCATTCGCAAGCACTCGATCCTCGGTGCCCTCGGGTTGCTCTTGGTGGTCGGTGGTGCCGGCGGCTGGGCGGCAACGACGGATATTTCCGGCGCGCTGATCGCTCCGGGTTCGATCGTCGTCGATTCCAACGTCAAGAAAGTCCAGCACCCCACGGGTGGTGTCGTCGGTGCGCTCAATGTCCGCAATGGCGATTACGTTCATGCCGGCGATGTGCTGGTGCGTCTCGATGAGACGATGTTGCGTGCCAATCTCAGCATTGTCGCGAACGGTCTGGATGAATTGGTTGCGCGTGCGGCGCGTCTTGAAAGCGAGCGCGACGGTCTGGATCAGGTCCGCGTTCCGGCCGAGTTCGAGAGCCGGCAATCCGATCCCTACGTCATGAAGGTGATGGAGGGCGAGCGGCGGCTGTTCGAAATGCGCCGGACGGCGCGGGCAGGGCAGAAGGAACAGCTTCAGGAGCGCATTGTTCAGCTGAACGAGGAAGTGAAGGGTCTAGAGGCGCAGCAGGCGTCGAAGGGACAGGAGATCGACCTCATTCAACGTGAGCTCTCCGGTGTGTCCGAGTTGTGGGACAAAAAGCTGATCCAGCTCACGCGCCTGACATCGCTGGAACGGGAGGCCGCCCGGCTCGGTGGTGAGCGAGCCCAACTGATTGCTTCGATCGCGCAATCGCGCGGGAAAGCCGCTGAAATCAACCTGCAGATCCTGCAAATCGATCAAACGCTCGCCAGCGATGTTGCCAAGGAGCTCCGCGAGGTCGAGGGAAAGATCGGCGAATTTAGCGAACGCAAGGTTGCCGCGGAAGACCAGCTGAAGCGGATCGACATCCGGGCACCTCAGGACGGCACCGTTCACGAACTGAATGTTCACACCGTCGGCGGCGTGGTTGGTCCCGGCGAGCAGATGATGCTCATCGTGCCGTCGCATGACCTTCTCGCTGTGGAGGCGAAGGTCGCGCCGCAGGATATCGATCAACTCGTCCTGGGCCAGACGGCATCGCTGCGCTTTTCGGCGTTCAATGCCCGGACCACGCCGCAGCTCGACGGGATCGTCAATCGGATATCCGCCGACACCATCACCGATCAGAGGACCGGACAGTCCTACTACAACGTCCGCATCGGTATTCCGCCGTCCGAGATTGCGCGCCTTGGCGACGTGAAAATCGTCCCCGGCATGGTGGTGGAGTCGTTCATCAAAACCAGCGACCGGACGGTGTTGTCCTATCTCGTCAAACCGCTCGCCGATCAGATCACGCGCGCGTTCAGGGAGCGATAAGGCTGCTGCTTGAGCGGCGCAACGGCGGCGCTGCTTGGTAAGCCGGGTCAGGACGCGTGGGATCGGATCCAGACATTGCGCTTGCCGGGCGGCTTGGTGTTTGGCACGCTCGGGGAATTGATCAATCTATTTCGAGGCAGAAATGTCCAATTGGATTCTCAAGACCCTTTCGGCGCTTGCATTTGTCGCCGCTGTTGCCGGCTCCAGCGATGCGATGGCTTTCGGTGAAGAGCCGTACTGGCCGGGCATCGGCCGCGAACCGGCCATCGAGTCAGGCTGCTGGCGCTGGAACTGGCAGCAACACAGCTGGTACGAGCATTGTCCGGTCTATGTTCGGCCTAAGGCCTACATGTATCCGCGCTCGTCGCGCGTGGTGTTGCGTACCCGCGGATAAGGCGGCTTCGCATCTTCCCGATCAGCCGCCGAGGTAGCCCTATGGCCCACATCTGAGTCGTGTGGCGCTGAGGCGTGCGAGACAGGCTGCGGGCGAGGGAATTCTCAACGAGCGCAGATCTCGCGAGAGCGTACCCGGGGGCGAAGCAGGATAGTTGGGGATGACTCAAAATGACGCGCCGGCCAGCGCGTCATTTGCATTTCTCAATAGCGCGGGATCGTCGTTCAGGACCGCTGAACGGCGCAGGCGACCGAGCTGTTGTTGCCGAAGTTGACCGAGGCGTTTTCGCGCCAGCCATCGATCCAGAAGCCCTTGCCGGCGTAGCGATAACCGACGCCCATCGGCACGAGCCGGACGTAGATGGAGCGGCGCGGACCTGTGTGAACCGACGCCGTCACAAGCTCACCTGCGACGCTCACGGCGATCGGGCAGATTGGGTACTCCCGGCCGTTTTCACACGCCAGAACGATATCGGAGCAGCCTCTCGCGCTCCCTCCGGGGGACACCATCAGCCCCAGGTCGGCGGCCCCAGCCGTTAACGTGCTGACCGCAAGCATTGCCGCTGAGGCGGCGGAAGCTTTGAAAACATTCAAGAATCTGGCGCGCATGCTGCCCCCAAAAAAACTAAAAAATTCAAACGCATTAACCAATCAAGAGTCGTCGGCCGGGTCAATGCCCGCCGGAACCCCGGACTAAAGGAATGCCGACCGTGGCGATTTAACCACAGTAGGAAGACATCCTTCATTCACCATACGGGTTCCTTGACCTGCAACCTCTGATTAGGAGAAAATCAGCGTTAAGAAGCTCTTAACAATCCCATTCGGGATTGATTTTTCTTTTTTATTTTTTTGAGGCATTGGCATGAACGGACCTTTCCAGGTTGCGCAGGCGAATACTGCAACTCAAACCCCGGGTAAGCCGCCAGCACGCATCGTCAAAGTTACGAAGCCCTTCGGCGATCAATCAGTGGTCGTGCCGCTGAGCTACGACGGAAGCGTCAAAGCCGATCTCTCATCCATCGCCGGCGAGAACATCACGCTGGTGCACATTGGCGAGAAGCTGATCATCCTGTTCGACAACAAGTCGACGGTCACGCTTGAGCCGTTCTTCGATGCCAATGGCGCGCCGTTGAATGAACTGACGGTTGAGGTTTCGCCGGGCCGGGATCTGACCGGTGCCGAATTCGCCGCGCTCTTTCCCGTCACTGAAGACCGTTCGATCCTGCCGGCGGCGGGCGACGGCAATGGCTCCGGCGCGCAGGCATCGGGCGCCAACTTCACCAGCGTCACCGTTGATCCGCTCGCCGCGGGCAACCCGATCGATCTTCTCGGTCAGGAAGATCTGCCGAGCTTCACCATCAACACGCTGCTTCGGCAGAACGACTTCATCAACGGCATTCCGTCGGCCCGGCTCACCGGTGTTGTCGCGTTGGACGAAGACGAAATTCCAGGCCTCCCCGGTAACCCCGGCGGAGACGGCGACATCAATGCGCCGCACACCTTCAGCGGAACGCTGAATGCCTCGTTCGGTCTTGATGGCCCGGGCAACATTGTGTTCGGCACCGCGACACAGGTGATCAACGGCATCACCTTCACCTTTACCTGGAATGATGCGACCCACACGCTGACCGCCAATGATGGTCACGGCGATGTCTTCAAGGTCGTCGTCGATCCGACGAGCGGTGACTACACCGTCACGCTGGTGGGCCCGCTGCATCACCATACGGACGCGCTGGCAGACAACACCGAGACCAGCGACATCTTCAATCTCCCCTACACGGTGACGGATTCCAACGGCACCACGGCGACATCCACGCTCAGCCTCGAAATCAATGACGACACGCCGGTCGCGCATGACAGCGCACCGACCAACACCTCGACCGGTGAAGCCGAAGGAGAGGAAGGCGGCAACGGCGAGATCCAATTTGCGACCATCGATGATGAAGGTCAGGCGCAGGGAAATACCGGTGGCGACCTCAACGGCAATAAGAACGGCGATACCGACGGCGAAACGACCTCTGTGTCCGGCAAGCTCGACATTGCGCCAGGCGCCGATGGCCTGAAGGCCGTTGCGTTCACTGGCTCTGACGGGCAGCCGCATGTGGCGGTGGTTGGCGCTGATGGCGCGGCACCTCAGGTGATCTTCGTCGATCCGGGCACCGGCATCGGCACACCGGAGACTGTGAAGCTTGTCTGGCAGGCGGACGTCAATGGCGGCGGCAAGCTGATCGGTATCACCGATAATCATTTCACCGTCGAACATCCGGCCTTCACCCTGACGGTCGATGCAGAAGGCAACTACACTTTCGACGTTTCTGCACCGTTCGTGCATCCGTCAACCACCGATGGTTCCGAGGGCACCCAGATCGGTTGGGAAGACAACATTCGGATCGAGTTCAGCTACACCGCAACTGACGGCGACGGCGACAAGTCGTCCGCGACGCTAACATTCAACATCGATGACGACACGCCGACTGTTGTTGTCACGACTGAACGCGGCAGCGAAGGTCAGCAGGAGCATGGGTTGCTCGTGTCGCTCGATGAATCGATCGGCGGCGACCGCGGCGCGAATGGTGCTCCTGACGGGGACCGCGATGTCACAGGTAACACCCTGCCGGACCCGACCGGCCACGATCCGATCGGCAAGGTGTCAACCGCGGCGGGTGAGGGTGAAACCCGCGGCGGCCTGGAATCATTGTTCAATGTTTCCATTCACGCAGGCGCTGACGGCGTTGCGAGCGCAGACGGCGGCAAGGCGATCACCTATTCCTACACATTCAGCCTGACTGGCGGCGGCGAAGGGCAGGGCGCAGGCGTTGAAACCACGCTCAAGGTCACGGGCCATGAAGGTTCGATTTATCTCTTCCAGGAAGACGCCACTCACATCGTCGGCCGCATCGGCGGCCCAGAGGGTGACATCGCCATCCGCATCACATTGGATCATTCGGACAGTCTGTCCGGCGGCCAGCTCGTCGTTGAGCAGTACATGCCGATCGATCATGGCGCTGACGGCAACGACTTCGATTCCACGCAGCTACTGCAATTGAGTGGGGGCGCGAGCCTTGGCGTGACGTTGACGACGACCGTCACTGATGGTGATGGCGACAAGGCAACCGACTCCGCGACAGTGGTGCTCGCCAACAACGACACCAGCAGCATCGGCTTCCAGGACGACGGTCCTGCGGCGCTGGAGATTTCAGTGGCCAACGGTGCAGGCAATGGCCTGTTCTTCGGTGGCTTCACGCCGAACAACGATCAGTGGGGCGCCGGTAGCGGCATCAACACCACTGGCGAGGCGGAGGGATGGCATATTGGTCCCGCAACTCTTAATGGCGCAACCAATGTGCAGCTTGAGCGCGTCGGCGACGGCTACCGTGGCGCTGACAGCCCGACCGACAGCGTCATGGTTGACATGGAGGCGACCCCCGGCAACCTGAAACTGACCCAGGACATTTCCGGTCTCAGCGCCGGAACCCATCACCTGACATTCGAGATCGGCGCGGCGAGTGATGCTGACGCCGGCAGCGCCAAGCTCGAAGTGTTCTGGAATGGCGTCTCCCTCGGCATCTACACGCCGCAGCCGGGCGTGATGCAGACGATTTCGATCGATGTCACCGCGATCAACGGCAACAATCAGTTGACGTTCGAAGAAGTCGGCACAGCCGGTGACAACACCGGTACGTTCCTCGCCAACGTCAAGCTGGGTGGTCTCGTCATCATCGACGAAACCCAGGGCATCGATCCCGGCAGCGATGACGTCGACGCCTCCCAGGTCAGCGCACTGTTTGCGTCGGTCCAGGGTTTGAAGGGCTCCGACCCCGACATGGGCGGGCAGCCGCAATATGCCCATGGCAAGGACCCGGTCATCGTGCTCGGCACGCCGGATTACGGCACCGACGGAGCTGGCTCGGTCAAGGTTGAGCTTGGGGTGTCCGCGCCGACTGGCGTGGATTCCGGTCTCATGACGACCGACGGCAAGGAAATCTATCTGTTCGCTGAAAATGGCCTCGTGGTGGGCCGTTACGATTCGGACGGTGACCATACCGCTGATACGGCGGCCTTTGCATTGCACATCGGCGCCGACGGCACGCTGTCCATCGTGCAGTACGTTTCGCTGCATCATCCCGATACCGGCAGCAATGACGAGGGCATCTACCTGAAGCCCGGCACCGTTCAGGCGGTCGTCACTGTTACCGACGGAGACGGCGACCACGCGACCAGCAGCACAGATATTTCCGGCACTGTCCGCTTTGAGGACGATGGTCCGTCGATCAGCGGCGGCCAGCGTGACTGGACTTTCGATGAAGACCGTCTCGCGAACGGAAATGACGCGTTCGACAATCCGCAGGACGCTGATCGATTCGAGGTTAGCAATAAGGCGCTGGGCGTCCATTGGGGCGCGGATGGCGCGAAGGCGCTGTCCTTCGTGACGACGGGTGAGCATCTCTCAACGGATGCGCATCCAACCATCACTGTAACCAATGATAGCGGTGCGGCTGTTTCGGCCCCTCTGTCATCGGGTGGTGTCGCGCTGACCTATGAGATCACCTCCGATGGCCACGGCGGCGAGATCCTGACTGCGTACAAGGGCACCGATCATTCGCCAACGAACGTGATCTTCACGCTCTCGCTCGATCCGAATGGAGATCCATCGGGCGCATTCTCGTTCGAACTGAAGGGACCGCTCGACCATCCGTTCGGCGACAACAACGATAGCAAGCTCAATCTGAACTTCGGCTTCTCCGCCGCCGATGGCGACGGCGACACTGCATCGTCCTCGATCACGATCCGCGTCACCGACGACGTTCCGGTGGTGGCCTCCGGCGGCCAGCGCGACTGGACCCTGGATGAGGACGTCCTGCCGCATGGCAACGATGCGTCCGACAATCCGGCAGACACCAATGATTACACCGCGATCAACGACAAGCCGCTCGGCATCAGCTGGGGTTCGGACGGCGCCAAGGCGCTGACGCTCGCGGCATCGGATGCTGAGCATCCGACCATCACCATCACCGACAAGAACGGTACTCCAGTCGCGGGAGGCCTGACCTCGGGCGGCGTGGCATTGACCTACGAAATCACGCCCGATGGCCATGGCGGCGAGGTTCTGACCGCGTACAAGGGAAGCGATCACTCGCCATCGAACGTGATCTTCACGCTCTCGCTCGACCCGAATGGCGATCCATCGGGCGCGTTTTCGTTTGAGCTGAAGGGGGCGCTCGACCATCCGACCGGCGATGGCCAGAACACGCTGAATCTGAATTTCGGTATCACCGCCACCGATGGCGACGGCGACACCGCGTCGTCCTCGATTACGATCCGCGTTACCGACGACGTCCCGGTGGTGGCCTCCAACGGCACCGAGTACATCACCAACGGTGATTTCCACGATGGAAATTGGAGCACGCCGGCCTGGTGGGGATCCTCCGCAACTGACGTGCCCGGCTGGTCGATCTCAGGTGATCCGAGCCTGCCGCCGACGAACGGCATCCAGTTCGAACGCCCGGTGGATGGTTATCTTGGGCTGCACTCGTCCACCGGCGGCGACATGATCGACATGGGCGGCTCGCCCGGCAACTACGATCTGACCCAGCAGATCGGTGCGAACGGTTCGCCTCATCTCGTCGCGGGCCAGCAATACGTGCTCGAACTCGAGGTCGGTGCACCGTTCCCGTCCACCGCAAAGATGGAAGTGTGGTGGAACAACACGCTCATCGGCGTCATCGACACCAACGTGTCGAGCGGCCAGATGGAGAAGTTTGCGTTCATCGTCACCGGCAGCGGCAATCCGGCCACCGACCAGTTGACCTTCAAGGAAGTCGGCGAGGGCACTGCGCCGATCGACGGCACCTTCAATGGCCAGCCTCTGCAGGGCGAGGGCTACCACGGCACCTACATTGCGAATGTGAAGATGTTCGCGCTGAACGGCGTCGTCGATGAAGATGCGCTGAATAACTCTCAGGCCCACGGCATCGGCGATTCACAGCCCGGCGACGGGCCGGATGGCACCGCCGTTGGTGGCAACGTCACCGTCGGCGGCACGCTCGGCGTCAAGTGGGGCTCCGATGAGAGCGATGTGAATGACGTCAACGGCATTCAGGACGGTGCCAACAGCGCGCTGACCGGCCGCAGCCTCACCTTCACCGATGCGAATGTCTCCGTTCTCGGTGTCAATTCACTGACCTCCAACGGCGAGGCGGTTCACTTCGCGCTCACCGACAACAACACCAAACTGGTTGGATACGTCGACAACGGCGACGGCCATTACGGCAATGGCGACCGGCTTGTGTTGGACGTGACGCTGTCGGACGACGATTCCGGCTCGTTCAAGTTCACGCTGCACGACAACCTCGATCATGCACCGGGCGCATCCGAGAACGATATCGCGCTGCAGTTCAATTTCACGGCGACGGATTCCGACGGCGACAGTGCCAAGGGCACCTTCGCTGTCGGCGTCGACGATGATCTGCCGATCCTCGTCAATGGCGGCGCGGTGTCGGTCTCGGTTAACGAGAACGACATTCTGACTCAGTGGTCGGTCGGCACCGATGCGAACATTTTCGACGCAGGCCCGGCCAAGGTCACCGGAACGCTCGCTGGCGCTGTTAAATTCGGTGCTGATGGGCCGGGTCACGGAGGTTTCGCATTCGCCGACAAGGCGACGGTCCTCGCCTACATGGAAAGCCTGCACCTGTACTCCAAGCAGACCGCGCTTCCGGAGAATGGCAAGGAGCTGACCTATACCCTGGTCGGCAACGTCCTCACCGCCAACGAGCCCGGACCGCAAGGCAACCCGGTCTTCACGCTGACGCTGAATCCGGACGGTTCATTCGAATTCCGTCTCTACGACGAACTCGTCCATGTGGCGGGCGGTGATACGAACACGGACCTGCGGTCCGGCGATACAGGTTCGATCTCCGGCATCGACTTCGGCCACATCATTGTCGCCACGGATGGCGATGGCGATTCCGTCACGCTCGACGGCGGTTTCCAGATCAAGATCGTTGATGACGTTCCGGAGGTTTCGATCTCGCGCACGTTCCTCGGCGTCGTGCAGCATGACGAAACCCCTGGCGTTCAATTCCTCGAGGACACCAACGACGCAGCGGTCAAGGCCATCTTCACTGGCGCAGGTGGCGTCGTAAATCCGGGCGATGATCCTCATGTGAGCGGATCGGGCGCTATCGGTTATGCGCACAGCCTGCTTCCGCTGGTGAATACGGCGGTGAGGGTCGGCGCCGATGCGCCGGCGGCGTCGCAGACCCTGTCACTTCAGTTGATCGATGGATCCACCGGTAAGCCGGCCACTGATGGCTTTGAGCGCGATTCCGGTCTGACCACCACGGATCACCACAAGATCATTCTCTCCAAGGAAGGTGACCTGATCGTCGGCCGGGTGGATGCCGATGGTAACGGCCACGTCGATCAGACTGACGTTGCCGCGTTTGCGATCCATATCGATCAGGACGGCGGCGTCAGCATCGTACAGTATCTGTCGCTGTCTCATCCCGATACCTCGTCCAGTGACGAGAATGTGGACCTCAACGGCTTGATTGCTGCGCAGGTCAGCGTCACCGATTCCGACGGCGATACCGCAACGGATTACGTCAACATCGGCGACAAGATCCGTTTCGGCGATGATGGTCCGACGGCAGTCAACGACAGTCAGAAGAGTGTTACAGAGGGCGGATCTGCGATCAGCGGAAACGTCATGGCCAACGACACTGAAGGCTCCGATGGCGCCACGGTGACGAAGGTTCATGTCGACGGACACGACTATTCCGTTCCGCAGAATGGTTCGGCAACGACCGTGACCACGTCGCTCGGTGTTTACACGTTCGACAACCATGGCAACTGGACGTTTACAGCGAACAGCAATCTGAACAATGCCAACGGCGTCGATGCTTCGTTCACCTATACGTTGACCGATGGTGACGGCGATACCGACAGCGCGAAGCAGACGATCAACGTCAAGGATGGCGCGAAACCGACCGTCAGCAGCGATATCACCATTGCGCTGGATGAAGAGGCGCTTGGCAATGCGAACGCCACAGGGACGAATCCGTCCAGCACCGCCGAGCAGGACAGCAGTCATTCGCTGAACTTCACGTCGGGCTCCGACAACATCCAGTCGATCGCATTCGCCGCCGGGACCAACGGCATCACGACGAACGTCGATGGCATCAGCGGTAAGGACATCGTCTGGACGCGCGTCGATGATACGCATCTGATTGGCAAGATCGGCGGCATCGATGCCATCAGCGTCGAGCTTACTGTCACGGGTGGTCTGCCCGACCCTGCGGGCGGAAATACCAGTGCTGTATCAATCAAGGCTACGCTGCTGGATAACTTCCCGCACCCGAACGGTCACGACGAAAACACCATCACGATCAGTGGAATTAAGGTCGTTGCCACCGATACGGATGGCGACACCGCCACCGGCAATATCACCGTCACCGTCAAGGACGACGTACCGCAGGTTACCGCGCTTGCCGATAAGATCACGGTTGACGAGGCCAATCTGCCGAGCGACCGGAATCCCACCAATCCACCGCATACAGGTGTTGGCATTGCCCAATCTGGCGGTGGTTCGCTTCACATCAATTGGGGCGCGGACAACGGCGAGGCCAAGTATTTGACGTTCGCCAAGGACGAGCATGGCAACGTCATCGGGCCTGACTTGGAATCGGGCGGCGTCAAGCTGCTTTACGAAATTCAGTCTACGTCCGACTATGAGCAGCTTGTCGCGTATAAGGAAGGCGATACGAGCCACACGCCGGTGTTCCTGGTCACGCTCTACGAGAGCGGCGAGGGCACCTATATTTATACCCAGTTCCAAAGCATCGATCACAGCGGATCGGCCGCCGACACCCGTGAGTTCAACTTTACTATCGTTGCTCACGATGCCGATGGCGACACTGTTCAACAGACGCTGACGATCGATGTGAAGGATGACATTCCAACCGCAGGCAACACGTCGCTTGCGGTCGATGAGGATAATCTTTCAACCGGGAATGCCGACGTTCAGGACGGCGATAATCTCGCCAATCCGTCTCCAGTCGCCATCGATGGTCATCTTTCGTTCACGGCCGGCGCTGACGGCCTGAAGTCGCTGACGTTCGAAACCATGACGGGCGCGGTCCAAACGACCGGCGGCGCCGCCATCACGATGGGCCACGTTGCTCTGAGCTATGTCTGGATCGGCAACACGCTGTGGGCCACGACGGATGCCGGACATCCGAGCGATGCGAATTCGGCGTTCAAGGTCACCATCACCGATGCGTCGACCGGTGCCTATACGTTCACGCTGCTGCATGCCGTCGATCATCCGCTGACGGACGATTCCGCCGCTGCGCCGGACAAGATGTCGTTCGAAGACAATCTCGACATCAATCTGACGTTCACCGTCACCGACGGGGACAACGACTCCAAGAGCACAGGCACGCTGTCGATCAACATCGACGACGACAGCCCGGTCATTGGATCGCCGGAAGACAAGCTGACGAGCGAAGTGGGCCTCACTCAGACGACGCCTGCGACCGCCCATGGTTCGCTGGACATCCACTTCGGCGCGGATGGTCCGGGCACGCCCGGCGCTCCGGCCAACCATGGCACGCCGCATACTATTGATTTCAATGACGCGGTGAACGGGCCGCTACCGGGCAACCAGTACACCCACGATGGCTTTACCTTCCATACCGACCAAGGCATCGCAAACGTAGTCGATAATCTCGGTGTTCAGCACGGGATCCAGCTATATGGCAGTGCGATTACGATCGAAAATGGCGGCCAGCCATTTACGATTACCCAGATGGATCTGGGCATCTACGGTACGAGCAACAAGGTGGAGGCGGACAACCTGCGCCTGACCGGCGTCGATGCGAATACCCATGAGACAATTGTTGTGATCTTCAACGTCGGCGCGTTGATCAACCTTGGCGATCCAGCAGCCACATTCCACGCGGCGGGTACTGCTTTTGATAACGTTTCGCTGTCGTCGCTCAAGATCGAGCCTATAAACGGCTGGTCGGAGAACAATACACTTAATTTAAACGGCTCCGTCGTCGTCGATAACGTCGTTCTCAACACCGGCAGCGCGCCGCTGACTCATGGCGCGGTGTCCTTCACCGATCTTGATACGGCGGTCCACAACGTCACGATCGAGAACAGCAACCACCAACACGTTGATCCGGCGACGCTGACCTCGCATGGCCAGGAAGTCCATTACGCGCTGCTCGATTCCATGACGCTGGTAGGCTACACGGGCGACTCGGCTCCGACCGCGATCGACGGCGCGAATGTCGTGTTCTCGGTGAAGCTGTCGCAGGATAGCAATAACCCGAACGGTGCCTATGACTTCACGCTGCGGCAGCCGCTCGACGATTTGCCGTCCGGCGAAGTTTCGGATCTGAACGTCACTTTCGGCTTCACAGCCAAGGATGGCGACGGCGACGCGGTCAACGGCCACTTCACTGTCGATGTGAAGGACGATGTGCCGCACGCGATGTCTGAGACGCAAACCGTCGCGGAAGGTGCATCGATCGAAGGCAAGCTGGCATTCGATGGTGGTGCCGACGGCGCAACTGTCACGCATATCGGCGGCGTGCAACTCACCTTCGATCCGGCTGACCACGGCTACTCGCAGTCGATCCATATCGACGGCGGTTCCATCAAGGTGAAGGCCGATGGATCGTACGTCTTCACAGCGGACGAGGCGGTGCACAATACCGACGGTGCCGCGGTGGATGCGCATACGACGTACACCGTGACCGATAGTGACGGCGACCCGTCGACGGCGGATATCCATATTGGCGTGACCGACGCCAACAAGCCGACCGCTGGTGAATCTGCCGCGACCGTAGACGATGACGGTCTGAGCGGCAGCAATCCGGTCCAGGCCCAGGGTGACGGTGATATCGACGCGAACCACAACGATGCAACCGATGACCACAACGAAGCCGTCTTTACCGGAACGCTTGCCGGCACCATGGGCAAGGATGGCGCTGGTGCGTTCAGCTTCACGGACGGCGACGGAAACATTGGCGGCGAGAAAGTCGTGTACACTTGGTCGAGCGACACGCACACGCTGATCGCGACGGTGACTGAAAGCCCCTACCAGAGCCGTCTCAACACCGTCTTGTTCACGGTGAAGATAACCGATCCGGCCACGGGCGACTACCAGGTCACGCTGAACGAAAACGTGCTGCACACGGCGGGCGACAACGCCGAAGGCGGCGACGCCGGGATCCAGTTGCCGTACACCGTCACGGACAGTGATGGTTCGACGGCCGATGGTCACCTCACGATCACGTTCAACGATGACGCGCCGACGGTTGTGGCGGATGTTAATACCGTACAGTCAGGCGATGCGGTGCACGGCAATGTCATCACCGATGCCGTGGGCCACGACGCTGTCGGTGCCGATGGTCTTGGCTCGATCGTATGGAGCGGTGCCTCCAGCGAGGGCGTTCTGACCGGCAACCACGGTGTCCTGAAGGTCGGAAGCGACGGATCCTACACGTATGAGGCATTCGCCAATAATCCGGGGCAGGATTCCTTCTCCTACACCATCACCGATCGCGATGGGGATACGTCGCAGACGACGCTCACCATCACCGTGTCTGACGGCAGTCCGCATCTCGTGGCGACGACCGCCGAGGTGGACGAAGCGGCGCTTGACACCACGAAGGATATTCGTCCGGGTGATGCGCCCGACGATATCCAGGCCTCGACCCACACCGGATCAAATCCAACCAGTGATGCTGAAACAGTCAGCGGCAGCCTGACGCTGGGCGACGCGGACACACCGCATGTGACCAGCATCACGGGATCGGGAGCGGCGCAGAATGTCGGCGGCGGTTCGATCACGGTGGACGGCGCGTACGGTGTCCTGCAGATCGATGCCGATGGGCACTACACTTACACGCTGACCTCGAACGACCCGCATCACAGCAGCCAAGGGACGGGCACCGACCAGCAGAAGGATCTGTTCAGCTATACGGTGACGGACAGCCACGGCAACACCTCGACCTCGACGATCACGATCGACATCAAGGATGACGTGCCGCATGCGACCGCGGGCGATCCGCTGAGCTTCGCGGAAACGGCCGGTCCTCAGAATGGCACGTTGGACTTCGTGGCTGGTGCGGACGGCGCGACCGTGACGCACGTCAAGCTGCCGGGATCCAGCGAGTTCGTAGACATCTCGACCTGGGCCTCGGATGGCCATGGCGGCTACACCAAGGACGTGACCGGTGTTGGCGCTTATACCTTCCATGGCGACGGTTCGTGGACATTCGATCCGGAGAACAATTCGTCGACAGGAAATATCGACGGCTCGTTCACCTATCGCGTCACTGATGGCGATGGCGATATCTCGGAGGCGACGCAGACCGTCACGGTCACCAACGCGAACTCGCTGCCGACCGCCGGAACGGCGACGGCCAGTGTCGACGACGATGGCCTGCCGCACGGCAACCCGGGCGACGCAAGCAATGGCGACGTCACCCTTCCGTCTCCGGAAAATGTCGCGCATGGCCTGCTGCCGCACAACTACAAGGCGGATGGCCCGGCGGATTCCGATCCGATCGGCTTCGCGCCGATGGAAGGTCAGCACGGGACGGTGGGCACCGAGAGTGTGACCTATCACTGGGATGCCGACAGCCACACGCTCACTGCAACGTCCGAAGACCGCGGTGATATCTTCAAGATCGTGGTGGATGAGAGCGCCGGTCAGGGAGAAGACAACTACGAACTGACCTTGCTTCAGCCGGTCTTGCATGACGACGGTGGTGGCGAGAATGACGCCACCGTGCAGCTGACGTATCAGGTCAAAGACTCGTCGGACGACACGACCGAGGGCACCCTGACGGTGACGTTCAACGACGACACTCCGGTGGCGCATGACCAAACGGCCAGCGTCACGGAGGGCAGCACGCCGACGCTGAATGCCATCCTGGTTATCGATCTGTCGGCGAGCATGGACGACAATTCCGGCGTTCAGGGGCTGACGCGCCTCGAATTGATGCAGCAGGCTGTCACGAACTATCTGCACAGCTCGGGCGTGCACTTCAATGAGATCGTGATCTACACCTTCAACAACGGCGCTCACTATGAGGGCACGTTCACCAACGTGCAGGACGCGATCAACGAGGTGAACAGCTACGACTCCGGCGATCTCGTCGCTGCGACCAAATACGACACGACGGCTCAGCAGGTGGCCACTCACTTCCAAGACAATGTTCACCTGACGGAAGCGGATCAGACCCATTTGCTGTTCCTCAGCGACGGTGATCCGACCGGGGGTTCTGCGGTCGACACGCAAACGGAGAAGAGCAACTGGCAAAACTTCCTCAATGATGCCGGTGTCGACAAGGTCTACGCAGTCGGCTTCGGTGGCATCGACGACACCAGCTTCCTGAATCCGATGGCGCCTCGATCGGGCGACCAGGCGATTGCGGTCGAAGACCCTGATCAGCTCGCGGCGACCCTGGAAGGATCTTTGCCGAGCGAAATCTCCGGCAATATTCTGTCCGGACAGGACAGCACCGTCGGCACCATCGACGACATCTCGTTCGGCGCTGACGGTGGGCATATCCACTCGATCAAGGTCGGCGACGTCACCTACACCTATGATCCGGAGACCGGCAACATCAGCGCCAGCGACGGACACAGTGTAGCGCAGCATACGCCGGAACTGACGGCGACCACGTCGCTCGGCGGCACGCTTGAGTTCAACTTCCACACCGGTGCGTGGGAATACAGCGCCCCGCCCAATGGCGTGACCGAGACGACGGACGAGAAGTTCACCTACCAGATCGTCGACGGTGACGGCGACTCGGCGAGCGCTACGCTGACGGTCACGGTGGTCGACGTTCCGAACCAGCCGCCGGTGCTGCACCTGAATGAGCCTGGCACAAGCGGGAATGTCTCCGATAATTTCTCGTCGTCGAAATATAATGGCGGATCGGGCTGGAGCGGTTCCTGGGCTGAAAGTGATGACGGAGGCGGCAGCAACGGCGGTGTGTCGAGCGGTGACATACGCATTACCGGCAACAGCGGGAACGAACGTCTCCGCTTTGGTGACAATGACGATGACAACAACAGCGGCGGTGCGGCGTCGATTTCTCGTGATGTCGATCTCACGGGTGCAACATCTGCCAAACTCACCTTTAGCGTTGTGCAGGACGGTGCTGACAGTGGAGAGGATCTCATCATCGAGGCCTGGAACGGCGCAACGTGGCAGGAAATCGGCCGGGTGCTCGGAAGCGCCAGCAACGGCACGACCAACTTCGACATCGATCTGACTGCAGCGCAGATCGGGCCCGACTCCTCCGTCCGCTTCCGGATGGAAACAGGTCTTGAAGAGGATGAATTCTACTACATCGACAACGTGAACATCGCGTACACGAAGGTTACGACGTCCGTGGATCACGTTGGAAGTTTCACCGAAAACGGCGACGCGATTTCGATCGCGCCGGCAGGGCCGACGATCACCGACACCGACGACAGCACGATGCAGTCGGCAAAGATCGTGCTGACCGACGCCAAGGCCGGTGACGTTCTCGCGGTCGGCGGCCTGCCTACAGGTATCCACTACAGCATCGATACCTCGGTGGCGGGGCAGATCACAGTGAACCTGTCGGGCCACGCATCGCTCGCCGACTATCAGTCGGCGATCAAGGCGGTGACCTATCAGAACACGTCGGACAATCCGGGATCGGATGACCGCGCGATTCATGTGACAGTGACGGACGATCACGGCAACGCATCCAACGTTGCGACGACGACCGTTCATGTAACGCCGACGAACGATGCGCCGACGACGAACGATGTGTCGGTATCCGCTAGTGAGGGGGCAAGCTCGGTTGCAATCTCCCTGACCGGAGGCGACGTCGATGGTACGGTCAACTCGTTCAAGATCTCCGGGTTGCCGAGCGGCGTGACCCTTTACAGCGACGCGGCACTCCAGCATGCGATCGGAAACGGCGATACGATCTCGGCCTCGAACAACTCGGCAACGGTTTACTTCAAACCTGCGTCGTCGGACGATACGGCCGGAACATCGTTCAAGTATGCCGCCGTCGATAACAACGGAACGCAGGACGGATCGCCCGCGACGGCGACTGTCAGCATCACGCCGGTCAACGACGCGCCGTCCGGCACCGACAACGAAATCGTGCTGTCCCCAGGCGGCAGCAAAACGTTCTCGGCCGCCGATTTCGGCTTCTCGGACACGCACGATAGTCCAGCGAATGAACTGAAGTCGGTGATCATCACGACCGTCCCGAGCGATGGAACGCTAAAGTTGAATGGCATTACCGTGGTTGCCGGCCAGGAGATTGCAGCTGACAAGATCTCGGGTCTCAAGTTTACGGCGGGCTTCGGCGACATCGGTGACAACTATGCCTCCTTCACCTTCCAGGTGAAAGACAACGGAGGCACCAACAACGGCGGTGTCGACACTGATCCGACACCGAACACCATTACGTTCGATGTCAACACGGCGCCGGTCATCTGGGCTCCCGCAGCTTTCAACTTTGGGCCAGCTTCGACGAATAACGCGGACATGGTCACAAAGTTGAACCTGCTCAAGTTCGCGGATGCCGGATCTGACACTGCAGCTATGACAGTGACGTTGCAGACGAACGACGGCAGCGCCCGGTTCCTGGCAACAGGCAATTCGGATGTCACGGTGGGTGGCAACAACACGACGTCGATGACGCTGACCGGTACCCTTGCGGCGATCAATGCCTTCATCGCCGACAATCACCTTACCTACGATCTGAACAACGATTCATCCGATAAAATCACTGTCACGATTACGGACAATCACGGCGCGAGCGATACCGCAACGATCAATGTCAACGACAACTATATCGGCGGTGGGACCGGTCAGAACCTTCCGTTGGCCGACACCTTCAACATCCATCAAACGCTGATTGATTTGGGTAGCGGCAGCGACAACATCACGACCGGCTGGAACCATCTCGCGACTGATCCGACGACTTACCGCGGCGGAGAGAATGGCAGTACCACCGACACGATACGCGTCGTTTTCACCGGCGATCAGTTGAATGAGATCCTCAACAACGCGACCCAGCGGGACAACTTGCGGAGCTTCCTCACCGATCCAGATCATCATGATCTCGATCTGAGCGGTTCGTCATGGCACGCCAAGGCGGATCAGTTTGAGAGCGCCAACCTCGGTCTCGCAGCGCCGGATCCGACGGAAGGACAGAATAACTATCTCGATCTTGCCACCTGGAAAGCACTTCCGACTGCCGTTGGCAGCGGAACGACCGGTGCGGACCTCATGGTCGGCACGGCGGCTGGACAGACGCTTGAGGGCCTCGGTGGCAATGACGTGCTGGCCGCCTACCACGGTGGCTCCAACACTCTGAACGGCGGTTCGGGCAACGATCTGCTGCTTGGGGGAGATGGCAACGACATCCTCAACGGCGGTCAAGGGAATGACATCCTTTCCGGCGGCAAGGGGGCAGATACCTTCAAGGCCGATCTCGGCGCGCAAGGCACCGGTCATCAGGATACGATCGTCGACTACAACTTCAGCGAGGGTGACAAGCTCGATCTGTCGTCCTTACTGGATGCCGCTTTCGACCCTGGCGATAACATCAATTCCTTCGTCAAGGTGTCGGTGTCAGGTGATGATCTGCTTGTCCGGGTGAATACATCAGGCAACGGCAATTTCACCGATGCGCAGAATACGTTCTTGCTTGCCGGTGCTCACACGAGTGGTGGCGGCGATCCGATCAAGATCTACTTCGATGGTCACGATCACGTGGTGACCGGCTAAGCCGCAAGACAACAACATCAAAAGCCCGCCGGATCATTCCGGCGGGCTTTTTCTTTGAGAGAGTCGTGAGGCCGTCCTTCCCGCGGCTGCTTTCGTGATCGTGGTCGATCGCCTGCTGCGGCCGCTCAAATCTCCTGCGCCGGCGGTTCGCTGATCAGAATCTTGATGCGCTGTGTTTCGGCGGGGATCCCCGGATATCGGACTTCGATCGTCACGGCATCGACGCCCGTGAAACCCGGTTTCGAGCGATAGAACGCAACGCGGCCTGGGACTTCCAGCGCAACGCAGTGCTTGTAATTCGTTCCGCTGATCCTGCCGCGCTTGACCGTGACGGTGCCGTGCGTTGGTTTGGAAATGACGCGGATCGCGGGCAGTGGCCCCGACGTGCAATCAGGTTCGAGGTTGATAAAAACCCCGATGCGGATGTCCTTTCCGGGTGGGCCCTTGGCGATGCGTTCCACAACCTGTTGGGCGACAGCGCCTGTGTTCATTCCCGCAAGAAGCCCCCAGGCGGCCAGACAGCTTGCGGCAAATGAGATCAATGCGCGTCGTGGCCGTGCCAAAGCAAGAACCGCGTCAGTTGCCATCGCACGGCCTCCATATGACTTGGATCAATAACTTCAAAAATCACGCAAGTTCTCAATCAGTCCAAAGCATAGCACGAAGCGGCGCGCCTGACATGAGGAGACGCACCGCGGATTCATCGACCGCGGCTGGCCGTCGTTAGAGGCCCGAAAAAGAAAGAGCCCGGCGGGCCGGGCTCTTTTGCATGACCGATTGGAGTGTCCGGTGCTCGATCCCTTACATAAAGATCGGCAGTGTTTCGGCCCCTGCACTCAGGCTGAGCGCGGTCTCTGGACTGTTGAATTCCGTATTTTCGATGCTGGGAGGCTGTAGCGATGCATCGCCCGCAGCGTCGGCGCTGACGCTATCGGCTGCCGGCGCGACCGCCTTGCCATCCTCCTGCGTTCGCTGGCTCAGGTAAGGCGAAGCGAACATGTTCACACCGCTGTGGTCGAGTTCGACCAACGGCGTAAAGTGCTGCAACTCGCTGTCGGCTGACAGCGCAGCATAGCGATTGTCGAGCACCGTCCACGTGCCATCGATGTGCACTGCAAGCACGGCGTGATCCTCGCGCACGGCGCGATCGCGGACCAAAAGTACGCGCAGATCCTGTTCGGCAACGCCCGCTTCACGCAGCAGCACATACTTGGCAATCGCGTAGTCCTCGCAGTCACCGCGGCCGCTGCCGAGCGAAGCCAGCGGCGAGGACCAGACGTCGATCGCGGCATGCTGGATGAGATCGCGCGTGTAGCGGATCGCGGTGTTGATCAGCCGATTGGCGGCCTCGATGCGCGCCTTGCCCTCGCGGCCGCGCACGTCATCTACCATCAAAGAGAATTTGCGCGCCGCTTCACTGCACGTGGCGCCGTCGGTTTTACAATTTGCAGCGTCGCGCATGTCAGCTGCGATGTCGCTCTGGACCGAGCGCCACTTGCGCCACAGCACGCCTTCCGGCGCGCGGAACGTGAACAGGCCAAACGGCTCGTTCGTGGTTTTTGGACGTTCCACGGTGATCATGTCGCCCGGGGCATCGGACACCACGTCATCTGTCGTGATGGACGCGAGGCGAACCGTTGGCACCGGCGGCGCCTTACCGTCGAGCTTGGCCAGAACGCTGTTGATCGAGAAGAACTTCGCCCCGTTGGTTGGCGCCCGCACCGGTTCGGCCGCAAGCGGCGCCATCATCGAGGGCGTGATCAGATCGTCAAAAATGTATTTCCGTGGCTTGGCTTTCGCCGCAGCCTCGGCCGGCATTGCTGCACCCGCGATCAATGTGAGGCATGCAATTGCCCCGATGGCGCAATGCGCCCGTGAAACAAACGACATAATAAACGCCCCTGTATCCCGGGTCTGTCGGTCGGCCTTGGGGCCGATCCCGTCCCGTGTGATGGGGCGATCATGGGCGAGTGGAATGAGGGGTGCGTTAAGCGGCGTTCACTGCTGGGGCTATATTGGGCGGCAAGGGAAAGCCCATCACAACGCAAAGAGCGGCGATTGAGGCAAATTGTCCCTAAGTCTGTAACGGCGCGTTAACGCTGACGAAGTGTGAAGCGTTTGAACGGCGAGCGCGCCTTAGCGCTCGCGGAGTGCTTCCTCGCGCAGCATGCGCGCGGGTTTCACGAGATAGTCGAGCACCGATTTCGATCCGGTGAGGACTTCAACCGTCGTGACCATGCCGGGGATGATCGGCAGCGGATGCTCCGTCGTGCCGAGGTGGTTCTTGTCGGTGCGGACGATGACCCGGTAGAACGCCTCGTTCTTTTCGCCGCCGCCACCGCGCTCCGCCTTGTCGTCGACAATGGCGTCGGCGCTGATGCGCTCGACCTTGCCCTTAAGCGAGCCGAATACGGAAGAATCGTAGGCCGTTACCTTGACGACGGCATCCTGGCCGGCGCGGATGAACGCGATGTCTTGCGGCCGGATGCGGCCTTCGACCAGCAGAGTGTCGTCGAGCGGAACGATGTCCATCACGTTCGCGCCGGGCTGCACCACGGCCCCGATGGTTGTGACATTGAGCTTGTTGACGATGCCATGCACTGGCGAGCGCAGGTCGGTGCGAAACACGCGGTCCTTCGCGGCCTTGATGTTTTCGTCGAGCACGGCGAGATCGCCGCGCGATTTCGCAAGATCTTCGTCCGCCTGGGCGCGCAGCGTGGTCTTGGCGTTTTCCAGCCGTGATTGTGCTTCCTGGATGGCCGCAGAGGCCTTCGCTTTCGACGCCTTGATCACTTCGATCTGTCCGCGCATTTCGCTGGCCTGGCGGTCGACGCGCAGCATTTCGATTTCGGGCACGACCTTCTGTTGAAACAGATTGCGGGTGAGATCGACTTCGCGCTGCAGCAGTTTCAGTGTTTCGGTGAGCTTGACTTCGGTGGCGTTGTATTCGTCGTATTCTCGGCGGCGCTGGGTTTCCTGTTGCGCGACGACGTCGATGTCCTGTGCGAGCTTGCGAGCCCGCGCCTCGTACAGACTTCTTTCGGCGGCGACAGCCTTGGGCGCCGATTTTTCGAGATCAGCGGGAAATACGAGCTTGTCCTTGCCCGCGGCTTCGGCTTCGAGACGGACGACGCGCGCTGCGGTAGCTGCGCGCCTTTCACGGATTTCGCCGAATTCAGACGCGAACTTCGTGTCCTCGATCCGCATCAAGGTTTGGCCCTGGTTCACCATGGCGCCTTCATCGACGAGGATGGCGCCGACGATGCCGCCTTCGAGCGATTGCACGACCTGGATCTGTCGCGTGGGAATGACGCGCCCGTTGCCGCGCTTCACTTCATCTAGCACGGCAAAGTGCGCCCAGATCAGGCCAATGAGGAACAGCGCCAGGGTGCAGATCAGGATCAGGCGCGCCGTGCGTGGCGTGCGCAACTCGACGGCCGCGCGGATGTCGTTGGCGAAGGCGAAATCAGACTGCTGCATTGGTCTTCACAGCCGGGGCTTCGAATTTGACGGGCTCGTTCCGCTTTGCGCCTGCCTGCAGCGACGCCAGAATGGCTTCGCGCGGGCCGTCGGCAACCAGCTTGCCTTTCTCGAACACGAGGATGCGGTTGACGAGCGAGAGCAGGGACGGGCGGTGCGTGGACACGATGATGGTCATGTCCGATTTCGCGAGGCCTTTCAGCCGCTCGAGGAATTCGGTTTCGCTGCGCACGTCGAAATGCGCGGTCGGCTCATCCATGAACATGATCTTCGGCTTGCGGATCATCGCGCGTGCAAGGCCGATGGCTTGCTTCTGCCCGCCGGAGAGGCTGCGGCCGCCCTCGGCCACCGGCATGTCGTAGCCGAGCGGATGACCGGCGATGAATTGCTCCACACCCGAGAGCCTCGCAGCCTCGATGACCTCTTCATCAGTCGCGGAGGGTTTGCCGATCGTGATGTTCTCGCGCAGCTTGCCGAAGAACAAGTCGGTGTCCTGCATGACGAAGCCGATGCCCGCGCGCAGGTCGGCAGGGTCGTACTGCCGTGCTTCGATGCCGTCGACAGCGATGCCACCTTCCGTCGGATCATAGAATCCAGTCAGCAGGCGGCCCACCGTGGTCTTGCCTGAGCCGACGCGACCGATGATCGCCACCCGCTCACCCGGCGAGATCGTGAACGATACGCTGTCGAGCGCTTTCTCCTTCGAGTTCGGATAACTGAAGCTGACCTTGTCGAAGGTGATCGCGCCGTGCTCGATCTTGCGCGAGACGTAGGAGCGCCCCGGCGGCCGCTCGCGCTCGAGCCCCATCAGGCGGTCGATCGAACGCAGCGAGCTGATGGTCTGGGTTGCGCGGGTGATGAGAGAGGCAAGGCTGGAGATCGGCGCCAGCACGCGGCCGGACAGCATGTTGGCGGCGATCAGCGAACCCATGGTGATTTTGCCGTCGAGGATCAGGAACACACCGATCACCACCAGCAGCATGCTGGTGATCTGCTGCGCGGAGCTGGTGATGGTCAACGCCAGCGACGACCAGAAGTGTACGTCTTCGCCGGAGCGCGCTGTGGCGGCAACGGAGCGTTCCCACGCTGTTTGCATCCGGGATTCCGCGCCCGTCGCGCGGACGGTTTCGATGCCGGAGAGCGACTCAATCAGCACGCCGTGACGCGCGGAGGATTCCGCCTGCAGCCGCTTCATGGCGCGGTCCAGCGGTCGCTGCAGCAGGAAGCCGGTGCCGATGACGATCGGCAGCATCAGCAGCGGGATCCACGCCAACGGCCCTGCGATGATGAACAGCACCACAATGAAGATCAGCGCAAACAACAGGTCGGTGGCCGCGATCACGGTGCCCGAGGTGAAGAACTCGCGCACGGAATCGAAATCCCGCATCTGGTTGGCGAGAATGCCGACCGAGGCCGGCCGGTTCGCCATTTTCACCGCGAGGATGTGTTCGAAGATATCGGCGGCGAGCACCACATCGATCTTCTTGCCGGTGAGGTCGACAATGCGGCTGCGCACGATGCGGATCACGAAGTCGAAGGCGATGGCAAGGCCAAGACCGATCGCAAGCGCGACGAGGGACGGGATTGCCCCGTTGGGCACAACGCGGTCGTAGACGTTCATCGTGAACAGCGGCGCCGCCAGCGCCAGCATGTTGACGAGAAGTGCCGCCAGCGCGACGTGGGTGTAGTTCGAGCCGAAGCGGCGCACGACCGACCAGAACCAGTGAGTGCGCGGCAGATCGCCGGATGCCACGGCGCGCGGATCGGCGGTGGCGACGGGTTTGACCAGGAAGAAGTAGCCTGAATAACGCGCAGCGAGGTCCGCAAGCGGCAGGCTTTGCGGCAGTTGCGGATTGGCCGGATCGACGACCTGCGCAATCTGCGTCATCTCGTCGAGCTTCCGGAAGATCAGCGGCACGCCATCCTTCATCACCAGCAGGGCCGGCAGCACCAGCGCGGGGATGTCCGTAAGCGCCCGCTTGGCGGGAGCGATTTCGAGCCCGGCGCGCAGGCCTGCGCGCTCCACGAGCGATGCAGTCAGACGGCCCTCGATGATCGGAAGACCCGCGATCAGAGCTTCGCGGCTGATGGCGCGGCCATGATGGGCGGCAAGATAGATCAGCGCATCGGCGAGCGGATCGCGCTGGTTGTCGACACGTTCATGCGCATCGGTTTTCGGAACGTCACGATATGTCGCCGCACTGGGATTCACTGGGGCACGCCCTGGCCAATAATAATTTTACTCAAATACTCTCATAGCGCAGCGCACATGGCCGCAGCATGAAACCTTTTGGTAAGCCTAATGCAGATCGCGGAACCGTCACGAGTACGGCTCCGCGTCACTGGTCCGCGCCGACTGCCGGCGCGGGCGTTAAGGTAAATGTGCTTGTCAGCGGGTCGCGGAAGCCTGCGCTTTCGAGACCGACCACTTTGTCGTGTTTGCCAACCACCCGTTCACATCGTTCACGCTGTTCCAGCGTTCATCGAATGCCTTGCCATTGGCGGCAAAATTCAAAGCGGGGACTGGTTCTGCATGCACAGGCACTTGCAGCGGTTCCGGTCCCGAAACCGGCGTATGCAGGATGATCGGCGGCAGCTTGGTCGGGATCAGACCGAACGGCACTTCGTTGAGCGGCTCGGCATCAGCCGGCGGCGGCGCCTTCACATACTGAATCAATCCGCCCATCGCAGCGAGCAGTTGATAGTCGGCGAACACGGCGACGTTCTGGGTCGAGACCAGTGACACCAGACCGTTGAACAGCTGGTTCTGGGCGTTCAGCAGGTCGACCAGCGAGCGCTGACCGAGTTCGTATTCCTTCTGGTAGGACACGATGACCTTGCGGTCCGACGTGATCTGCCGGTTCAGGGCCGTGATGCGGTCCGCAGTCAGGGTGCGGGCGGCCCAGGCTTTGTCGATCGATTCCACCGCGTCGCGCTGCAGGCGCGCGTGCTTCATGGTTTCCTCGACATAACGCTCGGCCATTTCCGAGCGCTTCCAGGTGTCCTGTCCGCCGCGGAAGATGTCCCAGCTCACGACAACCTTGCCGCTGACGTCGTCACGCTTACCGACATAGCCATTGGCGTCGGTGCCGGAGGCTGCACGGCCTTCGAGATAGACGTTGGGGACGAACGCGCCCGACGTGCTCTTGAAGGCATACTTCGCGGCGCGGGCATCGGACTCGGCAGCCTGAATGGTCGGATTGAACTTCAGCGCAACAGCGAGCGATTCATCCTTGCTCTTCGGCAGTCCGGGCAGGCGGTTGGGCTGACGGAGATTGAACGGTTCGAGGCCGACAGATCGGCGGTACTTCGCGCGGGCCTCATCGAGGCTCTGGCGGAAACCGGCGAGGGTAGCGATCGCGTTTTCGACGCGCTCACGGGTCTGCTCGAGGTCGCCTTCACCGGCGCGACCGCCTTTGAAGCGTGCCTGAACGTTGGCGAACAGGTTCTGGTGAACCCGCACGTTGTCTTCGGCGATCACGATGAGGCGCTGGTAGCGCACGACATCGACATACGCTTCAGCTGCATCCAGCGCGAGCAGTTCGGTCCGTTCATGGACGCGCGCCGCGGCGGCATTCACGCGCGCGGACTGGCGCCAGATCTCATTGATCGAGGAAAAACCGTCGAACACCAGCTGGCGTGCGACGACGGAGACTTCCCGCCCGTTGCGCCAGTCACCGTTTCCCAGCGGAGCGGGTACCACCTGCTGGTTGAAGCGCTCAGGGCCGGTGCGGGCCTCGAGCCGGACCTGTGGCAAAAGTGTGCCCTGCTGCTGTCGCAATTCGGACTCAGTCGCGCGGCGATTTGCGGCTGCTTCGCCGACCCCGGGATTGGTCTTGATAGCCTGCTGAAGGGCGTCGTTGATTGAAAAGGCCGTCTGACTGAATGCGTTCTCGGGATTAAAACAGCTGAGAAGCAATGCCGGAATGGCGTACGCCAGTGTTCGCATTTGATAAAAGTCCCAACCGCAAAAAGGCTTAATAATTTAGAAACGATCGGGTTTGAGTAGCAGACCTCGCGGGATAGTGAAATGGTGGCTTTTTCGAGTCTTTTGAAATGTGGCACTTGGGCCACATTTTTGACCCTATTAGGTTAACGCCGAGTCGGTTTAAGGTATTATATTACTTCAATCCATCGGCACGTAACAGTTGTGACAGGCTGTCGGGAACGCCCTTTGCGCTGGGTGAGAATCAGAGGCGAAGGAGATGGAACTCTGAGTGCGGGGTGGGCGAATCGAGGTCGCCTGGCAAGTGAAAGCCCGCCTCCGGAAGCGGAAAGCGGGCTGAACAGAAGACGATGACCGGCGCTGACCGGCCGGTCCATGATCTCGGCGATCAGTGGTAATGATGGTGCCGGCGCTTCTTTTTCCTCACAGGCGGCGGCTGATCGTCGTAGCCATAGCCATTCTGACGATATCCCTGCTGCTGGAAGGCAATAATCGGGTTGAGTTGGCAATAGGCGCGCCGGCCGGAGGCGCTCGCCATGCATTGTCCATAGGTGTCGTAATAACAAGTGCCGGGCCCGGCCGCGAAAGATTCGACCAGACAGTAGCGATAGACCCTGGCTGCTTCTGCCGGGGACGAACTGAACGCATAAACACCCGCCACAGCCATCAGAGCCCACATTGCATTGCGCATCGAATTCTCCGCGAAGCGATTGACGTAGAAAATCAAACCCCGTCTTTGGAAACTTAGTTCCGCAGGGGTGAACACTATCTTGTTATTGTATCGTTGGTGTTGAGACCCGAGGAAGGCCATGCTACTGCTCCCCGCGTCGCGGGTGTAGCTCAATGGTAGAGCAGCAGCCTTCCAAGCTGAATACGAGGGTTCGATTCCCTTCACCCGCTCCAATCTCAAAACGCCCACCATCGCTCGGCTTTTGCCGCCCCGGACTCCAAATAGAGATCTGTCGCTGATCTTTTGACAAGCGCCGGACAAAAGGGCGTTCGTGCCGGGCTCTGCGACGATGGATCTCGCGCTGGTGGCGATCCGACAGCCATGATGAACTCCTATCCTTGAGAAGATCGGCGCGATCAACCGCTTTCCGGGAGTCTCTCAACGAGGGCCCGCCAGCGAGGTCTGCCTAAATGACGTTTTTGGAGACGGTGCCACAGGCGGACCGTTAGCTGCCTTGCTCAATGGCGCGGGCGGCTGCGCATGCAATCTTCTAGGCATTCTTCGAACCGTGCCGTCCGCTTCTTCTGGTCCGAAAAGTGGAAAGCACCTCAGACCAAAGGCCGAACAAAATCGGACCTTGGTCCAATCCAACGGCGAAGAAACTAGGACCTTCGTCCCGATATCCCTCGGACCTTATTCCGTTCCTCGCGCCGCGCACCGGTTCTAATGAACAGGATGTCATAGTCCTGGCTCGCGGCCAAATCCGCAGAGCCCAACGGAGTGAGGGCGTCATGGTCTCATACATCAAGAGCGATCTCGAATTCATCTTGAAGCAAATCAAGATTGCAGAGGCCCATGCCGCGTTCACCCAGGGTGTCAGCACCGGCGATCCCCTCAATCCGGCGAAACCGCTTTTCGGTCCGGGCGGATCAGTGCCGGCTTATAACGTGTCTTGGGGGCTGCGCACTGTCGACGGAACATACAACAATCTGCTTCATCCCGACTGGGGGTCTTCCGATACCGAATTTCCAGAAAATCTGGGGACGGATTTCAGGCCGGCGGAAGGTGGGATGCTTGATCCGGACGGCCCCGGACCGGCACCGGCCTTTCCTACTCAACCAAACTACAATCCCTCCAACGACCCGAATTCTGTCGTCGTTGATGGCAGCGTCCGCACGATCTCCAATCTGATCGTCGATCAAACACTCAGCAATCCCTCGGCCATTCTGACGGCCTTGCAGCGTGCAGGTATTGTCCCGCCCGATCAGCAAATGGCCGTCACGGCCCAGATTACGGCGGCTTTCGAACCGATCGAACCGTTGTTCGAGGCACTGACCGCAGCCGAAGTCGCAGCGGCGGCAGCAAGCGCCGCCGCAGCAGCGAATCCTGGCGATGCTGATCTGGCCGCGGCCGCAGCGGCGGCCGAAGCAGCCCGAGCCGAGGCTGAGGCGGCGCTCACCGATGCGCGTGCCGCGCTCGATGCACTGCTTGAAGCCAGCGGCATCGAACTCGACGGCGTTAACGTCTCGATTCCGAATGCAGCACCTGACGAAGGCCTCTCAGCTTCGTTCAACTCGTGGTTCACGCTTTTCGGCCAGTTCTTTGACCACGGTCTCGACCTCGTCGCCAAAGGCGGCAGCGGCACGGTGTTCATCCCACTGCAGCCGGATGATCCGCTCTATGATCCGGCAAGCCCGACCAACTTCATGGTGTTGACCCGCGCGACGGTCCTGCAGCCAGGTGCAGACGGTGTCATGGGCACGGCTGACGACGTTGAACGGCCCATCAACAACACGACGGCATTCGTCGATCAAAACCAGACGTACGCGTCCCACGGTTCACATCAGGTATTCCTGCGTGAGTACGCGTTCAATGCGGCAGGCGATCCGGTGGCAACCGGTAAGCTCATCCAGGGCGGCACCCAGGGCATGGCGACGTGGGGTGACCTCAAGGTGCAGGCGAGGGACTTGCTCGGAATTCAGTTGGTCGATTCCGATGTCGGCAACGTGCCGCTGCTGGCGACCGATGAATACGGTAACTTCATTCCCGGTGCGAACGGCTTCGCGCAGATCGTCTTTCCTGGCGCGTCGCCGGGTAGTTTCGTGCTGGTCGAAGGTGATCCGACAGCCAATGGCGGACTTGGTGTTTCGGTCGCGGGCGCGGTGCGCACGGGTCACGCTTTCCTTGCCGATATTGCGCATGACGCCGTTCCTGACGGGCTGGCCGATGGTGATATCGAAATCGGACTCGACAACGGTGACGGCTCCGCGACCGATGGCAATTACGATAACGAACTTCTCGACGCGCATTTCGTTGCCGGTGACGGCCGCGCCAACGAGAACATTGGCCTGACCGCCGTCCATCATGTGTTCCATTCCGAACACAATCGGCTGGTTGACCACACCAAAGAGGTCGTACTCGCAACCGGCGATTTGGCTTTTCTCAATGAGTGGCTCGCTGTGGATGTCGCCGCCCTGCCGACGACGGCGGAGCAGATCGCGGCGCTTGTGTGGGACGGAGAACGTGTCTTCCAGGCGGCAAAATTCGGCACCGAGATGCAGTATCAGCATCTCGTTTTCGAGGAATTCGCGCGTAAGATTCAGCCCAACATCAACGTGTTCTTGGTCCCCGACGGCTTCGATGTCACCATCGATCCCTCGATCGTGGCCGAGTTCGCCCACGTGGTCTATCGCTTCGGTCACTCGATGCTGACCGAGTCGATCGACCGCTTCGATCCGGCCTTCAATGAGAACCATATCGGTCTGATCGAAGGTTTCCTCAACCCGCTCCAGTTCGAGAACAATGGAACTGGCGCTGCGGTCGACGCAGATATCGCGGCGGGCGCCATTGTCCGCGGCATGACTCGCCAGGTCGGCAACGAAATCGACGAGTTCGTAACCGGCGCGCTGCGCAATAATCTGCTGGGCTTGCCCCTCGATCTCGCGACGATCAATCTGGCCCGCGGCCGGGATACCGGTGTTCCTTCGCTGAATGAAGCCCGGTCCCAGTTCTACGCGGCGACGAACCAGGACGTCCTGTTGAAGCCTTACGAGAGCTGGGTCGATTTCGCCGGCCATCTCAAGCACGAAGCATCAATCATAAACTTCATCGCGGCCTACGGCACGCATTCGCTGATCACTGGTCAGGATACCATCGAGGGCAAGCGCAACGCTGCGCTGACCATTATCACCGGCGTCTCGGTTGGCGGGCTTGAAGTGCCTCCTGATGCGGTCGAGTTTCTCAATGCGACCGGTGCCTATGCCGGTGGCAGCCTCGGCGGCCTCAACGACGTCGATCTCTGGATTGGTGGGCTGGCGGAAGCGATCATGCCCTTCGGCGGCATGCTGGGTTCGACCTTCAATTTCGTTTTCGAAACGCAGATGGAAAAGCTGCAGAACGGCGACCGCTTCTACTATCTGCAGCGTCTCGATGGTCTGCATCTATTCGGTGAAATGGAGAACAACTCCTTCGCCGCGATGATCATGCGCAACACCAATGCGACGCATCTGCCTTCGGATGTGTTTTCGACACCAGGCCTTATCCTTGAAGTCGATCAGACCAGACAGTTCAACGATCTGGACGGTGACGGGACTCTCGAGAGCGCCGACCCGGTGGGCAGCGGCATCCTGACTCCGCTGGTGGTCCGCAACAATCCGGCTACGCCGGGCACCGATACCAATTATTTGCGTTACACCGGCGGCGACCATGTCGTGCTCGGCGGCACCGAGGCCGCCGACATTTTGATCGCCGGAATCGGCGACGATACGTTGTTCGGCGACGGCAACAACGACAGGCTGGAAGGCGGCTTCGGTAATGACATCATCAATGGTGGCGCCGGAGACGACATCATCGTTGACAGCGGCGGTGACGACAACATCAAGGGCGAGAACGGCAACGACGTGGTCCATGCTGGGCCGGGTCTCGATCTGGTTATGGGCGGCGCCGGACAGGACTTCATTTTCCTGGGCACCGACATGGGCTCGGAAGTGTTCGCCGGGGAAGGGAACGATTTCATCTACGGCAACAAGAATGCCGAACGTATTCTCGGCAACGAAGGCAATGACTGGATCGAGACCGGTACCTTCGACGGTGCGCCGGGCGACAACTTCGACGAAATCTTCGCTCAGGATGGCATCGACGGCCATGACGTGTTTCTGGGTGACGGCGGCTTCGATGAGTTCATTGCCGAAGGTGGCGATGACATCATGGTCGGCAGTGCCGGCCGAGGCAAAATGGTCGGTATGTCCGGCTGGGACTGGGCAACGTACAAGGACAATGACTTCGGCGTAGATGCCGACTTCACGCGTGGCATCGTATTCGATGAGAATCCGAATCCGCCGATAAACGGGACGCTGGACGCGTATGAAGCGGTCGAGGGATTGTCCGGCTCCAGCCATGACGATCTTCTCACTGGCTCCGATGTTCTTGCGGAAGAGCGTCTTCCGTTCGCGCAGGGAGGAACGGAAGGATACACCGGCAGTGCTCTTGACGCGGAGGGCATTGCTCTTATCGCAGGTCTTCAGGACGTGCTGGGTGCAGGCGTCACCTCCTTCAGTGCAGGCGAGATCATCCTCGGCGGCGACGGCAGCGATATCATCACCGGACGAGCCGGCGACGATATCATCGACGGCGACAAATGGCTGGACGTGCAGATTGGTGTATTTGCCGCGGGGGATACTGCGCATATCGGTCCGACATCGGCGCTGCACGACAGCATGACCACGCTGGCGACGGCTATGTTCGCGGGCAACATCAATCCCGGCCAGTTGGGCATCGTGCGCACGATCAGAACTGCCGACGGCGCGGGAGACACGGACGTCGCGGTATTTTCCGATGACCGGGCGAATTACGACATCATAGCGAATGCGAACGGAACTATTACCGTCGCGCACGCGAGAGGCACCGCCACGGATGGGACAGATACGCTCCGCAACATCGAAGTCCTTCGTTTTGCGGATGGTGATCTGACGCTGACGCCACCGGTGCTTTCACTGGATGCTTTCGACAGCGGCGAGTATCTGGATCAATTCACGAATCAAAATTACACGAACACGCAAGGTGTAACGCCGTGGGCGGGCTCATGGGCTGAAACCAGTGATCCGGTTGCCAATGTTGCGACAACAGGTGCCATCCAGGTCATTGGTGGCACCACGGACAGCCTGCGATTCGGTGAGAATGGCGGCAACGGCGCCAGCATTCAGCGAACCGTGAACCTTGCCGGAGCAACAACAGCGACGCTGACCTTTACATCCGATGCCAACAATCTCGAGGCTGGCGAAGGGATAACTGTTTTCTTCTCCGCCGACGGCGTCACGTTCAACCAGCTTGGTGGGCTTATCGGCGGGAACGGAGGCGTCACCAACCAGACGTTTGACCTGACGGGTCCGTTCACGGCCAATGCGGCGGTGCGCTTCGTGACCACTGCGATGAACAACGCGAATGAAAACGTGTTTGTCGACGACGTGAGGATCAGCTTCGTACGGCCTGTAACCCCGCCGAACGAGGATTTCGCGACAACCTTCACCGAAGGTGGTGCTGCTGTCGCGATTGCCAGCGGCCCGCTGGTCACCGATGCCGATAGCACTCAGCTGGTATCCGCAAGGATTGTGCTGACGAACGCTCAACTGGACGATCAACTGGTTGTCGGGGCGTTGCCTGCGACAATCACTTCCGCGATCGACCTTTCAGTGTCGGGTCAGATCATCGTCAATCTGATCGGTGCAGCATCGTTCGCCGACTATCAGGCTGCGATCCAGGCGGTGTCGTTCGTGAATGACTCGCCGAGCCCTACGGCCGGGGCGCGAACAATCAACGTTACGGTGAATGATGCGATCTTCGACAGTAACATTGCCACTTCGACGGTAACGGTGGTCGGGGTGAACAATGCTCCGGTTGCGGCTGATGACGCTGTGATCACCAATTTCGCAGCCAACGCAGTTTTCAGCATTCCTGAGTGGGCATTGCTTGCCAACGACGTTGATCCAGATGGTGATGCGCTGGACATCACGGCTGTCGGCGGTGCCAACAGCATTGGAAGTCTATCGCTCGCGACAAATCCCGGTTCCGTCACCTTGTCGGACACCGGCGGCGCCAACGGCTCGTTCACATATACCCTGAGCGACGGGAGCCTGACGGACGGCACGGGAAATGACGTGACGATCACGAGAGACACCAGCCCGGCCACTGTGGACGGCACCACCGGGAACAACATTATTGTTGGTGACGGCACCAACAGCGCGTTCAATGGTCTTGCCGGTGATGACATCATTTTCGCGGGAGGCGGTACCGACACGATCACCCAGACAGGTAGTACCGGTGGGCGCGACTTTGTCGATGGTGGCGCAGGCGTCGATACCTATCAACTGAACGGCGCTGCAGGTGCCGAAACATTCGTTATCTACAGTCGCGCCGCGGCGATCGCGGCATTCGCCGGGTTGGTGCTTAACGATCTCACCGAGATCGTGATCACACGCAACGGCTCCGTCATTGCGGAGCTGGACAATATCGAGGAAATTCGCGTCAACACTCTCCTCGTAACCTCTCCTCCCGGCACCGGTGGATCGAACAGTGGCGATACCATCCAGGTGGTCGGTGATTTCACCGGCACGAGCCTTAATTTCAATACGATCACCATCGATGGCGATGCAGGTAACGACACCATCGATATTTCGTCCCTCGATTCGGCGCATCGCATCGTCTTTAGATCAAATGGCGGTAACGACACGATCGTCGGGACGTTGAGACCTCAGGATGTGATCGAACTGCCGGACGGCGCGACGCGCGATGACTATGTGCAGACGGTGGTCAACGGCGTAACGACGTTGAGCAACGGAAATCACAGCGTGACCTACGTTGCCGACGGAGAGGGACCGCAAATCGGCCCCGATGACGAGGGTACGCCAGACGAAGATGACGGCTCGCCGCCGCTTCCAGGAAGTGTGCGCTCGGGAACGGCGCAATCCGACACGTTGGTCGGTACCGCCGGTGACGATAATATCGTCGCATTCGCCGGAGACGACGTTGCGATCGGGGATGGCGGCGCCGACGCAATTTCCCTGGGCGACGGTGCGGATTTCGCCAATGGCGGAGCCGGCCGGGATGTGATCTTCGCCGGTGCGGGCGACGATCAGGTGATTGCAGGTGCCGATGCAGATATCGTGTACGGTGACGCCGGAGCTGACCGCATCCTCGGTGATCAGGGTAATGATCTCCTTACCGCCGGGGCGGGAGACGATACAGTCTTCGGCGGCGCCGGTGACGACCTGATCGTTTCGGAGGTCGGTGACGGCAACGATGTCTATTTTGGTGACGAGAGCGATGGCGGCGTTGGTCGCGACACCCTCGATATTTCGGCTGCGACCGTCGGCGTGACAGTCAATTTGGGTGCTAGCGCACTTGGAAAAGGCAGCGCCGTCAGCAGCCAGACGGGCAACGATACGCTCTGGGGCATCGAAAACGTCAATACCGGTTCGGGCAACGACACCATCACCGCGAGCAATGCGGTGAACGTGATCGATGGCGGTGCAGGAAACGACGTCTTCAAGTTTACGTCGACCGCTGCGGCGAACGGCGACACGATCCTCGGATTTGAACCCGGCGATCGGCTGGATCTCAGCGGCATCGATGCCAACAGCGGTGCCGCGGCGGACCAGGCATTCACCCTTGTTACGGGGGCTGCCTTCACGGCGGCAGGTCAGCTCGCGGTATCCTACGAAACCCGGGCAGACGGCGAATATACGGTTGTCACCGGAAATACGGGTGGAAGCACAGAGGCTGATTTCGCGATCTCGATCGAAGGTCATCAGAATCTGACCAACTCGAATTTCAATCTCTGAAGCCCGCATAACCATCGGAGGCGTCGTCCGCCTCCGATGGTGCCTTGTCCGCTCTCGCGTTTGGCATCATCGAAGTCATGGCACAGCTCAAGGAATTGTCTCCTGCTAAGCAACGCAATCTCGCGGAACTTACGCGAGGTTTTCGCGGCGTCATCCTGTTCCTGTTTCTGATCTCGGGGATCATCAACGTGCTCGCGTTGACTGGATCCTTGTACATGATGCAGATCTACGATCGCGCCTTGACGAGTGGAAGCGTCCCCACGCTCATGGTCCTGTCGCTGCTTGCCGTCGGTCTGTATGTGTTTCAAGGCAGCTTCGACATTATCCGCTCGCAGATCTTGGTGCGGGTCGGCGCTCGCCTCGACAAGAAAATCGCGCCGATGGCGCATCGTGTCGCCATCGACATGCCTCGCTTTGGGTTTTCCACGTCAGAATCGCTGGAGCGAGGACGCGATGTCGATACGGTGCGCGGCTTTCTCGGTAGTCAAGGCCCGGCTGCGCTCTTCGACCTGCCATGGATGCCGGTGTATCTGGCCTTCATCTACTTCCTTCATCCGCTGCTTGGCGCGTTGACGTTTGCAGGCGCGTTTGTTCTTGCCGTTCTGACCGTAGTCAGCGAGGTCCTGACCAAACGGCTGAGCGTCTCGACACGGAAGGCGGCAATCGTCCGTAATACGATCGCGGATTCAAATGCGCGCAATGCCGATGTGCTTAAGGCGATGGGGTTTTCCGGCCGTGCGGTCAGAAGATTTAGTGAAGCCAACGGCGAGCACCTGGCGCTGCAGACAAAAGCGAATGATATTACCGGCACTTTCGCTGCGATCTCCCGCGTTCTGCGCATGCTGCTGCAATCGGCTGTCCTCGGGCTGGGAGCTTACCTTACCATCAAGAACGAGCTGTCCGCAGGCGCGATTATTGCCTGCTCAGTTGCTTCTGCGCGCGCGCTTGCGCCGGTGGATCTTGCCATCGGTAACTGGAAGGCATTTGTCGCAGCACGGATGGCCTACCATCGCCTGCGTGAGACGGTTATTGCGCTTGCTGCATCTGAGCAGCCCATGAAGTTGCCGGCGCCAAAGCAACGCCTTGTGGTCGACAAGGTCACGATTGCGGTGCCGGGCACAGGGCAAGTGGTCTTGAGTGATATCAACTTTGAACTTGCAGCTGGGCAGGCCCTCGGAATCATTGGGCCGAGTGCAGGCGGCAAGACAACCCTGGTACGTGCGCTGACAGGGATATGGCCAGTTCTCCGCGGCAGCGTGCGCCTGGATGGAGCCGATCTCGCGCAGTGGCGCGAGGACGATATCGGTCAGCATATCGGCTATTTACCTCAGGAAGTCAGCCTGATGGATGCAACGATCGAGGAGAATATCGCTCGGTTCGAACCTGATCCTGATTATCGCAAGGTGGTCGAAGCAGCTAAGGCGGCAGGTGTTCACGACATGATCGTGAGATTGCCCGAGGGGTACCGAACCCAGCTTGGGCCGCAAGGCACCGCACTGTCGGCTGGTCAGCGGCAGCGCCTTGGCCTTGCGCGGGCGCTCTACGGCAATCCGTTCATTGTCATCATGGATGAGCCGAATTCGAATCTTGATGGTGAGGGCGAAGCCGCTCTCACAACAGCAATCGAAAGCATCAGTGCACGGGGCGGGATCACGGTGGTGATTGCACACCGTCCGAGTGCGCTGGCCGCAGTAGAACTGGTTGCGATCGTGCAGAACGGACGGATGGTGGCGTTCGGCAAGAAGCAAGACATCATGACTCCCGGTCCGCAAGTTGCACCGAAGCCATCTCATGAGACGCCCAAGCCGCAAATGCGGAGGCCTGCATGATCACGGCAAAAGCCAACAGGACCTCTCAGCAGGAGAAAAAGCAAACCCGCGACGACTACGTTCATCAAGAGGAGCCTAAGGCCGTCGTCGGTCCACTTGCGTTTCTCATGGCTCTCGCAGGGTTTGCGATTTACCTGAAGAGCTTTCTTCCCGTGCGGGTTGAGGCCTCATCCGAACAGCCGGCAAAGAAGTCGTCTGAGAGCGAGCCTGATGCGATTGAGTCTGAAAATCAGGAACTGACGGCAGATTCCGACTCCGACATTACAGGTTCGATCGAAGGTCGCGCAAAGGGATCGGATAACGTCGTTCCAATTCCTGCACGGTTTACCTTATCGCCCGAAGCAATCGACGGATTTCTGGCGAGCGACTCTCCGCCGATTGACTTCAACGCGCTCAGGCCCGTCCCTGTACTTCCGATTGCCTCGGCGATGGCCCCGGTTCATCCTAGCAACGATAATCAATCGGCCGCAAAGACAGATGGAAAAGGTCCTTCGGGTGGTGGCGGAGGTGGAGGCGGCGGCTCAGACAACCCGAGACAGCCAACATCCTCTGATCTGGTGCGCAACCGCGCTCCGCGCACGAACGGCCCGATCCAGCTCCCGGACAAGATCGGGTGCCACGCATATATGATCTCGGTGCTGGCGTTGCTGGAAGGAGCGGTCGATCCTGATGGCGATCAATTGGCTCTTGGAAACCTGTCGGTGTCATCCGGTACGCTCACGCGAGTTGAAAACGGCGAATGGCTATATTCACCCGAGCCCGGAATGCTCGGATCCGTCACACTTACATATTTTATTACCGATGGTGCCGCGATCGTTCAGCAGACCGCCAGCTTCCGCGTCATGGAAGCGCTACCGATCATCGGGACCGATTTCGACGAAAATCTGATTGGCACATCGTGCGCGGATGTCATCGATGCCCGCGGTGGTGATGACAATATCGACGCCAAACAAGGTAACGACGCGATCAGAGGCGGTGATGGCGACGACCACATCGTGGCCGGAGCTGGAAACGATATCGTCCATGGAGAAGCGGGAAACGACGTGGTGTTCGTCGGGATTGGCAACGATATTGTCTTCGGCGGCTCTGGAGGCGATCGCTTGTACGGTGAGCGGGGCAACGACGTGATCTACGGAGAGAGCGGAGACGATTTTATTTCCGGTGGCGAGGACGACGACATTCTGTTCGCCGGCGCGGGAGACGATGCCGTGCAGGGTGATGAAGGGCACGACACCCTCATTGGTGATGACGGTGATGATGTCCTTCGCGGAGGCGCAGGGCGGGACAAACTGTTCGCTGATTCAGGCGATGATGTTGCCTTCGGCGATCAGGACGATGACGTTATATCCGATGGTCATGGCCAGGACGAAGTGCACGGCGGCGAGGGGAATGATCACGTCGTCGCGGCTGCCGACGCCGCAGCGGATCGGTACTCCGGAGGCGGGGGCGACGATACCCTGGATTACTCGTCGGCGATTCTGAACATCGTTGTTGATGTGGGCATGGGAGCTGCTGAGGGGCTCGATATCGGCAGGGATCTGATCGACGGCTTCGAGAAAATCATTGGTGGGCACGGAGACGATCGTTTAATCGCCGGTGCCACATCGATATCCATGACAGGCGGCGATGGCGACGACACCTTTGAATTCGATGGACCGGACGCTGAGCATCAGCCCGACCTCGTTCGAAAGATTACGGACTTTACGATCGGTGATCGCGTGATCGTTGCGAGCTACGAGGTTCGTTACCGGGACGAAGGGATTGGTGAAGCCATCAACGACCTCTTCACTGACATCTATCTCTCGGGCCAGACCGATCACCGTCCCGTCAGATTTCGCTTTGAAAAACTCGACGACAATGACCGGACGTTTATCGACGTCCACATGGAGGACTCTTCCGAAGTCTACTCCATCGAACTTTTCGGCCGTCATCATCTCGAAGTGACTGTTGGGATCTCTTAAGCGCTGACGAGCGCAGAGGGCTTGATCTATGAAGCATCACGCATCGAGCGATTTCGTTCCCGTCGCGCCTATGTCAGGGGGCGAGGATACTGAGCATGCGTTTTCGCTTTGGTCCCGGATTGCGGGAGGATTGGCGCTTGTTGGCCTGTTGGTGATTGGGTGCGGAGGGTGGGCGGCCATGGCGCGCCTCGAAGGCGCGGTCATCACGTCCGGCACGGTCAAGGTAGATCAGAATCTCAAGGAAGTTCAGCATAGAGACGGCGGCATCATAAAAACATTGGCCGTCCGCCAAGGCGATCTTGTGAGGGAAAGGCAGATCTTGGCGACGCTGGATGACGTGCAGATCAAGGCTGAACTCTCGATCGTGCGCGCCCAACTCGCGGAGCTTCTCGGCCGGAAAGCGCGCCTGATCGCCGAGCGTGACAACCTTTCCTCGATTGATTTCCCGGAAAGATACATAGAATTCCTGTCGAGCTCAGCCGAAGCCGTCGTTTCCGGCGAGAAACGCCTATTTTCGGGAAACAAGCTGGCGCGGGACAGTCAGAAGGAACAGCTTCAACTCAGTATCAGCCAGACCGCAGAAGAAATAAACGGCATGGTATCGCGGCTTGCGGCCAAACACGAAGAGATCAAGCTGGTTGGGGCCGAGCGCGAGAAATTGTCAGACCTGTTTGACAAGAAAATTGTCGAGTACGCCCGGGTTTATTCAGCGCACCGGGACTGGGCCCGGATACTGGGAGAGCGCGGAGAAATCGAGGCGAGCATTGCGCGCGCGAAGGTACGCTCCAGCGAGATACGGGTGCAGATCATTGCTGTGGACCAAAATGCGAGCACTGAAGCGCAGCGCGAGCTTCGGACGGTGGAGGCAAAGATCTCTGAATTGGACGAGCGCAAGCTTGCAATCGAAGATCGGCTGTCGCGCACGGAAATACGCGCGCCGGTTTCGGGTTTCGTGAATGAGCTGTTCGTCTACACGATTGGTGGTGTGATAACGCCGGCGGCGAAGATCGCAACGATCGTTCCTGAAAGCGCGGAGTTGAGGTTTGAGGTCAGAATCTCACCGGCTGACATCGATCAAGTACGGGAAGGGCGACCCGCACGCGTTCGTTTGACGGCATTCAATCGAAATACGACGCCGGAATTGCAGGCCAAGGTCATTATGGTTTCGCCGGCATCATCACGTGATCCGTCAACAGGGCAGGAATATTACGTTGCATATGTGCAACTGGTCGAAGATGCGACGCGCGCGCTGGCCGGAATGAAACTGGTCCCAGGCATGCCCGCCGAGGTTTTCATCTCGACGCAAGAGAGAACGGCCGTGTCATATCTCGTCAAACCGTTCACCGATCAGATGAATCGTGCATTCCGCGAACGTTGACGCTCGCTCCAACGCTAACCGGTGGTAGCTAGCAAGCTGACGAGATTTTCAAACGGCTGATTTCAAACGGCCAATGACGGAGGCGGTGGAAGTCTGGTTGCGCTTAGCGCTCCTGCCGGCATCGCGTGCTCGCTTAATTTTTGCGCAGCAATGACGACCTCTAGACGGTTCCGAGCATGGAGTTTCTGCATCAAGATTGTCATGTAATGCTTGACTGTTTTCTCGCTGATTTTGAGTGCAGTGGCGATTTCTTTATTGGTTCTGCCACGCAGCAGCAATCCAACGATCTGGCCCTCTCGCATACTCAACTTGACCGCCTCTGCTGCAATTCGGCGTAGCGATGTATCGCGCAAGGCTGCAATAACCTGGCTGGCAAAGCTCTGCGTGATATAAGTTTCGCCGCGATGGACGCAATCAATGGCCTGGAGGAGTTCTTTGGAATTGCTTCCTTTCAGCACGTAGCCGCTTGCACCTGCATCCAGCGCCCGGATTGCTGAATCGACGCCGGTCGCCGCCGTAAAGGCTACCAGCTTTGTAGCCGGGGTATATTTTAAGACTGCCGCAATGGCGCTATAGACGTCGCCTGTCATGCTGAGGTCGACGATGATCACGTCTGGTCGATGACGAGCGGCGATCTCGACGACGTCCCTCGCTGTTGTCCCCGTCGCAAGAACACGCAATGCAGGCGAGCGCGCAAGTAGCGCAGCGATTCCTTCGACCATTAAAGGGCGGTCATCGACAAGTGCGACGGATACCGTACTCATTACTACCGCCCCCACCTAAATAATTATCAGAGTCAATTAAATAATTTTCAGTCACGCTAATGATTATTTTGAACTGATTTAAACGTAGGCAAAAGTCCACCAAATGTAAATAACCCATGTATGACAGGGCTAACTTGTTAACTTAATTAACGCCGACTGATCCAAAATTAATTGTCCCGTCCATGTCATTAAATGATTTGGGAAGCTAAATTTGATCGCGGGGCGCCCCGATCGGGAGCTTGGCCACAATCTGAGTGCCTCTGCCTGGGATCAATGCGACTTCGAAAGAGCCTCGAAGAGCTACTACGCGCCGCCGCAAACCGGATAACCCTAGTCCAGTCCTGCTACGGGCGGGCTGCTGGCCATTACACTCCGCGCCGCCGTCGGTTACCGTGACAATAATATGCTGGTTGTCAGTCGATATTTGAATTCGCTGGTCGCGCCCTCCTGCATGCGCAAAGGCATTGTTCAATCCTTCCTGCACAACCCGGTAAATACATACCCTGACTGGCATGGGCACTTCTTTGACAGGTGACTCGATCTCACACGTTACGGCTGTCCCGGTAACGTGCTCATGGGTGCGAACTGCAAGCAATACTGCGTCGGCGAGCGTCAATCCTTCCAGTTGCGGCAGCACCAGTCCTTCTGAGATTTCACGCAACTCGGTCAGAATGGTAGAGGCGAGTTGGTGAACGCCTGAACCGGGACGGTGCCCAGTTGGGCGATCGTTATCGATCACCTCATTCGCGTCAGCTTCGACGGTGTCCGTTACTTTGAGCATGAGCAGGCTGAGAAGCTGAATCGGTCCGTCGTGAAGATCCTGTCCGATCTGCTCAAGTAGGATTTCGTTGGAGCGCGCGGATTCGATCTTCGCATCCTCGGCCTGTTGCCGTAAGCGATCGTTTTGAATCGCCAATGCCTCCGTCTCGGCGATCTTTCGCGTGAGCAGCGTACGGTGCCTGATGACAACGCGATTTGCCTGACGCACCATCAGGAAGAGAAGAGCCATCATGGGGATCGTCACCGCAGCGACGATTCCGGCGGCCGCGAAGCGTATCGACCTAAGCTCTTCGGCCAGGCGTTCGCCGCTGTTATAAAGTTGTCCCACCGCGATAATATCCTGCGTTCCGATACGACGCAGTGGCGCGTAGATTTCGATCAATGGGGTATTCAGAGACCGTTCGTAATGGTCCTCATCGTCGTCCAGATCATCGAAGGTGCCTGAGATTTTCCCGCTGAAGGCGGCTTCCAAATACTCAGACGGAAATTTCTTGCCGACCAATTCTTTGTTCGTGGCGTACGCAAGCGTGCCATCGCGAAGCCAAATCTTGATAGTTCTAATTCGTTTGCCCAATTGGCCTTTGACGATGTCATCCAACTTTTTCGCGCTTTCAGGCGATAGCACGTTGGATGTGTCGAGCTCCTGAACGGTCGGGCCAACAAATGCGTCTACCAGCAAGGCGGCTTCCTCCGCCGCACTTTGCATGAGGCTTGACCCGATTCGCTCTGACATAAAATAGGCGAGCAAGGCCATGGATATGGCGATCGTTAATCCCGCGGCGATCAAAAACTGCTGCAGAAGTCCGATACGGTGAGCGAAATTGATCGATTGAAAAAAGGGTGAAAACATATGGGGCGAGTTCCACGCTCTCAAAGTAGCAAAATCGCCGAAGTTAAAATGACAAATAGCTGCTGACGCGAGAAAGGAACGAGATCCAAGCTTAGCACAAAGCATGTCGCTCGTGCCTTGTCTTCTTTTTCACCTATTGTGCGAGAGCCTCATGCTGCACAGCAGCGCCCGTCCGCGATGCTGCTGAAGCAGGTTCAGCAGCGAAATCGACTTAGGGTCTGTTTCAGCGTGAAGAGGGTCGATTCCAATACGTCGAGCTTTCGCAGCGCTTTGGGCGTTAATCGCTCCTCAGCCTCCGCCGTGCCTTCAAGTGCGACATTGATACGTGCAACATCGAGAGGGTACGCGCCCGCTTCGGCTCGGCGAGGAGCAAGACCGGTTCAGCGTAACTATTTGAGGCCGAAGTAAGCCTGCCGCAATGACTCATTGTCCGACATTTCCGCGACCGTGCCGGAGAAGCGGATATGACCACCTTCCAGCACGAAGACGCGTGTGGCGATCTCGAGGAAGCTGATATTTTGCTCGGCGATCAGCAGCGCCAAACCGCGCCCGCGTAAATCTGCGAGGACGTGCAGTACTTCCTTCACGAGCAGCGGGGAGAGGCCGGCAGAGGGCTCGTCCATCACCAGCAGCTTCGGGTCGGCCGCCAGTGCCTTGGCGATGCCGAGCATTTTGCGCTGGCCGCCAGACAGGCTCGATGCCGGATTGCGGCGCTTTTCGCGCAGCACTGGAAACACGCCGTAGAGCTCTTCGATCCGCGCGCGCGGGTCGGCATGGCCGAGGGCTTCGGCGCCGACGCGGATGTTCTCCTCGATCGACAGATCGGGGAATACAGCAAGCTCCGACATATAGGTCATGCCGAGCTTCATGCGGTCGCTGGAGCGTGTTTGCGTGACATCCTGACCGGCGAGCTTGATCTGGCCCCGCCGGGCTTGGATCAGGCCGACCAGCGATTTCAGGAACGTGGTCTTGCCGGCGCCGTTGGCGCCGAGCAGCAGCACCGTTTCGCCGGGGCGGACGTCGAGGTCGACGCCCCATAGCACCTGCATGGTGCCGTAGCCGGCATCGATACCGGACGCTTGCAGAAGGGCATCAGGCGGCATGTTCGCTTCCCAGAAACACTTCGATCACCTGCGGGACCTTGACGGCCACCGAGAGCTTGCCTTCGAAAATCTCCTTGCCGGCGCTCAGCACGATGACGCGGTCGGTGATCTGTTCGATGAAGCCCATCAGATGTTCGACGACGATGATGGAGATGCCATGCTTGGCGAGATCCTTGATCTTGCCGGCGATCCAGTCGAGTTCGGTCGGGTTGAGGCCGGCCGCGAGTTCGTCGAGCAGGAGCAGGCGTGGACCAGTGGCGAGTGCGCGGACGAGATCGAGAATCTTCTGCTGCACGCTGTTCAGGTCCGCGGCAGGGCGATCAGCGACGTCGCGAAGTTTGTAGTCGTCAATCAGCGCGTCCACCGACGGCGCACCGTTCCCGGGCATGCCGTAAGCACGCGCGACCTCAATGTTCTGCCGCACCGTGAGCAACTGGAACGGCTTCGGCACCTGGAAGGTTCGGTTGATGCCGCGGTGAACCAGCTTGTGGGAGGCGATGCCTCCGATCGACGCGCCGTCGAACGCGATGTTGCCGCCATCGGGCGCGTAGAGGCCGGAAATGACGTTGATCGCGGTGGTCTTCCCGGAGCCGTTCGGCCCGACGAGGCCAAGGATTTCGCCGGGCGTCACGTGGAAGTTGAGACCGTCGAGGGCGCGAAAACCGCCGAAGCGCTTGATCAGGCCGGAGACCTTGAGGATCGGGGTCATCTCAGGGGACATTCCAGCCTCGTCGGTTGGCCAGCGATACAAGACCGGCGGGCAGAAACAGCACCAGGCCAATGATGAGCAGGCCGTAGATCAACTGGAAATATTGTGGCGTGGTGAAACCGATCAGGTTGTAGATGCCGTAGAGCGCGAGCACGCCGGCGATCGGTCCGATGATGGTGGCGACGCCTCCGAACAACGCGAACACGATGGCGAAGATGCTGAACTCCGCGCTGAACACGTTGTCGGGATAGAACACAGAGACGTACCAGGCGAAGGTCGCGCCCGCGAGACTCGCCACCAGTGCCGAGAGCAGCCAGGCGATGATGCGCATCTTGACGACATTGATGCCGGCCATGGCCGCACTGACGGGGTCCTCGCGCACCGCCTGCAAAGCGAGACCGAAGCTTGAATTCTTCAGATAGACCACCACCAGCATGGTCAGCGCCATGATGATGAGCGCGGCGATATAGGCGTGATCGGGATTGAAGATGCCGGTCAGTGACACACCATAGGGGCCGCGCGTGATGCTTTCCAGCGCCGGATTGGCGATCAGATGCAGCACCGCGAGCGAGGCGGCGAGATTGGCGATGGCGAAATAGGCACCGGACAGCCGCAGCAGCGGCGTCAGCAGCAGCGCCAGCGCAAGGCCGACGAGGCCAGCCACCAGCACCGCAACGACGGCCGGTGAATGCGCGTGCATCACCATGATGGCGAAGCCGTAGGCACCGGCACCGAAGAAGCCGACATAGCCGAACGGCAGATAGCCGGTGAAGCCGTAGATGATGTTCACGCCCTGCGCCAAAGTCAGGAAGATCACGAAATTGAACAGCAGCAAATGGTTGCTGTAGAGACCGGGCAGCACCGCAAAGGCTGCGACCAGCGGTGCCACGATGAACAACACGTGTTTGAGCATATTAGGCAACGCGCACCCGCCTTCCGAGCAAGCCGCTGGGGCGCAGCAACAGGATGAGGATCAGCAGGACATAGGGCAGGAGGTCAGCCCATGAGCTGAGATAGGTCTGCACCAGCATGTAGCAGATCCCATAGACGATACCGCCAAGCGCTGTGCCGAGCGGATTGCCGAGCGAGCCGAGCACGACGATGGCGAAGGACGTCACCGTGGCGTCGGCGCCGAAGGCCGGCGTCACCGAACCGAACATGAAGGGCGCGAACACGCCGGCGACGGCAGCGAGGCCGAGACCGATACCGAACGCCGCCGCCGACACGCGATCGACATTGATGCCAGTGGCGACCGCCTCGTCCCGACGCGACATCACCGCGCGCGTCAGTGTGCCGAGCCGGGTGCGATAGAGATAGACATAGACCAAGAGGATTGCGATCAGGCTGACGCTTGCAGCGATCACCCAGGGCATCGGAAAGCCCTGGCCGAAGATGCGAAACGGCCCGGGCGCGATGGGCTGGCCGCCGAACAGCTTCACCTTCACGGTGGAGAACAGCGTGCCGAGCAGGCGGCTCTGGATCGAGCGCTCGCTCGTGCCGAAGAAGATGGTGGTCAGTGCCTCGATCACTTGCGACAGGCCGAAGAACAGGATGATCGACAGCATCTCGGGATTGGCCGAGCCTTGGAGTCGCGGCACGAGCACCCAATAGAGCAGCAGGCCGAGAACGAGGAATATTATAAAGGCCAGCGGCAGTGCGAATAGCGGATCGATATGCGCGAGCGTGGCAACGCCGAGCGCCACGAAGGCGCCCAGCATCAAGAAGTCGCCATGCGCAAGATTGACGATGCGCATGACGCCAAAGACGAGATTAAGACCGATGCCGACCAGGCTGAAATACAGCCCGAACAGCACGCCGGCGACGAGGGCATAAACAAGCATCAGCGCCTCGCTGCGGCGATCTCTTGCAACAACTGAGAACTTGTCATGGACGCGGATAGACCGGTTTTCCGGTTGCGGTCTCATGCGGATAGATCGACACGAACTTGATGTGGCCGTGTTCGTTCACTGCGAGCTGACCGAGCGGGGTCAGTTCGCCGATCTGTCCGCCCGTCTCGTCCAGTGCGAAGGTGCCGTCGAGAGTCTTCAGCTTGCCCGACAGGCTGAAGGTTGCACGGCGCAGCTCAAGCTGGTCCATGCTGGTGGCGACCGAGAGCGTTTTCTCGATCACGAGCCCCGTCGTGTAGCCGGCGACAGCATTGAAGCCGAATTCGATCTTGCCGTCCGTGTACTTCTTGTCCCAGGCGGCTTTGTAGTCCTTGACGTTCATGCCGAAATTGACCTCGTACTGGATTTCTGAGGGCGGCACGTAAGTGAAGACATGTTCGAGGCCCTTGGCGCCGACATTCTTTTCCAGCAGTTCGGTCTCCAGACCCGGATAGATGCCGAACAGCATCTTGTACTTGATGCCGACGTCCTGAACATTGCGCAGGAAGGCGATGTCGTTCGGCGCGTAGCCGAAATGGATCACCGCGTCAGGATCTTTATTGCTGATGTTGTTGGCAATCACCGTGTAATTCGTCGTCTCGGTGGGCACGCCCTGATCGTAGACAATCTCGATCGGCGCGCCGGAATCCTTCACGAATTTGCGGAACGCATTGGCCTGGGTGCCGGTGAATTCGTTGGTGGCGTAGAGAATTGCGATCTTCTTAATGCCGAGCCCCGGACCGTCATGGGTGATGAAGTCCGCCACCGGCTTTGGCCACACAGTGGAGACCGGGTCGGACATCAGCGCGATGTAGGGATTATCCTTGGAGAAGAAGCTCGCGCCGGTGCCTGTCTGATCGAACAGGAACATTTTGTGGTCGCGGGCGATAGCAACGGCCGGTGCCGTCAGCACGGAGCCGGAATCGGCGACGAGGAGATCCACCTTGTCCTGCGTGACGAGCTGGTTGTAGAGCGTCGAGGCTGTCGCGGTGTTGCTCTGGTCGTCATAGGAGATGAGCTTGATGGGGATCTTCTTGTCGAAGGCTTTGACATAGACGCCGCCTTCGCTGTTCTTGAGATCGACCCACAGCTTCAGTGCGCTGTAAACGGGCATCGAGATCGAGGCGTAACGCCCGGCAGAAGCATAAAGCGTGCCAATTTTGATCTCAGCGGGAGCGTCCGCCGCAAATGCCTGCCCACCGATTACCAGTCCTGCAAGCAGAGCTGCGCCCGTCAACTTAAGCATCAGAATCCTCCGGATTTTTTGTTATTCCGCTCGCGCTTCTAGCGTGTCGCCGCGAGACGATAAACCCGCACTCCGTGTTGGCTGATCACGTAAGCGTGCGCATCTGTCGCAGGGGGAGCCTACGCAGCGCGGGGCCGTTCGTAAAGCGCAGGACGGCTGTAAGAGACCGCTAGTTCCGCCTGGCGAAATGACGACCCTGCGCAGCGGGGCTCGTTCCGTCGTTTGGCGCGAACATCAGCGGGGTGAGGTGTCCAATCGCCGGTGAAATTCGCGTCCGAGCGGATGCATCTTCTATTCGGATAATGGCATCCGTCAGTTGCCGCTCCCCGACAAGCGGGATTCCAGCTAACGTTCAATGAGATTTAGTCCGACGTACGCTGGAAGATCTGACAGTGGCCGCGCCGTCGAGCAAACCAAGAACTGGCCGGACGAGGCCTTCGAGCAATTTCCGATCCGGCCGCACGCGCGCGAGCACTCTGATGCCAAGGAGGAGTCCCAAGAGCGATTTGGAAAGGTCCTCGGCAGAATGATCGCGCGTAATGCTGCCGTCTTTCTGGCCTTTCGAGACGCTTCGAAAGAAAAATGCCTCTACTTCATCGAGAAATATCGCCACGATGCTCAAAAAGTCCGGATCGAAGGGCGCGCTCTCGATTGCCGAATTGACAAGCATGCACCCGCGACGCTGCTTGTCGGTCAGCGAGCGCTTGATGATTTCCTGAAGAAAAGTGCCGATCGCCTCCCGCGGGGGCATGGCCGGTTCGATACGCCGAATTCGTTCACGGAAGGTTTGGTCAAGATACCGATTGAGCGCGCGAGCGTATAAACCGCGCTTGTCGCCAAAGGCGTTGTAAAGACTGGCACCGGCGATGTTCATTTCGTCGGCCAGATCGCGCACAGAAGTCGCTTCATAGCCCCGCTGCCAAAATCGTTCGATGGCCGCATCCAGAACGGCCGCTTCATCGAATTCACGCGGCCTCGCCATCTATTTCAAACCTCTTCTCATCCACAAATATCCAGTCTCTTGAAGCTGTTACATAACACCCGGTGGGTTGAGTTGACAATCTTGGTCGGCACCGATCGGCCGCCGTTGCTGCGCTGGTAATTTTAGAACGTGTGATCTACAATACCGCAACCTCAGTTGGAATTGCTCGGCACGTGGCTGAGACCAAGGGAGAGCCATGTTCGATAACGCGTTACCCGAAGAAATTCGTGTGAAATGGCCATTCACGTCCCGTTATGCTGACGTGAATGGCTGGCGCATGCACTATGTCGATGAAGGGGAAGGCGATCCCGTCGTATTGCTGCACGGTAATCCGACCTGGGGATTTCTCTATCGCGACATGATCGAGCCAATCGTGCGCTCCGGCCGGCGCGTGATCGTTCCAGATATGATTGGCTTTGGTCTGTCCGAGAAGCCGACTCGCGAACAAGCACATACCCTCGATGGTCACGCGGCCAACTTGACGGCGCTCATGCGCCAGCTTGATCTGAGAAGAATCATGCTGGTTTGTCATGACTGGGGTGGGCCAACCGGACTATCCTTTGCGATGAGCAACCCCGACCGGATGCGGGCGCTCACCCTTATGAGCACCTGGGCGTGGCCCATGCCCCCGGCTGAGTTTCACACGCGCTTCTTCCCCTGGCGAATGATGCATGCCCCATTGGTTGGGCCTTACCTTCTGGGCAAGCATCGCGCGCTCGCTGGACGTGGTGTGTATCTGTCGGTCGTCGACCGGCAGAAATTCGCGCGTGACGCACAGCTTGCTTATGAAACTGTGCTCCCGGATCCTGCTTCACGCCTTCTCACGTGGGTGTGGCCGCGCTGGATTCCACTGGACGAAAGCGCACGGGCAACAGAGCGCTTCGCGTGGCTCGAACAGGAACTTTCCCGTTCCAAGCTTCCGACGCTCATCGTTTGGGGACGCGAGGATGAGGTTTTCGACGCCGCGACGTTCTCCAACCGGTTCAAGCAAATGTTGCCCCATGCCGAAGGACCGCTTCTCGTCACTGGCCGCCACTTCCTGCAGGAGGACTCCGGACCGGAAATTGCGGATCTCATCCGTCTCTTCCTTGACCGTCTTGATAAGGAGGAGGGAGCGCGATGATCGAGGTCGCCGTCGTAGGTAAACCGGATCTGGATGGGAAGCGGCTGTCGTTCGCTTTGGCAGAAGATCGCGTCGCCCACTATCCCGAATTCCGTGATTTCTTCGTTCGGACATTTGAGCTCGATCGAAAAGGCCTTTCTGAGCCGGGATATGTGCGGGCGCCCTCGGGGCTTGTCTACACGTTGGTTTTCATTGGGCGCAGCGGAGAACCGTTTCCATCCGGTGTGGAGATTTATGCGGTTGTGGACGCGCTGGAGCCTGTGGACAGCGAAACGCTCGATCGCGATTTGTGGGCCGTGCTGCGCTGGATGATTGGCGGAGTTGGAGGCCCATGGACTGTTGAGGACTTTGACCGAACAGGACATTTGTATCGTGTGCCGGCAGCGCCGCCGCCCTGAAGGCGAGCGTGAACCATTTTGTTCTCTCGATTCACAGCCCTGAGACCGGCTGTAGATCGGACATCCCGTTCTCCGGATCTCCGGCACGAGTAATAATCGTTCGTCAAATCGCGGAAGTGAAACTGTCGCCGAAACGCGCTTGATTCATTTTAGAACGAATGATCTAAAATAGGGCGAAACAGGGAAAGGTGCGCCGGCCTGACGTGCTGAACCATCGTTATCGGCGTCTCGCGTGCTTCGCGGCCGGAAGTGCATCAAGAGAGGAAGCAAAATGATCCGTTTTTATTTTCACCCGACGCCAAACCCGGCGAAAGTTGCCCTTATGCTCGAGGAAGTGGGTCTCGCTTATGAGGTCATTCCCGTCGACACCAGTAAGGGCGAACAGCACAAGCCGGAATTCCGTGCCATCAATCCGAACGGCAAAGTGCCCGCGATCGTCGATACGGACGGACCGGGAGGCAAGGAAATAAGGGTTTTTGATTCCGGGGCCATCCTGCTTTACCTCGGCGAAAAGACAGGTCGCCTTATTGGCTCTCCGGACGAGAAAGGAGAATTGCTGTCATGGCTGTTTTTTATCGCCACGGGCATTGGTCCTTTCTCGGGACAGGCTGTTCATTTCCAACACGCGGCTCCAGAAAAACTGAGCTATGCGATCAATCGCTATCGCCGGGAAGTCGAGCGTCATTATGAGGTGCTGGACCTTCATCTGCAGGGGCGCAATTTCATCGTGGGCGATGAGTTTTCAATCGCCGACGTCTCCGCATGGGGGTGGCTGGATCGGGCTCCTCGTGTATTGCCCGGTGAGCCCGCCCCGATCACAGCTTTTCCCAACCTTGAACGCTGGTTCAAAGCCGTCGATGCGCGCCCGGCTGTGGCCAAAGCACGTGCAATTGGCACGGACCACGCATTCAAGAAAGAAATGGACGAAGAAACGCGCCGTGCGCTGTTCCCTTCCAATTATCCCAAGGCTTCGCGCTGAAGGCACGATCCTATAGTCCTCACACCTACGAGACAGCCATGAATCTTCAGGGAAAGCGGGCGCTGATCACCGGCGGCTCGAGCGGTATCGGATATGCGATTGCCGAAGCGATGTTGGAGAAAGGGGCAAGCGTTGTAATCACCGGCCGCCGGCCGGAGGCTCTGCAGCAAGCCGTAGAACAACTTCGACAGAAGGGGCGCGTTGAGTACGTCGCTGCCGACGTGGCCACTGAGAAGGGGCGCGAGGCGACGCTCTCATCCGCGCTCGGATTGCTCGGTGGCCTCGATATACTTGTCAACAATGCGGGAGGGGTACGTGCGGGGCGGCTCGAAGACACGATTGAGGCCGAGATCCGGACCATGATTGAAGTCGACCTCGTCGCGCCCATCATGCTTGCACGGGCGGCGTTGCCGGCACTTCGTGCGAGCGGCGACAGCCTCATTGTCAATGTGACGTCCGGCATTGCACTCGTTGCAGCTCCGTTTTACGCGACCTATGCTGGCGTCAAGGCGGGACTCGCCAAGTTCGGTGAATCGCTGCGACGTGAATTGAATGGCGAGGGTGTGCACGTCATGACGGTTTATCCCGGGGCGACCGACACCCCGATGATGCGATCGTCGCGTGCGGGTCCTGAGCTTGGCTTCGTCAAGGAGCCTGCAAGTGCGGTTGCGGCTGCAACGATCGAGGCGATCGAGCAAAACGCCTTCGAAGTGATCCGCGGCGGCGAGGCGCGCGCCAAGATGATCGCTCTGAATCGCGACGATCCGGCAGCCCTGGACAAACGGTTCCTCGATCTGAAGCCGGCGCTCGCGGAGGCGGTTCGTGATCATTCCGCGCTATGACAGCGAAGAGCATGTGAGCTATGGATCCGAAGCCATCGCAGCCTCGGGTGCAGTGGCTTGGCGAGGGTTTGAGCGAACATGTTGAAGATCTGGGGACGCGCGAATTCGATTAACGTTCAGAAAGTGCTCTGGTGTTGCCTGGAGCTCGGCCTTGATTTCGAGCGTATCGATGCAGGCAGTCACTTTGGTGTGACACAAACACCAGCCTATCGCGCGCTCAATCCCAATGGACTTGTTCCGACAATCGAGGATGGCGATTTTCAACTCTGGGAATCGAACGTGATTGTCCGGTACCTCGCGCATAAGGTGGGAGATGACCGCCTCTTTCCGAGCGAAGTAACGAGACGCTTTGACGCGGAACGCTGGATGGATTGGCAGGCCACGGTGTTCTGGCCTGCACTACGGCCCCTTTTCATCCAATTGATCAGGACGAAACCGCAAGATCGCGATGCGGCGATTATCGCACGCGCCGAAGAACTGTCACTGGCGGCAATACGAATACTCGATGCCGAGCTTTCCGATCGGGCATTTCTCGCTGGTGACTCGTTCTCGATGGGCGATATTCCTGCAGCGGTGGCTATTCACCGCTGGTACGAACTGGAGACTGCCCATCCTGAGCTTGTGCACGTACAGCGCTGGTACGGGGAGCTGAAAAGGCGGCGTCCTTTTCAGGAAGCCGTCATGTTGCCCCTCAGTTAACTGTATGTCCGCGTGTCAGGCGATGCACGGCTCGCGCTATCTTTGAACGGCGAAGCTCACCGAGGTTGGAGCGAGCGTCGGGACACAGCGCGGAGCGGCCTGTACGCGCTAAACTTCTCGCTGGACGCGGCGCCCAACGTCAGACAGGGCCACTGGTCAGGCGAGAGGCGCCGACAATGTGGCCCTGTGCATCTTCAAGCAGAACTGCAACGTCTTCTCCGTCTGGCAATGGCTCGTGAAGGGTGACAGCGGCGCCGGACCAGCGACCAATCGTCCGTACCGACCTCACGAGATTGGTTTCCGTTAACGTCCGACCTGAGTTTTCACCCCGACCGATTGCGGTCGTGTGTTGGTGGTCGAAGCCGATGAGCAGAATAGTTCCTTCACCCTTGCCTGCGCCGATCTTCACCGCGACGCGTGGCCCTTCTCGTCCTACGTGAATTTCGGCGGATGTCTGTTGCTCCAGTTTGGCCTTCTCGATCGCCGAATTCACCTCGCCACGATATGAGCCAACAAGGCCGACCGCTCCATCGATCACCATCTCGGGTGTATACGACCCGTCGCCAAACCGTTTGCCATATCGACCTTGGCGATCGGTCGCAGCCTGCAGTGAGAATGGATCTTTCCAGCCGAGGCCATCCCAATAGGTGACATGAAAGGCCAGCGGTAGCAGGTCCTGACGACTCTTAGACAGTTCGTTGAGGAAAGCATTTGCCGGAGGACAGGACGAGCACCCTTGAGAGGTGAATAGCTCGACGACCACCGGACGATCGGATGCGTGGGCAATAACCGGAAAAAGGCTCGCAGCAATGCCCAGTGTGATGGCGAAACGCGTTGACATGGGGGGCTCCTCTCATTGCGTACTTATGTTCGTGAGCGCCCCGGGATTTGTTACACGCCCGCTCTGCGATAATTTCGTGCGCGACGCAATATAGGCACGACGGCATGTAACGGACCCGGTCGGAAACACGTACCAGATGTTGGACGGTATGTGCCGTCAGGACCTTTGATGAGGACATCACTATGAAATTCAAATCGTCTCTGATCTTAGCTGCTGTCGCAGCAGCGGGACTTGCAGTCAGCCCGATCGCCCATGCTCAGGACAAAATGAGCAAGGACGGCATGAGCAAGGACTCGATGAGCAAGGACAACATGGCGAAAGATTCGATGAAAAAGGATCACATGAAGAAGGACGCCATGGGCCACGATGGCATGTCGAAGGACGGCATGAAGAAAGACGAAATGAAGAAGTAATCTGCGATAGCCACTCGTCGAAAGACAGGCTCATCCGGGACCTGGATGGGCCTGTTTGCTCTTTGTTGCTGTGAAAGAAATCGCTACCAGCGCAGGTATTTTCGCCCTGCCACATATCCCGCAGCGACAACGATACTGATCGCAAGAGGATACCAAAAAGCGACAAAGAGCGGACTGTCGTCAAAGCAATTTGCTGCATAAAAGGTGGCTGCGATTCCACTGGACGCAAGCCCTGCGATTGCGCCGGCCACGCCCGGGTTTGAAGGTGCTCCCTTTCGTAATGCCATGAGAAGGAAGGCGAGGGGGCCGACCGACAAGAGCGGGATCAGAGTTAGGCAGAACCTCGAATTCGATCCGATGAGTTTCGTCAACCACAGATCTCGGGGCACCAAGAGCAGTTCCGCAATGACTGCGCAGATGAGGAGTCCCGGCGGAATCAGTAAGGCCAGCCCGATCCGGCCCAGGTTCGTCCCCGGGCGGCTATAGCGATGCACGAATGTCGTGGCCAGAATGGCGAGCAGGATTGTAACGACGAATTTGAACAGAAAGCGCGTAGTGTGTACCGCTTCCGCAAAATCGGCACGGGGTCCCATCGCGACGATAAACAAACTTGCCGCCACCAGGCAACCGGCCGCCAAGGCGACGGCAACTGTCCGCGTGAAACCCCATCGGGGTGCGTTGTCCTGAGCCAGGGTCGAAATCAGCAGTTCTGTTTTCATCTTCGTCCCGGGGATCGACGTTTGATGAGTTCTTGTTCACCGAGCAAGAACTATTCGTGCCGACAACCCCGGTTGTTACATTGGTAGGCGAAATCATTATGCCGAAGTGTCGGGGATAATCGCCAAAAACTGCCTTGTGTTTTGGATCGAATGTTCTAAAAATGCTACAGGTCTTTCTGGCCTATGCTTCCGTTGGCTGGTTCGTTTGAAGATGTCTCTGGCAACGGCAGGCGTGTCGAAACGAAGGATGATGCGTGCAACCCGACTCTCGCGAGGGCCATTGGGCTGCTTTGATGCAGGCATCGTTGCGTGGAGATGCGATCGCCTATCGCGAGCTACTTGAATCGCTGGCAAAATTCTTGCGCATGGTTTCAAAGCGCCTCTGTAATAAATACGGAGTGGGGCAATCTGAATCCGAAGACATCGTGCAGGAAGTTCTTCTTGTTGTTCACCTGAAACGTCATACGTGGGATCAGTCCCGGCCCATCGGGCCGTGGATTACAGCCATCACACGGAATAAGTTGATCGACGCCCTTCGTCAGCGCGGACGATACGTCAAGCTTTCGATCGACGATGTTCTCGATGTGCTCCAGGTTGAGGTGACCGATCCGGTCGTTGAGACTTACAACATCGAGAGGATGCTGGGTTCGTTGCGCGAGATGCCGCAAAAAATAGTCAAATCCATCGCAATGGAAGGGCTCAGCATTCAGGAGACGGCGCGACGTTTCGGAATGACCGAAGTTGCTGTGCGTGTTGCCTTCCATAGAGCCCTCAAGCTGTTGGCCGCACGCTACAACGAAGAAAATACGTAGTTCGGTGCGAGTGGCCGCAAGCGGTGACGGAGCGCGGTGAAGGGGCTCACTTCAAATTATCGCCATCGCCGTGTTTTTGGCACTCTGTTCTTCGAGAAAGCGGTTAAGTCGGTGGCTTCGCCATGGGACATGCTGCAATTTGCGGCACGGAATTGCTCCGATGACGTCGACGCATTGAACGGAGAAACAGATATGAATCGCACGTGGCTGGTCACGGGAAGTTCGCGCGGCTTTGGCCGCGCTTTGGCTGAAGCCATCCTCGCCGGCGGTGACCGGCTCGTTGCGACTGCGCGTAATCCAGAAGATTTGGCCGATCTGGTTGATCGTTATGGCGATCAGGTTCGCACCGCGCCGCTCGATGTGACGGATGCAGCGGCTGCGGACCGCGCGGTGCAATTGGCTGTCACCGAATTCGGTGGTCTCGACGTGCTGGTGAACAACGCGGGCTATGGCGACGTTGGGTCGGTCGAGGATACCGATCTTGCGTCGTTCCGCCGGCAGATCGAGACCAATCTGTTCGGCACGATCATCATGACGAAGGCCGCCATCCCGCACATGCGCGAACGGCGGGCCGGGCACATCATTCAGTTTTCGTCGGTCGGTGGACGCGTCGGTGCCCCGGGCAGGGCGGCGTATTCGGCAGCCAAATGGGGTGTCGAGGGCTTTTCCGAGGTGCTCGCCAAGGAAATGGCGCTCATCGGGGTGAAGGTGACGATTATCGAGCCGGGCGGTTTTCGCACTGATTTCGCCGGCTCATCGACCCAACTCAACGAAGGACGGCCGGAGTACGACGCGGTGGTGGGCGCGGCAGCGCGTATGCAACGCGACTACAACGGCAAACAGCCCGGTGACCCGCGCAAGGGTGCCGAGGTCGTTGTGAAAATCGTGCGTGACGACTTGCCTATCTTTCGTATTGCGCTCGGGTCCGATGCACTGGGAGCAATCGAACGAACCGATCGCGCGCGCCTGGAAGAGCTCGATCGCTGGCGCGCGTTGAGCCAATCGACGGATTATGCAGCGGGGTGATGGGGAGTCCTTCGGTACGCTCTTTCGCGGCGTACCCCAGAAGAGTCCTGAACCGAAAGTCTTGTTACTGCGATCCATACGCAATGTTGGATGGCAATGGAGCGTATCGTGAGCAGTAAATGGCCGAAGCTCATGCTGGTGAGTGCCGCAACCGCGGCCTGGCTGATCTATGACATGGCAACTGCGACCGAGGCGCCGAGACCGGCTGTCGCCTACATGCAGTACACATTCCTTGCGCTGTCTGTGGTCGGGTTTTTCGGCGCATGGTTGAATTACGCTTCAGAGAAGTGACCGTCGCTTTGTACGTGGCGACGGCCTCTTACTCGAACTTCACCGAACAGTATCGATGAAGTTTCTGTTCGCTCTCGCATTCACATTCCTGATGCAGGCGACAACCCAGACCGCGCACTTTATCTTACTGCTAAGACGCGGTACCGGTCGCGAGGACCGTTTTTCCGCTGTCGCTCTTCTTCTTGCCATCAATGGCGAGTGAAGCGAAGCCAGCCACAATGCAAAGAACACCGGACAGCGCAAACGCCGGCGCATAGGTGCCGTCGAGGGTGCGGGTGAGGCCGGCGCCATAGGCTGCAATCGACGCGCCGAGTTGGTGCGCGACGAACATCCAGCCGAACACCAATGGACCGATTGTTGTTCCAAACCGATCCGTCGTCAGCCTGATGGTGGGCGGCAGCGTGGCAAACCAGTCGAGGCCGTAAAAGGCGGCGAACAGAGAAACCGCGACGAGGTCGGTTCCGAGGGCGACCGGCAGATAGAGCAGGGACAGTCCGCGCAGTGAGTAATAGATGCAGAGCAAATAGCGATTGTCGTATTTGTCGGAGAGCCATCCGGACGCCACGGTGCCGAACAGATCGAAGGCGCCCATCAACGCCAGCAGGCCGGCCGCAGCCACCTCGGGAATGTTATGATCGCCGCAAGCCGCAATCAGATGCGTTCCGACAAGGCCGTTGGTGCTCAGTCCGCAGACAAAAAAACCGAAACACAACAGCCAGAAGTTTTTCGAGTGCACGGCGCCCTTCAAGGCCCGGAACGAGACAATGATGGGGTTTTCAGCCGGTGGCTTCGGACGTGAGATCTCCGTTCCCGCAGGCGCGCCGTACGGTGTGAGGCCGATATCCGCGGGGCGATTGCGCATCAAGAGGGCGATGACCGGCGCAAGGCAAAGAAGGACGCACGCGACCAGGGTCACGAGCGGTCTCCAACCAAATTTCTCATTGATGCTGGCGAAAAGTGGCAGGAACAGCAACTGGCCTGAGGCGGAGCTTGCTGTCATCAGGCCGATTACGAGCCCGCGGCGCTGCGCAAACCAGGTATTGGCGACCGTCGCTCCAAGGACAAGCGCGGTCATTCCGGTGCCGCCGCCGACGACGAGGCCCCACAGCAAATCAAGCTGCCACGATTGCGATACGAAAGCCGTCGCGCCAACGCCGATCGCCGTGACGATCACTGCGATGGTCATAATTCTCCGCAACCCGAAGCGAAGCATCAGGGCGGCGGAGAACGGCGCCATCAGGCCGAACACCGCGAGCCGCAAAGAGAGCGACGTGGAAATGGTCGCCGTCGACCAGCCGAATTCCTTCTGCAACGAGACCAGCAGCAGGCCGGGCGTCGACATCGCGCCTGCGGTCACAAGCAGGGTCATGAATGTCACGGCGACGACCACCCACGCATAATGCGGGGCAGGGCGGGATTTCGTTTGAACTGCGGTCATCCGATTCACTTTCTGGTTCGAAACAGGCGTTGCGGGGGACGGTCATGCGCGCACGCGCGTGCCCGCCCGCCCGGCGGCCGGACAAATATCAGCATATGCTTGTAATTTGCAAGATGTCAGCATATGCTTATATTGTGGACTCAGGACAGGAGGTTCCCACATGAGCGAAAGCGCACGATCCGGTACCGGAAGTCGCTGTCATTGCACGGCGCTGCGTCAGGCGTCGCGGCGCATTTCACAGCTTTACGATTTGGCTCTCGCGCCAAGCGGGCTGAAGGTCACGCAACGCGCGATCCTTGCCCGTATTGGACGATCCGAGACGACCAACGTCGGCGAGTTGGCGGATGCGCTGGTGATGGATGCCGGCGGGCTGGCGCATACGTTAAAGCCGCTCATCCGCGATGGATTTGTCACGACCGCGCCGGACCCGCAGGATCGGCGAAACCGGCTGGTTCGCCTGACTGCCGCCGGCAAGGCCAAGCTCAAGGAATCCGAAGCGCTCTGGCTCACCGCGCAACGCGGTTTCGAAAAGGAGCTTGGCAAGGCACGATCGGAAGCTCTGCACGAAGCTCTCGGCCTTTTGATTGCCGACGATTTTGCGGATCGTTTCGAGGCAGCGGTCAGCCGGGGATAGCCGTTTCTACCCGGGCGGACATCTCTCGGATCACCCGCTGTTGCGCAATCCCGCCGAAATGCCGTTGATCGTGAGCTGAATGCCGCGCAATACCTGTTCATCGGTGCTGTGGGCACGATGCGCTTGCAGCAATTCCACCTGCACGTGGTTCAGCGGATCGAGATAGGGAAAGCGGTTGCGGATGGAGCGTTCGAGCAACGGGTTGGCTTGCAAGAGCCGATCATGCCCCATGATCGTCAGCAGGGTATCGATGGATTCGTGCCATTCCGTACGGATGCGTCCGAAGATAGCTGCGCGCAGCTTCTCGTCCGGAACGAGATCCGCGTAGCGCGAGGCGATCGCGATGCTGCTCTTGGAAAGAACCATGTCCATGTTCGAGAGCAGCGTCTGGAAGAACGGCCACTCGCGGTAAAGCTCGCGCAGAAAGGCCATGCCCTTGTCGGGATGCTTTTCAATCCACGCTTTGACCGCGCTGCCGAAGCCGAACCAGCCGGGCAGCATCAGCCGGCATTGCGCCCAGCTGAACACCCAGGGAATCGCGCGCAGATCTTCGATCTTGCGTGTCTTGGTGCGCGAGGCCGGACGGCTGCCGATGTTCAACGTCGAAATCTCGCTAATGACGGTGGACGACCAGAAGTAATCCTCAAAGCCGTCGGTCTCATAAACCAGATCGCGATAGGCAGCATAGGCGAGATTGGAAAGCTCCTCCATCGCGGCGATGTAGTCTTCGCGCGGGGCAGGGTGCTTCGGCTGCAGCAGGCTTGCCTCTAATGTCGCCGCGGCCAGAATTTCCAGATTGTGGCGGCCGACTCCCGCGTTCGAATACTTGCTCGAAATGATTTCGCCCTGCTCGGTGATGCGGATTTGTCCGTTCACCGCGCCGCCTGGCTGGGCGAGGATCGCGTCGTAGCTCGGGCCGCCGCCGCGGCCGACCGAGCCGCCGCGCCCGTGGAAGAGACGCAATCGCACGCCATGCCGCTCGAACACCTCGACGAGGTTGATCTCGGCCTTGTAGAGCTCCCAGCCCGACGTGACGAAGCCGCCGTCCTTGTTGCTGTCCGAATAGCCCAGCATCACTTCCTGAATGCCGCCGCGGCTGTCGACGAGGCGCCTGTACTCGGGAAGCGATAACAGCTTCTCCATGATGGCGCCGCAATTGCGCAGGTCATCGATGGTCTCGAACAGTGGCACGATGTTGAGGCGGCTGGTGCCATCGGCAGAAACGAGGCCCGTTTCCTTCAACAGGACGGCAATTTCGAGCAGGTCAGAGACGCCCTTCGTCATCGAGACGATGCACTGGCGAATGACATGGGCTCCGAACACAGCATGTGCTTCCGCCGACGCCTTCAGCACCGCCAATTCCTTGGTGGTTTCCTCGCCGTACGCGACAAAAGGCGAGGCGAGCGGGCGGCCGGTGCTCAGCTCTCGCGTCAGCAGCGCGATGCGCGCGCCTTCCGACAACTCCTGATAACGCGTTTCCGGTGCGACGGCTTTGAACAACTCGGCGATGGTGCGCTCGTGTACGGCGGAGTTCTGCCGCATATCCAGCGAGGCGAGATGAAAGCCGAAACAATCCACCGCCCGGCGCAGATGCCGGAGCCGTCCTCGCGCAATCACAAGGGAGTTGTTGGCGACAAGCGAGGCGTGCAACGCGTCCAGGTCGTGCTGGAGTTCCAAGGGGGCGGTATAAGGCGCGGCATCTCCAACCGGCGGCCGGTTGGTTTCGATCCCGATCGCGCGTGCGGTCGCAGCCAGCCTTGCATAGATGCCGGAGACCGCGAGCCGATACGGCTCTCCCTTGCGGTGGGGCGATGTATCCGGGGACTGTGCCGCAAGCGCCATGACCTCAGGCGACGCGCCGGCAAGGTGTTCGGCCAGCGACAATTCCGAGCCAAGCGCATGCAGCTCTTCGAAGTAGAAGCCGAAGATACGTGCGCCTTGCATCCGCAGGGTATCGCGCATGACCTCTGCTGTGACGAAGGGATTGCCGTCGCGGTCACCGCCGATCCAACTCCCCATGCGCAGAAATGTTGCGAGCTGATCTGCTTCCTTCGCGCCGGCTTCGTCATCTGCAAGACGATCTTCCAGCGCACAGTGCAGGCGTGGCACCTCGCGCAGAAACGTGTAGTCATAAAACGACAGGCCGTTGGCGACCTCGTCGAGCACGGTCAGCTTGGTTCGCCGCAACAGATTGGTCCGCCACAGCGTGACGACCGCGCGGCGCAACTGTTCGTCGCTCGCCGCGATCTCATCCGCGGTCATCTGGATGCGCTCGCGCATATCAAGCACCGACGCGATTTCCATCTCGCGATCGATGGTGCTTTTGCGGCGGACTTCGGTCGGATGCGCGGTGAGCACCGGACTGACGAGGGCCTCGACGAAGAAGGCCCGCAGTTCATCTTTCCCCACGCCGGCTTGCTTCGCGCGCGCCAATGCACACGCCAGTGTTCCCGAATCCGGCGCTGCGCCTGACATGTCGAGCGCGCGGCGCTGGCGGATGTTGTTTTGATCTTCGGCAATGTTGGCGAGATGGGAGAAATAGCTGTACGCGCGCACGATGCGCACGGTTTCGGCGGTCGACATGTCGTCAAGAATGGTCTCGAGCTCGCGCCGTGCCTGCTTGTCGTCGTCACGGTGGAAGCGAATCGAGGTTTGCCGGATACGTTCAACGAGGTCGAACACATCCGATCCTTCCTGCTCCCGGACCGTGTCGCCGAGAATGCGCCCGAGCCGGCGAATGTCCGCCCTCAGCAGCGCGTCGTCCCGGGTGAGGGAGGCTTCAGTGTCGTCGTGTCTGGCGTTCGAAAAAGATACGTCGAGTGACATGAACTCTCTGCTCGCAGGGTTCCGAATGAGAATTGACCTGCGAATATATTCAATCGCAATTCGCGTGAGCGCAAGCACTAGTGTCCGCGACGATCCCTATGGCGTGATAGAGATATTCGATCGTCGATAAGTCGCTTGCTGTCTCGTCGGGGCGCTCTATACGGAGTCTGCTTTGCTTTCGCTTGCAGTCCGGCACCCATCGAGAAATAACGCCACACATCGGCGGATGCGGGCTTCGATCTGCGAACGCGATGGCAGCGGCACGCCGCCGAAGATCGCCGCGCGCTGCGGTTCGGCAATCGCCATGCCGACCAGCATGCCGGCCGTTTCTTCGATATCGGTCAGTGTAATCAGCCCGCGACTCTGCTGCGCGCGCAACCACTCAGTCAGAGCTGCGGCAGTTTGCTTGATGCCATTCCTGTAGAACACGCCGGCTGCATCTGACGACTTTCCGGTCTCCTGCAGCACCATGCGCTGGAGCGAGACGACTTCTTCGGCCAGCGCCAGATCGGCGACAGCCATCAGTGCGGCATAAAGCGCGTCATCGATGCTCGCGCGATCGGTGGCGCGGAGGTTGACGTCCGACAGGAAGCGTTCGAGCCGGTCCGTCACCATGCCTTCAAATAAGTCCGCCTTGTTGGGGATCAGCCGGTACAGCGTCTTGGTCGAAACCCCGGCTCGGCGGGCGACGGCCTCGATGCTGGTCGCCGCATAGCCCTTGTCCGCAAACTCCCGGCGCGCCGCCTCGTAGATCATGTGACGTGTTTCATCGTCGGGCCTGACCTGCGGCCGGCCACGGCAGCGGCGTTCAGTGGGGGATTCGTTCTCAGCCATGCTTTTCGATTATGCCAGTCATCTGGTTGACAGTGTCAAGATAGGGTCTATTTTGGAAAATATCAAGTTTCCTAATTCGGCGGCCCAATCATTGGCCCAGGAGCAGACGTCATGACCGTCCATTCCACAACGTTCGACATCGAACACCCGGTTCCCCTCGATGAAGCCGTCAAGGACGCGCCGCCGGCGGCGTTTCATCGGGAGGGCAAGGCGGACGCAGGACAGGCTGAAAAGGCCGCCGACGCCAAGGGACGGAAGGCCGGTCTTCGCAAGACATTACTCATGGGTGTAGCGCTGGTCGCTCTGGCAGGTGCAACCTGGTACGGCTGGAATTACTGGACCGTCGGCCAGTATCTGGTCTCCACCGATGACGCCTATGTGAAGGCCGAGAACACAACCATAGCGCCGAAGGTGTCAGGCTATCTCAATGCGGTGCTGGTGGGTGACAACCAGCAGGTCAAAGCCGGGCAGGTTCTCGCGCGGATCGACAACCGCGACTATGACGTCGCGCTCGATCAGGCCAAGGCGGATGTCGATGCCGCGAAGGCCGCGCTTACGAGCAAGCAGGCCCAGCTCGATGTGCAGCAGGCGGTGGTCAGCGCTGCGAAGGCGACTGTCGACGTCGATAAGGCGACCGTGACGTTCGCTGCCCAGGAGAACAAGCGCTATACAGATCTTGCCAACACTGGTTTCGGCAGCGTGCAGAATGCGCAGCAGGCACAGTCCCGCATCGCCAGTGCGCAAGCCACCGTTGAGCGCGACACTGCGAACCTCGTTTCGGCACAGAAGCAGATCGATCTGCTCAAGGCGGAAATCACGCAGGCGACCGCAGCGGTGACGCGGGCAATCGCTCTCCAGCATCAGGCCGAACTCAATCTCGGCTATACGGCGATCGTCTCTCCGATCGACGGCGTCGTTGGCAACCGCACGCTGCGCGTCGGCCAGTTCGTGCAGGCCGGCACGCAGTTGATGTCGGTGGTGCCGGTGGCCAGCGCCTATATCGTCGCGAACTTCAAGGAGACGCAGCTCACCGATGTGCGCAAGGGGCAGGCCGTCGACATCGAAGTCGACATGTTCCCGGGAAAGGTTGTTCGCGGCCACGTCGACAGCATCGCGCCCGCCAGCGGCCAGGAATTCGCATTGCTGCCGCCGGACAACGCGACCGGCAATTTCACCAAGGTGGTGCAGCGCATTCCCGTGAAGATCGTGCTCGACGGCAACAACGCCAATGTCGAACTGCGTCCGGGCATGTCGGTGATCCCGACCATCGAAACCCGCTCGACGCCGCGCACCGTCGAGACGAACGCAGCAGCAGGGAACGCGGTGCATTGAGGATCGTGTCATGTCGGATACCACACTCTCACTTTCCGGAGCTCCGGCCGCGCCTGCGGTCATAGATCCCAACCGTGCAAGCGCCACCACCTGGATCGCCGTTCTTGCCGCAATGATCGGCTCGTTCATGGCGATCCTGAACATCCAGATCACCAATGCCTCGCTGCTCAACATCGAAGGTGGGATCGGCACCGGCGTCGACAACGGTTCGTGGATCTCGACGTCGTATCTGATCGGCGAGATTGTGGTGATCCCGCTCACCGATTATCTCAGCCGCGTGTTCTCCTTCCGCCGCTATATGCTGGCGAGCGCGGCGTTCTTCGCGATCTTTTCGGTTGCGTGCGCATTTGCGCGCGACCTGCCGACGATGATTGTACTGCGCGGCCTGCAGGGCTTTGCCGGCGGCGTGCTGATCCCGATGGCGTTTACGCTGGTGCTCACCAAGCTGCCGAAGCCGCAACAGCCGGTCGGGCTTGCGATCTTCGCGCTCTCGGTCACCTTCGCGCCGGCCATCGGCCCGACCATCGGCGGATATCTCACCGAGAACTACGGCTGGCAGACCATCTTCTACGTCAACGTCGTTCCGACCATCGTCATGCTGACGGCGCTTTATGCAACGCTGGAGCGCAAGCCGATGCAGCTCGGTCTTTTGCGGGAAGGCGATTGGGCCGGCATTGTCACCATGGCGATCGGATTGTCGGCACTGCAGACAGTGCTGGAAGAAGGCAATAAGGACGACTGGTTCTCGTCGCCGTTCATCGTGCGGCTGGCACTGATCGCACTGGTCAGCCTGTCGGTGTTTATCTGGATCGAACTCACCGTCGAGAAGCCGTTGATCCGCCTGCGGCTCCTGAAGGGGCGAAATTTCGGGTTCGGCACCATCGCGATGACCACCCTGGGCTTCGCGCTGTTTGGCTCGGTCTATATCCTGCCGCAGTATCTCGGCCAGGCGCAGGGTTACAACTCCGAACAGATCGGCTCCGTGCTCGCCTGGACCGGACTGCCGCAACTCATCCTGATCCCTCTGGTGCCGAAGCTGATGCAGCGGTTCGATACGCGCTACATCGCATTCACCGGGCTGATGGTCTTCGCCTATAGCTGCTTCATGAACACGGCGATGTCGCCGGACTATTCCGGCGATCAGCTCTGGATTCCGAACATCGTCCGCGCCATCGGCCAAGCGATGGTGTTGACGCCGCTGACGTCCGTGACCACCGGCGATATCGCGCCGCAGGACGTTGCCGCGGCATCCGGCATCAGCAACATGTTCCGCAATCTCGGCGGGGCCATCGGCACCGCAGTGCTCGCCACCGTGATCACCAAGCGGGAGCAGTTTCACTCCAATATCATCGGCCAGTCGGTCAACCTCGGCCGCGAGGAAGTGCGCAATCGTATCGCCGAGATGACAAACTATTTCATGGCCCACGGCGTGGCTGATCCGGCCTCTGCTCACCAGCAGGCCATCGTCTCGCTCGGCAAGGCGGTCAAGCGCCAGGCGCTGGTGATGGGATTCAGCGATACATTCGCGGTGATCGGCTTCGTGCTTGTGCTGGCGGCCATCGCGGTTCTGCTGACGCGGAAGGTCAAGCCCGGCGGCGGGGGCGGGGCACACTAACGTTCTGCAATACCGACAGCAGGAAAAAAGGAGGCAGCCTGGGTGCCTCCCTTTTTTTATCGCGATGCGCGACCCTGAGCGGTTTTCATCCGCTCGCGGTGAGCGCTCTGCTTCGCGCGGTTGCCGCAGATTCCCATGCTGCACCATCGCCGTGCGTGGCCCCGGGTGTGATCGGCAAACATCAGCGTGCAGGCATGTCCTTCACACGCCTTCACATGGGTGAAGTCTTCGTCGCAGACGAACTTCGCGAGCTGTTCGCCGATCGGCAGCAACAAGGACTCCGCGGAACGCCATCGTCTCGTTTCGCGCAATTCGAGGCCGCTCACACCGTCCCCGTGGGAATGCGCCACGATCTGGCTGAAGCGCTCGTCGCGTTCGAGCAGGCGGGTGAGGGGGCCAAGCTCCTGCAGGGCTTTGGCCGGCAGGGACCGTCCCTTATGGTCTTTGACAAAGGTCCTGAACCACTCCCGCAGTGAACGCGCCTGTGCGGCGACGCTGTCGAGTTCACCTGGTAGAGCCTCGTCGCGGAATGTCTTGAGGACATCCGACGGCACAAGCTCGGCTTGCTCCAGCCAGTCTGCAAAGCCTTGTCCGTCACGAATCGAGTCGACCGGCACATCGACAGGTGTCGCGATCGAATTCAGAAAATCGAGTGCCGCCGCATCGGCGATGAAAACTGCGCGTGGCCGTTGACCGTTCATCCAACCCTCTCCCAACATGAACTTTCCTCTTTTCCAGAAGTAACCTCTAAAAAGCGGCTTGACAAGTTATTTGGAGAATCGTAACCCATATAAGTCGATTGGATGGGTTATGTTAGTCCAATCAATTGGATCGGCGCTCAAGGGAGAAGGTCAATGGCTGAGAGAGATGTGACGGTGGTGTTTGCGCACGGAGCATGGGCTGATGGGTCGAGCTGGAGCAAGGTGATCGGGTTGCTCGCAGCCCGAGGCATCAAGTCGGTGGCGGCGCCGCTGCCGCTGACCTCGCTGGCTGACGATGCGGCGGCTCTCGATCTTACCCTCGAGAGAATAGAAGGCCCGGTCGTTCTCGCGGGCCACGCTTATGCGGGTGCGGTGATCGCCGCGACCCGGAGCGAGAAGGTGCAAGCGTTGGTCTACGTTGCAGCTCTGGCGCCCGCCGAAGGCGAAACGGTTGCGGATGTGTTCTACCGCGCCGAGCCACATCCCGATGCTCCAGCATTGGCGCCGGACGCTCACGGCCTGATCTGGCTTCCGGACCATGCTTTCGCCACGGCCTTCGCCCAGCATGCCGCCGCCGATGAAGCGACATGGCTCGCCGCCGTGCAGAGGCCGATCTCCGTCGCCTGCATCGGCACCAAGGCCGCGCGGCCGCTCTGGATGGATCGTCCGAGTTGGTTCCTGGTTGCTGAAGAAGACCGGATGATCAACCCCGACACGCAACGCTTCATGGCTGCGCGGATGAAAGCGAAGGTGGTGCCGCATCCATGCGATCACACGCCTAGCGTGACAGCACCCCAGGCGGTTGCAGACCTGGTGATTGAGGCCGTGCGCAGCGTCGCTGGTAACTACTGAGTCAGCGGGAGAGTCTGATGCAGGTGGAGCACAAAACAACGGCGGAACGCTTGGCGCTTTTCTCTGATGCTGTGATTGCGGTGATCATCACCATCATGGTGCTGGAATTGAAAGCGCCCGAGGAGAACGCGACATTCTCTGCGCTGTTGCCGTTGTGGCCGACCGCCGTCAGCTACCTCATCAGCTATCTCTTCATCGCGATCATCTGGCTCAATCACCATCACTTGCTGCACTTCGTGAAGTACGTGACGCCCGGCCTGATCTGGGGGAACTTTGTCCATCTCTTCTTCGTATCGCTGGTGCCGTTCACAACGGCCTGGATCGCGCGGACGCATCTCGCGTCAGCCCCGGTGGCACTCTATGCCGCGGTCTTCGTCTGCATCGATCTCGCTTACTGCGTGTTCGAGAGGCTGGCGTTCGAACAGGCGGATGCGTCCGAACTTCCGGAACATGTTCGGCGCATGGCCCGCCGGCGGTCATTGATCACCCTGATGATCTTTGCTGCCGCGATGCTGTGCGCGATGGCGGCGCCGTGGGCCGGCTTCGCTCTGATCTGCTGTGCGCTGTTCACCTACCTCGTGCCCGAACTGCGCATCCTTCACGTCACCGACAAACCTCAGACCTGAACGAGAGGCTGCGTGCCCTATGGGAGACGTGTGCCCCACATCGATAACCTCTTCGATTAAAAATAACGGTTACAAAAGGAGTTAAGCCATGACTGCCATCACCTATCGCTCCGCTGACGTCGACGGCGTGAAGATCTTCTATCGCCAGGCCGGCAATCCCGAAAAACCGGCGTTGCTGTTGCTGCACGGCTTCCCGAGCGCGAGCCACATGTTTCGCGATCTCATCCCGCTGCTGGCGGATCGCTTCCACATCGTTGCGCCTGACCTTCCAGGCTTCGGTCAGTCCGACATGCCCGACCGGAAAACATTTGCTTACACGTTCGATCACCTTGCGCACGTTATCGGGCGCTTTACCGAAGTGATCGGGCTCAAGACATTCGCGATCTATGTGTTCGATTACGGCGCGCCGACCGGTTTCCGGATCGCCATGGATCATCCGGAGCGCATCACGGGCATCATCTCGCAAAACGGCAATGCCTATGAAGAAGGACTGAGCGAGGGGTGGAATCCGATCCGTGCCTACTGGAAAGAGCCGTCGCAGAAGAATCGCGATGCGTTGCGCGCTTTTCTCGCGCCAGAGACGACCCGCTGGCAATATACCCATGGCGTGACGGACGAAACGCACGTGTCACCCGATGGCATTGCGTTGGATAATTTCTATCTCGCGCGCCCCGGTGCCGATGAAGTCCAGCTCGATCTGTTCGGCGACTACAAGAGCAACATCGCGCTCTACCCGAACTTCCAGAACTACTTCCGCACCTACAAGCCGCCGTTCCTCGCGATCTGGGGCAAGAACGATCCATTCTTCCTGCCGCCGGGAGCCGAAGCTTTCAAGCGCGACATCCCGAACGCGGTGGTGCGCTTCCTCGATACCGGTCATTTCGCGGTTGAAACGCACGCGGCTGAAATCGCCGCCGCAATCCGCGAAGTCTTCGCGCGCTGATCAACGAAACCAAGCAAGCCTCAATCTTCAGGAGAACTACAATGTCGAAGTCAGTTGCCATCGTCACCGGTGCCAGTCAGGGAATCGGCCGCGCAACCGCCATCCGTCTTGCGAAGGATTTTTCTGCGATCACGCTTGCGGCGCGAGGAAAGGAGAACTTGGAGGCAACGGCGGCTGCGGTGAAAGCCGCCGGCGCCGAGCCGCTGGTGATCGATCTTGATCTGGCCGATGTCTCGGCACCAAAGAAAGTGGTCGATCAGACGCTCGCCAAGTTCGGGCAGATCGATGCGCTGCTCAACATCGCAGGCGCGGTGCCGCAGATCGATTTGTTCGAGATGACGGACGAGCAGTGGGATGGCGGCATGGCTCTCAAATTCCACGGTGCACGGCGGCTCGCCATCGCAGCCTGGCCTGCGTTGAAGAAGGCCAAGGGTACAGTGGTGTTCATGTCGGGCAATTCCGCCGTGTTTCCCAAGGCGCCCTATGCGGCCGTCGGTGCAATCAACGCAGCGATCGCTGCGCTCGCCAAAGCGTTTTCGGATCGCGGAATCACCGACGGCGTCCAAGTCAACAGCGTGTTGCCGGGTCCGGTCATGACCGGACGCCGCAAGTCCTATCTCGAACATTGGGCGCCGCTGCACAACATGACGGTCGAGGAAGCGACCAGGAAGTTTCCGCAAGATGCCGGCATCGCACGCTACGGCGAGCCGGAGGAAATCGCGGACTTGATGGCATTCCTTGTTTCGCCCGCGGCGCGCTGGATGACGGGAACGACGTTGCGCATGGACGGCGGTGAGGTCAAATCGATCTGAGGCCGAATAGCCAAAGCCGAGGCAGGATGCCCGCCGGTCGATCCGGCGGGCATCTTTCATTTTGCGCGTATGATTTTGTCCCGATTGCCGCCGCCTTTGCGCTATAGCGATCCCACGATACGTGGGATCAGCAACGATGGTGGATAAACAAAGCCCTGTTGCGTTCTGGCGCGCCGACGATCTCGGCGCGGACCTGCTGCGCGGGAACTTTGCAGGCTTTTCCTACGACGTGCATAGCCACGATACCGCTTGCTTCGCCCTGATTACCGAGGGAGCCATCCGTATCCGCATGCGAGAGGGAGAGTTCACCGCACGCAAGGGCGATCTCTACGCCATTAATGCCGATGACATTCATGCCGGCTGGCCCATCGATCCGGCAGGCTGGAGCCAGCGCACCATCTATGTCGATCTCGATCTGCTACGCGGGAGGATCGACGATGCGGATCACAGGGGGCCATCGCCTTCGATCCGCGGGCCCATCATCCGCGACCGCGAACTTGTCGGCGCATTCGAGGCGCTTCATTCGCTTTCGGAAACCGGCGGACCGCGGCTTGCACGCGACGAACGCTATTTAAGGTTCACCAGGCGGCTGTTCGATCGCCACATCAACGATGCGCCGGATGCGCGTGCTGTTGGCCGCGAAAGCCGCGCTGTTCGTCTGGCCAGAGACTATCTCGATTCACATCTCGACGAACGCGTCAGCCTCAATGACATTGCCCACGCCGCCGACTTGGCGCCTTACCGGCTCTACCGTGCGTTCAAGAGCGAAACGGGCATGACGCCGCATGCCTATCAGCGGCAGGCCCGCATTCGTTTGGCGCAGAAACTGCTGCGCCAAGGCGAAGAGCTCGCCGTCACGGCGATGCTCGCAGGCTTTGCCGATCAGGCCCACTTCACCCGCCACTTCCGCAGCCGTATGGGCATTACGCCGGGTACTTATCAGGCCGCAATCCGCGGCAGTCGTTAGACACGATCTTTCAGAAGACCATATTTGCCGACGATCTTGCCGACATCCTTGCGCGGGCCGTACACGCCGACGCCGACGTAAGTCAGCGCCTCGGTCTCGCATTCAGCGACCGCGGCGCCGAACGCCTGATAGTCGGTGGTCTGCTGGCCCTGCACCGGAAAATCGATGACGTCGAGCTTGCGCGCCAATGCCTTAGCGCGGATGCCGGGCAGGTCGGCCGCCGATGCGCCCAGCACCGAGATGCCGATCGGAATGAGGCCTGGATGCACCGCACCCGACTTGTCGATCAGGTCCGCGCCTGCCAGGTGCGGCCGCAGCTTGCCGATGGTCAGTGCGATCACCGCTGCGGCATTGGCTGCCCGGCCAACAGGCAAACTGTCATCGATCACGATCACGCAACGGCCGGGATCGTTTTGCTCTTCACTCTCGGACATAAGTTTCTTTCATCGAACAAGATAGGGGCGAACGCTACCGCTTCGCACGCCGGACTTTGTGCGCGATTGCGTTCTTCGTCAGGTCTATGGAACCAAGGCAACCCAGCCTTGTCTTGAACGCTATTGCAGCGCGGGCGGCTGAGTTCGGGTTGGTTGGCATCGCGCCGACACGAAATCCTGTCATGATCCTTGTTGGCGGATGGAATGAATTGATGGGCGCGTTGCCTAGAACGGACGGAATCATGGCGAATCTCCGCCGCGTATTCGGATGGCAATCTATCCGCTAGAACGTTGTTCAGGTCCGGCCAGGACCCGGGAGAAGGAAAAATCATGATGGTGAACCGATCCATGCCGAATGTCTCGGTTATTCCGGAGCTTGCTTATCCCGATGTCGGCGAGGCGATTGACTGGCTATGTCGGGCTTATGGTTTCACGCTGCGCCTGCGGATCGGCAACCATCGCGCGCAGCTGAACGCCGGAAACGGCGCGATCGCCGTGACGGAGCGTCCTGATGGCGCGTCGCATCCCATTGACCAGCCGTTCGGGATCATGATCCGCGTGGAAAACGTCGATCATCATTATCAGAACGCGTTGCAGCATGACGCAGACATTCTGCAAGCGCCCACCGACCATCCGTATGGAGAACGGCAGTACATCGTCCGAGATCTGTGCGGCTATCGCTGGACCTTCTCGCAGACAATCGCCGATGTCGATCCGGAAGCCTGGGGAGGTACCTTAAGCTAAGCCGGTTTCGGGACGCGTGCCGAGAATCGTCGCGCACGATTTTCATCTCGCGCAAACGCTGAGGTCTTATGCAGGCGTCCGTCATCTCTTGCGGGCGAAGTTGTGATACCGCTTCGCCGGACCAACGACAAAAACGATTCATGAACAATCCTTGGGAGGTTTGGTGATGATGAAACGGACTTTCACCCGGACACGACGGGATATCCTGCGCGGCGGCGCGTTGGGAGCAGGCGCGCTTCTTGCGGATCGCGCGGGGCTTACGACAAAGGCTTTCGCTGCCGACAACGCGCCCGAGATCATCATGGACGGGCACGTCCACATCACCAATCGCATCTATTGGGAGGGCATCGACCCGTGGACGCCGACCAAGCAGGGCTGGGATTTCGCCCGGGCGCGTGCCGCGGGTGTCAACTGCATCGTCGATAATCTCGGGCCCTACGGCTACTGGAGCTACAACTACACGCCGAAACAGTTTCTTCGGTTGATGGACACGCTGCTGCGGTTCTCCGACAAGCATTCGGACAAGATGGCGATTGCGCTGAGCCCGGACGATGCGCGGCGGATCGTCGGCAGCGGCCGCATGGCGGTGTTCATCGGCTGCGAGTCCGGTTTCGACCATGAAGGCGATGCAGATGTTCTGGATGCGTTTTACCGGCTGGGCCTGCGCTCGGTTCAGTTCACGACCCAGTCAGGCTTCAACTCCTACAGCGACAGCGCGCTGGCTCCGTTTCAGGGCGGCGAAAAGCCGGACCATTTCCACGGCATCAATGATCAGGGCCGCAAGCTCGTCACACAGATGAACAGCCTCGGCATCCTGATCGACGTCGCCCATGCCACCGAGGCGGCTCAGAACCAGCTCATTCAAGCGAGCCGCGCGCCGGTGGTCGCGAGCCACGAAACAATCAAGGCTGTGGCCGGTGCCGGACTCTCCGACGATGTGGTGAAGGCGCTGGCGGCGAAGGGAGGACTGGTCGGAATTCACGGCGGCGCGGCTGTTGTCAGCAAGCGCTACCGTCAGTGGATGGCGTCCAACCCGGAGGGCGCGAAGAATGCCAGCAAGGCGGTGTTCGGCATGCTGAGCTATCATCCGTCGGTCACGCGGCCGCCGGGGGATCATGGCGAGTTCATCGCGCGCATGGACAACGAGTTCCGCGAAAAGTGGAAGGAGCTGGCGGAGTGGAAGGAAGATCCGAGTGCCGTGCTGCCGACCATGGATGAATACATCGCGCAGATCGAATACGTGATCAAACTGGTCGGCGCGGATCACGTGGCGATCGGCCTCGACATGGTGAACGGCCGCACCTCGATCCCGGCCGATCCGACCGGCTACACCGATCTGATCGCGGCCATTCGCAAGCTCACCACGCCGGAAAACGCCCGCAAGATTCTCGGCGAGAACTGGATGCGCGTGTTCGGGCAGGCCAAGGCCGCTTAAGAAGCCGACTTAATAAGTCGACTGAGGAGGGGTTAGCGCGAAGCTCGACCCTTCTGATGATTTCCGCTCTGCCCGCGCCGCGTGTTGCGGGCAGGGCGATTGTCTCGATGCCGTCGATGGTGGCTACATCCAGGTTGTCAGCGATGGCGACCCTCATGGGTGCGGCATGTGTTCCCGTGGATGTGTGCGTGATCAACCCGGCGGTGACGAGCGCCAGCATGAAGATCCCGGCGAACTCCTGAATCGTTGGTGGTGTCATTCGACATCTCCTTTCAGATCCTGTCTCCGCCGCGCGTGGCGATGGTTGAAACGAATGCGCGTCGTTGTTGCGCGATAGAGTCCCTCAAGGCTTCATATTCGACGCGACTACGGTTGCGACGTCCGAATAGACGCCGACCAGCGGGCCGAGGACTGTGTGAAGCGCATTCTTCGAGATCAGGGTGTCATGCAGCACCAGATGATCGACGCCGGTGGTCATGAAGCACACTACGGCATCGTGCGGTGTCTCGACGATCGGCTCGCCCTTCACATTGAACGACGTGTTGATCAGCACCGGCACGCCGGTGAGCGCATCGAATTCCTTTAGCAGCCGGTACAGCATCGGATTGGTGTCTTCGCGCACGGTCTGCACCCGCGCAGTGCCGTCGACATGGACGATCGCCGGAATCTTGTCGCGCCATTCGGGGCGGACGTTTTTTGCGATCAGCATGAAGGGTGAATCTTCCTCGCCTTCGAACACGTCCTTTGCGCGCTCATAGAGCACGACGGGCGCGAAGGGGCGGAACGGCTGGCGATGCTTCACGCGGCTGTTGAGGATGTCCTTCATCTCCGGCTTGCGCGGGTCGGCGATCAGGCTGCGGTTGCCGAGCGCGCGCGGGCCGAATTCGGAACGGTCCTGAAACCAGCCGATCACCTTTTGATCGGCGAGGAGCTTGGCGGTGTCGCGACAGATGTTGTCGCTCTTGACTTGCGTGGTCTGGATGCGGGTGAGCGGGCGACGGCTCGCATCATGAATTTCCTTGTCGGAGTATTTCCGTCCGACGTAGGAATGGGTCATGACGAAATTGCGTTTCTGCTTCAGCACTTCGAGATAGCCGTAAAGCGCGCAGCCAATCGCAATGCCGTCGTCGCCGGCGGCCGGCTGAATCCAGACATTGTCGAAGCCGGCTTCGCGCGCCACGCGGCCGTTGGCGACGCAGTTCAGCGCAACACCGCCCGCAATGCAGAGATTCTTCGCACCGGTCTTTTCGCGCAGCCAATTGGCGCGTGCGAGCAGCACGTTCTCGGTGTCGTCCTGTACGCGCCAGGCGAGATCCTCCCAGTGCTTCATGGACGGGCTGGTTTCCCATTTCTCGTCGCTGTCCGCGATGTAGGGGCGGTTGAAATCTGGGTTGGATTCTTGGCTCCAGCGCGGGACGATCAGCTTTTCGCCTTGCATCTCCATCGTCGGCTTGACGCGGTTCGGGCGTCCGTAAGGCGCAAGGCCCATCAACTCGCCGCACTTGTTCCAATCGCCGAAGATGTAGGTCGAGGCGCGGCTGTAGAGCGCACCCAAGCCGGGCATGTTGTAGAATTCATCGCTGAGGAAACCGCGGTCCGGCTCCATCCAAACCTTCTTCAGGCATTCGAGCGTCGTCCCGCTGAACGTGTAGTAACTCTCGGACTCGCGCGCCAAGGCCGAACCGATGTCCTCGGCCGGATAAGGCTCGGAGACGTCCGAGCGGTAGCTGCCCACGCCGTCCACGATCATCACCACGCCATCTTCGAACGGCGAGGCCGCGAAGGCGCTGTAGGCGTGTGCCAGATGGTGCGAGATCGACACCACCTTATCCGAATGCGAGAGATATAAAGGATGCTTCTTCGCTTCCGCACGTTCGAATTCGGGGAGGAACCCGGGCAGATCCTGATAGACCAGGCGCTGCTCCATCTCCGGAACCGGCAGGATGTAGCAGTTGCGGACCACGAGATCGACGTCGTCCATGGTGATGCCTTCGGCATCAAGGCAGTAATCGATCACTTCCTTGTAGAAGCCGCTCGCGTGTTTCTCGCGGGTGATCCGCTCCTTGGCAATAGCGAACGCTATTCCCCATCTCGCAGCAGGCAGGCGCTCACATCATGGTCGTAGGTGTTCAGGCCGAGGACGTAAGTGTGTTTCTTGGACATTGACCATCTTCTGCAAAGAGCAATCGGAACGGATCGAATAATCGCGCATTGGTGAAACGCGGAAGGGAGAATGTGGTGCCAGTGCGGCCGGCTGGCGAGGATGGCCAGCATAGTGCGAGGCAATATGAACGCAATGTTACGGCGAGAGTGAATGAGCGTTCATAAAACCTCTAACTCGTCGGCTGTTATCATTCGGTCGCTTGACCGGAGGTATAGGTTCACCATAGTCTGCCGCCCGGATGATGGACTCGGCACATTTCGATGATGCCGGGTCATTTTTGAATCGCCTGATGGGACAGCAGGTTCACTAGTGTGACGTTTCGCAATTGTGGAGACGGGACACTAATCGCGGGCGGGGAGTGCTGAGCAGGTGCTTTCCCGCAAATGGGAGATTCTAGGAATGGCTCAGAAGACAGGTAAGCCCCGCAGCTTCCTTACACGTGTGCTGGCTGCGATGGCCTTGGTTGCAGTCTATGGCATCAGCCTCATCAGCACGTCGGCGGTTCTATTGTCCGCAACGTCAACTTCCGCAGAAGCGCGCGGCCGTGGCCGCGGCGGCGGTTGGGCTCGCGGTGGCGGTTGGGCCCGTGGTCGTGGACGTGGTTGGGGCCGTGGTCGCGGCTTCGGTATCTACGTCGCGCCTCCGGTTCGTGGCTGCTATTGGAGCCGCCGCTGGGGTCGGACCATCTGCCCGTATTGATATCTGTTTCGCCCACGCGACCTGATCGCGCGGGATGACCTAGAAAAAATGACGAGGTGTGCCGGGTCTCCGTCGCACCTCGTTTTTGTTTGTGGTCCGGTTGGATGTCGCCGCTCAGCTCTTCCGCAGGCCCGTTGCGCGCATGCTCGGGCGGTGGGCGAATGCACTGTCGCCGATGAGCGCGTCGGTTGCGACTGCGACGATACGGTGGATGATGTCGTCAGTGTCGCTGGTATCGCACAACCCGCCGGATAGTTTGCGCAGGCGCTCGTTGTCGGTCACTGTCTGGCGGATCATCGCCAGCGCGAAGTGCAGCCCCCAGTAGATATCGACTTCTTCGCGGTCGGGCAGGGCGTTGCGAAGCGCCACCGCAAAGCGTTGCAAGTGGCGAAATTCGCGGTCGACGATCTTCTTGATCGGCGGCACGGTCTCAACCGATGCGCGGGTGAGGAAGCGCGCTGCCGCCGAGCGCTGGCGATCCGGGCTGAGACACCATCGCAGTGGCGGGCCGACCAGAGCGCGCAGAATCGCGTCGACGCTCGCCTTGCCGCCGCCGGCTTCTTCCGCGGCTTTCAGTTCGGCAAAGCGTTCGCGGTTCAGCACTGTGGTGCGGCTGATGAACAGATCCGCCAGCAGTTCATCCTTCGACCCGAAGTGATAGTTCACCGCCGCGAGGTTCACCCCCGCTGCCGCCACGATGTCGCGCATCGTGACTTCGCCGAAGCTGCGATCTGCCCACAGCGTTTCGGCGGCGGTCAAGATGGCGGTTTTGGTCTGATCGCTTGCCATTCGAGCCAGTCGGTAAGAGTGGATTTCGCGTAGCGGAATTCAAATCAAACATTTGTTTGGATGACGTCTTGTAATTCAAACAAATGTATGAAATCAACCTAGCAGCAAGATCTTTGAGCGGCAAGCTTAACGTCCGTCACGTCAGCAGGGCTGACGTTCTTTTCCGGATGTGGACAGCCGGCCGCCAGTGTTGCAAGACGATTTCCAATTAACAACAGTGAGGACGTCTCATGGACTTTACGATGTCGGACCGCCAGCGCGAGTGGCTGGAACGCGTGACCAACTTCATGAACACGCATGTGCGGCCGGCTGTTCCGACCTACAAGGAACAGGATGCGCAGGGCGACCGCTGGAAAGTGATTCCGGTCCTCGAAGAGCTGAAGAAGAAGGCGCGGGCTGAAGGCCTCTGGAACATGTTCATGCCGCCGTCGTCGCACGAAGACGACGAATTCCGCGGTGCGGGACTGAGCAACCTCGAATACGCGCTTCTCTCCGAGCAGATGGGCCGCATCTCCTGGGCTTCGGAAGTGTTCAACTGCTCCGCGCCGGATACCGGCAACATGGAAGTGCTGATGCGTTACGGCACCAAGGAGCACAAGCGGAAGTGGCTGCGTCCGCTGATGGACGGTGAAATCCGCTCCGCATTCCTGATGACCGAGCCTGCGGTGGCATCGTCGGATGCGACCAACATCGAGACCCGCATCGAGCGTGACGGCGATCATTACGTGATCAACGGCCGCAAGTGGTGGTCGTCGGGCGTCGGCGATCCGCGCTGCAAGATCGCGATTCTGATGGGCAAGACCGATTTCAATGCGCCGAAGCATCAGCAGCAGTCGCAGGTGCTGGTGCCGCTCGATACCAAGGGCATCACCGTTGAAAAGATGCTGCCGGTGTTTGGCTTCGACGATGCGCCGCATGGCCACGCGCAGGTTCTGCTTGAGAACGTCCGCGTCCCGGTCAGCAACATCCTGCTGGGCGAAGGCCGCGGCTTCGAGATCGCGCAGGGTCGCCTCGGTCCGGGCCGCATCCATCACTGCATGCGCACCATCGGCAAGGCCGAAGAGGCACTGGAGAAGATGGTGAAGCGCCTGTCCTCACGCACCGCGTTCGGCAAGAAGATCATCGAGCATTCGGTGTGGGAGCAGCGCATCGGCGAAGCCCGTACCAACATCGAGATGAACCGTCTGCTGTGCCTCAAGGCCGCCGACATGATGGACAAGGTCGGCAACAAGACCGCCCAGCTTGAAATCGCGATGATCAAGGTCGCGGCGCCGAACATGGCGCTCAAGATCATCGATCAGGCGATCCAGGCCTTCGGCGGCGCCGGCGTGTCGGACGAAGCGGGCCTTGCCAAGGACTACGCAGGCATTCGCACGCTGCGGCTTGCGGACGGTCCGGATGAAGTTCACAATCGTGCCATCGCGCGGCTTGAACTTCGCAAGTATGCGAACGCGCCCGCCAAGTAATTAACCGAAACGGGTAGCAGAATGGGTCTAGGGGTAAGGAACGACGCCGACTTTTCCGGCACCAAGCCGGTCGAGGAGCGTCATCGCATCGACGAAGCGAGTCTGGCGCGCTGGATGAGCGAAAACGTCGAAGGTTTTGCGGGACCGCTTACGGTCTCGCAATTCAAGGGCGGTCAGTCGAATCCGACATACCGCCTCGACACCCCGAAGACCTCCTACGTGATGCGGCGCAAGCCGTTCGGCAAATTGCTGCCGTCGGCTCACGCTGTCGATCGCGAATACAAGGTGATCGCGGCCCTGCACAAACAGGGCTTTCCGGTGGCGCGCGCTTACGCGCTCTGCATGGACGACGCCGTGATCGGCGCGGCCTTCTACATCATGTCGATGGAAGAAGGCCGTGTGTTCTGGAATCCTCAGCTGCCGAACCTTCCGGCGGACGAACGTCGCGCAGTGTTCACATCCAAGATCGAAACGCTGGCGAAGCTGCACAGCTATGAGCCCGAGAACATCGGGCTCGGCGACTTCGGCAAGCCGGGCAATTATTTTGCGCGGCAGGTGGATCGCTGGACCAAGCAGTATCGCGCATCCGAGACCGACGTCATTCCGGAAATGGACAAGCTGATCGAGTGGCTGCCGAAGACGGTGCCGGAGCAGCGGCGCGTGTCGATCGTCCATGGCGACTACCGGCTCGACAACATGATCTTCCATGCGGACAAGCCGCAGGTGAAGGCCGTGCTCGACTGGGAATTGTCCACGCTCGGCGATCCGATGGCGGACTTTGCTTATCTGTTGATGCAGTGGGTGATGCCGGGTCTCGACGGTGCGGACCTCAAATCGCTCAACATTCCGACCATGGAAGAGGCCGAGGCGATCTACTGCAAGGCAGCCAACGTGCCGCCGATCGAAAACCTCAACTGGTATTTCGCTTACAACCTGTTTCGCCTTGCCGGCATCGTGCAGGGCATCGCCAAGCGCATTGTCGACGGCACGGCGGCGAATGAGAAGGCCCAGGAATCCGCCTCACGCCGCATTCCGCTGGCGCAGGCGTCCTGGAAATACGCCCAGCTCGCCGGCGCGAGCTGACATTCCATATCGATGGGCGGGGCGCGCGATCGTGCGCGCCCAACTCATTCTTGTAAAGCCGTCCTCATAAAAACGCTCGGGAGAACGTCATGGGTCGCCTTGAAGGCAAATCCGTCATCATCACCGGCGCGGGCAGCGGTATCGGCCGCGCGGCGTCGCTCATGTTCACCAAGGAAGGCGCGAAACTGATCGCGGTGGACAAGAGCGAAGGCGTCAAAGAGACCGTCGAGGAGGTGCGCAAGGCGGGCGGCACCGCCGAAGCCATGATGCTGGATGCGGGCTCCGAAGACGATGTGAAGGCTTACATCGCGAAAGCGATCTCCACCTACGGCAAGCTCGATGCGATCTGGGCCAATGCCGGCATCAGCGGCGGCCTGGTGCCGCTGCAGGAACAGACGGTGGAACACTGGCAGGAAATCCTGCGCATCAACCTGATCGGGCCGTTCCTTGCGATCAAATATGCGATGCCGCATCTGGTGGGGCAGGGCCACGGCGCCATCGTCTGCACCGCGTCTGTCGCGGGCCTGAAATCCGGCGCCAGCGGCCATCCTTATGCATCGAGCAAGGCGGGTGTCATCAGCCTGGTACAGACCACGGCTTACTCTCTCTCGGGCACGGGTGTGCGCATCAACGCGGTATGCCCTGGATTGATCGAGACCGGCATGACCAAACGGATTTTCGACGGCGCCAAGGAGCGCGGCACGGAAGGCAAGATCGGCCAGATCAATCCGCTCAAGCGCGCGGGTCAGCCGCACGAGATCGCAGCGATGGGGTTGTTCCTCGCCAGCGACGAGTCCTCCTACGTCAACGGTCAGGCGTTCCCGGTCGATGGCGGTTTGACCGCGTCGATGCCTTACGCCGGCAAACCGATCTGATTTCCGCATGTCAAACCCTGCAAAACCCTTCGTCGCGCAACATGCCGTGCCTCAGGGCGTGACAGCGACACGCTGGTGGTGGGTGCGTCATGCCCCGGTGCGGATCGACGGCGGCAATATCTACGGACAAGCCGACCTTGCCTGCGACTGCAGCGACAAGGTCGTGTTCGAAGGTGTCGCGCGTTTCCTGCCCAAGACTGCGGTGTGGTACGCAAGTCACTTGCAGCGCACGCATCAGACAGCGGAAGCGATCTGGGCTGCGGGCCTGACGGCTCCAGCGGAGATGATCAAGGACAAGGCCTTCGCCGAACAGGATCTCGGCGAGTGGCAGGGGATGAACCGCGCCGCGTTCTTCGCCGCGCGCCCAGCCTCTATTGCCAGTTACTGGTTCGCGCCCGCCCATGAGCGCGCCCCAGGGGGCGAGAGCTTCAACGATCTGTCGGAACGTACCGTCGCCGCGATCAGGCGCGTCAACACCGAACACGCCGGCAAGGATATCGTCTGCGTAGCCCATGGCGGGACGATCAAGGCAGCGATCGCCTTCGCGCTCGGGCTCGATCCCGGTGCAGGCTTTGCGTTTGCCATCGACAATTGTTCGGTGACACGGCTGGATTATCTTTCAAGCGATGGTCACAACGGCTGGCGCGTGCCGATGATCAATCAGCAGCCATGGATCGCAAGCCCTGCGCACGATGCCATGCATCAGCCGGCTGGGCCGGAAGTGACCAACAAGCTCGCATAGACAAAAAATATTTCAGGGAGAGAATCGCATGACCTTGTTCGATTTGACCGGCAAAGTCGCCGTCGTCACCGGCTCGACCCGCGGCATCGGCCGCGCCATTGCCGAGCGCATGGTGGAGCATGGCGCCAAGGTCGTGGTCTCATCGCGGAAGCAGGACGTTTGCGATCAGGTCTCGAAGGAGATCAATGCGCAGTACGGCGAGGGCAAAACCATCGCCATTGCGGCCAACATCTCCAGCAAGGAAAACCTGCAGAACCTCGTCGACGAGACCAACCGTGCTTTCGGCAAGATCGACGTGCTGGTCTGCAACGCGGCGTCGAATCCGTATTACGGTCCGATGGCCAACATTTCCGACGACCAGTTCAGCAAGATCCTCAGCAACAACATCATCGCCAACAATTGGCTGGTCAGCATGGTGGTGCCGCAGATGATCGAGCGCAAGGATGGTTCGATCATCATCGTCTCGTCTATCGGTGGCCTGAAGGGCTCGACGACGATCGGCGCATACTGTGTCTCGAAGGCGGCCGATATGCAACTCGCGCGCAATCTCGCCTGCGAATACGGCAAGCACAACATCCGCGTGAACTGCATTGCGCCGGGCCTGATCAAGACCGATTTCGCCAAGGCGCTCTGGGATAATCCGGAAACGCTGAAGAACTCGACCGCGCGTTCGCCGCTGCTGCGCATCGGCATCCCGGACGAGATCGCGGGTGCTGCCGTGTTCTTGGGATCGGCTGCGGGCAACTTCATGACCGGCCAATCGATGGTGATCGACGGCGGCGCGACCATCAGCTAAGGCACCTTCGCCAGCAGCTGAACGTTTGCATTCAGAAGTTGCGTCGCGGTGGATATTGCGCCGCGACGCAACTGCTGCTGAAAGCCGGAAGCCCGGTCAGCGATGTTCCCTTCACGAACGCGCGTCTGCGAATGCCTACGTCAAAAACAGCAAGCACGCGCCAACCACTGCCAGCGGCGCCATGCAGATCGCGCCCAGAACCAGGGTTGCTGGATCCGCCGCCTCGTTCTCTGTGTTCCCAGTTGCGTGAACTGACTTGTCTTCGCTCATGATACCTCCATGTGACTTTAAGCATGAGCGCGGCGATTGGTTTCTGCGCCGAGGTCATGGGCCATCTGAAACACGGAATGGCTTCAGGAACGATCTGACCTGTTTTGTTTTTCTCGGCATTGAAAGGAAAACAAATGTGGAAATCATCATTGGCGATTTCGACGCTCGTCGCGTCCTTGGCAGCGTTGTCATCCCCGGCCGCCGCGCAGGACTATCCATTCTGTCTGCTGCGGAGCGATGAAGCGGGACCGGGAACTTGCTACTATCGGAACTATGCGCAGTGCCAGGCAGCGGCGTCAGGGATTAATGCATATTGTTATCGCAATCCGCGTCTGGCCTATGGCTCCTATGAACGGCCGATGCGCTACGCACCCGGACCCGGTGTTCCGGGAAGCCCTTACCCCGGCTACGGCATTCCGGGGAATCCCTATGCAGGCGGCGGACCCTATGGGGCCAACCAGGCAACCAACCGCCCGAATTCCAGCAACGAAATCGGCAGCGGCCCCTGACGTTGAGCTCTGCGGGTGATCGTCCTGCCAATGCCCATCATTTGGTGCAAATGACGGGCCTCCTGAGGAATGCATCTATGAGATCTCGGAAGTTGGGAAAAATGAAAGCCATTCGAGGCTGTATTGGAATCGTATTCTAATCCGCGCTCAGGAACCGGCGGATTTTAGGAAATGATGAGTCGGCCGGAGTGGTAATTTAATACGCCTGAATAGTCGGGCCGATAAAGGTGGTCCAGACCGTGCCGACGCCGACAACAGCAAGTCTCACGCGACGCATTGATCTCACCACGCTACAGCTGTTCATCGCGATCTGCGAGGAAGGCAATCTCACGCGCGCGTCGCAGCGTGAAGCTATTGCGCCGTCAGCCGTGAGCAAGCGGCTTCACGATCTCGAAGAGGCACTGGGCGTCGCGCTGTTCCTGCGCCAGCCGAACGGCATGGTGCTGACGCCTGCGGGTGAATCCCTGCTGCATCACGCGCGCCTGACGCTGCTCAACATCGAGAAGATCTCCGTCGAGCTGGCCGAACACGCAACCGGCGTGCGCGGCCACATCCGGATTTTGGCCAATCTCTCCGCCATCGTTGAATTCTTGCCCGACGATCTGCCCGGCTTCTTCCGCACCCACGATCTGGTCCGCCTCGATCTTCAGGAACGGCCGAGCGCCGATGTGGTCCGCGGCGTGGAGGAGGGCTCAGCGGAAATCGGTATCTGCTCGGCGGATGTCGAGACGCGCGGCCTCGAGCGCCACGCCTATCGGCGCGACCGCCTCGTGGTGGTGGTACCTGCCAACCATGCGCTCACGCGCGCCGCTGACATTTGTTTCGCCGATACGCTGGACTTCGATCATGTCGGCCTGTTTGCCACCAGTTCGATTTACCTGCGCTCGCATTACAGCGCCCAGCAAACCGGCAAGGCATTCCGGCTCCGCGTGCACGTGCCGGGATTCGATGCCGTCTGCCGCATGGTGCAGGCCGGAATGGGTGTCGGGCTTATTCCGGATCGTGCGTTCGAAGTGTTGAGCCACGGCATGAATCTCGTCGCCGTGCCGTTGCGCGACAGCTGGGCGGATCGGCAGCTCAACGTCGTGGTGCGCCAGGCTGAGACCCTCTCTGCCACCGGACGTCTGATGTTCGATCATCTGTGCGGGGCCCTGCCACAACGCCCCGCTCCGGTGGCACTGTCGGCCTAAACCGTCGCGTTCGCGATCCGCGAACGCGTGTTGCCCAATGAGGATTGGACGAAACCGGTTTTGTCGGTGAGACCTCGAAAAAATAAACTTTCGAGGAGCGCAGGACATGAGCGGGCCTTTAACCGGAATTCGAGTCGTTGAGTTCGGCACACTGATTGCCGCTCCCTTTGCCGCGCGGCTGTTTGCCGAATTCGGCGCCGAGGTCATCAAGATCGAGCAACCGGGCACCGGCGATCCGCTGCGCAAATGGCGCAAGCTGCATCAGGGCACGTCGCTGTGGTGGTATCTCCAGTCGCGCAACAAGAAGTCGATCGCCATTGATCTCAAATCGCCGGATGGCCTCGCCATTGCGCGCGAACTCGCGGCCAGCGCCGACGTGGTGATCGAGAACTTCAAGCCGGGCAGCCTTGAGAAGCTCGGGCTCGGCTGGGACGTGCTCTCGGCACTCAATCCGAAACTGACCCTCGTGCGCATTTCGGGGTATGGCCAGACCGGGCCTTACCGCGACCGCTCCGGCTTCGGTGCCATCGGCGAAGCCATGGGCGGTTTGCGTTTCACCACGGGTGATCCGGACAGTCCGCCGGCGCGGGTGGGCATCAGCATCGGTGATAGCCTTGCCTCGCTGCACGCCGTGATCGGCGCGCTGATGTCGCTGCTGCGGGTGAAAACCGGCGAGGGCAGAGGACAGGTCGTCGACGTCTCCCTCTATGAGAGCGTCTTCAATCTCATGGAGAGCCTCGTTCCGGAATACGATCTGATGGGGCACGTGCGTACGCGGACCGGCGGTGCGTTGCCCGGCATCAGCCCGTCGAACACCTATCCCACATCCGATGGCCGCCATGTCGTGATCGCCGGCAACAGCGATGCCATTTTCAAGCGGCTGATGCTGGTGATCGAGCGGCCTGATCTGGCCGACGATCCCGCGCTCGCCACCAACGATGGCCGCGTGCCCCACGATGCGATGCTTGATGCCGCAATCAGCACATGGACCGCGAAGCGGACGATGGACGAGGTGCTGGCAGCGCTCGACAAAGCGGATGTGCCCGCGGGCCGCATCTATTCGGTAGCGGATATCGTGACCGATCCACATTACCTCGCTCGCGAGATGATCCTGCCGACGGAGTTGCCGGGCGATATCGAAGTGAAGATGCCGGGCATCACGCCGAAACTGTCGGAAACACCGGGTGGCGTGAATTGGCCTGGGCCTATGCTCGGCGAGCACACCGATGAAATCCTGACCGGGCTTGGTCTGGAGCAGCGCGCTATCGGGCTGCTGCGAAAGACCGGCGCGGTGCAGTAATGCGCGCCCCCGACATTCTCATTCAGGAGGTCGCGCCACGCGACGGCCTACAAATTGAACCTGTTTTCGTCGAGACGGCGGAAAAGGTGCGGCTGGTCGATGCATTGTCGCAAGCAGGCTTCAGCCGCATCGAAGTGAGTTCGTTCGTGTCGCCGAAGGCGGTGCCTGCACTGGCCGATGCGGAAGACGTGTTCGGCGGCATCCGCCGTAATCCCAGAACCATGTATGTCGCGCTGGTGCCCAATCGCAAAGGCGCGGAGCGCGCGATCGCTGCGGGCGCCGGCGAGATCAATTTCGTGATGTCGGCGAGCGAGACGCACAATCGCGCCAACATGGGCATGCGGCACGAACAATCGCTGGCGGCATTGTCCGATATCGTTGGGCCCGCTCACGCGGCTGGCCTCTCCGTCAACGCAACGATTGCCACCGCATTCGGCTGCCCATTCGAAGGCATTCAAGCCTTCACCAAGATCCGCAGGATCGTGCGGGAGTATCTCGATTTCGGCGTGGACGGAATCACGCTCGCCGACACCACAGGCATGGCCAATCCCAGACGAGTCGAGCACCTGGTTCAGGACGTTCTGAAGCAGGTCCCGTCCGACAAACTCACGCTGCATTTTCACAACACGCGGGGGCTTGGGCTCGTCAATGTTCTCGCGGCCCACGAGGCCGGCGCATTCCGCTTCGACGCCGCACTTGGCGGGCTGGGCGGCTGTCCGTTCGCGCCCGGTGCGTCGGGCAATGTCTGCACCGAGGATCTCGTCAACCTCTGCGACGAGATCGGGCTCGATACCGGGTTGAACCTCACAGCATTGCTGCAGCTCTCGGCGACGCTGCCGCAGCTCATCGGCCATGAGGTGCCGGGGCAGGTCGTCAAGGCCGGCCGGCCGCTCGATCTCCATCCCGTTCCAGAAAAACTTCGCGACGGCTGAAACCGCCGCACATTATTTCAAAACAACAAAACAATATCGGAGGAAATTCATGACGATTGCGACCGCGTCCGCAATGGACGTCGACACATCTGCAGCTGAACAGCGCGTGGTCAACAAGATTGCCTGGCGGCTGATGCCCTTCATCATCATCTGCTATCTGTTCGCCTTCTTCGACCGCGTCAACATCAGCTTCGCCAAGACGCACCTCCAGCACGATCTCGGCCTCAGCAACACCGCCTACGGTTTAGGCGCAAGCCTGTTCGTCGTGGGCTATGTACTGCTCGAGGTACCGAGCAATCTGCTGCTCTATCGGTTCGGCGCGCGGCGCTGGATCGCCCGCATCATGATTTCGTGGGGCATCGCCACCGCGGCGATGGTGTTCCTGCAGAACGAGTGGCAGTTCTATGGGCTGCGTTTCATGGTCGGCGCCATGGAGGCGGGCTTTGCACCGGGCATCCTCTACTATCTCACTCTGTGGTTTCCGCGCGCCTATCGCGGCCGCATCACGTCGATCTTCTTTCTGGCCACCGCCTTCTCAGGCATCATCGGTGCGCCGGTGTCAGGCCTGATCCTGAACTACCTGAATGGCGTGCACGGGCTCGCAGGCTGGCAATGGCTTTTCCTCGCCGGTGGGCTGCCGTGTATCGGGCTCGGCGTGGTCGTGCTGATGCGGCTCGATGACGGCATCGAGGATGCCAAGTGGCTGACCGCGGACGAGCGCCAACTGGTCTCGGCGCAACTGCATCGCGAGAGCGCGGATATCGGCGAGCACTCAACCTGGCGTGCGTTGCTGATGCCCGGTGTGTTGTTGCTCGGCTTCATCTATTTTCTGATCCAGATCGCCTCTTATGGTCTCAACTTCTGGGCACCGGATCTGATCAAGACGGCGGGCGGTGGCAATCCTGCGATCGTCGGTTTTCTCACCGCCGTGCCTTACGTCTGCGGCGCTATCAGTATGCTGACCATCGGACGCCTGTCGGATTCCTCGGGCGAACGTCCGAAATTTGTCGCGGGTCTTATTCTCGCGGCGGCCGTCGGCTTCTTCGCCGCGGGCTTTTTTGACAAGAACATCACGCTGTTGATTGCTGCGCTCGCGGTGCTTGGGGCCGGCGTGGTCGCGGCCATTCCGACGTTTTGGACGCTGCCGCCGAAGCTCCTGACGGGCGTCGGTGCGGCGGGCGGCATCGCACTGATCAACACGCTGGGCCAGCTCGGCGGTATTGTCAGCCCGGTGATGGTCGGCGCGGTCAAGGACGCCACCGGCAGCACCACGCCTGCGCTTTACGTGATCGGCGGGCTCTGTCTGCTTTGCGGCCTGATCTTGCTGTTCGCCATGCCCGAGAGGCTGCGCAGCAATGACCTGCTAGTACCGCGCAGTGCAAAAGCATGATCGAGCTGGCCGCGATGCCGCTTGTAAGGAGCTTACGAGCGGCATCTCGCATCAATGGATCGGCTCTCGATCAACCAGAGGGAGGCCGCGATCAGGCCTTCGCCGCGACGATCTCGATTTCGAGCAGGAATTCCGGACGCACGAGCTGGGGAACGACGGAGAGCATCGAGGCGGGGCGATGGTCACCGAGGAAGCGCGAGCGCACCTTGGCGTAGGCGGGAATGTCTTCGGCGCGGATGAGGGAATGCGTCGCCTTCACAATATCGACGACGCCCATATTCGCCTTGTCCAGCATGCGAAGGATGTGCTGCCAGGCGATTTCGGCCTGTCCGGTGATGTCCGGCGGAAGTTCGCCGCTTTCCGTCAAGCCCGGCGTGCCTGACGTATAAAGCCAGCGCAGACCGGGCTGGACCAGGATGGCGTCGCTATAAGCGCCAATCTGGCTTGCGACGCCGGCATCGATGATCTTGTGGTTCATTTGGCGTTCCTCCGTTGTGCCATTAGGCATCTTGTTGGCTGTGTGTAGCATGGCACGTTGATGACCGAGAAGGCCGATGCATTGCTCAAATCACAGCCTTCGGCGATTATCAATCCGGCCGAAGTTAGAGCAGATTCATGTCACCAATCACAATGCACCACGCCGTTCAAAGGAACGGCCAGGACATATGTGCCAGTTCGGACGCACTGTTTCCCTGGTGGAGCATCACCAAACCGGTGCTGGCTGCTGCAGTGCTACGCCTCGTTGATCGGGGACGTGTCGATCTGGATCAGCAGTATGACGACAAACCCTATTCGATCCGCCAATTGCTTCAGCACACCGCCGGCTTAAGCACCTATGGCGGCGCGGCTTACCACGATGCTGTTGCGTCCCATGAGCCTGTCTGGCCGGTGGAGGAATTGCTGCGTCGTGTTCAGGCGGACCGGTTGATCTACGCGCCGGGGCAGGGCTGGGCCTATTCGAATGTGGGCTATCTGCTCGTTCGTCAGTTCATCGAACAGCAGATGAACCTTGATCTCAACGCTGCGCTGTCCGAACTCGTCTTTAACCCCATGGGCCTGCAGCGTAGCCGCATTGCCACCACGCCCGCGGACATGGCTGAAACTTATTGGGGCAATTCTCCAGGCTATGACCCGCGCTGGGTTTATCACGGCCTTCTCATCGGCCCGCCGTCCGATGCTGTCCGCTTTCTCGACAATTTGCAGTCCGACACGTTCCTGTCGGAGCGATGCCGATTAGAGATGCTGGGCGAACATCCGCTCAATGAAAGTGGCGGCGGCCGGCCCTGGACCCGTACCGGCTACGGTTTTGGCTTGATGATCGGTGAGATGGGTGAGGCGGGCAGGGTCTGCGGCCATACCGGCGGCGGCAACGCAAGCGTGTCGGCGCTTTATCGCTTCTCTGATATCGCGGGCGCCCCCATCGTCGCCGTGTTTGACGAGGGCACCGATGGATCCGCGGTGGAATGGGAAGCGGTGCGGCTGGCGCTGCAGTCATGAGAACGGTTAGTGCCATCAGCATGCTCTGCTGATGGCACCCACGACGCTGATCAGCTCTTGGCTTTCTTCGCCTTGGCCTTCTTGGCAGCGGTCTTCTTGGGGGCGCTCGTCTTAGGAGCTTTGGCTGGCTTCGCAGCCTTATCCGGCGTAGCCGCTGTCGGTTTGGAAGCTGCGTCTTCAACGGCCTTGCGCATGGCGCGGGCGTAGCTGTCGGCGACATTGTCGGCGGACATCTGCAACCGCTTGGCGGCCGCGGAGCCGAGCTCCATCGCGTCCTTGGCGAGTTGCTTGTATTGCTCCTTCGCGTCCTTGGTCTTTGCCTTGGCCGCGAGCTGCACGTAGTGGTCGCGCCGCTCCTTGGTGGCTGCAACCAGGCTCTTGTTCTGTTCTTTCGCGACGCGCCGGATAACGACGTCCAGATCGGCTCCCGCCATGTACTCTTCCTTCTGTTCTCAGCCCGCCGGCCTTTTAGCCGATCCTGATCGTCATTGTCGCCTGCCATTGGCGATGACGTGTCAACTCGCAGGCGTGCGCGATTGGCGGTTACGGATGATCGTAGCCATGCTGCGGCGCATTCTATAAGGCTTGAGTTTCCAGCGTGTTAACCGGGCGTACGCCGGGATTGGGCTACGCGAGAGGCTGCAGGGCCAAACTGTCCGCCGGGTGCGAGACCGCCGCCGGCACCAATGATTTCTCGATCGCCCGCGCGGCGCGTTTCAGCGCGGGCACGAATGAGAGGGCGCGTTCGAGCGGCAGCCGCGTGATCGGCCCGTGCACGGCGACGGTGGCGCAAAGGCGATTGCGGGCGTCGTAGATCGGCACGGCGGCGGCAGCCATGCCTTCCATGAACTCGCCGTTGTCGGTACCGACCGCCGTCTTGCGGATTGTCGCCACTGCGCTTTCGATCTGCGGCGCGGTGGTGAGGGTGTGCGGCGTGTAGCGCTGAAGCGGCTGCGAACGCAGCAGCGTTTTACGCAGTGATGGAGCGAACGCGAGAAAGATTTTGCCGCTCGCCGTGCAATGCAACGGCACATGCGAGCCGATCTTCAAACGGAATTGCAGCGGCCAGTCTGACTCCACGCGATCGAGATACGTGAGCCGGTCGCCATCGATCATGGTGATGTTACAGGTCTCGCCGATCTCTTCCACGAGCGAGGAAAGGATCGCGCGCCGCGGCGCCATCGCAAACGAATGACGCATGCCGTCGAGCGCAAGGCTCGTGAGGCGATGGCCGATCTCGTAACGCCGACCATCCACGGCACGCCGCACGAAGCCGAGTTGTTCAAGCAGCGAAACGAAGCGATGCGTCGTCGCCTTCGGCAATTGAATCGCTGACATCAGTTCGCTCAGCGTCGGCGGCTCATCCGCTTTCGCGATGATCTCCAGCAACAGCAGTGCACGTTCCGAGACCGAGGATGTTGTCTGCATCGTCATCGCAGGCCGTCCCAATGAATGAGTTCGCGAGGATTCATCCACGTTGACAGAAGTACGTATGACATTCAACTTTTTAGGACAAAACGTCTCAATAAATGGAATTTTTGGGTAGGGAATGTCAGAGCAAGTGGAATACATCGTTGTGGGTGCTGGATCGGCGGGATGCGTGCTCGCCAATCGCCTCAGTGCCGATGGTCGGAACAAGGTGCTGCTGTTGGAGGCAGGACCGAAGGACAACTATCTCTGGATTCACATTCCCATCGGTTATGGGAAGACGATGTTCCACAAGGCCTACAACTGGGGGTTCTACACAGACCCCGAGGCCAACATGAAAGACCGCCGCATCTATTGGCCGCGCGGACGCGGCCTCGGCGGCTCAAGCTCCATCAATGGTCTGATCTTCATTCGCGGCCAGCGCGAGGATTACGACCACTGGGCACAGCTCGGGAACACCGGGTGGGATTGGAACAGCATCCTGCCGTACTTCATCAAATCCGAACACAACAGCCGCGGGGCGAGCGCAACGCATGGTGGCAGCGGGCCGTTGTGGTCGTCCGACATCGTTGAGAAGAACGAACTGATGGAAGCCATCATTCGCGGCGCGAGCGAACTTGGCGTGCCGCGCACGAATGACTTCAACGGCGGCGATCAGGAAGGTGTCGGCTACTTCCAGCTCTTCACCCACAACGGATGGCGCATCAGTTCGGCAGTGGCGTATCTCAAGCCCGCCAAGGGACGCAGCAATCTGCGCATCGAGACCGATGCACAGGCCACCGGCCTGATCATGCAAGGCAAGCGCGCGGTTGGCGTCAGATACATCCAGAACGGTGTCGTGAAGGAAGCACGTGCCGCGCGCGAGGTGATCCTCTCGGCCGGCGCATTGCAGTCGCCGCAATTGTTGCAGCTCTCGGGAATCGGCCCTGTTCCCCTGCTGCAGCGTCACGGCATCGACGTCGTGCACGATCTGCCCGGCGTCGGGCGCAATCTGCAGGACCATCTGCAATTCCGCCTGATGTTCCGCGTCTCGAAGCCGATTACCACCAATGACGATCTGCGGTCGCTGGCAGGGCAGGCGCGCATCGGCCTGAAGTGGTTGATGAAGGGCACCGGGCCGCTCGGTATCGGTATCAACCAGGGCGGTCTCTTCACACGCGTGCTGCCGGGATCGACCTCGCCGGATATCCAGTTTCACTTCAGCACATTGTCCGCGGACATGGCAGGAGGCAAGCCGCACGACTGGTCGGGCTGCACGTTCTCGGTGTGCCAGTTGCGGCCGGAATCGCGCGGTGTCGTCGATATCAAGTCGGCCGATCCGCTGGAGCCGCCGTCGATGCGGCCGAATTATCTCGCGGCGGAGACCGACCGCATCTGTGCGGTGGAGTCGATCAAGTACGCCCGCCGTCTCGCGGCGACCGATGCGCTGAAGGACTACATCGCGGGCGAGTACAAGCCCGGCGCGCTGGTGCAGTCCGACGACGAAATCCTCGATTTCGCACGCGGCAACGGCGCGACGATCTTCCATCCTTCCGGCACCTGCAAGATGGGCTCTGATCCCATGGCCGTGACCGATGCACGCCTGCGCGTGCACGGCATCGATGGGCTGCGCGTGGTGGATTGCTCGATCATGCCGACATTGGTGTCGGGAAACACCCACGCACCAGCGGTGATGATCGCAGAAAAGGCCTCCGACATGATTCTCGCGGACTCAAAAGAAAGTTCGATGGCGGCTTGAAAGACGGAATGACGAACAAAATGAAAAGGGGAGAGAAACAGTGGTCAAGGATGCATTGCTCAAAAGGGTAGTTATCGCCTCGCTAATCGGGGCAACGGTGGAGTGGTACGACTTCTTCCTTTATGGAGTGGTCGCAGGAATCGTCTTCAGTAAACTTTATTTCCCCGCGGGCGATCCGGTGATCGCGACACTGTTGGCGTACACGACGTTCGCGGTCGGCTTTGTGACGCGACCGCTCGGCGGCGTGATCTTCGGTCACTTTGGCGATCGCATTGGCCGCAAGAGCATGCTGATCCTCACGCTGATGATCATGGGCGTCGCGACGTTCTTGATCGGGCTGGTGCCGACCTATGCGCAGATCGGGATCTGGGCGCCGATCCTGCTGCTGACGCTGCGCGTGCTGCAGGGCATCGGGCTTGGCGGCGAGTGGGGCGGCGCAGTGCTGATGACATATGAATACGCATCGCCGGACAAGCGCGGGTTCTATGCAAGCCTTCCGCAGATCGGCCTGTCCATCGGGCTGTGTCTTGCATCGGGCGTCGTCGCGTTGCTCTCGTTCACGCTCACCAACGAGCAGTTCCTTGCCTGGGGCTGGCGCGTCGCTTTCGTGCTCAGCTTTGTGCTGGTGCTGATCGGGCTCTATATCCGGTTGAACATCATGGAGACGCCGGAGTTCGCCAAGCTGAAGGACAACCGCCAGGAGGTGAAGGTGCCGTTCGCCACGATGATCCAGGATTATCCGAAGGAGATCATCGCCGGTATGGGCGCGCGTTATATCGACGGCGTGTTCTTCAACATCTTCGGCGTCTACTCCATCGCGTATCTCACATCGCAGCTCAAGATTCCGCGCACCGAAGCCTTGCTCGGCGTCTGCGCGGCGGCGATGGTGATGTGTGTGTTCATTCCGTATTTCGGCCGCGTGTCGGATCGCATCGGCCGTACGCGGACCTACTTCTGGGGCTCGCTGATCACCGGATTGTCGGCGCTGCCGGCGTTCTACATCTGGATGACATATCCCGGACAACCGATCCTGGTGTGGGCAGCGCTGATCATTCCGTTCGCAATCTTCTATGCCGCGATCTACGGGCCGGAAGCCGCGCTGTTCTGCGATCTGTTCGGGCCGCATGTGCGCTACACGGGCATCTCGTTCGTCTATCAGTTCTCCGGCATCTTCGCGAGCGGACTGACACCAATCATCGCGACGTATCTGGTGCAGCGTTACACAAGCAACGCGGGATGGGCGATCGCGTGGTACTGCGTCTTTGCCGGTGTGGTCTCCGCGCTGTCGGCGCTGTGGATCAACAGGCTTGCGAAGACACGGCAGCAGGAAGAGCAACTTGTGGCAAAGCCGCTCGCGGCGTGACGTCGGCACGAAGTAACATCTCGTGCGGCAAACAAGATGGCCCGGTGTTACCGGGCCATCATTCTTAGGATCTGTGCGATAGTGGTTTCCGCGAGGAAAATGACACCACAACCTGAATAGCCTAAACGGACGCGGGCGATCCGTTATCTACTCAATTGATCCGTTTCATCTGAAGCAAAACGGTCGCGTTGGGTCCACGTTGCCGCCAAAGTTCCGCCCTCCCAGCATGTTTGCTTTGCATCATTCAGTGCCTCGGGTCGCGATTTCAGATCGCGTTGTACGAGAAAGAAATTCCAACTTTAGCGGGTTGCCAAAGCACGATCTGCGCATTTCGCAGTGGTTTGTCGCCAGACGGACCTCGATCGCTGTTGGTAAGAGTTCAGATATAGAGGCTGCATTTGGTTGACATCAACAGGCTGCTTTGTTGTCCGAGATGCCACTCGGAATTGCATCTGGACCAAAACCCAATTCGCTGTACCGGAATCCACTGCACCTTTTCGAAGGAGGGATTCCCGCGCGCATCTGATCAACCGGTGCTGATCGATTTCGAGCGCAGCATCTTCGATCGCGCGGCGTATCACGATCATCGTGGATCGGTGTTCAAACGTGACGATACCGGCAAAGGGCTTCGCGTCCGCGTCCGTCGTATGCTGACCGGCGCCAATCCCGTCACGCCCACGAAATCACGCGAGATGATCGCGATGATGAAGCGATACACGCCGCGGCCCGTTGTGCTCGTCATCGGCGGCGGGGCCATCGGGGCCGGCGCGGATGCGCTGTATGCAGATCCCAATATCGAGGTTGTAGGGACCGATGTCTACGCTTCGCCGAACACCAATATTGTCGCCGACGGTCACTTCCTGCCGTTCCGTGATGCGATGTTCGATGGCGTCTGGATTCAGGCCGTGCTCGAACATGTGCTGGAGCCGCAGGCGGTGGTCGAGGAAATCCATCGCGTGCTGAAGCCGAACGGCGTCGTCTATGCCGACACGCCGTTCATCCAGCAGGTACATGAGCAGGCCTATGATTTCACGCGCTTCACGCTCAGCGGCCACCGCTGGCTGTTCCGCCGCTTCGAGGAAATCGATTCCGGCGCTGTCGGCGGAGCAGGGAAGGCGCTGGTGTGGTCGCTGCGCTACGTCGCGCTGTCATTGGGACTCGGGACGCGTCTGGCGACGGTGGTGGCCCTCCCATTCTTCTGGTTGCGTTATATTGACGACTTCGCGAAGCCCGGTCCGAAATCGGATGCGGCCAGCGGTGTGTTTTTCTTTGGCCGCCGGTCCGACCGCGAGCTGAAGGCCAAGGACATGCTGCGCTACTACGCGTCGAAACGCTGATGATGCGATATGGACGTCCTCGATTTAAATGCCGATGGCATCTTTGACCTTTGAAGCCGTGAACGGCAGGTCCCGCAGCCGGCGTCCCGTTGCATCCGTAATGGCGTTGGCGATTGCTGCTGCCGTCGGGCCCTGTCCGGCTTCGCCGGCGCCCAAGAACGGCAAGCCGGGCCGGTCGACGATGTGCACGTCGACGACATCCGGAACGGCATCGAAACGCAGGATCGGATAGGTCGACCAGTCGATGGATGTGATCCGCGCGTCGTCGAACGTAACGCCTTCATACAGCGTCCAGCTTGTCGCCTGCAGGATCGCGCCTTCGATCTGATTGCGAACGCCGTCCGGATTGACGATTTGACCTGCATCGACGGCACTGACGGCGCGGACCACGCGTACGCGCCCCGTCTCTCGGTTGACCTCCACCTCCATCGCGAGCGCGCAATAGGCCGCGAGGTTCTTGTAGCGCGCGAATGCAAACCCACGCCCGCGTCCTTCGATCCGATTGTAGTGCGCCCAGCCGAACTCATCCGCCGCACGGACGATGACGTCGCGGCCGCGCTCGTCGGTCAGATGAGCGAGACGAAACGCGACCGGATCGTGGCCGGCTTCGCGCGCGAGTTCGTCCATAAAGCTCTCGATGGCGAAAACGTTGGTGTACGCGCCGAGCGAGCGCATCGCGGAGATCCGCAGCGGCATATCGGGCAGGAAGTGATGCACCACGGTCGCGCGGTTGAGCGCATAGAGTGGAATCGCGTTGCGGTCTCCGCCGCCTTCCGGCAGCGGCAATGGTGTCGGCGGCGGCAGCAGGAACGGGCTCTCGATGTGCTGCGCGGCGAGTAATGAGCCAGCCTTGCCTGGACGCATGGAGTGGGTATTGCTCCAGACATCGTAATTCCAGTCGACGATCTTGCCGCTGTCATCGAGCGAAGCCGACGCTTTCGTGACCATCCCCGGTCCAAAAGGCTCCCAAGCGTGCTCCTGTTCGCGCATCCACTGCACGCGTACAGGTGGACCGTTTAAGGCGAGTGCGATCAATGCTGCGTCGGCGGCCGCATCGTCAGCGCCGTTGTGACCGTAGCAGCCCGATCCCTGCACGTGGATGCAGCGCACCTTGTTGTTGGGCATCTTGAGCATTTCGGCGATCGCGGCCCGGTCTGGATAAACGCCCTGCGTGTGGGTCCAGATCGTCAGCTCGTCGCTCTGATACTGCGCCACCGCACAGGATGGACCGATCGATCCATGGGATTGATAGGGCCGGGTGTAAGTCGCCTCGATTGTCGTCTTCGCCTGATGGGTGTCGTTCTTGATGTCGAGGATCGTGCTGTCCTTTGACGGCATGGCGCGAATGACATCGGGCAGGGGCTTGTTTGCAGGCAGAGAGGGCTTCTCCAGCCAGTGAGCTGATACAGCCAGGGCACGCATCGCCTTCACAGCCTGGAATTCTTCCTTGGCGACCACGGCGAGGAAATCACCGTTGCGGATCGTCTTCATAACGCCCGGCATCGCATCGATGGCTGCGAGGTCGACGCTGTCGAGTTTTGCGCCATAACTCGGCGGGCGCACGACGCGGGCATGCAGCATGCCGGGCAGCCGCATGTCCTGCACATAGGATTCTCCACCGGTGACCTTTGCCGGGATATCGACGCGCGGCACCGACGTGTTCATAACCTTGAACGCCAAAGGGTCTCGGAAGTTGGAGACCGGCTGTGCGGGAATGTGCGGCGAGGCACTCTCAGCCAGTGAACCGTAAGACGCATTGATATTTGTTCCGACGATCGTTCCCTTACCGTCGGTCTTGAGTTGATCTGGTGACGTACTGAATTTGCGTGCGGCCTCCACGATCAACAGGTCGCGCATCTGTGCCGCCGCGTTACGGATCGCAGTTGCGCTGTCCTGCATCGAGTGACTGCCGGCGGTATAGCCCTCGTTTACCGTCCGCCCAGTGTCGGCTGTGACGAGCTCGATGCGGTCGAACGGCACGTCGAGTTCCTCGGCCGCCACCTGGATCAGCGCGGTCTTGATGCCCTGTCCGAGTTCGGCCTTTCCGGACAGCACGGTGATGCTTCCTTTCGCATCGATCCTGATCCAGGAATCGAGATATGGGTCCTTGGCTAGGCTTCCCGGTAATTTCACTGTTGGTTTGGCGCTCGCGGTGGGATCTGCTTTCTCCTGAGCCAACACCGGTGAGAGCGAGAAGCTGACAACGAGCGCGCCGCCGCTTTTCAGGACAGAACGGCGCGAGATAGGATCGAAAGGGGCGTTCATCAGGTGGCTCCCTTTGCTGCAGCTTTCTGCATGAGGTTGGCGGCACGGCGCACCGCTTTCAGGATCCGCATATGCGTGCCGCAGCGGCACAGATTGGATTGCAGCGCGCTGCGGATGGCGTTGTCGGACGGATTGTTATCCTGCGCGAGCAGGGCCTGCGCCCGCATGATCATGCCGGCGATACAGTAGCCGCACTGCGCAGCCTGTTCTTCAATGAACGCCTGCTGGATCGGCGCAGGGTTTTCTTCGGTACCGAGGCCCTCCACTGTGGTGATCTTGCGTCCCTCGAACAGTGCGATGGGCATCACGCAGGAGAGTACGGGTTTGCCGTCGGCGATCACCGTGCAGGATCCACACTGCCCAAGCCCGCAACCAAACTTGGCCGCATTGAGTTGCAGGTCGTTACGCAGGACGTAGAGCAGCGGTGTATCGGGCGCCGCGTTGACGGAGTGAGTTTGGCCGTTGACCATCAGGTCCATGGAAGTCTCCGTTAACGGGCGGTCGATGATGTCGAGGCCTGCGCCTCGGTTCGTATTGTCTTCAACTGATCCCGCACGTTCGGCCACGGCGGTTTCTGCGCAAACCGTGTGCGAATGTACTGCGTCAGCGCGATCACTTGCTCGTCCGTCAGCGTGTCGGAAAAGCCCGGCATGATCGGCCCCCGGGCACCGCTGGTGGCCGGAACACCCCCAAGGATGACGCGCAACGCATTGCGCGGATCATCGGCGCTGACGGTGGTGCTTAATGCGAGGTTGATGCCGCCGTATGGCACAGGACGGCCGGCATCATGGCATGACGCACAGGCGCTTGCATAAAGCACTGCGCCTTTGTCGTCGGGCGACTCCGCCATGGCCGTGGTCTGGCTTCCTGCCGATTGCGGCTTGCTGCCGGTGCCGGACGTATTGTTGTTTGACAGGAGAGGACTATTGCCATCCTTGCGCTGCTGCTCTGGAGATTTCTTCATGAGCGACGCGACATAAACCGCGATGGCTTTGACATCCCCGTCCGATGCGGTCGCGAGATTGCCGACGACCGGCCCCATCGGTCCGCGTGCGACGCCATGGAGGCCATGCCATCCCTGCCGCAGATAAGCATTTAGCGAATCCGCATCCCACGGAATCGGCGCCTGTGAGGCGGCGTTGATGGTGAACGCATGCCAACCTTCCGCATCTCCGCCCGCAAACGTCTGATGGGTCTTCTCCGCGCCGAGCGCATTGCGCGGCGTGTGGCATGCGCCGCAATGGCCGATACCTTCCACGAGATATGCGCCGCGATTCCATTCCTCGTCGTGCGATGGATCGGGCGAATACGGCCCCTGGCGCAAGAACAGCATATCCCACGCAGCGAGCAGCGGACGGATATTGTACGGAAATGAAAGGTCGTTCACCCGGGCCGGGGCATGAACAGGCGTCCGCGTCATGAGGTACGCATAGAGCGCACTGTTATCGTTGTCCGAGACCAGCGTGAAGTGATCGTAGGGAAACGCGGGGTAGAGATAGTTGCCCTTGCGATCTACGCCTGTTCGCATCGCGCGCTGGAAGGCTTCTTCCGACCAGCTTCCGATACCGGTTTCGGGGTCGGGCGTGATGTTGGTCGAATAGATTGTGCCGAACGGCGTGGGAATATCACGGCCGCCTGCGAAGGTTTTTCCACTTTCAGTCGTATGGCAGGTGTTGCAGTCACCCAGCGCCGCAAGGTCGGCGCCGCGCTTGATCAGGGATGCATTGAATTTTTGTGCGGTGCCAGATGGAATGGCGGCGATTTCCGGGCTGCGGACGGCAAGGAACGTGAGAGCGATCACTACAGCCGCAGCCACAATTACAATCATTGCGAGTTTGACAGTGCGCATGTTGACGTTCGTAGCACCGGAGGTTGATGTCAGACGCAACCACGCTACCGTTTGTTCCTGACGAAGTGTCTAGAAACACAGACCTTTGCTCTGAATTTTCCGTGAGGAGATTCGGACATTGCATCGCAATCCGACGATTGGGCGTCCGATGCTTTTCCACTCTAAGGCGTGGCGAAATAGCGACAATTGTTCCAATCGCTTTGCCGTCGCTTCAATTGGCGCTTCGGGTGCTGGTTCTTCGGCGTGTTGGCTTAATGCCCCGCCGGTTTGTGCGAGGACCGGTCGACCGACCGCAGAGTCAGCGCAAGCGGCACCAGGATCGCCGCCATGGCGGCGAGAATCACGAATACGTCGATATAGGCCAGGAGGGTGGACTGCGCTTTCACCAGTTGTCCGATATAGGCCATGCTGGTGCCTGACGAGCTTCCGGTGAAGGTCTGCGCCTTGAAGTAGTTCTGAATCTGGTTGAGCGTGTCGTGAAAGAACGGATTCCACGATCCGACATGCTCGACCATGCGTGACTGATGAAACTGCTGGCGCCGCGCCAGCATGGTCTGCGTCAACGCAACGCCCATCGATCCGCCGAAGTTGCGCGCGAGGTTGATCATTGCCGAGGCCTGATCGGTCTTGTTCGGCGGAATGCCGTCATAGGATGCGGTGGTGATCGGAATGAAAATCAGCGGCAATCCGATCCCGAGGTAAATGCGCGACCACGCGAAGAACCAGAAGTCCACATCCGGTGACATGCGCACCAGATCGATCATCGCATAGCCCGCAACCGCCGCGCCGATGGAGATCAGGTATTTCGGCTGCACGAAGCCGAGCCGTCCGACCACCACCATCATCACCATCGTCACCAGGCCACCCGGCGAGATGGCGAGACCGGCCAGCGTCGCGGTGTAGCCGAACTGGTCCTGCAACAGTTGCGGCAGCGCCTGCGTGGTGGCGATCAGCAACGCGCCGGTGCCGAGCATGATGACGAAACACGTGCCGAATTGCCGTCCCGCCAGCATCTTCAGGTCGATCAGCGGCTTCTCGCGGTTCAACTCCCACGGAATGAACAGCAGCAGCGCGACGGCTGAGATCGCTGCAAAGGTGATGATGAAGGTGGAACCGAACCAGTCCTCGATCTGGCCGCGATCGAGCACGACCTCAAGACTCCCGAGGAAAGTCGCCACGAGCAGGAAACCGATGATGTCGAAGTTCGGTCCTTTCTCCCAGAGCTTCTTGCGCTCCGCGGCGCGCCGCGGCGAACTGGGGATGATGAAATGGATCAGAATGAGGGAAGCAATGCCGACCGGTACGTTGATGAGAAAGCACCAGTGCCATGAGAGATTGTCGCTGAGCCAGCCGCCGAGTGTTGGTCCCACCACCGGTGCGACAACGACGGCGATGCCGTAGAGCGCAAAGCCCTGGTTGCGCTTGCTTGGCGGAAAAGCAGCGGCAAGGATCGACTGCGCTACCGGCGTCATGCCGCCGCCCGCAAGGCCCTGCATCACACGGAAGATCAGCAGTGCCTGCAGGCTCCAGGCGAGGCCGCAGAGCAGGGAGCTGAGCGAGAACAGCGCGATGCAAACCAGAAAGAAATTTTTGCGGCCGAACATCTCGGCGATCCAGCCTGACGCGCTCAGAACGATGGAGTTGGCGACAAGATAAGTGGTGATCACCCATGAGGCCTCGTCAGCGCTCACGGCGAGGCCGCCGGAGATATAGCGCAGAGCCACGTTGGCGATGGTGGTGTCGAGCACTTCCATGAAGGTTGCCACCGCCACCAGAACCGCGATCAGCCATGGATTGGCGCCGCTATATTCGGATTGTTCGGCGTCCGTGCCGGCCATTACGCCATGCTCCGCTTAGCGCACGGTGACGCGCGGCACCACCGACATGCCGGGTCCGAGTTCGACATCCGGGCGCTGCTCGAAGGTGATCTTCACCGGCACGCGCTGCACCACCTTGACGAAATTACCGGTGGCATTTTCGGCAGGCAGCAGGCTGAACGCGGTGCCGCTGCCGGGCTGCACGCTATCGACGCGACCTTTGAACACGCGGTCACCGAACGCGTCGATGCTGATATCGACCGGCTGCCCGACGCGCATGTCGGCCAATTGCGATTCCTTGAAGTTGGCCGTCACCCAGACGTCGAGCGGCACCACCACCATGATCGACTGTCCCGGAGAGGCGAGTGCGCCGACCGCAGCGGTGAGCTTGGCGACGCGCCCATCCACGGTCGCGCGCAATTCGGTGCGGCCGAGATTGGCGTCGGCCTGTGCCTTCTGCGCCTTGCCCTGATCGACCTGCGCGGCGGCGGCAGCCTTTTGCGCCACCAATACATCGATCTGACGTTCGGCCGAAATCTTCGCGGAGTTGGCTGCATCGAATGCGGCCTGCCGGGCCTGCAGGTCGGTCGCGGCCTGTTGCGCGCGCTGCACGGTGCCGGCGCCTTTTTGCACGAGATCCTGGTAACGGTTGTTTTCATCCTGCGCGAACTTCAGCGCCGCTTCGGCTTGCGTCACCTGCTGTTCGGCTTGCTGGATCTGCGATTTCTGCGCGTTGATTTGTGCCTCGAGATTATTCACGCTTGCTTCGGCCTGGCGGATTTGTGCAGCCGCCTGATCGACGGCAGCCTGATAGTCGCGCGGATCGATCTTCGCGAGCAGGTCGCCCGCTTTCACGACCTGATTGTCCGTGACGTCGACCTCCACGATGTTGCCGGTGATCTGCGGGCTGACCAGCACGGGACGGCTGTCGATGAATGCGTCGTCCGTCGTCTCGAAATGCCGCGCGTGCAGATACCACGCGATGCCGGCAATCAGTCCGGCGACGATCAAGCCGAGGCACACGATCATTGCGATGGGGTGCTTGCGAAACGCGCCCTTCAGCCCGCCGTTCTTCTTGCCGGCGGTTTCATCTTTGTCCTGCACGCGATCGGGCTGCTGCGGACGCTCCGACTTTGCTGTCGGATCGGTCGTGCGCCGGTTTTGCGGATCCGCATCATCGCGGGCCTGCGCATTCAGCGTCGCGTGTGTTGAACTCATACAGCTTTATCCTGTTGTCGTCGGATCTCGGAATGCGGCGCAGGTTTCCGGTTACCAAACGAAACAGGGTGCGAGCAGTTCCCGCCATGCATTGAGCGAATGTTGCATGCGCGAATTTGGCCAGCGGGATGGCGCTGTCAAAAGCTTGCTCACACTCTATGGAGCTTGATCTCAAAACATTGTGTGAATCCGCCTGCGAGCATGATTTCGCAGGCGGTACAGAATCGGCAGCAGCGTGCTCACTTCACCAGCGGGCACTCGCTTTCCGAGAGCGGACGGAAGGCTTGATCCCCGGGAATAGTCGCGAGCACTTTATAATAATCCCACGGATACTTGGATTCGGCCGGTGTCTTGACCTGAACGAGCAGCATATCGTGAACCATGCGTCCATCCTTGCGGATGGTTCCACCGCGCGAGAAGAAATCATCGACCGGCATCTCGCGCATCTTGGCCAATACAGCCTGGGTGTCCGTGGTGCCCGCTGCCTTCACGGCTTTGAGATAATGCGCGACTTCCGAATAGACGCCGGCATGGGTCATGGTCGGCATGGCATTACGACGGGCGAAGAACTTCTTCGACCATGCGCGGGTGTCGTCGTTGAGGTCCCAATAGAAGCCCTCGACGAACGTCAGACCCTGCGCCGTCTGCAGGCCCATGCTGTGGATGTCCGAGATGTAGACGAGCGGCGTGACGATGATGTGGTCCTTGTTCAGACCGAATTCAGCCGCCTGTTTCACGGAATTGATGGTGTCGGACCCCGCATTGGCGAACGCGATCACTTTCGCTTTCGAGGCTTGAGCCTGCAGCAGGAATGAACTGAAGTCCGAGTTGTTCAGCGGATGGCGCACGCTGCCGACCACGGTGCCACCGAGTGCGGTGAGGGCCTTGGAAGCCTCCGCCTGCAGCGCTATGCCAAGGGCATAATCCACCGTCATGAAGAACCACTCTTTATCGCCCTTTTTCACCATCGCCTTGGCGAGACCGGCTGCATTGGAGTAAGCGTCGTAGACCCACTGGATGCCGTTCGGCGAGCATTGCTTGCCGGTCAGTTCCGTGGTGGCAGCGGTCGCATAAAGCGCGATCTTGTTCTTCTCCTTGACGAGTTGTTGGATCGCCAGCGCAACGGCCGAGTTCGGCATGTCGACCACGACATCGACACCATCGACATCGATCCAGTGCCGCACAATCGTGGTGGCAACATCGGTCTTGTGCTGATGATCGGCAGACACGATTTCAATCGGCCGGTTGCCGATCTTGCCGCCGGCATCTTCCGCCGCCATCTTCGCCGCCTCGACCGAACCGAGCCCGGCCTGGTCCGCATAGAGGCTCGACATATCGCTGAGAACGCCGATCTTGATCGGCTTGTCTGAGGTTTGCGCGCGGGCTTCAAGGCTTCCGAAAAGCAGGCTTCCAAAAAGGATGGTGGAAGTCAGAATGGCGAGTGATTTCATTTGAAACGTCATTGGTCACCTTCCGCTGTTACGTTAACGCAATTGTTCACTTCGTCGCCGGAAGCCCGACGACGGCCTCGATCTCCACTTTCATTTCCGGAAGCGCGAGCCGGCTCACCTCGATGAGCGTGCTGGCGGGACGCGCCGAGCCAAAGAACTCCTGCCGCACAGGATTGATCTTGGCGCGGTCGTCGATGTTGGTCAGGAACACCGTCACTTTGAGCACATCGGCCATGGTGGCGCCTGCCGCATCGAGCGCGAGCTTAAGATTCACCAGGATCTGGCGGGTCTGTGCGGCTGAATCATCCCCACCGACGAGCTGACCCTGGCCGTTGTGCGCGGTGAGGCCGGACACGAACAGGATGTTTCCGAACCGCACCGCATCGGTGTAGTGACTTAAAGGAGCAGGGAGCCCGGCAACCTTGAACTCCTGGCGCTCGGGCGAATGAGACTGCGACACCGTCGTTCTCCTTGGACTTAATCACCTGGAAAAGCTTGCCGGTGTCTCCGCTGCCGTCTCTGCGCCAGCGGAGAAAACGGCTTGTTCGATTCGTCAGATGGCCGCGATGGTCTGCACCTCCACCAGGAACGGCTCCTGCACGAGCCGATCGATCATCAGCATGGTGTTCGGTGGATATTTTCCGTTCGGAAACATCTTCGGGAATTCGCGCAGGCGGAATTCCATGAACTTTGGAATGTCCTGCGAGTGAACAAGATAGGTCGTGAACTGGACGACGTTGCCCCAGGATGCCCCGGCGGACTTCAGGGCTGCTTCGATGTTTTTGAAGACCTGCCTGGTCTGGGTATCGAAATCGCCGGCGCCAATGATGTTGCCCGCGGAATCTCCCGACAGCATGCCGGCGATGAACAAAAACTCGTTCGCCTTTACACGGGTAACGTGAGTGTATTGCCCCATCGGGGGCCCAAGTTCGTCCGGATTGTAGATGTTGATGTCTGCGGCCATGGGTTTTCCTCTCTTCTTCTTCGGGGTTGAACGAAGTTCTTTTGTTGCGCTGAGGTATGCCGAATGGTGCAGCGATCGAGTGGATCGCGCATGCCTGCGTAATCGGCGAGGAGGGGATCGGTGAGAGCTGCGACGAGCCAGCCCCCGGCCATCAAAGCGCCTGGCATGTGCCGCGCTGCGGTACGAACGGTCATGAGCTTCATCGGCAAGTCACCCATTCTGGATTCAAGCGTGAAGATCGGTTTCTGCTTTCGCAGATGCGGCGTGCGCTCAGTCGAGGGCCGCTCTCGCGGCGCCATGAATTGTCCGCTTCAGGCGCCTTGTGAAAGGCAACCATTTTTGAATACAATATACAATATGGACAGGTGATAAATTCATGGCAAAAGCCGCACAAATCAACAGCATTGCGAGCGTTTCCGAGACGCTCTACGGGCGCCTGCGGGATGGAATCCTCTCGGGTGACTTCCCGCCGGGGCTTGTGCTGCGTCAGGAGGAATTGTCGCGCCGCTTCGGTGCAAGCCGTGTGCCGTTACGTGAGGCGATGACGCGGCTCGAGGTCGAAGGCCTGGTGGTGCTCAGGCCGCGCCGCGGCTACGCGGTGCTCTCACTTGAGCCGGCGGAAATTCGCGAGATCTTTGAGTTGCGGGCCGTCGTCGAGGAGCACCTTGCGGGCATCGCCGCGAAAACCAGAACCGAGAAAGATGTCGCGGCCGTTCAGCAATCGCTGTCGCGCATGGAGCGGATTGCGGCGAAGACGCCAAATCAGACCGACAAGTGGATGGATGAAAATTCGGAGTTTCACGCGCGGCTGTTGGGGGCGGCGCATCGCCGCCACGCCGGCCGTTTCGCTGGCATGCTGCGGGATCAGGTGGAGCCTTACATTCGGGTTGAGATCGGCCTCACCAAGGAGGTGATGCAGGCAGAGGATGAGCATCGCCGGATGTTCGATGCGTTGCGGGCCGGCGATGCGCCGCGCTTGCGGAAGCTATGCCGGCAGCACTGCGAGAACACGGCATCGCGGCTGATCAAGGCGCTGTAGTACGCGTCTGTGTCTGCGCGCTCGAGGTTTCAACCCTCGCGGTTTCCATCGTGGACGGAACGAAAATGTGTCGGGGGCATTGCCATCGTACCTTGTGTTCACAGGGAGGTGACGATGCGAAAGATCATCATCGCGGTCGCATGCGTGACACTGCTCGGCGGACCGGCATTTTCCCAGACCAGTCAGCCCCAAGGCGGCGCCAGCCAGAGCCCGACATCGGAGATGTCGAAAGGTGGCACGAAGAAGGGAAAGAGCACGACGGGAATGTCCGGCAAGACAAGCCAGAAAATGCAGAAAGAAGGCCCAAAATATCAGGCACCGAAATACTGATCGGCTCAAATGAAAGTCGCGCCACGAGCGCGGCTTTTTTTGCAATCCATTGAACGCGCCCTCATTACGTGGAAACCGACATCTTGGCGATATCGCCTGCGTTCGCCAGCGTTTCCACGTTCCAGCATGTGTCCATCACCTGACGGATCCTGGCGGCCGGAATGATGCCGTCCGCCAGGTCGTTGAATTTGGCTTCGAGCTGCTTATCGGTCATGGGCACCTCGACGCTACCGATCGCATGCTGAATGTATTTGTGCAGCGAGCGGCCGTCCTTGGTGACGATGGTCATGTCCACCTGTGCCGCCTCGATGCCCGGCGTTACCACCGGCATCACCTTGGAGCGCAGTGCGACAATAGTCGGGTCTTTCGCCGCGCGGTCGCTGAACTGCTTTTCGCCACCTGCGCCCTCGACGATCCCCACAGCTACGGCGTGATAAATGCTGAATTTGCTTTCAAGGCCGGTCTGCGGCGTCTTCTTGCCGGTGAGTTCAAGCACCAGCGGATGAACTTTGAGATCGACGCGCTCGATCTGGTCGGCGGTCAGCTTGTTCTCGTTGCGCAGCTGAACGGCGGCGTCGATCGCCGGGTGCATGACGATGCCGCAGGCGAACGGCTTGTAGGTATTGAGGGCTGCCTCGTAACGCTTGCCGAGGTCGCCGGTGATCTCATTGTAATCCTGCTTGGTGCTGATGGTGTTGGCCCAGCCGCGCTTGGCCTCGATCATGCCGTCGGAGCTGGTGAAGTTCTTCGAGGCGAGCGTCGCCGCGAAAATACCGTTCGCGGCGGCTCGCCCAGGATTGAAGCTCTTGTTCATGGAGCCAAAGGATTCCCGCAGGCCCACCGGCTGTGACGCCGCGAGGCCGAGCGCCCATACCATCTGCTCTTCGTTCAGTCCCATCAGCTTGCCGATCGCGGCCGCAGAGCCGAACACGCCGGCGGTGCCGGTAATATGCCAGCCGACATCGTAGTGGTTGGGATAGACCGCGTTGCCGATGCGGCATTCGGTTTCGATGCCGAGCACCAGCGCATTGAGGAAGTCTTTGCCCGAGACGGGCTTCATTTCGGAATAGGCCAGGATCGCGGAGGCCACCGGACCGGCGGGATGGATGATCGTCTTCAGGTGGGTATCGTCGTAATCGAAGATGTGGCTCGACACACCGTTGATGAAAGCGGCGTTCATGATGTCGAAACGTTCGTTGCGGCCGAGCAGGGACGCCTGCTGCGGGCCGGAGAACGGCGCGAGCGCAGACACGGCGATGTCCACCGTCTGGTGATGCGAGCCGCCGATCGCGACGCCGACCCAATTCAGCAGCGTGCGCACGCCTTCCTTGCGTACATTGGCCGGCAGATCGTCGTAGCGCGCGGTGACGACGTAATGCGCGAGCGTACGGGTGACGTCTTTCGGCGCTGCAGGCTTTGCGGCTTCACCCGATGAGGCCTTCGGGGCCTGCGCAAACGCTGCTCTCGTCGCTGTCGCGGCAAGGGGCAGGGCGGCCGCGGTCTGCAACAATGTCCTGCGATCGGTGAGCGGCATGGGTGTCTCCCTTGAATGGGTTCACGGCGGGGTAAACGTTTTTGTTTGGGTCGGCGCAATCTGCCACGGCGGGCGCCGCAGCCGCTCTCACTGTGCCGTGAACGTGTGGCGTTTTCAGGCCTGTTTGGAAAGTCAGTAGGTGGTGTCGTGCGGGTCTGCCCGATGCGGAAGGGTGGCGGCGAATTGCTGAACGATCCAGTCGATGAAGACGCGCACGCGGGGTGAGAGCTGGCGGTTGCGCGGATAGAGTACCGAGACCGGCCCGGGCGGCAGGGAATATTCGGGCAGAACGCGCACCAGCCGGCCTTGAGCGATGTCCTGCTCGACATGGAACACCGGCATCTGCGCGAGTCCGAGTCCGAGGCGTACGCCGTCGAGAAAACTCTCAGTCCCGGTCACCGAAAACGGCGAGGGCATCTCGATGCGTTTGATGCCATCCGGCTGCACGAATTCGAACGGTGTCAGCGCGCCGGTGGTGAGCGAGCGCAAGCTCACGGCGCGATGGTTTGCGAGATCATCCAGCGTTTGCGGACAGTCATAACGTTCGAGATAGGCGGGTGCCGCGCAGGTGATGCGCTCAAGCATCGTGACGTTGCGCGCGACGAGATCGCTGTCGGGCAGTGCTCCGTAGCGCAGCACGCAGTCCACGCCTTCGCGCACCACGTCCACCCAACGATCGCTCTCGCTCATCGCGATCTCGATATCGGGATAGTTGGCGAAGAACTGCGGCAGGCCGGGCATGATGAAATGCCGCGCGAGCGTGCCTTGCACTTCGACGCGCAGCGTTCCCTTCGGAATAGCACCGCTGAACGCGCCTTCGGCATCTTCAATGTCGTCGAGAATGGCGAGACAGCGCCGGTAATAAGCCTCGCCGTCGAGTGTTGGCATCACCGTCCGCGTGGTGCGCTGAAGCAGCCGCACGCCGAGGCGTTCCTCCATTTGCCGGACCACCTGGGTCGCGGTGGAGCGCGGAATATCCAGGTCGTGGGCGGCCTGGGTGAAACTCCGGCGGTCCACCACCCGGGTGAACAGCCGCATGGCGTCGAGGCGGTCCATGGTCGCTATTGTTCCAAATTTGCGAACAGTATTGCTGTTCCTAGGATGATTATCTCCGAAAATCCAGGGTGTATCTCTTCATCCATCAGCTTGAGACCGGGCTTCGGCAAATCCAGGAGATCAAAATGACCAACGAAACCAACAAAGTAGCAATCGTCACCGGCTCTTCCCGCGGGATTGGTGCGGCCATCGCCGAGCGGCTCGCGGCGGACGGTTTCACCGTTGTCATTAATTATGCGGGCAACGCCGGTGCGGCCGAAGCTTTGGCCAGCAAGATCGAGAAGGCCGGCGGCCGCGCCACCACCGCCCAGGCCGATGTCAGCGATCCGGCTGCGGTTGTCCGGATGTTCGATGCGGCAGATGCAGCGTTCGGGGGCGTCGATGTGCTGGTGAACAATGCCGGCATCATGCACCCGACCACGATCGCCGACACCGACGACAAGCTGTTCGACAGTCATATCGCGATCAACATCAAGGGCACCTTCAACACCCTGCGTGAAGCATCGAAGCGCCTGCGCAACGGCGGACGCATTATCAACATCTCCACGAGCCAGGTTGCCATGCTTCACCCGACATATGGTGTCTATGCCGCGACCAAGGCTGCGGTCGAGGCCATGACCCGCGTCCTGTCCAAGGAATTGCGCGGCCGTAATATCACCGTCAATGCCGTTGCACCGGGCCCGACCGCGACGAAGCTCTTCATGGACGGCAAGCCGCAGCAGGTGATCGACAACCTGACCAAGCTTCCGCCGCTGGAGCGCCTCGGTCAGCCGGAAGATGTCGCCAACGTCGTCGCGTTCCTTGCCGGAAAGGATGGCGGCTGGCTCAACGGCCAGGTGCTGCGCGCCAACGGCGGGATCATCTGATCATCCTCCTCATCTCACTCAACTCACTCGTCAACCTGATCGTCTCATCACAGCGTCCGCCCTGAGCGCGGACGCCAACAGAGGAACTGTGTCATGTCCAACGTCACCTCAAACGCAAACACCACCGCTTCAAAGAAAATCGTTCTCGTCACCGGCGCATCCAGCGGCTTCGGCCGTCTCACCGCCGAAGCACTCGCCAAAGCCGGCCACACCGTCTACGCCTCCATGCGCGATGTCGCAGGCCGCAACGCCAAGAACGCTGCCGAGATGGCCGAGACCTCCAAGCGCGATCATGTCGATCTGCGGGCCATCGAACTCGATGTGCAATCGGAGCCATCTGCGAACACTGCTGTCGGGAAGATCATCGCCGAGAGCGGCCGCATCGACGTGCTGGTTCACAACGCCGGACACATGATGTTCGGTCCGGCGGAATCCTTCACACCGGAGCAGTTCGCCCAGCAGTACGATGTCAACGTGCTCGGCACCCAGCGCGTCAACCGTGCGGTACTCCCGCATATGCGCAAACAGAAGCAAGGCCTGCTGGTGTGGGTGTCGAGCAGCAGCTCGGCCGGCGGCACGCCGCCTTATCTCGCGCCGTACTTCGCCGCGAAGGCCGCGATGGATGCGCTCGCCGTTCAGTATGCACGTGAACTGACACGGTGGGGCATCGAGACCTCCATCGTGGTGCCGGGCGCCTTCACCAAGGGCACCAATCACTTTGCGCATTCAGGCCGTCCGGCGGATGAAGCGCGCCTCGCCGAGTACGAAGCCGGTCCTTACGAGGGCTTTGGCGAACAGGTGCAGCAGGCCTTCGCTGCTATCGTGCCCGACGATGCGGACGTGACGGGTGTTGCTGATGCCATCGTCGATATCGTCGACATGCCCTTCGGCAAGCGGCCGTTCCGCGTTCACTACGATCCCACGGAGGACGGCGCCGATGTCGGCTTCACCGTGCTCGATCGCCTACGCGCCGAAATGCTGCACCGGGTCGGCTTATCTGATCTGCTGAAGCCCGCGAAGCTGGTCTGAGGACTCACGCGCTGCTGCTGGTGCTTCGAAACACGCGAGGCAATCTTAGTGAGCGTTGCCGCACCCAGCGAGACGAAAAAAAGGCCCCGGGGATTCGGGGCCTTTAAGTCTGAACTGGAGAGTTCTATGGGTTGTTTTTATTAGTACCTGGCAACAACCGGGCTGGCCCAGTTGAAGTGATAGTTCACGCCAACCTTCACAGTGTGCAGGTCGTCCTTGTAGCTGAGGACCGCAGGGTTCCCGAGAGCCGAGAAGCCAACGTTCGTCGTGTCGAAGTTGTAGTACTGGTACTCGACCTTCGCCGACCAAGCCGGAGCGAACATGTATTCGAAGCCGCCGCCGACGGTCCAACCGGTGCTGTTGCGATCGGTCACTGCCGGCAGGAAGCCCGCAGTTGCTTCGAGGCCGTTGTTGTCACGGAACGCGACACCGCCCTTGGCGTAGATCATGCCCGGACCCCAGGTGTAGCCGAGGCGGCCGGTCACCGAGGCCAGCCAATCGGAGCGATCACGGAACGAGTTGAACCCGTCGCTGAACGTACGGTTGTTGTTCGACAGGCCGCTGATCTGGCCTTCGATACCGACCACCCAGTTCGGAGCGAACTGATAGTCAGCGCCGATCTGGCCACCGCCGAGGAACGCAGCGTCACGGCTGCTGCCACCCAGCAAGCCGTAGTTGCTGGCGAAGCTGTCATCACCGCCGAAAGCGGCGCCCAAGTGCGCACCGACGTAGATGCCCGTCCAGTTGAAGATCGGCGCTGGCGCATAAGCCGGAGCCTTGGTGTACGTGCGGGCCGGCAGGTCGGCCGCGAACGAGGCTGTTGAAGTAAGCACAGCAGCGGAAGCTGCCAGCAGAGCGATACGGATACGCATGGTCTTCCCCGTGTTTGGCGAGAGCTGCCCGAAGGCGGGAGCTCCTCCCCGTTTGAATTGGGCGGACGCTATCGGCCGTCCAGTTAATGGAGAATGGACAGCGGGGCGGTTGGTTGCGGGCCTCTCTAGAGCGGCATCACTTTCTCTTCGACCGTGACAAAAAAGACACGAATAGGGCCGAAATCGAAACGGTTCATTAAGCTTAACACATTGATACCGCTATCGATTCGTTCGATGGCGCGGCCTCCCTCCCGCGGCCTGACCAGAGATGGCGCAGCCACCTTGAGCGCGGCGAGGGCAGGAGAGAGCGCCGCCCAGCCTGGGCCCGCCTCGCAGCATGGTCTCTTTCGGAACGGCATCGTCGCCGCACGGTTTGCCTCATGGGCTTGTTTCAATTCCGTGAGGTTGCTTGATGACTGAGATCGACGTTCGCAAGGGCATGCCCTCGAGCAGGATCGACAAGGATGAATTCGTTCGATGCTACCGTGCGCGGTTTGCCGATCCCGCGCGTTGAGCGAGCGCGCGCGGGTCGCGCTTTGGCGGACCGATCACCTACTGTTGAACAGCTCATCAAGATGGTAAACGCGATGTTAATCAAATCGACTTAAAAGCGGCTTCGAGCAGAATGCGCAGCTCCTGCCATGGTCACCGGCCATGGGGCAGGTGACTTGTCCCATCCCGCTATACCCGCATCAGAAACTGCGTCGACTAGCGCTCCGCCGTTCGGACGTTATGCTCAATTCCTCTCGCCGAAGAATCCGCAGGCCTCGCAATCGGGCCTTCAATGAATCGGTTCGCCGCCACGTTCAGCGCTATGTGGGGCGGGCGTCGTGAAAGCATCCCTCGATAAGCAACGCGATGCGTTCCTGATGCCGGCGGTGGATCGCATGGGCCACGGCCAACTCACACGGATGGCATTCAATGGCGTCAATCTGCTTCCGCTTTGGCAACAGTTGCTGGAACGGGTTGGCGATGGGTTCGCCGATGCCGGCGTTTATCTCGACCTTTCACTGATTGCACAATTGGCTGGGTCTAAAGACGTCGGATTGGCGATGCAGAGCGAGATCCTCGCCGTCCATCGCTTGTTTCGATCGCCGTGTTCGTCCGAAAATCCCCGCTTGCGGGTTCTGGCACTCGCGGCTGCGATCGATATGGGGGGAAATACCCCCATCGAGCACCTCCTCGAGGATGCCGATATCGAACTCCAGACCTTGTATGTCGTCCCCGGTACGAAACTGCCGAGTCCGCTGCCGGAGCACGATATCGCGATCGTGATCGCATCCGATTCCGCCGAATGCCGCCCGGCGCTTGAAGAGATCGATCAGCTCGTGCCGCATTGGCCGCGCCCCATCCTTAACGTGCCGCGTTTGATCGCCAATCTTGATCGGGACAAGTTGCATCACCTCCTGAAGGACATCGAAGGGATCGATATCCCCGCGACGGTCGGGTGCAGCCGCCTCCAGCTAACAGATGTTGCTCTCGGAATTGGATCCGTGACGGATTTCGGCAACGACATTGCGTTTCCGATCATCGTGCGGCCGCGCGGATCGCACGCGGGTGTCGGTTTGGCGAAGCTCGACGATCCAGAAGCGTTTTTCGGCTATCTCGATGACCGAACCGAGAATGATTTCTTCGTCTCGCGCTTCGTCGATTATTCAAATGAAGATGGGCTCTTCCGCAAATACAGGATCGTTGTCATCGATGGCAAACCTTTCGCTTGCCACATGGCGATCGCGGATCAATGGAACATTTGGTATCTCAACGCGGGCATGTCGCTGAGCGCGGAAAAGCGCCTCGAAGAGGCGACCTTTATGCACACCTTCAATTTTGGGTTTGCACTTCGCCACAGCCGCGCGCTGACAGCCATGTTCGAACGTATCGGTCTTGATTATTTCACGGTCGATTGTGCGGAAAACAAAAACGGTGACCTGGTTATCTTCGAGGCCGACAATACCTCTGTCGTCCACAACATGGATTCACCCGAACTATTTCCCTACAAGCCACCGCAGATGCGGCTGATTTTCGAAGCCTTCGCTGCGATGCTTGTTCGCCGCGCATGGCAAGATCAGCAATTCGCGGCGTAATTGCCTCCTAGGCATCATCGTTCCAGCCAGCGCCATACGGCAGTCTTCAGGAAGTCTGCATCGGCTGGGTTTCTCGCCGGATTTCCCGCGCGATGGCCCCAGACGCTCGGGATCGGCAGCAGCTCGGCTGAAGCCAGATGCTTCATTTCGAGTTCGTTGTCGGGGACACGGAAATAGAGATCGGTGTCGCCCGGCATCAGCAGGACACGCGCCTTGATCGATTTGAGCGCATGCTCGAAGTTGCCTCCATAGAGTGGATTGGCGCTGATGTCGCCGTTGGACCAGGTGACGAGCTGCGCGTAGCAATTGGCGGCGCGGCGGCGCCCAAACGAGGCTTCCCAATCGTTCTTGATATATGTCTGAAGGTCGGACGCACCGAGTGCGGTGAGGTGCAGCTTCTCGCGGTAGAAATCCTGGCTTAGCCCCCAGCCCGCATAGATGTGACTGAAGGCGCGCATCGTCAGGCGCGGTTCTTCCTTGAAGCGGCCATCGCCAAGATGTTCGGGTGCCGCCTCCAAGGTGCGCAACAATCCGGACAGGAAAACCTTGTTGTGCTCAGCGGTGCGGGCGCTCCCGCACACTGCGATGATGCGCGCCACCTCATCGGGAAACATCGCCGCCCAGTGATAGGCCTGCTGGGCGCCCATGGAGAAACCGTAGACCGCATGAAGCTGCTCGATGCCGAATTGTTCGGTCAGCAGGCGGCGCTGCGCTTGCACATTGTCCCACGACGTCACCAGCTTCGGATAGTCCGGCGTCTCAGCTGCGCCGGACGACAGGCCGTTGGAAAACATGTTCGGAATGATGATGAACCATCGAGTGGGGTCGAGAATGCCGTCCGACCCGATCAGCCATTCCATATCGGTGTGCTGGGCGGAAAAGCTGGACGGATAGAGCGCCACGTTGTCTTTCTGTGGCGACAGTGTGCCGTAGCTCTTCCACACGATGCGCGCGTCGCGAATGACTTCGCCCGACTGCACTTGAAAATCGCCCAGTCGAAACTCGCCGGTCTTCGTAGGCCAATCCATTTTTCGCAACCTCTCCGATGAAGCTTTTCACGTCTTATACGTTGTGACGAGGCAATGAGCTATCGCCGCTGATCATGGCACCACGCCGGCGGTGGGGATTGCTTCGGTACCCCCGTTTGAGTGTCATCGCCGTCGCGTCAAGCAGCGGCCTGCTGATCGGGTAAGGACCCTCGCGCGCTGCATGCGGGCTCCGCGCGCTGCGATCTCGCCACGCGTTCGGTCCCGCGCTAGGAAAGCCTGATTTTCCGTTTTTCGGTGGCGGTGAGGGGATATGATCGTCTTCATGCGCGCCGGTTTGCATTCAGGACGACACACCCGATATGACGCTGACGCCCGAGACACTATCCCTGGTGCTGGCCCTGATGGCCGCTCTGCTGTTCGGGACCGGCGTCGTCATTACACAGTTCGGCTTGAAATATCTGCCGCCGTTGTCGGGTGCAGCGGTCAGCGTGCCTGCGTTTACAGCGTTGTTTCTTCTGCTCTCGCCAGTCCTGTTGCACGGGACGACGGTGGAGTGGAGGGCGGTCCCGATCTTCATCGGTGTCGGCCTTGTCTATCCGGCGTTGCTGACGACGCTGACATTCGCATCAAACCGCGCGCTTGGGCCGGTGGTCACCGGCGCCCTTGGCAATCTGGCGCCGTTGTTCTCGGTGGGGCTTGCAGTCGCGGTGCTTGGCGAAGAATTGCATTCGCTGCAATTGGTGGGATTGATGGTCGCCATTGCAGGCGTGTTCCTCATCACGCTCTCGCGCGCCAGCGACAAGGGCGACTGGCGCACTTGGGCGCTGCTGCTGCCGCTCGGTGCCGCGGTGCTGCGGGGTGGTATTCCGCCGATCATCAAGATTGGGCTGGCCATGTGGTCGAGCCCGATTGCCGCGTGTCTTGTCGGCTATATCGTCTCGTCGCTGGTAGTGTTGACATCCGAGCGCGTCCGCACCGGACGGTTCATTCCCAGAGGGCCGATCGCCGGGCACCTGTGGTTCGCGGCTGTTGGCATCTGCAACGGCGTCGCCACATTGATGCTCTATGCTGCTGTCGGTTCTGGCCGCGTCTCGCTGGTGACGCCGCTGGTCGCAACCTATCCGATCGTCACCGTGGCGCTGAGCGCACTTGTTCTCACGCACGTCCGTATCACGGCGAAGCTTACGTTCGGCACCATCGCCGCTGTGGCGGGCGTCGTGCTAGTGCTGGTGGGATGACAAGGCTGCTTGACGGGGAGGGACGGGAGTTACACATTCCTGTTGATGTTGTTGCCGTGAATTCATTGTCCGGCTGCAGGAGCTGTCATGGAATACGCAGACCTTCGCATCCTCGAGGCTGTTGCGCGCCACGGCAGTATGAACCGTGCCGCAGCCGAACTGCACATGGTGCAATCGAATGTAACGGCGCGAATCCGCGCGCTTGAAGAGCAGGTTGGAACCGAGCTGTTCCAGCGCACCAGCCGGGGCGTCGTGCTGACGGCGGCCGGTCAGCGGCTGCTGCCCTATGCGGCGCGGATTGGCGCCTTGCTCAAGGAAGCGCGCGAAGTTGCACGTGATGATGGCACGCCGCGCGGACCACTCCACATCGGCACGCTGGAAACCACCGCCGCGCTTCGGCTGCCGGCCGCGCTCTCGGCTTACACGCGAGCTTATCCCGAGGTCGCGTTGTCGCTGACGACGGGCACGAGCAGCAGTCTTGTCGAAGACGTGGTCGAGCGGCGTCTCGATGGCGCATTCGTGGCCGCCCCGGTGCAGCATGCGGATCTGACAGAAGAGGTGATGTTTCGCGAGGAACTGATGCTGGTGACCGCACCGGCGTTCCGCAATCCGGACGACCTCGGCAAGCAGCGCGATCTCAAGATCATCGTCTTCCGTCGTGGTTGTTCATATCGCCAGCGGCTCGAGAACATTCTCGCGCAGCGTGGCATTCAAACCGCGCAGCCGCTCGAATTTGGCTCGCTCGATGCCATCATCGGCTGCGTCGCCGCGGGCGTCGGCATCACGCTGCTGCCGAAAGCGGTGGTGTTGCCCGCGTGGCGCGAGGGGCGGGTGCTCGCACACGAACTGCCGCCGGAGCAGGCCCGTGTCGATACGGTGTTCGTCCGCCGCAAGGATATGCACCTCACCAGCACCCTCACAGCGTTCCTGGACGTTGCGCGGCCGTCGCCGCTTAAGCTGGTGGCCGGCGAATAATCCGTCATCACTTTCAGAGATAGCTGCTCTCTCAACAATTCGTTACCGCTGATAGCGACCCGTTCCTATGTTTCTGCTGAACAGCACAGGCGGAGGCAGGAATGCCAGGGTCGAGCACATGTGACGCGGCCAGGGTCGCAGCAAACAACGTCGCGCCCAACAACAACACGCAATACAACGGCTGGCGGGCCACCCTGTCGGCGTCCTGCGCCAGCCTTGTGGGCATCGGCCTCGCGCGCTTCGCGTACACCCCGTTGTTGCCCGCGATCATCGGCGAGCACTGGTTTGCGCCATCTGCCGCTGCCTATCTCGGCGCAGCGAATCTCGCGGGCTATCTTGCAGGTGCATTGCTCGGGCGACCGCTCGCCGCACGCGTGCCTGCACATATCGCGCTGCGCGGGCTCATGCTGCTCGCGGCGATCGCGTTCTTCGCCTGCGCCGTGCCTGTCTCGCTGACATGGTTCTTCGTCTGGCGCTTGCTGTCCGGAATTTCCGGCGGCGCGCTGATGGTGCTTGCAGCACCCACTGTCTTGCCTCATGTGCCGCATCGCCGCCGTGGCGTCGCCAGCGGCGCGATCTTCGCGGGCGTGGGCTTAGGGATTGCTGCGTCAGGGACACTGGTGCCGCTGCTGCTTCGTCAGGGTCTCACCGAGACATGGGGTGGCCTCGGCGTCTTGTCACTTATTCTGACGATGATCGCGTGGTCGGGCTGGCCGACGGATTCAGCGCCTGCACAGGTCACGCCTGCCGCGCATTCGCCGCGGCCCTTGCCGGCGGTTCGGCTGCGCGCGCTTTATGTCGAGTATGCGCTCAACGCCGTGGCTCTTGTGCCTCATATGCTCTTCCTTGTCGATTTCGTGGCGCGCGGTCTCGGCCAAGGGCTCGACAGCGGTGCGCAATACTGGGTGCTATTCGGCCTCGGCGCCATCGTCGGCCCGGTGCTGAGCGGGCATCTGGCGGATCGGATCGGTTTCCGGTCGGCGTTGCGTTGGGCGTTTATCCTGCAGGCGCTGAGCGTCGTGGTGCCGGTGTTGAGCACGGGGGCGCCGTCGTTGATCGTCTCCAGCGTCATCGTCGGCGCGTTCACCCCCGGCATCGTGCCGCTCGTGCTGGGCCGCATCCACGAATTGATGCCGCAAGATGTGTCTGCGCAGAAGACGGCGTGGAGTGCGGCGACGACAGCCTTTGCCTTGCTGCAGGCCGCGGCTGCGTATGGGCTGACATTTGTCTTCGCCGAGAGCGGCGGCGACTATCACCTGCTGTTCATGATTGGAGCTGCCTCGGCTGTTCTGGCGCTGTGCGTCGACCTTGCGGTCGGCGTCTTTGCCTCGCGCAGAAAATCTCACGTGCACAAGTGAAATCGTGACCCGATCTCCATCGCCTCATTTTATGAAAGGGAAAACCACATGTCGGTAACTCCAACTGAAATCAGCGGCGCCGAGCGAATTGAGGATCCCGCAAGTCCGTTGGCCACGCTGAGCGGCTTTTATCGCGCGTTCAATGCGGGCGATCTCGATGGTCTTGCGAACAGTTGGCTGGATGGCGATGAACCGAGCATGAGCAACCCGATCGGCGGAATCCGTCGCGGCTGGTCCGAGATCCGCGCGGGCTATGCCAAGCTGTTCGGCGGGCCGGCCCGGGTTCGCGTCGCGTTCCACGATTTCACGTCGCATGGTGACGACCGTGCGCATTTGTTCGTTGGGCGCGAGAAGGGCGTTTGCGAGGCGCCATCCGGAACGCTGGCCTTGCGCTTCCGCACCACGCGTTGGTTTGTGCGGAAGGACGGCGTGTGGCGGCAGTTGCATCATCACGGTTCGGCCGAGGATCCGGCCCTGCTTGCCGATTATCAACGCATCATTTTTGGCGCTCCGCTCGCAGCGCCATGATCGACGCGCCTCTTGTGCTACGACGCTCGCGCTCGACATAATTGTTGCTGTCGCGGGCATCGTGCGGCTACTGATCGGGGAGGACGCTTACTTCTTCTGATAGGCGGTGAAGACGTAATCCTTCGCCGTCACGAGGGTGTGGCAAGCGGCTCCGCAATCGCTCCCGGTCCCTTCCGGTGAAAAGGCGTCGGCCGCAGCGTCGTAGTTGAACTGCGCGTATGCCCAATTGTTGGTGTTTGGGAATCTCTTGCTGTCCCTAACCATGAAATCGACATCGTGCAGGACATCCGGCACGCTCGTTGACGCAGGAGCCTCGGTGCTCTTCTTGAGTTTCCAATGGATCTTCGCAGTCTTGGAGCCGTCCGGGAAAGGCTTGCCGTTGCCGGGTATGCCGGACTTGTAGGCCTCGATCATCACGGGATTGGCGAGGATCACGGCCATCACATTTTCGGCAAGACTGACGGAGACAATTTCCCAGTTCTCGTACCCCCGGAACTCGGAGAAGGCGAGCCCATCAGGCACCTGTACAGTGTACTTATCCTGAGCAGAAATCGCTCTGCCGGCCAGCATGACTGCAACAACGACTGACAGCAATGACGCAACTCTCAACATGCTCATTCCTCCGCCGTGATGTGAAATTGATTAAAATTTCAGTGGCGCGTGAAAGGCATTCGGCGTGCCGGCGAGTTTCAACTCCTCCGTATAGTTCGTGGGATGTGCACGCATCTGCCGTCACCCGCGACCGATGAAACGCTATCATCGGGCGCGGTCGCATACTATCCGTAAGAGTCGGATCGTCGACGTCTACCGTTGCGGCGTTCCTTCGGGGACGATGGTGCGGATGATCGAAGCGTCGAGCTCTTCATAATCGTGAAGGCCAATGGTGTCGTAGAGTTCGGCGCGCGTCTGCATCTCATCGATCATCCTGTGCGTGCCGCCGTCACGCGCGATGGCCGCGTAAAGTTTCTGCTGCGCTTTGTTTGCAACCCGCAAGGCTGAGACCGGCCAGATCACCATCCTGTAGCCCATGTCCCGAAATTCCCGGGCGGTGAAGAATGGTGTCTTGCCGAACTCGGTCATGTTGGCAAGAAGAGGAACGCCCGGCATGCGTGCGGCAAAAGCGCGGAACATGTCGGCCGTATTCAGCGCTTCGGGGAAGATCGCATCGGCGCCGGCTTGCATGTAGAGCTTGGCGCGCGCGACCGCTGCATCGAGCCCTTCGCCGGCAGCGGCATCGGTTCGTGCGACGATCACCAGATCGCGGCGGGCTTTCGCCGCAGCCGCGACCTTTGCAGCCATATCATGCGCGTCCGCGAGCTTCTTGCCGTTGAGGTGTCCGCATTTCTTCGGAAGCAGTTGATCCTCGAGGTGGACGGCGCCTGCACCCGCATCCTCAAACACGCGGACCATGTGCATGACGTTGAGCGCTTCGCCATAACCGGTATCGCCGTCGACCAGCAATGGTAGCTGCGATGCGCGGACGATCTGGCGAACAAAGAACGCGACTTCATCGACGGTGATGATGCCGAGATCCGGCAGGCCCATAGATGCCGTCATCGCGGCGCCCGACAGGTAAAGGGCCTTGAAGCCTGCAGCCTTCGCCTGCAGTGCGGCCATTCCATTATGACTCCCGGGCAATTGCAGAATGCCCGGCTCTTTCAGCAGTGTCCGAAAGCGCCGTCCTGCGCTCTCAGTTGGAAGATTTTCGGCAACGAGATAAGGCATGCTGATGTCCTCATGCAGCCCGAACGGGAGAGGGCGATTTGCCTCGCTCTCCGAGCGGGACGAAGGTCAGATTCTCCGGGCCGACATAATTGGCCGATGGACGAATGATCTTGTTGTCCATGCGTTGTTCGATCACATGCGCGGTCCAGCCGGACGTGCGCGAGATCACGAACAGCGGCGTAAACATCGCCGTCGGAACGCTCATGGCATGGTAAGACACTGCACTGAACCAATCGAGGTTGGCAAACATCCTCTTGCTCTCGGCCATGACGGCCTCGATACGGTCTGCGATCTCGAACATCTTCATCGATCCGCGCTCCCGCGACAGGCGGCGCGCGACGTCCTTGATCACCTTGTTGCGCGGATCAGCGATCGTATAGACAGGATGACCGAAGCCGATGATCACCTCCTTGGCTGCGATCCGGCGGAGAATGTCCTGTTGTGCGTCATCGGCGTCGGCGTAGCGCTTCTGGATTTCGAACGCGACTTCATTGGCGCCGCCGTGCTTTGGGCCGCGCAGCGCCCCGATGGCGCCTGCGATGGCGGAATACATGTCGGACCCGGTTCCTGCGATCGAGCGTGCCGTGAAGGTCGAGGCGTTGAACTCGTGCTCGGCGTAGAGGATTAGCGAGGTGTGCATCGCGCGTTCGTGAGACGCGGACGGTGCGTGGCCGTGAAGCAGATGGAGGAAGTGTCCACCGATGGACTCATCATCCGTTTCCACCTCGATCCGGCGGCCATGATGGGCGAAGTGGTGCCAATACAGCAGCATCGAGCCCAATGAGGCCATCAGCCGGTCGGCAATGTCGCGCGCGCCGGGATGATTGTGATCATGTGCTTCTGGAAGAACGCAGCCAAGGGTCGAGACGCCGCTGCGCATGACATCCATCGGATGCGCTGCCGCCGGCAGCGCTTCCAGGGCGGCTCGTACCGCGCTGGGCAATCCGCGAAGAGATTTAAGTTTGGCCTTATAAGCTGCGAGCTCCGCAGCCGTCGGCAAGGTGCCGTGCACCAGAAGGTGTGCGATCTCCTCGAATTCGCAAGTTTCGGCGACATCAAGGATGTCGTAACCGCGATAGTGCAGGTCATTGCCGCTACGCCCGACCGTGCACAGCGCCGTGTTGCCCGCGACAACGCCGGACAACGCAACGGACTTTTTCGGTGCGGGCTTCGTCGCTTGCGTGGTTTCGTGAGCCATGACGTTCTCCCTTATTCAGCCGCGACGGATGTGCCGTGACGTGAAGCCGGCCAATCGAAGATGCCGTGCGTGGCGTGGCTGCCGAGTTGCTTGGTGTTCACGGTGAAGGTGAGTTCGGTGAGTTCGCCCGCTTTCAGCGACGTCAGCCGCCCGACGGTCGCAATGAAGCGATCCTGCTCCGACGGAGCGATGATGCCGTTCGACAATGTGCGGAATTTCTTGACGTAGTCCGGTCGCTTGAAGGGACGGGCGCCAAGCGGATGGGCGTCCGCCACTGCGAGTTCATCGCTGATCGTCGAGCCGCCCTTGAGTGTTACAATGACACGGCCGCCGAATGCTTTTTCTCTTGGATCGTGGCTGTGATAGCGGCGCGTCCATTCCGGATCTTCGACGGTGGAAATCTTGTTCCACAGCGCCACAGTACTCGCACGGTTGGCGCGCTCCGGCGCATAGGACTTTTCGTGGTGCCAGCCACCGTCTTCCAGCGCGACGGCAAAGATGTACATGATGGAGTGATCGAGGGTTTCGCGGCTTGCCTTCGGGTCCATCTTCTGCGGATCGTTGGCGCCGGTGCCGATCACATAATGTGTGTGATGGCTGGTGTGGATCACGATGCTCTCGACCTTCGACAAATCGCCGATCTTCGGTCCCATGCGGCGCGCAAGGTCGATCAGCGCCTGGCTCTGATATTCCGCCGAGTGTTCCTTGGTGTAAGTGTCGAGAATGGCGCGCTTGGGCTCGCCCTGTTCAGGCAGCGGGACGGCATATTGCGCTTTCGGTCCCGACAGCAGCCAGGCGATGAAGCCGTCTTCGCCCTCCCAGGCAGGCGAGGGCGCGCCTTCGCCGCGCATCACGCGATCGACGGCTTCCACGGCCATCTTGCCCGCAAACGCCGGTGCGTAAGCCTTCCAGCTTGAAATCTCGCCTTTGCGCGACTGTCGCGTGGTGGTGGTGACATGCAGCGCCTGTTGCACTGCTTGATAGATCATCTCGGTCGGGAGACTGAGCAGTGTGCCGATGCCCGCCGCCGCAGACGGTCCGAGATGCGCGATGTGATCGATCTTGTGCTCGTGCAGGCAGATCCCTTTCACGAGATTGACCTGAATCTCGTATCCGGTCGCAAGGCCACGGACCAGCGCGGCGCCGTCAAGGCCGCAATGCTGCGCCACCGCGAGAATGGGTGGAATATTGTCGCCGGGATGCGAATAGTCGGCGGCAAGGAATGTGTCGTGGAAATCGAGTTCGCGGACGGCGACACCGTTGGCCCAGGCAGCCCACTCCGGCGAGATGCACTCGGATGCGGTGAGGCCAAACACGGTCGCGCCGGGCTGGAACGGATGCGCCAGCGCCTGCGCACGCGCGCTTCGCACCGGCCGACGCGCGAGTGACGCTGCCGCCACTGCGGCATTGTCGATGATGCGGTTGCCGATCATCTCGACCACATCCGCGTCCACCGCGACCGGATCGGCTGAGACTTCGGCAATCTTCCATGCGAGGTGGTCAGCGCGCTGAAGTTTCTCTGCGGATTTGTAAGTGCGGACGGCGTGCTGCTTCACGATGAGGCTTCCTTATCGGCTTATGCGGTTGGGCACTTGGGCGGACAGCGTGTCTCTGGCGGCGTGCGCTCGAGTTGGAACGCAGTTAAAGGCGTGTGACCCGGCCCCAAGCGTCTTGTCATTTCGTCAGAACTTCGCAATATCCGCATGAGCAACAGCTTGAAAATGGCTGAAATAGTGGATTTTTGCGAAGGGCTTCCAGTCGAATTGCAAAGTCTGCGAAGTTTGCAAAGCCGGAGAGAGCCGATGAAAAAGACCTTCATGGGTGTCCGCTTGAAGCGCCTGCGGGAGGAGCGGCGACTGACGCAGGCGGCGCTCGCGGCCAAACTCAACATCTCGCTCAGCTATCTCAATCAACTCGAGAACAATCAGCGTCCGTTGACACTGCCGGTGCTGCTTGCGTTGAACGCAGCGTTCGGCCTCGACGTGCAGTCGTTCTCGGAAGACGACGAGGCGCGGCTCGTTTCGGATCTGCGCGATGCGCTGGCCGATCCCGGATTGGGTGAAACGATTTCAACCGCCGAAATCCGCGAACTTGCCATCAACATGCCGGCGGTCGGGCGCGCTCTGCTCGTCCTGCATCGCAAATATCGCTTCACGTCCGAGCAAGTGGCGAGCCTTGCCGCAAGGCTGGGAGAGGATCGCCAGGCGGAAACCGTCACGCTGCCTTCGACGCCTTATGAGGAGGTTCGCGACTTCTTCTATGCGAGCCACAACTATTTCGACGCACTCGATGAAGCTGCGGAGGCGCTATCGACAAAGCTAGGCCTTGTGCCGGAAGCGATGGTTTCCACTCTTGCCGGTCATCTTGCGCGCGAGCACGGTGTGACGTTGGTGATGGAGGAAGCCTCCGCCGACGTACAGCGCCGGTTCGACAAGACGCTCAAGGTGCTGCGGCTGTCGCCGCGTCTGCGGCCCGGCCAGCAGGCGTTTCAACTGGCGACCCAGGTGGCGATGCTGGGTTTCGAGCGTGAGTTGCGCGAGCTGGTGGATGCCGCGCGCTTCAGCAACGCGGAGACGGAAGGCCTGGCGCGCATTGGTCTCGCCAACTATTTCGCCGGTGCGCTCATCATGCCTTATCGCAGGTTTCTCGCATCCGCCGAACGTGTGCGTTACGACATCGAGCTTCTCGGCCAGGAGTATCAAGTCGGCTTCGAGACTGTGTGCCACCGCCTGAGCACGCTGCAGCGGAATTCGGAGCGTGGCATCCCGTTCTTCTTCATTCGGGTGGACCGCGCCGGAAACATCTCGAAGCGTCAATCGGCCACTGACTTCCACTTCTCGCGCGTCGGCGGAACGTGCCCGCTGTGGAATGTCTATGAGGCATTCGCGAGCCCGGGCAAGATTCTTACGCAATTGGCGCAGATGCCGGATGGACGCACCTATCTCTGGATTGCCCGAACCGTCTCGCATCATCGCGGCGGCTATGGCTCGGCGGGCAAAACGTTTGCCGTCGCGCTTGGCTGCGACGTCCGTCACGCCGAGCGGATCGTCTATTCGCGCGGGCTCGATCTCAAGAGTCCCGACAGTCCGACGCCGATCGGCCTCGGATGCAAAGTATGCGAACGGTTTGAATGCTCGCAGCGCGCGTTTCCGCCGATCGGACGAACGCTTCAGGTGGATGAGACGCTGTCACGCTTTGCCCCGTACACGGCAGCGCGGGCGGCGGAGACGTGAAGTCGCGATCTGCCTGATGGTGCGATGATTATAGATTTATCGTTCGATCACGTTAACCCGATCGAAATGATAAGCATTGGCCGCACTGAAGAGCGCTTTCTCTGCCAAGGAACGAACATCGTCGCGGAGTATTTTCTCCGCAGGCAGGGACTTGGAATGCAAGACTACAAGATCAAACGAGCCGGTAACGAGTTTGTCGTCTATGTCGGTGACAGCCAAGTTCTCAAGTGCGCGAGCCGGCGTGAAGCGGAACATGCAATTCGCAATGCCAGCGGTGACGCGGCGCGTCGCTGGTATGTGCCGCCAGGTCTCGTGCGCGCGTTGAATTACTTCCGCAACGCGTCCCGCGATACAGACTAGGGTACATCCTCATAAATTGACTGTGATTGGCACCGCGTGATCGATGCCCGCGCCGTGATGTCCGCCTTGGAATATTTGCCCGGTGATATCTGCCCTGTGATGCCTGCATAGCCATCGCGCCGAAGCGACGCGATGAGGAGCGGTTTATCGAACAACCTCAAACTGGGCAATTATCTTCCCGGTGAGACGTCCTTCATAGCAGGACTGCACTGGTGGAATGCTCGGAAGAGCAGGGCGAAGTGCCTCGCTACACGGCAGATGGTTGTGAATTGATCGTAGTGCGATGTTGTATCGGGGCCACGCTTCGCTATCAAATCATTTTCGTCACCAGCGTGTCACGTCCAGATGTTTGCTAAGAGCACACACCCGTTAGGAGCCACTATGTACATCTACCGATTCGCTTCTGCCGCGATGCTCGCGGCAACAGCGCTCACGTCCGTCACTATCCAGCAAGCGCATGCACAATCTGCCGGCGGCGGCGATTCCGAGATCGCGCTTTTGAAACAGCAGGTCCGCCTGCTCGAGCAGAAGCTCGACAAAATCCAGCAGCAGACGTCGGCGAACACGACGGCCACAGCGAACGCCAAGGCTGAAGCAAGGGCTGAGGCGAAAGCCGAGGCGAAGGCGGCAGCCAAGGCTGCGGTTGCCAACGCCAATGCTGCCATGCCGAGGAAAGCGCCGATCGCGTATACCGGCGCGGTGGTGTCGATGCCGAACAACCGGCCGACCATCTGCACCGCGGACGGCGAGAATTGCGTCGGCATCACAGGCCGCCTGCACTGGGATGTTGGCGGTTACGACTTCCATCCCAACACCGCGAGCGGGCCGCAGCGGCTCGACTCGGGTGAGAATGTCCGTCGCGCTCGCATCGGCCTCGCCGGCAAATTCCTCAGCGACTGGAATTTCGCTCTGATCTACGACTTTGGTGGCACGTCTGATGGCTTTGGCGGTGCTGCGTCCGGATCTCTTCCAGGCGGCGGCACGTCGGGTATCGAAAACGCTTACCTGAGCTACACCGGCCTGAAGCCGTTCGGTGGCAAGATGGCGATCGAAGGCGGCATCATGGACATTCCTTGGACGCTCGATGAGGCCACGAGCTCCAACGACATTCTGTTCATGGAGCGTGCCTCATCCCAGGTGATCGCGGTCAATCTCGCCGCCGGCGATTTCCGCTCGACCTTCGGCACGCGTTGGTGGAATGACACCTTCTGGGTGGGCGGCTATGTCACCGGCCCGACCACAGGCTCTGTCCACACGGCGGCCGTTACGGCACCAAGCTCCACCGAACAGTATGGTGCAGTGGTCCGCGCCGCAGGTCAGCTCGTGAGTGGCAACAATTATTCGTTGCACGTCGGTGCCAACGCCGAATGGCTGATCCAACCGCCGCGTAACATTGCGACGGGAGGGCAGACGGTGACATTCAGCGATCGTCCGGAGCTGCGCATCGATCCGACCACGCTGATCAACACTGGCGCGATCGCCAACGCCTCCGGCGCGCAGGTTTACGGTGCCGAAGCGGCTGCCACCTACGGCTCGCTGTTCTTCCAGGGCGAGTACTACTGGTACAATGTCGATCGCGAGGCCTCGACCGGTTTGCCGCCAATCGGTGCGCCGAGCCTGCAGTTCCAGGGCGGCTATGCGCAGGCGAGCTACGTGCTGACCGGCGAGACCCACACCTACAACGCGTCGACCGCCTCGTATAACGGCATCAAGCCGCGGGATCCGTTCTCGATCCATGGCGGCGGCTGGGGTGCCTGGGAAGTCGCGGGTCGTGTCTCGACCATCGATCTCAACGATAAGGTCGGAACAGCGCTCGGCGTCGCCGGCGGCCGACAGACCGTCTACACGGCGGGCCTGAACTGGTACGTCAACGGCAACCTCCGCTTCATGCTGGACTATCTGCACGGAGATGTCGCCAAGCAGGCGTCGCCGACGTCAACGGTGGATTCCGGTTCGACGTTCGACGCGGTTGCGATGCGCACCCAGTTCGCCTTCTAAGACTGTTGGTACAGCCGGTTTCGCTGTCTCCATTACATGCGGCAACCCAGAACAATCGTTCTGGGTTGCCGTTTGCTTATGCAGCGTCGCGAGATGTCGGCGAAATGTGCCGCGGCGTGTAGTCCCCTAGTACACCAAGAAAGGTGTTGGACACGAACGGCGTTCCGCTCTGATGCAACGCGTGTCCAATGCGGTCGTCACCGTGCTCTGGTTTAAGAACCTGGAGTTCGTCGTAGTCGCCTCCGTTCTGCGACCGGAATGCGATGGACTCAGCGGCCTCAATGTCCAGCAGGCGGCGGATATAGGCTTGCGCCATGCTTTCCACGGCGTCCGGCGTCGCCTTGTTGACCTCGTAGAACACTGCGGGCGGAACGACCGTGAGACCGGGATAGAACAACAGGCCGTGATGGATCGGCCAGAGCAGATCATCGATGTTGCCATTGACGCCGCGCGGGCCGTAGTGGGACATGCGGCCGCCGACGGTCATCGCCACCATGGCGCGCTTGCCCAGAAGAATGCCTTCGCCGAACCGTTTGCCCCATTGCGCGCCGCCATGGGGGCCGACACCGTAAGCGAAACCGTAGGCATAAACGCGGTCGAACCATCCCTTCATGATGGCGGGCATGCCGTACCACCAGAACGGAAACTGCAGCACCACGACATCGGCCCACAGCAGCTTCCGTTGTTCCTCGGCGATGTCGGTGGACTGGTTGCCGGCCGCGTAAGCTTCCTTCGATGCATAGCCGTAGTTAAGTGGCGCTCCCCGGTCGCGGACGGGGAAGTCATCGCCGTCGGCAACGGCCTTCCATCCCATCGCGTAGAGATCGGAGACGACGACGTCGTGCCCGGCGGCGGTCAGAGCCCCGACGGCGCGGTCCTTGAGATGGCCTGTGAGCGATTTCGGTTCCGGATGGGCATAGACGATCAGGTATTTCATGGTGTCCTCACGATCGGTTGGTCGCTGCACCGAAGGTGGGACCTTTTAGCCATCTATTGAAATTGTAAGATTATGGTGCTGGTATCCATGAAATGGATGACAAACGCCCCGACCTCAATTTGCTGCTTGCTCTCGACGCGCTGCTGTCGGAGCAGAACGTCACGCGCGCGGCCAAGCGCCTCAATCTCAGCCAGCCGGCGCTCAGCGCGCAACTGGCGCGGCTGCGCGATCTGTTCGGCGATCAGCTGTTCGTGCCGACTTCGCGCGGCGTGCTGCCGACCGCAGCTGCGGAGGAACTGCGCGAGCCGGTGCGGCGCGCACTGGAAGAAGCGAGAGGCGTGTTCGGGCAGGGGCGGGGCTTCGATCCCGCCACCACCGAGTTCACCTTCACCATTGCATCGAGCGACTACATGCAGGTCGCCGTGTTGCTGCCATTTCTGACGGCGATCAGCGAGGCGGCCCCGAAAGTGAGGGTGATGGCGAAGCTCGGCAGCGCCCGCATGGCACGCGGCGAGCTCGAACGCGGCGACCTTGATCTCGCCTTCCTGCAAGTGGGAAGCCCGGACGCCATCGGATTACATACCCTGCCGGTCCTGCAGGAAACCTATATCGGCATCGCGCGCCGCGGCGGCGCGCCGACGGGACGAATGGCGATGAAACGTTTTATCGCCGCGCGCCATATTATCGTCTCGCCGGCCGGTGACGGCTTTCTGGGGCCAACAGATGAAGCGCTTGCGGCAGCCGGTCTGACGCGCACGGTCTCCTTCGCAGTGTCGTCATTCGTGACGTTGATCGAGGCGGTGGCGCAGAGCGAGTTGATCGCAATGGCGCCGGAGCGGCTCGCACGGCGGTACGCCGACAGGCTGGATCTGTTCAAGGCGCCGCTCGATGTCGAGGGCTTCGGCATCGCGATGGTGTGGCACGATCGAACCAAGGATCATCCGGCGCACCGCTGGCTTCGCGACAGGTTATCGGCGTTTTGTAACGTGACGCCGCGTGCGCGACGCTAGAAGGGAAGTGTCACGCCGCTTCGTCTCTTGAGGTGCTTCTTGTGTTATCGCGAAGCCGTGCGCTTCGGCCTGCGGATGGCGCGCACCTTGCCGCTGCTTCCACCCCCGCAGTAGAAGCGGTCGGCGCCGTCGGATTCCAATCCCGACACGGCAGTGTCAGGCGGCATCTTGAGGCTTTCGAGAACTTCGCCGGTCTTGGGATCGATGCGCCGCACATCGCCCTCGTTACCTTCCCAGGTGCCGTGCCAGAGGTCGCCGTCGACCCATGTCACGCCGGTGACGAAGCGGTTGGTCTCGATGGTGCGCAGGATCTTGCCCGTATTCGGATCGATCTGGTGGATCTTGCGGTCGCGATATTGTCCGACCCACAACGAGCCTTCCGCCCAGGCGAGGCCGGAGTCGCCGCCGTTGCCGGGGGCCGGAATAGTGGAGAGCACGTCGCCGGTTTTCGGATCGATCTTCTGGATGCGCTTCTCGGCGATCTGAAACAGATGTTCGCCGTCGAACGCCGTGCCGGCATGCGCGGGGACATCGATCGTGCGCTGGACTTTTCCGTTGGCGGGATCGAGCGCGCTGATGGTGTCGCCGGTAGCGAACCACACATTTTTCCCGTCAAATGTCAGTCCATGGACATGGTCGACGCCGGGGAAGGGGCCATACTCCTGAATGATGTCGGCCGCGCTGGCGGTGGCTGCTGATTGCTTCATGTGCTCATCCTCTCGCTGTGTGATGAAGCCACCTTAATCAGGCCGGCAGCGGAGCAGGGAGTAACAAGGTCGTCGTGAAACCGGGAACGGGCGGCGTCATCCAGCGGCGCGCGCGCCCATGGCCGAACGACTGCACCTTACCTGCAAGCGCAAGAGAGTCGAGTGCGCGCTGCACCGTGCGCTGGCTGGTATCGAGCGCCAGCGCCAGCGCAGAACTCGACCAGGTTTCGCCGTCGGCGAGCAGGGCGAGCACTTCCGCGTGCTGTTCTTCGACAGGATGCGCCAGCACGAGCACTTGTCTCGCATTGAGTGGGGTGAGCGCGAATCCGCGCGGGGTGGCGCTTATGGTTGCCACCCTTTCGATCATGGTGCGCAGCCGGCCGATCTCGACCCGCAACCGCGCGCGGTGGGATTCATCGGCGTGCTTGGCGCGGAACGCCCGCGCCACCAAGTCGTCCCGCGACACGTCCGCGGGCCAGGCTTCGGCCAGCGCGCGGGCGAGTGCGAACAGCACCGGACGGGTGGCGAGCGAGACGGTGCCGTGCGGATCGCGCACGCTATAACGGCAGGCATCGACCACGAGGTCTTTCGACGACTGCAGCGTCTCGACCTCGTCAAGCAGAAGTGGCCGCTCCGTACCATCGGTGATCAGGCGCGCGGCTGGCGACTTGAGGATGCGCATGGCGCTCTCCACTTCCGCAATGAGGGCGGGAATTCGGGCCTGTCGCGCGCTCTCTGCCGCTCGCGCCAGCGCATCGCGCGCGGTCTTCGCCTGCAGCCGCCGCATGGCGATGCCTGCCGTCACCAGCGCATGGGCGGCTTTCAATGCGGGCGGCAAGGGGTCGGGGGCGAGCAGGGCGAGCACGCGCTCGGCCTCATCGAGTCGCCCGATCAGCAGCAGGCGGCGAACCTCGAGATAGCGCGCATGGGCAGTGTTGATGGTATCGCCATGCTGTTCGAGCGTGACACGCGCAGCATCGAGGCTCTTTTCCGGCCAGCCGAGGTCCCGCGAAGCCAGCGCGATCTCGGCCTCCGCGACCACGCATCGCGCGCGAGAGACGGTCTCGCGCGGGCCGAACGCGCGCGCCGCACGCCGCAACAGCGCTTTCGCGCGTGCTAAATCGCCGAGCTGCGCCATCGCGATGCCGCGCAGTGCCAGCGCGGGCGCATCGTCGCGCAAGGCAATGCGGTTCAGCGCCCCGAGGGGATCACCCGAGGCGAGCGCCCGTGCGGCAGCCGTGATCAGCGAGTCCATTTAAATTCCGACAGATGTGTCAAATGACGGGCGGCGCTAACTTGCCTTGTTGAGTCGCTCCCGAAAAGCGCGAGGGGAGAGCCCCGTGGCCGTTGTGTAGACGCGGGTGAAATAAGCAGGATCATCGAAGCCCAGTGCATAGGCAATCGCCGAAACCGGCAAGTTCGTATAAACGAGATTTCGCCGCGCTTCACGGATCATCCGGTTGAGGATGTGGTGCGAAGCGGTGCTTCCTGTCGCAGCCCGCGTCACGCGGTTGAGATGCGTGGGCGTGATCGACAGCGCCTGGGCGTAGTCCGAAACGCTCCAGCGCTCAATATGATGGTCTTCGAGCAGAGTCTCGAAGCGGCGAAAGATATCGGGCTCAACCGTGTTTTCGCGTGTCACGCCGGCAAGCTCGCGCGCAACGAGCCCAATCAGGCTTGCGGACAACGCGCGCAGCACATGGGCGCGAGCAAAGCCCTGCGCTGCATGTTCGGTAAAAATCTGTTTCATCGTCGCACGGATCTGGGACGTGCTCCGAACCACGGCGGCGTGAGACAGCAGAGTGCGCAAGCCTTCCGACGCCAATAAAACCTGATCCAGAATCTCGGTGGACAGCGTCAGGACCCAGCCTTGCGTGCCCGGTACGAAGCTAAATCCATGCACGTTCCTGACAGGGACGTTCACGATATGCATCGGCCGCAGCACATAGGATTGGCCGTCGAGCGTTGCCTGTCCTCCGCCGCTTTCGATCAGAAGCACCTGGTGCAGCCGCTCGTGCCGGTGCACGGCCAGCGTCCAGTCATGCAGGACGGAGCGTGACGGAATGGTCTCGCAATGCACCACGTCCGGCAGGTCGCCATGCTCCCCGAACAGATTGTAGACCGTGATTGCCGAGCTTGGTGCTAGTTTCCCCATGTTCGAATTGTACAAGACAATGGCTGATCCCTCCATCCGTTTATCCCGTCAAATCGGAGATTGTTGGGATTACGGAGGAAACAAAAGTGAAGGTTCAGGTCTGTATCGTCGGCGGCGGGCCGTCCGGCTTATTGCTCTCGCAGCTCCTTCATCTGCGGGGCGTCGACACGATCGTTCTCGAAAAACACAGCCGGGATTACGTGCTGTCCCGCATCCGTGCCGGCGTGCTGGAGCAGGGCTTTGCCAAGCTGATGCGCGAGGCCGAGTGCGGCGAGCGGATGGACCGCGAGGGCGAAGTCCATAACGGATTTCATATCGCGCACGAAGGCGTGCTCGATCACGTCGACCTTCACAAATATTCCGGCGGCGCGTCGGTTCTCGTTTACGGACAGACCGAAGTCACGCGCGACCTTTACGAGGCACGCGATCGTCTCGGCGGCAAAATCGTCCACAATGCGGAAGACGTGACGCTGCACGATCTGACGACGGACGCTCCGTATGTCACGTGCCGCAGCGAGGGAGCTGAGGTCCGTGTCGACTGCGACTTCGTGGTCGGTGCCGACGGCTTCCATGGCGTCAGCCGGAAATCGATCCCCGGTGAAGCCTTGCACGAACATGAAAAGGTCTATCCGTTCGGCTGGCTCGGAGTACTGTCGCGCACAAAGCCGGTGTCACCCGAATTGATCTATGTGAAACACCAGCGTGGTTTTGCCTTGTGTTCGATGCGCTCTCAGGTGCTGAGCCGCTATTACATCCAGGTTCCGATCACCGATAAAGTGGAAGACTGGTCCGACGATGCGTTTTGGGCGGAATTGAAGCGCCGCCTGCCGCAGGAGGTGGCGGCTCAACTCGTCACCGGTCCGTCCATTGAAAAGAGCATTGCGCCGCTGCGCAGCTTCGTTGCCGAACCGATGAGCTATGGCCGGCTGTTCCTCGCCGGTGACGCCGCCCATATCTTTCCGCCGACCGGTGCGCGCGGGCTCAATACTGCAGGCTCCGACGTGCATTACCTCTACCATGCGCTGCTCGCGCACTACAAAGCCGGCGATAGCGTGGGGCTGAAGGACTACTCGCAGAAGGCGCTTGCCCGCGTCTGGAAGGCGCAACGCTTCTCCTGGTGGATGACCTCAATGCTGCATCGCTTTCCTGATCGCAACTCGTATGACGATCAGCTGCAGCAGACCGAGATTGATTATGTGTTTTCGTCGGACACCGCGATGCGGATGCTGGCCGAGAACTATGTCGGGTTGCCGTATTGAACAGCAGGCTGCCGCTGCTTTCATCACCCACACTATGCAGGCGGTGATGTGAACAGCGCAAAAAGTTTTCGGCGCAAGACACGTCGAGACCGCATGAATTCTGACAACATATATTTGGGGAGGAGACTGATAATGAACATGAAGAAAGCGTTGATAGTGCTTGCATGCTTTGCCGGCACAGCAGCCAGGGCCGAGATATCCGACAATGTCGTGCGCGTCGGCGTGCTCAATGACATCTCCGGCGTGTTTCAGGATACCAACGGCATGGGGTCGGTCGAGGCCGCGCGCATGGCGGCGGAGGATTTCGCGGGCGGCGGGAAGAACATCAAGGTCGAGATCGTTTACGCGGATCACCAGAACAAGGCCGATGTGGGCGTTGCGATCGCGCGGAAATGGCTCGACGTGGAAGGCGTCGACGCCATCGTCGACGTTCCGAACTCGTCCGTCGGCCTCGCGCTCAACGAACTTTTGCGCAACAGCCGCATGACCTTCCTGGCCTCGTCGACCGCAAGCTCGGATCTGACCGGCAAGGCCTGCTCACCGAACACCATTCAATGGGTCAACGATACCTGGGCTACGGGCAACACGACCGCGTCGGCGATGATGGCGCAGGGCGGCAAGGACTGGTATTTCGTCACCGTGGACTATGCGCTCGGCAAAGGCATCGAGGCGGAAGCGAGCAAATATATCGAGGCTCATGGCGGCAAGGTTCTCGGCTCGGCCAAACATCCGCTCGGCACGTCCGATTTCGCGTCATTCCTGTTGCAGGCGCAGTCGTCGAAAGCGCAGGTCATCGGCCTTGCCAATGCCGGCGGCGACACCATCAATGCCGTCAAGCAGGCGGCCGAATTCGGCATTCAGCAGAGCGGACAGAAGCTGGTGGCTTTCCTCATGTTGATTCAGGACGTGCATGGCATGGGCCTGAAGGTCGCGCAGGGGCTGCAACTTATGGAAGCGTTCTACTGGGACATGAATGATGATACCCGGGCCTTTGCCAAGCGTTTCGCGGCACGTCCCGGCATGAACGGCAAGATGCCGAGCAGCAATCACGCCGGCGTTTATGCGGCGACCATGGCCTATTTGAACGCCGTCGCGGCCAAGGGCAGCGACAACGCCAAGGATGTGGTGCCGCAGATGAAGACGTTCTCCGGCAAGGACAAGCTGTTCGGCGATATCACGATTCGCCAGGACGGACGCGTGGTGCACCCGCTGTTCCTGTATGAGGTGAAGAAGCCCGAAGAATCCAAGTATCCTTGGGACTATTACAAGCTGATCTCGAGCGTTCCGGGCGACAAGGCCTTCAGGCCACAGGCTGAAGGTGGTTGTTCGCTGGTGAAGTAAGGGCGGCCTCACACTCCGCATGTGCTTTGTCCCGGACGCGAAGCGCGGCCGGGACATTGTTATTTTGTGACATCGGGTGCGCTGGACGTCCGGAGCGACCCGGCGATTGCAATAGATCGTCAAATCAACCAGTCTTTCCATCGTGATCAGGTTCTCTGACACGAGGTCTGTTGTCCATGCATCCGCGGCTCGCACGAATATTGAAGATGTTCGCCGTCATCCTGGTGAGCGGGATGATCGGCGGCGCCATCTATACGATGTCGCGGTTGGGGACCGCTCCGAACGACATCATGATCGGGGTCTCGTATGGGCTGCTGATCAGCGCGGCGATCGGCGGCTTCGAGATGTTCGCGTCGACCGGACCGCTGCGGACGTGGCTGGCCAGCCTGTCCTTCACCGTCAGTCTCCTGATCCGCAGCGTCATCTATGCCGCGGTGATCCTGCCGATCCAGTACTTCGATCTCGGGACGCGACTGGTCGGGTTGACGCCGGACCCGGGGCGAGGCGACTTCGTATCCGCGATCATCTTCTGCGGCGCGTTCTCGATCATGATGAATCTCGTGCTTGGGGTGATCAACATCATTGGCCCGCGTTCATTCCTCAATCTCGCCACCGGCCGCTATCATTCGCCCATTGAGGAAGAGCGCTTCGTGCTGTTCGTCGATATCGCCGGCTCCACGGGGCTTGCCGAGAAACTGGGCGGCCTCGCCATTCATCGCTTTCTCGACCAGACCTTTCGCGTCCTGACCGATGCCGTGGTCGATTATCGCGGCGAAATCCTGCACTACGTCGGCGACGAGGTGATCGTCACATGGCCGGCGGCGGTCGGCGCAGTCGACTGCCGGCCACTCAAATGCTTTCTGGCGATGCGGGCTGCGCTCGCCGAGAAAGCGGGACGGTTTGAAAAGGAGTTTGGCGCTGCGCCGAAAATCCGCGGTAGCCTGCATTTCGGGACCGTGATCGCGGGCGAGATCGGCAGCGTGAAGCGCGCGATTGTCCTTAATGGTGACGTGATGAATACCGCCGCGCGGCTCGAGGCCTTGAGCCGCGAGGTCAAAGGCGGATTTCTTGTTTCGCGCGCGGCGATTGCGAAGTTCTCCGCCGCACCGCCGGTTTCGCTGGAAGATCTCGGCCCGCGCGCCATTCGCGGCCGCGCCGACAGCATCGATGTGCTGGGGTTGGCGGTGTGACACGCTCTCGTTTGTTATGACGCCTTGGCGGTTGGCTGGGGAAGGGCGCGTGCAGCGACGCGCTCGAACTCGCTCTCAGTGATATAGCCGCTGATCATTTGTCCGGCGATGCGCCAGCTTGGGGTGCCGCGCACGCCGAAGTCTTCACCGAGCCGCTGGCCTTCATAGACGCCAACACGCGCTTCGCCGCTGGTCAGCGCCGCACGCAGGTTGTCGAGATCCGTCACGAACTCGCTCGTGCACTTAAGCACGGTTTCGAGATCGCCGATGTCGAGACCATCGGCAAAATGCGCGCGGAACAGCCGCGTCTGGACGGCGGCGAACGCATCCGGCTGATGCCGACGTACCCATTCGGCGGCGGCAAGGGCAATCCCTGAGTTCGGCAGCCGCGGCGGCCAGTTCAGCGGCAGGCCGAGCGCCGCCGCGTTGCGCTCGATCTGCTGGTACATCGGACCCTGGCGCGGGCCGACATTAATGCCTCCGGCTGGAATCTCGGCATGCGCCTGAAACGGCAGTTCGATGACGGTGAGGCCGCGCTGCTGCAGCAGATGGGTGCGCGCCTGGCCGAGATAGCAGAACGGGCAGGTGAGGTCGTACCAGTGCAGGGCGACTGGACCTTCATCCGCAACATGCTGCAGGCTGACCGGCGGCGCCGACACGAGTGAACCAGACATGATGTCTCCGAAAGCTCGTTGCCCGATAGGAATGATGGCAACGACGACTAAATGATGGCGGCACCGTGCACTATCAAGTGATGGCCGAGCGAACTCTGCGGTCGCGGCATACGTGGCTTGTGATAGGCGGAATAATCACTCCACCTGCTGCACGGCTGTATGACAGGCCGGCGATAGGATTTCCCGGCATGGATGTTCTTTGCCTTGAAGAAGCGGCATTGTCATCCAAGCGATTGTTCGCGATACGCCTCTTGTTTTTCATGCACTTATGTCATGAACGCGCTGCAGAGTCGTGCGACCAACCAGGGTCACCGGCTATCCGCAGTTCGCGAACAAGCCGAGGCGCGGTTCTGGCGCATGATTAGCGGGCACGAATCTGACTTCGTTGCCGCGTCCCCCCGATCTGACGAGACCAAACCGTCCGAGATATTTGAGGTTGGCGTAGTATTTTGAATCCGGTGGAGAGGCCGGAACCGGCCCGCTCTGTTGGGCTGGTTCAACGTACTCTTCGCGGCTTTGCGCTCCCGGATCGATGGCCGCAACTGTGCGATACGACGTGGCCGTCGCTATCTGCGTGCCGAGCGACGTATAGGGGAGCGTTTTGGAGTCGCAGTACGATGTCAAAGCTCCGGACGACAGTTCAAACTTCCAGAGTTTGTAGCCGACGGCGAAAAAATATGAGCCGCCGTCGGCGGACCGGTAAACAGAGGCGCCGGAGTTGTAGGGTTTGTCCCATACCGAGAACCATTCGCTCGAATGCCTGGACCACCATCCGCCGAAGCGGGACAGGCTGATTTTCTCGTCCATGCCCCAGCCCCACGTCATGGTGTAGGTCAGGGTGTATCCTGAAGGCTCCAGCGCGACCGCTGCCGATCGCGACATCCACGTGGTCCAGAGCAGATAGGCCACGATCACGACCAAGCCGGTCTTGAGAGGTTGTCGCATGGTGGGGAAGCTATTTCCTCACCGCAGCGGTTCGATCATCGCCGCCATGTCGGGGTCGAGCAGGACTCTGTAGTTCGCATTACCGCATTGGATGATCCAGGCGGCGCGGTCGGGACGGGAGCGCTTGTGGTCGCGCGTTGCGCGGACCGGCGTCGCGCAGGCAAAGCCCTGCAGGCGAACCTGCGCCGCCAGCGAGTCTGCGGGTGACGTCGCCCCCTGCGCGTTGGCGTGAGACGCGGCGAATCCAGCAACAGCAAGCGCGGTCACGGTGCTTAAGGAGAGAGTCCCAAATCTTTTGAGCATGACAAAACCCCGACTGAAAATATCTCGCTCGACCGCCGCACTATACAGCAAAAATCGATGCTGTCCCGCGAACGTCCGCGCAGCCATGGCCATGATGCCGGATCGCGTGGGCCGTCATGGGATCGTCGTGAAGCGAGGCCGCATGCGCGGCCCCGAGCATCGCATGAGTTGCGTGATTTCGATGAAGCGGCCCGCTATGTCCCCGCACCCATCATCAGATAGATGATGCGCCCCAGTGCGCCGAGCACCAGGGCAGTCGCCGCGAAGGATTGAATGAAGAAGCCGGGAAGGCGCTTTTCCGGCGCGGAGAGATAACCAACGAAATAGACGATGCGCCCTGCGATCCAGGCGAGGCCCAGCCAACCGGCCCACACCGCGCTCCAGTAGATGGCGAACAGCCACATCGCCGGCAGGAAGATTGGCATCCATTCCACGGTGTTGGCATGGGCGCGGAAGGCGCATTCGAGGCGCGGGTGGCCGGTCATGGTCGGCGCCAGGATGCCGGTCTTGTGGTGCGTGCGCGCCACGGTCAAAGCCATGCTGAAGCACATCAGCCCCACCAGCAGGGTGACAAGCGATACGAAATAATAGCGCTCCATTGTTCCTCCGTAGTGTTGTTGATTATGAAAGCTACAGTACCCATCGGAACGACCGCTGCAATTCCGCCACTGCATTGCAGGGATACCAGCGGCCGTGGGCCAGGATGAGCCGCTCCGGCTGCCACGCGATCATCTGCTTCACCGCGGCGCGAAGCTCGTCGCGCCGCTTGGCAAACGTCGGCTTGAGATCAGATGGCGTCATGCCGTCGGGATCGATCACGCCGCCGACGCGAAACAGCCATCGGTAGAAGCGCGAGGCCACACGCTCTTTCTCGAAGTTTTCGATCATGTCGGTAAGCAGCAGCGTGCGCGAGGGGCGGTGGAAGAAATCCGCTTCCATCAGGCGCGAGCCTTCGACAATCACCTGATCGAGAACGCCATTCCATGCCGGCGGCGGCTCATCGTTGAGCACGGTATGCGGCGGCACGCGGTCCTTTGCGCCGGGATCGAGGCGCGACACCGCCCACACCTGCGCGTCCGGGAAGCGTTGCTTCCATTCACCCACCCACCAGTAATGCAGGGTGTTGGGCGCCACCAGATGGCGGACCGGCCCGATGCGCGTGATCTGGCTCACGAGCTCATCCGTCAACGCAACAGGCGAGTGAATCCACACCTCGCCCGCGGGTAGGCGGACCACGGTCATCCGGGTCGGAAACGGAATCCGCAGGAAGAAATAGCGAAAGTGGATCTCCGGTCCGTCCACGATCCAGACATCATCGGCGACGCACTTGAGCTGCCCGAGCGGTTCATAGAGTTGATAGGCGGGTGCCGTCATGTGTCGCCTCTTAATTGCAATGCGCTCCTATCCACGCGCGAGGGGCAGGAGGGCGCGGATCGACGGCCAGCGCAGAAACAAGCCGCCCCAGACGAACAGCGCGATGTAAACGCCGAACAGCATGTGCGAGACCAGCGGCCTATGATGCTGCAGGTTCACCGCGATCGCCCCGCCGAGATAGCCGGTGATGAGGATGGCGCCGAGCGCCGCCGTGGGCGGGAAGGCGTAAAAAATTGTCGCCACCAGCAGGATCACACCCAGGACCCACACCTGGTCCGCGTCGAAGCCGAGCTGGGCGCTGGCTTCCAGCGCCACCTGCGCGCCGGCGAGTTTCATGCCGGCATCCATCAACAGGAACAGGATCGCCAGCACCGAAAGCGCCCAGCCGCCATACGTCATCATGCGTTCACTTGTCACAAATCGCCTCCCAGCCTCGTCAATGAACTAATCCAGCCATCGGCCGCCCGTTCCAACGTAACAGACCGATGGTCTGTGCACAGCTTGTCTATGACAGACTATTGGTCTGTTGTCAGCCGGAACGATTATCGGCTAACGATGTTTTTCAGACCGATGGTCTGTTGAGGCCCAAGCTGGGCTCAAGCGAGGTCCAGAGTTCCACGGCGAGGGAGGTTTCCCATGCAGCTGATGTCGGAAGAACGCGTCACCAGCCTCGATCCGGTGTTCGGCCCGATGGGCATCGAAGCCGGCAAGGCGATCTGGAGCGACACAGCGCTCACCATGCGCGAGAAGGCCATTCTCCTCATAACCGCGGATCTCTGCGTGCCCGAGCTCGGCCTGCCGTTCGAATTGCATGTCGGCATGGCGCTCGGCGCCGCCCGCATGCCGGTGGAGCATTTGCGCGAACTGCTGCGCCACATCGCGCCGGATGCCGGCATGAACATCGTCGCCATGGGCTTTGCGAAACTCACTGGCATCATCGCGGAGCAGGGGCTGCCCTCATCATCTGTCACGCCCGCGCGGGAGCGCGGCGCGCAGGACGGCGAGCAAGCAGGCGAGCAGGTCTATGATGACGCCACGCTGGCCGAGCTTCACCAGTTCGATCCGCAATTTGCCGACGATGTGGACCGCATCAGCCGCGCGCTGTGGCATCGGCCGGGTCTGTCGCGGCGGGAGCGCTGCCTTGCGACCTTCGCTGTCAATGTGGTGGGCGGCACGTTGGGTGCGCCGTTTGCGGCCCATGTCGCGCTTTGTCGCGATGCAGGTCTGACCAAAACTGAACTTCACGCCGCGCTGCGCGCGCTGGCGGAGTTTTCCATTCCGAAAGCGTGGCAGGCGCTGATCGCGCTGCACGAACTGTGGCCGCAGCGCCGCGCGACACCAACAAACGGAGAGAGCTGATGGACACCAAGAGCCCCGTTCAAAGAACTCCCGCCCATATCACCACTACGGCCAAGGTCGAGGTCGCGAAGTATCAGCGCGAGGTGCTCGACCGCGGCGAGGACAGTTCGATGACGGTGGCGGCCACGCATCTTGAAGAGCATTTCACCGGCGGTCTCGTCGGCATCGGCCTGGCCGCGCATCTGCGCATCGAGCGTGATGACGGCACCGGCATGCTGACATGCTATGAGCGCATCACCGGATCGCTCGACGGCCGCCACGGGTCGTTCCTGCTGCGCGCGTCCGGCTTCACCGACCGGCATCATGTTGTGCACGGGCGGTGGGAGGTGATCGAAGGCTCCGCCACCGGCGAGCTCGCCGGGCTGCGCGGCTATGCGGCGTTTTCCGCGGTGCCCGACAAGCAGGCCAAGACCGGATGGGTGGCGGACACCGCGCTGACCTACTGGTTCGATGCGTAAAGCTGCAGCGCCGCGGGGCAACCGCGCCCACACGCTGCGCGTTATCGGACATCACGGAGTGCACCTGAAAGGAGCGGACCGATGACCTGGAAAACAGCTCTGGTGGCGCTGCTGTCATCACTCGCCTTCTTTGGATTGGCCGTGCTCGGCGCGGGCGGCTGGAACGATATCGTTTCCAAGCCGCCGCTGGTCGCCGTGCTGCTGATTGGTGCTGCGCTCGCCATCGCCGGCCTATTCACCCAAGGCAATCTGGACACCGGCGTGAAAGAAGACCGCGGTAACCGCTGGGTGCTGCGGGCGTTCGGCATCCTCGGCCTGCTGATGGCATGGCTGCCGGCGTATACGGACCGGATGAACATCGCCACCATCGGCGGCGACACCGTGCGCTGGATCGGCGTCGCGCTGTTTGCGGTGGGCGGCGTGCTGCGCGTCTGGCCGGTGTTTACGCTGGGCAAGCGCTTCAGCGGGCTGGTGGCGATCCAGCAAGGTCATCAACTGGTGACAACCGGGCCTTATGCCATCGTGCGCCACCCGAGCTATCTCGGCATGCTGCTGTTTGTGCTCGGCTGGGGGCTGGCGTTTCGTTCGCTCGCGGGTGTGGCGCTCGCCGTGCTCATGGTCGTGCCGCTGATGGCGCGCATCCGCGCGGAGGAGGCGATGCTGTCGAAGGAATTCGGCGCGGCGTATGAGAGCTATCGCGCGCGCACGTCGCGGCTTGTGCCGGGCGTCTATTAACGCGTTGTCTTCCGCGAAGGTCTCTTCCCTGTCGATGCCGTCTTGCGCGGCCCCATCGCCTTCGGTGTCGCCGCTTTCGCTTTTCCATCGAGCGGATTGAGAGCCACGATAAAGCGGCGGGCGAAATCCGGCGGGCCGATCCGGAACGCATCGTCGGGCAGGCCGAGCAGGCGGCTCATGGTCAGCGCATGGAGCTTCAAGTTGTTCGAAAGCTCCGCGATCGCCGCCTCGCGCGCGTCAATGGTCTTCGCCGCCATGCCGCGCCAGGTCGCGTCCCGGGTCGAGGCGGCATGGAGCAGCATGGTGTCGGCGACGCCCTCGGCGTTGAAGGTGTCGAACACGCCTTGGGCTATGCCGTCCTCGATCACAGCGGTGACCACCGGCCGCATCCGCGCCGACCACGCCTCGACGACGCCCTGATAAAGCATGTTGCTTTCGGGCCGCAGCAGCGCGCCGAACACCGAGCGTGTCAGTTCGACATTGGCGAGGCGAAACTCCGCGCCGCGGTTCATGATGTTCTGCAGGCGCGTGCGCGGATCGACGCCTTCCTCCTCGACCACGGGGCGCAGCGCCTCGTACATCCCCTCGGTCACGCGCGCGAACAGCGCCACCAGCAGCGCCTCCTTGGAGGGGAAGTGATGGTAGAACATGCCCTTCGACAGGCCCGCGGTGGCGATGACGTCGTTGAGGGAGGTGTTGTCGTAGCCGCGTTTCAGGAAAATCGTGAAGGCCTGGTCCAGGATCTCAGCCCGGCGGATGTCGCGATGCTTGACGATGCGCGGCATTTAACGGGGGATTCCTTTCGTGGGCATGGGGCTCGGGCGAGTTGGACCGGTGGTCGGTCGGGTAGGGTATTAACTGGGCGAGAGCTTGCCTCACGTCTTGGCTACGGACAATTGGCATGTCAAAGTTAGTAAATGGATTATCGGCATATCTGCACCGCAAGCATGGTCGCGCATCACGACCTATTGGCAGTTCATGAAGCTCTCGAAGCAGAGTCTTCTTCCATGAGTACCTCTCTTATCTTGATACGCCATTTAATCCTAGAACTTGCAAATATCGCTGACTTGGCAACCATTTCCTCGGCGCTCTACAAGAATCATCCGGATTTAAGTGAGTTGCACAAACCGATCCGGAAGGCGCTAGAATTCTTCAAATATCTACGAAACGTCTATGTCGGCCATTTTGTGCCTGACTTGACTGACAAGACCTTCGAATGGATACCTCACGCAAATTTGGTGCTCGGCAGCACGGAGCCAGACAAGCAGCTCGTTGTCAGCTGGTTTGCGCTCGAGACTGCTATCAATACGTATTCTGACACCGAAAGCGGGCATAAGATCTTCGATTCGGAGACTGACCTAAACTATCCGCCTGATCGTATCCGGTTCCTCGACTTTCTTGGAAATACTGTACTGGGAGCCAGTAGCTATGTTGCACGACTAATTCCAGTAACGCGGTCGTACGTCGTTGTTCCTGATCTTGCGGAAGACCTGATCCAACTATCGGTCACGGCGGGTCGAACCGATTTCTCTGTTTTGAGAAAAGGCAAGCGTTGATCTAGCCTTGGTCTATTTTGCATTCTAGCCAGTCTCCGCAAGCCGATTGTTCACAGCTTTAAAAATCGCTTCCGCTCGCTCAAGCGTGCGCATTACTGCGGGTTCGTCGCCACTGAGAAGCTCCGGGTGACGTATGAGCCAGTCTGCTGGTGAGTAATGATTGAACTCAGGTGTGTCAGGAGGCAAAAGTTTGCACGCATTCTCTGTTTTCTTGAGAAGGCGGCTTGTTCCCGTAGCAGCTTCATCAAGTTTAGCTGTCGTAAGTGCGGTCTCCTGGATCAGTCCAAGTGCTGCGTTTACGATTTGGAGATAGAGCTCCTGATCAAAGATATCTTCTACGTCGGCTTCTTCAAGGCCAAGTAAATCGGCGAACGTCATCAATCGATCTGAGCTGAGCAGATTTGACTGGCGCAATAGTTCTAACTTCTTCCGGTCGCCTTTAGCCGAGTCGGTAAGTGCCGCGATATTGAGCTTTGCGCCTGAAAAGAGTGATACGAACGATTGAATTTTGTCTATGCCTCCTGCAGGACATATCGACCATCGTTGGTCTATGGACGAACGGTTACGGCGCTTCAGCTCTGCTGATAAGGCATGTAGATACAAAACATCGCCGGGACCTTCGACGAGCAGGGTGTTACTTCCGACGAATAAAGATTGAGTGATATTGTACCCGAGTGCACCTTGCAGAGGAAATAGTGAGTCTGGATCAACAACCAGAGCTTCCTGCGAAACTTTCGTTCCGCCTGTGGTCCACATTCCCGGCCTTGTTTGTTTGATTTTGTCTTCGACAATCCTGCATTTATCTAACTGATCAGCTGGCACCATGAAAGGCGAGTGGGTTGAAAAGATCAATTGATGATGCGGCAGCAGTTTGTCGGAAAAATATCGTAGTAAATCTTCCTGCGCTTTGCCGTGTAGCGTTAATCCTGGCTCGTCTAATAGTAGTACGAGATTGGTGCCTGCTTTTCGCACCTGCGCGAACTTTACTAGAAAAGAGAAAAACCAGATAAAGCCAGCGCTGCGTTCTGAGAATGGTACGCTCACTCTGTGAAGAGTGTTGCGAACGCGACTTCGCGCGATCGTTCCAGTGTTAAAGGGGGCGAGGTCGCCCGTTTCTGCTTTTGTAACGCGGACTTCGATCTCGAGAAAAGGATTCTGTGTCCAATATTCACGAAGCTGGTCTGTAATGCTATTTGAGGCTGCTTCGCATCGAGCATTCAGCGACTCGTATGTCGTCGCCGTAGTCATCTCCTGTATGGAAGTGCCGGCGAATTCAAGAAAGTCGAGAAAAACCTATTCGCCGCTTTCGAGCTTTGGCCCTTGTGACTTTCGATGCTCCAAATTATCGACACGGATTTGACCAACCATCCTGTCGTAATGCGAAAAATACATAAAGTGCGGAAGTTTGGATTTTAATAAGCTTTCGATAAAGCCGCGTGCATTCTTTCCTGGATACTTTTTTATCCGGTCGAGGAGGCGCTGTTGGCGATCACTTTTTTCCTTTGTGTCCTCCAGCGCTTTGCGGAGTTGGTCGGATGATATCGCAGTGCCTAGATTCTTTCTCTCAGTCGCGTTGATTTTCTCGTCGTCAAGAAGATGCTTAACAATAGCTGCGTAATCGAGATTTAGTGACCATTCTGGCTCGGAGGCCTCGTATCGCCGGAGAATTTTGACTTCGTTTGTTGCGAGCGCTTCAGAGCCGAACTCCTCGGCAATTACATTGCGGTCTTCTTGGGAGATTTCCCAGATTGTCGTTATTACAACGGCTTCTCCGTCCTGATGCCGAGATGAATAATCCTGCAGATATCGGCGTGGATAATCAGTTTCCTTATCGAAAGTTCGTGGCGTGCTTGGGTGGGGGTTGAGGCCTGTAAGCGCTTGAAGGATTGCCGTTTTGCCGGCTTCGTTCTTCCCAACTAAGCAAACTAGGTTGTCTGCTTCTACGATTCCCGAGTCCTCTACGCTGCGGTAGTTCGTCACGTGAAACGACTTTAGACGCATTTTTTCCCCCGAACATTTTCGCCACCTTAAGTCGAGTGCTTTGGCACGCGCAACTGATACTTTGGAGGCGAAAGAACGGGGGTCGGTAGCGTAAAATAGAAACCAGATAGGCGGTTGCCGATCCGGTTTTCTTCATTCAGTTTTTTGTCACTTAAGTGTGTCCCTCACTCCACTGCCGCATAAACGAGGCTCCGCACCAGGGTGCGGAAATATTCGCGCTGGCCGGGGCCTTGCGACATGAAGATGGCGAACAGGTCTTCCTTCGGATCGATCCAGAAGAAGGTGCCCGCCATGCCGCTCCAGAAATATTGTCCGACAGAGCCCGCGAACGGCGCCATGCCTTCATCGGTGCGCACCGCAAAGCCCAGCCCAAAGCCGTGGCCCGCGGGCACGAGGTGGGTTTCCACCTTCACGCTCGATGCAAGATGGTTCGACGCCATGAAGGTGAGCGTCTTGTGGCCGATGAGGCGGTTGCCGTCGAGGGTGCCGCCGTTGAGCAGCATCTGGCAGAAGCGCGCATAGTCCATGGTGGTGGAAACAAGACCGCCGCCGCCGGATTCCATCTTTGGCACTTCCAGCGGATCGATCAGCGCGACCTTGTCGCCGGTCCATGGATCGGTGGGAAAGGGTTGCGCGATGCGCGCCTTGTTGGCCTGCGCGGTGGAGAAGCCGGTCTCGTTCATCTGCAGCGGATTGAGAATGCGCTGCTTCAAGAACTCGCCCAGGGTCTGGCCCGAGATCACCTCGATGACGCGGCCGAGAATGTCGGTGGAGCGGCTGTAATTCCATTCCGTGCCGGGCTGCGCCATCAACGGCAGTTTGGCGACGAGGCGCGCGTGCTCTTCATTGGTGATGTCGCGCTTGCGCAGATCCGATTTCGCATACATCCGCTGCACCATGCCCTGGCCGGTGATCTCGTAAGAGAGGCCGGAGGTGTGGCGCAGCAGGTCCTGAATGGTGATGGGGCGCACGGGCAGCGCATAGTCCATCGCGCCGTTGCGCTCGATGCCGACCCGCACGTCCGCGAACTCCGGAATGAACTTCGACAGCGGATCGTTCAGCAGCAGATGGCCGTCTTCCACCAGCATCATGATGCCCAGCGACACCAGCGGCTTGGTCATCGAATAGATGCGGAAAATGGTGTCGCGCGACATCGCGGCCGCGTCGCCCGGGCCCTGCTTGCCCTGCGCCTCGAACCAACCGATCTGGCCGCGCCTTGCCACCAGCGTCACCACGCCGGGGGTGGTGCCCTTGTCGATCTCGCGCTGGAACGCCTCGCTCATCTTCTTCAGGCGCGGCAGCGACAGCCCGATAGAGTCAGGTGCTGCGGAGGGCAAAGCCGGCGTCGAATTGGCAGCAGATGGCGTGGCGTGGACGTTCATGGGGCCTCCGAATTTCTTGTTTCGCTGCAGAGCCGGACATGGTTGAACCGGCGCGTCGGGCGGCAGATTGGAACAAAAAATCTGCCTTGAACAGGGCGAGATCGCGAAGGGTGATCGTGCATTTCGTCATGATGGATATGACAGGTAAGACGGACAGGTTGATGAGCGAGATAAGCGCTGAAGAACTCCAAAAAGACGGTTGGACCATCTTCGATGACGACGGTTTCCTGAGCTTGGTGGGTCCGCTCTGGCAGCGCAAGAGCGGCGAGACCCATCAATACGCCATCGCTTCCGGGCCCAAGCACAAGAACCGGCGCGGCTTTGTGCAGGGCGGCCTTCTGATGACGCTGGCGGACCGTTCGCTCGGCATGGCGGCGCGCGAGGGCAGCGGCGCCAGCGCCGTGGTGACGATCCAGATGGACACGCAGTTCATCGATGCCGCCAAGATCGGCGAACTTTTGATTTCCACGCCGCACATGGTGCGCTCGACGCGCACGCTGGTCTTCCTCAACACCGAGATCACCGCCAACGGCCGCTGTGTCGCCATGGCCAGCGGCGTGTTCAAGATCATGAAGGGGGAAGGGTAACTTCCAATCCCTGTTGGCCATCTCGGATTGCGACGGCGCAGTTCCGCGAATAAGCTCAACGCGCCGTTGGGGCGCATGAAGTGATTTGGGCTGAGATCCGTGGATACGAGTATCCCTGATTTTATTGAGATGGTTGTGACGCTGTTTGCAGCCGCGACGACTCGTTACATTCTTGAGGATGACCGGCTTGTCATCCGGCGTGGCGGCTTCATCTCAATGGAAATTCCATACCGCGATGTGGATCTGATTGAATATATAGACGACAAGCCTCAGTTCTTCGGCCCGGAACGCCTGTACCGGCTTGCTTTTCCTTTAAGGAATATCTTGCGTATCCAAATAAGAAAGAAGAGCAGTTTTCATTACGTCCTTATCAACCCGCGTGATCCCGACTACCTCATCAAGACTTGGTACTGGGCCAGGTATCCCGCCGAGGCGCGGGCTCAAGCAGCGCAACCTCCATTGCCGAGCGCCCCGCGATTGGTTTGAGCCAATCTCGCTCTGCGGAACTGAAACGCCGCGTGTGCGTCATTGGTTCGCGGTGCCTGTCAGATGCAGCCCGGCGCTCCATGCGGTAGAATGAAAGACATTTAAGACTTTAAGGAGTTTGTCGCGACCGGCCATTGTTCGATCAGCTTATTTGGGAGGAACGCATGCGTACGCTTGTTCGTGGTTCGTCGTCCCTGCTCGTCGGAATTGCCATTCCCGCTTTGCTTCACACTTTGGATGTTCACGCCCAGGAGCTTTTAAAGGACCAGCTCGCCCACCGCGCCATCGAGCGCCGCGCCGTGGAGGCGATGATCTGGGGCATGCCCGCGGTGAACGCGGACCTCATGCTGCAGACCATGCTCAACACCACCAACGCCAAGGTCAACGAGATCATCTTCTGGTCACGGCCGGTGAACTGGAAGAACCAGACGCTGACGCCCAATCCCGACGCGATCTACTTCATGTCGTTCTGGAACGTGAAGGATGGTCCCGTCGTGATCGAGGTTCCGGCGGCGCAGGGCGGCTCGATTGCGGGCAACATCGTCGATGCATGGCAGATGCCGCTGGAAGACGCCGGGCCTGACGGCGCCGACAAAGGCAAGGGCGGCAAGTACGTGATCCTGCCGCCGGGTTACAGCGGCAAGGTGCCGGAAGGGACCATTCCGCTGCGCTCGGAAACCAACAGCGGCTTCGCGCTGCTGCGTTCCAATCTCGCCAGCCATAGTAACGCCGATATCGCGAAGTCCGTCGCCTATGGCAAGCAGATCAAAGTCTATCCACTGTCGCAGGCCGCCAAGCCGCCACCGACGAAGTTCACCGACGTCTATGACGCGCTGTTCGATTCCACCATCAAGTACGACGGCAGTTTCTATCGCAGTCTCGCCCGTGTGGTGCAGAACGAGCCGTGGCTGCAGCGCGACCGCGCGATGATTGATCCGCTGCGCACCATCGGCATCGAGAAGGGCAGGCCGTTCAACCCCGATGACAGGACGCTGGCGGTTCTGGATAGCGCGGCGCGCGAGGCGCATGCGGAGTTGTCGGCGCGCTATGACGAAGGCTTTCCGGTGATCAATCCCGGCATCCGGTGGTTTCCCGCCGCCATGCCGGAGATGGTAAAGGCTGCATCGACCGCCTATGCGGACCCGGACACCTATCCGGTGGATGCGCGCGGCGTCAGCTACACATTGGGCTTCACCGGCATCAAGCGGATCGGCACCGCGCAATTCTATCTGATGACGAGCAAGGACAAGGACGGCGACGCCTTCGACGGCGGCAAGCTCTATCGGCTCACCGTGCCCGCGAAGGCGCCGGTGAAGCAGTACTGGTCAGTCACGGTGTATGATCGCGAGACCCATGCGCTGGTGCCGAACATGGATCGCGCCAGTGTCGCCTCCACCAGTACCGGCGTGCAGACAAATGCCGATGGATCAATGGATGTCTATTTCGGGCCGGAGGCGCCGGAAGGCAAGCAAGCCAACTGGGTGCCGACCGACGCCAATCGCAAATTCGAACTGCTGTTCCGTCTCTATGGGCCGGAGAAGCCGCTGTTCGAAAAGACGTGGAAATTGCCTGACGTGGAGAAAGTCGCAACGAAGTAAATCACATCATCATATGTCCTCGGAGAGAGTGCCATGACCAGTGCCGCAAGAGTGCTTTTGTCTGCCGGCCTCGCCGGACTGTTCGCCTCCGTCAGCTCATTGTCGCTCGCGCAGACATCGATCGCGCCGTCACCCGGCTGGGACCGCGCGTTGCCGCCGGGGCCGGACACGCGGGTGAAGATCACCGAGGAATACGCCAAGCTCGTCGCACGGGATGCATATTTCTGGACCTGGCCGATGGTGAACATCTACAACCGCCGGCTCGCCTTTTCGCAGGTGAAGGATTTCGTCATGGCAGGTCCGGTGCCGAGCGCGCCGCTCAATCGCGTGGCGATGCTGACGGATTATGTGAATCCGGATCAGCGGCTGGTGGCGTGTCCCAATCAGGATGTGGTCTACGGCGCGGGCGCGCTGGCGCTGGATCTGTCACCGGTGGTGATCCAGGTGCCGGATTTCGGCGACCGCTTCTGGGTCTACCAGATCGTCAACACGCGCACCGACAGCGTGGTGGAGCTCGGCAAGATGTACGGCACCACTCCGGGCTTCTACATGCTCGCTGGGCCGAACTGGAACGGCGAGGTGCCGAGGGGCATCACCAAAGTGTTCCGCTCGGCGTCCAACACCAATTTCGCCGCGCCGCGCATCTTCCTGGACGACACGCCGGAGGACAAGCGCGCCATTCAGGAGGTAGTGAACCAGGTGATGATCTATCCGGTGGCGGAATTCGACGGCGGCATGAAGCGTTACGACTGGAGCAAGATCCCCACGGTTGCCGGAACAGCGCAAGGCGAAGGTGAGACGAAGTGGGTGTTCCCGGACAAGATCTTCGATCAGCTTCCCGCTGTGTTCGCGGATACGCCGCCGCTGCCGGGCGAGGAGGCGCGCTATGCGCAGGTGCTGGCGGTGATCGAGGCGGCGAAGACAAATCCCGAGCTCAAAGCCGCGATGATCAAGGCGGCGGCGGAAGCAGAGGAGCAACTGGTGACGCCGCTGTTTCAATTCCGGAATTACGGCGAGCAGTTGCCGCACAACTGGAGCACCATCTCCAACGAAGCGGCGTTCGGCACCGATTACTTCACGCGCACGGCGGTGGCGAAATCCAACATCCTCGTCAACGCGCCGAACGAGACGAAGTACTATTATCAGGACTTCGATGCCGACCGCGTGCGGCTCAACGGCGCGAACCGCTACACCGTCACCTTCGCGAAGGACCAGACGCCGCCGGTCAACGGCTTCTGGTCGCTGACGCTTTATAACGAGCATCATTTTTTCGCGAAGAACGAGCTGACGCGCTATTCGCTCGGGACCAAGAACAAGACGCTGAAATACAATCCCGATGGTTCGCTCACCATTTATGTGCAGGCCGATCCGCCGTCCGAGGCCCAGCGCAGCAACTGGCTGCCGGCGCCGAAGGCCGACTTCTCGCTGTTCGGCCGCGCCTATTGGCCGAAGGTCGCAGTGATGGACGGCTCATGGACACCGCCGCCGGTGGTGCGCACCAACGTCGCGACCGGAGAGGCGAAGTAGAGCTTTAAGGTGCGAAAGTTTGGCCGTGGTTTCCCGTGCGCGCGGTGACCTGCCGCCAGACCCATAGTGCGAGCAGCACGATCAGCGATCCGGCCACCGCGGAGACAATGTCGCGCAGCGAGATCGAGATCGTGTTGAGGTAGGGCAGCCAGTCGAACATGCGGAACAGGAAGCCGCCGATCAACGCGCCGACAAGACCGAGGCCGAGATTGGGCCACAGTCCGAAGCCGCCGCGTTTCCAGGTAATCAGGCGTCCGGCGAGGCTTCCGCCGATCAGCCCGACCACGACCCAGACGAACAGTTGTGATGTGGTTGGCATGGTCGCTCTCATCTCGTTGAAAGGCAGCAGTGCTGCCGGGAGTTACGATGATCAATTTTGAATTAATCCGAGACCAAGGCATCCTTATTCTGTCACCGGATGGGCCGCTCGAAAAGGCGGACTTTGACCGGCTGGTGTCGGAGATCGACCCCTTCATTGCCGCGAACGGCAGGCTCAACGGCCTGATGATCGTCGCCGGGGCCTTTCCAGGGTGGGACAGCTTCGGGGCACTCGTCTCACATCTGCGGTTTGTGAAGGACCATCACCGGAAGGTGGCGCGGGTGGCTGCCGTCACCGACAGCGAAGTCCTCAAGATCATGCCGCACATCGCCCGGCACTTCGTGGCGGCAGAGATCCGGCAGTTTGCTTTCGATGAAAAGGCCGAAGCGCTGGCCTGGTTGGAAGCGAGCCACACTGCCGCGTGATGGCGCGTCAGTGGTGCATGCGCGGATACATGGCGATCACCGCGACCGCGAAGGGCACCACGATGGCGATGACCACATAAATACGGAAGAGCGTGTTCTGACTCATGGGAACAGGCTAGATGACGCGCGTTCCATATTACAGCAGCATCACTGACCCAATCCGATGGAGGCAAGAACGGCAAGGAAACGCAATCGCGCTCCATCTTGATTTAGGTCAAGTCCGAACCGGGTGAGGAGCAAATGCTCTTCTCGGGTGCCGGCCCAAGCGCGCATCCCGGTTCACTGCCCGGCACCCCAATTAACGGAGGAATGCCATGCTTCGATACATAATGGTTGCCGTTGCAGCGCTCGTCCTCATCACCGTCAGTCTCATTCCTGACGATGCGTTTGCCCGGCGTGGCGGCGGCGGCGGGGGATTCCGCGGCGGTGGAGGATTCCATGGCGGCGGCATGCGCGCCGGTGGTTTCCACGGCGGTGCGCGAGGGTATGCGGGACGCGGATATAGAGGCGGCGTGGGACGCTATGGCGTCGCCGGTCGCGGCTACGGGTATCGGCCTGTTCAGGGTCGCCCGGTCGCACGCGCAGCTGTCCGGCGTGGCGCCTATCGAAACGCCGGCTATTACGGTGGCCGTTATTATCGTGGCGCAGGGTGGGGCGCCGCAGCCGGTGCGGCGGCGGTCGGTGCAGCGGCAGCAGGGGCCTACGGTTATTACAATCAAGGTGGCTGCTATACCAACAGCTACGGCTCCTGGGTTTGCCCGGGCCAGTATGGCTACGGGTATTAAAGCGGTTAGCTGCAGGGAGGTCGGCTGAGCGCGCGAACCGCTCCACCATGGTGGAGCGGTTTGCTTGATGCGTCGGCCTATTGCTTGAGATCGGCCTTGGTGGTTTCCAGCGCGGCGCGGATGCCCTGCGCCAGCTTTTGCGCATCGTCATTGGCCCAGAAGTGAATAAAGAAGGTGCGCGGCTCGTCATCCAGCATGTGGTTGTGGATCGCTGTCACCTCGATGTCGTTCTGACGCAACGCCGTGATCAACGGCACCACTTCATTCGACAGCGCAATGAAGTCGCCTGTGATCGCGGCCTTGCCGTCTCCCGTGGGCTGGAAGTTGACCGCATGCGCCGCGCCCAGCGCCGGCGGCACGGTCATGTGATCCTCCGAGATGACATCGGTACGCGGCACGCTGAACTGATAGACGCCGCCGGTGGCTTTGCCTTTCGCGCCGATGGCGTTATCCAGCGCGGCCGTGTCGAGGTCGAGATCGCTGGTTTGCCCGATGGTCGCGGGCGCCACTACGCCTGGGGTCTTGGAGAGCGCCAGTGCTTCGCGCAGCGCGATCGCCATTTTCACCGGATCGCCGTGGCCGCCCACGTGCATGTAGAACGTCGCGGGTGTTGCCCGCAGCAGGTGATTATGAACCGCGGTGATCTGCAGTCCATCCGCCAGCAGCTTCGCCATCACCGGATTGATCTCGGATTCCGTGAGCACCAGATCGCCCATTAGCATCGCGTCCTTGCCCATCGGCTTGAACGCGACCCAACCGCCGAGCGCCAGCGCAGGCTTGATGGTGACGCCGTCGAGCGTCACGTTGAGATCCGTACGCGGGAATCCATAACGATGTACGTCCTGCGAGACGGCAGCCTTGCGGCCCAGCGCATCATCCACCTGCGCCCAATCTGGTCCTTCAGCGTGAGCCACCGTTGTGAATGCGGCAATCGCCGCCAGGGTTGCGAGCATCTTCATCGTCGTTCTCCACGAGTTTGATCCGCCCCCGAATCTGCGTGTTGTCCGTCGTCATGCGCCGTGACCTGAAGCCCGCCGAAGCGGGTGACGTTGTCATTCTCGCTCCACACCCCGACGTGGCCTTCGCGCACCGCGCTGCGGTCGAATGCGGTCAGCACCCAGCGGCCATCGAGAGAGATCCTGAACTCGCTGCCGCGCATATCGACCTCGAGCGTCTGCCAGTCGTCTTTCGCGATCTCGGCGTCGACGCCTGCAATTTCGTTGGGCTGGCCGTTGATGACGTGAATGACGGAGAGTCGTTCCTCATAGGCGCTGACTTTGATCAGGTCGTAATCGTCCGGACTTGTCATGCGCAGCACGAGGCCGCCGCTGGGAAGCCGGCCGCGGATCAGCCTGAACTGAACGCGCGCCTTGAGGTCGGCGGCGCGGGCTGATGGGTCGAACGCGATGAAGGCGTCGCCGCGCTTGTCCGTTGCGGAGTATTCCAGCGCGACACCATGGTCGGCGGCGCTGTCGCGGACCACGGACCAGGGCGCGCTGTCAGCCTTGTTGCCATGCCAGAACTGGAAACCCGCGGGCAGCGTACCGGGCTGGCCGAGCGAGATCGTCGCGGCGGAAGCGAGGGTAAGGCTGCCGCATATCAGCAACGCAGTGAGACAACATCGATGCAGCATCACATCATATTCAGCAGATGAAGCGCGAGGCCGGCCAGCGCGCAGCCACCCAGCGTCGCGATCATGTTGGCATTGAAACGGAAGATGGCGATTGCGGCGCCCGCCGCGAGCAGCACGGCCCAGTGATCGACACTCGCGAGCACGGGCACGTCGAACGCCAGCCCCGGCGCGCGCACCGGGGCCGTTTCACGGAACAGCGTGTGGATGGCGAACCACACCGCGAGATTGAGGATCACACCGACCACTGCCGCGGTGATCGCCGACAGCGCGCCCGCCAGCGCCTTGTTGCCGCGCATCACCTCGATGAACGGCGCGCCGAGGAAGATCCAGAGAAAACACGGGATGAAAGTCACCCATGTGGCCAGCAACCCGCCGAGCACAGCAGCGGTCATCGGCGACAGCGTGCCCGGATCACGGAACGCCGCCATGAAACCCACGAACTGCAACACCATGATCAATGGGCCCGGCGTGGTTTCTGCCATGCCCAGCCCATCCAGCATCTCGCTCGGCTGCAGCCAGTGATAGTGCTGTACGGCCTGCTGGGCGACGTAAGCCAGCACCGCGTAGGCGCCTCCGAATGTGACCATCGCCATCTTGCTGAAGAACACGCCGATCTGGCTGAACACGTTGCCGCTGCCGAGCGTCATCGCGATGAGCGCCACCGGCACCAGCCACAGCAGCAGCCATACCAGCGCCACGCGGACGGTGCGCGCGATGGTCGGCCGCGCGTGGGCTGGTAGTTCGTCACCAAGCAGGCTGTCTATCAACGCGGTCGATGCCGCCGCGCCGTGTCCGCTGTCCGATGCGAAAGCCGCCACGCCGAGCCTGGTGACAAGAAAGCCGAGCACGCCGGCGCCGAACACGATCAACGGGAATGGCAGATTAAAGAAAAAGATAGCGACGAACGCTGCAGCGGCCAGCGCTTGCGACGCAGGCGATTTCAAGGCGCGGCTGCCGACGCGCAGCACCGCCTGGATGACGATGGCAAGCACGGCGGCTTTCAGCCCGAAGAACAGCGCCGCTACGAAGCCAACCTTGCCGTAGGCTGCATAGACCATGCTCAGCGCCATGATCGAGATGACGCCCGGCACGACAAAGAGCCCGCCTGCGACGATGCCGCCGCGCGTCTTGTGCATCAGCCAGCCGACATAGGTGGCGAGTTGTTGCGCCTCGGGCCCGGGGAGCAGCATGCAGTAGTTGAGCGCATGCAGGAAACGGCTCTCTGAGATCCAGTGTTTCTCGTCCACCAGAATGCGGTGCATGACCGCGATCTGCCCCGCAGGGCCTCCGAAGGAGAGCAATGCGATCTGCAGCCACACGTAGAAAGCCTCGCGCTCGGTCGGAAACGCAGGGCTGTCCGCGCGGGCGGATGCGCCGGGTTGGACCGTAATGTCGGTCATGCTTTCACTTTCTTCGCGCTGTGCGGCGGCTTCTTCGCGGTATGAGACGGCCAGTTATGTGTCTCATCGGTGGCATCGCGGCACCAGCGGTAGAATGCATCGAACAACAGCATTCCGGCGTCGAGTTGCGCGAGGTCGTCGGAATACATCCGCGACAGGCCAAGCGCCGCCGCCAATAGACCGGAGGCCTGTGGTGCGAGATCGAGTCGCGCGGTATCGGCGCCGCGCACGATGGTCGCCAGACGGTCGAGCGGTTGCGTGGCGAGTTCGAATTCCTCGATCATGATGTCGAACGTGCAGAGGTCGCCGCGGTGGCCCCAGTGGACGCCCTCGATGTCGAATGGCACGGCCTTGAACTGCTCGGCGACCGGCGCGACTTCCGATGCGGTGACGAAGAGAAAGACGGCTGACGGATCGATAAAGCGGCGGATCAGCCAAGGGCAGGCGATGCGGTCGATCTTCGGTCGGGCGCGGGTCACCCACACCGTGCGGCCCCGTGCATCGCGCGGCGGAATTTTTGAGGCCGGCACTAGCGGCAGTTTCGCTGCGGTCCATGCTTCCATGCCGCCGTCGAGGATATTCGCGGTGCTGCCGGCGACCCGCAGCCAGGCGGCGACGCCTTCGCTGGTTTTGCCGCCGCGCGCGCAGATCGCGATCACCGGCTTGCCGTTGTAGAGCGGGGCCCATTCGGCGACTTCGTGATGGCTTCGGTGGACTGCGGAGGGGATGAGTTTCGGATCGGCGGCAAAGTCGTCGCCGGTCCTGACATCGATCAGGATCGGGCAGGCGGGCGTGCCGACAAGACGGCCGAGTTTATCCGCTGAGATAGAATTGATGGCAGACATGATGCGTCCCTCAAATGAGTATTGGACGCGATTCTTGGGCATGTCGCCTTGTGGGGAGATCGCTTCCCCATAGGTCTTATTCAATCATTCGAGACGCCGATGTCAACCGGCGTGGCGCGAAGAAAATATGTCAGTGGTGTGATCCTGTAGGGAACAAAAAAGCCGCCCCACATTGTGGAGCGGCTTTGTTTTCCTTGGACGTCTTCTTAGTTGAGTTCTGGTCTCACGCCGCGCGGACCTCGCGCAGGAAGGCGTCGACCTGCGATTTCAGCGTCTCGCCGCTGCGCGACAGTTCGGAGGCGGAGGCAACCACCTGATCGGCGGCGAGTCCGGTCTCGCGGGCAGCTTCCTTGACGCCGACGATATTCGCCGACACTTCACCGGTGCCGCGGGCAGCTTCGGCCACGTTGTGCGCGATCTCGCGCGTCGCAGCACCCTGTTCCTCGACAGCGGACGCGATCGCACTGGCGATCTCGTTCACCTTGCCGATGGTCTTGGTGATGCCGTCAATCGCCTCCGCTGACGACCGCGTGGCGGCCTGGATGGCGCTGACCTGGGTTGCGATTTCGTCGGTCGCCTTCGAGGTCTGGCTCGCCAGCGCCTTCACTTCAGATGCGACCACTGCGAAGCCGCGGCCCGCTTCGCCTGCGCGAGCCGCCTCGATGGTGGCGTTGAGCGCGAGCAGGTTGGTCTGCGCTGCGATTTCGCTGATCAGCTTCACCACGTCGCCGATCTTCTGGGCCGCTTCTTCCAGCCCTTGCACTTCGGCGTTGGTATCGTTGGCCTGCCGCGCAGCGTTGCCCGCGACCTGCGCGGATTCGTTGACCTGCTGCGCGATCTCGTTGATCGAGGCGTTCAGCTGCTCGACAGCCGCCGCGACGGCCTGCGAGTTGGCCGAGGCCTCTTCGGAAGCCTGCGCCACGGCAGAGGTCTGCGCGGTGGCTTCTTCCGCCGTGCCTGCCATGGATTCTGCCGTGGTGCGCAGTTCGGTGGCCGCCGCGCCGACGGTGTCTACAATGCTGCCGACACTGACTTCGAATTTTTGCGCTAGCGCATTCATGGCATTGCGCCGTTCGGCTTCAGACTGCGTACGCTGCTCTTCCTGCGCACAGCGCAGGCGGCCGGTTTCGCTTAAGCCTCCGCGGAACACTTCCAGCGCGTTGGCCATGGAGCCGATCTCGTCGCGGCGATCGGCTCCCGGCACGGCGATGTCGTAGTTGCCCGCGGCCATGGCCCGCATCGCTCCGTCGAGCGCGAGGATCGGCTTGGCCAGGCCGCGACCGACCCAGGCGGCGATCAGGCCCGCGAGCAGGACGGCCGCAATCGCGCCGCCTGCCAGCCACTCGGTGGATTGGCGCGAAAGCTCCGCATAGGCGGTGGTGTTGCGAATGATCTCGACCACTGCCACCGGCTGGCCGGAGAAGTTCTTGATCTGGCCGAAGGTGGTGGAGGTCGGTACGCCGCCGCGTTCGCCCTTGCTGAAGATTTCCTCGCCGCCCATGGCGCGCTTGATCACGTCAAGTGACGGCGGAGCTTCCTTGATCGTGCTGGCGAGCGTCTTCACCGCGTTGTCGCTGATCTGGTGAATGGCGACATCGACGCCGAAGCGCTCCTTCATCGACTTCACGAAGGTGTTGCCGAACGGCGCGCCGATATCGACGCTGCCGAGCACGGTGCTGCCATCGAGGATCGCTGCGGTGCCGAAGATGTTGAGCACGTCGTGGCCGGCTTCGACACCGCCGAGCGGCTTGCCGGTGGAAAGCACCTGCGCGACCATTTTGCGGCGCTTGGTCACGTCATCGCCGAACACTTTCGGGTTATGCGAGCGTGCAAGCGAGATGCCGGGCGGGACCTGGATGGTGATCAGCTCGAGACCGTGGGGTTTGTTGCTTGCGAGGGCGTCTGCCAGCAGCTTCAGGGTCGCGTCGCGATCCTTCGCGCGCACCACGTTTTTCAGGTCCGGCATTGTCGCGAGGGCATTTGCCACCACCTGCACGGCGCGGGTGTCGGACTCGATGGCGGAAAGAATGTTGGTGTAGTCATCGCTCAATTCGCGATGCAGCGCGAGATCAATCGCGACATGCTGGCGCCACAGGCCAAATGCGGAAAGCCCGGCGCAGGTGACGGCCGCCACCAGCGAAATAGCAATCATGATACGGGCGGAAACGGACTGTAGCCGACGCATAAAGCCTCCAGAAAACGATAGTTAATAAACATAAACCTGTGTGACATTATTTATACGTTTCGCCTCAACAGCCCGTTAAGGCTGGAGTTTGCGCGACAAATTAATGTGCAGCCGACGTTTCATTTACTGGAACGGAAGGCGCAGTTCGCTCGCGTTGCGATGTTTTGATGCAGAATGTGCAAAGAGCGGATGCAAGATGTGCCAAGACGCGCATGCAAATGTAAGCCTGATCAGCGAGAGACCATCGCCGTAAACGGGTGATGCGCGGCGCTGTTGGCGTTTCCGAGTGAAGTGGCGACCGGTTTGCGTGAAGGAAACGCGTCAAGACGCTCTAGGCGTCGCGCGGCTCTTCCTTCGGCGAGATGAACCGCAGATGGCATATGAAGCCGGACGGCGGATAGTGCAGGTTGGCTTCGCCGCCGAGCTGCCGGCTGAGATTCTGAATCAGCTTGGTGCCGAATCCTTCCGCGGTCGGCGGCGCCACCTCGGGGCCGTCGGCCTCGCTCCATAGCAGGCTGACAGCCGTGCCTTCGTTGCACGCGTGCGCCGTCCAGGTGATCGTGACGCGCCCGTGCTCGTTCGACAGCGCGCCGTATTTGAGCGCGTTGGTGCAGAGTTCATGCAGGATCATCGCCATCGGCACCGCTGTTGTCGGCGGCAGGTTCACCTCGGGGCCTGCAATGGAGAAGCGATGTCCGCGCTCCTGTTTCAGCGGCGCCATGGCGGCTTCCGCCACTTCGGACAGATCCGCATGCCGCCAGTGCTTGCGCGTCAGCAGATCGTGGCTGCGCACCAGCGCCTGCAGGCGATCCTGAAACTGGCGCAACGCTTCCGGTCCCTGGCTGTGGCGGAAGCTGAGACTCGCAATGGACTGCACGGTGGCGAGCGTGTTCTTCACGCGATGCGCGAGCTCATGCACCAAAATCTCGCGGCGTTCTTCCGCGAAGGCGCGCTGCTCTTCGCGCAATGCATTTTCGTCCATCAATCGGTCGATGGTCTGGCCGAGAATGCCGATCTCGTCGCTGCGGTCGACGATGCCGGTCCGCGCGGTATCGTGACCGCGCCGCCATGCTTCGGCTGTGGCCACCATCTGCATCAGCGGGCGGCGGATGATGATTTCGCCCACCAGCCACGCCAGCAGAAACGCGATTGCGGTGCCGAGCCCGTAAAGCGCAATGCTATTACGCACTGCGCGGTCGATCGGCGCGGAGGCTTCCGAGCGCGCAATGCCTGTGCTCACGTAGAGGCCGAACGAGGTCACGGCCGGCGGCACGTAACCGATGATGCGTTCGTTGCCGTCGAGGCTCGTGATGTTCGCCGTGCCCGAGGTCTGGCTTTGCACCAGATGCATGTTGGCCGGGGGAATCTTGGTGCCGATATATCTCAACGGCTCCGGTTCGCGGGCGATGATCACGCCGTTGCGGTCGGCGATGATGGCGGAGCCGCCGCGCGCGATGCTGCGCCGGGAGAGCTGCCGGCCGAGCCAGACGAGATCGACCCCGGCGACGACGGCGCCCTGCGCTTTGCCGTCCCGTACGATCGGCAGTGCAATCGGAATGATGTCCCGGCCGGAAATCTTGCTCTTGGTATAAGGACCGATGGAGAATCTCTGGCTGTCCACGGCGTCGCGAAAATAGTCGCGATCGGCGAGATTGGGCGAAGCGGCGCCCGGCTCGCTGATGCAGCGGATGTTGCCGTCGAGACCGACCACGAGAATGGCGGTGACCGGCGCGATGTTCGGCCGCAAACGGACGAGGTAGTCGGTACAGACGGTGTCGTTCGCTTCGTGCACCTCCTCAGCTTCCGACACCGCGTGCATCGTGCCTTGGAGGCCGTCGAACACCTGGTCGAGCTCGGCCACCACGGCCTGCGTCGAGCGGAGTGCTTCGGCGCGCACCTCGGCGTAACGCGTGTTGCGCAGATCGAGCGCGTTGTAGATCAGCGCGACCATGCCGGGCAGGGACGCCACCAGCGTGAGGGCCAGCAGCCGGTGAGTGAGCGACATGCGGCGTATAAGGTTGCGAAGTGACACGCCGTCTGGCCCCATCCCCTTGTGTGCTCCGCCCGTGCGCGGAGCTCAAATCGCGGTTCATTGAAACCGGATCGCCCGAAACTGACAACGCGGCACGAATCCGGCTTTTTTGGATGCCGTCGGTCAAGTTCCGGCCGTCGTTGTGCAAGTTCCGGAAAAAGCAAAGAGAGGGCGTGACGCGGCGAAAATGGTTCGCTATAGAAGCGGCCAATAGGAGTGTAGCTCAATTGGTAGAGCACCGGTCTCCAAAACCGGGGGTCGTAGGTTCGAGCCCTACCACTCCTGCCAGCGAATAGAAATTTATCATAAATTTCAATGATTTGATAGCCAAAGGCAGACGCATCTAGGGCTTGATGTTGTTTGACCAAAGGACTGCACGTAGGTTTCGGGGCTCGGAACTCCGAAATGGCCGATGCCTTTGACCGGCTCCGGAGCCGCCGATCTTCGACCTGGATTGGTGCGCGATGGCGAAAGAAGACCTCTCTTTTTTTCTGCTGTTCGTGGTGTGGTGGTTTGCAGCAACCGTCCAACTGCTGGTGCTATGGCCATCCAACCACATCGGCCAGTTTGACCTGCTCTTGGTGATCGGCCTCGCTATCTTTCCCGGTACACTCTTCGGCATACCGGTCGTGACCTACTTCGCGTGTGCCTATCTTGTCTCAAAGCTGGTCAGCGGTGATGCGGGTGTCGCGATTTTTCTCGGGTTCGCTATCGCTGGCTGCCTGATGGTTGCGCATTTTTGGGGGGCGACGGCTTACATCCCCACGGCGTCAGTCGCGATCATGGTCACTCTCATCAGGCTGATCCGATTCAGAGACGAAGCTGCCGGCGTGTGGTGAGCGCGGCGGTTGATCCTAGGCAGCCCGCTCGATCGCATCGCCGATGCTGACTTCGCCGCTTTCGATGATGCGAGCGGTGATGCCGCCATGGCCGCGCATGGCGTTGTAACCGCCCGGACCAAGAGCTTCTTCGATGAAACTGCACGGTGCGCATTCGCCGGATGTTTCCAGTACTGCGTTGCCGATCCGGAAACGCCGTTCTTTCAGCGCCATGAGATTGATGCCGCGGGTGACGAGATTGCGCCGCACCAGTTCAGGCGCGATCGCGCCGACGCCGAGGAAGGATGCAATCGCCGTCAGATCTTCCGCGGCGATCAGCGTCACCTGTCTCCCGCCGTTGCGTTGGGTCTTGTAGCGATCGCCTTCGATACCGCTTGCGGCGGTCAGCGTCGCCGATGACGCAGTGATGACAGGCGCTCTGCGCGTGGGGCGCAATCCGATCCAGATCAGTTCGCCGGGCCGCATCGGGCCGGCCAGCAGGCGGCCGAGCGGAGAAGTAGGAGACAATGCCATGATCGGCTTTTAGCACATGTGACGGTTCATTGCGGCGGACGGCCTACGTGCCATAGCGTTCCGCGAACGCCCGTATCCCCTTCGCGGATTCGGCGCCGTGGACAAGCAACATGCCGAGATGGTCGCCGGCCGTCGAGAGAAACCCCAGTCCCGTGGCCTCGGCAAGCGCCTTCCGCTGATGGTGAGCAGGATCATCCCGCCCTTCCCAGATCAAGACGGGGGCACCGGCGCCCACGACAGCGTCGCGCGCGCCATCCAGCTGGTTGAGCGCTTCGAAACACGCGCGCACGCCGGGCTCGCACGCCGGCGTGACCCATTCGACCAGCTCAGGCGCAGCGCGGCCGGCAAACTTCATGAAACCATCGAAGGTGACCGGTCCTCTGCTGGTTGGAGGAAGGCCGGTCACAAAATCCCAACCACCCAGAACTAGCGACGCCAAGCGTTCCGGATAATGCCTGGCCACCCCGACGGCGAGCCAAGCGCCCATCGAATGCCCAATCAAATGAGCGCGCTCGCAATCAAGGTCGTCGAGCACGGCGATGATGTCGCCGGCGCGTTGCGTCTGGTGATAGAGCGCCGCTTCGGAAGGTTTGTCGCTCTGTCCATGGCCGAGTGAGTCCACACAGGCGACGCGATATCGATCCGTCAGCGCCTCGACAATCCCGCCGCGTTTCCAGCTTTCGCCACTCATCAGAAGGCCGTGCTGAAGCACGATCAATGGTCCTTTGCCGTCGACAGTGTAATGAATTCGCTGCCCGCGATGATTGACGAACGGCATTCGAGCCCCCCATTGCCTTGACCGGCATGAGGTAGGGCACGAGACCGGCCATTGCAACGTTAACTGAAGCCCCCTAGTTCGCGATATCGACCACACCGACGGAGACGCTGCGGCGTCGGCCGTCGCGCGTCACCACCAGATCGATCGTCGAGCCGACCTTGGTTTTCTCCAACTGGTCGGTGAGATCGGCGAGCCGCTGCACCGGCTTGCCTGCGGCTTCCACGATCACATCGCCGAGCGTACCGGCGCGCAGATCGACACCCTGCAGGCCCGCGCGCTCCGCCGGTGAATTCGGCACAACGCGCACGATGACCACGCCTTCCGCGCCGAGTCGCGTGGTCGTGGCTTCGTTCGCGCTCACAATGCCGATGCCCGGCGTTGGCACGCGGCCTGACTTGATCAGTTCAGGTACGACGCGATTGACGATGTCGATGGGAATGGCGAAGCCGATGCCGGCGTTGGTGCCGGATGGCGACAGGATCGCCGTGGTGACGCCGATGATGCGGCCCGCGGAATCGAGCAAGGGTCCGCCGGAGTTGCCGGGATTGATTGCGGCATCGGTCTGGATCACGTCGGCGATTTCACGTCCGCCTGCGGTGGGCATCCGCCGCTTCAGCGCGCTGATGACGCCGGTGGTCAATGTCTGGTCGAGGCCGAACGGATTGCCGATCGCGAACACGGCCTGACCGACTTTGAGGTCTGCCGAAGAGCCGATCGCAATCGGCGGCGGCAGGGAGCGGCCGGAGATGCGCACCACAGCGAGATCGTAATTCGGCGCGCTGCCGACCACGCTCGCCGGTATCACGTCTCCCTTGGACGTGCGAACCATGACCTTGTCGCCCTGATGGGCCACATGGGCGTTGGTCACGATATTGCCCGCGTTGTCCCACACGAAGCCGGTGCCGCTGCCGACCTGTCCGGGCTCCTGATCGGATCCTTGTTCAGATTCTTGTGCGGATTCTTGGCCCTGTTCCAGGCCCTCGGAAAAACCGCCATTCCGCTGCACCACGACCTGCACCACCGAGGGCGAGACGTGATCGAATACCGAGATGGCGGTTTGCTCGAAATCGGCCAGGGCGCCGCGCGGCGCGATCACCCGTGGCTCGGAGGCGGCCAGGAAGGCCTGCCGCAACCGGGGTTGTAACAATGCGACGACGCCAAGGAGAATGGCGACGATGATAAGGCCACGGAAGGGGATGCGCATCGGCCGATCGCTGTTGGTTTGTCCCCTCCTTAAGCCCACAAGAAGGATTGAGTTCCCTCGCCGGGATGTCACATATAAAACCGTCCCCCGCAGGACTGAGTTCAATAGCAATGAGAGTAGAGATGACGGCCACCGAAAATCCCGCGTCCGAAACCCAACCCCAAACCCATGCCTTCGAGGCGGATGTCGCAAAGCTGCTGCATCTGATGGTGCACTCGGTTTATTCGGACAAGGACATTTTCCTCCGCGAGCTGATCTCCAACGCGGCCGACGCCTGCGAAAAACTGCGCTATGAGGCGATCGCCAATCCCGCGCTGCTGGGTGACGACCCGCAGCCGCGCGTAACGTTAAGCATCGATCCCGAAGCGTGCCGCGTCACGGTGGAGGACAACGGCATCGGCATGACGGCGCAGGAGATGGTGGAGGCGCTCGGCACCATCGCGCGTTCCGGCACCAAGGCGTTCATGGAGCGGATCGCGGCGAAAGCGAACGGTGAGGATTCGCAGCTGATCGGCCAGTTTGGCGTCGGCTTCTATTCGGTATTCATGGTGGCCGACAAGGTCGATGTCATCTCGCGCAAGGCCGGCGAGGCGGATGCCGCCGTGTGGTCGTCGGACGGCAAGGGCACGTACACCGTGACGTCGATCGATGCGGCGGAAGCGCCCGCGCGCGGCACCCGTGTCGTGCTGCATGTGATGGAAGACGCGAAGACCTATACCGAGCCGCACACGCTGGAGCGCCTGATCAAGGCGCGCTCGGGCCATGTGCCGGTGCCGGTAACGCTGATCGACAAGCCCGATGCGGAGGCGCGTCAGGTGACCGATGGTGCTGCGCTCTGGACCAAGCCGAAGAGCGAGGTGAGCAAGGAGGATTACACGGACTTCTACCGCACGGTGGCGGGACAGTTCGATGAGCCTGCGCTCACCATTCACTACCGCGCCGAAGGGCGTCATGATTACTCCGTGCTGCTGTTCGTGCCGGAGACGCGGCCGTTCGATCTGTTCGATGCCGACCGCCATGGCCGCATGCGGCTTTATGTGCGGCGCGTGTTCATCACCGATGACGCCGAGATTGTGCCGCGCTACCTGCGGTTCGTGCGCGGTCTGGTGGATTCATCGGACCTGCCGCTCAACGTGTCGCGTGAGCTCATTCAGGAAAGCCCGATCCTGACCGCGATCAAGAAGGGCGTGACCAACCGCGTGATGAGCGAACTGGAGAAGCTCGCGAGCGCCGATCAGGCCGCTTACGAGAAAATCTGGGACACCTTCGGCATTACTATCAAGGAAGGCCTGTATGAGGACTTCGAGAATCGTGAGCGGCTGCTCGGCCTGTTCCGCGGCTACTCGACAGCCTCCACCGACAAGTGGCGCTCGCTGAAGGATTACGAAGCGGATCTCAAGCCAAACCAGACCGCGATCTATTACATCGTCGGCAACGACATGGAGCGCCTCAAGACCTCGCCGCAACTCGAAGGTTTCCGCGCCCGCGGCATCGAGGTGCTGCTGTTGCCGGATCACGTCGACAGCTTCTGGGTGACCAGCGGCATCGACTATCAAGGCAAGCCGTTCAAATCGGTCACGCAAGGCGCCGCCGATCTCAAGCTCATTCCACTGCTGGAAGGCAAGAGCGAACCGTCCGCCGATGTCGACGCCAAGGTGGCGTCGTTCCTGGTGTTCGCGAAGAGCGTGCTGGGGGATGACGTTTCTGAAGTCCGCGCCTCCGAGCGGCTGACCGACAGCGCGGTCTGTATCGTCGCGCCGGAGACCGGCATGGATCGTCAGCTCGAAAAGCTGCTGGCAAGCGCCGGCCGCCCGGTGCCGGCGTCAAAACCGGTGCTCGAGGTCAATCCCTCGCATGAGCTGATCCGTAAGGTCGCGGACCTCGGTGATACGGAAATCTCCTTCCGCGAGGATGTCGCGCATCTGCTGCTGGACGAAGCGCTGGTGGCGGACGGCGACCGGCCGCGCGATCCAAAGGCGTTCTCGGCGCGTCTCGGCCGGCTCATCGAGCGCGGCGCTTTAGCCAAGTAAAATCAACGGCGCGGGGCGACATCGCCTCGCGCCGCTCTATCATCCCGCGCAGTCTTCGGAGACCTCCATGAAAATCGGAATTATCGGCACAGGCAATGTCGGCTGCGCATGCGCCATGGCGGCGGCCCTCCGCGGCAGTGCGCGGCAGATCGTGCTGGTGAACCGCACGCGGAAAACTGCGGAAGCGGTGGCGACCGACATCCGCTACGGCATGCCGCTGTCGAGCAAGGCCGAGATCGTCGACGGTGATTATGCTGACCTGGCGGGCGCGGGCGTGGTGCTGATCACGTCCGGGGTCAACGAGAAGACCGGCGGCGCCACCGACCGCAGCGATCCGCAGGGCCGGCTGCGGCTGCTTGACAAGAATGCGCAGATCTATCGCGACATCGTGCCGAAGATCGCGGTCGCAGCGCCGGATGCCGTGCTGGTCGCGGTCACCGATCCGCCAGACCCGCTGGCGGATATCGGACGTGAGGCGAGCCCTCACACCACGGTGCTGAGCACAGGGACCTATCTCGACAGCCAACGCTTCCGCGTTCATCTCGGCAAGCACTTTGGTGTCGATCCCGCGCATGTGGAGGCGCAGGTGATCGGCGATCACGGCACCGCGCAGGTGTTTCTGTGGTCGTCGGCGCGTGTCGGCGGCGTGCCGATCGCGCGACTGTTGAAGACGCGCGGTGAGGATTTCAAGGTGCTGCGCGAAAAGGTGGAGAAGGAAGTCCGCTACGCCAACATCACCATCATCGAAGGCCACGACGCCAGCCAGTATGGCATCGGCATCGTCTCGGTGCGCATCGCCGAAATGATCCTCAACGACGAGCGCGCCGTGATCCCGATCGGCAGCTTCCAAAAGAAATTCGGCGTCACGCTGTCGCTGCCCAGCGTGGTCGGCCGCAAGGGCGTGCTTGAGGTGTTTGAACCTGAACTCTCAGATGAAGAGCAGGCGGGCCTTGCGAAGAGTGCGAAGCTTCTGAAGGAAGCGCTGGAGCGGATTGGGGGATAACCTCGATCATGAAGCATTCGGAACTTCGTGCAATTGCGCACAATTTCGCAGACTCGCTGGCCAGCGGGCTGCACATCGACTATGGGGGCCGCTCCGATATATTCGGTGAGATTAGCCAGTCTCCCGAAAAATATATCGTCGTTGATTTCCTCACGGGGGATGTTGAGGGCTGCCAACCGTCCCAGGTGCTTCGCGGCGCCATCGCGTATTATAAGAAGACACTTCCAGAATTTTTCGAAAAGAACCATGCTTCCGTTTCGGATGTCCGTGAGCTTAAGGTTCGCTACTATTTCGTTCTTATAGAGAAGCGTTTCCTTGTCACTTTCACAGACGCGCGCGGGCGTCAGTCTATAACCGAGTATGGCGGGTGGGGTGGAAAGCGCGTGAAGGTTCTCGATTGGCTCGGACGTCTTCGGCCGAAGATCGGCATGTGAGGCAACGGCTCCACCTCACATCAGCTTCAACACCAACTGGCGCTCATATCCTGCGTGCCGGGCAACGAAATCGTCGATGGATGAGGTGAGATCCTCGGCCGCGAGGTCCGCGCGGCGGCGGATTTCCTGCGCGACGTCTCGCGAAACATCATCCGCCCATTTCTCGACGGTGTTGAAGGCAACGATGCGTACGGGGTTGTTGTATTGCCCCGACATCAGGTCGGTGATCACCGTTTCGAGGTCGGTGTGCTCGACGTCGGCCTCGCGATAGACGGTACCGGATTGGCCGAAGTCATCCACCACGAGATAGACGTTTTGCTCGCCGCCGCTCGGCACGATCGATGGGGTCCACCTGTTACGCATGATACTGCCCGCCTGTCAGGACGCAAACAAAACAACGGAAGACAAGTGCGGAACCGCGAGTTGGTTCCGGCCGCGATGTCTTTTAGCCGCCGGGAGGGCTGCGACGGCCGGCCTGCGTCTGGGAGTATTCGATACAGCGCGTTGGCAAGCTGATCCCTTGCCAACGTCTTCTATGACTATCCTGATCCGATCAACCCTACGGCACAGTGGCCGGCGGGCGCGGCGCCGGGGATGAATCAGCATAGCCGGACGGGTCTGAATAATAGGTCCGCGGCGGGGCGTAACTCGGCGGCGGAGATGCCGGCGGTTGCGAATAAACCGGTGGTGGTGGTGCAAGCGAGTGCGGCTGTGTTGCAGCTTCCTGCGATGACACCGGATAAGGCCGCGCCGGTGGCTGATACTGGGAGACCGGCCGCGGTGTCGTTGATGAGTGCACCGGCGGAGGCGCAGCAGGGCGCTGCGCCTGCGCTGTTGGTGCGGGCTTTGGCGCCGTCGTTGCGCGGCGCGCGGTGTTGCGTTCATTGAGCTTGGCGATGTCGCGCGACATCTGCTCATTATTGGTCTTCAGCTCCGCCATCGCTTTCTGCAGCGACGCGACTTCGCGCGTCAGCGCCTGAACCGATTGCGTAAGCTGCGTGACTTCGGCGGATGGCGCGGCCGGAGCTGTCGCCGTCGTGTCGGTTGCGGCCGGAGCAGCGGGCGCAGGCTGCGGCGCTGCAGCCTGCTGCGGCGCGGGCTGTTGAGGCGCGGCCTGTTGGTCTGCCGCTGCTGCCTGCTGCTGAGATGAATCTGCCGGCGGTGTGTCAGCCGCTTGTGCCGTGTCCTGCGGCGCCTGCGCTGATGCGTCTGCGGTCTCAGCGGAAGTGGCGCTTGCCGTCGCTGCGCCTGCGGTCTGCGCGGTGTCCTGATGTTTCAGATGCAGCCATGACACCAGCGGTAGGTTCGGCGTTAGCCCTTTGGCGAGTTGCCTGGCATCATCGCCGAAGTTCTGCCAGCCGACGGTCGCGATCGCTCCGCCGACCACAATGACGAAACCCGTCAAAGCGCGTTTCATCGCCTTGGCAAAAGCAGACGGTTCAGTGTCGAGCCGGATCGAAGGCTGGTGCTCCACCGGGCCGAGATCCGGGCCAAGGTCATTGGCCGGTGACGGAAACTCCGCCGAAGGAAAGATTGAATCTGTGCGCGCTGTCAGGCGTTCGGCATCCACGCGCGGCGCCAGTCGCTCGGTATCCACCCGTGATATCAGCCGCTCGGCATCGACGCGCGGCACGATGCGTTCGGCTGTCACCGTGATGCGTTCGGCTGTGAAATCGGGTGTTGAAAAGCTTGAAGCGCTGAAGCGCGGCTCCATGCGCAGCGATGAATCGCGGGCAGGGCGCGCGTCGGGCGCGGGGCAGGATTCTTCGGCGGCTGGGGCGACTGCAACAGCAGCTTGATCGGACGATTCAATCTGATCGTCCGGCTTCACGCGTTTCAGGTTCAACGTGGGCAGCATGACGCTCCGTCTCCGGTCCCGAGTTCAGCCCTTTACCCCAACACTCCTAGTCGTCATGCGGGTTTGACCAAAGCAAGGCGAGAGCATGAAAAGCGGTGGAGGGATTGTGGCGGAACCCTGCAAAATGCACCGTTTGCTGCGTTGCGCCGTGAGCCTACGCCTTAGAGCGCGTCGCTCACCGGCAACGCCGCGCTCGTTGTGCTTGCCAAAGAAGCACTGGCGCGCGACGTCGTGCGATAGCGCTTCGGGGCAAAGCCCTTCGCGCGTTTAAAGGCGTTGCTGAACGCGCTTTCCGATGTGTAGCCGAGTGCGAAGGCAATGGCTGAGACCGGCTTCTCACCGTCGCGGAGATCGCGCTCCGCCAGATGCATCCGCCATGCGAGCAGATAGGCGAGAGGTGCTGTGCCAACGAGCGTCTTGAAGCGCAGCGCGAATGTGGTGCGCGACATGCCGGCGGCTTTCGCCAGTTCTTCGAGCGTCCATGCGCGCGAGGGCTCGCCGTGCATCAGTCGCAACGCCACCGCAATGCGCTCATCGGCAAGGCCCTTTAGCCAACCGCCCGTCACCGGACCCGCGGTTTCAAGGTGCGCGCGCAGCGCCTGCACGAACATCAATTGCGCAAGCTGTGTCGTCACCAGCAGTCCGCCGGGATGATCTTCGCTCATCTCGCGCACCAGCTGTTTCACCAGCCATTGCAGCACTGCGGCCTCGTTTGAGGTGTGACGCACGTGAACCATCGGCGGCAGCACGTCGAGCAGCAGCGCTTGCCGTAACGGATCAAGCGCGACGTGCCCGCCCAGGATCACGGTGTCATGAGGAGCGCCGATCCGCGCGATGCCTTTGATGCTGTCGGCGAAGATCGTGGTCGCTTCCTCTGGCTTCAGCGAAGGATCGGTGGCCACCACGAAAGGACGTTTGCCGTCGACAATGATCACGTCTCCCGCATGGAGATGGGTCGGCGGCCGATCCTCGAACAGCATCAGGCAACTGCCTTCCGCCACTGCCATGACCTTGATGACCTCCGGTGCCCTGAAGCGCAGTGACCAGGCGCCGCCGGCCATTAGGCCTCCGGACATCAGGCAGCGGGCGCCCAGCAGATCGAGGATTTCGGACATCGGATCAGAGGCGGGGGTGAGATTCATGCCCGTACGATCGCGCAAGAAATCGGGATTTACAAGCATTCAGAATCCCGAAAGCAGGGATTATCAGGTCTCCGACATCATCGGAGACCCACCATGCACACACTGCAAGCGCCCCTCGGATCGGGGTTCGGAGCCGCCAGCACAGCTGGCCAGGTCATCAACGGCCACGACCTCAGCGGCAAGACCGCCATTGTGACCGGCGGCTATGCCGGGCTCGGGCTCGAGACCACAAAGACACTTTTGGCGGCCGGCGCGCAGGTGATCGTTCCGGTGCGCGATCCCGAGAAGGCGCGGTGCACGCTATCGTCCGTGCCAGGCGTGACACTCGGTGCGCTTGATCTGATGGACCCAGCCTCCATCGATGCCTTCGCCGAGACGTTTCTCGCGTCAGGCCGCGCATTGCATCTGCTCATCAACAATGCGGGCATCATGGCCAATCCGTTGACGCGCGACGCCCGCGGATACGAGTCGCAATTCTCCACCAATCATCTCGGGCATTTTCAACTCACCGCGCGCCTCTGGCCTGCGCTCAGGAAGGCCAATGGCGCGCGGGTGGTGGAATTGTCCTCGCTTGGCCATATGCGCGGTGCGGTCGATCTCGATGACCCCAATTTTGAGCGCCGCGCGTACGAGCGCTGGAATGCCTACGGCCAGTCGAAGTCGGCGAATATCCTGTTCGCACTGGCACTCGACACGCTGGGAGCAGAGCATGGTGTCCGTGCTTTCTCCGTTCATCCGGGCGGCATCGTCACCGATCTCGCGAAATATATGTCGCAGGAGGAGATCCGCGCCACCGGCCATGTCGACGATGAAGGACGTCCCGTCATCGATCCGTCACGCGGCATGAAGACAGCCGAGCAAGGGGCGGCAACCACCATCTGGTGCGCGACCAGCAGCCAACTCGATGGCAAGGGCGGCGTCTATTGCGAGAATTGCGACATCGCGCCTGCCGTGCCGGGGGACTCGAAGGACCGTTTCGGCGTCAGGCCCTGGGCGGTCAATCCGGAGGTTGCGGATTGGCTTTGGACGTTAAGCGAAAAGCTGACAGGGGTTGCGTTCGATATCTGAGGACTCCGCGCTGGTCGTCACCCCTCGAACAGCGCGCGCTTGTCTTCGAATACCTGCGTGAGGAATTCGATGATGCTGCGGATCGTCGGTTCGCGTGCATCCTGCCGTCGCGTAATGAGCCAAAGCTCGCGCGACGGTGGTGTTTTTGCGAGCGGACAGAGCACGAGCTTATCGTCCATACGCCCGATGAAATGCGGCAGCATGGCGATGCCTGCGCCTGCGCGCGCCGCAGCGGCCTGTGCGAACTGATTGTTGGTGCGGAAGGCGACACGGGCGCGGGGGAATTGCCGCGTCAGCGACAGCGCATCGGGAATCGATGCGTTAGCCTCATCAAAGCCGACGAACGCTGGCGCTGCGCCATCCGCAATGCGCCGCCGCCACTTCGTTGTGCCGTAGAATCCAAAGCCGAAAGTGACCAAGCGCTTGGCAATCAGATCGCCATCGTCCGGTCGCGCCAGCCGCAGCGCGATGTCTGCTTCGCGCCGCTCCAGGCTGACGTTGCGGATGTCGGTTGAGACTTCAATGTCGAGACGCGGAAGCTTGTCGGTCAGCGTCGCAAGCCGTGCCACGAGAAAGCCCTGCGCCAGCGCTGGTGTACTGCTGATGCGCACCAACCCCTTCGGTTCGCCGTCCGCGCCGCCGCGGCTCAGCGTCGCGGCTGCTGTCTCCATATCAATCGCGGCACCAAGCGCGCGCGTGCCCGCAGGCGTCAGCACGTAACCATCGGGCCGCCGCTCGACGAGCTTTTCATCCAGTGCGCGTTCGAGCGCCGCAATTCGCCGCGCGATGGTGGCGTGATTGACGGCGAGCGCCCGCGCCGCCGCCGACAGGCTGCCGTGACGCGCGAGGGCAACAAAGATGCGGACGTCCTCCCAGTCGAGGCCTGTGCGAATTTGATCAGCCATTGCGCGAGATTACCGAATTTTCTCACAGCGGGCGAGGGGCCTATCCTCATGCCATCGACATTCTGTGAAGGACACCGCGCCATGACTGTATCACCTCTCACACTCACCCTGATCGGCGGCCCGACCGCGCTGATTGAACTCGGCAGCTTCCGTCTGCTCACCGATCCGACCTTCGATCCGCCGGGCCTCTATCAGAAGGCACCGGTTCATTTTGAAAAGACCTCTGGTCCTGCGCTCTCGGTGGAGCAGATCGGCAAGCTCGATGCTGTACTGCTCAGCCACGATCATCACTTCGACAATCTCGATAAGTCCGGCCGCGCCATGCTGCCGACGGTGGGCGTGACCTACACCACCAAGGCCGGCGAGGGACGTTTAGGCGGCAACGCAGTGGGCCTAGCACCGTTCGAGACCACGACGCTCGACGGCAAGAACGGCGAGAAGCTGTTCATCACGGCCGCGCCAGCACGTCATGGTCCGGTGGGCATCGAGCCGCTGTCGGGCGATGTAGTCGGTTTCTTGCTGGGCACTGAGAAGCCGGGCGATGCGATCTACGTCACCGGCGACACGGTCTGGTACGAGGGCACGGCGGAAGTCGCGCGCCGATTTGCGCCGAAGGTGGTGATGCTGTTCACCGGCGCCGCCGAGCCGCGCGGCCGCTTCCACATGACCATGGACAGCAACGACGCGCTGGAAGCCGCGCATGCCTTCCCGAATGCCGCGATCGTCGCCGTGCACAACGAAGGCTGGGTGCACTTCAAGGAAAGCCCGGAGCAGCTTGCGGATGTCTTCACCAAGCTCGGTGTTGCCTCGCGCCTCCTGACGCTCGAACGCGGTAAGCCGATGACGTTCGAGTGACGCATGACATCGCGCCTTGATGCGGCGTTATCGCCGCATCAATAGCCTGCGGCGGCCAGCGCCGTGACCGCGCCCATCGCCATCCAGCCGAAATGCTTGCCGCGCGTGGCGTACGCATTGGCCACTGCACCGAACGCATACGTCGCCGCCACCGTGGCGACGATCCAATGCCGTGCGGTGTCGGAGGCGACATAAGGCGCTGCGATCAGCAGCACACCGCCGCCGAGCCAGGCCACGGTGCTGCATTGCCAGACCAGACGGAGCAGGGTGCGCAGCCGCGCGGGCTCGATGGTGGCGCGGGCGAACACTTTGGTCTCACCCAGCACGCCGTGGATGATCGAGACCACGATCGCGGCAACGCCGGCGCATTGCAGGAGAAAATCTTGCATCGCGTTATCCTCCATACAGTCATGTATGGACACTGCACCCGCTGTTGCGTCTTGTCAATACACTCCTGTATGGTGGCGGTATGAGCGAGCAATTATCCGCAACCGACTGGCTTGATGCCGGACTGAAGGCGCTGGCGGCAAGCGGCGTCGTGGCGCTGAAGGCCGATCCGCTGGCGAAGGCGCTCGGCGTGTCGCGCGGCAGCTTCTATTGGCACTTCCGCGACGTGGAGGCGTTTCAGACCGCGGTGCTTGCACGCTGGCGGGACATCGCCACCGAGCGGATTATCGCCAACGTTGAAAAACATGCAGATGCTGCACAAGGCGTGGAATATCTGCTTCGAGGTGCGTTCGCCGCGCGCTCCGATCTCGAGGTCGCGGTGCGGAGTTGGGCCACCCACGATGCCGCCGCACGCAAGACGGTGCGGGAGATCGACCAGCGGCGCATGACCTATATCGAAGCTCTGCTGGAACGCGCGGGGATTGCGGCGGAGACTGCGCGCGCCCGCGCGAAAATTCTTTACTGGGCATTTCTCGGCTTTGAGCTGTCGGACAAGCCGTTGCCGGGGAAGGAGCGGGACCGGCTGATCGAGGAGCTGGTCCGCGTCGGTGGGACGCACGGCTAAACCGCGCAGTTCCGGAACCTTTTGGCGGAAACTGCGCGTTGTTTGTCGGATCCGCAGGGGCCGATGGTGGCATCATCGGCGCGACAAGACCTGAAAAGGAGGTCTCCATGCGCAACGCTCTCTATATATGTCTCGGCGCCATTGTGGTTCTGGCGATTTGTCTGCCGGCTCTTCTTTCCTCGCGCGGCCAGCCCACGGCATCGCCCGCACCCGAGCAGATCGCATCCGATGAGCACCAGAAAGTCATTGCCGCGCTGAAACCGCCGAAGCGGCAGCGCCCGGCCATCGCGTTGATCGCGGCGAACGACGGCACCGAAGTCGCCGATTTCCTCACCGCTTATGGCATTCTGAAAGAGTCTGGCGTGGCCGATGTCACGGCCGTGGCGGAGCGGCAAGGCGCGATCCGGCTCTATCCGAACAATCTCAAAGCCGAGGCGCAGGCGACCACGGCGGAGTTCGATGCGTCTTATCCTGAGGGAGCCGATTATGTCGTCGTGCCGGCGCTGGAGCAGCCGGACAATGCTGCCGTCATCGCCTGGCTCAAGCAGCAGCACGAGAAAGGCGCGACCATTGTCTCGATCTGCAACGGATCGCTGACCATGGCGGCAGCCGGATTGCTCGATGGCCGCAAGGCCACCGGCCACTGGTATAGCGTCAAGCAAATCCAGAAGGAGCATCCCTCGATGGAGCGGGTGCGCGATCGTCGCTATGTGGTGGACCGTGGCATTGCGACATCCACCGGCATTACCGCATCGCTGCCGCTGATGACGACATTGGTGGAAGCGATTGGCGGGCGTGATGTCGCTTCGCGCCTTGCGACGCGTATCGGCCTCGACAATTGGGATGCGCGGCACACCACGTCCGCTTTCCAGCTCACGCTGGAGCATCGAAAGACCTTCATTCGCAACAAGCTGAGCGTCTGGCGCGACGAGAATGTCGGCATTAAGCTCAACGATGGCGTCGATGAGATCGCGCTTGGTCTGATGGCGGATGCTTATGCGCGCACGGAGCTGACGGAATTGATTGCGGCTAACGGCGGGGCGGGCGGACAGGTGCAAAGCAGGCGCGGATTGACGTTGCAGTTCGATGCACCGACAAAGAGCGTGGCTTTTGCCGTTGAGCCGCCGCGTGACCAGCCAGCGCGTGTGATCGATCGCGAACTGTCGCGCATCGCCACGCGCTACGATGCGCCGACCGCGGCCTTTGTTGCGCTGACGATGGAATATCCCTGGTCGGGACCGCAGGCGCGGCTGGTGCGGGACTGAGAGGCGAGCGCGTGCTGGCGAGGATGTTTTTGCGATGGATGGTTTTCCTGTGACGCGAGCGAAAGAGGCACCCGCGCACGCAGCCACGCGCAAAATCGGGCTGGTCTGCTTCGAAGGCTTTCAGATGCTCGACATCGCAGGGCCGCTCGAAGTGTTCAGCAAGGCGGCGAGTTATCTGCCGCAGCCTGGTCCTTCGCCGTTCCGTTACGAGATGATCGTCGCCAGTCCCGAGGGCGGCATCATCACGTCGAACTCCGGACTGCAGATTGCGAACACGGTCAAGTTCAGCGAACTGGATCATGATCTCGACACCATCCTGATCGCCGGCGGATCGGAAGAGGCGCTGCGCAGCGTTGCGGCAGCGACCGATCTTCTGAAGTGGATCAATGACCGTGCACCGCGCACGCGGCGTATCGCCAGCGTCTGCACCGGCGCGTTCCTGCTCGGTGCGTCGGGTCTGCTCGACGGGCGGCGCGCCACCACGCATTGGTCGGCGACATCGCAACTGGCCGCGCTGTTTCCGAAGACGGATGTGGAGCCGGACGCCATCTTCATCGGCGACGGACACATCCACACCTCCGCAGGCGTCACTGCGGGCATCGATCTGGCGCTGGCGTTTGTCGAGCAGGACTGCGGCCCCGCGATTGCGCTCAACACCGCGCGCGAACTGGTGCTGTATCTCCGGCGCGTCGGCGGCCAATCGCAGTTCAGCGCGACGCTGGCTGCACAGGCAAAATCCGCCAATGGCCTCCGCGATCTGCTCGCCTGGATTGGTGAACATCCGACGGAAGACTTGAGCATTCCGCAGTTGGCCGAGCGCGCGGGAATGAGCGAGCGCACCTTCGGCCGCGCGTTTGCGGCGGAAACCGGCATGACGCCCGCGCGTTATGTTGAATTGGTGCGGCTCGACCGCGCCAAATCATTGTTGGAGACGACCAAGTGGCCGCTCGCGCGCATCGCCAGCCGCTCGGGTCTCGGCAGCGCGGCGACGCTGGCGCGCGTTTTCCGACGTCTGCTCGGCATCACGCCGGAAGATTATCGTGCGCGGTTCGGGCACGGCGAGGTCGCCAAGGTGTGAGGCGGTGTGCCGCTGTTTCCACCGGCGAAACCGGAATAGCGCCACACTTGTTACTCCCACCGTGCGATGGCGCGGTGTCAAAACGATCCAACGAATGAAGAGCAGCGGACGGCATCGCGCTCAGCCTTGGAGCGCGGGCGTTCGTCCAATTGAGGAGGTTTTGAAGCCATGACGCAGAACGGAAAGAATGGACTATCCGCTATGCAGACGCCATCGGTCGTCTCAAAGCAGGAATGGGAGACGGCTCACGCCCAGATGCTGGTGAAAGAAAAGGCGCACACCCGTGCGCATGATGCACTTGCCGCCGAGCGCCGGCGGATGCCGTGGATGGCGGTGAAGAAAACGTACACGTTCGAGGGGCCGAATGGCAAAGTGAGCCTGCTCGATTTGTTTCAGGGGCGGCGGCAGTTGATCGTCTACCGCGCCTTCTTCGAGCCAGGCGTGCACGGATGGCCGGAGCACGCTTGCATCGGGTGTTCGATGGTGGCGGATCAGGTGTCCCATCTCTCCCATCTGCACGCGCGTGACACGACGCTTGTGTTCGCTTCCCGTGCGCCACAGGCGGACATAGCGCGGCTGAAGGCACACATGGGTTGGGGGCATATTCCTTGGGTCACCATCACCGACAGCTTCGATGCCGACTTCGGCGTCGATGAATGGCACGGCCACAACGCGTTCATTCGCGACGGCGATCGTATCTTCCGCACTTATTTCATCAACAATCGCGGCGACGAGGCGATGGGCACCGTCTGGAGCTACCTCGACCTGACAGCGCTTGGGCGTCAGGAGGAGTGGGAGGACTCGCCGCAGGGCTATCCGCAGGAGCGTCCGTACAAGTGGTGGAATTGGAACGAGAGTTATGTCGCGGGTGCAGCGCCCGACCCGAAGTGGGTCGAGGTATCCGATGCTGGTGAGGCGGCCTTCCGCAACAAGGATGCGGGCACGCAGCCGTGAGCCGCGCGTGCTGTGGTGAAGCCGGCGGAGCGATCCGCCAGAGCTTCGCTTCCCTCAGGATCACGGACGGGCTCGCCCTCGCGGCCTCGCCGACCTTTGCCCTCATGGCGTTGCTAACCGACGTTCTTGGCAACGATCCAGCGGATACGCTTTGTTCAGCGGCGCACGCCTCGCCGCTGAGTGGAATGGCGACGATGTATCTGTTGATGAGCGTATTTCACGCGGCGCCGTGGGTGAGGCTGGTGCGCGATCGGCCGTTGTCCACGAATCGCACTTAAGCTTTGGAGATTAGCTTGCTCATGCTGATGCGTTCTTCGACCTCGTATCCGGCCTGTTTGTAGAAACCAAGGACCGCCTCATTCGAGCCGACAACCTGAAGGTTGATTTTGATGCAGCCCAATGCAGCCAACCGCCTCTCGGCTTTTTGAATAAGAGCCTGTCCGATCCCGGTGAGACGATGCGAGCGCAAAACAGCGATGCGCGAAATCCAGCCGCGGTGGCCGTCATATCCAGCCATGACTGACCCGAGGACATGATCGCCTTCGACCGCGACCAGCAAAAGGTCAGGCTGAACTTTCAGCTTCTCAGGAATAGAGACGCGAGCGGCATTCCAGGCGGAATCGTTGGGAAACGCCTCCCGCCAAAGTGCATCCACTCCGTCGAAATGATTGTTCGCATAGGTTACGATCGAAAATGTCATGCTGGGCCTGCACTTGCGGCGAATCTTCTGATGCTACAGCGTCTCAACCACGCGCGCGAGGCTGCGGATTCCGCGCCTGATGTCGGCGAGAGAGACGCCGGCGTAGCCCAGCACGACCCCGGCCTTTTTCGCGCGATCCTTCGTGCCAACAAACAGCGGGCTTATCGGATAGACGCCGATACCATTGGCACGCGCCGCGTCGATGAGTTCGGACTCCTTGCTCCGCGGCACCTTGTGCAGCCACAGCACGACGCTGAGCCCGGCGTCCGCGCCTGAAATGGCGACGTCGTCACCAAAATTGTCTTTCACGGCTGCAAGCAGCGCCGACCTTCGTTCGCCATTGGAACGCCGGACGCGACGCACGTGACGTTCATACGCGCCCGACTCCAGCATGTCGGCCAGGGCTGATTGCGCGAGGGTGGACGTGTGCCGATCGGTCAGTCGTTTAGCTGTGGAAAATACCGTTGCCAAATGAGATGGGACAACCAGATAGCCTAGCCGAAATTGCGGTGAGAGCGTCTTCGAAAGCGTGCCGACGTAGATGACGACGTCCTCGCGGTCGAGCGATTGCAACGCCTCCACGGGTCGCGCGTCATAGCGGAACTCGGAATCGTAATCGTCCTCGATGATGTGAGCGCCGACTTGGGTGGCCCAGGTCAGCAGCGCCTGACGGCGGCTCACCGACATCACGCTGCCGAGCGGATATTGATGCGATGGCGTGACGTAAGCGAGCCGTCCTTTCCGCACATTTTCGAGAAGGTCGGTCCTCATCCCTTCGTGATCAACCGGGACAGGATGGAGTGTCGCGCCGACGGCTTCGAACACCTGTCGCGCGGCGGGATAGCCGGGGTTCTCGATCACAACGTCATCACGGGGATTGATGAAGACGCGTGCGCAAAGATCAAGCGCCTGTTGGGAGCCGCTGACGACGATGATCTGATCGGCCTCGCAGCGGATGCCGCGCACGCGAGAGAGATAACTTTGCAGTGCCTTGCGAAGCTCGGGAAGCCCGGATGGATCGCCGTAGCTTAGCCGTTGCTGTTTCTGCAGCAGCACGCGGGTAATGGCACGCTTCCACGGCAGTGTCGGAAAATCGTCCGGCGACAGGTCGCCGTACCTGAAATCGATGGCGGGTCGATCGCCGCTCAGATCGGCGGGCGGGAAGGTCAGCACGCGACGCCCGAACTCAGAAAGGTCGCGGGCTGCCGTGCGTGAGACCGTCGGCTTGATGCGCACGGGGGCGGGCGGGCGGAACGCCGCCGCGACGCGGGTCTTCGATCCCTGTCTGGATTCAAGATAGCCCTCGGCGATGAGTTGATCGTAGGCGGCCGTAACCGTGGTGCGGGATACGCCGAGTTCGGCGGCGAGCGCTCTTGACGAAGGTAACGCGGCGCCGGGCGCATAGAGGCCCTTCGTGATTTGTGTCCGCAGGTTGCTGCAGATCTGTGCGCTCGGCGAACGCCCCTTCCGCTCGGTGACTTTCGGCGTAGCCAACTGGACCATCCAATTTGTCGGAAACTGGACGTATATTCTGGACCAGTTTTCGGGCAGTCTCCAGCCTGAAATCAGGATTCGCACAGCGACCAAGTCGCCCCCTCCGAGAAACGATGTCCACGGTACTTCAGACCAAAACCACCAGCGGCGGCCGCATTTTCTATGGATGGTGGATCGTTTTCGGCTGCCTGCTTGTTGCCGTGGTGGGATGGTCACTGACCGTCTTCGGGATGGGCGTGTACATCCACGCGCTGTCTGAGCGGCCGGGCTTCTCCATCAGCCTGATCTCGACAGCGGTGACAGTGTCTTACCTCGTGAATGCGGTCTGCCTGATCAGCGTGGGAACGGCGACTACACGGCTGGGACCTAAACTCGTTTTCGCCGCCGGAGCCGGCATTCTCGCGCTCACCGTGCCCGCCTTGGCCTACTGCGAGCAGGCGTGGCAGGTCTTTCTCATCTTCGCCGTCATGGGCTTGGGGCGTGCGTGTCTGTCCACGACGTCCATCAGCACGACACTGGCGCCATGGTTTGAGCGTCACCAGGGACGGGCCGTGTCCATGGCTCTGCTGGGCGCCAGCATCGGCGGAATGATCGGTACGCCTTTGCTGTTGGGCGGCATGACCGTGTTTGGTGAAAAGACGGCGTTCATTCTTGCCGGAGCATCGTCGCTGCTCGTTGTGCTGCCGGTTGTCCTTTTCGTCTTGAAGCGAACACCGCAGGAAATGGGGTTGTTGCCGGACGGCGAAGCACCTGCGACCGATCGCGCGACGAAAACGGAAGCGTTCTGGTCGCGAAAGGGCGCGATGGCCACGCGACAGTTCTATTCGCAACTGATCGCGTTCGCCCTGAGCCTGATGGTTCAGATCGGTTTTCTGAGCCACCATGTATCCCTGGTGGCGCCGAAACTCGGCGATCAGGGGGCATCCATTGCCGTCTCATCAGCTGCGCTCGCTGCGTTCATTGGCCGAATTGCGCTCGCCCGTTTTGCTGATCGCGTTGATCTGCGACTGACGACCGCCGGCGTTCTGCTGGTCGCGGCGGCGTCCCTCGCGGCTATGGCCATGACGTCGAGCGCGGAGGGGCTGCTCCTGACGAGTGTGTGTTATGGGCTCACCATCGGAAATCTGACAACGCTCTCACCGATCATTGCGCGCCGCGAATTCGGTGCGGCGTCTTTCGGCGCGGTCTATGGCGTTGCGGCCTCGGTGATCGCCATTGCGACCGCCTTTGGCCCGGGTTTGTTCGGTATCCTTCGCGACACGTTCAACAGTTATGGACCGGCCTTGGTCGTCGCAGCGCTGCTGAACCTCGTCGCGGCCATCATCATCGTGTGGGGCGGACGAAAACCCCTTCCTTCGCCAAGCTGAATAGCACGCGTCACGTTTGCCCAAGATCGGAGTTGCCTGATGTACATTCCACCCGCGTTCAAGGACACCGAACTGGCGTCGATCCATGAGACGATCCGCGGAGCGCGCCTCGCCAATTTGGTTACGTCCACATCAAGCGGGCTGCTCTGCACGCCGCTTCCACTGTTGCTGGATGAGCGCGAAGGCGAACATGGCGTTCTCTATGGCCATGTGGCAAAGGCCAATCCGCAATGGAGGGAAGCATCGGTAGGCGAGGCGCTTGCGATCTTCAACGGACCCGACGCCTATGTCACGCCGTCCTGGTACGTCTCGAAGCGCGAGCACGGCAAAGTCGTGCCGACCTGGAATTATGCGGCCGTCCATGCGTATGGCCACGCTGAGTTCTTTGAAGATGCTGACAGGCTCTATGACGTAATCACGCGGCTCACGCACCTGTACGAACACCCGCGCGCCGAGGCCTGGGCTGTGACCGATGCGCCGGCCGATTTCATCAAGGCGCAGCTTCGCGGCATCGTTGGCCTTCGCATGCCGATCTCGCGTATCGATGCGAAACGGAAGATGAGCCAGAATCGCAACGAAGCCGATCGGGCCGGCGTCGTTGCCGGGCTGGCTGAAAGCGATCGGGAATCCGACCGCGTCGTGTCAAAGATGATTCCGCTTTAGGTTCTTGTTTGACGCGTTTTCTTCACGCGAACCTTGGTCACTCGAAAAACCTTTCGCGGTTCTCGCGGATCGTCCGCTTCGCAACATACCCGAGCTTGTCGGGATTGCGCGTGATGTAAATCGCGGAGACGCGGCCGTCCTCGATCTCGGGGGCGGCGGTCTGCAGCACGTCATCGCGCTCGCGGCTGCCATAGCCGGGCGGGCCATCGATTCCCATCGGGTGGATGAACTTTGTAGGACCTGCCGCTCACTTGGGGTAGGGCAGGACCAGGTCCTTTTCCTCGGTGTTGACCACGAACACGGCGAGCAGCTTCGCGGGCTCGGTCGTGCTGGCGTTCTCGCTGACGGCGTGGCGGTCGCCGGGATTTTCGGAGAAGTTCTGTCCCGCCTTGTAGGTCGTCACCGGCCCGTCATTGACCTGGCTGCGGATCGCGCCTTCCAGCACGGTGGCGTAGATGAAGGCGGAGCTTGGGTGAGTGTGCGCGGCGGACGATCCACCGGGCGGATACTCCACCAGCACGCCTTTGATGCTCTTGCCGGGAACGTTCGGCAGGGGGTGGTCGAACACGAGCGTCACCTTGGACTTGTCGTCGTGCGCCGACGCGGGACTTGCCAACACGGCGACGAACGCGAGTGCGCAAAGAAGTTTTCTCATGATGCTGCTCTCCAGGGGATGAGTTGATGTCAGGCGGTTTTCAGTTGCGGCCTCAGCCAGTCCTCGAAGCGGATGGTGCCGAGACGCGGGTTGTTGTCCGACACCAGCGAGCCGTCGTTCAGCAGCGCGCCGAAATAGCGCGCCTGATCGTCCGCCACGACCTTGCGGGTGTCGCCGGTGGCGGCGAGATAGCGCGCCACCAGATCGCTGAGCCGCACGCGCTCGGGACCTGCGATTTCGATGGTGCCGTTCACGGGCGCATTCAGCGCAACGTCAGCCATGATCTTCGCAACGTCGTCCGAGCTGATCGGCTGCACGTGAGCCGGCGATAGCCGGACCGTGTTGCCCTCTGCGCCGGACTGCGCGATGCCGTCGAGGAATTCGAAGAACTGTGTGGATTGCACGATGGTGTAAGGAATGCCGCTGCCCTTGATCAGCTTTTCCTGTGCGAGCTTGGCGCGGAGATAGCCGCTGTCCGGCACGCGTTCGGTGCCGACCACGGAGAGAGCGATATGATGCTGCGCGCCCGCAGTGCGTTCTGCCGCGAGCAGGTTGCGGCCGGACGTCTCGAAAAACTCCAGCACCGCCTTGTCTTCAAATGACGGTGAGTTCGCGAGATCGATCACCACCTGTGCGCCCTTGAGCGCGTTGTCCAGTCCTTCTCCGGTGATGGTATTGATGCCGAGCTTGGGGGAGGCGGCGACCACTTCATGGCCTGCATTTCGCAGGATTTTAACGGTCTTGGATCCGATAAGTCCCGTGCCGCCGATAATGACGATTTTCATGGCCATGGTCCTGTTCTCTGATAGACAGCGCCGGCTTCCGGGATACCCCATCGGCGTGCGCGTTCGATATCAGGACGAGACTACCAGCGCCCCTGTGACATGGCCGCTCGTAAAAATTGAAAATATTTTGGGGGTGTTATTTTACCGGAGGGGAAGCAGCCCCTCCCGTAGGTCACTCGAATGGAGTATCAATCTCTTGGACGCGCGGGCGGTGACCGTTTGAGAAGAAATGACGCAAGCCGACTACAATAAGCCAGGTATGAAGGTCTTCTGGTCAATCCTGCTGTTTGTAATCATTGCAACTGCCGCGATATTCGTGGTGTCCCTTGTTGTTGACTGGATGTTGCCCCGTGGTGGTGTGATCCTTCCCTGGTTACTGGTCCCTTTTTTTCCTGTGGTCGTTGCCTGCTGGAAAGGGACAGGCCCTTGGATCGCTTGGGTGATCGTGTTCAGTTTTTTCAGTTTGGTGGGCGTTTTCGTCTCGATCCTGTCGCTCACGTGGGGGAATGCGCCAGCGTCATTCACAACGACGGTAGTGCTGTGGTCCATAGCCTGGCTATTTGTGGTTCCTACAGTCAGGGAAAAACTTTCGAAAAAGGCTTAGCGCAGCTCAGGCTCATGAGCCGGGCCTCAGCGCAACCGCCCCGCCCAAGCCTTCACCGTATCGCCCAAAGTCTTCAGGTGATCGGCCACTGAGAATCCGGAGATTTTCTTCCGCGGCTTGAGGTCATGATCGCCATCCTGCAGCCAGAGAAAGTCGATGCTCTCTGAAAGCTTGTAAGACGAGACTTCATGACGAGTGCCGAACGGATCGCGCGTGCCTTGCACGATCAGCGTGGGTGTTGTGAGGCCGGCGAGATGTTCGGTGCGTAACTGTTCGGGTTTCTCCGGTGGATGAAACGGATAGCCAAGACACAAGAGCCCTGTGATCCGTTTCGCTGCGTAAAGCTCGTCCGCGATCATGCTGGCGACGCGCCCGCCCATGGATTTGCCGCCGATGATGAGCGGTCCCTTCGCGCCGAGCGCGTCGATGGCGGCGATGTATTCCGGCATCAGCTTGTCCGCGCGCGGCGGCGGCTTGCGCTCATTCGAGGTGCGGCGGCGGGCCATGTAGTCGAACTCGAAGCGGGCGACGCGAAAGCCTGCATCTGCCAATGTCTTCGCCAGCGCTGTCATCGCAGCCGAATCCATCGCCGCGCCGGCACCATGCGCGAGCAGGATGGTGGCAAGGGCCTGTTCAGGCCCGTCGAACAGAAATGTCGTCATGCGCGTCCCGATCTTTCACGTAGCGCGCATTGTAAGGGATTTCCAGTTGATTCTATATTCAATCGGGAGGCTTATGCGCGGCGATTGTCACCGTTCTGAGTCTCGTGCCAAATCGAGGCAGATCTGCAATTCGACGTAGCTCGGTGTGTCGTCGGTCATGGTGTCCGCGATGCAGCTGGCTCTGTCGGATGCGTTGAACTGCGACCATTCCTTTTCCAGTTGCTGCTTTGCCTGCGTCTCGTCTGCGATGCACTTCTCAATCGGCTGAGCCAGATTGGTGTCTTCGGCCGCTTCGCGGTCGAGCTCGCAGCTTCGCTCAATGTTGAACTTTGGAACGCCGTCAGCGACCGGGATGGCGAGCTGTGCACCGACAACGCGAATAAGTATTAAAAAGGGAATCATCATCGTTGCCTCCCTGCCGCGGTCGACATCGAGCGTATGGCCCACGACGAGCGCCACGCTGCATCAAAGATGATTAAAAGACGTGGGCAGTGGACCAGCCCAGCACCCAGTTATTCAGATTCCCATTCTAGCACGGAATATCTAACTGCGACATGATGTAACTAGCTCAAACGAGGTAGCCATTGCGTGTTGTTTCAGTTTGATGATGCCGGAGCCGCAGGGTTTGCTCCGGAGCATGTCACCGCAGGTCGCGCGGATTCCCGCCATGCGCTCATTGCCCAGACCATTAGCGCCAGGGCACTGAATCCCGCGCCCAGCAGCGAGACACCGCGCCATCCGGCATAGGCGAAGGCGGCGGTCGAGGCGATGGCGCCCACGGCGCTGCCGACCGAGTAGAAGCACATGTAGCCACCCACAAGGCGGCTGCGCGCGTTCGGATAAATCGCGAAGATGATGCTCTGGTTGGTGACGTGAACAGCTTGAACAGCAAAATCGAGCAGCACAATGCCTGCGATGAGCGCCGGGATCGATTGCGGAAGCAGGGCGATCAATCCCCATGATGCGAGCAGGATCGTGAGCGCGACGCTTGTGGTGCGTCCACCCAGCCCCTTGTCCGCCAGCGTACCGGCGCCCGCTGCCGCCGTCGCGCCTGCCATGCCGATCAAGCCGAACAGGCCGATCTGTGTATGTGTCATCGCATAAGGCCCTGTGCTGAGCGGCAGAACAAGGCTGGTCCACAACGTGCTGAACGCCGCAAAGATCAAGAGCGCGAGAATGCCGCGCAGGCGTACGATGCGATCGTTCAGGAACGGCGCAGGGATGGAGCGAACAACCGACCAGTAATTCGAGCGATCGTGCCGCGGGCGGTGGTGAGGCAAGACGCGGAACAGCGTGATGGCCATGATGAACGTCATGGCTGCCGATGCGAGATAAACGGAACGCCAACCACCGAGATCGGCGATGACACCCGACACGAAGCGCGCGGCGAGAATGCCGATGACGATACCGCTGGTGACGAGCCCGACAGCCTTGCCGCGCTCATTGGGAGCGGACAGCGTGGCAGCAAAGGCGACAAGCACCTGTACGATTACGGCGAAGAAGCCGACCGTAAACATGCCCGCAAGAAGGACGCGCTCGCTCGGCGCCGTTGCGACCACAACCAGCGCCACAACCGAGAGGATGCTTTGTCCGACCGCGACGCGGCGGGGATCGATCAGATCGCCCAGCGGCACGGCGAGAACGAGACCGAGCGCGTAACCGATCTGCGTCAGCGTGACGACGAGGCCGGCGGATGCGAGAGGCAGAGCGAGATCCCGCGCCATCAGGTCCAGCAACGGTTGCGCGTAATAGATGTTGGCAACGCTGAGGCCGCTGGCAACAGCCAGGATCAGGATCGTCCTCATCGACAACCGGTGTGTCACTGGAGTCGTGGTGTCGTGCGGCTGTGTCGAGGTCGCATCCGGTCTCATCGCATCGTTCCTTATCAAGTGGTCTTAAGATAAGACCACTTGATTGATGGTCATTCTAGTTCTAATTTAGAACCAGATTGACGAATGGAGCGGAGCGCCATGGTTAAGCGCGTGAGATTTGGCGATGCGGATTGTCCGGTGGCGCGGGCGTTGGATGCCATCGGCGATTGGTGGTCGCTTCTCATCATTCGTGATGCGTTCGACGGGCTGCGGCGCTTCAGCGAAATCCAGGCCAATCTCGGGATTGCGAAAGGCATGCTCTCGGCGCGGCTGCGCGATCTGGTGGAACGCGGCGTTCTGGAAACCGCCCCCGCCTCCGACGGCTCCGCCTACCAGGAATATGTCCTGACCAGGAAAGGCCGGGACCTGTTTCTCGTCATCGTCGCTCTGCGCCAATGGGGGGAGGGGCATCTGTTCGAGCGCGATGAACCGCATTCGGTTTTGGTCGATGCGGCCGGCAACCGTGCTGTCAGTAAACTCGATCTGAAATCCCGGGATGGACGCAGCCTGCGCTGGAAAGACACCCGCGTGCGCAAGGTTGATGCGGATTGAGGCGTTATCCGATCAACCACCCAAACGCGCGGCGCAGGAAGGCTGGCGCATCTTTTTCAACTGGCGTGCCGTGAGCCATCAGTACCTTTTCGGCGGGCCATGCGAGGATGCGTCCGAGCGCCTCGCGCGCGGCGCCGCGGTTGGAGAAGGCGACGCGAAACTTGCGCGGCACCGATGGTTCGGGTCCTGTCATGAGGTCCAGCTTGGCGACAATCGCGCGCCAGCCTGAGAACGATTTTGGCGGCAGTTGTTGCAGCAGATCTGTGAAGAGCACTGTGCCGCTGTCGATGTGAGAGAACACCACCTCCGTGGTGATCAGATTGCCGCGCATCAGGACTTGATCGATCTGCCCGGTCCAATCGGGAAGCGGCGCATCCCCGAGATCGACATCGAAGGCGATATCGGCGCGCTTCTTGCGCAGGCCGGGAGGCGCGTAGAGTTTCGCCGTGGGATAGGCCTGCTTCCACTGAGGAAGAAACAGATGATGCAGTGAATTAGGGGCAACGATGTGCTGCACATCGCCGAGGATATCGACCGCTGCACGCAAACCATCGGTAAGCTTGATCGGCGACCAGACGAAGAGGCTTCCGTCTGACAGTTTGATGACGGCCATGCGGGTGGGATAGTGAAAGCCGGCGACCGCCACGAGGGGACCATCCGCAATCCAGATCTCGCGCCCGAATTCCTTCAACATGACAGGTCCAGCGCAACCGGCACGGACGGAGTGTTAGCCGCTGAGTGATGGCCTCGCAAGCACCACGGCTATGCGGACGAGAGCTCTTTTTAAAACGCCGTGGCCGGCATGCGCAGCTGCTGGTGCAGCGTCTTGTAGTGGTCGAGCCGTATGATGGCGCGGTCCAATTCGTCGCCGGGCGACATCTCTTTCAGGCTGTGTTCCATCTCGTCGATCTGGCCGCGGAAGCCTGCGATATCGAACTCGCCGAATGCCTGAGCGATGTCCGCCAGTACAGTGAGCTGAGCGGGCGTCACCTCCGCGAGGCCGCCCAGCACGACGTACCTCTCGACACCTTTGCCGGCCGATACGGTCAGGAGCCCTGGACGCAACGACGCGATGGTCGGGCGATGTCCGGCGAGAACGCCGAAGTCACCGTCGCGTCCCGGAAGGTCGACCTGTTCGGCCGGGCCGGAGAACACGGACTTTTCGGGCGACGTGAGTTCGAAGTGGAAAGCGGCCATGGAGCGCTCCTGTCACGAGAACGAGATATCGTCTTGTGCTTCATGCGCCGTACGGGCGAAACGTCGGGGCTTACATCGCGGTACAGCGATAGTAGGTCAGCTCCATGCCCGGAATGTCTGGAAAGAAGCGGGTGAGGCTGTTGTCGTCTTTGAACCGCACGCTGAACTGCACATTGGACAGCATGATATCTGACGAACATGACGCAAGAATATGCAGCGCGTCCTGGGTCTCGCGCCGCGACTTGACGATGCAGCGGGCCGCTTTGCCGCGCAGGCTGCTGCTGTCCACGATAAAGCCACTGCCGTAGAGATCAGCCATCTGCGCGAACGATACGCGTTTACCGCTCTTCTTGAAGATCTTGTCGCAGCGGTCGGCGTCCGATGCCCATACGCCGTTAAGGTCGTAGGCGGAAGCCGGTGCAGCGATAACGGTGGCAACGAGGAGAGTGCTCGCGAGATAGCAAAGCTTGGACATGATCCTGCTCCTGACCAAATGACCTTTGGCGGAAGGTCACCCGTTTCCCGTGAAAGATTAGAATACGAACTCGAAAATTGTCCTAGAGATTTTAGGATTGTCTGCGCGGTCGCGTTTGGTCAGGACTACTGTCGTTTCGTCTTCTTAGCTGCCCTTGCTACGATACACATCGTTCGAACCGCTGATTTGGATCAAGCCGGCGGCGGCAGAGTCGTGTCGAATCAAGGGTCAACGCGAGCCATTGATCGCTTGGGAGGACTCCATGGAGCTTCAGACACTTGACCGCACGACTCAACGCGCCCGAGGCAACGGCAAAGCGGCCGATAAGATGAGCCGAAAGGAGTATGAGAAGGAGCTGAAAAAACTGCAGGTGCGCCTTTGCCACCTGCAGGCGTGGATCAAGTATAAGGGTCTGCGCGTCGTCATCGTGTTCGAAGGGCGAGATGCCGCCGGCAAGGGCGGCACCATCAAGGCAATCACGGAGCGGCTCAGTCCGCGTGTGTTCCGGGTGATTGCGCTGCCTGCGCCGACCGAGCGGCAGAAAGCGCAGATGTTCATGCAGCGCTATATCGAGCAATTCCCCGCGAAAGGCGAGGTCGTGATCTTCGACCGGAGCTGGTACAACCGGGCCGGCGTGGACCGCGTGATGGGGTTTGCCACCAAGGAGCAGACCGAGCGATTCCTCGAACTTTGTCCCGAAATCGAGAAATACATCACGGACGGCGGCACCATTCTGATCAAGCTGTGGCTCGAAGTCGGCATGAAGGAGCAGGAAAGGCGGTTCGCGGCGCGCATCGAGGATCCCCTGCGGCAGTGGAAGCTCAGTCCGATGGATATCGAATCCTACCGGCTCTGGTACGACTATTCCCGTGCGCGCGATGACATGCTGCGAGCAACTCACAGCGAGAACGCGCCGTGGCACATCGTGCGAACCGATAACAAACGGCAGGGCCGCCTGAACTGCATCGCTCACATCCTGGACACCATTCCGTTCAAGAAGGCACCGCAAGAACGCGTCAAGCTGCCGCGGCGGTCGAAAAGCGGGGCGTATGACGATAAGGACAGCTTCGGAAAGATCCCATTCGTCGAGGAGCGGTATTAGGTTTTCATGCGAATGCCGCGCGATAGCATTCGCGCGAGAGGTACTGTCGTGTTCTTCCGATTGCCGATTGTGGATGGCCTCAAGGGCTACAAGAAGGAGTGGCTTGGCCGCGACATGATGGCGGGCCTCGCGATTGCCGCGGTCGCCATCCCAAGCGCCATCGCTTATCCCGCCATCGCAGGACTTCCGCCGGAAGTCGGGGTCTATTCCAGCATCCTGCCCCTGGTCGGCTACGCGCTGTTCGGCCCATCGCGGCAGCTTGTCGTCGGTCCCGATGCTGCGACGATGACGGTGCTGGCGGCGGCGCTGGCGAGCATGTCGCCGGCCAATCCCGTCACCGCCGCCTCGGCGCTCGCGATTGCTGTCGGCATCATGTGTCTCGTCGGAAGCCGCCTTCATCTCGGCGTGATTGCCGCGTTTCTTTCCAAGCCGATCCTGATCGGCTTCATCAGCGGTATTTCGATCTCGATCGCGGTCAGCCAGATCGGGCGTTTCACGGGATTGAAGATCGAGTCCGATGGGCTCGTACCACCCTTCATTGAGCTGATGAAGAAGGCGGAGGCGATCCACTGGCCGTCGGTGGCGCTCGGCGTTGCGATGTTTGCGATTTTGCGGGTCGCCTCATGGAAGCGTTGGCCCATTCCGGGGCCGGTGATCGTGGTGGTGGTGGCGACCGTCGCGTCCTGGCTGCTCGATTTCACCGGAATGGGAATCAAAGTCGTTGGTGCGTTGCCGGAGAAGCTGCCATCGTTTTCATTGCCGAACTTTATGAGCCTTCCGCTGAACGACCTGCTGTTAGGCGCGGGCGCGGTATGGTTGGTGAGTTTCGGCTCGGGCATCGTCGCGGCCCGGAGCTTTGCGGCCCGTGGAAATTTCGAAGTGAATGCCGATGATGAGCTTACGGGCTTCGGCGCGGCGAATGTTGCCGCTGGTGTGTTCAGCGGCTTTCCTGTCACCGTGTCGGACTCGCGCACGGCGGTGAATCTTTCCGTCGGCGGGCGCACCCAGGTTGCGGGGCTCACGGCGGCGCTCGTGCTGACGGCGTCGCTGCTTTATCTCGGCGAGGCGCTTAAGCTGCTGCCGGCGCCCGCGCTTGGCGCCATCCTGGTCGCTGCCGCACTCAGCCTGTTTGATTTTCACGGTTTGCGCGAGATCTGGCGCATCAACCGCACCGAGTTCGTGTTTGCGCTGATCGGCATGTGGGGGGCGGTCAGCCTTGGCGTGCTGGCCGGCATCGTCATCGCCGTCGCCGCGACGCTGCTCTATGTGTTGCTGAAGGAGATGGTGCCGCGTGACGCGATGCTCGGGCAGATCCCGGGACAACATGGATTCTACAAGCTGCACCGTTCGAAGGAAGCGAAACCCATTCCGGGGCTGGCGATCTTTCTCATTCAAGGCAGCCTGTTGTTCTTCAACGTCGACTATGTGAAGGGGCGCTTCAAGAGGATTGCGGACGAGCTTCCCGACGAGACGGAATGGCTGGTGATGGATGCCAGTGCCATCGCGCAGATCGATTCAACCGCCGCTGAAATGCTGGATGATGTGCGCAAGATATTTGCCGCGCGCAGCGTGGCGCTCGGCATTGCTGAACTGAACAGCGAGCCGATGCAGATTTTGGAGCGTACGGGGTTCTTGCAGCGGATCGGCAGTGCAATGATTTTCGATGACCTCGAAAATGTCACTACCGCGTTCGAGAACCGGAAATCCATGTACCGTCCGCAACTCGTGCGGGAGCAGGGCGATGTGAGGTGAGAAGAACAAAAGCCAGGCGAAGCGTGCCCCGGCCACGTTGAAGCAGTGTCTCGTTTCGCGAGTTGGTTGTGGATACGCGCTCTATACAATTTACGTCGACGATCTCTGCCATAAGACGGTCCAATTTTCTGGGACATCATACCTAAGTGTTTTGGGATTCTTGCTACGAGAGAAAGGGGAGCGAATGAGCGAGATTGTGGAGCGCTGCCTCAATACCTTGGGCATGATGCAGGGCGTATCGAGGCAATACCTCGACGAGCATCGTGATGAACTCACGGGTTACATCGAGAAACTTAAAGCCGACGGAGAAGCCGACGCCAATCGGCTGGCGATAAGCGGCCTCACATATCTGCGGAGAAATATGAAGCACGAGACTTCGCGGGCTGCCTAAGCACGTCGCGATATCGATGGATCTCGCCGTGAGGGCCTGCGTGATCGCAGGCCCCTGGCATTGATGTGTGCAAATCAATCCGAGCACGTTCAAGCCTCCGGTACAGCTGCGTCCTTCTCGATCAGGCCGCTCGATTTAAGCTCCTGCCAGAATTCAGCAGGGATTTTGACGTGCATGGAGTTGGCGTCTTCCAGGATCTGCTGATGCGTGCTGGCGCCGACCACCATCGCCACCACCACATCCGGTGCAGATGAGAATTTTAGCGCGGCGGTGCGCAGGTCCACACCGTGGCGGGCGGCGGCGGCGCGAAGCTTGTCGCGCTTCTCGATGTGTGCCGGTGAAATCTTGTGGTTGTCCGGGCCGTAGTTGTAGCGCGGGCTGCCGGAGACGAAGCCTGCATTCAGCGCCGAGCCGATCACCAGCGAAACGTTCTTCTTGCGAACGGCCGGGAAGACTTGATTTACCGCATTGGCATGGTCGATTAGCGAATATTGGGACGCGCACAGGCACACGTCGGGGTCCGCGACATCGATGACGCGCAGGATCGGCTCGGGGCGGTTCACGCCAACACCCCACGCCTTGATGATACCTTCCTCGCGCATCTTGCTGAGCGCTGGGAATGCGCCGCGCTCGGCAATCGCGAATTGTTCCTCCCATGAGGTGGGGAAGTACGGAAAGTCTGGTGAGATATCGTGGACGAAGGCCACGTCGAGGCTATCGACGCCGAGCCGCTGCAGGCTGTCTTCGATAGAGCGGCGCACGCCGTCAGCCGTGTAGTCATAGACCACATCGTTCGGCGAATCCGACAGCGGGAAGATGTCGGCGTGCTTGTTGCTTTTTGACGCCTTGAACAGCTTGCCGACTTTCGACGACAGCACATAGTCGTTGCGGTTCTTGTTGTGCAGGAAGTGGCCGAAGCGGCGCTCGGCGAGGCCGAAGCCGTACCACGGCGCCACGTCGAAATAGCGCACACCCGCGCTCCATGCGGCCTCCAGCGTCGCCTCGGCATCGCCGTCCGTTACCTTGTTGAACTCGTTGCCGATGGGCACGCCGCCCAGTCCGAAACGAAACTCCGGCTTGAAAATCTGGGTGGCTCGATTTGCGGACGCCATACCTGTTTCTCCTTTTGCTGTGTTGGTCGCTGCGGCTGCGAGCGACGGCATCGTGGCGGCAGCTGCGGCAGCCGTGGCCATGGTCAGAAACTCGCGACGATTGTTGATTGCTCCGGTCATATCGGTTCCTCGCTTGTGTTCGTTGAACCTAATTCACATAACGCGGTTATCCAGGGTAGGATCGTTGAGCAGAGCTCAATGAACTCTTGAGGGAATCGTGATGCAATTCGACCGGGCGATGCTGGCGGACCTCAATGTGTTCCAGACCATCGCGAGGCGCGGCAGCATGGCCCAGGCGGCAATCGAACTCGGCGTCAGCACGTCCGCGCTGAGCCATCGTCTGCGCAAGCTGGAGACTCAGCTCGGCGTGAAGCTGTTCAATCGCACCAGCCGCTCGATCAGGCCGACGGAAGCGGGCGCTTCACTCGCAGCCCAACTCAATTACGGCTTTCAGACCATCAGCGATGCGCTGACGACGCTGCAGCGCCACCGGCACTCGCCGGTGGGGCGATTGCGCCTCAATGTCTTGCGCGATGCGGCGCGTCTCGTGCTCGGCCCCGTACTGCCGCGCTATCTCGCAAACTTTCCGGACATGCATCTCGATGTGACTGTGGATGATCGCATCGTCGACATTGTCGCGGAAGGCTTCGACGCGGGCATGCGCTACGGCGACCGCGTGCCACGCGACATGGTGGGCGTGGTGCTGACGCGGTCGCTGCAGTGGGTGGTGGTCGCATCACCCGCGCTGATCGCGCGTCATGGCCGCCCGAAGAAGCCAGATGATCTTCTCAATTTGCCATGCGTGCAGATGCGCGTGGGCGACAACAGCAATTATCCCTGGGAGCTCGGTAACGGCAAGGCGATGATGCGGCTCGGCGTGCGAGGACCGTTGACCGCGAACGAGACCGAGCATGCTGTCGACGCCGCGTTGCGCGGTATCGGCTACGCCTATTGTCTCGAGCGCCGCGTGACGGCGGAGCTCTCGTCGCGTGCTCTTGAAGTCGTGCTGCCTGAATGGGCCTCCGAAGGGCCGCCGTTCATGATCTACTATCCAAGCCGGCGCCAGGCGCCGCCGGGTTTACGCCAGTTCATCGACATCATCCGCGAAACGGAAGGCCTGCCGCCGCTGGTGGAGACCGATAGGAGGGCGGCAGTGGATGTGACTGAATAGGGACAGCAGCCTGAAATTGCGCAAATTTCCCTTTTGTCTTATCGGGAGTTCAGTTCAATACAAGCGAGGCGCGCACGCAGTCGGTAAGAATCATCATGTTTGAAAATCAGGATTTTTGACATGAAAGCCGCGATGCGCGCTGCGCTCCTTCTTCTCTCAGTTCTGCCGATTGAGTCGAGCTATGCTGCCGATCTCGGCCAACGTGGTTACACCAAAGCTCCGGTCGTGGACCCCGTGTTTGATTGCGCGGCGGCATCAGCTATCATTTCAATAGCGGCCCGGTTGTTGCCCGTTACTGATTTCGAATCCCGTTCCCACCGCGCCGCGCATATTGAGGCTTGCTCCGCCGCGGTATGCGCAGCGCCGCATCATCACGCATAACGATCCACGTGGGACGTTGCACTTGGATCGGACGATGATGCGGGCGTCGCCACCGATCCGTCCCAGGGCAGGGCAGCGCCGCGCGGATCGGCCAGTGTCCCGCCGAGGATCACGGCCTGCGCATCGAACGTGACTTTGTTCTGGTCCTGATCGGACTGCTGTTCGGCCGCGGGCTTGGCGGGGCCGTCTTTCGGGTGAGCTGGATCGACGAATTTGTTCGCGTAGTCGACATCCGTGCAGTTCATGCAGCTGAAGCCGTTCACGATCACAGGTGATGAATAGTCGCTGCTGACGGTCATGGTGTTTCCCCCTTGATTGTCTCCATATGCGCCTTCGGGGGACGACGCTGCTTGTTACAGCCCGCGGTGCCGTTGCCGCGGGTATGGTTAAGTGAGTGTAAACCTGCACCGCGAGGTTCGGCTAGCACGTGCGGTGATAGCATGGACCACCGGCACAGGCTGCCTCAGCCGAGGCTCTTCGTCACCGACAGAATGATTTCTGCCAGTTTGTCCGGCGCGGAAAGGAACGGCGAGTGATCGCCATCCAGCGTGAACACCTGATCGCATGGCGTGTTCTTCAACATGGCATCCTGATAAAGCGGCGACACGGCGTGATCCTTTGAGCCTTTCACGTAGAAGCGCTTGACCTTGCCGTAGCGTTCGGACGTCAGCTGCAGCTTGTCGCCGTACACCTTCGTGCGCTGCGGGGTGAGTTGCGACTTGGCCCAATCGGCGTCGGCGGGCTTGCAGGTGTTGTAGAATACCTCGGCTGCTTTCTCGGGCGGGAAGGTCGCCGTCTGACCATCGGCCGAGACCTTCATGTTTTTCAGGACAAGGTCGTCAACGTTGAGCGCCTTGTTGGCGTCCAGGAAGCTGCCGAGGCTCTCGTCGTTCCGCAGCAGCAGCCCGTTGATGTAAATGGCTGCCAGCAACCGGTTAGGGCGCTGTTCCGAGACTTGAGACGTCACGATACCGCCCATGCTGTGGCCGACCAGGATGATCGGGCCCGCAATGCCGTCGATTACGCCTGCGACACGCGTTGCGTAGCTCGCGAGATCCGCATTCTCGATCGGGGCCGGGTCGCCGCCGCTGGCCGGCAGATTAGGTGCGAACACCTTATGCCCTTCGTGCTCGAGCATCGGGATCAACTTGCTCCAGCACCAGTTGCCGTGAAACGAGCCGTGCACGAGAACGAACGTCGCCTTCATCTTATTGTCCTTGTTGTTGTCTGCGAGTGCGGGGGCAGGAAGTGCGGAGGCGGCGAGCGCGGCGGTTGCAACGGTGGCGGCGCTCGACAGAAGCGTGCGGCGGCTGAACGATGGAAGGCGAGGGAAGGTCATCCGAAAATCTCCGATCATTCGTCGCGCGAAGGTATCGGTCACGCTTCACGCGCCGGATCATGCCGTTAGCGGCAGAAGAAAATCTAGGCCAATCATTCTATGATTAGCAAGATAGGCAGTTAAATTTATCTGCTGCTTTATGCTGCGCAGCACCAGGCATTGGCCCGCGCAATTGGCTGCGTCCCATCACGCGACGATCTCGTGAGGCGAGGTGACGTGATTTCGCGCGTGCAGCATTTCATTCGCAGGTTGTTAGATCGTGATGCGATATAACTGAAGGGAGTCGCACGACTTCAAACGCGAGACGATGTCGCAGAACAATGCAATGCCGCTTGATACGTTCACCCCTCGCGCTTCATACGCTCGCGGCGGGCGAGTTCGGCATCAGACGGCTCCTGCATCTGGAATGAGCCGGTTTGGATGGCGCCCGTGCGTTGATATACGCTCATGAGGACACCAGTGGTGGAGACGGATGTCGAGATCAACGCCAGCGCCTCAGGTTTTGCGCCTTGGCCGAACAACCGTTTGCCGGGGCCGAGCAGCAGCGGAAACGTCAGCAGGTGGAATTCATCGATCAGGTCATGCTTGAGCAGGGTCTGCAGCAAGCCGCTGCTGCCCTGGGTCAGCAAGGTTGGTCCATTCTCCTGCTTCAGTTTGGCGATGCCGCCGGCCACATCGCCGCGCAGCGCGACGGAATTGGCCCAGGTGAGGGGCATATCCGACGAGGTCGCGACATACTTCGTCACCTTGTTGAAGGAGCCTGCGATCGGATCGTCGGCGCTCATGAAAGGCCAGTGCGCCGCAAAAATCTCATAGGTCTTGCGGCCGAGCAGCAAATCGAACGGCTCCGAGAAGATGCCGCCCATGAACGTGCCCATCGGCTCGTCCCAATAGTTCACCGTCCATCCGCCCTGGGTGAAGCCGCCGGTAGGGTCTTCCTCCGGCCCGCCCGGCGCCTGCATCACACCATCGAGGCTCACAAAAGCAGCGGCGGCGACTTTTCTCATTCGCGGATCCTCATTGGAATTGCGCTTCTATAACAACGAGGAACCGGCGGGCTGGTTTCGCTTCATCGCCTGGCCGGATGCTAGGACAGGAGAAGCGTCTTTCGTGCAGATCGCAAGGTCGCGTAGGGAACGATGAGCAGCAAGCGATCAATAGAACCGAACCTTACACCTGCGGCCCCATCAGCCGTTGCGCGCGTTCGGCGCAGAGCACGTGATGGTGCAGGTTGGCGATCCACTGCCGGCCGGAGGTCGTCATGTTCAGGTACTTGATGCCGTCGTCGAGATGGATCGAGACGCTGTTCCAGAAGAATGATGGATACTTCTCGATGATGTCGGCGGGCGAGGAGTAGCCGAGCTGTTTGTTCATCCCGATTTCTTCAAATTCGTAATAAAGTGCGTTCGCCTTCCGCAAATAGAGGGGATCGCCGAGCTGGCCGATAAAGTCGGCAGCCTGCACCAGCTTGGGTTCGAGGCCGCATGTGCGCTGCGCATCTTTCGGCACCGGGAATCGCGTCATCTCGATCGCGTCTGCGACCCGAGCGGCATCGACGGTCGGGTTTTTCTCGAGCCGCTCGAAGGCGAACAGCTTTGAGCGGTCCACGTGATACGGCGCCAGCGATGCATCCGATGCGCCGCGCGGCAGCGTCACCTTGTGGCCGGCGGCATCTACCGCGAACTCGGTTTCGGTATCTTCCTTCAGCACGCCGCGGACATAGCCGATATCGTGCAACAGGCACGCGACAATCAGGTGGCTGTAATCGGACGGCTCGATGCGCCGCGACACCATCATGCCCTGCAGGATGTCGCGCCCCACCATAGTCACCTGCAGCGTGTGTTCGTAGGTGTGATAGAGCGCGTCGCTGCTCGCGACGCATTCGATGGTGGCGCGGGCGGCGGAGCCGAGACGCTCGGCTTCGTCAGCATGGGCCGAGCCGAACACCCGGCGGAAATCCTTGGTCAAAAAATTGCCCAGCCTGTGGGCGGCAATGGCGGTGATCGATTTCATCCACGCGCTCCGAACGAGGGTGAATCTCCCGATAGCTCTAGTGTCGTGCCGCGAGAAGACGATACCGCTGTTTCAAGAAGTTTAAAAGATTGTCCCTATGGGCATGCCGCCGTCAGGCGCGCTCCTTGCTAAGAAATCCGAAAATGGAGACAGATCAGAAGCAGGACGAAGTGAACAATTGACCGTCCGCGGGTGATCTCAGGCGTCTCAATAAAGCTCCTGCTGGGAAGGAGACGTGAGCGTTATTTTTCATCCCGTGATTGAGGATTGATCACCGCATGCAGTGGTTGATCAGGTCGCCGGCTGCGAATTTCGCCGCGCGCTCCCAGGCTTCCGAATTGTCGCCGCGATAGGAGAGCAGCCGGTCGCAGACCTTGCCGTTCGGGCCGAGATCCACGACGACGACCTTGGCCCAGCCGACCAGGGTGCTCATCTTGTGCAGCCCGCCGGCGACGAGGTAGCGCGCATCGGCCTTCTTCGCCATGTCCGCAAGCGCTTCCATGCCGGGGTCGGCGAGGGAGCATTTGTCCGGCGCGCAGGGCAGTGGCGTGACGTCGAGCTTCAGTTTATCGGACAGGGTCTTGCTCACGATCGACTGAAAGTCTTTCAGCATGGCGTCGTGCGGCGTCTTATCGTTCTTGGCTTCGCCGGACGTGTCCTCGAAGTTGAAACTCGCCACCGCAAGTTTGCTCGATGGTGTCGTTTCGCTGCGAGCTGCCGGTGCGGCAAAGCCAAGAGCGATCAGCGCGGACGCGAGCACGATGGACGGCCGGTGCAACCTGAAGCGCATATCTTCTCCAGTGCAGGACGAGGAGCTGGCGCGAAGCCGTGCCATGATACAACGTCCGGTGGCCAAAGCGAATCCACCCCGCGGCCAGGCGAAGTCATGCTTCATCAGATTTGGGGATCAGCGCGGTGGCTCGCTCTCCTTGAGCAGCCGGGCCACGTCGGCCAGCATGGAGCGGTCTTCGCTTTCGTCGAATGGCATGTCCACTTCAGGCTTCGGTTTCAGCCATTCGCGCAACCGCGCAAAAAGTTCCGTCAGCATACGCAACAAATCCTTCGATGACACATTCAAGACGCCGAAGGGGCCCGATAGGTTGCAGGAACTTGAAAATATAAATGCCGTCAATTTGATGGGCCAAAAGTCTTATACGGCGATGTACCATTCGGGATTACACTGCTGTGGTCGCTTTAGTTCCGGACATAATGCGGAAGAAAGCGGTATCGGCTCGCGGTGCCAAACGTTTTGGAAGGCCCGCTGGAGCGGTCCTCAGGTGGTTGGAAGTTCCCTGAGGCAGGCGTTTGGACGCCGTTGCCGACATGTCGTTGCAGACGCCCAGACGCCGCGCAGGCAAGGCCGCGCGCCGCGAGACCACCAGCACTGAAACAGGGGTGGCGCTTCTTGACGTAAAAGGAGGCCAACATGGCTATTGAAGTCCCCAGGGATTTCCGCCGCGTGATCGTCGCCGCGTCGGTTGGAAACGTCATTGAGTGGTATGATTTCTATATCTTCGGGAGCTTGGCCGCGGTGCTCTCGGTCAAGTTCTTCGAGCAATCCCATCCGGTCGCGGCACTCCTAAGCACGATTGCGCTGTTCACGGCCGGATTCCTGATCCGTCCGCTCGGCGCGTTTCTGTTCGGATGGATGGGCGACCGCATCGGCCGCAAGTACACCTTTCTCGTCACCCTCAGCGGCATGGGCTTGGGCACCGGCGCCATCGGCTTGATCCCGACTTACGATTCCATCGGCCTGACCGCTGCATTCATTCTCTTCGGCTTGCGCATGATCCAGGGTCTATGCCTGGGCGGCGAGTATGGTGGCGCAATCACTTATGTCGCCGAGCATGTGCCGGACGAGCGGCGCGGCTACTACACCGGCTGGCTGCAGACGTCGCCAACACTTGGCATTGTGGTGTCGCTGGCGGTGATCATCGCCACACGCGCCTATTTCGGGACTGAGGCCTTCAATGCCTGGGCGTGGCGCGTTCCGTTCCTGCTGTCCTTCGTACTGGTTGCGGTCGCCATCTACATCCGGCTTCAGCTGCAGGAGACGCCGATCTTCCAGCAGATCAAGGCGAGAGGGCAGATGACCCAGAACCCGTGGAAGGAAGCCTTCCTCTCTTCGAACATCAAGTATGTCGGGATCGCCACCATCGTGCTGATCGGTCAGGGCGTGGTGTGGTACAGCGGCCAGTTCTGGGCGTTGTACTTCCTGCAGCAGGTCTCCAAGGTGGATCCGTTGACCTCGGCTTACATCGTGGGCGCCGCGCTGCTGCTTGCAACGCCGAGCCTGATCTTCTTCGGTTGGCTGTCCGACATCATCGGCCGCAAGCCGGTGATCCTGGGCGGCATGTTGCTCGCCGCGTTGACGTACTATCCGCTGTATATGTGGCTGGGCACGGTGACGCAGCCCGGCAGCATCAACTACCCGGTCGCGATCTTCATCATCTTCATTCTCGTTTGCTATGTGGGGATGGTGTATGGGCCGGTCGGTGCGTTCCTCGCCGAATACTTCCCCGGCAGGATCCGCTACACGTCGGTCTCGGTGCCGTATCACATCGGCAACGGCTGGGGTGGCGGACTGGTGCCGTTCATCACCTCGGCGGCATTCGCGGCCACCAACAGTGTCGGCTATGCGCTGATCTATCCGATCGTCGTTCCGGCGATCTGCTTTGTGCTCGCGCTGTTCCTGATGCCGGAGACGCGCCGCATGAGCATCTGGCAGCCGTTCGAGCCGCGCACCGCGTCGTGACGTGAGATCATGTGCGGGGCTTACAAGCTCCGCACATTTTCTGCACAGTCAGGCAGAGAGTGCATGCGCACGGCAAGCGCGGGATCGTCGACGCGCTTTATGTCAGAAATCCTGTCGCATCAAATCAGCGCGGCCATCTACGCGGTGTAGACATTTCGCTTCGAACCGCGCGCGGATTGGGGACAGGTTCAGGATGCTCTCTCAGTTGGCCGGGTGATGCCAGTGATCGTGCCACCATGTGGTGAAATCGCGATCAGTCATCAATTCCCAGACGGCAAACAAGATCACCAGCAGGCCGGATGCCACGCTGTTAACTGTTGCTGCTCCCGCCTCGTAGCCGACCGTCCAAGGAGCGGCCAACAGTGCCAGGCCGAGGAGAATTTCTCCCCATTCCTCCAGATAGGACGGAATGACGAAGCCCTCCACTGCAAACAGAACGACACAGATCCCAAGCACGATGGTGATCCATGTCGCTGCGCCTGCGAAGCCGAGAAAGAACGGCGATATAACCAGCCACACGCCTACCAACAGGCTGGCAATGTCTTGCCGATGTTGAATGCGCATGATGCTCACCTCCCTCCTCACCGTCATCATACCGCGAAGGAGTTATTTTCGAGCATGCGCCGATCGCCGCGAGACGTTGTGACCCAGCATAAGTGAGGGGCCGCAGGCCGCCTGTCTCGCAGCTCCTCACAGCAGTTCACAAGGCATAACGAGCGGTTCCGTGCGAACTCTGCTTTGAATGCGCCGTCACCTGATGACAGGTGAAACAGACCGTGGAGAGCAATTCGACTGATTGCCGCTGATGGTCCGCTTCAGCGTGAAGCATCAAGAAACTCGCACATTCATTAAGGACTCTGATGATGTCTGCAATATCGTTTTCGCCCGCACGGGGCGGTCTTCCTGCCCCATCGAGTGCCGCAGGTGCCCTCAACGGCAATGGCATGAATGGCGATTTGAGTAAGATCGGCCATATCCTGATCGCCGACGATGATCCGGCAACGCGGCAAATGGTGATCAGCTATTTCGCCGATCAGAATCTGCCGACCAGCTCAGCCTCGAACCGAAGTGAGGTGGACCGGCATTTCACGGGCCGGCACCCGTGCTTGATCGTTCTCGATCTGCAACTTGGCCGAGATGACGGGCTTAACCTGTTGCGCTCGATCCGCGCGCGCTCCGATGTTCCGGTCATCATCACGAGCCATCGCTCTGATGAAATTGATCGGATCGTTGGTTTCGAGCTTGGCGCGGATGACTATATCGTCAAGCCATTCAGCCCGAGGGAGTTGCTCGCGCGCGTCCGCGCCGTGCTGCGCCGGCAGGAGATGATGCGCGCGAGCTTGGCTCGCGATCCGGAGCGAGGCGGATACAGGTTCAACGGTTGGCGCCTTGATCGCCGCAGTCGAACACTCGTCGATCCTCATGAAACACCGGTCTCGTTGAGCAAGGGCGAATATGCGTTGCTATTGGCGTTTCTCGAAGCGCCCGGGCGGCCTCTCTCGCGAGAGCAGTTGTTGCAAGCGACACGCATCCACGAGGATATTTTCGACCGAAGTGTCGATGTCCAGGTCTTCCGGCTGCGTCGCAAGCTTGAGATCGACCCTCAGGCGCCTCGTATGATTCAGACCGTGCACGGCGTTGGTTATATCCTTTCGATGTCGGTCGAGTCATTCTGAGGAGCCAGGGACATCGGGATCGGTCTTGGCATGATCCCGGTCCTGTCTGTCTATTTTGTCTTCGTTTCTTCCGGCCAGTCATAGATGCGTGCAGTGGCGCTGGCGGTGGCGATCAATCTGTTGTCCTTGTCTTTCATCGTCCCTTCAAGAAATACAATGCTGCGTCCGCGATGAACCACTTTTGCCTCGACAAACAGCGGGCCGACCATCGCTGAGCGCATGAAGTTTGTTTTCAGCTCCAAGGTCGGGGCCATCAAGTGCCCGCCCAGGTATGCGGTTGCTACGGGCCCCATCGCATCATCAAGCATCGCGGTGAGTATCCCGCCCTGGATTGTGCCGATGGGGTTGATGAAATCCGGCGAAGCCGTGAACTCGACCCTGATTGTTCCTTGAACAGGATCAAGTGCAAGCAGCTTCCATCCCAACAAACGGGATACAGCAGCTAAAGGGCGGCGACCTTCGATCAAGTCCCAGAACGGACCGCTTCGATCATTGTTTTCCATGGTTATCTCGGTTGCCGGCGTGTTGCGCATCCGCGCGACGATTTCCGGTGACCCTGGTCCGGCGATGGTCATCCTTATTCGGCAGCGATCGGACGCGGCACAGTCCGTTCACTTGTTGCCTCAAGCAACCAAAGCAGACCCCGCGGGGAATTGCCCGTTATGCGTTGTGAACGCTGTTAGCTGTTGCGAGCCACGGCAAGGCAGGGCTGTTGGGATTGCCGTTTTGTCGTAGCCAAAGCCGAGTGAGGTGGCACCTCTTTCAATCAGGAACAGGACTGCGACGAGTTCCACAACCTCGGTCTCTGTGGTGCGGCACCGATGCTTGTCCTAGGATGCCAGCCGGCTCAGGCGGCTATGAGGGGAAGACGCATGGCGCAGCCGGCACAGAATAGAGATGTTATCTTTTTTGGCCCTTTCAGCTTGGTTGCAAGCGAACGCCTCCTGATGAAGGACGGCACCTCCGTCGAACTGGGCGCGCGAACCCTCGATACCTTGATTGCCTTGGTGTCACACCCCAACGAGATCGTTGGCAAAAGAGAGTTGATGGCGAAGGTCTGGCCTGACGTCGTTGTGGAAGAGGGCAGTTTACGATTTCATATTGCGGCCCTTCGAAAGGCGCTGGGCGATGGCAAAGATGGTGTGCGGTACATCAGCACCCTGGCCGGTCGCGGCTATTGCTTTGTCGCGCCGATCTCGCGGTCGAACGGTCAACCCGACGGAATTGCGACGGCTGCTGCTTTCAAGGACTCCAATCTTCCTACCCGCTCAACGCGGATGGTCGGGCGCACCGACGATGTCTTCACGCTCACGAACCTGTTGCGTGTATCGCGTTTTGTCACGGTCGTTGGCCCAGGCGGGGTCGGCAAAACCACGGTTGCCGTGGCGGTCGTGCATGACTTGCTCGATGCTTTCGCCGGAGCCGTGCTCTTCGTCGACCTTGGAGCCTTGAGCGATGCCGGCTTGGTCGCCAGCGCCGTCACATCGATGCTCGGGCTGTCGGTTCAATCCGAGGACCCGACACCCAGCTTGATTGCATATCTGCGCGACAAGCAACTGCTTCTGGTTCTCGATAGTTGCGAGCACCTCATCGACACCGTCGCAGCCATCGCGGAGCGCATCTATCTGGAGGCTCCGCAGGTCCATATTCTTGCCACGAGCCGCGAAGCGCTGCGCGTCGAAGGCGAGCAGGTGTATCGGTTGATGCCGTTGACGTTTCCGCCGGACGATCCGGGGTTGACTGCGGCGGACGCACTAACGTTCCCGGCAATCCAGTTGTTTGTAGAGCGAGCTGCGGCGAGTGGCGTTCGCTTGGACCTCAACGATCAAGACGCTGCGATCGTGGCGGGCATCTGCCGCAAGCTCGACGGTGTCGCGCTCGCCATTGAGCTGACAGCCGCAAGGGTTGCAACTTACGGGCTGCAGCAAACTGCCGCGCTCCTCGACCAGCGCCTTGCTTTGGAATGGCCGGGGCATCGCACCGCCCCGCCACGGCAAAAGACCCTGCACGCGACGCTCGACTGGAGCTATGAGCTCCTGTCCGATGTGGAGTGCGCGGTGCTTCGTCGGCTTGCTGTATTCGTCGATCATTTCACGCTTCAGGCGGCGGAGGCCGTTGCCACAAGCGCGAGGATCGATCAGGGACAGGTCGTTGGCGCAATCGAGAGCTTGGTCAGCAAATCGATGGTCACGGCCGATCCCGTCGGCTCAACGATGCGCTACCGCCTGCTGGACACAACACGCGCCTACGTCCTTGAAATCGAAATTGACGACATCGAAGTTGCCGACGTGGCGACGCGTCACGCCACCTATTACCGGAAATGGCTGGAGCAGACCGTCGCTGGATGGTCGACGCTCAGGAATGTGACGGACCGGCTTCCCCACCTTCACGATCTTAACAATGCACGCTCCGCGCTGGAATGGTGCTTCGGCATCAACGGCAATGCCGAGCTTGGCGTTGAACTTGCTTCCGCCGCCGCGCCTGTTTTTCTGGCGATGTCTCTTTTGACCGAGTGCCATCGCTGGTCGGAGCGGGCCATCCTCGCTCTCGATGATGAAACGCGCGGAGGGCGCATGGAGATGCGTCTTCAGGCGGCGCTGGGGTTGTCGTTGATGTTCACGCGCGGCGAAAGCGAGGCGTCGTGTGCTGCCTTGCGCAGAGGTCTCGTGATTGCCGAAGAACGTGGCGACATCCTCAACCAGGTGCAAGTGCTGGGTCTGCTGCATCTGCTCCACACGCGGGGCGGAGAATTCAAAACCGCGCTTCAATACGCAAAGCGCAATTGTGCGTTGTCAGTGGACTCCGGAGACCCGGTCGCCAATGCGTTGGCCCGGTCCATGTTGGGGGCTTCGCTCCAGTCCACCGGCGATCTCGGCGGCGCCCGGATCGAATTAAGTGCGGCGCTTAAGCATGGGCTGGACTCCCAACCGACCAACATCATCCTGCTGGCGTTCGATCACCGCACAGTGGCTGGTGTCGCGCTGGCGAAAACCCTGTGGCTGCAGGGCCATCCTGCTCAGGCTTTAGAACGGGCACGCCGGACGGTCAGAGACGCCGCGCGCTTGGGGCATCCGGTCACGCTATCCATCGCGCTCAACGGCGCCATTTCCGTCTTCCTTTGGACCGGGGACCTGCAAAGTGCTGACGAGCACATTGATTGGTTCATAGCCCATGCCGAAGCCCATTCAATGGCACCCTATCTCATAGTGGCACGTGGCCTCAAAGGACTACTGGCTATCCGCAGAGGCGATGCCAAGGACGGCGTTGAGAATTTGCAGAGCTGCCTTCAGGACCTCCATGTGGCAGGTTACAGGTCGTTCACCACGACGTTCAACATCTCACTCGCTCAGGGATTTGCGGCGACCGGTCAATTTGCGGAAGGCGTCACGCTGATCGATGACACGATAAAACTCATCGAGGCAAACGGAGATGTCTTGTATATCCCTGAGGCGCTTCGTGTGAAGGGTAACCTTTTGTTCGGGCTGCAGCCTTCCGGCAGCGATGCCGCAGAGACCTGCTTGTTTCAGGCGGTTGAATTGAGCCGTCGTCAGGGTGCACGAGCCTGGGAGTTGCGCGCTTCAGTCGATTTGGCGCGGCTGCTGGTTGCACGGGATCGACCTAAGCGCGCACGGCCGCTGCTACAAGGTATTCTCGAGCAGTTCACAGAGGGGTTCGATACGGCAGATCTGATTGAAGCCAAACGCTTATTGGCGAGCCTGAGTTAGCTTAGGCTGCAGTTTGGGCGGGCGCGCGGACACATCACGTGACTGAAAAGCATATGGAGGGATGTCTCATGTATGCCGCCATTCGTCAGGGTAAGGCCAAGACAGGCATGGCCGAAGAGCTGGCCGTCCGGATCAAGGAGGGCGCTATTCCGATCATCAGCGATGTTGAAGGTTTTATGGCCTACTACGTAGTCTATGCGCCGGACGATACCGTGACCGCGATCAGTATCTTCAATAATTTTGCAGGCGCGGAGGAGTCGAACCGGCGCGGGCTGGCGTGGATCGAGCAGAACCTATCGCCATTGCTCACCGGACCGATCACGGCGGTGGCCGGGCCTGTGATCGTTCACACGCTGGCGTAGTGCATGTAGATCTTCCGAAGTCCGCGTCAGCGGGACGCATTTGCGCGGGCTGATGAGGTTGAAATCAAAAGTGATCATCTTAAGGTACCCGTAACCAGCAGCGCACTCACTCCGACAGCGTGGACGTGGTAGATTTGTTGAAGCCCATAACAGCTATCGGACGTGGATAAGGTCTCGGCGGATGCTGCACATCTTCCGGAAGATCTTCGCGCTCCAGTCGATTTCGCCGAGAGCGCGAAGTCCGGCACCGTTCCTGCCGCATCCTGTTCAGTGAAATAGCCCGATAGCTCGAAGCGGAGACGCCTCAGGCGTATCACGCGTGGGCTCGTCGTCATCATGAGCCTGAACCGCTGCTTGATCCAGGGAGGAACAGATGAAGCCCATCAGCCTCAGCACAATTGCGGCGCCTGCCGCCGCAATGACACTCGTTAAAACGGCGATTTTCGCCGGACTACTGACAGCCTTTATGCCAATGGCTGCCTCAGCAGATCCGATTGAGAAGAAGGGGACGACGCCCTACGTCACCCACTTCATTTTCCGCCCGTTGACCAGCATTGATATCGCCGATCTCGGAACGGCCACCACGCTGGAGGCGGTCGGAACGACCCAAAACATGAAGGGCGAGAAGATGCTCGACAGGATGTCGGCGCATTGCTCCGCGCTGCGTGTCGCGGCCGGCGAGAAGAAATACATCAACGGTGCTTGCGTGTTGGCGGATGCCGACGGCGACAAGATTTTTTCGACGTTCGATACGCGCGATCTCGATGCGTCGCAGCCGAAAATGGATTGCGGCACCCATGTCATCACCGGCGGTACCGGGAAGTACAAAGGCATCACAGGGAGTGAGCCATTTGCTTGCATCAGCATGCCGGCCCCGGCTGGCCCCGGCGGTTATTTTGCAATGGACATCCCGCACAACACGAGTTGGGAAATCAAATAAGTGTGGGACATCCGTTGAGAGGGAGTTGAGTTCAGAAGAGCCCGGGTGGTGCCAAACACGCGCAACGCTCACCGGCGATCTTATGCCGCAGCGCAATCGCCAGATTTCGCGCGCGCACTCTTTCGGCACCGCAGCTTTCCTGCTCGCGTCGCTCTCGCAAAGTGCTAACATTTCCGCACGTCCCGAAGATCGATGAGGCGGCGCGGGCCGTTGCTTCCGCCGCATGTTGAGTGGCGTGCTTCAACGCGCCGATTATAGAGCAGAGCGAACGCTCGCCAGGGAGGACTTCAGAATGCTCGACACCGCGCTCGACAAGGCTCCAAATAAGATTGTGTCCGATTTGCTCGATACGCTCGGTCAGGCACTGTCCACCGGCGACGTCGACCGCGCTGTCGATCTGTTTCAGACCGACTGTTACTGGCGCGACCTCGTTACCTTCACCTGGAACATCAAGACCATGGAAGGCAAGGATCAGGTGCGCGACATGCTCAACGCGCGCCTTGCCAACACCAGACCCTCGAACTGGACAATTGCCGATGGTGAAGACGCCACCGACACTAATGGGCTGATCGAGAGCTGGATTCAGTTCGAGACCGACGTCGCGCGCGGCTTCGGCCACATCCGCCTGAAGGACGGCAAGATCTGGACGCTGCTCACCACCATGGCTGAATTGAAAGGCCACGAAGAAGCGCAGGGCTTCGACCGGCCCATGGGCGTGAAGCACGGCGCGGACCGCAACCGCGTCACGTGGAAAGAGGGGCGCGAGAAGGAAGCCGCTGAGCTGGGCATCACTAGTCAGCCTTATTGCGTCATCATCGGCGGCGGGCAGGGCGGCATCGCGCTCGGCGCACGGCTGCGCCAGCTTAACGTGCCGACCATCATCATCGAGAAGAACGACCGGCCCGGCGACAGCTGGCGCAAGCGCTACAAGTCGCTCTGCCTGCACGATCCGGTCTGGTACGACCATCTGCCGTATCTGCCGTTCCCGAAGAACTGGCCGGTGTTCTCGCCGAAGGACAAGATCGGCGACTGGCTGGAGATGTACACCAAGGTGATGGAGCTCAACTACTGGGGCTCGACCACCTGCAAGAAAGCCAGCTACGACGAGAAGGCGAAGGAATGGACGGTTGTCGTCGAGCGTGACGGCAAGGAGATCGTGCTCAAGCCGAAGCAGCTCGTGCTGGCCACCGGCATGTCCGCCAAACCCAACATGCCGAAGTTTGAGGGGATGGAGGCGTTCAAGGGCGACCAGCACCATTCGTCGCAACATCCCGGGCCGGATAAATATAAAGGCAAGAAAGCGGTGGTGATCGGCTCGAACAATTCCGCGCATGATATTTGCGCGGCGCTGTGGGAGGCGGGCGCCGATGTCACTATGGTGCAGCGCTCAACAACGCACATCGTGAAGTCGGATTCGCTGATGGAGCTGGGCCTCGCCGCGCTGTATTCCGAGCAGGCGGTGGCGAACGGCATGACCACTGCCAAGGCCGACCTCACCTTCGCGTCGCTGCCGTACAGGATCCTGCACGAGTTCCAGATCCCGGTTTACAACGCCATCCGGGAGAAGGATGCGGAGTTCTACAAGCGTCTCGAGAAGGCGGGCTTCATGCTCGACTATGGCGACGACGACTCCGGGCTCTTCATGAAATATCTGCGGCGCGGCTCGGGCTATTACATCGACGTCGGCGCGTCGGAGCTGATCGCCAACGGCAGTGTCAAGCTGAAGAGCGGCGTCGATGTGAAAAAGCTCACCGAAAATTCCGTCATCCTGAGCGACGGCACCGAGCTGCCCGCCGATCTCGTGGTCTACGCTACCGGCTATGGTTCGATGAACGGCTGGGCTGCCGATCTCATTTCAAAGGAGGTGGCGGACAAGGTCGGCAAGGTCTGGGGCCTCGGCTCGAACACCACGAAGGATCCCGGCCCGTGGGAAGGCGAGCAGCGCAACATGTGGAAGCCGACCCAGCAGGAGGCGCTGTGGTTTCATGGCGGCAACCTGCACCAGTCGCGGCATTATTCCCAATTTCTCTCGCTTCAATTGAAAGCGCGGATGGAGAAGATTCCAACGCCGGTCTACGGCCTGCAGCAGGTACATCACCGCGGGTGATCGAAGCCGGCGCCTGTTGGACTTGACGGGCAGGGAGGCAAAGCGGATCGGCGTCGCGCGCGTGGAGGTACGGACGTGCCCCAAAAGCGGGCATTGCGATAGGTCAACGCGGAAAAGCGCTTTGCAAACCAACCTCGGCAAATCGCCCGCAAGACTTGGAAAAAACAAGACTTGGAGAAACAAGAGCTGGACAAACAAGAGCTGGAGAAAGCTGATGATCAGACTGATCGCACTTGCCCTCTTCGCCATGGTTGCCGCAACGTCAGCGCAGGCAATGCCGGCCGCGCCGGTTCACGAGCCGGACGGCGTGATCACGGAGGTCGCCTACGGCTGCGGCCCGGGCAGGACACGCGTTCGTGGCGTCTGCGTCGCCAGGACCACCGTCCGCCAGACGCGTCGAGCAGTCCGCAGGTGTGCGGTATGGCGCGGCGGTGCCTGCGCGCGATGGGTGTACTGAAGCGGGGGCGGTCGCTTAAAACAGCTTCGCGACGCTCGTCCCATCTTTCGGCATAACCTCCACGGTCGCAGTGCGGCCGGCGACGAGCTTGGTGCTGTCGGGAACGTTGTCGAGTGCGATGCGCACCGGCACGCGCTGGGCGAGGCGTACCCAACTGAACGTGGGCGTGACGTTGGCGAGCAGATTGCTGCCCGCGGTCCGGTCGCGGTCCTCGATGCCGGCGGCGATGCTTTCGACATGACCGTGGAGCTGTGCGGCGTCCCCCATCAGACGGATCGTCACGCTGTCGCCGACGTGAATGCGCGGCAGTTTGGTTTCTTCGAAATAGCCGTCCACATGCACGCTATCGCTGTCGACCAGCGCCATGATGCCTTTGCCGGCCGAGACGTAAGTGCCCGGGCGCAGCTCCATGTTGGAAATGGTGCCGTTGACCGATGCGCGCACTTCGCTGCGGTCGAGATTGAGCTGAGCCACCGCGCGGTCCGCAACCGCTTGCTCATAGGCCGCCTTGGCCTGCAACTGTGTGGCCAGAACCTGTTCCTGCTTCTGCTGCGAGACTTCGTCGTGAGTGAGGCCGCGATAACGCTTCAGGTCCAGGTCCGCTTGATCGAGCATGGCGCGGCGGCCGGCGACGACGGCGTCGGCCTGCTGCAAGGCAAGGGCAAAGCGCGCGCGGTCGATCCGGAACAGGACGTCGCCGCGCTTCACTTGCTGATTGTCCTTCACCAGGATGTCGGTGACGAGGCCGGAGACGTCCGGCGCAACGGTGACGACGTCGGCGCGGACGCGCCCATCGCGTGTCCAGGGCGCATCCATGTAATAGTCCCACAGATAGATGCCGACCACGAGCGCGGCGGCGACGGCCAGCACGGTGACCGCAAAGCGGCGAAGAAATTGAATAGTCTTGGTCATGACAGGATCTCGGAAGATAAATAGACGACGCCGCCGAGCAGGCAGACGTACAGGGCAAGATCGAACAACGCGCGATGCCACACGAAGCGATAGAAGCCGGTGCGTTCAATCAGCCGGCGCAGCAGCGTGCCGAGTACGTAGGCGATGGTGCACCACACCAGCAGTGACGGCATCAGAACGCCAAACAAGTCAACATCGTATCTCATGCGGCAACACCCTGCGTTGTAATGCCGGGTGCCTCCGGCTGATAAGGCAATGCATTTGGAAACAGACCGCGGCGAATGCCGACGAGGCCGAGCAGCGCATCGCCGCGCACGTCATCGCGCGCCTCCAGCATCACTTTGGCCAGCGCGCGGTCGATCCGCGCCAACAACTCTGGCGGCATCGTATCGCCGTCATACCGGCGGAAGTCACTCGCAAGTTCGTCGAGCATGTCATCCATCGCCCGCAACGCGCGGGGCGGCAGACCGTGGCGTGCGCGGCGCAGGTCCACGATATTGAGGCCTACGCGCAGTTCGCGCAGGCTGTTGGCCGTGTGCAATCCACTGTCAGGCAGCGCGGCAAGCCGTGGTGCCAACAGTCCAATGCGGTTGATCATCAGCCCGGCGAAGGTAGCCCGGTCGCGGTTGCCGCGCTGTTCGGCGGCGCGCGCCACCTCCGTCCAGCTCTGGCGCATAATCCGGCGCACGCTCCATTCCGCGCCGACTGAGCGCGCCAGCAAGGTGGTGACGATCGCGATCTCGGTTCCGATCAGGAAGGCGATGCTTGAATTTACAAAGCCCTCGAAGTCGGCATTATAAGTCGACTGCAGCGCCATCAAGGTGGCGGTGTTGACGGCAAGCAGCATGCCGGTGAAGAGCGTTGCCGGCCGCGCGGCGAGAAAGCCGAACAGCAGGAACGCCGGTGCGAGCGCCACGATCAGCATCTCGACCTTGGAAATCGCAGGAAAAATTCCGAACAGATAAACGGCTGCGACGATGATCGAGACGAGCGACCACTTGGCGAAACCGCGCAGGCCCACAGCCGGATCATCCTGGCCGGCGAAGAACGAACAGCCGACCGCGGCCATCATCGGTGCGGAAGCGCCATCGACCCAGCCGGTCGCGATCCAGAATGCACAGCAGAGGCTAATCGCCAGAACGGCGCCTGCAGCCGACCATAGCGCCATGCCGCGATCGATATGCCTGACGGGTGCAGCACCGGCTCCAGGACGAAACGCCAATTCCGCGCCGAGCGGACGGCGGCCATCAGCGATGGCACGGTTGAGCGCCCGGCAGTCATGGGAGATATCCACCAGTTCGCGCAGCCGGATCAGCAGGTTCGCGATCACGATCTGATCCCATGACGAATTTGCATCGAGCGTCGGCTGCTGGGCGGCAATCGCGGCGCGCAATTGTTCTGGCGGCTCGCGCGCGGCATCGCTCGCGCCGAGCCAGCGGGCAAGATCGTCAATCAGGCTCGTTAACTGGGGGTGGGTTGTGCGGGCGTCCGCGCCAAGCGCGCTGATGCGGTCGCCGATCGAGGCGAGCAGCGGCAACAACATCAGCATGCGCAGCCGCAGTTCGCGCATCCAGCGCACGATGTCGCTATCGACCGTCGGGTCGTAGGCGAGGTGATCAGACAGGGTGTCGATCTCGATCGCATCGGCGGCAAGCTGCAGCCGCTGGGCGCGTGTTGCTTTCTCGGCAGCGTCGCCGCCGATGAGAATCCTCTGGCTCAGCTGCTGGGCGCTGATGAGCCAGGTATCGACCCGCGATGCGACCGCCGTTCCGACGCTGCGCGGCAGCACGATGGTGGAGATGAGGCTGGCGCAAATGATACCGAGAAGGATCTCTTCACTCCGCGATACCGCGACGTCGAAAATAGTGCCGGGGTCCGAGACTGACGGAAAGCCGATCAGCGCGGCGGTGTAGCCCGCCAGCATGAACATATAGCTGCGCGGCGTGCGGTCGAGCAGCGACAGATACAAGCAAAGCCCGATCCACAGCGCGATGGCCAAGCTCAACAGCTCCGGCGCGTTGGCGAGATTGGGCACCAGCACCACGGTGGCCGCGGCCCCGATCAACGTGCCTGTAGCGCGGAACAAGGCTTTCGAGCGCGTTGCACCAGCCAGTGGCTGCGAGGCGATATAGACGGTGGCCATCGCCCAATAGGGCTTTGGCAGATCGGCCCAGAGCGCGATCAGCAGCGCCAGCATCGCGGCGGCGAAGGTTTTCAGCGAGAAGATGATCTCAGCGTGGCGAACCAGAAATGGTGGACGAACGGCAGCCATCGCTATGCATCCACGGCCTCGGCGACCTCTAACGAACGAAGCGCGGTGTTTTCGATCCTGCGCAGCACGTCGAAGGTAACGGCCAAGTCATCGGCGGAGATACCCCTGTAGAGTTCGGCGCGGACTTTGCGCATCACTTTCAGGATCTCCTCGACCTTGGCTTCGCCGCGCGGCGTGATCTGAAGAACCTTGGCGCGGCGGTCGGTCGGGTCTTCCTGGCGCTCCACCAGACCTTCGGCGGCGAGCAGATCGATGATGCGGACGAGTGAAGGCCCTTCAATGCCGAGTTCGTCGGCGAGGACGCCCTGACGGACGCCTTTGCCGGCGCGCGACAACATGCGCAAGGGATGCGCCATCGCTTCCGAAATCTCGTGTTCCGCCAGTGCCTGGTCGACCCTGCGGCGCCAGATGCGCGCCAGTCGCAGGACAAGCAGGCCGAGCTCCGCCTGAACGATCGAGGATGAGGTTGCCATGAAAAATAGATAGTATCCTATCTATTAGGCTGCAACTTATTTTGATCCTATTCATTCACGTCTTGGTGATGGCGACGAAGGATACAGGGGCCATTCGCGCGGGGCTGCCTCGCTTTCCGGGCGGGAATTCTTGAGCCGCCGATCGGGAAAAAATCCCGATGCTTATTGGCATTCTCATTTGGGGCGGTTGCGCTAACCTAGCTCACCGCAGTTCCCTTGCGCATCAGGGGTTCGGCACTCACTTCCAGCCCGGTCGCAATTGCTCAGCGCGACCGGGCCTTTTTTATGCGTGTCATCCGTTGCGCGGCGCGTATCTCGGTCGGTCGGAATCCGGACCGAGACGTGATTGAATCGTAACAGTCATTAAATCGTCATCGCTGCGACATTCGTTCCGTGCGAATCGGTCTATGCAGCGGCGAAAGTTGCTGCCAATTTTATCGCTCGCGATGAGCGGGGGACACATCGTGACGAGTCTCGATTCAAGCGCTGACATCACGCGCCTCATGGCGCTTGCTTTCGATCATGCATGGGATCGCTTTGTGGTCCCGGGCATACCGGTCGAGGCCGACAGGTTGCGCCCGATCCTGGCGCAACATATCGTTGAAATGGTCCGGCACGGTGAACGCGATCTCGATCGCATCTCAAAAGGCGGTCTGGTTCGCTTGCGCGAGGCCGCGTTCGGCACGCAAGCACCCGCGCGCGTATCGAACCGTCAGCTCAGGCGAGAGCTGCGCGGGTAAGTCGATACGCCGAGAATAGCTTCTGCCAAAGCTTGCCGATCGATTGTCCCGAGCTCATCGCGCGGCACGGCGTCAACCGCCACCAGCAGCTCCGGTATTTTGTCATCCGTCAGTTGCTCGCTGATGGCACCCAGAATGATGTCGATGGCCGCGTCGTCGCTATCGTCTTCCAGTTGTACGACGGCTGCTACACGCTGGCCTAACTCCGGATCCGGCGCGCCAAAGGCCGCCGCATCGCGCACCAGCGGATGGCTCCGCAATGCGCTTTCGATCTCGATCAGAGAAATTTTGGACCCACCGCGCATGATGACCGCATTCTCTTCATCGCGTGTGATTGGGCTCTTCGGCATCGTCATGTGCCTTTCCCGATCAGTCCCTGCCGGCTTCGACGATGGCTTGCGCAAGCCTTGCCGGATTCGTGAAGCACAGTTCGTGGCTGCCAGGTATCTGGACGAGCCGAAACAGTCCGAGCTTTGCCGACAGCACCGGATGAAACGCGAAGCCATGGGGAAGGGCCATATCCTCCGTGCAATTGATGAAGGACTTCGGCAGCGTCATCTCGGCCGGATTCGTGCGCAACACCGCTTTGTCGGTGAATGTCTTGAAGGGCTGTGGATTGAGTCTGTCGTAGGCGCGTTGCGCGGTCTCAAAATCTGCGTCGTTGATGTAGGCTTCGCGCCAGATCGGAAACGGCAACGCAATCGAACCGTCGTCGCCTTTGGTGAGGAGACCAGGGTAGTACGGCGGCACCAGGTCAGTGATCGCTTCTCCGTTGTTGGCGACAAATGCATTGCAGTACACCAGGCGGCGAATGCGATGAGGGACTCGGTCGGCGACACCGGTGATGACCATTCCGCCAGAGCTGTGACCGAGCAGGATGACGTCGTTCAGGTCGGTGTCCGTCAGGAAATCAACGATTGATCGAACCTGCTCCTCAAGCCCTGTGGTTTTGACGTCTCCCGGCCGATTGCCTGCGAGGGTTGGGGTGAAGACCTGATGGCCGGCTGCTCGCATCAAGGCTGCGACGGGCTCCAATTCAGTGCCGGTGTGCCAGGCGGCGTGAACAAGGACGTAGGTCGACATCGTTTTGGATCTCCTCAGCGCTTCATGCGCGGTCAAATCGATCAGATCTCGGCGAGCGCTTTAGGCCCGCGCTCCAGCCGGGCACGCCACGCAATCGTCGTATGGGCGACCTCAGCGAACAGGAGCGCGATGGCGAGCGCCCCCGCGCCAATGAAGGAGAGGAAGTGCGGATCGATCAGCAGAAGCACGACGCCGCCGAGCAATCCGGAGCAGGCGAGGCCGCCGTAGGTCGCGGTGTTGTTCAGAGCCAGCAACAACGGAGCGACATGAGGCGCCGTCTTCACGAGGCGATGTTGCTGCGGCACCATCAGGCCCCATCCGGCAAAGCCCCAAACCGCGAGCGCAATGGCGGCTGTCACCGGATGAGCGGAGGTCCAGGGGAGCAGGGCAAAATTCACAATGGCGATGACGAGTGCGCCGTTGATGATCTTCCGGCTCTCGAACCTGTCGACGAGGCGGCCCGACAGGGCGTTGCCGAGCGTCGAGGCCACGCCCCAGAACAGCAGCAGTCCCGCGAGAATGCGCTCATCGCCGCCGGTGACACGGTCGAACACGAGGCCGGCATAGGTATAGACCATCAGGAAGCCGCCAAACGCGAACAATGTCGTCATCAGCGTCAATGCGATGCGGCTATCGTGAAGAGGTGCCAGCCGCTGGCGAAGCGGCACGCGCTCAGGCTGTGGCACTGATGTCAGAAGCAGCCATAGCCCCGTCATCGCGAGCGCGCCGAGCGCCGCGACAAACCAGAGCGTTGCGCGCCAGCTTCCATACCCGCTGATGAATGTTCCCAAGGGAGCACCGAGCGCCGTGGCGCCGGCAAGGCCTGCCGACACAGTGGAGAGCGCGCGGCCTCGGCGCTCGGGTCCCACAAGAGACGCTGCAACACCGAGGGCGGTTGGTGCGAACATTGCCGCGCCAAGTCCGGCCAAGGCGCGGCTCGCCAGCACCGTGTTGAGGTCGTTTGCAACGGCGCTGATCGCGTTGCCGGCCACGAAAATGCCGAGCGCCGAAACCAGCAACGCCTTTCGCGGCCATGCGCCTGTCAGCGCGGCCATCACTGGCGCCAGGACGGCGAAGGAGAGAGCGTAGACGGTGACCATCTGGCCAGCAAGGCTGATGGACGTGTTGAGTGACGTTGCGACACTGGGCAGGATGCCGGCGACGACAAAGTTATCCGTCCCCATGGCAAACATGCCCATGGCAAGCATGAGTAATCGGCGATCCACGATGTTTCTCGATCTGATGGTTGGGTGAGCTACGGCGGGCACTGCTTCCGAGGCATTGGCGTTGGCCAAATCTCTCAGTGCACGTGGTGCGCGTGCTCCCAGTGCGAGCTTCTGATGACGCTGCAGATGTCCACGCGTTGAAAAGTCGGATCCTTGGCCGCGAGGAAATCGTCGTTGAAGGTGCCGAACGTGCTCGCGGGCCGATGCTTCAACCCGTGATAGAACGCATCGATGACCTTGTTGCCGAAGTCCTTGCCGCGCGGGTAGGCCGCTACGACAGCTTGACGCTGTTCGTCCGTGAAAGTCTCATAACCGCGCCCGGCGATATCCATTCCGGCGCCGACCTGCAGCAAAGCGATCTCGGAGCCCATGAATTCAGGAATGCCCGGCGTTGTATGCAGCGCGATGGCTGTCCAGACTGTTCCGATGTCCTTTTCGGCAATTCCGCGGCTGCGCAAAAATTCGAGCGCGGCATTCGCGCCATCGACTTCGAACCGAAGCTGGCTTTTCTGGTAGCTTTTGGTCAGGCCGATGTCATGAAACATCGCTGCTGCATAAAGCAGTTCAGAATCGAACTTCAGGCCCGTCTGCCGGCCTCTCAAACCGCCCCAGAAATAAACCCGAGTGGAATGGGCGAACAGCAGGTCGCTTTCGGTGTCCCGGACAAACTGCGTGATGTCGCGCGCCAACTGGCTGTCGGGAATCGTCACATCCGCAATGCCGCTGCCCGCGATGTTTGAGTGGCTGGTCACTGGATTTCTCCGTCGTTGAGAAACCGAATATGTCGTCGGGTGGGTCAGAAAACAGTACCGAGATTGGCTATTCTCACTGTACCATTGGGGGATGGCTTCGCTTTCCATTGCAATCGATCGTTCCAGGAAAATACCGCTCGCCGATCAGATTTATCGGGCGATCCGTGAGGCAATCGAGAGCGGACGATTTGCCTCCGGCGCCAGGTTACCGTCGTGGCGGGATCTCGCGGCTCAACTCGGCGTCTCCCGCGGCACCGTGCGCGTCGCCTATGAGCGGCTGATCGCCGAGCAATTCGCGATCGGCCTCGGCGCGTCAGGCACGCGTGTCGCCGAGCGTCCCGCGCAATCAACCGGCGCGGCATCGCCGACGGATGCATCACCGCTTCCGAACATCTTTTATTATGATTTCGGCACCAGGCCGCTTCCTTTTCAGATGGGCGTGCCTGCGCAAGACGGTTTCCCGATCAAGCTGTGGTCGCGCGTTTTGACGCGCGAAGTGCGGCAGGCGGTGATGGCGCCGGTCAGTTATCCTGATCCCCGTGGCGAGCCAGGCCTGCGACAGGAGATTGCCGCTTACCTCGCCATCGCCCGCGGCATTCGCTGCAGCCCATCCCAGGTGTTCATTACGGGGGGATTTTCCGGCGCGCTTGGTCTCGTGATCCAGGGGCTTCAACTGCAAAAAGCCACGGCCTGGATCGAGGAGCCGGGATTTCCGCTGACACGCACGGCACTCGATTTGGCCGGCATCACCGTGAAAGCGATTCCGGTGGATGCAGACGGGCTGGACGTTGCTGCCGGTGAACGGGTCGCGGCTGACGCGGCGTTGGCCATCGTGACACCGGGGCAGCAGGCGCCGCTCGGGATGACGATGTCGCTCGCGCGGCGGCTCGCCTTGCTGGAATGGGCCAAGCGCAACGGTGCCTGGATCGTTGAGGACGATTACTTGAGCGAGCTGCAGCTCACCGGCCGCGCGGCTCCGGCGCTTGCGTCGCTCGATGATGGCGGACGCGTGCTCCACGTCGGAAGCTTCAGCAAGACGCTGAGCCCGACACTTCGTCTCGGCTTCATGGTGGTGCCTCAGGAACTCGTTCGCCGCTTTGGTGACGTCGCCGCGTGCCTCGCGCCGGCGCCGGCCGCCGGCGTGCAGCGAGCGGTCGCGGAGTTGATGCGCGAAGGGTGTTATCTGCGCCATCTGCGTCACATGAAGCGCCTCTATTCGGCGCGTAAGGAAGCTCTCCTCCGTTCGCTTGGTAAGGTCGCACGAGACACCGTGAAAGTGAAAGCGACAGCCGGGCTCGCGGTGGTGGTCGAACTTCCGGGGTCCGTTTCAGATCGAGACGTCGCGTTGCGGGCGTTGCCTTTCGGTCTTGCGCCGTCCGCTCTGTCGTCCTGGTACACGCAGCCTGTCAAACAGCGGGGATTGCTGCTCGGTGTCACCAACATCCACGAAGATCGCGTGCTTGCGGATTGCAAGCGGCTGATCGAGCTGGTGCGTTAAGCGCCGCTTGTGAGGGAACTCGTCTTCATTCGCGATGTGGCCCTGCGTGCGGTATCGAACTGGCCTTCGTGAATCTTTTCGATTCAGCTAAACGTTTAATGGTGGCGATTGCGTTACCCGAACGATACAGCCAACTTTCGGTTGGGGATGACCTGCGTTGTAGAGTAGCAAAAGCAAATCAGGAGCGATGACGAATGCCATTGGCGAGGCGGCAGGGCTGCGAACTTTACTGGGACAAACAAGGTGAGGGCCCGCCTCTTATCCTTGGTGCAGGTTTGGGTGGCGTGGGAGCTTACTGGACTCCGAACCTGCCGGGTTTGACGAAGCACTTCACGGTCTATCGATTCGATCAGCGGGGCACCGGGCAATCCGGCCGGACGGTGGTCGACTCCATCGAACAGATGTCTGCGGACCTTGTGGCTGTCATGGACGACGCCGGTCTCGATCGGGCGATGTATCTCGGCCACTCGACGGGCGCTGCGATCGGCGTCGCGACTGCCCTGGATCATCCCGAACGTCTTTCCGCGTTGATGGTCTATGCAAGTACGACGTGCGGTGACGACTATCGCCGCAAGATCCTCGGCCTCCGGACAAAGATCTTCGAAAGCCTCGGCGTGGCGGACTATGCCAAATACAGCACGCTGCTGCTTTATCCGCCGTACTGGATCAATGCCAATCCGGACGAAGTCGCAAAGATCGAGGCGGCCACGGCAACGCAGCTCGCCAACCCTCAGATCCAGGAGAGCCGGTTCGAAGCGATCCTGAACTTCGATCGCCGTACCGAGCTTTCGCGCATCGGTATCCCGACGATGATCCTGTGTGCCGACGACGATATTCTCACTCCGAAATATTTCTCCGAGGAATATGCTCGCCTGATTCCGGGAGCCCGCCACCATTGGGAGCCGCGCGGCGGCCATGCCTTGTCCCGCACGGAGCCCGAGATATTCGACAAGATCGCGATCGAGTTTTTTAAAGGGAAGAAATCATGAGGACTATTCGTCTTGCGATAGCGTTGACGTTGTTGCTGTGCTGTGGTGCGCGCGCCGATGACTGGCCGACGCACAATCTGCGCATTGTCGTTCCGTTTCCTGCGGGCGGAAGCGCCGACACCCAGGCGCGTGTCATCGCTGACGAGCTGCAGAAAAAGCTTGGAAAACCGGTGATCGTGGAAAACAAGCCGGGCGCCGGCGGCAACATCGGCGCCGTGGAGGCCGCTCATTCGGCACCGGATGGATACACGCTGTTCATGGCGACCACCGGAACCCATGCGGCCAACGTCAATCTCTATGAAAAGCTGCCCTACGATCCGGTGAAGGATTTCCAGCCGCTGACGCTGGTGACGATCTATCCGCAGGTCATCACACCGAGCGTCAAATTCAAGGACCTCGATCTGAAGAGCCTGATCACGGCGCTCAAAAAGGAGGGCGACAAGCTGAACTTCGGATCGTCGGGCGTCGGCTCGCCAACCCACCTCGGCGGTGAATTGTTCAATCGCGAAACAGGAACGCATCTCATGCATGTTCCTTATCGCGGCCAGGGCCCTGCGATCACGGATATGATCGGCGGGCGGCTCGATATGATGTTCCCCTCGGTGCCGGATGCCCTTCCGATGCTGCAGTCCGGCCAATTGCGAGCGGTTGCGATCATGTCGGAGACGCGGTCGAAGCTGCTGCCCAACGTCCCGACAACGAAAGAACTCGGTTACCCGACGCTGCAGAGCGCAATCTGGGGCGCTCTCTACACCACGGCCGGTACACCGAAGCCGGTCGTCGACCGCCTCGCCAAGGATGTTGCCGCCATCGTGAACTCTCCTGCATTCAAGGATAAGTTCGAAGCCATGGGCTTCGAGGTGAAGCCGTCCACCCCCGATGAACTCGGCGCATTCGCCGCTGCCGAGACCAAGCGTTGGGGCGAATTGATCAAGGCCGCAAACATCAAGGTCCAATAACGAGGAGGGAAACCAATATGCCTGTTGAAATTATCACGCCGCCGAACCCGCCGCCGCCACTCGCGCCTTACTCGTCCGGGACGAAGGCCGCGGGCTTCATCTATACGTCCGGCATGCTGGCCATCGGTCCGAAAGGCGAAACGGTCGGCGTCGGCGACATTCGCGAGCAGACCCGTGCCGTGATTGAAGCCGTCAAGGCCACCATCGAGGCCGGCGGCGGCACGCTGAAGAACGTCATGTTCAACCATATCTTCCTGAAGGACATGTCGGACTATGCGGCGATGAACGAGGTGTACAAGCAATACTTCAACGATCATCTGCCGGCGCGTTACTGCATCCAGGCGCCTCTGGTGCGCCCCGAGTTTCTGGTGGAGATCGCGTCAACGGCCTACGTTGGAACGTGAGGGTTGAGGCTGCTGTAAACTAGCGATTGAGCGCTGTTGCAGCGTCGCGCTTTCCTGTTAGACAGAAATCGTCGTTCGATTGAAATCCCGGTCAGCCTGCATGGGCTGGCCGGGATTTTTATGGAGGCGTGCTCACCACTTGATGCGGAAGCCCGCGGTGCCACCGACGCTGTAGTTGTCGTCGAATTTTCACCAGTGCCTCGCAGCTTAAGTCTGTGAAGCTCCCCACTTCAACCGACGATATGAGTGTCTACACGCGTCCACAGCGTTTTTTTCGCTTGGTCATAGACTTATTAAAGCATCCCGCGACGCGCATGCCTGCCATCGCGCATTCCAGACAATTTTAATGGAGCGTTGACCGCGATCTATCGCACCGCGATACTCGTGCGTGGGAGAAACTGAACAACGAGAATGTGTATCGCGTTTTCATCAAATGCGATGGAACTCGATCACGAGCTTTCAATTCGCAAGTGCCAACATCAGGGCCATTGTTTCTCCAGTCTTCCTCGGTCCTCGCGTTGGCTTTGAGGGCTCACTGTTCCCGGTCAGTTTCGCTGACCGGGATTTTTTCTGTAAGCATGGCTTGCGCTCCAATCCCTCCTTCTCCTCTATTTCGAGTCTGCTTCCGTCCCATCCTGCGCCGGATCTTCGGCTTGATAGCGAGCTTCTCCTTCGGCTTGTTTGCAAGCTCAAGAAGAACGTCTGCGTGGCAAGGCTCATCCAGCGGGCACCAGCAGGCGAGATTTTTTCCGCGCAGGGTTTCAATCGGAAACGGTGCGCCGCGCCGCGCGCAGTCCTTGATCCACAGGCGATACATCGCTACAGCGTCTGCAGCGTCGCGAATGACATGGCCGGCTCTCCGGCCGAACCAGGATGGATGATCATCGCCGAAGAAATTCGCGATCGGATCCGCAACTTTCGCGCCGACCTTCCATGGATTTCCCCAGTCCGTCGGGCGGCCGACGTAAACCGTGTTGGCTGGCATCTTCCAGCCCTTGATGCGCTCGCGCTGAATGCGGATCGGCATTGACATGGCCACTCTTGGCTCCCTCATGGCACGCTCAATCCTGCCCATGCCATTAACATGGTTCAGCTCACGGCGTTCCTGATTAAGGTGTTCATTCGAACGAAAGGCCGACCAGGTGAATGGCACATGAACATAAGCATCATTTCAAATGAAAACGGCCCGATGCTTTGAAGCACCGGGCCTGTGTTGCCGACATTAAGAAGCTTAACGCTAAGTTCGTTCAACTAAACTTTGCGGATGGCGAACGAGCCATCGCGTCGCTCTTCAAGCGAACATTTGTGTTTTTTGACCAGCGCCTCTATCGCAGCCCTCGCCACAGCGCGATCGGTGAATCCTTGCAGCTGTTCGGGATGCAAAATCAGCGTTGTCTCTCGGAATCCAACGATCTTAGTCGGGTTTCTGTCACTTGCTCCCCAGGCTTCCTGTCGCGGTAGCGCTTCCAGCGCGTCATCATACGACCTCAAAAGCTCTTCCAGTGCGTTCATTCATTATCCTTCTCCCCCGCGAACTCGGTTTCTTAGCTCAAGCTCTGATTGAGCGCCAGCGGCTTATCAACCGTCGATGTGGCGGCGGTGTGGCGCGATGTATCATTTGATACGATCGCCCGGAGATTTGAGTTCTAAGTTCAGGTGGGGGCTTGACATGACTCAGGATGACGATGGCGGCACACCTCACGAACCGAACCTGGACACCGCAAGACATCGTGCGGCTTAAGCAGATGGTTGAAACCGGCGTCTCCGCACAGCGAGCTTCGGTTGCGTTTCGTCGCAGTCTCGTCGCTGTGAAAAGCCAGGCGAAGAAGTGCGGCTTTCCCTTCCCGGATGAGCGCGAGCTGAAGCGGAAGCGGCAAGGACTGGAAACCCAACGGATCGATCAGAAAGCGACCTTCGAAAAGCGACCTTCGATTAAGGCGTGAGCGCCGGCCGCGATCTTACAATCACGACGCATCGTTGAGGCGTCTTGAAATGCGATGTTCGTGATGGGCTCATCATGAGCTGTTCCACGGACAGCTTGGAACAATGCGGCGGTCCTTCAAAGGAACCAATTCGGCCACCATGGCTTGTCGCCGATACGCTTTATGACGGAGACCGCCATGACAACCGCAAAGACCATTTTGGCCGGAACTGCGGCGCTTGCCATCCTCAGCTCGGCGGCTTTCGCCCAAGATGCGAAACAGGAGTCGAAGCAGGAGCCGAAGCAAGCGGCGCAGCAGGATTCCCAGACAGGGATCCTGACCAAGATCGACCGGATCCATGGCACCGTCACCATTCAGCGCGAGGACAAGGAAAGCACCGTCGGCTCGAGCGCCGGTGCCGCTGGAGAAGACTTCAAAGCGCAACGCGGCTTGTCGCTGGAAGACGTCCATGCGGGTGACAAGGTTAAGTATTCCGCAACGGGAACAGGTGAGGGCAGGACCATCACCAAGCTTGAGAAGCAGAAGGAATAGCGCTGATCACATGCGCCCGGATGCGGCCATAGATCAGGCTATTGCCAAAACGGCGCGCGAGCGCGTCGGTGGCTGCTTGCGTCGCCTCTTCCAGACGTAAAGGGGCGCGTGCCTCGATCTCATTCCTGAGCGGCGTTCCTTGACAATATGCAATGGCCGCATCGTCCGGCGTTGCGGCCCGGCTGACATGGTCGATCGTCTCGATTGAAATGTCAGAGAAGCCGGCAGCAGTCAGGTCCTCGCGAATTTTTTCAACATCGTGATAGCCGTGCGGGATACGCGCCATGAACAACGGCGGGTTCTGCGGAAAGAGCGAAGCCAGTGCCTCGGTGACGACATCGGCAAATTCGTTGTCGGAGATTCGATCCCACACATTGAACATCAAATAGCCGCGTGGCTTCAGAACACGGCGGGCCTCGCTGAAGCCTTTCACTTTGTCGGGGAAGAACATGACACCGAATTGACAGGTGACGACATCGAAGCTGTGGTTCTCGAACGGCAGTGCCAGCGCATCGGCCTGCCGCCACGTGACGCGATCCTGCTGCAATCGTGCGGCGGCGTAATCAAGCATCGGCTGATTGAGATCGGTGGAGACGATCCGCGCGGTCGGGGCAAGTTTCGCGGCGAGGGCGCGGGTCAAAACCCCGGTGCCCGCCGCGATCTCCAGTAAATTTTGCGACTCGGTCCGGGCGATGCGGTCGGCCAGATCGCGGGCGTAGGGCTCGAAGATGAGCGGCACCAAGAAGCGGTCGTAAATTTCGGGAATCGAGCCTGCGAAGTTCGTATCCGCGGCTGTCATGGCCGTTCTCCGCCAGGAGAGGCCAACCCTTCCGACATTGCTGCTAGCAACAACATTCCAATCAGGCGTAACATTCGCAATCCTCCCGGTTGGAAGGGCAAGTTACGAAGTCGCTGACGAAATTGGCCGGCAATCCTTGCGAGTGAACGGAGCTGCACATTTGCCCTATCGTCAACTCAGCCATTTTACGTATGCGGCTGGCATCGTTGCGCAGTCAGGGCGGATAGACGTATCGTGTGCCGATGTTGTGATCGTTCAAGCCTTGACGGCCCGACAGCGACCCAGTTTTAGTTCGGGCGAACGGCTGCAGGCTTGATTCTTCGACAGCCTGAAATAACTTTGTGTACATTCCGTGATTGGAGAATTGGTGATGCGATCATTTCAAAGCGTTGCGATGAGCATCGCATTCTCGGCCTTGGCGGCGGCGGGCGCGACCTGCGCTTTCGCCGAAGGCAAGCCGGTTGCCGTTCAGATCGTCGATCAGATGAATGCGCTGTACGGCGCGCATCCGCACACACGCGCCAACCACGCCAAGGGCGCCGTATTCGAAGGCACGTTCACGCCGGCCAAGGGTGCCGATGCCTTCAGCTCGGCGGTCTTCCTCAAAGGAGCGCCGACGCCGCTGACCATCCGTTTTTCCAATTCGGGCGGCGTGCCGACCGCGCCAGATACTGATCCATCGACCGGCGGTGTCCGCGGCATGGCGATCAAATTCAAGCTCCCCGATGGAAGCGAGGCCGACATGGTCTGCATTTCGCAAAACGGATTTCCGGTCGCGAGCGGCGAAGATTTTCTCGCCCTGCTGAAGGCGGTCGGTGCAAGCGGCCACAACGCGCCCAAACCGACGCCGGTCGAACAATTCCTGTCGAGCCATCCGGCTGCACACACGTTTGTCACAAGGCCAAAGCCTGTGGCGGTCAGCTACGGCACGGAGCACTTCTTCGGCGTCAATGCGTTCAAGTTCACCAATGCGCAGAACGTGAGCAAATTCGGCCGTTACCGCATCGTGCCCGAGAGCGGCACAGCCTATGTGAGCGACGAGGAGGCCGCCAAGCGTCCCCCGAATGCGCTTGCCGATAATTTGCGGGCATCGCTCGACAAGGGACCGGTGAAGTATCGCCTCATGGTTCAGGTCGCCGACGCCAACGATCCGACCAACGATGCCACCAAGGTGTGGCCGGACAGCCGGCCGTTGGTGGAGCTCGGTGAAATTGCGGTGACCAAGGCGTTGGACACGCAGAAGGTCGAGAACGAGTTGCTGTTCCTGCCGACCAACGTGACGGCCGGCATCGAGCCCTCGGACGATCCGATCATCAACACGCGCACTGAAGCTTATGCGGAATCGTTCGGCCGCCGCAGTCAATAGAACCTCCCTGGCGGATGCACGCCGCCTGATGCCGAAATCGTTGTTCGCGCAAGCCTTGACGGCTGATCGGTCCGCCAGTACCCGCTGATCGTGTTGCGCCCTCATCGGGCGTGACACTTCGGCGACGCGGATCGAACTGCGAACGGTCGGTCAGCCATGACGATTTCCGGCTTCTTTGAAGGCACCGGCATGCCTGACGCCGGATGGTGGGAGGCGCTGTGGCCGGATCCCGCCAAAGTGCTGACCGACACAGGCATCGCGCCCGGCATGAATGTTGTTGATCTTTGCGCGGGCGACGGCTGGTTCACATGGCCGATGTGCGCAATCGCGGAGAGCGTGCTCGCCATCGATATCGACGTCGAAATGTTGGAGCGCGCCAAAGTTCGTTTTGTGGAACGCGGCGGCGTGGACAATTGCACATTCGTCACGGCCGACGCCTACGACATCGCCAAGGTGGTGCCAGGCCCGGTCGATCATGTGTTCATGGCCAATGCGTTTCACGGCGTGCCGGACAAGCCGCGTCTGGCGCGCGCCGTGCACGATGCGCTCGAGCCCGGCGGATTGTTCGCCATCGTCAACTGGCACGCGATGGCGCGCGAAGAGACGCCGGTGCTTGGCAAGCCGCGCGGTCCCGCCACAGCGTTGCGGATGACGCCAGAGGAAAGCATTGCGAGCGTCGCGCCGAGCGGACTTCGCGTCCACCGTCAGCTTGACGTCTCGCCCTATCATTATGCCGCGGTCTTCGAACGGGTGCGTTGATGCTCCTTTGCCAGTCGCAGGAGCGCTCGTTCCGGCGAAGGCGGTAACAACCCAAAGCTGTTCTGAAACCGGGTGGTTTGGACCAGGATCGGATGCGACATTGATCGTCATAAGAGAATGACGACCAAGAGGAGTGACGATCATGAACTTTCGCATCGTCGGATTACCAGCCGAAAACTTCGCCCATCTGTTCACGCTGTCCGATAGCGATCTCGCGGCGGCCGGCGGCGTGCGCCGCAAAGCCGATTATCCCTATCCCTGCCGGGTGAGCCTCACGGACGCGGAGCCGGGCGAGGAGTTGGTGTTGGTCAACTACGAACATCATCCGGTCGATTCGCCGTATCGCATGCGGTTCGCAATCTTCGTGCGCCAGGGCGACGAGACCTACGACAAGGTGAATGAGGTGCCTGAACAGCTTCGAAAACGCGTGCTGGCCGTGCGATCGTTTGATGACAACGGCATGATGGTCGCGAACCGGCTGGTTGAGGGGCGGGAGCTCGAGCCTGTGATCGAAGAGCTGCTCACGCCCGACCGTGCCGCCTATCTGCATATCCACTTTGCATCGGCCGGCTGTTACGCGGCCAAGGTGGAGAGGGCATAGCCTGCTCTAACATTCCGCGGCGCTTCACATTATATATCGTGTCCCGCACCCGTCACGGGCGCAGCATGTCCATGTGAATCTCCCCGGGAGACGACGTTGATCCCCTTTTCCGTTCTCGACCTTTCGCCCATCGGGGAGGGCAGCAGCGCGGCGCAGGCCTTCCGTAACTCGCTCGATCTCGCGCAGCATGCCGAGCGCTGGAATTACAAACGCTTCTGGCTCGCCGAGCATCACAATATGACCGGCATCGCGAGCGCCGCGACCTCCGTGGTGATCGGTCACATCGCGGGCGGCACCAAGACCATCCGCGTCGGCTCCGGCGGCATCATGCTGCCGAACCATTCACCGCTGGTGATCGCCGAGCAGTTCGGCACGCTGGAGGCATTGTTTCCCGGGCGTATCGATCTCGGGCTCGGCCGAGCGCCGGGCACCGACCAGCGCACCGCGCGGGCGATGCGTCGCGATCTCATGCAGGCCGCTGAAAATTTCCCGCAGGATGTCCTCGAATTGCAGGCGCTGCTCGGCCCCATACAGCAGGGGCAGGTGATCCGCGCTGTGCCTGGCGCAGGGTCGAATGTGCCGCTCTGGATCCTTGGCTCCAGCACCTTCGGCGCGCAGCTCGCCGCCATGCTTGGCCTGCCGTTCGCGTTCGCCTCGCACTTCGCGCCGCAGTCGCTGATGGATGCACTCGATATTTACCGCACGCGCTTCGAGCCGTCGGCGCAGCTCGACAAGCCTTACGCGGTGGTCGGCGTCAACATCTTCGCGGCGGACACGGAAGCACAGGCGACACGCCTGATGACGTCGCTGCAGCAGCAGTTCGTCAATCTGCGCCGCGGCACGCCGGGGCAATTGCGACCGCCGGTGGACAGCATGGACGATCTATGGTCGCCGGCCGAGCGCGTTGGTGTTGAGCAGTCGCTGGCCTATTCGGTGGTGGGCACGAAGGACATGGTCGAGCGTGGCCTGCGCGCGATCATCACCGAGACCGGCGCGGATGAATTGATGCTGACCGCGCAGATCTTCGATCATGCCGCGCGGCTGCGTTCGTTCGAGATCGGCGCCGAGGTGCGCGATGTGCTTGCCGCCAAGCGCGCGGCAGCGAATGCGGGAATGTAGGAGCTGTCGTAAATTCCCCGCTTAGCTCAACCGATATTTGGCGACGGCGTCCTTGTCCCAGGCGAGCCCGTTGCCGGGACGGTTTGGGATGATGGCCTTGCCGTCCTTGATCTGCAGCGGCTCCTCCAAAATCGGATTGGCCCAGTCGACATATTCGAGCCAGTGGCGGCCTGGCGTTGCGGCCATCAGATGTGCGCTCACTTCCGGGAAAAGATGCGACGAGAGCTCGCGGTTGTACGCAGCCGCAAGTCCCGCCGCGCGCTGCCAGCCGGTAACGCCGCCGATCCTGTCGAGATCGATCATGATGTAGTCCGAGGCGCCGGCTTCCAGCGCCGCGGCCATCGGCGCAAGGCCGGTGAAATTCTCGCCGATCTGGATCGGCGTTTTCGCCGCCTGCGCGATCAACGCCATGTGCCGGTAATCATCATGCCGTACCGGTTCTTCGATCCAATAGATGCCTTCTCCGTCGAGGGCCAACGCATATTCCATCGCGCTGGAAAATGTCAGGGCCTGGTTGAAATCGACCATCAGCCGCGCCGTGTCCGGCAAGCGCTTGCGCACCGCCCTGACGGTCGCAAGGTCGTCCTCGAGGTGGCTTCGTCCAAGTCTCAGCTTGACGGCAGTGAAGCCGCCTTCCAGTAGCGCTTCGGCTTCATCCGCCGCTGCCTCCGGTGACATCAGTCCGAGCCCGTTGCTGTTGTAAGCGAGGATCGGTTCAAGCCCGGCGCCGAGATAGGTCGCGAGCGGCATGCCGGCGGATTTCGCCGCCGCATCCCACACCGCCGTATCGACCGGTGACGCCACCATGGTCAGCGGCCCGGCGAGGCCCGGCAGCTTGAAATATCGCGAAACAGTCTCGGCAAGTGCGAGCGGGACCAGCGGCTGGCCCGCGAGATGCTCGCTCAGTTCGGCCACGATCGGCACGAGCGACTGCGCGATCGATGGCAGATAGCACCATGCATAGCCATGGCCGCTGACGCCGTCCTCGGTCAGGAGATCGACCAGCAGCAGGCTCGCTTCTGCGATGCGCTTGGCGCTGGTGCCGAGCGGCCGCTTCATCGGCACTTTGACCGCGGTGGCGGAGAGAGAACGGAGAACGGGGGTTTGTGGGGTCTTCAATCTGTTTCCTCCGCACGACGAGCCAACGCGGTTGGGCTTGTCTGTTGTTATCAGGCCGCCGATCTAAAATGCGTCGCGCCCGGTGGTCAACGGCGGGTGGCGCAGCGGCGTCACGATGAAAATGCAGATTGCGTTTGTGAGGAAAGCTCGGCGCGGCCGGCAGCGTCGGATAGTTGATCAACGGAGAGATCGCTTTACGCGGATGCTGACAAGACGCAGGGCCGGTTGGCGGGGTGAGAACGACGCCCCAACCGGCCTTGCGCTTCCCACGCCGCGACGACGGGCGGCTGCGGCGAAATTTTCAAAGCAGCCCGGCAGGCTCATGTCAGACCTGCCGGGCCAAGGGGCATCGCCGTCTGAATTCGGAGGGGAGCGACAGCGATGACCACGCGCACTTTGATAAACGATGAACACGGGAAACGTTCCGGCAGTGTGCAGCTTCACACGCGTTGATCGATCTATCCATGGCTGCAGGTCAAGTGCGCGCGCTGCTCATCCATGGCCAGCATTCCGCTGGACTGTGTGCGGCGAAAGCGTGAAACGCCGATCTGGATGCTGGAGAGCGCGTTCCGCTGCCGCCGCTGTTCACGGCCGGGGTACCGGCCCCCGGTCTATCTTGTGAAGCTGACAAAGGAACGGGAGATCGCCGCCTGCTGGTATCACCCGCAAGGATCTTGGTGTTTGGCTTTGATTCTCAAGCTCAACTCATCATGGTCATGGTGTAGGCGAGAATTGCGATCAGCGCGACGCCGCCGAATGCCGCGACGCCAAGGCAGACCCGCTGCGGTGTCGAGATGGTGTCGAGCACATCTCTATTGTCGATCCGTTGTCGAAGGGTCGTTTGGTCGTCCATTCTCAAACTCCCTTGCCTGTTACGGGGGGAGAGGGCGGGAGCGCGACGGTCTCTCAGTCACCGATGGTTGCCACGGGCGTTGCGGTGATGGAGTGAGTGTGGACCTCTCAGGCCAGATAGCCAGTCTGGAATTTCACTAATTTCACGGAACGATTGAACCGCCACAGCCCGGTCGCATTGCTGCGAAGCAGCGCTGGCGCAGAGTCATGAGGCCGGTGAGGCGCGTCGGTGAGTTTCAGGCTTCGCGCCAACGTAAGAAAGCCCGGCCGGATTGCCATAGGGAACAATCCGGCCGGGCTTTTGATCACGTCTGTGTGGTTTCCACGTCGATAACGCGCTTCGCGCCAAATTGTTCCAGCGCAAATGTCGCCATCGACCCGGCGCGTACGGTCAGCCTCTCTATCGACCTCGCGGTTGAGAAGCGAATTGTGGCAGAGCAGGCATCACAGGCATTCGTCACGAGCGCGGGCACCCGCCCGGCTGTCCCAGGCGGGTACCCAAGCCTCTCGGGGCCCGATTGCGGTACGCATGACTCTAGTCTCCGCAATCGCGAGAGGAGCTATTTCATGATGGCTGCGCAGTAGATGATAAGAACAATAAGTGCGAACGCGCCGAACCCCGCAACCCCCAGACAGATGCGCTGCGGCAGCGCGACGATTTCAAAATCCCTTGATTCAATCTGTTCACGAATAGTGCGCTGGTTACTCATCACGCACGTCCCCAGCCGTCAGCATCATGTGCGGAAGGCTTTTCCGCTCATGGATGGATGGCACATGTTGTACGGTGAAGTTACCCACACAGATTGAGCCCGCGTTGTGGAAAAAGCGAGTCCTTTTTTAAAAAAGCGCTTGATCTCGCCACGATACTGCTTTGATCGCACGCACCGCGTGCTGTTATCCAATATGCCAGCGCTTATTGCGCTTGCTGCGTGTGGCGCGTCCTTATGAGCAGCGTCAACCCGATAAAGTTTAAGTCAATCGCGCACCGGTTTGCGAAGAGAAACGGTGATGCACGGAGAGCATGCGTCCTTCAGATCAACATCCTTATGGATGGTACGTCAGCGAGCGGATACGCCCGGGTGGCGCGATTAAAGTTGACGTCATCGTAAGCCCTGCTGGGCGATTTAATTCGGGCTGGCAACGATGTCTTTAGCGCTCAGTGCAAGTCACGCTCCGCGTTTCGAAAGGCTGGAGCAATCTGCAATGATTTGTCGGGAAACCGACATCACCGTGTCGCGCTGCAAGTTGAACGCGATCTCGGCGGCGCGTTAGGTGAGCAACGCTGACCCAAGCGAGTTTGAATCAAACGCAACGCGCCCGCGACGGCTTCAGGCGCGGAGCTTCGCGCGTGGCTCTGGCCTCGGCATGCCGCCGGGCGCTGACAGTTTGCTTGCTCGTGTAAGCGCCGATGTGTGCCGTCGCGAAGACGGAGGACAATTTATCTGTGATGTTCCGCATCGCGTGAGGCTGCAGCTCGCACGGTGGAGTTGCATAACAGCGTGCGAGGCCTTAACTAAAAGCATTACTTTTGATCGACGCATATTCGCAAGCACCGCAATTTAAGCTCACCGAATGATCCCTTGTGCTGATCACTGGTTGAAACTGGAATGGCAAAGTCCTCGAAGCTCGTAGCAGCAAAGCGTGGCCGCGTGCTCCTCGTCCGGAGGCGCAGCGATGGCCGATGGATGTTCCCCGGCGGCCGGCGCCGCAGCGGGGAGAGCGAGAAACGCTGCCTGCGCCGGGAGATCAAAGAAGAGCTGCCGAAGCTAAAGATCGGGAGGCTCAAGCTTTGGAAGGATGTTCGCACAGAGAATAAATACTCCGGCCGCCGGATGAGCGATGCGATCTTCCTGGCTGATAAGGTCTCCGGCGATTTGATGATCGGCGACAAGCGTGAGCTTGACCGCGTCGGCTGGCATAAGCCGCGCGGCCTGCGGCTGACGCCAACCTCGCGCTACATCCGCGACAAGCTGTTCCCTCCGCGCGCGAAGGGCAAAGCCAAGCTGCGGCGCAAGATCCGCTGAAGCGGCTCGCGTCTCACCGCTCGATTAATGATGGGGCGGTGGGGTCAGCTGCTCGGCGCCAGGTTCGGCTGGTGCCGTATATCCGCTGAGCAGAAGTTTAATCTTCTCTTCGCGCTCTGAACGTTCCTGCGCACGGAAGGCGAGTTCGGCTTGCTCGAACGCATCAAGCTCGCGTTCGATCTGCTCAATAATGTCCTTGTTATCGCTGGGCCACGGCTCCGAGTGCATCGACATGGGACATCTCCAAACGCATTACGCTGTACACTTCACACGGCACTCGCGTCCGATGACCTTGCATCATCGGTATTGTCTCGTTCGGTGATCGAAGACTAAACCGCCGCACGCACGGCCAGCAATACTGAAAATGAGTGTGTTTGACAGGCCCGGCCGACCACTCTTGCGCGTGAAAGCGAGAATGATCGACCGGACCGCGCGCGGCCAGAACCCCCGTCGGGTCGGCGCTGCGTGTCATGAAAATGAAATGGGTGTTGTCCCCGCCGTCAAGTACGGAATCGGGCGGCTCATGAAGCAGGACGCGTCGATCAGCGTGTGCCTGCTGCGTTGACGATGGCGGGCGTTTGCGACGTTGGAAGGAATTTCTTCGATAGTGCGTGATAGACGCTTTCCGGACATATCATCTTGGATGCGCTGTTCGCGATCAGCGCAGTGAGCATGATCGGAACGATGAGCGCATGATTTTCCGTCATCTCGGACACGATGACGAATGAGGTAATCGGAGCTTGCACCACGCCGGTCAGGTAGGCTGCCATACACAGCACACCCAGCACGGCGACGGGAACATGCGGGATGAGGGGGGCGATATTGCGCCCGATTCCGGCCCCAACGGAGAGCGAAGGCGAAAACAAACCTCCCGGGATGCCGCTGACCATGGTCAACGCGGTGGTGATCAGCTTCAACGGCGCAAAGGCCGCCGACGTCTGCTCGCCTCGGAGCACGGCGCGCGCCTCCTCGTAGCCGGTGCCGTAGATGTCGACCTGGCCTGCCATGGCGCAAAGAACGATCAGTAATCCGCAAAGCACCGCAAAGGCGATCGGATACCTTTTGATGAGGGCTCCGACCTTGCCGGGAAGCCCGCGCGACACCTCAATTACGATCCGGCTGAAGACACCGCCGGCCAGACCGCACACCACGCCGGCGAGCGGCACGGCGATCCAGTCCCGCCCGATGGGGAGGGTCGCCAGCGTCGAGCCGAAATAGGCATAGTCACCGACGAGGGCGAGGGACGTCAGACCGGCCGCGATCACGGTGCCGAGGATCAATCCGCTGGTTCGTATTTCGAAGGATCGGCTCATCTCCTCGATACCGAAGATGATGCCCGCCAGCGGCGCATTAAATGCGGCGGCAACGCCGGCGGCGGAACCGGCGAGCAGGAGACCCGGCTGGCGGTGAGGCTCCAGGCGACCCAACGCAAACATGGTGGCTGCGCCAACCTGAATGGTCGGTCCTTCGCGCCCTGCCGATGCACCGCACAGCAAGCCGAACATCAAGAGCACGACTTTGAAGACCGCGGTGGGGATGGAAACCAGCGATTGCCGGATGGACTGGGTGTCGATCTGATGGGCGGCGATGACCTGGGGGATGCCGCTACCGGCCGCGTTCGGGGCGTATCGCCGCGTCGACCACGCGGCGAGGCCAAGCCCCAGCGGCGTGACGATTAGCGGCGACCACCAATAGGCCGCATGCATCGTCCGGAAGATGTGCTGCGCGAGGTCCGCCAGATAGGCGATTGCGACTGCAATGCCGCCGACGGCGAGACCCCCGGCCACGAAGAAAACCCGCCGTTGCCAGCGCGGCATCCACTTGAGACGGAATGTTTTGCGGAGGAAACGAAGAAGGAGGGAAGCTTTAGGCATTTAATTGAATTACCGGCAATCAAATGCGGGCGCCACTATCAAAACACGCGTGATGCTTATGCATCCGCACTCGCGCCGCTCGCCTGCTGGGCAGGATGTTCACCTGGGGGGCGTCGATGAGCGAGCCCGGACGATGGATGGGATATCCGTAATCAGCCGACCGGGCTCGCTGCTTTCGACAGCAATGTCTTGATACTTGGCGGAAGTTAACATTTAGGCGCTTTGCTTGACGCATTCGCCAGAAGTTTGACGACAATTAAATGGAACTTTGGTCGTCATCTTAGTTCCAGTTCGAGCCTTAAGACCGATGGCTTGGCATTCGGCATCGCGATTGTCCGGCGGACTTGTTTGCCTCGCCATGCTGGAAGGCAGCGATGCGCGGGGAGCTTGCGATGAGCCGAAATTCGGATCGCTCAAATGTGAAACAGTTTTGAAGCTGGCACGTTAACGGATCAGTGCCATCGCCCGCCGTTCATCAAACGGCGCCTGTCGCGGATAGCCAAAGGTCCCAAAGACCCGCTGTTCCCAAACAAGCGCGCGCACGGATAGCCAAAGGCGATGGCGCTTTTGTGCCCGATGCCGGCTCAGGTCGAATTTGCGGGCTGCGCCTCGGGAAACTTCCATTTTCCATTGAGAATGTCCGGGCGGGGGCGATACATCCGCACGGTGTAGTTCCAGCCCTTGGTGATCGGCAGGCAATTGGGAATCTTGCCATCGCAACCACCAAACTGCACATCCACCGAACCGTCGGCGTTCTTCTTTGCAGTAAGGTCATTCAACGAATAGGCGTTGTACTTGTTCGGCTCGAAGAAGCCTTTGTCATTATAGACGCTGATCGACCAGAACGCTTCCACTGGTACGTTCTTCACACGCAGCTTGTAGATGGTGTTGCCGTCGTTCTTTGGCGGCGTAAAGCTGGCATACGCGGCGTCCTTGTCCGGATTGCCGCCCCAGCCAGCAGCGGTGCCGAGCAAATGGCGTATAGGATCGACTTGACCTTTGGCGCCAAACGCGTTCTTGAAACCATCAGCGGTGGAGGCGAGCACCAGCAGGGCGTCGCGCACCTTCTTCTGTGATGTCTCATCCCAGTTCGGGATTTCGAACTTTCCTTCGGCCTTCTGCTGAACAGTGATCGCGTCCTGCAGCGCATGCACTTCTTTCAGGTCGTTCGGCTCCGTTGGGTTCACCAGCGTACGCACGCCGACCATGACATAGCGCGTGCCGGCCTTCTCCTTAGAGATCGTCAGCTTGCGAGGCGCATAAGCTACCGGGATGGGGACGTAATGATCCTGGTTGATGACTTGCGCCGACATGAAGCGCTTGCCGCTGTTGGGGAGCGTCACCGTCACGGGCCCGGCATCGAGATCGAACGTGCCCCACGAATAAAGTGTATCGCGGTTCATGCGGATCACGGTCTGCTTGTCGATTTCCGTCGGCGTGCGGTTGTGCGCGAACTTGCCGAAGCCGCCGTCCTTCGTCGTCTTCGCCATGTACATGTCGGATTCTGCACGGGGAAAATTATCGACGGTGACGGGGACCGGAGACCCTGATTGCGCGTGCGTGGTGGAAAGGGAAGAAATCAAAGCGATTGCAGCGAAAATTGAACGCATCTTGTCGTCCTCCTGCATGCCGAAGAAGGGAGCATAACAGAGAGGTGACGGAAGATAAGGCAAAGCGGAGCGTGCTGGCGAGGCGCGCGGAATCGAAAGCGGTCAGGTCTGGAGGAGACCGGACCCCAGGCAATCGCCGATTCATAACCAAACGGGTGATGCTCGGCTTGCGTGGTGCGATCAGCCTTACAGTGCGCGGACGATGTGCATGGCGGCGATCAACGCGCCGACCGAGAGCACGACGGAGGCGATCATGTAGGCGACTGCCGAGAAGCTTTCGCCGCGCTCAACGAGAGACCAGGCATCGAGGGAGAAGGTGGAGAATGTGGTGTAGCCGCCGCAGATGCCGACGGTGAGGAAGATGCGCGCCGCCTGCGGCAAATCCCACTTGCTGGCGAACAGGCCGACGAACGCGCCGATCAGGAACGAGCCGGTGACGTTGATGATCAGCGTGCCCCAGGGGAAGTCGGTGCCGAACAGCTTGCCGGACCCGACGCCGACCAGATAGCGCAGCACCGAACCGGTCGCGCCGCCGGCGGCCACTGCCAGAATGAAAAGGGGATTCATACGCTCATGCTCCTGCGCGCGCTCTCGCGCGTGTTGTAGGAGTCATCAGCCACTATGGCGGTTGTCGGGGGCACCCCATCCCCATCCGTATATAATGTCTATTTACTCGCCGCCGGATTGCGGTTCAAGTCCGGATGAGGCGCCGTAGCCAAGGAACCGCGCCTTGGTTGCTCAATGCGGTCATCTCATTGACCTGCGTCAAATGCCGCTGCCGAACGTCACAGTCTGCTGTGTCTCGGAGACGGGGTCGTCCATGCGGGTCGTTGCGCCCAACAACGAGACTAGCCCATCTGCCGTATCGTCCTGCGATGCGGTCGACGTGGTGATGCAGTTCGGCGCCATGATGATCGGCGCCGGCAATACCGCGACCCGAACGCGCGAAATGATGGACGCGGTTGCACGGAGACTAGGTCTCGACGGTCTCGCGGTCAGTTTCTCGCTCGATAGTATCACCGCCAGCGTTCGCCATTCCGGCGGATGGATGACGGTCGTGCGGGAAACCGGGCCGCCGGCGGTCAATGTCTCGCAGATCGCCGAGTTGGAGCGGTTTATCAAAACGCTGGGACCAGAGCCGGCACCGCATGACATCAAACTCAAGCTCGCGACGATCAGAGCCGCGGCACACCAATATTCCGTATCGCAGATCGTGGCAGCGGTCGCGATGGCGAGCGCGGGGTTTGCGTTTATCAACGGCGCTGCTGTACCGGAAATGATGGCTGCGGCTATTGGCGGCGGAATTGGCCAGTGGCTGCGAATGAGATTGTCTCGTATCCGACTCAACCATTACGGAGCTGTCGCATTGTCTGCCGCGGCGGCGTCGGGGATCTTCGTGATAGTCGCTCGATTGGCGGGATTGGCCGGTTGGGAATTTGTGCATTATCCAGCAGGCTTTATCGCGTCGGTGCTGTTTCTCGTTCCAGGCTTTCCGCTGATTGCCGGCCTGTTCGATCTCTCGCAATATCAGGCCGTTGCTGCCGTCAGCCGTTTCGCCTATGGCGCGATGCTTTTGCTCTCGGTCGCTTTGGGCCTCAGCTTCGTGATTGCGGTCGCGGGAATTGACATTACGCGGCAGCCGCCGCTTGAGCTTACCTATGCGCTGAAATTTCTACTGCGGGGCGTTGCAAGCTTCATTGCGGGCGGCGCTTTCGCAATGGTGTTCAACACGCCCTGGCGCATGGCGCTGGCGGCCGGTTGTCTCGCATTGGTGGCGAACAGTCTGCGCTTCATTCTCACCGACATGGGCATGATGCCGGCGCCGGCCGCATTTTGCGCGGCGTTGGTTGTCGGGCTGATTGCCATCCTGTTCGATCGTCAGCTCAATGTGCCGCGCCTTGCGCTGACAGTGGCGCCGATCGTCATCATGATACCGGGCATTTCTGCATTCGAGATGATCGTGCTGTTCAACCACGGACGCATGGTCGAGGCCCTTCAGGCATCGGCTGCTTTCGGGTTTGTCATTGGCGCCTTGGCGATGGGGTTGGCAACGGCGCGGTTTTTCAGACCGAAAAATGTGGCGCCGCTACCTTAGCGACATCAACCCAACAGTATTCGTACTGTTCGTCACTTGCCCTGCTTCGACGGCCTGTCAGTAGCTGCGCCGGGCTGCGCTTCTTCGCACTTCGGGCATACCAGCGAGCGGCGGCGGCCTTCGAAGACGACAGTCATCTCCGATTGGCAGCGGGGGCAGAGGTCACGACTTGTCATTGCGCTCTCAGGACTGAGGCGAAAGCACAAAACTTTCAGTCACCGGTGATGCCAAGTCGGGAAGCGGTGATGGGAACGACGATACGTCGGGTTCCGCCCGGATGCGAGCCCTGTTTAGAGGCATTTTTGGTCCGGTTCCGGACGCTATCTGGATAAGTTCCATAGTGCATCGTTGCCGCACCCACCGTGCTACCTCTCGACAGAATGGAACTTGCACGACATCCTGAGCGCATTGCGGATCAGGATTTTTACGATGTTTGGACCTTTCAGATTGCACCCTGAGCTCGGGGGCGGGGTGATTGTGAATCCCAGCGAGGCCGCAATCTTCATCCAGCGGCTCAACCCGGCAGACAAAGGCAAGCCGCACTGGCGGCTCGCCATGAGCATGATCGAGACGGCAGCGAGTTCAGAGGAGCAGGAAGAGCGGGCGGCAAGCGCCTTCGCGACTGCGCTCAAGACCGAGATGTGGCTCGAGGATTGATCTCACCAACTGCCGAAGATGTTGGGAAAGAACGACTGTTGCGCCCACGCCTGGCGTTGCGCGTATTGCTGTCGGGGGTAGTCGTGGCGGGCGATCTTGCGCGGCTTGGGTTTCGGCTTTGAGGCGGTGGGCTTCAGCGGCGTGTCGATCTGCGCCATCGCCTCTACCCTCCGATCAGCCGTCGAGCTGGTTCCGTCATTCTTCGCCACATTCGCCGTGTTAACCGGCCTGGTTTCGGCTACGCGTGGCGGTGGGACAATGGTCGGCTGGGTGGTGTCGTAGACGATCGGGGCGTCAGCGACTCGGTTCGATGTAATCCGGATGGTGGTGCGATCGAATCCCGGCGCATTCGCCTGCATCGGCGCCGGTGCCTGCGGAGCATACGCGTTGATCGCGAACAAAACTGCGATCAGCGCCGCTCCGACATAGAGAAAGTAACGAAAAACAGGCATCTCACACCAAACAAAAAACGCGAAGGTCTACGAACACTGACGAGGAGAAGTTTCGGACATACGAAAATGCCCCGGGTATTCAAGTTGTCTCACAGATTTTTGTTCCTCGTGGTTAAGCCGCGCGCGTTCACTGCCGCGTGAGAATGCGCCGTTGACCATCATTCTTTAGACTTATGACGCCCGACGCACGGACGAGGTTCAATTGTGGCGACGGAAAACCCTGTGCAAGGCGCGAGAGAAATTGTGGCGGAGCGCTCCCGCTACACGCTTCGTTACAGCGACGCGACAAAAAGCTGCTTTTGTTTGAGGAAGTGACGTGCGCGTGGTCAAACGGTGGGCAGAGCGCATCGTCGGTCTGAAAACAGCGGCCGCAATGAGAGACGCTTAGATATCCGCGTTCGCTTATGGCGCGCGGCTGGCGGTCCTTCCCAAATTCACTTGAGGCCTGCGGAAGCCCATGGCAACCCATGCCACTATCAGCCTTCGCATGAACTTGGCGGAGTGGCGCTCGTAGGCAGACACGTCGCTCGGAATGGTCACGCCCGCGGGCCGCTCGCTTGTCATCATCCGCATCTCGAGCGGCGGTGCACCTTCCGGAATGCGATTGCGATAGATCGACAACCAGTGTCCCTTGGTGAAGTCGAGAAACATCGCCGAATGACAACATGTGGCAACGACACGACGCGTCGGAGAGCTCGGTTTGAGCCGGCGTTCTTCAAGATGCTCTTGTCCCGTCACGCAGTGAACGCGGTCTTTCCGGTAGAGGACAAAGCTCGTTCCTCCGTCTGCATCGAGCATCGGCGGCGCGGATGGCGCCTGCGCGATCTGCTGTCCGGCTTGCTGGCAGCTCGTGCAATAGCAGGCGCCGGTCAGGATCGGCGCGCCGGTTGCCTCGAACTTCACCTTGCCGCATTGGCATATCGCAGACAGATATTTGGGATTCTGGCTCATCATGTCCCCCCATTTCACGAGCCGCATTTACGACAGTTATTCTGTCGGCATTGTGAAATATCGGCAACGGGTCATTCGCTGCACTGCAGCTTTATTTGAAGGCGCGATGACATCAGCGCGTATATTTCGCGCGCTTTGTAAGCAATCCATTCATACGGTGTTGGCGAATGCATCGAGACGCGCAAACGTGAGCATGACATTTCATCGTGCGGCTTGGCGTACTGGAACAGGCGCGCTAGCATCATGATCTCTCGTGGACTTCTGCCACTACCTTCCTGGAGGGTCATATGGTGTCCATGCTTTCCCGCCGGCTTGGCTCGGCGGCCGTGACTGTTGCACTGACTTTTTCACCTCTGATTCTTTCTCTTTTCTTGATGTCCTCGCTCATGTCGACGAGTGTGGCCCAAGCCCAGCAGGCCTCTCCGCAAGCCGATCAGGCCAGTCGAGTGACGCTCTTCAACAATGTCAAAGTGTTCGACGGCAAGAGCGCATCCCTGTCCGGGCCGACCAACGTGCTGGTGCGTGGCAACCTGATCGAGAAAATCTCCACGGCGCCGATCGCGACGGACCGGATGGCGACCACCACCATCATCGACGGTGGCGGACGCACGCTGATGCCGGGGCTGATCGATGCGCACTGGCATGCGATGTTGATCAGGCTCAATCCGTTACAGTCGATCCATGGTGATGTCGGCTTCAGCAATATTGCGGCCGGTGCGGAAGCGACCGACACGCTGATGCGCGGCTTCACCACGGTGCGCGACGTCGGCGGGCCAGTGTTCGGTCTCAAGCAAGCCATTGACGCGGGCATCATCGAAGGTCCGCGCATCTTTCCGTCCGGTGCGATGATCACCATCACCAGTGGTCATGGCGATTTCCGCCAGATGTCCGATTTGCCGCGCACGATCGGCTCGCTCACTCGTATGGAGCAGATCGGCGGCGCCATGGTGGCGGACAGTCCTGATGAGGTGCGCAAGCGCGTGCGCGAACAATTGATGCAAGGCGCATCGCAGATCAAGCTGACCGCGGGCGGCGGGGTGTCGTCGCCGCACAGTCCGCTTGACGTCACCACCTTCACCGAGGAAGAACTGCGCGCGGCGGTGGAAGCCGCCAGCAACTGGGGCACTTACGTCACCACCCATGCGTTTACGCCGGAAGCGATCCAGCGCTCGGTAGCGGCAGGGGCAAAGTGCATCGAGCACGGCTTCCTGATGGATGAGGCGACCGCGAAGCTGCTCGCCGACAAAGACATTTGGCTCAGCCTGCAGCCGATCGCCGAGGAAATGGTGAACAACTTCCCCGAGGGCTCGGTTCAGCGCGTGAAAGCAGGCGTGGTGTTCCAGGGGATCGACAGGACGTATCAACTCGCCAAGAAATACAAACTGAAGACCGCGTTCGGCACCGACATCCTGTTCTCGCCCGCGTTGGCTCAGCGCCAGGGTGAATTACTCACCATGCTGGTGAAGTGGTACACGCCGGCTGAGACGCTCGCCATGGCCACCAGCACCAACGCGCAACTGCTGGCGATGTCGGGCAAGCGCAATCCTTATCCGGGCAAGCTTGGCGTGGTGGAAGAGGGCGCGCTGGCGGACCTGTTGCTGGTGGACGGCGATCCGTTGGCGAACATCAAGCTGATTACCGATCCCGCGAACAACTTCAAGGTCATCATGAAGGACGGCGCGATCTACAAGAACACGCTGAGCCGGTAACGCGTCACGCCGACACCGGGCAATGAGGCGTGGTGAATGTGGTGCCGGTCGCCGGCACCACATTGGTTTTAACAGAGCTGGGTTTCGATAATCCTGATCTCGATAAGTCCCGATCTCAGTGGACAGGCTTTGGCTGCGCATCGGGGCGATGGTGCGTTCCGAACCGTTCGACCATGGTCGCGCTGGCCTCATTGAGACCAATCACTTCGACCTGTGCACCGTGACGGCGCAGCTTGAGCACGATGTCGTCGAGCGCGCCGATGGCGGTGATGTCCCAGAAATGCGCCGCACTCACGTCGATTCGCACGCGCTCCGGCACTTCCGAATAGTCGAACGCATCGACAAAGCTGGTCGATGAGGCAAAAAACACCTGACCGGTGACCATGTAGGTGATCTGCTTGCCGTCCTCCGATCGCTCCGTCGAGATGCCGAGCAAGCGGGCGACCTTGGCCGCGAAGAAGATGCCGCTCAGCACGACACCTGTCAGAACACCGATGGACAGGTCACGGGTCGCGACCACCGCGATGACGGTCGCCAACATGACAACCGAGGAGCTCAGCGGATTCGACCGCAGGTTCGTGACCGAGGACCACTTGAAGGTACTGATCGAGACCATGATCATCACGGCGGTCAGCGCAGCCATCGGGATCTGCTTGACCCAATCGCTCATCGCAACGATCAGGAACAACAGGAAAGCTCCCGCGACGAATGTCGAAAATCGCGTGCGGGCGCCTGCGGTGACGTTGATCACGGACTGACCGATCATGGCGCAGCCGCCCATGCCGCCGATGAAGCCGGTAATGAAGTTGGCAATGCCCTGACCGACGCATTCGCGGTTCTTGTTGCTGCCGGTGTCGGTCATGTCATCCACGATCGTGGCGGTGAGCAGGCTCTCCAGCAACCCAACTGCGGCCATCGCCAGCGAATAGGGCAGGATGATCTTCAACGTTTCCAGGTTGAGCGGGACCTGTGGGATGGCAAAGAAGGGGAGCGTTGAGGGCAGTTCGCCCATGTCACCGACGGTACGCAGCTTGATGCCGGAGTAGATCGTGAAGGCAGTCAGAACGACAATGCTGACGAGAGCTGAAGGCACCTTCCGCGTGACGTAAGGAAAGAGATAGATGATCGCGAGCCCCGCGCCGACCATCGCATAAGTTTCCCAGCCAACATGGGTGAGTTGCGGCAACTGGGCCAGGAAGATCAGGATCGCAAGCGCGTTGACAAATCCGACCATCACCGAGCGTGAGACGAACTTCATCAGCAGGCCGAGACGGAGCACGCCGGCGGCGATCTGCAGCACGCCCATCAAGACCGTCGCCGCGAACAGATATTGCAGGCCGTGATCGCGGACCAGCGTCACCATCAGCACTGCAGTCGAGGCGGTAGCGGCGGAAATCATGGCCGGACGGCCGCCGACGATGGCGGTGACACAGGCAATGCTGAACGAGGCATAGAGGCCCACCTTCGGATCAACACCGGCGACGATGGCGAAGCCGATGGCTTCCGGGATGAGGGCGAGCGCAACAAGGACGCCTGACATGATTTCGGTAGGAATGTTCGTCAGCCACTCGCGGCGGACGGTTTGCAGGACTTTCATGTGTGAGAGACCAAACATGATCAGCGCAGCGCCGGGCTGCTGCCCGGTCGGCGAAAATATCGACAGATTGTCTTGCGATGCGCTGAGGGTTTCCGGGGGATAGGCGCCCGGCCGAGCCACCCGAAAAATCGGGTCCGACGAAGGCCTCTTCATAGCATGCTGCGCTGCAATATCAAGGCTTTAGGAGAATTTGAATCGAGACAAACATCCGATGACCGCCCAGCCGCTCGCGCCGTGGGTCAGGTGGACACGACGAGGTATTGTCCTGATCGGGGTTGGCTGGGTCCCGTGCTTGTTTCTTTGGAATCGATTCATTGAACATAGCGAAGTGATACACTTGAGCCTGATCATGGCACTGTTCTACTGGTTGATCGTCTTCCCGTGGATCTTGCTTCTGAGTGTGCTATTGCCGACGCATAAATTGCGCATCGTCGGCATGCCGTGGTTGTGCGTCGTTCAGTGTTTCCTTCCCTCGCAGTCGCCGCAGCCTCTCGGCAACATGACATCTTGGAATGCGCTGTGGCTTGGGCTTTGGCTGGTCACCTGCGTTGCCGTCACGCTTCTCGTTCCGCAACTCACCACGGTTGTTGCGTTCATTATCTTTGCGGTGAAGGATATGCGAAAGCGGTGGATGCGACGGCGCATGGGCCGTGCAAATTAGTCACACAAGCGAAGTTTGTGTGGGTGTTCGTGATGCGTTCGCAGGAGTTGATGAGGGCTGCCTCGCATCCGCCGTATGCCGGCTGCATCAATATCAGCATGGCTTCATCGGAGCTGGGGAAATGTGCTCCGCCATGAAGGAGGGCCGCCATGCCAGCATACAGTCTGCATCAGCAGCGTCACGCATCCCATCCGCCAATGATGGTGTGTCCGGGCTGCAACCGACTTCCGATGCAAATCAGGAACGTCGAACCGCACTGGAGTGCTGCAAAGCTCGACGTGGTATTTGAATGCCCCGAATGTTGCATCGAAGTGCGCGAGACCGTGGCCAAACAATAACAGTTCACGCCTCGCACCTTTACGCTTCGCCTGGGGCGATGCCGACACCGTAGTAATCAGCGCGGCCGGCCGATCTAAATTTCCGGGTGAGTTCGCCCGCGCGCTGGAATGCCTTTGTCGTATCACTCGCGGTGAGCGCCACGGTGGTGGTGATGTCGGTGAGGCTTCCGCCCGCCGATGCAGCCAGCACCGCGGAAATCATGGTGGGCTCGTCCGGCGCTTCGGCAATGATCAGCCAGTCGTAGTGTCCCAGCGTGAGATACCAGCCGATGAGCTGGCCACCAGCGGCAGCGAATAACTCCGCGACGGCTTCCGAGCGATCTTCAGGCTTTGCAGACATGCCGCGGATGGCGGCGGACGTGTAGCGGCCTTGCGAGATATAGATCGTCATGCGGATCTCCTCTGCGATTGCGCTTACGTGATGACTCCCTTCCAACATGGCGTCGCGCGGCTTAAGCTCAAGTGATATTTGATTGCTGATCCCATCATGGTGGAGTCCGACCATGTGGAAATCTTCGCGGTCTCGATCAGTTGAATTCGCTGTTCTTTCGTTGTTCGCAGCTGGCGTGCTCGCTCCATCCGTCGCGGCGGCGCAGGAGACATCATCAACACGGGATGCGCTCGTAGCAGTCACCGTTCACGCACCGGATGCATTCTACGATCCGCCAAGTGAGCGTCCGGATAAGCCGGGTGTGCTGTTGCGCAGCGAGCCGCTGAAGAATGTGACGTTACCGTATGGCCTGCGGGGCTGGCGGATTCTTTACACGACCACCATCGACGACAATACGCCGGCGACCGCCGTCGCCACCGTGTTCGCGCCAGCCAATGCGCCGGCGGGGCCGCGTCCCGTCATCATGTGGGAGCATGGCACCACGGGTTTGCTGCAGAAATGCATGCCATCGCTCGTCTCAGCGCCGACCTCGGGCATTCCTGCGCTCGATCATGTCGCGCGGGCCGGATGGGTGGTTGTCGCGACCGATTATTCTTTCGCGGAGAGGGGTGGTCCGCATCCCTACATGATTGGTGAAGGTGAAGCGCGTGCCGGGCTCGACTCCGTTCGCGCGGCGCGGCAGATGCAGGATTTGAATTTGGATCCGCACACGGTGGTGTGGGGCCACTCGCAGGGCGGACACGCCGCGCTGTGGACCGGCATCGTCGGTCCACGTTATGCGCCGGATGTGGAGATCGCAGGCGTTGCCGCTATCGCCCCGCCGGGCAACATGCTCGATGTCCTGAACATGAACCTTCCGCTCGACAAGCGGCTCGGGCCTTATCTGGCGATGGCCTACAGCCGCTTTTATCCGGACATCACATTCGACGACGCGATCCTTCCCGAGGCGCGGACTGCAGCACGCGAGATGGCGGGGCTCTGTGGTTTTCTTCCGCCGGAGGATCCGCTCCGGATCACAGCGCTTGCTGGATCGTTCGATGGCCGCGCGCTGAACATCAGGATCAATAAGGCGCTGGACGCACGGCTGGCGCAGAACACCGCGAAGGATCTGATCGCGGCGCCGCTCTTGATCGCGCAAGGACTCTCCGATGTGGTGGTGCTGCCGGAGGCGACGAAGACGTATGTCGATCAGCGTTGCGCGGCCGGCCAGCAGCTCGACTACTGGACGTTCATGGGTATCGATCACGGTCTGATCATCCAGCCGGGCTCGCCGCTGGAGGCGCCGCTGGTCGCGTGGACCATCGCGCGCTTCGCCGACGATATGCAGCTTCCCGGCTGCGCGCGGACCGCGTTTTGAAATGCCTAGGCCGGCGTGATGTTGTGATTCACACGGAACAGGTTGAGCGGATCATACTGCTTCTTGATCGCGGCCAACCGGGCATAGCGCTCCGCGCCGTAGATCGCGCGCAGTTCCTCGGACGTTGTGCCCTGCTGTGGGCTGAGCAGGTTCGGCGCCGTCTCGTCCTGTGCCCACGGTGCCATTGCGTCGATCAAGGTTGTGAGTTGCTTCTCGAATGCCAGAGCGAGATCGGGATGGCTGCCACCCACGCCGAGCAGCGACCAGCGCGCGGTCCGGCCAGGGACAGCGTCCGGCACAACAGGCAGACGTTCCAGCGCACCGCCGAGCGGCCGCAGCACTGCGAAGCTGAGGTCAGTGTGTGCATTGGGACCGAGCAGAGCAAGCAAGGCGTCGGCAGCCTCGGAAGGAAAGCTGCGCAGCATGACGGAGCGCTCGACCCATGGCACCGGCGCACGCGGCTCCGTGAACATCGAACCGGCATCGCGGTACGGCAATTCGGCAATCGTATCGAGCAGCGCAGGTGCAATGGCGCGCATCGGAGCCAGAACGCCGTCCGCTTCCGCCGGCGAGCGAAGCGAGGAGAAGCGCATGTGCATCACGAACTTGTCCCGCAGCAGCTCCGGCACGTCGGGCAGCGGGGGCAGGCGCAGGAAAGCCATGGACGAACTCATTTCTCTCGGCAGGTTGACGACCCATTCCCGCCAACGGTGCAGCACTTGTCCTGCATGTTCGCCCGCGAAGAACAGACCGCCGCCGTAAAAGCGCCTGATCGGGAACAGCGTGAACTCCAGCGCGGTGACCACGCCGAAGTTGCCCTTGCCGCCGCGCAGCGCCCAGAACAGATCCGAATTGGATAGGGGCGTGACCTGCCGCAGCTCGCCGTCCGCCGTAACGATCTCGATTGCCTGGATGTGGTCGGACGCATAGCCGTGGGTGCGGCCGAGGATCGGGCTTGCTCCGCCGCCGAGGTGATAGCCGACCACGCCGACAGTCGGAGACGTCCCGCTCACCGGAGCGAGGCCGAACTTGTCAGCCCTGTCGAGGACCTGTTGCCAGCGGGCGCCGCCTTCGACTCGCGCGAGATGCCGCGCGGGATTGATGTGGACGGCGTTCATCCGCGACATGTTGATCAGCACCGCGCCCTTCGCGGAGCCCACCATCTGATGTCCCGTCGCAAGCACTGCGATCGGCAATTCCCGTCCCGCGGCGAAACGCACCGCGGCTTGCACGTCCGCCGCGCAGATCGCGCCGACGGCCACAGCGGGGTGCAGGGGCGTCATCAAATTGAAAGTGGCGCATTCGGTCTGGAAGTCGGGGTCGTCGGGCATCAACACAAGACCGGCCACACGTTTTACGAGACCGGCAGTTTCGGCGTGACTCAGCACGGCCGTATCGGACGCGTTCATTCAAGTTAATCCTGCGAGATCGTGATGGCGGGATGTGTCTTTCGACACACTGATCACATCATTTCGCGCGAGATTCTTTGCGGGAAGGGTCCGGCTTCGCGAATGGGTATCGCGACAGTCCCGATTTTCTCGTCTTGTCTTCCTTGTAAGATAAATTGACGAGCACGGTCCAATCAAACGGGTGTGAATCGAATGTCATCGCAAGTGACGATGATTTTGCAAGGCGTGATGAGGTGCGCGCGCTGCTTGCCGTGCAAGACAGAAAAACAGCCCGACATGCAAATCTAGCAGTTTGCAGGAGAGTGGAAATTCAGCCCTTCGCGGTAGCGACGGAATTGCGCACCAACCCATGACAGAATTGGTTCGACGAAGCTTCAGGAGGCGTTTTCAAGGCGGCAGCTTCGTCAACGAGACGTTTTTAGTGAACCATCTCTCTCCACAGAGGTTGCTTTGGGTTCTGTCAGAAGACGAGAGCCGGCGCTTGCCGAAGCCCTCACCACCGTACCTTTTGGAGGACATACCATGACCGAGATCCGGCTGGCCTCGCTGCAGGGCGGGGCGATTGCGCTTGGAAGCGATACCATAGCTGCGTTTCGCCAAACGTTACGGGGCAGCCTCAGCCTGCCTCAGGAACCGGGCTACGATGAAGCGCGCACGATCTGGAATGCGATGATCGACCGCCACCCGGGCGCGGTCGTTCGTTGCCGCGGCGCCGCGGATATCGCTCGCGCCGTCCGGTTCGCGCGTGAGCATGGTCTTATCCTCGCGGTGCGTGGCGGCGGCCACAACATCGCCGGGAATGCTGTCTGTGAAGACGGGCTCCTCATCGACCTATCCCAGATGCGCTCAGTCAGAATAGATCCCGTTGTCCGCTCCGCACGGGTGGAACCGGGTGCGACGCTTGCGGACTTCGACAGAGAGGCGCAGGCCTTCGGACTTGCCACTCCGCTCGGGATCAACTCGACCACCGGTGTGGCAGGACTCACTCTGGGCGGCGGGTTCGGATGGCTCAGCCGCAAGTTCGGGCTTGCCTGCGATAACCTCATTTCGGCCGATGTGATCACGGCCGAAGGCGAGCTCCTGCAAGCGAGTGCGACCGAGAACTCGGATCTGTTCTGGGCGTTGCATGGGGGCGGCGGCAATTTCGGTGTGGTGAGCTCATTCGAGTTTCGCCAGCATTCCGTCGGCCCGATGGTTCTATCCGGGCTGATTGTGCATCCCTTTGCCCGGGCAAAGGAGATCCTCGCAGGCTATCGCGAGGTTGCCGCCAGAGCGCCCGACGAACTGACGGTGTGGGTCGTGCTCAGACAAGCGCCGCCTCTGCCATTCTTGCCACCCGAAGTTCACGGGAAGGAAGTCCTCGTCTTCGCAGTCTGCTACACAGATGATGAAGCCAGCGGTAACCGGGCATTGGAGCCGCTTCGCGCATTGGGACAGCCGATCGCCGACGTCATCGGCATGCAGCCCTACGCCGCCTGGCAGAGCGCGTTCGACCCGTTGCTTACGCCGGGCGCCTACAATTACTGGAAGTCGCACAATTTCGTTGAGCTCAGCGATGACCTGTTCGGAATCCTCACAAGCTACGCCGCGCGACTTCCAACGCCGGAGTGCGAGGTTTTCATTGGCCAGGTCGGCGGCGCCATCAACCGCGTGGCTGTCGACGCCACGGCCTATCCCCATCGCGGTGCGAATTTTGTCATGAACGTTCATACGCGGTGGCGGGACCGGGCCGACGAGCGGCGCTCGATCGACTGGGCGCGGCAGCTGTTTACCGAGACGGCGCCGCACGCAACCGGTGGCGTCTATGTCAACTTCATGCCTGAGGATGAAACGGAGCGTGTGCCCAGCGCCTATGGCGCGAATTACAGTCGTCTCGCGGCGTTGAAGGTCAAGTACGATCCGGGCAACCTGTTCCGCTTGAACCAGAACGTCCAGCCTGCTGCAGAGCGGCCTGCAGCCTAGACCGCAGACGAATGTCGCGGATGGCTTTCTCTCTCTGCCACGCTCGCCATGTCGAACGCATTGCACGTTGAGTTCACCAGGGCGCGGAGCGCGATTTCCTTGTCTATCGGCAACAGCCCGCGGGTGATGATGATCTCGCAGTAAGTGGTGAGGCGGGCCACCGCGAGGCGCTGGTCGGAGGTGTTTGTCGTGACAGAGGCCTCCATGGTCATGCCGCCTCATGCTTGCGCAGATCGCGCGCGTGATCGAAGCGTGCGGCTTGCCGGTCGATCGGCTCCGACGGCTCGTCCCACACACCCGCTTCGCGCAGCAGCTCTTCGGTGACGTCGTTGCAGATGTTCTCCGCCGGATTGCATTCGAGGATCGTCATCACGTCACCCCACTGGCCGGAGGTGATGTCCGCCACGGTGGTCTTGCGGTCGGCGTCGTTGACGCTGCGCTCCACCCAGGCGATGCCGGCTTTGCCGAAATCCGCCAGCACGAAGTAAGTGAACACGTCCCGCGCTGCGCGCTGGGGCCGAGGCATCAGGCGATCTCCCGCTGGATGTTGCAGGGGGATGAAGCGCGGGTGGTGGGGGGCAGACGTCTCTCCCGAATGCGTCTCGTCTGAAAGGTGATCATCCTGGTTCTCTCCGTCTCTCGCTCAATTCATCCTCGGCGCCGCGTCGCGATCCTGTAAGTGGTAGAGTAGAAGATTTTCTACTTTCACGTGGAGCGTTTCCCATCCTGTTTTCACAGCTTAATGTTCTTGATTTGTTCCTTTGATCGAGTCACGTTATCGGGCAAGCAGGGAGACGTGCTCAATGACATCTGTGACTTATTTTGTGGCCCAGCCGTTTGAATTCACCAGCGCGGGCCGGCTGGTGGCCGGTGCCCCCCAACAAGTTCAAACCGCATCGGAAGCCGTGCGCCGCGCCGAATACATGGCGCGCAAGGGCGGTGCCATTGCGTTTAGCCGCACCGGCGATCTTTCCTCCGGCGATTTCGACGACGCGGTGATCCTGAAGTCATTCGGCCAGGTGCCGGAGGAGGTGTAGAGGAGTAGGTTATAGCGCGGCACGGCAAGGTTTTATCGACTCGGAGAACTTCCGGGCTTGCGAGATGCCGACGCTGGTGTTGGAGGTCGAAAGTGGCCAAGAAACTGCTGCCGATGCATCCGGGCGAAGTCCTGCGGGAAGAATTTCTGAAGCCGCTGAACATGGCGCCGGGCCGGTTGGCGAAAGTGTGCGGTCTGCCGCGCACGCGCATTGAGCGCATTGCGAGTGAAGGCACCGGCATCACCGCCGACACAGCGCTGCGGCTCGGAAAAGCGTTCGATACCTCAGCGCAACTGTGGCTGAATCTGCAAAATCGTTACGACGTGCAAGTGGCCGAACGAAAGATCGGCAAGACGCTCGACAAGATCGAGAACGTGGTTGCGGCGGCGTCCAGAGGCAAAGGCCGCGGCGTAGACTTTTAAGAAAAATCGCCGCGGTTCTCCGTCGCTGAAATACCCGAATGGGTTAGTTGTCCGCCTCCGGGAACTTGGTCAACGTGACTGGCCTAACCAACGAAAGGCGGCCATCATGTTCACGCGACGCCTGTTTACCGCAGGCTCTCTGCTTGCGGCCCCGTTGTTGATCCGCGATCCACTGCATGCGCAGCTGTCCGAGATGCCTCCGGTCGCGCAATCCGAAGCCGAGCAGATCGCCATCGACGCCTACATTTACGGCTATTCGCTGATCACCACCGAAGTCACGCGCGTGCAGATGACCAACGTGGAGAAAGCCGAGACGCTGCGCTCGCCGATGGGACAGTTCACCAATGTGCGGCGCTATCCGCCGGGTGATTATCGCGGCGTGTCCGCCCCGAACGCCGATACGCTTTATTCGCTGGTGTGGCTCGATGTCGGCCCCGAGCCGGTGGTGTTCTCTCACCCGGACATGGGCAAGCGCTTCTATCTGTTTCCGATGTACAGTCTCTGGATGCCCGTGTTTGCGGTGCCGAGCCGGCGCACTGCGGGCGGTGCCGCGGCGACGTATCTGCTCACCGGCCCGGGGTGGAAGGGCAAAGTGCCCTCGGGCATGCAGCACATCAAATCGCCGACGCGCTACTTCGTCATTCTCGGGCGGACTTACGCCGACGGCAGCGATGCGGATTTCAAGGCGGTGAATGCGTTGCAGGATAAATATGCGGTGGTGCCGCTCAGTGCTTACGGCAAGCCGTACACGCCGCCGCCTGCCAAGGTCGATCCAAATCCCGGCTTCAGCATGACCGACAAGCCGCAGGCGGTGATCGACGCCATGGATACGCAGGCTTACTTCAACATGATGACGCGGCTGATGGGCGAGGCCGCGCCGCCTGCACCCGAAGACGCACCGATGGTGGCTCGCATGGCGAAGATCGGCCTCGTGCCGGGCAAGTCGTTCGATATGTCGAAGCTCGATGCGGTGACGCAGGCTTCACTGAAGGATGTGCCGAAGAAAGCATGGGCAAAGATCGCCGCCGCGCAAACGGAGTCCGGCTACCTCCGCAACGGCTGGCATATTCCGAGCGCTGCGGGCGCTTACGGCACGAACTATCTGGCGCGTGCGCTGGTCGCGGCGTTCGGCTGGCCTGCAAATCTCGCGGCGGATGCTGTCTATCCATATGCCATGCAGGACGGCGCGGGACGGCGGCTTTCAGGCGCGAACAAATACACACTGACCTTTGCGAAGGGGCAGACGCCGCCGGTGGAAGGCTTCTGGTCCATCACCATGTACATCATCGATGGCGGGTGGTGGTTCAATCCCAATCCGCTCAACAAGTTCACGGTGAGCCCGCGCGACAAGCCGGTGCCCAATCCGGATGGCTCGCTGACGCTGTACTTCCAGAATGAATCGCCGGGGAAGGACAAGGAGGCCAACTGGCTGCCCGCCCCGAAAGGCGATTTCCTAGTGATGATGCGGATGTATTGGCCGCGTTCGAAACCGCCGTCAATCCTGCCGCCGGGATCGGGCACGTGGGAACCGCCGCCGGTGATGCAGGCTGATCGCGCGACATGATCGCGCCTTAGCCGGCACCGTGGTCCTGCAGGCCGTCCCATGCAAGCCCGGGACGCAGGGCCAACCGGTGAAAATGTGCACGCAGGACTTGATCCGTCTTGATCCTGATGTCCGCGACGGCATCCGGATCGCGGCCTGTTCCCTGAACAGAGAAGAACGTCACGTCGTGCAGTCCAATGACGCCGAGCACTGTTTTGAGATAAGGCGTCAGAAAATCCGGCTGCCGCGGGTGCTCACCGGAGAACTTCGCGCCCGAGGCGATGGCGACAAACACCGGACGGTCGCGGAGCAGGCCTTTGTATCCGTCGCTCGTGATGCTGAACTGTCGCATAAGGCGCATCGATGTGCGAGATGGCGCCGTCACCAAGCGTGCGGGTGATCACCGTCGCCTCGGGGGCGTTCTCGCACAACAAGCCGATGATGCTCTGGGCGAGCCTGTGGCTCTCGGCGGCCGCACCGCGCGGACTGCAACTCACATGCAGAATTTTCATCGGCCGATATCTCGGTTGTTTTGGTTGGTGAGGCCGGACACCCGGACGCTTCGATAGCCAATCATCTACAAACCGCATGGCCTCAACCGAAGGTCCATGAATGATCATTTGTGATGGTCCATGATGACGGACCAGAATAGGCATCGCTGAGCAGGCAGTTTTGAATTGCTGAGACCTGCCGCGCCGCGTCATGATGGCCTGATCGTTTCTCACCGACTTAGAGAATTGAGTGGTCCATGAGCGTCGCGAAGACAGGCAAGATTTCCCCGCTGGACCCGTCAGCGGCCGAGCCGTTTTATCGTCAGATCTACGATCGCTTTCGCGGCGCGATTGCGAGCGGCGTGCTGAATCCAGGCGACCGCATTCCCTCGGCTCGCGCGCTGACCAAGGAATTGGGCCTGGCACGCGGCACCATCGAAGCGGCGTATTCGCTGCTGGCTGCGGAGGGCTACATCCAGGCGCGCGGCCAGGCCGGGACTATCGTGTCGCCGGATCTCAAGCCGCGCACGCCTGTTGCGGCCCCGATGCTTGAGACCATTCACAGCATCGCTCTTCCGAGCTTTCGTCCGGACTCGATCATGCCGTTTCAGATGGGCCTGCCCGCGCTGGATGTGTTTCCGCGCAAGATCTGGGCGCGCCTGAGCGCGCGCTCCGTCCGCGCCATGCAGCCGTCGGATATGACGCATCCGGCCATTGCTGGCCTGCCGGCGCTGCGGGTGCAGATCGCGGCCTATCTTCAGGTGTCGCGCGGGATCATCTGTTCGCCGTCCCAGGTGTTCGTGACATCGGGATATCGCCACACCATCGCTTTGATCGCACATGTCGTACTCAAGGCGGGCGATCGCGTCTGGCTCGAAGACCCGGGATATCCACCCACGCGCGAACTGCTGAAGCATATGAACATCACCGCTGTGCCGTTGCCGATCGACGGCGAAGGCATGGTTGTCGCCGATGGCCTGAAGGCCGCGCCGCGTGCCCGCGCCGCGGTGGTCACGCCCGCGCATCAATCGCCGCTGTGCGTGTCGTTGTCGTTGCCGCGGCGTCTGGCACTGCTGGACTGGGCCAGCCGAAACAAGGCATGGATCATCGAGGACGATTACGACGGCGAATACCGCTATGTCAGCCGTCCCTTGCCCGCGCTGAAAAGTTTGGACCGCGACGGGCGCGTGCTCTATTCGGGCACCTTCAGCAAGGTGCTGTTTCCAAGCCTGCGGCTCGCCTATCTCGTGGTGCCGGAAACGCTGGTCGAACAGTTCGAGCAGACCATGAACCTGCTTGCTGCGGGAAGTCCGCAGCTCACGCAAGCGATCATCACAGCCTTTATCACGGAAGGGCACTTCGCACGCCACATCCAGCGCATGCGCAAGCTCTATGCCGTACGCCGCGATGCGACAGCCGCCGGCCTTGAAAGCGTGCTGGGCCAGCATATGCGCATCGATGCACAGCCGGGCGGCATGCATCTGATCCTGCGGCTGCGCGGCCGGCGCTCGGATCGCCGCCTCGCCGCACGGATGAAGGAAGAAGGCTTGTTCGCGGACGTGCTCTCGGAGTGGTCGATCCAGTGCGAGGAGGCTTCCGCCTTGCTGCTGAACTTCACCAATGTGGAGTCGCAACGCACGGCGGAAAACCTCGGTAGGCGCATCCTGAAACTGATGTGACGCCGGATGAACGCAGTGCCGCCGATGTCGACGACTGAGAGATTGCTACCGCTGTAACAAAGAAGCTGAAAAGCGAAATCCCGGCGCAACGCGAGTCACAGTTCTCTGACTTTTGTGGGCGCTGGGCGCAGCGGCGTGCGTGTTTTGAAACCGCACGTTGCGGGCTGCTCGCCTCGATCACACACGTCGTTCACTTATGAAATGGGCGTGGCCCAACACGCAAGACTGATCATGGACCTTCTCATGATCGCCATGAGCCCCGAAATTCCGAAGCCTCGAAATTCAGCAACAACAAGGGAAATCGAATGTCAGATACTGTTCTGATCACGGGATCTTCGTCGGGTTATGGTGAAGCAACCGCGAAGCTGTTCGCCGCGCGCGGATGGAACGTTGTCGCCACCATGCGCAATCCTGCCGACGGCAAAGCGCTGGCCGCTTTGAAAAACGTCATTGTCAATCGCCTCGACGTCCAAGACCGGAAGAGCATCGATCTGGCGATCACGGAAGGGATCGACCGCTTTGGTCGCATCGATGCTGTCGTCAACAATGCCGGTTATGGCCTGCTCAGTGTCTTTGAGGCTGCCCCGCGCGAGGCCATTCAGAAGAATTTCGACGTCAACGTGTTGGGCGCCATGGATGTGATGCGCGCCATTCTTCCGCATTTCCGCGCCAATCGTTCCGGTACGATCATCGTTATGAGTACAGCCGCGGGGGCTGTCGGGGTCGCTGGAGAATCGCTCTATTGCGCATCGAAATTTGCGCTCGAAGGGTTTTCAGAAGCGGTGTCCTACGAACTAGAAGGGCTCGGCATCAAGATAAAGATCATTGAGCCGGGCAGTGCGCCAGGCACAGGTTTCACTGCGCGAGCGCAGCGAGAGAGGGCCGGGTTTGTGATACCCGACGACTACAAAGCTTTTACACGGCATGCTGCCCAGCTCTATGCTGAAATCCTGCGCAGCGCAGATTCCGGAGCCATCGACAAAGTGGTGGAGTCGATCTTCGCAGCCGCGACCGATGGGACGGATCAGCTTCGTTATGTGCCGAATGAGGATGCGAGGCAGGTGCTGGCGGCGCGGCGGGATTCTTCGGAAGAGGCCTATATGGCGCTGATGCGCAATTTCAACCGGCCACAGTTGGAAACCGCGAAGTGACGCGCCAACTCGTGCTCGGCAATCGCATCATTTTAGAAAGATAAGGACATCAACAGATGCTCAGTTCACCGCGTTGGCACACCGTTGCAACGTCTCACGCAAAGATTTTTGTCGAGGAACGCGGCGAGGGCGAAACGCCGGTGCTAATGATCCACGGCAATTCGACCTCCCGCGGCGTATTCCAACATCAGCTCCAGAGCGAGCTCGCGCAACATCACCGGCTGATTGCTTTCGACCTTCCCGGTCACGGTGACTCCGGAAATGCCCACGATCCCCATCGCTCTTATACGCTTCCGGGACTGGCTGATGCTGCGATCGAGCTCCTCGGCAAGCTCGGCATCGATGAGGTCATTCTGTTTGGCTGGTCGCTCGGCGGACATATCGCAATTGAGATGGCGTCGCGCTTTCCAGGTGTGAAGGGTATGATGGTGGTCGGCGCGCCGCCCGTGGGGCGCGACAATTTCGCCGAGGGTTTCACGGGTTCTCCGCAAACGGGCGCTGCCGGCCGCGAACATCTCACGCAGGAGGAGATCAAGGGTTACATCGGCGCGATCTTCGGCGCCTCCGCTGAGCCTTTCCTGATCGAGGCTGTCAAACGCTGTGATGGCCGCTTCCGCAAGCGCTTGTTCGAAGGGCTCCGCGAGGGATTGGGGATAGATCCGCGTCGTGCGGTCGAGACCAAGTCGATCCCGCTCGCGGTGATCAACGGCGGCGCGGACAGGATCATCAATCTCGATTACTTCGACACAATCCCCTATGCCAATCTGTGGGAAGGCCGTTGTCATCGCCTCGGCGCGTGCGGCCACGCGCCGTTCTGGGAAGCACCGGATGATTTCAATCCCTATCTCGAACGCTTTCTGAACGACGTTGGCGTGAAGTCATAAATTCAAAGCCGCGGCCGACCTTCGCCTTGAAGACGTTACCGCTGTAACGCAGAACCCAAAAACCGCAATCGGGGCGCAATGTGCGTCATGTGTATTTGCCCGCTCGATTACCTTTGCAGCGGGACGTACATCATGAATTTTGGGGACAACGCAGTGCGGAAGCGCCCGATCCTGATCGTGACCGCACTGACGAGCGAGCTGGACGCCGGGCGCGCCATCGATGGCGTGGAAGTTGCGTTTATCGGCGTTGGAAAAGTCAACGCGGCGCTGGCGACGGCGCAGGCGCTTCTCAGCGAAAAGCGAGCCCTTGTCGTCAACTATGGCACCTGCGGCAAGATCAGCAAGAACCTCCACGGCCTGATTGAAATCTCGCGGGTGATCCAGCGCGACATGATGGCAATGCCGCTCGCGCCGCGCGGTGTCACACCGTTCTGTGAAGACAGTCTGAACAGCCACATCCTGGACTCGGGCCACGTCGGCTGGGTCTGCGGCACCGGCGACAGTTTCGTGATGTCGGACGATCCGTGGCTGACCGAAAACAAAGTCGATGTCGTCGATATGGAGCTGTTTGCCATCGCCAGCGCCTGCAAGCGCTTCGGCGTGCCGTGGCGTGCGTTCAAGCATGTCACCGACTCTGCGGATGACGATGCCCACGATGAGTGGGAGGCGAATTGCGGGATCGGGGCAGAACTCTTTTGGGAGCGGCTGAACGCAATGCTTGTTTGCGATGCTTGAGTCAATCAGCGGAGAAAGCAATGAATGAATTGATCCAGCTGCGGCGGCCGATGAACGATAACGGGCCAGACAACATCGTGGCCTTGCACGGTTCGCTGAGTTCAGGGCAACAATGGGCCAAATTGATCGAGGCTTGCGGCAGGAAATATCACGTTGTTGCTCCCGACCTCGAGGGTTACGGCAGCAATTCACTTTGCCTTGAGCCTGCACCCTCACGGCTGGACACAGAGGCCGAGTATCTCTCGGAAAAACTGGAGGCCCTTGCAGGCCCGATCCATCTCGTTGGACATTCGTTCGGTGGTTCGATCGCATTCAAGCTTGCGACCAGCGGACGTTATGCGCACCGGGTGCGGAGCCTGACACTTATCGAGCCCGTATTGCCGTCGATCCTGTTCGAATTGGACGCCGATCGTCCTTACTACGAACTCTTTGCCCATGAGTGCGTTCGCGTCTGCACGCCGCTATGGCGCGGGCAAAAGCGGCTCGCTTTGCAGAGGTTCTTGACGTTCTGGAATGGGCGTCGATCCTGGGACATCCTGCCGCCCAACACCAGGGTGGCGATGCTGGAGCGCGTCAACAAGGTTGGCGGCGATTTCTCGGCGGCCTTCGAGGAAATGGGAGTAGGCGAGGCGGCCCGGCGATTGACGGTGCCGACATTGCTGCTTTCAGGAGGGAATTCCCCACTGCCGGCGCAGCAGATCGTGAAGCGTCTGACATCGGCAATTCCGAACGCGCGGCACGTCCATATGCCGGAAGCAGGCCACATGCTGTGCGTCACACACGCTGCCAAACTCAACCCGACGATCCTGCAACATGTCGATATGGCTCAGGCGCAATCTGGAACCGCGTTGCATTTGATGGCCGCGTTGGGGACGGCATTCGCTCAGTAAGGCCAATATCGACGGTTGAGTTCTCGCCGTCGCAGCTCAGCAAGGACACCTGCCAACATGGTTGCATCGCGTACTGCGGATGACGATACGCGTGAGGAGTGGAGCGCCAGCGGCGCCTACCTCTTTTGGAATCGGTTGAACGCAATGCTTGTTTGCGACGCGTAAATGGACCAGCGGAGAAAGCAATGACTGTGATATACCTGCAACCGCCCGTGATCGACAACTCAACGGACAACATCGTGGCCTTGCACTGCTCGCTGAGCTCCGGGCAGCAATGGGCCAAACTTTTTGACGCGAGCGGGGGCAGATATCACGCTGTCGCTCCCGATATCTCGGGCTACGGCAGGGATGCGCCTTGTTCTGATCCCGCGCCGTCAAGACTGGATATGGAGGTCGAGCATCTCTCCGAGGAGTTGAGCGCGCTCACAGGCCCGATTCATCTCGTAGGACATTCGTTCGGTGGCGCGGTCGCATTCAAGCTCGCGACCCGTGGGCGTTATACGCACCGGATTCGAAGCCTGACATTGATCGAGCCCGTATTGCCGGCGATTTTGCTCGAACAAGATGATGATCGCCCCTTGTACGAACTCTTTGCCCGGGGGGCTGCACATATCTGTGCGCCGCTATGGTCCGGCGATAGAGAGCTTTCCCTGGAGAGATTCCTTACGTTCTGGAACGGGCCGCGATCTTGGGACAGCCTATCACCGAACAGGAAGGTGGCCTTGCTGGAGCGGGTCACCAAGCTTGCCGGCGATTTCTCGGCGATCTTCGACGAAACGGGCGTATGCGTGGCTGCCCGGCGTCTCATGGTGCCGACATTGCTATTCTCAGGGGGGAAGTCGCCGCTCCCCACGCAGCAGATCGTGAAGCGGCTCGCATCTATGATGCCGCACTCCCGGCACGTTCATCTCCCGGAAGCAGGCCATATGTTGTCGGTCACGCATGCTTCCGAGATCAACCCGCAGATCCTGCAATTCATCGATGTCGCGCAGTCGAAGTCCGCAGGGGCTTCGTTAGGGGCGAAGGCAGGAGCGTAACGCCTCGATGACTGCGTTGAAAGATGTACAGCTGCCGGTAAACGACAATGTACCGGATAACGTCGTGGCCTTGCACTGCTCGCTGGGCTCCGGGCAGCAATGGGCCGAACTCATTGAAGCGTGCGGCACCAGATACAACGCCGTAGCGCCTGACATCCGGGGGTACGGCGGGAACACGCCTTGGCTTGATCCCGCGCCGTCCACGCTGGAGATCGAGGCCGAGCATGTTTCCGAGAAACTGGACGCGCTTACCGGCCCGATTCATCTTTTGGGACATTCGTTCGGTGGTGCTGTCGCGTTCAAGCTCGCGACCAGCGGACGTCATGCGCACCGGGTTCGGAGCTTGACACTTATCGAGCCGGTATTGCCGTTGATCTTGCTTGAACAAGATACCGATCGCGCCATGTACGAACTCTTTATTCGAGAGTGCGAGTATATTTGTTCGCCGATATGGTCAGGCGAGAAGGAGCTCGCTGTAAAAAGGTTCCTCAGATATTGGCACGGGGCGGGATATTGGGAACGGCTGTCATCGCACAAGAAGGTGGCCTTCCTCGAACGTGCCAACAAGCTTGCCGGAGATTTTGCGGCAGTCTTTGGTGAAGCGGGGATTGGCGAGGCAGCCCGGCGGCTGACGGTGCCGACATTGCTGTTTTCAGGAGGTGCGTCACCGCTGGCGATGCAGCAGTTTGTGAAGCGTCTTGCGTCAATCATGCCGCAGGCCCGGCACATACACCTTCCAGCGGCGGATCACCTGTTGCCAATCACGTATGCGTCCGAAATCAACCCGAGTATCCTGGAGCTTATCGAGGTTGCTCACGTGTAGTTCAGGGGCGATCTCTCGGTAAGATCGAAGCAACCAGAATCATGGTCTAGTCCATATGGCGCATCATGGTCCTTCCTGAGTGGGCCAAGATGCCGCATGATCGAATCCTGAAACGAACCAATTTCAAGGATTCAATCATGAGCAATCGTATCGATTACGCCAAGGCGGCGCCTGAGGGTTACAAGGCTTTTGGAGGCGTCTACGTCGCGGTTCAGAAAAGCGGCCTGCCGAAAGAGCTGATCAATCTTGTCTATCTGCGGGTGTCGCAGATCAACGGCTGCGCCTACTGCATCGACATGCATTCCCGCGATCTGCTGAAGGACGGCCTCGCGGTGGACAAGCTAGTGCTGGTGCCGGTGTGGCACGAATCCCGCGACGTCTTTACGCAACGCGAACGTGCAGCGCTCGCGTGGGCTGAGACCGTCACGCGTGTGTCCGAGACTGGCGTTCCCGATGCGGACTACGACGCGGCCAAAGCCGAGTTCAGCGACAAGGAGCTTGCCGATCTCACCTATGCGATCGGTTTGATGAACGCCTTCAATCGCCTTGGCGTGTCGTTCCGCGTGCCGCCCGCCGCCGCCGTGAAAGCTTGAAGCATGATACGCGAGCGCTGCGCGGGTGGTGATCCAGTCGCCCTCGCTCGCGCCTTGAAGCCATGGCCGGTGTCAAAGCTGCGCCGGGTGAGGGCGCTCGGTTGCATAACGAAGGACACTTTCACAGATGGCATGGACATTGCTGAGCATCGCCGGCCTTTTCGAAATCGCATTTGCGCTCGGCATGAAGTGGTCGGCGGGTTTCACGCAACTGATCCCCGGGCTGTTCACCGTCGTCACCGGCCTGTCGAGCGTCTATCTTCTGTCGCTCGCGCTCCGAACCTTGCCGGTGGGAACAGCCTACGCTGTCTGGACCGGCATCGGCGCGGCAGGCACCGCGATTCTGGGAATGGTGATATTGGGCGACTCCGCTGCGCCCACCCGGATCTTTTGCATCGCGCTCATTCTGGCAGGCGTGATCGGACTGAAGCTGATCACGGGAAACTGAGGGTGATGCACGCACCGGAAGGCCTATCGGCATCACGGCCGGTGGACTATCTTGGTTGAGTTTTGTCGCGTCCATCCGGCATGCGGACATCGCCAGCCGGACGGGGGTGGGTTGCGGAGTTGTCGCGGACGAATTTGCGTGCATTGAATTCGTGCCGTGACCAGCGAAAGCTTCCGCGTTGTGACGCAAGGAGGCGGATGTGCGTAACATCATCCGGAATGCCTCTTCTGTGCTGCTGGCGTTGGTTTGCCTGCCTATGCTTGTCACGGGCGCAGCGGCGCAATTCAAGAACAGGCCGGTCCCTGTCAACGTGCACAACTTCATCCGTGCCGAGACCGATCTTTATTTCAGCCGCCTCGCGGTGGCCGGCTTCGGCAAGTTCAACCATCGCCGCACGCCTGTGCCGATCGACGATCAGACCGTGGTACGGATGAACCGCGACACGCTCTATTCCTCCGGGATATTCGATCTCGATGCTGCGCCGGTGACCGTTACGCTGCCCGATGCGGGCGGGCGCTTCATGTCGCTGCAGGTGATTTCGCAGGATCATTATTCGCCCGACGTGATCTATGCACCGGGCCGTTTCACCTTTGACCGCGCCAAAGTCGGCACGCGTTACATGGCTCTGATCATCCGCACCTTCGTCAACGCTGATGATGCGAAGGATGTTGCCATCGCCAACCGGCTGCAGGATGCGGTGATGGTGGGGCAGGACACCGTCGGCGTGTTCGAAGTCCCGCTATGGGATGCTCCCTCGCAGGACAGGGTGCGCGGCGCGCTGTTTGCGCTGGCGATGCTCGGCAATGTGGTGAATCGGTTCGGCAAGAAAGGCGAGGTCGATCCGTTCGATCACCTGATCGGCACCGCGACCGGATGGGGCGGCAATCCGCGTACGGCGGCGGAATATCAGAACGTCTATCCGTTCCGTGGCGACGGTGAGAGCGCGTACCGACTGACCTTGAAGGACGTGCCGGTGGACGGCTTCTGGTCGGTCAGCGTCTACAATGCGCAAGGCTTTTTCGAGAAGAACGACCTCAATGCCTATTCGCTCAACAACCTCACCGCGAAGAGAAATAGCGATGGTGCGGTGACGATCCAGTTCGGTGACTGTACGAAGGACACGCCCAACTGCCTGCCTGTCATGCCTGGATGGAGTTTCACCATGCGCTTCTACCGCCCGGGAAAGGGAATCCTCGACGGCAGCTGGAAGGTGCCAACGTTGCAGCCGGTGGAGTGAGGAGTTTCACGTCAAACAGGCGGCGCGCGCTCGGGGGGCGGTTCAGGCTCGTTGTTTTCGCGATCGACGTAATGCAGCACGTCACTCCTGCGGTCGAGCGCTGTGGCGATGACCCAGCCAACCGCGACGAGAAAGCCCACAACAATGACGGCAACTAGCAAGTCCGACACTCCGAAAGGCATTGCCTTCACTCCTGCCGGTCAAATGTTCAATCGCGTCCTCTAGTTTAACCTCACCGGGCAACCTTAACAGAGGTGGCGGAATGTCGCTGGAATTTTTAAACCGTAAGGTTGTTGCGGGGGCATAATCCAGGTGGCGTGCAGGGCATCCTCAGCGTCAGTGATCGTTCACTTTCGACGAAGCCGGAGGCCAGTTCGGTTCCTCAAAATCGATGGGTTCAAACGTTGTGCTGATCGATTGAAAGGTAACGTCTGGACTTGGATTGCCGACCAACAATCTCAAGTCGGGGAAATACCATGAAAATATTGTGTGTGCTTGGCCGGTTTTTCTCTCCGTAAGGGTTGTCTCTCCCATATGCGCGATAAAGGAACAGGGGCTCACGAGGATATTGTCCGTCTTCCGGTATTTATAAAAGACATCGTAAGAGCGGACGAGATCTAATTCTTTACCACCGATACGCTCGAATTTTTCTTTGAAGACGAAACTAAGATCGATGCGATAGTCCACCTGTTTGGGATCGATGCCCTCAATCTCGTTTGTCCAGCGATCGATGTACGAGTGGGAATCTCTTTTAAAGTATTGACGTTCAACTGCCACAAGAGAGCCGTTCAGCGAGATTCCTTTGCGAATGAAGGATGTGGTTGAATTTACGCGGCCGGATATCGCATCTGACCCCGATGGGTCTCTGACTAGCTGAACAGTGTGCAACTCGCGCCAGACCGAATGATCCTTTGTGAACCTGATCTGATACGGGATCAGCGTCGTCCTGATGGCGTCGCAATCCAGAGAGTCAGCCCGAACTTCAGTCGCGCCGGCAAGATACCCTGCGGCGCAGAAAAGAATAAAGTAACGCACGGCTTAGCGCCTCCAACAATGCTACGCAAAGTAGCATGGAGGCTTATGTCGTTGCCACAAGCTGCATGCGCCTGATGAAAGTTATCCGCGATATCGTGCGCGCCTCGATAGCTCTATCGCATGCTGCATACGCTTCACGCCGCTTCATCATGATGATGCGGGCAGGAATGTACCTCCACGGTGACGTGCGACAGGCCCTCTAAGCCGCGCAGGCGTTCCTTGTAGATGGCAGGCGGCTGCGGGCGGTCTGAGACGAGGGCTGCGATCACGCCGGTGTGGCCGGGGCCGAGACGCCACAGATGCAGGTCCGACACCTTGTCACCGTTCACTTCCAGCCGCGTGCGGATGGTCTTGGACAGCGAGGCGTTCGGCACGGTGTCGAGCAGCACCGCACCTGACGAGCGGATCAGGCTGGCGGCCCATGAAATGATAACGATCGCACCGACGAGACCCATGGCCGGGTCCATCCATGTCAGTCCGTAATACTTGCCGGCCAGCAACGCGACGATGGCGAGTACCGATGTCAGCGCGTCCGCCAGCACATGGACATAAGCCGCGCGCATGTTGCTGTCGTGATGGCTATGATGCGCGTGGTGATCATCATGATCGTGCGCGTCGTGATGATGATCGTCGTGGGCATGATCATGATGATCGTGGTGATGATGACCGTGATCATGACCATGATGATGCCCGCCGTCGTGCAGCAGTGCGGCGCTGGCGATGTTGACCACAAGGCCGAGTACGGCGATGGGCAGTGCCTCGGAGAAGGCAATCGTCACAGGTGTGAACAGCCGTGTCACGCTTTCATAGCCGATCAGCAGCGCGATCATTGCCAGGATCAGCGCGCTGGCGAAACCTGCCAGCTCACCGAGCTTGCCGGTGCCGAAGGAAAAGCGTGGATCATGCGCGTGCGCGCGGGCAAAGCGATAGGCGAGTGCGGCAATGGTCAGCGCGGCGGCATGGGTCGACATATGCCAGCCGTCTGCCATCAGCGCCATGGAGCCGAATAGCGTGCCGCCGACGATTTCCGCCACCATCATTGCTGCGGTCAGGATCACAACGGCCCATGTGCGTCGCTCGTTGCGGTCGTGCGACTGCCCAAGAAACACGTGATCGTGGGTCCAGGTTTCCATGGAGTGGCTGTGCATCAGGCTGTTCCTTGCAAATGCTTCGCATGCGCGCACGGCAAAGGCCGCGCGGCTTTCTCAACACTTTATATAGCGCACGTTTGTGGCGTTGCGTGTGCGTCAACCGCATCGCCCCGCCGCCTCACGACATGTCTGCCGGAAGGCGGCGGGACAGCGGAACGCGCGGGGGTGCGGGTGGGGGTTCGCAGCGCGTTCAACCGTTGTCACTTTCAGCCGTTGCAAATCTTCAGCCGTTATAAGCCTTCAGCCGTCCGTGCCGCAGGCCGCGCGTATAGCCTTGCGATACTTTCGTCTCCAGCTCGTACTCGAGATATTCGTTCACAAGGATCAGCATGCGGACGGTGGCACGCAGATCACCTCCCGCCATGGCGATGGCTTCATCAGCGGCCGCATCAAGGCGATCCAATTCCGATGGGGGATTTGGCTCAGGGGAAGCCGACATGGCGCTGGTCCGATATTGGAATGGTATGCGCCAATGTTCTCCTTTTGTTCTTATGGAGTCAAGCGGAGTCTTGGCCTGTTTTTTCCCGCTCGTAGCCCAGCCTCAATCCTGGTCATGGGCTCTTCTGAACGTCATCAAGCCATGCCAGAACCGCGACATCATGATGGGATGGCTGCGATTCCTCAAACCGGTGGGCGCTTACGTTGCCAGCGTGGCCGTCAGCGTGTTTGTCGCCTGGCACGGATTCGCCGAACTATATCGCTGGTACACAACTGGCCAGTTGCTCACCCGTTTTGACAGCGGGACGCGCTGGGCGCACTGGCAGCTCATCACCTTCGAAAGTCACCCGTTCAACTTCGTCATGACGTTCGGCATCGATGCGGTGATCGCTGCAATCGGATTGGCGGCCTGTGTGGCGCACTGTCTGATCATCCGCCGGTGGTGGATGAACAAGCCGAAGCCGGCTGAGTAAGGCAGCCTCGTAGCTCGATTTGTCTGAGTCGCGGCTTAAGTTTCTTTCGTCGCCTTCGAGATCACGAAGAGATGCGACAGCGCGACGATGATGGAAAAGAGAAGCAGCCCAAGTTCTGCGCCGTGCATCTTTTCGGGCGTGTAAGTCATCGAGGCCCAGATGAAGCCCCGGACAATGACCATCAACGCTACCGTTCCCCATAGCGCCCATCGTTTGGGGGCGGACCATGTCGGCTTGCCATCGAGACCCCACTGCATGGCAATGCGATCACCCTTGATGCGCGGTTCGAAATAGAGATTGCACGCGATGACAAAGCCAACGGCAATCAAAAACACGAAATCTGCGGCGAGCATCGGCGGAGCTTTCTTTAGGCGAAGCCGCTTCAGGTGGCAGCGTCTTATCTCTCCCGGAACATGTCGCCAGTAACCTCGTCGTCCGCAACATGCCGCGCCCGAGGTGGTTAGGCGTTTGCTAACATCCGCCACTTGACTCACCCATAACCACTCAGTTATACGTAAACCCATAACCACTGAGTTATTGATTGACCCGATGTCCGACGCCCAAGACACCCTGTTCAGAACCCTGGCGGATCCGACCCGGCGGGCGATTTTTGAGCGCTTGTGCCGCGACGGCGAGCAGACGGTCGGCGCGCTGACGGCGCGGGCGGGGGTGTCTCAGCCGGCAGTCTCGAAACATCTCGGCGTGCTGAAGCAGGCCGGGCTCGTGCGCGATCGTCATGAAGGCCGACAGACGCATTACAGCGCGCAGCTGAATGCGCTGACGCCGCTGATCGACTGGGCCAGACAATTGCCCGGCTTCTGGGAGAACAAGCTCGACGGCCTCGAAGATCTGCTCAAGAGGATGGACCAATAAGCCAGCAAGCGATTGCCCGGCGAAAAGATGTGAGTGCGCAACGAGCCGCGCGAAACAAGTAGGGAGAGTTGAATATGAGTCTGTGGATTCGGCAGAGCCATCGCTGGCTGTCCATCATCTTCACGCTGACGGTCGTTGCCAATTTCGCCGCGCGCGCCTTCGGTGAACCGCCGGCGTGGATCACCTATTCGCCGCTGCTGCCGCTGTTCCTGCTGCTGTTCAGCGGGCTCTATATGTTTGTGCTGCCTTACGTCACGAAGCCTCGTAGCGCCGCCGCGGGGGAGCACGCGCGATGAGCGAGTCTTCATCGAAAATGATCGACGGACGGATCAAGGAACTGGGCGACTGGCGCGGCGAGACGCTCGCGCGTGTCCGCGCCATCATCAAGCAGGCCGATCCCGACGTGATCGAGGAATGGAAGTGGCGCGGCGTGCCGGTGTGGGAGCACGACGGCATCATCTGCACCGGCGAGACCTACAAGGCTGCCGTAAAGCTGACGTTTGCCAAGGGCGCGTCGCTGGACGATCCTTTGAGGCTGTTCAATTCAAGCCTCGAGGGCAACACGCGGCGCGCCATTGACATCCATGAAGGCGAAAAGATCAACGAGAAGGCGCTGAAGGCGCTCATCCGTGCAGCGGTGGATCTGAACACGTCATCTCGGGCCAAGAAGACAACGGCCAAAAAAGCAGTGAAGACACCAGCGACGAAGAAGGACACGTGATGACCACTGCCACTGAAACGCTCTCCGTCGTTATCGAGCGCGACATTCCGCATCCCCCGGAAAAGATCTGGCGCGCGCTCACGCAGCCGCATCTGATCTCGGAGTGGCTGATGAAGAACGACTTCGTGCCGGCGGTGGGTCACCGCTTCAACCTGAGCATGGACCCGCAACCTGCCATGCCCATCGTGCTTGATTGCGAAGTCCTGACCATCGAGCCGAACAGGACACTGTCCTACACTTGGGATTTTGCCAACGAGAACCCGGCCTTCGCGCTGAAGAGCGTGGTGACCTTCACGCTCACGCCGACGGAGCAGGGTACGCACCTGCGCGTGGAGCAGGCGGGCTTCCGGCCCGATCAGAAGCAGGCCTATGGCGGCGCCAAATTTGGCTGGCAGAAATACCTCGCCAGCCTGGAGGAGATTTCGGCGCGACAAGATTGAACCGGCCGGATCGATCGGCGAGAACTGACACCTACCGGTCATCATTCGGTTGCTGCGGATCGAACATCCATCTGCTATGAGAGCCCCGCCTTGTGGCGGGGTTTTCATTTGCGGACGCACGAATGAGCAGGCTGGTCATCGCGATCATCATGGCGGTTGTTGCCGGGACGGCGCAGGCCGAAAGGCTCGTGCAGTCGCCGCTCTCGCCGCGCGCGACCGGCATCTTCATGCCGTCTTTCGCGCCACCCGAGGCCGTGACCTGCGCGGAGCGATATCAGTCGGTCTGCGCGCGTCCGTGCACCACCTGGGCCGGCGCGCAGCCGGACTTCCAGTTCTCCTACGACGTTTGCGTCGCCAAGTGTCCGCGCCCGATCCGTGGCACATGCAGGTGAGGAGTTAGATTCAGCACGCCGTATTACCTGTTGCATTGGGGTCTCGCCGCGCAAAGAAAAGTTCTGCGGAACCGCGCCTGAGTGGCCAAAACGGGCATGGTGTGCATAGTGGCGGGATGCGATCCGTCTCGGGACATCGTCGCGACATCGATTGGCTGAGAGCCGTCGCCGTTATTACGGTGATCGGGTTTCATTTTGAAATTCCCGGTTTTCGGGGCGGCTTCGTTGGCGTCGACATCTTCTTTGTGATTTCGGGTCTGTTGATCGGCCGGATCATCCAGTCGGAAATGGCGGCCGGAACGTTCTCGTTCCTGGCGTTTTACGAGCGCCGCATTCGCCGGCTTATTCCCGCGCTCTACGTCATGCTGATCATTGTCGCGGTGGTGGGTGGCGGTGTGCTGTTCGGGGCCGAGCGGTCGGATTTCCTGCGCTCCATTCTCGGCGTCGCCACCTTCACGTCGAACATCATGTTCTGGTCGCAGAGCGGATATTTCGCTCGCGCAGCCGCGGAGAAACCGCTGCTTCACACCTGGTCGCTCGGTATCGAGGAGCAGTTTTACATTCTGCTGCCGCTCGTGCTGTGGCTGCTGTTTCGCATTCAGAACATCGTCGTTCGCCGCGCATGCATCGCCGCCACGGCTGTCTGTTCGCTCATTCTCAGCCAATGGCTTTTGCAGCGGGACACCGCCGGCGCTTTCTTTCTCCTTCAGTCCCGTGCGTGGGAATTGCTCGCAGGCGTGATGCTGACATGGCTGCCCGCGATGCGGCTTGGCTGGATCGCGCATGCCTTGCGCGTCATGGGCCTGATGCTCGTTGTCGTTGCGGTGTTGTCCTACACGCCGCGTAGTCCATTCCCCGGCCTCAATGCTCTGCTGCCGGTTGCGGGCGCGGCCTTGTTCCTTTCGGCAGGGCCCACGTCCTTGCGCGCGCGCCCTGTCGAACTCATCGGCCAGATGTCCTATTCACTCTATCTCTGGCATTGGCCGATCTTCACGCTCGCAAAGCTTTCTTCCGTCACGCAGACCGTAGCCGCAGCAGAAAAGCTGGCTCTGTTCGCGCTGCTCGCTGCAGCGGCCTCCGCATCCTACTTCCTGATCGAGCGCCGCTTTCGCTACGCGCGCGTTCGGCAGCGGACCGTTTTCGTCGGCTCCGCTGCAGCGACCGCGCTGCTCGTGGCAGTCGCCGTTCTCGGAACAAGCAGTGCGATTGTGTCCGGCACACGGACTGCGCTCAAGTACGATGCGCCTTTGGGACCGATCGACGTGGGTTCCTGTTTTGCGCAGGATTGGGTGAACAACAAGCACCCTGAATGCTTTTCCTTCGACAAGGAGAAGCAGGTCGTCTTGCTGTGGGGCGACAGCTTTGCGGCTCAATACTACCCTGGGCTGAAAGGCGAAATCACCGACAACACGGCTCTGCTGCAAGCGACGGCCGGCGCATGCTTTCCGACGTTCCAGCCGGTGTTCAAGCAAAGAGATTTCTGCGACGCCCTCGCGAGCCAAGTCGGGAGCTTTCTGGAAGTCACTCCAGCGCGATTACTGATCATGTCGGCGGATTGGTGGGGCTACAGCCGGCAAGTCGGAACTGCGAAGTTCATCGCGAGTCTCAAAGCGACGATCGCGGCGGCAAGGGGGCCTGTCGTGCTCATTGGTCCGTCTGCTCAGTTCAGAGGTTGGCTACCGTCCATCCTCGGCCGCGCGTATGCGCGCACTAGAAAACTGCCGGCGTCACAAGACATTCTGGTGGATGATCTCGCGAAACTGGATCGCGAGATGAAATCGGCATTCTCGTCAATCGAGGGCGTCACTTACGTCTCGGCACTGGATATCATTTGTCCGCACGAGGATTGCCCTCTCGTTATCGGGAACGACGTTCCTCTGACTTGGGACCACGCCCACTTGACGCTGGAGGGCTCAAAGTACACGGCCCATCTCATGGCGCCGCTGATTTTTTCGCGCAAAGTCGCGGAGCCGTAGGTGCTGCGTTTCGATGATTTCGCAGGATAGCTGATCGCCACGACGCGACAGGTGAAGACCGCGTGTCATCGCATCGCGGTTTGCATCGATGGTGAATGGTCGCCGCTGGGCCAAAACAAAAGTACGGCGCTGCCGGTGATCTTAAGCAGCCCGCCAACAATGGTCCCGGAGAAACGTTCATGTCCGATTGACCACTCAGGAAAGTAGGTCGCGACAGCGCAATCAACGAGGATGGCGGCGATCCATGCCGGGACAACACAGACCGGATCCCATCCGATGTCCCGAATTCGCATGCAGTTGAGTGAAAGATTGATCAGGAAGAACGTGATGAACGCGACCATCATCGGCCATGTCTGGATATGCGCGAACGAGGCGGTTTTTGCTGTCATTATCGGGTGAAGGCCGGCCATGATCAGGATCGTGAAAGCGATCCATGCAACGATGAACAAGGCCACATTGGCCTTGAAATAAGCCAGCCGGCCCATCCGCGCGTTGAAACCGAAAATGTAATCCAACATGTTTCGATCGCCCTCACATGATGAAATGTTCGGGAGATCAGGCGGTCTCTCCAAAATGGATCGACCACAAGTCGCCCTCGCGCAATATTCAACCATCGAGTGCCTTAATGTCGGATGCGGCGATCGTCTCAAATTTTAAGTATTGAGGCAGAAGGCTCAGGATCGTTGCGAGAAGACACAGCCGCACATTCCGACGCGCGACTGCGTCGGCTCTTGGTGCCAAGCTCTGACACCGCGTGTCACGCGTCGAGCAGGGCGGTGCCATAAAAGTTGTCGATGACGCAAAGCCATTTGCCATGGCCACTTTTACGAAAAACATGCGTCGCACGTCCCACGATGGAGGTACTGACGCCGTCGGCATCCACCGTGTCAACGATGCTCTCCATGATGACGAGCGCGGTGTTGCCGCTTTCGATCACCTTCATGTTGCCTTGCCTGATTGTCATCTGGCGCTTGAAGTGATCGGCGATGGCGACAAGCGTCTTCTGGATCCGCTCTTTGCCGGTGACACTCTGTCCCGGCCTTACCACCATCGTGGCGTCCTCAGCGTAGAACGCCATCACCGCCTCGAAATCTTCGGCCATGATGGCGCGATCCGCGGCTTCGATCACTTGTCTCAGTTCATGCTCTGACATGTCCGTCTCTCGTTGGGCCTTTCGAGACGGACAACAAAAAACCCGCCTCGGGGCGGGTTGCTCATCTTAGGAAAGGACGCGCGATCACCCACCATTCAATGAATGGTGCGAATAATCCGCAAGGCGCTGGTGCGACGTTTGTCCATGCGGGCCATGTATCACATTCGGGCACGCAGTCCAATCGCCCGGACATATAATGTTGTCGACTTCATTCACGTGGGCTGTCTAAGCGGCAAAAGATGATATGTTGCACGCCGATTACCGTCCGCTGGGCAGTCTGGTGTCCCGAATCCAAAGTTCGCTTTATCGTGCAGCGCGCTCCGTAGCGAACTTTGGATTCGAGAGGACACCAGTAGATTTATAATACCAGTGTGGTTTAGGTTCAGAAGTTCGCCGGAAGGACTCGCAAGGAAAATTGAGCGAACTTCTGAACCACCACACTGGCGGTCCGGTTTGTCTGAACGAAAGGTCCCCGCACGATGGAAATGCCGCGTAACCGCTTCAAGTCCGCGATCAAGCAGGGCAAGTTGCAGATCGGCCTGTGGAATAGCCTCTGCAGCCCGTTTGCGACTGACGTGATCGCCGACAGCGGATTCGACTGGATCCTGCTCGACACCGAGCATGCGCCGAACGAAATTCCGAACGTGCTGGGGCAATTGCAAGCGCTCTCCACCAGCACCGCGACGCCCATCGTGCGGCCGGCGTGGAATGACACAGTCCTGCTGAAACGCGTGCTCGACATCGGCGCACAAGCGGTGCTGGTGCCGTTCGTGCAGAATGCGGAAGAGGCGAAGCGCGCGGTTGCGGCGTGTCAGTATCCGCCATCGGGCGTGCGCGGTGTCACCGGCTCGGGCCGGGCCAGCCGCTTCGGCCGCGTGAAGGATTACCTGAAGCACGCCAACGATGAAATCTGCGTGCTGGTGCAGGTCGAGACCTCGGAAGCGATCAGCCACCTTGAAGAGATCGCGGCGGTGCCGGGCATCGACGGTATCTTCGTGGGGCCTGCAGACCTCGCAGCCTCCATGGGCCACATCGGCAATTCTGCGCATCCGGATGTGCAGGCCGCTATTCAAGACGTGGTGACGCGCCTGAAGAAAGTCGGCAAGCCCGCCGGCATCCTCACGCCGAACGAGGCGGAAGCTGATCGCTACATCGATTGGGGTTACACTTTTGTGGCTGTCGGCAGCGACTTGGGCCTCTTGTCAAAGAACGCCGACGCACTGGCCAAGCGCTTTGCTGCGGCCAAGAAGGGTTGAGAAAATACCGACGTGAACGCGTAGTGCGGTTTCGGATCCGGCGGGGTGTGAGCTCCGCCGGATTTGTTAAGGCACCGCGCGCGTCGTGCGAAATCGCACGGCTACCGAGCCCGCCGTTTGGCATCATTCGAGCCGGCTCCGGCTTGCAGACTGGCTCTCCATTTTCCGGCTTTGATCTGCTTGAGCGTGAGCGCCTCGATGCATTTGATCAGCTCCTGAATCGCGGGCGTGTGCTCACGGTCGCGGGAAATGGCGAGCATCCATTTGACTGACATGCCCCGAATGGGAATAGCTGTCAGCAGGCCTAACGACACATCGTGTTGAACTGCCGCTCTTGGCAGGATGGCGGATCCAACGCCTCGCCTGGCAAGCTCAAGCAGCATCAAGAGGGTATTGGTTTCCGCGGCGATGTTTGGCTGAAGATCGAGTTGCTGAAAGGCGACATCGACCCGCCAGCGAATGTAATTGGGAAGTCTATACAGGACGAGCGGCAGTGCTGAGATGTCGGACATCGTCAGCCGCGATTTGGACGGCGAACAGGCCGGAGCACTTGCAAGCACCATTTCCTCGATCGCCAGGATTTTAACCGACGTGTTTCTCAGGTGCGATCGCGTCGAAAACATCAACGCCATGTCAAGTTCGCCGTCGATGAGCTTCTCGCCGACGAGATTGCTGATCCCTTCGTGAATGAAGAGATTCACCCGCGGAAACTTCCTGCAGTACATTTCGATGAGCGGCCCGTTGATGACGGCCACCAGGGAAGGCGGTAACCCGATCGCCACGCTCCCGCTCGGTTCACGATCGAGCGCTGCAACATCCTCTTGCAACTCATCAAGCTGCCGAACCACGCTCAGCGCCCTGGTGCTCAGCGTGAGCCCTGCGGGCGTAAGGCTGATTCCGCGCTGATGTCGGACGAACAGCTGCGCGTGGAGCTCGCGCTCTAATAGAGCGATGCGTCTGCTGAGCGTTGGCTGGGTCAGGTTCAATACCTGTGCAGCTCTCCCGAAACTTCCGAGTTCGGCGATCCTCAGAAAGCAGCGTAGCGACTGGGCATCCATCAATCACCCCGGAAGCGCGTAAGCAACACCGATACAGAAGTGCCGGAAGTCGCCGTTCAACTGCATTGTCCAGGCGTGAGTGCGCCTGGAAACGCGCGTTGATCATACAGAAAATGCATCACAGCGATAGCTGGTTTGTCGGATTTCAATGGGCACCTGATCCCTATAGTGGCCTCGCTTGTCGATACCGCGGCGATGCTGCAATTGATGGAGGGCGTCTCATGAATGTGACTGTGAAGCCAGAATACATCGAGGCCGATGGCACAACATTGACCGGAAGGTTTCCGGTCAGCTTCGAGTTGGAGGGATATTCCTCGGGAAAAAGAAGAAACGATGTCAAGGTCGGGATGGTGGAACCGGCGCGTCTGCAACTCTGGGATCTTGCAAGCGATGAAGGAAGGTTTCATGGAGGCGACGAAACCGCGCCCAAACCGCTCGCACTCTTCACGGCCGGAGTAGTCACCTGTTTCATGACTCAGATGCGTACTTTCGCGCGACAGTGCGGCGTGCAGGTTCGTGGGTTGAACACGAAGGCCAGGTTTGAATGGTACGCGCAACGTAACGGTCAGGACCCTTACGTCGCGCACCCCAACAAATTCGTGCTCGATATTGAATTCGATACTGACTCTTCGCTGGAAGCACAGAAGCATCTGATCAGAACCGCTGCAAAAGGCTGCTTCGCGGAACAGATCCTGTCAGTTGACCTGGTGCACCGCCTCAAGCATGGCGATGAATGGGTTGTGTGCGAACTCGATTAGCTCTTTGGCCGTCGAGGACAAGCGCCCGCTTAGGTCGCGAGAGCAGTCTATGCCTGTTCGCGGGTCGGCATCAGTGAGTTGTGTTGGTGCCGGCAGCGAACCCGCTCAAAAACAAAAAACAAAAAAATCTAAGGAAGAGCATCCATATTGTCCGCGCCCGATCGGCACGCGAACCTGATAAGCGAAGCCTTATCACCTGAAGCTTGCCTCGGTCGGATTGCTGCGACGTGGGTTTGCGCGCAAGCGTCCCAGATATCGATACAGCAGCACAATCCATTGTTGATCTCGCTGATTGAGACAATTGCCGTTGGTGAGTGGGATCGCGATTCATCTCGCGAGAGCTCAGCGAACATTCGTAAAAGAAATCGGGTGGCGTTTGTGAGGTCAGATGCATGAGTCGCATCGCGATCGTGCGCATCACACTGGTTCATTCATTTCAGTTTCTGAAATTTTCAGCGCGCGCATTCCATGAATTGAAATTTCGATTGCGATGAGCAGCAAAGTCAGCAGAAAAAAATCGTTCTTTCTTTATCGATGATTGACTCGCGATGCGCTCTTCCTAGAGTGATCGCACGCAATCTCTTATCTGAAAATTTCACTGCTTATGTAGCGCTGACAATGACGTTCCCATTGTGGAGCGGCTGCCCGTTCGCTCGTCGAAATTCATCCGGTTGTCGAAGGAATATCGTCATGGCTGGCAATGATTTGAAGCAAGATAAAACTGCAGTTGAAAATGAGCTGACGCGACGCGATTTCATCGACCGCTCTCTCGCGGTGGGCGCCTCGGCGGCAGCCGCGACAGCTTTCCCTGAAAGCGTATTCGCGGCGAAAGCAAATGAACCGATGCCGATGTCGATCAGCGAAGCCGGCAAGCGGATGCGGGATGGCTCACTGTCGTGCGTCGATCTGACGAAAGCCTATTACCACTACATCGAGATGTATCAGCCGAAGCTGAACATGTTCATCTCGCAGCTCAAAGACGAGGCATTGAAGACAGCGGCCGAGCGCGATGCCGAGCTTAAGCGGGGCAAAGATCGTGGCCCGCTGCACGGCATTCCGATCCTGGTGAAGGATCTCTACGATATGGCGGGGACGATCACCACGGTCGGATCCAAAGCCTTTGTCGATCGCCGTTCCACCGAGGATGCGACGTCAGTGCACCACCTGTTGGAGGCGGGCGTCGTTGTCCTCGGCAAGACCAACATGAATGAATTCGCCGCGGGCGTGTCCGGCACCAACGCCTATTTCGGCGACTGCCATAATCCCTGGGCGCTCGATCGTTCGCCGGGAGGATCGTCAAGCGGCAATGGTGCGGCGTTGGCCGCAGGCATCGGCTTCGGCGGCACATCCAGCGACACCGGAGGTTCGATCCGCGTGCCCGCGAGCTGGTGTGGCATCGCCGGCATCCGCCCGACCTATGGCCTCGTCAGCCTGCACGGACTTTTCCCGCGTGCTTATAGTCTGGACTGTGCAGGTCCGCTGGCCCGCAACGTGTTCGATCTCGCGCTGCTGTTGGACGCGATGGCAGGCTATGACCCTCTCGACAAGTCTTCCGCGCTGGCACAGCGGACGAAATCCTATACCGAGGATATCAGGGGTGGCGTGAAGGGCGTCACCTTCGCGACGGTGAAGAACTATACATACAAGAATGTCGACAAGCCGGTGGCCGACGCCGTGGCGGCCGCGGCCGAGAAGCTCAAAGGTCTTGGCGCCAAGGTGACCGAGATCGAGATCAAACCGCTGGAAGGCGAGCTCGACTACAACAAGCTATTCACTAACATCCTTCTCTATGAGTTCAACCAGATCCTCGGTGAAAAATATAACAGCACGCCGAATGCGGCTGAACTCTACGGCCCGATCGTGACCAACAATATCGCGGTTGGATCGAAGGTCTCGCGCGAAACCTATGAACGCACCATGGCCGAGCGGCCTGCGATCATCGCGCAGTTGAAAGAGGCCTTTAGTCATGTCGATGCACTGTTGATGCCGGCACTCCCAACCACGGCTCCGCTGTTGAAAGCCTCTGCGCAGGATTACGGGCGCGGGCGGCAATTCACGATTCCCTTCAGTTACGCGGCGCTTCCCTCAGCGGTGGTGCCGTGCGGATTTGATCCTGAGGGATTGCCGATCGGGCTCCAGATCGTCGGCAATCACTTCAGCGAGGCCGCGCTGTTGCGGATGGCTTACGCCTATGAACAGGCGACGGACTTTCACACCAAGTGTCCGCCGCTCTTCGCAAAGACCGTTCCTGCTTAAGGGGGCCGCCAACGTGCTGCACCAACTTGCAGCTCAAATCAGCCGTTCATAAAAAACGAAAAACAACGCGGGAGAAAATCCATGTTGAGGGCCGCAATAGGCTTGGGAATTCCCTTTACGGCAGTTGTTCTGCTGCTTCCTTACATCAATACGTTTGACTTCACGTTTCTCAACATCCCGTTCCTTTATCTCTGGATGTTCTCCTGGTTGATCCTGACAAGCGTGTGTCTGTGCAGCTGCTGGTGGTTTTTTGACCGGCATAGGCCCGAAGAACATTGAACGGACGGCGGGGAGTTCACCATGGCAACAATTGTTTTTGCAGCTTTGATTGTCCTGTCGCTTGCGCTCGCCCTTGCTTCAAAAGGCGGCCACCATCCCAATAGCGCGAAGGATTTCTTTATCGCGTCCAGGCAATTCGGAAGCTGGCTGGTTTTCTTTCTTGTCGTTGGCGAAGTCTACAGCATCGGGACAATCATCGGCTTCCCCGGAGGGATTTATGCCAAGGGAGGAACATACGGCATCTGGTTTCTGGGCTACATTCTGCTGGCTTATCCAGTCGGCTATTTTCTCAATCCCTGGATATGGCGGGCCGGCAAGCGCTATGACGCAGTGACTTTGCCGGATGTGTTCAAGGGCCACTTTGCTGGCCAATATGGACGCCGCGCGCTGGAGCTGACTGCAACGATTGCGGCGATTACGTTTCTTGTTCCTTGGGGGCAGATCCAGTTCGGCGGCATCATTGTCGCATTGCATGGCCTTGGCTGGGATATCGACTCCCGCGCCTTGGCCGTTGTGGCCGCCATTCTCGCATTTTGTTATGTGGCCATCTCCGGCATTCGCGCGCCGGCCTACGTCGCCATTCTCAAAGACATTCTGATGATGGCGGCGATCGTCATCACGGGGATGGCCGCGGTCACGGCCGTCGGCGGCGTCAGTCCCATTTTTGAGGCGGCCAAATCCGCTGCAAACAACCATCTGGACCAGCAAGAGTTGCGATTCACGATGTCGACCATCCTTTTTCAAGCTCTCGGATTTTGGCTCCTGCCTTTCAATGTCCAGGGGATTTTCACGGCCAGATCGGAGCAAACGGTCCGCCGCACGCAAATGGTCATGCCGCTCTACATGCTCATGTTTCCGTTTTTGGTGGTCACGGCCTACTACGCTTTAGAACATCATGTTGTCGGCGGTGGAGCGGCGAACAATGCGTTCATTGCGGCGGCTGTTCATCTGTTGCCGGGATGGGCGATCGGCATCATCGCCGCGGGGGCGTCGCTGTCCGGATTGCTCGTGCTTGCCGGAATCTGCCTGGCGATCGGACCGTTGGTCTCGCGCAATCTGTTCAGTCACATTCCCGAGCAGAAGCAGCGCGGCGTCACGAAAGTGATCGTCGCCGGCTATCTGCTTGTTTCGATTGCTCTCACGCTGTTCGCGCCAACCTTGCTCCTGACGGTCAACAACACGGCGTTCTTTGGCATGACTCAGTTCTTCCCGGGAGTGCTTTGTGTGCTTTTCTTCAAACGCGCCAATCCGATTGCCATCGCTGTGGGGATGGTCGTGGCCGATGTGCTGTGCATCGCGTTTTACGTGATGCAGACGCCGCTCTATGGGATCAACATTGGCCTGGTAGGCCTCATCATCAATATCTGTATCGTGGCGGCGGGCAGTTTTGCAGCGCTGATCTTGAAAGGTGAAATGCCCAATCCGATACCTGTGGCGTATCAACCGGCGAAAGTGCTGCAACCTTCAGAGTGACGGATAACGAGTCGTGCGGCGGCAGCCAAGGAGCGGGGCCGCTCGCGGCGCATGGTTCAATCTCGATTGAGCAGGATGTGTTCAGCAGCTCAGGCGATTGTTCGCCCTGACGCGCGTGGCTACGTCAGGGAGAGCCAAAGTACCGTAATTGCGGCCGCTGCGCCGCCAAGCCCGAGGACCCAGTCCAGGGGTTCGAGGAGGCGCGGAGGCTCTTGTAACTCATTGTCATTCATCAGATGCGAACGGGCGGGGGCTTGAATTGTTCCCCGATCCCTTCCGCTGCACTGCACACATGGAAGGCGCACGCCCAGAGAATTCCGCGCATGAGCCATGAGACGGTGAGGCTCAAAATCGCATCGTCACCAAGAGCAAAATGTTATAACGCTGGCCGCTGATTTACCAGTTGGGCAAGGCGTCTTCGTGGATCTCCGTCAACTTCGAACGTTCCGGTCAGTGGCGGAGCTCGGAAGCCTCAGCAAGGCTGCGGACAGGCTTCGCGTCGCGCAGCCCGCACTCAGCCGCCAGATCAAATTGCTCGAGCACGAACTGCGGGTCGAGCTGTTCACCCGCAATGGGCGCGGCATGGTGCTCACCAGCGCGGGGCAGCTTCTGCTCGACCGCACCGCGGGTCTTGTCCGTCAGATCGAGCAGGTGCGCGACGATCTGCAATCCGCCGGCGGTACGCCGTCGGGCAGGGTGGTGCTGGGCCTTGTGCCGACCGTGAGCCGCGTGCTCTCTGCGCGCTTCGCACGCCGCGTCATCGAGACGCTGCCGGATATCTCGCTGCTCGTGGTCGAGAGCTATGGCGGTCATCTGGTCGAATGGATTCATCGCGGCGAGATGGATCTCGCCATTACTTATGGTCCGTCGGTCGATTTGCATCTGACGGTCGAGACGCTTGGCCGCGAGGATATCGTTGCCGTCGGTCCGCCCGGCAGCGGCTTGAAGGAGCGCGGCGAGGTCAATATCGGCTGGATCGCCGAACAAAAACTGGTGTTGCCGAGTCATTCCCATGGCCTGCGCACGTTGATCGAGCGCGCTGCGGCACGCAAGAACTTGCAGCTTCAAATCTTGATGGAGGCGGATTCGTTTCGCGTGCTGACCAGCATTGTGGAAGAGGGCATCGGTTTCACGTTGCTGCCGCCGTCGGCCGTGCGCACCGAAGTGGCGGAGGGCAGGCTTGAGGCCGCGACCATCGCAAAGCCCAGCATCACGCGCGAACTCATCCTCGCGTCGCCCGCCGACCGGCCGGCGTCGGTGGCGACGACGACGATCTCCGCGTTGATCCGCAGCGAAATCGAAAGCATTGCTGCGGAAGGGTTGTGGAATATCCGGATGGACAACTAGTGCGGCGGTTCTAACGTTCGCATCCCGCCCCGGCGGGCACTCTGGCGAACGTTAATGTCGGCGTGTCGCAACACGATATGACAAACTCGCGGAGACAGCGCCCTAGCAAAGTTACGTTCTCATGCGATAAAGTCCTCGCATAATGATCGGGACGGAATTGCCAATCAAAATCCATTAGGAGAGCGCTTTGCGTAAATTTCAGCAATCGGTGCGCGCGTTGGGCGCGTTCTTCGCTTTCTGTGGCCTCGCGGGGCAACCGGCCTTTGCCGATGGATCCGTGTCGTCCTTGCGCATGGGCTATGGTGCGCGCAATCCGGCCGAATTTGCGCAATTCCAGTCGGTGATACAGCAGTATAATGCGTCCGGTGAGCGCTTTCGCATTGACAGTCACTGTTAATCCGCCTGCACCATGTTTCTTTCGATACGCAATGTCTGCGTCTCGCCGGGGGCGACGCTATTGTTTCACGCTGGCGGCAACAGGCAAAAGGGCATCAGCCCCGGCTACACGCAACAAATGCTCAGCACCTACAATGCCGCCTTGCAGCAGTATGTCACTGCCAACCATTTTATGGATACGTTCGACTTTCATTCGATTTCAGGTCGCGACATCATCAAGCGCTTCGGCTACCGAGCCTGCCGGTAGGCAAGCTGGCGGAGAACCCAACTTCTAGATCACCACACGAGTGCAGGGACTCCGCCTGATGAGGTCGCGCCCGATCACGTCACCGCAAAGCCGAGGTGCTGGCGCATCCGGTTCTTGACGTAGGTGCCGTCACGCGGCGGCAGCACACGTTCAGGATTGCCCGGTGCGATCATGATTCGCGCGAAGCGCGTGCCGTTGCCCCTGTCGTACATTTTCGGACGGAAATCGGCGACGCCTTTCATGTCCGTGATCTGCGTCACGGAGGCGAAGCCTGCGCCTTGCGCAATCAGATCGAGACGTGCGCCGAGGCCTGAATGGCTGAGCTGCATGCCGGTCTCGCCGAAGTGTCCGTTGTCGAGCACGACAATCGAGAGGTTGGCGGGCTTCTTTGCGGCCGCGGTGAGCAGACCGCCGATGCCCATCAGGGCTTCGCCGTCGCCGGTAATCACCGCCACCGGACGCTGCGGTCGTGCCAGCGCAAGGCCGAGGCCGACCATCGCCGCGCCACCCATCGCGCCCCAGAGATAGAAGTTGCCGTCATGCTCGCCCGCGGCGAACACGTCGTAGGAGGGCGAGCCCAATCCGGTGACGACCAGCAGATCTTTCCGATCGGCGAGGAGAGTCTTGACGGCCTCGCGGCGATCCAGCGTTCCGAATGTTGCAGTCATCACTTGCTCGTCCACTTCTTGCGGCCAATCATACGCTGCGAAATCAGCACCGCGACCTGTTGATCGCCCTCAAAAGCCAGGCTGGCAGCGTTGGAGACCACGTCGCCCGCTTCTTCGGCATTGTGAATGCGAAACACGGTCACGCCCATCAGCTCGAATGCGCCTTGCGTCGCGCTGCCCATGGGGATCTGCCACGGATTGAACTCGGCCCATTCGCCGCGCATGGTGACGATGGTCAGCAGCGGCAAGCGGCAGGAGTTCATCAGCGACAGCATGTTGACGCAATTGCCGACGCCGCTCGATTGCATCAGCAGCGCGGAGCGGTTGCCGCCGAGCCAGGCTCCGGCGCACAGCGCCACGCCTTCTTCCTCGGTGGTGAGCACCGTGGTCTGAATGTCTTTGTCCTGATGCGACAGGTTGATCAGCCGCGAGTGGCCGGCATCAGGCACGTAGCAGACCTGACGGACGTCAAAACTCTTCAAGGTGTTGTAAATATCGAGTGGCCAGTCGCGGCCCGTCGTCGTCTCAGCAACAGCGTCCATCACATCCTCGTGGAACCTGAGCACTCGCGGTGCCCGACCTTAACGTCCGATTCGGCCGTCAAGCTATCTGTGGGAAGCGAACTTCTGAACCACCACACTGGTATGGCATCGTTTCCGGCCACGCACCTTCGCATCTCATTCGAGCTGTCATGCCGATCTTTTATAGGTGGCCAAGGCATCCGGCGGGGTACGACTGGCTGCAAATGACGGCCTGCGGCTTTGAATCCTTAAGCGAATTCCCGGCCAGGTTGAGTTTCCAAAAGCGGAGAGGCGAGAATGACGATCCAAGGACATCTGATTGCAGGCGAGTGGGTCGGCGGGTCATCAGCGATGGATAACGTCAATCCGTCCGATACCAACGACATCATCGGTGCGTTTGCGCTGGGAACGGCAACGGATGTCAAGAACGCCATCGCTGCGGCCCGCGCTGCAGCGCCCGCATGGGCGCGCTCGACCACGCAGGTGCGGTCGGACATCCTGTACAAGGTCTCATCGGAATTGCTCGATCGGCGGGAAGAGCTCGGCGAACTGCTGGCGCGCGAGGAAGGCAAGACCCGCGCGGAGGGCATTGGCGAAGTGACCCGCGCGGCGCAGGTGTTTCGCTTTTTTGCCGGAGAAACCGTGCGTATCGCCGGTGAGAAGGTGGCGTCGGTGCGCCCCGGTATCGATGTCGAGATCACCCGCGAGCCGGCCGGCGTCATCGGCATCATCACGCCGTGGAATTTCCCCATCGCCATTCCGGCCTGGAAGATCGCGCCGGCGCTCGCTTACGGCAACACGGTGGTGTTCAAGCCGGCCGAACTGACGCCGGCCAGCGGTCGCATGCTGGTGGACATTATTCAGAAGGCTGGCGCGCCTGCGGGCGTCGTGAATCTGGTGATGGGCACCGGCCCGGTCGTCGGTCAGGCCATTATCGATGGCGTCGATGCCGTGACGTTCACGGGTTCGGTGGCCACCGGCCGCAAGGTGGTGCAGGCCGCCGCCGCGCGGATGATCCGCGTGCAGTGCGAAATGGGCGGCAAGAATCCACTGGTCGTGCTCGACGACGCCGACTTCGACACCGCTGTCAATTGTGCGGTGGATGGATCGTTCTTCCAGACCGGCCAGCGCTGCACCGCCTCGAGCCGCCTGATCGTGACCGAGGGCATTCACGATCGCTTCGTTGCGGCGGTCGCCGAGCGGCTCGACAAGCTGGTGATCGACCACAGCCTGAAGCCGACAACCCAGGTCGGCCCGGTGGTGGACCAGCGCCAGCTCGATCAGGACCTGAAATACATCGACATCGGTGAAAAGGAAGGCGCGAAGAAGCGCGTCAGCGGTCAGCGCCTCAACCGCGAAACGCCGGGCTTCTATCTGTCGCCGACGCTGTTCACCGAGACCAACAACGCGATGCGGATCAACCGCGAGGAAATCTTCGGACCGGTCGCCTCCGTGATCCGCGTCAAGAACTACGACGAGGCGCTGCATGTCGCCAACGACACTGATTTCGGCCTGTCCGCCGGCATCGTCACCACATCGCAGAAGCATGCCCGCCACTTCCAGGCCAACATCCAGTCCGGCCTGACCATGGTCAACCTCGCCACCGCCGGCCTCGACTATCACGTGCCGTTTGGCGGCCGGAAGGGATCGAGCTACGGTCCGCGCGAGCAGGGCCGCTATGCAGCAGAGTTTTACACCATCGTCAAAACGTCCTACGTCGCTTAAAGAGCGGCGATGATGATGACGCGTGTGGCAACCGCTGCCTGCAAGACAAAATAAAAAGGAGAGAGACGAAATGGAACAGATCGGGTTTATCGGATTGGGCCGCATGGGCCGCCCCATGGCCTCCAATCTTGTCCGGAAGGGCTTCCGCCTCACGGTCAACGATATCAACCTGGACGCCGTGAAGGAGCTTGAACTGCTTCAGGCCAGCAGCGCCCCCACCGTCGCCGAAGTCACGAAGAAGTCCGACATTATCGTCACCATGCTGCCGAACTCCGCCGTCGTGGAAGACGTGATCACGCGCATGGACGGCATCATCGCCAATGCGAAGCCCGGCTCGCTGATCCTTGATATGAGCACCATCGATCCGAACACCACGGATCGCCTGGCACAGGCAGCGGCAGCCAAGGGCATCGGCTTTGTCGATGCGCCGGTGGGCCGTCTCGCCAGCCATGCTGACCGCGGTGAATCACTCTTTATGGTTGGCGGCTCGGTGAAGGATTTCGAGCGCGTGAAGCCGCTGCTCGAGGCCATGGGCACCACGATCTATCACTGCGGCGACGTCGGCACCGGCACCCGCACCAAGATCGTCAACAACTTCCTCGCGGTCTCCTCCTGCCAGATGAACGCGGAAGCGCTCGCGCTGTCGCAGCGCTTCGGCCTCAACCTCGAACGCACACTCGACGTGCTGTACGGCACCACCGCGGTGAACGGCCAATTGAAGATTGCGTGGCCGACCAAGGTGCTGGTGGACGATATCGAACCGGGCTTCACCATCGATCTCGCGCACAAGGACCTGACGCTGGTGATCGATTCCGCCAACGCGGCCAAGGTGCCGATGCCGATGGCGGCTGCCGCACGCGAAGCCTTCAGCACCGCACGCTCCCGTGGCTTCGGCGGCAAGGACTTCTCCGCCATGGTGGACGCGCTGTGCGATCTCGCCGGGATCAAGAAGCCAAGATTGCCCAAGAAGTAACGGACTATCCACGAGATAAGCTGTTGCCCTCCTGAAAAAGCCTCCGGCCGAAAGCCGGAGGCTTTTTTGTTTTCGGCATTCCGCGGCAGGCATCGCAGGAATGAATAGCAGTTATCACGGCTCGGCATTTTGAGATCGTCGGCAGACATCCACAAAGTGCGAGCAAAGGCGAACCAACCGCCCAACAAAAGTCATCGTGAGGAAACGTCCCTATGAACCTGTCCCGCCGCAGCCTGATGCTGGGCTCCGCCGCTGTTGCCGCCGGCGCGTTCGCTCGCCCGGCCTTCTCGCAGACGCCGACCATCAAGATCGGCGTGCTTGCCGACTTCTCCGGTCTTTACACGGATCTGTTAGGCCCTCCGGGCGTCGAATGCGCCAAGCAGGCGGTGGAAGAATTTACCGCCAAGGAAAAAGGCTTCGGGGTCGAGGTCGTTTTCGGCGATCACCAGAACAAGGCCGATGTCGGCTCCGCCATCGTGCGCCGCTGGCTCGATAACGAAAGTGTCGACATGGTCATCGCCGGGCCGAATTCCTCGGTCGGTCTGGCGGCATCGTTCATCTGCAAGGAACGTGACAAGGCGTGTCTGGGCGTCGCGGTCACCTCGACCGATTTCACCGGCAAGCAATGCACGCCGGTCACCGTCAACTGGACCTATGACGGCTATATGTTCTCGAAGGGCGTCGCGCTCGAGATCGTCAAGGGCGGCGGCAAGAAGTGGTTCTTCCTCTCCACCGACAACGCGTTCGGCCTGTCGCTGACCGAGGAAACCAGCCGCTTTGTCGAACAGGCCGGCGGCAAGGTGCTCGGCAATGCCAAGGTGCCGCTCAACGCATCGGACTTCTCGTCATTCCTGCTGGCGGCGCAGAACAGCGGTGCCGACACCCTCGGCCTGTCGATCGGCGGATCGGATCTCGCAACCTGTTTGAAGCAGGGCGGCGAGTTCGGCATCACCAACAAGATGAAAGTCGCGGCGCTGGTGACCTTCCTCAACGACATTCACTCCGTCGGCCTCAACACCATGCAGGGCTTGTTGTTCTCCAACAGCTTCTATTGGGACCTGAACGATCGCACCCGCGCGTTCACCAAGCGCGTGCTGCCGCGCATGAACGGAACCTATCCGGGCATGACGCATGCCGGCTGCTACGGTGTGACGCTGCATTATCTCAAGGCGGTGGCGGCGCTGGGCGCTGCGGCGGCCAAGAAGAGCGGGGCGGCGACGGTGGCCAAGATGAAAGAGCTGCCATCGGATGACGACGCGTTCGGCCCCGGTTCGATCCGCGCCGACGGCCGCGCCGTGCTGCCGGCTTACCTGTTGCAGGTGAAGAAGCCCACCGAGAGTAAAGGCCCGTGGGATTACTGCAAGGTGGTTTCGACCACCTCCGCGGTCGAAGCCACCAAGCCGCTCAATGAGGTCGGCTGTCCGCTGGTGAAGACCTGACGCGTTTTGGCGAGCATGACCGGCATAATGCCGGTCATGGTTTAATTCGGCTGTTCAGTCTTCGCCGCACGCAATCCTGATTTGCGCCACGCCCCCGTCGGTAGCGGTCCGGGTGAGCAGACCTGTCGATTTAACGCGAAAAATCAGCTTTTCCTCCGATGCCCGCGTTGCGGACGCTCTGCTGCTGCGGCTCCGTGCCACGTATCGGCCAGCCCGCCCAGCGCAGTTCGCGGCGATGGTGAGTTGCGTAAGCCGTTCAAACCATTAATACTCCGCGCCTCGCGAACCAAGGCTGGGATACTCTCGTGTCCCGGTTTTGGCATTCGTATGAATTTGGGGCTAGCTCGTTTACGAGTGTCAGAACCTAAGAGACACTGGAAGAATATAAATCTAGTGCGGTTTTGGATCTGACGTTCGTATGACGGACCAGCGGTGAATACTGATACGAACGTCAGATCCACCGCACTGGCCGCTCGCGCACTCAGGTGGGAGGATAAGCGAAATGATGAAGAAGACCGGCGGCCTGATCGCCATGATGGTAGCTGCTTTGCTTGCGGGAGTTGGCACTCCGGCCGAAGCGAAGGACAAGGTCAAGGTCGGTTTCATCGGCCCGCTGACCGGCGGCAATTCGGTGGTCGGCATCGGCGGCCGCAATTCGGCGGATCTCGCCGTTCGCCTGCACAACGCCGATCCGAAGAGCAAATACGACTACGAACTCGTCGTTCTCGATGACGAGTGCAAGCCCAACGTGGCGGTGCAGGTGGCCACCAAGATGGCGACCGATCGCAGCGTGATCGCAGCCGCGACGCATTACTGCTCCGCCACGGCCATCGCCACGGTTGATGTCTACGGGAAATTCAACCTGCCGATCATCGTCTGGGGCGCCGTGCTGCCCGACATTACCTACCGCAAGAAGATCGCGGAGGTGCATCGCGTCAATGGCACGATGATCAACCAGAACGAAGCGAATGCCGAACTGCTGACCAAGCTCGGCTACAAGAACTTTGCCGTCATTCACGACACCACCGACTACGGCAAGGGGCACGAAAAGTATTTCAGGGAGTCCCTGGAGAAGCGTGGCGGCAAGATTGTCGGTACGTTTGGCGTCACTGCCGACCAGCAGGATTTCACCGCCGAACTTACCCAGATCAAGGCGCTCAATCCCGAAGTGATCTATTTCGGCGGTTTGACGCCGATCGGCGTGCGCATCCGTTCGCAGATGGACAAGCTCGGCATCAAGGCGGTGTTCGACGGCACCTCCGGCATTGTTTCCGATGCCTATATCCAGGGCCTGGGCCCGCTCGCCGAAGGCACGCTGGCGTTCCGCGAGGGCGCGCCGACCGAGAAGCTGCCTGGCGGCAAGATGTTCCTCGAGAAATACGCCGAGCAGAAGTATGACGGCGCGCCGGAAGCCTACGGACCCTTCGCATTCGCTGCGATGGACCTGATCATCGACACGATCGAAAAGGTCGGGCCGGATCGCAAGAAGGTCGTGGCCGAATTGGCGAAGGTGGACAACCGCGACTCCATCGTCGGCAAGGTCACCTTCGACGATCACGGCCAGAACACCGTTCCTGTCGTCACCAAATATGTGGTGCAGGACGGCAAGTTCATCGAGTGGGACGACAGCGAATACGCCTCCGGCAAGCGCAAGCTCCCCGGACAGAAGTAAATCCATCTTGAGCGGAGCGGAGTCGTCAGATTCCGTTCCGCTTTTTTCTTTTATCGGGAGTGACGACATGGATGCCGGGCTGATTGCCCAATACATCATGAACGGGCTGATGCTCGGCACGATGTATGCGCTGGTTGCGGTCGGGTTCACGTTGTTTTTCGGCGTGCTCGATGTCATCAAGTTCTCGCATGGTGACGTGCTCACCGTCGGCGCCTTTGTTGCGCTGGCGACCTTCGGCGGGCTGAAGGCCGTCGGTCTGGATTCCAACCCGATCCTGCTGATCGTCATGCTTGTCGTTGCGGTGTTCGCAACCGCGCTGCTCGGCATGGTCATTGCCCGCACCATGGTGCTGCCGCTGCGATCGGCGCCGCCGCTCAACACGCTGCTGATCACGCTGATGCTCGGCACGGTGCTGCGCGAGATGGTGCGGCTGTTCTATCCGGAAGGCGCGAATCCGAAGCCGTTTCCGGCGCTGCTGCCATCCGGCTCGATCAATATCGGTAGCTTCAACCTGCGTTACGACAACCTCATCATGCTGGCCGCCGGCCTCGGCGTGATCGTCGGATTGCAGCTGCTGCTCAACCGGACGCGGCTTGGGCTCGCCATCCGCGCCGTCGCGCAGGACGATGAGACCGCACGCACCATGGGGATCAATTTCACGGTGGTGGTCCTGATCACGTTCGCCATCGGTTCGGGACTGGCGGCCTTCGCCGGCATCATGAACGGGCTCTATTATAACGAGATCAATTTCGGCATCGGTCTTCTGCTCGGCGTCATCGGCTTTGCCGCGGCCATTCTCGGCGGGCTCGGCAGCATTTATGGCGCGATTCTCGGCGGCTTCCTGTTCGCCGCGCTGCAGACCATCGGCGCGGTGGCGCTGCCGTTTGCCAGTGCCTACAAGGATGTGTTCGCCTTCACCGTCGTCATCATCTTCATGGCTTGGCGTCCGACCGGCCTGATCCAGGAAAAGATCAGTGAGCGGGTCTGACATGACTGAAACGAAACTATCCCAAGCGCCGTTGTGGCCGAGCCTCGCCGCACTGGTCCTTGCCACCGGCTATCTCATCGCGCTGCTGGCGGTCGAGGAACAGAACCTGATCATCGGCCTGTTGGCTGCAGCGATTGTCGCGGTTCTCGCGGCAAACTATTTCGGTGCGTTCGGCGCCATTGGCCGCAGCTTCGCGGATCATGAAGGCACTTTCAGCCTGTTCGCGGTGGTCGCGGCCTTCGCGCTTGCCGCTTATTTTCACGACAACCACTTCGTTTTGCTGCTGGTCGTCACCGTGATCCTCACCATCGTGGCGACGCTCGGCCTGAACGTGCAGTTTGGCTATTCGGGCATCGTCAATTTCGCCGGGGCATCGTTCTTCGGCATCGGCGCTTATACGGCGGCCGTGCTCAACGCTCATACGGCGGTACCGACACTGCTGGTGGTGCTGATCGGCGGGGTATGCGCGGCGCTGATCGGCTCGCTGCTGCTGCTGCCGGTGCTGCGCACCCGCGGCCACTATGCGGCACTGGTGACCATCGCTTTCGCACTGCTGTTTAAGACCTTCCTTGAAGTCAACGACGTGCTCGGTGGTCCGCAGGGCCTGCAGGTCGGCGGCATGAGCATCTTCGGCTGGTCGTTCAACGACAACATCTCGATTGGTAGTATCGATCTGTCGTTCTATCTGAACTATTTCCTGATCAGCATGCTGTTGCTGATCGGCGCCTTCGTGCTGGTGCAGCGGCTGGAGCGGAGCTGGATCGGTCTCAACCTCGATGCGCTGCGGCTCGATGAGACCGCGGCCGGCTGCTTCGGCCTCAATATCGCGCGCTGGAAGATCGTCGCGTTCACGCTTGGCAATCTGTTGATCGGCATGGCGGGCGCGCTGTTCGGCATGGTCGGGAGCTTCATTGCACCGAACAACTACACCTTCGCGGATTCGCTGATCCTGGTGTCGATCTTGCTGCTTGGCGGAATCGGCAACGTCTGGGGGATGATCGTGGCGACGATCATCGTCGTGATCGTGCCGGAAAAACTGCAGACCATTCAGGAATATCGCTTCCTGATCTACGCCGTGCTGGTCATTGCGGTGCTGCTGTTCCGGCCGGATGGGTTGCTGCCGCGTCCGGTGCGGCGCTACTTTCCGGGAGCGCAGCCATGAGTGAAGCCATGACGGCCGCGGCCCCGACCACAAACCCGGCCATTCTTGAAGCGCGCGGGCTGACCCGCAGGTTCGGGGGCGTGGTCGCGCTCGACAGTCTCGACCTGAGCGTCAACGCCAACGAAATTCTCGGCCTGATCGGGCCGAACGGCTCCGGCAAAACCACCTTCTTCAATGTCATCACCGGCATCTATCGGCCGAATGGCGGCACGGTGACCTTCGAGGACGCTGATGTCACCGGCGCGTCGTCGCAGAAGATGTATCACGCCGGCGTCGCGCGCACCTTCCAGCGCTCGCGCCTGTCGCTGCCGCTGTCGCTGTTCGACAACATCATGATCGGCAACCACAAGCGGCTCAATCAGGGACTCTGGTTCAACCTGATGCAGCGAAGCGCCTTCAAGGACGAGTTCGAGACAAACTATCAAGCGGCGAGGGCGCTGCTGGAAATCTTCTCGCCGCCGCTGGTGAAGCGGATGTTCGATCCGGTCGGCGCGTTGCCGATGATCGACCGTCGCCGAATCGAGATATGCCGCGCGCTGATCAGCGCGCCGCGGCTGCTGCTGCTCGACGAGCCGTCCGCCGGCATGACCCATGACGAGACCGCCGAACTGATGAACGACATCCTGCTGGTGCGTGACCAGAACCGCAACCTGACCATCGTCATCGTCGAGCACGAAATGGGCGTGATCGAGCGGATCACCAACCGCTGCGTCGTGCTGAATTTCGGACGCAAGATCGCGGACGGACCCTATCGCAGCGTCGCCGCCGACCCGCTGGTGCAGGAAGCCTATCTGGGGGCGTCGGTATGAGCGGCAAATTGATGATCGAGAACGTCTACTCGGCCTACGACAAGGCCGATGTCCTCGAAGGGGTCTCCCTGACCATCGAGCCCGGCAGGGTCACCTGTCTGCTCGGCTCCAACGGCTCGGGCAAGACCACGCTGATCCGCTCGATCCTTGGTCTCACGCCGGCGCGCTCCGGCCGCATCATGTTCGACGGGGTGGATATCGCAGCGTTGCCGACCCACAAGGTGGTGGCCGCCGGCATCGCCTGCATTCCGGAAGGCCGCCGGGTATTTCCGAAATTCACCGTCGAGGAAAACCTGCGCCTCGGCGCTTATCAGGAGACCTCGGCATCACTCATTCGGTCGCGCATGGATGAAGTCTACTCCCTGTTTCCGCGGCTGGCCGAACGGCGGACCCAGTTGGCCGGCACAATGTCGGGCGGCGAGCAGGCGATGGTCTCGATCGGTCGCGGGCTGATGCGCGCGCCGAAGCTGTTGTTGATCGACGAGCCGTCGCTCGGGCTGTCGCCGCGGTTCGTGAAGGAGAACTTTAATATCGTCCGGCAAATCAACGAGCGGGGCATCACCGTCTTTCTCGTCGAGCAGAACGTGCATCAGACGCTGGCGATCTCTCACTATGGTTATGTGTTGTCCAAGGGACGGGTCGTCGCCGGCGGCACGCCGGAGGAACTGGCGAGCCGGGACGAGGTGAAGGAAGCCTATTTCGGGTAGGGCTGCGGATGGCCTTGAGGTGCGGAAACGTGCGTGGCAGTGTGCTCCCTCCGGCGGATTTTGATTTGCCGCAAAGCTTGTTTCGAGGAGGGGCTCAGTCTGCTCGAGGGTCGACCTGCTGACTGTAATCGAGATCACGGCCACGATGTTTAAGGCGACCGCAGACTAGGCGTGCAAGCAGGTCGCTAAAGTACCTAATAACGCTCTTCATAACGACGCTTCGTCAAGCACTTGGACAATTCTCAATATTTACCGGTGCGGCACGTTTGCCTTCTGCTGATGCCAGTGCGCAGCGCTTTGATTGAATCGCCTGGATTAAGTTTTCGATTTGAAGTTACCGGATTGAAGGAAGCTCGCTACGATTCATTTTTAAGTTCGACATTGAGGGGCGCGATGACAGACGACCCGCTTATCCGAACGAGACTGGTCTTTCATCTTGGCGGTTATGATCCGCATATGTTGCCGGAGAAATCATATCGCCGGTTTATCCGTGAGCTGAAACGATTTGAGAAAACCTGGTGCGCGGCCGCCGCAGTTTCGCCACTGAGCGTCGCGGCTGATGAGGCGACATGGCAGATCACGACAACGGGCCCCAATTGGCGTGTTGAGACACGTTATTGTCTGGTGCGCTGGGATGACATCATCAAGGCTGTTGCGCGTCGGCCCTGGTGGCAGCGCTTTCCCCTCAGTCAGGTGGCGTTTCTTGATTTTACCGCGGCAGGCGCGCTGTGGGGTTACATACGTACCAATTGGCGCTATGCGCTCTTCTTTCTTTATCCATTCCTGCTTTTCGATATTTTCATCATCATTGCCTGGTTTACGGGGGATTTTCTTACCAAAGTGAGCGGTTCAATTTGGATCGGGGTGATCGCGGGGCTCTTGATGCTCGTTGCCCTGGTGCGAGGACCGTCCCGGTGGCTCGGCATTGTCACGTTGTTCGACGATTGGATATTCTCCACTAACTACATCCATGCAGGCTATCCTGTCCTTGAAAAAAGATTCGACTTTATTGCGAAGGATATTGATACCGCTGCTCGCAGCGCTCACGTGGATGAGATCCTCGTCGTTGGCCACAGCCTCGGCGCGGTGCTCGCGATCGACCTTCTGGACCGCGTGCTGAAGGGCAATCCTTCCATTGGCGTAAGCTTGCCACGCGTGGCATTTCTGTCCGTGGGCTCGTCGATCCTTAAGATCGGACTGCACCGGGGAGCTAGACGTTTCCGTGGTTCGCTTCAGCGTGTGGCCGCGGCCTCCGGAATATTCTGGGCCGAGTATCAGGCGTTGACGGACGTGATGAATTTCTACAAGACCAATCCGGTATCTGAGGTGGGGCTGACGGCCATTGACCGTCCTGCGGTGCGGATCGTGAAAATCAGAAACATGCTGGATCCAGCTTCCTATCGTCGTATCCGCCGCAATTTCTACCGGGTGCATAATCAGTTCATCAGCGGCAACGAGCGCCGCACACCGTACGATTATTTCATGCTGGTCTGCGGTCCGTTATCAGCAAGGCAGCAGGTCGAATCGCCGGATGGCGCAGCTTCGGCATTCGACGCGAACGGCGCATTGATCGGCTCCGATCCGGATCATCACGAGCCAAATCATCATGCCGCTGCCTGAGCAAGCAGGGATGGACTGACGTTGACGCCATCAATTGCAAAGGTGATTTTCGCGCTTCTCGCCTTGGGCTGGTACGTGATCCGCTTCCCCTACGAGCGAAGATCCCGTCGCACGCCTGTGGTGCGCAACGCGCGTGGTCCGCGCGAGATTGCGTTGTTATTGGTTTCACTCACGGGCTTGGGCATTCTGCCCTTTGTCTACATTGCGACCGGCTTTCCGCGCTTTGCGGGCTATTCCTTCCGGCCGGCCCAGGCGTGGCTTGGCCTTGTCGTGGCGATCGCCGCGCTCGTGATGTTTCGCTTGACCCACAAAGCGCTTGGGCGGAATTGGTCCGTCAGTCTTGAAGTTCGCGAAAGTCACACGCTGATTTCGGACGGTGTTTATCGCTACCTACGGCACCCGATGTATACGGCCTTCTGGCTGTGGGCCATTGCGCAAGCCTTGCTGCTTCCGAACTGGTTCGCCGGCTGCGCTGGTCTCGTTGGCTTCGGCATTCTGTTCTTTGGCCGCGTGGCGAAAGAGGAAGCGTTGATGCTGGAGAGTTTCGGCGAGGATTATCGGAAATATATGTCCCGGACCTGCCGCGTGATTCCGTGGATTTACTAGCGCCGCGGTCGGCGCATTGCACCTTCACTGTGCATCGCAGGCAAAAGTGCGGCAAATGATTGTCCGCGAAGCGGTACGATCATCCTGAAGGCGTGCAGGATTTCGAATGGGCGTGTCATTTCGGGCACATGCCTCAGAAAACGCGCGTAGGGTCGTCCAATCGGGACGCTTTTAGTTGTCTGGAAACCATGCTGTGGCAAGCTTTCCGAGCGTAAATCGCCGCAAATGGGGTTTTCGAACACTGCTGAAGTTCTCCGTCCTTATCTAAGGAGATAGTTCATGCTGAAAGCTCTCATCGCAACGGGCGCAGTGCTCGCGATGGTAACTGCCGCTACCGCTGCCGATCTTCCACGCGCTCAACCTGTGTACTCACAGGCGCCCGTTGGAAAAATGCCAATCGGCAAATATCCGGTTGGGAAGTATCCAGTCGGAAAGTATCCGACTGCTGCTGCTCCCGTCGTAACCAAGGGGTAATCGATATCCACGCTCCGGATGGCGTGCCTCCTAGGTACGTCTCCGGGCGGGGATGCGAGTCTTTTGGGGATTCCAGTCCTTTGGACTCGGGTTCTTCTGATTCATGTCTCTGGAATTCCTTCTGAAAAGCGGTCCTCTCGGACGGCTTTGAAATTGGGGAGCTGACAGTGCAGATGACTTCAAGGAAAGGGAGCCGTAGAGGCTTTTCCCTGACAGGTATTTGTGTGCTCGCGGCTTCGATCTGTGCGGGCACAGGAATCGCTTCCGCGCAGCAACTCGCGGCGCGCGGCGAGCCTGAAAGAGGTAGCCAGGCCGCGACGACGTCGGAGACGTTCGACAGACAGGCCCACAAGCCGCGGCAGCAATATCCGTACTACGTCGATTTCCGTGCGCGGACTGCGGCGAGTTATGGTCATGCGTTTGTCTGGTATGGCCGCAGGACTGACCGGATGGTTGAAGTGGCCGGGCTGCATCCGCGCGGAGAAAGCACGGTGCCTTACGTTCTCGGCCATGTGCTGCCGGTGCCGTCGGAAACGGGCGCAAGTTACGGTGATCTGGATGCTCAATATCTGACGAGCAGCTATCGCGTCTATCTCAGCGAGGCGGACGGAAAACGGGTCTTCGCATACATCAAGAAGCTGCAGAACAGTTCGCCGGTGTGGAATGCTGTGACGTACAACTGCACGGCGTTTATCGGCGACATTGCGAAGTATATGGGTTTGAAGACGCCATACACGCACCTGCTGTACCCGGAGGAGTGGGTCGACAATCTCCGCAAGATCAACGGCAACCGCAAGGTGGTGCAGCTCGCCCCCGAGCGCGGGTCATGATCTGGCTCGCTGACGCGATTGTTTAACGGGGAGGCGAAAGTAGCAACGGAGGGGGACAAACGATCGGTGGGCGGTAAGCCCGCCGGTCGTTTGTGTATGCAATAACTGGAAAAAAAGCAGGCCAGGCTACGCCTTGTCGAACCCGTAAAACACCGTCGCATTGTCGACCAGGATCTTGCGGCGGAGTTCATCGCTCGGCGCCCAGTCCTGCAGCAGGTTAAGCAGCGGCGTGGTCTTGGGCATCTGCTTCATCTGACCGACATGCGGCCAGTCGCTCCCCCACACGATCCTGTCCGGGTTCACCTCGACCATTACCCGCGCCATCGGAAGCAGTCCGTCATAGTGCTCGGCCTGACCGGCAGCGCGATAGGCGCCGGAAAATTTCGCCCATGAATTGCCGTTGCTCAGCAGCCGCAACAGCGCCTGAAACGCCGGGTGCTGGACGCCGTCGCTCGGATTGATGAAGGCGAAGTGATCGACCGACACCGGACAGGAGAGTTTGGCAAGGCGATCTTCCAGCTCGATCAATTGCGGCCCTTTGAGCAGAAACTCCAGATGCCATCCGCGCGCGCGGCAGCGATCCGCGTCGTGCTCAAGACCGCTTAAATCGAGGCCGCCGGGGTGGGCGAGAATGTAGCGGATGCCGCGCACGCCTTGCTGGTGCAGTCTGTCGAGATCACTGTCGGTCAGATCAGGCGCCGGCACGATGATGGCGCGAAACGGCATTCCCAAGGCGGCGCCGAATTCGAGCTGGCAGCGGTTGTCCGTGCCATAAACGCTAGGCTGGATGCCGACGACGCGTTGGATGCCGAGGGCCTTGTAGAGCTTGCGGACGGCGTCGACGTTCGCCTCCGGCGGCGTGTAGTCCCGATCGTCGACATACGGATACTGCGGTGCGGTGCCGAACATATGCATATGGCAGTCGGTGGCATTAGCCGGCATCGCAAAGGACGGCGCAGTTGGATTGGCGTCGGGGGCCAGGCAGAGTTGGGTCATCCTACGTTTCTCTATTTGCTTTGTAGAAGGGAGGGAATGACGTGGGTGAACCACGGCACGAAGGCCACGACCAGCACGCCGATTATCAGGACAATGAAGTAGGGCAGCATCGCCTTGCTGGTCGCCTCCAGCCGGCTCTCCGAGACTGAGCAGGAGACGTAGAATCCGATGCCGATCGGCGGAATGAAGATGCCGACGCCCATCGCGAGGATCATGATCATGCTGTAGTGGATGATGTCGATGCCGTACTGCGTGGCGATCGGCATCAACAGCGGGCCTAAGATGATCAGCGCGGGCAGGCCTTCCAGCAATGACCCGACCACCATCAGGAGCACGATCGAGCCGAGAATGAAGACGATGCGGTTGTCGCCGAGCGAATGCAGGATCGCGGCGAGATTGGCTGGAAGATTCGCCGCCGTCAGCGTCCAGCCGAACGAGAAGGCAGCCGCAATGATGAAAAGCACCATGCCGGCGAGCAGGCACGATTCCACGGCGATGGTGTACAGCGTCTTCAGATCGACCGCGCGATAGATCACGTACGCCAGCACCAGACCGTACAGCACGGCGACGGCGGAGACTTCCGTAGGCGTGGCGATGCCGAAGCGGATGCCGACCACCATGATCACCGGCATCACCAATGGCAGGACCGCGCCGCCGCTGGCGCGGAGCAGTTCTGGCCATGTCGCGCGAGGGATCGACGTGACACCGTTGTTGCGCGACAGAACGTAGTTGAGGATCATCAGCAACGTGGCGATGACGGCGGCGGGCAGCAGGCCTGCGATGAACAGCGTTCCGATCGAGATCGGCGCCACTGAGCCCAGCACCAGCATGGCAAGACTCGGCGGGATCGTCTCGGACATCGCAGCCGAAGACGCCAGCACGGCGGCGCCTTGCTCAGGTCTGTAGCCTTGCTTCTTCAACTCGCGCCGCAGCACCGAACCGACCGCCACCACGTCGGCGATCTTCGAGCCCGAGATGCCGGAGATCATGTAGATCGTCAGCACCACCACCTGCAGCAGGCCGCCGCGCATGTGGCCCACCAGCGTCATAGCAAAGCGCACCAGGCGGAGGCTGATGCCGCCTTTTTCCATGATGAGACCGGCCCAGATGAAGAACGGCAGGGTGAGCAGAATGAAGTTCGTGGTGCCGTCGAATGTATTTTGGGCTGCGGCAATCAGCGGGGCAACGCCGCTGATCAACAGGAACATCACCGATCCGAGCAGCATGGCGAAGGAGACCGGGAGGCCCAGCAGCACGGCGAGCAGGAAGGCAATCAGCATGACGCCCAGCGCCGTGCCATTGCTGAGCCGCAGCGCGGGCACGATGCTGGCGGCGTAGACAATGCCAATCAGCACCGCGACCCCGATTGCGGCGGGAAACACCTGCCGTGGCGCGTATTCGAGGGTGAGGCGTTCGAGCGCGAAGATCACGCACAGCGCCAAGCCGATGGTCAACGGCAGCATCAGCCACGCCGAATTGATGTCGAGGATCGGTGTGTTCGACATCGACGCGATCGACAGCAGATTGAGCGACACGTAACCGACCACGGCGGCCACCACGAGCACCAGAAGGTCGATCCCGATGGCAACGGATAGACGCAGCGAGGCCGGCATCTTGGCCGTCAGGAATTCCACGGTGGAGTGATGCCGCGCGCGATAGGCCAGTGCGCCGCCGATGAAGGCGATCAGCGACAGAAACATCTTCGCGGCTTCATCGGACCACAGCAGCGACTGATGAAACCAGAACCGCGAGCCGATCTCGGTCAGAACGATACCAAGCTCGATCACCAGCGCAGCGACCAGCACGGCCCGGCAGACCGCATCGAGGCCGTTGAGTGTGCGCCGGACGGAGGATGCGATCGGGCCATCCCGCACTGAATGCGCGGCGGGATCGACCGATCCCGCCGCCAACTCGTGATGCACTGAGTCTTGATGCACTAAGTCTTGCACTAAGTCCTGCCCCGCTGAGAGCGCGGCCTGATCAGCCATGCCCGACTTCCTTGAGCACCGCGTCGTAGATATCGGCGCCGATGATATCCTTGAACTGCGGATAAACGCTCTCGGTGGCCTTGCGATAGGCGGCCTGATCGATGTCGACGAGCGTCATGCCCTTGGCTTTGAACTTGCCGGCGATTTCATCGCTCTTCGCCGCAATGGTCGTGCGCCAGTCCTTGGTCAGTCCGACAGAAGCCTCGCGAATCGCCTTCTGCGCGGAAGCGGGCAGGGTGTCGAACTTGGCTTTGCTCGCCATCATCACGCCGGCATTATAGACCTGATTGGTCAGGTTGACCGTGTTGACGATCTCGTCCTGCTTGGTCGCCGCGACCGAAATCATCGGCGTCTCGACGGCATCGATGACGTGTTGCGACAGCGCGAGATAAACTTCCGTGAGATCGATAGCGACCGGGCTTGCACCGAGCGCCTTGAATGTGCCGGCGAAGATCGCGCCGGGCTGCACGCGGATCTTGAGGCCTTTGATCCCGTCAGGCGTTGCGGCCTTCTTGTCCCGCGTGGAGATGACGCGCCAGGCCCAGTGACCGTAGCCGAGGCCGTAGATGCCCTTTGAGGGCATCATGTCGAGCAGCTTGGTGCCGATGGGGCCGTCCAGCACGCGCTCGGCGGAAGCCGAGTTGGGGAACAGGAAAGGCAGGTCCACCACCTGGAATTTCGGAAACACGGTGTCGATGAAGCCGGAGGTGTGGGCGCAGAAATCGATGATGCCGGTCTGCAGTCCGGTCATGATGTTGGTGCCGCTGCCCAACTGGCCGATGCTGAACACCTGGATCTCGATCTCACCGTCCGTGCGTTTGGAGACGTCCCCGGCAAAACGCTTCAACACGTCATAGAGCGGGTGGGCCTGGGTATCCGCGAAGGTCAGTTTGAGCGTGTGGGTCGGCGTTTTGGCCCAGCCGGTGCGGCCGACAAAAGGCATTGTGATGGATGCGGCAGCACCCGTCGCGCCGATCTGCAAGAATTTGCGCCGTTCAATCATGGTCGTTCGTCTCCCTGAAAATGCCTCCGATCTTTCGCCGGTCGGCATGTGTGAATGTCGTTAGTCGATAGACGTTATTCCTTGAAACCGTGCGACGGCGGGCGGAGGCCTGCACCGGCAGATGGATGGCAATGTTGTGGGTTGAAGGATTGACTGCTGAAGCGATTTTGCTTTCGTCGTTGGAGTCTTGTGGCCAGCTTATCGGCGATGTTGGAAAAAGCTAGTCCCCTCACAAAGGGGGCATATCACTTCGCATCGCTTGGCGATCTTTCGCGAACTTAGCCGGCATGCTCGACGAGGTGTCCACGTGAGGGAGCAGGGTCAAATGGATCGGCAAAGTATTGCGTTTCGCGCGCCACCATCCCGTCGCGGAATTCCATGATGCTGACCGTGTAAGATGGTTTGCCGTCATAGCTCAGGATGAACTCCGTCACCCAGAGATTGCCGCTGCCGACCATTCGCTGAACTGTGAAGTGTTTTGTGTTGGGCTGGAGGCGTCGGCTCTCCTGAATGTTGCGCCGGCCGCGGATTCGTTCACCTGATTGCGGATAATTAAGTACGGCATCGTCACAGTAGATGTCGTGTTCCAGCCTCAAAGTCGCTGGCGTCCGAAGCTTCCCAGTGGTGCTGCAGTGCAAGGCGAACGGTTTGATCATCCATCTCACTCTCCCACGTGGGAAACCAATCGCAACGATGGCGTTGCGTCCAGCGCTTGTCCTGCACAGCTTCGACGATATGCCTGCGAAGCGCTAGCGCCAACGCGCCGGACTCACGCCCTAGTGATGCCATCGACCTCGCATGAGTTTTAGGCAGGAGCCGGATCAGGCGGCCGCGTCATGCATCCGCCGATGACACTCACCGCCTTGCGTGCAATCTCTCGCAGTTCGTCCCGTGGCGTTCCGGCGCGGGCGCGAATTGCGATGGTGTGCATCGTAGCCGATGCCAACACAGCGAGCGCCGCCGGATCGGCGTCCTTCTTCAATTCGCCTTGTTCTCGGGCCCTGCGGAAACGCGCCTCAAAATCCGCATCCATCGCATGAAGCCCGGCGGCGACGCTCTTGCGGATCTGAGGATCCTCGACAGCCTCGGTGACCGCGGTTCCGACGACGAAGCAGCCGCGCCGGGCGCCCTTCACCGGCAAATAGAGCGACAGGGCCGCTTCATACGCTTGCATCAGCGCTTTACGTAGGGGCGCATCACCTGCGAGAGCGTCGCGCGTCTCGGTCAAGGTGGCCTCCCAATAACGCGCCAGGGCTTCGAGATAGAGGGCGTGCTTGTTGCCGAAGGCCGCGTAGAGACTGGGCGGATTCATGCCGGTCGCGGACGAGATGCTCTCGAGCGACGTGCCGGAATAGCCCGTCTTCCAGAACGCGTCCGTTGCGTGTTGGAGCGCGGCCTGCCGGTCGTAGTCACGCGGGCGCCCGCGGCGCTTGAGCCCAGTATCGCTTTTCTTTTGAGCCATGTTCCGAACCACCCCACAAATGCATGCCACATATTTGTAGCGAATAATACAAAATCAAGGCTTGAATGCCAAGCCCCGCCGCAATAATTGTAGCGTACGTTACAAAAATGGATTGAGACGAGGTTCGCCATGAGTTTGATTTTTTCGCCTTTCGGGTGGTGGATGAGCTTGGGTACGAAACCCCATGGCGGCGGCGACGTACTGGTGTTTCCTGTTCCCGATCCACGTCAGACTGCTGAGCCTGAGTCTGAGACCGTGAACACCAGTGCCACGCCCGCGCAGATGCCAAATCCTGCAAAGGAGGCGCCGCGCCAGAGGGTCGCCGACGGCTCGGTGTCGCCCCGAGCGGCCCCGACGGATCGCCGAGGAATGCGCGAGCGATTGCGTCGTCCTCTGATGCTCGCATTGCCGATCGCGCTGGCCGTGTTCGGCGGCGCTTATTATCTTGCCGAAGAACCCTATGTATCGACCGACAACGCTTTCGTCCGCGCGGCCAAGGTCTCTATCAATGCCCGAGTCGCGGGGCAGGCCGTCGCAATCGCCGTGCGCGACAATCAGCGGGTCCGGCAGGGGCAGGTCTTGTTCCGGATCGATCCGGAGCCGTACCAGATGGCGGTGGATCAAGCCGAAGCCCGCCTCGTCAGCACGCGTCTGCAGATCGATGCGCTGAAAGCAACGCTGCGCCAGCAACGCGCCGAACTGCAATCGGCCCGGGATTCGGCCGCGTTTAGCGAACGCGAATTCGATCGTAAGAAAGCCCTGGTTGCTTCCGATTTCACGCCGAAGGCTGCGTTCGATCGCGCCGATACCGATCTCAAGGTGGCCCGTCAGCGGATCGTATCGATAGAGCAGCAGATTGCGAGCACGGTGGTCGCGCTGGCCGGTGATCCGGACATCGAGATCGACCGCCACCCGACGGTCCGCGCCGCCAAATCGCAACTCGATCGCGCCCGGCTCGATCTCTCTTATTCGGTCGTGCGGGCACCTGACGACGGGATCGTCACGAAGGTGGATAATTTGCAGGTGGGTGACTTCGTCAATCCGGGCGCCGCCGTGTTCACGCTGCTGTCGAGCCGGGAAATCTGGATCGAGGCGAATTTCCGCGAGACCGGACTGACCCACATGCGTCCGGGGCAAGACGCAACAATCGATGTTGATGTGTATCCGGGGCGGACCTTCAAGGCGCACGTGGTCAGCATGAGCCCCGGCACGGGATCCGATTTCGCCGTGCTGCCGCCGGAGAATGCAACCGGCAATTGGGTCAAGGTTGTCCAGCGCTTGCCGGTGCGCCTCGAACTTGATGAGGCCGACCCGAACCGCCCGCTGTTCTCGGGGATCAGCGTCACCGCGCGAGTGGACACGCGTCAGCGCAGTTCCTGGCTTGGCCTGCTTGTGTTCAGTCTGCTTCAGCCCGCGGTCGCGATGGAGTCAAAAAAGTGAGCTCGCACATACCAGGCGTTCCGGTCGATGGACATCGCGCCATTACTGTGGCGGCGCTGACGGCGACCTATATGGAGGCGGTGAACGTCTCGCTGCCGAATGCAGCGTTGCCGCATATGCAGGGCACGCTCTCCATGGCCAATGACGAAGTCGGCTGGGTGTTTACCTCTTATATCGTGGCGGGCGCTGTCACGATGCCGATGGCGCGCTGGTTGGCAGGGCGTTTCGGTCGGAGGCTGGTCCTTCAATCCGCGCTTGGCGTCTTCGCGCTTGGCCTTGTGCTCGACACGTGGGCAACGACGACCCTCCAGTTCGTGCTCGCGCGGATCGTGCAGGGGGCGGCGAGCGGCGCGCTCGCGCCAGTATCGATGGCGATCCTGCTTGATGTGTTCCCGCCGCAGCGCCATGCCCGGATCGGCCTCACGGCAACAGTGTGCTTCCTGCTCGGGATCAGCAGCGGCGCGAGCATCGGCGGCTGGATCAGCGAGTATTGGGGCTGGCACTCGATCTTCTATATCAGCCTGCCGGTGGTGGCCTTCATTTTCCTCGTGATGACCCTTGCACTCCCCGAGAAGAGAGCGGAGCGCAGTCCGCCGTTCGATTTCTTCGGTTTGGCGATGCTCCTGCTCGGGTTGATCGGCCTGCAGATGGTGCTCGACCGGGGGGAACGGCTGGAGTGGTTCAACTCGGCGGAGATCTGGGTCGAAGCGATTACCTCGGTCTCCGGATTCTATCTTTTCATCGTGCACGTGCTGACGCGCGAGGTGCATTTTCTCGACAAGGCGCTGTTCAAGAACCGCAACTTTCTTCTGTCGGCAATCATGGTGTTCGCTGTCGGCTTCGTTCTGCTGCCGACATTGGCTTTAACTTCGCCGATGCTGGAGGAATTGCTCGACTATCCGGTCGACACCACGGGCTACATGACGCTGGCGCGCGGCGTGACGCTTGTCGGCGGCGTGGCGCTGATGAGCTTCGCGCCACCATGGATCGACAGCCGGCTGTTCATGATCGGCGGCATGGCGATGGTCATCTATGCCAACTGGATGATGCTTGGCTATTCGCCCGAAATGGACTGGCGGTTCGTGTTCGTTGCTGGCCTGCTCCAGGGCGGCGGTCTCGGCATGTTGCTGCCGGCGCTCACCAAGATGGCGTTCAGCACGCTTGATCCGAAGTTCAGACCGGAGGCGACTGCGCTCTTCGGCATGTCGCGCGTCTATGGAAGCGCGATCGGCATCGCGATCGTCCAGATCTTTTTCTACAACAACACCCAGGCCATGCATCTTGCGCTCGCAAAGCACCTGACGCCCTACAGCGCCGCCGTCCATGTCGTGGGTTCGATCACCAAGCCGGGGCTTGCCGCGTTTAATGGCATGGTCACCCACCAGGCGGCCTTCGTTGCGGTGGTCGATCAATTCAAGATCCTGATGCTCGTGATGCTGGTCGTGAGCCCGCTCGTGCTGCTTCTCAATAAACCTCAGCCTGCCAAATAGAGGAGTGCCCTATGACAATGACTGACACGCTTCGCGATACGCGTATTCGCCTCAATCATGGATCCGTCCTCATGCCTGCCGCAGGGTTCGGCACGTTGATCCCCGATCCGGTTGCGACGAAGCAAGCGGTCAAGACGGCGCTGCAAGTGGGATACCGGCATTTCGACACGGCCGAGCGATACCGCAACGAAGCCGTCGTCGGCGAGGCGATGCGCGAGATCTTCGCGGCCGGAGCAATCCAGCGCGAGGATGTGTTCGTGACCGCCAAGATTTGGAACACCAATCATCGTCCCGAACGCGTCAAACCTGCTTTCGACGCAAGCCGTAAGCGGCTCCAGGTCGGGACGGTCGATTGCTATATCATCCATACGCCCTTTGCCTTCAAACCGGGCGATGATCAGGATCCGCGGGATGAGAAGGGCCTCGTCATCTACGATCGCGGCGTGACGTTGCTCGAAACCTGGCAGGCGCTCGAGCGCCTGGTGGATGAGGGGCACTGCCGATCGATCGGCTTGTCGGATGTGACGCTGGAGAAACTGCGGGAGATCGTGTCAGTTGCGCGGATTAAGCCGTCCGTCGTGCAGGTGGAATCACACCCTTATCTTCCTGAATGGGAGCTGCTCGACTTCTGCAAGGAGCACGGCATCGTCCTGCAGGCATTTGCGCCGCTGGGGCATGCCATGCAGCCAAATGTCCTCACCGATCCGATCATTGAGCGCATCGCCCAGCGTCTGCACAAGACGCCCGCCCAGGTGGCACTGGCCTGGGCTTTGCAGCGCGGCACGGCATTTCTGACGACGTCGAAGACGCCTCATCGCATCGAGGAGAATTTCGACGTATCGCTCCTGCCAGACGATGCGATGCGCGAGATTCGGGAAGAGATCACAACAACCATTCGGTTCAACCCCGTCGTGGAGACCGGCGTGCCTGGATTTATTCCACGGCCGACCGAGGCTTGACCCAACGAAGTGAGGCGCACGGGCCTGGCGAGAAAGCAACGTTGCGATCGCCTTCATCCAGTGCGCCGCTGCCCTCGATACGCATGTGCCCCTCGGGTGCCGGGCCGGGCACGACGAACTCAGCATGATGGGACGCGAGATGTTGGACTTGTTTCTGCTTGTGAGTTGTCACCGTGTGATGCGCGCGGAGCTGAGATATGGTTTTCGCCGGCTGCGTTTTGTCTGGAAGAAGCTGCGTATCTCGATGGACGCATAAGCGAATTTATACACGCGCTCAGCTCCTCCGCTTGGTGCTGCGGCCTTTCGGCTGGCCATAGATCACAAGCGTCAGGCGCGGATCGTCGTTGGTCTGAAATGTTGCATAGGTTGTCTTGATGGTTCCGAAGGTGGGGTGTCGCATCACCTTCTCACCGGACGATCGGATGCGGATGCCATGTTCTTTCCACCAGCGCCGAAACTCGGGACTTAGCGATTTCAGTTCTTCCACCAGTTCGACGAACTCCGGCGCATCGGACCAGAAATCGTAATTCACGCGGAAGCTTTCCAGCATGCCGCGCGCTTCTTGCTCCCAGTGAGGATAGCGTTCCCGCATCTCGGGGGCGGTGAACATCTGGTAGAGGGAGTTGCGCTGCTTGGCCGGAAGCTTCGCGTAGTCGCGGAACAGTTTGACCGCATGGCGATTCCAGCACAGCACATCGAAGCGCGCGCCGATGACATAGGCCGGCACGTTCATGCCGTTGACCATCTCGATGAGATGGGCTGGCACGGTTTCTTTCGTGAACTTCCGGCGCGCCGGGCCGAAGGCCAGGCTGTTGAGATGAATCTTATCGGCGGGGGTGAGGCGAAGCGCCTTGGCGAGGGCATCCACCGTGGCACGCGAGGGAAGTGAATCGCGCCCTTGTTCGAGCCGTACATACCAGTCCACGGAAATACCTGCGAGTTCGGCGACTTCTTCGCGGCGCAGTCCCGGCGTCCGCCGCCGCGCAGTGACGGAAAGGCCGCAGTCGGCCGGGTTCAGCCGCTCGCGGCGCTGACGCAGCAATTCGCCGATTTGCCGGCTGGTGGTCTGGGTTTGGGTCATCGTTCTAGCCTAGCACTATCCTAGGATAAATCTCCCCCTGAATATCACCTGGGGCGGTCGCTACGTTTCCTTCGACTATTGCATTAAAGGACCGACGATATGAAAGCATGGCAGATCGAACGCCTTGGCGGGGCGACCGCGTTCAACGAGGTGCCGATGCCCGAGCCGCGTGCCGGGAGTGTCGTCGTCCGGATCGAAGCATCGGCTCTGATGTCCTATCTGAAGGACTATGTGGACGGCAAACTGCCGGTGTACGATCCACCGGAAGGCTGGTTCACCCCTGGCGGAAACGCGGTCGGCACCGTTCATGCGGTCGGCCGGGATGTCTGGCACATTCATCCGGGCCAGCGGGTTTTCGTGTCGTCGCACGTCGTTGCCGACGAGTGTGTCAGCGAGCCTGCGCAGATTCTGCAGGGCGTGACCGCCATGGGAGCACCCGGCAAACCCCTGCGGCAGGACTGGCGCGACGGCACACTTGCGCAATATGTGCTCGTTCCCAAATTGTCGGTGACGCCGCTGGATGGCCTCGATGGATTTGACGCTGCGCAACTCGCGGTGCTGACGCGATTTGCCGTGCCCTATGGCGGGCTGCTGCGTGGACGGTTGACCGCGGGCGAAACTCTGATTGTCACCGGTGCCACCGGCGCCTATGGCGGCGCCGCCATCCTGTTGGCGCTGGCGTTAGGGGCAGGGTGCGTGGTCGCCGCCGGACGGAATCAACGCAAGCTCGAGAGCATCACGCGAGCCGGAGGATCGCGCGTCGTCCCGGTCATCCTGTCGGGCGACATCGACAACGACGCGGAGAGACTGCGCGCGGCCGCGGGCGGTGGTGCGGACATCGCCTTTGACATGGTCGGCGGTGCCCGCGATCCGAATGCGACATTGGCCGCGCTGCGCGCCTTGAGGCGCGAGGGCCGGCTTGTGTTAATGGGCAGCATGTCGGTGCCGCTGCCGATTTCCTACATGGACGTGATGATGAACAGCCTCGAAGTCATCGGACAATTCATGTACCCGCACGATGTCTATCGCAAGCTCGTCACACTCGTTCGTTCCGGGCAGCTCGATATCAGGGCCATCCGGCCGCGCACGTTCTTGCTCGACGACATCGCCAAAGCGATGGACGCGGCAGCCGAGGCAAGCGCCCTCGAATGCGCCGTCGTCACCCCGACCTGACGTTCCCACGAAGGAGTTTATCTCATGCGCATTCTGCAGCACGCCTTCCGCACCTATGTCGAGCCCGCCATGCTCGACCAGACCATCGCTTTCTATGAACAGGCTCAGGGCATGGCCTGCGAGCGGCGCGTCAAGATTGTCGAGACCGGTGTGGAGGCGGCGAAGGTCGGCGGATTTCTCATTCTGTCCGGCACGAAGGAGCAGCTCGCGCCTGCGCGGCATGTGCACGCGATTTTCTATGTCGACTCGCTGGATGCCTTCATCCCGTGGCTGGGCGACAACGGCGCTGAAATTCTGGATGGCCCGCGTCACGTCACGCGCGGCAGGAATCTCACGGCAAGGAATCCGGATGGCCTTGTTGTCGAGTATTTCGAGGCTGCGTCCTGACGTACCGCAGCTTTCGTGTGGTCATTGGGAGCCCGACGATCACCACGGGCATCGCGATGGGCGTGGTGCGCCGGAGCTAAGCAGCGCGGGCTTTGGTTAAGGAACTATCGTTCACGGAAGTGTCATCAGGAGCCCGCACCAAGGATTCCGAAATCTTTAATAAATTCGTCCGCACTATTCTCGCGACGAGGCGATCTCGGGAGGATTGTCATGCGTATCGCGAGAGAGATGGTTGCGGAAGGCTTCCTGGCTATTGCGTTGACAGGCTATGCCGGGCTTTGCGCCGCGTTGCTGGAATTAGCCTTTACGCACTGAGGTCACAGGGCTTGCGGCCATGATGGGCACCAGAGACAAGCGGCCCGTCATGCGCTTGGGTATATTTTATCGATCTGGAAAGTTCTGCTGCTTTCGCAGTTCGTATTCAGCCCAAATTTTTGCATATCTTTCCTTGCGGTAGGAATAGGAGACGTATCCGATTGCTCCAGTCAGCGATATAAAGAGTATAAGGGCCACACAGACGAATATCGTTGAAGACACGATTTTTGTGTAAAGGCTTCTCACACGAAGCCTCAACGGCTTCTTTCTGTTCATGCGTGCTGGCAGCGAGCCTCGTGCTTTCATTCGAGAACAGGTCTCCGCTTGCAAGTTCTGGAAGGGGTGTCTCGTACTTCTCCCGGAGGCAGGTGTGCCATAGCAACTTTTAGTCCCCATTAGCAGGTTGATTAAAATCTAAAGCAGTGCTCGTGGGACCTGGAAGCCCGCTGATGGCGAGCGTATTCCAATTGCAGTGATGAAAAGATTGACATGTCACTGCCGTCCCGTCGCCGCGAGCAAAGCGTCACGTTCGACCGCCGGCATGGCGCGCACACGACGCCTTGCGATCAGGCGTAACGCGGCAAATCCGCCAAGGAACACCACCACCTTGCTGACGATGCCATAGACCGGCATGAACCAGGCCCATGTCTCGAGGCTGCAGGTCAGCGCGACGAACGCATTCACGGCGGCGGAGACGAACATCAGGCCCGCCCACACGAAGCCGACCACCACGGCAACATCGGGCACGACCGTCCGTGCGATCTGAGGCAGGTAGCGATTGAGCCAGCCCGGCTTGAGCATCACAATGCCGATGATCGCGTAGATCACGCTCGGCTTGAACAGCACGAAGCGGGGATCGTTGGTCAGCAGCGTCGCAGTACCGGCCGCCACGACCAGAAACAGGCTCAGCCATTCCATGGCCTCGATCGGCCTTTGGCGGATGAGCTGGAATCCGATCTGCGAAAGACCGAACACGATGCCGAGGCCGACCGAGAGGACGGTATTGTGCGTCAGCAGAAACAGGACGAGAAAGACCAGGGTCGACGCCAGGTCGAGGAGCAGCGTTCGGGCGGCGTTCAGGAAATCCTTCATCGGGTGTTGGCCCCTTGTCGCGCGACAGACGCGTCTCGCTCACGATGCCATAGATGATTTGTCGCCTGCGGAAAAGCGGTCGTTGCACTTACTGCGGCGGATGAATTATGACGCCGTATTGCGCGGCGATGACCGTGATCGCGGCGAGTGAGGGCATGTGTTCGCTGCCGGCGGCGTCGAAGGCTGCGAACATGCTGTCGAGGTTGGCACCGGGGATCGCGAGCACCAGCAGACGCGCTTCATGCGTCCCGATATTGCGATAGGCGTGCCGGAGGTTGCGCGGGGCAAAGACAAATCCTCCGGCATGAAGGTGCAATGGCTCATCCGCGCCTTCGATTTCGAACAACACGTCACCCCTCAGTACATAGAAGGCTTCGTCCTCGAGGGTATGGGTGTGCGGCGGGGCGCCGGCACCGGGCGGCACGATCGATTCCCACAGCGAGAATTGTTGACCGGTCTCGCCGGCCAGTGCCTTGTAGATGTGTGTCACGCCGAGCACGTCGAGCGTGGGCCCGGTATCGCGTTCCCGAAAGAGTGGGCCTAATTGCGTCGCGTGTGGAGCACTGGTCATGGCAGTCCCTCCGCGGATCGGGTTGCAAGGTCTGGCAGGATAGACCGGCGCAACGTTGCCGGTGAGACGGAAGCGGGCTTGGTCCCGCTCCATGGTGTCGCAGCGTGCGCGGGCGTGGTGAAAGGTGGAAGCTTTCGGCGGACGCTCGGCGTCGACGCGAACAGTGAATGCCGCTCGCGTCTTCCATGCAACTTGCGGTGCCCAATCGGTCAATCGTCGCTCTCACATGGCGCGATAAGAATCCCGCTCAACGCTCCGTGAATTGTCGTGAGATGTCGCGCTTAAACTCGATGTGAGAATCCTAAACTGTCTTTTACTTGAGCCTTTGCACTGCACTCCCCATGTTGCAATGCACGGTGCGCGTGACGATACCGATTCGCAAAGTCGACCTCTCGAAGTCGAATGATGGTACGCGCGCTCCGTCAGGGTGAGGAAGCTTGTTCTGATGAGGTGATGACATTCGCCGGGGCCGGCCGTGCTGTGCGGCCGGATCTCGTCAGAATAGGCGTGCACTATGGGTATTGTCCGCTTCGCGTTACGCTTCCCTTACACGTTTTATGTGGTGGCCGCGCTCATTCTGTTTCTCGGTGTCGTCGCTAGCCGCGCAATGCCGACGGATATCTTTCCCGAGATCCGAATTCCCGTCGTCACTGTGATCTGGACTGAAACCGGGCTCAGCACGCCGGAGATGGAACAGCGCGTCACCACCTACAGCCAGTATGCCATCAGCGCCAACGTGAACGGCATCAAGGACATCGAGGCGCAGACGTTCAACGGCATCTCGGTTCAGAAAATTTACTTCCAGTCTGATGTCAATCTCGACCTTGCCATTTCGCAGATCGTCGCCGCAACCAATTCGATCCGTGCGCTGCTGCCGCCTGGAATCCAGCCGCCTATCGTGGTGCAGTTCAACGCATCGAGCGTGCCGGTGCTGCAGATCAGCCTGACTTCCAACAAGCTCAGCGAACAACAGCTCTACGACTACGGCATCTACCGCATAAGGCAGCAATTGGCACCGATCCCAGGCATCACGCTCCCGACGCCGTCGGGCGGCAAATACCGCCAGATCATGGTCGACATCGATCCAACGAAACTCGTCGCCAAAGGCCTGACACCGCTGGACGTCGTGAACGCCGTCAACGCGCAGAACCTGACGCTGCCCGCCGGCACAGCGAAAATTGGTGACAGGCAATATACCGTGCGCACCAACGCGACGCCCGCGACCATCGAGGATCTCAACGACATTCCGATCAAGGTGGTGGATGGTGCGACGGTGTTCGTGAAGGACGTCGGCCAGGTGCATGACGGCTGGCTGGTGCAGCAGAACGTGGTGCGCCAGAATGGCCGCCGATCGGTGCTGCTCAGCATCATCAAGAACGGCAACGCCTCGACGCTGAAGGTCGTCAACGCGGTGAAGGATGCGCTGGTGTCGGCACGGGCCGCGGCACCTCCCGGCCTCAACATCAGCGAATTGTTCGACCAGTCGGTCTTTGTCAAGGACTCCATTGCGGGCGTGCTGCGCGAAGGCGCGATCGCGGCAGGCCTCACCGCACTGATGATCCTGTTGTTCCTCGGCTCGTGGCGCTCGACGCTGGTGGTGATGATCTCGATTCCGTTGTCGATCCTGACGTCGATCGTGGTGCTGTGGGCGATGGGCGAAACGCTCAACACCATGACGCTGGGCGGCCTTGCCCTGGCGGTGGGTATTCTCGTGGATGACTCCACGGTGACGATCGAGAACACGCACCGTCTGCTCACGGAAGACCATCAGCCGTTGCCGCTGGCGACATTGCACGGCGCAGCAGGCATTGCCATTCCCACGCTGGTGTCGACGCTGGCGATTAGTTGCGTCTTCACCTCGGTGATCTTCCTTCATGGCCCTGCGAAATATCTGTTTACGCCGCTTGGACTTGCCGTGGTGTTCGCCATGCTGGCGTCCTACGGCCTGTCGCGCACGCTGACGCCCATCACCATCGGCCTGTTGCTGAAGAACGAGCGCCACGATGCCACGTCGCGCAACTGGTTCGCGCGAGCGCATCATGCGTTTGAGCACGGATTCGAACACATGCGGCAGGGCTATGTCGCGCTGCTCAATATGCTGCTGCATCGGCGCGTGATCATTCCAATCATCAGCGTTCTGGTCCTTGGGCTTGGGGGCACCATGCTCACACTGGTCGGTCGCGATTTCTTCCCGGCAATCGACGGTGGACAGATCCAGTTGCACGTCCGCGCACCGGCCGGTACGCGCATCGAGAGAACCGAGAAGATCTTCCAGGCTGTCGAAGACAAAATCCGTCAAGTCATTCCAGCGAAGGACCGACAGCTGATCGTCGACAACATCGGCCTTCCGGCCCGCAGTTATAATCTGGCCTTCACCGACGGTTCGACCATCGGCGTCAATGACGGCGTCATTCTTGTGTCCCTTAAAGAGGGACATGCGCCGACCGCGGGCTATGTGCGCAAGCTACGCGAGGTGCTGCCGGCCGCGTTTCCCGAGGACCAGTTCTATTTCCAGGCGGCCGATATCGTGACCCAGATTCTGAATTTCGGTCTTCCGGCGCAGATCGATGTCCGCACCGTCGGCTATGACCGCGCCAACAATCTGAAAGTGGCGGACGAGCTGCGCCAGCGCATCGCTGCGATCCCGGGCATTGCGGACGCGCATTTGCAACAGGAGGTCGATGGGCCGGCGTTTTACGCCAACATCGACCGCGCCCGCGCCGCGCAGCTTGGACTGAATGCACAGACCATCGCCAACAATGTCAATGTGAGCCTGAGTTCGTCCGAGCAGGTAGCGCCGAATTTCTGGACCGATCCCAAGTCCGGCATTCCGTATTATCTCGCAGTGCAGACGCCGGAACGCGACGTCAGCTCCCTGAACGATTTGCGCAACACCCCGGTGTCAACATCGCTGTCGTCGACGGTCAGCGGCGGCCCGGTGCCTGGATTGCTCAGCAATGTCGCTACGCTGAAGCGTGACACTGTGCCGACGAATTCCAATCAGGCCAATATTCAGCCGGTCTACGAAGTCTATGCCAGCGCGCAGGGGAAAGACCTCGGCAGCATCTCGGCGCAGATCAACCACATCGTCAGCGATCTGCAGAAGCAGATGAAGCCCGGCAACAGCATTCAGGTCATCGGCCAGATCCAGAGCATGAATGACGCCTTTATGGATCTCGGCATTGGACTCCTGTTCGCGGCGGTGTTCGTCTACATGCTGATGGTGGTGAACTACCAGAATTTCGGCGATCCGTTCGTCGTCATTCTTGCGCTGCCGGCCACGCTGTGCGGCATTCTCACCATGCTGTTCATCACCGGCACCACGTTGAACGTGCCGTCCTTGATGGGTGCCATCATGGCAACCGGCGTGGCCTCCGCAAATTCCATCCTGCTGGTGACGTTCGCGCGCGAGCAGCAGCTCGCGGGCCGGACGTCGTTCGAGGCTGCCATCGATGCCGGGCACACCCGTATCCGTCCCGTGTTGATGACGGCGGCTGCAATGATTGTCGGCATGATCCCGATGGCCATCGGCGGCGCAGGTGAGGAGCAGAATGCGGCGTTGGCACGCGCCGTGATCGGCGGACTGTTGTTCGCAACACCAACGACATTGCTGGTCGTGCCGTATCTGTTCGCCTGGTTGCGAAGAGGCAATGACGGACAGACCGCGCATGGCGTGTTCGAGGAGGGCACGATATGAATTCGATGGATCCACTGACACCACCTTATATCCCTGTCCCCGAGGAGAGCCGCGAGATAAACCGGGAGACCAGGCCGGACTCGGCGCCCGCGCAGCACAAAGGGCGCGGCGCGCGGGTGTTCGGCCTCGGTGTTCTCGGCCTGCTTGTGGTCGGGCTCGCCTTCGGTGCGCGAAATCACTACGAGCAGAACCTTGCGGTGGCGGCGGCTGCTGAAGCGCAGCGCGATCTCACCCCTCAAGTGCGTGTCGCAACCGTGAAGCCGAGCGGCTACGATGCTGTCGTGAGCCTGCCCGCCACGACATCAGCGTTCGCGGTGGCCAATATCTTCGCGCGGGCCAGCGGCTACATTGATAAACGAGAAGTCGACATCGGCGATCATGTCAAGAAAGGCCAACTGCTCGCCGACATTGTCGCGCCGGAGCTCGATCACCAGATCGCCCAGGCGGAAGCGACATTGGGCCAGCTCAAGGCGGCGCTGCAGCAGGCGCAGGCCAATATGGAGCTTGCGAACGTGACGTGGAAGCGCGACGAGCCGCTGGTGAAGCAAGGCTGGGTGACTCCGCAACAGGGCACGACCGACGTGCAGACGCTGAAGGCCGATCAGGCCGCGGTCGGCGTCGCGCAGGCCAATGTGAACGCCCAGGATGCGCAATTGCTGGTGCTGCATCAGCAGAAGCTGTATCAGCAGGTGGTGGCGCCGTTTGACGGCGTGATCACGCAACGCAATGTGGATGTCGGCAGCCTGGTGCAGGCCGATGCCACCAGCGGCACATTCATGTTCACGCTGATGCAAGGCAATGTGATCCGCACACAGGTGTATGTGCCGCAAGATCAGGCGTTCGGTCTGCATCCGGGCGCGGATGCCGTGATCCGCGTTCCTGAAATTCCGAACCGCACGTTCCCCGGCAAGGTGACGCGCATTGCTGATGCCTTGCAGCCGGGCTCGCGCACGCTGCTCACCGAAATCGATATCCCGAATCCCGATGGCGTACTGACGCCGGGGATTTACTGCACGGTCGAATTGCACATCCCGCAGGCGGCCGCCAGTGTCACTGTGCCCGCGGACTCGATCATCTTCAACGCGAGCGGCGTGCATGTGGCCGTGGTGCAGAATGGGGTCGCGCATCTGCGCAAGGTCAACGTGGCGCGTGATCTCGGCACCGAGGTCGAACTGCGCGACGGCGTGAAGCAGGGCGAGAGCGTCATCCTCAATCCATCGGTCGATCTCGCCGAAGGAGCGAAGGTGAAGACGGCGGTGGACAGGAATACGTAAGGGGCGGGTTCTCTCGGCGGCCCATCTCCTTACAAATCGATCACCACATCGCCCTGCGGCCGTGAGCAGCAGATTAGCACGTTGCCGGCGGCCGGGGCATCGATGGGATCGGGCTGGTAGGCGACGGTCCCGGCCACGAGTCCTGACTCACAGTTGTGACAGACGCCGGTACGGCACGACCATCGCACGGGAACGTCGCACGCTTCCGCAAGCTCAAGCAGACTCTGAAATTGCGGACTCCAGTTGACGTTCAGGCCGCTGCGCGCGAACGATACCAGCGGTCCGGTGCCCGCAGGTGCAGCGGGCGGATGAGGCGGCTTGGCGGGCGTAGCCGCGATGCCCGGCGTGCTGGAAGGGCCCGCGCCGAACAGCTCGGTATGGATGCGGTCCGCCGCGATGCCCCACGCGGCAAGGCCGGCGGTGAGATCGCTCATGAAAGCCGACGGTCCGCAGATGAAAAAATCCGCATCGTGCGGCACGCCGAGCTCTTGCAGCATCGCGATGTTCAGGCGGCCACGCGCATCGAAACCGACGCCCGGTTGATCTTCCGCGTCGGGTGCGCTGTAGCGGATGTGGCTGTGGCCGTTGGCCAGGTCCTCGATGAGCGTGCGGGCTTCCGTGGCGAACGGATGCTCGCGGCCGTTGCGGGCGCCGTAGATCCACCACACCTCCCGCGGTGACGCTTCCACCACCAGCGTGTGAAGCATCGCGATGACAGGTGTTGCGCCGATCCCTGCGCTCAGCAGCACAACGGGTGAGTTCCCCGAGCGAAGTGTGAAGCTGCCGCGCGGCGCGCTCACATCGAGCACGTCGCCGACCTTGACCGTCGCGTTGATGTAGGCGCCGGCCACGCCATGCGGCTCCTGTTTCACGCTGATGCGATAGCTGCGCACATTGGGTTCTGCCGAGAGGGAGTAGCTGCGCAGGATCGCGGGCGTATCCGGCGAGCGTATGAGCCGCAGCACGACGAACTGGCCGGGATTGGCCGCCGCGAGCGGGAGCCCATCCGTGGGCTCAAGCTCCAGCGACACCACATCGCTGCTTTCGCGTATTTTGTTCGACACCCGGAGCGAGCGGAAGCCAGCCCATGCCGGTGGCGGCGAGAGGGCAGGGCCCAGTCCCGCGTTTCCTGTGATGCCGGCTTGCTCCTGGTCGCGCAGCGCCTGAAAAGACGCACGCCAGCCTGCGCTCAGGGATGAAATCCGCAACGCGCGTTCAAGCTGATCACGCGGGTGACCGGGCTTGTAGAGCAGCGCATTGACCTCGGACACGCTCATGCGCTCCGGCCCTGTCGAGACCTTTATGATCTCGTCACCGGCCGTGACGTCGCCTTCTTCCACGACGCGAAAATAGAAGCCGGGCCGGTTGTGCGCCACCAGGAGTGCCGCCATGCGCGGCTCGTTCATGCGGATGCCGACGCGGTAGCAGGTGACGCGCGGCTGCGAGACCTCGAACAGCGCCTTGCCGATGCGATAGCGATCGCCGATGCACACCTCCTGGTCGGAGGGGCCGTCGATGGTGAAATTCTCGCCGAATTGTCCGAAAGCGAAGTCGTTGCGGCCCAACTCGCGTTGCCAGTAACGATAAGAGTCGATCTGATAGACGAAGACGGCGCGGTGCTCGCCGCCATGTCCGGCGAGGTCGCCTTGCCCGTCGCCATCGACGTTAAGCCGCCGCACCATCCGCGGGCCCTGAACCGCGGTCTTCCACACGCTGGTGAAGACGGTGCGGCCTTGCCAATCCATATTCCGCGGCATGCCGACATTCACGGAGAGCAGTGACGGCATCTGACGTCCTTTCGTGCTGACCCGCAGTTCGCCCGATTGGCTTCAAGCCCAGGGAGTCTCTGTGATATCCGAACCTTCGGTTACGGGCGAAGCGGCGCGTCCGGCGATTTCCTCCACGGTAAGACTGCGGTCGATGCCGTGCTCGACCACGGTCTGGCCCGGCTCCTGTTTGAGCTGAACGCCATCGAGATGCACCCGCACTTTATCCGGCTCGAAAGAGATCAGGCCGGAGATGCGCGCGACTTCAGTCCACGCGTTCGGATAGCACCATGCGGCGCGGCGTGCGTCGCCGATGTCGTAATAACTGGCAATGCCTTTGTAGGGGCAGAAGGTCTGTCCTTCCACGGGCTTGATCTGAGCCTCCTCGATGTCGGCGCGCGGGACATACCAGCGCGGCGCGAAACCGGATTCGAACAGCACCAATGGGCGTTTGCTATCCGCCACGAGGTGGTCGCCGCTGCGGACCTGCAAATGGCGCGAGGTCTGGCGAATGTCGATGCGATGATAGGCGTCGGCGGCATGGCCGACGATGCGCTCGTCTTCCTCAAAAAATGCGTCCATGGCGGGCCACGCGAACGCGACGCGTCCTTGCAGCTCGCGGGCGTGGGCGGGCAGCTGTGCGAATTGCCATGCTGCGCGCTGTTTTCGGTGTTCGCCTGCGCGCACGGTAAACCACGAGGTCGGCCCAAGGTCGCGATGTTGCGAGGTGAATGTGTCGGGCTCCAGCGTGCCGGCAACAATGCTGTCTTGCGGGAAGTAAGCCACGGGATAACGACCGGGCTCGTGAAGCAGAACGACGTCCTCGCTGTCGGCGATCCAGGCTCCGTTGAAGCGCACGCGCATGCGCCGCCGCAACGGCTCGGCGTAGAGCAGCCGTTCCGGCAAAGGATCCGGAACGAGAAAGCGGCCGACGCGTCCCAGTGAAAGAGGCCCTTGCTGCCAGGACAATCCCATTGCTGTTTCCTTACAATGCCTCCGGCTCATGTCGCGGAGAGGTGAGGGGAAATATGGAAGTCAATTGATGGCGTATCGATGATGCCAGCACTGGCGACGAGTTACTTCTTCCGATTGAGGGCGTGAACACATCCATCGCACGTTTGATCGATACCAAATCCTCGTTGCAGCGAGATCGCGCGACAAGTTTATGCTGGGAATGTTGGCCGTCGCGACCACACGTATGTGAAGTTGTGCAATCGACGGCTGCGTGAACGGCATCAACACAGCCGACAATTGCCGTCGGAAAAAGCACGATCTCAGTTTGGCCCGGTTTCCGACTTATTAATGTCTGTTCATAGTTCCATCACATCTCGGTGACTCCCCGTCGCGTTCGAGGCGGCATCTGCTGAGGGATGGAGACGGCAGAGTCACATACAGGTGCGCGCGGCCTCGCGACAGTTTTGCCAGCCGCGTGATTAGTTCTTGGAATGCAAATTTAACATCCAACGCTTCGCTTTAAATTCCACGACAATGACAACCAGCATCACCTGCGGACAGGTGCTTTCCCGTGCGGCGCAATTCGTCGCTTGGAGGAAGGTCTCTCTCGCGTTCAAGGAAACGTTCAACGGCCACATGGCTGCGTCGCCGATCGGCGACTGCGGAGCAATGGTCATGCGTTATTGAGGAGTAGCGTATGAGTACCCTGAGTTCAGACGACCATCTCACCCCCCACAATCCGTTATATTATGCGCCGCGCCGGTTGCGTGAAAAACCGCAGCGGTCGTCAGCTTCGTCTGCAGAAGCAAGATTGGAACGTCTTCGGCGGCTCAATTCCCCACCACCTGTGCATGACGTTTTGCTTGAACAAGCGGTCGCCGAAGCGTTGAGCCGTCCGCACGAGCCCGAGGTCCGTCGCGAGGCGCCTGGATTTGAACGGCAACGGCGAAGCGGCTGGCTTCGCGTCGTCGTTCGCTCCGCTGCCGCCGTCGGCATCGCAGCCGTCGTTGCATTTCTCATCGTCGTCATGGTTCCTGTCGCGCAAGACCATGCAGGGCAGGCCGACGGCTCCAGCCTTTCCATGTCCGGGATATTGAATTCGGTCAAAGCTGCTTTTGATCCGCCTCGGCAAAAAGCCGCTGACGTGAAACCTGCTCGGTCTGAAGTTGAGACACTCCTTGCGTCAAGCCGGAGCACGCCTGTTGCGACGAAGGAGCAATCCGACACGCTGCTTCAGCAGTTTTTGCAATGGCAGGGAAAGCCGGCCGAAGTGCACTGATGACTTCTTGCTGACAATTGAGACAGGGGAACAATTGACGATGCGTCACGACAGGTCCAGTCTGAGTTCGGTCTCGTGGAGGCAGCGATGACCTCTCGTTGGATTGCTTTCGCATTTGGCGTTGTGCTCGCAGGCTCCGCGAGTGCGGCGCCGGGTGACAAGGTCGATGTCGTCCGCGAGCTTGCGGGGCGCGTCGGGCCGGTTGTCGGCGCGGCGTTGGCCTGTCCGGACATCGCGCGGCCCCGCATACGGGCTATCGTCAATAAATTCGCGTCGGTAATCAGGGAAGCCTCGGCCAACGAGACTGAACGCACGGACCTGACGCAGCAGCTCGATCGCACGGTCGCGGACGGCCGCAACGCCGTCACCGCGGGACAAATGGATTGCGGATCGGCGGACCGCCGGCTCGCCGATCTCGAACGGTCACTGGGGGGACCAGCTTCGCCCGCGGCAAACGCGCCGGCTGTGCCTTCGCCGTCCATTGCGGCAGCCGCACCGGCTGCAACCGGCTCACCGGTTCGTGGTGTAACCGATCGGGAAATCAAGTTCGGAATTTCCGCACCATTCTCCGGCCCCGCCAAGGAATTGGGCCGTCAGATGAAACTCGGCATCGACACGGCGTTCAGCCGCGTCAATGACGCCGGGGGCGTGGACGGCAGGATGCTGCGGCTCGTTGCGGCGGATGACGGCTATGAGCCGACGCGCACCGCGGAAACGATGAAGCAGCTCTACGAGAAAGAGCAGGTTTTCGGCATCATCGGCAATGTCGGCACACCCACCGCGGCTGTCGCGGTGCCATATGCGCTCGAACGAAAGTTATTGTTCTTCGGCGCGTTCTCAGGTTCGAACGTGCTGCGGCGCGATCCACCCGACCGCTACGTATTCAACTATCGTGCAAGCTACGCGGAGGAAACCGACGCTGTGGTGCACTATCTCGTGAAGGTGCGCCGGCTACAGCCCAGGCAGATCGCGGTTTTCGCCCAGCAGGATGCGTATGGCGATTCAGGATTCGCCGGCGTCGCCAAGGCGATGCGCGCGCTCAATCCGCGTGACAGCACGGTGCTGCGGCTGAACTACAAGCGAAATACCGTGGATGTGGATGATGCGATCAATCAACTGAAGGCGCAGAAGACGCCCATCAAGGCGGTCGTGATGGTGGCGACCTATCGGGCGGCTGCAAAATTTATCGAGAAAACGCACAGCCTCATACCCGGACTGATCTACACCAATGTGTCGTTCGTGGGCAGCACGGCGTTGGCGGATGAATTGATGCTGTTGGGTTCGCGTTACGCCAACGGGGTGATCGTGACGCAGGTGGTGCCGGCGGTGTCGGGCTATTCATCTTCGATTCTCGAATACAAAACCGCACTCGCCAAGTATTTCCCCGGGGAGGCGCCGGATTACGTCTCCCTCGAGGGCTACATTGCGGCAAACCTGCTGGTGGAGGCTCTCAAGCGTAACGGTCCCCAACTCGATACCGAGAAGCTGGTCAATACTCTGGAGAGTATGACCAATGTCGATATGGGGCTCGGCACACCGCTCAGCTTTGGCCGTTCGGAGCATCAGGCCTCTCACAAAGTGTGGGGGACGGCGTTGGATGAGACCGGGAAGTACCAGGCCATCGAACTGGAGTAGTTCAAGATCACCTCGCATCGTCGCCCCGTCCGTCATGGCGAAAACATGGCGGTGAGGTTGCGGGCGTAGTCTTATTGTTCCGGCCCGTGACGACCCCGTAACAGCAACCCGCGAGATTTCTCCCCGACAGAGCGATGGGAGAATCTGATGTCGAACGAATGCTCGCCGATGGCGGACAGGGTTGTGGCGCTTCACAAGACGACGAATCGCGAAGCGGGCGGCGTTGCTGCTGCCGGGCCGTGCGCTACGGTGCGCGGAGGCGTGTCGCGGGCTGCGCTTTATCTCGCGCATATTAATGGGCATCCTCAAGGATTGCCGCCGCCGCAACCAGTACCGGAGCGATCGGAGAAATCCTTCTGGTCTTCAGCGTTGGACTTCCTCGTAGAAGGCTTTGCGAACTGCGGCACACCGCTGTACCCCGTCGCGTATCTCGACGCCGGTGGGGCTCTGATCGAGGCGGACATCCCGGTGCGTGAGGCGAGCGCTGCGAATGAGCGGCGCAGAGCGTTGTTCCTTGTGCCGAATGGCGTGCAAAGGGCTGAAGACGGCAACCACGCGGTGAATGTCCTTGCGATGGCGGCGCAGACCTTTCTCGAATCCCCGTATCGCAATCCCACCAATCGAGGCCCTTCGAGTCGAGGTGTTGCTGATGGAACGCTGACCAGTTCGGACGCGCTCTCGCCGCGGGAGATCGAACGGCCAGCGCCATGGAATTGGCTGAGATCGTGCTGGGAGACCGTGATGAGCCTTCACGCGCATATGCGGCGCGAGCGGGAGATCAGGAAGGCGATCGATGAATTGGCTGAACTCGACGACTTCAGCCTGAAGGACATCGGCATTCATCACCGGGACCAGATCGAACACGCCGTGAGGAACAGTGAACCATGATGGCTGATGTGATCAGCATTGCGGTCGTCGGAATGCATTTTAGCCGCGCTGCCGTCTCCAGCGGGGCGATGTGGCGGATGATTTACCCCATTGGCAGGCATCTGTCGGTCGTGGGGTTCTGCGTTCTGCTGCAGATCAAGGCGCAGAACTTTCTGCTGAGCGCGTGCTGGACCTGACAGGCGCGCGCTCATGTACGGAGAGGGATGTCGCCTCCGATGGACAGCATCGGGGGCGACGTCGCCGTTTTGGCATATGACTTTTGTGAATTCTTTTTCGTATTTTTGCATTGGATGAACTGTGCGCCGTCGCGGCCGACGTGTGTTACCGCCGTAGCTGTTCTGCCCTCAAACTGAAATTCGCCCGCAATCCGGTTCGGTTGATTTGCTTGCTCCGAAATGAGGGAGCTTAAGCAAGATGAGCAATATCTTTGGCCGGCGGGCCGTTGTGATCGGCGCGGGGTTCAGTGGTCTGCCGGTGGCAGCGGTCCTGGCAAAGTATTTCGAGCAGGTCGTCATCCTGGAGCGCGACCAGCTGGACAATCATCCGGCATCGCGAGTGGGCACGCCGCAAGACCGGCATCCGCATCTTCTGCTCGCGGGCGGGCTCAATGCGCTCGACGAGATTTGTCCCGGCTACAGCAATGAACTGGAGTCCGCGGGGGCCGTAGCGATCAGCCTCTGGCGGGACGCGCATTTCGAACGCGCGGATATCGGTGTGTTGCCGAAGCGCGATTTCGGCACTCCGGTTCTCCTGGCATCGCGGCCGCTGTTCGAGTTCGTCCTGCGGCGCAAAGTGCTGGCGATCGGCAATATCGAATTGCGCACGCAATGCAGGGTCATGTCCGTGCTGTCGTTCGATGGAGCGGTGCGGGGTGTCAGATTCGAGTCTGAATCGCACGCAGTGGAAACGCTCGAGGCTGATCTCGTCGTGGACGCCTCCGGTCGCGCGCGGCCTACGCTGGAGCTGCTCGACGAACTGGACTACGACCGCCCGGACAACTCCGAGGTCGGGCCCGATATCACGTATTCGACTGTGGTCGTAAAGATTCCACCGCAAGCGGCGCCGCATGCGCAAATCGTGCGGACGTTCGCAAATCTGCCGGAGTCGGGCGTCAACGCCGCGATCGGACCGATCGAAGGCGGGGAGTCGATTGCATTCATTGTCACGCCCGTTGACGTTCCGCGTCCGAATACGTGGGAGGCGTATCTAGACTTGCTGCGCGGACTGATCACGCCGACGCTCTTTAACATTCTGCGTCAGGCCAAGACGCCGAAATGCATCGATCATTTCGGTTTCCCCACCAGCGTGTGGCGGCACTTCGAACAAATGTCGCGGTTGCCGCGCGGCATTCTTCCCGTTGGCGACTCGATCTGCCGGTTCAATCCGACCTACGGCCAGGGCATGTCCGTCGCAGCTCAGGAAGCAAGACTGCTGCAGGACGTTTTGGCGAGCGCGACCGCCGAGCCGGATCCGGTGGGCGCTATGCAGGCCGAATTCCTGGCACGCGTTGCCGCGATCTTGCAGACGCCCTGGGATATGTCGACGAACACCGACTTTGCTTTCCCCAAGACGCGCGGACAACGGCCGGAGAATTTCGCAGACATGCAGGAATTCGATGCCGCGCTCTTCCGCGCGGCGGTTGTCGATCCGGTCGTCCAGCGTGCATTCGTGGATGTCGCGCAGCTTCTGCAGCCGGGCAGCATCCTGCAGGAGCCGGATATCAAGGAACGTATTGCGGCGGCGTCTGCCCGCGTATTTGCGTGAATGGTTCAAACAAGCACGCACGCCGGTGACCGCCGGCGTGCTCAATCCCGCTGCTCTTCACATGCGACGGTCTTCAATGAATTGTCGGTGATATGCCTTCACGAAGTTTGCGAAGGTCCAGCATAGTTTGCTGCGTGTCCTTCAATAGGGCACGCATATGTTTCGGTTCACCCATGAAACACCTGCGGATCGCGAGGCAGTTTCGTAACAGGCTTGGCCGCGCGGCAGTTGCGCGCTCGTGAGGCGGAATAGCATTGAGACGAGTCAGAAGATCGGCCATTTCAGCAAGGGCCTGCCACAAGTCGCCCTTCGCCTGTGACTCGCGCATTGGAGTTACGCCTTTCTCGAAAATTCCACCGCTGAGGGGCGTGGCGAAGTATTTTTTCGGAGTACTGGGTCATTTCTCGAAAAGGTCTTCGAACGTATCAAGCCGCTTCCGAATATTCCTGTGAGCTCTGTTTTGTGCAATTGCTTGCAGAGCCTTCAGCTAAACGAATCTCGAAACGTTACCGGCGAACGCGCTTGAAGTCACGCCCGCCGATAATACTAGCCAAAAACTATGGAGTCACGATGTTGAACCAGAACTCGAAGTTATCGAGTGAGGAGACGACATCGCGCAGCTTGGCTTGATCACCGCTGATCTTCACGCGGCCAGCGGAAATTGCATCATCGAGCTTGGTCTGCTGCAGGATGATGTTGTTCAGTGTATCCCGCGACAGCGTAATGGTCGCATCGACGTTGTCAGCCCTCTTGTTCGCGGTGTGGTTCAAAACGCCGTTCTCAAGTTCGACAAAGTAGCTACCGTCCTTCCCGAAATCGAAGTTTAGCTTGGCGTGAGCGTTTCCAGCCTTTTCGCTGTTCAGGCGAACGCCGAGATAGTCGAAGAACATCTCGACGGACATCGTGCGCACCGTGTCCGGACTTGCGGTGTTCGGTGTCGGCAGCTTGGCAACGCCATTCCGCAACTCCTGGGCGCCAGTCAGATAGAAGTTGCGCCACGGCCCAGACTCGGCCTGGTAGCCCAACTGCTCAAGCGCATCGGCTTCGAGGTTCTTTGCCTCCTTATTGCTGGGATCGGCAAATACAACATGGTGAATGACCTGAGCCACCCAGCGATACTCGCCCTTATCATACGCGGCCTTGGCCTTGTTCAGAACCTCGCTCGGGCCACCCATGAACTCGACGTACTTCTTGCTCCCTTCGACCGGAGGCAACTGGTGCAGGGTGGCGGGATTGCCATCGAACCAGCCGAGATAGAGCACGTAGGTCGCCGCGACGTCGTGATAGACAGAGCCGTAATAGCCACGGTTCGCCCAGACATTCGCGAGGCTGTCCGGCATCTTGAAGGCATCGGCGATCTCCCGCATCGTCATGCCTTGATTGACCATGCGAAGCGTCTCGTCGTTGATGAAGCGGTAGAGGTCTCGCTGGCTTCTCAGCAGCGCCGTTGTCTTGTCTTTACCCCAGGTTGGCCAGTGATGCTGGGCGAACAGGACCTCGATCTTGTCGCCCCACATCGTTAGCGCCTGGTTCAGGTACTTCGACCACGGAAGCGGCTCACGAATCTTGGCGCCGCGCAGCGAATACGTGTTGTGGAGCGTGTGAGTTGCGTCTTCGGCCGCCTCCATCGCTTTCTTTTCCTCGATGAACCACATCATTTCGGCCGGGGCTTCCGACCCCGGGGCCATGAGGAATTCGTAGGTCAGTCCGTCAATGTTTTCTTTTTGCCCTGTTTCCTTGATGATATTGGTGGGCGCAATAAGCGTCACTGTGCCTGCGGAAGTTGTGGTGCCGAGGCCGGCTCCGACCTGACCCTTGGGATCGGGCTTCAGCAGATTACCGTACATGTAGCTTGCACGCCGGCTCATGGCCGTGCCGGCCATGACGTTTTCTGCCACAGCGGCTTCGAGGAAGCCTTCCGGTGCGTAGATCCTGACCTTGCCGGAGTTCACGTCGTCCTCGTTGGTCACGCCGCGCACGCCGCCGTAGTGGTCGACATGGCTGTGCGTATAGATCACAGCCTTGACGGGCTTCTTTGGCCGATTGGCGTAATAGAGATCGAGAGCAACCTTCGCGGTTTCTTGCGAGATCAACGGGTCGACGACTGTAATGCCCTCGCGGCCCTCAATGATGGTCATATTCGACAGGTCTTGGTTACGGACCTGGTAGATGCCGTCCGTCACCTCGAACAGACCAGAGATGTTGATCAACCGGGATTGTCGCCACAGGCTCGGGTTGACGGTGTCCGGCGCGGTCTCGTCTTTGATAAAGCCGTATTGTTGTGGATTCCAGATCGTGTTGCCCGCGCTTCCCTTGATCACGTCCGATGGGAGAGGGGCGATGAAACCCTTTTTAGCGGCGTCGAAGTCGGAGGTGTCGTTGAACGGCAGCTGTTTGAGCAAGGCTGAATTCGCCTGCTTTGTTGCTTGAGCTGCGTCTTTGCGTGGATCTTGAATCTGTGCTGTAGCGGCCTGCACAAGACCGGCGGTTACAATTCCGAGGATCGATAGTTTAGCGAAGGAAACGCGAGACATAGTTCACTCCCTTGCTTACTGATCGCGATTGATTTGTCACCTCTTGCGCCTGAGACGTAGGTCCAAAACATCGCTTAAAAGCATTTGTTCCGCGAAGTTGAAATCAACATTTTTGGGGGCGAGATGTCGCACGGAAGAGTCAAACTAACAAAATTGACTTAGGCAAAAGGCTCGTCGCCTGCTTGCGTTCAACGCCAAAAGGCATAAGACAAAGCTGCCCGGCGACGTGCGGCCACCAGGCATGAGAGTCTTCAATCTGTTCGTTCGATGTAAGGGGCGTTGTTAGCGCAGATCGGCGTCGAGACAGACCTGGCCTTCGGTACCGAGCGCGGCAAAAGCTTTCAGCGCCGGACCATAGTATGTACGGAAAACATGGCGCGAAGAAACTGCTGGCGCAGGCCTCGGCGCTATTGCCGGCGTAGCGCGCCGAACCCAACGTTGGCCCCCGTCACTTCTTGGCCTTCTGTTTTTCAAGAAAGCTCGCGAGCACCACGGCATGATTGATCGCCGGATCATGTGCCGCATAAAGCAGCGTGCTGTTTCGCGATCCAATCCTTTGCAGGAGTTCGGGAACAACAGGATTGTGCTTCAATTCGTGGAGGTAACGCGTTTTGAATTCGGTAAACCGGTCTTCGCGATGATCGAACCATTTTCGGAGCTCTGGCGTCGGCGCAATCTCCTTGCACCATTGGTCGAGTGCAGCTGCTTCCTTGCGGACGCCCCGAGGCCACAGCCGGTCGACCAGGATGCGAAGTCCATCACCGGTGGCGGGCTTCTCGTAGATTCGTTTGGTTTTGATCGAACTCATCGAACTGCAGCGCTCCAATGATTCAAGCGGCAGCAGGTCTGCCTCCTGCGAGCCCGCCGCTTCTTCAATGTCCTGACCGCGAGCGACCACGGCCGTTCCAATTGTTGCAAGGATTTCTTCGGCAAACCAGCCATTCTCTGTGAGCGGATGGAGATATTTTGTTTTACCCGATGACCGCGCTGATAACGATCGGACTCCGGGCCTCGCAGCGGCTGCCGACTTGACGCGGGCCGATTTGCGGCAAATCCGGGTCAAATCCCGTCGCGCCGATCAAATATATCGTGTCACGATACTTCGACCGAAATCGAAGCAATCGAAGGAAACCGGCGCCTAGACTTGGCGTTGTTCACGATGTCGGTCTCGGCGTTGCCCGGTTGATGTTTGCACAAACGTCCACCGTTTCGCTTGAAGTGTCAGGAGCGCGAATGACGGATTTCTCAAAGGCGCCGCAACTCGATCCGCATGAGCAACATTTTCGTATTCCGGGGCCGCGCGAGGGATTGTCGCTGTTTCTCCGGTTTCTGCCCGCCGCGACAACGGAGTTTCATCCGCGCCGTGCGGTGCTCTACGTTCACGGCGCGACATTTCCGTCTGCGCTGTCGGTGGCGCACCGGTTCGATGGAAAGTCATGGCGTGATGCGCTGAATGAGGCGGGTTTCGACGTCTGGGGTCTCGATTTCTATGGTTTTGGGCACTCCGATCGCTATCCGGAGATGAGCCAACCGGCGGCGGACTCCGGTCCGCTCTGCGTCGCGACGGATGCTTCGGAACAATTGGGCGCGGCAGTTCGATTCATCTTGGGTCATCAGAACTTGAAGGCGCTGTCACTCGTGTCGCACTCATGGGGATCGATGCCCACTTGCCTGTTTGCCGGCAACCATCCGGCGCTGGTCGACCGGCTTGTCTTGTTTGCGCCGATCGCGCGGCGCGAACCGCGACGTTACGAGCAGCCACCGGCTTTTCCTGCCTGGCGCGTTGTGACGGTTGAGGACCAATGGAACCGGTTCGTCGAAGACGTTCCGGCGCACGAACAGCCGGTTCTCTCGCGCGTTCACTTCGATGAATGGGGGCCGCGTTATCTCGACAGCGATCCGGAGAGCCGCTCGCGCGATCCCGCCGGAGTGAAGACGCCGCTTGGGCCCTTCAGCGAAATCATCAAGGCCTGGCATGGCCAGCTTGCTTATGACCCCGCGGCCGTGCGCGCCCCTGTCGTCATTATTCGCGGCGAATGGGACGGGCTGATCCCGGACGCCGACGCGCGCTGGCTGTTTGATGCCTTAAAGCATGCGCCCGTGAAGCGGGACATCAAGATCGGCCGCGGCACGCATTTGATGCATCTGGAGACGATGCGGTTTGCGCTGTGGCGCGAATGTGCCGAATTTTTGCGCGGGGAAGACGCCGCGCCGATACCTGTCTGAACAGCAGCTGCCTAACAGCAAGATGGAGCCGGACCATGTTCTCTGTAATCTTTGAAGTGCTTCCCAACGAAGGCAAGAAAGACGCGTATCTCGATCTGGCCAAGCACCTCAAACCTATCCTGGAGTCGATCGACGGTTTCGTCGACAATGAGCGCTTCGAGAGCAAACTGCAGCCCGGGTGGGTGCTGTCCCATTCAACCTGGCGTGACGAAAAATCGGTGATCCGCTGGCGCACCAACGGCGAACATCACGCGATTCAGGAAAAAGGCCGCTTCAAGATATTCCAGGACTATCACTTACGCGTGGGGGACGTGACCTCTGACACCAATCCTCCGGCCGCCGCCCCGGTGCATGAGCGCCGCTTCGACGAGACCGAGGTGGGAGCAGCGAAGGTCGTCACGTTCACGGAGATCACGCCAGCGAAGGGTACCGAGTTTGCGGCCCAATTCGATCTGTTGCCGAGCCATCTCGGACTCGACACCAACAGCAAGGCTGTTGCCGAACACGAGGTCTACACCAGCATTTACAATCCGGGGAAGCTGGCGCTGCTCGTGGCATGGACCGACCCGAAGGCGGCCGAGGCCTGGTCGCCAAGAAAGATCGACGGCACGGCCGAACTGCGCCACCGCAAGGTGCGGGTCGTGCGTGACTATGGCCGGTTCGATCGCCGGGAAGCGCCGCAGTTCTATCCGGATGCCCAAGGTGGTGAGACCAAGCACGCCGCGGCGAAGGGCACCGCGAACAAGCAGCCGGCGCCAGCGCACTGAGGGGAGACGTCCGCGCCGGAGGGGGCTGGCCGGAATCCGGCCTCCCTATCAAGCCTTCACCCGGTGCACCTCGGTCGTTCCGGGCTCGTCGGGTAATTCGCGGACCTCAAAATTGGCGCCCAGATCGGTGTGCAGGCATTGTGACGGCGTCGCAGCCTCATCGTTGTGAGTCTCGCGACCTAAGGAGGGATATGCCGCTTCCATCAACTTTGCCTCGAACACTTGACGATCGTTGACCGGCATCCCGTCGCAAATGCTGAGGATGTAATCGCGATAGGGCTGGCTGGTCGCTTCACGTTCCTTGGTCATTCAGGCTCGAATCCATTTTGTCGCGGGTTTCCTCTCTTTATCCGGCCCGAGCTCGGCGATCATCAATTGATCGAAGGGCTCGGGAAATCGATCGGTCGGTCTTCGATAGACCCTGTGGGATTTCGGCGCGTTTGGCACGCCTGTGGGCGGCGAAAGGCCGGTAAAGAACCTTCGGGCCGCAAAATCGCCTTCAAAAGGGCTGACTGATTACCGTTAGTTGCGTATCTTGGAATCCAGCCCCGTTGCGGGGCCGCATGCAGTTTGGGGAACCTCCAGCAAGGGCATGATCCAGATGCTTTTCGCACGCCGGTTGACTGTTGCCGCGACAGCGGGATCGCTGATCGCAGGTGGATTTTTCGTATCTCTCTTTTCAGGTGAAGCGCACGCCCAAACGGCGGTAGGCGCTCAAGCTGCAGCCGGGTCCCAGGCCAGCGCCTGCAGGGACGCGATCGAACTGACCGTGATGCCGTCGCCGCTCTCGCCATGGAAGGGTGCGCCGCTGCGCGTCATGGCGGTGACCGAGAAGCCGATGGCAGGCACGTTTTCGCTGATCGCGCCGGATGGCAGCGTCGCGGTGAAATCGGCTGAGCGGCACGGCGGGTCGCCTTATGCGTGGTTCGCCGAAGTGGCTGCGCCCGCCGCCGGCACCTGGCATGCGACGCTGTCGCTGGATCAGGGACCCGCGGACTGCCGCACCATCACCAACGACATCACCGTGAGCGCAAAGAAGCCCGCGGGCGTACCCACGACGCATGACAGCTTCTGGAAAGTGCGCGGCAGCTGGAATGCCACCACGGAGACGCTGTTCGCGGCGTGGATCGAGAAGCTGTTCGACGCGCCACCGGATCAGGACTTGTCTTGGAAGGTGTGGCACGAAGTGCTGCACGACAAGTCGCGCAACTTCCTGTTCAATTACCTCGGCCGCGGTGAAGACGATGCCAAGAGCGGCCTGAAGCCCGATTGCGCCGACTTCGTCTATTTCCTGCGCGCCTATTTCGCCTACAAGATGGGGCTGCCGTTCGGCTATTCGAATTGCTCGCGCGGTGTCGGTGGCAAGCCGCCCAAGTGCTACCAATGGTTTGACATCGAGCATCCCGAACAGACGCGTCCGCCCGCGCCGCCGGAGCAGCAGGACATCATGGCGCAGACGGCGCCTCAGGCGCCCGGCGCGGCGCCGGCTTCGCGCACGCCCGCACCGGCGAAACCAAAGCCGATCCTTGGCATCTTTGCCGCCGCGCAACCCGCCGAGTTACCGCTGCCGGAAGTCGTTACGCCGCCCGAGCCGAAGCCACAACCGAAGCGTCCGTCGAACTTCAACGAATATCTGCGCGCGGTGGGCGATGTCGTGCATTCCGGCACCACGCGTGTCTCGGGTGGGGACGACAACACCGATTTCTACACGGTGGCGCTGACGCAGCAGTCGCTGCGCCCGGGCACGGTGTATGCCGATCCCTATGGTCACGTGCTGATGCTGGTGCATCGCGTGCCGGAAGTGAACGGCAAGCCAGGAGTCTTCCTCGCGGTGGATGCCGAGCCTGACGGATCGATCACGCGCAAGCGGTTCTGGCGCGGCAATTTCCTGTTCGCCCATGATCCCGCGCTCGGCAGCTCCGGCTTCAAGCATTTCCGGCCGATCGTGCGCGACAAGGCCGGCGGGTTGCGGCGGCTGAGCAATGCCGAGATCGCCAAGAATGCGAGCTACGGCGATTTCTCGCTCGATCAGGCGCACATGAACCCGGAAGATTTTTACGATCGCATGGACGACGTGATGTCGCCAGAGCCGCTCGATCCGGTGAAGGCGATGACGGACGCCATCGAAAGCCTGCATGAGCAGGTGAAGACGCGCGTGACGTCGGTGGAGAACGGACGGAAATATTCGGAGAAGAAACCCGGCGAGATCGCGATGCCGAACGGGCCGTCGATTTTCCAGACCTCGGGACCGTGGGAGGATTACTCCACACCGGCCCGCGATTTCCGCCTGCTGATCGCCATCGATGTGGTGCGGGGCTTCCCCGATCGCGTGGTGCGGCGCGCATCCCACTTCACCATGCCGAACGGTCAGGGCGCGGAGGCGGTCAAAGGGCAATTGCAGAGCGTGCTGGCGTCCGAGCTTGCCTCGCGCAAGATCTCCTACACCCGCAGCGACGGCTCACAGTGGACATTGTCGCTGAAGGACGTGCTCGACCGCATGCAGGATTTCGAGATGGCGTATAATCCGAACGATTGCGCCGAGCTGCGGTGGGGTGCGGTGGAAAACAGTGCGGAGGCCGCGACGTGCAAGCGCCGCGCGTCGCCGGCGCAGAAGGCGAAGATGTCGTCGGACTATCGCAACTGGTTCCGCGAGCGGCACTGGCCGACACGGGCGTAAGCGCTTAACCGGATAAATCGCGCATAATCCGAAAGCGACGTGAATGACCTGTGGCGATTATCCGGCGCTCATCGGCGAGCGAGTAGCCCAACCGTCCTGTGCTTGGCCTCAAGCCATGATATTAAGCAGCGTCTTGGTCATCCGGTCGTCCGCCTTCATCACTGTCGCATTGGCGGCAAAACTGTAGCTTGCGATCATCTGGCCGACCATCTCCTGGGAGAGGTCGACATTGGGCGCGGCGACAAGGCCGTTTTGGTTGGCGAAGGGCGCTTGCGGATCTGAGACCGCGGTCGTGGACGGCGTGGCCGTCGTGACGGTCGTCTGGGTGCCGCCGCCGGCGTTCTCGGTCTGAACAACCTCAAGCGGTGCGTAAGCCCCTGGCGCCCCGGCCGGCACCGTGCCGTCGGTGTTGGGCAGCGCGCCCGTGCTCATGACATTGGCGACGTTCGAGGCGGATACTTCGAGGCGGCGGGTTGCCGCCTTCATGCCGGACAGTGCGATCGTCGAGATGCTGCTCATCAAGGGCTCGTCTGACAGATTTTCTAGCCTTCGCTTGTAGGCACACCCGCCATAAGCAAGCTTCAATGTCGGTGACCGAATTCCAGCGGTGGGCATAACCGGTTGTTAACCAATGATGATCGCCGACAAACCCATGATGCATCCCAGCCGTCTGGCGGAGACTGCGTCCGTCGGATGAGTGATGCCATATCATTTGCGATGCATTGTTCTGTTCGGGCCAGCGATCTCGCTCAGCGCTGCGATAGACCCCGCGGTTCGCGAACTGGGCTGGAAGCCGGATCTTCGATCCGCTTTGGCGCAAATGAATGCTGTTTCTATGTGAAACGGCACATGGAGCGTGCCATCACCACTAAAAACATCGCTGTATTTTGGCGCCCGCCAAGCCCTTTCAGCAGGGCATTTATCGTCCAATTCGTTGGACACTGAGTTCGGGTTTTAACGTCTGTCCATCTGATCATCCGCGCCGTATTCCTCAAGGACGAAAGATGCGCGTCCAACTTCGCTCCCTCCATAAGGTCGCAGAAGCAGTGGATGACAAAGGACATGATCGCCATGAATGCACCAGCGCAAACCCCATTCACTTTCGAGCGCGCGAAGCAGGAATTTCGAAGCGCTTGGAACGACCGCAACTATACGCGTTTCGAACTACCGCCAGTTGATGTGAACAGTGTGCTGCGCGAACGCTACACCGTCGAGCCGGCGGGATCGGCGATGACCCTGACGCAACTCTGGGACATGGAAACGAAGAAGGCTTGGGACCCCGCAACCTACATCCCTTACGTCGTCTCCCGGGGGCGCTCCTGGGGGCGTCACGCATTAGAGGAGGGGTGCGAGCGCTTCTTCCGGATCTCGGAGCAGGCTGCCTGGATCGATTCAAGCCGGGGCGAGGTCATTGAGGATGTCTCGATCAGCCATAATGAGCGACGCATTTTCTTTCTCGGCCTGCCGCGGATTGTTGATGACCGGGGCGAGACAATTCGCGCAGGCGATTTTCAGCCGCTTTTTCACGTCGAGCACGCCGCTGAAGGCTCGGAGGAGCGTCCGCTCAACATCTGGCGGATCGTGGTGTTGACCGAGGGCGAGGACGACCGCTTCAAGCGGCCGTTCGAGCAGATGATCGCCGCCGGCTATCTCCCCGGTTTCGTCGAAGAATACCTGCGGCGCGACATGGGCGTTCGGATTGAGCGGCGCTGACCCGACGATCTTGGGAACGGCAACTCAAGCGCCTGCACTGCGGTCACCGCGTTTGATTTTAAGCCGATCTGAACAGAGACAAGCACACGCCAGAATGTCGGCGATTGCCGGAGGCGGCATGCAAACGCCAAGCACCGAGCGTCTCGGCCAAAATGTGTACGACCGAGACACACGGTGCTTTGGCTGGGTGTAGCGCAGCTGAAAAATGCTGCGAGCATCCGCGGCTAAATATCGAGTTCGCTATTCAGTAAACCCTGCGACGGACGACAACGGTCCCGCGTGGAGCGACAACAGCTCGCCGGGTGACAACAGCACGCGGGGCGACCACGACAGGGCGTGGAGCGACAACAACGGGACGTGCGGCGACGCATCCCGCCCGATAAACACCGGCGGCGCAAACCACGGCAGTGGCTTCCGTCGTCGTGAAGGCGATAAAGCCTCCGACCAGCAGCAGAGGAATCAGATGTTTCATCGCGAATATCCTCCTTAGGTTTTGAAATCAAAAAAGCTCGATACGGTCACAAAGACTGGTAGCGAGCGGCGGCTTTCCCGAAAAAAAAGGGGCCGAACGCTTAAGAAGCTGCCGGTTTAAAGGGGAAGTCAACCAGCAAGAATCGCGCGAGATGAGCGATGGCCGCCAGGCGGACGAACACGAAAGCCGCGGTGACGCGTTTCGTCTGAAAACGCTATGAGTTACCGCCACATGCCGCGCATGCGGGCGCCGATGTCGATCTTCGGGCCGTTGCTTTGGGTGCGCGCCGTGCCAGCTGAGACCTGCGGCCAGCTGGTGCGCTCGAACATCGACGTCAGCGCCTCGGGAATGAAGCGTGTTCGCGACGCATAGACATGCCGGTCGCCTTGCGCATGCTGGCCGTGGGTGAAGAAGCGTTGCGGCACAGTCAGATGCAGATCGTCCTTCGCACGCGTCATGGCGACGTAGAGCAGGCGGCGTTCTTCTTCCAGTTCGGCGCTGGTGCCTGCGCCAAGGTCTGACGGCATGCAGCCATCGACGACATTCATCACATAGACCGACTTCCATTCCTGGCCCTTGGCGGAATGGATCGTCGAGAGGATCAGGTAATCCTCGTCGCGCAATGGCACGCCGGCCTGGTCGCTGGTGGCGTCGGGCGGATCGAGCGTCAGCTCGGTGAGGAAGCGTTCCCGTGAGGGATAGCCGCTGGCGATCTGCTCGAGCTGAAGCAAATCTGCGTGGCGCACCTCGGCATCTTCATGGATGCGATCGAGATGCGGTTCATACCAGAGCCGCGCGCGTTCGAGATCGACCGGCCATTCCGAGTAGCGCAAATTGCCAACGGTTTCGATGAAGCCTTTCCAGTCTGCGCCGGCACGCGGCGGCTGCGGCAAGTCGCACAGCGCACTGAGCGGATCGGCTGCTTCTGCCATGCGCTCCAGCACGCGCTGTGCCGACGCAGGCCCTACGCCCGGCAGCAGGTGAAGAACCCGGAAGCCTGCGACGCGATCGCGGGGGTTTTCGACAAAGCGCAGCAGCGCCAACATGTCCTTGACATGGGCGGCGTCGAGAAATTTGAGCCCGCCGAATTTCACGAACGGAATGTTGCGGCGGGTCAGCTCGATTTCCAGCGGCCCGCTGTGGGATGAGGTGCGAAACAGCACCGCCTGATGCTTCAGGAGATTGCCTTCTTCGCGGCTCTCCAATACGCGCTCGACGATGTAGCGCGCCTGCTCGACCTCGTCGCGCACGGTGACGAGCTGCGGCTTGTGCGTGGAGGTGCGCTCGGTCCAGAGATTTTTGGTGAAGCGTTCTTTTGCAAGGCCAATGACGGCATTCGCCGCCGACAACACCGGTTGCGTCGAGCGATAGTTGCGGTCGAGCGTGACGATGTCAGCGCGCGGATTGAAGTGATCCGGAAAGTCCAGAATGTTGCGCACGGTGGCGGCGCGAAAGGAATAAATCGACTGCGCGTCATCGCCCACCACAGTGAGGCCATGGCCGCCCGGCTTCAGCGCCAGCAGGATCGACGATTGCAGGCGGTTGGTGTCCTGATATTCGTCGACCATCACATGATCGAAACGGCCGCCGATGTCGTCCGCCATCGTGGGATCGGAAACCATCTGCGCCCAGTAGAGCAGCAGATCGTCGTAATCGAGCACGTTCTGCTTCTGCTTGGCTTCGACATAGGCGGCGAACAATTCTTTCAGCTCATTGGCCCAGCCCGAGCACCACGGGAAGAATTGCCCGAGCACTTGCTCGATCGGCAATTCGGCATTCACGCAACGCGAGTAGATCGACAGGCAGGTTCCCTTGGTGGGGAAGCGGCTCTCGGTCTTGGAGAACCCGCGCTCGTGCCGGATCAGGTTCATGAGGTCGGCGGAATCCTCGCGGTCGTGAATCGTGAACGACGGATCGAGGCCGATCTGGTCGGAATAGTCGCGCAGCAGCCGCGCGCCGATGCCGTGAAACGTGCCGGCCCAGGTCAGCGCGTCGGTCATGACGCCGGCATTGTCGCCCAGCACCTTGCGGGCGATGCGCTCGACCCGCTTGGTCATCTCATTGGCGGCGCGGCGCGAGAACGTCATCAGCAGGATACGCCGCGGATCGGCGCCATTGATAATGAGATGGGCCACACGATGCGCCAGCGTGTTGGTTTTTCCGGAACCGGCACCGGCAATCACCAGCAGCGGTGGTCCGACCGTGCCGTTGGTTCCAACGCCGTGCTCGACAGCCCGCCGCTGCTCTGGATTCAACGTCTCCAGATATGAAGTTGCAGCCGCTGCCAACACCGAATCATCCCCCTGCCTGAGAGGGAGAGTCCACGATTTGTTCTGCAAGCGCAACGAACCGGCGCGTTCAGCGAAAGGCAAAAGTGGAGCGGCGCCGAGGCGCTTGAAAGCTCAATGCGAAGGACGGAAGCGCATTATCTGTTCGAGAATCCAGCCTGACGCCTCTTGGCTGTGGCTGTCCGAGATGTGCTCTCGGTTTTCTCGCGCGCTTTGGTACGCTCTCGCGTGACAGCACTGCATGGCAGAAGTCGATCGACCTCATCGAGCTCCTTGGCGTGGTGGGCTCCCCATTCGATGAGGGAATCCAACACGGGCCTCAGGCTTTCGCCGAGCGGGGTGAGCAGATATTCGATCCCCTGAGAATCCACGGCGCTGGGTTGCCGGCTCACCACGCCGTGTTCTTCAAGCGCGCGGAGTTGCTCGATCAAGACCTTCTGCGAGATGCCGACAATGCGGTTTTCCAGATCGCAGGTGCGTTGCGGGCCATCCATCAGCGCATAAAGAATGACAGCCTTCCACCGTCCGGAGAGGACCTTGAGTGCGCGCTCGACCGGCAAGCCCGGCAATCTCTTGATGATTTTCATCTGTCGACCACTGACCAAACGGTGTGTAGAGGCGGGCGCCTGCCGAAACTACGTAAGCCTTCGATCAAACCCGACCGGAGGAAGATCTATGGCCAACCTGTTCGAATCTCAACTGCTTGGCGGCACAGTTCCGTTGAAGAACCGCATTGTCATGCCGCCCATGACCCGTACGCGAACGTCCGAGGGCGAGCTTCCGACCGATGGTGACATCCCGAACGGGATGATGGCCACCTATTACGGCCAGCGGGCTGGTGCGGGCCTGATCATTTCCGAGGTCAACGACGTGGATCAGTCCAGCCACGGTTACGCGAGGATCCCCGGAATTCACTCGGAAGCTCAAATGCGAGGCTGGCGCCTGGTAACCGATGAGGTTCACCGGCGTGGCGGCACGATGTTCATGCAGTTGTGGCACGTCGGCAGGCTGGCCCATTCCTCGATCCTGCCGCACGGCCAAGCCCCGGTGGGCGTGACCGCGGAAAGGGCTGAGGGTTCAGAGGTATTCGCCCACGGTCCGGACGGACGATTGCGTTTTATGCCTGTGGAGACCCCGAGACCTCTCAGCACCGATGAGGTGTCGGCCATGGTTGATACCTTCGCCAAAGCCGCTGCCAATGCACGGAAGGTCGGGTTCGATGGCGTCGAACTTCATGCGGCCAACGGCTATCTGATCGAGCAGTTCATGAACTCGGTGCTCAATACCCGCACCGACCGCTACGGCGGCAGCATGGACAATCGCACGCGTTTCCTGATGGACATCGTCGATGCGGTGGTGGCTGAATTCGGCCCGGGGCGTGTGGGTGTTCGTCTGTCTCCCTTCGGCAAGTACGGCTCCATGCCGGCGGACCCTCTTGTCGAGGACACGTTTCTGTATGTTGTCGAGCAACTCGGGCGCCGCGGCGTGGCCTACATCCATCTGCTCTACGAGCTGTTGCCTGAAGGAAACATGGAGACGGGCGTGTTCAAGCCTCGGTATCTCGACCACGCGCTGCTTGCCAAGGCCCGGGCGTTGTTTCCAGGCGCCTTCATCTGGTGTGGCGGCTTCAATGATCGCGCCCGCGCCCAGGACGCGCTCGACACCGGGTTGGTGGACCTGATCGCCTTCGGCAGGCCGTATATCGCAAACCCGGACCTCGTTGAGCGTCTCAAGAACGGCTGGCCGTTGGCCGTCGCGGACCGATCAGCTTATTACACCCGCAATGGCGAGGTGGGTTACACGGACTTTCCCACCTATCGATCGGTGACGCTGGACGCGGCGGCCAGCTGACCACGGCGGATCGATCAGGCGCTCGTTCCGGGCCGCATCATGCGCCGTGTCGCGTTCAGGCAAGAAGGCGGTTTCGCAAGCGCTCTTACGCGTGATCGCCATTCTCGCGATGCAAATTCGGAAACAGGTACACCAGCGGAAGCGCGAGCGGCGCGATGATGACTGCAATCCAGGCCCAGACCTTGAAGCTGCGGCCGCGGCGTTCGGCAATACGCCCGGCGAGATACACCGAATAGAAACACCCGATCGTCAGCACCGCCCAGAAGATGGTTTCCATCGTGCAAGCTCCGATGACTATCCGCACCAAAGCATAGGATAAAGCTGGTCGCGCGGAGGGAGATCGTCAAGGCCTGAGCCGGCCAACCGAGCGGGCTTGAACGCTCTGCCGTGACCATCACCGGACATGACGCAGACCGGCCGAGATCGATGCGAATGACCCCGCCTGGGATCGTCGTTGCTCGACGGCCGCCCACTATTGTGATGAGTGGTGTCGGCTGTTTGGATTGGGGAAAGTCAATGCAGGACCTTGCCGGAAAGACCGCATTCGTCACAGGCGGCGCAAGCGGCATTGGCTTGGCGCTCGGTCAAGCCTTGGCGGAGGCGGGCATCAATGTGATGCTGGCCGATATCGAGCAGGGCGCTTTGACGGCGGCTGTCGAACGCCTTCGCGGTTTCGGCGGGAAAGTGCGCGGGGTTCTTTGCGACGTGACCGATCCGGACAGCGTGGAGCAAGCCGCGAACGAAACGTGCGAGATATTCGGAAAAGTCCATATCCTCTGTAACAACGCGGGCGTCGCCGGGGGCAGCGGCATCGAGGACATTTCGCTCGATACCTGGCGGTGGGTGATCGATGTCAATCTGATGGGCGTCGTCCACGGTGTTCGCAGCTTCTTGCCGCGGATACGTGCCCATGGTGAAGGTGGTCATATCGTCAACACGGCCTCAATGGCCGGCCTGGAAAGCGGGCTGGGATTCAGCCCTTACGCGACCAGTAAATTTGCGGTCGTTGCGATGTCGGAAGGTCTGGCGCTTCAGCTTCATCCGCTTGGAATTGGCGTGACCGTGCTTTGTCCGGGCTTTGTGCGCACGCAGATCGGTGGAAGCGCGTGCAACAGACCTGAGCGGTATGGGCCGGCGCCGGTGCTGGATCCGGCAAGCCCTGCGGGACAACTGGCTGCCGAGAGTGCACGGCTGCAACAGGCCGGCATCGACCCAGCCGATGTCGCCAAGCGCACTCTGAGCGCCATCAGAAACGACGAGCTCTACGTCTTCACGCATCCTGAAATGCATGACGATGTGAAGAAGCGGTTTGCCGCCATTGAAGCCGCTATGGATGAGGCGGCGACGCGCTAGAGGCTTTCCTGCGGGTTGCGATACCCCCAGGCGGGCTCATCCTTTGGCATTAAGGACGAAACTGGAATTCCTTAATTGTGATCGACGATGGACTGGCAAACCGGCCCGCTTGGTGTTGAGTGGTGATGTTTTGATAGAGTTGATTGCTCGCATACGGCCCGGGCATCAGGGAGAAAGTCATTGCTGTCCAACCCCACAATCTACCAGGTCTCGATCTGGCTTCTCCCGGTTCTCATCGCGATTACATTTCACGAGGCCGCTCACGGGTATGTTGCGCGTCAGCTTGGCGACGATACCGCATCGAAACTCGGGCGCGTTACGCTCAATCCGATCAAGCATATCGATCCGTTTGGCACCATCCTGCTGCCGGCGGTGCTGTTGTTGTCGCACTCGCCATTCCTGTTTGGCTACGCCAAGCCTGTACCGGTGAATTTCCGCGCGTTGAATCACCCACGACTCGATATGGTTTGGGTCGCGGCGGCTGGGCCGGCCATGAACATCCTGCTGGCCACGCTCGCCGCGTTGGCATTCCATCTTGTCGCCTATGCACCGGACGCTGCCGCACAGTGGATCGCCGACAATCTCAAGAACGCGCTGATCATCAACATCGTCCTTGCCGTCTTCAACATGATGCCGTTGCCGCCGTTGGATGGAGGCCGCATTGCTGTTGGATTGCTGCCCGATTTCCTGGCGCTGCCGCTGGCGCGGCTTGAGCCTTACGGAATGCTGATCCTGATCGGCATCTTGATCATTCTTCCCATCGTTGGGCGCGAAACGGGATTTGACCTGGACTTCATTTCCCAGATTCTGCGGGTCGCAACGAGCTTCATACTGCGATTGATCTTGCTGGTCACAGGAAACGCTTAGAGCCTCGCATCCCGATAAGTGCATCATTGAGTGTGTCATTGCGTCACGTCGTCAGTTCCCCTTGCAGCTTTCATTCATCTGTCTCGAACAATCGCTGTACGAGTTGTTCCTGAAAAAAATCCGCTCTCTGCAAATTCATATCGCGATGTTCCGGCAACGATCTCGCGCGCGTGATGTTGACCCACGAAGAGGGAAAGGAGTCACATATGCGAAAGTTAGCAATCACAGCTGCAGCAGTTGCGGCACTTGCGACAGCGGTTTCGGCAACCTCTCCAGCGGAAGCGCGCGGCGGACGCGGCGCAGCTGGCGCTGCAATCGGTTTAGGTTTAGCTGCGGGCGCCTTGGGCGCGGCAGCGGCTGCTAACTCAGGGTACTACGGACCGGGTTACGGCTATTACGGCGGTGGACCATACTATCGTGGTTCATATGCCTATTACGGCGGTCCTGCTTACTATGGCGGCGGACCTCGCTACTATCGCCATCGTTACTATCGCCACCACTACCGTCACCATCACTGGTAAGTAGGGCGGTGAGGAAGAAGCCCGGAGCAATCCGGGCTTTTTCTCGTGCTGCGGATCAGCGAGGGATGGGCCTGTCGGAATGTTATCGCGGCATCGAACCAAGGAATTCGCTTCCTGCGACACGCATCAAGCAAGTGCAGGAAAGCCACATCGACGCGAAATGAATCTTGGGGTCTGGCGGTCGAGGGGGAAAGACTGCCATAAAGAGGTGGGGGAGAGGTTCTCGATCGGATCTCTCTAGAGGGCGGGGGAAAAAGTCGTCTCGGCATTCGGGACGACTTTGACCCGTTTCCGGCTATGCCGTTGGGCGCCGGAACGTGCATGATCGTCCGCATCGCCAAGCAAGCCGGTAACTGCCCAAACCGCTGATTTCCTTATATTCTATTTTCCGGCACTTTATTTATGTGCCACCATGGCGGTGTATTTATCGTCCGATGATTTCGCAAATTTTAGGGTCTCATTTCACGAATGACCTCAGCCATTTCCGACTTAGCTTCGGCCAACAGCAGCAACGCTGAATTACAGCGTCAGCTCACTGAGCGTACCGCGGAGCGCGATGGGCTTTTGAAGCAGAACGCGCTGCTCCTCAGCGAGATGAAGGAGGCGCTCGAGCGGCAAACCGCGACAGCGGATATTCTGAAAGTCATCGCCAGTTCGCCCGACGATATGCAGCCGGTGTTCGAGGCCATCGCGCAGCGCGGCAATCGCATGGTCGGCGGCATGTCGACCGCCGTCTTTGCTCACATCGACGACACGGTCTATCTCAGGGCGTTCTCGCCGGTCAGTCCGGCTGCCGACGCCGCGCTGAAGTCGATGTTCCCGATGAAGCTGGAGCAACTGGCCTTTCGCGAGATATTGAGCCGGGGCCAGATTCACAGCATTCCCGATACCGATCTCGATCCGATGTTGCGGGATCTGGGGCGCGCGCGCGGCTTCCGCAGCATCTTGTTTTTGCCGCTGATCAGCGATCAGATGCATATCGGCTCGATTACGATCACCCGCGCGGAGCCCGGCGTGTTCACCGACCATCATGTGCAGATCATGCACGCTTTCGCGGACCAGGCGGCCATCGCAATTTCAAATGCCCGCCTGCTTCAACAGGTTCAGGAACGCACGAGAGAGCTGTCCGAGTCACTCAATGAATTGCGCGCCGCGCAGGACCGTCTGGTGCAGACCGAGAAGCTTGCTTCGCTCGGCCAGTTGACTGCCGGCATTGCGCACGAAATCAAGAACCCGCTCAATTTCGTCAACAATTTCTCGTCGTTATCTCGTGAGCTGGTCGACGAGTTGAATGAAACCATCGAACCGCTCGAGATTGAAGAAAAGACGCGCCGGCAAATCGCCGAGGTGACGGCGATGTTGAAGGGCAACCTCGAAAAGATCGTCCAGCACGGGAGGCGCGCCGATTCCATCGTCAAGAACATGCTGCTTCACTCACGCACCGGTCCAGGCGAGCAACGGCCCGTCGACATCAATGCGGTGATCGAGGAAAGCCTGACTCTTGCTTACCATGGTGCGCGGGCCGAGAAGCCCGGGTTCAACATCACACTCCAGCGCGATCTCGATCCGAATGCAGGGCTGATCAATCTTTATCCGCAGGAGATCACGCGCGTATTCCTCAACCTGATCTCGAATGGCTTCTACGCGGCCAATCAGCGAAAGGGCATGGATCCCGCGGCGGACTTCGAGCCGACTATGAGCGTCGCAACGAAAGGCAAGGGCGACAATGTCGAAATCCGCATTCGCGACAATGGCACCGGCATTGCGGACGACGTGAAAGAAAAGATCTTCGATCCGTTCTTTACCACCAAGCCTGCGGGTGAGGGCACCGGTCTCGGGCTGTCCATGAGTCACGATATCATCGTGAAGCAGCATGGCGGCAGCATCGGTGTCGTGACGCAGCCCGGCGAATTCACCGAGTTTCTCATTGTGCTGCCACGGACACGTATTGGCCTAGAGCAAGCGGGGGGTACGTCGTGAGTGTTCTCATCCTCGTTGTTGACGATGAAGCAGATGTTGAAGATCTCTTTCGGCAGCGCTTCCGCCGCGATCTGCGGGCCGAACGTTTTCAAATGGAGTTTGCTTGCTCCGCCGCTGATGCGCTGGCGCGCGTTGCGGAGGCGTCTGCACGGTCTTTGATCCTCATCTTGTCCGACATCAATATGCCCGGCATGACCGGCCTCGATATGCTGCCTCAGGTGAAGAAAATCAGGCCCGACGTTCCGGTGATCATGATCACCGCCTATGGGGACGATCGTACCAGACAACAGGCCATCGAGAGGGGGGCGATGCAATTACTCACCAAGCCTGTCGATTTCGACGTTCTTCGCCGGGCGATCGATACCAGGATAGAGCAAGTCGCATGACGTCCACGATTCTGGTCGTGGACGACGAGCCCGACCTCGAGACACTGGTTCTACAGAAATTCCGCAAGCAGGTCGGCGAGGGCGGGATCAAGTTTCTCTTTGCGCGCGACGGCGTCGAGGCGCTTCATTCCATCCAGAGCAATCCGGATGTCGATATCGTCATGTCCGACATCAACATGCCCCGCATGGACGGGCTGGCGCTGCTTCAGAAATTGCAGGAAATGGATGACAAGAAATCGACCATCATCATTTCCGCCTACGGCGATATGGGCAACATCCGCGCTGCGATGAACTGCGGCGCGTTCGATTTTCTGACGAAGCCGATCGATTTTGCAGACCTCGAACATACCATCAGCAAGACGTTGCGGCATGTCGAGGGAATCCGGCAGGCGAGGCGGGAACAGGTCGAGGCCGAGCGGGCCTATGCCGCGCTATCGCGCTTCTTTTCACCGCAGCTCGTCAGCAGGCTTGTCGCGAGAGACAAAGGCGCTGAGGTCACGATTCATTGGCGCGATGTCACCGCGATGTTCACGGATATATCCGGGTTTACCTCCCTGGTGGACACGACGTCGCCTGAAGTATTAGGCATTCTGATCAATGAGTATGTGAGCGGGATGACCGAGGTTGTCTTCGCTTATGAAGGCACCGTCGCCAAGGTGATCGGGGACGCGATCCATGTCCTGTTCAATGCCCCTGGCGACCAGCCTGATCATGCCGCGAGGGGAATCGCGTGCGCGCACGCGCTCGACAATTGGGCGCAGAACTTTCGCGAGCGCTGGAGAGCGAAAAGCGTCGCGTTCGGGGCAACGCGGATCGGGCTACACGCAGGGCCGGCGCTTGTTGGAAATTTTGGCGGTGAGCGTCTTTTCGATTACGCAGCCTATGGCGACACCATCAATACGGCCGCGCGGCTCGAAGCTGCAAACAAGGTGCTGGGGACCCGCATCTGCGTGAGTGAAGCCGTAGCGGGCAGCTATCCGGAGTTTATCGGACGGCCGATCGGCGACCTGGTGTTGCGTGGACGGAGTGAAACGTTGCGGGCTTACGAGCCATTGACCAGGGAAAGCTTCGATAGTCCTTTGACCGCGCGCTATTCGGAGGCATTCGCCAAGCTCAGCACGGAAGATCCTTCCGTGATGCCGGCCTTCGCAGCCCTGTTTGGCGAGCACCCGGGCGATGCGCTCGCTGGCTTCCATCTGCGCAGGCTCTTGAATGGCGAAAAGGGCACGCGCATTAACGTTGCGTGACGTCGCTGCTCAGTCGTCTTTCGAGAGATCTGAGGGCTTAGTGGGAACCTCAAAGGTGCCGCCTTCTCCGTGCACAAGGTCTCGATCCTCATCTCCGGTTTCCGGAGCGCCCACGATCCGGGTTCGGTCGGCCTTGCGGCTCTTATCCTTTCGAGGAAACGCTTCGTGCAGGTCCTTTGATGTCTGCATTTCAATATCTCCAATGCAGGCATCGTCAGCAGGCCGGAAAGCCTGCTAACGGGAATAACGCCTCACTAAAGCCATTCATGGGGCTTTCTCGGGCTTCAGTCGTCGTGATCGATGATCACCTTGCGATCCGGTTCGGGCTCCCGGTGTTTCTTGATGATGACTGTCTTGTCCCTCGGCTCGCGTTCCTTGATGACCGTCGTTCGATCATGCTCATGATAGCGATCCGGCGCAGCACCGACGGTGACGCCTGCACCATGCGGCCCTACACCGACCCCCACGCCGACTTCGTCCGCGCTGGCCGGAACCACGGCGAGAAGGCTGGCTGCGGCCGCTGTAAGAACAAGAATATTTTTCATCGCATGTCTCCCTCAATCGCGTATGCGATGATTAACCGCACACCACCGGCGGACGTTCCGAGCAAAGATCAGTGGCGGGGATGGAACGAATCTCTGTTCCGGTGTGCAGCCTCAATGTCGACGAGGATGCTGGGAGAGAGAACTCTTCAGATAAGGCGCGGCCTGTTTTCTATTTCGACAAGCCGGCGGCAAATACTGCAGCGGGCGCGAACACCGCCACGGGCTGGTCGAAGCCCTTAAAGGTTCGCGAATCCAGTTCGATCAAAGGCACGCGCGTCGCAACGGCGGCAGCTGCAACGCGATCAATCAGGATTTCGGAATCCGCAGCACTTCCACACAAGCGCGATGCGAGGTTCACAACGTTGCCGATCGCACTGTAATCGAGGCGGCTTTCGGATCCGATCCGCCCGACAGTGGCGGGGCCCATGGCCAGTCCCACGCCAAAGCCGAGCCGGTGGTTCAGCTCGCGCCAGCTCTCGAGAAGTTTCTGCACGCTCGCTTGCATGTCGTGCGCCATAGCCACGGCCCGCAACGCCGGGTCTGTGCAGGAGACTGGTGCGTTGACCAGCACCATCGCGCCATCACCTGTGAAGTTGACAAGCGTTGCTTCGTGCGCGCTGACGACCTTTTCAATCGCATCGTAGTATTCCTGCAAGACGCTCATGATGATGTCGGGTTCGGCTTGCGCGGAGAAGGCCGTGAAGCCGCGCAAGTCGCAAAACACCACGACCACTTCAACGCGTCGTCCATCGAGAACGCTATCGTCACCTGTGCGATCGATCAGTTCCGCCACTTGCGGCGCGAGAAATCGCTTGAGCCGGTCGATGCGTTCCGAGCGCTCCTGCGAAACCGCCAGCTCGCCGGCCATCTCATTGAAGCGCGTGGCGAGCCGCTCGAATTCGTCGTTGGTTTTGAGATTGATCCGATGCTCGAAGTGTCCCGCGCCAATTTTTGTCACACCTTCTTCCAGCAGGCGTATCGGTTCGATCATGCGTTTGGTCAGCCAGTAGGCGAGCCCCGCGGCGAGCGCCGTACCGGCCACGAGCAATGACGCCGTACGCAAAAGGGCCGCATAGATCGGAGCGAATGCTTCGCTCAGCGGTTGCTTGATGATGACACTCCAATCGACGCCGGGGACTTGCGTCATCGCCGCCAGCACTCTGTTGCCTCGAACGTCGTGCCCCACCGCCGCCTGATCCGGCCGGGCAAGAATGGCTGTCCGCACGCTCTGGAGCGGGCGTTGCACGGCCTCATCCGCCCGCAAGACCAGGCTGATATCCGGATGCGCCACGAGGCGGCCCGGCCGGTCGAGCACGAACGCGTCTCCGGTTTTTCCGATCCGGATTCCCGAGATCACATCCCAAATGAACTTGAGATTCACTTCCGCGACGGCCACGCCATTCGCGGCGCGGTTTCCAGCGACTGCGATGGTCATGAACGGCTCCGAGCCGCCATGATAGGTCACAGGCCCAAACCACACCCGATCGGCACGGGCTCCGAGCACAGCGGGTTTGGCGGCATGGTCGTCAAAGCTCTCAATTCTGTTCAAGCCGATGCGGGACACGAACAGGCGTTCGCGTCCACCGGCATCGACCAAGGTGAGGCTCTCGATGGCGGGGACTTGCCGCAGCAGGCGCAAGGCGTCGAGCCTGTGCCTGTCGCCGGTATCTTCCGTCCATGGCAGCAAGACGGTCCAGGCGAGCTGGTCCTGAATGCCTTCGATGAAATCATGGATCTTCACGGCCGCGTATCGGGCTTCCGCATTCAAGAGATCGTTCAACCGCGCGCGCTGATCGTGATAGCCGAACCACGCTTCGCTTCCGCCTGCGATGAGCAGCGGCACGACGACCGCGGCAAAGAGGGCGTAGAAATACTTCTTGAAGAGTGAGGTGCGTTGGACGGCGAGCGGATTGGACATCGCGTTAGCTCGCAAGTTAGCCTGGAAGGCGGCTCATCGGTCCAGTGCCACGAATTTGAAGTTCTTCCGGATGAAGCCGCAAAGACTGCGCGAACTTCGGAATCGGAACACTCATCATTCGATCACCGCATCGGCACTGCTCAAGACCCAAGGTGGAAACGATATGCCGAGGCCATGGGCAGCTTTCAGATTGATGAAAAGTTCAACTTTGGTGACACGCTGCACCGGAAGATCCGACGGCTTTTCGCCCTTGAGGATACGGCCAGCGTAGATCCCGGCATGACGGTGGGACTGATGGAAGTCACCGCCGTAACTCATCAGGCCTCCCGCTTTGGGAAAATCGCGGGATTGCGTCATCGCGGCGACCGCGTAGCGGACGGCGAAGGCGGCCAACTGCTGGCTGCGAAAAGCGAAGTAGGGGTCCGAGCTGAAGACGAGTCCGCCCGCCCGCATGTCGCGCGCAGCGATGAACATGGCTTCAAACTCCTGCTCATCGTTGGCTTTCAGGACAGCAAGCTCCAGTCCCAGGCTCGTGGCTGCTGTCTCGAGGTTTTTCAGCTGCGAGTTTGAGGTCGGGCTTGTCGGGTTGAGCGCGAAGGCGAAGATCTTGCTGTCTGCGCGCACCTCATGCAGGAACTCGAGGCGTTTGCGCGACACTTCGACACTCAGGCTCGACACGCCTGTGAGATTGCCGCCCGGCCGGGACAGGCTATCCACCACGCCAAGCGCGATGGGATCGCCACCCATTTCGAAGACCACCGGAATCGTCGACGTCGCCGATTTTGCCGCAAGCGCAACTTCAGCTCCGCCCGCACCGACGATCACATTCACCGAACGGCTTGCGAGCTCCTTGGCGAGAGCGGGCAGGCGGTTGTAGTGCCCATCGGCCCATTGATAGTCGATCGTGACATTTCGCCCTTCAATGTAACCGGTTTCGGCGAGACCTTCGCGGAATGCCTTGAGGCGACTGCTGAAGCGGTCCGGGTTTTCAGGGCCTAGATATCCCAGGACCGGCATCGCTTGAGCGAAGGTTGGACCCATCCATGCCAGCGCACCGGCGATGGCGATAAAATCACGCCGCCGCACTCGGTCCGGGGTTTGGGCAAGGGCGACAGGTTCGGAACGCACGGTTGTCTCTCCATCCAACCAACGTCTCTCAGTCACGCGCTCACAGGATACTCCAGCTGCCCGGCTTACGGAACTGGCTGTTCATGAGATGATTCAGCGCGGCGCGCCGGATCATGAACTGGAAATGGCGCGAGGAGACATCCGCTGGCCGAGGAGGCTTACTTGATGATCCCGATCATTCGGCGGACGAGGGTTTTAATATTGACCCTTTTCTTCTTCGGCACCTTGACCGAGAGACTTCCCTTAACGCCGTCTGGGGTCGAGAAGATCGCGAAATACGATCGCATCTTCTTGTCTTTCGAACGCATCAATCTCGTAATAACGGAATACATGGCGTGCTCGTTATTGCGCTACGAAATTTCTAAAGGATAGGGAGAGGTTGCCATGTCGAGGCGGGGTTGTCGAATCCGTCCCTTTCGGCAACGTGTTCCAGGCGTCCACTTGCTATTTGTAGGGTTAATTCTGGCGGTTTATCGCCCGACAAATTGACCGATGGAGCGGAAATACCTTCCGCAGTCAGAGGCCCGGTCTTACATTTTCTCGCATGTCATGGCCTTTGAACGCCCCGTTCAGTATCATCAGGGCATTGCTGCGACGACGGCGTTCATAATTGTTCCCGCTGCGGCTGACGAGAGGTGCGCCCTTGGTATCCCACAGCGAGCTGGAAGCCGCTCTTGAGGTCGTCCGGGCTAAGGCCGCCGGTTCGGTGGAGGGCATCTTCGGCCCGGCTTCGGTGACATGGCGGGTCGATCGCGAAGCCATCCTTTTTCTGGGCGGCGGCCGTGCCCTGCTGCTTCAACTGGCGCACCCTTGGGTGGCCGCGGCTGTCGCCCAGCACTCGCGAACATTTGCCGACCCGATTGGCCGCTTTCACCGTACCTTCGACGTCGTCTTCACAATGGTGTTCGGCTCACGCGATAACGCTCTTGCTGCGGCCAGACGCTTGTACCAGCGACACGGATCGATCGTCGGCGTCATGCCGGAAGCAGCCGGTCCCTTCGCTGCCGGTTCATCCTATCGCGCGAACGAGGTCTCGGCGCTGCGCTGGGTTCACGCGACTCTCGTCGACACCGCTCTCATGGTCCACGATCTTGTGTTGCCTCCTTTGTCAGTCGACGAGCGCGAGCAATATTGGGCTGAATCCAAGCTGTATGGGGCGTTGTTCGGTTTAAGGCCGGATGATTTGCCGGCGGACTGGGCCTCTTTCGTCACCTACAACGCGGCCATGATGCAATCGGATGTTCTCACCGTCAGCGGCGCGGCGCGGAAGGTGGCCGGACAGATTTTTTCCGGGGGACGGCCATGGCTGCGACCGCCGCGATGGTACAGGGCCATCACGGCGCAGATGTTGCCGGAGCAATTGCGCGAAGGCTTCGGCTTCACCTTCGACGACCACGACAGGAAAGCGGCGGATCGCGCGCTGAGCCGGATACGACGCATCTATCCCAAACTGCCCGAGCGCATTCGCACCGTCGGCCCCTATCAGGAGGCCCAGGCGCGGCTGCAGGGACAGCCCCACCTCGACTGGGCGACCCGATGTCTCAACAAGGCCTGGATCGGACGGCCACAACTCGGCGACACTTGGACCCAGTGAAGCGCGTGCTAATCGTTACGGCGCGCGCATCTAGCCCTGGTCGCCAACACGATCGGATCGATCGGTCGATCAGTGTTTAGGCGCAAGCGTGATGACAACGCCTGTCAGTTCGGGCTCGTGTAGTTTCAAGCTCGACTGCGTGTCATCGCTCCAGTTGGCAAGATTGACGATCTGTCCCGCTTCGGCGTCCTGGTCCGAGGCTCCCGCAGGCTCCAGGACGTTCAGGCCGGTGTTGTTCAAGAAGAACGTGTGATCCCCGAAAACGCTGTTCAGTTGGGGAACCGCAGGGTGAGTGTCGGGGATAACCTGGGCGTCAAACTGGCTGAGGGTTCGGGTGACCTGATCTGAGTTCAGTTTCATCGTTTTCCTTCCTGACTTCGGCGCAAGATAGAGACGCTAGACAAATTCCACGCGGGGCCGGCCGTTCCCCGACGCGTGCGGCAGTTAAGTGCCTTCGAATTCAGTTCAAGGCCGAAACGCCGGCAGGACTCATAAGATCGCCGAATTGACATAATTCAGCGCGTTTTCGAGCGAAGCGTCTGCGATCACGATGACCCCGAAGAGGTAGGATGATGCACAGTGCCCGCGTCATAATTTCAGCGATGCTTCTTGCTTGTTTCTCTCATCTTGCGCAGGCGCAAGATGCTGCATCACAAGCCACCGAGAGCAAGCAGCCGCCTGGCCATTCCAAGCAGAGCGGTGCATCGTCGCCCGGCGTTCTCGGTCTCTTGCCGGTCGACTCCGTCACAGAACACAGCCTCAACGTTGGCGGCCAAACCCTGCCGTACAAGGCCACGGCAGGGACGCTGAATCTCTATCAACAGGACGGCAACCGATCGGCGGCGATTTTTTACACCAGTTATGTGGTGAATAACCAAGGCGCGGACCGTCCGCTGACATTCGTCTTCAATGGCGGGCCTGGTGCGGCATCTGCTTTCCTGCACCTCGGTCTGGTTGGTCCCAAGATTCTCGATTTTGGTCCGTCGGGACATGACGGAGCGAATGCCAGATTGGTCGATAACCCGCAAAGCTGGCTCGCCTTCACTGATCTGGTGTTGATCGATCCGGTGGGGACGGGCTGGAGCCGTGCCGTTAATGCCGACAAGGCGAAGGAGTTCTATGGGGTGCGGCAGGATGCACAGGCCATCGCCAAGACCATCGCGCTCTACATCGCGAACGGCGGCCGCGTTTCCTCTCCGATCTATTTGTTCGGCGAAAGTTACGGCGGGCTGCGTGCGGCGAAGGTCGCGAGCGTGCTTCAGCAGGACCAGGGCATCGCTGTGTCAGGCATGTTGATGCTGTCGCCGCTTCTCGAAGGACCGCTCACGTTCGGCGCCAATCGCTTTGCGTTGGGCGCAGCGCTTGAGCTTCCATCGCTGGCGGCCGCAGAGATGGACCGAACGAATGCGTTTTCAAAGGACGGCATCGCAGCCGCCGAACAATTTGCGATGCGTGATTATCTGGTCACGCTCGCGGGGTCGCCTCCGAGCGGTGCGGCCGCGGATACGTTCTATGACCGCGTTGCCAAGTTGACAGGCATGCCGATCGAGACGATCCGTCAAACACGCGGCTTCATACGCGATGAGTTCGTCAAACATCTGCGGCGAGGCGATCGTGCTGTTGTCAGTCACTACGATGCCGCATTTTCCGCGCCCGATCCGTTTCCTGAATCAAGCGCAGCGAAAAACGATGATCCCATACTCGATGGCTTCGTTCGCAGCTATGGAGGAGCCTTCGTCCACTATGCCCGCGATCAGCTCGGTTTCAAGACCGAGATGACGTATATCCTCCTTGCCGATGATATCAACGGGAAGTGGGATTGGGGCCGCGGCTCTCGCTCCCAGGTGAGCGCCAGCGATGATCTCCGTCAGCTCTTATCGGTAAATCCCTCGATGCGGGTGCTGATCGCAGGAGGCTACAGCGATCTGGTGGTGCCTTATTCAGTCAACAGATACGTTGTCGATCACCTGCCGGACAACATCAAGCACCGCGTGACCTTCGACGTCTATCGCGGTGGCCACATGCTCTACACAAAGCCATCGTCGCGGACTGAATTTACGGCCGACGCAAAGGCGTTTTATGCCGGTCATGGCCGCACCGCGCAGGATGGCGGCTCGGTGCGGTAATCTGTTGGCGGTCTGTGCTTACTTTCGCGAGCCAAAATAATTTGCCCAACGGCCTCCGGAACCACCGGGGGCTTCCCGCGTCATCCAAGACGTCATCCAATAGCGAGCCAGTTCTCTTGTGTTCTCCAAGACAAGCATACTAGCATATTGCGCACGGTGCTGTCTGGCCGTGTGACCCGATCGACGTGAGAAATTCCATCATTTTCAGAGCGTTCAGTGGGGACAGGAGCGACCTTGAACATTGTTTCGACGCTTCTATTGGCCGTGGTGATCATCATCGCGCTGTTCGTGGCTTACAACGCTCTTCATTATGTGCTGTTTCTCCTGGTGACCCGGCCGAAGGATGCAAGCGAGATCGGTCACGAATTGAATCCGTTCGAGCAGGCGCAGTTGATCGAGTGGACACCAAAGCCGGACGACTTTCTCAAGCACGACGACGAGACACGGACATATGATGACGTGTTCGGCACGTATCGCGACGAGCAGGCGAACTACAGCACGTGCATTTTCCCACGGCTGGCATTCTCGCGTCCCTATGAGGCCGAATACGTTCTTTTGAATCTGAGGGACGGGATGCGGGTGTTGGACCTCGGATGTGGATCCGGTGCCGCGGCGTATTACCTCGCCAGCCGTTGCAATATCGAAATCGTGTGCGTGACCAACTCACCCGTGCAGGCGGACATCTGCCGGCGGAAATTTGCAAAACTCGGCGGGCGCGGGCAGGTGATTGTTACCGACTTCGACAGCCTGGATCTGCCGAGTGAAAGTTTCGACGCCATTTATTCACTGGAATCCATCGGCTATACCAAAGACATGGATGCGTGGCTGGAGCGCTGCTGGCGAATGCTGAAGCCGGGGGGGAGCCTTCTGATTCAGACACCCGGCGCGCTGGATCATTGCCGGCGTAAAGAGGATTACCACAGCGTCACTGTTTTCTTCGACAACTGGCGCTACAATTTTGTCGGCGCCAATGTTCTCGTCTACAAGCTGCGCCGGCTCGGCTTCGGCCCGATCCGTTATCGGCGACTGCCGTTCTGGGCCTGGGGCCTCACGTGGAATTTCCTTCAGCATCTCGTGTTGTGGAAGTATCGGCTGAAGATGCGCACATTCGTCGAACTGGAACGGATCATCTGGCGCAGTTCGAAGGTGTTCATCTTCACCAACCCGTACAGCACGGTGCTAGCCACCAAGCTGGAGACAGCATCTTGTCCGCAGCGGGTCGTTGCATCCTCAGATGCACAGTCTTCAGAAGCGCTAAGTCACGTTGCCGAGGCCGGTGACTAAAGCAACCTTCGTTGTCTCCGGGCAAGGCCGGCATCACCCGTTGCAGGTTCCGCTGGGCGCCGCTTCCCTGAACTCCGATCCGCATAAGCAGGCTGCGGTCAACCCTGTTGACGTGTCGAGTGGGGACACGACATATCCTGTACACTCGCTATCAGTCGCCGCTTAGGAGCACGCTATGAACGCGCCACCCCACATCGATCCCGTCACCCCGGCGTCCGATGGCGACCTTGTGCACTGGCTGATCCACCACACGCGCGGTGAGCGCTTCCTCGACAATATTTTCACTGAGTTGTGTGTCCGGCTTCAGCAGGAGGGCATTCCCGTCAAGCGGGCGTCGCTTCATATGCTGATCCAACACCCGCAGTGGATCGGCGCCCGGATTACCTGGGGCGACGGGATGGCTGAGGCCGAGCTTGAGAGAGTTGACCACGAGGTCACGGAGCGATCCGAATACATCGGCAGCCCCGTCAACGAAATCCGTGAGGGGGCCTCCGAGGTGCGTGAGAATCTCGAACGCGATCCCTCGCTCGGCCGCAAGCACGCCGTCTATGACGGGATGCGAGCGAAAGGGCTGACCGATTATGTGGCGTGGCCGATGTATCATTCGCTCGGCAAGCTCCATGTCGTGACCTTCGCGACCGACCGGCGTGGCGGTTTCGAAGCGGCGCATATCGGCGGTCTCTCGCGACTGTTGCCGGTTCTGGCGCTGGTCAGCGAAATTCGGGTCAAGAACCGGCTGGCGCGGACGCTGCTGGAAACCTATGTCGGGTCGCACGCCAGTGAGCTCATTTTGGCCGGCGCCACCCGGCGCGGAAGCGGGATGACGGTCAGCGCCGCGATCATGATCTGTGATCTGCGTGATTTCACCCGGATCTCCGATAACTGGCCGCGCGATGACGTCATTGATCTTCTGAACGATTATTTCGATGCCATGGCGGCGCCGATCGAGCGGCACGGCGGGGAAATCCTGAAATTCATCGGCGACGGTCTGCTCGCCATTTTCCCGCTCAGCGAGCCCTCGGCCTGTGCAAATTTGCTGCGCGCCGTGAGTGAGGCCCGTCAGGCCATGGTTGCGCTGAACGAAAAGAACAGCGAGACCGGCCGAGCGCCGCTGAATTACGGCATCGGCGTCCACGTGGGAGACGTCATGTACGGCAATATCGGGTCGCGCGAGCGGCTTGACTTCACGGTCATCGGTCCGGCGGTCAACATGGCTTCGCGTCTCGAAGGCCTCACCAAGCAGTTGGGCAAAACCGTGCTGCTATCTCGGGCGTTTGCCGACTTTGTTGGAAACGATTTCGTTCTCGAACGCGTCGGGGAATATCCGGTGCGAGGCTTCAGTGACCCGATCGAGCTGTTCGCGTATCACGGCTGAAGGTCGGGCTATCGTCAGATGCCGATGGCACCATATGCGCCGTGTTCGCGTTAACGGAGGCTGGTCTCGGCTGACTCAAGCCATCATAAGGAGCTTGAAATGACGAGTGCCTCCTCGTCTGGCAGGCGTCGCTTGCCATCTTCAGGCGGCGCCGGTCTTAAAGACGAAAAAAGTTGCCGATCCATGGGCGAGCAGCGCGCCTTTGCTGTCGAACACGCGGCCTTCGGCTGAAGCCGTGCTCTTTCCCGAGTGCAACACTGTTGCCTCGCATCGAATGGTGCCGAGCGCGCGCACAGGTTTGATAAACGCCACATTCAACGCGATCGTCGAGTAGGCATAGCCCGCGTCCAGCATGGTGTGCACCGCGCAGCCCATGGTCGTGTCCAGCAGCAATGACGCCCAGCCGCCGTGCACGATGCCGATATGATTGTTGAACTGCGAAGACGGCGTGCCTTCGAACGTGACGCGGCCGCGCTCGACCAGCACCGGATTGACATTGGTAATCTCTGCGAAGGGCGGAGGCGGCACCTTGCCGTCCAACAACCCCTGGATGATGTCCAGTCCGGGCATACGGCTTGCGAGCTCAAGCGACATCGCCACTGGCGATTGAGTTGACGCTGTCACCGGATCCTCCTTCGAGCCAATTATGATATGATAGTAATAATATAATCGATCGAAGGTGGTCAATGGCGAAACCAGCAGGCATGGCTTCAACGCCCGCCGCGCTGAGCCGACCGTTGTCCGCTGGACCTGCTTAATGTCCGGGATGAATGGCGTCGTTGAGATAGATGCAGGTGAGAATGGCAAACACGTAGGCCTGCAGGAAGGCCACCAATAATTCAAGCGCGGTCAGCCCGACCGTCATCGCCAACGGGAACACACCACCGATCCAGCCGACTGCGCCGAGCGAAGCACCGAGCATGACGACGAAGCCCGCGAATACCTTGAGCGCGACATGGCCGGCCAGCATGTTGGCGAACAGTCGAACGCTATGCGACACCGGCCGTGACAGAAAAGAAATGATCTCGATCGTGACGACGAGCGGCAGGATGTAGAACGGCATACCTTGCGGAACGAACATTTTAAAGAATTTCAGGCCGTTCTTGTAGAAGCCGTAGATCAGCACCGTGATGAACACGAGCAACGCGAATGCGGCCGTGACGATGATATGGCTCGCGACCGTGAAGGCGTAGGGAAAAATGCCGATCACGTTCGAGACCAAGATGAACATGAAGATCGAGTACACCAGTGCGAAGAACTTCATGCCATCTTCGCCAGCAGTGGAGCGGATCATGTTCGCGACGAACACATAGGTGAGTTCGGCTGCAGACTGGAAACGGCCTGGAACCAGTTGCTGGCGCTTCAAGCCTGTCACCGCGAGCAAGGAAATCACCGCGACCGTGAGCAGCATGTAGGCCGAGGAGTTGGTGAACGCGATCGTCTGCCCGCCGATCTCGCCGATCGTGAAGATGTTGTTGATGTTGAACTGGTGGATCGGATCGAGCGTCATGGCATGGCTCTTTGTTGACGGAGCCCCGTTACGCTATGTCTGCAGATTTCCAGAATAAACAAGGTCGATGAATGGAACCGCTCGGCATTGATTTAGGTCAATGCCGAGAGCCCGCACGGCCTGCCGTCGGCTAAGGGACGAGCCGATAACCTTGGCCGCACCGTTCCAGGTGCACGAGTCCAGGCGGTCCGACATGCATGCCCATGACGGGAATGTTGTCCGTGGTCACGATTTCAAAGATGCGACGTCGCGAGCCGGCAGCCTTTGCTGGATCGAGGTCGAAAACGACTCCGGCGTCCGGAAAAGCCGTTTGAACTTCCGGGACGTGGACGGTGTCTCCCCAGATCAACAGGCTGTCCTTGCCGGAATTGATCAGACAGGTGGTGTGGCCGGGCGTGTGACCCGGCGCAGCCAACGCCGCCATGCCTGGAAATACGCTGTCATCGTTAAACAGGCGCAGGCGATCGCGATAGGGCGCAAGTTGCTGGCGAGGGGCCTCAAAAAACAGCGCGCGCTGGCTTTCGTGAGCCTGCTGCATGGTCGCGTCGTCCATCCAGTGAGCGACCTCCGCAGCATGCACAGCCACTTCGGCGTTTGGGAAGCGTGCCTCGCCGTTGTTCGTCAAGCCGCCAATATGATCGGGATGGATGTGTGTCAGAAAGACCGTATCGATATCCGTCGCAGCGATGCCCGCCGCGTCGAGGCTGGATGCGAGCGTGCCGGCGCGCCGTCCCATATATGAACCGCTTCCGGTGTCGATCAGCATGGTGCGGCCTATGGTCTGCACCACGAATGCGTTGACGTAAACGACAGGAGGATAGCGGTTCGCGGCCCGAAGCACGTCAGCGGCTGCGTCGGGTTCAACATTGCGCAGAATGCCTTCGCCGCCTTTGATATAACCATCGGAGAGCGCGATGACCGTGACGTCGCCAATCTGAATGCGATAGGGGGCTTGAGCCGGCTCGCTGACTGTGACCGGTTCGGTTTTCTCGCTCATCGCGCCGTCCATCTTCATTCCGGGAGTGCGGTTGTGATCTGCCCGGCCGACCGATACGGCGTGCCGGGCAGGTCGCTATTTTCCTCGGCTCGTCACTTGCGGCGGCTTGTGGCGACCACACCGGTTTCCGTCAGCTGATCGATGGCGGTGGAGTCGAAGCCATGCTCGGACAACACTTCGCGCGCGTGCTGAGAGAACTTCGGCGGTTTCGATTTCAAGCCGCCGGGGGTTCGCTGCAGCCGAATGGGCGTCCCGATACCGCGATACCAGTCATCCTCGTAGATGATGCCTCGCGCTTTGGTGTGCTCGCTTTCCGCCGCCTGCTTGGTATCCAGAACAGGTCCGCAGACCAGCCCGGCGCGCAGCAGATCCAGCGCAAAGGCCTCGCCATCCACATCGCTGAGCCGTTCGGTGATGAGCTCGTTGAGCGCCACGCGGTTGGTCTGCCGGTCACCATTGGTCGCAAAGCGTGGATCGCGCCCGAGTTCGGGCCGGCCGATCGCATCGCAGAGCTTTCGGAACGCTTTGTCGTTGCCGACGCCCAACATCACGGGAACGGTGCGCGTCGGAAACATGCCATAGGGTACGAGGCTGGCGTGCTGGTTGCCGGTGCGCTTGGTCACCTTGCCCGACATGAAGAAGTTCGTGAAATGCGGGTGCATCAACGACATCGCCGCATCGTACAGCGTGATTTCGAGAAACTGTCCTTTACCGGATCGGACGCGTTCGAATGCAGCCAGCAGAATGCCGTTGACGCAGTAAAGCCCCGTCGAGATATCGACCACCGGAAGCCCGAGCCGCATCGGGCCGGGCTCATCCGCACCGTTGACGCTGGCGTGGCCGACCATGCCGCCGACGACGCTGTCGTAACCGGGGAAGCCTCCGAGCGGGCCATCGGCGCCGAAGCCGGACACCTTGCAATAGATCAGCCGCGGAAAGCACTCCTTCAGTTGGTCGTAACCGATGCCCCAGGCTTCCATTGAGCCTGGTTTGAAGTTTTCGATGAGAACGTCGGCGTCGGTCAGCAGCTTCAGCAACACCTCGCGTCCCTCGGGCTGCGTCAAGTCGAGCCCGATCGAACGCTTGTTGCGGTTGATGCCGAGAAAATACGCCGCGTCCTCCTCGTGAAACGGAGGGCCCCAATCGCGCACTTCGTCTCCCTGCGGAGGCTCTACCTTGATCACGTCGGCGCCGTGATCCGCCAGAAGTTGCGTGGCAAAGGGTCCGCCGAGCACGCGGCTGAGGTCGATCACCTTGAGCCCGTCCAGGGCTCGTCCTGACATGGTCATTCTTGCTTCTCGTTTTGAATTGCGGAGATCAGATCATGAGTTTGGTGACTGCTCACCACGCCGGCAGGCTGCGCCACTCATGGTCCTGCCCAAGCACCGCCTTTTCGGCGTCATAGCTGTAGAGCCAGTGCTGCTCGGGCGTGATGCGATCGCCGAAGGTTTCGTTCTTCTTTCGGAAACGCTCGTTGCGGCGCGCGACTTTATCGACGTCCGCGAGATGATACCAACCTTCGGCTTCGCGGGAATGCCGCACCATGCGGTTGGCGCGGTCCAGCCGCAATTCCTGATACCGCTTCAGGGCAGCTTCCGGGTCTGCCACACCGATCTGCAGCGCGCGCGAGAGAACCCAAGCGTCCTCGATGCTCTGGCCTGCACCGGAGGCGTGATAGGGCAGCATGGCGTGCGCGGCGTCGCCCATCAGTGCGATGCGGTTGTCAACCCAGCTTTCCAATGGGTTGCGATCATACATCGCCGTCGAGAAGATCTGCTTGGTTCTCTCGATGACGCGGGCGGGACGATCGTACCAACCGTTGAACGAGGAGAGGATCTCGTCTTTTGAAGCAGTCTGCGACCAGGATTCGCGTTTGTCGCCGGTCGTAGGCCCGGTTGCGAGCCAGTTGAACTTGCGGCCGCCGGAGACGAAATAATAGACGAACGACAGATTGGGCCCCATGTCGATATAAGCCGACACAGGAATGTTCAGGTCGGCGATGTCCTCGGCGTTGATGACGCCGCGCCATGCCACGAAACCGGATGCGCGCGGCGGATCCGGCCTGAAGATCTGCTCGCGCACGACGGAATGAATGCCGTCGGCGCCGATCAGAACATCCGCCCCGTACTTCTGGCCGTTTTCGCAAACGACGAAGACCCCGTTCGGCCCTTGTCCCACCGATGCGACCTTCTGGTTCATTTTGATCCGCTGCGGATTGAGGCGGCGGGCGAGGGCATCGATCAGGTCGGGACGATAGGCGTGATAGTAGGGGCTGCCGTAGATCTGCTCGACCTGCGGCTTGAGTGCCACGCGCAAAACTGTCTCGCCGGTGTCCCAGACGGAGTACTTGTGAAAATCCGGTTCGGCGCAGATGCCTTGCAGATCGTTGCCGAGGCCGAGCCACTTGAGAATGCGCACGGCGTTGGGGCTGAGCTGAATGCCCGCGCCCACCTCGCCGAACGAGGGAGCCTGCTCGAGCAGCAGATAGTCCAGCCCGGCTTTTTCCATGCTGAGCGCGAGTGCAGATCCGCCGATGCCGGCGCCAATGATGATCGTCTTCATGTGTTTACAATTCCGCTTCGTCAATTTTCGCGAACTGAGAGGCTTAAGATGATTTACTGCGTCTGAATGCCGGCTTCCTTGATCATGGCGCCCCATTTCTCGTATTCAGAGCGGAAGAAGGTGTTGAACTGCGCGGGCGTTCCACCAGCCACTTCGGAGCCCTGCGTCGTCAACGCCTTGCGGAATTCTTCCTTGGCCAGGCTCTTGTCCAAAGCGGATGACAACTTGTCGATGATCGGCTGCGGTGTGCCGGCACGCGCCAGCAACCCGAACCAGGTGTTGGCTTCAAACTTGGGCAATCCTGCTTCCGCCATGGTTGGGGTGTCCGGCGTCAACGCCCAGCGCTTGTCCGCCGTGATCGCGAGCGCGCGCAGATTGCCGGCCTGAACCTGTGGCAGCGCGGTGACGAGAACGTCGAACATCATGTCGACTTCACCGCCAATCAGGGCCGTGAGAGCCGGAGCGCTTCCCTTGAAAGGCACGTGCAGGATATCGACCTTCTCGCGCAGCTTGAACATCTCGCCGGCGAGATGCGCGGCGCTGCCATACCCGAACGAAGCGTAGGTCAGCTTGCCGGGTTGCTTACGGGCATAGTCGACGAGCTCCTGAAAGGTTTTCACCGGCAGGTCTTTTCTGACCACCAGAAGCAGCGGTGCAGTTGCAATGAGTTTGATCGGCGCGAAATCGTCGATCGGCTTGTAGGGCAGTTTCGGCTGGATATGCGGGGTCACCGTCAGCGGGCCCGCGGAGCTGAACAGCAGCGTTGTTCCGTCAGCCGGCGCCTTGCTCTCGATGTCGTGGGCGAGAATGCCGCCGGCGCCGGGTTTGTTTTCGACATAGAACGGTTGCCCGAGTTCGTCCGAGAGCTCCTTGGCGACCAGCCGCGCAATCGCGTCGGTCGATCCGCCCGCGGCATAGGGCACAATGATGCGAACCGGCTGCTTCGGATAAGCCACCTCGTCCGCGCCGAAGGAAGGGGATATTGCGGCTGCGAAAAGCGCCGCCAGAAGCGCCCATAATCTCGTGTTTGCCAAGCCAAACATACGTTTCTCCGTGTCTTGCCCGATCTTTCATCGACAACGCTGCTGCGATTTGCCGGGCTGAATTGCCTCTTAGCTCAATCCCCGATATGAAAAAAATTGAATGTTCTCATTCAGCCATGAGGAAATCTTATGAACGTTTCAATTCGCCATCTGCGCGCATTCGTCGCTATCAGCGAGTTGAAAAGCTTCACGCTGGCGGCGAGGCGGCTGCATGTCACCCAGTCCGCGCTCAGCCTTCTCATTCGGGATCTGGAGCGCGAACTGAAGGTACGGTTGATGGATCGCGGCCCGCGCGGGATCTCGCTCACTGCTGCCGGCATCGACTTCCTTCCGCCGGCGACCAAGGTGATCGAGGATCTGGAGTCCGCCGTGAGCGGAGCGGCCCAGCTTCGCGACCGCCGCCGCGGCATCGTTCGCGTCAGCTGCACGCCGCTTTATGCGTCAACGTTCGTCCCCGAAGTGGTTGCGGGATTTCGCGCGCGGTTTCCGAACATCGATATCCGTCTGCTGGATACGTTGAACGAGGAGGTGCTGCGGCGAATCCTGATCGGTGAAGCTGATCTCGGCGTCGCGCCGCAGCGGCCCACCCCGCCGGAAATCGAGGAGACGCGGTTGTTTGCGGACCGTATCGACGTGGTCTGTCCGCGGCACCATGAGCTTGCGAAACAGAAATTCGTCACCTGGAAGAAAGTGCTGAGCTATCCATTCATCAGCCTGACGCGGGATTTCACTGCTCGTCTGCAAACCGATCTGTCCGCGAAATCATCGTCTCTCGTGATCTCTCCGGTTCACGAGGTCTCATATCTCGCAACGGCGTTCGGGCTGGTTAAGATCGGCGAGGGTATTACGGCCCAACCTCTTGCTGCAAAACCGATGCTGGCGTCCTTCGGGTTGGTGTCGGTGCCGACCGTTCAGCCGATCATTCACCGGAACATCTCGCTGTTCACGCGCCGCGGTCATACGCTGTCGCCCGCAGCGGAAGGATTTCGCGATTTCGCTGTTGCCAACGCCGCGAAGTCCGTCATGTAGCAGCCAGCTTCATTTTTCCGGCAGGCCGGCGTCGACCATGAACTGGATGACTTTGTCGGTCGCTGCGAGATAAATCGGGCTGGTGTTTTTCGTCGGCGGTCCGACATTGAGCCGGGTCGTGCCGGGCACCATCTTCAAGCCCTCCTGCATGGCGGCCTTTGCCTCATCGAACTGGCCCGCTTGCTGATAGGCGGCGGCAAGCATCATCTGCGTGCGCCCGGACGCCTTCGTGATGGCGATCGAACGTTGGAACCACGGCACTGCGTCGGCGCCGCGCCCCATCAACTGGTTCGCCCATCCCGCGCCGAGCAGCCATGTCCAGCGAGACACGGCCGGTGTGTCGAAGCGGTCGGCTTGCTGGAATGTCGCGAGCGCATCTTCAAAGCGGCCGAGGAAGATCTGCCCGAGACCGACAAGATAAAGCGCGCCGCCGTTCCACGGATCGAAGCTCAAGACCCGCGCGCAGGCAACGAGACTTTCCAGAAAATGGTTGGTCGCGCTGAGAAAGCGGCAATAGGTCTCGAGCACGGGAATGGAGTTGGGTCGCGCCCGCAGTGCCCGCTCGAGTGTTGTACTCGCATGGGCCTCGGCTGCCATCGCATCGTTCGGGCTATACCAGCGCATCTGAATGCCGCGCAGTTGAAGGGCGGATAGCGCGACCGCGACGTTTACGCTGTCAGGTTTGTCGGCGAGTGCCTTTTGCAGGATCGTCTGCGCCATGCCGAAACGTTCGCGTGTTGTTTTATTGATCGAAGCGAGAGCCTGCTCGATAACGACTTTGGAATCGCCCATCGACACGCTGTCATTCGCAGCCGGAGACTTGTCAGCCTCCAATTGGTCGTTCAGGCGGCGCGCAAGCAGATGACCGGCGCCCGCCGCAAGCCGCGTTTGCTGAAGTTGTTCGTCCGTGTCGTTGGCGTCGACGGTAATGGTCGCGACCGATTGGACCTCGCCGGTGGCCCTTTTGACGATGCGCGAGCGCAAGGTCCACGATTGATCGACGCGCTGCAATTCGCCGCGGATTTCAAAATCGGCTGAAGCGGCCAGTGCGGTCTTGTTGTCGCCGCGCGCGCCTGGCGATTGCGGCGTGACAATCCTGATGTCGTCGATCCTGGCGAAACCATCGGCGAGGCGGCTGGTGACCTCGCCCGCCATTGCCCCGCCGCGCGGGTCGTTGCTAGCATCGACAATCGGTATCACGGCGATGACCGGCGGTGTTCGCTTGAAGATAAAGTCCGGCCTCAACACCAGCGCCGCGACTGCAAACCCGATGACCACACAGAAAACAGCCGCAGCAGCCGCCACGCGCCCACTCAAACCGAAGATCGATCGTTGGGGGTGTGACGGCGCGATGACAATCTCGGTCGGCGATGCGGGTAAGGCATCGATCGGCTGGACAGGGGAGATCGCATCGGGGGCTGGGGCAGGTTCTAAGACAGCCACCTCCGCCGTCAGCACATAGCCGCGGCCGGACACGAGCTTGATCATCTGCCGCTGGTCGTCCCCGAGCGCGGTGCGTAGCTCGCGGATACCCTGGAACAGGCTGTCCTCGCCGACGTGAACGTTCGGCCAGATTGCTTCCATTAATTCCTGCTTGCTGAGCACCCGGCCGGAATTGGTCGCGAACAGGCGCAGCATCTCGAAGGTCTTCGGCCGGAGCTTAACGCCCACCCCATCAGGCCCACGCAGCTCATCGCGCTGCTGGTCCAGCTCGAAACCGGCGAAACGAAACAAGGTGCCCCCCACCAACCGGCTTTTGCGCCGCTGAAATCCCTTAAAGCCGGCTCCAGCGCCGTCGACATCCTAAACCCGGAGCGTGAATCGCCTGTTGTCTGAAAGGCGGCTCTCGGAGCGCCTAAATACAACAAAACATATTGAAAATGGCGTTGAATTTAAAATTTCAGAAATTTTCAGAACGTCACCCACAGCCCTTTCAGGACTCTGCTTCCGTCCAATGCGATGAAGCTGACGCAGACTCACGTCTTTGAGGCTGTGGGGACAGTTGCGCGCGTATTTGGTCGCGCGTGAGGGCGTGCGTTGGGGCGGCTCAAGAGGCCGACTCTCATTGCGCGCAGGGGGACTGTAGCAATGGTAACGGATCGATTTGGCACGCGCCGGTTGCGCGCGGCTTTGCTGGCGTCAACGTCTTTGGTCATCGCCTTGGCATTGCCGGTCATCGGGACGACGCCTGCGATCGCCAGCGACATTCTGGTGTCCGACGCATCGCAATTGTCCGCGGCGATCGCGAACGCTGCGGCGGGCGACCGCATCCTGCTGCAAAACAATATCGCGCTCGGCACGACACTGCTGCCGCCCGTGCCGGCGAACATCACCATCGAGGGCAACGGCCACACCATCGATGCGCCGGGGGACAACCCGATATTCTCCCTCAACAGCACAGCGACGATTCAGAACGTCACTTTGGTCGGTGGCAATGGCCAGGGTGGCGCCGGCGGCGGTGGTGGAGACCAGGGAGACAGCGGTGGCGCTGGCAGCATCGGCGATCCTGCCAGCATCGGCGGCGCCGGTGGCAACGGGAGTGTCGGTGGCAACGGGGGTGTCGGCGGCAACGGGGGTGTCGGCGGGATTGGCTCCGCTAGCAGCACGGGCGGCACCGGTGGCGCGGGCGTTCTCGTCACGAATGGTGGATTCATCAATTCAGCGAGCGTGTTTGGTGGCACCGGCGGAACGGGCGGCGTCGGCGGTATAGGCGGCACGGGAGGCGCGGGCGGCACCGGCGGCGCTGGCGGTGTTGGCAGCGATGGCGGCCTTGTCGGTTATGGCGTTCCTGGCGGTCCTGGCGGCAATGGCGGCAATGGCGGCAACGGGGGGGGCGGCGGGACTGGCTCTGTTGGCAGCACGGGCGGCACCGGTGGCGCGGGCGTGTCGGTCACGAATGGTGGATTCATCAATTCCGCAAGTGTGTTTGGCGGCACCGGCGGAACGGGCGGCGTCGGCGGTATGGGCGGTATGGGCGGCACCGGCGGAACGGGCAGCGTTGGCGGTCCTGGCGGTCCTGGCGGACTGGGAGACATAGGCGGCACCGGTGGCACCGGCGGCGCCGGCGGCGATGGCGGCAATGGTGGTAATGCCGGAAACGGCGGCGCAGGCGGCGTCGGCGGTCATGGCGGCACGGGCGGCGCCGGCGTTGAAGTGACCAATGCTGCGACCGTGACGAACACAGCCTCCGGCACCATCACCGGAGGCAATGGAGGCGTCGGCGGCGCTGGCGGCATTGGCGGAACAGGTGGTTTCGGCGGCAGCGGCGGCAACGGCGGAGCAGGCGGAGCGGGCGGGGTCGCTCAGGGACTCTTTGGCACGGCGAGCGGTGGGGCTGGCGGCAGCGGTGGCAATGCCGGCATCGGTGGTAGCGGCGGCAATGGTGGCGGCGGCGGCAACGGCGGCACTGGCGGCGCTGGTGGCGCCGGCATCAATTTTGCCAATGGCGGTGTCCTGATCAATCAGGGGACGATCACCGGCGGCAATGGCGTCGGCGGCGGCAGCGGCGGTATCGCCGGTAACGGTGGCGCCGGCGGCGCTGGCGGCACCGGCGGTGCTGGTGGCGCGGGTGGTGTGAGCGTTGCTGTTCTTGGCAGCGTTAACGTTGTGGGCGGCGCGGGCGGTGTCGGCGGTACTGGCGGCGGCGGCGGCAGTGGCGGAAACGGTGTCTCAGCCGGCACCGGAGGCGCAGGTGGCACTGGCGGCGACGGCGGCGCGGGTGGCGAAGCCGCCATCTTTGACGACGTATCACCCGGCACTGCGACTGGCGGGAACGGCGGTGGCGGCGGTGCGGGTGGCACCGGCGGCGCCGGTGGCAACAGCAACGGCGGCGGCGGTGCCGGCACCGGCGGCTCCTTCGGCGCAGGTGGTCAGGGTGGTGCTGGTGGCGATGCCTTCAGCCAAGGCACGTCGACCCCTGGCAACTCCGGCTCGGGCGGCAGCTCGGGCTTCTCCGGCACGCTCGGCAGCAACAGCGGCTTCACGGGAACGACCGGCGCATCGGGCTCCGGCAATGCCGGCGGCGTCGGCGTCAGCGGCGCCGACCTGACCATCATCAACAGCGGCACGATTTCAGGCGGCCTGGCGAGCGACGGCGTCACGCGCGCCAACGCGATCACTTTTACCGGCGGCACCAACGTGCTCGAGCTTCAGGCCGGCTCGACCATCACCGGAAAGGTGTCGGCCTTCAGCAGCGCGGACACGCTTCGGCTGGGCGGCGCGACCAACTCCACGTTCGATCTCTCTCAGCTCGGTCCGGCCGGACAATATCAAGGCTTCGGCATTCTCGCGAAGTCGGGCAGCAGCACCTGGACGCTCAGCAACACGACCGGCACCACCATGGCGTGGCTCGTTTCCGAGGGCACGCTTGACCTGAACAACACGACGCAGACCGTCAGCCTGATGACCCTTGCGGGCGGCACGCTGCAAAACGGTTCGATCGATGGCGCCATCAACGCGACCGGCGGCACCATGAGCGGCATCTCGGGCACCGCAAGCCTGACCGTCACGAGCGGAACGACGCTCCTTAACGGCATCAATACCTATTCCGGCGGCACCACAATTAATGCGGGCACGCTGCAGCTCGCAGGCGCCGGCACGCTGGGTGACAGCAGCGCCACCACCACTGTCGCGGGCGGCACGCTCGATCTCGGCGGCACGACGCAGACGCAGAACGGCGGCGTGACGTTGACGGGCGGAAGTATCACCAACGGGACATTGTCGTCGTCCGGATCGTTCGACGTTCAGGCAGGCAGCATCGACGCGAGTCTCGCGGGCAGCGGTGCACTGATCAAGAGCGGCGCCGGCAACGTGACGCTGTCGGGCATCAACACCTATAACGGCGCCACCACCGTCAATGGCGGCACGCTGGCGGTGAACGGTTCGATCACGTCGTCAAGCGGCGTGATCGTCAACAACGGCGGCACGCTTGGTGGTAATGGTCAATTGCCGACGGCTGTCATCAACAGCGGTGGTACGCTGGCGCCAGGCAACTCCGTTGGCACCATCACCGTCAACGGCAACCTGACGTTCAACACCGGCAGCTTCTACAAGATCGAAGTGTCGCCAACCTCAGCCGATCGCACCAATGTGCTTGGCACCGCGACGCTCACCGGTGCGACCGTGCAGGCTGTGCAACTGCCGGGCAGCTTCCGTGCCCAGAGCTATACGATCCTCAACGCCACCGGCGGCTTCGGCGGAACGCAGTTCGCCGGCCTCACCGGTGACACGTTCGCGCCCGGCGCGCGTAATCCGCATCTGACTTACGACCTCAACAACGTCTATCTCAATCTCGATCCCGGCGCGATTGTTCTGCCGCAAGGGGCGAGCGGCAATCAGTCCAGTGTCGCGAGTGCGATCAACAAAGCCGTCGAGAGCGGCTTCACGCCGCCGGCTGGCTTCGACCCGCTGCTCAACGTGAGCGGTGCGAAGCTGACGAATGCGCTCAACCAGGTCTCTGGCCAGCCCGGCGCCACCACCACGCAGGGCTCGTTCAGCGCCATGCAGCAGTTCGTGACCATGATCAATCCGTTCTCCGGCAATGCGGGGAGCGGGCAAGGCGGCGTGACATCCTTTGGCGGCCAGGCCCTCGGCTACGCTGCAGCCAACGCGCCGGATGCCAAGACGCGCGCGGCCTATGCCGCGGTGATGCCGCCGTCGGCGCCTGCATCGCTGGATGAGCGCTGGGGCGTGTGGGCCTCCGGTTACGGCGGATCGAGCACGGTCAGCGGCAATTCTGCGAGCGGGGCGAGCAGCACCACCAGCCGTATCTATGGCAGCGTTGCAGGCGCCGACTATCGCTTCTCGCCGGATACTATTGTCGGCTTCGCACTGGGCGGCGCGGGCTTCAACTTCTCGGTGTCCGATGGGCTCGGCAGCGGGCGCGCGGATCTGTTCCAGGCCGGTGTCTATGGTCGGCATGCCATGGGCGCGGCTTACATCTCCGGCACGCTTGCTTACGGTCTGCAGGATGTCACCACGGACCGCACCGTCACCGTGTCGGGCTCCGACAAATTGCAGGCGAATTTCAAAGCCAACACCTTCACCGGGCGCGTGGAGGGCGGTTATCGCCTGATGCCATGGCCTGCGTTCGGGGCAACACCTTATGCAGCAGTGCAGGTCACGAGCTTTGATCTGCCGGGCTATCGCGAGCGCGCAACGTCGGGCAGCGGCCAATTCGCACTCTCTTATAACGCGCAGACCACCACCAATGTCCGCACCGAACTCGGTGCCCGCGCGGACAAGCTGTTTCTGCTGGACAGCGGGCTGTTCACACTCAGCGGACGTCTTGCCTGGGCGCATGACTCTAACACCGATCGCCCGGTGACCGCGGCGTTCCAATCGCTGCCCGGCTCGGCCTTCACGGTCAACGGCGCAAAGCCTGCCGCAGATTCCGCGCTGGTGACAGCAGGTGCCGAGATGAAATGGCTGAACGGCTTCTCGCTCGGCGCAAGCTTCGAGGGCGAGTTCTCCAGCACCACGCAAACCTACGCGGGAAAAAGCACGCTGCGCTACGCGTGGTAGGCAAGAGGGATATCACAATGACAACGAACCGTTTCAAAAGTACCCGCCGGTTGCGCGTGGCTTTGCTGACGTCAACTGCGTTGGTTTTGGCCTCGATGCTTGCAAGCACCTCTGCACAGGCGCAGGTGGTCCTCAACGTCACGGACGGCGCCAGCCTTTCAGCCGCGATCACGCAGGCCGATAGCAACGCGAGCACCAGCTACGTCATCAATTTCCAGAACAACATCACATTGACCGCCGCCGCAGCCGATACACTGGCGGCCTTCAACACCACCAGCAACGTCACCGTGAACGGCAACGGCTTCAAACTCGACGGCGGCGGCGTTCAGCGCGGCTTCTTTGTCTATTCGGGCACGGTTGCGATCAATGATCTCGCGATCGTCAATGCGAATGCGACCGGCGGCAATGGCGGGGGCGCTCTCACCGGCGCTGGCGGTGGCATGGGCGCGGGCGGAGCGCTGTTCGTCGCTGCCGGCGGCAACGTCACGGTGAGCAATGTGAGCTTGAACAGCAACAGTGCCGCCGGCGGTGCGGGTGGCTTTGGTTCTGGCTCAGGCTTCACCTCGGGCGCCGGCGGCGGCGGAATGGGCGGCAACGGCGGAGGATTAGGCGGCTTCGGCAACACCAGTGGCGGTGGGGGTGGTCTCGGCCTTGGTGCCGACGGTGGCGCCACCCCCGGTCAATCCGGTGCGGCAGGTATCGTGACCGGAACCGCTGGCGGCGGGGCCAGCTCCGACGGTGGCACTGGCGGCGCGAATGGCGGCGGCGGCGGAGCAAGCGCAGGCGCTTTGAGTGGCGCTGCCGGTGGCGGCGGTATCGGCGGAGCGGTAGCTAACGGTTATACCGCCGGTAACGGCGGCTTTGGTGGCGGCGGTGGCGCGACATACGGCTCATTTTTAAATCCATCTGCACCGGGAAATGGCGGGTTTGGCGGCGGCGGCGGCAGCAGCGGCGCTTTCGGCGGTGGCGCCGGCGGATTCGGTGGCGGCAGCGGCGGCCAGGCTGCGGGTGGTTTCGGCGGCGGCAGCAGCAGTCAGACTTCAAGCCAAGGTGGTGGCGGTGGTGCCGGCATGGGCGGCGCAATCTTTGTCCAGGATGGCGGCACGTTCAAAATCGCCGGATCCTTCAACGTTGATGGCAACTCTGTCAGCGGAGGCGCCGGCGGATCGGATATTTTTGCTGTTCTTAGTGGTGGTTCCCCAGCTCCTGACGGCTCTGCTTTTGGGTCCGGCCTTTTTCTCCAGGGTGCAGGAACGCTGGCGATCCAGCCGGGCAGCGGTCAGACGCAGACGATCAGTGACGTCATTGCCGATCAGGTGGGCGTGGTGGCGAACGGCTACGTGCCGTCCTCGCCACTTGCCGGCACCGAGATATGGGGTCTCAACGTTTCCGGTGGAGGCACGCTCGTGCTGGCCGGGGCCAACCTTTACAGCGGCGGGACGACAGTCTCCTCGACCACTGTCGTCGTCACCAACAACAGTTCGGTCGGCACCGGCGCGGTGACGCTCGACGGAGGCGTATTCAAGGCCGGCGCCGATGGGCTCGCCTTCGGCAACTCCTTCTTGCTCACCGCAACTGCGGGCAACACCATCGATACCAACGGCAACACGCTCACGCTCTCCGGCGTGATCAGCGATGCCGGTGGTAGTCCAGGCGCATTGACCAAAGCCGGCACCGGCACGTTGATCCTGAGTGGCGTCAACACGTATTCGGGCGGTACCACGATCAACGCGGGTACGCTGCAGATCGCGGGTGCCGGCACGTTGGGCAGCATCAGCGCTGCCACCACCGTTGCCGGCGGCACGCTCGATCTCGGCGGCACGACGCAAACTCAGAACGGCGGCGTGACGCTGACAAGCGGCAGCATCACCCACGGGGTGCTGGCGTCGTCTGGTCTGTTCGATGTTCGAGCGGGCAGTATCGATGCCATTCTCGCGGGCAGCGGTGCTCTGGAAAAGAACGGCACCGGCACGGTGACGCTGTCGGGTGACAATGCCTATACCGGCGGCACAACGATCAACGACGGCACGTTGCAGCTTGCAAGTGCCGGCACGCTGGGCGCGAACAGCAGCACCACCACTGTTGCGGGCGGCACGCTCGATCTCGGTGGCACGGCGCAAACTCAAAACGGCGGCGTGACGTTGACAAGCGGCAGCATCACCAACGGGACACTGTCGTCGTCGGGCCTGTTCGATGTTCGAGCGGGCAGCATTGATGCCATTCTCGCGGGCAGTGGTGCATTGGAAAAGAACGGCACCGGCACGGTGACGCTGTCGGGCGCCAATACCTACACCGGCGGCACCACCATCAACGCGGGCACATTGCAGCTTGGCAACAGCACTGGCGTCGGCTCTATTTTAGGCGCCATCACCGTCGGCAGCGGCACCACGTTCGATGTCGTCAACGCCGACACCAGCGGTATCACCAGCATCACGAACAACGGAACGACATATTTCCACAACAGCAGCACTGCCGGCGCCGCCACCATCAACAACCAGAACACAATTGAATTTCTCGACAGCAGCACCGCCGGCAACGCAACGATCACCATGGGTGGCTTTTTTTCCACCGGTCTGACTTTCCGCGACTCCAGTTCGGCTGGCAGCGCAACGATCACAAATTCGAACGGAAGTGCGGTATTTGCCAACACAAGCTCGGCTGGCAGCGCCAGGATTACCAACTTCGACAGCTTTTACTTCGCTGACGCCGCGACGGCTGGCCATGCGACGATCACCAATTTCAGCAATATATTTTTCAACAGCACGAGCACAGCCGGCAGCGCGGTCATCACCAACAACTCTAGTCTAAGCTTCTCCGGTAGCGCGACCGCCGGTAGCGCGACGATTACCAACAATGGTAGCGGCAGCAGCCTCGCGTTCTCCGACACTAGCACCGCGGGCAGCGCCAGCATTGTCAACAATGGTTACGTGGTGTTCGACGCCAACAGCACGGCGGGGAGCGCGACGATTGCCAACAATACTGGCGCTCGCGTCGGGTTCTACGGCAGCAGCACGGGAGGTAACGCGACCATCACCAACAATGCCGGTGTCACCCTCGGGTTTTTCGAAACCAGCACGGGAGGTAACGCCACCATCCTCAACAACGCTGGCGGCACGGTTGATTTCTCGCACAGCACGGGCCTTGCCGGTGATGGAAAGCTCAGTGTCGGCTCGATCGCAGGAGCGGGCGATGTTTATCTGGGCGCGCGGGAACTCACCGTCGGAGGCAACAACCTGAACACGACGGTGAGTGGTGTGATCGGCGACTGCGGCGCGGGCGCCACGGCGTGCAACGCGTACGCCTACGGCTTCAACAGGACCGGCGGCTCACTGGTGAAGACCGGCACCGGCACGCTGACGCTGTCGGGCGTCAACACCTATACCGGCGCAACCACGGTCAACGGCGGCACGCTGGCGGTGAACGGCGATCTGACGTTGTCGAGCGGCATCACCGTGAACGATGGTGGCGCACTTGGCGGCAGCGGCACGGTCGGCAGCACCGCGATCATGAGCGGCGGCACGCTCGCGCCGGGTAATTCCATCGGCACGTTGACCGTCAACGGCAGTCTCGTGTTCAGCACCGGCAGCTTCTACAAGGTCGAAGCGTCGCCGACCTCAGCCGATCGCACCAATGTGCTCGGCATTGCGACCCTGACCGGCGCGACGGTGCAGGCAGTCGCATTGCCGGGCAGCTTCCGTGCTCAGACCTACACCATTCTCAACGCCACTGGCGGCTTCGGCGGAACGCAGTTCGCCGGCATCACCGGCGACACGTTCGCGCCCGGCGCCCGCAACCCGCATCTGACTTACGATGCCAACAATGTCTTCCTTGTGCTCGATCCCGGCACGATTGCGCTGCCGGCCGGGACGGGCGGCAATCAGACCAATGTTGCCGGTGCCATCAACAAAGCAGTCGAGAGTGGTTTCACGCCGCCGGCCGGTTTCGATGCGCTGCTGAACATGAGCGGTGCGAAGCTGGCCAATGCACTGAACCAAGTGTCCGGCCAGCCCGGCGCCACCACCACGCAGGGCTCGTTCAGCGCCATGCAGCAGTTCGTGACCATGATCAATCCGTTCTCCGGCAGTGCGGGGAGTGGGCAAGGCGGCGTGATGTCCTTCGCCAGCGAGGCGTTGGGCTATGCTGCGGCCAATTCGCCCGATGCCAAGATGCGTGCAGCCTACGCCGCGGTGATGCCGCCGACTGCGCCTGCATCGCTGAATGAGCGCTGGGGCGTGTGGGCCTCCGCCTATGGCGGATCGAGCACGATCAGCGGCAATTCTGCGAGCGGTTCGAGCAGCACCACCAGCCGGATCTATGGATCTGTCGCGGGCGCCGACTATCGTTTCTCGCCGGATACAATTGTCGGCTTCGCGCTCGGCGGTGCAGGCTTCAACTTCGCTGTATCCGATGGCCTCGGCAGCGGCCGCGCCGATCTATTCCAGGCCGGTATCTATGGCCGTCATGCCATGGGTGCGGCGTATATCTCGGGCACGTTCGCCTACGGTTTGCAGGATGTCACCACGGATCGCACCGTCACGGTGTCGGGCTCTGATAAACTGCAAGCCAACTTCAAGGCAAACACGTTCACCGGACGCGTCGAGAGTGGCTATCGCTTCGCGCCATGGCCGGCGTTCGGCGCAACACCTTATGCAGCGGTGCAGGTCTCGAGCTTCGACCTGCCGGGCTATCGCGAGCGCGCAACGTCAGGCAGCGATCAGTTCGCGCTCGCCTACAATGCGCAGACAACCATGAACGTCCGCACCGAACTCGGCACGCGCGCGGACAAGCTGTTCCTGCGGGAGAATGGCCTGTTCACGCTCAGCGGACGTCTCGCCTGGGCGCACGACTCCAACACCGATCGTCCGGTGACGGCAACATTCCAGTCGTTGCCCGGCGCGAGCTTCACGGTGAACGGCGCCAAGCCTGCCGCCGACTCCGCCCTCGTGACAGCCGGCGCCGAGATGAAATGGCTGAACGGCTTCTCGCTCGGCGGAAGCTTCGAGGGCGAGTTCTCCAACACCACGCAAACCTACGCCGGCAAAACCACGCTGCGCTACGGGTGGTAGGGGGCAAGATGCTCTGTACCAGTGATGATGCCGTCTCACGCCTTGGCGTGATGAAGGCGTTTTAGATCACCCAAACGGCGTACAGGAACAAACAATGCGGCTCCCTGTTGAGGGGGAACCGCAGCCGGTTCGTCACGCGCACCGGTCGTCACCACGCGTGCCGTTTTGCCGGCTGAGGAGAAGTCGAAAATCCGTCTTGTCTGCAAACCAGGAGGCGTACCATGAAAGCTCGCATGATCGGTCTTGCCTTGTTGACGGGAATTGCCTTGGGTGCGGTCGCTAGCGAAACTGTGCATAGCCAGGCGAAGCCGCCCGCTTATTTGATCGGTCAAATCGACGTCAGCGATCCTGATGGCTACGCCAAGGAATATCTTCCAAAGGCCAGGGAGATCATCAAATCGCACGGAGGAAAGCTGGTCGCTGCTGCGGGTGCAGGCGCAACGGGGGCGAAGGTCGTTGCCGTCGACGGAAGTGCTCCCAAGCGCGTGGTCATCTATGTCTACCCGAGCATGGAGGCGCTGCTGGCTTGGCGAAACGACCCGGCCTACGTTCAAGTCCGGTCGATCGGCGAAAAATTTGCCACGTATCACACCTTTGCAATCGAGGGCGCCGCGCCACAATGAAGGTGTGAAAGCAGCGGCGCGTTGCTGCGTGAGGACGGGTCGACGGCATGCGCCGACCCGGAACGCTCCATCACGCAAGTTCTTCGAGATGCCCGAGGCCCAGACCGTCGACGAGGGCCTTCTGGATGGGCGCGACCTCGGCATTGATCCTGTCGGCACCGAACGACATGCCCACCACCGTCCGAACGGCGCGACTGCCCTTCGCCTGGCCGATGAGCTTGGCGACGGCCTCGGCAACCTCGTGAAGCTTCGGAGCGTCCTCACCCTGCAACATTGTCGTGTAGGTCTTGTGAATGGCGTCGGGAATCTGGCCGAGCTCGCCGTAGGACTTCGTGATGTCGTCGTCGGCAGGCCTCTGGATACTCGAGTACAGGGATGTCGGGTAAGCGCCTGGCTGAACTTCCACCACGTCTATGCCGAGTTGAGAGACTTCCAGCCGAAGGCTGTCGGTCAAAGCTTCGATCGCCATCTTGCTCGCGCAGTAGATGCCGACGAAGGGGAACGTCACCCGACCGAGGACCGAGCCCATGTTGATAATGAGGCCATCGCGCTCCCGACGCATCGAAGGCAGCACGGCCCGCGTCACGCGGAGGAGCCCGATGACATTGGTGTCGAAGATCGCCTTCGTCTGATCGGCCGTGAAGGCTTCGGTTACGCCCACCGACGCCATGCCGGCGTTGTTCACCAGCACGTCGATCTTGCGGGCCTCGGCGAGGATCAAAGCAATGGCGCGATCGATCGAGCCGTCATCGGTCACGTCGAGTTCCACGACGCTTATTTTCCGGCTCCGCAGCGCGTCGGCGTGGCTGCGATTGCGGCTGGCGACGTCGCGCATCGTAGCGAACACGCGATAGCCGTCGCGCGCCAGCCTTTCCGCGGTTTCGCGACCTAAGCCGCTCGATGTGCCGGTGATGAGAACAGTCCTGGTCATCGTTTGCCTCCGGTGATGAGGGGTGCGGGTCAATGCGAGACGATCAGCCGGTATGGCTGGTCAGGAACAGGCGGGTTACCGCGACCGGGATGTCCGAGAGCGAGACTGAACAGACGTCGGGAGCGCGGGTTGGGGCGATGAAGCCTTGGACGCGAGTCAGAAGGCGAATTCCAGGCTGGCGTGTGCAACCAGCTTTCCCGTAGACGCAAACGAAACGCGGGTCTCGGTGAAGGCCGATGTTTTGCCAAAGCGCAATACTTCTGCTCTTACATAATAGTCATCGTTGACGGCTGGACGCAGGAAGTGAGTGTGCTGATACACGGTGCCTTTCGTGATGCGCCCCGTGGTGCCCACAGACAGTGATGCAATCGAGTCAATGGCTGCCATGATTGCCTGACCACATACCGCACCGCTTGAAAATTTGAGCGCATCACTTTGCGGAAGCATCGCGGACACGATGCCCGAGTGGACCTTGAACTCACGAAGGCCGAGCATTTTCACCCAAGGCGCCATAACATATTCGTACAACTCGAGAACGGTGGCATCTGTCACCGGCAAACAATGAAGTGGAACAGTCATTTGCCGCCTAACTCCCAAGGCGGGATCGGACTCGTTTTGCGTTGTCTGCTCGGTCGCAGGAGCCTGGTTTCCCGTTAGCGTCATTGTATTCTCAACTTCTGCAATCATTGTTCTCTCCAATTCTCGTCAATGCGTGATCGCCAAGATCGGAATCTAGACGGCTGGGACGCGCAGTGTCGTGAGGTGAGCGCGCCCAATCGTCCATACTAGCGCGCAATGCGTCTCGTCCTTGCTCATGGGACTCGTCCTTTTCGCTGGGGTTTGGTTCCGATCGGCTTGGAACGAGCGAAGCCTCCGCGACGGATAATCATCGCCGCCTCGTCGGTGAGAAGGCGCCAATTGACTGGACATTAGTTCGAGACCGATTTCACCTTGCGGACGAGCACGCTGTCGCCGTTCCGGCTGATTTCGAGCGCACCTGCCTGATGCGCTGTTGAGAAAGCCACACTTTGACCCGGTGCAAGAACAGACACGACACGGATCGGCGTTCCCTCCTTGCCCTGTGCAAGGGTCGCGACGACGTGGAATCCGTCGCGCTCGACGGTGTAGTAGGCGACACCGGACACGTCGCCGAGATCGATGTCCACGCCGTTGATGGGATGCACGCCATCTGCGTGGGTGGCTTGAAGAGATGCAAGGGCGAATGCTGCGGCAATAAGCATGCTACGGATCGACATAGCGGTCTCCTTCGGGTTGCGACTTGAAACCTATAAATCATAGAGGTTGAAGAGCACTGCGACGGATGGCCGGGCGTCTCCGGTCGCTGCAACGCGTGACTGTCAAGATTGGAATTTAGGTGGCTATGACCTCAGGTGTCGTGAGGTGAACGCGCCCAATCGTGCGGACCAGCACGCACTGCCGGGGCGTGCCGTAGCGCTGACAGGGTCTCGGCCGTGTGATTTGGCGTGACGCAGAGTTGAGCGGGACCTCCCTCCGGGCCGCGCTAGGTTCATCAACGCTTGCCTGTAGCTTCGGCGCAGGTCGTCACAAAGCGTCTGGCTTGCAGGATTATTTCCCCATAGAGGCGATGATGCACCCGAACGACGATTTTCTCAGCGCTCCAGAATTGGACTATGACGGTTTCCGAGCTGCAATGCGCGATGATTGGGGATGGTTTACCCCCGATCGCGCAACCAACATCTTCGCCAGCAAGGTGCGCACGCGGCGCGTCTTCGGATTCGCTGCAGTGGATCTCACTTGCAGTGCGACCCGCCTTGACCGGACGAAACAGGATATTCGCCGCGATAACATGGATCACTATTATGTCACAGTCCAGGATGCGGGTGAATCGACAATCATTCACGACGGCCAGGCCATAAACGTCGCCGCTGGCGATGTCGTCCTGCTCGATTCCACAAAACCCGTGACATTCATCTCGCCGGCACAAGGCCGCGCGCAATGGCTTGGTTTGCAAGTGCCGCGCCGGAATTTGGTGTCGCATCTCGGATCCGAGCCGCAGGGTGGCGCATGCGGTCGTCGGCAGGCGCAAGCAGCACGTCTGCTCTGTCAACTCGCTCTTGACCCCGTCAGCAATGCGGAGCCCGCGTGCGCATCGGCTGATGAATTTATGCGTCTGGCGGTCTATGACCTCCTCGGCGCACTGTTTGCACCGCCCGCACCGCTTTGCTCACGCCACACCGACAAGCTGTTCGTGCGCGTCTGTTCCATCATCAAGGACCGCTTTGCCGATCCGGACATCTCTCCGTGCGAAGTTGCTGCCGAGATGGGAATTTCGCTGCGCTATTTGCAGAAACTGTTCACTATCCGCGGGTCGACATGTGGTGACTACATATCTTCGCTCCGTCTGGATCACGCGGCACATCTGATCGAACGCCGCGCGTTGATGAAGACTGGTCAGCCTCTCAGCGATATTGCCTATGCCTGCGGCTTTCGTGATTACACGTATTTTGCGCGCAGATTCCGCCAGCGCTTCGGCACGACGCCGGGCGCCGTCGGGGCAGACGACCCCGGTAAAGACAACGCACGAGTCCGCGCCGACATTGGGCAAAGTTGAAAGGGTTTACGAAGCGACTGATGCCCAGATTCTGGCCCATCAGCCGATCCGTTGTGCTGCTCGCCCAAACAGCTGCTCTTTAAAGGGCTCCTTGTCTTCGTTTTAGCTGGTGCCGACCGGAGCTTCGTTTGAGGTTCAGGGCTGCCAGGATAACCGCATGGTATCGACGCGGCGGATGCCGCCGTGCCCCTTGATCTCCGGCGTTTGATCTAATTGGAGGTGCGGGATGCGGGCCGTGAGCGCCGCCAGGCTCTCCTCAAGTTCGATACGCGCCAGCGCTTCGCCGATGCAACGATGGGCACCGGCACCAAAGGCGGGGAGCAGCCGCGGTTGGTCGGTTCGACGAATGTTGAACACGTCGGGTCGTTCATAGGCCTCTTCGTCACGTAAGCCCGACATGGTTGAAAAAGAGAACAATTGCCCGGCCGGAACAACAGCGCCGCCGACCTCGATCTCTTCAGTCGTAACCCTGGCGAACGATGCCACGCTCGGCTCGAAGCGTATCGCTTCCGCAACCGCACCTGGAATGAGCGAAGGATCGCGACACACCGCGTCCCATTGCTCCCTGTGCCGGAGCAGAAGCGCCAGTTGCACCACGATGGCGACACGAGTTGTGTCGGTACCGCCGACGATCAACTGCACGAGCTGGAATATGATCTCGAGAGGTGACAACTCGCCGGCTGCGTCCACCTTCGCCAGGAAATCCGAAAGGAAATCTTCACGAGGGGTGCGACGCCTGTCTTCGAGCGTCTTTTCCACGTAATCGCGCAACTGCTGGCACGCCGCCTCTGCTTCACGAATAGCGTCCGGCGTTATGCTGCCGCTTAGGAACCGGGTCACCCCATAGACAAGTTTTGTAAAGGATGGGATGTCGGCTCGCGGCAGGCCTAGAAGATCGCCAGTGACGCGGGCCGGAAGTTGAGCTGCGAACTGACCGGCAAATTCGACCTGACCATCGGCGTACCAGCTCTCGATCAACTCCTCCGATGACCGTCGTATCTGCGGCCGCAGATCGGCCATCGTTCGGACCGCAAAGCTTTTGGAGAACGGCGAGCGCCGGCGACGGTGAACAGCGCCGTTCGCGGTGAGCATTCCCTGCTCGAAGAAATCAAAGAGCGCTCCTTCTGTGACACCGTACATTGCCGGGTACATCGTTTCCATTGCCGCGGTACGAGGATCATTGCCAAGCCGCTCAATGTCGGCATGATGGAGCACGATGTAACCTCCCATTTCATGTCGGACAATGGGATAGGCGGCGCGATATCTGCGAAACATGCCGTGCGGATCCGCATCAAGGTCTGCCACTTTAAGAACCGGCAGGTCTTCAACAACGAGAGCCGCGCGGGGCGATTTGTCCTGGCTCATTGCGGTTTTTCTTTTTGCATTTCGCTGAAATTCTTTGGATCGACCGACAATTTCGGCTCAATAGTCGAGCCACTGGCCTAGTGCCTGGACCTTCTCGATCGTGTACGGCGGGTAGAGATGATCAATCGCAACGTCCGTAGGCGAGAGGAGGATGGATTTGGCGTGAGTCAGACTGTCGAATCCGTGCTTGCCGTTGGCGCAACCCAGACCGGATTCACCGATGCCTCCAAACGGCATGGTGTCGATAAAAACATGGACGTTGGTTTGATTGACTGCGCCGCCGCCGAACGAGAGGTTCGCGATGAACGAGTCAATGACGTCGCTATCTTGACTGAACACAAAGCCGGCGAGCGGCCGGGGTCTACGCTTGATGTGCTGGATTGCCTCGGTCATCGTGGAGTAGGTCAGGATCGGAAGAATTGGCCCAAATATTTCCTCTTGCATAACCTTGTCTGACCACGACACCGGATAGAGGATTGTCGGATCGAAGTAACGTTTCTCCTCGTCATAGCGGCCGCCAAATACGACTTGGTCAGGGTTTATAAGAGTGGCGAGCCGCTTAACGGCCCGTGCATCTATGATCCGCGAATAATTCGGATTGCTGCCGGGATCGTTGCCGTAAAGTTCAATGACTGCCCGTTTGCACTCCGCAACGAATTCCTCGGCAACGGACTCGTGCACGTACGCATATCCGGGCGATGTGCACCATTGACCACCCCATGCCGTTGCTCCCCACATGATCTTCTTGGCAGCGTCCCTAAGATTCGCCGTTTGGTCGACAAGCGCGGGATTCTGGCCGCCGAGTTCCAGGAGCACGGGAGTCAGATGCTCCGCAGCGGCACGCATGATGATGCGTCCAACCCGAGCGCTGCCCGTAAAGAAGATGAAATCAAAAGGGAGCTTCAGAAGGCGCGCGATCTGCTCCGGATCAGCGGCAAACGCCGTCACGGCGTGGGGTTCAAAGTATCGCGGGATCAAATTGAGAAGCAACTGCGCAGTCGCGGGCGCCTCCGGCACCTTAAGGACGCAAGGATTGCCAGCCGCGAGTGCCGTGATAGTGGGACGCAGCAGCGAGAGCAACGGAGCGTTGAACGGCCCCATGATCAGGGTGACGCCATAAGGCTCGCGGTAGACGACGCCCCTGTGACCTGATGCCCGAAGAAACTTCGGAATGGCCACCTCTGTGGGCTCCATCCAGGCCTTGAGGTTACCCTTTGTCGCTTCGATCAATCCCAATAAGGCGGCAACCTCGAACACTTTTTCCGACAAAGCCGTTTTGAAGTCGCTGCTTAGGGCTTCGGAGAACTCGTTCGTGTTTTCGGACAGCATCCTGGTGAGCCGATTTAACTGCTCAATTCGCCATTCGAAAGACTTGGTGATGTTGCTATCGAAATAGTCTTTCTGCTGATAAAAACGAGACGTTTCGAAGTCCGCTGCAAGGACGTATCTCACGTTCATTTCAGTTGCTCCTGTAACAATAGTTCGCGCCGATTGACGTTTCGGCGAGAGAATCGATGGATGGATTCTTGTTGTGGGTCGCCTATGATTCCCACATGTCGCTACAATCGGGCCCATCCGCAGAATTGTGTCAGAGTCATGAGTTGAGTGTGAGAGCCGACGGCGGCTGCGCGCAGACGATCTTCTAAAGTGTCAATGTCGATTTCTTGGGCTGTCGCGACGCCGATTTTCTCAAGCTGCGGAATAAGACTGCGTAGGGTATGGACGACCCAGCCGATAAGAGGAGACTGAGTGCCTCCGCCGATGGGTATCTCGCAGAATAGTGTTGGTGTCCGCTTTAGACCGGCCTCGTGGAAGTGCCCTACCATTCTAGCGCCCGCATCCGGGTGCGTTATGACTGAGTGGAAGGCCGCATATATCCAATCGAATGCCTGAGACCACAGCACAATTGGTGGCACCGTCTGATTGCGTGTATCGTACAAGCCAGGCTCGTGAAACGCCACCACGCCGCCAGGACGAACATTTTTAGCGATAGCGCGGATGAAGGAAACAGGATCGGGCTGGTGGACGAGCACATAGCGGCCGATGGCGAAATCGAATGGGACCCCAGTGGTGAATGCCTCGGCACTTCCTTCGCGGAATTCAATGTTGTCATGGCCGGCCGCCTGCGCGCGTTTGCGCGCAACTGCAAGAGCATCTTTGCTGCGATCGATGGCTACCACCGCGCCACCCGAGCCGACCATGTCGGCGACGAGCATCGACACATCGCCGGTACCGCAGCCGACATCTAACACGCGCATATCGCGCGCCAGGCCCGCGTCGCTAAGCAAGCGCCGTGTGATTGGCGTAAGCACTGCCGCCTGACGCATCAAACGGTGAAGTTCGGAATCGGAATGACCGAAAACGTAAGGAACTGCCGCGCCAATACCTCTGCTTGTTTCCGTCATAAGAGCCTGTTTTCCCGTTGGCGTCATTACAATCTCCACTTCTGCTCTGATCTCTGCGACGCGTGACTGCCAAGGTCGGAATCTAGAGTCCCGATTCCGAAGTTCGCATCATTCCGCCGCTCGTTCGTCTCTGCGAACTTCGGAATCGAAGGACTCTAGAAAATTATCATTCTAGTGTGGCTTTGGTTCTGAAGTCCGCATTCCGGACTCGCGCACGAATGATGCGGACTTCAGAACCGCCACATTAGCCGGCTGTGACCTCGGATGTCGTGAGACGATCGCGCCCAGTCGTGCGTACCAGCGCGCACTGCGTGGCGCGCGGTGGCGCTAGCACCATCTCGGAGGCGTGATTTGGTTCGCGATTACACGTATTTTGCGCGCAGATTCCGCCAGCGTCTCGGCACCACGCCGGGCGCCGTTGGTGCTGGCGCCACCGGTGATGGAAGCGCACGAGTCCGCGGCGACATTGGGAACGTAGAAAGGCCCTCTACGAAGCGACTTGACCGGCAGTTTGCGACGCCTGACTGAGTGCGTGATCGTGACGACGCTCAGGTCAGGCGATGCACTATTTAAGCTTACACCCAGTCGCGATTATGCAAGTCGTTCGGCTTCACGCCGAGCAGGTCGATGGTGTCGTTGCCAACATGAAGGAGCGTTCCGCCGTGGTGATCGGACGACACCTCGACGTGCGCGTCGGTCAGGATCTGCAGCTTGTCCACGCGCGGATTGTAATCCGTGATGGTCGCGCTGTTGTGGCCCTTGAGGCTGTCGGCGTTGAATACAAAGGTATCTGCGCCTCGGCCTCCGGTCATGGTCATCTTGCCGGACGCTGCCACCAGCGTGTCGTCGAGCTTGCCACCGGTCAGCGTGTCCTTGCCCGGTGACCCGACCACAAGCTGCGCCATGCCCTCGGCCGCCTCCTGTCCCTTCGGATCTATTCCGGCCAACGTGCCGCTGTGCCGCTCGGTGGCGACGAACGCATCCTTCTGCATGGCCGTGGTGTCGGTGTCGCGCAGGATCAGGTCGGAGAGGGTGGTGTGCTTGATCTCCTTGAGCGTATCTTTGTCGAGCCCTTGATTTTCGAAATAGTACTTGTCGCCGTCGCGCAGCGCCGTGAACTGATCGCCGATGATCTTGGCGAAGGTGGAGCCAACGACGGCTCCCTTCGCATGATTTTCCGACAATCCGCCGGTCCACAGATCAACGGCGTCGACATTGCCGCCGTAAGCCTTCTCAAGTGCTGCGGCGGCCTTCGGATCGGAGGTGATCTGATCGAAGCTGGTGTAGGGCTTCAGTCCCAGCGCCTCGCGGGTCTGGTTCAGGGTGCCCAACCCCATATCGTGCCCGCGCTGAATATTGATGGCGGCGAGATCGATACCGTCCGGCGGATCGACGAGGAAGTTGCGCAGGCCATCAATGATGTGCGCGTCCAGTTGGTTGGCAATATCTCCGCCGAGATGCCGGAGCAAACCATCCGCACCTGTTGCCGCGAAAGTCGACGGACTCTCAAAGAACGATTCCGCCAGTGTCTGCTCGGAGGTGAAAGCACCGATATTGCTGGTTGCACTGATTTCATCTGAAACGATCGAATGACCAAAGCGAAAGGCCGCACCGGCAAATTCTTCGCTGATCCGCGCGTCTGCATTGGGATCGTAGCCATGGTAGGGGCCGATGGCGTTTTTGCCCAACAGATGCGGCAGGTATTCGTTGTAAGTGATGTTCACCATCTCGGCAGTGGTGATGGCTTTGGCCGTCTCGTACAGCCTGTCGCCGCTCCAGTTCGGATGCTCCTTGTGCAGTTGGTCGACCTGGTAATTATGCTCGCGCACGAACAGCACCTGCAGGGCAGTGAGGTCCGGGTTTTCCTGCGCGCGTACATCACCAGCCAAAAAGGCCGGGCCTTGATCGGTGTTGACGATGGGCAGATTGTTTCCTGCCGACACTTTCATGTGGCCGTCGGCTGTGCGCAGGCTGGCCGCAGTGGCGGCATCGGAGCCGTAGATCTGTGATCCGTCGAACCAGCCTGTGACGGTGTTGATCGCCGCTGCCGGATGTCCAGCAACACCGGTCGCAGGATCGATGGCGACCCGCGTCAGCGGAATGGTGCTGCCGGGCTCCAGAAATTGATCGTCAGCCGGCACGGTGATGGACATATCGATGTCGGCGCTGGTCTTTTGCAGATCCAGATCGTGATCGATGAACTGGCCCCACGCATACATCATGCCTGAGAGCGCAATGCCGTGATCATCGACCAGATGTGGTCCATCGGCTGGTTGCGCCACAACGATGTTGCTGATCTCGCGCGGATTCGGCCCCTCCGTCATTTCATAATAGCCGTCAGCGTAATTTGCAGGACCAACCCGGGTGAAGTCGGTGTTGGCCTGGTTCATGTCGGGATCGGTGGGATGACTGTTGGAGCCGTCGATGTTGCGGAACTGGATTGCCATTGCTTACCCCTCCCTCAGAGGTTTGTTTCTTGGCCCAGCCCATATTCATCCACGGCCGCGTAAATGGCCGTTTCAAGATTCATTGTGATCATTGCGTGATAGTTGAGTGACATCACGCGAGCTTTTCGGCGGCGCGTTCCAAAATCAAATCCGAGCCATGCAGCGATGGTTGTTCCGTCAGGAGCACCAGCGCATTTCAGAATTGTTTTTCTTCGTCTGCGAATACGAGAGGACAAATCTCTTCACGCGTCATGCGTGCGCGGCCTTGTTTGCGTCACGTGTTTGACGTCCCGCTACAGCGGTAGCCGTTTTTTTGCGGGGTGAAATCGCGCGGTAGCGCGGCCTGTTCAATGTCTCATTTTGTAGCGGCCACCGGCCGAATGCGAGGCAGATCTCAAAGGGGCGACAGGATGATTCTATCAACCACGGAAATCGCAGGCACCGAAAACGCGGGCCCGGAGAGCGGATGGCTCGAAACCACGCCGGGCGAGCGGTTCAAAATCCAGACGTCAAGCACGGATACCGGCGGCGCCTATCTGGTGCTTGAAGTCGAAGCCGATCCGCGTATGGGCGTGCCGCTCCACGCCCATATCAACGAAGAAGAGCACTTCATCGTCATTGACGGCACGCTTCAAATCGCGGTCGGGGGCGAGACGCAGGATTTCCCGGCCGGCAGCTCCGTGACCGTCGGCAAGGGCGTGCCTCATGCCTGGTGCAATCTCACCGACTCCGTCGTCCGCTTTATGGCGATCTTCACCCCCGGACGCATCGAAGGCATGTTTCGCGCGGTCGCCGAGAAGAAGGTCGAGGACGTGGAATCCTTTGCGGGTCTCTACGGCACGCGCATCATCGGCCGGGCGATGCATGCCGATCTGAATACTTACTTCAAGCCTCGCCGGAAGCCGGGGATGTTTCCTCGCGTGTGAGCGCGATAGCGCACGCCCGGATCAGCGGCGCCGCGAAGATCACCCCGGCAGCATCATGACCCATGAGATCAGCCACGCCGACAGCCAGTGGCGGAGGAAGCTGCCGCTGGCGAGAAACGGATAGCACGCGATCGCTGCCGCGATGCAGGAGGTCAGCCCGGATTGAATGATGTCGAAGATAAAGTGGGCATAGCTGCGGGGAATTCCTAACATCAAGGATCTTTCGGCGAAGAAGCGTGAGCGCGGCGGCAGAGCGTGCTTGATTGTGAGCGACCTTGACTGCGAGCGATTTGCTCCGCCGTTGCGTGCAAAACTTCGGGCAATTGCAACCTATTTCCTCGGACGGACCGCGGGAAAGCGGCTGCGCGGCATAAGACTTATTCCGGTTGCGTGCTGCGAGCGTATGGGGAGTATTCCTGCGCCCTGCGCGTGAATCGCGAAGATGGCTGCTACATTTCTTGGAACCTTCGTCCAGCTTTCATGTTGCCGCGTTATTCCGTCGGGATTCGTCTCAAGGCTGGAATCGCGCCCATGAAGGAAACCAAGCAACTGAAAAAGCAGGCCGACCGCGCGGAGCGCTTGGGGAGCTTCAGCGTCGATGATGAATACGCGCAGGACATGTCGAGCCTGGCTGCGGCCTTCCGCGCGCAGGCCGATGTGTTGAAAGAAAAGAAGAAGAAAGACAAGAAGAAGGACAAGGAAGGCGCGAAGTAGAGGGCGCCATTACCGGCCGTCGCGGGCCCTTTTGGAGCGCGCGGGGCAGACCGGTCCGAGCCTCACTCCGCCAGCTTTGACAGCACGGCATAAGCCGCCTTCACCCGCGCCTCATTGGCATAGTTCTTGTTCGCCAGCATCACGATGCCGATCTTCTTTTGCGGAATGAACGCCACATAGGCGCCGAAGCCGTTGGTGGCGCCGGTCTTGTTGATCAACACGTCCGCGCGCGGCGCCATCGGCGGATCGATCGCGGTGGCGGGGAGCGGCTTCAGCATGGCGTAGGCGTTGCCCGCGATTAGCTTGTCGAGTGCGACGGGATAAGGATACTGCTCCCAGATCAGGTCCTGCACCAGTTCTCCGGCCGTGAAATAGCCGGTGTGCGTGGCGTTCACTGCGCGCAGGATCGGTGCGGGCGCGGTGCCGACACCCATGTTGACCTCGAGGAAGCGCAGCATGTCCACGGCGTTGGATTTCACGCCATAGGCTTCAACGGAAATCGGCGCCGGAGTGACCCGCACCGGCTTGTCCTCGCGATAGCCCCATGCGTAGGATTTCATTTCGGACGCTGGCACCGTGACGTATGTCCGCTTCAATCCGAGATCGTGAAACAGGTCCTGCGCCAGCGCCTCGAAAGGTGCGCCCATGGCCTTCGCGGTGACCATGCCGAGCAGGCCGACGCTCGGATTGGCATAGGCGCGCGACGTGCCGCGCGGATGCTGCGGCTTCCAGGCGCGGTAATAGGCGATAAGCTGCTTGTCGTTGGTGACGTCATCGGGAATTTGCAGCGGGAAGTCGCCCGCGGTGTGGGTGGCGAGATCGAGCACCGTCACCTTGTCGAGCGCGCTGCCTTTCAGGTCCGGTATATGCTTGGTGACGGGGTCGTCCAGCAACAGCCGCTCTTCTTCCACGGCCTGGGCTGCGAGCGTCCCGGTGAACGTCTTGCTGATGGAGCCGAGCTCGAACAGCGTGTCGCGCGTCACCGGCTGCTGCGGGTCTTTCGACGCGAGGCCATAGTCGAAGAAATGCCGCGTGCCGTTGACGGTCACCGCAAACTCGAGGCCGGGCACATCATATTGCGCGATCATCGGCTTCATTGCGTTATCGACGATCTGCTTCAACTTCGCATCATCGATCTCCGCGGCACGCAGCCCGGGAGCAAGAGCAAAGGTAGCGCAGGCCAAAAGGGCGATGGAGGCGAAAGAGCGCGCGAACAAAGTGATCTCCTGATCGGCTGGGAAAGTGTGAGCCGTTTAGACCGGCCGCCAGTCCCTCACAAGCCTTTGTGGCGATACGCGGGCGCTGCTGGTGAGAACGGGTGCAAAGGGGCGGGAAAATGCGCGGATATCGGCTGCGGCTCGTCGCTTCCAACAATGGCTGACAGGGTTGGCCGATGAGGACGTTTAAGAATTTTCGCCGGCCGGGCTTTATGGAATCGCGAACCCGGCCGGCAAGAGCCGCCTCTGCGTCACAAGCGACCGGCCAGCAGATAGGGGATATGGGCCGTGGAGGCCATTCATCGTTTCGTGATCGGAGAGTTATCCACGTGGCAGCTGGGGGCGCAGTCTGTCAAAGGCTAATTCGCTAGAGCCCCGTGCCCGGCGAGGCTACCTATTCGAACAATGCCCTTCCATCTGCAAAGCGCTGAAGGACTACGGACGCAAGACCAAACACAACAAAACCGACAGTGGTCATTGCCAAAATCCGACGGCGGCGACGCCCTTTTTCTGACAACGATGCAAAAAAAATCACTTGGGTAGATAGGAAGTTTCGTGTCAACCAATCTAACTGCGGATTTTCGTCGGACCATTCCCAGATGAGTTTGGTTTGCTGATATGCAGATATAAAAAAGAGTATCAAGCTAAAAGCGAAAAGAGCTTTTGCTACGAGAGAAAGTGTCGCTAGCATCATTTCAGGCTTCCCTAAAGCAAATGGAGCTTACCACGGCTAAATCGCGTCCGTCTTATTGCATTTATCGAAAAGCAAAGGCGCATTCCATTATCAGAGTGCATCGGACAGCGGATTAGGAATATACAGTTCGTCCATCTTGATTGATGCAACTCATGCGCTAAAAGGCTGGCCCGCGGCGACGTTCGCGACGTATTGGGAAGCCGGTTGCCCTGCCATGACGAGCCAACTCATTGCCGCGTCGTTCGACGCCAAGTCCAACGGCACGTCCGTGGAGTATCGCGTGCTTGCACCGTCAAACCGGAGCGAGAGCGAACGCCTGCCATTGATCCTGCATCTTCATGGCGCCATGTCGTCGGCGGCTTCACTTGAGGCGGCGAAGGACGCCTATGATCTCGCGTGGGCCAACGGGATTCTGCCGCGTGCGATCGTCGCCTGCGCCTCGACACCGACGCTCGGCGGCTTCTACATCGACGGTGGTGAGGGACGTAACTGGGAGACGCTGGTGGGGACGGAGTTTCCCGCGTTGCTCGCCGAGCAGTTCGCGCTGAGCGACATGCGCGGTGTCATCGGCTACTCGTTGGGCGGCTATGCCGCGCTGAAGCTTGCGTTCCGGCAGCCCGAAAAGTATCGCGCGGTGGCGGCGCTGTGTCCGGTGATCTTTCCGGGCGAGACGCCCTCAAGCGTCCCCGAGCGCAACCGGCCTGCGATCCTCAACGATCTGAACATCGCCATGGGTGCGGACGAGGCGACTTATCAATCCAACAGCGTCTACGGTCTCGCGCGCTCCCATCACGCCTCAATCAAGCGTTCAGGCCTGAGCATCCGCTACGATTGCGGCGATGCGGACGAGTTCAACCTGCACGATGGTGCGACATATCTCGCTCGCGTCCTGAGCGAACTCGGCATACCGCATCAGTTCGACTCCGTGCGCGGCGCTACGCATGTGGACGCCGCAATGCCGGCACGACAGGCCAGGGCGATTGCGTTTCTTGGTAAGGTGTTGAAGAGCGCAGCCTAAGCGTGGACAGGAAACGGCGGGCTTCAGTGCAGCCGCAGCCCGCCTGTTGTCGTGTGAAGGTCATGGTGTCCGCGAACCTGGACGTGTCGCGATCGATCTGCCGGACGTTGAGAATTCCTTGTGCTCATTTAACGCCCAAGCCTGTCGTCTCAGCGAAAGTCACGGCGACAACGTACGTGCCAGCACCTTCGTGAGCATGCCTGACGCGGATGCCAAGTCTTCCAGAACCGTGAAGTGGTTACGGTTCTCGGTTGCAAGATACTCAACGTCTTCCCCCGACTCGGTAGCAGCCGACGCATATTCGCTCGCATGGCGTACCAGCTCCGGGAGCTCAGCCGCGCCCACCGCAATCGTCGTCGGTGCGCCTTTAACGATATGCCGCACTGGGCTGTACAGGTCGATCTCGCTCGGGCTGAGATTCAAGTTCGCATTCAACCAGCACAGGCCAATGGGCTCGAGGTCAACCAGCGGACTGATCGCCATCGTGTGAGCGAGCAAGGGATGCGAACGATGAACGAGGCTCAGGTGGCCGCCTGCCGAATGCCCCACCAGACAGACAGAACCGCGTCCCATGTTGAGCGCGTCCCTGTTGGCCGCCAGATGATCCAGTAGCCGGCCGATCTCTTCGACAATCTGTGTCATTGAAGCCTGCGGGGCGAGGGTGTATTCCGCGAGAACGACGTTGTACCCGCGTTCAAGCGGTCCCTCAGCGACGAAAGCAAAGTCTTCTTTGCTCAGCGTCTGCCAATATCCGCCATGGATATAGACCATCGTTGGTGTGTTGGCTCCGCGCCCGCGAAACAAGTCGAACCGCTGGCGGGGTTGATCGCCGTAAGGGAGATCCCGTTCACAAGGCGCGGTTTCGTAAAGATGCGCACCGCGCGACCGGAAGTCTGCAAAAATCGTTTGGACGTCCGCGACCGCTTTTGTGTTGTTGTAGGCTGCATTGAGCGCAGCACGATCCATTCCGCGATAAAGCACAGGTGTATCCATCTTCGGGTGGCTGAGCGCTGGTGCCTGCCACGTGTGAGAGAGCATCGTTGCTCTAACTTGATGGCGAGGGATTAGTAACTTGTCAATAATGGTTTATGAGGTTATGACATTTTATATCGCTGATGAAAACAGCGCATTGTTAGGCTCATAGGGGGTCGCCTTCATAATCGTAACCTTTCTTGTGGAATATATAGGTTATATTAAGACGGCAGTCAGATCGCTGCGAACAGGATCGCGACGACGAGGGTGCTGATCAGAATATCGCGGGCGAGGCGCAGCATGGGATGCCGCCTCGCTGTGACGAGGGCCATCCTGGCGCAGTTCTCGCCGATGTCCTTCGTCCAGCCGTCTCGGGTGGAATAGATGCGCTCCTTCATCGCCTGATGCGTGATGCCGCCTGCATTGCCGATGGCGCGGCCGCGCGTAACCTCTTCGTTTCCATCGGTCGTCTCCATCCATGGCGAAAAAGACGGTTGTAGCCGCGCTTGAGGCGGCTGGTCCTGCCGGGTTTGTCGCAGGCGGTACTGTGGTGGTTCGAGGGCGGATGGCGTAAATTCCAGAGGGTGCAAGGCCGTAGGGGGCAAGACAGCGTTTCATGTCGAACCGGAACCCAGGAGCGCTCCGATGGTCGAACTTGCAAACCTGCCGACAACCGATCCCGACAACGTCGCGGAGACGATTTGTCTGGGCAAGTTCAACATCCAGCTCGGCGGGCCCTGGGCCACGTTGCTGTTCACCCATCCGCGGCCACGGGTGGGGCCGTTGGTGGACGAAGGCAAGTTGGTGATCGAGAGCGTGGTGCGCGCGCGCATTGTGATGTCCATCGACAATCTGGTCGCGATGCGCGACCTGTTGGACAGCCTGTTGAGAGATGTTCAGACCACGGCCGGCGCTGCGGCAAGCCATGAGCCGGGCCATGCGTGAGAGTAGGCGGTGCGAGACCTGCGAATGGTCCACCCATTCATCCGGTAATCAGGCGCGGCGCAACGGCGGCGGCAATTCTGTTTTAAATGACGATGAGTCAACTTATGACACAAACGACGATGGGCGCTTGTCAGTGTGGCGCGGTTCGATTTCAGATTTCCGGCACGTTCGAGAGTTTTTTCCTCTGTCATTGTGGGCGTTGCCGCAAGGATACGGGATCGGCCCACGGCGCCAATTTGTTTTCATCGACGGCGACGATCACCTGGCTGTCGGGGCACGACAACATCAAGACTTACCGCGTTCCCGCGAGCCGGCATCGAAAATGCTTTTGCAGTGAATGCGGGTCTGCGCTTCCGAGAGATCAGGTGGATAACGGTCTTCTGATTGTGCCCGCCGGGAGTCTCGATAGCGCGATCGGCATCCGGCCACAGGCGCACATCTGCTTCGCAAGCAGGGCTGAGTGGGACGCGCATTTGGAAGACGTTCCCAAACTGGATGGCCTTCCTCCTTAATCGGCGCTGAAATCAAATTTGCCGTTCTTCTCGGAGAAGTGATCGCAGGGAGCGTCAGCCGCTATCGAGGGTCATGCGAGGATTAAGGGCGCGGTGGTTCAAGCGCCGGCGGTTCGTTAGCAGCAGAACCGGCGGAGGAAACGGCGCGCGGCGTGTCAGGCGCGGCAATGAATCGGTCACCGGAGGGATCGGCCAGCGGGGCCGGCGCGGCAACCCGTCGAAAAAGAAAGCGCGCGCCTCGGACAATGAAAACAAAGGGAACGATGTAGATCATCGCGAAGAGCGTAAGCACGATCAGCACGAACACACCCATTAGCCGCATCACCTGGAGAACAAACGCCGCTGCAAGGATGAGGGGCAAGCTTGCCGCCCATAGAAGGAAGCTTGCGATGTGCTCTGGGAATGTTTCGGCTGCCTCGAATTTTGGCCTTTCCAGCCATGACATCAATATCCGCTGCCATTCATCGAGCGTCGTCCACCATCGCTCAAGATACCGTTTAGGCACGCTCCACGCGCGTCCGAAGGCTGTCGGCTCCAATATCGCGTCTGCTTTGTCGTCCGGGCTTGTCATCGCACCACCGACTAAATCCCCAGCTCCGCGAGCGTTCGCGCCACGTCGTCTGACGAATTCACCTGAACCGCGTTCAGCCCACGCGCGCGTGCGCCTTCGATGTTCTCTGGCAGATCATCGAAGAACACGATGCGCGAGGCCGGCACGCCGATCGCCTGCACCACATGGTCATAGGCTTCGGCATCGGGCTTGCGCAGATTGATGGTGGACGACAGGAAGATTTCCCGGAAGTGTTTCAGCACCTCGGCATATTCATCCTGGAAATAAGCCACATGCGGCCGGTTGGTGTTTGAGAACGCATAGAGCGGCAGGTGCTTCGCCGCGCGCGTCAGCAACGCTGCGATGCCGGGCATCTCGCCCGCGAAGATCGCATTCCAGCCCTCAAGAAACTGGTCATCGGTGATGGCGATGCCGAGCGAGTTGCGCAGGCTCTGGAAATAGGCGGCGTCCTCGATCAGCCCGCGCTCGTGCTGATGATAATGCTCGTCGCGCGCAAAGCGCGCGGCGATATCGGCAGGCTTGCAGCCCGCATAGGCCGACCAGCAGGCGAGCGCCTTGTCGAAATCGATATCGAGCACGACGCGGCCGAGATCGAACAGTAGCGCATCGGCGGAGGAGGGAGGGGAAACGAGCGAAGGCGAAGTCATTCCAGTTGCTTACCTGTCTTACGGACTTAGTCGTCGAAAGTACTTGCGCGTCGAACGTACTTACAATCGAAGGCCCCAACTTGCCAAAAGTCCTTCGCCGTTGCTTTCCGTGCCGGGAATTCTGCAAGCTTGCAGCACGCCCCTGTCGGCGCGTCGTGCGACCGCAGTCGCCAAGATGATCGCTTGCAACCGCGGCGCGAATATGTTCCGCATATGTTCCAGTGAAGTCAAGGAATAACCAGGGCGTGCCGAAACTTTTTCAAAGTGTTGGGCTTCACTGCACGCGGACAAGAAGAGACGACGGATGGCACGATGAACCACACGCAGATCATTGGCGCGCATGAACGCTTCATGAAATCCGTGCAACGCGAGATGGAGGCGTTCGAGCGGCGCGAGAGCGAATTCCGCGCCGAGGAGCGCAAGGAGCGGGCGGAGGAAATTCACCTTGATGATATCGAGGCGCACGCGGTGGAGATGGCTTCGACGCAGCCCCACTAAAGCGTCATATCGCTTGCGGATGACCCTACATCGTAACAGCGCTCGCGACGGCGGGACGTTCTCGACCTTTTCTTAAAGCGCGAAGGCGTGGTGAGCGCCGCTTCATCCGGTTCCCGTCTCCGGGCGCAAGTCTCAACGAAGTGATCGTCTGCCCATGCCGCGACCTGTCAGACTCACTATATGATGTGCATCAACGAACACCATGCTGCCGGTGTGTCTTACGGCACCGGATGAGGAGCATCAGATGTCTGTCTTGGAAAAGTCCGTTTCGGAAAAATCGACCGCGAGGAAGCCGGTTTCAGGGAAGCCCGAGTGCCGGCTCGTGCGTGCCGGCGCTGCGTTCGAAGGCAAGCAGGGGTTGATCTACAACGTCGGCATTTCGGCGGAGACCGTCGGCGCGAAGGGCATTCACATGCAGATCGTGACCATCGGGCCGGGGGCACGCGCGAAGGCGCACAAGCATGCCGACCACGAGACCGCGATCTACGCGCTGAAAGGCGTATCCGAGGTGTGGTACGGCGACCGGTTGGAGCATCATGCCATCGTCAAGCCAGGTGATTTCTTTTATATCCCGGCCAACGTGCCGCATCTGCCGTATAACCCGAGCAAGACCGAGGACGTCGTCGCGATCATCTCGCGCACCGACCCGAACGAGCAGGAAAGCGTGATCCTGCTGCCGGAGCTCGACAAGCTGCATCCGTGAGGGGAGGCTGCTCGTCGCGTTCAGGCTGGCGCGATCAGCACGAGTGCGTCATCAAGATTCATCAATGATGATGCGGTATGCGTGCCGCATCAGCCTCTTGCACGCGATCTACGCGCTGAGGTCGCCGTGCGCATAGGCCACCAGATTGTCGAGCGTCTTCGACGTCCCCGCCGCAATCCCCATTTTGAGATACTGTTCGAGCTGTTCGGCGGAGCGGCATTCGATCTCTACGGTCATATGCGTCTTGCCGCAGGATTCCTGCAGCAGGACACGGCCGGTCGCGCCCATCGCTTCAAACACGATGCGGTGGGGCGGGGATAGTTCGCGATAGATGCCGGCGAACGGCATATCGGTGTGGCTCTTGGTTGCGAACTTGAACGCGCCGCCCACCCGCAAATCGATCTCACACACGACCAGAGGGTCGCCCGCAGCGTCCCACCAGCAGCTCACATGTTCTGCTTGCGTCCACGCCTCGAAGATGTCCGCAGCAGGCGCGTCGAACACACGCTTCAGCGTGATGGTGTGCGTGCTTGTATCGACGTCGAAATCTGTATTCGTGGTGGCCGAGTGAAGCGTACGCATATTACCTCTCCTGCCTCTGCTTTTTTATCTTCGCGAGATGGGAATCCAGGTTGTTCAGCCTGTTCTCCCATTGTTGGCGGAACGGTTCGATCCAATTGGCAATCTCCTTCATGGCGAGGGGGGCAAGTCTGCGCGGGCGGCGCTGGGCGTCGCGCCCGCCTTCGATAAGTCCGGCGTCTTCAAGAACTCTGAGATGTTTCGAGATCGTCGGCTGGCTGAGCTGAAACGGCTCCGCGAGCTGCGAGACATTCACCTCGCCCGTCATCAGGCGGGCAAGCATTGCCCGCCGCGTCGGATCGCTGAGCGCGTGGAACATCGTGTTCAGCCGCTCGGGATGTCGCTCTTTAATAGCCATATGGCTATATAGCTAAATGGAAATATAAGAGTCAATAGCTATCGCGCATCGTCAGGCGTGATCGATGAGAGGGAGGCGCTTGTCGGTTAGACGCTCGCCTTAGACGGCGAGCGCTTGCACGATCAAATTCGTGATCGCATCGGGTTGCGAGATCAGCGCGAGGTGACTGGCCTCGACTTCGATCGTCTTCGCGTTCATGCGCTTGGCCATGAAACGTTCGAGGTCTGGGTTGATCGTGCGGTCTTGGGTCGACACCGCATAGAAGCTCGGCTTGTTGCGCCAGGCCGCATTCGTCGTCTTGTCACTCGTCAGCGATTTCTTGAACGGCTGCTGCGTGGCGTAGAGCACGCGGGCTTCGTCCTTCGGCAGATCGCCCGCAAAGTCGCGCAGGAAAGCCTCTTCCGACAATTGGCCCCAATCATCGGTGAAGGTGACGCCCGCCGAGGCCGGCGGCGTCGGATAGGTCTTTGCCAGCGCCGTGTAGTCCTCGCCGGCGTCGGGCGCCCGCGCGGCGATATAGACCAGCGCGGTGATCTTGGGGTCCACGCCCACCTCCGAGACGATCATGCCCGAGAACGAGTGGCCGACCAGCACTGTCGGGCCGGGCTGCAGCGCAATCGCGCGCCGCGCCGCGTCGCACGCCTCTTTGAGCGAGGTGAGAGGGTTCTGCACGCTGGTGCAGTTGACGCCTTTCGCCTGCAGGCGGGAAATGACTTTCGCCCAGCAGGAGCCATCCGCAAACAGCCCGTGCACGAACACGACATTCTTGGTCTTCAGCGGTGCCTGCGCATTGGCGGCGCGGCTCAGCAAGGGAAGGGTGGACGCGGCAGCGGCAGCAGCGATAAATGTCCGGCGATCCATCAAGGCCTCCTGTTGAAAAAAAAAACGATTTTGGTAGGGGCAGTTCTATTTCGTCATACGAAAATTCGTTTTGACTTGCTGTTCACAATTCAGCGCGTGCAATCAATTCGTATAATCTGGCTCGTGAAGTCACGTTCACGCCATCACATCGCCAGCCTCCCGTGTGCAAAGGCGGGATGTTCGGCAGATGATGCCTTTACGGGTTCGATTATGTCGATGAAATGTGACGGCGCATATTGTCTCGGCGATGCGCGCACTGGAACGTGAATTCACGCACGCGCAACGCGCGCTACTTCACATATCTCGGGCCGCGCGGTGGTGTCGCGGGCTTTTCCTTCGCTGATGGTGCAAAGCTCAGCGTTACCAAGGCGGTTTGGGTCGTCGGCCGGTTCTCGGTGGCGACGTCCCAATAACCGCGGACGTTAAGATAGCCAGTGTAACCTTCCCATGCGGGAAAGAAGATGCCGATCTGCGGGCCGATGCCGACAGAGTGGCCCCTGAAATCGCCGAGCCTGGCGCCCGCGCCGCTGTCGCCGGTGACCTGCTGATAGACATATCCGGCGAGGCCGACGTGCACGGTCTTGCTGATGAATTGCGAGGCCGCCCAGTCAAAGTGGAAGTCGATGCCGTTGCGATATTGCAGGGCGTCGTTCTCGCCGTTGTAGGTGAAGCCCGCGACCGCGGAGAGTTCGTGGCCGGACTTTGGATCCAAATAGGTGTAGCCGAAGCCGCTATCGATGGCGGTGTAGCCGATGCTGAGGTTGGCGAGCCGCGTGGAATCGTAGGTGCCGCTCGGGATATTACCGAGCATGTACCACATGAAATTGTTGACGCCCTGGTTCCACTTCAGCGTGGCAAGATAATAGACGTCGGCGAATGTGGTTCGATTGTCGCTGGCATTGCCAGAGACCTGATTGCCGCGCGGTCCGGTCAGCGTGGAGCCGATGTTGAGGCCGAGATTGCCGGGCACGCCGGCAACCCCAACCGTCAATTGGCCGCCGAGCACCGGCGTTTCCAACGTATAGGCCGGGAGAAACGCGATAGCGTCGGCGCGGGCATGCAGGCCGGTCACAACAGAGGCATTGTTCTGCAGCTCCTTGCCGCTGCCCGCCTTGGCATCGAGGTGCAAATAGAGGCTCGTGATGCTCCAGCCTGGCGTTCCCGGCACGGCGGAGAGACTACCCATGCCGCCGGGGAGCCAGAAGCCGACCCCGCCGGCATCGGCGCGGGCCACGCAAGGAGCCAGCGCCACCACGCTTAGCGTGGCAAATGCCGCCGCGATTCTCCGTGAACAAGGCCGCCGATCCCAAAGCATGCGGATTCTCCCGATGCGTCAAGCAGTCGATGCAGCCTAGAGCAGACGAGGCCGGGTGTCGGCCTGTTTTTGGTGACCATGGTGCACGTGTGCACAAAGTTTTCGAAAGCGTGACCTAAACGTCACGCGTTTTGCGGTTCGTCTTAGGAGCGCCGACACACACAGCTGCATCAAGAGCTCTAACGCACCATTTGTTGTCTTTGGACATGCCCAAAGGCATACTGTCAGCATGACGAAGAAGGATAACCATGACGCCTACATAGCCGCTGCACCGGAGCGGTTTCGCGCCATGTTGGGTCAACTGCGTGCGCAGCTATCGCGGGCACTACCAGACGCCGAAGAAGTCATGAAGTACGATATGCCCGGATTTCAGATCGAAGGAACGATTATCGCGGGCTATGCTGCCTTCAGTAAACAATGCGGTCTATATATTGACCCGGCTGCAATTGCTGCCCATGCAGACGGGATCGCTTCTTTGAAACTCAAGGCAACCAAGACCGGAATTACGTTCTCGGCGAGTAAGCCTATCACTGATGAACTGGTTGAGAAATTGGCAATTAGTTCGCGCAGCAAAAAGGGATTCTAGCGACTGTCTTCGGCAACCCAAAAATCGGTTTACAAACCGGTGCAAACTCGGAGCGGGTCATTTGGCTTGAAGCGTTCGGCCAGAGCGGACATTAGCTAATCACATTTCGGATGCAGTTTGGGCTCATCGCCGTCATTCGATGCTATCGGAATTAATGGGTCCTGACCCTAGCGGTCGGACGTTGCGACCGCGCTCAACTCTCCCGCATCGGGATGCGCTTTTCCCGCCACCGCGCGCACCTTGCCCGGCGACGCGCGCCAGATCGCAAGCGCAGACAAGGCGCTGACCGCAATGCAGACCGAGAAGGCGAGATCGTAAGTCCCGGTCAGATCGTGCAGCAGCCCGGTGACCCAAGGCCCTGCGGCGCCGCCCATCATGGCCGAGAACATGATCGAGCCGAAGATCGCGCCGTAATGCTTGCCTTGAAAGATCTCCAGCACGATCGCGCCCATCACCGCGGTGAGGCCGTAGCCGAGCGCGCCTTGCGCGAACACCATCAGATAAACCAACAGGAGGCTATGGTGATACTGAAGCGCGATGAGGGCTGCGAAGCACAGCGCAAAGCCGAATCGCGCCCATCACCGCGGTGAGGCCGTAGCCGAGCGCGCCTTGCGCGAACACCATCAGATAAACCAACAGGAGGCTATGGTGATACTGAAGCGCGATG